>OZ007012.1:0-2395635 GCA_963931435.1 uncultured Coriobacteriaceae bacterium
ACCATCGACCACTCCAGCTACGTGGGGCGCATCGGCATCGGCCGCATCTACTCCGGCACGCTGCATGACGGCGACAAGATCCTCGTGGTCAAGAACGACGGGTCCAGCTCGGTGCAGCAGGTCAAGCAGCTCTACACCTTCGACTACCTCGGCCGCACCGAGTGCGACGAGGTTCATGCCGGCGACATCGCCGCGGTGGTGGGCATCGACCACACCGACATCGGCGACGTCTACACCGACCCGGAGAATCCCGTGCACCTCGATCCGATCGAGATCGACCCGCCGACGCTCTCCGTCGTGTTCGAGGCTTCGACTTCGCCGCTCGTCGGCCGCGACGGTGACATCGTGGGCGCGCGCCAGCTCAAGGAGCGCCTCGCCCAGGAGGCCGAGAACAACGTGACCATGAAGATCGAGGAGCTCGAGGACAAGAGCGGCGTCGAGGTCTCGGGCCGCGGTATCCTGCACCTCTCCGTCCTCATGGAGTCCATGCGCCGCGAGGGCTACGAGTTCCAGGTGGGCCGTCCCCGTGTGCTCATCAAGAAGGATGAGAACGGCAACCGCCAGGAGCCTATCGAGCAGGCCGTGGTCGAGTGCCCCGATGAGTACGCCGGCAAGGTGATCGAGGTCTTCGGCAACGCGGGCGGCACCATGACCAGCATGCACACCGGCAGCACCGTGACGCATATCGAGTTCAAGATCCCCACGCGCGGCATCATGGGCCTCAAGAACCGCATCTTGAACGTCACCCATGGCGAGGGTGTGTTCTACCACACGTTCCTGGAGTACGGCCCCTATGCGGGCGAAATCGGCGGGCGCAACAACGGCGCCATGATCTCGATGACCACAGAGAAAGCCGTCGCCTACGCTCTGGGCACCCTGCAGGAGCGCGGCGCGCTCTTCGTGGAGCCGGGCACCGAGTGCTACGAGGGCATGCTCGTGGGCGAGCGCAACAAGCCCGGCGACATGGTGGTCAACATCGCCCGCACCAAGAACCTCGGCAACCAGCGCAGCTCCACGGCCGATATCGCCGTGCAGCTCACGCCGCCGCGCACCTTCACGCTCGAGGAGGCGCTCGAGTACATCGCCGACGACGAGCTGGTGGAGATCACGCCCAAGAACATCCGCCTGCGCAAGCGCATCCTTGACGCGACGGCCCGCAAGAAGGCCGCCGTCCGCGCCGGTCAGGTGAACAAGTAGCATAGGCTGCGCGGCCTGCGGGCCGCTGGGGCGAAAGAGGGATGGCGCCGGTCGGCGGAGATGCTCCGTCGACCGGTTTACATATCCAGCTTGCGCTGCTCGCGCTTGCGGCGGTTGCGCTTCAGGCGGTCGAGCGCGGCGTCACGGCGCTCCAGCGAGCGGCGTCTGTCGATCTCGGCCACCGTGCGCTTCCGACGCGCGGCGAGCTCCGAGGCCGAGCGGTCGGGGCGGTCCAGGCGGGGTTTGAGGGCGGGGGTGGAGGCCTCGCGCGAAGCGCCCTCCGCGTCGGCCTCAGCGCGCCGCGTCATGCGGCGCCGCCGGTGGGGTACCACGCGCGCCAGATCCACCTCGGTGGGGCTCATGATGTTGAAGCGCAGCGAGAGGAAGCGCAGGCCCATGGTCACCGCGACGCAGGCGATGACGGCGAGCGTGTGCGACATGCCCGCTCCCACCACCACGGTGTAGGTCGCGGCGCCGGCGATGGCGGCGACGGCGTAGAAGTTGCTGCGCTGGAAGATGTAGGGCGTCTGCCCCAGGCAGATATCGCGTAGCATGCCGCCGCCCACACCCGTGAAGAAACCCATGATGATGCCGATGAGCGGATCGAACCCGTAGACGAGCGCCTTGTCGGCGCCCGTCGCGGCGAAGAGGCCCACGGCGAAGATGTCGAGCACGGCGATGAGGCGGTCCTGCTTGGCCACCACGGTGGGGATAACGAACACCACGGCGGCGGTTATGAAGGCGGCGGGCAAGGCGAGGGGCTGCTCGAGGATGTAAACGTTGCCCACCTGCAGGATCATGTCGCGCAGCAGTCCGCCGCCGAGGCTGCAGATGGCGGCGAGGCACACCGCCCCCACCAGATCGAGCTTCTTCTCGCGTGCGGCGAGCACGCCCGATATGGACGCCGCCACGATGGCGACCATCTCGAGCCAGATGGGTATGCTCACCATCCGCTCGGTCGTCTCCGCCACGACGGCGAAGGAGCAAAGCGCGGTCAGGGTTGGGGGCTCGAGGGGCATGGGAGGGTCTTCTCTGCGTTCGGCGTCTGGTACGGCGGCGCAAGCGCCTCTGGTATCTTACACGCTTTAGCGCGTGATGTTCTCCTGACGCCAGGTGCGCGGCGAGATCCCGTAGACGTTCTTGAACGCGCGCGAGAAATGAAGCTGGTTGGGGTATCCCACGGCGCGTCCCACGTCGGCGATGGAGAGGGCGGTGAGCTTGAGCAGCTCGGCGGCCTTCTTCATGCGGAAGGCTATGAGGTACTGCTGGGGCGATTTTCCCGCGATGTGCTTGAACACCTTGCCGAAGTAGCTCCGGTTGAGGCCCGTCTGCTCGGCGATGTCCTCGACGGTGATGTCCGACTGGTAGTTGTGCTCGATGAACGAGATAGCCTGCGTGATGTAGAACTCTTGCAGCTTGTTGGAGACGGAAAGCCCCGGGTTGTCGACGGAGCGCAGGAAATAGTCGAAGAAGCAGTATGTGTGGCCTACCAGCTGGAGCGCCGGGGCGTCGCGGTGCTCGACCAAATAGCGCATCTCGTCGAGCATGCGATCTGAGAGCTCGGGGGAGGCGCTGCGGTAGATCGGCATGGCGGCGGAGAGCCCGCAGTGCTCCAGCTCATCGGCGGCCACCACGCCGTCGAACTCGACCCAGATGTACTCCCAGGGATCGTCGATGTCGGCGAAGTAGGTGTTGACCTGACCGGGGAAGATGAGGAATCCTTCTCCCGCGCTCAGCTCGTAGCGGCAGCGGTCGCCGGTCTCATCGTTGGCTATGAGCGTGCCCTTGCCCGAGATGATGTAGTGGAACAGGTAGTGCTGGCGCCGCGCCGGACCGAATGAATGGCCCGATTCGCAGAGCTCGCGACCGTATTGGCGCGGCATGAGATCCAGGAAGTTCGAACCCGGAAACATTGAGAAGACGATCTCATGGCTTGGCATGGTTCCTCCGGTCGAAGCTGGGATGCGAGTCAAGAAGATTATATACCAAAATACAATCTTAATGTCAAATTATGGCATATAATTTTGGCATATAATGAGCTTGCAGATATATTAGTCATCAGGCGCCTGTAGATATCCGTCTAGATATTACAGCAGGAAATAGGGCATAAAGCGAAAACCATACTAACCGTTGCCCAGAAAAAAGCAACCGTTGGGCGATTTATCAGGTATCGGTATATAAAATAATACCGGTATCTACCAGCGAAAACACTAATAATGATAATTAGTATACCAATATGAAGAAAAATCTACTGAAATTGACATCTTACAATAGGCTCACCAAAAGCGAATCCGTCCACCGAGCTGAGGGACGGGGAGGAAGGGGCTGTGACATGGCAGGACTTTCGCTCGAACATGTGGGGAAGAAGTATCCGAACGGCTTTGAGGGCGTCAAGGACTTCAACCTCGAGATCGCGGACAAAGAGTTCATCATCTTCGTCGGGCCATCGGGCTGCGGCAAGTCCACGACGCTGCGCATGATCGCAGGCCTGGAGGACATCACCTCCGGTACGCTCAAGATCGACGGGCGCGTGGTGAACGATGTCGAGCCCGCCGACCGCGACATCGCGATGGTGTTCCAGAACTACGCGCTCTATCCGCACATGACCGTATACGAAAACATGGCGTTCCCCCTGAAGCTGCGCAAGGTGGATCCCGCCGAGATCGACAAGGCCGTGCACGAGGCCGCGCGCATCCTCGACCTCGAGAAGCTGCTCGACCGCAAGCCCTCGGCGCTCTCCGGCGGCCAGCGCCAGCGCGTCGCCATGGGCCGCGCCATCGTGCGCAAGCCCAAGGTGTATCTGATGGATGAGCCGCTCTCCAACCTGGATGCGAAGCTGCGCGTCCAGATGCGCGCCGAGATCTCCAAGCTGCATGATCGCCTGGGCGCGACGATCATCTACGTCACGCACGACCAGACCGAGGCCATGACGCTGGGCACCCGCATCGTGGTCATCAAAGAGGGCATCATGCAGCAGTGCGACACCCCCGCCAAGCTCTACAGCGAGCCGTGCAACCTGTTCGTGGCCGGGTTCATCGGCAGCCCGCAGATGAACTTCATCGACGCCGCAGTGGGCGAGAAGGACGGCGCTCTGACCCTCTCCTTCGGCAAGAACGTCATCACGCTGCCCGAGAGCAAGGCGGCGCCGCTGCGCGCCGGCGGCTACGTGGGCAAGGTCGTGGTGCTGGGCGTGCGTCCCGAGGACGTCATCGAGGAGAACGAGCACGCCGAGGGAAAGCACCTCTCCGAGATCATCGACGCCACGGTGACGGTGTACGAGCTTTTGGGCTCCGAGGCCATGATCTACGCCGACGTGGATGGCGGTTCCATCTCCGCCCATATCTCGGCGGCCAACCCCGTGCGCATGGGCTCGGACATCAAGGTCGCCTTCGATCTGGACAAGATCCATGCGTTCGATAAAGAGACCGAGCTCGCGATCGTCCACTAGAAGCCTGGGAGGAGGGCAAATATGCTGAATAAGCCCATATCGCGTCGCTCGCTTCTGGGGCTCGCCGGCGCTGGCGCCGCATCGCTCATGTTTTCCGGCTGTACCACCGAGCGCAGCGACGGCAAGGTCGAGGTGGAGATCGTCAGCTACAAGCAGGAGGCCGTCTCCATCTTCGAGCAGTTCATGGACGACTTCAACGCGACCCATGACGACATCTACCTGAACATCCAGAGCCCGGCCGACGCCGTGACCGTCATGAAGACGCGGTTCGTGCGCGAGAACTACCCCGACGTCATCGGCATCGGCGGCGACGGCGACTACGCGAGCTTCACCGATTCCGACATCCTGGCCAACGTTTCCGACTGTCCGACGCTCAAGGAGGTGAAGCCGGCCTATCTCGACATCCTCAAGAGCGTGACCTATATCCCGCTGGAGGGCATCTACGGCGTGCCCTACGTGGCCAACGCCGCGGGCATGCTCTACAACAAGGGCATGTTCGCCGAGAACGGCTGGGCCATCCCCGAGACCTGGGACGAGCTCATCGACCTGTGCGACGAGATCGTGGCCCAGGGCAAGGTCGCCCCGTTCTATCTGGGCTACGCCGACACCTGGACGATCCTCTCGCCGTGGAACTCCATCACCGTCAACATGGTGCCGAGCGATCTGGCCCGCCAGGTGAACGCCGGCAAGGCCAAGTTCTCCGACTACTACGGCGAGCCCGCGCGCCGCATGCGCCAGATGCTCCAGTACAGCCAGACCGTCATCGGCGACCCCGGTCCGTTCTCCATCCAGTACAACGACGCCTGCACCCGCTTCGCCAACGGCATGTCCGCCATGTTCCCCTGCGGCAGCTTCGCGGTTCCGCAGATCCTGCGCGCCGGCACCGACATCGAGGTGGGCATGTTCGCGATGCCCACGGCCGACAACCCCGATGACCGCATCGTGGTCTCCGGCGTGGACCTGCAGTGGTGCGTCTCGGCCACCTGCGATCACAAGGACGCCGTGTACGAGGTCATCAGCTATCTGTCGGAGCACGACAACCTCCAGACCTACATCTCCGATCAGCGCGCCATCCCGTGCCTGGAGGGCGACTTCGAACTCGACCCGCTGTTCGACGACATCAAGCCCTGGCTCGACGACGGCCGCGTGCTTGATTACCTCGACCACTCCTACCAGAGCGCCATGGCCGTCGACGCGCAGCTGCAGACGATGCTGCAGGACAGCCGCGACGACGATGCTGCCATCGCCGCGTTCCTGGAGAAGTTCGACAGCGACTGGCAGCGCTACAACCGCGCCGTCATCCGCAAGGTGCAGGAATACGAAGAGAGCCAAGGATAAGGAGGAGCAATGGCTAGTCTCGCCAAGAGCAAGATCGGCTCGGGTCGCAGCAGGACGTTCTACGCGATCCTCATCCCGGTGCTCGTGCTGTTCGTCGCATTCAACACGTTCCCGCTGATCACGGGTTTCTTCTACAGCTTTACCGACTCCAAGGGCTACGGCGCCTTCGAGATGGTCGGTCTGCAGAACTACGCGGATCTGTTCACCGATACGCGCGTGCTCAACTCGTATCTGTTCACGTTCAAGGTGGCCGTGGTGGCCACGGTGCTCACCAACGTGATTTCGCTCATGCTGGCCATCGCGCTCTCGAGCAAGATCAAGTTCAAGAGCGCGCTGCGCGGCCTGTACTTCGTGCCCCAGATCCTGGGCGCCCTCGTGGTCGGCTACGTGTTCCAGTTCCTGTTCACCTGGCTCATCCCGGCGTTCTTCAACACCGACTACACGATCCTGGGCGACCCCAGCTGGGCATGGGTGGCTATCGTGGTGGTGCTCGTCTGGCAGGGCTGCGCGCAGACGACCATCATCTACATCACGGGCCTCTCCTCGGTGCCCGAGGACGTATATGAGGCCGGCGCCCTCGACGGCGCCACGGGGTGGAACAAGTTCCGCTACATCACGTTCCCGCTCATCATGCCCTCCGTCACCACCAACATGGTGCTCGTGATGAAGAACATGCTCATGGTGTTCGACCAGATCATCGCCATGACCTCGGGTGGCCCGTCGCAGTCCACCGAGTCCATCTCCTTCCTCATCTACAACAACGGCCTGTCGGGCGGCCAGTTCGGTTTCCAGTGCGCCAACGCCGTGATCTTCTTCCTGCTCATCGCAGCGATCTCGGTGGCTCAGACGAAGTTCCTGAACAGCAGAGAGGAGCAGCTGTAATGGCTAAGTCTTCCGATATCAAGGTCAAGGAGCGCGTCAACTGGCCCATCACCATCCTCTTGATCGTGCTCGCGGCCATCACCATCATCTTCCCGCTCTATATGACGGTGCGCATCGCCGTCTCCGAGCAGTACCCCATGGGCCTGGAGATCTTCACCCTGCCCGAGAACTGGGATTTCGGTAACTTCATCGAGGCCATCGAGGCCACGGACTTCCCGATGACGTTCTTGACCTCGCTCATCATCACCGCGGTGGCCGTGGTGGTGTCCATCCTGGTGCACAGCCTCGCGGCCTACGCCATCGGGCGCAACATGGAGCGCAAGCCCTTCAAGCTCTCGTACTACTTCATCGTGGCCGGCATGTACGTGCCCTTCGCGATCCTCATGATGCCGCTCGTCAAGCAGACGGCCGTGCTGCATCTGGACAACATGGTGGGCGTGATGATCCTCTACGTGGTGTTCTACATGCCCATGAATGTCATGCTCTACACCGGTTACCTGCGCAACATTCCCATCGCGCTCGAGGAGGCGGCCCGCGTGGACGGCGCCAGCACCTGGCAGACGTTCTGGAAGGTCATCTTCCCCATCATGAAGCCCATGCACGCCACCGTGGCGGTGCTCACCGGTCTTGCGGTGTGGAACGACGTCATGACGCCGCTCGTCATCATGGGAGGTTCGGGCGTCAACACGCTGCCGCTCGCGCAGATGACGTTCCAGACCACCTTCGGTACCGACTACTCGCTCGCATTCGCCTCGTACCTTCTGGCCATGCTCCCCATGATTCTGTTCTACATCGTCGCGCAGAAGCAGATCATTGGTGGCGTCACCAACGGAGCGGTCAAGTAATTGCTGCTGTAAGCAAATGGTAGGAGTTTCCCGATTTCGGGGGTGGGAGGCTCGTACTTTGCTACCCTTCCGTCAGGTTCCTCAGGGGCCTGACGGAAGGGATCATGATTTTCTCGAAATCAGTGTTAGGAAGGCTTGAGGCCATGCCCATCACGTATGACAGCGCAAGCGGACTCATCACGATCGATACCGCGCGAACGACGTATCAGATGCAGGTTGACCCCCATGGGTACCTGCTCCATCTGTATTATGGCGCGCGCACGGCGGGTGACATGGACTACCTGGTCACCTATGCTGATCGCAGCGGCATGTGCGGCTGCCCGCACGATGTGCGCGACCGTACCTACTCGCTGGACATACTGCCCCAGGAGTTCCCGTTCCAGGGAACGGGCGACATGCGCAGCACGCTTCTGATGGTGCGCGGCGCCGAGGGGGCGTTCGGTTGCGATCTGCGCTACGCCGGCCACGAGATCCGCGCGGGCAAGTACGGCCTGCCGGGCCTCCCGGCGGTGTACGCCGATGCCGAGGCCGATGACGCGCAGACCCTTGCGGTCCGCCTGCACGACGTACGGCTCGGACTGGAAGTCGAGCTCCTGTACGGCGTACTGCCCGAGCTGGATATCATCACGCGCGCCGTGGTGGTGACCAACGCCGGCCCGGCGCGCGTGACCGTCGAGCGCCTGCAGACGGCCTGCCTGGATTTCGTGCACGGCGATTTCGACGTGCTCACCTTCAACGGGCGCCACGCCATGGAGCGGCGCCTTGACCGTCACCGGGTCGGGCACGGCTCGTTCTCGGTGGGAAGCCGCAGGGGCATGTCGTCCAACCAGTACAACCCGGTCATGGTGCTGTGCGACCACACGGCGACCGAGTCGACGGGCCGCGCGTGGTCGATGAGCTTCGTGTACAGCGGCGGCTTCACGGCCGAGGTAGAGTGCGACCAGTACGAGCAGGTGCGCATGCAGATGGGCCTCTTCGACGACCGCTTCAGCTACCCGCTCGATACGGGTGAGCGCCTGGTGGGACCGGAGGTCATCATGACCTACTCCGCGGCGGGCATCGAGCGCATCTCGCACAACCTGCACCGCTGCATCCGCAAGCACGTGTGCCGGGGCGAGTGGCGCGACCGCCGGCGCCCGGTGCTCATCAACAGCTGGGAGGCGGCGTACTTCGACTTTACGGGCGATTCGCTCGTGAAGCTGGCCGAGAAGGCGGCGAGCCTGGGCATCGAGATGCTCGTCATGGACGACGGCTGGTTCGGCAACCGCATCGACGACTACCGCGCCCTGGGCGATTGGCGCGTCAACGAGCAGAAGCTCAACGGCACGCTCAAGCAGCTCGTGGACCGCGTGAACGCGCTGGGGCTCAAGTTCGGCATCTGGGTGGAGCCCGAGATGATTTCGGAGGACAGCGACCTGTATCGCGCGCACCCGGATTGGGCGCTCGCCATCCCGGGCAAGGACCCGGTACTGGGACGCGACCAGCTGGTGCTGGATCTCTCGCGCGCCGAGGTGCGCGACAACCTGTTCGAGCAGCTCAGCGCGGTGCTCGACCAGGCCAACATCGAATACGTCAAATGGGATTACAACCGCAGCATCACCGATGCGTTCTCGGCCACGGCATCCGATCAGGGCAAGGTCGTCTACGACTACATGCTCGGCCTGTACGATCTGCTGGAGCGCCTCACGAGTCGCTACCCGCACATCCTGTTCGAGGGCTGCTCGGCGGGCGGCGGGCGGTTCGACGCCGGCATGCTCTACTACACGCCGCAGATTTGGACGAGCGACAACACCGATGCCGACAACCGCCTCACCATTCAGTACGGCACCTCGTTCGGGTATCCGTGCTCGGCAATGGGGGCGCATGTCTCGGCGTGCCCGAACGAGATCAACGGACGCGACGTGCCGCTCACGGCGCGCGGCATGGTGGCCATGGCGGGCGGCGGGTTCGGCTACGAGCTCAACCTCGTCGAGCTGCCCGAGCGCGCTTGCGAGCACGTGCGCAACCAGATCAGGCTCTATCACGAGATAGAGGACCTGGTGCGCGAAGGGCTGTACTACCGTCTGAGCTCTCCTATGGAGGACGCGGTGGCGGCCTGGGAGTTCGCGGCCGAGGACGGCAGCGTCGCCGTGGTGACGGCCGTTGTGCTCAAAGTCGAGGGCTACGGCGTGGCGCGCTACGTGGTGCCGCGCGGCCTCACGCCCGGCGCCCGCTACCGCGAGCTCATGTCGGGGCGCGTCTACCCGGCGGACGCCCTGATGGACATGGGGCTGCCGCTGCCCGTGGGCTGCGCACCCTATGCCAGCCGCATGTACCGGTTCGAGCGCGTGGACGAGTAGCGCGCCGCCCTCCTTCGGGGGGAGGAGGGCGGGGTGCGCTGAGGGGAAGGGAAGAACACGATGGAGAACAATGCCTGCCCTGTGGCGGAGCGCGGGGTCGCCCGGCTGGTGGCCTACGCCCGCAGCCGCGGGCTCATCGGCGAGGAAGACATCACCTATGCAGCAAATCTGCTCCTCGATGCCCTGGATTGGGAGCCGCGGGCAACGTTCGAGCCCATCGAGGCCGTCGCCGCCGAGCTTCGCGCCGCGCCGGCGCCCGAGCTGGAGCCCATCCTCGCCGAGCTGCTCGATGACGCCGTGGCACGCGGCGTGATCGAGGACGGAATCGCCAGCCGCGACCTCTTCGACACGCGCCTCATGGGATGCGTGACCCCGCGTCCGAGCGAGGTGGTGCGCGGTTTCTGGAAGCGCTACGAGGACGCGCCGCAGCGCGCGACGGACTACCTGTACCGCCTTGCGCTCGATTCCGATTACATCCGCTCCTACCGCATCGCCCGCGACCGCAAGTGGGTCGCGCCCACGCGCTACGGCGACCTGGACATCACCATCAACCTCTCAAAGCCCGAGAAGGATCCCCGTGCCATCGCCGCGGCGCTCTCCAACAAGGGCGCCGCGGCCTATCCGCGCTGCCAGCTGTGCTGCCAGAACGAGGGCTACCATGGACGCTTGGACCATCCTGCCCGGCAGACCATCCGCCTCATCCCGCTCACGCTCGCCGGCGAGCCGTGGTACCTGCAGTACAGCCCGTATGTATACTACAACGAGCACTGCATCGTGCTCTCGCGCGAGCACGTGCCCATGCGGATCGACCGGCGCACGTTCGAGCGCCTGCTGGAGTTCGTGACCAGGTTCCCGCACTACACGCTGGGTTCCAACGCCGATCTCCCCATCGTGGGCGGCTCCATCCTTACCCACGAGCACTACCAGGGAGGCCACTACACCTTCGCCATGGCGCGCGCCGAGGCGCGGCGGCCGCTCTCGTTCACGGGGTTCGAGGATGTCCAGGCCTGCATCGTCGACTGGCCCATGTCCGTCATCCGGCTCGACGCTCTCGAGCCGGAGCGCTTGGTCGAGCTGGCCGACCAGATCCTCACCGCATGGCGATCCTACAGCGACCCTTCCGTCGGAGTGCTGGCCGAGACCGAGGGGACGCCGCACAACACCATCACGCCCATCGCCCGCCGGCGCGGGAGCCTGTACGAGCTCGACCTGGTGCTGCGCAACAACCGCACCACGCCCGAGCACCCGCTGGGGCTCTTCCATCCGCATGCCGAGCTGCACCATATCAAGAAGGAGAACATCGGGCTTATCGAGGTGATGGGGCTCGCTGTGCTGCCCGCCCGGCTTCTGGGCGAGATGGGCGAGCTGGAGCGCGTGGTGCTCGCCGGTGACGATCCGGCGCAGGTGGAGACCGTCGCGGCGCATGCGCCCTGGATGGCCGAGGTCCTGGAGCGCCATCCGGAGTTCGCGCCGGAAAACGTCGCCCGGACGCGCGCCGAGGAGGGCGCCCCCGCGCGCCTGCACGGCATCATCGAGCAGGAGATCGGCGCGGTGTTCGCCCGCGTGCTGGAGCAGTGCGCGGTGTTCGCCGACGATCCGGAAGGGAACGAGGCGTTCGAGCGCTTCGTGGAGAGCGTCTAGCGCTGCCGCGGCCCTTTGGCCGGACACCTTTGAGAAGCGAGAGGAACCAACATGAGCATGCCAACCACCGAGACGCTTGAGCGGGTCTACGGCGACGCCGCCTCCGAGGCGCGCGAGCGCTTCGGCGCGCTCGCCGCGCGCTACCGGGAGCTGTTCGGCCCGGCCGAGGACGCTGACCTCAGCTCCTTCACGGCACCGGGCCGCACTGAGATCATTGGCAACCATACCGATCACAACGGCGGCAAGATCCTCGCCGCGAGCATCACGATGGACACCATCGCCGTGGCGGCGCCCAACGGCAGCCGCACCATCCACATCGTGAGCGAGGGCTATCCCGATCCGGTGGTGGTCGATATCGACGCGCTCGACGCGATCCCGCACTGCCAGGGCACCCTCTCGCTCGTGGCCGGCATGGTGCAGGGTTTCATCGATCGCGGCTATGTGCCGAAAGGCTTCAACGCCACCGTGTCCTCGCAGGTCATCCCTTCGGCCGGCGTGAGTTCCTCGGCCTCGTTCGAGATGCTCGTCTGCTCCATCATCAACCACTTGTTCTGCGGCGACGCGGCGAAGCCGTCCGATTACGCGCGCATCGGGCAGTTCGCCGAGAACGCCTTCTGGGACAAGGCTTCGGGTCTCATGGATCAGATGGCGTGCGCGGTGGGCGGCACCATCGAGCTGGATTTCGCGCATGGCGTCGACTACCGCTCGGTCGATTTCGGGTTCGATGCGCTGGGCTGCGACCTGGTGATCGTCAACACCGGGGCGGGGCACGCCGATCTCTCCGACGAGTACTCCGCCGTGCCCGCCGAGATGCGCGCCGTCGCCGCCGCGCTCGGTGTGGAGAACCTCTGCCAGACCACGGAGGAGGCGCTGCTCGCGGATCTCCCCCGCATCCGCACCGAGGTGGGCTCGGACCGCGCGGTGATGCGCGCCCTGCACTATTTCGAGGAATGCGCCCGCGTGGACGAGGCCGCCGCGGCGCTCGAGGCCGGCGACAAGGAGCGCGTGCTCGCCCTCATCTCCGCATCAGGCAACTCGTCGTGGAAGTGGCTCCAGAACGCCTACGTGCCCGGCAATCCGGCCGAGCAGCCCATACCCGTTGCCCTGGCTCTCACCGAGATCTACCTGCACAAGGTCGGCGCCGGCGTGTGTCGCCTGCACGGCGGCGGGTTTGCGGGCGTCATCATGTGCGTCATCCCGCATGAGCACACGCAGGGCTACGTCGACTACATGGCGGGCTACCTGGGTGCCGGCAACGTGTACCGCACCAACATCCGCCAGACCGGTGCCGTCTGCCTCGGGTAGCCGATGCTTGCAGGAGGAGTGAGGGGCGTGCTGGACGATTATCGCAGGGCGCAGAGGCTGGGGCAGCGGCAGGTTCAAGACGATGTCGCCGCCGGTCGCTACCCCTATCCGCCCGCCCTGGACGACATCCTTAAGAACAAGGGATACCAGGGCGAGGTCCCTATCGGGTTGGTGGAGATCGACATCGCGCTCATCGCCGGCACGCGCACGCGCGGGCGGCAGAACAGCTTCTCGACCGGCTTCATGCCCCTGCCCGAGCCTGGATCCGAGTTCGCCAGCAAGTGGAGCGACCTCATCGATTCCCAGCGTGTCGAGGGCATCCGCGAGCCGATCATCGCGTACGAGTTCGAGCAGCGCTTCTACGTGCAGGAGGGCAACAAGCGCGTCTCGGTCATGCGCTACCTGGGCCAGCCCACCATCCTGGCCAACATCACCCGCGTCATCCCCATGGGCTCCGATGACAAGAACTACCGCATCTACCAGGAGTTCATGCAGTTCTACAACATGGTGCCGGTGTACGGCATCACGTTTTCCGAGGAGGGCGGGTACGAGAAGCTCGCCGCGCTCGTCGGCGAGACCCTCGACCACCCCTGGCCCGATGACCGCGTCAAGGCCCTGCGCGCGGTGTTCGACGCTTTCGCCGTCTCGTTCAAGCGCCGTGGCGGCGATGCGCTGGGGATGACCGCGGGCGACGCCTTCCTCATCTACCTCAAGGCCTATCCATTCGACGTCGTCGCCAGCGACACTCCCTCCGCCATCGACGAGGAGGTCGCGCGCGTGTGGGGCGAGTTCGAGGTCGCGCGCGACGGCGGGCACGTTGCGTATCTGGAGAACCCGCCCTCCAGCCGTGCCGCCATCATTCCTGAGCTCAAGACGCTCTACAAGCAGGCCCTTCTGGCCAAGCCGTTCCGTGTCTCGTTCATCTACGAGCACAACCCCCTGGATGATGGCTGGACGCTCCTGCACGAGCGCGGGCGCAAGAAGCTGAACATGCGCTTGGGCGCGAACATCTCGACACGGGCGTTCACGGATTGCGTGCCTGATGACGATTTCGCGCTCGCGGTGGACGAGGCCGTCGACTGGGGGTCCGACCTCATCGTGACCGTGGCACCCACGCAGATGCGCCAGGCCCTGCGCGCCGCCGTCGCCCACCCCGACCGCGCGGTCATCAACTGCTCGCTCAGCCTCTCGCACAGCGTGGTGCGCACGTTCAGCGGGCGCATGTACGAGGCGAAGTTCCTGCTCGGCGCGCTCGCCGCCAGCATGGCGGAGAACCACTGCATAGGCTACGTGGCCGAGACGCCGGTGTTCGGCACCGTGTCCGAGATCAACGCGTTCGCCATCGGCGCGGCGATGATCGACCCCTTTGCCACCATCTGCCTGAAATGGTTCTCGGCCAAGGATTACGACTGGCGCCGCGAGCTCGCCGAGGCGGACGCGCGCATCATCTTGGGACGCGACTACATCGATCCGCTGCACCCCGATGAGCCCTGGGGACTCTACCGGGTGGAGCCGGATGGCACGACCACGCACCTGGCCGAGCCCGTCTGGAAGTGGGGGCGCTACTACGAGCTGCTCATCCAGTCCATCCGCAACGAGACCTGGCACAAGGAGGGCGCGGTGCGGCCGCGCGAGGCCCTGAACTACTGGTGGGGCATGTCCGCCGGCGTGCTCGACGTGAATTTCGACCGTAAGCGCCTTCCGTTTGGCCAGCAGGTGCTGGTGGACGGCATCCGCCAGACGATGCTCTCGGGCCGTATCAACCCGTTCGTGGGCGAGCTGCGCACCCAATCGGGCGAGCTGGTGCAGGACGCTCGCGCCGGACGTTTGCCCAGCGAGGACATCGTGCGCATGAGCTGGCTCAACGGCAACATCGACGGTCGTCTGCCCCCGCAGGGGGAGCTTTCGCAAGACGGCCTGGAGCAGGTCGAGGTGAGCGGTCTCATCCCGCTCGACCTCGCCACGCTGCCGCACAAGGGGACGGTGTCGTGAGCATCCGCGGCGCGCACCCCGCCTGCCCCGAGGGCCGCGCCGCCGAAGGAGGGTGGACGCGATGAGGATTCTCGCCATAGCCGATGTCGAGGAGGCTTGGCTCACCACCTACTACGACCGCGAGCGCATGGCGGGCGTGGACCTCATCATCTCGTGCGGCGATCTGCCGGCGCTCTACCTGGAGCACATCGTCACCCTGGCCAACGTGCCTCTGGTGTACGTTCCGGGTAACCACGACACGGCGTACCGCGAGCACGCGCCGGAGGGCTGCATCAACATCGACGGGAAGCTGCGCGAATACGAGGGGCTGCGCCTGCTGGGGCTGGGCGGGTCGCTGCGCTATAACGATCGGATCTACGGCTTCACCGAGCAGGAGATGTTTCGCCGCGCCGCCCGCACCGCGCTGTTCACCTACGCGGCGGGTGGATGCGACATCCTGGTCACGCATGCCCCTGCGCGCGGCTACGGCGATCTGGACGATCTGCCGCATCGTGGGTTCGAGACGTTCAACACGGTGCTCGAGCAGCTCAAGCCCGCCTACATGCTGCACGGGCACATCCACATGGAGTACGGGCGCTTCGAGCGCGAGCGCATCCACTCAAGCGGCACGCGGATCATCAACGTCTGCGGCGCGCAGATCATCGATATCCCCGACGAAGCGCTCCCCGTCCGCAGCCGCCGCCTGCTGTTCCCCGTGGAGAAGATCTAGCGCCGGCGCCGCACACTTCAATCCCACCAAGCGTCCTGCGCCGCGCCGCCCGATGCGATCCGCGTCTCCGTCTCGCCCAACACGCCGCGTGCCGGCGCCTGGGTGCATGTCACCATCTCGCCCAATGCGCCGCCTCCGCCGTGACATCCCGGCCGCACACTGCGTTTCCGCCCTGCCAAACGCATCTCCTTGCGCTCCGGTATCCGGCGAGATGCCGGCCTGATCGGTAGCCCTTGCATCCCTGCACGGCTCGCGCGCCGGGTTTTGTGTCTCGTGGCCCCGCCAAGCGAAGTGGCGTTGTACAGAAATCGGAGTAGGGAACAGTTTAGGGAACAGTCTTGTGCGCTCCTCAAGAAACTCCCTGGTAATCATGGGTGTCGGTTCAGGCCGATATGCCCTCAAGCAGCCATTTTCGGGCCTCCAGCGCACTAGACTGTTCCCTACCCGGGTTTCTGTACATAGGCCACTTCGCGGGATGGGTCTCTAGCAGCCTGGGAGCGCTATGAAGGAACCTGCCGCTCGTCGACATCCGGACACCGTTGGGCGTCCATGCGATGCCCGTTCTGCCCACCTCCCCCCATGGATAAGATGCGCGCATGGGGGAGGGGTTGTTGCGATGAAGGAGATCCTCAACTTGCCAAGATCCGCGTGCTGAGGGCGCGGGAGCATCGCTGCGTTGACGCGCGATGGCGGATTGCGGCGCCTCGCGCCAGGGCTTTGTGGAGGGCTCAGTCTCTCCGCTCGATATAGTAAGGAGGTTCACCATGGCATCGCAATCGAAAGGAACCATAGAGGTTCTACGTAGATCGTGGGAGGTGCTCGATGCTCCGGTCAGGCGTGATCTCATCTGGACTACGGGGATTCCGTTTTTGTTGACTGCAGCGCTTCTAATCTATGCCCTTCTTCCCGGCTTTGTCGCTTACAACGCTCCACAGCTGCTCAGCCTGTCAGTGCTCATCATATACATTGGGCCGCTTCCATTCGTGTTGATCGTTATTGCGGTCATCCCGTACCGTCTTCTGTTCAAGGCACATCACATGATTCGGGCGCGCTTTCTGGAGATCCGATATCCAGGGGAAACGGATGCTCTTAGAGCTCATTGGAGCACAAAGGATGGTTTGCTGTTGGGCGTCTGGCTCATCAGCGTCACCGTCATTCCCATGAATGTGCTGGGCCTCGTTCACGCGTTGCTCGTTGGTTCCTTGTTGAGCCTTGATACGGTTCGCACCCCTGTCTGGATCGCCCTCGGGATCCTTTCGGATTCTCCGTGCTGCCATCGTTACATCCTTATGGATGAAGGGGCTTCCGGCGCGCGCTATTGGGTAACACTTCGCTTGGCACATCAAGGGTGATGCGCGGCCCCAGCATGCTCGGGGTGCGGCGTCGTACCTCGATGCGGCTCCGCCCTTTCGCAGACGAGTGGGATACCAAAACGAGCCTCCACCGGGTGATCCGATGGAGGCTCGTTCACATTCAGCTGGCGGAGGAGGAGGGATTCGAACCCTCGTGACCTTATACAGGCCAAACGGTTTTCGAGACCGCCGCATTCAACCACTCTGCCACCCCTCCGCATGGGGTGAAGCGGCGCGCTTCTGATGAGGCGCGCCGCGGGTTAGCAACTGGCGGAGAGTCAGGGATTTGAACCCTGGAGACGCTTTTGGCGCCTACACGATTTCCAATCGTGCTCCTTCGGCCACTCGGACAACTCTCCGTTAGCAGAGGAAATTGTACCGTATCTTGCACAGCTTGCAAACGCCATTTTATGTGGAGACGAACAAAATCGTCCAAGGATGCAGGTGGGATAATCATGCGAAGTCGCTGCGTAGAGGATGAGAGGTGTCTCCGGGTACATGGAGGCTGTAGAAAATGCAAGCCCGCCGCACCAGATCGTCCGAACCGGCCTCGTGCACGGAGGTCGCGGCACGGGGACGCAGTGCGGGGGCGCAGGGGGCGTGGCGCGGTGCGCGGCACAGGGGCGCAGAACGGGAGCATGGCGCGTGGCTCGGCACGGGGGCGGCGCTCGGCGGCACGGGGCGTCACGGGAGCTGCGAGGCGGACCGGGCGCACGAGGTCGTCTACAGGCCCCGGGGATCATGCTCCTGATGCCGTTGCATCCTGCGTCGCGCGGTTGTTGAAGAAGATCCTTTCGGCAAGCAGGATGACGGCGAAGGTCACGGCGAACCCACCCGCCACGTCGCTGAGAAAATGCGCCCCCATGATGATGCGCGAGACGGCGACGAGAGCGGGCACGGCGACGCCTCCCCAGAAGAGGGCGCCGCTCCAGCGTGCGAGCGCGGGGCGCACGGCGGGCAGCGCGGTGACGACCAGGGCGCAGGCCGCGGCCGCCGTGTGCCCGCTGGGAAAGGAGCGGAACTCCTCAGGGGCGATGCCGAGGGCTGCGGCCGCCGTGCGTTGGCCCGAGCCGATATGCCACCATGGTTGAAACGCCACCTCGGGCGTTGTGACGATCAGGCGCATCCGGGGCCGAGCCCAGATCAGCTTGAGGGTGAAGACGATCAGGTTCTCGAGGGCGATGACGAACAGCAGAAAGCATGCGAAGCGCAGGAGCTCGCGTCTGGGTACGCTACGAAGGACCCTGATAGCGAGCGCATCGATCCCCGCGATCAGGAGAAGCGCCACGATGCCGCGCGCGGCAAGCGGGAGATCGAGCGTCGCGGCGGGCGCCGATGCCACGTAGGCGAAGGCGAGTGCGTTGAGTCCGCAGCCGAGGACGAGGAGCCCCGCCGCGCGGAAGCCGGCTCCAGGGCCGATGGAGCGGATGAAGAGCGCTCCGGCGACGGAAACGGCTGCGGCGGCGGGAAAGTGTCCGTAAGCGGCGAGAAGGCGACCGAAGAGACTGCCCTGGTCGAGCAGATGCCAGGAGAGCGTGGGGTCGCAAAACGCTCCCGCGACGAAGCAGGCGGCGAGCGCGCCGAAGAGGATGACGGCGCGTCTTCGAGTGATGAGGGGGATCTCGTTGGGCATGGCGTTCCCGTGTCGGTACGTGTTGGTTGAGTATACCCATCGTTCCCCACATCGAGCCCAGCCCTCCCTCGCCTTCCATTCGGACGCCTCGCACCGGGAAGGGGGTTGATCCGCACGGGCGCTGCGGGTCTGCGGGATGTTGATTTCATAACGCCGAGCGCGCCGACGCCCAACGGCGCGTGGTGCGTGGGGCGTGGGAAAGAGCATGCAGTACAATACAGGCGTCCAACGTTGCGCCCGCCTGCGTGGGGCGTCCGATGCGATAGGAGTCCGCATGATCGATCGCTACACCCGGCCCGAGATGGGTCACATCTTCTCGCTGGAGAACAAGTACGCCATCTGGCAGGAGATCGAGGTGCTCGCCTGCGAGGCCCAAGCCGAGCTGGGCAAGATCGGCATCACCAAGGATGAGGCCGCCTACATTCGAGCGCACGCGGCGTTCAAGAAGGACGAGGTCGACGCCATCGAGGCCGTGACCAACCATGATGTCATCGCGTTCCTCACCAACATGGGGTCCTATATCGACGCCGAGATTCCCGAGGGCGAGCCCAAGCCCAGCCGCTGGGTGCACTACGGCATGACCAGCTCCGACTTGGGTGATACGGCGCTGTGCTACCAGCTCGTGCAGGCCACCGACATCATCATCGAGGACGTGAAGAAGCTCGGCGCCATCTGCAAGCGCCGTGCGTTCGAGGAGCGCAACACCCTCTGCGTCGGCCGCACGCACGGCATCCACGCCGAGCCGATGACCTTCGGCATGAAGTTCGGCAGCTGGGCGTGGGAGCTGCGCCGCGACCTCGATCGCCTCGTCGACGCGCGCAAGAACGTGGCGTTCGGCGCCATCTCCGGCGCGGTGGGCACCTACAGCTCCATCGACCCGTTCGTGGAGGAGTACGTCTGCGAGCATCTGGGCCTCGTGCACGATCCGCTGTCCACGCAGGTCATCAGCCGCGACCATCACGCCTACCTGGCCGGCGTGCTGGCCACCACGGCGGCCACCTGCGAGCGCATCGCCACCGAGATCCGCAACCTCCAGAAGACCGATACCCTCGAGGCCGAAGAGCCGTTCAAGAAGGGCCAGAAGGGCTCCAGCGCCATGCCGCACAAGCGCAACCCCATCACCATGGAGAAGGTCTGCGGCCTCTCCCGCGTGGTGAAGGCCAACGCGCAGGTCGCCTTCGACAACGTCGCCCTCTGGCACGAGCGCGACATCTCCCACAGCTCCGCCGAGCGCGTGGCGCAGGCCGACAGCTTCATCGCGCTCGACCACATGTTCCAGTGCCTCATCCGCGTGGTGGACGGGCTCATCCTCTACCCCGAGCAGATGAAGGCAAATCTCAACAAGACGCGCGGGCTCATCTTCTCCTCCAAGGTGCTGCTGGCGCTCGTGGACACGGGCATCACGCGCGAGGAGGCCTACGCCATCGTGCAGGAGAACGCCATGGCCACGTGGCGCGAGGTACAGCAGTGCCAGGCCGGCACCACGTTCCGCGAGAAGCTCGAGGCCGACCCGCGCTGCACCATCTCGGCCGAGAAGATGGACGAGATCTTCGATCCGTGGGACTTCCTCACCCGTATCGACCGCGTTTTCGACCGCCTGGAGGGGCTCGACTTCGCGTAAGGGCGCTTCGCCCCAACGCGTCTTGAAAGTGCGCATGATGAGCGCCGGTCGTTTCGCGCGACCGGCGCCGCCTTTTGCGGGTGGCGAGGTGCTGGGCAGGCGAAGAGGTCTACGCGCGGCGAGCGCGGCGTCTTGTCGGCGAACGGCATGCTGCCTGCCATGTCGATTTGCCCCCCTCGCCTCGGTCTGGTTTGCTGGCGATGTACAGAAACCCGGGTAGGGAACAGTTTAGGGAGCAGTCTTGTGCGCTCCTCAAGAAACTCCCTGGTAATCGTGGGTGTCTGTTCAGGTCGACATGCCCTCAGGCAGCCATTTTCGGGCCTCCAGCGCACTAGACTGTTCCCTACCCGGGTTTCTGTACATCGAGCGGCCGAGGCCTCGGACATCAGGCGGTCGAGGTTCCACGCGGCGTGCAGCCGCGGCTGGTTCAACGGGCGCAGTTGGTTCAACGGGCGCTCGAGCGCCACCGAAGCGGTTGGGTGTCTCCGGTTTCATGTGCGTGGCGGATCCACATCATCCATCGAACGGGCCATCCATAGGGTGATCATCCGTAAAGCGAGCCATGGTTTTCACCGCAGCACGTCCTCGCCCGCCACGACTCCGCGACCCGCTGAAGGCTCCTCCGCCCCCAGCGGGCAATCGCATGATACGGGAGCCCTATCAGAGAGGCGCTGAACAAGGGGACCGATCACGCGTTGGAGACGAGGGCCTCCTAACCGCCGTATTCGGCGAGGTAGTCGAGGATCTCCTGGCGCGAGTGCAGGTTGGTCTTGTCGTAGATGCGCTTGATGTGCGTGTGCACCGTGTTCTGCGAGAGCTGCAGCTCCTCGCTCACACGGGCCTGCGTGTGGCCGAGCGCGTAGAGGGTGAGCACCTCGATCTCGCGTCCCGTGAGGCCGAAGCGCTGACCCAGCTCGATGACCGAGGTGGCGATGTGCACGTCGGGCGTGACGCTGGGCAGGGGCGTCTTGCCCTCGGGCGCGATGCCCATGACGCCCATGAGGGGAATGCGGCGGGCGGAAGAGCGCCCGGTTGCCTTGGGGGCCTTGGGGTGCGCGCCGCCCGGCGTCGTGCCACTAGCGGCGCTGTCCGCGGTGTCGCCTCCGGTTGCGTTGACGGGCGCGGGGGCTTCGGGGGCGGCGCGGTGGGTGGAAGGCGAGCTGTCCAGCGCGTTGCCGTTGGAGGGTTCGGCGCCGCCGCTGTCTGTGGAAGACGAAGGCGTGCGCGCTCCCTCGATGGCATCGGGTGCGGAATCGCAGGGTTCGATTGCAGCGTCGCCGCCCGCCGCGCCGGTGGATACGGAGATCCCGCCCACGGCGGCCTCGGGGGAGGTCGGGGCGTCCAGCACGCCGCCGCGGGAAGTTTCGGCGCCGCCGCCGGGGGATGGCGGCGTACCGCACGCGGTTCCGCCGGCAACCGATTTGGAAGCACGGGGGTCTCCTGCGATGGCGCCGGCGTCGCCTGAGGAGGCCATCGGGGTTTTGGAGTCTCTGGTGCCCAGCGGAGGGTTCGCGGGCGCCGCGTCGGGTTGCGGGGTGGAGGAGGACCGCGTGGCGGCCTCTCCGGCCGCAAGGCCCGCGCGCACCGGGTCCGCCAGAAGCTGCGTGAAGACGATCTGCGCGGTCACGAGCAGGAAGGTGCACATCAGCGCCACGATGAGCGCGGCGTTGCCCGGCTCCGCCGCGCCACAGGCGACGGAGAGCGCCTCGCCACCGAGTGCGAGCAGGTTCATGGCGAGCCAGCCGATGGCGGTGTAGAAGTACGGGTCGCGCTCGCCGAAGCTCAAGAAAGCGACCGAGAGGTACCACACGAAGGCGCGCAGCAGCAGCGCGGCCACGCTGACGAGCGAGATGCCCAGATGCTGAGCACCGCCGCCGAGCGCGAGCAGGATGCACCCCGCCGCGCAGGTGAGCTGCATCGCGATCCAGGCGATGGTGGTGAGTGGACGCCCGGGGTCGAGCCAGGCGCGCTTGAGGCCCGCCACCGCCACGAGCAAGGTGATGAGCGTGGTAGCGAGGGCGGGCAGAAACGCCGGCTCGGGCGCGGAGGCGAGTGGGAACGCCAGCCCCATGCCGATGGGCACCGCGATGCAGCAGATGCCCATGCCCGCTGCAGCCAGGTAGCCGCGGCTGGAGAAGCGCTGCTCGTTGGTGCCGAAATACGTCTCGGAGAGCGCGGGATCGGAATCGCTGAGCACGGGACGCTTGCGCGAGGCCTGCACGGGTGCGAACTGCGCGAACGAGAGCCCGAAGACGGCGGCGTAGCCCATGGCGGCGTTTCCGCAGAACACGAGGTTGATGATCTCGCCCAGGGCGAGCGCGGCGAGCGCGATGCCGGCGACGACGGACGAGGCCGTCCCGCGCAGCTTACGCATCCAGTAGAAGCTCACGCGCGCGCTGCCGGCCAAGGCGAGCGCCTCGAGCAAGGCAGTGGCGACCGGGGGCACCGCGACATCGCCCGCAGTCAGGATGGTGAGGACGAGCGCGGCGATGCCGGCGACGTGTATGGCCAGAAACGAGCCCCAGTGGACGGTCTTCTTCGAGAGGCGCCGCTGCGAGCGCGCGGCGAATGCAAGACCGGCGACGAGAATGCAGGCGATGCCCAGCGCCACGTGGTCCACCGGCAGGCCGTGCACGTGGATGCCGGCGTCGAACAGCAGGCTCATCGCGGCAGATGAGAAAGCGAGTCCTGCGATAGGGGATGCCAAGGAGCCGAGTTCGCGTTCTGGCTGCTGGCTCATACCGGGGTACCCTCCTTCGCTTGGATGTCACCTGTTTCAGGCGATTAGAAGTATACCTTGTACTACACTGGTTTTCATGTCACGAGCAGCGCGCCGGCGGCGCGCGGGAGGGGGAGCCATGAGCAACGAAGCGGTCGACATGCCGCACGCTGGTGATTCGGGGCGTCCAGCGCCTCGGATGATGGATGCGGCCGTTGCGGAGGGGGCTGCCGTCGAGGAGGGCGCCCCCGCCCCCGGCGGCGCGGCCGCAGGCGGCGAGGTGCCGCAGGGCGCTGCGAGCGAGACGGCGGCAGGACCGGCGACGCCGGCGGCGGAGCCCGAGCTGACGGAGGAGGAGCGTGCGGCCATCCATGAGCGCAACGCGTTCATCCATGCCGCCGACGCGGCGCTGACCGATGTGCGCCAGCGCTCGTACGAGGGCAAGCTCACCACCACCGTGCGGTGGGCAAAGCGTTCGTTCGCGCCCGAGGGAACCGATGCCAAGGCTTTCGAGGAGCGGCTTATCTCCTATATCGAGGATCGCGACCATGCCGAGGCCAAGCCTGTCATGGGCCGCATCACCGCGCCCAAGCCGCTGGACGTGGTCTACGAAGGGCAGACGTTCGGTCCCGACGAGCCCCTGCCCGATCTGGAGGTCGCCGACATCGCGCTCATGTACGGCAAGAAGGGCGTCTATCTCTACTCAGTCGCCCTGCTCTCGCACAGCTTCGCCCGCGCGCTCTTCCTCTCCGCCGAGGACAACGACGTCGCGACGTTCGTGGACGTGGTGCGCTCCGAGTCGAGCATCTACCCGAGGCCCGTGGGCATCAACGCGTTCAAGAACCCGCCATACCTGTGGTCCCCTTCGCGCACCCGGTCCGTGTTCGATCAGGTGAAGGCGTCCGGCTCATTTGCCGATATCGCTGAGACCAAGGCGTCGAACGGTGTGAGCTACTACTATTCCACGATGTATCTGAGCGCGGCGCAGGCCGCATCGCTCGCCGAATGGGACGCCGTGGAGCGCAGGCGCAACCCGTAGGAGCCGTAGCCGGTGCCGAGGCGGCGAGCGCCGCGGCACCGGGCGAAAGAAGATGACGGCGCCGTCGGGAGGCGCAAGCATTCCTCTTGCCCACCGGTGGCGGACACCGCCGTCCCCGTCCCCATACGCCCGACCGTACGATCAAAGGAGGAATCCGTGCCCAAGCAACGCC
Source organism: uncultured Coriobacteriaceae bacterium (assembly GCA_963931435.1). Classification (GTDB taxonomy): domain Bacteria; phylum Actinomycetota; class Coriobacteriia; order Coriobacteriales; family Coriobacteriaceae; genus Coprousia. The sequence goes on from OZ007012.1 coordinate 24,233, forward strand.
TCACCGAGGATACGCCCTTCCTGCGCACCCCGGATATGTATCAGATCGAGAGAGACGCCCCCATCACGGACTACGACAAGAGGACCATCGACCTCATCGCCAGCGCGACCAACGGAGGCATCCCCGATAACGCCTGCGTGTTCGCGAGCGTGGGCAAGGAGAAGCGCGGAACCGTGCAGATGCAGCTGTTCGCCCAGGTTGATCCCGATCAGGATCGGTTCGGCGAGGTCGGGTTCCGCAGCCATGGGTGCCTGGCCGCCATCGGGTGCGCCACGGCGGTGGCCCAGCTTCTGCGCGGGCGCACCATGGACGAGGCCCTGGCGATCACGGAGGACGACATCGTGGCGCTCACGGGTCCGCTGCCGACGAGCCGCAAGTACACGCTCGTGTTCGCACTCGAGGCGGTGCGCGCGCTCGTGGGAGACTACTACCTGAGCGTGAAGGACTGCACCCTCGCCGAGCTGGATGCCAAGCTGCCCTGCGAGCGCCTGAGCATGCCGTGCATGCTCACCGAGAACTGCTCGCTGCGCGACAAGCGGGTGGACCAGGAGCTGCGCGAGACCGGTCAGATCTAGGGCTGCTACCCGTGCTTTTTGATCACCTACCCCAAAACAGGTGACACGCTCGGCAGGTGCCTGCCCGCCTTGTTGTGGAGAAATTACCCGCAAGCAGGGTATCCCTCGCGTACTCAAAAGGTGACAATGGTACGCGTAAAGATGCGCGTATCGCCTGCGCGCGCGTCATATCGACCAAACGGCGGACACGGTGTCCGCCGTGCCAGTAAAGGGGAGGGAACTATGAACGAGAACACCGCCTTGGATCAGGTGGGTTCCGGCGCGGATCGCCTCGACTCCTTCTTCACCCGTCGCGGGTTCGTGAAGGTCTCGAGTGCGTTCGTTGCGAGCATGGTGGCTCTCGGCCTGCTTCCGGAGACGGCGGCGGCGACTCCTGCGAGCTCGGAGGGATCGATCAACTACTATGCGACCCCTAGTCACGTGCTCAAGGTTGACCGTGCCCGCTGCACCGGATGCCAGCGCTGCGAGATGAGCTGCACGCTCACCAACGACGGGGTTTCCCAGCCGGCGGCCGCGCGCCTGCACGTGCGCGACCAGATCAACTTCGGCAACGGCCTGGATACCGGTGACGGTATCTACTACTCGCAGGAGTGGCAGGTCCGCACGTGCCACATGTGCAAGACCGCGCTGTGCCAGACGGCCTGCCCGCATGGCGCCATCACCACCAACGACAACGGCATCCGCGTGGTGGACACCGAGAAGTGCGTCGGCTGCGGCACCTGCGTGACGGCCTGCCCGTACGATATGCCCGTGGTGAACACCGTGACGGGCAAGTCCTCGAAGTGCATCGCGTGCGGCCGCTGCGTCGAGCAGTGCCCGAACGGCGCGCTTGAGCTCATCGAGTGGGAGGACGTCAACCATTCTTCCGGCCCGACCCGCTTCGAGACCACGTTCCCGCTGGTGAGCGAGACGCAGGACTTCGTCGGCGGCGGCCACGTCGCTTAAGTGAAGGAGAGTAGCAATGGCTGATACTGCCACTTTCGGCTCTTACGGTTGGATGGGTCAGATCGCCCGTGTCAACCTCTCGTCGGGCGAGATTACCGAGGAGTCCGACGAGGCCATGCAGGCCGATTTCATCGGCGGCATGGGTTTTGCGAACAAGATCATGTACGACGAGGTGCCCGCTGGTACCACTTGGGATGCGCCTGAGAACAAGGCCGTTCTGGCGGTCGGCCCGCTGACCGGCTCCGGCGTGCCCCTGGCGGGCCGTTCCACCTGGGCGACGCTTTCCACGTTCACCACGGATTACCTCGTGGTCGACGCCCACTGTGGCGGCAACCTGGGTGCCCAGCTCAAGTACTCCGGCCATGACGGCCTCATCATCGAGGGCGTCTCGGAGAAGCCGGTCTACATCCTGATCGAGGACGACAAGATCTCGATCGAGGACGCCTCCGCCGTCTGGGGCAAGGGAACCCGTGAGACCACCGAGGCCCTGTGCAAGAAGCACGGCTTGGAGTGCTGCGTGGCCGCCATCGGCCCGGCGGGCGAGAACCTGCTCCCCTACGCCTGCGTCATGAATACCCGCAGCCACTCCGCGGGCGCGGGCCTGGGCGCGGTGCTGGGCTCCAAGAAGTGCAAGGCCGTCGTGGTCAAGGGCACCAAGGCCGTCAACGTCGCCGATCCGCAGATGGTCTCCGACCTCTCCGACTACATGATCGCCGAGGTCATCGGCTCCAACAACAACCACGTCGTGCCGAGCACCCAGCAGTCCTGGGCTGAGTACTACGACGCTGGCTCGCGTTGGACCGCGCGCAAGGGCCTGTACTGGGCTGCCGCCGAGGGCGGCCCCATCGAGACGGGCGAGCCCAAGCCCTTCGAGCCCAACACCATGGGCTACCGCTGCATGAAGTCCACCAAGGACATGGGCCCCGAGGCCGAGAAGTACACCGTCAAGATGGCCGGTTGCCACGGCTGCCCCGTGCGCTGCTACTCGATGATCCGGGACCCGCGCGTCCTCGAGGCCACCGGTTACGCTTCCTCCGGCAACACCTGCGTGCCGAACTTCCCGTTCTCCACTTACATGCAGCCGATCATGAAGGCCTCCCATATCAAGAACGATGAGGGCGTCAACACCGATACCGCGGTGTTCTATGATCAGCTTATCTCCGCAACCGTGGACGATTTGGGTCTGTGGTGCAACTACGCGCAGCTCTACCGCGATATCGCTTGGACCTACAGCCAGGGGATCCTCGCTGAGCACATTCCTGCCGACCAGATGGCCGAGTACAACTTCGACGCCATCATGAACGACGGCGACCCCACCTCCTTCATCAAGATCCTGGTGGACATCTCCTCCAACGACGTGGAAAACAAGCCCATCGCTCTGCTGGGCCATGGTCCTGTCGTATGGTGCAAGGAGTGGAACCACATGGAGTGGTTCGACAACGCGACCTCCTGCATGATCAACTACCGCGGCTGGCCGGTGCACCACGCCATCGAGTGCTTCGCCCAGGTGGGCGGCCTGTACAACATGGTCTTCAACCGCGACGACATGATCCACTCCGCCGTCAACTTCCAGGGCTGCGGCCTGCCGTTCGAGCTCAAGCAGGAGATGGCCGCCGAGATGTGGGGCGACGCCTCCGCCATCGACGACAACAAGAACTACACCCCGATGAACGAGTACAAGGCGGAGTTCTGCTGGTGGAGCATCGTCACCGACGTGCTGCATGACTGCCTGACCCTGTGCAACTGGGTGTGGCCCATGGCCATGGCGCCCGCCAAGGAGCGCAGCTACCGCGGTGACCTCGACCTCGAGGCGCAGTTCTACACCGCGGTCACCGGCCAGGAGGTCACGATCGACGACCTCTACAAGGCCGCCGAGCGCGTCATGACCCTGCAGCGCGCCAACACCGCGCGCGGCATGCGCGATGCCGAGGGCAACCTGGGCTGCAACGACTTCCGCAACGTGCACGACACCGTGACCGAGTGGGTGTTCACCAAGGATCCGGACATCGAGCCGTTCACCCCGGGTACCGACAAGATGGAGCGCGAGGACTGGCAGACGGGCCTCACGATGCTCTACCAGCGCTTCGGCTGGGACGAGGAGCTGGGCTGCCCCACCAAGGAGTGCCTGAACGACCTCGGTCTCACCGACGTCGCGTCCGACCTCGAGGAGCTCGGCCTTCTGACCGAGGGCGGCAAGGGCTTCGACGAGCGCACGCGCACCTACGCTGGCTGCCTTGCCCAGTATTGCGGCGACAACCCGGCGCTTGCCTAGTTGCCTGAGAGGAGATAGCAATGGCTGAAGAGAAGAAGGAGAGCACCGGCACCACCGAGGCTGCTCCTAAGAAGAAGGTCAATTGGCGTGCGAAGCGCCTGCCCATCGCAATCGCCGCCGTCGTGGTGGTCGCGGTGCTGGGCGTCGCCGGCTGGGCCTGGCGCGCCACCCCCGAGTACTGCAGCACCATGTGCCACAACACCATGGGCAAGTACTACGACTCGTTTGTGAACGACACCACTTCGCTCGCTTATGCGCACAAGGGCGTCGTCGACGGCCAGTGCCTGGGCTGCCATGAACAGACTCTCTCGCAGATGGGCAGCCAGATCGCCGCGCAGCTTTCCGGCGATTACACCACCCCGCTCGAGAAGGCCACGTTCTCCAACGAGTTCTGCCTGCAGAGCGGCTGCCACACCGGCGCCGGCGTGATGCCCGGGGCCACCGAGTCCTCGACGGCGAACCTGAGCTTCGATCCGCACAGCACCTACCATGGCGTGCAGCAGTGCAACTCCTGCCACCGCATGCATGACCAGAGCGTCTTCACCTGCGCGACCTGCCATCAGGTAGGCGCCTGGGAGGGCGAGGCCGGCGTGCCCGAGGGCTGGCACGTCCAGGATCTGGGCTATGGCAAGGAGGGCGCGGTGCCCGATGGCTGGACCACCCCCGACCTGTTCGAGGCTTCCACCACCAAGTAGTCCTTGCTGAAGCGAGGCCAGAGCCCCCGGACGCGCGTCCGGGGGCTTTTTCATGCGCATCGTGCAAAGCTGCTATAGTGGGGGAGGCCCTGCGGGGTACAAGGTATCAATCCATCCGGCCGCGCACCCCGCGCGCCGCGCAAAGGAGGTAGCCATGGTCTCCATCGATTTCACGCCGAGCGGCGTCTGCTCGCGCAACATCCACGTCGACCTGTCCGATGACGGCAGCACTATCGAGGGCTGCTCGTTCGTGGGCGGCTGCAACGGCAACCTCAAAGCCGTCTCCAAGCTGGTGACCGGTAGGAGCGTCGACGAGGTGACGTCCATCCTGCGCGGCAACACCTGCGGCGCCAAGCCCACCTCCTGCGCCGATCAGCTGTGTCGTGCCCTCGATGCGGCGCAGGAGCAGGCGCGGGCATGAAGCGCGGCGTCACCCGCCGGCGCTTCACCCTCGGCACGCTTGCGGCGACGGGCGCGGGGCTTGCCGCGATAACCCTGAGCTCATGCGGGCAGTCCGGCGAGAAGGAGGCCACCGGTGAGCCGCAGGTGGTGACCGATGAGTCGCAGGTGATCGGCGTGCTGGACGGCGACTACGCCGAGGCCGAGTGTCCCTACCAGGCGCAGGCCACCTACACGCTGCCGCTGGGCACGGTGCTCTTCCACACGGGCGGTGCCTGGGCGGCGGCGCTGTTCACGCCGGCATCGGCGCGCTCGGTCAACACGCTGGGGTGCTTCAGCCTGACGAGCGGGAACGCGGTGACGCTCCTGGAGACCGCCACGCAGGGCGCGGCCTACAGCTTCTTCGACGTGCGCTGCACCGACAGCGTGTTCGCATGGGTCGAGATCAACTACACCGATCGCTCGTGGCTGCTGCTGGCGCAGGGCTTCGCCGACGGCATGCTCTCCGGCGAGCCGGTGCAACTCGACGCGGGCGACATCGACTGGGAGCCGCCGCGCTTCACCGCCTGGGGGGGTTGCGTCATCTGGCAGAAGATGCCGTTGGCCACGGGCAACAGCTCCGCTGAGGATTCCCATTGCTATCTGTGGGAGCTCGGTCAGACCGAGGGGCGCGAGCTGTGGACCAGCACGGGTCGCTTCGCTGGCTCGCCGCATGTGGCAGATGGGATCCTCACCATCGCGCCACGCGTGCTGAACGATGACGGCGTCTACTACGGCATGACGGCCATCGATCTGACGGACGGGAACGACACCCAGCGCGACCAGCTCGTGCTGCCCTCGTCCGTGGCGCCATTCGAGGCGGTCTACATGAACGGGAGCTTCGCGTTCTCCATCGAGGCATCCTATGATGGTCGCGGCAGTTTGGGCAACATGGGCACCTTCATCGGGCGCGAGGGCGGACCCTACGTCTACGTGCGCCGCGAGCCGGCGGCCTGCGTGGCCGGCAAGGGCTCGCGCTACCTGGTCAAGGCGCAGTCCTCGCATTTCGTGGTGGATACCGAGGCGCAGACCTACGCCACGCTCGCCTCGCCGGATCGAAGCGTCGATTACGGCGACTGGCCGGCAAGCGAGGGTGCGTGCGACCTGTTTCTCAGCTACGCAACCACGCGCAACGCTCAGGGCGTGCCCGAAGTCGTGACGGCGCGCGTGTTCAGCCTGTAACAAATCGCGCGCTTCTGGGCATAATGCCCTCAGGCTGCCGGCCGTCCGTGGGCGGCTTCTTCTGACCGCTCACGCGAGCCGAGGAGCTCCCCGGCGAGCGCGCGCCGCCGCGTGCGCTACAATGTTGGAGTTATTTGGACTGAGATGAGGAGGCCTTGCCATGGCTTCAGACGCGAAGCGCATCCTGCTTGTGGAAGACGAGAAAGCGATCCGCGATGCCGTCGCCGCATACCTCGATCGCGAGGGGTATTGGGTCGTCGGCGTGGGCGATGGCCAGGCGGCCGTCGAGGAGTTCGAGAAGCACAACTTCGATCTGGTGATCCTCGACCTCATGCTCCCCAAGCTCTCAGGCGAGCGCGTCTGCCGCTTCATCCGCGACAAGACCTCGGTGGTGCCCATCATCATGCTCACCGCGAAGGGCGAGGTCGAGGACCGCATCATCGGCTTCGAGCTGGGTGCGGACGATTACATCGTCAAGCCCTTCTCCCCGCGCGAGCTGGTGGCCCGCGTGCGCGCCATTTTCCGCCGCGCCCACACTGAACCGCAGGTTGAAGTGCTCGATTTCGGCGATCTGGTCATCGACATCTCGGGTCACAAGATTTTGGTCAACGGCAAGAACGTCGACCTCACGGCTTCCGAGTTCAAGCTTCTGGCGACGCTCGCCCGTCACCCGGGCCGCGTCTACAACCGCATGGAGCTCGTCGAGAAGGTGCTCGGCTATGATTTCGAGGGCTACGAGCGCACCATCGACAGCCATGTCAAGAACCTGCGCGCCAAGCTGGGCGACGACCCGCGCCATCCCAAGTGGCTCTTCACCGTGCACGGCGTGGGCTATCGCTTCGAGGCCTACAAGCCCGAGGAGGGCGCGCAGGCCTCCGAGACGGCGAGCTCCAAGAAGTAGCCCAGGGTTTCCGCTCGCATGGAAACGGGGAAAAAGAACAGGCAAGCGCCCGCACCGAGCAATCGCGCCAGCTGGAACACGCCGCGCCGCGATGGCCGTCCGGGCGTTTCGTATGCCACGCGTCTGGCGATGACCTTCGCGCTCACCTCGCTCATGACGGTGATCATCCTCATTGGCGTGGTCACCGTGGTGTGGAGCGGGGTGTTCAGCGAGTACGCCCGCACCAATATAGAAGATGCTGCCAGCCTGACCGCCCAGCGCCTGGCCGAGGCCTACGAGCAGGACGGCCCATGGACCACCGAGTACCTGGCACAGGTGGCCGAGTCCAACATCGCGAGCGACATCGGCCTGCAGGTGATGGATGCCGAGGGCACCGTCATCTACGACGATACCTGGCCGGTGGCGCCCGCGGCGGCGGCCGTCTCGGATGGCGACGGCAAGGGCGATGACGCGGCCGCCGCCGGCGACGGGGACGAGTCGGCGCAGGAGCGCCCCCGTTCGCACGCCCTCACCTCCTCGGCGCCCACCGACGCCCAGGGCTCGGTGACCGAACCGGTGGTGACCTCGGACGGCGTGGTGGTGGGGACCGTGCGCATGTGGGTGCTCGGTTCGGACGTGCTGCTCAGCAACGCCGACGCGGCGTTCCGCGAGAAGACGTTCAACGCCATGACGCTGGCGGCCCTGATTGCCATCTGCATCTCCATCTTCGTGGGCATCCTGGTCTCGCGCATGCTCACCAATCCCATCCGCCGCATCACCTCGACCGCCAAGCAGATCCGCGACGGCGATTGGTCGGCGCGCACGGGCATGCACGGCGATGACGAGATCGACCGCCTAGGTGAGACGTTTGACGAGATGACCACCTCGCTCGAGCGCGACCTCAAGCATGAGAAGCGCATCACCTCCGATGTGGCGCACGAGCTGCGCACCCCGCTCATGGGCATGCTCGCCACCGTCGAGGCCATGCAAGACGGCGTCATGCCCACCGATGACGAGCACCTTGAGATCGTGGCGTCCGAGACGCGGCGCCTCTCGCGCCTGGTGCAGCAGATGCTCGACCTCTCCCGCCAGGAATCGCGCACCGCCCCGATGAACATCCAGTCGGTGGATGTGGTCTCGTTCGTGCGACGCATCGTCAATTCCCAGCAGCAGCTCTTCCAGGCGCACGATTTGCGCCTGCGGTTCTCTGACGAGACGCAGGATCGCTCGACGAACGTCGAGATGGACCCCGATATGATCACGCAGGCCGTGGTCAACATCATGTCCAACGCCATGCGCTACACCCCCGAGGGCGGCTGGGTGATCGTGACGGTGAAGATGGAGCGCAAGGAGGCGCTCATCTCGGTGTCCGATACGGGCATCGGCATCGCCAAGGAGGATCTGTCGCGCATCTTCAGCCGGTTCTGGCGCGCCGACGCCAGCCGCGCCCGCGAGGCCGGCGGCTTGGGCGTGGGCCTCTCGCTCACCAAGCAGATCGTCGAGCGGCACAACGGCTACATCGCGGTCGAATCGGAACTTGAAAAAGGTACGACGTTTACGATTCATCTCCCGCGCGAGCACACGCCCGAAGTTCCTTCAACTACAATGGATGATTAGCCTGCGCCGACCTGCAGCCTGAGCGCGGGCTCGTACGTCCCTGCGGTGAATAAGGAGTGTTTGACGTGGCATCCATGGAGCGCCGTCCCGATTCGCGCGGAAAGGTCCGCGATATCTATCAGGCAGGGGATAACCTGCTCATGGTCGCGACCGACCGCATCTCGGCTTTCGACTACATCCTGCCGGATGAGATCCCCTACAAGGGCGAGGTGCTCAACCGCATCTCGGCGTTCTGGTTCGACAAGTTCGCCGACCTGGTGCCCAACCATCTGGTGTCCATCGATCCGGCCGATTTCCCCGCCGAGTTCGCCGAGTACCGCGACTACCTCTCCGGCCGCGCCATGCTGGTGCGCCGTGCCGAGCCCATCATGATCGAGTGCATCGTACGCGGCTATCTCACCGGTTCGGGTAAGAAGACCTACGACCAGGACGGCACCGTGTGCGGCATCAAGCTGCCCGCCGGCCTCACCGAGGCCTCCAAGCTCCCCGAGCCGCTGTTCACGCCGTCCACCAAGGCCGCGCTGGGCGATCACGACGAGAACATCTCGTTCGAGCGCACGGTCGAGATCGTCGGCGCTGACATCGCCGAGCAGATCCGCGACCTCTCCCTCAAGATCTACACCGCCGCAGCCGAGTACGCCGCGACACGCGGCATCATCATCGCCGACACCAAGTTCGAGTTCGGCATCATCGACGGCAAGGTGACGCTCATCGACGAGTGCCTCACCCCCGATTCGAGTCGCTTCTGGCCCGCCGACTCCTATGAGGAGGGCAAGGTCCAGCCCAGCTACGACAAGCAGTACGTGCGCGACTGGCTGCGCGCCAACTGGAATTTCGAGGGCGACGCGCCGCATCTGCCGGCCGAGGTCATCGAGGGCACCTCGGAGCGCTATCGCGAGGCCTACCAGATCATCACCGGCACCGAGTTCAAGAGCATGAAGGAGACCTGCTAGATGAGCACCCGCAGCGCAACGAACAAGCGCACGTCGGAGCGCGAGTACACCGGCGCCACCCGCAAGGGTGCCACGTCGGCCAAGCTGGCGCGCCCCGCCGCGAGCTCGGTGCGCGTTGAGCCCGCGTCGGCACGCGAGCGCCGGCGCAAGGCGGAGCGCGGCGAGTCGCTCGTGGGCCTCTCCAAGGAGGAGAAGCGCGCCCGCAAGCGCGAGGAGCGTGCGCGTGAGGACCGCGCCTACTCCGCGTCCAACATCATGCTCAAGGAGGATCCCGAGTACCATAAGCGGCGTCGCGTGTTCTGGATTGTCCTGGGTGCGGTGATCGTGCTCACCGTGCTGGTGTGGGCCATGCTCACCGGCATCGTCCCCGTTCCGGAGCAGTTCAGCGGCATGGCCGAGGTCGTCTTCGTGATCCTCGCCTACGCGTGCATCTTCGTCGCCTTCATCTACGACTTCGTGCGCGTGCGCCCGCTGCGCAACTACTACCGTGCCAAGGTGGACGGCATGTCCGATACCAAGATCATCGAGTTCCTGGCGCTCTCGGGCGAGCTGGACGCCAAGGACGCCGCCAAGGGCGGCAAGTCCGGCGGTCACAAGGTTGAGCCCGCCACCGAGGAGCCCGAGCGCAAGCGCGGTCCCAAGAAGAACCATCGTTCGCGCAGGTAGCGAGAGATCGCCACGCCTGCCGTTCGCATGCGCTGATACGGCGTCTATCCCTCCGCTGGAGCGGCCGGGGGATAGGCGCCGTTTTTTCAGGGAATGATAAGCGGGGCCGCACGGTCCCGCGTGTACGACCGACGAAAGGATACCCTGTGATGAAGACGGAGCTGACCCCTGAAGAGATCGAACTGGGCATGAGCGCGCTCGCGCCCATCATCGCGCGCTACGCGCAGCTCATCGTCGTCAAGGGGGTCAACGTTGCCCCGGGGCAGGAAGTGGTCGTCAGCGCACCCGTGGAGACGGCGGCCTTCGCGCGCCAGCTGGTCGAGGCGGCGTATCGCGCCGGTGCGGGACATGTCACGGTGATCTGGACCGATGACGCCGTGACGCGTCTTGCCTACGAGCACGTGGAGACCGCTCGCTTCGAGCAGACGCCAGCTTGGAAGATCGAGCAGCTGGACGGGCTCGCGCGAGCCGGGGCATGCTTCATCTTCGTGGAGGGCGCCGACCCCGAGGCGCTGCGCGGCATCGACCCGGCCAAGCCGGCTGCCGCCTCCAAGGCGCGGAACTCCCAGTGCCGGATCTTCCGGCGCGGCTTGGACTTCAACATCAACCCGTGGTGCATCGCCGGCGCACCCGTCGCGGCATGGGCGCGCCACGTGTTTCCCGGACTCGACGACGATGAGGCCGTCTACCGCCTGTGGTGCGCCATCCTCTCAGCGGCGCGCGCCGACGGCGAGGACCCCGAGAGCGCCTGGGAGCTCCACAACGCCACCTTCGAGAAGAACCTGCGCTTCCTGAACGAGCACCACTTCGATGCGCTGCGCTACACGGCGGATAACGGCACCGACATCACCATCGGCCTCACCGACAAGCACATCTGGGCCGGGGGCAAGAGCACCACACCCGAGGGGAGGGCGTTCTTTCCCAACATGCCGACCGAGGAGGTGTTCACCTCGCCGGACCGCCTGCGGGCCGACGGCATCGTGTACTCCGTGCTGCCGCTCGTGCACCATGGCACCAAGATCGACCGCTTCTGGCTGCGCTTCGAGGGCGGCGAGGTGGTTGATTTCGGCGCCGAGCAGGGCTACGAGACGCTGAAGAGCATCATCGAGACGGACGAGGGCGCCCGGCGCCTGGGCGAGGTCGCGCTCATCTCCAAGAACACGCCCATCCGCGAGAGCGGCATCCTGTTCTACGACACGCTCTACGATGAGAACGCGAGCTGCCACATGGCGCTCGGCATCGGGTTCCCCGAGTGCTACGAGGGCGGATACGATCTGGATGCCGAGGGACTGCGCGCGCATGGCATCAACACCTCCGCCACGCACGTCGACTTCATGATCGGCACCGACGATATGGACATCACGGGCGTCATGTCCGATGGCACCGAGGTTCCCGTCTTCGTCAACGGTCAGTGGAGCTGGGAGTAGGGTAGGCAAACAAGAAACGCCTCCCCGGAAGGAGGCGCTGCGGTCAAGGGGGTGGGCCGTTAGGGGTTCGAACCCTAGACCTTGGGATTAAAAGTCCCCTGCTCTGCCAGCTGAGCTAACGGCCCATCAGAGGAGCATTGTACCACGCGCCGCCTGGTTGCTCATCCACCTTCTATATCCCTACGCTTACCGAGCGCTGGGGAAGGGGCGTTCGAAGTTGCCGTATGATGGCAGGCAAGAGACGCTCGCGCCTCCGGTCGCTGCCGCCTCAAAGGCGGGGCGGCACCCCCGAAAGGCTCCGAAAGGAAGGCTACACAGATGGCAGACGTACATGAGCTCCTTGACACATGGATTGCCAACGTCAAGGATGAGACCCTTTTGGCAGAGCTCAAGGCGATGAAGGAGTCCGGTGATGAGAACGCGATCACCGACGCCTTCTTCCAGGATCTGGAGTTCGGCACGGCGGGCTTGCGCGGCACGCTGGGCGCCGGCACCAACCGCATGAACATCTACACCGTCGGTCGCGCCACGCAGGGCTTCGCCGAGTACCTGGTCGCGAACTTCGAGAACCCCACCGTCGCCATCGCGCGTGACAGCCGCAACAACGGCGAGCTCTTCGTGAAGACCGCCGCCGCCATCTTCGCGGCCAACGGCGTCGTGGCCAAGGTGTACCCCAAGATCTCGCCGGTCCCCACGCTCTCCTGGGCGGTGCGCGACCTCAAGTGCTCCGGCGGCGTGTGCGTGACCGCCTCGCACAACCCGGCGCAGTACAACGGCTACAAGGCCTACGGCCCGGATGGCTGCCAGATCGCTTCCGAGGTCGCCGACGCCATCTCCGCGGCCATCGCGGGTGTCGATACGTGGAACGGCATCAAGACCATGGACTTCGACGAGGCCGTGGCCGCCGGCAAGATCGAGTGGATCGGTGACGACTGCCTCGAGCGCTACTACGACGCCGTGGTGGACAAGTCGGTCAACAACCTCACGCCCGAGCAGATCGCCAGCGCACCGCTGAAGCTCGTCTACACGCCGCTCAACGGCACGGGCCTCATCCCGGTCACGACCGTCCTCAACAAGGTGGGCATCACCGATATCACCATCGTGCCCGAGCAGAAGGACCCGGACGGCAACTTCCCCACCTGCCCGTATCCCAACCCCGAGATCCGCGAGGCCATGCAGAAGGGCATCGACTTGTGCGAGGAGGTGCATCCGGACCTCCTCCTGGCAACCGACCCCGACGCCGACCGCGTGGGCGTGGCCTGCAAGGACGGCGACGGCTACACGCTCTTGACCGGCAACGAGATGGGCGTGCTGCTGCTCGACTACATCTGCAAGATGCGCGCCGAGCGCGGCGAGGACCTCACCAACAAGGTGGCGGTGACCACCATCGTGTCCTCCGCCATGGTCGATGCGCTCGCCGAGGAGTACGGCTTCGAGCTGCGCCGCTGCCTCACCGGCTTCAAGTACATCGGCGACATCATCACGTCGCTCTCGGATGCCGGCGAGGTCGACCGCTTCATCTTCGGTTTCGAGGAGAGCTACGGCTACCTCTCGGGTGACCACGTCCGCGACAAGGACGCCGTCAACGCCTCCATGCTTATCTGCCAGATGGCGCAGTACTACAAGCTGCAGGGCATGAACCTCGTCCAGGCCATGCGCGCGCTCTACGAGAAGTACGGCTACTACCACAACAAGACCATCTCGCTCAGCTACCCCGGCGCCGACGGCGCCGCCAAGATGGCCGGCATCATGGCCGGGCTCCGCGAGAATCCGCCGACCGAGATCGCCGGCTCGCCGGTCGAGGACGTGGTTGATTACGCGACCGGTGTGAACGGCCTGCCCAAGGCCAACGTCATCGAGTTCGACCTCGAGGGCGGCAACAAGGCCATCGTGCGCCCCTCCGGCACTGAGCCCAAGATCAAGCTTTACATCTTCGCCAAGGGCGAGGACGCCGCCGCGGCCGATGCGCTCATGGACAAGATCGAGGAGGACGGCCGCAAGCTGCTCGCGTAGCGTCCGCCGCGTCCGCCCGTCCGCGCTCATGGGACGCGGTCGAGCGAGGTGATGCCGTCCGTCGAGGCGTGCGCTCCCATGATGACTCGGAAAGGGCGCTCCGCTGCAATGCGGGGCGCCCTTGTTGCTCTGTCGTCAGCTCCCTTGCTTCTCTGGTTGGGTGGATGCCGACCTGGGTCTGGCCCATGATATGTGCGACGGGACAGGCTGAAGCAAGATGGAATTGAACAAAGGAGCAGGCGGAAGAAGGGTGCCCGGAAGAAGGGCGGTGCGGAAGAAACAAGGGCGCGCAGACCGGTGTGGTCTGCGCGCCCTTGCGCGTGGATGGAGCGGATCGGCGCCGCGGCACAGGAGTGCGAAGCCGGCGTGAGCTGCCTACAGCGCGAAGTCGCCGCCGATGAGCTTGGAGACGCTCTCCTCGTCGTAGACCGCGGCGATGGCGTTGGCGAACTCCTCGGCCACGGTGATGGTCTTGATCTTGCCGCCCACCTCGACGGGGATGGAGTCGGTGACGAGGCACTCGACGATCGGGGCGTCGTTCAGGCGCTCGATGGCGGGGCCGGAGAAGATGGCGTGGGTGGCGCACACGTAGATGTCGCCGGCGCCCATCTTCTTGAGTTCGCGCACGCTGGCGCAGAGCGTGCCGGCGGTGTCGATCATGTCGTCGTTGATGATGCAGGTCTTGCCCTGGATGTCGCCGATGATGCCCATGACCTCGGCCGCGTTGTGGCGCGGACGGCCCTTGTGGGCGATGGCGAGGTCGCAGCCCAGCATGTCGGAGAGCTTCTTGGCGGCCTTGGCGCGTCCCACATCAGGGGAGACGACCACGAGGTTCTCGGTGTCGAAGCCCTTGTTGTTGTAGTACTCGCCGAAGAGCGGCAGGGCCGAGAGATGGTTGACGGGGATGTCGAAGAAGCCCTGGATCTGGCCTTGGTGCAGGTCGAGCGTGATGACGCGATCGATGCCGGCACGCTCGATGAGGTTGGCAACGAGGCGCGCGGTGATGGGCTCGCGCGGCGCGGCCTTGCGGTCCTGGCGGGCGTAGCCGTAGTGGGTGATGCAGGCGGTGATGGTGCGGGCAGAGGCGCGCTTGGCGGCATCGGCGACGATGAGCAGCTCCATGAGGGCGTCGTTCACGTCGCCCGAGATGGACTGGATGAAGAAGACGTCGGCGCCGCGGACGGTCTCGTCGAAGCGGGCGTAGATCTCGCCGTTGGCGAACTTCTCCAGCGTGAGGCCCGAAAGCTCGACGCCCAGGATCTGCGCGATCTTCTCCGCGAGCGGCCTGTTCGCGGTACCGGAGTAGACGCGCAGGATCTTCTTCATATCCCTGGTCATCTTTGAATCGGTTGTCGGCATCTGCCCTATCTCCTTTGCTTTGCCGCGTCCGGCTTCCCTTAAAGCCGGGCCTAGTTACCGCTTGCGCTACTGCCGCGCGCGCCTGCGCTCGGTGTAACCGCTTATGATGCGCTGCTCGGTGCGCTCGAGGGCGAGCGCACCGTCAGGAACATCCTTGGTGATGGTGCCGCCGGCGCCGGTCATGGCGTTGGCGCCGATGTTGACCGGCGCGACCATCATGGTGTCCGATCCGATGAAGGTGTTGTCGCCGATGGTGGTGGCGTTCTTGTGCACGCCGTCGTAGTTGCAGGTGATGGAGCCGGCGCCGATGTTCACGCCCGCGCCCATCGTGGTGTCGCCGATGTAGGAGAGGTGCGGCACCTTGGAGCCCACGCCGATGGTGGACTTCTTGATCTCGACGTGCGTGCCGGCCTTGGAGTGGTCGCACAGATGCGTGCCGGGGCGCAGGTAGGCGCGCGGCCCGCAGCTCACGTGGTTGTCGATCCGGACGTCCTCGGCGACGGTCTCGTCGATGACGGAGAAATCGCCCACGCGCGTGTTCATGAGGCGCGTGTTGGGGCCGACGACGCACTCCTCGCCGATGGAGGTGGCTCCCATGAGCATGGTGGAGGGGTAGATGATGGTGTCGCGCCCGATCTCGACCTCGGGGCCGATCCAGGTGGTGGCGGGGTCGATCATGGTGACGCCCGCGGCCATGTGGCGCGCGTTGATGCGGTCGCGCGCGATGGCGGTGAGCTCGGCGAGCTGCGCGCGGCTGTTGACGCCGAGGCTCTCGCGGAAGTCGTCGCAGTGGAAGTAGGTGACGGGCTTGCCCGCGCGACGGAGGATCTCAAGCATGTCGGGCAGGTAGTACTCATGCTGGGCGTTGTCGCAGCCGATCTCGCCCACGTGCGCGGCGAGCGCGGCGCCGTCGAAGGCGTAGCAGCCGGCGTTGCACTCCAGAAGGCTCTCGGCCTGCTCGGGCGTGCAGTCCTTCTGCTCGATGATGCGCAGGACCTGCCCCTCGCCGTCGAGCTCGATGCGGCCGTAGCCGAAGGGCTCGGGCGGGGTGAACGTGAGCACGGCGGCCGCGGCGCGGCCCTCGGCCACGGTGTCGGCGAACATGCGGATGGTGTCCGGCTCGATGAGCGGCAGGTCGCCGTTGAGCACCACCACGGGGCCCTCGGCGATGCCGCACGCCTCGATGGCCACCTTGACGGCGTGCCCGGTGCCCAGGCGCTCGGCCTGCTCGACGCATTCGACGCCCTCGATGCCCTCGAGCAGCGCGCGGACCTCGTCGCCATGGCTTCCCACGACGGTGACGACCCGCCCGGCGCCCGCGGCGAGCGCGGCGTCGACGATCCAGCGAATCATCGGTTTTGCGAGGATGCGATGAGAAACCTTGGCATGGTTGGACTTCATACGGGTACCCTCGCCGGCGGCGAGGATGATGACGGTTGCGTCCATGAAACCCCTCAACATCGTGATGACGTATGCGCGTGAGCGCGCAAGACCCTCTGATGATACCGCATAGCGTTGACGGTTCGTGCACAGGGGAGGCATATTCACCAAGGAGTTCCACATGGGGTGCGATGGGGGTTCGGTGCGCGCCTTCCCCCCGGTCCCGGGACCGTTACACTGGATTGATTCGAAGGGATGCGGGAGCGCGAGAGGGGAGGGCCATGTCGCACAGGGTCGAGCACACGGCGTTCGATGGATGCCATCCGGCGGTGGGCGCCGTCTACGCGGTCATAACCCTCGCACTCACCATGTTCTCGCTGCAGCCCGTGCTCATCGCGCTCTCGTGCGCGGGCGGGTTCTGCTACGCCTGCTGCGTGCGCGGACCCGGGGAGGCGCTGCGCAGCCTGCGCTGGCAGCTGCCGTTGCTGGTCGTCGTGGCGCTGCTCAACCCGTTCTTCTCCGCCTCGGGCTCCACCGAGATCGCACGCATCGGCGGGCGCGCCATCTACCTGGAGAGCCTGTGCTACGGCTGCGCCATGGCGGGCCTGTTCGTCGCGTGCACGCTGTGGTTCCGGGGGGCGTGCAGCATGGTCCCGTTCGACCGCGCCATGACGCTTCTGGGCTCGGCTGCCCCGGTGCTGGCGCTCATGGTGTGCCAGTGCATGCGGCTCATCCCGCGGTTCGTGCGGCAGGGCCGGCAGGTGGCGGCGGTGGCCGATGTCGCCCGCCCGCCGGCGGCCGGCGCCCGGGAGCGCCTGCGCGCGCGGCTGAGGCTCTCGCACGTGCTCATGGGCTGGACGCTGGAGGATTCGCTGGAGACGGCCGATGCCATGCGCGCGCGGGCCTGGGGCGCCGCGCGGCGCCGCACGAGCTACACGCGCTACCGCTTCACGCCGGCGGACGGGCTGCGCCTGGTGGTGATCGGCCTGGCGGGCGCCCTCGTGTTCGCTCTCGCGGTCGAGGCGGTTGGGCGGTTCTCGTTCTACCCGACGCTGAGCCCGCTGGCTCCGTGGTGGGGTTACGGGGCCTATGCCGCCTGGATGGCGGTGCCCGCGCTTCTGCATCTACGGGAGGGGTTGATGTTCCGATGATCGACGAGGCTCTTGCCGCGCCCGCCTCAGCCGGGAGCGCCGCCGAGGGCGCCGCAGACGCCGCGCCCGCCATCGAGGTGCGCGGCCTCACGTTCACCTACCCGGGCCAGGACGCGCCCGTGCTCGTTGGCGTGGACTGGACGGTGCCCGCCGGGGCGTTCGCGCTGCTGGTGGGGGGCACGGGGTCGGGCAAATCCACCCTGCTTGCGCTCCTCAAGCCCGAGATCGCGCCCACCGGCTCCCTCGCCGGGACCCGGCGCGTGCTGGGGGACGATATCGAGCGGCTTGACCCGCGCGCGTCGGCGCGGACGGTGGGCTACGTGTTCCAGCGCCCGGAGAACCAGATCGTGTGCGAGAGCGTGTGGCACGAGATGGCCTTCTGCCTGGAGAACCTGGGCGTGCCCACCGACGAGATGCGTCGGCATATCGCCGAGACCAGCTACTTCTTCGGAATCGACGACTGGTTCCGCCGCGACACCGCGACGCTCTCGGGCGGACGCAAGCAGCTCCTGGCCCTGGCTGCCACGCTCGTGGCCGAGCCCCGGGTGCTCGTGCTCGACGAGCCCACCGCGCAGCTCGACCCCATCGCCGAGAAGAACTTCCTGCATGCGCTCTTCCGCATCAACCGCGAGCTGGGCTGCACGGTGGTGGTGGCGACGCACCGCCCGCGCGCGATGGTGGACTACGCGACGTGCGCGTTCGCGCTGCGCGCGGGCAAGGTGGAGGAGATTGCCTCGCTCGAGCCCCTGCGCCGCCGCGAGGTGCTCATGCCCGCCGGCTCGCCCGCGCAAGGCGCCGTCATCCCGCCCGCCAAGGATGCCGCGTCCGCTACGGTCTGCGGCGATGGCTCCTCCATGGGGGGAGGTGCCTCCGCAGCACCCGCCTCGTCTCCTGCGCGCGGCGCGCGGTCCTCCCGCGCCGCTGGTGAGGCACAGCCCCGGCGCGGCGCGGCGGCGGCCTCGCTCGACCGGGTGTGGTTCCGCTACGAGCGCGACGCCGACTGGGTGCTGCGCGGGCTCGAGCTCGCGGTGCGGCCGGGCGCCCTGCATGCGCTGGTGGGGGGCAACGGTTGCGGCAAGTCGACCCTGCTCGCGCTCCTGGCGGGCCTCAAGCGCCCGCAGCGCGGGCGCATGCGCGTCGCCGCGAGGACCCGTGCGCTGTTGCCCCAGGACCCGCGCGCCCTCTTCGCGGCCGAGACGGTGCGCGGTGAGCTGATGGAATGGTCGGGCTCGGGCGGCTACGATGCCGCCGAGGCGCGCGCCCTCGCCGCCGAGGCGGGACTCGGGTGGTGCCTCGATCGGCATCCCTACGACCTCTCGGGCGGCCAGCAGCAGCTTCTGGCCCTGTGCAAGCTCCTGCTCATCGAGCCGGAGGTCCTGCTGCTCGATGAGCCCACCAAGGGGCTCGATCTGGCGGGCCGCCGCCTCGTGGCGCGCCTGCTGCGCGCGGCGTGCGACCGCGGTGCGACCGTGGTCATGGCGACGCACGACCTGGATGCCGTCGAGCAGCTCGCCGACGAGGTCTCCATGGTGTTCGATGGCGAGGTCGCCTGCACGGCGGCCAGTGAGGAGTTCTTCCGCGGCAATGTCTACTACCGACCCTGATCGCCCGCGCACCGCGCCCGTCCCCTCGCGCGCCGCCCGCGTGCTGCGCGCCCTGCAGGCACCGCTGCTGGTCGCGGTGCCCGCCTGCATGATCGCCGCGGCGGCGCTGGGCATCCGCCAGGCGGCCCTCATGATGCTCGGCGTGGTGCTGCTGGTGATCGCGCTGTTCTTCGCGGGGTTCGAGGCCTCGCGCCCCGCGCTCCGGCAGATCATGCCCACCCTCGTGCTCGCGGCCCTCGCGGCGGCGGGACGCATCCTGTTCGCCCCGGTGCCCGATTTCAAGCCCGTCTCGGCCATCGCCACCATCGCCGGCGCCGTGCTGGGGCCCTCTCACGGCTTCATGGTGGGCGCGCTCGCGGCGCTCACCAGCAACTTCTTCTTCGGACAGGGCATGTGGAGCCCGTGGCAGATGTACGCCTGGGGGCTCGTGGGCTACATCGGGGGCCTGCTGGCCCGGCGGGGGTGCTTCGCGCGTCCCGACGGCACGGTGCGCCGCCTGCCCCTTCTGGTCTGGGGTTTCTCCTCGGCGGCGGTGTACGGGGCGGTGATCAACGCCTACGACGTCATCGGGTTCGTCCAGCCGCTCACCTGGGCGGGCGCCCTCGCGCGCGTGGCGGCCTCGATGCCCTTCGACGTGATGCACGGCCTCTCGACCATGGTGTTCCTCGCGGCGCTCTACGGGCCGTGGTGCCGCCGCATCGGACGCGTGCTGCGCAAGTACGACCTGGCGGAGCGCTGAGGCCGGCGGCCGGAGGTATAGCTTCGCGCTTGATTGGGAATAAGGTACCTAATTATTTGCTGACCCCTTATACTGCGTGCGATGGCGCGCATCGGAGGTGCTATGCACGGAGAAACCGCGCTGTTGATGACGTTCGTGCTCGCGCTCGTCGCCGCGTTCGCCGGCGGGCTCGCCGCGCGGGCGGTACGGTTGCCACCCATCGTGGGATATCTGGCGGGCGGCCTGGTGGTGGGCCCGTTCACCCCGGGTTTCGCGGGCGATGCGCATGCCATGCAGCAGCTCGCCGAGGTGGGCGTCATGTTCATGATGTTCGGCACGGGCCTGCATTTCTCGCTCAAGGATCTGCTCGAGGTCAAGGGCATCGCCGTGCCCGGCGCCATCCTGCAGATCGCGCTCGGTACGCTGGCCGGCTACGGGCTCGCGCTCGCCTTCGGGTGGACGCCTGCGGCGGGGGTGATGCTGGGGCTCTCCGTGAGCATCGCCTCGACGGTGGTGCTCATCAAGAACCTCACCGATGCCGGGCTCTACCAGAGCCGGGGCGGGCGCATCGCGACCGGCTGGCTCATCGTCGAGGACCTGGCGACGGTGGTGGTGCTGGTGGTGCTGCCCGTGGTGTTCGGTCCCGGCGAGGCGTCTGCCGCGGCCATCGCTCAGGGGCTTGTGGAGGCGCTGGCCAAGACGGTCGCCTTCGTGGCGATCATGCTCGTCGTGGGCTCGCGCGTCCTGCCGTGGCTGCTCGCGCGCATCGCCCGGGGCTGCCCGCGCGAGCTGTTCCAGCTCGCCGTGGTGGTCATCGCCCTTGGAACGGCGCTCGCCGCCTCGGTGCTGTTCGATCTCTCGGTGGCGCTCGGCGCCTTCCTGGCCGGTGTGGTGGTGGGGTCCTCCAAGCTCTCGCACCGCGTCGCGGCGGAGGCCATCCCGTTCCAGGACCTGTTCTCCATCATCTTCTTCGCCAGCGTGGGCATGATGGTCGATCCGGCCACGCTTGCGGCCAACCTGCCCCAGCTCGCCGCCATCGTCGTGCTGGTCATGGTGGGCAAGGCGCTCATCAACATGGCGCTCGGAGCCCTCTTCGCGGTAGGCGCCCGCACGAGCCTCACCATCGCGGCGGGCCTGTCGCAGATCGGCGAGTTCAGCTTCATCATCGGCCAGACGGGCATGGCGCTCGGCGTGCTCACGCAGGAGCAGTACAGCCTCATCCTGGGCGCGGCGGTGGTGTCCATCGCGTTCAACTCGTTCGCGTTCAAGCTCGTCGATCCGCTTTCCGCGGTGCTCGAGCGCGTGCCGACCCTGGCACGGGCATACGGCCGCAACCGGCGCGTGATCGAGCCCGTCCCTGAGCACTTGGAGGGCCATGCGGTGGTGGTGGGATACGGCCACGCCGGGGCCCCGGTGGCCGAGGTGCTCGAGAGCGTGGGCGTGCCCTGCCTGGTGGTGGAGCGCGACCTGGCCCAGGCAGAGGAGGCGGAGGCCGCCGGCCTGGATGTGCTGCTGGGCGACGCGGCCAACTCCGAGATCCTGCGCCACGCCCACCTGGAGGCGGCGCGCGTGCTCGTGATCGCCGTCTCGGGCGAGGCGTCCGCCGAGCTCATCGCGCGCGACGCCCGCGCCCAGGCTCCGCAGCTGCGCATCGTGGCGCGCGCCGATTCCGAGGACGGCGTGCGCGCACTGGTGGAGGCGGGCGTGGACGACCTGGTGCGCCCCGAGCTGGAGGGCGCCATCGAGCTCATGCGCCACGCGCTGATCGATCTGGGCTTCCGCCCGCGGCAGATCATGGAGCTGGCGAACGATTTGCGCTCGAGCGGTTACGAGGCGCTGGGCGATGACGCGCACCAGGAGCGCCGTCGCGCCGTGGAGAGGCTGACTGCCTCGTTCAGCGAGATCGATTTGTCGTGGGTGCGCGTGGGGGAGGGCTGTCCCGTGGCGGGCTGCACCCTCGCCCGGCTCGACCTGCGCGCCCGCACCGACGCGAGCGCCGTCGCCCTGCGCCGCGCGGGCGAGCTGCAGCTGTTCGTCGATGCGGCGCAGGTGCTCGAGGTCGGCGACGAGCTCGGCCTCATGGGGACTCCCGATCAGATCGAGGAGGCCCGCGCCGTCCTGGGCGTGCCGGCCTAGCCTCAGAGGCCGTTCCCCTTCGGGCTGGCTCCCTGCGGTTCCGGTTGGCTCCCGGTCGATGGCTGCGGCCCTTGCCGGGACCGCCGGCCTGCTTGGCGCGCGCTGGTCTCGCCCGGCCCCGACGCGGCCGCTAGGGTCTACAGCTCGATCTCAAGGGTGACCGGGCAGTGGTCGGAGCCGAAGATGTCGCTGCGGATGCCCGCCGCGCGCACCTGCGGCGCCGCGGCATCGCTCACCAGGAAGTAGTCGATGCGCCAGCCCGCGTTGTTCTTGCGCGCGTTGAAGCGGTAGCTCCACCAGCTGTAGGCACCCGTCTCCTCCGGGTGGAGGCTGCGGAAGGTGTCGGTGAAGCCCGCGTCGAGCAGCTCGGTGAACGTGCCGCGCTCCTCGTCGGAGAAGCCGGCGTTGCCACGGTTGGACTTGGGGTTCTTGAGGTCGATCTCCTCATGCGCCACGTTGAAGTCGCCGCAGGTGATCACCGGCTTGCCCGACTCGGCCTCGAGCGCTTTCAAAAACGCGCGGTAGGCGCGGTCCCAGACCATGCGGGTGCTTATGCGGGCGAGCTCGTTCTGCGCGTTGGGCGTGTAGACGTCTACGAACCAGAACGGCGCGAACTCCAGGGCGCACACGCGCCCCTCGGTGACGGCGGTCGCGAGGAGCTCTGCCTCGTCGGAATCGGGTGCGATGCCGGCCGCCTCGAGCACGGCGGGTGCGAGCAGCTCGTCGGCATGGCGCACGGTCCGGGGCGCCCCCAGGGCCTCCTCGCGGTAGAAGACGGCGGTGCCCGAGTAGCCCTTGCGCTCGGCATAGCTCCACACCTGCGCGTAGCCGGGAAGCTCGAGGTCGATCTGCCCGGCCTGGAGCTTGGTTTCCTGGATGCCCAGGATATCGGCGTCGAGTTCGGCGGTGATCTCCGCGAAGCTCGGCTCCTTCTTGAGCACGGCGCGCAGGCCGTTGACGTTCCACGAGGCGAGGCGGTAGGTGGTCACGGGGTCTCCTTGGGTCAGGCGCCGTGGACGGCGCGGATCGGTTGGTGCCATGGTAGCGTATGGCGCGCCCCCGCGCATCCGTCCGCGCGTCCGCACGAGGGGGTAGGATGGTTGCGTGAGGCCGGGAGGCGCCGGCGGCGAGCGGAGGAGGCTGCGATGCAGCGGGTGATAACGGATGAGGGCGAGGCGGCGCGCGAGCTCGCGCGGCTGTTCGAGGCGCATGGGCACGCGGTGTTCTTCGGGGGAGCGGGGGTGTCCACCGCGAGCGGCATCCCGGATTTCCGGAGCGCCGACGGGCTCTATAGCCAGCGATTCGCCTATCCGCCCGAGGTGATGCTCTCGCATGGCTTCTACGAGACGCATCCGGCGGAGTTCTTCCAGTTCTACCGCGAGCGCATGATCGCGCTCGACGCGCGGCCCAACAGGTGCCACGTGAAACTCGCCGAGCTGGAGCGGGCCGGCAGGCTCGACGCCGTGGTGACGCAGAACATCGACGGGCTGCATCAGGCGGCGGGGAGCGTGCGCGTGTGGGAGCTGCACGGCTCGGTGCACCGCAACATCTGCCAGCGCTGCGGGGCGGTGTATGCGGCCGAGCGGATGGCGTCGCGCGAGCTGGAAGACGCCTCGGGCGTGCCCCGCTGCCCCGCATGCGGCGGCGCCATCAAACCGGACGTGGTGCTCTACGAGGAGGCGCTCGACGAGCGCGTGCTCACGGGTGCCATCGAGGCCATCGCGCGGGCCGATCTGCTCGTGGTGGGCGGGACCTCGCTCGTGGTGTATCCCGCGGCCGGGCTCATCCGCTATTTCAGCGGAGACGCGCTGGTGATCGTGAACCGCGACGCCACGCCGCAGGACGCCGTCGCCGACGTCCTCATCAACTGCGACATCGCCGCGGCGTTCGACTTCTGAACGCCGCCCGGCGGGCGGGGCGCCGCCGTGACGACGCCCTGACGCAGCCGGTTTTGATTTCTTGCGACATCGGGCCGGGGTGTCGCCCTCCGCGTACGCGGGCGGATACAATACAGGGCAGGACATGCGGCAGGCGGCCGGGCGCCGCACGCTGCCGCCTGCGAGAGAACGGGATGCATCCATGGCTCATGACACCAAGATCTGGCGCTGCGGAAAGTACGCGCTCACCTTCGATCGCCCGCGCATCATGGGGGTGCTCAACGTCACCCCTGATTCGTTCAGCGACGGCGGCGAGAACTTCGATCCGCAGCAGGCCATCGCACGCGGCCTGGAGATGCTGGACGAAGGGGCCGACATCATCGACGTGGGCGGCGAGTCCACGCGTCCCGGCTTCACGCCCGTCTCTGCCGACGAGGAGGCCAAGCGCGTTCTGCCGGTGGTGCGCGCGCTCGCCCAGGCCGGCGCCGTGGTCTCCATCGATACCCGCCACGTCGACGTGGCGAAGGCGGCCGTGCGTGTGGGAGCCTCGATCGTGAACGACGTGACCGGCTTCACCGATCCCAAGATGATCGATTTCGTGGCCAACAGCGCCTGCGGCGTCATCATCGTGCATACCGGCGAGCTCACCGAGCCGGCGCGGACGCACACCGAGGTGCAGCTCGATACCTCGGCTGCGGCGTTCGTGGCCGAGCGCGCCCGCGAGGAGGCCGCCGGCACCGCGCGCCCCAAGGGACGCCTGGGCCGCTCGAAGCTCCTCACCGAGAACAAGCTCAAGGGCGGGGCCATCCAGCAGCGCCTGCCGTTCCTCGACATGCCCAACGGCTCCGCCGCGGGAGACGTCGAGCCGGAGGCTCCCGCCGAGGCGCCCGTGGCCGCCGCCCGCGCCGATGATGCGCCTGTGCTCGCCGAGCCCGCGCCGGCTGCGGCGGATGACGCTCAGGACGAGGCCCCCTCGCAGGACGAGCTCGCCGCGATCATGCGCCGCGCCGCCGAGCGCACCGCGGCCGTGGGGGCGGTGCGCAGCCGTCGCTTCACCCTGCCCGATTCGGCGCCGATCATGCGCCGCGTCATGGGCTTCCTCTCCGACCAGGCGCGCTCCCTCATGCAGGCCGGCGTTGGGCGCGAGCGCATCTGCATCGATCCGGGCGCGGGCTTCGGCAAGACCGTCAACGAGGACATCGTCATCCAGCGCGAGTCCGCCAAGATGGCCTCGCTGGGCTATCCCCTGGTGTGTGCCGTGTCGCGCAAGCGGTTCGTGGGCGCCGTCTCCGGCGTGACGGAGGCGGACGGGCGCGATGCGGCGACGTTCGGGGTGTGCCTGGGCGCCATCGAGCACGGGGCCAACATCGTGCGCGTGCACGACGTCGCGGGGTTCGCCCAGTTCCTGTGCGGCTACTGGGCGGTCGCCCGCCAGCAGCCGCGCCGCGCGTTCATCGCGCTCGGCTCCAACCTGGGCCGTCGGATGGACAACATCCGCGCCGCCCGCGACCTGGTCGCCGAGATCCCCATGACCTGCGTGTTCAACTGCTCGCGCATCTACGAGAGCGAGCCGGCCTACGAGACGCATCAGGACGCCTTCGCCAACGCCGTGATCGAGATCAAGACGGAGCTCTCTCCCATGGTGCTTCTGGACGAGCTCATGGCGATCGAGAAGCGCCTGGGCCGCAACCGTACGCCCAGCGCCCGCGCAAACGGCCCGCGCGTGATCGATTGCGACCTGCTGTGGATGGAGGGCGAGGTGCATGGCGGCAACAAACTGCGCCTGCCCCACCCCAAGCTGGGTGAGCGCGACTTCGTGCTCGTGCCGCTTGAGGACCTCATGCACGATCCGGCGCGGTTCTTCCGCTACGAGGGCGTGAACGTGGTGGAGCCCGAGCAGCGCGTGGGGCACGTGGTGGGCGAGCTGGGCACGCTGTAGCGGCGCGGGTCGCAGGCCGATGGGTGGCGACCGTTGACCGATGCGTGGGCGCCCGCCCGCCGTGCGCGGCGTTTCATGGGGATATGCGCCCGGCCGCGTCGTCGCCGGCGCATCCGCTTGCCCCTTTGACGGCTGGACCTTGCGAGGTGCCTCATGTTCGACGTTGCCACCACCGATCTCTCCGGCACGACGATGCTTTCGCTCGGTGCCGTCCCCTCGACCAACGATATCGCCGTCGAGGCGGGCCGTGCCGGCGCCGCCCACGGCTGGGCCGTGCGTGCCAAGCTCCAGACGGCGGGGCGCGGCCGCCGCGGGCACACCTGGCATTCGCCGGAGGGCAGCCTCTACCTCTCCATCGTGCTGCGTCCGCAGGTGGCCATGCAGAACCTCATGGGCCTGCCCGCGGTCACGGGCCTGGGCGTGCTCGACGCGCTGGAGGGCCTGGGGCTCTCGGGCAGGGTGGGCCTTAAATGGCCCAACGACATCGTCTCGCTCTCGCGCGACATCCCCACGCCGCACAGCTCGCAGTTCAACCGCAAGCTCGTCGGCATTCTGGTGGAGGCGCGCTCCTCGAGCGCGGGCGCCTTCGCGGTGGCGGGCATCGGCGTCAACATCCTGGCGCCGCAGGACGTCCCGCCCGCGTCGCCCGAGGTACAGGCCGCGATCGATGCCGTGGAGTCGGTGCGCCGCGTGCAGCAGAGCGAGGAGGAGGGCGACGGGCCGGGCATCCCGCGGCTCGATCCCATCTCGCTGGCCGAGGCCCTTCCCGAGGGCAAGCCGCTGCCCACGCCCGAGGCGCTGGCCGGGGCGGTGCGCCGGGGCGTGCTCGAGCGCGTGGCCCGCTGGGAGCGCGCCATCGTGGCGGGGCTGGGCGCGGCCGGCCCCTTGGCGCCGATTCTGTCCTCGTACGAGGACAACCTCCCCATGCTGGGCAAACCCGTGTCGGTGCTCTCACCCAACGGGAGCACGCTGGCCATGGGGTACTTCACGGGCGTCGACGCCTGGGGCCGCGCGACGGTCAAGCTGGGCACGGGCGAGGAGAAGACCTACGCCGCCGAGGCCGTGAGCCTGCGCGAGGTGTAGAGCCTTCCCGTCGGATCATCCTTCCTGTATGCGGCGGTAGATCTCGCAGATGCCCTTCAAGGTGAGCTGCCCGTCGATCACGTCGAAGACGTCGGTGGAATCAGCCACCACCACGGCGAGCCCGCCCGTGGCGATGACGGTGGCGTGCGGGGCGCCCAGCTCGTCGCGGATGCGGCGCACCAGCCCCTCGGCCATGGCGGCGGTGCCGATCACAGCGCCCGACTGCACCGCCTCGATGGTGGTGTTGCCGATGGCGTGCGCGGGGGCCTCGAGCGGCACGCTCGCCAGGCGCGAGGCACGGGCCGTAAGCGCGTCCATCGAGATGTTCAGCCCCGGCGCGATGGCGCCGCCGATGTAGAATCCCTCGGCGTCCACCACGTCGATGTTGGTGGCCGTGCCGAAATCGACCACGATAGCGGGCGCGCCGTAGTAGGTGGCCGCGGCGGTGGCGTTGGCGATGCGGTCGGCTCCCACCTCGGCGGGGTTGGGCGCCTTGATGCGCGTGACGGCGGCGGTATCGGGGCCCACCACCACGCTCTTGGCCGCGATGCGCCGCGCGACGCGGTGCCAGGCGCGGCTGAGCTCGGGCACCACGCCCGCGAACGCGATGGCGTCCACGCATGAGAGGTCGCGCTCATAGATGCGGAAGTAGTTCATCAGGCGCATGTGGATCTCGTCGGCGGTGAACGATCGGTCGGTGGGCATGCGCCACGAGCACACCAGCTCGGACCCGTCGAACAGCCCCATCGCGGTCTGCGTGTTGCCCATGTCGATGGCGAGCAGCATGCGCATCCTCCCCCTGCCGTCATTTCGTAACGTTCCGGTGTCACCGGTGCGCTCATTGTATACTTACTGCGTGTGTATCGACATCATTTCCAAGGGGTTCGAAATGAACAAGAAGGCCAAGCGCCGCCTCATGGTGGTCGGCGGCATCGTGGTCATCGCCATGCTGGTCATCGTCGCCGTCGCGGGCTCGGGCGGCGCGGCGTCGTCGCTCTCCATCCCCGATGTGCTCTCGGGCGATTACGAGGGCAAGAAGGTGCAGGTCTCGGGCGCGGTGGTGGCCGACTCGCTCACCAGCCAGGGTTCGGTCGCGACGTTCAGGATCCAGCCCGAGGAGGCCGGCTCCGATACCGAGGCCCTCACCGTCTCCTACGATGGCGCGCTGCCGGCGACGTTCGGCACCGGCGTGGTGGCCATCTGCACGGGCACCATGGAGGACGGCGCGCTCACCTGCTCGGAGATGGTGACCAAATGCCCCTCCAAGTACGAGAGCGCCGAGGGCTCGCTCACCGTCAAGGGCCTGCTCGATCAGGCCGATAGCATGGTGGGCACCGAGACCAAGGTCTGTGGCTACGTGCGCGGCGACGTGCTGGCCGTGGACGCGCCGGAAGGGTACCGCTTCACGCTCGAGAGCCAGGGTGCGAACATCAACGTCGTCTGGGACGGCGGCGTGGACGAGGCGGTGGGCGATGGCACGGCGCTCGTGGTCACCGGCTCGCTCAACGCCGACGGTACGTTCACCGCGAGCGCGCAGCCGGCGATCGACGAGGCTGTGAGCGAGTAGGGGGTTCTCTCTGATGATTTCCATGTTGGGCAACGCGCTGCAAGGCCTTGCCCTCCTCTCCACGATTCCCGCTGTGATCGCGCTCTTCGCGAGCGTCGGCTTCGCCAAGCGCGGCCAGGCGGGCCGCGCGAGCAGCCTGGCCAACATCGGCTTTCTGCTCACGTTCCTCACCACGGCGCTGCTCACGCTGTGCGTGGCGATCGTTCTGGTGTGCTTCCTCACCGAGAACATGACCCTCTCCTACGTGGCGTCCAACTTCCCCCAGACCGATAGCAGCCTGCGCCTGCTCTACCAGGTCGCGGGCGTGTGGGCCGGCCGCCAGGGGTCGCTCATGTTCTGGACGTGGCTCATCTCGCTGTTCGCCGCCGCCTGCGCGTGGCGGCGCATGCGCCAGACCGACGAGCTCACCTGCGCCGCGCTCGGCGTGATGGAGATCGTCATCATGCTGTTTTGCGGGGCGATGGCGCTGTCCGAGGCCAACAACGTGTTCGTGCCCACGCCCGCGAGCGCCCTCAACGCCGACGGCACGCTCGTGGCGGGCATGTCGACGGGCATGAACCCGCTGCTTTTGCATTGGGCCATGGTGCTGCATCCGCCGGCGACCTTCATCGGCTACGCGGGGTGCACGGTGCCCTTCGCCTACGCCATGGCGGCGCTCATCACCGGCGACCTCTCGGCCCGTTGGGTCGAGCACGCCGACCGCGTGGCCGTGTTCAGCTTCATCTTCCTCACCATCGGCATGGTGCTCGGCGCCGTGTGGGCCTACGTCGTGCTGGGCTGGGGCGGCTTCTGGGCGTGGGACGCGGTGGAGAACGCGAGCTTCATGAGCTGGCTCACCGCCATCGCCATGATCCACAGCTTCACGCTCTACCGCCGGCGCGGCGCCTTCAAGCGCTGGAGCCTCTTCGCGGCGACCATCACCTTCATCTTCGTGGTGCTGGGCACCTTCATCACCCGCTCGGGGCTCGTGCAGTCGGTGCACGCGTTCGCCGAGGACGCCGTCTCCACCTACTTCTTTCTCGGCATCATGGTCGCCGCGGCGCTCGCGTTTCTGCTGCTCCTGCTCTACCGCAACGCCTCGCTTGCCGAGGACGACGAGATCGAGTCGCTCGTCTCCAAGAACGGATCGTACTTCATCACCAACCTGGTTTGCATCGTGGGCGCGTGCCTGGTGGCCTACCTCACCGTGTCGAGCTCGCTGCCCACCTGGCTGCCGCTCGGCGGGCAGGCGGTCTCGGCCGGGGTCTACAACGCGGTGGCCCGTCCGGCGACGGCTCTGTTCGGCCTCATCATGGGCGTGTGCCCGCTGCTGGGCTGGCGCAAGACCGATGGAGCCGCGTTCTGGCGCAACTTCCGCATCCCGGCCATCGCCGGCCTCGTGGTGTTCGCGGTGCTCGAGGTCTACTTCGTGCTCGAGCTCGTGCCCGCCTACGACGCCGTGATCGCGGCGGGCGGCGACGCGGCCGCGACGCTTGCCGAGCAGGGCCCGCGCCTCTACTACCTGGCCGTGGCCGAGGTCTCGCTTGCCGCGGCGGCGCTCCTGTTCACGTCCTCGGCCTACCTGCTGGGCCGAGGCGTGCGCGGCCGCCGCGCCAAGGGCGACTCCGCGCCGCTCGCCGTGGTGAACCTCTTCCGCCACTCGCCGGCCCAGGCGGGCGGCTACCTGGCGCACCTGGGCTGCGCCGTCGCGCTCGTGGGCCTCGTGGGTTCGGGCATGTTCGTGCAGGAGCAGACGGTGAGCATGCCGGCTGAGGTGGGCTCCGCCTCCTCCTACGGCGGCTACGCGCTCACGGTGACGGACATCCGCGACACGTTCGATGCGCAGGACGACCGCGTGATGGAGGTCGACCTTGCCGTGGCGCGTGCCACGGCCGACGGCGCCGCCGGGGCGGACCTCGGCACGCTCACCACCTCCATCGAGGTCTCGGCCGCCACGCAGCAGCAGACGCTGCACGCCGCGGTGCTCACCTTCCCCACGGAGGACCTCTTCGTGGCGTTCCAGGGGCTCAACGCCGATGGCTCGCTCTCGCTTTCCGTCAAGGTCAACCCGCTCATCCTCGGCAACTGGATCGGCGGCGCCATCTGCATCGCGGGCATCGTGCTCGCGGCCGCGCCGCGCCGCGCCACGCCGCTGCTCGCATCCGATGACCGCGCCCGCGCCGAGGCCGAGCACCAGGAGGCCGACACCGCCGCGCGCCGTGAGCGCCGCTCGCGCGCCGCGGCCCGCCCGCGGAAGGGCGGTAAGCGTGGCTGATGCGACGCGTCGGGGCGAGCGGCCCGCCGTCAACGGCGCCCCCGGGGCGCCCTGGGCGATCGAGGCGCACGGCCTCACCAAGCAGTTCGGTTCCCGCCGCGCGCTCGACGGGGTCGATCTCACCCTGCCGGCGGGAGCGTTCCTCTCCATCTTCGGACCCAACGGCGCCGGCAAGACCACGCTCCTGCGCGCGCTGGCGCTCCTCGGCCGTCCGACGCGCGGCTCGCTCAGGCTGCTGGGCGTCGACGCGCTCGAGGAGCCGGACCGCCTGCGCCCGCGCATCGGCCTCATCAGCCATCGCTCCATGCTGTACGGAGACCTCTCGGCCGCCGAGAACCTCGCGTTCTTCTCGTCGCTCTACGCCGGCGAGCCCGACCACGCGCGCATCGACGAGCTGCTGCGCCTGGTGGAGCTCGATCATCGGCGCAACGACGCCGTGCGCACCTACTCGCGTGGCATGACCCAGCGCCTCTCCATCGCCCGCGCGCTCATCAACGACCCCGACATCGTGCTGCTCGACGAGCCGTACTCCGGCTTGGACCCGCATGCCTCGGAGCTGCTGGACCAGCTGATCGAGCTCGTCCGCCCGGGCCGCACGCTCGTTATGGTGAGCCACGACCTCGAGCACGGGTTCGATCTGTGCACGCACGCGCTCATCCTGGCGGCGGGCCGGGTGGTGGTGTGCGCGCCCAGGGAGGGCGTGGACCGCGCCGCCTTCCGCGACCTGTACCGCGCGACCGTCGGCATGGGGGTGAGCTAGATGAAGCCATCCGCCTGGAAGCAGTACAAGGCCCTGCTCCTCAAGGACATCCGGCAGGAGATCCGCACGCGCGAGATGCTCACCTCCATGGTGGTGTATGCGCTGCTCGTGCTCACTGTCTACGGCGCCGCGCTCGCGCAGGTGGGCGACCGGGTGCAGGTCGTCTCGTTCGCGGGCGGCCTCCTGTGGGCGCTCATCGTGTTCACGAGCCTGCTGGGCCTCAACCGCAGCTTCTCCCACGAGACGGAGTCAGGCTGCCTGGAGGGCATACTCCTCGCGCCGGTGGATCGCGCGCTCATCTTCCTGGCCAAGGCGACCTCCAACCTCATCTTCCTGGTGCTGGTCGAGATCGTCTGCGTGCCGCTCTTCTTCATCTTCTTCCTCTCGGGCGCCCAGCTGGCGCCCACCACGCCGCTCATTCTGCTGCCGCTCGCGGTGGGCACGATCGGGGTCGCCGGCGTGGGCACGCTGCTCTCGACCATGACCATCGACACGCGCGGTCGCGACGTGCTGCTGGCCATCTTGCTCATCCCCGTGATCTTCCCGCTGCTGTACGCCTGCGTCTCGGCGACGAGCGTGGCGTTCATGGGCGTCGAGGGGACCATGGGGACGTTTTGGACCTCGCTTGTCATCGCGGCGGCCTATGATGCGGTGATGATCGCGGCGTCCTGGGGCCTCTACGAGTTCGCCGTCGAGGGTTGAGGCTGCGCGCCGCTGTCGGCGCCGATTGCGTGCCGCGCCGCCCTTCCGGCGCCCGCGCCGTTCGGCTACCATGGGGATGAAAGTTCATGCTGTATGACTTTTCGAGGAAAGGGGATCCGTTGGAGAGAGACCTGCAGGCGCCCTCGGCACGGGGCGCGCGGTGGGACCGGCTGGTTCCCGCGGCGATCGTCATCGGCATCGTGCTCGTGATCGCTGACGCGGTGTGGAGCTTCACGCTGGCGCCGCTCGTCCAGGGTGCCGAGCTCTCGGGAAGCCGCACCATCACGGTCGACGCGGGAGCTGCCGTGGAGCGCCCCACCGATCCGGTGCGCACGGGCTACGCCTTCGAGGGCTGGTACGCCGACCCCGCCCTCACGGAGCCCTACGATTTCGCGGCGCCCGTCGATGAGGACGTGACCCTCTACGCCAAGTGGTCCGTCGGCGTCGAGGCCGCGGACGGATACGCGGTGCGGTTCGCGCTTGATGGCGGCGGAGGGCTCTCCTCCTCCGAGGTGCGCGTTCAGGCCGGTGCGACCGTCCAGCGCCCTGCCGCCGATCCGGTGCGTGAGGGTTACGACTTCGAGGGGTGGTACGCCGACCCCGCCTGCACGGAGCCCTACGATTTCGGCGCGCCGGTCTCGGCCGACACCACTCTCTACGCCAAGTGGTCCGGCGAGGGTGCGTCCGGTGAGCGGAGCGTGTCCTTCGTCTCCAACGGCGGCAGCTCCACCGTCATGATCGGCGGGCGCCTGGTTACCACCAAGCTGCTGCTCAGCCAGAAGATCTTCTACCTGCACGTGCCCGTGGCCGTGGCATCGTTCGCGATGATGCTCGCCGCCGCCGTCTACAGCGTGCGGCTGCTCATGACGGGTGACCGCCGCCTCGACGTGCGCGCCAAGACGGCCATGGAGGTCACGCTCGTGTTCATCGTGGCCACCATGATCTCGGGCGATCTGTGGACGCGCTTCGAGTGGGGCGTGTGGTGGGTGTGGGAGCCGCGCCTCACCACGTACTTCATCCTCATGCTGCTCGTGATCGGGTACTTCATCCTGCGCAACGCCTTTGACGACCCCGAGCGCCGCGCGCGCTTCGCGGCGGTGTT
This sequence comes from uncultured Coriobacteriaceae bacterium, assembly GCA_963931435.1. GTDB lineage: Bacteria > Actinomycetota > Coriobacteriia > Coriobacteriales > Coriobacteriaceae > Coprousia. Next base: position 57,528 of record OZ007012.1, read on the forward strand.
CTGCATCGTGGCGTTCATCGACGCGCCCATATCGTTTCTGGTCACGCGCCTCATCCCCAGCTCCATCCATCCGGTGGTGTTCCGTACCGACAGCGGCCTGCCGCCTTTGATGCTCATCCCGTTTTTGCTGGGGCTTTTCGGGGCGATGCTGCTCGCGTTCGCGCTCTACCGCATCGCGGCGCGCATCAACAGCGACGCGCTCGAGGTCGAGACGCTCAAGGAGCTGCTGGAGGCGGCCGATGCCCAGGCGCAGCGCGCGGCCGCCGATGAGGCGCTCGAGCGCCTGCGGGCAGCGGGCGCACGGGTCGCTTCCGGCGCTGGCGCTGGCGCTGGTGACGCCGCCGCGGCCGGTATCGCCCCAGAGGCCGCCGTGCGGAATCATAACCCGGAGGTCGTGGGTTCAAATCAAGCCGTGCAGCAGGGCGAGGCCGCTGCCGGCGTCGCCTCCGTTCCGTCCGATTCCCCCAAGGAGGACTAGCCATGGATTCCATTCTCGCCGAGGTCTATTCGACGGTGCTGCCTGCCGCGCCCTACGTCATCGGCGCCTATGCGGGTATCTGGATCGTGCTCATGGTGTACGCGCTCGTGCTCGGTCGCCGCGCCAAGCGCACCTCGGCCGACATCGAGGCCCTGCGCGGTGCGCTCGAGGCGCGCGGGGAGCGTGCGGAGAGCTAGTCGCGCCGCTCCAGTTGACGGTTGCGCTCCTCGATGTCCTGCAGCGCACGGGAGAGGTATCCTGCGAACGTGCGCAGCTCATCGACGCTGAACGACGTGAGGATCACATCGGGCCTGCTCTGGGCGATGAGGGCGCGCCCGCTCTCGGTGATGCGAACCGCTAGGGCGCGATGGTCGTTGTCAATGAGCTTGCGCTTGATATAGCCGGCGCGCTCCAGCTTGGCGAGCGTCTCGCCGAGCGACTGCGGGCGGATGCCCAGCATCTCGCACATCTTGCGCTGCGGCATCTCGCCGTGCTCCGCCAGCAGCGCGAGCGCTCTGCCCTGGCCGCGGAACAGGTCGGCCGCCACGCCGCTGGTGGAGCGCGAGTAGGCGGCGTGCCATTTCTGCAAGGCGCTGCGCAGCTTTGCCATCAGCTCCAGGAGCTCGATGCGCAGTTCATCGGCTTCCTGCTCGTCTTCGGAGTCGATCCGATCCTCTTTCTGGGTGCGGGATGACACCGGGACCGGATTTGCCTGCGATCCGTCGCTGGCCGTTGTCTCCGAGGTACTCAAGGCGGGCTCCTTGTCTCATAGTCTGGCGGACAGCGATGAACTGCCTGCTTTACCATAAAATAAAGCTATTTATAACACACTGGTGGGTTGTTTTTTCTTCCAATACGGTGAGGAGTGGGGATGCTCCTGCAAGCGTCGCAAACGACGTGCAATTTGAACATGTTGTGAAGGATGAGCTCCCCGCGCGAACGAGCTTGATTCTGAGAAGGCATCTGCATAATATATCTCATTGCGCTAAGGCGCATCCAGACATTGCGGGGTGGAGCAGTCTGGTAGCTCGCCGGGCTCATAACCCGGAGGTCGTAGGTTCAAATCCTGCCCCCGCGACCAAGAACTTCAAGGTCATCGGTTCAACCCGGTGGCCTTTTTTCTAATATGAGCTGAACATTGTCAAGAGGCAAAACCGGCCCGCCCCCTCCGGAGCTACCGGAGGCGGCGGGCCTACCTATCTTCACCCGGCGGCAGCGCCGCTTGAGGGCGTGTCTGTTCGACGCACGTTCGGCATTCTAATATCCGCGCGTGGCCTCGTCGGCTGCGCATTTCGTTGCTACGGCTGGGGGCCTCGGCCGAAGTCTTGATGGCGGGCGTGGCGCTGGGCGCTGCCCATAAAAAAGGCTCGAGTGGCCTCCCAACGGCCTCGAACGCGGCGCCTGCCGGGGTCGGACCTCCTGCTGCCGGGGCTACGAGGACGCCATCCTCGCTATCGCCCACACCCAGCACGCCATCTCGCGCGCCGTGGCGCAGTTGGCGACGACCGCCCTCTTGCCGGCCGCCGCCATCGCCTCCCTTCGGTCCTGGAGCCTGCGGTTGCACTTCGCCGCGTGCCGCCTGACCGCGGGGGAGGCCTCCTGCCCGCGCGCAAGCGGCTTGGGCTCGCGCGACGACATGGGCACGTGCCAGGCGGCCTCGACGAGCGCGGAGCGCACGTGGGCGTTGCCCGCCCGCGTGATCCCTCCCCTCGAACAGGTCTCCCCGCTCGAGTGCTCAGAGGGCACGAGCCCGCACCACGAGGCGAACGACGGGGCGCTCGGGAAGCGGGAGGGGTCGCCCATCTCGCAGGCGAGCAGGAACGCGGTGGCGACGTCGATGCCCTTCACGCACCTCAGCGCGTCGACGGTCGGCTTCCACTCGGGGCGGCCGGCCGACTCCGCGACCCTCGCCGCCAGGTCGTCGCGCGCCTCCTCGCAGCGCCTCACGCAGTCGCGGTAGTGCTCGTAGGCGGCCGCGTCGTCGGGCTCGTCGAACTCGATCGCGTCGGCCCACCTCCAGTAGGCGCGCGTCCAGCTGCCCCGCCTGCGGCCGGCCGGGGTCGTCTCGTCGAAGACGTGCCCGTGGCGCAGCAGGAACTTCGACATCCGCTGCTTGGCCCGCTGCAGGTCGTCGCGGGCGTCGGCGAGGGCGCGGGAGAGGTCCCGGGCGGCCTCGGTGCGCCCGTCGGGGACCCATACCTCGACGACGTTGCGGGTGGCGAGCAGGCGCGCGAGGAACTCGGCGTCGCGGCGGTCGGTCTTGCGCCCCCGGTCGGCGGCGGGCCGCTGCATCCTGGAGACGGCCCCCACGCGGCAGTCGACGCCGAGAGCCCTCAGGGCGCGGCAGAGGTGGAAGCCGGTGACGCCGGACTCGTAGACCGCCCTGGGGGACTCGAAGCCGAGCGCCCACCCTGCGACCGCTGCGGGGTCGCGGCCGAACGAGGCGCGCTCGACCTCCCCGGTCATCGGGTTCAGGGCGCAGGCCTTTATGTTGCGGGCGTGGACGTCGAGGCCGACGGCTGTGACATAATCGGACATGGGGCCCTCCCTCTTCGCATGTGGCGCGCGGCCACGGTTGGTGGTACGACCATTGTCGCCCGACCCACGGAGCTGCGACAGGGGGAGGGCCCAATGTTCAGCTCATATCGTCTTGCTGTGGCAACGGGTTTTCGCCCTTGTGACAAGGTCGTGGCAGTAAACCATGGCAAACAGAGAAAACCAGGCTTATGGGACAAAATCCTGTTCTGCGGCCAAAAGCTCAAGTCAGAAGCTAATTGCTTCTGCCATTTTCCGATTTCATGTCCAATGGACGCAAATACGCTTGTCTGACGCCAGCTGAGAGGCGCCGGGCGCACACTTGCACGGCTCGTGCTACCTCCATCTGAGCTCGGGCGTTGTGATCTACAGCAACTGGATGTTGAAGCTCTCGGCCGAGATGCCGGCGGCCGTCTTCTTGAGGATGTCTGGATCCGGGTTCACGTAGCCCGTCTCCCGCATGCTCGCGAGCACCTCGGCGTAGCTCACCGCGCCGAGCGATTGCAGCTCGACGAGCTCCTCGGCCTCCCCCTCGCTCGGTGCCCCGCCGCGCGGCGAGCTGCCGCCCAGCTCGGCTGAAGCGAATACGTAGGCCCAGTTGTCCCCGTACGCCAGCACGATCATCCCGTTGCCGAGATCGTCCGTGCGGAAGGTGACCCCGCTCATGTCCGTGCCCCCGCCTGCCGAGGACGACACGTAGTTCAGCTTGACCAAGGCGCGCGAGGGGTAGTCCGCGGCGTAGATGGTCGCGTTGGTTCCATCCACCTCGACGCGCACGCGCCCGACCCACTCCTCGGGAATCTCGAAGCTGAAGGCCGAGGTCGCGAAGCTCCGCTGCTCGCCTGCGTCCGCATCATCGGCGCCGGCGTCGTCCGCATCCGACGCCTTGAAGGACGAGAGCGGCTGCCAGTCGAGCCCCTCGTACGGCGTCGTGTCGATCTCGGGCATGTGCTCGAACACCTCGTCGAGGCCGCCGGCCTCACCCTCTTCGACCAGCTGGCCGCGCTCGTAGAGACGCCACGTGAGGTCGCCCTGCGAGAGGCCCCACTTGAAGTGGGTGAGCTCGACGGGTTCGCCATTCTCGACGTCCATGATCACCTCGGAGCCGGTCTGACCCGTCTGCGAGAGCTCGACCGTGCCGTCTGTGCACAGGGTGATCGTCGTCGGGCTCGCCGAGGAAAAGTCCGCCGCGACGGTCGAGACCGAGGTGCCGTCGGTGGCGTAGACGGCGAGCGGTCGGTAGTCGTCATCCGGCCCCACGAGCGCCACGATGAGCTCGCTGTGCCCGTCACCGTTGACATCCTCCACGGCGTAGCTCGGCGTCCACGAGGCCTCCTCGTCGCCCACCGCGTTCGCGGCGGTTCCGTTGTTGAACAGCCCCGCCACGCCGGCTACGTCCTCGTCCGCATCGCCGGCGGAGACGTTCCACCCCGCGCGCAGCGCCTCCTGGTACTGGGCGAGCTTGGCGTCGAAGACGGCTGCCTCGGTCTCATCCCCCTCGTCTTCCGGCTCGACGGCCTGCTCCGCCTGCTGCTCCTGGGCCTGCTGCTGGGAGGGCAGGTAGACGGTGACGTAGAAGAGCACCGCGGCCACCGCGACGGTCGCGCACACGAAGAACGCGATGAGGAGCCCGAGCATGGTGGGCGTGAGGCGCGAGAAGGAGAGCCTTCGGGCGCGCTTGACCTGCGACCCCAGGTCGCCGTTGCTTTGGATGCCCGGGGCGGCGCCGGTATCGGGCGCACCCGCCCCGTCCGCCCCGGCGACGGGGGCGCCGCAGCGCGAGCAGAACCGCGCGTCGTCCGCGATCTTGTTTCCACATGTCGAGCAGTACATAGGACCCCTATCCTGCGTCCCGTCCTTGCATGGTTGCAGTCTATTCCTGTTTGGAACGCGAAAACACTGATTTTGGGCGCGTGAAAAAAGTGAATCACGGCAAGCCCTGCACCCATCATAGTAAAGAGGGATGACATCTGCTGCCGAGGGAGGTCCGCCATGCCGGTCGTCGTCGATCCGTTTGCCCAGACGCGCCTGCCCAACGGCACCGTGCCCTGCGAGGACGCGGCCCTCGTGGATGCGGAGGGCACCACGGCGTTGCGTTTCGCGCCCGCTTCCCCGGGCGCCGTGCGCCGCGCGCCGGCGTCGCGGGGGCCGGCGCGTCCCCTGATGGCCCTGCTCGATCTTGCCATGTGCGTCGCGCTCCGCCTCGATGCCGCCACGGGCGAGGCCGCGATCGAGATCTTCGATGACCGCATGCTCGATTTCGCTCGCGCGCACGGGCCGCTCTTCGCGCGTGAGCCGCTCGCCCGCGGCGTGGACGGCGCGCCGCTCGGGCCCGACGTCCGGCTCGAGGAGCCGCGCACCCTGTGGTCGTCGGCCGCGATCATGGCCAACCTCGCCGTGGTGGCTCAGGAGTGCGCCAATCTCACGCTGCCGCTCGCCGGCGCCCAGGCCGCGCTCGGCAACCTCGTCCATCTGCGCATCGGCGGCTCCGACGCCTCCGAACCGTTCGATCTCTACGTCGTCTCGCGCCCGATCGCGCCCGCCTACGCGGACTGGCTCGATATCCCCTGCTTCGTACGGCGCGAGCAGGAGGCGGCGGCGGGGCGCCTGCATTACGGCTTTCTGCTGCCGGAGCCGGATGGCGGCGTGGACCTCGTCGTGGCGTCCTTCCGCCACGAGATCGCGACGCCCGACTGGCGCCTGCTGCTTGGCGCCCTCGAGCTCGAGGGCGCGGGCGCGGAAGTCGTGCGCGGCCAGCTCATCGCCGCCGGACACGACATCGCCGCCGACGTGCCCAGCGGCGCGTTCGCCGGGGAGCTTCTCGGTGAGACTGCGCCGCTCGGCGCAGGCGATCTCGGCGCCCTCTCCGCGCTCGTGCGCACGCTCGTCGCCGCCCACATGCGCGATGCGCGCATCGATGTGTTCTCCACCGGGGGCGACACGGGGCACTTCGTGTTCGGGAGCCTCGCTTCGTGGCTCTGGTACGACTTCTCCCACGATCTGGAGAGCGTGCGCGTCAAGTACTGCGCGCGCTGCGGGCGCGGGTTCTCGGTGGCCGGCCATCGCGGCCCGGAGCGCAACTACTGCAGCGCCGCATGCCGCAACGCCGCGCACAACCGGCGCTCATCGACGCGTCGCGACGACATCCGCAACGGCTTTCTGGAGCGCGGCCTCACCGTGGACGAGCTGGCGCGCGCCTACTTCGCCGATCTGGACGAGCGGGAAGGCGCCGCCGCCGTGCGGGAGCTGCTCTCGAGCTGGCCGGCGCTCAAGCATGCCATCGACGACGAGATCGAGGATGACGGTTGGGGTGCGCCGCTGCTCAAGCGCTGCGCTGAGCAGGGCATCGACGTTTTGCGCCTGCTGCCGGCCCGTCGGCGCCGGCAGCTGCGCGAGATGCGCGCCCGCGGCGGCGCGGTCTGAATCCCGGCTTCTCTTCAATTTTTTCACGCACTCAAAAACACTATTTACGCGTGAAGGATGACCGTAGGATGTGATCATCAAGAAAAGACGGCCCCGTACGGAGCCGAAGAGAAAGGACCGATCATGTTCTGCCCCACCTGTGGTTCGCGCATCCCCGACGACGCCCGGTTCTGCGGTGTCTGCGGAGTCAAGATCAACCGTCCCGGTGCCGCTCCGGTCCCGCCCGCGCAGCCCGCGCCCGCGCAGCCGGGCTCCGTCCGTCCCACCGCGCCCGTCCCCGCACCGTTTTCCGCGCCCGGCGTGCGCATGCCCGCATCGGTACGTCTTGCGGCACCGGGCAGCACCTACGAGCTGATCCGGCTCGTCCCGCTCGCCTCTGGGGTCCTGGCGCTCGTAGCGCTGGTCCTGCCCATGTTCGGCGTGGGGTTCCTCGGATTCTCGGGCAGCATGAACGGGATCAACATGGTCTTCGGTGGAGAGGTGCTCGGCTACTCCATCGACGGCGACCCCTTCAACCTGCTGCTGCTCGTGCCCGGCGTGCTCGGGCTGGTGAGCGCCCTGGTGCTCCATGGCCGGGTCGCCCGCGTCGCGGCCATCGTCGGCGGCGCGTTCGGTTTGCTGCTTGTCATGGCCTTGGGCTCGAGCGTCGTCGACAGCTCTGTGGGCGAGCTGCAGATCGGGTTCTGGCTGTTCGCGCTCGCCAGCATCGCGCTGCTCGCGAGCTCGGTGGCGGGCATCGTCCTCGACAAACGCGCCTAGGGGGCGCCGGTCAACCAAGTAAAATGACAACCCAAGCAAAAAACAACGGGAGGAGAAGATCATGAGGAGCTACACCAGGAGAGGCGCCCTGAGGCTGTTCGGTGCGGGCGTGGTCATCATCGCGGGGCTCGGGCTCGCGGGCTGCGGCGGCGTCGGCGGCGGTATCAAGAACGCGAGCGAGCCTATACCCGCTTCGCAGGCGTTCAGCCAGGCGGCCGTGTGGATGCAATGCGACGGAGACGATCAGATAGGCAAGGGCACCGAGGTCGAGCGCTTCCTCGCCTTCGATGGCGCGGGCAACGTGACGGTGTACCAGTGCGACGGCGTGACGTTCGCCGATCTCGACGGCCTTTCCGACGACGAGGTGCTCGATCTCGCCCGCCAGCAGGACCAGGCCGTGTTCGAGGCGCAGCGGCAGAAGGCGATCGAGCGCGTCGACGAGGCCATCAAAGCGTGGCAGGAGTGCTACGACACCATGAAGGCGGAGGCCGACGCCGGCACCTACGACACCATAAACTACTACGGAGCCCATGGCATCGACGCCGTGCCCGAGGAGGAGCGCGCCGAGGCCATCCAGCAGTTCGATGCCACGCTGGAAAACATCCAGGACTCGCTCAAGGCTGCCGAAGAGGGCCAGTCGTTCAACGAGGCGGCGGAGTACCAGGAGCCGGAGCCCCAGCCCTACACGCTCGCGCTGGAGACCGATGGTTCGGGCAACATCGCGGCCGGTGAGGAGCTCCGCTTCACGGCGCCGCGCTTCGACTTCTACCAGATCTCTATCGACGAGGACGCCAAGTCGGATATGGTGAGCGACAAGACCCGGTTCCGCATCATCAACGATCTGGGCTGGCACAATGAAGCCGAGATCCCCAAGAGCGTGTTCGGGAGCAAGGACGATGACATCGAGCTCTACGCCTCGAACTACTCGACCACCTCGACCGTCTACGACACGACCTTCTCGGGGTACGCGGATCTCGTGACCTTCGTGAACGAGGGGCACGCGGGTTTCACGTGGGACACCCCCGATACCAAGGGTATCGAGGTGGATTGACGGCCGGCGCGACGGACGCCCCAGGGCGAGCTGGCAGGTGACCTGGCATGCGGTGAAGCCCCCAAGGGAGGCAACGCTTGCAGCGCGTGGGGATGGCTCCGCATGGATGGTGTGCGCCGGGGCCGAGGGACGACGGCTTCGCGAGGCCGGGGCCCGCGTTGACCGCCGATGCAGTGATCGCGAGGCGGGGAGGCAGTTCCTCTGGTACAACGAAAGGGTTCATGGGGTCGCATCCGATACGGGTGCGGCCCCTTTCTTGTGCGCGTTCAAATGGCGCTTGAAGTCTGCATTTTGGCTGCCTGCGCGCTATAGCTGCCCTGAACATATCTTCTGCTTGCTTTGCGCTTAGGCAGCCGATGGTGCGATCGGTATGGAGGGTCTTAACGATGATCAGACATAATACAAAAATGGGGGGTCTTCGTAGGCACGGCGTGCTGCTCGCGCTGGTCTGCGCCGCCTTCATCCTGACCGGCGCGACGGCTGCGTACGCGGCGTCGGATACGTGGGAAGGCGAGACCCCGGAGAACACCGTCCAGGGCGTCTCTCCTCGTGGCACCACCATCAACCTGTTCGACTACGGGCTCACGGGCGACCCCGCTAAAGACAATAAAAAGTGGACGAACCTCGGCTCCGCGGGACAAGCCGAACTTGCGAACAGTGGCATCAACAAGGATCATGTGTTTCGATTCGGCCATCAGATGGGCGGCTACCAGAGCATGCCTTGGAACAAATGGACGGGCGGCCCCAAGCCGTATTACGGGCTGGTCGAGCCCACGCTCGAGGACGGGTATCCCCAGGGAACGGACACCCTGAACGGTCAGCCGCTCGCCTATCTGTTCGATGGTACGGATAAGGACAGCGGGACTGCCGGCAAGGCGGCCCATCTCGATGTGGACGGCCTGCTCCAGGTCGATGACAACGGCTATTACTACTACAGCTCAGAGAAGAACTTTGCGCAGTATAACGAGGGCACGAATGATTTCACGCTGTATGATGGGCCGGCCGTGAAGTCCAACGGCGCATCTGGAGAATTCGGCCAGTTCTTCCCATCCAATACGGGTGGGCAGGTGTTCACGGTCAACGGCGAGGGCGAGCTCAAACCGAGCGGCATCGTCTCCACGAGCAACGATCTGAACCACTTCTTTGGCATGACCATGTCGACGCAGTTCGTGCAGCGCTACGGTGGGCATACCTACGAAGATCAGAAGACCAAGGTCACCTACAACTTCTCGGGCGACGACGACGTGTGGATCTACATCGACGGCGTGCTCGTGGGCGACCTCGGCGACCTGCACGACGCCGCGTCCATCACGATTGACTTCAGCACGGGCGACATCGATCGACCTTCGTGAACAAGGTGGATGAGAAGACGCCTCCCGAGGAGCCGGAGAACCCCTCTGATGACGACACGATCCCCGGTACGGGCGACAGCATGCTCGCTGCGGTGGGAAGCACCGCGGCCCTTGCCGCCCTCTGCATCGTCGGCGGATTGCTCGCGCGGCGCCACTCAGGCGATCGCAGCTAGCATGAGGTGATTGCGCACAACGCGTAATTCCCTCCCTGGTAAACCAGGCGGCCCCGGATGAGTGCCTTCATCCGGGGCCGCCCGCGTTTGGGGATTGAATATCAAGAACATATGTTCGATAATACTGCCATGCAGTACAAGAGGGGACATAACGGCAGGAGACAGCGCGTGCACCGCGAGTACGTGGACGTGTACGCGCGGTTCGGCCGCAACGGCGAGATCGAGCCCGTTGTGGTGATGTGGCGCGACGGCCGCGCGTTCCGCATCGACGAGGTGCTGGAATCCTGGCCGTTTGTGGCGAATCGGACCGGCCATCACTCGGCCTGTTACCGCGTGCGGTTCGGCTCGTACCACACGGAGCTCTACCTGGAGAGCTCGCCCGCCCCGGCTCCCGATGGGACGGAGTTCCTGCGCTGGTGGGTCTACGCCTTCGACAACACCCTCAGCAAGATGTGACGCGGCGTCGGCTCGCCGTCTCGGCATCGATGGCGGGGCCGGACGTCGCCGGACGGTTGGCTGCGGCATTTGGCGATGTAGAGGCTGCCGAGCGCATCCCGCCGCGCGGGGCCGGCGCGTGCTGCACGGTGCTGATGCCGGCGGAGGCGTCACACCCGCACCCGCCGGGCGGCATCGACCCTTCCTTACGCGACCTCGATGCCATCCACGAAGGTGGCGGCCAGCGTCATGTCACCATTAAAGACAGTGAGGTCCGCCGTGCGCCCGGGCAGGATGGTGCCGCAGCGGTCGTCGATGCGCGCCGAGCGCGCCGCCACCTCGGACGCCATGCGGATGGCGTGATCGGCCGTGGCGATCTGCCAATCCACGATGTTCTTCACGCCCTCGGCCAGCGTGAGCACCGAGCCGGCGATGTTGCCCAGGCTGCCGTCCTCGTTGCGCAGATAACACAGGCCGTCCTTCATCACCACGGGCAGCCCGCCGGACATGTAGTCGCCCTCGGGCATGCCTCCGCAGCCCAGGCAGTCGGTGATGAGCACGGTGTGCTGCCAGCCCTTGGCGTCCACGAGCGCCTTGATGGCGGCGGAAACCACATGGCGGCCGTCGCAGATGATCTCGGCATAGGTGCTGGGCGTGGTCATGGCGGCGCCCACGACGCCCGGATCGCGGTGATGCAGGCCGCGCTGGCCGTTGTAGGTGTGGACGAAGCAGGTGGCGCCGGCGTTGACGGCGGCCAGGGCCTCGTCGTAGGTGGCGTCCGAGTGGCCGATGCTCGTGACCACGCCCTTTCGCGCGAGCGCGGCGCAGTAGGGGCAGGCGCCTGCGCGCTCGGCGGCCAGCGCGCTCTTGACGATGCGCTCGCCCGCCTGCTCCTGCCAGCGCTCGAACACCGCGACGTCGGGCTCGATGAGGTACGCGGGGTTCTGCGCCCCCACGTGCTTCATAGTGAAGAACGGTCCCTCGAGGTAGATGCCGCCGATGTGCGCGCCCGCGAAGTCGTCCGCGCGATCGTCGTCGGCCTGCGCGATGGCGGCGCAGGCGCGGCCGATGTCCTCGGGCGACTCGGTGAACGTGGTGGGCAGCCAGGTGGTGGTGCCCCGTCGCGCCAGCTCGGCGCTGGCCGCGTTGATGCCTGCGGGGTCGCAATCGGTGGTGGCGTGGTTGAAGAAGCCGTGGATATGCGTGTCCACCAGGCCGGGACCGACGATGCAGCCGCTGAAGTCGCGCACGTCGCCCGCCGGGGCCTCGGCCGACCACATGCCGAACCTGCCGTCCTCGATGGCGAGGTAGCCGCCGGAGACGGTGCCTCCCGGCAGGACGAAGCGATCGGCTTTGATGGAGAAGGTGCTCATGGTGCCTCCCGTTCGCAGGATGGCGCGCCGGATGCAGACCGCGCCCTTGCCTCGCATCATACGCGCCCGCGCTCGGGATCGGGGCTGCAACCCCTGAAATAAGATGCCAACTTTGGCGCGCGAGGGCGCGGCAGGCGCTGTGCATCTCTTTGATTCCGTTTTCACCACAATTGAAAGCCGTTTTCTCAAGTAGCAAACGGCTCGATCCTGCGCTTTTGTTGCTTGTATACTCGGGCAGAACCCGTTCAATTGTGGTGAAAACGCGTTAGGGCTTATTTTTAGGCGCTTCGGCACGATGTGGTGGCCCCCAGCCGCTTTCCCTCCTCGGGCAGGTTCACGCGGCGGGCGTCACGCACGTCCTATAGGTCGCGTGCGAGCACGGCCTCCTGGGGGATGAGCAGCGCCGCGTCCAGCACGGCGTGCAGGTAGCGCGCCTCCTTCTCGTCGAGGTACGGCTCGAGCAGCTCGACGCCGGAGATCTCCACGTTCTGCTGATCGGTGGGCTCGTTGTCCAGCGGATCGGGCCAGCGCTTGCGGGCCCGCTTGAGCATGAGGCGGTAGGCGGCGGCGAACGGCTTCACGCTGACGTGCTCTCCGACGCCCGCGGCCACGCGCGCCATGATCTCGAACCCTGCGCGGTCGATGTCGCCCCAGTAGAGGATCTCGACGTCGTCGGCACCCATGGTGTCGAGCAGGCGCTGCAGATGGGCGGGCTCTTTGGCGAGCGCCCCGTTGCCGAACACCACGCCGTGCACGCGCTCGCCCAGCAGGCGCTTGCGCTCGCCGAAGAATATGGCGTTGCGCATGTTGGTCCAGGGATCGAGGTTCTCGGATACCACCAGGCGCAGGTGCTTGTGGCGCTTGGGGACGTAGCTGAGCAGCTCGAACTTGAACGGCGGGCGCAGGCGCAGCAGGTCCGAGACGCCCATGAGCCTGAGGAGCTTGCGGCCGTCGGACTCGGGTGCGAGGAACTTCTCGTCGCCGAAGATCGCGTACGAGAGCTCGCGCAGGCTGCAGCTCCCGTCGCCGATGGAGGGGCGCCCGGCGAGCGCTGCATCGAGCGCTTGAAGCTCGGGCTCGTAGCGCAGGTAGGCTTCGGGCGTGCTGAGCAGCCAGCCGTTGATCCACAGGCGCGGATCGAGGGCGATGATGCGGGTGCGCACCTCGGTGAGCTCTGGTGTCTGGCGGCGCACGCAGCTCAGACGCCCGAGCGAGCGCTCGGCGCGCCGCGCGCGGGCGGGCGCGGCGGCAGGGGCCGTGGCGATGTTCGTGGAGGTGGCGGGCGCCGGGTCGGTCGCTTGGTCGATCGCGCCCGCGGCGTCGGCGGCGCGCGTCCCAGGCGCCTGCTTTCGTGCAGCCTTCCGCTTTTCCCAGAAGCCCTTGCGGCCCTCCGGTTTCTCAGCGCCGTCTACGCCGGTCGTCTGGTCCTCATCCGCAGGCGCCGGCTTCGCCGAATGGGCGGTGTCCCCTGCGCTGCCGGGTGCTGGGGCGGCCACGTCCGCAGGGTTGGCGGCCTCATCGGCATCGGCGGAGCGCACCTCCTTCTTCACGGGCTCTTCCGCGCTGTCGGTGCGCGGCGCGCCCGCGGATGCATGCGCGCCGGACGGGCGGGCGCCCACGGGCAGCGTGATGCCCTCTGCGGTGATGCGGTAGCAGCCCGCGCCCCGCTCGATGATGCCTGCCTCCACCAAGGCGTCGAGCGCATGGGCGCCCACGCCGTACTTGCCGAGCACCTTGTGCATGTCGTCGCGGGTCACGGGGTTGCGGCGCAGGCGCACCAGGCCGCTGGCGATGCCGCTCGCATGTGCGCGGTCGGCCGTGGGCAGCGCGCGGCTCATCACCTTGGCGAGCCTGACGACGGCTTGCTGTTCGTGTTCGGACATCTTCTGCGGCATGGCGGCCCCTTCGCTTCGGTGTATCGCGCACAAGGATACCGCGTCTTGCTCGGCTGCCGCCCCGACCGCAACGAATCAACGAACGGGGAACCATATATACGTTTTCAGCGCGAAAAGGGGGCGAGAACGTATATATGGTTCCCAAATCGGAAATTGAGGGCGGAGGCGCTCCGGTGGCGCCCGCCGCGTGGCCGGCTTGCAGCGCGGCGGGCGCCACTGCCTGTCGCCGCGCCGCCGGCTAGGCGCGCAGGGCCTCGATGAAGGCGAAGGCGCCGTCCTCGAACCCGAAATGCAGGACGCAGCCGTTGGAGATGGGGCCGCCCACGATCTGGAACGGATCGCCCAGATGCGAGGTGAAGCACATGCAGGCTCCGCCGTGCGAGCAGGCCAGCACCGTATCGCAGGCAGCGTCGCCCATGATGGAGGCGAGTGCCGCCAGCATGCGGTCGCGCACCTGCGCGCGGGTCTCGCCGCCGTAGATGGGGAAGAACTCGTCGTAGAGCTGCGGCGTGGGCGGGTTGAGGTCCTCGCTCTCGCCTTCGAACACGCCGAACCCGCGCTCGCGCAGGCCCTTCACGCGCTGGTAGGGGAGGGGCTGGCCGGCCGCCTCGAGCGCGAGCTCCAGGGTGTCGCAGGCGCGCTCGGCGGTGCTGCTGAACGCATGGTCGAACCTGATGCCGCGCTCGGCGAGCATCGCCCCGGCCTGCCGCGCCTGCTCGATGCCGTGCTCGGTGAGCGGCGAGTCGCACCACCCCTGGATCTTGCGGCGCTGGTTGAAGAGCGTCTCGCCGTGGCGCATGAGATACAGGTGCTTCATGAACGTCCTTTCGGTCTAGTGCCAGAGCCCCTTCTTCTTGAAGATCCATGCGGTCACGATGCACGCCACCGCGGTGAGCGACAGCGGGAACACCCAGGTGCTGAATGCGCCGGCCCCTTCGAGCGGCAGCGCCACGTTCATGCCGTAGAAGCTGAAGACGATGTTGGGGATCGCCATCACGATGGTGATGACCGTGAGCACCTTCATCACGATGTTGAGGTTGTTGGAGATCACGCTCGCGTAGGCGTCCATGGTGCCCGAGAGGATGTTGGAGTAGATGTCGCACATCTCCTGCGCCTGGTGCACCTCGATCATCACGTCCTCCATGAGGTCCTGATCGTCCTCGTAGAGCGCGATGAGCCGGCCGTGGCGGATCTTGTTGAGCGTGACCTCGGCCGACTTGAGCGAGGTCGAGAAATACACGAGCGATTTCTCGAGCGAGAGCATCTGCAGCAGCTCCTCGTTACGCATGGAGCCGTAGAGGTGGCGCTCCGTCTTGGTGGAGAGCGCGTCGATGCGGCGCAGGTGCACCAGGTAGCTCTGCGAGATGCGCAGGAGCATCAGCAGAAGGAACCGCGTGCGCATGCGGGTGTTGAGCTGCTTGACGCGGCCCTCGGCCATGTCGCGCACGATGGGGCTCTCCTGCAGGCTCACCGTGACGATGAGGTTCTTCTCGGGCAGGAAGATTACCGAGATGGGGAGCGTCGTGTACTGCAGCATCGTGGGATCCTGCATGTCCTCGGCATCCTCGGCGCTGGGGTAGTCGACGATGACGAGGGTCTGGTTGACGTCCTCGTCGTAGTCGATGCGCGATGCCTCTTCCTCGTCCAGCGCGCTGCGGACGAACTCCGGCAGCACGCCGATCTCGGTTTCGAGCCAGCTGATCTCGCGTTCCGTGGGGTCGACGAGGTTGATCCAGGCACCCGCCTGCGGCGTGTCGATCTTTGCGGTGACGCCGTTCACGTCAGTCATGTAGCAGTTGACCATGACGGCTCCTTTCACGGTTCGCAGCCCGCCCGCCCGTTTCCGACGTCTCAGGATAGCGCATGGCGCCGGCGCTCCCGGGGGTTGCCTGCAAATCTGCAAAGTCCTCGTAGGGGCCTTACCGGCGCTTTACCTTCGCAGCTCGGCGCGTGTCCGCGCGGCGTCTCGCAGCGCCCGCCTCCGACGAGGAAGACCGGCGCAGATCAGCGCGCGCCCGCGCGGCGTCCTGCGAGCGGACGTCCGGCACCGGGTGTCCGCGGGCGTCATCGTCTCGGACGAGATCTGGTCGGACATCATCCTGCCGGGGCACGGGCACGTGCCCACGCAGTCGGTCTCCGAGGACGCGCGGAACCGGACCGTCGCCCTCTACGCGCCGTCCAAGACGTCCAACCTCGCGGGCCTGGTGGGGAGCTACCACATCGTATGCAACGGCTGCCCGCGCGACCGCGCGGCGGCCGCGGCGTCGAAGAGCCGCTACAACGAGATGAGCGCGCTCTCGATGCGCGCCCTCGTCGGCGCCTGCCGCCCCGAGGGCCATGAGTGGGTGGACGAGCTCGCGCGGGTGATCGGCGGCAACGCCGACTGGGCGTGCTCCTTCATCGCCGGCCATTTCGACGGCGTGGACGCCGCCAGGCCCGAGGGCACCTGCATGCTCTTCCTCGACTGCTCCGGGTGGTGCGCCGCGCACGGGCGCGGCATCGACTGGGTGCTCCGCGAGGGCCGGCGCGTGGGCGCGGGCTGGCAGGACGGCGGGCCCCTCCACGGCCCCTGCCACGTCCGCATGAACCTCGCCCTGCCCCTGAGCCGGGTGCGGGAGGCGTTCCGGCGCCTGGACGAGCACGTGTTCAACGCCCGTTAACAAGGAGCCCTGCACACCGGCAGGTACCGGATATTCTGCTATAGTTAGGCCTTCGAACGAGCATGAGTAAACCGGGTGGTTATATGGCTCAGACTAAGCGGGCTCACTATAGCGAGCGGGTACGCAAGCAGGCGGTCAAGCTTCTGGCTGAGGGGATGGGCCATCGCGCGCTCGCTGCCAAGCTCAAGATACCCGAGGCCACGGCGCGTCAATGGTCGCGCGCCTTCGCGGTGGGCGGCGAGGAAGCCGTCCTCACCGCGGGCGCGCGCCATCGGGTCTACGACTACGAGGTTAAGCTGGCCGTGGCGAAGGACCGCGTGGAGCGCGGCAAGACGGTGCGCGAGGTCATGGTCGAGTACGGCGTGCCCAGCGAGTCCTCGGTAAAGGCATGGTGCCGCCTCTACCGCGCCCATGGGGCGGAGGCCCTGGTGGACAAGCCGCGCGGCCGCAAGCCCAAGGCGCGCGGCGAGGGCGAGGAGGCGTAGCGCCCGCTGCGGCGGCGCCTACGGGGAGGTGGCGCCACGGTTCGCGAGCATGGGGCAGAACGTGCAGGGCTGCGGCGGCGCCCGCGGGGCCGTATCGGCGTTGCGGGCGCTCGGGGAGGCTGGTTCGAGCCGCTCATCCTCCCCATGCGCGCCCTGCATGCCAAGCAAATGAGTACAGTTTTGTAGCAATTATTGAACGCGTCCTGCCGCCCTGCGCAGGCGGCGCCCCGCCGGTCCGCGCGTGCTATGATGGGGCGCGAAGGTTCAGCATAGCGACGGCGCGGCGATGGTGTCGCGCCCAGCAGAAAGGACGCGTCATGCTCAACGCGATCGAGATCTCCCCCAAGGTCTGGTGGGTCGGCGGCATCGACTGGAATGAGCGCTCGTTCCATGGCTACACCACCGAGCAGGGCATCACCTATAACGCCTACCTCATCATGGACGAGACCGTCACCCTCATCGACACGGCCAAGGCCACATTCACCGATGAGTTCATCCAGCGCATCAGCCAGGTGGTCGATCCCGCCAAGATCGAGCTCGTGGTGACCAACCACGTGGAGATGGACCACTCCGGCAGCCTGCCTGCCATCCACCGCCTGGCGCCCAACGCCCGCATCGTGGCGAGCGCGCCGGCCGGCGTGAACGAGGTCCGCGCACACTACGGCATCGAGGTCGAGGGCGTCAAGACCGGTGATTCCATCAAGATCGGCGAGCGCACCCTCCACTTCGTGCAGACGCCGATGGTCCACTGGCCCGACAACATGGTCACCTTCTGCCCCGAGGACGGCATCCTCTACTCCAACGACGCGTTCGGCCAGCACTACGCCACCACCAAGCGCTTCGACGATGAAAACGACCTGTGCGAGGTGTTCAAGCAGGCTAAGAAGTACTACGCCAACATCGTGTGGCCCTACGGCGCCCAGGTGCAGAAGGCGTTCGGCTCCCTCGCGGGGCTCGACATCAAGCTCATCGCGCCTTCCCACGGCGTGATCTGGCGCAGCCACATCCCCGAGATCATGGAGAAGTACCAGGCCTGGAGCACCTACCAGGCCGAGGAGAAGGCCGTGGTGGTCTACGATTCGATGTGGCACTCCACCGAGGCCATGGCCCGCGAGATCACCGACGCCTTCATCCGCGAGGGCGTTCCGGCCAAGCTCATCGACGTGAAGCACACCCACATCTCCGACATCATGCTCGAGCTGTGCGACGCCCGCTACGTGGCCTGCGGCTCGCCCACGCTCAACTCCAACATGATGCCCACCATGGCGAGCTTCCTCACCTACATGCGCGGCCTCTCGCCGAACAACAGCCAGCGGATCGGCATCGCGTTCGGCTCCTACGGCTGGGCGCCGCTCGGCCCCAAGCAGGTGTACGCCGAGATGGAGAACGCCAAGTTCAACATGGCCGCCCCCGTGATCGCGCAGCAGTGGATTCCCTCCGAGGAGAACCTGAGCGCGCTGCAGGAGACCGTGGTCAAGGCCATCGAAGCCGCGCGCGCATAAAACCGCGCCCTGCAGCTGCCCGCCGCCGAGCCTGAAAGGCGCCGGCGGCGCGGCGTCTCGTCACCATCGAGACGGTTACTGAGACGCCTCCCATTTTCTCGCCCCTCCTTCCCGGATACGGAAGCGGGGGCCGAGGGAATGGGAGGCGCTCTTGTGCGTTCCCGTATCGGTGGGGCGGAGGGCACTGGTCTGCTCGTCCCGCTTGCAGGCGGCTGCCCTTTGCCCAAAACGGGCTCAAATTATGCCGAACTTTCGGTATACGCGCGATATTCCGGCGCGCGCGGCGCCCCCGTGTGCCAAAAGCCCTGCGCGGGCGCCTGATTATGGACGCGGTGTGTGCGTACATCGGCTACAATACCAAAAGATAGTGGGGCAGAATGCCAATCCGGCATCTGCACAAGGTCAAGAGGGGAAAGCTATGGCTCTCATTGCATTTCTCGTCGCCGTGCCGCTGATCGCCGCCATCGCGCTCATGCTGTTCCGCACAGATGAGCAGCGCGCCATGATCACGGTCCTCGCGGCGGGCACCACGGGCGTGCTGTCCGTGGTGTTTGCCTTCCAGCACCTGCTGGAGGGCTATGCCACGCTCGCGCTACCGCAAGAGACCAGCTTCGTCATCACCTGCGTGATGACGGCGGTCGACGTGGTGCTGTGCGCGGTGATCCTGTGGTTCGCGGTGCGCTACAAGAACCGCATCGCGCTCGTGCTCGGCCTCATCCAGACGGTGGGCGTCATCTACTTCGCCAACCTCACCTTGCCGGGCGGCGCGCACCACATGCTGGCCGAGCCCGTCTACTACGACCAGCTCTCGGTCATCATGGTGCTCATCGTGGGCCTCGTGGGCAGCGCCATCTGCGTGTACGCCCTGGGCTACATGAAGGATTTCCAGCATCATGAGAACGAGGCGGCCGAGAAAGCCGGCACCACGGCTCCCGATCGCCGCCACTTCTTCGCGGCGCTCATGTTCCTGTTCCTCGCGGCCATGTTCGTGATCGTGCTGTCCGACAACCTCGAGTGGATGTTCACCGGCTGGGAGATCACCACCGTGTGCTCGTTCCTCATGATCGGCTACACCCGCACGCCCGAGGCCATCAAGAACTCCTTCCGCCAGATCAACCTCAACATGATCGGCGGCATCGCCTTCCTGGGCGCGCTTCTGTGCTTCGATCTCTGGGGCCTGCCGCTGTCACTGGCCAACCTCACCGAGGTCGCAAACTCCTATATGGCGCCGGCACTCATCCTGCCGATCATGCTGCTCTCCATCGCCGGCCTCACCAAGGCCGCGCAGATGCCGTTCCACAGCTGGCTGCTCGGTGCCATGGTGGCCCCGACCCCCACGAGCGCCCTTCTGCACTCGTCCACGATGGTCAAGGCCGGCGTGTTCCTGCTCGTGAAGCTCGCCCCGGTCTACCTCGCCTACCCCGCCGCCTCCACCATGGTGGTCTCCATCGGCGGCATCACGTTCGTGTTGTGCTCGTTCATGGCCATCACGCAGTCCAACGCCAAGCGCGTGCTGGCGTACTCCACCATCGCCAACCTCGGCCTCATCAGCGCCTGCGCCGGCGTGGGCACCGCCGAGGCCGTGTGGGCCGCGATCTTCCTGATCATCTTCCACACCGTGTCCAAGTCGGTGCTGTTCCTGTGCGTGGGCACCGTCGAGCACCGCATCGGCTCGCGCAACATCGAGGACATGGACGGCCTCTTCAGCCGCCTGCCGCGCCTCACCCGCTTCATGATGCTCGGCATCATGGGCATGTTCGTGGCGCCGTTCGGCATGCTCATCTCCAAGTGGGCGACGCTCGTCTCCTTCGCCGAGACCGGCAACGTGCTGTTCCTCATCCTTCTGGCGTTCGGCTCGGCCGCCACGTTCTTCTTCTGGGCCAAGTGGCTGGGCAAGCTGGCCGGCGTGGCGCAGAAGGCTGAGAACGTCGAGGGCGGCGTCAACAAGTCCGAGTGGTTCGCCATCGGCTTCATCTCCTGCCTGCTCGTGGGTTGCTGCGTGCTCCTGCCGGTCATCTCCCAGATGGTCGTCGGACCCTACCTCGAGGGCGTCTACCATGAGATGCCGCAGCTCATCGGCATCGACAACATGGTCATCATGGTCATCATCGTGGTGTTCATCGCCATCGTGCTGCTCACTCCGTGGGGCCGCGCCGTCAAGGCGCGCCGCGTGACCGTGTACCTGGGCGGCCAGTGCACCGATCCGGATGGTCGCCAGTACCACGGCTCCATGGGTCGCACCATGACGAGCACCAAGCGCAACTGGTACATGGCCGACGTCTTCCCCGAGCACACGCTCACCAACGCGGGCGTCATCATCTGCCTCGCCGTCATCCTCATGTGCTTCGCGGCGTGCTTCATCTTCACGCCCGAGATCCTCTCCGGCGGCGCCTTCTTCGTCGACCGCAAGGTGCTGCTGGTGGGCCCGGACCTTCTGGGCATCGCCGCCGGCGTGGTGGTCTTCGCCATCTGCGCGCCCGTGGTGGGCTGCCTGCTCGACGGCCTCGACCGCAAGGTGAGCGCCCACATGCAGGGCCGCGTGGGCCCCAAGCTGCTCCAGCCCTACTATGACGTGCGCAAGCTCCTCTCCAAGGAGGAGGCCAGCGTCAACGCCGTGGACGAGGCCTACGTCACCTGCGCCCTCATCTTCGCCATCCTGGCGGGCGGCCTGTTCATCTCCGGCTCCAACCTGCTGCTGTGCATCTTCTTGGTGACGCTCGCGACGCTGTTCGTCATCATCGCGGCCTACTCGGCGCGCTCGCCGTTCGCCGACACCGGCGCCGACCGCGAGTGCCTGCAGGTGATGAGCTACGAGCCCATGCTCATGATCATGTCGGTGGGCTTCTTCACCGCCACGCAGTCGTTCGACGTGCGCCAGCTGTTCAACATCGACGCGCCCATCATCCTGTCGCTTGTGCCCATCTTCCTGGGCCTGCTGTTCGTGCTCACCATCAAGCTGCGCAAGAGCCCGTTCGACCTGTCCTACAGCCACCATGCGCACCAGGAGATCGTCAAGGGCATCACCACCGAGATGTGCGGCCGCACGCTGGCCAAGGTCGAGGTCATGCACTGGTGCGAGAGCGTACTGTTCCTCATGTGGGTGGGCATGTTCTTCGTCTGGAACAACCCGCTGTCGCTGCTGCTCGCGCTCGCGGTGGTCGCGGTCACGTGGTTCTTCGAGGTGCTGATCGATAACAACTTCGCGCGCATGAAGTGGCAGAACTGCCTGTCCGGCGCGTGGATCGTGGCACTCGTGATGGGCGTCGTGAACCTGTTCTACGTCCTCATCACCCCGTTCATCTAAGGGAGCGTTGCAATGAGCTATTCTTCCAAGTCGCCGTGGCTCATCCATTACGATGGATCGAGCTGCAACGGTTGCGACATCGAGGTGCTCGACTCCATGATGCCTCTCTACGACATCGAGCGCTTCGGCATCATCAACACGGGCAATCCCAAGCATGCCGACATCTTCCTGGTCACGGGTGCGGTGAACCACCAGAACATGAACGTGGTCAAGCACATCTACGATCAGATGCTCGAGCCCAAGGTCGTGGTGGCGTGCGGCATCTGCGCCTGCACCGGCGGCGTGTTCAAGGACGCCTACAACGTCATCGGCGGCGTGGACAAGGCCATTCCCGTCGACGTGTACGCGCCCGGTTGCGCCGTGCGTCCCGAGACCATCATCGACGCCGTGCTCAAGGCCGTGAAGATCCTGGACGAGAAGGCCGCCAAGATGGAGAACCCCCAGAAGAGCCGCGAGGAGGCCTGATGTATACCACCGAGTTCGTAGAGGTCCCGCTGGGAGAGCTGCTCTCCCGCGTGCAGACGCTCAAGCACCAGGGATTCCGCTTCATCCAGATGTTCGCCGAGACCACCGCGGCGGGCATGGACCTGGTTTACACGTTTTACGACGAGACCTGCGACAACGCGCTCAACCTCGTCGTGTACGGCATCGACGAGACGAGCGAGGTGCCCTCGATCCAGGGGCTGTACTTCGCGGCGTTCAGCTACGAGAACGAGACGCACGACCTGTTCGGCGTGCACTTCATAAACATGAAGCTCGATTTCGGCGGGCACTTCTTCAACGTGGCCGATGAGGCCCCGATGACGGTGATCACCCCCGAGATGAAGGCCGAGCGCGAGAAGCTCGCCAAGCAGAAGGCCGCCGCGGCCGCCAAGGCGCGCAAGGCCGCCGAGGAGAAGGCCGCCGCCAAGGCGGAGGCCGCTGCCGACGCCAAGGAAGCGGCCGTCGCCGCCGGCAAGAGCGCGGGCTCCGTGGGTGATGAGGCCGATCCGGCTGCCGCCGCGTCCCAGACCGCACCCGCCGAGGACGCCGCCGCCAAGGAGGCCGAGCGCGCCGCGAAGATGGAGGCCAAGCTCGCCGCCATGGACCCCGAGAAAGCTGCTAAGGTGCGCGCCGCGCTTGCCGCAAAGGCTGCCAAGGCCGCCCATAAGGATGGTGAGTAAGCATGGCGACGCGTTCCGTCATCCCGTTCGGCCCGCAGCACCCGGTGCTGCCGGAGCCCATCCACCTCGACCTGGTGGTCGAGGATGAGAAGGTGCTCGAGGCCATCCCGCAGATCGGCTACGTGCACCGCGGTCTGGAGAAGCTCACCCAGAAGCGCGACTACAACCAGTTCGTCTACATCGCCGAGCGCACCTGCGGCATCTGCAGCCACGGGCACGGCTACGGCTACGTGAGCGCCACCGAGAAGCTGCTGGGCATCGAGGTGCCCGGCCGCGTGCAGTACCTCCGCGACATCCTCGAGGAGCTCTCGCGCATCCACTCGCACCTGCTGTGGCTGGGGCTTCTGGCCGACGCGTTCGGCTTCGAGGCGCTGTTCAACCACTGCTGGCGCCTGCGCGAGAACATCCTCGACATCTTCCAGCGCACCTGCGGCGGCCGCATCATCCTGTCGATCCTCATCGTGGGCGGTCTCGCGCACGACATCGAGGATTCCGAGCTCAAGGCCATCTGCGACAAGCTCGACAGCATGCGCAAGGACTACCAGATCATCATGGACACCATGATGAACGACTACTCGGTCAAGAGCCGCCTGTGCGGCGTGGGCACCATCTCGTTCGAGGATGCCCTGGAGCTCTCGATGGTGGGTCCGTTCGCCAAGGGCTCCGGTGTGGAGCACGACATGCGCTCCACCGGCTACGGCGCCTACAAGGATCTGGACCACTTCGAGCCCATCATCTCCAACGAGTGCGACTGCTACGCGCGCTGCAAGGTTCGCTCGCTCGAGGTGCTGCAGTCGATGGACATCATCAAGGAGCTCGTCGCCAAGATCCCGCACGACGGCATCGGCGGCAAGTCCAAGGCCAAGGTGGTCCCCGAAGGCCAGAGCCATGTGCTCATCGAGCAGCCGCGCGGCGAGGCGTTCTACTACGTGCGCGGCAACGGCACCAAGTACCTCGACCGCTTCCGTCTGCGCACTCCCACCTCGCAGAACCTGGGCGGCTTGGTCAAGGCGCTGCAGGGCGTCGACCTGGCCGACGTGCCGATGATCATCCTGACGATCGACCCGTGCATCAGCTGCACGGAAAGGTAGGCGAGCATGGGAACGTTTAAACTGGCGAAGCTGACGCTGCGCTCGCTTTTCAGCAAGCCGGCGACGGTGCGCTATCCGTACGAGAAGCGCGACCTCGAGCATCTGTTCCCGCAGATGCGCGGGCATCTTGAGAACGACATCGACACCTGCATCCTGTGCGGCATGTGCCAGCGCGTCTGCCCGGTGGGCGCCATCACGGTCGACCGCAAGGCGGGCGATTGGACGCTCAAGCCCTATATGTGCATCTCCTGCGCGAGCTGCACCTACGAGTGCCCCAAGAACTGCCTGTCCATGGGCGTGCTCCCCACCGAGCCCACCGAGGAGCTGACCGAGATCACCCTGCACAAGGACATGCCGGCCAAGCCCGCTGCGAAGGCCGGTGCGGCCGCGAAGGGCGCTGCCGCCAAGGGTGCCGACGCCAAGCCCAAGAAGGAGCTGACGCCCGAGCAGCAGGCGCGCGTCGAGGCCGCCAAGAAGGCTGCCGCCGCCAAGAAGGCGGCCAAGGCCGCTGCGGCGGGAGAGGCCGCGGGCGACGCCGCACCGGCTGCCTTAGAGGCCGATCCCGCTGAGGCCGAGCGCAAGGCGAAGATGGAGGCCAAGCTCGCCAACATGGATCCCGAGAAGGCCGCCAAGGTGCGCGCCGCGCTCGAGGCCCGCGCCAAGAAGGCCGAGTAGCCGTCGACAGCCCCTGAGCCGCCAGCGCCGTCGCCCATCGAGTGTTCAGGGGCGCCCGGCAAAGCGCGGCATCGGCTTCAGCTGCATCGAAAGCGTATCCTGCAAGGCGCCGTCGATTCGCGAGGGTCGACGGCGCCTTTTCGTCGCCGAGTGCAGTCGGCGGTGCCCCTCGATGCCGCCCGCCGCCTGGCACCTGCCGCGCGTCTTCGGCCTTGTTCCCGTTCCTGTGTGCGAGATTGCCACTTTTGGCCTTTTTAAGGGCTGCGATAATGGCGTTTCCGCACACGGGAACATGCAGGCGGGTGGCAGGTCCGTGGCGGGCGCGGCCCCAGTGGGGGCGTGTAAGCGATCCGTTACCGCGGCGCGGAGATTGCATGCACCTTTCGGCAGCTCCGGGCGGTCGTGGTACCCTGATTTGGTTCATGACGCGCGCGTGTCAGCCCGCCTTAGGCCGGAGCGCGACGGCGCGCGAACCGAGTAATCGCATGCGCCCCGTGCGGGTGCTTCTCTGGGGGTTTGCCATGTGCGGCTTTGTGGGTTTTACCGGTCAGGTTGAGGGCCGGCAGCAGGTGCTCGATGCCATGATGGATCGCATCGTGCACCGCGGGCCCGATATGGGCGGATCGTATCTCACCGATGACGTGGCGATGGGCTTCCGCCGCCTCTCGATCCTCGACCTCACCGAGGCGGGCGCGCAGCCCATGGGCAACGAGGACGGCAGCGTCTACGTCACCTTCAACGGCGAGATCTACAACTTCCAGGAGCTCCGCGCCGAGCTCGAGGCGGCGGGCCACACCTTCCACTGCAACGCCGACACCGAGGTGCTCGTGCACGGCTACGAGCAGTGGGGCGAGGCCCTGGTTGACCGCCTGCGCGGCATGTACGCGTTCGTGATCTACGACGGCGCGCGGAGCCGGCTCTTCGGCGCGCGCGACATCTTCGGCATCAAGCCCTTCTACTACTACCTTGCCGACGGCCGCGAGGGCCGCCCCGCGACGGGGGACTTCCTGTTCGGCAGCGAGATCAAGAGCTTCCTCGACCATCCGCACTTCACCAAGGCGGTCAACAAGCGCGCGCTGCGCCCGTATCTTACCCTGCAGTTCCCGGCAACGGACGAGACCTTCTTCGCCGGCGTGTACAAGCTGCCCGCCGCGCACTGCTTCACCTACGACCTCGTGACGCGCGAGCTCTCCGTGCGCCGCTACTGGGACGCCGATTTCTCGGACGACGATTCCAAGACCTTCGACGAGTACGTCGACGCCTGCGACGCCGTGGTCCACGAGAGCGTGCAGGCGCACCGCATCGCCGACGTCAAGGTGGGGTCCTTCCTCTCCGGCGGCGTGGACTCGAGCTACATCGCCGCGTGCCTCATGCCCGACACCACCTTCTCCGTGGGCTTCGATTACAAGGACTTCAACGAGACCAACTACGCCGCCGAGCTCTCCGACAAGCTGGGCATCAAGAACGTGCGCAAGATGATCACGGCCGACGAGTTCTTCGGCGTGCTGCCCGACATCCAGTACCACATGGACGAGCCGCAGTCCAACCTCTCCAGCGTGCCGCTGTGGTTCCTGGCGGAGCTCGCCGCGAAGGACGTGACGGTGGTGCTCTCGGGTGAGGGCGCCGACGAGCTCTTCGCCGGCTACGCGTGGTACGAGGATGTTCCCTCGATCGCACGCTACAAGCGCTGGGTACCGCGCCCCATCCGCCGCGCCCTCGGGCGCTTCGTGGCGGACAAGCCCTACTTCCATGGGCGCAACTTCCTGCTCAAGGGCGCCGAGATGCCCGAGAAGTGGTTCGTGGGCCAGGCGTTCGTGTACCGTGAGGACGAGGCGGACGAGGTGCTCAAACCCGCTTACGCGAACGGTCCCGACGCGTTCGAGCTGTGCCAGCCGATCTATGATCGCGTGCAGAACTTCTGTGCCCTTTCCAAGCAGCAGTATCTCGACATGAACATGTGGTTGCCCGGCGACATCCTGCTCAAGGCCGACAAGATGTGCATGGCCCATTCGCTGGAGCTGCGCGTGCCGTTCCTGGACAAGAAGGTCATGGAGTTCGCTGAGCACGTGCCCGCGCGGTTCCGCGTGAACGAGAACGGCAACAAGCAGGTGCTGCGCCATGCGGCCAACCGGTGCCTCCCTGACGAGTGGGCGACGCGTCCCAAGAAGGGCTTCCCGGTGCCGGTGAAGTTCTGGCTGCGCGAGCAGAAGTACTACGACTACGTCAAGGAGTACTTCACGGCGCCCTGGGCGACAGAGTTCTTCGACACGGAGAAGCTCATGCAGATGCTCGACGACCACTTCGCGGGCAAGGCGCTCAACCAGCGCAAGATCTACACCGCGCTCACGTTCCTCATCTGGTACAAGCGCTTCTTCATCGATGAGGAGGCGCCCGCCGCGGCGTAGGCTGCGCGCGGCGCGGTCCCGTCGGCGCGCTGGCGGGACCGCGCCAGCCGACGCGCGCCGCCGCCCCTGCCTAGCGGGGATCGCCCGCCATGATGCGGCGGACCGTGGCGGCGTCGCCGATATAGGGCTCGTGCGCCGTGCCGCGGATGATGAACTGCTCGTGCCCCTTGCCGGCCAGCACGAGCACACCGGGGCGCGGCGCGGTCTCGAGCGCGTGGGCGATGGCCTCGGTGCGGTCGAGGATGGTGCGGGCTGGCACCACGCGTCCGCAGCTTCGCGCCGCGGACGCGACGGCGTCGGCGATCTGGGCGCAGATGCGCGCCGGGTCCTCCTGGCCGGGATCGTCCTCGGTGATGATGACGCGATCGGCGAGGCGCCCCGCTGCCTCGCCCATGCCGAACCGCCGCTCGACGCCCTTGGTGCCCGTGGCGCCGAACAGGCACGTGATCGTGCGGCCGGGGTAGGCGGCGCGCACATCGCCCAGCAGCGCGTCGAGGCTCCCGCCGTTGTGCGCGTAGTCCACGATGACGGTGAGGTCCTCGTCGGCGAAGGGGATCTCCATCCGGCCGGACACGCTCACCCGGGAGAGGCCGCGCTGCACGTCCCCGGCCGTCGCGCCCAGCAGGTGGGCGCAGGCGACGGCAGCCAGCGCGTTCTCGACGTTGTAGGCGCCGAGAAGCGAGAGCCGCACCGGAAGCGTCTCGCCTGCGACGGTGAGGTCGAATGCCAGGCCGCCCGCCTCGTGGCGGATGCGCGTGGCGCGGACATCGGCCTGCTCATCGGCCAGTGAGAAGGAGACCACTCGCTCGCAGTGCTCGCGGGCGGCCTCGAGCACGCGCGGCAGGTAGGCGGGGTCCATGTCGCGGTTCACCACCGCGCAGCGGGCGTGCTGGAACAAGCGCAGCTTCGAGGCGAGGTAGTCCTCGAACGTGGGGTGCTCGATGGGCGAGATGTGGTCCTCGGAGATGTTGAGGAACGCGCCCACGGCGACCCCCACGCCCTCCATGCGCCCGTACTTGAGCGCCTGGCTCGATGCCTCCATCACGAGCGCGTCGGCGCCCGTGGAGGCGGCGCAGGCGATGTGGCGCTGCAGATCGAGGGGCTCGGGGGTTGTGAGCGCAGCCGGCTCGGCGGTGGTGCCGTCGTCGAGCACGATGGTCGAGAAGAGGGGGCAGCGCGCCCGCCCCAGGCGCTCGGCGCGGGCATCGAGGATGGATCGCAGGCAGAAGGCCGTGGTGGTCTTGCCGCGCGTCCCGGTCACGGCGCACACCGCGATGCGCCCCGAGGGATGGTCCCAGGCGGCGTCGGCGAGCATGCCCATGGCCTGTCGGATGTCGGTCACCTCGAGCATGGGGGCGCCGATGCCGGCGATCGGCGACTCGGCCACGTAGGCGACGGCGCCGGCGGCGAGCGCCGCCTCGAGGTAGGCGGGGCGGAAGGCGGCTCCCTTGCAGATGAAGAGCGTCCCCGGCTGGACATCGCGCGAGTCGCAGCTCACGTGCGCTATGAGGGGGTCTTCGCCCCCGAGCCTCTGGGCGGCGAGCACGCCGCCGCGCTCCAGCAGCTCGCCGTAGGCGCGCAGGCTCCGCGGCCTCTCAGTGGGCTGGAGCGAAGCCGGTGCCGGGGCGCCGGCTTCGGGTGCGGTGCCGGCGGGCCCGTGGGCGCGCGCGGCGTCAGGTGTGGACATGGGTTCCTCCCGTGCAGCAAGGATGCGATGCCGACGGCAGCGCCCGCGCGCACGGGAAGAGGAGGGCTCCGAGTCCCGTCATGATGGCGGGACCGATGCCGCGGGCGGCCTCAGCCGCGCAGCATCCTGCGTGCCAGGGCAAGGTCGCTCTCGACCGCCTCGTACGCATCGCCGCGGTGCTGGCGCGTCTCGTCCCCTTTGGCGAGCAGCAGGACCACGGAATCGGGCGCATCCTCCGACGCGCGGCGCAGGGCGTGGCAAACCGCCTGCTCGCGATCGCAGATGACCTCATATGATACGCCGGCGGGGGTATGGGCGGCAAGCTCGGCGCAGATGGCCTCAACCGATTCGTGCCCCGGATCCTCCTCGGTGTAGATCAGGTGGTCGGCGTGCGCGCCGGCGATAGCGGGCAGGACCGCGCGCCGCTCCTGGGCCTTGTCGCCCGGCGCGCCGAAGACGGCGACGATGCGGCGCCCCGGATAGCTGCGCTCGACGGAGTCGAAGAGCGCGCGGTAGGAGAGCTCGTTGTGGGCATAGTCGATGAGCGCGATCACGTGGCCGTCAGGGGAGGAGACGACCTCCATGCGGCCTGGGACGCGCGCACGGGCAAGCCCCCGCGCGACGGCCTCGGGGGAGGCGCCCAGCAGCCGCGCGCAGGCGATGGCGGCCAGCGCGTTCTCGACGTTGAAGACGCCGGGCACGGCGAGCTCGATATGCTGCCGGACGGGGGAGCCCGCGGCGTGGGGCCCGACCGCGCCGCCGTGACAGACATCGAAGGAGATGCCGGTCGCGCCCGGTGCGACGTTGCAGGCAAAAAGGTCGGCCGCAGGGTCGCCCGCGGCG
Organism: uncultured Coriobacteriaceae bacterium; assembly: GCA_963931435.1. GTDB lineage: Bacteria > Actinomycetota > Coriobacteriia > Coriobacteriales > Coriobacteriaceae > Coprousia. The sequence continues at coordinate 86,817 of OZ007012.1, forward strand.
CTGATGGTCACGAGGCGCCTCGCGATCCGGGCGGCGGCGAGGACCTCGTCGGCGCGCTCGGTATCCAGGCTGACCACGGCGGTCTCGGTCTGCGCGAACAGCTTGAGCTTGCTGGCGAAGTAGTCCTCGAACGTGGGGTGCTCGATGGGCGAGATGTGGTCGCGGCCGATGTTCAGAAAGACGCCGATCTTGAACGGCACGCCCGCGACGCGGTCGTATTTGAGGCCCTGGCTGGAAACCTCCATGACCATGGTGCTTCGGCCCGCGGCGCGGGTGTTGCGGAGATGGCGCCACAGCTCGGGCGCCTCGGGGGTGGTGTTGCGGCTCTCGAAATGCTCGAGGCCGTCGTCGGTGCCGATGGAGCCCAGGATCGAGGGCTCCCGTCCGGCGGCGGCGAGGATCGCGCGCAGCAGGTAGGCCGTGGTGGATTTGCCCTTGGTGCCGGTGATGCCCACGATGGCGAGATCGCGCTCGGGATGCCCGTAGACCGCGGGCGCGGCGAGCGCCATGGCCCGTCGCACGTCATCGGTGACCAGACAGGGTGCGCCGGGCGCCGCCGCCGCGAGCGCCGTCGGAACAGCCCCCGGCGCATCCGCGTCCTCCTGGCACAGGTATGCCGCGGCCCCCGCTGCGACGGCGCGCTCGAGGTAGCCGGGCTTAAAGGCGGCGCCCTTGCAGACGAAAAGGTTCCCCGGCACGACCTCCCGCGAATCGACCGTCATGCCGCGCACGGCAGCCGGCCGGTCCGCGCGGACCGGCCCCTCGGCCCCGGCAGCGCCGCCCGCCGCATCGGAGGGGCTGCATCGGCGCCCGTCCGCCGCTTCCCGCGCCGCCGAGCCTTCCTTGTCGACGCTCGCGGGGAGGACGACGCGGACGGAGACGCCTCCCGTTCGCAGCGCTTCGGCGAGCTTCTCGAGGGCGACCTCGGGCAGGGCGTATTGGCAGCCCGTTGCGGGCGCGGTGGATTCGATCGAAGCGGATGCGCGTTCCATGAGGCCTCCTTGTCCCGTTTGCCTGCATGATAGCGTGCCGATGCGCTCATGCCGTAGCGCCGGACTGACGATTTACTTAACCGTCCCTTGCTCGGGAGCTAGGCGCGCTCGACGAGGTAGCACTTGTGGATGCGCGGGTTGCGGCTGAAGTCCTCGGGGATGGTCTGCGCGGTCACGTCCGTGAGGGCGACGCCGGCGCGCTCGAGCGCGGCGACATCCGGTCGGAACGTGCGCAGGTTGCACGAGAACACGGCGCGGCCGCCCGGCGTGAGCAGGCGCGAGATCCCCACGATCAGGTCGACGTGGTCGCGCTGCACGTCGAAGGTGCGCCGCCCCATCTTGGCAGAGTTGGAGAAGGTGGGCGGGTCGCAGAAGATCAGGTCCCAACGGGTGCGGCCATGGCGCTGCTCGCGCACCCACTGCATCACGTCGGCGCGCACGAAGACGTGCCCCTCGTCCGTGAAGCCGTTGGCGCGCATGTTGCGTCGCGCCCAGTCCAGGTAGGTGTTCGAGAGGTCGACCGTGGTGGTGCGCCGCACGCCGCCGGCGGCCGCGTAGCAGGTGGCCGTGCCGGTGTAGGCGAACAGGTTGAGGAAGCTGCGCGCGCGGGCCGCCTCCTCGCGCAGAAGGTGGCGCGTGACGCGGTGGTCGAGGAAGATGCCCGTATCCAGATAGTCGTCGAAGTTGACGAGGAACGTGAGGCCGTCCTCCTCAATGCGAGGCAGCGCCTTGGCGCCCTCGGCATCCGACCCGCGCCGCCCGTACTGCGAGCCGCCGCGGGAGCGCGAGCGCACGCGCGCATGCACGTGGGCGGGGTCCACGTCGAGCACGCGGGGCGCGATGGCGAGGATGTCGAGCATGCGCGCCTGTGCGGTGGCCGGGTCGATGGATCTGGGCGCGGCGTACTCGGCGATGACCAGCCAGCGGCCCGGTGTGGCGGGGGCGCCCTGGTACAGGTCGATGGCGGCGGCGTACTCGGGCAGGTCGGCGTCGTAGACGCGGTAGCAGCTGACGCCGGCGCGCTGCGCCCAGCGCCGCTTCTGGCGCGCCACCTTGATGAGGCGCCGTGCGAACTGCTCGGACTCCGCCAGCAGCACGGGCACGGGCTTGCCGTCGCCCACGTCGACCGTCGCCTCGCCGCCGCCCGCCCCGTCGTCGGGATCGAAGCGGGCGATCAGGGCGTCCTCGTTGCGGGGCTTGATGGCGAGCGTCGAGGCGGGCTCCATCCGGAACGCCGAGACGGTCGCCTGATCCGCGGCGAGCACGGCCACGGGCGCCTGCTCGAGCTGCGGCAGGTCGCGCAGGCGCCGCACGAGCCCCAGCGTGCGCGGGAGGCACGCGAGCGGGGTGTCGAGCAGGTCGAGCACCACGGCGGCGCCCTCCACCGGGCGCTGGAGGCGCCGGCTGTGGAGGGCGTGGCCGATGGCCCCGGCGTCTGCATCGGTGAAGACGATCTGCTCGCCCAGACCGGCGGCCTCGAGCAGGCCCGCTGCCACGTCCCGGGCGCCCGAATCGGCATCGCAGCCCACGATAACCCCGCGCCGGTGCCCGGAGGCCTCGGCGCGCCGACGGGCCTCGTCGGCGAGATCGCGCCACGTCTGCGCATCGAAGCCCGCCCAGCCCTGGAAGCCCCAGGTGGCGCGGTTGAGTCCCGGTGCCCGGTCACAGAGCGCTTCCGTCGCCTCCAGGAGCACGCCGCCCGTCCCGCAGGCGGCGTCCACCAGCACGTTCGGCTGCGTATCGGAGGGGTGCCAGCCAGCTTGGGCCAGCAGCAGGGCCGCGTAATCGGGACGCAGCACCTCGGCGCGCCGCGCGGTGAGGTATTTGACGGCGCGGCGCGGCAGGCGCTTGAACAGGGGCTCGCCCGCGAGGTCGAACGCGACGGTCGCGCGCTCGCCGCGCAGCGAGAGCACGATGCGCGCATCGGGGCGCTGCGTGTCCACGGCGGGCCTGGCGCCGATGCGCTCCAGCATGCGGTCGCACAGCGCGTCCTTGGCGCGGAGCGCCGCGAAGTGGCTGTTGCCGATCGCGCGGTTGGTGCCATTGGCCGCGATGGCGATGGTGGCGTGCGGGCGCAGCACCGCCTCCCAGGGAAGCTCGCGCACGCCGCGGTAGAGCTCGTCTTCATCGGCTGCCGGCACGCGCCCGATCACCAGGCAGATGCGGCTCGCCAGGCGCGACCACAGGCACGCGCGCAGGCCGTCTGCGGCCTCGCCCTCGAAGGTCACGCGCCCGGTGAGGGGGCGCACGCGCTCAGCACCGATCGCGCGCAGCTCGTCAGCGAGCGCTTGCTCGAAATGGGAGGGGCAGTTTGCATAGAATTCCATGGCGTTCCTCTTGCGATGGGTGGCGGCACGGCGTCTCGCCCGTGCGCCCGAGACGTTATCCGGCATTATCGCATGCCCGGCCCCACGGCTCAGCCGCGCTCGTAAACGCCATGGTCCCCGGTGCGGATGAGCGTGATCTCATGGCGCGATTCGGATATGCGATACAGGGCGGCCCCCTAGAGGCCGAGCTCTGCGAAGAGCTCTTCAGGCGTGTCGAAATGGGGGTAGCGTTCAGGGTGCTTGTCGATATCATCCGCCTCGGCGAGGGCCCGCTTCGTCTCGTCGGGGAGATCGCCATAGGAGATGGGCTCGGGCCGGTAGGCGAGGGGCCGGATCTCGATCCAGGGCTTGCTGTTGCGAAAGACCGTGATGCTCTCGCCGGTTTTGTTGGCAGCTTTGGCGAGCTTGCTGAGCTGGGTTTTCGCCTCTGCCATCGTCGCGGTGATCATGGACACCTCCTTTCGGCTCGTGACGTGCCCGTCATAGCGCCCGACAGCCTCCGATTTAGCCCTGTTTTGAGTGGATGGCGGCATCGGTGACTCTGACGAGCGTGTGCACGGAACACAAGAAAAGGGCCGGAGCGGATGCTCCGGCCCCTAGGGGTTCGAAATGCGACGGGGCGCTTGCGGGGCGCCGTGGATCCGGCTGAGGCGCGCGAAGACCGCCTGCACCCGCGGGCTTCGCCTACTCCAGCTCGAACGCTCCGGTGTAGAGCTGGTAGTACGTGCCGCGCTTGGCGATGAGCTCGTCGTGGCTGCCGCGCTCGATGATACGGCCGTGGTCGAGCACGATGATCGCATCGGAGTTGCGGACGGTCGAGAGACGGTGCGCGATCACGAACGTGGTGCGCCCGTTCATGAGGGCGTCCATGCCGCGCTGAACGATGGCCTCGGTGCGCGTGTCGATCGAGGAGGTCGCCTCGTCGAGGATCATGACGGGCGGGTCGGCGACGGCGGCGCGGCTGATCGAGAGCAGCTGGCGCTGGCCCTGCGAGAGGTTCGAGCCGTTGTCGGTGAGCATCGTCTGATAGCCCTCGGGCAGGCGCTCGATGAAGCCGTGCGCGCCGGCGAGCTTGGCCGCGGCGATGCACTCCTCGTCGGTGGCGTCGAGCCGGCCGTAGCGGATGTTGTCCATGACGGTGCCGGTGAAGAGGTTCACGTCCTGGAGCACCATGCCGAGCGAACGGCGCAGGTCATCCTTGCGGATCTTGTTGACGTTGATGCCGTCGTAGCGGATCTTGCCGTCGGCGATGTCGTAGAACCGGTTGATGAGGTTCGTGATCGTGGTCTTGCCGGCGCCGGTGGCGCCCACGAAGGCGATTTTCTGGCCGGGCTTGGCCCAGACCGAGATGTCGTGCAGCACGGTGTGGCCCGGCTTGTAGCCGAAGTCCACGTTGTAGAGGCGCACGTCGCCCTCAAGCGGCACGAGCTCGACGGTGCCGTCGTGGTGCGGGTGCTTCCACGCCCAGCGGCCGGTGCGCTTGGTGGTCTCCACCAGCTCTCCGTTCTCCATCTTGGTGTTGACGAGCGTAACGTAGCCCTCATCGTGCTCGGGCTCCTCGTCCATAAGCTCAAACAGGCGCTCGGCACCCGCGAGGCCCATGACCACGGCGTTGATCTGTTGCGAGATCTGACCGATCTGGCCGGCAAACTGCTTGGTCATGTTAAGGAACGGCACCGCCACGGCGATGGTGAGCGGCAGGCCCGAAAGCGAGACGTTAGGCACCTGGTAGGCGATAAACACGCCGCCCATGAGCGCCACCACCACATAGAGCAGGTTGCCGAGGTTCATAAGGATGGGGCCGAGCGTGTTGGTGTACATGTTTGCGGCGCGCGACGCGCGGAAGAGTGCCTCGTTGCGCACGTCAAAGTCCTCCTGCGCCGCCTGCTCGTGGCAGAAGACCTTCACGACGCGCTGGCCGTTCATGATCTCCTCGACGTGGCCCTCGACGACACCGATCTCCTTCTGCTGCGCCACAAAGTTGCGCGCAGAGCGACCGCCGAGCACCTTGGTCATGTAGGCCATGAAGAGCACGCCGGCAAACACCACCAAGAAGAGCCATAGGCTGTAGTAGACCATAACGCAGGTCACCGAGCAGATGGTGACGATGGTGAGCGTGATGTTGGGTAGCGACTGCCCGATCATCTGACGCAGCGCATCGATATCGTTGGTGTAGTGGCTCATGATATCGCCGCGCTGGTGCGTATCGAAGTAGCTGATGGGCAGGTCCTGCATATGGTCGAAGAGCCGCTCGCGGAACTTCTCGAGCGAGCCCTGCGTGATGATGGCCATCATACGGGTGTAGCTGAAGTTGAGCACGAGAATCACGCAGTACATGCCGATAAGCGTGAGCGTGAGCGTAGTAATCTGCCCAGACACGCTCGCCCAATCGCCCGTCTGCCACACCGCGGTCACGATCTCAAGCGCACGCTGCATAAACGTGGCGGGGAGCGTCCCCAGAATACCCGAGATCACGATGCACACGAGCACGAGCGGCAGCATCTTGGGATAGAACGAGAAGAGCGTCTTGATGGTGCGCACAAGCGTCTTTAGCTGCACACCCGCGCCCTTCTTTTTGGGCATGGCGCGGCGCCCTGCGACGTTTTGACGCGTATCGTTCTCATCAATAACGCGCGGGTCGCGCTTCTGCGGCGCGGGGTAGGAGTTGTCATCGCCGCCGGAGGCTTTGCTTCCCATCGGCTCAAGCGCGGCGCGCTCCTCGGGCGTGAGCCCGGCATTCTTCCTCTTACCGCTCATCGGCGACACCCCCTTCCGTTGCCGGGGCATCCAAGGCGGGCGCCTCGGTGCCCTCGATATCCTCGCTGGTGCGGTTCTGCGAGATGTAGGTCTCGCGGTAGATATCACAGCTCTCCATCAGCTCGTCGTGCGTGCCGAGACCGGCGATGCGGCCATTGTCGAGCACGAGGATGCGGTCGGCGTGCTCCACGGAGCTCGTGCGCTGCGCGATGATGATCTTGGTGGTCTCGGGCAGGTACTGCGCCAAACCCTCGCGAATGAGCGCATCGGTCTTGGTATCGACGGCAGACGTCGAGTCGTCCAAGATGAGGACCTTGGGGTGCTTGAGCAGGGCACGCGCGATGCAGAGGCGCTGCTTCTGACCGCCGGAGACGTTGGTGCCGCCCTGCTCGATGTAGGTGTCGTACTTCTGCGGGAAGCCCTGAATGAACTCGTCTGCCTGCGCGAGCTTGCAGACCTCGACGAGCTCGTCGTAGGAGGCATCCGGGTCGCCCCAGCGCAGGTTTTCCTTAATGGTGCCCGAGAACAGTACGTTTTTCTGCAGCACGACGGCCACGTTGTTGCGCAGGAACTCGAGGTCGTAGTCGCGCACGTCCACGCCGCCCACTTTGACCGAGCCCTCGGTCACATCGTAGAGGCGGCTGATGAGGTTCACGAGCGAGGTCTTTGCCGAACCGGTTCCGCCCATGATGCCGATGGTCTCACCGCTTGCGATATGCAGGTCGATGTCGGTCAGGGCCGCGTTCTCGGCCTTCTCGGAATACTTGAAGGTCACGCCGTTGAAGTCAATGGCGCCGTCCGCCATCTCGGTGACCGGGTTCTCCGGGTTCTTGATGGTGGGCACGGTCTCGATGACCTCGACGATACGCTCGGCGGACTCCTGCGCCATGGTGATCATGGCAAAGACCATCGACACCATCATAAGGGCCATGAGAATCATGAAGCCGTAGGTGGTGAGCGCCGAGAACTGACCGACGTTTAGGGCCACGCCGCGCGTGGAGACGATGAGGTAGCTGCCGAACTGGATCACCACGGCGAATACGGTGAACACGGCGAGGTTCATCATGGGCGTGTTGAGAGCGAGGATCTTCTCTGCCTTGGTGAAGTCGCGGCAGACGTCCTGCGCCGCACGGCCGAACTTCTCTTTCTCAAAATCTTGGCGCACGTAGCTCTTGACGTCACGCATGCCGGTGACGTTCTCCTCGATCGACTCGTTCAGCGCGTCGTACTTGTGGAAGACGGCGCGGAAGATCGGGTGCACGGTGCGCACGACCTTATAGAGGCCAAAGCCCAGGATCGGGACCACGATGACGTACACGATCGCCATGGGGCCGCCCATCACAAAGCCCATGATGATGCCGGCGAGCAGCAGCATGGGGCAGCGGATAGCGGTGCGGATAATCATCATGTAGGCCAGCTGGACGTTGGTGATGTCCGTGGTGAGGCGCGTCACGAGCGAAGAGCTCGAGAACTGGTCGATGTTGGCGAAGCTGAAGCGCTGGACGGCGGCGAACACGTCGTGGCGCAGGTTCTTGGCAAAGCCGCAGCTGGCCTCGGAGCAGGTCAGGCCGGCGCCGATGCCAAAGGCGAGCGACGCGAGCGCCATCGCGACGAGGATCCCCGCGTACGGCAGCATATCGGCCACCGTCGCGCCCGCCTGAACGGCGTTGATGAGCTGGGCGGTCACGAACGGGATCGCCACCTCCATGACGACCTCGCCCGACACGATGAGCGGCGTGGCGATAGCCGCCTTCTTATACTCACGGATGCTTGCCATGAGAGTTTTAAGCATCTAGTTCCTCCCAACTGTTGCGAATCTTCTCGAGCATCGCAGCGAGCTGCTCCTGCTCCTCGACGCTCAGGCAGGCGAACGCCTTCATCTGGAAGGCCCTGCGCCCGCGTTCGGCCGCTTCGGCCTCGCGCTTGCCGGCGTCGGTGATGTGCACGAACAGCTGCCGGCGGTCTTCGGGGTCGCGCGTGCGCTCGATGAGGCCCGCGGCCTCGATCTTGGCCAGGATCTCCGAGAGCGATCCGGGCTTTATCTCGAAGAACGAGCCCAGCTCCTGCTGCGACATCTGGCCGCCGTGCTTGGCGAGCACGCAGAGCACCGGCTCGCGACCCGAGCGACCGCCGCCGTGGAAGTGCAGGTAGTGCCCGCAGAACCCCAGGCACCCCAGGATCCGCGCCGCGCGCTTGCGCACGGCCTCGTCCGCACTCTCCGCCTCCGGCGCGGTGTCGGCTGCGTGCTGTTCCAGCGTGTCATCCATGTCGATTCGACACCTCCTTCTCCTATTCAGCCTTTTTGTTTGCTCAACTAGGCTACTACGCGCCTCGTAGGTGTCAAGGTACCCTTGCTATTTTTTTCAAGGTACCAAATTGTTGATACATCATAAATCCACCGATCGGCTTCCGACGGCGCGCCCGACCCGGGGCGGGCGGGCCGGAGGCGCCCTCCGCGGCGGTTGCGGACGCTGGATACCGGGGCATCCGGGTGGGCGCAAGCCTTATCATGGGCGGTATCGGCGACGCTTGAGGGGAGGCGGGATGCTCGGTGGAGCGCGAAACCATCTGGGAGGGGGTGCGTCACTGGAGGCCGTCGCGCGCTCGGCGCACGCGGCGGTGTACCGGGGCGTCAACGCTGCCGGTGAGCCGTACTGCCTGAAGATCGTCTCGTCCGTGGCGTCGGTGCCGTTCCTGGCGCCCACGCTCGAGCGCCTCACCCGGGCGCAGGGGCGCGACCGCGCGCGGGCGGACGCGGGCCCGGTGCCGCGCGTCATCTCGTTCGGACCCGTCCACGACGGGCTGGCCGAGCCCCCGGCACCCGCCGGCGCGTTTTACCTCGTGACCACCTGGGCTCCCGGCGCCCCGCTCTCCCGCTGGCTGGACTCAGGCTGGCCGCCGCGCGCGGAGCGTCCGGCCGCCGCGTGCGCGATCGCCTCCTGCGCGGCCGATCTTGAACGCCTCGTCGAGGGCGGGGCCGCCCTCATGCACCTGGACATCAAGCCGTCGAACATCATGCTCGCGCGCGATGCGGCCGGGTGCTTCTCCGCTCGCCTCGTGGATCTGGATACCGCGCTCTTCGAGGACATGCATCCCCGGTGCGTCCCGGCGACACCGCGCTACGCCGCGCCCGAGGTGCTGCGCCCGCGCCCGAACGTCCCCATAACCTCCCGGGCCGACGTCTACGCCCTGGCGCGCGTGCTCGCCGAGGTGCTCGGCTGCCGCGCCGAGGACGATCCCGTCCTGGCCCCCGCCCTCGACCCGCGCCCGGCCCTCCGCCCCTCCGCCTCCGACCTCCTCCGCGCGCTCAAGCGCCGCGTAACGAATCGGTAAAAACTGGTACCGGAGCTGCAGGGCGAGGTGTTGCGCAACACTTCAACACCGCTTGACCGCCTAACCTGTAGATATCTGTAGATATCGCTCAGGCGCCGCGCTGCGCGGCGCGCGAGGTGGGAGGATGCGCGCGATGGGGGCAAGGGAGCTGCCGGGCGCGGCCCCCGTGCAGGACGGGGACGGGCGCGACAAGGGGAGCACGGCGTTCTACGCGCTCGCCGAGCACCTGCGCCTGCTCTCCGGCGGCCGCGTCAACCACAAGATGCTCTACAGCCTCGTGGGCACCAACGGCTACTACGTCAACCACAAGAACCCCTCCATCCGAAAGCGCGCCGCCGCCTCGCTCTCGAGGCTGGTGCATTCCAGCCGCTACGCGGTCGATTTCCAGCGGCGCTGCGCGGAGGATCCGGAGGTGCTGGCGCGGGCGGCCGACGCCATCGTCGCCCTGCTGCTGGAGATGGGGCACGAGACCCCCGAGCTGTACCGGGCCCTGCGCGACGTGATGTGGCCCGATGTCGAGGACGGGCTGGTGCGCGAGGGCGCCCAGGGGCGCTCCGGGGTGAGTCCGCGCCGCATCGCCAACGAGATGGGCGCCCTGTTCCGCGTCTACGACGCGCGCCCCGACGACGCCGGCGGCGACAAGGTGCGCCAAACGATGATGGCGTTTTTGCAGATGGTGACCTTCGGGCACTTGGAGCCCGCCTTCGCGCACGGCCTCGTCGGCGAGACGCCGCTCGCCGCGGACGCCGGCGCACTGCCGCCCGCCGCGCCCCGGGCCCGCGCCGACTGCGCCTGCCTGGTGCGGTGCAGCTCGCTCACCTCGGTCATGCTCGGCGACTTCTGGCTCATCCGGGCGGGCGAGCCGTTCGTGATAGGGCGCTTCGCCGATTGCTCCGCCATCGAGAGCGATCCGGCGGTCTCGCGCCGGCACTGCCGGATCGAGCGCGTGGACGTCGGCTGGCAGCTGGAGGATCTGGGCTCGCGCAACGGCACGCGCCTCTTCCGCGGCGGCGCGGTGGTGTTCGACAGCACCACGGCGCCCGATCGCGCGGTGCGGCTCGAGCACGATGACACCATCGTGCTCGCGGGGCGCGAGCGCTACTGGTTCGGGCTCTTCGGCGAGGAGCCGTCCGATCTCGGCGGTGCCGCCTGCACGATGAACGCGGCGCGATAGGCGAAGGGGATGTTCATGCGATCGAGGGTGGTCGAAAACAGGGGCGCGGTCACGATGAGCTTTCTGGGCGACGAGGGCCAGACCCTAGACATGGATCTGCTGCGCGCCCTGGAGGCTGCGCGCTCGCCGGTTCTGCTCGTGCCCCGCGTGGCGGGCTACCAGGCGGCCTGCGGCGTGGACTTCGACGTCACGCGCATGGTGCCGCTCGGCGTCTACCTGCGCGGGCAGCTCGACGGCAAGCGCGTGCTCGACCTCATGATGCAGCTGCGCGCGCTCATCAAGGTCTGCATCGAGCGCCGCCTCCCCCTCAAGAACCTCGTGCTGGACGACGCCCGGGCCTTCTTCGACCCGTGGACCGCCTCGGTGCGCTTCGCGTTCCTGCCGTTCGCGCACATCGCGCCCAACGCGGCGCAGACGCGCTCGTATCTGGCGGCGTTCGGCATGAAGATCCACCCGGCCGATGACCGCGCGCGCGAGCTGGTGGCGCGCTACCAGGGCTATTTCGAGCAGAACGTCGGCTTGGACCCCATGGGCCTCGAGCGCTACCTGGGATCCCTCGCGCTCGACGCGCTGGGCTCCGAGCGGGCCCGCGCCGCGGCCGCGGGGGAGGCGGAGGAGGACGAGGCCGCCAGCGACCGCCCCACGGGCGACGTCGGCAACCCGGCCGCACCCGCTCCCGCCGAGGCGCCGGCGCCGGCTCCTGCGGCGGCGCCGGCGTCCCCGGGCGCGCCCTCCGGCATGGCTGAGGGGACCGCTTCGGCAGCCGGGGCCGCCGGGGAGCCCGCGTCCTCCCGTCCCGTCCCGCAGGCCGCGTCCGCCCCGTGCCACGCCGCCCCGCACGAGGGTCTGGAAGCGCGCCGCGTCACGCTGCCCGAGGAGGGCATCCCCGGAGCGCTGCACACCAAGACCTCCGAGCAGGCGGCTCGCGCCCAGGAGATGGCCGAGCGCACGCGCGCCAAGGTGGCCGAGCTCCAGGCGCGCGGAACGGTCGTGCTCGACGACCTCGCCGCCGCACCGCTCGACGAGTCGGAGGAGGACGCCCCGCAGGGCACCACCGTGCTGGGCGACCCGGGCGCCCTGGCCGGGGCGTCCGGCGTCGAGGCCGCCGCGCTTCCCGTCGTGGACGTGCGCCCGCGCGCCGGGTCGGACGTGGCGGGCGTCCCCGCCGGCCCCTCGGGCTTCGATGCCCCCGCGCAGGTTCCCGGGCGGCCGGACGCGGACGAGCCCGCCGGCGCCCTTGATGCCGACGCCGCGCCCGACGCCGGTCACGCGCTCGATGCCGCCCCAGCATCCGACGCCGACGCTGCCACCGGAGCGGGTTCGCGTGTCGGGGGCCAGCGGCCCGCGGGGTCCGCGCACGCGGGCGCCCGCGCCACCTCTCTGGAGGGCACAGCATCGAGCGCTTCTTCTGATGCCATCGCCGAGGGCGCTGCCGGTCCGGCCAGCTTCTCCGCCCCGCACGCCGCCTCGGGCGGCGCTCCGGCCGGCACGGCCGTGCTGGAGGACCTCGCCGCCCCCGCCGGCCACGATTGGGACGATTTCGATGATGCGTTCGTGGATGACGGCGCCCCGCTCACCGGCGTGCTCGGCGACCTGGACGGCTTCTTCATGCAGGGCGATCCGGCGACCCGCCGGGATCAGGACGGCCCCGCGCCCGTCCGCGAACCCGCCGCCCCGGCGCCGCGCCGCGAGCCCGTCTCGGCCGAGCGCCCGGTTGCGGCCCCGGCGCCTGCGGTCCCGCCGCATCCGGCGGACGCCCGCCCCGCCCCCGTCGAGCCCCCGCGCCCCGCGCCGGCGCCCGAGCCGCCCGCCCCGCAGGCGCGCTTCTATCTCACCCACCGCCGGACCGGCCGCCACGTCGAGATCACGGGCGCCGCGTTCGTGGTGGGCAAATCCAAGTACACCGATTTTCAGGTCGTGGGCACCACCACGGTCTCGCGCCGCCACGCGGTGTTCCACGTGGTGGGCGACACCTGCGCCATAGAGGACAACGCATCGCTCAACGGCACGTTCGTGGACGGCACGCGCCTGGCGCCCCACCGGCGCATGGCGCTCGTGGGCGGCGAGCGCATCCGGCTCGCCGACGAGGAGTTCATATTCGAGGCCCAGCGCCCGCATACGGAAGGCACGAGGTGAGGACATGTGGTTTGACGCTGCGGAGTATTCCGATATCGGCACCACCAAAGAGGTGAACCAGGACAGCTGCCTGATCGAGATCGCCCAGACCGATGTGGGCGATGTGGCGCTCACAGCCGTCGCCGACGGCATGGGCGGCCTCTCCTCGGGCGAGCTGGCCTCGGCCGCGGTGGTGCGCGCCCTCTCGGAGTGGTTCGAGCAGAAGCTCCCGCTCTCGCTCGAGGCCATGGCCGGCGCCGTGGGCGGGTTCGAACAGTACGTCGAGGGCCAGTGGAACGGCCTGGTGCAGGAGCTCAACCTCAAGATCATGCGCCACGGCAACGACCTGCGCGAGCGCCTGGGCACCACGCTCACGGCGCTCCTGGCCGTGGGCGGGCGCTACTCGATCGTGCACGTGGGCGATTGCCGCGCCTACGAGATCACCGGCGAGGGTGTGGGCCTGCTCACCCACGACCAGACCTTCGTGCAGCGCGAGGTCGACGCCGGCAACATGACGCCAGAGGAGGCGCGCGAGCACCCCAAGCGCAGCGTGCTTCTGCAGTGCATCGGCTCGTCCAAGGAGGTGGTGCCGGCGGTCACGCGCGGCAACCTGCGCACCGACGCCGTCTACCTCATCTGCTCGGACGGGTTCCGCCACGTGCTCACCACCGAGGAGCTGCGCCTGGCGTTCGCACCGGCGGTGCTCGAGGCGCCCTGGGGGCAGGGCGTCGAGGCCTCGTTGCCGGCGCGCTTCCTCGAGGACGTCGAGCCCGAGGGCGCGGCGTGGGCCCAGACGGCCCGCGCCCGCATCCAGGCCATGGCCAACGTGGTCAAGGCGCGCGGCGAGGCCGACAACCTCACCGCCTGCGTGCTCAGGGTGCAGAAGGAGGGTGGTCGCTGATGCCGCGTCATCTGCGCCAGGGCGTCCGCAAGGGCGACACCATCAAGAACGGCCGCTACGAGATCCTCGACCTCATCGGTCGCGGCGGCATGAGCCGCGTGTTCCTCGCATCGGACACGCAGCTGGCCAACAAGCAGTGGGCCGTCAAGGAGATCTACCGCTACGCCACCGACGAGACGGGCCGGCCCATCGAGCAGAAGCTCATGTACGAGGCCGAGATCATGTCCAAGATCGACCACCCCGGCATCGTGGACATCGTCGACATCGAGAAGACCAACGACTACATCTACGTCATCATGGACCACGTGCCCGGCGAGACGCTCGACAAGCTCGTGCGCCGCGAGGGCCCGCAGAGCGAGGAGGACGTGCAGAACTGGATGCTGCAGGTCTGCGACGCCCTGGAGTACCTGCACAGCCGCAAGCCGCCCATCATCCACCGCGACCTCAAGCCGTCCAACATGATCCTGCACCCGGACGGCTACGTTAAGCTCATCGACCTGGGCGTGGCGCGCGAGTACAAGGACGGAGCCACCAAGGACACCATGCCGCTCGGCACCCGCGGCTACGCGGCGCCCGAGCAGAGCGGCACCGGCCAGTCCGATGCCCGCACCGACATCTACGGCCTGGGCGTCACCATGTGGCACCTGCTCTCGGGCCAGACCCCGCCGGACGGCTACGAGCGCCCCGACGTGCGGACCCTGAACCCCAACGTGGGCGAGGGCTTCGCCGAGGTCATCATCCCCAAGTGCACCCAGCTCGATCGCGAGCGCCGCTACCAGTCCGTCTCCGAGCTGGCCGCCGACCTGGAGGTCTACAAGGAGCTCACGCGCGAGTTCCACAACAAGCAGAAGCGCAAGGTGGTCTCGTTCGCCGTCACCGGCGCCGCCGCCGTGGTGTTCGCGCTGGCCGGCTTCGGTTTCCTGGCGCTGCGCACCAACGCCATCAACGAGAACTGGAGCTACCAGATGCAGATCGGCGACAGCCTGCGCCAGGGCGGCATCGCGGAGGACCTGCCCGAGGCCGAGACGGCCTACAAGGCGGCCATCGAGATGCTGCCCGGCAACACCGCCGCCTGGGAGGGCCTCATCAACTGCTACGACGCCGACGCCAGCTTCGATCAGGACGAGAAGGAGGAGCTCGACACCCTCTACCGGCGCCATCAGGCTGCGCTCAAGGACTCCGATGGCTACGCGCACCTGTGCTACGAGATCGGGCGCCTGTACTGGTACTCGTACTCCTACGGTAACAACTCGGGCGACCCGGACGAGAACCGCGCCACGCGCATCCGCTCCTCCCTTGAGTACTTCAAGGAGGCGAAGGACGACCCCGCCATCCCCGACGCCAAGATCTACTACGGCATCGCCGAGTTCACCACCAACATCGCGCTCGCCGTGCACCAGGATTCTGACGACAAGGAAACCTACGAGGAGTACTGGAAGAACCTGGAGGGCCTGATCGAGGAGGCCGCGGGCGAGGAGAAGGACGGCGTCCGGCTCGATTGCTACGAGCTGGCACTGAACGCCATGGAGACCTACACCGAGCGCTTCCAGGCGTCCGGCGTGACCAAGACCGACATGGAGCGCATGCTGCAGGCCGTGAAGGACGGGCTGGACACGGTGGTCACCGCCGGCAGCGAGGAGATGGAAACGCAGAAGGCGGCCGCCGAGGCGCGTCTGGCCACGGTGAGCCGCAAGATCACCACGGTGTACAGCGGCACCACGGTCGCGGGCAGGTAAGGGGGAGCCATGGAACAGGTCTACTTCATCGCTGCGATCGTGTCGTTCGTGCTGGCGGCGGCCTCGCTCGCGGCGTGCGTCATCATCTACTTCAAGCTGCACGTGGCCGATGCCATCCGCTTCTTCCGCCGCGGGTCGGCGGCGCTCGCGGGGCACGGCGGAGGCTCTGCCGCAGATCCGCGCCGGCGCCGGCGCGCGGGTGGCAAGGGCAAGGCCAAGGGCGCCGCCGCCGAGGGCGTGCGCGTGACCCCCTCCGGCCGCGCCGTCCCGCTCGCGAGCGACGCCACCACGGCCGCGGCAGCCGGCCGCACCGGCGTGCCGTCCGAGCTGCCCACCGATCTTCTGAACGAGGGCGCCACCCGCAACGGATCCGAGGCACCCACCGACCAGCTGCCGGACGACCAGCTCGCCGGTGCGGCGGAGCCGAGCGAGGCACCCACGAGCCTCATCGACGATGCGTTCGAGGCCTCCGAGGCGCCCACGGGCCTGCTCGTGGAAGATGTCGAGCCCAGCGAAGCGCCGACGGGTCTGCTCGTGGAGGACGTCGAGGAGTCCGAAGCCCCCACGGGGCTGCTGGTCGACGAGGTGGAGGCCTCCGAGGCGCCCACCGGTCTGCTGATCGAGGACGAGCCCAGCGAGGCGCCGACCGGATTGCTCGTGGAGGAGGACGTCGAGCCCTCCGAGGCCCCGACCGGGCTTCTCATCGAGGAAGAATCCGAAGCGCCGACGGGGCTTCTGGTCGAGGAGGGCGTGGAGCCCTCCGAGGCGCCCACGGGTATTCTGGTGGATGCCGCCGAGCGCCCCGAGGCGCCCGCGGACCTGGCGGCGGATGCAGCCGAGGCTGCGGCGGCCGCCTCGGAGGCGGGTTCGGGCGAGGCGGGTGCGGGCGCCGTGTCCGGCGCCGAGGGCTCCGATCGGCCCACCGGCGGCCTCGCGCCGACCACTTCTGCCGAATCTGACGCCAGCAGGGGTGTTGCGCAACAGGAGGAGCCGACGTTCCGCTTTATGCTGAAGGTTAAGACTGTCGACATCCATACGGATGAGGCCATCTAGGAGAGTGGGAACCATGAGACGCACAACGCAAACGCGGATCAAACGAATCACAGCGGGCGTCATGACCGCGCTGCTGGTGCTGCAGATGACACCGGTGGCGCCGTTTGCCTCTATCATCAACGCCTTCGCCGCCGAAGGCGACGCGGCTGATATGCAGGAGGCGGTCGACAACAACTTCCTGCCGACGACCAATGGAAACGGCTTCGTGACGGGCGGCTACTTCAACAACCTCGATGGCGGCGATGGCACGTTCGCGCAGACCATCACGGCCGGTATGCTGGTGGGCGCGAAGCCCGAAGAGCCCGGTACGAATACGGTTGACTTTGATGCCCTCGCGCAGGCTCAGGCGGAAAAGGGCGTTCAGGCTGTTGCCGAGGACGACGCTGCGGGGCGGGCCGATAGTTATGCGACCCCCGAAAAGCAGACGGGCTGGAAGTCGGATGCGGACGCCAAGGCAGAGCAGCAGGTTAAAGTGGCCGTTGCGAATTTAAACAACGATAGCGACTTCAAGCAGGTCGTCATCGATGCGCTCGCGGAGCAGCTCAAGGGTGCTGATCCTAACCTGAGCGATGAGGATGCAAAGAAGGAGGCAGAAGAGCTCCTTCCGTCTAATGCCAACGCGATTACGGTTGAAACGACGCTTGGTGAGCCGACCTTCTCTGTTTCCGACGTCAAGGTCAATAAGTCGTCGGTTGATGATGGATCGGTGAAAGCTGATTCTAATTCGGTTACATGGGAGACCCCTGATCTGTCCCTCGAGGGGAATGAGACTGTTACTTCTAACAACACTGATGCGGTGGCCGTCTCGGGGCCCGATAACGGTGCGTACACCATGACCGTTAAATCGAATGGCGCGGCGGAACTCTCTATCCCTTACACCAGCACATGGGATACGGTTGGCTATACGTTCAGCTACGCATATTCCTACACATATTCTTTCAATCCCAAATTCGACTATCAGAACAATTCGGTCCAGCTTACGTGGAATGATGGCCAGGGTAGCAGCCATGAGGTGACCCTGGACAATTATGCGCTCGATCCGGTCGTGTTGGATTCTGAGGAGAATGCACAGGGCATCTCGGTAAATAATAGAGGCTTCGGTAGTTTGTGTGACAAGGGGCTAGCCTAGGCAGCAACGCTCTTCGCTCCCTTCACGCCCTTCTTCCTCGCCTTCACCGGGCGACCCGGGAGCTGGGGCTGGCAGTCGCCGCACCTGAGCATGAGCAGGGCCACGAGGTTGTCGGTGTTGCGGAAGCCGTAGCCCATCCTCACCGTCACCTTGATCTTGTTGTTGATGGCCTCTACGCGCCCGTTGCTGATGCCGAGCTCGACTGCGGCGATGATGTCGTCGCGCCGGCGGCGCACCTTCTTCTCCACGGCGACGACCTTGGCGATCTTGCAGTAGGCGGCCCTGTGCATCCAGTCGTCGAGCAGCTCGGCGGCCTCGGAGCCGTCGGCTGCCCGGAAGACGGCCCGCAGGTCCTCCTTGAGCTCCCAGGCCCTGACCAGCCGCGAGCCGGCCCTCTTCTTGAGCGCCTCGAGCCTCGCCCTCTGGCCGTCGGTGAGGTCCTCGGGGTTCTTCACGAGCGCGTAGCGGCTGCCCTTGATGGAGGCCGCCTCCTCCTCGAGCGCCCTGACCTCCTCGGGCGGCAGCTCGCCTTTGGCAGGCCTGCCGCGCTTGCCCTCGGGCCTGGGCCTGGCGGCCCTGGCGGCGGCCCTGGCGGCGTTCCACTCCTCGCAGCGCACGGCGTCGAGCGCGTCGTTCATCCACTGGACCACGTGGAAGGGGTCCATGACCCACCTCGCGTTGGGGCAGCGGCGCTTGACCAGCTGCCTTATCCACCTCGCGCCGTCGGCGGTCACCACCTCTATGGCGCGCCTCTGCTCGCGCGTGAGCTCGTCGAGGAACAGGTTGAGCACGTCCTTGCCGGTGCCCTCGTGCGCCCAGATGAGGCAGCCGCGGTCGTGGTCGACGACCACCGTGACGTACTTGTGGCCCTTCTTGTACGACGTCTCGTCGATGCCGATGCGGCGCACGCCGTCGAACCTCGAGGCGCCGCGCGCGGCCTCCAGCTCGGCGTAGACGCGCCTGCACACGCCGCCCACGCTGTGCCACTCGACGCGGGCGAGCTCGGAGACCGCCGAGGCGGTGCAGCGGACCGCCAGCCACGCCACCCAGTCCTCGAAGTCGCGCGTGAAGCGCGCCCCGTGCCGCGCCCAGGGGACGGCCTCGGTGCGCACGCCGTGCTCCGGGCAGCGCACCCTGCAGGGCGCGTACTCCAGGTAGCAGGCCGAGCGCGCCAGGTCCATCGCCCTCCACAGCCTGGGGGCCCCGCGGTTCGCCATGTCGTAGAAGTCGCAGGCCCTGCCGCATACGGGGCAGCGGCGCTGCTCGCGCTTGTAGGGCCGGACGCTCACGACGATGCGCTCGGCCTCGATGCGCGCGCCCAGGACGACCGTGCGGGCCAGACCGAGGGCGAGAAGTAGTAGACTCTTCATGCGTCACACCTCTTCGGTTGTCTGAATTTGGCTTAGCAATCATAGGCGGATGACGCGGAAACGGCCCCTCCCGGGGCCGTTTCAGTTCCAGATCGTTGTTTTCGCCCGCTGAGCTGGGCCTATGCCGGAATCTCTCCCACAGAAACCACCGAAGAGCCAAATAATATCCAGCAGACCAATTCGGTAAGTGCCGAGACGCTGGCTAATCCAGTTGTTACGAAGGACAACACCTACACTTGGAACTTCCAAGCGACCAACCTCTTTACAGACGACTTCGCTCCGAATTCGACGTCGCTTGGCTCGACGACCGTTCAATATCGCGGCGAGCTCCAAAACGTTCAGGCTTTCAATTTCACTGATACCACGCAGTTCACGAATGCTGAGTTCGCGAAGGCGGTTCTCGCTCAAGCGGGCGTCAATGTTGAATACGCAAACGCCCGCAAGAACAACTACACCGTCGAGTACGACGGCGCGACCGGCAACCTTACGGTGACGCCGGGCAAGCGCGTCATCGATAACGACACGGCGACCGTTACCTGGACGGTCGGAGATACCGAGATTGTCCGCACGCTGAACGTTACGGTCTCCAGGCTGGCTGTCGCGCCGACGCTGGCCACCCAGGGCTTCCGCGTCGAGGAGGACCAGAAGCAAGCGGTTCTCAAGGATGCGAACGAGCAGCTCCGCACCGCTATCAAGAAGCTCGATGAGGACTTCGCTTCTGATGCCGACTACTACACCGACGTGACATTCGCCAATTATCCGGCAACCGGTGAGGCCTCAAACGTCTCAGTTACGTTTGCCCATAGCAGCGATTCCGGCGTGACGGAAGTCTATGCGAACTACGCCATCACCGATCCTTCGACGGTGAACGTCGAGGCCATGGTTTCCTCCAAGTGGGAGGATGTATCGGGTCTCACCCTCTCGGGTACGACAGGCACCGACAATCATGCGGTGCAGTTCGCCAATCCCTCTGATGCCGATGCGACGTGGCTGCGTGGGACACCTACTGCCGCATGGACCGATCATGAGCTCGCCTTCGGCACCGCGCAGGTTCCTACGGATGCCTCTAAGTTCAGCGGGGAGGCGATCGCGCTCAACGCTGGCGACGGCAAACATGAGGTGAACCTCTACGCCAAGGATTCCAACAACGTGGTCTCCCAGATCACGTGCGTGACTTATAAGGTCGATACGCTCGCCCCCTCCCTGCAGTCGTATGAGGTGGGCGAACCCTACACGGTGCACGACAACATCTTCTTCGCACGCGATCAGTTCGATGTCGACCTGTCCGTGGTGGATGCCGTTAAGGGTGGTGCCACGGGCGAAGATGGTGTAGCCAATGTGACGACCACGGCTTCCGGCGTGAAGACCGACGCCATCAAGGCGTCCTATCACGACGACGAGGCGAACGCCGATCACAACGACGTGTCCGCGACCCAGCAGGGCGACGGCATCTACAGCTTCACCGTTTCCGGCGATCAGGATATCGAGACGGATTCCATCAAGGTCTACATGGAGGACGTGGCGGGCAACTACGACACGGTCAACGCCAACGATGCCGAAGCCATCCCCATGGAGTACGTCCGCTTGGTGTCCGATGCCTCGGCGCCTACGATCAGCACCTCCTGGGACACCACCGCTGCGGCCAACGGGCGCTACTACAACACCAACCGCACCCTCACGCTCACCATCGAAGAGCCGTTCTTCGAGTACGTGCAGAAGTATCGCAACGACCAGGTGGTGACCACCATCGCGCACGATGACTATGTGGTCGCGGTGCACCCGAGCGATTTCCAACAGGTGGGTGAGAACACCTGGCAGTACAGCTACAGCTTCACCGTCGATGCCGATTGGACGGTCTCCAACCCTCAGATCACCGACATCGTGGACCGCTCCGCAACTTCGACCGGCGACTCCTTCACCATCGACAAGACGGCGCCCACCATGGACGTGACGTTCAACGCCACCACCGACAACGGCTACTACAACGCCGCGCGCGTGGCCACGATCACCGTCACCGAGCACAACTTCGATCCGTCGCTCGTGACTATCAACACCACGGTCGCCGCGGGCAACGGCTCCGAGGCCGCGCCGGCGCAGGTAGGCGGCTGGACCTCCAACGGCGATATCCACACCGCCACGGTCACCTTCCCCGGCCAGGGCGTCTACACCATGAGCATCGAGGGTACCGACCTGGCGCTCAACGCTCTTCCCAGCTACAGCTGCCCCGAGTTCACCGTCGACACGCTGACGCCCGAGATCACGCTTTCCGGCGACGTGGCGGCGCACGCCGATACGCGCTACGCCTACGCGGGCGACGCCGGTCTGGGCGTTGCGGTGCACGATACCAACATCGATGGCACGCGTACTACCATCAACGTGGAGAAGCTCTCCACGCCCTCGGACGTGAATCCCTACACGGCCAACCAGACCCAGACGGCCACCGATATCACCAAGAGCTTCCAGAACCCGAGCGACATCACGCGCGACAACGACGGCGTGTACCGCCTGACCGTCCAGGCCGTGGACCTGGCGGGCAACACGGCCGACCAGTCGGTGCTGTGGTCCGTGAACCGCTACGGCTCCACCTACGTGATCTCGGCTGATTCCGAGGAGCTGCTCAACACGTTCACCAACGCGGACGACCTGGTGGACATCCAGGTGACCGAGATCAACGTCGACACCCTGAACGATGACGCCACAGCCGTCGAGCTGTCGCGCGACACCACGAGTTCCACGCTGGCGCGCGACGATGACTACACCGTGGATCATGGCCAGAACGAGTCCACCGGGTGGCAGGAGTACGTCTACACCGTCGACCAGGCCGCCTACAGCGAGGACGGCGCCTATCGCCTGCTGTTCCACTCCGAGGACAGCGCCGCCAATGTCTCCGAGAACACCATGCCGGGCAAGCTCTCCGGCGGTGACGCGGACGACACGGCCGAGGTCGCCTTCGGCGTGGACAGCACCGCGCCCGTGGTCTCGTTCGTGGGCACGCTCGATGCCGACACCTACCAGCAGGCCTCGGTGCCCGTGACCGTCAATATCGAGGACAACCTGGCCCTCGATCACGCACAGATCATCGTCAACGACGAGGTGGTGCGCGAGATCGGCTCTGACGAGCTCCAAGGTGCCTCCAACTCCTTCGAGTTCGAGGTGCCCGAGAGCGGCGAGCGCCAGTCGGTGCGCGTCGTGGCCTATGACGTTGCCGGCAACGAGACCACCCAGGAGCGCTCGGACCTGCTCATCAACAGCAACCCGTTCATCCAGCTCATCAACAACACGCCGCTGCTCATCGGCTGCGTCGTGGTGATCGCCGCCGCCATCGGTGGCGGGGTGTACCTGGTCGGCAAGCGCAAGAAGGACGAGGAGAAGTAGCGCTTCGGCCCAGCTAATCCATCCGCGCCCCGTTCCGGCCGTCGGCCGGGCGGGGCGCATCTGTACCGTGGGAGCGCCCCGTGCGGGCGGTGACGAGAAGGGAGGGCACATGGCCGGACGGACCTGCCCCGCATGCGGGTGCCAGTTGGAGGACGATGCCGTCGTGTGCCCCCTGTGCGGCACCGCCGTCGAGATGACCGCGCCGGATGGGGCGCCGGAGGACGAAGCTGCATCCGCGCGCGACGAGGACGACCTCTTCGTGGTGCTGCCCTCCCTCTCCGATGACGAGGAGGGCTCCGGCCGCGCCGTGCGCCTGCCGGTCTCACGCCGGAGGCTGCTTGTCGGCGCCGGCGCCGCGGTGGTGCTCGTCGTGGCGGGACTGGTGGGTTGGGGCGTCTGGAGCGACGCCGAGCTGCGCCGTCGCGCCGAGGAGGCCGAGGATGCGGACGAGCAGCTGGTGGTGAGCGAGCCCGTGGGCGATGCGGGGACGGACCAGGTGCCGCTTGCGGGCGACGCCGCGGCGGGCGGCGCCCTGGCGCGCGTGGGGAGCGCGCTCTACCAGGTGCGCTCGCAGGGCATCTACCGCGTGGACGGCCTCGATGCCTCCGCCATCGCTACGGCTGAGCTGGTGTGCTCCGCTCGCGCCTCCTGGCTCGTCGCGACCGAGGATGCTATATGGTTCCTCGATGCCGACGCCGGCTCGGCGCCGGCGGACTTTCGCGCCCATGCGGTGCATCTGTGCCGCCGCGCGCTGGAGGGCGACGCGACCACTGAGGTGGTCTACGCGGCGCAGGGCGCCTCGACGCTCTCCTCCTGCGTCACCTTGGACGGCTCGATCTTCTTCCTCGAGCATGATGCGGAGGGCTTCGCCATCATGGATCTCGCCGAAGGTGCCGAGGATCCCGTCTCGCGCGGCTCCATCGATGCCGATCGCGCCTGGCTCATCGCGGAGGACGACTGCCTCTACGCGGTGCGGTCCGGGGGCGGCTCCTGGGCGGTGCAGCGGGCTCGGGGCGCCCAGGGCGATCTGGAGGATCTCGCCAGCGGTCAGGGTGAGCTGGAAGCCCTCTGCCTGAGCGCCGGGGTGCTCTACGGCGGCATCGCGGCGGATGCGGGTGCGCCGGCGCGCTTCATCGTCAACGATCTGCACGGCAACGTGGCCGAGCACGCCGATCTGGCGGATGCGGCGCAGATAGCGGCCGATGGCGAGGTGGTCGCGGTCCTGCGCTCCGACGGCACGGCTTCATGGCTCAACGTCTCGACCGGCTTCACGCACGAGGTCTCGTGGGTCGTCGAGGAGGCCGCGGATGTCGTGTCGCCGGTTTCGAGCACCTGGGCCGTCTGCGGCAGTACCATCTACAGTACGGGCCCCGATGGCGGCGCGTGCGCGTTCGAGGTGAACGCCGAGGAAGGGGTGCTCGCCGCGGGCGGCACCTAGGCGCCACCCGTCCGAGTCCGGTTCTTGTCATGCTGGTTCAGCATGTTAGGAGGAAGAAATGTCCAAGCAATGTCCCCAGTGCGGAGCGGAGAACGCCGACAGCAGCAAGTTCTGCTTGAAGTGCGGCGCGCCGCTCCCTGCGCAGGCTCCTGCAGCCCCTGCGGGCGGCGCTCCGGCGGGCGGCCAGGTGACGTGTCCGTCCTGCGGCGCGTCCAACGCGGCTGGCAGCAAGTTCTGCCTCAAGTGCGGCCAACCGCTCCCCGCGGTCCCGAAGCCCGGCTCCGCCCCGCAGCAGGCGCCCGGCGCGCCCGTCGGCCCCGCTCCCAAGGCAGCCTCGGGCAAGGTTGTCTGCCCCGCGTGCGGCAAGGAGAACGATCCGTCCAACAAGTTCTGCCTGGGATGCGGCAAGCCCCTCGGAGCCGCGGCCGCCGGCAGCAAGGCAGGCGCTGGATCCACGGGTGCCGGTCCTGCGGCGGGTGCGAGCGCTCCTCATGGCGCCCCGGCTGGCGCGCAGCCGGGCGCATACGCCTCTACGCCCTATCCGCAGCAGCCTCACTACGCGCCGGTGGCGTCGCAGGAGGCTCCGTTCAGCGCCGCGCTGCACGATATCTCTCACACGCAGGGCGGCGTGGGCCGCACGCTGCTGCTCGGTCTCATCGGCATGGTGCCGATCCTCACCTGGTTCTCCGGTGGCTACATCTACCGCTGGGGGGCTGAGCTGCTACAGGGCAGGCGCACCGACATGCCGCATACCGTCATGGGTGACGGCAACTTCAAGATCGGCTTCTTCGCCGCCGTCATCAACGTGGCGTTTGGCATCGTGGCCGGTCTCGTCATCGCGCTCATCCGCATGCCGTTCGACGCTCTGAACATCGGCATCATCGCCGACATCATCGGCTTCGTCATCTCGCAGGCCGTGACGCTGTTCGCGATGCTGTGCTGCCTGAACATGGCGCTCGAGGGCCGCTTCGGCGCCGGGTTCTCGCTCTCCAAGGCGTGGGGCGTGATCAAGCGCAACCCCGGCGGTGCCATCGTGGCCTACATCGTGCCGGCCATCATCTTCTACCTGCTGGGCAAGGCGGCGACGCTCGTGCTGGCGCTTGTGCTGCTGGGGCCGGCCGCCGTGGGGACGGCGCTGAGCGCGAGCTACACCACCACCTACCTGTTTGGCCTGATGGGGGCTGCCGCGCTCTATGGCATGCTGAACTACCTGGCCAACGCCTTCATCTCGATGGCGGGCTCGCTCGTCATCGTGCGCTCGCTCGCCCACTGGGCGGCCGATGCGGCGCCCGAGTGGGGCGGCCGCCAGCCGGTGCTCACCGCGCCCTCGTTCACCCCGGCGCCCGGCTCGGTGCCGCCTGCCGGCGCCGCCCCGCGTCCCGCCGGCCCCGCGCCGGTCGCCCCGCAGGGCCCGCAGGCCGCGCCCGCGGCTCCCAAGCCCGCGCCGGCTCCCGCACCTGTGGCCCCCGCGCCCGCGGCCGGCACGGTGAAGTGCCCCGCCTGCGGTCGCGAGAACGCCGCCACCTCCCGGTTCTGCCTGGGCTGCGGCCATCCGCTGTCCGACGGGCCTGCTAAGGCGCCCGCTCCGGTGCACGCCGCACCTGCGCCCGTCGCCCCGGCCGCGCCCACTCCGGCGCCCCAATCGGCTCCGGCCGCGCCTGCGCCCAAGCCCGCTGCCCCCGCGCCGCAGCCCCAGCCCGCCGCTCCGGCTCCGGCACCGGCCGCGCCCGCGCCGTTCTCGGCTCCCGAGCCCGGCGAGGCGTCTGCGCCCACCGGCTCCGATGCCGGCACCACGCTGCTCGTGCCCACGGTCGCGCTCCTGCGCTCCAACGGCAAGCGCTACACCATCAGCAACGTGCCCGCGACGCTCGGCAAGGGCAGCGCCGCCGACGTGCTCATCGAGGGCAACGAGGCCATCAGCCGCGTGCACGCGCGCATCCTCTACGCGGGCGACCAGTTCGTGGTGGAGGATATGGGTTCCAGCAACAAGACCTACATCAACGGCGACGTGCTCGCGCCGCACGATCCGGTGGCCCTGCGCGATGGCGACACGCTGCGCCTCGCCAACGAGGAGTTCACCGTCTGGATCTCGTAGGTTTCATCTCGCGTCCTCATGCGAGCGCCTGAGACGGGGCGGCGCGCCGGTCATCTCCGGCGCGCCGCCCTTCTCCATGCCGTACGTTCGCGCTCGGCCGCCGGCTCGTGCGGCGCGCGTGCCCGCAGGGCGGTACCGCTCGCGTGCCGATGGTCGAGTGCGCAGGTTCTGCCGCCGACGGGACCGATCGTGATCGTGGAGTGTTGCGCAACACAGCGCGCGTCTCCGGCGTCTGAAAATAAGGGGCTAAGGAGCCCCGAAGGCGGGCCGCGAGGAAGGAGACCAATCATGGCAATCCGCATCGATCCCGAGGTCATGAGGACGCGCGCCGGACAGTTCCGTTCCGAGGCCGAGCGCATCCAGGAGGTCATCTCCAACATGGACAACCTGCTCAGCAACCTGCAGAGCGAGTGGGAGGGCAACGCGAGCCAGTCCTACGCCGCCCGCTACACCTCTGAGTTCAAGCCCAACCTGCAGGGGGCGCAGGAGATGGTGGTCGAGATCGCCAGCGCACTCGACAAGGTGGCCCAGAACATGCAGGAGCAGGACCAGGTCCTCGCCCAGGCCATGGGCGCGTAGGCTCGTCCGATGCTGGTAACGGTCCAATCGCCCACTCGTTTGAATACCCTGGCGCTGCCCGCGAACGCGGGCGGCGCCCATTGGATCCGGGATGCGCTCGGTCGCGACCTGGTGTTCGCGGAAGGCTCCGACGGCCGCTGGACCATCGAGCCCGCTGAAGGCCTCACCATCCGCGGCCTGGATCCGGGCGCCCGGCCGAGGCTCGATCTCGATCCCAAGCGCTTCTCGGCGTTCAACCTGGACGCCGAGGACGGTTCCGCCTGGTGCGTGGTGTGCTACCCCGATAGCGACGCCTCGCTGGCGGGCTGCCTCTACGGTTTCGCGGGCGCGCTCGAGATGGGCATCGGGCGGGCGTCCGACAACGCCATCGTCTATGGCTCGGGGTTCGTCTCGGGGCACCACGCCACCCTGTCGTTCAGGGATGGCGCGTGGACGCTCACCGACGAGGGCTCCGCCAACGGGACGTTCGTGAACGGCGAGCGCGTGCCCGCGCACCAGCCGTGCCGCCTGGCGTTCGGCAACACCGTTTCCATCCTGGGGTTCAACATAACCGTGGGAAACGGCCAGTTCTCGTGCAACAACCCCAACGGGCTCGTCAGCGTGGGGGTGCCGGGGCTCGTGCGCTACCATGCGCCGCGGGACCGGACGCGTGCCGCCGTGCACGTGCCGCCGCGCCAGAGCTTCTTCCCGGCGCTGCGCTTCGCCCGTTCCATCGAGGAGAAGTCCTTCACCATCGACGCGCCCACCGCGCGCGAGAAGCCCGACGAGACCCCGCTCATCATGCGCATGGGCCCCTCGCTCATCATGGGGCTGGCGTCGCTGCTCTCGGCCACGATGATGATCGCCTCCCTGGGCGAGGACGCCAACCCTCTGCGCGTCGTCCCCATGGCCAGCATGGCGGTTGCGATGCTCGCGGGCAGCGTGCTGTGGCCCATCCTCAACAAGCGCTACCAGACGCGCCGCGCCGACGAGAAGGAGCGCGAGCGCTCGGTCGCCTACGGGCAGTACCTCAGCGCAAAGCGCACCGAGCTCGCCGACGAGATGCGGCTGCAGCGCGAGATCCTGTGCGAGAACCGCATCTCGGTGGAGGAGTGCTGCACGCGCGCGGCGGCGCTCGACCCGCGCCTCATGAACCGCACGCCCATCCATGCGGACTACCTCGACGTGCGCATCGGCGTGGGCAGCGAGCCCTTCCGAGCGCAGGTGCGCTACCCCGATTCCCGCTTCACGGTGGATGCCGACCCCCTGCGCGCCGCCGTGGACGAGTTCGCGCGCGAGGAGCGCATCGTCGCGGACGTGCCTTTGGCGCTCTCGCTCGTCGAACGCAACGTGGTGGGCGTCACGGGCCGCTCCGAACGCGTGGCCGCCTACGTGCGCGGCCTGGTGGTGCAGCTGGCGACGCTTTTCAGCTACGAGGACGTCAAGCTCGTGGTCTACTGCGACGAGCCCGACCGCGGCGCATGGGAGTTCGCCGCGCGCCTGCCGCACTGCTTCTCCGATGATCGCGCGCAGCGCTACTTCGCCTGCGGCGCCGAGGAGGCGGGGCAGCTCGACCTCATGATCGAGCGTGTGCTGGACGCCCGTCGCGACGAGCGCTTCGACGCGCGCCGTGCGCACCCCACCTACGTGGTGGTGTGCGCCTCGCGCGAGCTCTCGGTGCGCTCGGGAGCGCTCCGCTCCGTGATGGAGGAGCGCTCGAGCCGGGGCATCGCGCTCATCACCTGCGCCCGGTCCATGCAGGACCTCCCGCGCGGCTGCCGCAGCGTCATCGAGCTGGGGGAGGGGGCGTCCGGCGAGATGGGCGCCGCGGTGCAGGACGCCTGCCTGCTCGATCGCGACGACCCCACGGGCGCGCGCCGCGCCTTCCATGCGGACGGCTTCACGCCGCTGGTGGCGGCCGAGGCGTTCAGCCGCAACATCTCCCGCGTCCGCCTGCGCCTGGCCGACGCCGACGTGCGCATCCCCGAGCGCCTGGGATTTCTGGAGATGCTCCGCCTGGGCAGCGTCGAGCACGCCGACATCGCCTCGCGCTGGCGCGAGAGCAACGCCTCGACCTCGCTGGCGGCGGTGGTGGGCGCCGACGAGCAGGGCGAGCCGTTCGTGCTCAACATCCACGAGAAGTTCCACGGCCCGCACGGCCTCATCGCGGGCACCACGGGCTCGGGCAAGAGCGAGTTCATCATCACCTACATCCTGTCCATGGCCATGACCTACGCGCCCGACGAGGTCGCCTTCGTGCTGATCGACTACAAGGGCGGCGGTCTGGCCAAAGCGTTCGACAACAAGCACGTGCGCCTGCCGCATCTTGCGGGCGTCATCACCAACCTGGACGGCGGCGCCATCAAGCGCAGCCTCGTGTCCATCCAAAGCGAGCTCAAGCGGCGCCAGGCGCTGTTCAACCGCGCGCGCGACGTCGTGGGCGGCGACAACGTCGACATCTACGACTACCTCAACCTCTACCGCCAGGGGCGCATGACCGAGCCCTGCCCGCACCTCATCATCGTGGCGGACGAGTTCGCCGAGCTCAAGCAGCAGCAGCCCGATTTCATGGACGAGCTCATATCGGCCGCGCGCATCGGCCGCTCGCTGGGCGTGCACCTGATCCTGGCGACCCAGAAGCCCAGCGGCGTGGTGAACGACCAGATCTGGTCCAACGCGCGGTTCAAGGTGTGCCTCAAGGTCTCGGACGAGGGCGATTCGCGCGAGATGATCAAGCGCCCGGACGCCGCCTCGCTCGTGCAAGCAGGCCGGTTCTACCTGCTCGTGGGCTATAACGAGTACTTCGCTCTGGGGCAGGCGGGCTACGCGGGCACGCCGTACGCGCCGCAGGCGCGCTTCGAGCCTCCGCGCGATGACGCGGTGGTCCTCATCAACGACACCGGCGCCTCCGTGGTCTCGGTGCGCCCCAAGCTCAAGGCCGCCGCGCAGGACGCCGTGCCCGAGATCCACGTGGTCCTCGAGCGCATCGAGCAGGCCGCGCGCGAGGCGGGCGTCCGCGCCCGCCAGCTGTGGCTGGAGCCGCTGCCCGCCTTCCTCTCCGTGGACGGGCTCATCGAGCGCTTCGGCCGGCCGAACGCGGCGTCCGGCGAGCTGGTGGGCGTGGCGGGCGCCTTCGACGACCCCGCGCGCCAGCGCCAGGGGCTCCTCACCTGCTCGTTCTCCACGGGCGGGAGCCTGCTTGCGTACGGCACGCCCGATTCGGGGGTGGAAGCGCTCCTCTCGGGGCTGCTGTACTCGCTCGTGTGCTGGGTGGGTCCGCGCGCCCTCAACGTGTACGCCATCGACCTCGGCACCGAGAGCCTGCGCGCCTTCGCCGCCGCGCCGCAGGTAGGCGACGTGGTGAGCGCCGCCGACGACGAGAAGGTCGGGCGCCTCATCGGCATGCTTGAGGCCGAGTACGCGCGCCGGCGCGAGCTCCTGGTGCCCTATGGCGGCAGCTACCAGCGCTATGCCCGGGCGCACGGCGACCTCCCGGCGCTGCTCGTGATCCTGAACGACCTCGCCGCCTTCGCCGAGACCTTCCCCAAGCTGGAGGACCGACTCGTGCGCCTGCTGCGCGACGCGGGGCGCAACGGCGTGTACTTCGCGGCGACCGCGGCGGGCACCTCCTCGGTGCGCCTGCGCATGCGCTCGCTCTTCCGCCAGGTGCTCGCGTGCGATCCGGTCGATGAGGCCGACTACCAGGTGATCTTCGGATCCATGCGCGGCCAGCCCAAGCCCCATGGCTTCGGACGCGGGCTCGTGCGCCTGGACGACCAGCTCCTGGAGTTCCAGGCGGCGCACGCCGCGCCTACGCCGGACGAGGACGAGTTCGCCTTCATCCGCAACACCTGCGAGGCGCTGGCGCACCGCGCCGAGCTCGATGGAGGGCCGGTGGCACCGCCCATTCCCACCGTGCCCGAGCACGTGTTCCCCGAGGTGCTCGAGGCCGCCGTCGAGCGCGATGCGGCGCGGGGCGCGGAGGCGGGCGACCGGCTGCCCTTCGGCATCTACGAGGACACGCTCGCTCCCGCGTGCTTCGATTTCGAGGAGATGCCGCTCAACCGCGTGCTGTTCTCGCGCAAGCGCGACGGCGCCGCGTTCGTGGACGCGCTCGCCCGCTACGCAGTGGCGCGCGCCGAGGGGACAGGAGGCCGCCCCGTGGCGGTGCTCGACATGGCCAAGCTGCTGCCCGGTCCCGTGGGCGCCCAGAAGATGGAGACGCAGCGCGATCCCTTCGCCGTGTCCTATCTGGAGGAGCTCGCCGCCACGGGTCCTGCCCGCAACGACCTCGTCATCATCACCGGTATAAACCCCCTGCTGAACCGCCTTGAGCTCAAGGTGGCGAATCGGGTCAAGGAGCTGTTGCGCTCGCTGGCTGCGGGCTCGGGTCCCGTCGTGGTGATCTGCGACGCCGCTGATGAAGCGGGCTATGGGTTCGAGCCCTGGTTCAAAGCGCATCTCACCACTAAAGACGGAGTCTGGGTGGGCGCCGGATTGGACTCCCAGGCAGCCATAAGCGCCACCTATTCGGTGGCCCATCCCATCGATCCCAAGCGCGCCGGAGCTGAGAGCGGATACGAGGTGCTTGCGGGTACGCCCCGGCCGGTGCGGCTCGTGACCCGTGCGCTAGAGGAAGAGCCCGGCGGTTCGTCGGAAAAGGAGGCATGACGCCATGCAGTGTCCCGATACCTATCTCAACCTGGGCGCCGTGGTTCGCATCCAGGGCAACGACAAGACCGTCATGGTCATCGCGCGCGCCATCCTGCTCGATGAGCAGGGTGCGCGTCGCTACTACGATTACGCGGGCTGCCTGTACCCCGAGGGCATCACGGGCGATGCCGCGATCTATTTCAACCACGATGTGGTTACCGAGGTGCTCGCTGAGGGCTACTCCGATGAGGCGGATCAGGTGTTCGTGCCCAAGCTGCGCGAAGTGGTGGAGCGGCTCGATGTCGAGCGCGGCAACCCCGGTCCCGTGAGCACATGGTAGGGGGTGTCGAGCATGGCAGATAGCGACGAGCTCCTCGCGCAGATACGCTCGTGGGAGCAGAAATACGAAGATGCGAAGCGCGACAACGACCAGCTGGACGCCAAGATCGAGACCCTCAAGGAGGCGCGCAGCTACCTGCGCAGTGCCAAAAGCGCTGCGAAGACCCTGAAGAGCAGCGTCAAGGGCTATGAGGCGGCCGACACCTGGCGGGGCAAAAAGCGCAGCAAGCTGGATAGCGAGCTAGAGGGGCACCTCGCCAACGAGGTGGGCAACCTCGTAGCGGACATCGAGTCCGCCGAGGACGAGGTGTCCTCGGCCATCTGGCGGTTCGAGACGGACAAGAACTGGTTCGTCGAGCTCATGAGCACAGCCGAGGACGCCATAGATGACATCAGGACCAAGATTGAGGAACTGGTGGATTAGGGGGCGCTATGAGCGAGATCAAGATCAATGCCGCCGAGGCGCTGCGGGTCGCGACCGCCATAAGCGACGCTGCCGACGAGCTGGCCGAGGTGACCCCTGATGTGAGCAAGGGCGGTACGGTTTCCGCGGCGCTCGATCTTGGGCTTGAGAAGATCGAGCAGCTGGAAAAAGCGCTCAAGCAGTATCACGAGCTGCTGGTGACGGACCACGACCGTGTGGTGAGCGTCGTGGCGGAGATGCAGGGGCTCGACGAGCGAACAGCCCAGAAGATGGTCGCAGGCCTCGAGAGCGTCGTTTCCACCATGCACAATCTGGGCTCGTTCTTTGGGACGGACGCCGGAGTTTCCGGCGGTGGTTCGTCCTCCGGCGGCGGGTCATCTTGGTAGGACGTGCGGGAAGGAGGCTGCGCGATGGCATATGATATCTCGGTGCCCGATGTGGACGGGTACTGGACGGGCTATGAGAACTACCATACGAGCATGAACGACGCGCTCGACGAGGTCAAGCGCGCATTGAGCGATCTCATGCTGTTGGAGAGCTTCCAGGGTGCGGCGGCGGCGAGTACGAAGCTGTACTTCCAGGAGGTACACCTGCCCATCATCACCGGGCTCATCACGCTGGCGAAATACGTGGGGACCGATTTGAGCGGGTTCGTGCAGGGGTTCAGTGCCGCGCCGGTAAACGAGAACAAGGATGCCCGGCTGCCCAACGACGCCTTGGCGCGCGCCCGGGGCAAGCTGCAGGACACGTTTGCCGCAGGCGACCTGAACGAGATCGATGGGCTTCTCACCAAGGCGAGCAACCTGATGAACTCGGTGATCACCGTGGGCAAGCCCTCGGTCGCGCCGGCCCAGCAGGCGCTGAACGCGCGTGGCGACAAGATCGAGAAGGTGCGCCTCGCCGTCCAGGGCCTAGAGGATGACTGCGTGGCGCAGCTGAACAGCGTCGACGGCTTCGATAGCCTGGTGGCGAGCCTGGGTGCGGCGATCTCGCACTACGCGGGCGACACCTTCGATGTCGGGGGTTACCAGGCGGGGTCGTTCTCCAGCTCCGCCGTGGGGCAGGTGCTGGTAGCTGATATCGGGCGCGCGGTCGAGTATCAGGACTCGAAGCGCGAGCAGGTGCTCGCGGCAAGCGAGGGCGTGCACAAGCGCGAGCACGAACGGCTGGTCGAGGAGCAGGAGAAGCTGCAGGAGCAACGCACCTGGGCACGCGTCATCGGACTCGCGGCCGTCACGGTGGGCATGGTCGCCACCATCGCCACGCTGGGAACGGCCGGCCCCGTTGCCCTCGCGATCGCCTCGGTCGGGCTCGTGGGGTCGATGGCCGACATCAAGGGTCGCGTGGACGAGCTGACCGGCGGCGATGAGGCCAGTGACTGGGAGACCGCATCCAAGGTATATGAGTCCGAGGGCAAGGTGCTTAAATGCACCGATGCGGCCGCGGAGGTCTTCTTGGGAGATCCCGGCAAGGGCATCGAGGACGTGGGCGACATCGTCGGCAAATGGGGCGTCGGCAAGGGCACCGAGGCGCTCTATGAGGGCATGGGCTACGAGGAGGATGACGCCGAGTACGCCGGCAAGGTGGCCAAGACGGGCTATGAGGCCATGATGATGGACGGCATGGACGAGCTGGTGGAGAAGGCCACGAAGAACGGCGCCAAGAACGCGACGCGCACGGCGAGGGTCTCGCAGGTCGGCAACATCGTGAACATCGGCTCGGACATCGTGGCCGATACGGCTGACTATGCGGAAGACAAGCTCAACGAGCAGATCGAGGGCGTCGAACGAGATATCGACCAAAACGCCCGCGACCATGTCGCCTTCGCGGGGCTGTGGTAGCATCATGGACAAGTTGCTGATCAACGTGAAGCTGCCGCTCACGGGCGAACGCCATGATTTCTGGGTGCCGCTGGATCTGACGATCCAACAGGTTACGGAGCTCGTGGCGCGCGCCATGGAGGTCGCGCGGCCCGATTTCTACCGCGCCACGCAGGATGCGGCGCTCATGTACGTGGACACCGGCGAGGTCCAGGATCCGTCGATGCCCTTGGGCGCGCTCGGCCTGGAAGACGGCGCGCGGTTTGTCTTGGTGTAGCCCGATGAAGGTCAAGGTCAAAAGCCGCGGCGACAAGCGCGACCTGCTGATCGAGGTGCGCGGCGATGCCGGCGAGCAGATCGATTACGCCGACGTCGACCGCCTGCAGCGCGCGGGCGATGCGCTCATCGCGCCCGAGACCGATCGGCGCGGCGACGCCTGGGTGCTCTCCTATACGGTGCCGGGCTACGTGTGTCTGCGCTCCTCTTCCGAGCGTGCCGTCGGGCGTCCCCAGTTCGAGCGGACGCTGCGCTCGGTGCTCGCGGCGTGCCGGGCGTGCGAGCGCGAGCGGCTGGCGCGACGGCGCGTGCTGTTCGACCCGCAGTGGGTCGCGTTCAACCCGGCGAGCGGCAAGATGCGGTTCGCCTACGTCCCCCTCGCGGCTGCTTGGGCGCCCTTCGAGGTGAGCGAGCTCCTCATCTGGCTGGGCACCCACCTGGAGGCGGCCGACGGCGCCGCGTGGGAGCTCATGGAGCGCACGCTCAACTACGCCCGGCTCTCGCGCGTGCTGGCCTGCGTCGACTTCGAGGCGTTCCTCATCGGGTGCGGGGCCATGGCCTCGACCGGTGCCACGGGGGCGCTGGGATCCATGGTGGATGACGACAGGCCCCGTCCCGTCGAGGCGCCGGCGCCGCGCGGCTTCGATTTCGTGCGTCTGGCGTCGCAGGTGGGCGCCGATGACGTGTCGCGCGCGGGGCGCGATGCGGGCGGCGCGCGCTCCGGGGCCGATGCGCGCGGTGCCCGCGTCGGATCATCGGGCCGTGGGGTCTCCGGTGCCCGCTCCGGGACTTCGAGCTGTGGAACCCACGGCGCCTGCGTCGGGGCATCGGGCTATGGGTCCCGCGAGGCCCGCGCCGGGGCGCCCGTTCGCGAAGTCTCCGCCTCTCCGCGGGGCGCTTCGACGGCGCCGGGCGCTGGGGCGGGCTCGAGCCCGTCGACCGCGCGCGACACGTCGTATGCCCCCATGGGCGCATCCGCCTCCGCCGGCGCCCTGCGGGAGTCCGGCTCATCGGGCCCCTCGTTCTCATCTGCCCCCGGCTTCTCGGCCTCCTCGGTTCTCTCGGTGGTGGTGCGGCGCGTCTCCACGGGCGAGCGCTGGCGCCTTGCCTGCGGCCAGTACCGCATGGGGCGCGAGGAGGATTGCGAGATCCCGCTCACGGGCAACAGCTCCCTGAGCCGGCACCACGCGCTTCTCACCGTGTCCGCGCGGGGCCTCGTCGTGCGCGACGAGGGCTCAGCCAACGGGACGTACGTGGAGGGCTCGCGCGTCGCGACGGGAGAGGACGTGCCCGTGCGTCCGGGTGGCTGGTTCGCCCTCTCCAACGAGCGCTTCGTGCTGGAGGCGTGAGCGGGCGATCTGCCGTTGGCGGAGCCGCCGGGCGTTGTCGCGGGCTGCGGAGCGCGCGGGTGCGATAATGGCCGCAGCAGCAATCTGCATCCACACCGTTCGAAAGGGGCTCTCCATGGCAACCATCTCCCTCGCTTCGGGCGCGCTCACCGCCGCCGTCGACACCCAGGGCGCGCAGCTCACCAGCCTTGCGCTGGACGGCGCCGAGTATCTGTGGCAGGGCGACCCGCGCTGGTGGAACCGCCAGGCGCCGGTCCTGTTCCCCATCGTGGGCTCGATCCGCGACAATAAGGCGACCTCGGCCCAGGGGCCGATTTCGCTCGGCCGTCACGGCCTGGCGCGCAACTACGCGTACCGCGTCACCGAGCAGACGGCGGATTCCGTGACCCTCGAGCTCACCGATGCGCCCGAGACGCGCGAGGTCTTCCCCTATGCCTTCCGTCTGAGCATGACCTACGCGCTCACGGGGCCGGCCACGCTCAAGCAGACCTTCCGCGTCGAGAACACCGGCGACGTCGTGTTGCCGTTCTCCGTGGGCGGGCATCCGGCGTTCAACGTCCCCGCGCCCGGCACCGAGGGCGAGACGTGGGAGGACTACGAGCTGGAGTTCGCCGAGCCGTGGACCTACGAGTCGCCGGTCGTCACCGATGACGGGCTGTGGTCCTACGGCACCCTGAACCCCATCGTCAAGGACTCCGACCGCATGCCGCTCACGCGCGACGCGTTCCGGTTCGACACCATCATGCTCGAGGGCACGCCGGGCGACACCGTGACGATGCGCGGCACCAAAAGCGGGCGCGGGGTGCGCGTCGATTTCGCCGATTTCCCGTATCTGGGCATCTGGGCCGGCGACGGGGCGCCGTTCGTGGCGCTGGAGCCGTGGTATGGACACGCGACCCTCGATACCGAGGACGACGTGTTCGAGCACAAGCGTGGCATCATCATGCTCGAGCCCGGTGCCGTGGACAAGCGCTCCTTCACCATCACCCTGCTCTAGGTGTTCAGCGCCAAGACGTTGTTTACATCCGGAGGGTGACAAATTGGGAGGCCTCCCGCATGCTGTGGATTGCCTAGATCTGCAGCCGAGGGGAGCCCTCCCATGCCACAGCATCCTACGCAAGGCTCACGCCCAGGGGGCGGGAGACGCTGGTCTCCCACATAGAGTCCGGCGCCGGCGTCCCCGAGGCGGCTATTCGAACGCTTCTCATAATATGGTGATAAACCTCGTTGTACTGAGCTTGCGGACGCGTGTCGCGTACCGGCCGCTGTTTGTGTTGCCATCGCGTCATGCGACGCACCGGGGCATCTGTTCCGGGGTGACGGGGTGGGGTGCGCGGTTTCGCTATGAGACCTAGGGGAGTGATCGCATGTTGCTCGCATCCGCGTTGGCGGCGATGGCGGGGGCGCTGCTGCTCGCGCTGTTCAACCCCTATATCGGCATCTTCGCGCTCTTCGATGGCGTTGCGCTCTTCATAGTCGTTGTCGGCGCCATCATCGCCGGCGTCCATGGCCATCGCCTGGATGCCGACGGGCGGGGCGCCGGCGGGGCGCCCGGATGGGCTTCTGCCTACGCTCTGCGGATGGCGGCGGTGATTGCCCGCATCTGCGCGATCCTCTCCGCGACCGTATTCGCCGGCGCCGAGGGGCTCGTCATGCTCGTGCTGCGGCAGCAGGGGCGCTATGCGCTTCCCGTCGAGCTGATTCCCTCCGATGTGGCACAGACCATATCGCTCGTCCTGTTCGCCGGGCGTCTCTTGGCGGGAGTCGTCGCGGCGGTGCTCCTGTGGCGCCTCTCGGGCAGATGGCTGCGGCGCGCCCGTTCGTACCGGACGGATGGATAGCCGCCTCCCAAGTTGCCCCACGCGTCTCGCCTTCTGCCCGCATCGCTTGGCGCCGAGGCTCATCAATCCGATATTTGCGTAGCCGAGCATCCGATACTTTCGGGCTCTTCGGTGGTTTCTGTGGGAGAGATTCCGGCATAGGCCCAGCTCAGCGGGCGAAAACAACGATCTGGAACTGAAACGGCCCCGGGAGGGGCCGTTTCCGCGTCATCCGCCTATGATTGCTAAGCCAAATTCAGACAACCGAAGAGGTGTGACGCATGAAGAGTCTACTACTTCTCGCCCTCGGTCTGGCCCGCACGGTCGTCCTGGGCGCGCGCATCGAGGCCGAGCGCATCGTCGTGAGCGTCCGGCCCTACAAGCGCGAGCAGCGCCGCTGCCCCGTATGCGGCAGGGCCTGCGACTTCTACGACATGGCGAACCGCGGGGCCCCCAGGCTGTGGAGGGCGATGGACCTGGCGCGCTCGGCCTGCTACCTGGAGTACGCGCCCTGCAGGGTGCGCTGCCCGGAGCACGGCGTGCGCACCGAGGCCGTCCCCTGGGCGCGGCACGGGGCGCGCTTCACGCGCGACTTCGAGGACTGGGTGGCGTGGCTGGCGGTCCGCTGCACCGCCTCGGCGGTCT
The DNA here is from genome assembly GCA_963931435.1 of uncultured Coriobacteriaceae bacterium. Classification (GTDB taxonomy): domain Bacteria; phylum Actinomycetota; class Coriobacteriia; order Coriobacteriales; family Coriobacteriaceae; genus Coprousia. Next base: position 124,496 of record OZ007012.1, read on the forward strand.
CCGAGCTCGCCCGCGTCGAGTGGCACAGCGTGGGCGGCGTGTGCAGGCGCGTCTACGCCGAGCTGGAGGCCGCGCGCGGCGCCTCGAGGTTCGACGGCGTGCGCCGCATCGGCATCGACGAGACGTCGTACAAGAAGGGCCACAAGTACGTCACGGTGGTCGTCGACCACGACCGCGGCTGCCTCATCTGGGCGCACGAGGGCACCGGCAAGGACGTGCTCAACCTGTTCCTCGACGAGCTCACGCGCGAGCAGAGGCGCGCCATAGAGGTGGTGACCGCCGACGGCGCGAGGTGGATAAGGCAGCTGGTCAAGCGCCGCTGCCCCAACGCGAGGTGGGTCATGGACCCCTTCCACGTGGTCCAGTGGATGAACGACGCGCTCGACGCCGTGCGCTGCGAGGAGTGGAACGCCGCCAGGGCCGCCGCCAGGGCCGCCAGGCCCAGGCCCGAGGGCAAGCGCGGCAGGCCTGCCAAAGGCGAGCTGCCGCCCGAGGAGGTCAGGGCGCTCGAGGAGGAGGCGGCCTCCATCAAGGGCAGCCGCTACGCGCTCGTGAAGAACCCCGAGGACCTCACCGACGGCCAGAGGGCGAGGCTCGAGGCGCTCAAGAAGAGGGCCGGCTCGCGGCTGGTCAGGGCCTGGGAGCTCAAGGAGGACCTGCGGGCCGTCTTCCGGGCAGCCGACGGCTCCGAGGCCGCCGAGCTGCTCGACGACTGGATGCACAGGGCCGCCTACTGCAAGATCGCCAAGGTCGTCGCCGTGGAGAAGAAGGTGCGCCGCCGGCGCGACGACATCATCGCCGCAGTCGAGCTCGGCATCAGCAACGGGCGCGTAGAGGCCATCAACAACAAGATCAAGGTGGCGGTGAGGATGGGCTACGGCTTCCGCAACACCGACAACCTCGTGGCCCTGCTCATGCTCAGGTGCGGCGACTGCCAGCCCCAGCTCCCGGGTCGCCCGGTGAAGGCGAGGAAGAAGGGCGTGAAGGGAGCGAAGAGCGTTGCTGCCTAGGCTAGCCCCTTGTCACACAAACTACCGAAGCCTCTACTTTCGTCACCAAATTGCCGATATTATCGTTATCGGCGCGCAGGGCCTGATGCGCCCCGCGAGCTGGGTGGATCCGTGGTGTGTCTGCGAAGGGGCTTGCCCGGGGCAGGGGAGCGGGTATCATGGAGGACCGAGAGAAAGGGAGCGCATGTACCTGCGATTCGACATGTTCTAGCTGGGATCCGTCCCGCCGCACGCGCGGCCCCGCCTGCGCGGCCTGCCGCCGCGCCACCCATGCCGAACACACGCCGGACGCGCCAAGAGTCGTTCCGGCCCGAAATCGAAGGATGCACCATGCGCGACAAGCTCGAAAAACTCATCGCCGCCTACGAGGAGCTCGAGAAGAAGCTCTCCGACCCCTCCGTGGCCTCCGACATCAAGGAGTACACCCGTCTCAACAAGGAGTACGCGCACCAGACCCCGCTCGTGGCGGCGGCGCGCGCGTACCTCGCCGCGCTCGATGACATCGAGGCGGCCAAGGAGATGCAGCGCGACACCTCCGATTCGGACGAGAAGGCCATGCTCCAGGAGGACATCGCCGAGAACGAGGCCAAGCTCCCCCAGCTCGAGGAAGACATCAAGTTCATGCTCATCCCGGGCGACCCCAACGATGAGAAGAACACCATCGTGGAGATCCGCTCCGCCGCCGGCGGCGACGAGGCGGCCATCTTCGCGGGTGATCTCTTCAAGATGTACCAGCGCTTCTGCGAGGCGCACAAGTGGAAGGTCGAGGTGCTCGACGCCAGCCCCTCCGAGGCGGGCGGCTTCAAGTCCATCGAGTTCAAGGTCTCGGGTGACAAGGTCTACTCCGTGATGAAGTACGAGAGCGGCGTGCACCGCGTGCAGCGCGTGCCCAAGACCGAGAGCCAGGGCCGCATCCAGACCTCCACGGCCACCGTGGCGGTGCTGCCCGAGGCGGACGAGATCGACATCAAGATCGACCCCTCCGACCTGCGCATCGATACCTACTGTGCCTCCGGCCCCGGCGGCCAGTGCGTCAACACCACCTACTCGGCGGTGCGCATCACCCACCTGCCCACCAACACCGTGGTGCAGAGCCAGGAGCAGCGCAGCCAGATCCAGAACCGCGAGGTCTGCATGCAGATGCTCCGCGCGCGCCTCTACGAGATGGAGCTGCAGAAGCAGCAGGCCGAGCTGGGCGCCGAGCGCCAGAGCCAGATTGGGCACGGCAACCGCTCCGAGAAGATCCGCACGTACAACCAGCCGCAGGACCGCGTGACCGATCACCGCATCGGCTTCAACTCCACGTACAACGGGGTGCTTCTGGGTGATCAGCTGGGTACGGTGATCGACGCGCTCGCCGCCGCCGATCGCGCCGAGAAGCTCGCCCAGGCGGTGTAAGGACGAAAACCTGGATTGATGCGGGGCGCCCCTCGGGGCGCCTTGTTTTTGCGCGTTGTGTGGAATCGCGCGTTCGGGTGGACGCGCTCTTTCCGACGCCTTTGGGAAAACCGGGCCCGTGAGCTGCCCGGTTGGATTCAGCCGAATCAGCTTCAGATTCCCGTTGGATTCGTTCCGCTTTCATTCCGACGGCGTTCAGATGTGCGCGTTAGGCTGGTGGGCGTCGAGCGTCGTCGCGGGATTGCGACGCGCCCGGGCGCAACGCCGGGACGATGGGGAGGATGCCATGGCCGAGACCGAGATTTGGACCGTAGCGCGATGCCTGAACTGGTGCGTCGAGTTCTTGAAGCGTCGCGGCGAGGAGAACCCGCGCGTCGCGGCCGAGTGGCTGCTGTGCTCCGCGACGGGTTTCAAGCGCATCGAACTCTATATGAACCATGATCAGCCGCTGGGAGCCGACGAGCTCGCGACGGTGCGCAACGGGTTACTGCGTCGCAAGGAGGGCGAGCCCCTGCAGTACATCACCGGCGAGACGGGCTTCCGGATGCTCACCATCGCCTGCGAGCCGGGCGTGCTCATCCCGCGCCCTGAGACCGAGCTTCTGGTCGATGCGGTTCTGACGTATATCGACCAGGAGGTGCTGGGCGGCGATGCCGCGCGCAAGGGCGTGCGGACGAAGACGGAGCTGCCCTGGAACGACGAGGTCGAGCGGACGCGCGAGGCGGAGCTCGCCCGCGCCGCCGCGCGGGCGGATGCCGACGAAGCTGTTGAAGAGAGGAAGGCTGTCGGCGGCGGCGAAGCCGGGTTTGCGGCAGAGGTCGCTGCGGATAGCGAGAACGGCCCCGCAGCGGATGCCGCCGGGATGGCGGTCTCCCTGTCGGATGGGCGACCGGGCGCTGCCGCGCAGTCGGGGGCCGCGTTGGACGGGGATGATTCGACGGGGGCGGGCTTCGAGCTGGCTGATGTGTCGGCGGCAAGCGCCCCTGACGCCGCGGCGGCGCACGACGAGGTCGGTGGAGGGGCGTCAGGAGCCTCTGCAGACAGGGCTGTGGCGGCTGGGTCGGTCGACGGGGCGGGCATCGAGGTCGCGCCTGACGGCGACTCCGCCCCCCGCTCAGAGGCGCGCGTGCTCGAGGTGGGGTGCGGCACGGGCTGCATATCGCTCTCGCTCGCCTCGGAGCGCAAGGGCGCGGTGCGCTGCGTGGCGATCGACATCGAGCCGCGGGCGGTCGCCCTCACCGAGCGCAACCGCGAGAAGGCGGGCCTCACCGCGCGGGAGGTCGACGTGCGCTTGGGCGACCTCATCGGCCCCGTGCTGCCCGATGAGCTCGGCACGTTCGACGTCCTGGTGTCCAACCCGCCCTATATCCCCACGGATGTGATGGCGACCCTGCCGCGCGAGGTCGCGGCGTACGAGCCCTCGCTCGCTCTCGACGGCGGCCTCGACGGCCTGGACGTGTTCCGCCGCCTGCTCGTCGCGGCGCCGCGCGTCCTGCGATCCGGCGGCCTTCTAGCCTGCGAGCTGTTCGAGGAATCCCTCGATGCCGCGGCGGCGCTCTGCCGTTCGGCGGGGCTGGTCAACATCCGCATCGCCCCCGATCTCACCGGCCGCACCCGCTTCGTCCTCGCGACCCTTCCTTAGCAGGATCGTCTGGAGAGATGCGGCGTTTGCTGGTAGCTTGATGCTCGCGTAATATCGTCTTACAATATTTCCCCAAGCTGTTGCACGAGCTGGGGCTGGGGTGAGGCCTGTGGACGATCGCGAGCTGCTCGCAAGCATCGGATTGACGTCGGAAGAAGCTGACACACGGGCGGCGGAATACGAGGCCGACGCGTGGTCGCGGGAGGCGCTCGGCAGGCCGCGCCGCGGGCGCCCCTCCCTTGCGGACGAGGAGGTGCGTCCCTTTACGGTGCGGTTCCCCGTTTCACTCATGGCCTACGTCGATCGCAGGGCGGAGGCGTGCGGTAGCACGCGGTCGGAGATGCTGCGGCGGATCGTCGCGGAGGCGCGGGCGCGGGACCGTTCGGCCGGATAGGGGATAGCGCGTTTTCACTCAAAACGTATCAGTCTTTGCCGTCAGCTTGCATCGACCTCCCGCGCGGCGGATACAATTGAGGGCGCTGCGTGCGGCATCTCTGCGCGCCGGCAGGCAGTTCACAGGTCGACGGAAAGCGAGTGGAGCTTATATGGCAGACGGCGCATCGGTGCGGGGGCTGATCGCCTTCGATCTCGACGGCACGGTGTTCAAGACGCGGATGGACCGCAACATCTCCCCGCGCGTGCGCGCGGCGTTCGCCGCGGCGCATGAGCAAGGCTACGCGCTTGCGGTCTCGACGGGTCGCGCGTTCCGCGAGCTCGGGCCCGATCTGCTAGATGCCCCCTGGCTGGATTGGTGCATCACCTCCAACGGCTCGGCGGTGTTCTCGGCCAAGACGGGCGAGCCCGTGCTGGAGCGCACGCTCGACCACGCCGTGGTGGCCGAGGCCGTGCGCCTCCTGGACGACGCGCCCGATCGGCGCTGGGCGCACGTCGCCGACGGCTTCTACCACGAGGATCCCCTGATCATGCCCGATGGCAACACGTGGAATCCCCCGGCCTCGCATCTGGTCGACAGCATCTTGGACTCGGACGTTGCCCGCGAGCACGGCTACTACAAGGTGATGGCGTACTTCGACGATGACGACGATCGCGCCGCGGCGCAGAAGCTGCTCGCACCCCTCGCCGACAAGCTTGAGATAGCCAACGAGGGTCCCGGCTCCATCGAGATGACGGCGCGCGGGGTGTCCAAGGGCTCGGCGGGTATGGAGATCTGCCGCATGCTGGGCGTGCACCCCGAGAACTCGTTCTCGTTCGGCGACTCGGGCAACGACGTCTCGTTCGCGGACACGCCCTTCACCTTCGTGGTCATGGCGAGCGCCGAGCCGGAGGTGCGCGCCTGCGCCGATGCGATCTGCCCTGATGTGTTCCACGATGGCGTGGCCCAGTGGCTCGAGGAGAACGTGCTGGCGTAAGCCTCTGCCCCCCTCAGCCGTTTACCGGCGACAACCTACCATCTGACGCTTCGTCATCACGCGATGCACACATGCCCGCCCCTTTTACCGAGAGCGTTGCCCCGTCTGCGCGCCCGATGCTCCTGAGCCGCCGCGCGCCCGCCCGCTCATGAGACAATACCGCGCAGACTATCGGAGGCGCGCATGCGCCGGATGCGAAAAGGGGCTCCCGAGTGGGCGTTCGGATATTCAAGATGCGGGAGGATGCTCTCGACCAGCAGGCTATCGAGGAGGTGGCGCGCGTGATGCGCGCGGGCGGCCTGGCCCTGATTCCCACCGAGACGGTCTACGGCATCGGCGTCGCGGTATCCGCCTTCATGGATGAGCCCTCCTCGGTCGCGCCCGCAGCCGCGGATGCCGGCGAACCGCTGGTGAACGGCGTCTCCGTGCCGCCCGAGGGCTCGGGCTACCGGCGCATCTTCTCGGTCAAGCACCGCGATCTCGCCCAGACGGTCCCCTGGCTGGTCTCCGGTGCGGAGGACCTCGACCGCTACGGGGCGGGGGTCGACGCGCGCACCCGCGCGCTGGCGAGCTCGCTGTGGCCCGGTGCGCTCACGCTCATCATGCCCGCCGCGCCCTCGGTCCCGCGCTTCATGCAGGCTCCCGACGGGACGGTCGCGCTGCGCGCCTCGGCCTCGCCGGTGGTCGCCGCGCTCGTGCGCGCCTGCGGCTGCCCCCTGGCCGTCACCAGCGCCAACACCCACGGCAACCCCGCCCCGGCGTCGTTCGACGAGGTGGAGCCCTGCGTGCTAGAGGGGGTGGACGTGGCGATCGACGCGGGTGCGACGGCGTGCCGCGACGCCTCGACCATCGTCTCGTTCCCTTCGGGCGAGCTCAAGATCATCCGCCAGGGGGCGCTGGGCGCGCGCGCCATCAGACAGGCGCTCGGCGGGCGCCCCGACGCGGGTCCGACGGCGCGCCAGGCATAGGGAGAGGGCTTGGACATGGCAATCTCGCTGCAAGATCTCGGACAGAGCATCGATGGCGCCTTCGCGTTCGGCGCCTCCTACATCATGGCGCTCGACGCCGGCACCACCTCGGTGCGCGCGGTGATCGTGGATGAGTACGGCGGCATCGTCGAGCAGGCCTCGCGCACCATATCCACCACCTATCCGCAGCTGGGCTGGGTGGAGCAGGATCCCATGGAGATCCTGGCCTCCATGATCGCCGTCATGATGGAGGTGCAGTTCAAGAGCGGCATCCACTCCGACAGCATCGCCGCCATCGGCATCACCAACCAGCGCGAGACCTGCATCGTTTGGGACCGCGTGAGCGGGCAGCCCATCTACAACGCCATCGGTTGGCAGTGCCGGCGCACCGCCGAGGCGGCGCGCGATCTGGAGCGCCGGGGGTTCAGCGATCTGATCCGGGCCAAGACGGGCCTCACGCCGGACGCGTACTTCTCGGGTACCAAGGTGGCGTGGATCCTGGACCACGTGAGCGGCGCCCGCGAGCTGGCCGAGTCGGGTCAGCTGGCGTTCGGCACCGTGGACACCTGGCTCATCTACAACCTCACGGGCGGCAGCGTGCTGGCGACCGATTACACCAACGCCAGCCGCACCATGCTCTTCAACATCCATACGCTCGACTGGGACGACGAGCTGCTGCGCATCCTGGACATCCCGCGCTGCATGCTGCCCGAGGCGCGCGAGAGCTCCGGGTTCTTCGGCAACGTCTCGTCCGAGATCATGACCCACACGCCGCCCATCCGGGGCGTGGCGGGCGACCAGCAGGCCTCGCTGTTCGGGCACTGCTGCTTCGAGCCCGGGCAGGTCAAGAACACCTACGGCACGGGGTGCTTCATGCTCATGAACACCGGTGACGAGGTCGTGACCTCGCAGAGCGGCCTGCTCGCGACCATCGGCATCGCCGAGGGCGGGCACGTGAGCTACGCGCTCGAGGGCTCGATCTTCCATGCCGGTTCGGTGGTCCAGTGGCTGCGCGACAAGCTGGGCATCATCTCGAGTGCCGCCGAGACGGAGGCCATCGCCTCCTCGCGCGACGGCAACGACGGCTGCTACCTGGTCCCGGCGTTCAGCGGGCTGGGGGCGCCGTGGTGGGACGCGGAGGCGCGCGGCATCATAGCGGGCCTCACGGCGGCGGCCGACCGCGCCACGATCGTGCGCGCGGCATGCGAGTCGATGGCCTACCAGTCCTATGACGTGCTGCGCGCCATGGAGCGCGACGCGGGTCGCGCGATCGACGCGCTCTACGTGGACGGCGCCGCCTCGCGCAACGCCTTCATCATGCAGTTCCAGGCCGACCTGCTCAAGATTCCCGTCATCCAGTCCGAGACGGTCGAGACCACGGCTCTGGGGGCGGCCTATCTCGCCGGGCTCGCGGCAGGGTACTGGGAGGACCGCGAGGAGCTGATGCAGAACTGCGGGGTTGCGCAGACGTTCGACCCTGCATCCGACGAGGTCTCCCGACGGCGCAACCTCGACGGCTGGCATGCGGCCGTGGCGCGCACGCGCGGCGATATTGGGGGATAATACGGGGCGGAGGTGCCGCCGGGTCCGGCGGCTTCGCAAGACGAGAGGAGCGGCCATGCGCGTGGCTATTGCGTGCGATCACGGCGGATTCGAGCAGAAGCAGCAGCTTGTCGACTATCTGGCGGGCGAGCTGGGATGCGAGGTCATCGACGAGGGCCCCGACACGGGGGACGCCGTGGACTACCCCGACTACGCATCCAAGGTGGCCCATGATGTGGCTGAGGGCCGCGCCGAGCGCGGCGTGCTCATCTGCGGTACGGGCATCGGCATGGCCATCGCCGCCGACAAGGTCCCGGGCGTGCGCGCCTCCTCCATCACCACCCCGGCCTTCGCCGAGCTGTTCCGCCAGCACAACAACGGCAACGTGGTGTGCCTCTCGGGGCGCTTCATCGACGTCGACCAGAACAAGGAGATCGTCAAGACCTTCCTCTCCACCGAGTTCGAGGGCGGGCGCCACGAGCGCCGCGTCGCCAAGATCACCGCATTGGAGGACTAGCATGGCCGCTGCCTACGATGCCTCCCGCGTCACCGTGGTGGACCACCCCATGGTGCAGCACAAGCTCTCCATCCTGCGCGACAAGGCGACGGGCACCAAGCAGTTCCGCGACCTGATCGGCGAGCTGGCCCTGTTCGAGGGCTATGAGGCGACGCGCGACCTGCCGCTCGAGGACGTGCAGGTCGAGACGCCCATCGCCACGGCTACCTGCAAGCAGCTCGCCGGGCGCAAGCTCGCCATCGTGCCCATCCTGCGCGCGGGCCTGGGCATGGTGGACGGCCTGCTCGAGCTCATCCCCGCGGCGCGCGTGGGGCATATCGGCATGTATCGCGACGAGGTCACCCACGAGCCGCATGAGTATTACTGCAAGCTTCCGGCCGATATCGCCGAGCGCACCGTGCTGCTCGTCGATCCGATGCTCGCCACGGGAGGCTCGGCCACGGCGGCGCTGGGCTACCTGCGCGCGCAGGGCGCCCAGGACGTGCGCCTGCTCTCCATCGTGGCGGCGCCCGAGGGCATCGCCGAGGTGCTCGCGGCCGATGCGGACGTGCGTGTGCTCGTCTGCGCCGTCGACGAGGGCCTGAACGAGAACGCCTACATCGTGCCCGGCCTGGGCGACGCCGGCGACCGCATCTTCGGCACGCTCTAGCGCCGGCGCGTGCTTGGCAAAGAGGGGGTTCTTCGGGCCTCGTCCGCTGCGGCGGACGGGGCCCGAAATGTGCTCGCTCCGTGAGGAATCCCCGTGCCCCCTATTTCGATGCGTGGCTTCTACCTGCTATGATGATGTTAGCTTGCATATAGGTCATCGCGGTTCCCGCGCTCTGGGTTTCGTCTTGACTTTTAGGAAGCGCTGACTAGGATAATCTCAATGTCCGCGTCCACCCGCCCCGCCTTCGGGCGCTGGCGGCAGGGCCGCGGGGGAGGAATCGCTATGGGGTTCGATCTGGCAACCCAGGTCCCGGTGATCTTCCTCGGGGTTCTGGTGGGCGCGTTCGCATTTGCCCTGCTCGCGCTGGCGCTCTGGCCGGTGGTCGCGCGCAAGGCGGATGCGAACATGGCCAAGGGCATGCTGGGGGTCTGCGTATCGTTCGTGATACTCGTCCTCGGGGTCGTGGTGGTGCGCCTGCTGGCGCGCGACGCGCTCGTTCCGTTCGCCGCAGGCGAGCTCGTCGGGTTCTTCGCGGGATGGATCGCCATCGCCCTTCTGGTCATGGCGCGTACGGATTGAAGGTAGTCGCGGCGTTCGCGCCCGACTCGGGAAAGGTGGAGTCTTGGACGCATTTGCCAAGCTGCCCGGGGAGATCACCAAGCTCGTCTCCGAGTTCTCCTCGGCCGCCGTCGCGGGTGATCTCAACATGGGCGTCACCCAGTATTCGTTCTGGCTGCTCGTCTCTTCAGCCGTCCTGCTCACGATCATCTTCGTGTTCGTGAAGCGCCAGACGCTGGTGCCCAAGGGCGTGTTCGTCAACGGCGTCGAGTATCTGATCGAGTACGTCGAGAACGACGTCGCCAAGGGCGTGGTGGGCACCGATTGGCGTCGGCACTTCCCGTTTCTGGCGACCATCTTCTTCTTCATCCTCATCAACAACTTCATCGGCCTCATCCCGGGCATGAAGCCGGGCACCGGCGCCATCGGATGCACCGCGGCGCTCGCGCTGGTGACGTTCATCTACTTCGTGTACTTCGGCTGCAAGAAGCATGGCGTCATCGGCTACCTCAAGAGCCTGGCGCCCGAGGGCGTGGCCTTCCCCATGAACGTGTTCGTGTGGGTGATCGAGGTCTTCTCGCTCCTGCTTCGTCCCATCACGCTGGCCATCCGTCTGTTCTGCAACATGTTCGCCGGCCACATCGTCATGGGCTCGTTCTCCATCATGGCGGCCGTCTTCGCCCAGCCCCTGCTTGAGCAGTTCTCGGCCCTGAACGCCGTGGGCGCCCTGCCGAGCCTCGCGTGGATCGCGATCCTGCTCATCATCTACGTGGTCGAGTTCATCGTCGCGTTCGTGCAGGCCTACGTGTTCACGGTGCTCGCCGCCGTGTACATCCAGATCGCCGAGGCCGAGGGCCACTAGGCCGGGCCTCACGGCGCGCAGCAATCGGTCACCGCGGGGTCCCGAGCGGCGCCCCGGGTACATAAGGAAGGGTATCCTGCGCCTCGGTCAAGGGGAGGCGCGCGACAAAGGAGGAATCGTGGGAGTTATCGGTTACGGTCTCGGTGTTATCGGCGCTGGCCTGGCCATCGGCCTGGCCGCTTTCGGCGCGACGGGCGCTATGGCGCGTCAGCCCGAGATCCAGGGGCGTGCTTTCACCGTCTTCATTCTGGCATCGGCCTTCACCGAGGCCCTGGGCCTCATCGGCTTCGTCGTGACCCTCATCTCCTAGTTGAGGCTCACGCGTGTCGAGTAAGGAGTTGTCCATGAAGTCCATCATTCGCGGAGGCGCCGCCGTCGCGGCCGCGAGCGTGCTCGCGTTCCCGACGCCGGTGTTCGCGGAGGAGTCGGCCGGCGGGGCCGAGATCCTCATTCCCAAGATGGCCGAGTTCGTCCCGGCGCTCATCGCGTTCCTGATTATCCTCGCGGTGCTCGCCAAGCTCGCCTGGCCACAGGTCCTCGCCACCATGGAGGAGCGCGAGAAGCGCATCGCCGACAGCCTGGACGAGGCCGAGAAGACCAAGCAGAAGGCCCTCGCCGACCGCGCCGCATCCGATGAGCTGGTGACCGACGCCCGCCGCCAGGCGGCCGACATCGTGCTCGCCGCCCGCCAGGACGCCGAGGCGGAGCGCAACCGGATCCTGGCCGCCGCGCATGCCGAGGCCGAGGAGATCATCGCCAAGGCCCACGCCAACGCCGAGGACGAGCGCCGCGCGCTCTACGCCGACGCCGCCGGCTCCATCGCCGACCTGTCCGTCTCGGTGGCTTCCAAGATCGTCGCCAAGACGCTGGACGAGGATGGCGAGCAGCGCCGCCTCATCGAGCGCTACATCAAGGAAGCGGGTAGCCTGAATGCCGACTAGTCGCAGGGAGGAGCGGGTCCTCGAGACCTACGCCCGCGCTCTCATCGAGGCCGCCAAGGCGGAGGGACGCGTGCAGGCCGATCGCCGCGCGCTCGACGCCCTCGCCTCGGCGTCGCCGGAGATCCTCGCCATCGTGAGCGCGATGGCGGAGCGCGGCCAGCTCGACCTGCTTCCCAAGGTCGCCTCCACGTTCCGGGACATCGCCGATGCCGATGACGACGTGGTGGGCGTGACGGTCACCACCGCCGTGCCGCTCGACGACGAGCTGCGCGCGCAGATCACCGCGCACTACGAGGCCGATCTGGGCACCAAGGTGTTCCTGATCGAGCACGTCGATCCCTCGATCATCGGCGGCGTCATCGTCGAGGCCCGCGGCCAGCGCCGCGACGTCTCGGTTCTCACGCAGCTTCGAGCCGCCCGCGAGGCGCTCGATATCACAGATCTGACCAAGAGAGAGGAGGCTCACCATGGCTGAGTCCATCGATGCCCAGAGCATCGCCCGCGTGCTCGCCGAGCGCCTGGACACCCTTTCGGCGGCGGTCGATACGCAGGAGCTCTCTCACGTCGACGAGGTGGGCGACGGCATCGCCCGTGTCTCGGGCCTGCGCAGTGCCATGTCGGGCGAGCTTCTTGAGTTCAAGAGCTCCCAGACGGGGGAGACCGTCTACGGACTCGCCCAGAACCTCGAGCGCGACGAGGTGGGCGCGGTGCTGTTCGGCAACGTGGCCGCCATCAAGGAGGGCGACGAGTGCCGCACCACCGGCCGCATCATGGACATCCCCGTGGGGCGCGCCATGCTCGGTCGCGTGGTCAACCCGCTGGGCCAGCCCATCGACGGTTTGGGCGACATCCGCACGACCCATCGCCGCCCCATCGAGTTCAAGGCGCCCGGCGTCATCGACCGCACGCCCGTGCACGAGCCGGTGCAGACCGGCATCCTGGCCATCGACGCGATGATCCCTATCGGCCGCGGCCAGCGCGAGCTCATCATCGGCGACCGCAAGACGGGCAAGACCGCCATCGCCATCGATGCCATCATCAACCAGCGCGGCAAGGGCATGATCTGCATCTACGTCGCCATCGGTCAGAAGGCGTCGACCGTGGCCACCATTCGCGCCACGCTCGAGAAGCACCATGCGCTCGACTACACGGTCATCGTCTCGGCGACGGCCGCCGAATCGGCGCCGATGCAGTACATCGCCCCCATGGCGGGCGCCGCCATCGGCGAGTACTTCATGTACAACGGGGAGAACGGCCACACCGCCAGCCCCGACAACCCCGGCCGCCACGTGCTCGTCATCTATGACGACCTCTCCAAGCAGGCCGTGGCCTACCGTCAGATGTCGCTGACGCTGCGCCGTCCGCCCGGACGCGAGGCCTACCCCGGCGACATCTTCTACCTGCACTCGCGCCTGCTCGAGCGCGCCTGCAAGCTCTCCGACGAGCTCGGCGGCGGCTCCATGACGGCCCTGCCGCTCATCGAGACCCAGGACGGCGACGTCTCGGCCTACATCCCCACCAACGTGATCTCCATCACCGACGGCCAGATCTACCTGCAGAGCGACCTGTTCTTCCAGGGTCAGCGCCCCGCGGTCGACGTGGGCATCTCGGTGTCGCGCGTCGGCGGCGCCGCTCAGACCAAGGCCATGAAGCAGCAGGCGGGCAACCTTCGTCTCGACCTGGCATCCTATCAGGAGCTCGCCGGCTTCTCGCAGTTCGGCAGCGACCTCGATGCCGCCACGCAGAAGCAGCTCACGCACGGCTCGCGCATGACCGAGCTGCTCAAGCAGCCGCGCTTCCGCACGCTCGACGTGGCCGAGCAGGTCGTGGCGCTGTTCGCCGGCAACCAGGGTCTCATCGACGACCTGCCCATCGCGCAGGTCCTGGAGTTCCGCGACGGCCTCATCCAGTACATGGACAGCAGCTACCAGCGCCTGCTCGAGCGCGTGCGCGCCGAGAAGATCGAGGGCGACCTCGAGACCGAGCTTCTGCACGCCATCAAGGACTACAAGCGCGACTTCGCGGAGCGCCATGCCGCCGACACTCCGGCGCCCGAGGATGAGACCGAGGAGAGCTAGGCCCCATGGCGAACCTTCGCGAAATAAAGAGGCGCATCACCTCGGTCACGAGCACCAGGCAGATCACGCGCACGATGGAGATGGTCTCCACGGCCAAGATCCGTCGCGCGCTGGATCGCGCCTACAACGCCGAGCCCTATAAGTCGGCGCTCACCGACGTCATGCTCACCGTGGCCCAGGACGCCGAGGCGGCGGGCGGCGCGCCCATCCTGCAGCAGCACAAGCGCGTCGAGCACGTGCTCGTGGTGGCCATCGCCTCCGATCGCGGCCTCGCCGGCGGTTTCAACGTGGGCGTCGAGCGCGAGACCGAGAAGATCATGATGCGCTGCGAGCGCGACGGCATCGCCTGCGAGCTCATCACCTGCGGCCGCAAGCCCTGCGAGTACTTCGCGCATCGCGGCGACGTGGTGATGCACTTCGCGGGCACCTCGGCCGATCCGACGCTGGAGCAGGCCCGCATGATCGCGAGCTACATCTGCGACGGCTACGCCTCCGGGGCCATCGACCGCGTGGAGGTCATCTACCACCACGCCAAGAACCGCGTGGAGCAGGAGCTGCGCGTCGAGCACCTGCTCCCGCTCAAGACGGAGATGGTGGCGCTCGCGCGCGGGCCGCGCAAGAACGCCGATGAGGCCCCGCAGCGCGTCTCGTCCTCGTTCAGCTTCGTGCCCTCGGCCGAGGTCGTCCTCGGCGAGCTGGTGCCCAGCTACGTCTTGACCGTCATCCACCAGGCGCTGATCGATTCCGCCGCCGCCGAGCAGGGTGCGCGCCGCAAGGCCATGCACTCCGCCACGGAGAACGCGACGGCGATCATCGCCACCCTGACCCGAACCTACAACCGCGTGCGCCAGGCTTCCATCACCACCGAGATCAACGAGATCGTGGGCGGAGCCGCGGCAGCGGAGGAGGGATAGCCATGGTTGCGACCACCGCACGAGACGATATCAAGGATGCCGTCGAACGCCACACCGCGGGCGACGGGCGCATCATCCGCATCGTGGGCCCCGTCGTCGACGTGAAGTTCGACGAGCAGATCCCCGCAATCTACAACGCCCTCACCGTCGAGGCCGATACCCCGATGGGGCACATCTCCACCATCTTGGAGGTGGAGAGCCAGCTGCCCGGAGGCGTGGTGCGCACCGTCGCCATGACCTCCACCGACGGCCTCACGCGCGGGATCGTGGCCACCGACACCGGCGGCCCCATGACCATGCCGGTGGGTCCCGGCACGCTCGGGCGCATCTGGAACGTGCTGGGTCAGCCGGTCGACGGCAAGCCCATGCCCGAGGTGGAGGACTACTACCCCATCCACCATCCCGCGCCCCACTTCGACGAGCTGACCACCACCACCGAGATCTTCGAGACGGGCATCAAGGCTGTCGACCTCCTGGAGCCCTACATCCGCGGCGGCAAGACCGGTCTGTTCGGCGGCGCCGGCGTGGGCAAGACGGTGCTCATCCAGGAGCTCATCAACAACCTCGCGCAGGAGCACAACGGCACCTCGGTCTTCACCGGCGTGGGCGAGCGCACCCGCGAGGGCACCGACCTGTACCTGGAGATGACCGAGTCCGGCGTCATCGAGAAGACCTGCCTGGTCTACGGCCAGATGAACGAGCCGCCCGGAGCGCGCCTGCGTGTGGGCCTCGCGGGCCTCACCGCAGCGGAGTACTTCCGCGACCGCGGCCAAGACGTGCTGCTGTTCATCGACAACATCTTCCGCTTCTCGCAGGCGGGCTCCGAGGTCTCAGCCCTGCTCGGCCGCATGCCCTCGGCCGTGGGCTACCAGCCCACGCTCGCCACCGAGATGGGCGACCTGCAGGAGCGCATCACCTCAACCAAGACCGGCTCCATCACCTCGGTGCAGGCCGTCTACGTTCCCGCCGACGACCTGACCGACCCGGCGCCGGCCACCACGTTCACGCACCTGGATGCCCAGACGGTCCTCTCGCGCTCCATCGCGGCGCTCGGCCTCTATCCGGCCATCGACCCGCTGGCGTCCTCGTCGGACGCCCTCGACCCCACCATCGTGGGCGAGGAGCACTACCGCGTGGCCGTCAAGGTGCAGGAGATCCTGCAGGAGTACTCCGACCTGCAGGACATCATCGCGATCCTGGGCATGGACGAGCTTTCCGAGGAGCAGCGCCTCACTGTGAACCGCGCCCGCAAGCTGCAGCAGTTCCTGTCGCAGAGCTTCCACGTGGCCGAGAAGTTCACCGGCAACCCCGGCGTCTACATGCGCATCGAGGACACGGTCCGCAGCTTCGCCGCCATCGTGGATGGCGAGTGCGACGACCTGCCCGAGCAGGCGTTCCGCTACGCCTCGACCATCGATGACGTGCGCGAGCGCGCCGCCAAGATGGAAACGGCGGCGTGAGGACCATGCACATCCGCATCGTTTGCCCGGAGCACAACGAATACGAGGGTGAGGCAGCGTTCGTAGCGCTGCCCACCTCCACCGGCGAGCTCGGCGTGGCTCCGCGCCATGCCAACGAGATCTGCTCGGTCGACGTGGGGTTCGTGCGCATCTGCGACGAGCGCATGGGCGAGGTGACCCGCACGTTCGCGGTGAACGGCGGCTATGCCGAGATCACGGGCGAGGAGGTCATCATCCTGGCCGAGCGCGCCGCCGATCTCGCCTCGATCGATGCCGAGGCCCTCAAGGCCGAGATCGCTGAATTTGAAGACCAGCTGAGTAATTTGTCGGCAGATGATGCACGCCGCGCCTATCTATATAATGAAATCGCTTGGCGCAAGCTGCTGCTCGCCGCGTAGCGCCTTGAGCGTCGCGCGTCGAGCGCCCATGCTGCCGGGCATCTCTGCATGATCTATCGAAGAGAGTAGGCACGTGGATATCATCCGTGTTCAGGGCGGGCATGCCTTAAGCGGCAGCGTTCGCGTTTCAGGAGCGAAGAACTCCGCGCTCAAGCTCATGGCGGCCACGCTGCTGGCTCCGGATGCCACCACGCTCACCAACGTGCCCAACATCTCCGACGTCCACGTCATGGGCAAGGTGCTCAAGGGCATGGGGGCCACGATCGAGGTCCCCGACGAGCACACGCTCATCATTGATACCTCCGCGGTCGATTCCTGGGAGGCCCCCTACAACCTCGTCGCCAAGATGCGCGCCTCGACGGCGGTCATGGGGCCGCTTCTGGGGCGGTTCGGCCGGGCGAAGATCGCCATGCCGGGCGGCTGCAACCTGGGTGCGCGCAAGATCGACATGCACATCCTGGGTCTCGAGGCGTTGGGCGTCTCGTTCGACACCGATCACGGCTACATCTACGCCAACGCCGACGAGGGCATGACGGGGACGGCTGTCACGCTGGAGTTCGCCAGCGTGGGCGCCACCGAGAACCTCATCATGGCGGCCGTGCGCGCCCAGGGCACCACCATCATCGACAACGCGGCACGCGAGCCCGAGATCGTGGACCTCGCCAACATGCTCAACGAGATGGGCGCCCGGATCGAGGGCGCGGGCACGCCGGTGGTCACCATCGAGGGCGTCGAGGAGCTCCATCCCGTCACCCACCGCGTGATCGGCGACCGCATCGAGGCGGGAACCTTCATCGTGGCGGGCGCGCTCGCCGCCGGCCCTACGGGCATCGACGTCATCGGGTTCAATCCGCACCATCTGGGCATGGTGCTCAAGAAGATGGAGCTCATGGGCATCTCCTGCGAGCGCATCGACGACGGCGTCCACGTGGAGCGCGCTGCGCACCTGACGCCGGTGGACATCCAGACGCTGCCCTATCCCGGGTTTCCGACGGACATGCAGGCCCAGGTCATGGTGCTTTCGGCGCTCGCCGACGGCAGCTCCGTCATCACCGAGAACATATTCGAGAATCGCTTCATGTTCGCCTCCGAGCTCATGCGCATGGGCGCCAACATCCGCATCGAGAGCCATCACGCCATCATCCACGGCGTCGCGGGCTTCTCGGGCACGCAGGTGGTGTCACCCGATCTGCGCGGCGGCGCGGCCCTGGTGCTCGCGGGGCTCGTTTCCGAGGGCTGCACGGAGGTTTCGGCGATTCACCACATCTACCGCGGTTACGAGCGGTTCTGCGAGAAGTTTTGCGGGTTGGGGGCGCACGTCGAGCGCGTATCGGTCCCGGATCCCATGGATGATGAGGTCAGGTAGACCATGAGCATGCGCAAGAAAGCCGTCCAGCAGTCCAGCCGCGTGTCCACGGGCGCGCAGGCGCGCATCTACAGCCGCGAGAACGTGGCGCGCTATGCGCAGCGCTCCCGGCAGCGCCGGCGGGGCAAGATCGTCCGTCGCGGCATCCTGCTCGGCTTTCTGGGCGTGCTCGTCGGCGCCGTCACGGCGGCGGGGCTGTGGTTCTCCAACATCGTCTCACGCATCAACGACGGCAGCGTCATAACCGACGACCTCATGCTGACGCTCGTCGACTCCGATGTCGCGCACGAGCCGTTCTACATCCTGCTGCTGGGCACCGATGGCCGCCCCGGTGAGGACACCTACCGCACCGACTCCATCATCCTGACGCGCGTCGACCCCACCGAGAAGCAGGTCACCCTCATCTCGATCCCACGCGACACCTATGTGGAGTACAAGGGCTCGGCCATGAAGATCAACGCGGTGTTCACCTACGGCCAGAGCGACGACGGTTCGGGCGCCGCCGAGATGATCGAGGTCGTCAACGAGCTGTGCGGCGTGCAGATCTCCGAATACGCCGAGATCAACTTCCAGGGCATGCAGGCGCTGATCGACGCCGTGGGCGGAATCGACCTCTACATCCCCGAGGGCGACGAGGTGATCGGTGACGAGCACCTGCCCGGCATCGAGATCGAATCGGGCCAGCAGCACCTCGACGGCGAGCACGCGCTGGCGTTCAGCCGTTCGCGCTACCTCTACAACGACGGCGACTACACCCGCATGCGCCACCAGCGCATGGTGCTCGGCGCCCTTGCCAACAAGATCCTCAACAACCTCGATATCACCACGGTGCCCGCGATCCTGGAATCGCTCGCCGACATGGTGCACACCTCGCTTTCGGTCAACGACATCGTCGCGCTCATCAACGCCATGCGCGGCATGAACACCGACGACATGTACTCGGCCAACCTTCCCTCGTGGGCGGGCGAGGACACCTACATCGACGGGCAGAGCTACGTGTTCGTTATGGAGGACGAGCTGCGCGAGATGATGGAGCGCGTGAACGAGGGCAAGGACCCGCAGGGTCCGCAGACCATGGGCGCCGGCGACGGCCAGTCCGCCACCATCGGCGACCTGTCGGAGAACTCCAGCACCGATTGGTCGTCCGGCACGGCCACGGTCGGCTCGGGTGATGATGCAGGCGACTCGGCCGACGGTACGGCGGACACGACGCTTCAGTAGGCGCGTCGTGGCGAGCTCCCGTCGCAACCTGAACGTCGAGGCGCTGCGACTCGCCGCGATCGCCGCCATCGCGCTCTTCCATTCCTTCCAGACGCTTTTCGCCCAGGCCGCGTCGGCTGCTCAGGCCGGTGCGGTCGCGGGCGATTTCGCATTGGGGGGTATGGTCGCAGACCCCGCGCAGCTGGTCGCCTCGACGCCTTGGGCGCTCGGCCTGCTCGGGTTCATCAACCTCATGGGCGCATTCGGCAACAACGTCTTCTACGCCATCTCGGGCTGCTTTCTGATTCCGTCTGCGGCGCGCCGCTCCCGCGAGTCAGGCTACGCGTCCGATCAACTGCGGCGCACGGCGCGTCGCGCGCTGGTTCTTCTGGCCACCGTGGTGTTTTATGCGTGCGCGGCGCTCGCCGTGAACGCCTGGGTTGTGCCCGTCGCGGGCGTGGGGCTTGACGATTTCGGCTGGCTCGTCGGGGGCCTCGAGTTCATCTGGGTGTACCTGGTGCTCGTCATCGCCACGCCGATGATGGGTTGGGTGTGGGAGCGCTGTCCGCACCGCACGGCTCTCGTGGTCGCGCTGGGCGCCGTCGTGATGGGCGTCAACGCCTACATCGCCTTCGTATCGCCGGGCGGTGAGGTGCGCTCGCTGCTCGAGTGGCGCAAGCTCATGAGCGCGGTGACCTACGTGGTCGCGTATCTAGCGGGCGCCGTCGTCGCGCAGACCTGTGAGGCGGCGAACGCAGTGGAGCGCGATGGCGCTCGGCGCGTCCGGCGGGCGTTCGCCCTCGCGTTTGCGGCGTCCCTTGGCGCATCTCTTGTCATCGAGGGTGGCCTGGCGGTACTGGGCGCGGGCGACTTCATGGTGGCGACCTCGTTCAAGTCGACGTCGCTTCTCTCGTTCGCCCTGGCCGTGAGCGCCCTCGGCTGTGCTCTCTCGGCGCCCCCGCGCACGGCGTGCGGGCCGGTCGGCGCGCTCGTCGCCCAAGCGGCGCAGGGGATCGTTGCGTTCTATATCATCCAGTCGATGTTCGGAGGCCTTTGGCACCCCTTGGCCGAGCAGGTGACCTCCTCCGTGATGGTCCTCTGCGGCGCTGTCCCCGTCTGCGCGTGCGCGGCGCTCATCATCGCCCACCTGATTATCGACCTCGTGTTCATCGCTCTCGCGCTTCTGTTGGACGCGTTTGTGCGCCGTCCTCTCTTCCGGTTGTTGCGCCTGGCATAGGGACTCCGATTGGGCATAGGGGCTCCGATAAGCGGGGCGCCGCCCGCGGGTTCAGAGCCCGCGGGCGGCGCTTCAAGATTTTCCAGATCGTATCCGCTCGGTCGGCGGGTCGCAGCCTCCTCTACGCGAAGCGCGCCACGAGTTCCTGCAGCACGTCCACCATGCGCTCCAGCGAGCTCACGGGGATGAACTCGTTCACCCCATGGCAGCAGAACCCGCCGGTGGAGAGGTTGGGGCAGGGGAGCCCGCGGAACGAGAGCTGCGCGCCGTCGGTGCCGCCGCGGATGGGCAGCACGCGCGGCTCCACGCCGGCCGCGGCGAAGGCCTCCTTGGCAGCGTCGATGAGCTCGGGGTGATCGGATACCACCTCGGCCATGTTGCGGTACTGCTGCTTGGTCTCCACCGTCACGCGCTCTTCGCCCAGACCGCCGTTCACGAAGGCGGCGGCGCGCTCGATGAGGGCGAGCTTCTCGTCGAACCGCGTGGCGTCATGGTCGCGCACGATGTAGCGCGCCGTGGCGTGCTCGCAGGTCGCCGAGACCCCCTCCAGATGGATGAAGCCCTCGTAGCCCTCGGTGTGCTCGGGCCGCATGTGCTCGGGCAGCAGGGCGTGGAACGCGGCGAAGAGGTTGCCGGCGTTGACCATCTTGTCCTTAGCGTCGCCTGGGTGGATGGAGTAGCCGCGGAAGCGCACGGTGGCCTCGGCGGCGTTGAAGCACTCCCACTCGAGCTCGCCCACCGGGCCGCCGTCCACCGTGTAGGCGTATGCGCAGCCAAAGCCCGCGATATCCAGCAGCGCCGCGCCGTGGCCGATCTCCTCGTCGGGGCAGAAGCAGATGCCCAGGCCGGGATGGGGTAGCTCGGGGTGGGCGGCCAGGCGCGCCACGAGCGCCACGATCTCGGCCACACCGGCCTTGTCATCGGCGCCGAGCAATGTCGTGCCGTCCGTGCAGACGAGGTCCTCGCCCACAAGGTCGGCGAGCGCGGGCACCTTGTCGGGACCGATGGCGACCGGCGCGCCGTCCACCGAGCCCGCCACCAGGTCGCCGCCCTCGTAGCGCACGATGTGGGGCTTGACGCCGAATCCGCTCACGACCTCGGTCGTGTCCAGGTGCGCGATGAGGCCCAGGTGCGGGCGGTTCTCGGCGCCGGCACTGGCGGGCACGTGCGCGACCACGTAGGCGTTTTCGGTGACCGTGACACCCTCGGCACCCAGCGCGCACAGCTCATCGGCCAGAAGGCGCGCGAGGTCGAATTGGATGTCGCTCGAGGGGACGCGGTCGGCGTGCTCGTCGCAGGATTGGGTGGGCACCTGCACGTAGCGCCAGAAGCGGTCCAGCACATCGGAGGCGCCAGCGGGTACGGGCACGGGTGAAGAGGCGGTCATGAGCGCTCCTTTTCGAGGGGGTCGTGGATGGGACGGCTCCACTCTAGCACGACCCCTCGCGGTGGTGCCTGCCGCGGTGCGCCCGGGGACGAGGATGCCTGGGGGTGAGGACGCACAGGGCGCCCGCTGCACCTGGCGGCTTCCGTCGGCTGCTGCTTCTGAGCCGATGCGACCCGGTGCCGCCGGGTTGCCGTTGGGGTAGAATCAGCTCCGATGCACGTTATTCGAAACCGTTTCGCGCGGCGCCCCGGAGGGCGGGCCGCGTCGGTCGGCTTGATGGGGAGAACCGCATGGACACCACGGAAAGCTCGCGCGCTCTGCACCTCACCATGGCGAACGAGGACTATCTGGAGTGCATGGTGCGCCTCGAGCAGGAGACGCCCGAGGCGGGCGTGCGCTCGGTGGACATCGCCAACCAGCTGGGCGTGTCCAAGGCATCGGTCAACAAGGCGGTCACCGCGCTCAAGGGCCAGGGGCTCGTCGAGCAATCGCATTATGGCAAGGTCATGCTCACGCCCGAGGGGCGCTCGATTGGCGAGGCCGTGTGGTATCGGCACCGCCTGCTGCGCACGTTCCTCATCCAGGAACTGGGCGTCGCGTTCGAGCGCGCCGACACCGAGGCCTGCCAGATGGAGCACGCGCTGTCCGAGGACACGATGGAGCGATGGCTGCGGTACCTGGAGAAGCAGGGCATCGTCGTGGTGGAGGAGTAGCGCCATGGGCGTGACGGGGTCGGAGTCCTTGGAGGCACCGCTCGGTGACGCTCCGCGGGGCGTCACGTACGAGACCGCCTATTACAACCGGTTCGGCGCCGAGGAGTTCCGGCGCCGCATCCAGCGCGAGACGCTGGTGGTGCAGGGACCCACGGGCAGCGTGCTCATGGGGGCATGGGATGCCTCCGATATCCCGCCGGCGTTGTGGAACGTCGCGGAGCCGCAGAGCGTGGCGAACATGCACCAGCTCTACGAGGCCGCGGGCGCGCAGGTGCTCATCACCAACACGTTTCAGGCGAGCGCTCCGGCCCTGGCGCGCGACAGCATCAGGGCGTCGGTCGCGGAGATCAACCGCACGGCGGTGGACGAGGCCCGCTCCGCCCATCCGCAGCTGCTGATGGGGTCCATGGGGCCGTGCGGCATCTCGTGGATCAGAGACGACGGGCCGGAGTACCGAGCCGCTCGCGCCGCCTATCGCGAACAGGCGCACGCGCTGCTCTCCGCGGGCGTGGATGCCCTGTTGCTCGAGACCTTCACCTCCATACGCGATCTCGAGCCCGCGCTCGCCGGGGTGAACGACGTGCGCGATGGCATGCCCCTCGTCGTGAGCTTCGCGGCCGGGGCGGACGCGTGCCTGCTGGGCGACCATCTCCCGCTCGAGGCGGCGGTGCTCATCGCCGAGAAGGCCGGCGCTGACACCGTGGGCGTCAACTGCTGCGCGCTCGAGGAGGCCGCTCCCTGCGTGGCTGCGCTCGTGCGCGCCGCGCGCACACCGGTCATGGTGCGCCCCAACGCCGGCGCGCCCGTCCGCGCGGAGGACGGCTCCCTGCTCTGGCAGGAGGATCCCGAGGCGTTCGCCCAGGCTGCGCTGGCATGGGCGGGTGCCGGGGCGCGGCTGGTGGGCTCATGCTGCGGAACCTCGGCGCGCACCACGGCCGCCATCGCCGAGGCACTTGACGTGGCGGAGGCCTGACGCGGCGGGCATGGAGAAGCCCTGAGGGCGCCCACCGGGTATGTCCGCGCGCGCATCTGGGGTATATCTCATAGGTAGCTGATTCGATGCGCGTGTGAGGTGTGACTCCGTGGCGACGATAATTCATTTTGGAACCGAGGGATGGCGCGCCCGCGTCGATGGTGATTTCACCAGCGAGAACCTTGTTCGGGTCGCCGATGCCGCCGCGCGCGTGTGGGCGCGCAGCACACCGGGGGCCATCGTGTACGTGGGCTTCGACACGCGTCCCGGCGCCGAGGCGTTCGCCTGCCTGGCCGGCGAGGTCATCGCCGCGCAGGGGCTGGTTGCCAAGGTTGCCGATCGCCCCACGCCCATGCCCGCCGTCTCGTGGACGGTCGCTCGCGACCAGCGCTCCTGCGGCGCCTTCGTGGTGACCGGATCGCACAATCCGCCCGATTATCTGGGCGTGAAGCTGCGCATGGCGGGCGGTGCCACCCTGCTCGATGACGCGGCGGCCGAGATCGAATCCTCCATCGACTTCGATGCCTCCGAGGCGCGGGGCGCCATCGAGCGCGCCGATTTCGTCACGCCGTATCTGGACGCTCTGTGCGAGGCGATCGATGCCGACGCCATCGCGGCGGCGCATCTGCGCGTCGTGTACGACCCCCTGTACGGTGCAGCGCGCGGCTACGTGCCTCAGGTGCTGGGCGCGCTCGGCGTCGACGTGGTGGAGATCCACGGGCATGATGACATCGACACCCCCAACATCCACCCCGACCCCTTCGAGCCCTGGGTGGATGATTGCGAGCAGGCGGTGGTAGCGCATGCTGCCGCCGCGGGCCTCATCAACGATGGCGATGCGGACCGTGTGGGCGCCGTGGACGAGCGCGGCCGCTACGTCAGCCCGCACATCATCATCGCGCTGCTCGCCTGGCATCTGGTGCGCAACCACCATGCATCGGGGCGCGTGGTGGTCAACCAATCCACCTCCATCCTCACGCGCCATGCTGCTCAGGCGCTGGGATGCCGCGTGACGGTGAAGCCGATCGGGTTCAAGTATATATATGAGGAGATCAAGAAGGGCGACGTGCTCATCGGAGGCGAGGAGGCCGGTGGCATCAGCATTCCGGCCCTCTGCCCGGAGCGCGACGGCGTGCTCGTGACGCTCCTTCTGTGCGAGCTCATGGCTACTACGGGCCAGACGCTGGGCCAGCTCGTGGACGACCTGCAGGCGCGCTGTGGCAAGACGAGCTATGGTAGGCGGGACATCCGGCTCGAGAACGAGGTCATCGAGGCGCTGCGCCTCATGCTGCCCGGCTTGAATCCGCAGGACGTTGCGAGGGAGGTGCCGGTCACGGTGAGCCACATGGACGGGCTCCGCTTGGAGTTCGCCGACGAGTCGTGGCTGCTGCTGCGCCCGAGCGGCACCGAGCCCTTGGTGCGCGTCTACGCCGAGGCCTGGACGGTCGAACGGCGCGACGAGCTGCTCGAGGCGGGCTGCGCCATGGCCAAGGGCGCCTTGGCCATGTAGGACGCGTGTAGGGTATCGGAGGAAGCTCGAAGCGATTGCTTCGGCGAACGGTAGCTATTCGTAGATGAGCGCGCTCAAAACACAATATATAGGTGTCGAACGCACTCAAAACGATTGAATTGTGTTCACCTTGTGGAGAGCCGCCCTCCCCCTTGCGCCGGGCCCCGGGTGCTGGCAATATAACTCCTTGCCGCGCGGCCCAGCCGGGCGGCGGGCACCTTGAGAACCGGATACCGCAGGCAGGACGCGGGGCCATGGTCCCGCGGTCCTTCCAGGGATGGACATGAACCATCTTATATTGGAACCTTTCCAGCAGAGGACAGGGAGGTCCTTCGAGGACAGACCCCGTCCCAGGCAAGAGAGCTTCGATACGATGGATCCGATCGGCGTTGAGCCGGTCAGGCCCGGGCTCCGAGTCCGGTCGATTTCGACACATTGGACGGAGAGTTCGATCCTGGCTCAGGATGAACGCTGGCGGCGCGCCTAACACATGCAAGTCGAACGGCACCTTCCTCCGGGAAGAAGCGAGTGGCGAACGGCTGAGTAACACGTGGAGAACCCGCCCCCCTCTCGGGGATAGCCGCCGGAAACGGCGGGTAACACCCGATGACCCCGGCAGGCCGCATGGCCGGCCGGGCAAAACCCAGGTGGAGGGGGATGGCTCCGCGGCCCATCAGGTAGACGGCGGGGTGACGGCCCACCGTGCCCGCGACGGGTAGCCGGGTTGAGAGACCGACCGGCCAGATTGGGACTGAGACACGGCCCAGACTCCTACGGGAGGCAGCAGTGGGGAATCTTGCGCAATGGGGGCAACCCTGACGCAGCGACGCCGCGTGCGGGATGGAGGCCTTCGGGTCGTAAACCGCTTTCAGCAGGGACGAGACAAGACGGTACCTGCAGAAGAAGCCCCGGCTAACTACGTGCCAGCAGCCGCGGTAATACGTAGGGGGCGAGCGTTATCCGGATTCATTGGGCGTAAAGCGCGCGTAGGCGGCCGCGCAGGCGGGGCGTAAAATGGCGGGGCTCAACCCCGTCCCGCGCCCCGAACCGCGCGGCTTGGGTCCGGCAGGGGAGGGTGGAACGCCCGGTGTAGCGGTGGAATGCGCAGATATCGGGCGGAACACCGGTGGCGAAGGCGGCCCTCTGGGCCGGCACCGACGCTGAGGCGCGAAAGCTGGGGGAGCGAACAGGATTAGATACCCTGGTAGTCCCAGCCGTAAACGATGGACGCTAGGTGTGGGGGGACGATCCCCCCGTGCCGCAGCCAACGCATTAAGCGTCCCGCCTGGGGAGTACGGCCGCAAGGCTAAAACTCAAAGGAATTGACGGGGGCCCGCACAAGCAGCGGAGCATGTGGCTTAATTCGAAGCAACGCGAAGAACCTTACCCGCGCTTGACATGACCGTGAAGCCGCGGAGACGCGGTGGCCGAGAGGAGCGGTCACAGGTGGTGCATGGCTGTCGTCAGCTCGTGTCGTGAGATGTTGGGTTAAGTCCCGCAACGAGCGCAACCCCCGCCGCGTGTTGCCATCGGGTGATGCCGGGAACCCACGCGGGACCGCCGCCGCCAAGGCGGAGGAGGGCGGGGACGACGTCAAGTCATCATGCCCCTTATGCGCGGGGCTGCACACGTGCTACAATGGCCGGTACAGAGGGATGCGGAGCCGCGAGGCCGAGCGGATCCCGGAAAGCCGGCCCCAGTTCGGATCGGGGGCTGCAACCCGCCCCCGTGAAGTCGGAGTTGCTAGTAATCGCGGATCAGCATGCCGCGGTGAATGCGTACCCGGGCCTTGTACACACCGCCCGTCACACCACCCGAGTCGTCTGCACCCGAAGCCGCCGGCCCAACCGCGAGGGGGGAGGCGTCGAAGGTGTGGAGGGCGAGGGGGGTGAAGTCGTAACAAGGTAGCCGTACGGGAACGTGCGGCTGGATCACCTCCTTTCTAGGGAGAAAGCCCTGGGAAGATCACGCGAATCTTTCTCACAAGACAAGAATCCATGCACGGATCCCGGGCCCGAGCCCGGGCCGTCCCGACCTGGAGGGAGCCCAGCCTGCGGTGCCCGGTCCCCGGGGGTTCGCCCCGCGTACCTTGAGAGCCGCATAGCGCAGGAGCGGGCCGGTGGCCGAGGCCGCCGGTCCGACGGAAGATTCTCCATCTAGGCAATATTGACTAGATAGCGATCCGGAAATTCATGAGAGTAGATATTGAAAGCATGAGATCGAAGATAAGTTCACAAGACTCATTCTTCGGTGGGAGCATCTGATCAGCCGGCCCCTCCGGGGGCCGGTATGCGAGACCCACGATACATATACCTGTATATGAGATCACGAAGGCAGCTCCAAGTGGGCGGCCTTGCGCGGTCCGCGCCCCTCCGGGCGCGGGCAAGATACGCAGGGCGCACGGCGGATGCCTTGGCGCAGGGAGGCGACGAAGGGCGCGGCAAGCCGCGATAGTCCCGGGGGAGGCGCACACGGCCCTCGATCCCGGGGTGCCCGAATGGGGGAACCCGGCGGGAGGAGTCCCGCCATCCCCGAGGCGAACGCATAGCCTCGGGGAGGCCAACCCGGGGAACTGAAACATCTAAGTACCCGGAGGAAGAGAAATCAATCGCGAGATGCCCCGAGTAGCGGCGAGCGAAAGGGGCCGATGGCCAAACCGGCGAGCGCGTGCGCGCGGCAGCGTTTGCGCCGCCGGGGTTGCGGGGCTGGACGCCCGGGGACTGCCGTCCCCGGCGCCGCCCCCGCCTGGGGAGCGGAACGGCATGGGAGGGCCGGCCGCAGCGGGTTAGAGCCCCGTACGCGAACCCAGGGCGGGGGGACGGTTCCAGTCCCCGAGTAGGGCCGGGCACGGGGAACCCGGTCCGAAGCTGGGTGGACCACCATCCAAGCCTGAACACTACCCTGCGACCGATAGCGCACGAGTACCGCGAGGGAAAGGTGAAAAGCACCCCGGGAGGGGAGTGAAACAGCACCTGAAACCGTGCGCCCGCGAGCAGTCGGAGCACCCTTGTGGTGTGACGGCGTGCCTTTTGTAGAATGAGCCAGCGAGCCGCTGGCGCGGGGCGAGGTTTAGCTGGGAAGCGAGCCGCAGCGAAAGCGAGTCCGAACAGGGCGCCCATGAGTCCCGCGCCGCGTGGCGCGAAGCCGGGTGAGCTATCCCTGGGCAGGCTGAAGCGGGGGTAAGACCCCGTGGAGGGCCGAACGGGGGTGCGTTGAAAAGCGCTCCGATGACCTGGGGATAGGGGTGAAAGGCCTATCAAACCCGGA
Source organism: uncultured Coriobacteriaceae bacterium (assembly GCA_963931435.1). Classification (GTDB taxonomy): domain Bacteria; phylum Actinomycetota; class Coriobacteriia; order Coriobacteriales; family Coriobacteriaceae; genus Coprousia. The sequence continues at coordinate 152,456 of OZ007012.1, forward strand.
GATATCTCGTTCTCCCCGAAATAGCTTTAGGGCTAGCCTCGGGCGCTCTCCCGCGGAGGTAGAGCACCGGACGGGTGAGGGGGCTTCGCCGCCTACCGACCCCGACCGAACTCCGAATGCCGCGGGACCAGGAGCCCGGGAGTCAGAGCATGTGGGCTAAGCTGTGTGCTCGAGAGGGAAACAGCCCAGACCGCCCGCTAAGGCCCCCAATTCGACGTTGAGTGGCAAAGGATGTGCGTCCGCCCAGACAGCCAGGAGGTTGGCTTAGAAGCAGCCACCCCTTCAAAGAGTGCGTAACAGCTCACTGGCCGAGTGGACATGCGCCGACAATACACGGGGCTAAACGTCGAGCCGAAGCGGCGGATCGGATATCCGATGGTAGGGGAGCGTCCCCTGGGGGGCGAAGCCGGAGGGCGACCGACGGTGGACCGCAGGGGAGCGAGGATGCTGGCATGAGTAGCGAGAGACGAGAGAGTAACTCGTCCGCCGTGAACCCGAGGTTTCCTGGGCGAGGCTAATCCCCCCAGGGTCAGTCGGGGGCTAAGGCGAGGCCGGCAGGCGTAGCCGACGCGCAGCAGGCAGACATTCCTGCACCGCGCACGAACCGCTATTGACCGACGCGGCGACGGATGGGGGTGGCTCGGCCGGGTTCTGGACGTCCCGGTGATGGAGCGCGGCCCGCGGGGGAGGGAAGTCCCCCCCGCGTGTGGGCGAGGCTCCGGACGAAGCGTTTCAGCGAAGCGAGTGAGCCCGAGGTCCCTAGAAAAACCGCTAGGCAGGCGCGTGCGCGCCCGTACCGCAAACCGACACAGGTGGGTGGGTAGAACATACCGAGGCGATCGGGTCAACCATGGTCAAGGAACTCGGCACAATGGCCCCGTAACCTAGGGAGAAGGGGTGCCCGCGCGTACGTGAACCGGCTTGCCCGGGGAGCGGAGGCGGGCCGCAGTGAAGAGGCCCAAGCGACTGTTTACCAAAAACACAGGACTCTGCAGAAGCCGCAAGGCGACGTATAGGGTCTGACGCCTGCCCGGTGCCGGAAGGTCACGGGGAGGGGTTAGCGCGAGCGAAGCCCCGAACCCAAGCCCCGGTAAACGGCGGCCGTAACTATAACGGTCCTAAGGTAGCGAAATTCCTTGTCGGGTAAGTTCCGACCTGCACGAAAGGCGCAACGACTTGGGCGCTGTCTCGACCATGGACCCGGTGAAATTGCACTGGTCGTGAAGATGCGACCTACCCGCGGAAGGACGGAAAGACCCCGTGAACCTTCACTGCAGCTTGGCATTGGCCGCTGCACGGGAGCGTAGAGGATAGGCGGGAGGCTGAGATGCCGGGGCGCCAGCCCCGGCGGAGCCGACCTTGGAATACCGCCCCCTCCCGTGCGGCGTCCTAACCCCCGGCCGTGAGCCGGCGGGGGGACCGTGCCAGGCGGGCAGTTTGACTGGGGCGGTCGCCTCCTAAAGGGTAACGGAGGCGCGCGAAGGTCCGCTCGGGGCGGTCGGCAACCGCCCTCTTGAGTGCAAGAGCGCAAGCGGGCTTGACTGCGAGACCCACGAGTCGAGCAGGTGCGAAAGCAGGCTCTAGTGATCCGGCGGCTCCGCGTGGGCGGGCCGTCGCTCAACGGATAAAAGGTACTCCGGGGATAACAGGCTGATCTTGCCCAAGAGTCCACATCGACGGCAAGGTTTGGCACCTCGATGTCGGCTCATCGCATCCTGGGGCTGGAGCAGGTCCCAAGGGTACGGCTGTTCGCCGTTTAAAGCGGTACGCGAGCTGGGTTCAGAACGTCGTGAGACAGTTCGGTCCCTATCCTCCGCGGGCGCAGGAGAATCGAGGGAGGCTGCCCCTAGTACGAGAGGACCGGGGTGGACGGACCTCCGGTGCACCGGTTGTCGACCAACGGCATCGCCGGGTAGCCGCGTCCGGTTCGGATAACCGCTGAAGGCATCTAAGCGGGAAGCCGTTCCCGAGATCAGTTCTCCTTCCGGTAAGGGCCCGGGTAGAACACCCGGTCGATAGGCGCCAGGTGCAAGCGCGGCGACGCGCTCAGCCGAGGCGTACTAATAGCCCGAGCTCTTCCCCGCGCCCCCCCACGGGGCGCGCGGACCCGCGCGGTCCCGCGCGGTCGGACGCCCCACATCCGGATCATCCGTCGGACGGGCACGCTCCATGCGCTGTGCGGCCCCCAGGGCACGCGGTCCCCCCGGGACCGGAGGGCGCCGCCCACCGGTCAGCGGCCATGGCGGGGGTGGCACGCCCGGACCCGTTCCGAACCCGGAAGCTAAGACCCCCCGCGCCGAGAGTACTGCGGATTAGTCCGTGGGAGGGCAGGGCGCCGCTGACCGGTGGACGGCACCAGCCGTCTTCACCGCCTTCGAGAGGGGCCCCGACGTGTTCGTCGGGGCCCCTCTTCCGTTGCGGGGGCGTATAGCTGGAGCACACCGTAGCGGATCCGTCGGCACTGACATCAGACTCCACTAGCGACCTCATCTGCTCGATGCCGCGTAACATGCGTCCTTAGCTCATTGTCCTCAGCCCTTTGAAGACAGTCGATTTCGGCTGCTTGCTTCAATTGAAAGCCTGGTTCGCATCGGCATGGGCTCAATCCGTCAGGGGCATAGTTGGATTCGGTAGAGTCCGGATAGCAGGTTCTTCGTATCGCTTTTCCTAGATAACGCGCTCACCGTTTCAGATTTTGTTCTTTTAGAAGACGGCAGGAGCCTCCCACCTGTGCAGGACGCTCTGTGGTCCTTGGACTCAATGAGAACGTATATGCCTGATTACTTCATATCAGGAGCCTAAGCATCTGATGGATTTTCGCATCTAGTGGATTTACGAGCGTGCTTGCTCGCTTGGGTTTCTCGTTAGATCTGGCCTTTTCCTATTACCTTTAGATGAAGCAATTTTGTGGCATGTGCCTTTTAATGAAGATGCGGGCGAAGAACCCAAGCAGAGATCTCTAGGGCGACCGAATAATCTATAAAGTCCCATGATGATGGGAAGAGGAGCGATCTGGTTTGCACCTATTGCATAGGAGAGAGCATATACATAATGTGTGCAACTTATGGAGGAGTCGAAACTTGGTTATAGAGAGCCAATAGATCATCTCAATTTCAGAGAACTAAATTGAGAGATCTAAACATGTGAGTAGGGCAGATCTCTCAAACGGGGAAAGCGGTATGTCCAAGAGCGAGAAGCAAAATAGGCTTTTAACTGCGCAGACGAGAAGCATCTTAGATGGATCCAAAAAGAGCGCGAGAATCCAGTTGTGTAGGAATCGTGAACCTCGCCCCTCCCCCTTGCGCCGGGCCCCGGGTGCTGGCAATATAACTCCTTGCCGCGCGGCCCAGCCGGGCGGCGGGCACCTTGAGAACCGGATACCGCAGGCAGGACGCGGGGCCATGGTCCCGCGGTCCTTCCAGGGATGGACATGAACCATCTTATATTGGAACCTTTCCAGCAGAGGACAGGGAGGTCCTTCGAGGACAGACCCCGTCCCAGGCAAGAGAGCTTCGATACGATGGATCCGATCGGCGTTGAGCCGGTCAGGCCCGGGCTCCGAGTCCGGTCGATTTCGACACATTGGACGGAGAGTTCGATCCTGGCTCAGGATGAACGCTGGCGGCGCGCCTAACACATGCAAGTCGAACGGCACCTTCCTCCGGGAAGAAGCGAGTGGCGAACGGCTGAGTAACACGTGGAGAACCCGCCCCCCTCTCGGGGATAGCCGCCGGAAACGGCGGGTAACACCCGATGACCCCGGCAGGCCGCATGGCCGGCCGGGCAAAACCCAGGTGGAGGGGGATGGCTCCGCGGCCCATCAGGTAGACGGCGGGGTGACGGCCCACCGTGCCCGCGACGGGTAGCCGGGTTGAGAGACCGACCGGCCAGATTGGGACTGAGACACGGCCCAGACTCCTACGGGAGGCAGCAGTGGGGAATCTTGCGCAATGGGGGCAACCCTGACGCAGCGACGCCGCGTGCGGGATGGAGGCCTTCGGGTCGTAAACCGCTTTCAGCAGGGACGAGACAAGACGGTACCTGCAGAAGAAGCCCCGGCTAACTACGTGCCAGCAGCCGCGGTAATACGTAGGGGGCGAGCGTTATCCGGATTCATTGGGCGTAAAGCGCGCGTAGGCGGCCGCGCAGGCGGGGCGTAAAATGGCGGGGCTCAACCCCGTCCCGCGCCCCGAACCGCGCGGCTTGGGTCCGGCAGGGGAGGGTGGAACGCCCGGTGTAGCGGTGGAATGCGCAGATATCGGGCGGAACACCGGTGGCGAAGGCGGCCCTCTGGGCCGGCACCGACGCTGAGGCGCGAAAGCTGGGGGAGCGAACAGGATTAGATACCCTGGTAGTCCCAGCCGTAAACGATGGACGCTAGGTGTGGGGGGACGATCCCCCCGTGCCGCAGCCAACGCATTAAGCGTCCCGCCTGGGGAGTACGGCCGCAAGGCTAAAACTCAAAGGAATTGACGGGGGCCCGCACAAGCAGCGGAGCATGTGGCTTAATTCGAAGCAACGCGAAGAACCTTACCCGCGCTTGACATGACCGTGAAGCCGCGGAGACGCGGTGGCCGAGAGGAGCGGTCACAGGTGGTGCATGGCTGTCGTCAGCTCGTGTCGTGAGATGTTGGGTTAAGTCCCGCAACGAGCGCAACCCCCGCCGCGTGTTGCCATCGGGTGATGCCGGGAACCCACGCGGGACCGCCGCCGCCAAGGCGGAGGAGGGCGGGGACGACGTCAAGTCATCATGCCCCTTATGCGCGGGGCTGCACACGTGCTACAATGGCCGGTACAGAGGGATGCGGAGCCGCGAGGCCGAGCGGATCCCGGAAAGCCGGCCCCAGTTCGGATCGGGGGCTGCAACCCGCCCCCGTGAAGTCGGAGTTGCTAGTAATCGCGGATCAGCATGCCGCGGTGAATGCGTACCCGGGCCTTGTACACACCGCCCGTCACACCACCCGAGTCGTCTGCACCCGAAGCCGCCGGCCCAACCGCGAGGGGGGAGGCGTCGAAGGTGTGGAGGGCGAGGGGGGTGAAGTCGTAACAAGGTAGCCGTACGGGAACGTGCGGCTGGATCACCTCCTTTCTAGGGAGAAAGCCCTGGGAAGATCACGCGAATCTTTCTCACAAGACAAGAATCCATGCACGGATCCCGGGCCCGAGCCCGGGCCGTCCCGACCTGGAGGGAGCCCAGCCTGCGGTGCCCGGTCCCCGGGGGTTCGCCCCGCGTACCTTGAGAGCCGCATAGCGCAGGAGCGGGCCGGTGGCCGAGGCCGCCGGTCCGACGGAAGATTCTCCATCTAGGCTAGATTGACTAGGACTAGATAGCGATCCGGAAATTCATGAGAGTAGATATTGAAAGCATGAGATCGAAGATAAGTTCACAAGACTCATTCTTCGGTGGGAGCATCTGATCAGCCGGCCCCTCCGGGGGCCGGTATGCGAGACCCACGATACATATACCTGTATATGAGATCACGAAGGCAGCTCCAAGTGGGCGGCCTTGCGCGGTCCGCGCCCCTCCGGGCGCGGGCAAGATACGCAGGGCGCACGGCGGATGCCTTGGCGCAGGGAGGCGACGAAGGGCGCGGCAAGCCGCGATAGTCCCGGGGGAGGCGCACACGGCCCTCGATCCCGGGGTGCCCGAATGGGGGAACCCGGCGGGAGGAGTCCCGCCATCCCCGAGGCGAACGCATAGCCTCGGGGAGGCCAACCCGGGGAACTGAAACATCTAAGTACCCGGAGGAAGAGAAATCAATCGCGAGATGCCCCGAGTAGCGGCGAGCGAAAGGGGCCGATGGCCAAACCGGCGAGCGCGTGCGCGCGGCAGCGTTTGCGCCGCCGGGGTTGCGGGGCTGGACGCCCGGGGACTGCCGTCCCCGGCGCCGCCCCCGCCTGGGGAGCGGAACGGCATGGGAGGGCCGGCCGCAGCGGGTTAGAGCCCCGTACGCGAACCCAGGGCGGGGGGACGGTTCCAGTCCCCGAGTAGGGCCGGGCACGGGGAACCCGGTCCGAAGCTGGGTGGACCACCATCCAAGCCTGAACACTACCCTGCGACCGATAGCGCACGAGTACCGCGAGGGAAAGGTGAAAAGCACCCCGGGAGGGGAGTGAAACAGCACCTGAAACCGTGCGCCCGCGAGCAGTCGGAGCACCCTTGTGGTGTGACGGCGTGCCTTTTGTAGAATGAGCCAGCGAGCCGCTGGCGCGGGGCGAGGTTTAGCTGGGAAGCGAGCCGCAGCGAAAGCGAGTCCGAACAGGGCGCCCATGAGTCCCGCGCCGCGTGGCGCGAAGCCGGGTGAGCTATCCCTGGGCAGGCTGAAGCGGGGGTAAGACCCCGTGGAGGGCCGAACGGGGGTGCGTTGAAAAGCGCTCCGATGACCTGGGGATAGGGGTGAAAGGCCTATCAAACCCGGAGATATCTCGTTCTCCCCGAAATAGCTTTAGGGCTAGCCTCGGGCGCTCTCCCGCGGAGGTAGAGCACCGGACGGGTGAGGGGGCTTCGCCGCCTACCGACCCCGACCGAACTCCGAATGCCGCGGGACCAGGAGCCCGGGAGTCAGAGCATGTGGGCTAAGCTGTGTGCTCGAGAGGGAAACAGCCCAGACCGCCCGCTAAGGCCCCCAATTCGACGTTGAGTGGCAAAGGATGTGCGTCCGCCCAGACAGCCAGGAGGTTGGCTTAGAAGCAGCCACCCCTTCAAAGAGTGCGTAACAGCTCACTGGCCGAGTGGACATGCGCCGACAATACACGGGGCTAAACGTCGAGCCGAAGCGGCGGATCGGATATCCGATGGTAGGGGAGCGTCCCCTGGGGGGCGAAGCCGGAGGGCGACCGACGGTGGACCGCAGGGGAGCGAGGATGCTGGCATGAGTAGCGAGAGACGAGAGAGTAACTCGTCCGCCGTGAACCCGAGGTTTCCTGGGCGAGGCTAATCCCCCCAGGGTCAGTCGGGGGCTAAGGCGAGGCCGGCAGGCGTAGCCGACGCGCAGCAGGCAGACATTCCTGCACCGCGCACGAACCGCTATTGACCGACGCGGCGACGGATGGGGGTGGCTCGGCCGGGTTCTGGACGTCCCGGTGATGGAGCGCGGCCCGCGGGGGAGGGAAGTCCCCCCCGCGTGTGGGCGAGGCTCCGGACGAAGCGTTTCAGCGAAGCGAGTGAGCCCGAGGTCCCTAGAAAAACCGCTAGGCAGGCGCGTGCGCGCCCGTACCGCAAACCGACACAGGTGGGTGGGTAGAACATACCGAGGCGATCGGGTCAACCATGGTCAAGGAACTCGGCACAATGGCCCCGTAACCTAGGGAGAAGGGGTGCCCGCGCGTACGTGAACCGGCTTGCCCGGGGAGCGGAGGCGGGCCGCAGTGAAGAGGCCCAAGCGACTGTTTACCAAAAACACAGGACTCTGCAGAAGCCGCAAGGCGACGTATAGGGTCTGACGCCTGCCCGGTGCCGGAAGGTCACGGGGAGGGGTTAGCGCGAGCGAAGCCCCGAACCCAAGCCCCGGTAAACGGCGGCCGTAACTATAACGGTCCTAAGGTAGCGAAATTCCTTGTCGGGTAAGTTCCGACCTGCACGAAAGGCGCAACGACTTGGGCGCTGTCTCGACCATGGACCCGGTGAAATTGCACTGGTCGTGAAGATGCGACCTACCCGCGGAAGGACGGAAAGACCCCGTGAACCTTCACTGCAGCTTGGCATTGGCCGCTGCACGGGAGCGTAGAGGATAGGCGGGAGGCTGAGATGCCGGGGCGCCAGCCCCGGCGGAGCCGACCTTGGAATACCGCCCCCTCCCGTGCGGCGTCCTAACCCCCGGCCGTGAGCCGGCGGGGGGACCGTGCCAGGCGGGCAGTTTGACTGGGGCGGTCGCCTCCTAAAGGGTAACGGAGGCGCGCGAAGGTCCGCTCGGGGCGGTCGGCAACCGCCCTCTTGAGTGCAAGAGCGCAAGCGGGCTTGACTGCGAGACCCACGAGTCGAGCAGGTGCGAAAGCAGGCTCTAGTGATCCGGCGGCTCCGCGTGGGCGGGCCGTCGCTCAACGGATAAAAGGTACTCCGGGGATAACAGGCTGATCTTGCCCAAGAGTCCACATCGACGGCAAGGTTTGGCACCTCGATGTCGGCTCATCGCATCCTGGGGCTGGAGCAGGTCCCAAGGGTACGGCTGTTCGCCGTTTAAAGCGGTACGCGAGCTGGGTTCAGAACGTCGTGAGACAGTTCGGTCCCTATCCTCCGCGGGCGCAGGAGAATCGAGGGAGGCTGCCCCTAGTACGAGAGGACCGGGGTGGACGGACCTCCGGTGCACCGGTTGTCGACCAACGGCATCGCCGGGTAGCCGCGTCCGGATCGGATAACCGCTGAAGGCATCTAAGCGGGAAGCCGTTCCCGAGATCAGTTCTCCTTCCGGTAAGGGCCCGGGTAGAACACCCGGTCGATAGGCGCCAGGTGCAAGCGCGGCGACGCGCTCAGCCGAGGCGTACTAATAGCCCGAGCTCTTCCCCGCGCCCCCCACGGGGCGCGCGGACCCGCGCGGTCCCGCGCGGTCGGACGCCCCACATCCGGATCATCCGTCGGACGGGCACGCTCCATGCGCTGTGCGGCCCCCAGGGCACGCGGTCCCCCCGGGACCGGAGGGCGCCGCCCACCGGTCAGCGGCCATGGCGGGGGTGGCACGCCCGGACCCGTTCCGAACCCGGAAGCTAAGACCCCCCGCGCCGAGAGTACTGCGGATTAGTCCGTGGGAGGGCAGGGCGCCGCTGACCGGTGGACGGCACCAGCCGTCTTCACCGCCTTCGAGAGGGGCCCCGACGTGTTCGTCGGGGCCCCTCTTCCGTTGCGGGGGGCGTATGGCTGGAGCATACCGGCGCGGTGGCTGCCGCGCCGTCGACGGATCGCGCCTGCCGTGTGCTGCCGCATCGGAAGTCCGGTGCTTATAGGACAAAAAGTGTGTAAGAACCTGCATTATCAGTGCAGGTAGCGTACCGGTTCTTGGCCTTTCGAGTTGCGTTGTGCCAACTTCCCACCTGGACAAAATGTGTGTAAGAGTACAGGGGTTTCTGCAGGCAGAGCATGCTGTTTTTGACTAGCAAGTTGCTCAAAGACAGCGAGGCCCCCTATGAGCGCACCGCACTGTCCTGTATGCGGCAGGAAGATGGCGAAAAATGGCAAGACGACCGCGGGCAGGACGCGGTGGAGGTGCACCTCGTGCGGCGCGAGCGCGACCCAGAGGATTGACAACGCGGCCAAGCTCCTCGACGGCTTTCTCGGCTGGCTTTTGACCCGCGCCAGGCAGGCGGACATGCCGGGAGGCGGCAGGACGTTCCGCAGGAGGTGCGGGAGGTTCTGGGAGATCTGGCCGATGCCGCCCAAGGTGGAGAGGCCTCGCAGGGTCGTCTACGTGGACGGGATCCATCTGGGCAGGAAGGCCGTCGTGCTGATAGCCTCAGACGACGAGAAGGCGCTCGGCTGGCATTTATGCAGGTCGGAGAACAGCCGCGCCTGGGCGGCGCTGATGTCGCGCATCGCTGCGCCAGAGGTCGTCGTTTCCGACGGCGGGGACGGCTTTGCCAAGGCCCTGAGAAAAACTTGGCCGAAGACGAGGCACCAGAGGTGCGTCTTCCACGCCTTTTCCCAGGTGAGACGATATACCACGACGAGGCCGAGGACCCAGGCAGGGGTCGAGCTCTACGGGCTCGCGAGGGCGCTGCTGGCGATCACCACCATCAAGGAGGCGGACGGCTGGGTGCAGGCGCTGCTCGCGTGGTCGGATCGCTGGGCCGGGTTTCTGGCGGAGACCACGCGCTCGGAGGACGGCAGGGTGGCGCTGACCCACGAGCGGCTCGTGAAGGCCAGGCGCTCGCTCGTCAGGCTCGTCAACGCCGGGACGCTCTTCACCTACCTCGACCCAGCACTTGCCTCCGCAGAGCCGCTCCCATCAACCAACAACCGCATCGAAGGAGGGGTCAACGCGCAGCTCAGAGCCATGCTGAGGGACCACAGAGGTCTCTCCGTGGAGAGGAGGATCAAGGCGATCTTCTGGTGGTGCTATATGCACTCGCCGGATCCCCTGCCCGCCGCCGAGATCCTGCGCGTCATGCCGACGGACCGCTCGATCGCCGCCATCTACGGGCGGCTCGACGAGCGACAAAAACTGGAGGGGACTATTCCGCGATGGGGCGATGCCATCGTCTGGTCCGAGCTCCATAACTCCGAACCCTACCGGATGGACTGGGATTAGTGCTTACACACTTTTTGTCCTATAACCCAAGTCCGGAGCGCTGTCGCTCGCACCCTGTTGGGAGTGGACGTTGATCGTCTATGGCTTGGGCTGCGCGTGTCATCCATGGCTTTGGTTTGGGTTAAACTGTCTGGAGGCAGACGGGAGGTGCTCATGGCTGAGGCTGGAATCGGCGTCGACATGGTTGAGATCGCGCGCATGGAGCAGGTCCTCCAGCGCACGCCTTCGTTCGCCCAGCGTATGTTCACCGATGAGGAGTGCGCGTACTGCGAGAGCAAGGCGCGTCCTGCGGTCCATTACGCGGCCCGGTTCGCGGCGCGCGAGGCGGTCCTCAAGGCCCTGGGCACCGGGTTCGGCGATGGCATCGGACGCAAGGACGTCTCCATCTCCCATGATGGCCGAGGCAAGCCCGTTGCCGTGCTGACCGGGCGGGCGCGCGAGATCGCCCAGCAGAAGGGCATCGTCGAGGTCGCCATCTCGCTTTCGCACACCAACGCGCTCGCCGTCGCGAACGCCTTGGTCATTACCGACGACGCTCGTCCGCAACGTCCGAAGAGCGAGCAGGACGAGCGCGCGCGGATCGCCCAGTCGTTCAAGGAGGCACGCTCGGTGCTCGATGAGCTCGACGCGCTTCAGGCCGTCTCGCTTGCGGATATCGATCAAAGCCCGCTGGAGGTTGAGTGATAGCATGAGACCAGTTCTATCGTGCGAGGAAATCTCCCGCTTGGAAGACATCATCGAGAAAGAGGGGACGTCCAAGGCAGAGCTCATGGAGCTCGCCGGCGAGTTCTGCGCCAATCAGGCCCTCTCATCGCATCCCAGCCGCGTGCTGGTGCTGGTGGGGTTCGGCAACAACGGGGGAGATGGCTGGGTCGCTGCCGACATCCTCGCGCAGAAGGGCGTCGAGGTCGAGGTGGTCTCGCCCTGCGATCCCGATGAGATCCCGGCCACGCTCGCGCGCCATGTCGCGCGCCGCACGGCAGGTCGCGATGTGACCATACACGTGGGTCCCTCGCGCGACGAGCTCGCCCAGATGATCGGGCGGGCCGATCTGGTGATCGACGCGATCCTGGGCACCGGGTTCCATGGTTCCCTGCGCCCGCCCTTCTCCATCTGGATCGATACGCTCAACGATCTCGCGCCCTCCGTGCTCTCCATCGACGTGCCCTCGGGTCTCAACGCCGATACGGGCGTCGTGGAGGATGCCTGCGTGCGCGCGGATCGCACCGCCACCATGATCGCGCCCAAGATCGGCCTGTTCAGCGCCGAGGGACCCGAGTATGCGGGCGAGCTGGTGTGCAGCGAGCTCTATGACAAGTTGGATGAGGTCATAGATGACGTGGAACACGCCGCGGAGATCGTCGACCCCCTCGACATCTCCGACTTCCTAGAGCCCCTGCCCGCCAACATCAACAAGTACTCGCGCGGTTCCGTGCTCGTGGTCGCGGGCTCGGCGAGCTATCCGGGTGCGGCGATCATGGCGGCGAAGGCGGCCGCCCGTGCAGGGGCGGGCTATGTCGCCGTGGCCGCACCGAGCGCATGCGCGAACCTCATCCGCATGGCGCTGCCCTCTGTCCCGGTGTTCGCCATGCCTTCGGATTCGCGCGGCTCGTTCGGAGCCGCCGCCCCGCTCGAGATCCGCGAGCTCGCGGCGCGCTACGGCTGCGTCCTCTGCGGCCCGGGCATGACCACTGCAGCGGGGTGCCTGGGCGTGGTGACGACGCTTCTGGAGCTCGACGTCCCGCTGGTGCTGGACGCCGATGCCCTCAACTGTCTGGCGAAGATCTCGATCGGCGGAATCGACAAGACACCCGACATGTACCGCCGGCGCGCTCCGCTCATCTTGACGCCGCATCATCGCGAGCTCTCGCGCCTGGTGGGCGATGCTCCGGTCGAGGGCCTCGCCGAGGCCATCGAGGCGGCCCATCAGATCGTGTGGGCGGCCGGCTCGGACAACCTCGTGGTGGTCGCCAAGGGACCCACCACGGCGATCGTGGGCGTCGAGAAGGTGCTCCTGCCGCTCTCAGGGCCGGCTGCGCTCGCCACGGCAGGTTCCGGCGACGTGCTGGCGGGCATCCTCGCCGGCTCGGCTGCACTCGAGGCCTCCACGGTGGATCGCTGGGAGCTGCTGTGCGCCTACGCGGTGGCGGTGCACTCCTATTGCGGCTACGCGGCGGCGTCGCGCTTCGGCGAGAAATCGGTCATCGCCACCGACCTCATCGACCTCATCGGCGACGCCATGCAGCTGGCGTGCGACGACGTCCTGAAGGTCCTGGGCGATTCGGAGGGTGAGCAGGCGTGAACTCCTTTGTGCTGCCCCGCCAGCCCCAGACGCGCTGGGCGTGGGTCGAGATCGATCGAGGTGCGCTGCGACGCAACTACCGCGCGTTCAAGGCGCTGCTGGCGCCGCGCCAGCGCATGTGCTGCGTGGTGAAGGCCGATGCCTACGGTCACGGTGCCGCCGAGTGCGCGCGCGTGCTCGCGCTCGCCGGTGCGGACATGTTCGCCGTGGCGACGGTCGAGGAGGGCGTGCGCCTGCGCGAGGCGGGCATCAAGACGCCCGTGCTCATGCTCTCCGAACCCCCTATCGAGTCCATCCCCATCCTGCTCGAGCACGACATCATGCCCTCGCTGTACTCGGTCGAGTTCGCGCTCGCCTACGGGGAGTGCGCCGTCCAGGCGGGCACGGTGGGCCGGTACCACCTGGCACTGGAGACGGGCATGAACCGCATCGGGGTCCACTACACGCAGGCGGTGGAGTTCCGGCGCAGCATCGACTTCCATTGCGGGATCCAGTGCGCGGGCACCTTCACGCATTTCGCCACCGCCGACGATCCGGACGGCTGGGACTACAAGCTGCAGTGCCGCCGCTTCGACGAAGCGGTCTCGGCCATGCGCGAGGCCGGCCTCGAGTGCGGCATCGTCCACTGCGACAACACGCCGGCGACGATTTTCGACCCCTCGACGCACTACGACATGGTGCGCGTCGGGATCGGCCTCTACGGTCTCGCGCCGTGCGAGGGCGCCGAGGAGCGTGTGGAGCTCGATCCGGTGATGAGCGTGCGCGCCCGCGTGACGCGCACCACCCACCCCGCCATGGGCGAGGGCGTGGGGTACGGGTTCACGTACCGCGTGCCGCGCACGGCGGTGCAGGTGTGCACGCTGCCCATCGGATACGCCGACGGCCTTGCGCGTACGCTCTCCAACCGCATGGACGTGCTGTACCGCGGCGAGCGGATCCGGCAGGTGGGAAACATCTGCATGGACCAGTGCATGGTGGCCATCCAGCAGACGCCCATCCACCAGATTCCCGAGGCCGAGGTGGGCGACGTGATGACCATCGTGGGCGCCGACGGAGACGGGCGCATCACCATGGACGAGATGGCGCGCCTGCGCGGCACCATCAACTACGAGGTCGCCTGCAACTTCGGCATGCGGCTCGAGAAGATCTATCTATAGGACAGCGGGACGGGCGAGGAGCGAACGGCCATGGGAGTCATGCATATTCCCGGACACGAGCATCAGGGTCCGCGCGAGGTGACGCTTGAGGAGATTCGCGCCGTGCTGGGCGATTGCCGCCTGTGCGAGCTGGCCCAGACGCGCACCAACATCGTGTTCGGCGTGGGCAACCCCCATGCGCGCGTGATGTTCGTGGGCGAGGCGCCAGGGCGCAACGAAGACCTGCAGGGCGAGCCGTTCGTGGGGCGCGCGGGGGAGAACCTGAACGGCATCCTCTCGCTCGCCGGCCTCATGCGCGACGAGATCTACATCGCCAACGTGCTCAAGTGCCGTCCGCCGGGAAACCGCGATCCCAGGCCGGACGAGGTCCTGGCGTGCTCGCCGTTCCTGCGCGAGCAGATCCGGAGCATCTGGCCGGACGTCATCGTGACGCTGGGCAATCCTGCGACGCACTTCGTCCTCAAGACCGAGATCGGCATCACGCGCCTGCGCGGGCGCTTCCACCAGATGGGCCACTTCGTGGTGATGCCAACGTTCCACCCCGCGGCGGCCCTGCGCAATCCGGCCTGGCAGGAGCTGCTGGAGGCGGACTTCCGCATGCTGGGGGAATGGCTGGCGCGCCATCCTGCCGGCGAGGCCGCGGCGTCCGCCGGTGAGGCCCCTGCGGTCGCGGTGCCCGCGGGCACGCCGATGGACCATCTCCCCAGGGTGGGTGAGTAGCATGGCGCTCGCGCGCGAGGGCGCGCGCCGCTTCCATAGCGCGTGCGCGGCGGATACCGAGCGCTTGGGCGAACTCATCGCCCCGGCACTCGCCGACGGCGACGTGCTCGTGCTGACGGGCGGGCTCGGTGTGGGCAAGACGCATCTCACCAAGGGGGTGGCGCGCGGCCTCGGCGATGCGCGTCCCGTGACGAGTCCCACGTTCGCCCTCATGGCGGTGCACGACGGCGGGCGGATACCGCTGTTCCATTTCGATCTCTACCGGCTCGAGCACGCCTACGAGCTCGAGGACACGGGCATCTTCGACGTGCTGGGCTACGAGGGCGCATGCCTGCTGGAGTGGGGCGAGCAGTTTCAGGATGAGCTCACCGACGCGTACCTGAGCGTGGTGATCGCGCGCGTGCCGGGAGCGCCGGAGGAGCGCGAGATCACGCTCGCGCCCCATGGCGAGCGCGCCGAGGCGCTCGCCGCGGCGATCGATGACGCCGTTACGGCCGAGACGGGCGCCTGAAACGAGGAAGATCGACAATTTGGGGCGATGGACCGGATAGCTTCCCGCAGGGTGCTTCGGCTAACTGCGGGTTTTTCTGGCTGCAGGGCGCCGTCTACGGGCAGCGGCTGCGGAATATGGCGACAAACCTCGTCTCGATTGGTGTGCGGTACCATCAGATGGGACGAAACGGCGAAAAGAAAGGCCCGATCGAATGGCGGAGCGACGCGATGGCTGCCTAGTGGCGGCGATTGATACCTCGACGGACATGCTGGCGTGCGCCGTGGGGCGCCTGACGCCGGGGTCGGAGGGCATGCATGTCGAGGTGGTCGTCTCGGGCGACCACCTGTGCCGGCGCCATGCCAACGTCGAGCTCATCGGCACGCTCGACGCCGCGCTCGCGCAGGCGGGGGCGGGCCGGCGGGACGTTGCCGCGCTGCTCGTAGGGCGCGGGCCCGGCTCGTTCACGGGCGTGCGTATCGGCATCTCGACGGCAAAGGGCCTGGCCTGCGGAGGAAACCTGCCGCTCTACGGCGTCTCGACGCTCGACGCGACCGCGTGGACGGCGTGGCGCGGCGGTGCGCGCGGCATGGTGGGCGTGGTGGCCGACGCCATGCGCGGCGAGGTGTACCCGGCGCTCTATCGGCTGGACGATGCGGGAGTGACGCGCCTTACCGAGCGCGAGCGCGTTATGAAGGCAGCGGACGCCGCTACGGCATGGGCGGAGCGCGCCGATGCGGGCGAGCTCCTGCTCACCGGCGACGGCCTCAAGCGCTACGGCAAGCTGTTCGCCGAGGCGGGGCTCGCACGCCACGTTGACGAGGGTCTCTGGCACCCGACCGGAGAGGGGCTGTTCCTGGCGGGGTGCGCCGTCCGGGGAGCGGAACAGCCTGCCGACGGCCAGGCTGCCGCCGGAATCTCGCAGGAGCGGGGCGGAGAGGCGGAAGGCACGCTGCCCGACGCTCCCGTGGCAGATGGCGCGCCCGTGCCGGCGTCCGAGGCGCATGGCGAGGCGCATGGTGCAGCGGACGGAGGGGCGCCCTCCCCGGTCGTTGTGGCGGCCCTCGGGCACCTGGGAGATGGCGATCCGGCGCTGGTGCTGCCCATCTACACGCGCCTCTCGGACGCCGAGGAGAACGAGCGGCGGCGCCTGGGGCTCGAGCAGAGCGCCGCGGGCGCGGTCACGGGCGTGGCCGAGGAACTCGCCGGGCGTCATCTTCAGTTCCGTCCGATGGCGGCGGCGGACGCCGAGGCGGCGTCGACCCTCGAGGGGCGCTGCTTCGCCGGCTCGCACCATAGCGCGTGGACCCCGGCGCAGTTCCTCTCCGAGTTTGGCACGGAGGCGGCCGTGCCGCGTAGCTGGTGGGTCGCCCATGACGACGGCGAGCTGGTGGGCATCGCGGGCGGCATGGTGGTCGAGGACGATGTCCAGATCCTCGACGTCGCCGTCGATCCCGGGCATCGGCGTCGGGGCATCGCGCGCAAGTTGCTCTCCCATGTGAGCTACGATGCCCAGATGCTGGGCTGCACCACGGCTTCGCTGGAGGTGGAGGCGGGCAACGAGCCGGCCATCGCGCTCTACCGGGCCCTGGGCTTCGCCGAGGCGGGGACGCGGCGCGGCTACTACGGCCCCGGCGCGGACGCCCTCGTGATGACGGCGCCGCTCCCGCTCGTGCTTCCCGTCGACGCCGCCTCGCCCGAGCCGACGGCCGCCACCCGCCGCGTCTGGCCGCGCCGCCCGCCTGAGCGCAGCGCGGAGGAGCGCGCCGATCTGGAGCGGCGCCGGCTCGTGCTCGCCATCGAGAGCTCGTGCGACGAGACCGCCGTGGCCATCATGGACCAGGAGGGCGCCCTGCTCGCCAATCAGGTGTCCACCCAGATCGATTTCCATGCGCGGTTCGGCGGCGTGGTGCCCGAGATCGCTTCGCGCAAGCACGTCGAGGTCATCGCGGGCGTGGTGGACGCCGCTCTGGAGGAGGCCGCGCGCGCCCTGGGGCTTGCGGGCGGCGCCCTCGCGCCGGACGAGCTCGCCGCGGTGGGCGTGACCCAGGGGCCCGGCCTCGTGGGAGCGCTCGTGGTGGGCGTCGCCTTCGCCAAGGGCTTCGCCTATGCGGCGGGAAAGCCCCTCATCACGGTCAACCACCTCGAGGGGCACCTGTTCGCCAACCTGCTCGCGCAGCCCGACCTCGAGCCCCCCTTCATCTTCACGCTCGTCTCCGGTGGGCACACCATGCTCGTGCACGTGCGCGCGTGGGGCGACTACCGGGTGCTCGGCGAGACGCTCGACGACGCGGTGGGCGAGGCGTTCGACAAGGTGGCCAAGGCGCTGGGTCTGGGCTATCCGGGCGGGCCCATCATCTCGCGCCTCGCCGAGACGGGCGATTCGCACGCGATCGAGTTTCCCCGCGCGCTCAACCGCAAGGGCGACTACCGCTTCTCACTCTCGGGGCTCAAGACGGCCGTGGTCAACTATATCGAGCAGGAGACGGCTGCGGGCCGCGCCATTCACCTGCCCGACCTGGCGGCGTCGTTCGAGGCGGCGGTGTTCGACGTGCAGTACAAGAAGGCCTGGGGAGCCCTGCGCGAGACGGGCGCCCGCGAGTACTGCATCGGCGGCGGCGTGGCGGCCAACGCCCACCTGCGCGAGCTCATGCAGCGCAAGCTGGGCCGGCAGGGCGTGCGCGTGACGGTGCCGCCCCAGAACGCCTGCACGGACAACGCCGCGATGATCGCCGAGGTGGCGCGCCGCAAGCTCGCGGCAGGCGATTTCGCCTCCTTCGATGTGGACGCCGATCCCAACATGACCCTGTAGGGGGATCCGGCGGAACGGGGTCGGCGGAGGAGAACATCGCGGCGGTGGGCGCCGACGCGGGCGGCCCCCAGGGGAACGGCGCCGACGGGGCGGCTTGCTCGACGGCATCGCCCTGCCGATGGCATCCAGGCGTTGCAACAGAGTTGAAACATCCCGGCGCGTGGTTTGACTCCACCATGCTAAAGTCCGATACTATCGGGCAGCCAAGGGGCACCGCAGCCCCGGGCGGCGCGGGCAGCCGCGTCAGGACCGACAGAGAGCGTGCAGACATGACTCATCAGCTATCCATTATCAGCCTGATTATTAGCTAGCGCGGGTTGACCATGGTCGCCCGCGCGTCGCGGGCGGCTGATGATTGGGGCCGTCGTATCGATTCGACGGCCCCTTTTTTGTTGCGATGCTCACTAAAGGGGGAAAGGTTATGAACGGTTTGGTAATCGTGGTCGTCGCGGCGGTGGTGCTCGCCGCCGGATACCTCCTGTACGGGCGCTGGCTCGCCCGCACCTGGGGCGTCGACCCGCAGGCGCTCACGCCGGCCAAGCGCATGGAGGACGGCAAGAACTTCTCGCCCGCCTCGTGCTTCACGGCGTTCTCGCACCAGTTCAGCTCCATCTGCGGCGCGGGCCCCGTCACGGGCACCATCGCCGCGATGATGTTCGGCTGGCTGCCGGTGCTTCTGTGGGTGCTCGTGGGCGGCATCTTCTTCGGCGCCGTGCATGATTTCGGCGCGCTGTACGCGAGCGTCAAGAACAACGGCAAGTCGCTCGCCCAGCTCATCGATAAGTACATCGGCCGCACGGGCCGCAAGCTGTTCCTGCTGTTCAGCTGGCTGTTCACCATCATCGTGATCGCGGCGTTCGTGGACATGGTGGCCGGCACGTTCCAGGCAACGTTCACCGCGAGCGGGGTCGTCGACGCCGCTGCCTCCTACGCGGGCGGCACGGCCGGCACCATCTCGATCCTGTTCACCTTCGTGGCGATCGCCTTCGGCTGGATCAACCGCAAGTTCAACCTGTCCGGTTGGAAGGAGCTGCTGTTCGCCGTGGTGCTCTTTGTGCTCATGTTCGCCGTGGGCATGCAGTTCCCCGTCTACCTGGATAAATACGGCTGGTTCGCCGTCATCGCGGTGTACCTGCTCTTCGCTGCGGCCATGCCCATCCAGACGCTCAAGCAGCCGCGCGACTACCTCACGAGCATCATGATGATCGTCATGATCGCCTGCGCCGTGCTGGGCATCTTCGTGCTCGGCACCCAGGGCCAGGCCACGATGACGGCCCCCATGGTCGCCGACATCTCCGCGCTGGCCGCCAAGGGCAGCTACCTCTTCCCGCTGCTGTTCGTCTCCGTCGCCTGCGGCGCGCTCTCGGGCTTCCACAGCCTCGTCTCCACCAACACCTCGTCCAAGCAGGTCGAGAAGGAGCAGGACATGGTCGTCGTGGGCTACGGCGCCATGGTGCTCGAGTCGTTCGTGGGCGTGCTCGCCATCGTGGTGGCCGCCATCATGTTCACGCAGCTCAACACCGCCGGCACCGGCGCGCTCAACGTCGGCGGGGCGGCAGCGACCCCGTTCCAGATCTTCTCGACGGGCGTGGCGCGCGGCATGACCGCGTTCGGCGTCGACGGCACGCTCGCCACCGTGTTCATGACCATGTGCGTCTCGGCGCTGGCGCTCACCTCGGTCGACGCCGTGGCCCGCATCGGCCGCCTCTCCTTCCAGGAGTTCTTCGCCAAGGGCGATGACGCTGCCGAGGATGTCGAGGCCGAGACCACCGGCGCCGCCAAGTTATTCTCCAACACCTGGGTCGCCACGGTGCTCACGCTGGCGCTCGGCTTCGCGCTGGCCTTCGGCGGCTACAACAACATCTGGCCGCTCTTCGGCGCCTCGAATCAGCTGCTCGGCGGCATGACCATGATCACGCTCGCGGTGTTCTGCAAGTGCACCGGCCGCAAGGGCTTCATGCTCTACGTGCCCGTGGCGTTCCTGCTCGTGTGCACCTTCACCTCGCTCGTGCAGAGCATCATCGGCTGCGTGAACGCGCTCGCCGCCGGCGGTGCCGCCGTCATCGCGACCTCGGGTCTGCAGCTGGTCTTCGCGATCCTGATCGTGATCCTGGGCGTCTTCGTCGCCTACCACTGCCTGAAGGAGCTCTTCACCAAGGATGCCGGCTCCATTCCCGACGAGGAGCCCGAGTGGACCGAGATGGGCCGCGCGCACTACGGCCACGGCGATCCGCGCGAGGTTCCCGCCGAGGGCGCCGGCGTTCAGGCATAGAGCCGCGCCGGCAGAGGTCCGGCCGGACGCCGCGACAGGGGCGCAGCCCGGCTGGGCGCCGCGTCGCGCGAAACGAGAAGCCATCTTTTACCACATTTGGCGCCGTGAGAGTCCCGTTCTGGTAAGAAGCGGCTTCTCGTCGAAAGCGATATGATTTGCGCAGAGAGGCCAGACGCGCGAGCGCCTGGCCTCTCTGTTGCCCATGGTTGGGGCAGAGGGATGTCCGCGCGCGGCTGCGCTGCTCGCGGCCGCTGCGGAGGCCTGCGGCCCCCTTGCGACCCGTGGCGGCAAAGGCGCTCGCGCGCCTTGCTCACCACGGGGCCCTGAGGGCTATAGGACGAAAAGCGTGCAAGTCCCAGTCCCAGTCCATCCGGTAGGGCTCCGACGGGTTCGAGTCCCTCTGCCTGATGGACGTCTTATAGCAGAAAGGCCCGGTGCCGTGGCGGCATCGGGCCCTGTCTTTGACTATGGCTGGGGCAGAGGGATTCGAACCCCCGTAACCGGCACCAAAAACCGGGGTCCTGCCGCTGGACGATGCCCCAACGCGCCGCGCGTCAAGCGCGTGCGTTCCAGTGTACCTAATCGCTCAGCGCATCGCAAACGCCGTCGAGCAGCTGGACGGCGAGCGCCTGGGCGTCGCTCGAGGTGAACGTGCCGTACTGCGTGAGGCCGGTGAGCTCGATGCGCAGGCGCACGGGCCGCTCGGCGATGGCCGCGACGGCGGTGCGGATGCGGCGCGAGAGGTTGGTGCAGTTGGCCAGCACGATGGTGGCGCGCGGGGGCTCGCCCTCGGCGAGCTCGTCGCTCGCGAGCTCGAGCAGCAAATCGATGTTGTCGGGAGCGGCGTCGTCGCAGAGCACCAGGCCGCTCTCCTCGGTGGTGGCAGAGGCGATGTTCCACATGCGCGAGGCCACGTTGCGCGCGATGGGATCCTCGCCCACCACGGCGATGGCGTAGCGCTCCAGCACGCTCGCCGCGCGCGCGAACCCGGTGCGCACCTCCGACTCGCTCACCGAGGGCTTGCCCTCCCACACGTGGTGCAGGCGCTTGATGTAGTTGAAGGTGTCCTGGAACGCCATGCCGTCGGCGAAAAGCCCCACGTTCTCCTGGAACTGCTGGAGCGCCGCCTCGGTGTGCGGGCCGAAGTAGCCATCGGCCTCGCCGCACGAGAAGCCGAGTGCGTTCAGAGCGTCCTGCAGAAGCTTCACGTCGGCGCCGTGGAAGTTGGGCAGGCGCAGATACAGGGTGCGATCGCCCAGACGGTACGAGGCATCGACGAGCTTGCTCCAGCAGGTCATGTCGACGGCGTCGTCGGCGGCGAGCTCGTTGGCGGCGCGAAACGCCCGTACCGCCGCAGCCGTGGTGTCGCCGAAGCGCTGATCGGCCTGCTCGGCGTCATCTATCGGATAACCAAGCAGCACCAGCCGCGTCTGCACGTCTTCCACGGCGGGGCCGGTGGTGCCTAGGGTAATGGGATCCATAGCATTCCTCTTCATCAACATCGGGCTATCGGGCGCGACGGGGCCGCAGACCGATGATAGCGCGCAGCGCAGATCGCCTTTAAGTCTATCAATTAATGGTTGGATGCGTGAAGCGCGGCGCCCGCCCCGGATGCGTAGACACCATGTTGACATTTTGCTGGCACAATGGGGCCGTGAGGCGAGGTGATGGCTATGGAGTGCAGGCATCCGGCAGGAACGGCGGCAGCGCCGCGACGCCTTCTGGTGGTGGATGATGAGCGGGCGGCGCCGCCTGGCGCGCCCTCGAGCGCCGTTGCCGGTGATCGCTGGTTTTGTTGATGGTGGAGGGATCCGCGCAGTCCCGTCCAGCGCCGCGACGGAGGATGCCGCCGGCGCGGCGTCGTCCTGCTGGCGCCGTTCCGCTAGAAGAGGCGTGCCCGCTCAAACCTTTGAGGGAGCGGGCACGCCTCCGCAGGGTTCATTTCAGGCGCTCTACGAAGAAATCCGCCATGGTGAGCAGGAGCTCGCGGCAGCGCTCGTCGAGCTCGATGTCGGCGAGCGTCTCCTTGGCACGGGCGGTGAGCTCGAGCGCGTAGCCGTGCGCGTAGGCGATGGAACCCGTCTCCTCGAAGATCTCGACGGCGCGCGCGAGATCGGCCGGGTCGCTCGTCCCGGCGGCGAGCAGCCGCTCGACCTCGTCGTGCGCGGTCGGATCGGCGAGCGCGTGCACCGCGACGAGGGTGCGCTTGCCCTCGGTGATGTCGGTGCGGAAATCCTTGTCGCCCGCATCGCCCACGAGATTCAGGAGATCGTCCTGGATCTGGAAGGCGAGCCCCGTGTCGAGGCCGAACGAGCGCAGCGCCTCGACCTGCGCCGCGCTGCCACCGCCGATGATCGCGCCCACGGCGAGCGGCACCGCGCCCGAGTAGTGGGCCGTCTTGAGGGTCGCCATGCGCAGATAGTCCTCGACGGTGATGTCGAAGCGGCCATCGCGCACCCAGCCCAGGTCGAGGGCCTGCCCCTCGATGGTGCGCTTGGTCATCTCGGTGAGTTCGGAGAGGACGCGGAGCTTCACGGCGTCGTCGAGGGAGGGGTCGGAGAGCACGGCGTCGGTCACGAGGATGAGGTCGTAGTCGCCGCAGTTGATGGCCAGGCCCGTGCCCACCGTGCGGTAGAGGCAGGGCGCGCCGCGGCGGAGCTCGCCGTGGTCGGCGATGTCGTCGTGGATGAGCGCCGCGCTCTGGAAGTGCTCGATGGCCGCCGCCGCGCTGCGCGCCCGCGCCGGGTCGCCGCCCACCGCCGCGGCGGCGATGAGGCAGATGAGCGGGCGGTGCCGCTTGCCGCCGTTGGCGCAGAAGGCCCGGAGCGGCCCGTAGAGATAGGTCTCAAGATCGGCGGTCGCGGCCTTGTCCTCGAAAAACGAAAGCAGGTAGCCATCGAGGTCGCCATGGTGCGCGGCGAGGTGGGCGGCGAAGGCGTTGGGCATCTTGCGGTTCCTTTCTGGATCGGGACGGTCCCGTCCCGGGGAGGCTCACGAAGCGGTGGCGTAGCCCTCGGGGTTGCGGGACTGCCACCTCCACGAGTCGCGGCACATGTCGTCGACGTCGTAGCGCGCCTCCCAGCCCATCATCTCGCGCGCCTTGGTGCAGTCGGCGTAGTTGGCCGTCACGTCGCCGGCGCGGCGATCCTCGATGACATAGGGGATCTCGTGGCCGCAGGCCGCGGAGAACGCATGAATGATCTCGAGCACCGAGGTGCCCTTGCCCGTGCCGAGGTTGAACACCTCGACGCCCGTCTTGCCGTTCATCCAGGCAAGCGCCGCCACGTGGCCGGCAGCCAGGTCGCAGACGTGGATGTAGTCGCGCACGCCGGTGCCGTCGGGCGTGTCGTAGTCGCCGCCGAACACGTGCACGGCGTCGCGCTTGCCGATGGCGGTCTGCGCCACGTAGGGCACGAGGTTGTTGGGGATGCCCTTGGGGTCCTCGCCGATGAGGCCCGAGGGGTGCGCGCCGATGGGGTTGAAGTAGCGCAGCAGCACGACGTCCCACTCCGGGTCGGCGGTGTGGAGGTCGGTCAGGATCTGCTCGATCATCCACTTGGTCCAGCCGTAGGGGTTGGTCGCGGGCTTCTTGGGGCTCTGCTCGGTGAGAGGCAGCGCGTCCGGGTCGCCGTAGACGGTGGCGGAGCTGGAGAAGATGATCGACTTGCAGCCGTGCGCGCGCATCACGTCGCAGAGCACGAGGGTGCTGCCGATGTTGTTGGCGTAGTATTCCAGCGGCTTCTGGACGCTCTCGCCCACGGCTTTGAAGCCGGCGAAGTGGATGACGCGGTCGATGCGGTGCGCGTCGAAGATGCGCTCGAGCGCCGCGCGGTCGTTGACGTCGGCCTCGAAGAACGTGAGGTTGCGCGCGGCCTCGGCGCCCACGATCTCCTTGATGCGGTCGATGGCCACGGGGCTGGAGTTGGAAAGGTCGTCGACCACCACCACCTGGTAGCCGCGCTCCAGAAGCTCGACCACGGTGTGCGAGCCGATGAAGCCGGCGCCTCCGGTGACGAGGACGCAGGTGTCGTTGGGTGCGAGGGAAGTTGCCACGACGGCTCCAATCCTAAAGGATGACAAGGCGCCTTGAGTATAGCGCACCGGGCACGTCCCGCCCCGGCTCTAGGCGAGGGTTGCGCGCGCTTCGAACAGCGCCGATGCCAGAGCGCCGATGAGGGCGCGCGTCTCGGCGCCGTCGGGCATGCCGGTCATGAGGGAGATGAGGTAGCAGGTGCCCTCCGCCTCGATGATGCCGGCGTCCGCCACGGCGCACAGCGACGGATCCGAGGCGGTGATCCAGCCCGCCTTGTCCCGCACCGCGGCGCCGGTGCCGCCCAGGGCGTCGCGCAGGAACGAGGTCTCGGTGCGCGCGGCGAGACCTGAGAGCCAGGAGGCCGTCTCGGACCCCGCGGCGAAGTAGTTCCACGCCTCGCACCACAGCTTGAGCGAGCTGCGCGCGCTGTACCAGGGATACCATGAGTCGGCGCGGTAGAGGCAGTCGGTGGCGCCGATGCGCGTGGCCCAGGCGTCGAACCCCTGGCTGTCGAAGTTGTTGCGCAGGATGCCGAAGGCGTCGTTGTCCGAGCGCACCACGGCGGCCTCGATGACCTCGGCCACGGGGTGGGTCGCCTGGGTCGCCCAGCTGCTCGAGGCGTCGACGGGGATGCTCGCTCCGGGCGGGAAGACGGCGATGGGCGTGCCGAGCGCGACGGCGCCAGTATCGATCTGTTCCTCGCACACGTAGAGCGCGTAGGGCAGCTTGAACGAGCTCGCGCCGTAGACGGTGGCGTCGAGGTTGAAGCAGATGCCCCGCCCGGTCGCGAGGTTCACGAGCGCCCCGCCGGCCTCGCCCCAGGCGCGCACCCGGTCGAGCGCCTGGCCGATGGCGTCTGAGGAGGCGACGGGGAGCTCGGGCGGCTCGGCCCCGGCGAGCGCGCAGGCGGTGACGCCGGCCGCCGCGGGCAGGGCGTCGAGATCGGCGGGGGTGACGGCACGGGCCTCGGGCCGCTCCCCGGCCTGCGGGTCCTCCGCATCCGCATCCCGTATCGGCGCGGTCGCCGCCGTCGATGCTGAGGCGCTGCCCGTGTCGCTCGATCCGGCTCCTCCGCCGCTGCTGGCGCAGCCCGCGAGCGCGAGGGCCGAGGCGGCGAGTTCAAGCGCGGCTCCCACGAAGGCGCGCCGCGAGGGCGCGGGGCGCCCCGCACATGCCGGGCTGGCTGCGCGGGGAACCTCGAGGCGCGTCTCGGCGTTCTGGAGCTCGTTCATGGACGATCGCCTTCTTCGCTAGTAGGAGGTCTGACGGGGCGTGGAGCGTGTGCGGCTACCATTGTAGGCGCCTCTTCGCGTCCGCACCGGTCGCGCACCCGCGCCGACCCGTCTCGTAACGGGGCGCGCCCGCTGCGCCGCCCGCCCGCCTCCCGCTGCCGCCCACCGCTTGGGGCGGCGGCGGTCTATGTAATTTGGTTGCATGGCGGGCATCTGCGCTATCCTTATTGCACATGATAGTGAAGCGACATATACACACATCATCAAACGGAGCACATATGTCACGAAACGATCGGAACCAGGTTATGGAGCCAGAACAGCAGAGCGCCCAGCAGCGCGCGCTCACCAACGCTTTCTTGGGGCTGGCGTATCAGGATCAGTTCACACGCAGGGACGTCTTCAAGGGCCTGCTCGCCGCGAGCGCGGCGGCGGTGCTCATGGGCAGCCCGCTCACGGCCAAGGCGGCGCCCTCGGCCTCGCAGGAGACGCTCGACGCCCTCTCGGATGCCCAATCCCAGCTCGACGCCGTGCAGGCGCAGCTCGATGAGATCGCCGCGCAGTTCCAGGCACTCACCAAGCAGCAGTCCGAGACGCTCGACAAGATCGAGGACGTGCAGCTCCAGATCGATGACACGCAGGCCGACATCGACGAGAAACAGGAGGAGCTCGACGAGAAGCAGGGCCAGCTCGCCGAGCGCGTGACCACGAGCTACAAGCAGGGCGGCAACGACGCCCTCAGCCTGCTCCTCTCCTCCTCGTCGTTCGACGAGCTCATCTCCAACGTGTACTACATCGACAAGATGAACCAGAACGACCAGGAGGCCATCGCCGAGGTCCAGCGCATCCAGAAGGAGCTGAGCCAGCGCAAGGAGGAGCTCGAGGGCCAGAAGGCCGATCTCGAGGAGCTGCGCGAGGCCCAGCAGGCCCAGCTGACCGAGATGCAGAACAAGCAGGCCGAGGTGCAGGAAGTCGTCAACGGCCTCTCCGCCGACGTCCAGGAGCTCATGGCCCAGCGCGACGCCGAGGTCCTCGCCGCCATCCAGGCCGAGGAAGAGCAGAAGAAGCAGTGGGAGCAGAACCAGACCGGCCCCATCTACTCCGGCGGCGGCAGCACCGGTGGCAGCACCGGCGGCGGCGGCACGGATTGGCAGGGCGGGACGCCGGGGAGCTCGGGCGGGATCTCGGGCGCCCAGCAGCGCGTGGTGAACGCCTGCTACTCCACCCCGTCGCCCGGTGCGAACTACTGCGCCATGTGGGTCTCGCAGGTGTTCAGCCGCGCCGGCATCGGATACCCCAGCGGCAACGCGAACGACATGTACTACAGCTGGTGCACCTACTCCAGCAAGGACCAGCTGCAGGCGGGCATGATCGTGGGCGTCTCCACCTACAACGGCAACTGGGCCGGCCAGATGTACGGCCACGTGGGCATCTACGTGGGCGATGGCATCGTGATGGAGAACATCGGCTACATCAACTCCAACCCCATCGACAGCTGGTGCGCCTACTACGGCAACGCCGTCGCCCCGCGCTGGGGCTGGGTGTTCGGGCAGAACCTCTCCCAGATGGGCTAACGACCCAGCGGATCCGCCGCCCGGCGGCGCCTGAAGAGCTGCGACTCGCCCCGTCCGCGCCTGCGCGGGCGGGGCATTTTGCTGCGTGCCGGCTTGGTCGGCTTGCTCAGAAGGCTGCGTGCCGGCTTGGTCGGCTTGCTCAGAAGGCGGCGCGCAGGGCGATCAGGATGATAAGGTAGAGGGCTCCCAGCAGGCAGAACGGTCCGTCGCGTCGCGCGCTCAGCTGCAGCGGGTGCAGATGCGTCCGCCGCGCGCCGCCGGCGTAGGCGCGCGCCTCCATCGCGCAGCCCAGGCGCTCGGCATGGCGCAGGGCGCTCGCGAAGAGCGGGACCATGAGCGCCGCACCCGCCCGTGCGTAGCCGACGGGCCCCATCGTCTCCCAGCGCGTGCCGCGCGCCGCCTGCGCGGCGACGATGGTGCGCGCCTCGAGGGCGAGGATGGGCACGAAGCGCAGGGCGATGGAGAGCGTCATCGCGGCCTGGCCGGCGTCGACGCCCCAGCGCTCCAGGGGTCCCATGAGCGAGCGTAGGGCGTCGGTGAGCTCCAAGGGGGCGGTGGTGCGCATGAGCAGCGACCCCGCGACGAGCATCAGGAAGAAGCGGGCGGTGTAGAGCACGGCGGCCTCGAGGCCGTCGCGGTGGATGGTGAGCGGTCCGAGGGAGAGGGCGACGGGCCCCGTGCGGATGCAGAAGAGGTTGATGAGCGAGGTGACGACGAGGAAGACGGCGAGGGCGCGCAGCGGCCGCAGCAGGCTGCGCGCGGGGACGCACGCGCAGAGGGCGCCGGCGGCGAGCGCGCCGGCGGCGAGCGCGAGCGTGGCCGGGCCCTGCACGGCCAGACAGCTCACCATGTAGGCGAGTGCGGCGACGAGCTTGACCCGGGGATCGAGCCGCCGGATGGCGGAGGGCGCTTCGGGGCACCGCTTTTTGCCGGCGTCGTGCGCCACGCCGCACCTCCCGTCTCGGTCCACCCTGGTCGCGGGCGTCTTCCTGCGTGCGACGGGCGCGCCGCGTCGCGGCGCCACTATACCGCGTTTTCGGGGAGGCCGCCATGGCGCGGTGCCGGTACGGTAGAATCAACAGAGCAAAACGGATGAGAAGGCGGTTTGCCATGCACGATTACGATAGCTTCAACGAGGACGTCATCTGCGCGCTGACCGAGGCGGTGGGCGAGGACAACCTGAAGCTGGTGGAGCCCATGAGCCGGCACACCACCTTCCAGATCGGCGGTCCGGCCGACGTGGAGGTGGAGCCCGAGACGCCCGAGGCCCTCGTGCGCGCGCTCGACATCTGCGCGATGGCGAAGATGCCCGCGACCGTGGTGGGCAACGGATCGGACCTTCTGGTGAGCGACCGGGGGATCCGCGGCGTCGTCGTGCTGCTACGCGAGCGCTTCGCGCAGGTGGCGGTCGAGGGCACGCGCGTCACCGCGCAGGCAGGCGCCCTCTTGGCCGACGTCGCCCGCGCCGCCGCCGCCGCCGGCCTCACCGGCATGGAGCCCCTGAGCGGCATCCCCGGCACGGTGGGCGGCGCCTGCTTCATGAACGCGGGGGCCTATGACGCCGCGACGAGCGACGTGCTGGAATCCATCGAGGCCTACGTCCCGGGCGCGCCGGAGGCCGATGGCGGCCGCGGCAAGGGCGCCCGACGCCGCTTCACGCGCGACGAGCTCGCCATGGGCTATCGGACGAGCCGCGTGAGCACCGAGGGGCTCGTCGTCATATCCGCGACCTTCGCGCTTGCGCCGGGAAACCCGGCCCTGATTCGCTCCGCCATGGACGATTACGAGCGCCGCCGCGCGGAGAAGCAGCCGCTCGAGATGCCGAGCGCCGGCTCCACCTTCAAGCGCCCGCAGGGCCACTTCGCCGGCAAGCTCATCATGGACGCGGGTCTGCGCGGCGCCCGGGTGGGCGGCGCGCAGGTCTCTGAGAAGCACTGCGGGTTCGTGGTCAACACCGGTGGCGCAACGGCCGACGACGTGTGCCGCCTCATCAAGCGCGTGCAGGACGAGGTGCGCCGCCAGTTCGGCGTGGAACTCGAGCCCGAGGTTCGGCGCGTGGGCGAGTTCTAGCCCCGCCCCGTGAGCGCGCCCCAGCGCTCGCTTTCCACCGTGCCGCCCTCGATGAGCAGGAAGTACGCGCCCGTATCCTCCCAGGCGTCTACCATCTCGATGCCTTGGGCGCTCCCCGCGACGAACAGCGCGGTGGAGAGCGCATCGGCCTGGGTGGAGGAGGGGCAGCACACGGTGACGCTCGCGGTGTCGGTGGCTACCGGCATGCCCGTGGCGGGGTCGAGGATGTGCCAGTAGGTGACGCCGTCGAGCTCGAAGGTGCGCTCGTAGAGCCCGCTCGTCACAAGCGAGCAGGCGCCGGTCTCGACGACGTCGACCACCGTCGAGCCGCCCGGATCGTTGGGGTCGCGGATGCCGGTCTCCCAGGCGACGCCGCCGGGCTTCTCGCCGAAGTAGGCGATGTTGCTCCCCAGTGAGATGGCCGCGGCGACGGCGTCGGTCTGGGTGCGCAGGGTCTCGCACAGACGATCGGCGACGTAGCCCTTGGCGATGCCGCCCAGGTCGAGCTTGGCGGCCGGATCGCCCAGCGCGACCGTGGGGTGCTGGGGGTCGGTGTCGTCCACCTGCACGTTCTGCCAGCCCACGTGCGCGAGCGCCTCGACGATGGCCTCGTCGGAGGGGCGCACGCCCTCGGTGAAGTCCCAGAGCGTCGAGACGGCGCCGATGGTGATGTCGAACCGGCCCTGGGCCCGCGCGCAGAACGCGAGCGCCTGCGCGATGACGTCGGCCGTGTCGGGGTCCACCTCCACGGGCGCGCCGCCGGCGGCGTTGATGCGGGCGATGTCGCTTTCCGGATCATAGAGGTCGAGCAGGGCGTCGTAGCGGGCGCATTCGCGCGCGAGCAGCGCCGGCGCGGCGTCGTCGCCGTAGACGGTGAAGGTGCAGTAGGTGTCGAAGGCGAAGGTCGAGCTGGTCGCCGGGGACTCGGCGCCGGTGATCGCGTCGGCCGCGTCCTGGGCCGAGCAGCCCGCGGCGCCCGCCGTCGCGAGGAGGGACGCGCCCGCGACGAGGGCGGCCGCGCGCGCCGTGCCGGCGACGAGCGCGCGGCGCGAGAGCGCGGGGGTGCCGGGGCGGGGGCGTTCCGTATGCGGGCGGGGCTCACGCATGGGGGCTCTCCCAGGGGACGGCGGCGATGAGAGCGCGCACGGCGACGCCGATGAGGGCGCCCGCCGCCGCGCCGGCGAGGACGAGCACGGGCGCGTTGACGAGGGCCACCTGCGGAGAGAGCAGAAGCGCCACCATCAGCAGCTGCCCGGCGTTGTGCGCGATGCCGCCGAGCACCGAGGTGGCGACGATGCTGAAGAGGCCGCTTTTGTGTGCTGCAGCCATGACGGCCCACGAGACGATGCCGCCCGCCAGGCTGAACGCGAGCGTCTGCGGGTTGCCGAACAGCAGGGCCGAGCAGAGCACCTTGGCGAGCATGAGGGCGAACGCCGGACGCGGACCCAGCTTGATGAGGGCCGTGAGCACCACGGCGTTGCCGAGTCCCAGCTTGACCCCCGAGATGCCGACGGGCAGGGGCACGAGCACCTCGAGATAGCCCGCGACGAGCGCCAGCGCGCAGAGCATGCCCAGAAGCGCCGCGCGCCGGGCCGGCGAGAGGCGGTGTATGTCGATGCGATCGGTCATAGGCCCTAAGTATACGCGAGGTCCAGCGCTCGTACCGGGGCGGTGCGCGAGGCGCCGGCACCTCTGCACAAGGCGATCAATCCGTCGTGGGCGCACTCCACTATGATAAAGTACCTAGACCGGTCCCGCGCGCATGCGGCGGGGCACCATGCGAGAGACCTGCTATTAGGAGTCAAGGGTAATTCCGGAGACTTTTGATAGGAACCTTGAAAACCGGATATGGGATAAAGGGCGCGAACGGTCACCTCTTCTGCGAGAGGTGACCGGGGAGATGCCCGGCCGGCGGGTCGGGCGACCAGTCCCTGTCCTCCTTCATGAGGGCGAGGCAGACGGCGGCGAGCTTGCGGGCGACCGTCGTGAGGGCCACGTAGTGGTGCTTGCCCTGCGAGATCTTGCGCGCGTAGCACTCCCCGAAGTACGGGTCGAACCTCCTTGCCCGGTCGGCGCCCTGCATGAGCGCCCACCTGAGGTACGACGAGCCGCGCTTGGAGAGGTGCCCGGGGCTGTCGAGGCTCTCTCCCGAGACGCGCCTGGTCGCGTCCATGCCCGCGTACGCGACGAGCTTGGAGGGCGTCTCGAAGCGCGCGGCGTCGCCGACCTCGCCGGCGATGAGCGCCGCGAGCGCGGGCCCGACGCCCGGTATGCTCGTCAGGTGCCTGCCGGCGGTCTCGGACAGCGCGCGGGCAATCTCCGCCTCCAGCTCCGAGATCTGCCCGCGGGTGAACTCCATGCGCTCGACGAGCACCCTGAGCTCGAAGGCGAGCGCCCGGGAGCCGAAGGACACGCCGACCGAGGAGCGGGCGGCCTCGACGACCTCGTCGGCCCTCTCGCGCCCGAGCCTGCCGCGGCTGGCCTCGGCGAGCAGCCCGGCGAGCGCCTCGGGGTCCGCCGCCAGCACGTCGGCGGGCGTGGCGCACTCCTTGAGCAGCGCCGACGACGTCGGGCCGAACTTGTCCGCGAAGAGCCGCTCGTACTCCGGGAACACCCGGTCGAGAATCGCCGTCGCCCGGTTCTTGAGGGCGGTGAGCTCCTGCACGAGCTCGAAGCGGTACCGGGCGAGCTGCCTGAGCTCCTCGGTCGCCTCGTCCCCGAGCGCCGAGGGTTCGAAGCGCTTGCAACGCAGGAGGTCCGCGATGAGCAGGGCGTCGATGCCGTCGGTCTTCGCCGGCCGCACGGTGTCGACCCTGCGCCACGCGTCGGTCTGGATGGGGTTGATGACGGCGACCTCGAAGCCGTTGGCGGCGAGGAAGTCGAAGAGCGCCACCCAGTAGTGCCCCGTGGCCTCCATGCCGACCAGCGACCCCTCGGCAGAGACGCCCCGTCTGGCAAGGCGCTCGAGCAGACGCTCGAACCCCTTCTGCGTGTTTCTGAACTCGAACGGCTCGACGGCGACCTCCCCGCCGTCGCCCATCGCGGCCGCCACGTGCGACCTCTTCGCGACGTCGATCCCGATGTAGAGCATCTTTCCCCTCCGTCCTCTCGGCGGGACGAAGGTTTTCCTTCGGAATCCGCGGGCGCAACCTCCTGGGAGATCCGGCGCCGAACGCCATTCTGCCTAATCCGCGTCCACCCGCGGGCCGGAGGCGCGATTCTCTCGACAGGGGCCGTACCCCAAGGAGGAGCGCGCGCCCTCCGCCCCGTTCGCGCCCTTTATCCCATATTCGCGTCTACGGGTAAAGAAGCGCGGCCACTGCGCGAGAAGTGGCAACTTCAATATAGGAGGAGGGGCACGCCATGCTGGCAACGCCTTGGGGATTCAGGGACATCCTGCCGGAGGAGGCGGCCGCGCGCGAGGAGATATCCGATGCGGTGACGGGCTGCTTCAAGCGGCGCGGCTACCTGCCCGTCGAGACGCCGCTTCTGGAGGACCGCGCCGCCCTGGAGGCGAGCGGCGGGCGCAGCGCCGACACGCCGTTCAAGCTGTTCGATGACGACGGACGCCTTCTGGTGGTGCGCCACGACAACACCCTGCCGATCGTGCGCCTGGTGAGCTCGCACCTCGCGCAAGGGGCGCTGCCCTTGCGCCTGCGCTACCGGGCGCCGGTGGTGCGCGAGCAGGCGCGCCTCGTCGGGGCGTCGCGCCAGTTCACGCAGCTCGGGTTCGAGCTCATCGGCGAGCCGAGGGAGTCCGGCGACGCCGAGCTGGCGGGCTTGGTGGTCGAGGCGCTCGGGGCGCTCGGCCTCGCCGGCTGGCGCATGGCGTGCGGAAGCGTGCGGCCCTTCATGGCGCTGCTGGATGCCTGCGGCGATGAGGAGCTGGCCCGGGACGCTCTGCGGCTCGTGCACGCCAACGACTTCGTGGACCTCGATGCGCGTGTGGCGGCCGCGCATGTGCCCGAGGCGGTCGCGCGCGCGATCTGCGCGCTGCCCCGCATGCACGGCGGCGCCGAGGTGCTCGACGAGGTCGACTGCCTGCTCGCGCCGACCGGCGCCGATGCCGCGCCGACCGCCGAGCTGCGCGCGCTCGCGCGGGCGCTGGACGGGCTGCCGGCGGGTTCGATCACGTTCGATTTCTCCCTCATGAACTCGTTCGACTACTACACCGGCGTGGTGTTCAAGGTCTACGCGCCCGGCCTCTCTGACCCGGTGGGATCGGGCGGGCGCTACGACGCGGTGTTCGACGGCGTGTTCGCCGGGCGCGCGCACGTGCCGGCGGCCGGGTTCGCCTTCTCGCTCGAGCGGCTGGAGGAGGCCTGCCGCCTGCAGGAGGAGGCGCGCGCCGGGGCGCTGGCACCTGCGGGCGACGGTCACGCGGCGCCGGATGCAGCCGGAGAATCCGCAGGTCCGGAGGCTCATGCCGGATCCGGTTCCGTCCGTCCGGTCGACGCGGCGTCGGTTCTGCTCGGGGGCGCGGGACGCGCGCCGCTGCGCATCGCGGTGCCCAAGGGCTCGCTCAAGGAGGGCACCGTCGCGGTCCTGGAGGCGGCGGGAATCGACGCCTCGGAGCTGCGCGATCCGGGCCGGCGCCTCATTGTGCCCGCCCGCGACCGCACGCCCGCCGACGCGGGCGGCCTCGGCGAGGTGGAGCTCGTCATCGTGCGCGCCACCGACGCGCCGGCGTTCGTGGCCTGCGGCGGGGCCGATTGCGGCTTCTGCGGACGTGACTCGCTCATCGAGGCCGACCTGGACCTGCTTGAGCTGCTCGACATGGGCTACGGGGCGTGCCGGTTCATCGAGGCCGAGCCCGAGGGGCGCGCCGAGCGCACGCGGCGCGCCCTCGAGCGCCGCGGGAGCCTGCGCGTCGCCACCAAGTACCCGCGCATCGCGGGCGGGTGGTACGCGTCGCGCGGCATCACGGCCGAGATCATCGCGCTGCACGGCAACATCGAGCTGGGTCCCATAGTCGGCATGTCCGACCGCATCGTGGACATCACCGCGACGGGCACCACGCTGCGCGAGAACCATCTGGTGGTGACCGGCGAGATCATGACCTGCACGGCGCGCTTCTTCGCCAACCCCGGCCGCTCGCGCCTCGATCCGCGCGTGCGCGCCCTGGGCGATCGCCTGGCGGCGACGCTGGCGGGGCCGTGCGCCGGCGCATGTTAGCGGATGGTTGCAGGGCGCCCTGACGTTGTCCGCAGCGCTTTAGCATGATAAAGTAGAGCACCTCGAAACGGGTGCGCCCCGGCGCCGCGACCGCGCCCGCCGCATGGCGGTGGGGCGGCTTCGGCGTCCGGGCGGGGCGCTTGCCGCGCGGCGCACCCCTCGAGCGGGACGATGCGAGGCGTCCGGGCGGGCGCGCGGCGCCCGCGCCGGATGGGAACGGGGGTCGTATGAAGATCATCACGCTGGCGCCGGGAGAGCGCCTCGCGGCCGAGCAGCTCACGCGCAAGGGTGTGCTGCCCGTCGAGATACAGAGCGCGGCGCGCGACATCGTGACGCGCGTGCGCGCCGGCGGGGACATCGAGGTGCGCGCCTGCTGCGCCGCGTTCGACGGGGTGGCGCCTGAATCCTTCCGCCTGCCGCCTGAGCAGATCGAGGCGGCGCTCGAGGGGATCGATCCGGCGTTTCTCGCCTCGCTGGAGAAGGCGGCGGCGCAGATCCGCGCGTTCCACGAGCGCGAGCTCGAGCAGAGCTGGTTCACGACGCGCGCGGACGGCACGCTTTTGGGCGTGAAGGTGACGCCCGTCGCGGCGGCCGGCATCTATGTGCCCGGCGGCCGGGCGCAGTATCCCTCGACGGTGCTCATGAACGCCATCCCCGCCAAGGTGGCGGGCGTCGAGCGCGTGGTCATGGTCACCCCGCCGCAGGCCGATGCCGGCGCGGCCTGCCCCATCTCGCCCTACACGCTGGCGGCGGCCAAGGTGGCCGGAGTGGACGAGATCTACACCGTGGGCGGCGCGCAGGCCATCGCCGCGCTCGCCTACGGCACCGAGTCCATCCCGGCGGTCGACGTCATCACGGGGCCGGGCAACGCCTACGTGGCGGCGGCCAAGCAGCTGGTCTCGGGCGACGTGGGGATCGACATGGTGGCGGGCCCCAGCGAGGTCTGCGTGCTCGCTGACGCGACGGCCGAGCCCATGGTGGTGGCAGCCGATCTGATGGCGCAGGCCGAGCACGACCCGCTCGCCGCCTGCTACCTGGTGACCTGCGACGCGGCCTTCGCGAGAGAGGTGCTGCGCGGCATCGACCTGCTCGTCGCCCAGAGCCCGCGCGCCGCCATCACGCGCGCCTCGCTCGACGACGAGGGGGTCGTGGTGGTCGCGGCCGATGCCGAGGCCGCCGTCGCGGCCGTCAACACCATCGCGCCCGAGCACCTCGAGCTGCACTGCGCTGACGCCCTGGGACTTCTGGGCCGGATCCGCAACGCCGGGGCCATCTTCGTGGGGGCGTGGAGTTCCGAGCCCCTGGGCGATTACGTGGCGGGCCCCAACCACACGCTGCCCACCGGCGGCACGGCGCGGTTCTCGAGCCCGCTTTCGGTCTCCGACTTCCAGAAGAAGTCGTCGGTCATCTGCTACACGCCGGAGGGGCTCCTTGCCGACGCCCCCGCCACGCAGGCCGTGGCCGAGGCCGAGGGGCTGTGGGCGCACGCCCTCTCCGCCGGGCTCCGCCGCCGCGTGCTCGAGCAGGGCGCGGCTTCCGTCGGCTACGACGCGCTCGCCGCAGCCGATCTCACGGCCATCGCGTGGCCGGGCGACGGGGCGGATGTCTGCGCGCGCGGCGCGGGCGCTCAGGCACCGGGTGCCGCCGGCGCCACCGAGGGGCTCTAATCCCATGGCCGAGCTCACGGCGCGCATGCGCGCCCTCGTGCAGCCGCATCTCGCCGCGATCGAGCCATACGATCCGGCGTTTTCGCCCTGCCGCATCAACCTCTCCGCCAACGAGAACACCTACCCGCTGCCACCTGGAGTGCGCGCCGCGGTGGACGAGGCGCTCGCCGCGACGCCGCTCAACCGCTATCCCGACCCCATGGCGGGCGCCCTGCGCGACGAGCTCGCGGTTTGGCATGGCGTGGCGCGCGAGAACATCTGCGTGGGAAACGGCGGCGACGAGCTGCTGTTCAACTTCCTCATGGCGTTCGGCGGAACCGGCCGCGTCCTCGTCAACTGCCCGCCCGCGTTCTCTGAGTACGCCTTCTTCGCCTCGCTCGTGCAGACGGCGGTGCGCGACGTCCCCCGCGATCCCGCGACCTTCGAGCTTCCCGTGGAGGAGCTGGAGCGCGCGGCGGCCGATGCCAGCCTGGTCATCCTCACCTCGCCCAACAACCCCACGGGCAACCTGGTGGCGCGCGCGGTCGTCGAGCGCGTCTGCGCGGCCTGCCCCGGCCTCGTCATGGTGGACGAGGCCTACGGCGAGTTCGCCCCCGCGGGTTCCTCGGCCCTGCCGCTGCTTGCCGAACACCCCAACCTCGTGGTGCTGCGGACGCTCTCCAAGGCGTTCGGGGCGGCGGGCATCCGCCTGGGCTACGTGATCGCCGCGCCCGAGGTGGTCGACGTGTTCGCCGCCGTGCGCCAGATCTACTCGGTCAACGTCCTCACGCAGGCCGCCGCAACGGCCCTGGTGCGCGCCCGCGACGCCTATCGGGACACGGTCGCGAAGATCGTGGCCGAGCGCGAGCGGCTGCGCGCCGGGCTCGCCGCCCTCGGGGAGGCCGGTGTCTCCGTATGGCCCAGCGCGGGCAACTTCCTGCTCGTCCGCCTGCCGCGCGCCGCCGAGGTTCGGCGCCTCTTGCGCGATAATTACTCCATACTGGTGCGCGATTTCAGTGCGACGCCGGGGCTCGAAGGATGCCTGCGCATCACGGTGGGCACGCCGGAGGAGAACGGCGCGGTGCTCGCGGCGCTCCGCGAGCTCGCAGGACCGGGTCCCGCCGCGCCCGCGTGCTGCACGCCGAGCAGGTTGGAGGAACCATGACCATCTACAAGAAGCAGCCCAAGACCCTCGCCGAGACCTCGGCCGCCACGGTCAGCGAGGCGGCGGCCCGCCAGAGCTCGGGGCTGAAGTCGCTCTTCAAGGGCTCCAGCCTCGCGGCCGACGCGCCGCGCACGGCGAGCGTGCGCCGCACCACGGGCGAGACGGACATCTCCATCACGCTCGGCCTGGACGGCACAGGCGCCTGCGACATCGCCACCGGCGTGCCGTTTCTCGACCACATGCTCGACGCGTTCGGCCGCCACGGCCTGTTCGACCTCAAGATCGACGCGACGGGCGATACCGAGGTCGACGCGCACCACACCGTCGAGGACACCGGCATCGTGCTGGGACGGGCGTTCGATCAGGCGCTCGGCGACAAGCGCGGCATCGTCCGCTTCGCCGACTGCGCCATCCCCATGGACGAGACGCTCGTGATGGCGGCGGTGGACATCTCCGGCCGCGGTCAGGCGTACTGCGACCTGCCGCTGCCCACCGAGCGCGTGGGCAGCTTTGACACCGAGCTCGCGGTGGAGTTCTTCTACGCGTTCGCGCGCGACGCCCGGCTGACGCTGCACGTGCGCGAGCTCGCGGGCGGGAACTCCCACCACATCATCGAGGCCGCGTTCAAGGCCGTGGGCCGCGCGATGCGCCGCGCGTGCGAGATCGACCCACGGGTCGAGGGCATCCCCTCGACCAAGGGCTCCCTGTAGGCTTCGGCGCACCACGGCGCGCCTCGCGGGTCACTTGGGGACGTGTTCCATTTGGCTCATTTGCGTCGGCTGGCCCGGCTGGCCTGGCGGGTTGATTGATTCACTTTGAAAGGAGGGCGCTATGACGGCAAGCAAGGCGGCGGACGCCGCCAACGTGGTCTCGTTCACGGCACCGGTCATCAACCTGAGCGAGGCCGAGGCCGCCGCGTGGCAGGCCTGGCGCGCGCCGATCGTGGTCGTGGACTACCACAAGGGCAACCTCTCGAGCGTGATCCAGGGGCTCTCCCATGCGGGCGCCGTCGGGGTGTCGAGTTCGGACGACGTGGGCGCTATCCGCGGGGCTGCGGGTGTGGTGCTGCCGGGCGTGGGCTCGTTCTTCGACGCCATCGACTTCATGGCGCGAAGCGGCGAGGCGGCGGCGGTCGCCGACGCGATAGCCGCCGGGGCGCCCTTCTTAGGTGTTTGCCTCGGCCAGCAGCTGCTCTTTGAGCGGGGCGACGAGGGCGTCCCGGCGGATGCGCCGTGCGTGCTGGAGGCCGAGCTCGCCGATGCATACGGCTCCGGCTTGGCGCCGGGCACGGTCTTCGAGGCCGAGGGCAAGCGTTGGGTGCGCGGCCTCGGCATCCTCAAGGGCAGCTGCGCGCGCCTCGACGGGAGCCGGCTCAAGGTGCCGCATGTGGGCTGGGACCAGGTGCACCCCACCGCCGCAGGCGCGGCGTGCCCCCTCATCGAGGGGTTCCCCGAGGGAGCGAACATGTACTTCACCCACTCCTACGCGCTCGCCGACGACGTCGATCCGGCCGTCGTGGTGGCGCGGACGCACTACACGCGGAGCTTCGCGAGCATCGTGGCGCACGGCAACGTGTTCGGCTGCCAGTTCCACCCCGAGAAGAGCTCCGGACGCGGCCTCGACATCCTGCGGAACTTCGTGCGCGTGGTGCGCGCGCGGGCGGGCTCGGACGACGTCGACCCGGATGCGCTCGCCGCGGCGCAGGCCAAGATCGAGGCGGCGGCAGATGCGGCGCCGGTCGCCGTATGCGGAGCGTCGGGCTCGGCGGCTCCCGGGGAGGTGCGCGCATGATCGTATTCCCTGCTATCGACCTCATCGACGGCAAGGTCGTGCGCTTGGAGCGCGGCGACCGCGCGCGCATGAAGGTCTACTCGGAAGATCCGGTGGCTGTCGCTCGCTCCTTCGCTGAGCAGGGTGCCACCTGGGTGCACGTGGTCGACCTCTCGGCTGCGCTCGAGGAGGACGATGACGCCCGCGCGGCCAACGCGGCGGCCATTCGGGCGATCTGCCAGGTCGAGGGTCTCTCGGTCGACGTGGGCGGCGGCGTGCGCTCGCTTGCGCGCATCGACGAGCTCGCGGGCTACGGGTGCCGGCGCATCGCGCTCGGCACGGTGCTCGTCACCGAGCCGGGTTTCGCCGAGGTCGCGGCGCGCGGCTTCGGCAACCTCCTGGTGGCCGACGTTGCCGCCCGCGACGGCATGGTCAAGGTCAACGGGTGGCGCGACGACGTGGCTCGCACGCTCGACGACGTGGTCGGCGAGCTCACGAGCCTGGGCTTCAGGCACCTCGTCTACACCGACATCGCCCGCGACGGCATGCAGACGGGCATCGACGTTGCGGCCTACCGCCGCGTGGCCGAGCTCGCGGGCTTTCCCGTGGTGGCGTCGGGCGGCATTTCGTCGCTCGCCGACATCCGCGCGCTTGCGGTGGCGGGGTCGGACGCGATCGAGGGCGCGATCACGGGCCGCGCGCTCTACGAGGGCGTCTTCTCGGTTGCCGAGGCGCTTGCCGCAGCGGAGGGCGCGGGTGCCGGTGGAGCCGGCGCGCCGGGGTCCGGCGACGGCGCACGGCCCTCATCATCCTCGGATGCGAAGGAGGGGATCGCATGCTGACCAAGCGCGTCATCCCATGCCTCGACGTGAAGGAGGGGCGCGTCGTCAAGGGCGTCAACTTCGTGGACCTGCGCGATGCGGGCGACCCGGTGGAGCTCGCGCGCGCGTACGACCATGAAGGCGCCGATGAAGTGGTCTTCCTCGACATCACCGCCACGAGCGACAACCGTGCCACCACGATCGGCATGGCGGCGCGCGCGGCGTGCGAGCTCTCCATCCCCTACACGGTGGGCGGCGGGTTCCGCGACCTCGCGGGGATGCGCCAGATGGTCGCCGCCGGGGCGGACAAGGTCTCGGTCAACTCGGCCGCGGTGCGCCGCCCCGAGCTCATCAGCGAGGCTGCCGCGGCGTTTGGCAGCCAGGCGGTGGTGGTGGCGATCGACGCCAAGCGCGTGGGCGAGCCCGGGGCACCGGGCGCCGACCGCTGGGAGGTCTACCTCGCCGGAGGCCGGCAGCCCACGGGCATCGACGCGGTGGCGTGGGCCGAGGAGGCCGCCCGCCGCGGGGCGGGTGAGATCCTGCTCACGAGCATGGACCGCGACGGCACCAAGGAGGGGTTCGACCTTGCGCTCACCCGCGCGGTGGCGCGCGCGGTACCCATCCCCGTGATCGCGTCGGGCGGCGTGGGCACGCTCGAGCACTTCGCCGAGGGCATCATCGAGGGCGAGGCCGACGCGGTGCTCGCGGCGAGCGTGTTCCACTTCGGCACTTTCACGATCCGCGAGGTGAAGGAGTACATGGCAGCCCAGGGGATCCCCACTCGGCTCGACTTCTAGGGTTGCGAGACGCGCCGTGGCACGCCGCTTCGCCCCTCAATCGTCGGGCATGGCGCAAAGGCCTATGCCCTCCTCTTTCGGGGCGAATCGACGCACCACGACACGCCTCGCCGACCTGAAATGGGTCATTTGGGGACGTGTTCCGTTTGACCCATTTTGCGTTCGGGCGCCGCAATGACCCAAACAATAACTCCGTCCCCAAATGAGTCATGGAGGCAAAGATGACGATAGACGAGCTGAAGTTCGATGACCGTGGGCTCATTCCCGCGGTGGTGCAGCAGTATGACACGGGCGAGGTGCTCATGGTGGCGTGGATGAGCGCAGAGTCGCTGCGCCTCACGTGCGAGACGGGCACAACGTGGTTCTGGAGCCGCAGCCGCCTGGAGCTCTGGAACAAGGGCGCTACGAGCGGCAACATGCAGCAGGTGCGCGAGATCCTGGTCGACTGCGATGCCGACACGCTGCTCGTGAAGGTGGACTCGCCCGGTCCGGCCTGCCACACGGGCGCACGCTCTTGCTTCTTCCGGACGCTTCCGACGGCATAGGTGGGACCGGGTGCTTCAAGGGGATTTCGAAGGAACGGAGGGTGCATCATGGGTGTGCGCACGGCGAACGTGCAGGATGGCGATATCGGCGCGACGCTCGAGGGGCTCGCAGAGGTCATTCACGGACGGCGCGACGCCTCGCCGGAGACGAGCTACACCGCCCGGCTGCTGCAGGGCGAGGAGGACAGCCTGCTCAAGAAGCTTGCCGAGGAGGCGAGCGAGGTCATCATGGCTTGCAAGGACGATGACCACGACCACATCCGCTACGAGGCGGCCGATCTCGTCTACCACCTCATGGTGACGCTGGAGCGCTACGGGGTGGGCGTCGCCGAGCTCGCTGGCGAGCTGGACGCCCGGCACCGGTAGCCCCTGAGGGGCGCTGCCCCGGCGCCGGGCCGCACGGTGCCGGAGGGCGTCTGCCTTCTCCCGTATCGGGTACAATCGCGGTGGCCGGGCCGCAGCGCCCGCCGCACCGTCAGAGGCTGCCCGCGACGCGAGGAGGATCCCATGCCTGCATCCCCATCCATTCTCTTCATCGAGTATCCCAAGTGCACCACGTGCAAGAAGGCCAAGAAGTGGCTGGGTGAGCATGGCGTGGCCTATACCGATCGGCACATCGTCGAGGACAACCCCACGGCGGAGGAGCTCGCGGAATGGCAGGGGCGCTCCGGCCTTCCTGTGCGACGCTTCTTCAACACGAGCGGCATGAGGTACCGCGAGCTCGGCATCAAGGCGAAACTCGACGCCGGCATGGCGGACGAGGAGGCGTTCGAGCTGCTCGCGACCGACGGCATGCTGGTCAAGCGCCCCCTTGTGGTGACGGAGGACGCGGTGCTCGTCGGTTTCCGCGAGGCGCAGTGGGAAGAGACGCTGCTCCAGGAGGGTGCCGGGCGCTAGGAGAGCACGCTCGCCATCTGCGAGACGCGGTTGAAGAGCAGGGCGACGAGCACGCCGAAGATGATGACGCAGGCTGCGCCGAGGACGATGCCGATGGTCGGCAGCGCCCGGCGCGCGCCGCGTTTCAGGGCGACCGCGCCGAGGACGATGGCGCAGACGGCGAGCACCAGGCCGGCGATCCAGTTCAGCCAGAACGCGATGGGAAGCGAGATCGCGCCCGCGACCACCGAGGCGCCTGCGAGCGCGCGCGAGGTGCCGGCGGCGCCGGAGTTCCCGCTGGCGGGCGCCGCATGCGTCCCCTCGGGGCGCTCCTCCGCCTGCTGCGTGCCGTGCTCGTCAGGTTCCCATAGGTTCTCGGTGCTCACGGATCGCCCTTTCGCCGCATTCCCACGTTGGTCTTGAAAGAAGGATAGCAGGGCCGGGATCGTCCTCGGTCCCCGCCGGGCAATCTGCGCGGTTTCCTCGCCTTGAGCGGGGTCCATGCGCTAGTATCGAGGCGGGATACGCGATCGAGTGGATGAGAGGGCGGACGCATGGACGCATCGGATCTGGAAAGGCTGGCGCGGGCCGTCGCCGCGGGCGAGATGCAGCCCGACGAGCTCGTGCGCCGCGTGCATCTGGATGCCGTGGCCGATATCGGGTACGCGCAGGTGGACACCGCCCGCGGGGCGCGCACCGGCGTGTCCGAGGTCATCTACGGCGCGGGCAAGGCGCCCGAGCAGATCGCCGGCATCGTGGCGGCGATGCTCGAGGCGGGCCAGCAGCGCATCCTCATCACGCGCTTCGACGCGTGCAAGCGCGACGAGCTGGTCGCCTTGCCCGCCTTCGCCGCCGCGCGCAAGGCTTTCTCCTACGACGCGGACGCCCGCGCCGGCGTGGTGGGGGAGCTGCCCGAGCCGGACGGCAACGGCGAGATCCTCGTCATCACGGCGGGCACGAGCGACTACGAGGTGGCGGCCGAGGCTTCCCTCACGGCGCGCTTCCTGGGCAACCGCGTCCGCGTGGTGAGCGACGCCGGCGTGGCGGGCATCCACCGCCTGCTGCGCCATGCCCCCGAGATCGCCCGAGCCCAGGTCATCATTGCGATCGCGGGGATGGAGGGTGCGCTTCCCAGCGTGGTGGGCGGCCTGGCCTCGTGTCCTGTCATCGCGGTGCCCACGAGCATCGGCTACGGTGCCAACCTGGGCGGCGTCACGGCGCTGCTGGCCATGGTCAACAGCTGCGCGAGCGGCATCAGCGTGGTGAACATCGACAACGGATTCGGCGCGGCCTACCAGGCCTCGCTGATCAACCATCTTCCGGGACGGAGGTGAGCTCCATGGGTATGCCCAGGGGAGCGGAATTGGTGATCATCTTCATGGTGCTGGTCTTGATGGCGGTGCTCATCGTCATCCCGCTGATCATTCAGTACTTCATCATCAAGAAGGCGGTGCTCGCGGCTCTGCGCGAGCATGATGCCGAGCAGCGCGCCTGGCAGCAGGGCGCCCCGTACGCGGGGCAGGCGCAGCAGCCCGCCTACCAGCAGACGAGCTACCAGCAGGCGGGCTATCCGCAGGCGCCGGCGAACGGCCGTCCGTAGCGAAGCCGGCGCGGGCCTCTAGGCCTCGATCGGGGCGGCGAGGACGGTGCCCTCGGGGAATGCGCGGCGGAACGCGAACCACTTGGCGAGGCGGCTCGCGACGAGCACATCGAGGAGCATCGCGACCACGTAAGCCGGCGGGAAGCCGAGCCAGGCGCTGGCGAGGACGTCGGCATCGAGCGTCCACCCGTGGACGCGCGCGACGTTGTAGATGGACATGCCGAGCACCATGCAGAAGCACATGATGACGGTGAAGATGAGGCTTTCACGCTTGTTGGTGGGCATGCAGGGATAACCTTTCTCGACGGGGCCCGATTTGGGCGTGCGATGTGATACCTTAGCAAGCTTTCGGCGCGCGCGTAAGCGCTTTGTTTGTGAAGGCCGCATGCCACGGCAGGGGGGTCGGCGGATGGGGTGCCGTCCTCGGCAGCGGGTCCGTTACCAGATGACATTCTAGCGCTTAGAAAATCTTATATATAGACACTTAGATTTGTGTATAACCGCGCACGTTGGGGTAATAAGAATGTCGACTAACGACGAACCGCCCCGTAGGGCGGCGGTCGGAGGGGCGGTACCTGCTTCGGTGGCAACCGGGTGGCGCCGCGTCCTCCCGACCACCAAGGAGGGTGACTCTTATGAGAATCGACAAACTGGCTATGACCTCGCGCGAGGCGCTGCAGACGGCCATGGGGCTGGCGAGCGACGCGCAGGCGGGCGCGGTGGAGCCGATCCACCTGCTCGCGGCGCTGCTCGAGAGCGGCGAGCGCAACATC
The DNA here is from genome assembly GCA_963931435.1 of uncultured Coriobacteriaceae bacterium. Lineage (GTDB taxonomy): Bacteria > Actinomycetota > Coriobacteriia > Coriobacteriales > Coriobacteriaceae > Coprousia. Next base: position 196,521 of record OZ007012.1, read on the forward strand.
TCCGTCATCATCGAGCGCATCGGCGCCGATCCGGCGCAGCTCGCCCGCGCCACGCAGGAGGTGATCGACCGCGCCCCCAAGGTCTCGGGCGACGGCGCCGAGATGGGGCTCTCGCGCGAGCTGGTGCGCGTGCTGGAGCGCGCCGAGAAGCGCGCGAGCAAGATGGACGATAACTTCGTCATCACCGAGCATCTGCTCATGGCGCTCGCAGAGGACAAGGGCGACGCGGGCCGCGTGCTCAAGGCCGCAGGCGTCACGCCGGAACGCGTGGAGGAGGTCTACCAGGAGCTTCGCGGCGACGACCGCGTGACCTCGGCCGACGCCAAGCCGCAGTACGAGGCGCTCGAGCAGTACGGCCGCAACATCTGCGACCTGGCGCGCGCCGGCAAGCTCGACCCCGTGATCGGCCGCACCGACGAGATTCGCCGCACCATTCAGGTGCTCAGCCGCCGCACCAAGAACAACCCCGTGCTCATCGGCGAGCCGGGCGTGGGCAAGACCGCCATCGTGGAGGGCATCGCCCAGCGCATCGTGGCCGGCGACGTGCCCTCGACGCTCAAGGACCGCGACCTCATCGAGCTCGACATGAGCGCGCTCGTGGCCGGCGCCAAGTACCGCGGCGAGTTCGAGGACCGCCTGAAGGCCGTGCTCAAAGAGGTCGAGAAGAGCGAGGGCAGGATCATCTTGTTCATCGACGAGCTGCACACCATCGTGGGCGCGGGCGCCACCGAGGGCTCCATGGACGCCGGCAACATCTTGAAGCCGGCGCTCGCTCGCGGCGACCTTCATGCCATCGGCGCCACCACGCTCGACGAGTACCGCAAGTACATCGAGAAGGACGCCGCGCTGGCCCGCCGCTTCCAGACGGTCATGGTGGGCGAGCCGAGCGTCGAGGACACCATCTCGATCCTGCGCGGCCTGAAGGAGAAGTACGAGATCTTCCACGGCGTGCACATCACCGACGGCGCCCTCGTGGCGGCGGCCGACCTCTCGGACCGCTACATCGCCGACCGCTTCCTGCCCGACAAGGCCATCGACCTGGTGGACGAGGCGGCGAGCCGCCTGCGCATGGAGCTCGACTCCATGCCGGTGGAGATCGACCAGACGCAGCGTCGCCTCACCCAGATGCAGATCGAGGAGCAGGCGCTCATGAAGGAGACCGATGACGCCTCCAAAGAGCGTCTTGAGGCCCTGCGCCAGGAGATCGCCGAGGTGCAGGAGAAGCTCAACGTCGAGAAGGCGGGCTGGCTCAACCAGAAGAACGCCATCGACCATGTGCAGGATCTGAAGGCCCAACTCGATGCCGCGCGCAGCGAACTGACCCGCGTGACGCGCGACGGCAACCTGGAGCGTGCCGGCGAGCTGCGGTTCTCCGTCATCCCGGCGCTTGAGCAGCAGGTCGCGGACGGCGAGGCGGCCATCGAGGCGCAGAAGACCGAGGGCGGTCTGCAGGAGCAGGTGACCTCGGACGAGATCGCCGAGGTGGTGAGCGCCTGGACGGGCGTGCCCGTGTCCAAGATGATGCAGGGCGAGCTCGACAAGCTCAAGAACCTGGAGGGCGAGCTGCACAAGCGCGTCATCGGGCAGGACGAGGCCGTGAACGCGGTGGCCGCGGCGGTGCGCCGCAGCCGTGCGGGCCTGGCCGATCCCGACCAGCCCATCGGTAGCTTCTTCTTCCTGGGCCCCACCGGCGTGGGCAAGACCGAGCTGGCCAAGGCGCTCGCCGAGTGCCTGTTCGACGACGAGCGCGCGCTCGTGCGCATCGACATGTCCGAGTACATGGAGAAGTTCTCGGTCCAGCGCCTCATCGGCGCGCCTCCGGGATACGTGGGCTACGACGAGGGCGGCCAGCTGACCGAGGCGGTGCGGCGCCGTCCGTACAGCGTCATCCTGCTCGACGAGATGGAGAAGGCGCATCCGGACGTGTTCAACGTGCTGCTGCAGGTGCTTGATGACGGCCGTCTGACCGATGGCCAGGGGCGCCAGGTGAGCTTCAAGAACACGATCATCATCATGACGTCCAACGTCGGCAGCCAGGCCATCGCCGAGTTCTCCGGCAAGGACGACGAGGCGATGAAGCGCGCGGTGGACGAGGCGATGCGCGCCACGTTCAAGCCTGAGTTCCTGAACCGCATCGACGACATCGTGGTGTTCCATCCGCTGGGGATGGCCCAGATCGAGAAGATCGTGGACATCCAGCTCAACGATGTGCGCGAGCGCCTGGCCAAGGAGCGCATGACGCTTGCCGTCACGCCGGCGGCCAAGCAGATGCTCGCCGTGGGCGGCCTCGACCCGGTGTTCGGCGCCCGTCCGCTGAAGCGCCTCATCCAGACCGAGGTGGTGGATTGCATCGCCAGCGCCATCATCGACGGCCGGGTGCGCGAGGGCGATCAGGTGACCATCGACGTGGACGCCGACGGCGTGTTCTACGTCGCCGAGGACGCCACCGGCCCGGCGCCGACCTACGAGGTGCCCGAGGCCTAAGGGCCATCCAGAAGCGGACTGCTTGAGCCGGCACGCTTCAACCGATCCGCAAGCGGCGGCTCCGGAATTTCCGGGACCGCCGCTTTTGCGTGGGGCAAGGGCTGCGCTATCATGGCCGCGATGGATGACCGGCTGCGAGGTGGGGTGGCTGCATGGAGGACACGAAGCGAGGGGTGCGAGAAGGCGGCTCGGCGCCGCAGGGAACGACTGCCGCTGCGCGCGCGACTGCCGGGGCGCGCAAGGTGTCCGCGAAGCCGCGCGACCCGTATCTGCGCGCCGAGAACGAGGACGATGACGGCTACGATCCCTATTCGGACCGGCGCCCCGAGCCCGAGCCCCTGTTCGAGCGCGATCCCTGGGGGTAGGTCCCAGCCATGCCGCATGGCCGCCCCCGAGGACTCTGCGCGTCCTCCGGGGTGCCGGTTGGATGACGGCCGCGCCGTGCCTCCTCAGCGCTCCGGGCGCCGCTCGGGATACTTCTCGGTATAGCCTTCGATGTGCAGCGTGCTGGCGATGATGTCCTTGATGATCGCCTCGCTCGTGTCGGGGTGCGAGCGGATGAACAGGATGAGGCCGCTGATGAGCACGTAGAAGGTCTCGTAGACGTGGTCGATGAGCACGTCGTGGTGCTGGGCGAAATCGACCACGGTAGATTCGCAGATGTAGCGCGCGCAGCGCTCAGAGACGCGGTTGACGAAATCGGTGTAGAGCATCGCATCGCCATCGGAGGCGATGGTGCGCGGCAGCTCGGGGGTCTCGAGCACCATGTCCTTGAGGAGCGCGGAGATGCTGTCGAGCGCGCCCTCGATATCGCCCCGCACGCGACTTGCGTTCCAGGTGCGCAGGCGCTCGATGAAGGCGTCGATGGTGAAGTCGAGCGCCGCCTCAAGCGCGGCGTCCTTGTTGGGGAAGTAGTGGTAGAACAGCGAGCGCGTGCAGCCCACGCGGTTCGTGATCGATGATACCGATAGGTGGCCGATGCCCTGTTCGGCGCTGACGGCGATGACCGCCTGCAGGATCTCCTCGCGGCGATCGTCATGAGCAAGACGTGCGCGGCGCGGCTTGTGCTTGGCGTCGTGATCGGTGGCGACCATGGGGTTGCTCCTCGTGATGGATATGAATTGGAAAACGTATCCATCCTTTACCCAACCGGCCCGCGCGTCAACACCTAGCGAACAACGAGCGGAGAAAATGCGGTCTTGCTGGTGACATGAACGGCGTCTGCGGGTGCATGCCGGGTCTGCTACAATGAATCGCGCATCCTGGTACGCCTCGGTAGCTCAGGGGATAGAGCACCGCTCTCCTAAAGCGGGTGTCGTTGGTTCGAATCCAATCCGGGGCACCATGCATTTTCGCAGGTCAGAAGCTTGATAACTTCTGACCTGCTTTCTTATGCTGGGGTGCTCGCAACGTTTCGATGAATGAGGGGCGTTGGTCTCGCCGGATATGAATAACGCCCGGGGAAGGTAAAATACATACCGTTCGGGCGTCTTCATCTTGCATGTTACCCAGTTCCATCATTTTTTGTGCCTCTGGCCCATTTGCGTTCAAGCGGTCCATTTTGGAGATATCGCTGGTTGGTGACCATCAATGTGACCTTGGTGTCTGTGGACGTGCGGAACAAGAAAAGGGCCGGAGGTTGATGCCTCCGGCCCTCTGGTGGTTCCGCTTGTCCGCCCGCACAGGACGACCGGCTAGCTCTCCGAGGTGTCGCCCTCGGCGGCCACGACGATGATGACCGCGCTCTCGCCATTGGGGATAACGTCGATCACGGTGCCCGCCGTGCCGGAGCCGCTGTAATCCTCCTCGACGGTGACCGAGTAGCCGTTGGAGCGCAGCGTGCTCGTCGCGGAAGACTGGCTCTGCCCGATGACTGAGGTCGGATCGAAGGAGGGCTCAGCGCCGAGCGAGATGGTGAGCGTGATGGTGGTGCCGGGCGCCACGTTGCCCTTGGGGCTGTAGTCGATCACGTAGCCGGCGGGATACTGGCTGCTGTAGCTCGAGGAGCCCACGGCGGAGGCCAGGCCCGCATCGGCGATCATGCGCTCAGCGTCCGCCTGGGTGTTGCCGACGACGTTGGGCACCTCAACGGTGTCGGGGCCGTCGGAGACCTTGTACCCCACCGTGCCGCCCTTCTCGATCTGCTCGCCGACGGCGGGGTCTTGGTCGAAGACCTGGCCCTTCTCGGCCTCGTTCTCCTCATGGGTCGCCTTGCCCTTGAGCCCGAGGCGCGCGAGCTCCGCCTCCGCCTCGTCCTCGGTCATGCCGGTGAGCTGGGGCACGTCGACGTATTCGACCGGCTCGGGGCCCTTGGAGATGGTGATGTAGATGGTCGCGTCCTTGTCGACCTGCTCGCCGCTCTTGGGCGACTGGTCGACCACGGTGCCCTCGTCCGCTTCGTTGAACTCCTGGTCCGTCTGGATGTTCTTGAAGCCCGCCTCGCGCAGATCCTGCACCGCGGCGTCCTGGTCCATCCCGATGACGTTGGGCACCTTGACGCCTCCGCCCGAGCCGAGCGCGCCCAGGGCGAACACGGCCACGGCTGCCACCACGGCGATGGCGGCGATGACGATGGCGATGATCTTGCCCTTGCCGCCCCTCTTGCTGCCGTCGTCATAGGCGCCCGTGTTGCCGGAGAACGCCGAGGCGTTCATGCCGGCCGAGGTGACGGCGCCGCCGGGGCGCGCCATGGCGCGGGTCTGATCGGTCATCACGCGCGTCTCGGTGGCGCCCACCACGGGCGCGGCGCTGATGACGCGCGTGGGCTCGGGCAGGTCGACGGAGCGCCCGGCCAGGTAGCTGTTGAGCACCTGGCGCAGCTCGTCGGCCGTCTGGAAGCGGTTGGCGGGATCCTTCTCCATGCAGCGCAGGATGATGCGCTCCAGATCGGCGTCCACGCGGGGATTGATCTGGCTGGGGGGCACCGGCAGCTCGTTCATCTGCTTCACGGCGACCGAGATGGCGTCCTCGCCGTCGAAGGGCACCTGGCCGGTGGCGCACTCGTACATCACCACGCCGAGCGAGTAGATGTCGGAGGTGGGGCCCAGCTCCTGGCCGCGCGCCTGCTCGGGGCTCACGTAGTGGGCGGTGCCCAGCACGTTGTTGTCCTGGGTGAGGTGGCTGTTCTTGGCGCGCGCGATACCGAAGTCCATCACCTTGATGTTGCCATCGGGCAGCACCATGATGTTCTGCGGCTTGATGTCGCGGTGGATGATCTCGTGCTTGTGGGCCACCGAGAGGGCGCCGGCGATCTGGCTGCCGATCTGGGCCACCTTCTTGGGATCGAGCGCCCCGTGGCTGCGGATTCCGCTCTTGAGGTCGGTGCCGCGCAGGTACTCCATGACGATGTAGTAGGTGTCTCCATCCTTGCCCCAGTCGTACACGCCCACGATGTAGGGGCTCTGCAGGCCCGCGGCGGCCTGGGCCTCCTGCTTGAAGCGGGCGGCGAAGGTGGCATCGGCGGCGTACTGCGGCAGCATGATCTTGACCGCGACCGTGCGGTCGAGAACCTGATCCTGCGCGCGGTACACGGTGGCCATGCCACCGGCGCCCACCTTGTCCTTCAGGAGGTAGCGGCCTCCCAGCACCATCTGCTCCATGTCTCTAGCTCCTCATCATCTTCTGCGGCTCAGGCCGCCTTGGTCAGCATTCGTTGCACGTGCCCCATGCCCCGTCACGACCCCTGGGCGGCCAGCGCCGCCTTGAGGACGATGCCGGCGATGCGCGCGGCGGTGATCTCGTGGTCGTAGTAGTTCTCAAGCACCACCGAGATGGCCACCGTGGGGGTGTCGTAGGGGGCGAAGCCGATGAACGTCGAGTTGGCGTTCTCGCCGGAGGTCTCGCCCGTTCCGGTTTTGCCGGCCACCTTGACGCCGGAGACCTGGGCCTCGTAGCCGGTGCCGGACTGCACCACCGCGAGCATGGCCTCCTTGACCTGGCTGGCGGTGTCGGCGGAGACGGCCTGCCCCAGTGAGCGGCTCTCGGTGGAGGTGATCTGCGTGCCCTCGGGCGAGAGCGTGTAGGCGACCACGTAGGGGTTCATGGCGATGCCGTTGTTGGCGATGGCCGCGGCGATCACGGCGTTCTGCATGGCGGTGACCTGCGGGCCGGGCTCGTGCCCCTGGCCCACGGGCTGGCCGGCGCCCGCCCAGGCGAGCTCCCACTCGGTCATCTCGGAGGGCTCGGGCATGACGGAGGGGGTGGTGGAGAAGTCCTGCCCCAGCGACTGCCCGAACCCGAAGGCCCGCGCGTAGCTCACGAGGTTGTCAGCGCCCAGCTCAGTGGCGACCTGGGCGAACGCCACGTTGGACGAGACGGCGAAGGCCTGCGTGAGCGAGACGGTCCCGAAGTTGGCGTCGTCCACGTTGGTGACGGGCGCACCGCCGAACTCCATGCTGGAGGGCGACTGGTAGTAGTCGTCGAGCGAGGCGGTGCCCGTCTCGAGCGCGGCGGCGAGCGTCACCGTCTTGAAGGTCGAGCCGGGGGTGTAGAGCGCCTGGGTGGCGCGGTCGAACAGGGCCGAATCGCCCGATCCGCCCGAGAGCGCGGCCTCGGGGCTGGAGTTGTCGAACGAGGGGTTGCTCGCCTTGGCGAGCACCGCGCCCGTGCGCGGGTCGAGCACCACGATGGCGCCGGTGAGGCCGTTGGACTCGAGCGCGTTCTCGGCCGCGGTCTGGATGCGCGAATCGATGGTGAGCACCACTGAGTTGCCCGGCTGGGCGATGCCGGCGAGCGACTGGAGGGCGTTCTCCCAGCTGGAGTAGTCCTCCGAGCCGGTGAGCGTGTCGTTCATGGTGCTCTCGATGCCGGCGCTGTTGGTGGGCGAGTAGTAGCCCACCGTGTGCGCCGCCATGTTGCCGTTGGGGTACACGCGGGCGTAGGTGCCGTCCTGCTGCAGCTGCGACTCGGCGAGGGTCACGCCGTCGGAGGTGATGATCGAGCCGCGCTGGATGTAGGACTCGCGGGCGATGGTGCGGTTGTTGGAATCCATGTGCTGGTAGTCATCGGCCTTGATGACCTGCACATAGGTGAGGTTGCCGATGAGCACGGCGAACAGCGCCGTGAACAGGAACACGGTGCGCGTGAGGCGCTTGGCGAGCGCGACGCGGCCGAGCACGCCCGACTCGGGGGTGTCGAGCAGGCGGCGGCGCAGGCGCGAGCCGGGGCGGGCGTGGCTGCCGCCGGCCGGGGTCGCGGAGCCGGTCGATGCGGCCGAGTGGGAGAAGATGCGGGTGCCCGCGCTGCTCACCCCGGTGACGCCGGCCTGCGCGGCGGCTCCGGCGAGCGCCGGCACGGCCTCCATGGTGCCGGTGCCGGAGAGCTCGGTGGCGCGGCCCGTGGCCTCGTCGCCGGCGCGCAGCAGAAGGGCCACGATGATGAAGCTCGCTAGAAGCGACGAGCCGCCCTGGCTCATGAACGGCAGGGTGACGCCGGTGAGCGGGATGAGCCCCGTGACGCCGCCCACGATGAGGAACGCCTGGAACGAGACGGCCGCCGTGAGGCCGGTGGCCGAGAACGCCGCCAGGTCGCTCTTGGCGCGCGCCGCCGTGGTGAGGCCGCGCACCGCGAAGAGCATGAACAGCAGCAGCACGGCCGAGGCGCCGAGCAGGCCCATCTCCTCGCCGATGGCCGAGAAGATGAAGTCGCTCTCCACGACGGGGATGACGGTGGACATGCCCTTGCCGATGCCCAGGCCCACCAGACCGCCGTCGGCCAGCGAGAACAGCGACTGCACGAGCTGGTAGCCCGAGCCCGAGGGGTCGGCGAACGGATCGAGCCAGATGGAGATGCGCGTGCGCACGTGCGCCATGATCTGGTACATCCCGAACCCGCCGATGCCGAGCAGCACGAGGCCGATCACCACGTAGGAGACGCGGCCCGTGGCGGCGTAGAGCATGATGAGGAAGATGGTGTAGAACAGAAGGGCGCTGCCCAGGTCGCGCTCGAACGCCACGATGACGAGGCACACGCCCCACACCACGAACAGCGGCGCCAGCAGGCGCAGGCGCGGCACCTTGAACCCCAGGATGCTGCGGTTGGCGATGGAGAGCAGCTCGCGGTTCTCGGCCAGGTAGCCGGCCAGGAACAGCACGATGAACACCTTGGCGAACTCGCCGGGCTGGATGGTGAACAGCCCGAACACGTTGATCCACAGCTTGGAGCCCGAGATCTCGGTGCCGATGAAGATGGGCAGGAGCAGCAGCACGATGCCGGCGGCGCCCAGCGTGTACTTGTAGCGGCGCACCACGTCGAGGTTCCGGACGAGGGCGAGGGTGCCCACCATGAGCGCGATCCCGATGAACAGGAACACGAGCTGGTTCATGGCGAGGTCGGGCGCGAGGCGGGTGACGAACGTGATGCCGATGCCCGAGAGCGCGAACACGATGGGCAGGATGGCCGGGTCGGCGCCGGGGGCGAGCACGCGCACGGCGATGTGCGCGGCGGCGAACGCGGCGAAGAGCCCCAGCGGCACCGCGAGGGTGGTGAACGAGAGCGCCGCCCCGGTGGTGACCACGTACAGCGCGTAGAGCAGCGTCACGGGGAACGCGGCGGCGATGAGGAGCATGAGCTCGGTGTTGCGGCGGCTGCCCATCAGGCATCATCCTCCCCGGCGGCATCGGTGGGCGCGAGCGTGTCGGTGAGGGCGCTGGCGCCCGAGGCGTCCCCATCGGATTCGGATTCACGGATGGCTTGGGCGTTGGCGATCTGCTCGGACTGCTTCTGCTCGATCTGGCGACGGTACTGCGAGACGGTCGCGCGCGCCTCGTCCATGCTGCCCTGAGGGATGCCGCGCTCGAGGCGGCTCTGCGTGTCCTCGGGCAGGTCGTCGAGCTCGATGGTGGTCGCATCGCTCAGGGCGTAGAGGTCGATCCCCAGAACCTCCTCGGGTATGCCCTGGTAGATGGCGACGCAGCCGTCGTGCACGCCCAGAAACACCGATCCGGTGACGGCGAAGAACGCCGCGACGGCGGCGATGGCGAGCGCGGCAACGACGGTGACGGCGGCGATGATGACGTTGCGCCGGCGCCGCGCGATGACGCGCTCCAGGCGGCCGTCGTTCACCAGGTCCACCACCACCACGGTGACGTTGTCCCCGCCGCCGGCGGCGAGCGCGGCGTCGACCAGGTTGTCGACGGCGATCTGCGGGGTGGGGGACTGCTGCGAGATGCTCTCGATCTCGCGGTCGGGAATCATGCTGGAGAGGCCGTCCGAGCACAGGATGAGCCGGTCGCCCTCCTCGATGTTGAGCTGGAAGTGGTCGGCGTACATGCCCGGGTCGGAGCCCAGGGCGCGGGTGATGACCGAGCGGTTGGGGTGCACGCGCGCCTCGTCGGCGGTGATCTCGCCGGCGTCGACGAGCTCCTCCACGTAGGAGTGGTCGCGCGTGACCTTGATGAGCGTGCCCTCGTGCACCAGGTAGCAGCGCGAGTCGCCCACGTGCGCGATGGCCACGGTGCTGCCCTCGATGTAGGCGCAGGTGGCCGTGCAGCCCATGCCGGGCTTGCCGAGCCCGGCCGCAGCGGCCTCGATGATGGCGGCGTTGGCCGCCTCCACGGCCGCGGCGAGCGCGGCGGCGTCGGCCGATTTGGGCGCGGTGCGCGCGATGGTCTCCACGGCGATGGAGCTCGCCACCTCGCCGGCCGCATGCCCGCCCATGCCGTCCGAGACGCAGAAGAGCGGCGATTGCACCAGGTAGGAGTCCTCGTTGTGCGTGCGTACGCAGCCCACGTCCGAGCGCGCGCCCCACATGAGCGCGGAGGTGGTGCCGGCGTCGTAGGTGGAATCGGTGTTGATGCGCTCCTCGGTGATCGGCGCGAAGCTCTGGGTGGAGCCCGGATCGGAGAGCTTGGCCTCCACGGCCGCGACGTCGATCTCGGCGGTGGTCGCCGGCGACGCGCCCTCGGCGTCGCGGGGCGCGCCCGCGGTCATGGGAACCATGACGGGATCGGTGTCGGCCTCATAGGGGTCCGGCTCCATCTCGGCGCCCGGCATCGTCTCCTCAGGGGAGGGGACGGGGGCATCCTCGAGCGCCTCGAGCGCCACCGGGGCCTCGTCGGCCGGCACGGCGGCGTGCGCGGGCGCCGGCGCGGCGTGCGCTCCCAGGTAGGGCGCCACCTCCGCCTCCGGGACGGCGGGCGCGGGGGCCTCGTCGCCGGGCAGGCCGCCGAACAGAGCCTCCTCGCCGTCGAGCAAGGGGTCCGGAGCGGGTGCGGCGTGTGCCGGCTTGAAGGTGCGGTCCTCGTCGGTCATCGGCGGTTCACTTTCATCACCACGTCGCCGATCTGCACCTCATCGCCCTCGCGCAGGGTGGCCGGCTCGATGAGCTGGCGCCCGTTGACGAGCGTGCCGTTGAGCGAGTTGAGGTCCTCGATCACGAGTGCCGGGCCCTGGAGCGAGAAGCGCGCATGGCTGGCCGAGACGAACGGCTCGTTGATGCAGATGTCGGAGCTGGGCGAGCGGCCCACGATCACGGGACCGAGCATGTCGACGTGGATGCCGCGGATGCCGCGGGGGCCCTTGTCGACGTCGATCGTCCAGATGGCGGAGTCGCGGCGCTGGCCGCGCACGAGGCCCACGCCGGTCTTCATGACGGCGAACAAGAAGATGTACAGGATGATGACGAGAACGATCCTGCCGATGAAGAGGATGATGTCGATCACGGGGCTACCCCCTGAACTCGAGGGTGGTAAGGCCGAAAGTGAGCAGGTCGCCGTCGCGCAGCGGGCAGCGCGTGATGCGGCGGTTGTTGACGAGCGTGCCGTTGGTGGAGTTGAGGTCCTCGATGGACCAGTCCTGGCCGGTGTAGACGATCTGCGCATGGCGGCGGCTCACGTTGGGGTCGCGCAGGGCGATGTCGGAGGTGGCGCGCTCGCGCCCGATGACGCAGGCGGATCCGGTGATCTCGTGCGTCTCGCCGGACACGACGTCGATGAGCTGGGCGAGCGCCGGGGTGGTGACGGCGCGCGACTGGGCCATGTTGCGCGCGATGCCGGCGGCGGCGCCCAGCGCCCCGCCCGTCGCGGCGGCCCCGCCCATGCCGGCGAGCTGCTCGCGGGTCACGGTCTTGGGAACGGGGATGGCCCCGCCCGCCGCCACCGCGGCGCCGGCCGCGGGCGCGAAGGGATCGGCCACCGGCTCGCCGGCGAAGCCGCCCTCGAGGGGCGAGGCGACCTCGGGGATGCGCGCGCCCGCCACGCCGGAAGCGGCTCGGACGGGCTCGGGGGTCTGGCGGGGGGTCGGCGTGCCGACGGCCGAGGGGGCGGCGCCGTGCCGCGGCGCGGCCGGGCCGGTCATGTCCTGCGAGAGGCCGCGCTGGTAGGCGCGCTCCTCCTCGTAGAGACGCGCCAGGGTGGGGGCGTCCACGTTCTCGGCGAACACCGAGAACCGCCCGCCCTTGAGCGAGGGATCGATCATGAAGCGGACGAGCGGCTCGCCCGCGAAGACGTAGCGCTTCTTCTCCGCCTGGGCCTTGACGAATTCGGCCACCTCGCGGGAGAGCTGCGGATAGTAGGGGGCCATCAGGGCGTCGTCATCGCCGGAGATGAGGATGGTGTAGAGCGCGGGGGCGGTGTTGACCCCGTTGATCACGAGCGTCTGGTCCTCCATCTCGCGGGCCGCCTGCTTGGCGAGCTTTTTGAAGGAGAACGGGGCTCGGGCGGCGCCGAAGATGCCCGCCACGTGGTCCTCGAATACGTTCAAGAAGTTCACGAGCGATCACCTTCCGCTGGTTGCTTTCGATAGCCCATCAGATACACACATAGCCACAACAGTATAGAGGAAAGGCATCCCACGCCCAGCGCAACGGCGGTCCCGTAGGTTTGGGTGCCGCCATTTTCCATAGGGTTTGCAAGGACTTGGAGCAAAACCACCATAAATCCCAACACGCTGCAGGCGAGCGCGGTGAAGGCGGGTCGCCAGCCGTCGCGGCCGTCGGCGAGCGTGCACAGAAGGGCCGCTGCCGCCGCCGCGCCGGCGCCGACGGCGATGGCCCCGAGGGAGCCGGGCTGGGCGAGCGCCGCGGCCGCCGCGGCGGCCCCGAGGGCCCCGCCGCCGGCGCGGGCGGCGATCATGAGCTGGGCGAACGCGGCACCCAGTCCCACCGAGGCCGCAGCGGCGCCGGGGGCGAGCAGGTAGCCGCCGAGAGCGGCCGCCGCGCCGACAGCGAGCGCCGGGCTGCCAGCCGCGGCGCCGAAGGCCATCGCGACGAGGAAGGCGGCCGAGGCGCCGGGCGCGACGCGCCCCCATGCGTACCACCATCCGCAGAAGGCGGCCAGCGCGAGCGCCGTCACCGGAAGCCCGGCGATCAGATCGGTCGCGCTCGCGGCGGCGAGCAGGAACCCACCGGCCAGCAGCGCCGAGCCCAGCTGGGGCGCCACGGCCGCCGCGGCGCCGACGGCGAGGGCCACCACGGCGCCGCCCGCGCCGTCCACGCCCTCGAGAGAGCCCAGCAGCTGCACGGCGCCCGCCGCGCAGGCGACACCGGCGACGGCGCCCGTGACGAGCGCCCGCGCGCGGGGGGTGCGGCTGCCCAGCACGCCCTCGGCCGGGTCGACCGGGCGGGCGGGGGCCTCGTCCTCGTCGGCGAGGGCGGGATCGTCCGGGTCGTCGGCGGTGAGGCGCGCGATCATGCGGGCGAGGCTCCGGCGTCCCTCGCGGGGGTTGCCCAGCTGCGCGAGGAAGGCGTCACCGAACGCCGCGACGCTCGCCTGGCGCGCGTCGGCGCGCGGCGAGAGCGCCGTGAGCAGCGCCTCCTCGGAGAGCTCGGGTAGGTCGGGTAGAAGATCGGAGGGCGCGGGCGCGCCCTTCTTGATGCGCTTGAGCGAATCGGCGGGGGTGCCGGCGCGGAACGGCGCCTCGGCGCAGAGCGCCTCGTAGAGCACCGCGGCAAGCGAGAAGATGTCGGCGCGGGCGTCCACGGCTTCGCCGGAGAGTTGCTCGGGCGGCATGTAGCCGATGGTGCCGCCCCGCGCGTCGCCGAACCCGGCGGCGCTGGTGAGCGTCGCCATGCCGAAATCGGCCAGCTTGACGTTGCCGTTGCGGTCGATGAGCACGTTGGCGGGCTTGATGTCGAGGTGCAGCACGCCGTTCTCGTGCGCGAAGGCGAGCGCCTGCACGAGCGCGTCGGCCACGGCGGCGCACTCGTCATAGGTGAGCGACCCGCCCTCCACCTGCGCCAGGAACTCCTCAAGCGAGAGCCCGTCGACGTACTCCATGACCAGGTAGGCGTAGGCGGCGTCGTAGGTGAAGTCGATGACCGAGACGATGTGCGGGTGCGCCAGCATGCTCGCCGTGCGCGCCTCGGCGAGCGCGGCGGCGCTGGTCTCGGCGGGCGCGGTGCCGAAGCGCGAGGCGAGCGGCATGCGCTTGATCGCCACGCGGCGCTGCAGGCGGGAGTCGAGGCACACCTCGACGCTGCCGAACCCGCCCGAGGCGCGCGTCTCCAGCGGGCGGTAACGCCTGAGCAGCGCCGTCGCCGTCGATCCGGCCGCCGGCGCGGCGCCGGAGCGCGGCAGGTGCGTGGTCGGCGCCCGGTCGGGCGGCGCGGCGTCTGGGCGCGGGGTATGGTGCGAGAACAGCGGCATGGCCTTCCTTGGGTGCGTGTGGGGTGCGTTTTCGCCATGGGCCCGGTTGCGGGCGCCTCCATGGTACCACGCGCGCCGCGCGGCGGTCCCTGGCCCCGCGCGTCCGGGGATGCGGGTATCATGGGTGGGATGGATGGCCCGCCGCCGGACCCGGCGGGCGGGACGCGAGGGAGGGGGCGCCTGCACATGACCGACACCGAGCGCCTCGCCGCGTACGACGCCTTCGCGGCGGGCGTGCGCGCCGAGCTCGCCGAGACCGAGGCGCGCATGGACGTCCTGCGCGCCGCGGGCAAGGTCAAGACGGCGACCTACCGGCAGCTGTTCGCCGGGCGCCTCACCCTGAAGGACATCGACCGGCGCTTGTCCGAGCGCGGGCTGTAGCGCCGCCGCGCCACGCGATCACGAGGAGGACCCATGGAGTCGCTCTACCGGAAATATCGCCCGCTCACGTTCGAGAGCGTGGTGGGGCAGGGACACATCGTGTCCACCCTGGAGCATGCGGTGGGCGAGGGGCGCCTCTCCCATGCCTACCTGTTCTGCGGTCCGCGCGGCACGGGCAAGACCACCATGGCGCGCATCCTGGCCAAGGCCCTGCTCTGCGAGAAGGCGCCCGCCGCGCGCGAGGCCGGGGCATCGGGCTGCATGCCGGACGGCACGTGCGAGGAGTGCCGGCAGATCGCCGAGGGCACGCACCCGGACGTCTACGAGCTCGATGCGGCCAGCCGCACCGGCGTCGACAACGTGCGCGAGGAGATCATCGGCTCGGTGAACTTCGCCCCGGTGCGCGGCGCGTACAAGGTCTACATCATCGACGAGGTCCATATGCTCACCACGGCGGCGTTCAACGCGCTGCTCAAGACGCTCGAGGAGCCGCCGGGGCACGTGGTGTTCGTGCTGTGCACCACCGATCCGCAGAAGATCCCCGAGACCATCCTCAGCCGCTGCCAGCGGTTCGACTTCCACCGCATAGGCAACGACGACATCGTGCGGCGGCTCGCCTACATCTGCGAGCAGGAGGGGTTCGCCTACGATGACGAGGCGCTCGAGGTGGTGGCCAAGCACGCCCGCGGCGGCATGCGCGACGCGCTCTCCACGTTGGAGCAGCTCTCGGTCTTCGGTGCGGGGGCGGTCCATATCGCCGATGCGCGGGCGCTTCTGGGCGAGGTCTCGGGCGCGGTGCTGGGCGATTTCACGCGGGCCATCGCCGCGCGCGACGCCGTGCGGCTGTTCGGGCTCGTGCGCGAGCAGGTGGACGGTGGCGGCGATCTGATGGAGCTCACGCGCGATCTGGTGGCGCACGTGCGCGACGTGTACCTGGCGCGCGTCGCCGGCGCGGCGGCCGGGGCACTGGACGCCTCGCCCGACGAGGTCTCCGCGCTCGCCGAGGAGGCGGCGCTGTTCGAGGGGGCCGATCGGCTGGCGCGCATCCTCACGGTTCTGGACGATGCCGCGCTGGAGATGCGCAACGCGCCCGACACACGGCTGGTGCTGGAGATCGCCCTCACGCGCCTGGCGCGCCCCGAATCCGATCTGACGCTCGAGGCGCTCGCCGAGCGCGTGGAGCGCCTGGAGGCGCGTCTCGCCTCCGGCGTGCCCGCGGCCCCGGTCGATGCGGCGGGCCTGGTGTCCCCTGCGGGCGCGGTTGGGGCGTCGGCGCGGCCCGGGGCGACTGGCTCACATCCCGCTCCAGCGGAGGCGCCGACTGCCGGAGCGATGCCTTCGGATCCGGTGCAGGCTGTTCCTGCTGAGGGACATGCTGCGAGTTCGCAGTCGGCTGGGGTCCCCGTTCAGCCTGCGCAACCTGCGGCGGGCGGTTTGCGCGTCGAGGCGCCCGCACGCTCGATGGCGGGTTCGACGCCGTCTACCGCCGCGGCGGATGGAGCCCCCGCCGGCTTCCCCCATCCGTCCGCTCCGACGGCCGGGGCTCCTCGCGAGCAGGGCGGCGCGTCGCCCGTGGCGCCCGCCGGCGCGCACGCCCCCTCTGGTCCCGACGACGCAGAGGGCGGCTCGTCGTCTGCCCGCGTGGCGCCTCATGCTCGGATGGCATCTCCTGCACAGGATGCGGCCTCGGGCGAGAGGCCGGCGCCGGCTGCCGCGGATCCCTCGTCGCATGAGCCGCAGGGGGCCGCGCCCGCAGGGGCGCCCGGTCCCGATCCGGAGGGCTCGAGGCGACGGGTCCCCGCGGTCTCGGCGCCGGCGTCGACCGCTGCCGACCGAGGTGCGGCTGATCCGCAGGGCCCTGCGTCCCAGACCTCGGCTTCGCAAGAGGCTCCGGCGGGGACCGCTCCCGCAGCGAGCGGGGACGCTGCCTCCGCTCCCGCCGGGGAGGGCGCCGTGCAGGATCCCGGCGAGCTGCAGAGGCGTTGGGCCGAGGTTGTTCGCCAGGTGACGGCGGCACAACCCTCGCGCGGCGCCCTGCTGCAGAGCTCGCGCGCCGTGCGCGACGATGGCGACACCCTGACGGTGGGCCTGCCCGCGGGCTCGGCCTTCGCCATCAAGATGCTGGGCCGCGAGGACACGCAGGCGGTGGTCTTGCCGCAGGTGAGCGCCGTGTTCGGCCATCGCAAGGTGGTCTACACCATGGGCGGCGACCCCGCTCCCGCGCCTGGCACACCTGCTGCGGCCCCCGCTCGCCCCGCACCTGCTGCGGCGCCTGCTTCGGGTGCCCCGTCCGCGGCCGGTTCGGTCCCGTCCGGCGCGGCGTCGCAGGACGGCCGCGCCGCGGTCGCGTCTCGCGGCGCATCGGCGGCTGAGGCGCCCGCGGCACATGGTTTCTCTGCGGCGAGCGGCGCCTCGGCACCGTCTGCCCCCGCTCCGCACGCGACGCCCGCATCCGCTCAGGCCTCTGCAGCCGACGCTCCTTCTGCCGCCGTCGACCAGACGTCCGGCCCGACCATCATGCCCGAGCCCTCGGTCGAGGACGATCGTCGCGCGTGGGAGCACGACGTGGTCCCCTACGACGACGCCTTCATCGCCTCCTACGAGGAGGGGGAGGATCTGCCGCCGTTCGACATGCCCGACGACGCCTCTCCGGTGGAGAGCGCCCCGTTCGTGCCCTTCGCCCAGGCCGCGCGCCCCGCTCCCCCCGCTGGGGCGGATGCGGAAGGCGCCGCCACGCGTCCCTCGGGCGGCGCCGCCGCGGGGGCGGGGGGTCGGACGCCGGCTTCTGACGGGGCCGTCGCAGGGGAAGCTCCGTCTGCCGCACCCTTTGGCACTGGTGCCTCCGCCTCTACCGCGTCTGCACCGGGCGCAGCGGCTACGGGCCCCGCGTTCACGCCCACCTCGGCTGCGGCGGCGCAGTTCGCCAGCGAGGTGAACGCGAGGGAGACGCCGCACTCGACCGAGGAGGCCAAGGAGATGCTCGGCAACATCTTCGGTTCCGGCGTGATATTCAAGGACGCCTAGGGAGGCGCCGCGCCGCCCGTCCGCGCGTGGTACCATGCTGAGGCGAAAACGCCCGGCCCTGGAGCAGGAAGGACCCTCATGGCCCAGAAGATGAACATGCAGCAGATGATGAAGCAGGCGCGCAAGATGCAGGAGCAGCTCGCGGCCGTGCAGGACAACCTCGCCGAGACCACGGTCGACGCCTCGGCCGGCGGCGGCATGGTCAAGGTCACCGTCAACGGCGAGATGCAGATCACCTCGCTCAAGATCGACCCCGAGGCGCTCGATCCCGAGGACGTCGAGATGCTCGAGGACATGATCATGGCTGCCGTCAACGAGGCCGTGCGCGGCGTGAACGAGGCGGCCAACAAGCAGATGAGCGCCATCACCGGCGGGCTCTCCGGCCTCGGCATCCCCGGCATGCCGTTCTAGCCCGGCGGGAGGGGAGCGTCCGTGGCCGCCAACCAGAGTCTGCAGAAGCTGCTCGACGAGCTCGGGCGGCTGCCCGGCATCGGGCCCAAGAGCGCCCAGCGCATCGCCTACCACCTGCTCGAGGCCGATGCCGAGGAGGCGCGGCGCCTCGCCGAGGCGATTCTCGAGGTCAAGGCCGAGGTACACTTCTGCAGCCGGTGCTTCAACTACGCCACGGCCGACGAGTGCCCCATCTGCCAGGATTCCACGCGCGACCGCACCCGCATCTGCGTGGTCTCGGAGCCGCGCGACGTGACGGCCATCGAGCGCACCGGCAGCTACCACGGTCTCTACCACGTGCTCGGCGGCGTCATCAGCCCCATGGACAAGATCGGCCCCGAGCAGCTCCACGTGCGCGAGCTGCTCTCGCGCCTGGCCGAGGAGGGCACCGAGGAGGTCATCCTCGCCACCAATCCCAACGTGGAGGGCGAGGCCACCGCGAGCTATCTGGCGCTCACCATCAAGCCGCTCGGCATCGCTGTGAGCCGCCTGGCAAGCGGCCTGCCCGTGGGCGGCGACCTGGAGTACGCCGATGAGCTGACCCTCGGCCGGGCCATCGAAGCCCGTCGGACGCTCTGAGGCGGCGAAGATCGTCCCTCATTCGTCGCTTGCGTACCTTCGTACGCGACGCTCCTCTTTCGGGCGATCTTCACCGCCTTTGACCCTGCCATTCTCAGTGGGCTTCAGATCACGTTTGCCGGTTTGCGTGTACGTTAAACGCATGCCCGTGGACCTTGGGGCATCCGATTGGTTAGCGAATTGTTTTGAGTGAAGAACAGGGCGCCGCCATCTACCTTTGCAAATGCAAAAGAGCAAAAAATAAAAAAAGGGCTCTTCGGGGGTTTGTGTGGGTAGCTCGGGGTCTCGAACGCCCGCGTCGAGGCGGTGAACAACAAGATCAAGGCGGCGATCCGGCGGGGCTACGGGTTCAGGAACATCGACAACCTGATAGCGCTCGTCATGCTCAGGTGCTCGGACCTCAGGCCGGCGCTGCCGGGCAGGTCGGGAGCGTGACCCCTACCCACACGAACTCACGAAGCCTCGTCTTTTTTGGGGAAAACACGGTAGCAGAACAGTTGCGAACGGCTAACGAGCAAGGGCCCTTTTCCTTCGGGACTCCGCGAAGCCTTTCGGGTAAACTTGCAGCATATAGGTTTGCGAAGGAGGACGGACCATGTGCCAACCCTACTCGAAACTGAAACTCAGGTGCGCGTTCAAAGCCGACTGGCCTGATTGGGATATCGACGAGGATTCGTTCAGCAGATGGGCCGACCTGGACATCGACTGCCCGCTGCTCGTCACGATGATGAAGGAACACGAGACTGATCTGATCGAGCGAGGAGACTTTGACCCCGACGAGTGGGGCACGGACGAGACGACGCTCTTCGATGGGGTCCATCTGCATATCGACGGCGGGCATATTGGGCTCTTCGGTGGTTTCTGTGGGAGAGATTCCGGCATAGGCCCAGCTCAGCGGGCGAAAACAACGATCTGGAACTGAAACGGCCCCGGGAGGGGCCGTTTCCGCGTCATCCGCCTATGATTGCTAAGCCAAATTCAGACAACCGAAGAGGTGTGACGCATGAAGAGTCTACTACTTCTCGCCCTCGGTCTGGCCCGCACGGTCGTCCTGGGCGCGCGCATCGAGGCCGAGCGCATCGTCGTGAGCGTCCGGCCCTACAAGCGCGAGCAGCGCCGCTGCCCCGTATGCGGCAGGGCCTGCGACTTCTACGACATGGCGAACCGCGGGGCCCCCAGGCTGTGGAGGGCGATGGACCTGGCGCGCTCGGCCTGCTACCTGGAGTACGCGCCCTGCAGGGTGCGCTGCCCGGAGCACGGCGTGCGCACCGAGGCCGTCCCCTGGGCGCGGCACGGGGCGCGCTTCACGCGCGACTTCGAGGACTGGGTGGCGTGGCTGGCGGTCCGCTGCACCGCCTCGGCGGTCTCCGAGCTCGCCCGCGTCGAGTGGCACAGCGTGGGCGGCGTGTGCAGGCGCGTCTACGCCGAGCTGGAGGCCGCGCGCGGCGCCTCGAGGTTCGACGGCGTGCGCCGCATCGGCATCGACGAGACGTCGTACAAGAAGGGCCACAAGTACGTCACGGTGGTCGTCGACCACGACCGCGGCTGCCTCATCTGGGCGCACGAGGGCACCGGCAAGGACGTGCTCAACCTGTTCCTCGACGAGCTCACGCGCGAGCAGAGGCGCGCCATAGAGGTGGTGACCGCCGACGGCGCGAGGTGGATAAGGCAGCTGGTCAAGCGCCGCTGCCCCAACGCGAGGTGGGTCATGGACCCCTTCCACGTGGTCCAGTGGATGAACGACGCGCTCGACGCCGTGCGCTGCGAGGAGTGGAACGCCGCCAGGGCCGCCGCCAGGGCCGCCAGGCCCAGGCCCGAGGGCAAGCGCGGCAGGCCTGCCAAAGGCGAGCTGCCGCCCGAGGAGGTCAGGGCGCTCGAGGAGGAGGCGGCCTCCATCAAGGGCAGCCGCTACGCGCTCGTGAAGAACCCCGAGGACCTCACCGACGGCCAGAGGGCGAGGCTCGAGGCGCTCAAGAAGAGGGCCGGCTCGCGGCTGGTCAGGGCCTGGGAGCTCAAGGAGGACCTGCGGGCCGTCTTCCGGGCAGCCGACGGCTCCGAGGCCGCCGAGCTGCTCGACGACTGGATGCACAGGGCCGCCTACTGCAAGATCGCCAAGGTCGTCGCCGTGGAGAAGAAGGTGCGCCGCCGGCGCGACGACATCATCGCCGCAGTCGAGCTCGGCATCAGCAACGGGCGCGTAGAGGCCATCAACAACAAGATCAAGGTGGCGGTGAGGATGGGCTACGGCTTCCGCAACACCGACAACCTCGTGGCCCTGCTCATGCTCAGGTGCGGCGACTGCCAGCCCCAGCTCCCGGGTCGCCCGGTGAAGGCGAGGAAGAAGGGCGTGAAGGGAGCGAAGAGCGTTGCTGCCTAGGCTAGCCCCTTGTCACACAAACTACCGAAGCCTCGCATATTGTCTACCACCAACCGGATTGGGGCGCGGACATCGAGTTCACCAACGTCCCGAAAACCATCGGTGAAGCGTTCGACAACTTCATCGACACGTTCTGGGAGGAATTTCCCGATACGGATACGGACGAGCTTGAGGAGCTCCTACGTAACGCCAAGGACAAGCTCATCGCGGATACGAACAGCTTCACATGGTCGTATGGCGATTGCGCTTGGCAATCGGATGCAGCGTTCTTGAACGAGGAGGACGCCCATGCATATTTCCAGGACACGTTCCAACTCGCCCAGGTTCCTGCCGAGGACATCGCGGCGTTGCGCACGGCCCTTGCTAAGGTGCGGTCATGCAAGGCCAAGGAGATCGGCGACGAAGAACTCCTGCGCCATATCGAGGAGAGCTTGGATGAGCGCCACATCGCATTCAGCTACCCCAGTGCTCCGGGCGATACGACCGGCGCCTACGAGTGCTATCTAGAAGTAAGCATCGCGGAGCCGTAAGCCCGCCTTACGCCTCGAAGCGACGCAGGTCCCACTCGCGGTGCCCGGCCTCGCGGAGAAGCTCCTGCGGGTCGGCATTCTCCAAGGCTGCCACATCGACGATAGCCCATGGGGAGCCTGAGAACGCAGCGGGCCCCGTCTCTTCGATCAGCGCAGCGCGCAGCCGGTCGACGTCGACCAGAATCCTCTCGCCCATGGCGTCCTCCAACGTTCAGCCCGTGCATGCTTCAGCTCGAGCGCGGCCGGCACAAGAGGCGGCCGCGCTCGAACGCAATTTCAAGGCTCTTTTTTAGAGGCGATGCTTGCCGATGAGGGGCGTCCGAGTTCGGTCGCCGATGTTGCCGCACGCATGGGCAAAAGCACCAACTACGCGCGCGTGTACCGCACGCGCCTGCTCGGACAGGGCGTCATCGATGCTCCCCGACGGGGATACGTTACGTTTGAGATGCCCCTTCTGCGCGCGTATCTCTCCGAGGAGTTGTAGCGATTTTTCAGCTTATCGAAAGAGGAGCGGGACAGAATTTACAGCCACCAGGCGTTCTCCTCCTCGGGGGCAAAGGCGATCTGCAGCCGCGTCATAGCCAAGACGATACGCTCTGGATCGGCGGTCGAGAGGGCCTCGCTGCCGATGCGCCGCGCGATGAGCTGGCAGGGGATGTCGCACTTGCCGAGATAAGTTGAACGTACGTGCAGCGTGGCTGGGAAAACGCGCTTGGTCGCATCGGCATCGGTGCGGTCGGCGCGTATGACCGCGGTATCGCTCACCGAATCGCCATCCTCTGTTTGCAGCAGCAATTCATAGGTGGCAGGCAACGTCTTTCCGCCGACAGGCCCATCTTGCAGCACCTCAAGTGAGCAGGTGAGATTTGTGACTGCAGAAAGCGGTGTGACGAGCGAGAGTCCGACAAAGGAGCGCTCGGCATAGCCGCGCATGCCGCTGCGGAAGTTCTTGAAGTGGATAACGGGCACGCAGATTTCTTGCAGCGAGATTCCTCCGTGGACATAATTGCTTCCGCCCCCGGCCTTTTTAAGGCGCACGGTCTTGTGGGGACAGAGACCGCTGAGCTTGCCATTGCTGACGAGGTCGAGCGAGACGGGGAGCATGTAGGCGGAAGAGAGGTTGCGGTCACCCACTACATAGCGCCGCCCCTGCTCAACTATCGTGCCAGTGATTTCTGTGGTTGCAATCTTGTCGGTCTCGGCGAGCGGGCGGTAGGTATAGAGAAAGCCGTGATCCGCCGTGATGAGGATGTCGGAGGCGCGAAAGTCGCGCACGATGAGGGAAACGAGTTGGGAGAGCTCGCCGATGGTATCAGCGCAGGCGCGGAAGACATCGTCTTCGGTGGTTGCGTCGTCTCCCGTGGCATCGATGCGGTTGTGATAGAGATAGATGACTGCAGCGTCGCCAACGGCCCTCTTGCGCTCCTCCTTGTTCATCCGAATGAAGTCCGTCGTTTGGATGGTGAGACCTTGGGCGCCCGGTTGATGTGTGGCGAGGTAAGCGTTGAGCACGTCGTTGCGCGCATTGGTGCTCTGTGTGGGCATGCCGTCAACAGTGGCGGCAAGCGTGCGGTGCTCTGAGGTGCCGGTGCAGGAGAGCTGATAGCGGTCGTGGGGGAGCAGGGCGGCCATGCCGCAGAGCGTGATGGAGGGAAAGGGCGCTTGCATGCTCGTTAGACTCGTCTGCCCCTGTGTGGATGCCTCGAGCGCATTGGCGAGTTCGTGTGCGACTTCGTAGCGTAGCGCGTCAGAGATGATGACCCAGGTGTGCCTCTTCTTACGGGCGAGCGCATCGACGTGAGTGAGGTAGAAATCACCGAGCTGCGGGACTCCAGAGACAAATCCGTCATGGGCAAACGACGTGCTGGCAGTGCGCTCCCACGTGGCGGAGACGTGCGGGAGAAAGTACCCGCAATACCAGTTCTCAAGCTGGGTGGCGAGGTCGTAGAAGGGAGCGTCCAGTCCATGGGGCGCGCTGAGCCGCAGGCGGGCAAAGGCGAGGTGGAAATGGCGGTATGCGGTATCGACGCACGCCCAGTCAGTTGTATAGGCATGCCAGACCGCTGCGGCGTCGTCTTGGGCGAGAGGGTCGTGATGGCACCTAGCGAATGCGCGCAGAGCGAGGGCGGCATCAAGGGCGGCATAGCAGTCGTGATAGGCGTCTGCCCATAGTCCGGTCCGCCGCTGGTCTATCGCGGTGCGAAGTGTGGCGACATCGGGGCTCGGTGAACACAGCTCAGCAATAAGCCGGCGAATAAGGAGCGCGTCAACAAGAGGAAGAAGAGGTATATCGAGAAGCTCTGCGATTGAGCGTCCTCTGAGGTGCCCTTCGAGGTCGTAAGTTGATTCGAGTGAAGACGCCGCCTGCATCAGCGCCTCGCGTGCTTCGGTGTTTGCGGGGACAATTCGCATCCAGAATCGTGCGACATCGGCAGAGTGGCGGAGGGTAAGAGCGTCATCGACGGGCTTGGGAAGGCCGGAAAGTGCATACGATGCCAAGGTGCTCAAGAGGATGTGCGCGGCGATGCCGTCGGCATCGGCGGGGTCTCCCGTGTAACCAAGACAATCGGAGAGCAGCTGAGCAAACGCGCGCGCAACACCCGATCTCTTCAGACTGCTCCAGACGCGGTCAGCGCCCTCTGCGTGCGCGCGACAGAGGTAGGCGATGATGACGGCCTCAGCGTCGGCGGAGGTGTCGCGTCCCAGTGCTGTTGCCATAACGGCTAGGGCGAGCTCATACGGCGTTTCATAGCGTGCCCGTAGCCCGCGTATGCGTCGAAGGTGGCCGGCGGTGGAGAGAAAGCCGGCAAAGGAGGCGACGGCATCCCTCATCTCGCGTGTATCGCGTGCGTTGAGCTCGTCGAGGAGAAGCGTAGTGCGGTCCGCGGCAAAGATGGGGGCGTAGGTCGTTGCATCTGCGAGCCAGTCTGATTCTGCGGGGATTGCTGCGGGACGGTAGACAAGAAGGCGGGCGTGGGACGGTAAACCATTGAGAGTGCTTTTAAGGGCAAATCGATCCCCCTCAACATCGCTCACGACCTCAACGCCCGGCAAATCAAGTTCGACGAGCATATCGGCAAATTCAGCGCCGGGATCGTTCCAGATGACTAGGGGATTCGTCTGGAAGAGCGTGTTCAAACGGTGCTGTATCTCAATCGGTTTCATGCTGATCCTTTTTTATGGGGGGACGGCGCAGGCGCTTGTCAGTCATCAAAGAGGCCGGCAAAAATGGCATCTAGGTCTTCATCGGTGGTGGGTTGCGTCTCAATCAGCTCAGCGTCGATAGCGCGGAGCATGGTTTGCTCCTTTTCCAGTAGCCGCTCGTAGATCTCGCGGTCCATGGAGTAGAGTTTTCCGCCCTGCTCGTACCCTTCGCTCAGGAAGTAGTAGCGTGTGTCCTGTCCGGCGGGCAGGCCCAAGCGATGGATGCGGTCTTTCGATTGCAGGAGGTGTACCAGGTTAAAGCTGTACTCGTAGTAAACGGCGTCGTGGCACACCGAGTGGAGCGAGACGGACTCAGCGAGCGTGTGCGGATTGGTGATGAGCACCGGGAAGCGTCCGGCACGGAAATCGTCGAGGACGCGCGTGCGATCATCGAGCACTACGTCACCCGAGATTACGTGCGCCTCAATGCCCTGCTGGACGAGGTCGCGCCGTAGGGTCTCCATGCTCTTGATGAAGATGCACCAGACAATGACGGGGCGTCCATCTCGAACCAGATCCTTTATCAAGCGATTGCAGCGCAGCCGTTTTGCCGAGAGGCCTGTTGCGTGAATCATATCGACGATATCTTGTGAGTAGTCCACCACATCGACCTCGCCCGTATCCTCGTCGACCTCGAGTACCCAGCGAAACTCATTGGGGTCGAGTTCGGCGAGGAGATCCTCGGGATCGTTCTCGAGCTGCAGCATGCGGAGCATGAGTGTGAGCTTGTTCTTGCGATAGCGGTTTTTGAGCACATGTACCAGCTGGTTGATACGCGCATCCGCTTCGACCTCAAGAATCTTATCGGGCGAGGCGGGTGGGACGCCTAGGTCTTTTTTGGTGGTACGGCAGAAGAACGGCTGAATGCGGTTGTTAATAGCAAGTTGCTCCTCGTCGTCGGCACGGCGGAGCTCAGCGCGCGTGAAGCCAAAGAACGAGTCGTACTCGTGGGGGTAGAGGATGTGCAGGAAATTATAGAGGTCCTCATAGGTATTAGGAAGCGGTGTTCCCGTGAGGGCTAGCGTGTATGCAGCGTCTTGGGCGATGGTGAGCGCTGCGTCAGCTTGCTTGCCTCCGACGCGCTTGACGCGGTGGACCTCGTCAAAGACGAGCATAGTCTGATGTGCGGCAACTTGCGCGAGCTCGTCGGCGACGCCCGGGGCCGCCTCGTAGTTGACCAAGATGAGGTTGTAGGTGCCGATCTGCGCTCGAATGAAACGTTGGCGGTCCTTGCGGGTGAGGCGTCTGTATGCCTCGTCTTGCGTAGAGATACACGCGAGCGGCCATGAGTCGCCAAAGCAGAGGCGCCATTCGGTTCGCCAAGAATCGAATGCGTTTTTGGGGCAAACAACCATAAGCCGGTGAACCTTGTTTTGCAAGGCGAGAAAGGCAAAGGCGCCTAGGACCGTTGCCGTTTTGCCAGAGCCGGGGACGGAGAAGTTGCCGGCGCGTGCCATGGTTGCAAGAAAGAACGCGTCGCGCATCTGCCGGTCTTTGAGGGGGCGGAGCATCATGCGATTAACGGTTTCGGCAAAGGCGGCGAAGCGGTCGGCGTATTTGGGATCGCCACGTTTGATCTCATTTCCGGCGCGATAGTGCTCTTCGGCGAGCTCGTGCATTGCGTTGAAGCGGGCCTCGAGTTCCTCGGAAACATTGAGTGTGGTGCCGAGTGCTTCGGCAACATCGGAGAGGCGTCCGACGATGCGCTCGAAGTCGCCATAGTTGGCCGGTATAGCCAGCTCGAGCGTGCCGCGCGGGCCTTCGCCCACAACGTAACGGCGGCAGCGAATCTTGAATTTAGGATTGCGGCGTAACGCGTCGGCGCTAACAGGCTCAGAATCAAGTAAAAGCTGTTCATCATCGAGAAAGAGGCGCATTACCTGTCCTTTTGGATGTTTTCGATTTGAACTTTTAGATTAGCGGCAGTTTGGAGTACGCGTTCAAGGCTGTTGGCCATGTCGGCGAGTTGATCTGCCGAGAGTTTAGCAAGAAGCGCGGCGTCAACGCTTTCGAGGCTGCTCAGCGAGTCGTGGATGCTGCGCACCTGACCGTTTTTAATCTTGCTGTTGCCGGCTTTGGTGCGCGCTTTCTCGTTAGAAGCCTTTTGCTCGTTTTTGAGGTCTTCGTCGGCGGCAACGTGGTCGCGGATGAACTCAGTGGAGACGGCGGTGTCTTGAGGCATGGCCTCGAGTTTTTCGAGCACTTGCTCAACGATATCCATCTGCTCCTCGACGTATTCACCATCACCCTGCTGCGACGCGTCGATGTAATCGCACATGTCGCGGATGGTGCGCACGCGGTCTCCCAAGTTGCCCATAAGGATGTTGGCAAAGACGATGCTCTCCATGTCCTGGCGGTCGTCGTCGTTCTTGCATTTCTGCAGTTTGGGGGCGAGGGATTCCACAATGCCCTGGAGTCTGAGATCTTGGGCGATATGGTAGGCGCCAGGCGCGTTGATGAACTCGAGGAAATCGTTCATGATCTCGATTTGCTTGAGGTACTTCTTCATGTCTCCTTTGGAGATGTTGGCGTGCGCACCGTACTCATCGGCAGTCATCTTGCCACCGTTGACCCACGTATTGATATCGACCAAGCGTGAGATGGGGTCGTAGTCGACCTTCTCGTCGCGACCAAGCTGAATCTCGAGCTCCAGGCCCTTGATAGCCTTTTCGTCATAGGTATCGGGGAAGATGTAGCAGCGCAAGAAGCGAGGGCTTGCCTCATCGCGGGAGAGCATACGCAGGCAGGTGAAGCGGCGGTTGCCGTCGATGACGGTGCCGTTGGAGAGGATGATGGCGACATCCTGCTGACCCTTTGCCTTGATATCGAACTTGGTGGTTTTCAGGCGCTGGGGGTTGTCGTCTTCAATCATCTTTTCGATGAGGGCATCCCGCTCATCGATGGCGCTGGGCAGCTCGCCGTGTTCTGTCAGGTACCGGGTAATGAAGGTGGCGATGCGGCCGTTTTGGACGTTATAGTGCAATTTATCGATGCGTACTTCGTACACACGTTGGTTTTGGTTCTGTCCACTCACGCGAATCTGCTGTATGTTCTTGGTTGCGCGCAGCCATCCTTCTGCCTCACCGGTGCGAATGAACTCGTTGATCTCCATCTACTCCACCTCTCTAATAAATTGATCATGGCTTGCGTATACCCGGTCGAGTTCCGGGCTATAAAACAGGCTCGTCTTTCGAATAAGGGTAATGAGCTGCGAGGTTGTGATATCGATACCATATGCTTCACGGAGGATATCGAGTAGCTCGTCTATGTCGAGCGAAGCCTCACGTGCGAGGAGTGACGCTATGAGATCGCGCCCGCGCGCCTGTGTATGCGGTTCGGCAAAGATGGGGCGCCCGCCAAGATGCCCACGCGTGCAATAGCGCTTGCGCGAGAGCAGGACGGACTCGTAGAAGGCATCGGAAAGCCCATAGGCAAGAAGCGGGAGATCGGCTGCGTTTATCCGGAGCCATGGAACGGTGAACTGCGGGACACCCGATTCGACCCCCCGTTTCGCCGCATCGCACACAAACGCATCCATATCGGACGGTGTTATTTCCAGCTCGGTCAAGCCTGCGGGCGTAATGAACGTACTGTCATCGTACGGATAGAATGCGCCC
Organism: uncultured Coriobacteriaceae bacterium; assembly: GCA_963931435.1. GTDB lineage: Bacteria > Actinomycetota > Coriobacteriia > Coriobacteriales > Coriobacteriaceae > Coprousia. The sequence goes on from OZ007012.1 coordinate 224,749, forward strand.
TTCATTATCGAAGAGTTGACGAACTGGATAAACGTGAAGGTTTGACGCATGTCCTGAGGAATGGATTCTTCTGTGACAAGCGCATGTGAAAACAACGTGCGGTAGTAGGCGTCCGGTGTTCGCCAACTGCTGCGTAGGACGCAATCGCCGCACGAGCGGAATCCGAGCTGCCAAGGCTCTGGTTCCGCTGCATCAAAGAGACCGTTATTATCGCAAAGCGCCTTAACCGCAAGCTGAAATCCTTGTGGGGTGTACCAGTCGCTTGTGAGCCCCTCCTTGATGCGCGCGATGTCCGCATCCGGAATAGAGTGTGGGCCGTGCGTTTTATCCTCAGGTGCCTCATCTGGCTGGTGGGGAGCTTCATGGTTTGGGGAAAAATCGGGCGCAAAGTGTTCTGCATATGCCTCGATATCTGCAAGCCAGTCATCTTGCTCTATGCGGGAACGTCGCGCGCGGTGCAAGACAATCTGCTCGTCCGGTGCGGCGTCATAGAGTTTCTCCAAGAGCGCAAAGCGCGAACGGGGATCCTCCGAGAGGATGGTGACGTCTTTGGGGAGTTCTATGCGGAGAAGATCCTCGTGCCAGAGACAGTTTGGATCGTTCCAGATAACGATATTGCCGTTTGACATCGAAAGATAGTCGGCAAGCTGTTGGGCGGCTTGTGCGAGCTCTGCGGCCCTTGGGTCTTCTGTAGCTTGAGACGAGGTCTCCTCTTCTCCCACAAAGCGGAATCCAAAGCCGTGAATCGTCGCAATCCATCTTGGATTTCGCGCAGGGTCATCGAGCTTCTTGCGAAGATTCTTGATATGGCTCGCAAGCAAACGGCCTGAGGCGAGAAATCCGATCCCCAGCGCTTCCTCAGATAGCGCTTCTTTATCTATCGCTTCTCCTGCATGATGAATCAAAGCAAGAAGGACTTGGTACTCTGAAGTGGTGGGGGAGATGTCGACACCGTTGAGGATGATGCGATGGCGCTCTTCGCTAATCTCAAGCGTTGCATTGCCTCCCGCCGACCTGAAGATTCGCCCAGAGTCGCTAAGATTGTCTTGTATGCGCTCTCTCGGGCCATCAGGGAGGTCAAGTCGATATCCGATGCCGTGAACGGTTTTGAGCCAATACGGGCGGCGCGCATTTTCGTGCAGCTTTGCCCTGATATTTTTCACGTGGGTATCGACCGTCCGTACATCTTGCGTGCCCAGTCCCTGAGCAAGGGTGACACGTGAAAACGCCGTGCCCGGCTTACTGGCAAGGTGCTCCAGCACGCGGTACTCGTTGGATGTGAGCCAGACGCGTTCGCCGTCGAGCCGCGCATCTTCCAGGGATGTATCAAGTGCGAGAACAGGCGGGCGCTTCGCGTTTTCTGCGGTCATGCCTTCCTCCTTTCGGCTGTTAAGATAGCGCAAGCCTCATGCCCGAATGACTGGGCTTTATTTGATCTTGGCGAGCGCGTTTTGGAATTTGCCATAGTTGACCTTTACCCCGTCGTCGAGGTCGATGACAATCATTTGGTCGGCGAGTTCGTGGATCTTTTCCTCGTAGGCCTCCAGCTCGGACGCTTGGTCGGCTACGCGCTTGCGCTCTTTGGTGAGAGTGACTTTCTGGCGACCGTCTGAGCTCTCGATGGCGTCATCGAGGTGCGCAAGTCGCGCGCGATAGCGCTCCTGCTGCTCGTGCACATAGTCCGTGCGCACGCGCGCCATGAGGTCGGGCTGATAGCGATGCATATAGATAAGCGCTTTGAAGCTGTTCTTCTTGCCGGCGTCGAGCAACCAGTAGATGGGGCGCTTCTTGTACGTTTTGCAATGATCGGCAAAGAACTCCCTAAGGAAGTATTGGCGAACAGTCTCGCGCGTGGTTCCCTTGGCGGTGGGGGAGAGCGCGTCTGCCACAAAGCGCAGGTTTTCCTCAAGCGTTTCTGCGCCGTAGGCAGCCACAAGGAACTGTTCAAAGCGCGCAACGATGTCATCGGGGAAGTACACATCTTCCGTAATGGGAAGCACATTGTCTCGGTCTGGCATAAAGGTCACATGCTCAGGGTCAGGCATCTTGGCGAGGTAGTTTTCTACCGTGTCGCCTTGGTCGGCGAGCACGAGTCCGTCCACGTCGAGTGAGTAGCGGCCAAACATGCAGCCGACGGCATAGGAGATGAGCGAGACGATTTCGTCGCGCTTGGTGCGCACGTAGTTGTTGCCTTTAAAGCTTGCGGGGATCTCCTCTACCGTGTCGAAGATTCGCGCGACCGAGACGTACCTGTCTTCGACTTCTATGGGCACCTCACCCATCATGTTGTAAATCTCCGCGAAGATGCGGTTGAGTTCCTCTTCGTTGGCTTTGAGCTGGTCGAAGCGCGCGTTGACCTCGGCTTTGTGCGTTTCGTACTTGTCGCGTATGAGCGTTGCCATGTTAAGCCGCCTTTCTATATGGAGAACGAGCGTTCGTGTCTAGGGTTAAGAATGTCAGCGGTGTAAGTCCTGCGAGCCGGAAGTGCCACCTCTCCCGAAGGGAGGTGAACTGCCTATGGACTGGTTGTATGGATTCCTGAGCTTGGTGGCTCTGGCTTTCAAGCTTTTGAACGAAGCAATCAAGCTCGTATCCAAGGCTCGAGGCTACATACGTGAGAGGAGGAAGAAGGGCCGCCACCGCTAAGCGGTAAGCAGCCCCCACCCAAATCAAGCGGTGCTGCCTGGGACTCCAATCGCAGGCAACCGTTGGCCTCATTGTAACACGTTCGCGAGTAGTGGCTGAGCGGGCTTGCGCGGGACGTGGGATTCCTTCGGCACGGGATGGCTCGCTAGAACCCTTGGCAGAAAAGGTGACAAAGCGGGCGATTTGCCTTTTTAGTGGCGCCTTCTGTTGGCTTTGTAGGCTATCGGTTGCTGGTTCAAGCATAACGACATACTGTTCTTAACAGTTATCCAAATAGCCCAAGCAGCAGATGCACCCCGAATAATAGGGCTGCACTGCAAGAAAAAATAACGAGTCCAATGGAGCATCTGAGCATTTTCCACATGTTGTTGAGTTTGGTTCGCATCCCTTGGAAGGTTCCCTGCATAGCTTCGCAATAGTTTCCCGCTAGAGTTAGTTCATCTATTGTCATTTCTTGAGGATTGTCCTTGTAAGCGTCAAAGAGCTGATCGACAAAGTCAGATTGGCTTTTTGGAGACTCCAACACTTCCATAGGCTTAAGCATTCGGGCACGCAGTGTGATGATGAGACATACTGCCAGAGGTATAAGGACAACCGCGTACATCCATGCTAGTTCTATTTGGGCAAGGGAAAGGCCGGATGTGTTTGGCGCCGCGTAACATTCAAACAAGAATGACGCTGGGGTAAGGAACGCGACAGACAAAATGGTGATACACGTAAGCAACTGAGTTGATAGGTCCTCAAGTTTCTTCTCCCGCTCTACCTCCGTAGTGAACGCGAGATCTGCGAGTTTATAGAGATGAGATGCCAGGAGCGCCCTAATTTCATCATCTCGAGGATTAGATTCTCCAGCTTTCTCGCGAGTGAATTCGAGGGTGGTTTTCATTTCTATTGCTCGGTTCATAGTGGGCTCACTTCTAGGACGGCGTTATCTGCACAGAAATTAGCAAAGGCGTTAATCGGTCCGCTTTCCCTTGAGATTTTGGCTATGGTTGGCGACGCTCGTTGTTGGTGGTTTCGGGAGCGGAACACTTCGTTTGGTGAAGTCTGTGCCTGCGTGGACACTCTTCTTGCCAGTGTGGGGTATTCCGTGTTCGGTTTTGTCGTTATGCTGTGTCGGATGTTTTGGCATGGTCGCTGTCCTCTCTATATCAATGGGCTACGCTTGAAGTCCCAAGAGATTTCTTGGGAGTCCCAATCGGCTTTAGAATGAGAAACCTGTTTGTCTGCAATTTCATTTATTGATTCGATGTCTTTGCTTGTTGGGCGCAAGAAAGGAACTTGTGCTACATCTCCAACTTGGCAGTGCATAGTCGAATTGAACGTAGATAGGCAGAGGGAGAAAACGCTTGAGTTAGAGTAAGCGAGGAGAGATAGCTGTTCCTCTGATTTAGGGAGGAAGCAGTGACCGGAAATGTCGTAGAAAGTATCTGCTGGTGCAAAACGAAAGCTGTTGCTGCCAGATGCTAAATCTGTCCAAGTCACTTTTGCCTTACTCAAATAATCTTCAGGAAGAACCCGGGCGTTTTTTTGCTCCAGAATCCATGAAGGGTTATCTTTATAGAGCAGCAGCCATGTGAGGTTTCCATACCACTTTCTATATGGCCCGCCTTTTAGATACTTAATCCATTTTTTCGGATATGGCGTTACTCCAAAATCTGATTCCCACCACAGTCTTAAATATTTATCGTTATTTGAGGTTTGCATGCCGACTCGAGGGTGTGCAACTTTTTCGAAGCTAACGCCGTTTTGAAATGCTGCCAGCAAGTTGTTGCTTGCCCAATAGGCGATGGGGGAGCCGGGGACGTCGTGGAAGGTGGTGGCGTCGGCGCGGTAGAACCAGCCGCAGTCGGGGTTGTGGATGGCTTCGAGGATCTTCTCGCGCTTGGGCTCGCTGCCGTTGATATCGACTAAGCGGGCATAGGCGCCCTTGACAGGGGCCTTGTCGTTATAGAGAACATCAGCTGTGACGGAAACGACTTCGCCGCCGATGGAGTCGAACGCGCGCGGGCCGAGGTGTGCCATGGTGAGAATCGTTTTCTCGTCGATGAGTTGCTCGCGCATCTTCTCAAAGCTGCCGAGGAACATCCACGACTGCATGGTGACCATCGCGCTGTAGCCCATCGGCTGGGCGAGGACGTAGCTGCGCTCGATGAAGGCGGTGCACAGGTCTTTACAGCTGTTGGGATAGTGCTTCTTCACCCATTTGCTCATGAACGGGTTGAAGCTGCTGCTGCCCATGTAGGGCGGGTTGGCGACGACTACGTCGAAGCGGCGGGCGAGCGCCTTGCAAGCTGTAAGCGCCCGCTCGACGTTCTCGTTTGCCTGCGACGAAAAGAGGTCGCCGGCGTTGGCGTCCGCCAGGTCCTGCTCGAGCGCGGCGATGTCGTCGGCGGTCGGCTGCAGCAGGCTGCCGATCTCGCCCAGATGCGCCAGATCTTCCAGCAGCTGCTTCCTATCCCGCAAAGGGCTCGTGGTGCTGAGCTCGTCCGCATCGATCTCGATGCTGCTCAGCACCTGGATATCCGCCGTGATGCCGCGGCTGAAGAAGCGCCGGTCGTACTCGCGTGCGCACAGGGCGAGTGCCAGCTGGGCGATCTGTGCGGCGCGCTCGTCAATCTCGAGACCGGAGAGGTTGCGGGTCAAGATGAGTGCGGGAATCTCGCGCTCGCGGTAGCCGCACTCCCGGTAGATGGCCATGAGCATCTTGAACGCGTAGTCCAAAATATGGCTCGACCCGCAGGCCGGGTCGCAGAAGGTGATGTCCTCGGGGCTCGCGATGCGGATGAAGTCCTCGTGCTCCGCATCCGGCTCGATGTAGTACTCCATAAGGCGGTCGGAGGGGTTCTCCGCCTGGGCGTAGCTGCGCAGCGTGCTCTCGGGGTGATTGAGCATCCAGAGACGTCCGAGCGAGTTATCTACCATATAGCGGACGATCCAATCGGGGGTGAAGAGCTGTGTGGCGGGGGCGATGTCGGCAGCGCCCGCTTTGCGCTTAGACTTGAAGAACTCCGCCTTCACCGCGGAGTTGTAGAACTGGTACATCCAGCCCAGGATCTCGACGTTCTCCCATGCGTCCTCGGGGATATCCGTTACCAGGCGGTAGAGCACGTTGTGCTCGCTTTTGGCGAGCAGGTTTTGCGGCAGGGTGAGGGCGTCGGCCGCGACGGTGCCGAAGACGGCGGGAAAATAATCGGCGAGCTGGTTGCACTGGGCGATGAGGATAGCGTGGTAGAGCTTCTCATCGTCGCCCGCCTGGATGAGCTCGGCAACCTCCGTCTGGTCGAGACCGGGCAGATCGAGCGTGATGGCCACGCGCAGGCACTCAGGACTAAAAGTGCCGTCAGCGGCGGAAAGCATACGCACATGGTTAGGCAGGTAGCCGGCAAGCTCCATGTAGCGGATGGCGGCAAAGCGGTTGAACCAGGTGTAGGCCATGGTAGTGATGAAGGGGAGCACCCCCTCACGCTCGATACGGCGATAGAGCTCGGCGCGTTGAGCGCGCTCGGTGGGCGTGAGCACCGTGCCGCGAATGGCATCGGCATCCGCCCCGTATTCCGCGCTGCCCGCATCATCGAGTGCATAGACATAGAGTTGTTGTTCCATATCTTTCAGCAGCTGCTCGCGCGCCTCGATGGAAAACTTCTCGATCGTCTTGGTATCCATATGCGCCTCCTGCCGGCTCTCGTGGTTATTGGATGCGGATGCCGTCGTTGCCGGCGAGGTCGCGGATGAGCTCTGCGCGCACGCGCTCAAGGTAGCGGTCGATGTCCGCCTCGGTGCGGAGCGTCTCGGGTTTGAAGATCAGGCTGCGCTCCACGCGCTTGACGCGCGCCGGCCTGGGCGGCGCCGGCGGCGTGTGTGTCTTGGTTCCGATCGTCGAGAGCTGGGGTTTGGGCTTGCGGCGCTCCATTTCGGCATCGATTTGGGTGTAGAAATCCGACTGGTCGTTGTCGAGCTGTACGACGAGCGCATCGAGATCGCTGAGCGAGCGTGTGTCGTGCACCCTGTTGCGTCGCGTGAGCTTTCGCTGCGCGATGGCGGTGAGCTGCACGTCGCTTTGCGTCGCCTTGGCCTCGATGTCGGCGTAGATGCTCTCAATGCGGTCGAGTAGCTCTTGGCGCTTGGCGTCGAGCTTCTCGTCATAGGCATCCTCCACCGTCTGCATGGCAGCGGAGAGTTGCGAGATCAGCCTATAAGGAACGGCGGCGTCGAGCACGTGCTCGATAGTGTTGAGTGCATCGGTGGCATCGCGATTCGAGGCGAGATATTCTCGCTCGCGCTTCATGTCGCGCCGGAGCGCGGTTGCCTTGTCCCAGATACGCTGCTGGTTGGGGAAGAACGTGAAGACGTCTTCCAGGTCTTCGGAGGCATCGAGCAGGTCGCCCTCGGCACCGGCGATGCGCGGCAGCAGGTCTGAGGGGTCGGTGCCTGCGGCGAGTACGCCCTTGATGACGGAGATGCCGTGCTCCACATGCTCGCGGCCGGGGTATCCGCCGCGGCGGTACTCGCGGTCGAGCAGATTCTGAAGCTTGTCCAAGAGCTCGCGCAGGGCGTTTGCGGCACGTGCGGCGAGGTCGCCCTCCTCCAGAGGGAGGTTTTGTGCGCCCGTTGCCTGGGTGATGATGTCGCGTACGCTGCGACGCACGTGCTCAGATATCTTGATGCGCAGGTCGATAAGGGTATTCCTGGTTTCTGTCGCCTTGCGCAGGCGGTTGACCGCACCCGCGGCGGTGATATCCACCGTGGTCCCCGCGTAGGTGAGTTTGGCGTCTCCTGCCGCGAGAAGCTCCGCCGCCACGGCGGCGACGTCGATCTCGCGCCAGCCAAAGGGACGGTCCTGGAAGTGCCTTTGCACCTCCGCCATGGGCGTATCGAGATGCAGGCGGTGCTGGTTTTCCAGATAGCGCTTCATCTCGTCCAGGGCGCCCTCGTTGGGAACGCTGCCGTCAAGCGTGCGACGCTGTCCGCGCAGAATCTCGGTGAGCTCGGCGTCGGTGTGGTAGTTGGTAGTGATGAGGGAGAGTTTGGGGTAGGTGCTCTCCACGGAGTTCTCCAACACGCTGGAGAGCGCTGCCTTGGCCGTGGTGCCTTGTGCCTTCACCTCGTAGCCGCCGGCGTAGAACGTGCCCTTGCGGATCCCCTCCTCTAAGAGGCTGCGTGCCTCGCGCAGTTCCGCCTGCGCGTCCGCGCGGCGTTCGCGGATGATGCGCTGGACGTTCTCGGGCTGGCGGCTGAGGTTCTGCATGTTGGCATACACCTCGACACGCAGGGCCTCTTGGATGAGGTCGTAGTAGCGTGCGTCATCGGAAAGCAGGCAGATGGCCTCGTTGAGCTGCGACCGCGCAAGCAGCGCCTCATGCGAGGTGGCCTCGGGACCGGAGGCGGCGGTCATGACGCGCAGGACCATGCCGCCCGGGGCGCCGTAGCGGGTATCGTCGACGTACTTCTCCACATCGAAGTCGTTCTCGCCAAAGCGGAGCTTGTTGCTATCGAAGATTTCGCCGAAGACAATCTGCCCCAAGCGCTCGGTGATGCGCGCCGGCTCCACCACCGTGTTGGAGATGGCGCGGGCGATCTCCTGCTCGTCGTCGGTCAGGAACTGGTATGTCTCCCCGCTTCTGCCCACATAGTTCTGACGCACGAGGCGCGCGAGAGAATCGTTTACGGTGCGGCGCACTTCCAGCAGATTTGCATCGAGGGCGTCCACCATGAGGATGGCGATGTTCTCGGGGTTCGACTCCACATCATCCACCCAGCGGATGAGGAAGAGGAGCTTGAGCACCTCGACATCCACGGGCTCGAGGCCTTGTCCCTTGCGTGCCGCCTCATCCGCGCGGTTGACCACGCGGCGCACATGACCCTCGAGGAATGTCTGGATGGTGTCGTAGAAGCGCCAGAAGGGAACGAGCGCGTTCTCGTCCCGGTCCTCGATCGTCTGCGTGGCCTCTTGGAAGCCCGAGAGCATGGAGCGCTCGCTGCCCGAGGTGTGCTTGCCCGAGCTGCCGTGACGGCGGATTTCGTTCAGGGTCGTCTGCAGCAGCGTGAACTGGTAGGTGACGAACGGATAGGACTCAATGAAGTCCTCGGCGTCTTGGTAGCCGCCGAGGTCCTCTTTGGCGGTGCCCGTCTTGAAGTGGAAGAGGTTTTTGAGGGCGGACGCCTTCTGGCCGTACACCATGGCGAGCAGGTCGCGCGCGTTCTCGTTCTTCTCCAGGATACGCCGCTTGATGACCTCGTCCGCATCGATGCCCGAAAGCGACAGACGGCACTTGAAGCGACCGGTGATCTTGGAGAAGTCGTCGCTTTTGCCGGACATGCTCACGACCTCGTCGATGGCCTCCTGGCTGGTGACCATGACCCAGACGAGACCCTTGCCCTTTGACCCCAGCTCCTCCACGATGGACTGCAGATTGAGCATGCGCGCGGTGTCTTTGCCGTTGCCTACGAACTGGCCGACCTCATCCACCATGAAGAGCAGACGGAACTTGCCGCCCTCCTCTGCCTGGCGGCGCCTGGCATAGGCGACGATCTTGCTCGTGAGCGTATCGATGGAGAATCCGGTCTCGTCCTCGCCCTCCAGATAGCGCTCGGCCTCCGCCTCGCTCATCACCTCGGTGTCGACGAGGGCACCGATCACATCGTCGCTATTGAAGTCGTAGCTCTCGCGCGTCTCGAGCCATGGATCGCCGGTGAGCTCCTCGTAACGTGCGCGGAATTCCGCGCTCTTGTCCTTGCTATCGATGAACTCCTCCAGCCGTGCGAGCTTGAGATCCTCGCCATAGAAGCCAAGATGGTCGTAGAACACGCGTGCGAAGGTGCGGGCGAGGGCATCGCGGTCCTGACCTCCCACGTTCTTGCTGTCGATGTTGAAGAGGATGGCTTCGGTGGGGACGGCGGCGCTGCGCTGCACGCGTTCGTAGAGGCGCGCGTCCTCGAATTTATCCGCAAAGAAATCGACCGCGTGCCTGCCGGCGACCACGCGATTCTCCAGCAGGTAGGAGAGCATGGTGAGGAAATGCGATTTGCCCGAGCCGAAGAAGCCCGAGATCCACACGCCCATCTCGTCGGTGGGATGCTCGAGGGCATGCTCGTATGCCCGGTAGAACGCATCGAAATGGCCGGCGAGCTCGTGGGTCACCACATATTCGGAAAGCTCCTGCTCAACGGTTTCGTCGCTCTTCTCGGCAACCTTGATGACGCCATTGATGGGGCGGTCGATGTCCTTTCGGAACATGTTCTGGATGCGCATGATGCCCATCCTTTCCCCTCCCGCGGGCGGGAGGCTCGCGGGCTAGAGGATGTTGAACGCTCGGTAATAGTTGCCGTCGTTGATGCGATTGAACAGGTGCAGATGCTGGCCGTCGTAGCGGCCGGGATACATGAGCACCACCGGGATGTCCTCGAAGACGCTTTGTGCGTTCTCCAAGATGGAGTGGGCGCGCACAAAGGGATAGACCTGCCCCACCCCGGTGATGAGGAGTACGTCACGCCCCGGTTGGTGGGGTGTGAAGTCCATGGCGCGCACGAACACCTCGGGCGTGGCGATCTTTTGCAGGCGCGCGAGCAGCGCGTCGCTGCCGCGTTTCTGCTCGAGCGCCGGTATCTTGTGCAGGATCTTCTTGTCCTCGCAGATTTGAAGGAACACCTGCCAGAGGTTGCGCTCGATGATGTGGGCGGAGATGGCGCCGGACTGCGCGTCCGCTACGAGCTCTGCAGTGCGGCGGCGCACCTCGAGCTCACGTGCAGCGTCGTAGGGGAAGACATAGAAGCCCACCTCGTTGGCAAGGCCGCGGTTGCCGAGGAAGTCCTCGCTTCCCACGCGCTCGCGCAGGCGGTCGAAATCACGGGCGATATCGGTTGATTGCTGCGAAGTCATGCGCGCTCCTACTCTAGGCAGTTGAACGCGGGGAGTGCCACGGCGTCGCCGTTGGCGCGCACGATGCGTTCGAGGTCAAGGTCCAAAAGGATGGGTCGCAGCTCGTCGCTGCGGGGTCCTGCAAGATATCCGGTTTCTACAAGGAACTTGGTGATTACCTGCCGAATCTTGTTGAGAGTGGCATTTGACCAGCCGGCAACCACGTCGCTTTGGCTGCGGAGGCCCTCGAGATATTCGGTTATCTCGTGCTTTGCAAGGTGCATGTCGAACGTTTGGAACTTGCGGCCCACCACGCCGATCATGAACTCCCAGACCAGGCGATACGTGCGCATGATGGCGTACAGGTTTACCTGTGCCGTCTGGGCGCCGGTGCCATGCGCGAGCATGCGAGTGGCCTCGAGGCGCAGCGCGGGGTCCTCGCTCAGGTTGTCCAGCCGCAGCAGGCATGCGCGCGTGAGCGAGCGAATCTCGCGTTCAGTGGGATATTGAAAGTAGTTGTGGTTGAGGTTCTGCTCGAGCACCTCGGCATCGGTTGCGCCGTCGAGGCGCAGACGTGCGACGATGCGGATTTCGGTGAGGAGCCACTGCTCACGCGTGAGGGCACCCCGATAGATCCAGCCGGCACCGGCGGAGCGCCCGTTACGCAAGGACGTCGAGATACCGTCTTCAGGCTGGACGCCTGCTACAAGACTATGGCTTGCCGTCTGGGTGGGGCCGCCATTTTTGGCTACCCCCCTATGTCCAAAAGTAGGATCGGGCACGAGCAGCTCCTTTGCCGTTCGCAAGCGATGGTGCGGTTGGCGGTGTGGGACAGTCTATATATACGTACGAGGTTAATAATAGGGTATTGTGCAGACAGATGTGTGCCGGCGAATGGGTCGATTCGACTCTTGCGCACCGCCTGCAAGATGGCTCGTTCTGTATGTCCACACGACGTGGGATACTTTACCCATTGAGAGGCAACGACCTGCCTGAGGTGGTTGGAGGGGCGCCCTATGGGCGAGAAGATTCTGGTTGACGTTGAAAAGCTGCGCGAGGCGCTGGTGGGCGATACGGGTTCGGCGGTGTTCGCGGGTTCACCGTGGGCGATTGCCGATGTGACTGAGCTGGAAGACGCCGACCCACGTGACCTCATCCGCGAGGCGGAGGAGCGCGGTTGGGACCTGCGGCGGTTCGAGGCGTAGATGGGCGCTGGGGACGCATGCGTTTCGTTTAGGCGTGAGTTCTGGGTGACGGGCGCGCGCTTTTACCTAGAGGGCATCGCCGCGCTGGGCGCGGATCCTGTGGGCAAGCCGCTCAAGCTCGTGCCGGAGCCGGAGGATCCTCACGATCCAAATGCCGTTGCGGTGGTGGTGCCGACCGCGCGCGGCGATTGTAAGGTGGGCTACATTCCGCGTACGCTCGCTCGGGAAATGCGCGATGTGCTCAGCGAGCTCGAGCGCATCGCGGATGCTGTTGACGCGCGTTGCGAGGTCGCAAGCTGCGGGGAGTCGGGTCCCTACTTTGATCTCAACGGGCGCTTGATTGTTGGGGTGCCGGAGAGCCCGGAGCAGGCTCTGGCGCCGGATTCACTCGCCCGCCGCGTGGCGAGCGCACTCTATCCCGAGGATGGCTGGCAGAAAGCGCCGAATCAACGATGCGGAAAGTGTCGACAAAGACTTGACGCAACACACCTGGATGCCGTTCGCGTGCAGGGCCTCGATGGCGGCCTCGTATTCCGCGCGCGTGCCGTACTTGGTGGCGACGGTGCCCTTCTGGTCGAACTCGCCTAGGTCATAGGTACCGTAGACGCCGTATCCCACGTCCTTGGCGCCCTTCTCGGCCTTGTAGGCGGGTGGCAGCCACACGGCGGTGATGCCCTGGTAGGCGAAGTCGGGCGCCTGCTCGGCGAGACGGCGTCAGCGCGAGCCGTCGGCGGGGAGGTACCAGGAGAAGCCCTGGAGCATGGTTCCGTTCATGAGGGCCCTTTCGGATGGTGGGTCGTTTTCGCTGTGGTGGACCAACCCATTGTACCGGCATGCCGCCCCGCGTCGCGCCCGCGCTCTCAGCCGGCGGTTTAGCGTGCGGGGTCGAGCCGCAGCCGGCGGCGGGGGTCGAAAAAAACGGCTCTTCGGTGGTTTCTGTGGGAGAGATTCCGGCATAGGCCCAGCTCAGCGGGCGAAAACAACGATCTGGAACTGAAACGGCCCCGGGAGGGGCCGTTTCCGCGTCATCCGCCTATGATTGCTAAGCCAAATTCAGACAACCGAAGAGGTGTGACGCATGAAGAGTCTACTACTTCTCGCCCTCGGTCTGGCCCGCACGGTCGTCCTGGGCGCGCGCATCGAGGCCGAGCGCATCGTCGTGAGCGTCCGGCCCTACAAGCGCGAGCAGCGCCGCTGCCCCGTATGCGGCAGGGCCTGCGACTTCTACGACATGGCGAACCGCGGGGCCCCCAGGCTGTGGAGGGCGATGGACCTGGCGCGCTCGGCCTGCTACCTGGAGTACGCGCCCTGCAGGGTGCGCTGCCCGGAGCACGGCGTGCGCACCGAGGCCGTCCCCTGGGCGCGGCACGGGGCGCGCTTCACGCGCGACTTCGAGGACTGGGTGGCGTGGCTGGCGGTCCGCTGCACCGCCTCGGCGGTCTCCGAGCTCGCCCGCGTCGAGTGGCACAGCGTGGGCGGCGTGTGCAGGCGCGTCTACGCCGAGCTGGAGGCCGCGCGCGGCGCCTCGAGGTTCGACGGCGTGCGCCGCATCGGCATCGACGAGACGTCGTACAAGAAGGGCCACAAGTACGTCACGGTGGTCGTCGACCACGACCGCGGCTGCCTCATCTGGGCGCACGAGGGCACCGGCAAGGACGTGCTCAACCTGTTCCTCGACGAGCTCACGCGCGAGCAGAGGCGCGCCATAGAGGTGGTGACCGCCGACGGCGCGAGGTGGATAAGGCAGCTGGTCAAGCGCCGCTGCCCCAACGCGAGGTGGGTCATGGACCCCTTCCACGTGGTCCAGTGGATGAACGACGCGCTCGACGCCGTGCGCTGCGAGGAGTGGAACGCCGCCAGGGCCGCCGCCAGGGCCGCCAGGCCCAGGCCCGAGGGCAAGCGCGGCAGGCCTGCCAAAGGCGAGCTGCCGCCCGAGGAGGTCAGGGCGCTCGAGGAGGAGGCGGCCTCCATCAAGGGCAGCCGCTACGCGCTCGTGAAGAACCCCGAGGACCTCACCGACGGCCAGAGGGCGAGGCTCGAGGCGCTCAAGAAGAGGGCCGGCTCGCGGCTGGTCAGGGCCTGGGAGCTCAAGGAGGACCTGCGGGCCGTCTTCCGGGCAGCCGACGGCTCCGAGGCCGCCGAGCTGCTCGACGACTGGATGCACAGGGCCGCCTACTGCAAGATCGCCAAGGTCGTCGCCGTGGAGAAGAAGGTGCGCCGCCGGCGCGACGACATCATCGCCGCAGTCGAGCTCGGCATCAGCAACGGGCGCGTAGAGGCCATCAACAACAAGATCAAGGTGACGGTGAGGATGGGCTACGGCTTCCGCAACACCGACAACCTCGTGGCCCTGCTCATGCTCAGGTGCGGCGACTGCCAGCCCCAGCTCCCGGGTCGCCCGGTGAAGGCGAGGAAGAAGGGCGTGAAGGGAGCGAAGAGCGTTGCTGCCTAGGCTAGCCCCTTGTCACACAAACTACCGAAGCCTCAAAAAAACTCCAAGAACGGAGATTATTTCTAGAAAAAATCTCCGATTGTGCCGGAAATTTCGACCCGCGGTGTCTGTGGAGGCCGGTACCGAAAGCCCCTTGTCATGTGCCCGGTCCGCTCAGCAGGGCATCGGGTAGTGAGCGGCGCAAGATGAGGGCCTTAGTAGCGAGATGTCGCTCAGGTATCCGCGGTTGTATCCTAAGCTAGATGTCATGTTACATACAATTGTATGTAGGAGGTTCATATGCCTATCGTTATGCCCGTTTCCGAGCTGCAGCGTAATATGGGCGGCGTCGCTAAGACGTGCCATGAGACCAAAGAACCTATCTATCTGACGAAAAACGGCAAGGCATCGCTCGTGGTGATGGACGCCATCGAGTTCGATAGCCGCTTTGCCGCGCTCGAGGGACTGCGGGAGCACGAGGAGCGTGTTCACCGTGCGATATCCCGTGGATACGATGACATGGTGAACGGAAGGGTCCGCCCGCCCGATCAAGCGCTTCAAGATGCCGATCGTATCCGTTCGGCGCGCCGCAGGGAGTAGGCCATGGTGCACGGGGATGACGCCTACGAGGTCCAGCTCACCGACGAAGCCGTGTATGGCCTTGCCGATATCGTGCCGGATGCCGTCTATCAGCGGGTCGGCGCAATGCTCAAGGTCCTCGGCAGCTATCCGTATTATGGCGAGGAATATGATCCGTACTACAAGGCCGCCCGCCCGGCTGTTGGCTGCCGGGTGCTCTTCGTGGGCCGGTACGGCGTGTATTACACCGTAGATGGCGATGCGCGTATCGTGACCGTGCTTGCCATACAAAGTTCCCGTAGGAATCCAAAGAGCCGCTTCGGTTCAACGTCGCCAGCTATGTAGCACCTTCCTTAGTAGAACGCACTCGGCGCTGCTTTGAGGAGCGATCTTCCTGCAAAACCTTCTATCATGGAAGGCAGCGTTACATGGAGCAAGGAGAGCGCGTATGGCGAACTTCCACACCAACCTGTTTGTCGTTGCCGCAAACGAGCAGGACATGCTCAAGGTTCTCAAACTCAGCGCACACAACTTCGCAGCCTGCGCCGATACAACTCAGTTCTCACTAGAGAACTTTGAACAGTATGGGAGCGTCTCGGCCCTTTATCGACAGCTTAAGGGGTATTTCGAGGGCTGGTACGAATACGCGCTATCGGGTGTGTCCGGAGGAACAGCGACAGGTGCGGTGACCTGGGGGGTTAACGAGCTGGGCCGCAAAGCTCTCTCCGGTGGCTCAGAGCGACTGACGAGTTACTACAGAAACCGCACCGGGAATCCAGACTTAGAAATCAGCGTTGTCAACGCACCGACCGCTCGTCCCCTGAGCGATTCCGCAGACGTTCGCTTGGACGAGTATGCGGGCACGTTTGTCCTCTCCCTGGGCTATTCAACCGCATGGGAGCCAAATTCGGGCGATGTAGATGCGTTCTTCACGCTCTTGGAGGCGGGTGACTACGGAGTAGCCTTCCTTGATGCGGACGAAGGGGATAGCTACTTGGAGGTGTCTACATTTAACGGCCTCCATCATGGTGGCAGGACGCTCAGGGACCTTGATTCTTCCCAGATAGACGAATGTCGCAATGCCGGGGATCTTGAAGAGGATGCCAAGAAGTACGTGCTTATCGACCGCGAGGACATCCACGACCCCGTAGAGCTTGCCTACGCGGTCGCCGTGTGCCGCTGGCCTGAATACGATTCTCCTCGATACAGCTCTCTCATGGACGAATACTACGACAACCTGGACGAGGACCAAGAGGACAACTACGACGAGTGGTATGAGGAAAACTATCCGTATGACATCAACTACGAGGAAGAGTACGAGGAGTGCCGGCTGGGAGGCCAGAGGGCAGGCCAAGGGACCGGCACCATATTCGATGGCCCCTTTGAGTCCGGCGGCTCAGCGTTTCTGAGCGCGCGCTCCCACGAGCAATCGAGCTCTCCGCTTGAGGCGAAGCGAATAAACTGGATCACTCCGCAAGAAGCCGACCTGAGGCGAATCGCTGCGTGTCTTGCGGAGGTGGTGCTGCGGCTCCCCGTTCATGCGATGCTCGACGATGAAAGCCACGAGGTGAACCAGGATGCTATTGCCTCGGCGCTCGCGGGGGATGAGGTCCGTATCACGTCCGTGTGGAACAAATCGCGCTCCGTCGCGCCGGTCGATCTTATGGTCGAAGGTCTGGATGGCACGTTGTTCGGGCATCTGGGAGGCGATGAGGCGCTCGGATACAGGGGGGCCGAGCATCTTTGGTCGAAGATAGGGCCTTTCGAACGCATGGCGAACTGGTCTGCAACTATTGCGTGCCTGCTGCCGCACCTTACGGTAAGGGTGGACAAGGCGATGCCCATCGCACTCAGGTCTGGTCACGCAAAGCACTCGATCTTCATCGTGAGAATCGAGCTTGCCGATAGGGCGTACGAGCGCATCGAGGAAGACGCGTTGGCCCTACTGTCGCTGCCGTACGGCGAGCGCAGTGCGAGCTCTTCGGTCAAGAGGGGATGATAGCCGTGGACGATCAGCTGTTGAATGCAGAAGAGCGTAGCGAGCGCGATGATGCAGAACAAAGCGATTCTGAAGCGTTGCCCGGTATGGGAGTCGAGTCGGGCACTTTCGACCCCGAGGCGATCTTGGCGGAAATCCAGAGGCGCTACGAGGATGGGTCCAGGACCAATCCGTGCACGGCCAAGCTTCTCTTTGAGGAGAATCCCGATCTAAACAGGTACTATTCCGTTCTCAATGGCAGGGCGCGGGAATTCTTTGGAAGAACGCTCGGCAAGGAGCTCGTCGCCCGAGGGCTCGTTGATAAGAGTGCCCCTAAACGCGCGCCCCAGATAACCGAGCAAGCTGACTTGGCAACCGGAATGGGCACAGGGGCCTCGGGTGCCCCTGTGTCGCTCGGCGACAAGAAAGGGTTTGGAGAACCTCCTGCTACACGGCCGGCGAGCAGAAAGCTGACTTTAGACGAGCGCCGCGAGCGCGCCATCGCAGACCTAAAGAAATACTATCCCGACGGCAAGGTCGCGCGCCTCGATGCGGACCACAAGAAGCTGGGTGAGCGGCTGCGCGAGCTTTACAAGGAGCTCGGCTATCCCTCTCGCCAGGAGCTAATCAAGTCCTTTGGTTTCGAGATGCCGGATAGCAAGGGCGGCAGGCCTTCCACCGTCAATGCCGAGGAAGTTTTCGAGGAGCTCGAGCGTCGCTATGAGAGCAGGCCTGTGCCCAGCTCGATCACAGAGCTTGTCAATGAAAACCGCGATTTAGCTAGGAAGCTGAAAACGCTGCAGAGCCGATTAAGCAGAAGGGGCGATGCTCGCGGCGCAACGCTTGGCGAGGAGCTCGCTGCTCGTGGGCTCATTGCAGAGAAACCCGTTAAAAAGGCGACTATTCGGCAGGATCGCGTCGATAAAGCCGAGCAGCGGAAAATCGAAGCTGAGCAAACTCTCGTCGTGCTTGACGCTATGGAGAAGGGCCTTGCAGAGACCCCTGTCGAGGATCGGCCATTGAGTATGGCGGACCTCTGCAGGCGTTTCCCGGAGTACGAAGAGCTCATCTCGGTGGGGCGCAGGCGGGGCATCGTTTCCAAGCAGATTTTGCGTGAGCGCGGGATCCTCGGGATTTCCAAGACAGCGCTTGCTGCCGAGAAGAAGCGCAAGAGACTCTCCCATCCAAGGAATCTAGAGCTTTCGGCCCTGCTTGAACGGTACGAGAGCCTGGACGGGCCCTCGTTCGTCGATGGCACGCAGCACGGAGGGCTTCTTGGCGACGGCGTGTTGGGCTTTGACCTTGCAACCATGAGCGAACTGCGCGAGGCGTTGATTCCCATCGAGAACGTCTGGCCGTTTTCCGTCGGTGATCGCCCAGCCGTCGAGTTCACGCGGTTCGGTCCGGATTCATTCTCGGAGTACGCCGGTCGCATCAGCGTGTCCCGCAGCGGGGATGGCCAAGACGAGCGGGTCCAGATCCTGCCTATTCCAAACCACGACGAGTTTTTGTCTGCGGAGCGCTTTGCAGGAGAGAGCCCCTTTGCGAAGGAGGCGGGGGCGCAGGTAGAAAGCGCGTTCATGCTGGCCGGGCGCCCGGTTGCTGTTCTGCGGTATCGCTTCGTCATCCCGCTTGCCAAGGAGACGCTGCTCTATGCTCTTCGTGCCCTCGGGGTGCCCGTGGGGCTGGAGGCGTAGCCGGTCCAAAGAATCGTCCGCACCCCCGTACCGTATGGCTCCGATAAGGAAGCGAAATGCTCATCGACTGGAGTCGAGATGATCCGATCGGTCGGTTGCTGGTGACGGCAATGCCTGTTGGTCCATATAGCTTGTTATTCGTATCGCCGCTGCATCAGATTGTTTATCGAGTCGTCCGACATGAACGTGAACCAAGTCCCGTCTTCCGATAGCGTTGCGATTTGAGAGCCGTCGCGTACGGTGATTTGCGGACGACCGTCATACATCTCCACCGTCCCGCTGATGCGGAACGTTACCGTAATCGGTTGACCGCTCTTTGACCATTCGACGTAATTGTGGAGCATGGCCTGATCGAACAGGGCGATATCTTGGCTCCAGATGATTGCCGCGAATGCCCTGTTGCCCATATTGATGAAATAGGGGGAGCCGCTAGAAGACCCCGTATAGACGAAGCTCGAAGCCGTGCCTTCGACTGTCATGCTCTGTCCCACATAATTGGCCGCATCCTCATAGCCGATGACGTCGCTTTCGTCATATGTGTTCAGCCATCCCGAGTCGGCATCATGGCGATATAGCTCGGGATAGGGCGTGGGGATGTCATAACGCAGTGCCACGGGATTTTGTTGAGCAACATTTTGGGTGGCGGGGCAAAGCCCGCTTTATGGTAGTGGGGAGGATATGGGGCGGCGGGCGCCCCCGAATCCACGCGTGGCCAGGCGTGCGCTTCCTGTTTGCCGCGGCGAACGATTCGCGGCTGTTCCGTGGCTGGGCCCCGCTCGTCCAAAACGTTGCGACGCGAGCGAATTTTTCAGTCCGTGTCGCGGTACAATAACCCTGCATGCGTATTTCTGTTGCAAGGTGCGCCCGACGTTTTCGCCGCCGTCGCCCCGCCACCTTCCGAATTCGGTAGATGACCTGCAGGAATTCGCAAGCGCCGTTGATTGTCCGGTGTGCAGGACGCATGCCGGGGGACTGTATACCTACACGAGAGGAGAGGGGTATATGGCGCGTTCGTTCAAGTCCATGGACGGCAACGAGGCGGCCGCATACGTATCGTATGCGTTCACCGAGGTTGCGGGTATCTACCCGATTACGCCGTCCAGCCCTATGGCCGACCATGTCGACCAGTGGGCAGCGCAGGGCAAGAAGAACATCTTTGGCACGAAGGTGAACGTCATCGAGATGGAGTCCGAGGCAGGCGCCGCGGGCACCGTCCACGGCTCGCTCTGCGCGGGTGCGCTGACCACCACCTACACGGCGTCTCAGGGTCTTCTGCTCATGATCCCGAACATGTACAAGATCGCTGGCGAGCACCTGCCGGGCGTGTTCCACGTCTCCGCGCGTACCGTCGCTTCCCACGCGCTCAACATCTTCGGTGATCACTCCGACGTCATGGCCTGCCGCCAGACCGGCTTCGCCATGCTCGCCGAGACCAACGTCCAGGAGGTCATGGACCTCTCGGCCGTGGCGCACCTCGCCGCCATCAAGGGTCGCGTGCCGTTCCTGAACTTCTTCGACGGCTTCCGCACCTCCCACGAGATCCAGAAGGTCGCCGTTTGGGATTACGACGATCTCGCCGAGATGTGCGACATGGCTTCGGTCCAGGCCTTCCGCGATCACGCGCTCAACCCCGAGCATCCGCACAACCGCGGCACCCATGAGGACGGCGACGTCTTCTTCCAGCACCGCGAGGCGTGCAACACCGCCTACAACGAGCTGCCCGCCGTGGTCGAGGAGTACATGAACCAGGTGAACGCCAAGCTCGGCACCAACTATCACCTGTTCGACTACTACGGCGCTCCCGACGCCGACCGCGTGGTCGTCTGCATGGGCTCGTTCGTGGACACCCTCGAGGAGGTCATCGACTACCTCAACGCCCACGGCCAGAAGGTCGGCCTCATCAAGGTCCGCCTGTATCGCCCGTGGTCCATCAAGCACTTCATCGCGGTGCTCCCCGAGACCGTGAAGAAGATCGCCGTGCTCGACCGCACCAAGGAGCCCGGCTCCCTCGGCGAGCCGCTCTACGAGGACGTCGTCTCCACGCTCTATGAGGCCGGCCTCACCGGCATCAAGGTCGTCGGCGGCCGCTACGGCCTCGGTTCGAAGGACGAGCCGCCCGCGGCTGCCTTCGCCGTCTACAAGGAGCTCGAGGCTGACGAGCCCAAGCAGGAGTTCACCATCGGCATCGTGGACGACGTCACCAACCTGTCGCTGCCCATGGACGCCGATGCGCCCAACACCGCCGCTGAGGGCACCATCGAGTGCAAGTTCTGGGGTCTCGGTGGCGACGGCACCGTCGGCGCCAACAAGAACTCGATCAAGATCATCGGCGACCACACCGACAAGTATGTCCAGGCCTACTTCCAGTACGACTCCAAGAAGACGGGCGGCGTGACCATCTCGCACCTGCGTTTCGGCGACCAGCCCATCAAGAGCCCGTACTACATCACCAAGGCCGACTTCGTGGCGTGCCACAACCCGAGCTACATCACGAAGCACTTCAAGATCGCCCAGGGTGTCAAGCCCGGCGGCACGCTCATGATCAACTGCCAGTGGGGCTTCGACGAGCTCGCCGAGCACCTCTCCGCGGCCGAGAAGCGCTACATCGCCAAGAACGACATCCAGCTCTACACCATCAACGCCATCGATCTGGCCGTTCAGGTGGGCATGGGCAAGCGCACCAACACCATCCTCCAGTCCGCGTTCTTCACGCTCGCCGGCGTGCTGCCGCAGGAGGACGCCATCAAGTACATGAAGGCCGCTGCCGAGAAGTCCTACGCCAAGAAGGGCCAGGACATCGTCGAGGCCAACTGGAAGGCCATCGACGCCGGTGCCACCGCCTTCGTGAAGCATGAGGTCCCGGCCGAGTGGGCCGACTGCGCCGACGACGCTCCCGCCGCCGCCCTCAAGGGTCCCGAGATGCTCGTCAAGCAGGTCAAGGAGATCATGGAGCCCATCAACCGCATGGAGGGCGACGAGCTCCCCGTGTCCGCGTTCATGGACCACGCCGACGGCCAGTTCGAGCAGGGCGCTTCCGCCTACGAGAAGCGCGGCGTCGCCGTCATGGTGCCGCATTGGGACGCCGACAAGTGCATCCAGTGCAACCAGTGCTCCTACGTGTGCCCGCACGCCACGATCCGTCCGTTCGGCCTCACCGAGGAAGAGATCGCCGCGGCGCCCGAGGGCATGCGCACGCTCGACATCAAGATCCCGAAGGACACCGGCCTGAAGTTCACGATGGCCATCTCCCCGCTCGACTGCATGGGCTGCACCAACTGCGCCAAGGTCTGCCCGAAGGGCGCTCTCACCATGGTGCCGCAGGAGCAGGAGCTCGAGGAGCAGAAGACCTTCGACTACTGCGTCGAGAACGTCGCCCCCAAGCCCGTGCTCGAGTCCAACAACGTCAAGGGCAGCCAGTTCAAGCAGCCGCTGCTTGAGTTCTCCGGCTCCTGCGCCGGCTGCGCCGAGACCGCTTACGCGCGCCTCGTCACGCAGGTCTGCGGCGACCGCATGTTCATCTCCAACGCCACCGGCTGCTCCTCCATTTGGGGCAACCCCGCGGCCCGCTCGCCCTACACGGTCGACAAGAACGGCCACGGCCCGGCGTGGAACAACTCGCTGTTTGAGGACAACGCCGAGCACGGTCTGGGCATGGCTCTCGGTTACGAGGCCGTTCAGGACAAGCTCGTCGCCGAGACCGAGGCCCTCATCGCTGCCGAGGGTACGCCCGAGGCCGTGAAGACCGCCGGTCAGGCCTGGATCGACGCCCGCAAGGACGCCGAGGCCAGCAAGACCGCCGCTGCCGCCTACATCGAGGCCCTCGAGGCCTGCGGCTGCGACGCTGCCAAGGCGATCCTCGCCGACAAGTCCTTCCTCACCAAGAAGTCCTTCTGGATCTTCGGCGGCGACGGCTGGGCGTACGACATCGGCTTCGGCGGCCTGGACCACGTCCTCGCTTCCGGCCATGACGTCAACGTCTTCGTCTTCGACACCGAGGTGTACTCCAACACCGGCGGCCAGGCCTCCAAGGCTTCGAACCTCGGCCAGGTGGCCCAGTTCGACGCCGCGGGCAAGACCACCAAGAAGAAGAGCCTCGCCGAGATCGCGATGAGCTACGGCTACGTGTACGTGGCGCAGGTCGCCATGGGCGCCAACCCGGCTCAGACCCTCAAGGCCATCCAGGAGGCCGAGGCCTACGACGGCCCGTCCATCATCATCGGCTATGCTCCCTGCGAGATGCACTCCATCAAGAAGGGCGGCATGCAGAACTGCCAGGCCGAGATGAAGAAGGCCGTGGACTGCGGTTACTGGAACCTCTTCCGCTTCAACCCCGCCGCCGAGGTGGGCAAGAAGTTCTCTCTCGACTCCAAGGAGCCGAAGGGCGGGTACCAGGACTTCCTGATGAACGAGGCCCGTTACGCATCGCTGACCCGCTCCTTCCCGGAGCGCGCCGAGGTGCTCTTCAAGGCCAACGAGGAGGCCGCTATGGCTCGTTATCAGCACCTGCTGAAGCTCAAGGACGTCTACGCAGAGGTCTAATGCTTCGAGCCTGAAGCGACGTTAGCCGCACGGGGACCCCAAAGCTCATCCGGGCTTTGGGGTCCCTTTTTCGTACAGAGGCTTTGGCGAGATGGGCTGGCGGAGCGCAACGCGATGGAACGACAAGCGCGGCGGTACGGCACGGCGGAGCGATGGTCGCGGCGGCCTGGCGCCGCCTCGTGCCACGGCTTTTGGGAAAGGGCTACTATCGAGAGAAGGGGCGCGTGAGGGGTGGGTGCGATGAAGAGGATCTCAGAGGTGCTGCTGGGCGGCTCGCTCGACGAGGCGGTGCTGCGCGATGCCGAGCGCTCGACGCTCATGCTGGTGGACGAGCCGCTGCGTCAGTACTCCTCGTTCGCGTTGCGCCTGCTCGCCGCGACGGTGGTGGCGACCGCCGGCGTCGCCGCGGATTCCGCCACGACCATCATCGGTGCCATGCTCATCGCTCCGCTCATGTCGCCCATGCTCGGCACGGCGCTCGCGACGGCGCTCGGGCGCCCGCGCGAGGCGGTGCGCACGCTTGCCATCACGGTGCTTGGCATGGTGCTCGTGGTGGGCGTATCCGCCCTCGTTACGGCGATCATCCCCGTGGCCGCCAACATGGAGACCAACTCCCAGGTGCTCGCGCGCACCTCGCCGCGCCTCGTCGATCTGATCATCGCACTCGCATCGGGGTTCATGGCCGCGCTCGCCTCCATGCGCAGCGACATCCCCGATGCGGTGCCCGGCGTGGCGATAGCCGCCTCGATCGTGCCGCCGCTGTGCGTGGTGGGCGCCGCCCTGTACGAGGGGGCGCCCATGCAGGCGCTCGGCGCCTTCGTGCTCTTCCTGGCCAACTACGTGGCGATCCAGGTGATGGGCGGGGCGGTGTACCTGCTGATGGGCTTGGGAGCAAAGAGCTTCTCGGTGGTGAGCGATAAGGCGCGCAAGCTCTGGTATACGATCGTGGGCGTATGCGCCGTGGTGCTCGTCTCGCTGCTGTTCAATGAGAGCGTGGGGGTGCTGAGGACGTCGATGCAGGAGCGCGTCGCGCAGGACGCCGCCGTGGAATGGCTCGAGGGAACCGACTACCGCGTGGTCGATCTGACGCTCGACGGGGGAGAGCTCTACATCCAGATCGCGGGGACCGGAGCCGAGCCGCCTCTGAGCAAGCTCGCACGCTCGCTCGAGGGCAGCGCGGTGGGCCTCACGGGCCTGTCGGTTTCAGTCGTGGACGAGCAGCGGGTACCTCTGGATGAGGGCTAGGGGCGCCCGGCGTCGGCCGACGACCGCGTTGCCGTCATCGGGCGCGTCCTGCCGGAGGATCTGCATCTGCTGAAGCGCGCTCGCGAGGGAATGGTGTTGCGGTTCGCGCCGGGGGACACCGGCTAAGAGGCGCCTGGAGGCATGAAGAAAGTCACGGACCTCAGCGAGGCTCTGGTGATGTTGTTGCGGCGGTTTAGAGCCCGTTGATAAACCAGAGCCTATGATTGATTCGGAGATATCCGCAGGGCTTCGATTTTCGTCGGGCCGATGTTGGGACGGCTTGTTTGATGTTCAGAAGCTTTGGTTATGCTTGGATGCCCCTCAGTTGATGAGCCAGGCGGCTGATCAGGTAGTCGATAGCGATGAGCATGACGCCCTGGGAATCGATGAAGGAGACCGTCTTATCGATTTCAAACGAGGGGAGCACGAGGTAGTACGTTGCACGGGCGCCTGCGTCCGCTTTGTCGTTCATGGTCAGAAGGGCTGTCGTCGCTCCGTTGCCAGTCGATGCGTCGAGAGCGGAGACGATGTTGCCCGTGATACCAGAGATGCTGATGAAGATGCTCATGTCGCCGGGACGAGAGAAGCTCGCCTTGGTTTCAAAGCCCGAAGTTTGACATACCGCTTCAGAGTCGATGCCCAGGGCTGCGAGGCGGTAGGTGAAGTATTGGGCGGCGAGACCGCTTTCGTGAACGCCGAAGATCCTGATTGTCGCGGCCCGGGAAAGGGATTCAGAAAAAGAATCGACATGTGATGCTGTCAGATAGGCGGGAATTTTCTCAATGCAAGCGACATAGGGTCGGGCGAATTCATCGACATCCTGCGATGATTCCTGAGGGGCATCGGGTCCGGAAAGAAGGAACCGTGAGACCTCGAATTTGAATTCCGAGTAGCCGCTGTACCCCAGCTTCTTGCAGAAGCGCAGCAAGGCAGATTTGGAAACGTCAGCGAACTCCGCTACATCGATGATGGTATACGAGGCCACAAGATCGAGATGGTTGAGCAAGAAGGCCTCAATCTTGCGGTCGGATGGCGTGAAAGAATCCTCATGAAGACGGATGCGGTCAGAAGGGTTCACGATTCCTCGGTTTCTCGAAATGGGAAATGTTCCTCCAGTGTATAGGAGCATGCGCGCCGGTGCGAGTGTCGTCTTGGCGGAAGGCTCCAGCGATTACGGGTTGTGGATCACGCGGCATGTATTGGCCGTCGACGAGCAAGGTGGGGATGCGGAAGCCAAGGTGACGTCCACCGACATTTTATTACCGTTTGCGAACGAAGAAGGCAAGCTGAATTAAATTCCCAAACTATCTGAGAAAATTCTCAATAACAGAGAGCGCTTGTACATGAGGGCCCCGTGTGCAGCCTGCGCCTCTCCAGAATCACTCCCATCATTGGTTTGGAGGAGTTTCCATGGAAGAGACGATCCAGAAGAAGAACTTGCTCGACCGCTTGAGTGAGTTTATCGAGCGCACCATCGCTCCGCCGCTTCTGCGCATGTCGCAGATTCGCTATTTGGTTGCCTTGCAAGAGGCGTTCATGGTGCTCATGCCCTATATGATCTTGGGTGCGATGGCAACGCTGTTCCTCAATCTCGCTGGACTGTTCGGAGAGACGGGTTTCAACCTGCCCGACGTCGCTGCGGCCCTCACCTCCATCATCGATCCCCTTCGCCCGTGGCTGCTGCAGATCGTGTTCATCTCGATCAACCTCATCACGCTCATCATGTGCATCCTCAACGGCTACTACCTTGGGCAGTATTACAACAAGCGGGACGACAAGGTGAGCCCGGTCGCCGCCGGCATCGCTGCCATGGTGGCGTTCCTGTGCTTCATCGACTTCACGCAGCTGAGTGCGAATTTTGATTACCCGGCTTACATCTTGGGTTCGCCCAGCATGTTCGGCGGCATTCTCATCAGCATCTGCGCGGTCGAGCTCTATCGCCTGCTCATCGGCAAGAATGTGACCATCAAGATGCCCGACTCGGTGCCTCCGATGGTTGCCACGGCATTTACGAACATGATCCCCATCGCGGTCGTCGTATTGCTCTTCGCCTTCATCGGACGCGGCGTCCCCGGCTTCGATCTGCTCGCTTCCATCAACGCCCTCTCTCAGCATCTCATCGCGGGCGGTAGCGGCCCTGTCGCCCAGGGCATCGGCTTCTTCCTGGATCGCGCTCTGTGGTTCGTGGGCCTGCATGGATCGAACATCGTCGGTTCGGTCATGACGCCCATCTGGACCTCCTCGATCACGGCGAACATCAATGCGTTCGCAGCAGGCGAGGCCATCCCCTACATGTTCACCAACCAGTGGATCAACTTCTATGTGCGCGGCTCCGTGTTCCCTGTGGCGCTGCTGTGCTGCCTCTCGAAGTCCCGTCGCTTCAAGGTTCTGGGCAAGCTGGCTCTTCCGGGCACCATCTTCAACATCGCCGAGCCCGTCATGTACGGTCTGCCCATCGTGCTCAATCCGCTCATGTTCGTGCCGTGGGTACTCGGTTTCACCGTCATCTACATCTTCTACGCCATCCTCGGCATGCTGGGCATCACCCCGCCCATGATCGCCGATTGCGTCTGGACGATGCCGACGCCCATCGCCGCGTTCATCGGCTCGGGCTTCCAGCCCATCGCCATCCTGCTTTCGGTGCTTGACTTCGTTCTCATCTTCTTGATCTTCTATCCGTTCTTCAAGGTGTACGAGAAGCAGGAACTTGATAAGGAGCAGCAGTACGCCGAGGAGCAGGCCGCCCACGCGGCGGACGGTGCGTCTCCGGTGAGCGAGTGAGGGACCACCCATGGATGCAACGATTGAAGTGCGCCCCTATCGCAACGCCGATCTCGGAGAGCTGCTGGAGGCATGGAACCGGAACCTATATCACGACGTCATGACGCCGCAGCGCTTTCTGGATCGCGTGGTGCTGGATGACAACTTCGATGCCGACCTCGCGCTTGTGGCGCGCGCGGAGGAGGGCGTTGCGGGGTTCTGTCTGGGAATGAAGCGGAGCTATCCCTATCTCACGCGTGGTCTCGAACCCGACCGCGGCTGGATAGTGGCCCTGTTCGTGGACGAGCCGCACCGTCGGCAGGGCTTGGGAAGTCGTCTGGTTGGGGAGGTCGAGCGCAGGCTCGCGGAGCGCGGAGCCCTGGAGATAACGCTCGGAGCCTATAGCCCAGGATACTTCATGCCCGGTATCGACATCTCCTACGAAGGGGCGCTGCCGTTTTTCGCGACACTTGGATACGATGATCGCGGAGAGGCAGTGAGCATGGAGCGCGGGCTCTTCGATTACGCGCTTCCAAAGGCGACGCGCGAGCGGATCAAAGAGCTGCGCGATGGGGGCGTGCGCATCGAGCCATTTTCCAAGAAGCATCTTGATGCGACCCTCGATTTCCTAGGCGCGGAGTTCGGAGCCGGGTGGCTCAACAACGTGCGCGACGCCCTGCGCGCCCACGAGGCCGAAGACACGACGCTCATCGCGCTGACGGAATCGAATGAAGTCATCGGGTTCTGCACGCGCAAGATCGATGGCAACGAGGAGCGCTTCGGACCCATCGGAGTGCGCTCTGATCTCAGATCGCGGGGGTTGGGCGGCGTGCTGCTCGATTTGCAGATGCTCGAGATGAAGAAGCATGGCATCAACTGCCTGTACTTTCTCTGGACGAGCGGCGATGCGATCCGATTCTATGCACGGCACGGCTTCAAAACGTATCGGACGTATCGCATGAGCCGCAAGAGCCTGGTTGCGGCTGACGGGCGATAGGGAAGGAGACTGCGATGGCAGATTATCAGCGCGTGGTGAGCTTCGGCGCGCATCCACTCGACGCGGAGCTCATGGGCGGACCGTTTTTGATGCGCTATGCGAAGCGCGGCGCCCATTGCACGTTCGTGCATGTGACCAAGGGGCGCCTGACCGATCCGGCGGCAACGGAGGAGGAGAAGGCTGCCTATGAGGCAAAGCTGACGGGCGAGATGGATGCGGTCGCAGCGGGCATGGGGTGCGATCAGATCAGCCTGGGCTACACCTCCGCGACCCTACCGGGGCCGGCGGAGCTGACGGCGGAGATCGCGGCGTATCTCGAGCGCGAAAAGGTGGATTGCGTGATCACCCATGCGCGCGGAACGCTTCATCCCCGGCACTACAGCACCTATGAGGCGGTGACCGACGCGGTGCGCAAGCTCAGGCGCAAGGGGGAGCGGATTCAGCTGTACTACGGCGAGAATTGCGAGGACCTGCCTGGGTTCACGCCGACGCTCTACATCAGCCAGAGCGAAGAGGACCTCGAGGCGTGGTTCAGCGCCCTATCCAACTACGAGATTTTCCGCGGCACCGTCAACAACGTCCCCTATCGTGAGTACTACCATGCTATGGCGCTCGTGCGCTCCATGGAGGCGGAGGGATCCGGCTACGTGAAGGCGTACATGCATGGAGCCCTGATAGACAACGAATGAGAAAGCGGTGGTGGGCATGAAGAGGATTGTGCTGCTTTGTGCGGCGGGTATGTCGACGAGTCTGCTGGTGACGCGCATGCAGGCCGCGGCGACGGATGCCGGATTCGAGTGCGACATCTCGGCGCACAGCGTGTTCGAGGCTTCTCGGTTCGTTCCCACGGCGGACGTGGTGCTCGTGGGGCCGCAGGTCCGCTACGAGATCGATCGGCTGCGAAAGGAGAATCCGGGCAAGGTGATTGAGCCGATTGACATGACGGCGTACGGAATGGTCGATGGGGCGGGAGTGCTGCGCCAGGCACGATCGCTGATAAGCGGGTAGCGTTTGATGAAATAGGAGGCGCATGACATGAAGACGGCCTTTTCTCTCTACTTGGGAACCGACCTTGCGCATACGGAGCGAGCGATAGCCCGAGCGGCGGCGAGCGATATGAAGCTCGCGTTCTCATCGCTGCAGATTCCCGAGGAGCAGGGGGAGGGGGCCAGGGACCGTGCCCTGCATGTCATGCGCCTCTGTCGTGAGGCGGGCATCGAGCTTTTGGTCGATGTGTCACCGCGCACGCTGGAGATGCTGGACGTGCCGACGCTCGCCGGCCTTCGCGATCTGGGGGTCGGCTGCGTGAGGCTTGATTTCGGGTTCTCGGATATGGAGACTGCGGAGTTGTCTCGAACGTTCAGGATCGCTTTCAACGCGTCGACCGTTTCGGTCGACAAGCTGCATGTCTGGGAACATCTTGGGGCCGATCTGCACCGCTTTATCGCGTGCCACAACTACTATCCCAAGCCTTTGACGGGCCTTCCGCTGGCAGCCGTCAAAACGCTCAACGAGCGCCTGCGTGCACGGGGAATCGAGACGATGGCTTTCATTCCGGGCGATGCGGAGCTGCGGGGCCCCTTGTGCGAGGGCTTGCCGACGGTAGAGGCGCATCGTGGAAGGCGCGACCAGGTGCTGGAAAACGCTCTGGAGCTCGCTCAGGAGGCCGCGACCGATATCGTGGCCGTGGGTGATCCCGGGCTGTCCGACCGGTCCTGGAAGGTGCTCTCCCTACTGCAGCGTGGAGTCGTGCCGATCCGGGCGTCGTTCGAGGAGGGTTTTGACTTTCTGCGGGGATCCGTGCATCGTGATCGGGTGGATTCAAGCGAGCTCGTGATCCGCTCGGTGGACTCGCGGGCGCCGGGCGGAATGGCGAATCGTCTCAAGCGAGCGGCGAAGGCTCGCGATGGCCACGGTGGACAGGAACGACTGGCGGGAGACATCTGCCTATCGCTTGCTTCTTACGGGCGCTATGCCGGCGAGCTTGAAGTGATGCGCGTGGACGCACCGGGCGACGACCGCGTTGCCGTCATCGGACGCGTCCTGTCGGAGGATCTGCACCTGCTGAAGCACGTCTGCAGGGGAGCGGCCCTGCGCTTCGCTTGATTGCGCTATTGAAGCGCTCTTGTTTCAGCATGGGCGCGCTTGAGGCTCATGCAGACATCGTGCGTGGCGTGGTAGGTGCTTATAAAGATTTGGTACCAGGTGAAGCTGTCCTTCTTGGTACGCGCATAGCTGCCTCTGCCCTCGTTGTCGGCATCCACGTGCACCACGCCGTAGCGCTTCTCCATCTCGCAGCTGCCCGCTGAAACGATGTCGATCGCACCCCACATGATGTAGCCGATAAGATCGACGCCGTCTCGGATCGCCTCGTCTATCTGCTCGAAATGCCGAGCGAGGTAGTCGATGCGATAGGGATCGCGGATGCGCGGCCGTCCCTCGGCATCGAACTCGAGCGCGTCGCGGGCACCCATGCCGTTCTCGGATATGAAGATGGGCTTGCGGACGCGGTCGTAAAGCTTGTTGAGTGCGACGCGCAGACCCACCGGATCGATCTGCCAGCCCCACTCCGTTGCCGTGAGATAGGGGTTCTTGACGGTGGAGACGAGGTTTCCGGCGGTCTGCTCGGCGGTCTCGTCTGTGGAGCAGACGCTTGACTGGTAATAGGAGATGCTTACGAAGTCGCAGGTGTTGCGGGCGAGCAATTCCAGATCTTCGGGGGCGGCCTCGAACGATACGCCCTCTTCCTCAAAGAAGCGGTCGATGTAGGCGGGGTAGAAGCCGCGCGCCAGCACATCGACGGCGAGCCATTGGTTGACCTGCTCGGATCGGACGGTCTTGAGGTTGTCCTCGGGTGAGCAGGTGCGGGGATAATAGCAGAAGTCGGCGACCATGCAGCCCGATTGGCACTTCGGCGCAACGCGGCGCTGCATCTCGATCACGCGGGCGCTTGCAACGAACTGATGGTGCAGCGAAAGGAAGACGAGCGACTGGTCATAGGGGCCGTTCTCAGGCTTGGGCAATCCGACGCCGTTCCAGGGGCTGAAGTAGCCCGCGTTGATCTCGTTGAACGGCAGATAGTAATCAATGAAGTCGCCCCAGCGTTCGAAGACGACGCGCGCGAACCGCACGTAGCGGTCGATCGTGCCTCGATCGGTCCAACCCCCATGCCGCTCGATGATGGCGAGCGGCATGGCATAGTGCGTGAGCGTGAGAAAGATTTTCATGCCGGTCTCGTGCACCGCTTGGAACACGCGGTCGTAGTAGGCGAGCCCAGCGGCATTGGGCTCAGCTTCGTCACCGGTGGGGAACAGGCGCGCCCAGCTGATCGAGAAACGGTAGATGTCGATGCCGAGCTCTTTGAGCAGGGCGATGTCTTCATCAAGATGGTGGTATCCATCCGATGCGGTGCGGAAAGGGTAGAAGAGGCCCTCATCGCGCAGGCCGCTTACGCGGGAGGCGCGTTCGATGGCGTTGCGGCCGAGCAGGCGCGTCGAGGTCGTGGCGTTGCTCGTACGGGGCAGGTAAGGGCGGCAGTCTTGGGTGTCCAGCCCCTTGCCGCCCTCGGCATAGGCGCCTTCGTACTGGCTGCTCGCCGTGGCGCCACCCCAGAGCAGCCGGCGTGCATGCGGGCGAGGGAACCGGATGGGGAAATCGGCCGAGGCGTCTGATGGCGTGGTGGACGCTCCGCCCCCTGCTTCGGTTCCATCAGGTCGGATCGAGACGCTCATGGCGCGTTTCGTGGCCGGAATCGAGGTGGTGGCGCACATAGGGTCCCCCAATCGAGATGCGGAATGTGGTGCTGACGCGTCGAAGTGCGATTTGGGAACCATATGTACACTTCTGGTCGAAAAAAAGCGTCAAAACGTACATATGGTTCCCAAATCGCAGAAGAGGGCGACGCGCGCGGGGTATCGGGCCGTGGCGAGCGCCGCCCGGTGCTGCCCGTCGCGGATCGGAATGCTAGCGCGCGCGGCCCGCTTGCGCGAGGGCGTCGCGGACGTGCCCGTGGGCGGCGTCGAGGGCGTCGCGCGCCTCGGCGGGGGAGGTATCGAGCAGGAGGGTGGTGAGGGCGAGCTTGACGTCGCCGTTCGTGGCCTCAAGGGCGCCGGCTGCCTCCTCGGGGGAGCAGCCGGTGGCTTGCATCACGATGCGCTGCGCGCGGGCATGCAGCTTCTCGTTGGTCTGCTTCACGTCGACCATGAGGTTCTGGTACACCTTGCCAGTGAGGGTCATGGAGCCGGTGGAGATCATGTTGAGCACCATCTTCTGCGCCGTGCCGGCTTTGAGGCGGGTGGAGCCGGTGAGCACCTCGGGCCCCGTCACGGGTTCGATGGCGAGCGCTGCGGCAGCGCCGATCTTGGAGTCGGGCACGCAGGCGATGGCGGCGGTGTTGCAACCCAGCTCGCGCGCGTAGGCGAGGCCGCCCAGCACGTAGGGCGTGCGTCCGCTCGCCGCGAGGCCCACCACGAAGTCGCGGGCCTCGAGCCCGATCCCGCGCAGATCGTCCTCGCCCTGCTCGGGGTCATCCTCGACGCCCTCCTGCGCCACGGTGAACGCCTGCTCGCCACCGGCGATGAGGCCCACCACGGTGTCGAGCGAGACGCCGAAGGTGGGCGGGCACTCGACCGCGTCGAGCACGCCGAGGCGTCCGCTCGTGCCGGCGCCCAGGTAGATGATGCGCCCGCCCGCTGCCAGCGCGTCGGCGCCCCAGCGGATGGCCTGCGCGATCTGGGGCAGCACCCGTCCCACGGCCTCGACGGCATGCGCGTCCTCGGCGTTCATGGCCTCGGCGATCTGGAGCGGGGTGAACGTGTCGAGCTCCATCGTCTGGGGGTTGCGCTGCTCGGTGGCGAGCTGGGAGAGGTCTACCATGGTGCGTCCTTACCGTTTCTTGGCATGAGTGGTTTGATGCTGGCGCGCCCGCGTAGGGGGACGCGCGGGCGCGCGTTGAGCATGAAGATAGTGCAAGCCGAAACGTTGGACAAGGAAGGCGCCCGCGGCCTTCGGAAGAGGGGTCCGGGCGGGCGGGCGCGGGTGGTGGAGCGCCTGCAAAGATTGGAATACATGCAGGTAAACGCCTTGTTTCAAGGTTGCTTCGAAACCGTTGAGAGCATGTTGCGGCGTCTGCGCGACACGTTGTGCGCACGCAGAACATGTCAGCCGGACGGCTCGTCATCGGCCATATTCGACCGTTCACCGGATTATCGCTTCAAGATTTGAAATAAAGTTTCATATCGACTACAAAAGAATGACAAATATATGCCGCTCTTTACAATGGGTCACAGGTTGGAGGACGAGCTTAATGGCGAGTCTCTTGGCACGTTTACAACAGTATAGGGACAGCGCGAGCTCGGCGGAACGCGGGCTGGTGAAGCGGATCATCGAGGATCCGGAATCGGTTTCGGGCCTCAGCATCCATGAGTTGTCGGAGCTGACGTTCGCATCGCCGTCCACGATTAGCCGCCTTTGTCGCAAACTGGGCCTCAAGGGCTACCGCGAGTTCCAGCGCCAGCTGATCTACGATCTGGCCGTGCTGAGGGAGTCGGGCCGCTCGATCATCGAGGACCTGCACCCCACCGACACCACGGCGCAGACCGCGTCCAAGGTGATCCGGGGCAACATCGGCGCGTTGACGCTCACGGAGAAGCTGAACGACGCCCAGGTGTTCGATGCTTGCGTTGACCTGATGACTGCGGCGCGTACCATCAACCTGTTCGGCATGGGGGCATCGCTGCTCTCGGCTCGGGACCTGCACTACAAGCTGCTGAGGATCGGGGTGGTTTGCAATCTGATAGACGATTGGCACGGGCAGCTGCTCTATGCATCGAACAGCGCGCCCGGGGACGTCGCCATCGCCATCAGCTACTCGGGGGCGACCACAGAGGTCAACACCTGCGTGCGCAAGGCGAGGGAGCGCGGGGCCAAGATCATCTCCATCACGGGGAGCGGATTCGATTCGGAGCTCGCCCGCATCTCAGATGAAGTGCTCTTGGTCGCATCGACCGAACCCCTCATGCGCTCGGCGGCCACCGCGTCGCGCATCGGGCAGCTGGGGGTCATCGACATCCTGTTCAAATCGTTTGTCAATCGCGACTACGAGCGCTATTCGGAGATTCTGGAGCGCAACCAGATCCACAAGTAGATGGGTGTGGGCCTCAGGCGGGGCGGCCTGGCCTCAAGATAGAAGAAAGGGAAGGGCATGGAAAAATTCCAGCAGTTTCTCGAAAGGGTCCTGGGACCCGTCATGCGCGTGCTGGGGGCTAACCGCTACCTCCTCGCGGTGCGCGACGGCGTGGTCGGCGCGCTGCCGCTGATCATCGTCGGCTCGTTCTTCATGATCGTGGCGAACCCGCCGCTGCCTTCGGACTGGGGCATCTACCAGTTCCTGACGGCGAACGCCGCGGTGATCCTGCTGCCGTACCGCATGACCATGTACATCATGGCGCTCTACTCGGTATTCGGCATGGGCCACAGCCTCGCGCGCTCGTTCAACCTCGACGCGCTCACGGGCGGCATCATCTCGGTGATGGCGTTCCTGCTCACCATCCAGCCGGTCAACATCCCGGCCGAAGCGCTTGAGGCTGCGGGCACCTCGGGCTTCGTGCTTCCCATGGCGAGCCTGGGCTCCGCGGGCCTGTTCGTGGGCATCATCGTCACCTTCTTCGCGGTGAACGTGTTCCGCCTCACCTCCAACTCCAAGTTCAAGATCACCATGCCCGACCAGGTGCCGCCTGCGGTCGCCAAGTCGTTCGAGGCCCTCACCCCGACCCTCATCGTGATCCTCGTCATCGGCGGCATCACGTACTGGCTCGGCTTCGACTGGAACGGCTTCATCAACTCGCTCATCGCGCCTCTCGTGTCGGCCACCGACACGCTTCCCGGCGTGCTGATCATCTGCTTCCTCACCTGCTTCTTCTGGTTCTTCGGTATCCACGGTGTCTCCATCGTGGGCTCCATCGCCCGTCCGCTGTGGCTCACCCTGCTCGAGCAGAACGCCAACGCCGCCGCGGCCGGTGCCGCGGGCACCGCGCTTCCCGCCATCAGCGCCGAGCCGTTCTACCAGTGGTTCATCTGGATCGGCGGTTCGGGCTGCACCATCGGCCTGGCCATCCTTCTGGTGACCATCTGCAAGTCCAAGTACCTCAAGGACCTCGGTCGCCTCGCCATCGCCCCGGCGATCTTCAACATCAACGAGCCGATCATCTTCGGTACGCCCATCATGCTGAACATCACCCTGGGCATCCCCTTCATCGTGACGCCGCTCGTGTGCGCCATCATCGCCTGGGTGGTCACCTCCATGGGCTTGGTCAACCAGGTCATCGTGACGGCTCCCTGGACGCTGCCCGGACCCATCGGCGCCTTCCTGGCGACCGGCGGCGACTGGCGCGCCGCGGTGCTCTGCACGGTGCTCATCATCGTCTCCGCCCTGTGCTACCTGCCCTTCGTCAAGATGTACGACAAGCAGCAGCTCGGTCAGGAGGACGCCGAGGAGACCGCCGTCGAGGCCGCGTAGGCTTGACGCTCGCGCTGAGAAGCGCGTAGTCTTCGGTGCGACGCGACGCACCATCCGGCGGGCCCCGGGAGCGCAAGCGCCCCTGGGGCCCGTTTCCTCTGGCACGTCGTCCTGCGTCTGCCGCCTCCGCAAGCCTGCGTTCGCCTTTGCAGGCGCCGCATCCTCAGGGCAGCTGCGGCGCGGCCTTGCGACCGCCGCGCCATCGGGTGCCCTCCGTCGTTGGCGCTCATGCCAGTGGGCTCACCGGCGCCAGCTCCTCTCCGTTCGATCCTCCCTACTCACCACCCGATCCGCCCTCGAAAGGACCACCCATGCAACGACTCGGCATCTCCATCTACCCCGAGAAGGCCACCCGTGAGGAGACCTTCGCCTACATGGAGCGCGCGGCCAAGGCCGGCGCATCCCGCATCTTCAGCTGCCTGCTCTCCATCACCGACGACCGCGAGCAGGTGCGCCGCGACTACACCGAGATGAACGAGCGCGCCCACGAGCTGGGCTACGAGGTCATTCTGGACTGCAACCCGCGTGTGTTCTCGGAGCTCGGCGTCTCCTACCAGGACCTCTCGTTCTTCCGCGAGATCGGCGCCGACGGCATCCGCCTCGACATGGGCTTCACCGGCAGCGAGGAATCGCTCATGACCTTCAACCCGGAGGGCCTGCTCGTCGAGGTCAACATGAGCAACGACACGCACTACATCGACACCATCATGGACTACTGTCCCGATCCGACGCATCTGATCGGGTGCCATAACTTCTATCCGCACGGCTACTCGGGACTCGGGCTCGATTACTTCACCCGCTGCACCGAGAACTTCCGCCGCCACGGGTTGCGCACGGCCGCCTTCGTGACCTCGCAGGCTCCGGACACCTTCGCCAACTGGCCTGTCACCGACGGCCTCCCCACGCTCGAGATGCACCGCCACCTGCCGCTCTACGCGCAGGTGGAGCACTACATCTCGATGGGCACGATCGACGACGTCATCATCTCCAACTGCTATCCCACCGACGAGGAGCTCGACCAGCTGGCCGCGCTGCCCAAGAACCTCGTGAGCTTCTCGGTGGAGCTCGTTGAGGGGCTGCCCGAGGTGGAGCGCTCCATCGTGCTCGACGAGCTGCATTTCAACCGCGGCGACGTCTCCGAGAACTTCCTGCGCTCCACGCAGAGCCGCGTGAAGTACAAGGGGCATGAGTTCGCGCTCTTCCACGCGCCCGAGACCATCCGCCGCGGCGACGTGGTGATCGAGAGCAGCGCGTACGGCCACTACGCCGGCGAGCTGCAGATCGCGCGCTCCGACATGAAGAACTCCGGCAAGAGCAACGTGGTGGGGCATATCCCCGAGGTGGAGCACTTCCTCAT
Source organism: uncultured Coriobacteriaceae bacterium (assembly GCA_963931435.1). GTDB lineage: Bacteria > Actinomycetota > Coriobacteriia > Coriobacteriales > Coriobacteriaceae > Coprousia. The sequence goes on from OZ007012.1 coordinate 261,557, forward strand.
CGACACGATCCGCCCGTGGCAGAAGTTCCGCTTCCACGAGGCACGGTAGGCCGCGCGCCGCGGAGGCGTCCTGATCGGACGGGTGCTTCGTGCGGGAGGGTGCTGGCAGATGTAGACGAGAGGGGTTGCCATGATGTGGCTCGGGGTCGACGGCGGCGGAACCAAGACGGAGTTCGTGCTGTTCGATGAGGGCATGCGCGCCTGCGAGCGGTTCCGGCTGGGCACCTGCCACCCCGGCCAGGTGGGTCTTGGGGGCATGGCGGCGGTGCTGGCCGAGGGGCTGGAGCGGGCACGTGCCCTGAGCCCCGAGCCGCTCGCCGGCGTCGGACTGGGGCTCGCCGGGTTCGGACAAGAGGCAGACGCCCGCGCGCAGATGGACGCGGTGGCCGCCCGCGTGCTCGAGGGGATGCCCTATGAGCTGGTGAGCGATGTCGAGGCGGCGTGGGCGGCGAGTCTGGCGCTGGCCGATGGCATCGTGGTCATCTGCGGCACGGGCTCCATCGCGTTCGGTCGCGCCGGCGAGCGCTCGGCGCGCGCCGGGGGCTGGGGCTACCAGGTGGGCGACGAGGGGAGCGGCTACTGGCTGGGGCGCGAGGTGCTGCGCCTGTTCAGCCGCCAGGCCGATGGTCGCGACGCGCGCGGGCCCCTCTTCGACGAGGTGATGCGCGCGTTCGAGCTTGCCGAGCCGGCCGGGGTGATCTCGTACGCCCGCGACGTGCTGGCGGGTGACCGCACGCGCACGGCGGCGCTCACCGGCGTGCTGCGCGCGGCGGCTGCGGCCGGTGACGTCACGGCGCGCGACGCCTACCGCCGTGCCGCCTGCGAGCTGGCCGACATCGTGCGGGCCGTGGCGCGCAAGCTGTTCGACGCGCCCGGTGCCGCGCCCGTTCCCGTGAGCTACATCGGCGGCGTCATCGAGGGCGCCGGCGCGCTCGTGCTCGGGCCGCTCGCCGAGGGGCTGGGCGCGGGCTTTCGCGTGACCGCCCCGGTCCATGAGCCGGCGGCGGGCGCGTGCCTGCTGCTGCGCCGCGACCTCGAGCGGGACTCGGCGCCGCGCGAGGGCTTCAACAGGGGAGGCGAGGCGTCATGCTAGCGGTCGGCCTCATGTCGGGTACGAGCCTCGACGGCATCGACGCCGCGCTCGTGGACATCACGGGCGTCGACGCCGCGACCCGCGTCGAGCTCGTCGCGTTCGAGACCTGCCCTCTGCCCGCGTCCACGCGCGAGCGCATCCTCGCGGCCTGCCGTCCCGGCGGCGCCGACGCCCGCGCGCTGTGCTCGCTCAACATGGAGCTGGGGCATCTGTTCTCGCGCGCGGTGGGCGCCGTCTGCCATGCGGCGGGCGTCGAGCCGGCGCGCCTTGGGTTCGTGGCGAGCCACGGGCAGACCATTTGGCACGAGCCGGAGGGCGCGCGCGGCCTGGAGGAGGGCGCCGGACTGTTCGCCGGCACGCTGCAACTGGGCGCGCCCGCGGTGATCGCCTACGAGCACGGCGTGCGCGTGGTGGCCGATTTCCGCACGATGGACATGGTGGCGGGCGGCCAGGGAGCGCCCCTCGTGCCGTTCTCGGAGGTGGTGCTCTACGGCTCGGGCCGCCTCAACCGGGTGCTCCTCAACGTCGGGGGCATCGGCAACGTGACGGTGCTGCCGCGCGGGCGCGACGCCCGGCGGGTGTTCGCCTTCGACACGGGCCCGGGCAACATGATGATCGACGAGGCCTGCCGCAGGCTCTTCGGGGCGCCCTATGACGCCGACGGCGCCATCGCCGCCGCGGGCACGGTGGACGCCTCGGCGCTCGCGGAGCTCCTCTCCAACCCCTACTTCGAGGCCGCGCCGCCCAAATCGACGGGGCGTGAGCTCTTCGGGGCGCAGGCCGTCGAGCGCTTTCTGGGCGAGCATCCCGGTCTGGCACCGGCCGACGCGGTGGCGACGCTTACCGAGCTCACGGCCGAAAGCATCGCGCGCGCCTGCGCGCGCTGGGTCGCCCCGCGCCTCGACGGCGGGCTCGACGAGCTCGTGGTGGGCGGGGGCGGCGCGCACAACGCGCATCTGGTGGCCCGTCTGGCGGCGCTCCTGCCGGAGACGCGCGTGTGCACGCAGGAGGACCTGGGCTTCTCGTCCGATGCCAAGGAGGCCGTGGCCTTCGCGGTGCTGGGCAACCAGACCATCCACGGGCGCCCCTCCAACGTGCCCGCGGCGACAGGGGCCCGCGAGGCGGTCATCCTGGGGAACATCACCTATCCGCCGTGCGTCGGCGAGGCATGATCAAGGAGATCTGATGGCAAAGAAGAGCAAGAACCGCGCCCGCGCCGCTGCGCGCGGCACCGTCGCCGATCCGGCGCGCACCGAGGAGAGGCGGCTCCGTGGCGTGATGCCCGAGCCCATGGCCGAGGACATCTCGGAGAAGGCGGGGGTGGCCGCGTTCTCGTTCAAGAGCGCCTTCCTCATCGCCGGCGTGGTGCTTCTGGGGAGCATCGTTATCCCCTATCTCGCGTCGCTCGCAGGCGCGCCGGTGGACATCACGGTCATGGTGGCCCTGCCGCCCCTGCTCGCGGCGGCGCTCGCCACCTCGCGCTGCTTCATCGACGCCGACCACGGGTTCGGGCGGACGTTCGCCATCATCTTCGCCGTCACCTACGTGGCGGCCCTGCTGGTGTGCTGGATCCTGCTCTACCAAGGCGTCCTGCTGTTCTAACAGCCCGTTTGCGGCGGCTGGAGAACCGCTTACCATCTCCTTACAACCACCTGCCCGTACCATGGGTTATAGTGCTTCCAGGGTGTTACCCGAACGAAGTATTCGGGGCGCGACCGTGGCGGCGGCAGCCGTCACCCGGTTGCGCCCTTTTTGTTTGGGGAGGAGGCCCTGCGAGCATCATGCGCATCATCAAACGCATCAACACCAATGCCGTGATCTGCCTGGATAGCCGGGGCCGCGAAGTCGTGGCGCTCGGACGGGGTATCGGGTTTCCCGATGCTGGCGACGATGTGGACGTGGCGCGCATCGAGCGCACCTACTACGACGTCGACGCGCGCTACCTGACGCTGTTCGAGGAGATTCCGCTCGACGTGTTCTCCGCCTCGGCGCAGATCGTCGACGTGATGCGCGCGGTGATCCCCTACGAGCTGAGCCCCAGCCTGCCCATCACGCTGGCCGACCATATCGCCTTCATGCTCAAGCGCGCTCGCGAGCACATGAAGGTCTCCATCCCGCTCTCCTACGACCTGGCGCAGCTCTATCCTCTGGAGTGGCGCATGGGACGCTTCACCGTGGAGCGTGTCGAGAAGGCGTTCGGCGTGCGCCTCGCCGATGAGGAGGCGGCCGGCATCACGCACTGCCTCACCCGTCTGCGCTTCACGCTCAAAGACGCGGGCTACCCCGATACCGATGCGGTTAAGCGCATCCCCGGGGTCATCGGGGTGCAGGAGTCGGCTGGGCAGTACCAGGTGATCGTGGGGCAGAACGTCGCGGACGTCTATCGCGAGGTCTGCGCGCTGGGCGGGTTCTCGCCCGAGGCCGTCATCGATGAGAACCTGGACGCCGGGCTCCCGGCGCCCAAGAAGAACGTCTTCAACATGATCATCTCCACCATCGTGGGCACGATCGGCCCCATCATCCCCATCCTCATCGGAACGGGCCTGGGCAAGTGCATCCTGCTCATCGTCTCGATGCTCGGCATCGCAAACGCCGAGACCTCGATGACCTACTACGTGTTCAACTTCGTGTTCGACTGCGGTTTCACGTTCCTGCCGGTGTTCACGGCGGTTTCGGCGGCCAAGCATTTCGGCTGCAACATGTTCCTCGCGGCCGTCATGGGCTGCGCCTTGCTGCATCCCAACTGGACGAGCATCGTCTCCTCGACCGATCCCAAGTTCATCGGTGACATGTTCGGCATCCCGCTTTACGGTATGAGCTACGCCTCGTCGCTCGTGCCCTCCATCCTCATCGTGTGGGTGATGAGCAAGCTCGAGTGGTTCCTGGACAAGCGCATCCCGCAGTTCCTGCGCGCCATGCTCGTGCCGCTCATCGAGCTCCTTGTCATGACGCCGCTCTCGTTCCTGCTGCTCGCGCCCGCCATGGGCATGCTCGCCATCCTGTTCGGTGATGCGCTGCTGTGGGCCTACAACACCTTCGGCGGCATCGCCATCGTCATCATGTGCGTGGTGTACCCGTGGCTCGTGGTGACGGGCACGCATTCCACGCTCGCCATCGCCGGCATCCAGATCCTCACGCAGACCGGGTTCGACCCGTTCTCGCGCACGCTACCGCTCGTGGTCAACATGGCCCAGGGCGCCGCGGCGCTCGCCTGCGCGGTCAAGACCAAGAACAAGGCGTTCCGCAGCACGTGCCTCTCAAGCGCCTTCACCGTGTTTTTCGCCGGCATCTCCGAACCCACCATCTACGGTGTCACCCTGCGCCTCAAGCGACCCATGTACGCGGTCATGGTGGGATCGGGCATCGGCGGCATCGTCGCGGGCTTCCTGGGCCTCAAGGCCTATGTGTTCATGACGCCGAGCATCGTGAACATCGCCATGTGGATTGGCGGTGACGGCATGTTCAACCTGCTCGTCGCCATCGCGACCATGGTGGTGACCGTGATCGCCACCTTCATCGCCACGCTGGTGATCGGCTTCGACGACCCGGTGGAGGAGTCCTCGGCAGAGGCTTCGGTGTAGCGGTTCCGGCACCCGGCTCCGCGCGCTCGGCGCCTGCGGGTATCCGCGGGCGACGGCCGCGCGTCCCGGGATGAGCGAGGGAGAAGACCATGGCGTATTTCGCCGACATGCACGTCCATACCGATCACAGCGACGGCACCCAGCCTATCGGGGCGGTGCTCGACCAGGCCGCGGCGGCGGGGCTCTCCGCTATCGCCATCGCGGACCACGATACCGTGGACACCTGGGACGAGGTGCGTGCGGAGGCGCGCTCGCGGGGTATCGAGCCGGTGCGCGGCGTCGAGATGAGCTGCTACGACGAGCGCGTGCACAAGAAGATTCACATCGTGGGACTCTGGCTGAATGAGGAGGTGCCGCATGTGGCGCCCCTGTGCGAGCACACCCTCGCCTGTCGTGATCGCTACCACCGCAAGCTGGTGGGCGAGCTGGCCGAGCGTGGCTACGCGATCACCTTGGATGAGGTGCAGGCGGCGGCGCCCTATCGCTACATCTTCAAGATGCACCTGTTCAAGGCTCTGTGTGCCAAGTATCCCGATGAGATGACCCCCGCGCGCTACCGCGAGCTCTTCGCGGGCAAGACCTCGGAGGAGGTCGATGCGCAGATGGGCTACACGCCCATCGAGGAGGGCATCCGGGCGATTCGCGCCGATGGCGGCATCGCGGTGATCGCGCATCCGTGCGAGTACGACAACTACGACGAGATTCCCGATTACGTCGAAATGGGCCTCCAGGGCATCGAGGTCCGGCACCCCAGCATGAAGGAGGCGGACTATCCGCGCTGCGAGAAGCTGGCGCGGCGGTTCGGTTTGCTGCGCAGCGGCGGCAGCGACTACCACGATCCCGTGCTCACGCCGCATCTGGGGCGCTTCGGCTTGTACGAGGACGAGTTCTGCGCTCTGCGGGAAGCGGTTCGGGGCTGAGGCTGCGGGGGCTCTGAGCCGGCGAGCACCGGGTTCGGAGGATGCCGGTAGAGGATGCCGGCAAAGGACCCTTCGAACCCGTTTTTCACCACGGCGTCAGCGCGAGAGGGCCCAGCACATGTTGGCTTGCCGCAGGATCTGCGCGATGCCCCATTTGCGCGTGCTGTTGAGCACGCTGTTGGGATCGTGGATGCTCACCATGCCGTTCTCGTCGATGCCGGTGAGCACGATGTAGTGGCCCACGAGGGTGAAGTCGCCGGGCTTCAGGCTCGCGATTACGGGCATGCCCGCCTCCAGCGCGGGAACCACCTCGTTGTAATAGGGGTTAATCGTCGTGCTGGAGAGCCCCAGCTGCGCCGCGCCCTGGGTCATGTAGATCCATTCGGTGGCGCCGGTTGGGGCGAAGTTCCCGGCGTCGGCCTGGGCGGCCAGGTCCGCCGGGGTGTAGGACGCGTCGCCTGTGAGATAGATGTAGACCATGTCCATGCAGGTGGGGCCGCAGGCGTTGTCGCCCACGGTGCCGCCGGCGTAGGGCTCGTCGCGCCAAGCGACATCCTTTTGGTACAGGTAGGGCATCTTGCCGTCACCCCAGCGCTCGCGCGGGGTGGAGAGGGGGAAGGCCGCCGGATCGAACGGGATGGCGATGTCGCCCTCCTCGGCGACCTGGCCGGGCGCCTCGCCCGGGCAGGCGCCGTCGTTTTCGCCCGCCTTGTCGGGGCGGGCTCCGTCATCGCCTCCATCCGTTTCGCCCGTTTGGGCCTTCTGGTCCGAGGCCTGGTCCGACGCCCCTCCGTCCAACGCGGTTGCCGGGGCCCAAGGGTGCCAGAGCATGAGGCCCGCCGCGACGAGGGCGATTACGACCAGCACCGCCGCGATGGCGAGCAGGGGGCGTCGCCGGCGCGGACTCCGGTTGCCGGCTTGCGGTGCGCAGCGCCCAGTGCCTCCCCGGCGCGGCATGTCGTCCCGACGTGGCATGCCGTCCCGGCGCGGCGTGTTCGCTCGGTCCGGCGCGGCGGCTTGGCGCTGCGTCGCGCTGCGGGGCGTTTTTCCGGTTCGGCGGTTGGGGCGCGCGTACGTCTCGTATTCGTCGAAGTTAGTAGCGGGGTCATCGTCCAACGGCCCGGGCGTCGGCGCTGACGCGGACGCGGAGCCGACGCGCGCCGCATCCATGCTGCGCGCCGAGGCGAGCCGCGGGGCCGAGCGCGCCGCTTCAGCACGGCGCTCGGCGACGATGCGCCCGTAGGCGTCATCGACCGGGTAGTCATCATCGGATGCGTAGCCGCTGCCGGGTTCGTAAGAGAAATCGGGTCCATAGTCGATATCGGGCTCGTAGCCGGCATCGGGCTCGTAGCCGACATCGCGCCCGTAGGCATCATCTGGTCCGAAGGGGCCATCGGAGCCGTAGTCCTCATCCGGTCCGTAGCCCTCCGCATCGTATTCATCACCGCGCGGGCGGAAGGAGGCGGTGCGCAGCATGCGCGGTGGGCGGGCGCCATCCGGCGCGTCGCCGTAGCCGTCGCGCGCATCGTATCCGCGCGGATCGGGATCCTGGCAGTCGTGCGGGGGCATCCGTCCTCCTTCCTGCTCAAGGCAACAGCAACAGGGTAGCACGCATCGTCACGGCAGGTGCGGTCTCGCCACGCGCCCGACCGGGGGAGAGGGGCGCTTTGGCTTGGACGCCCGAGCGGCCTCCGTCGCCGTGCGCTGCGCCTGGGGCGCCTCCCGCGTCCCCCGCGTGCGGGTTCCGGGGGCCGCGCCCCTGTGCGCAGGCTTCGGCGCGCCGCCCGCCCACGCCCCGGTAAAGGTTCGCGCGTCCTCCCAAAACGCGCGACTGCCAGCGCGCGGCGGGGGCATAATGGAGTGCGATGCACCCGGCGCCCCGCGCGCCAGACGAAGGAGGATACCCCATGCCCGCACTCATCACCCATCGCCTCTTCGGCGAGGAGAGCATCGCCGCCCTGCCCCAGGGCGTCATCGCCAGCGAGGATGAGCGCTGCGCCTTCCTGCTGGCCAACCAGGGCCCCGATCCCTTCTTCTTCCGCGTGCGCACCCCGCAGGTCGCCTCGTGCATGCGGCTGGGGCGCGTCATGCACCGCAGCCGCATGACGCGGCAGTTCGCGGCGCTGCGCGACGGCGTGGCGCACCTGCAGAAGCGCGAGGCCGGCGTGGGTCGCGCCTTCGTGCTGGGGCTCCTCTCGCACTACGCGCTCGACCGCGTGGCGCATCCGTTCGTCTACGCCCAGCAGTGGGGCATCCAGCAGCAGGATGCCGACCTCGCCGACTCCGGGTCGGCGGTGCACGCCGTCATCGAGAGCGATCTCGACGTGCTCATGCTGCAGCTCAAGCGCAGCAACGCCACGGTGGAGAGCTATCCGCCCGAGGGCGTCATCACCACCACCGATCGCATCAACAAGGTGGCGGGCGCGCTCTTGAGCTTCATGGCGCACGGCGTGTACGGCCTTGATGTGGGCGCATCGGAGTACGGCGGCGCGGTGGCCGACATGAAGCTCGCCTACCGCCTCATCGAGCCGGTCTCCTCGCGGCATGTGGCGCCCCTCATCAGCGGGGCCGAGGGGCTCGTCAAGAACTACTCGCTGCTCGGCGCGCTGGCGCACCGCATCACCTCCGAGCCGCCGCGTGGCGCGGGCAACCTCGACGGCCGCGCCTGGGAGGATCCCTTCACGCATGCAGAGTCGACCGAGAGCTTCCCGGAGGTCTTCGATCGCGCGCTCGCCGGCTACGCCGAGCTCTCGGCGCGCTTCGTCGAGGGGGATGCCATCGAGCACGTCACCTGCCACATCAACTACTCCGGCCGCCCCCTGGACGCCTCCGAGGAGTTCGATCGCGAGGAGTAGCGCTCCGCGCCCGCGGCGCTCCCCTCCTCGCCCGCCGTCCTTACCGAAACGTGACGTGCGCGGCACCCCGGCCTGCCGTACCATAGCAAGGTCACGCAAACAGGTGGAAGGACGCTGCATGAAGTACACGAAGGCGGAGCGCAACTGGGTCATGTACGACGTGGGCAACTCGGCCCTGGTGCTGTTCAACACCTCGGTCGTCCCCATCTACTTCAACGCCATCAACACGGCGGCGGATTCGGCCGGGCTCGTCACGGCGTGGGCGAACGCGCAGACGGTGGCATCGCTCGCCGTGGCCCTGCTCATGCCCATCCTGGGGTCGCTCGCCGACTTCGCCGGCAACAAGATCAAGTTCTTCCTGGGTTTCTTCCTCACGGGGCTCGTGCTGTGCTTCGCGCAGGCCATTCCCATGGGGGCGATGCCGTTCCTCGTGGTGTACGTCATCTGCACCATCGGCCTCAACTCGTCCATGACGTTCTACGACGCCATGCTGCCCGACGTCACCACCGACGAGCGCATGGACACCGTCTCGAGCTCCGGGTACGCCTGGGGCTACATCGGCTCGTGCCTTCCGTTCATCGTGTGCATCGCGCTCATCCTGGGCGGCCCCGCGGCGCTCGACCTCGACATGCTGCTGTGCGTGCGCGTCTCGTTCGCCATCATCGGCATCTGGTGGCTCGCGTTCACGGTGCCGCTCGTGCGCACCTACAAGCAGCGCTACGCCAAGGCGCTCGCGCCCGGCGAGACCATGGGCGGCGAGATCGTCAAGACCATCCGCGGCCTCGGCGAGACCATGCGGCGCATCGCGCGCGACAAGGCCATCCTCCTCTACATGGTCGCCTTCTTCTTCTACATCGACGGCGTGCACACCGTCATCTCCATGGCGACGACCTACGGCGCCTCGCTGCATATCGAATCCACCGCGCTCATCCTGGCGCTGCTCGTCACGCAGTTCGTGGCGTTCCCCTCGGCCATCGCGTACGGCAGGCTCGCCGGCAAGTACGGGACGCTCCGCATGATCATCATCGCCGTGGTGGCCTACGTGGCGATCGTGCTGTTCGCGGCGTTCTTCCTCAAGACGGCCACCGAGTTCTGGATCCTCGCCGTGGCGGTGGGGCTCTTCCAGGGCGGCATCCAGGCGCTCAGCCGCAGCTACTTCGGCAAGCTCATCCCCAAGGAGCGCGCCAACGAGTACTACGGGTTCTTCGATATCTTCGGGCGCTACGCATCCGTGATGGGAACTCTGCTAGTATCGGTGGTGACATCGCTCACGGGCGATCCTTCTTTAGGAGTGCTTTCCATCGGGATTCTGCTCATCGTGGGCCTTGTCATGCTCCTGCGGCTCTCCCGGCTGCGCGGCATGGCGTGAGGCGCCCTTAGCGCCCCACGAGCGCGCGAAGGGTCCCCGGCGTCGGTTCTCGCGCTGGTCGTCGGCCGGATCGGCATCCTCAAGGGATGGGCGGCGGGGCATCAGCAAAGCCCTCCAACCTTGTAGGAAGTGACCGATCCCATGAAATCACAAGACATCGCCCAGACGGGCGTCATCGCTGCCGTGTACGCGGCGGCGACGCTCACCGCCCTGCTTTTCCTGGGCAGCCTCGCCTGGGGCCCCGTGCAGTTCCGCGTGTCCGAGGCCCTGTGCGCGCTCGCGCTCTTCACCCCTGCCGCCGTGCCCGGGCTCACCCTGGGTTGCGCCATCGCCAACGTCGCCAACATCGCGCTCTCCGGCACCGGCGCGCTCGGGCTCCTCGACGTGGTGTTCGGCTCGGCGGCGACGTTCGCCGGCGCCCTCTTCACGTGGAAGATGCGCCGCCGCCCCGTGCCGGCGCTCGCGGGCCCCGTCATCGCCAACGCGCTCATCGTGCCGGCCTACCTGCCGCTGCTGCTCACGGCAACCGGCTTCTACACCATCCCCTTCACCTCCATCTCCCTTGATGGCTACTGGGGCGCCATGTACTTGTTCGGCCTCGTGAGCACGGGCGTGGGCGAAGCGGTTATCATGTATGTGCTGGGCCTCCCCCTGGCGCGCTCCCTGGCGCGCTCGCCCTATTTCAAGGCGCTGTCGCCCTTCGGCGGCCGTGCCGGCGCGAGCAGCTAGCCCGGCGGACGCGCGCTCGGGCGGGATGCCTGCGAGATGACCAAGTCGGCTGTGGGGCGCGACCAGCGCGGCGCCCCGCCGCCGGTCGAGCAGGAGCGTGATGGCAGTGCGTGCCGCGATCGTGATCCCTACGTACTGGGCGGACATAGCCAAGGACCAGCAGGCGCCCGGTGCCTACGATCACTCGACCCCGCTCGCCGCGAGCGCTCCCGAGCTCGACCGCTGCCTCACCTCGCTCGAGCAGGTGCGCGACGTCGAGCGCATCATCCTGCTCGTGGTGTGCCCGCTTTCCGCGACGGTCGAGGTGACGCGCCGGGTGCACGCCATCATCGACCATCATCCATCGCTGCCCATCACCATGGTCTCCAACGTCGAGGCCGCGCGCATCGCCGACGCGGTGGCCGAGGTCGCGCCCGCCGGCTCGGGCGAGTGCGTCTCGCTGCGCGGCTACGGCGCGATCCGCAACATGGGGCTGGCGGTCGCGGCGGTGTTCGGATACGAGGCCGTGGTCTTCCTCGACGACGACGAGGTGGTGCTCTCCTCCGATTTCATGACCAAGGCGCTCTACGCCCTCGGTCAGCAGACGCGGCAGGGGCTGCCGATCCTGGCCAAGAGCGGCTACTTCCTCGACCGGGCGGGCTCGCCTCTGGCCGACACCTCGCGGGCGGCGTTCCGGAACCGCTGGTGGTCCAAGCGCGAGGAGTTCAACCAATGGATGAGCCGGGCGCTCAAGGGCACGCGCATCTCGCGTTCCAACTACGTGTGCGGTGGCTGCATGGCCATCTCGGCGCGCGCGTTCGGGCTGGTGCCGTTCGACCCCTACATCACGCGCGGCGAGGACCTCGACTACCTGTTCAGCCTGCGCATGGTGGGGCTGGACATGTGGTTCGACAACCGGTGGGTGGTCAAGCACCTGCCGCCGCGCTCCGACCAGATGGCGGCGCGGTTCATGCAGGACGTGTACCGCTGGTACTACGAGCGCGCCAAGCTGCGCCAGGCCGCGCGCCAAAACGATCTGGTGGCCGTCATCCCGGCATCGCTCATGCCCTATCCGGGGCGCTGGATCTCCGACGAGCTGGATGAGCGCGTGCGCCGCACGGCCCTCGTGCGCGCCCTCGTGACGCGTGAGCACGGCGAGTACCTGCGCATCTGGCGGCGGGGGCGCGCGGACGCGGAGCGGTATGCCGCCGAGTACCGCGGCGCCTACCTGCGCCTTCTGGGGTTCTGGCCCGCGGTGGTCGAGAGGCTGTGGAACAACCGCGCCTGCGCGGCGCTGTGGGAGGATCGCTGATGGCATCTCGCAACAAGGGCGCCTCGTCGCGTCCGGTCTCGGCCCCGCGCATCGCGGTGCTTGCCTGCGCGGCGCTCTCCGCCGTGGCCCTCATGTTCCTGCCCCCGGCGGGCGAGGGCGCGCTCACCACCACCGTGGCCGCCGCGGCGCTGATCGTCTTCATCGCGATCCTGGTGTACCTGGAGCTCAATCCCGACGCCCTGCGCTCGCAGTACACCGAGGAGGCCCTCTCGGTGGCCTCGGCGATGCTGGAGGATCTGAAAGACGGTCTCACCCCCCAGGGCGCCGACGCCATCTGCCGGCGCTTGCTGCCGCAGACCCGCGCGGGCACCATCGCCATCACCGACACCGAGGTGGTGCTGGCATGCGTCGGCGACATGGTCAACGACTTCCCACCGGGGTCTCCCATCCACACGGCGGCCACCCGCTACGTGATCGAGCACGGGTTCATGCACTCGTTCACGCAGCCGGTGAGCGCGCGCACCGAGAAGGGCTGGCACCGCAAGATACCCGCGGGCATCATCGCCCCGCTCAAGGTGCGCGACAAGACCGTGGGCACGCTCAAGGTCTACTTCAATTCGCCGCGCGCCGTGAACCGCACCCAGTACGCGCTCGTCTCGGGCTTCGCCGAGGTGCTCTCCACGCAGCTTGCCATCCACGAGCTGGAGGTCCAGGAGGAGCTCACCGCCCGCGCCGAGGTGCGCGCGCTGCAGGCGCAGATCAACCCGCACTTCCTGTTCAACACCCTGAACACCATCGCGGCGTTCACGCGCACCGATCCGGCCCGCGCGCGCGAGCTCCTGCGCGAGTTCGCCTCCTTCTACCGCTCCACGCTCGACAACTCCGGCTCGCTCATCCCCGTCACGCGCGAGATCGCGCAGACCAAGCGCTACCTCACGTTCGAGCAGGCGCGGTTCGGCGAGGATCGCATCCAGGCGACGTTCGACGTCGCGCCCGGGGTGGCCGATACCCTGGTGCCCGCCTTCATCATCCAGCCGCTGGTCGAGAACGCGGTGCGCCACGCCATGGGCGACGAGGGGGCGCTGCACATCGAGGTTTCGGTGCGCCCGGCCGAGGACGGCGCCGTGATGATCGAGGTGGCCGACGACGGCGTGGGCATGGACGAGGAGACGGCGGCGCGCCTGTTCAACGCCTCGCTGCCGCAGCCCGACATCTCGGCGCCGCAGGGCAGCGGCGCGGGCGTGGCCACGCACAACATCTCCGAGCGCATCAAGCGCTTCTACGGGCCGCGCTCGTTCGCGGGCGTGGTCTCGGTTCCCGGCGAGGGGACCACCATCACCCTGCACCTAGATTTGGTGGAGAGTATCTTCGCGGAGGGGTAGAATAAGGAAGTTGTCCCGAGCACGCTGTCCTGCGCGGGGCGCGTTGATGGACGAACGAAGGGATTTCTCGGTCTATGCTACGTGCCATGATCGTCGATGACGAGGCCCCTGCTCGCTCTGAGCTGCGTTTCCTGTTGGAGCAGACGGGCAAGATGAGCTCGATCAGTGAGGCTCCGAGTGTGCGCTCAGCCATCGAGATGCTTATGGAGGATCGCGCCGACGTGGTGTTTCTCGATATCTCCATGCCCGGCGCGTCGGGCCTCCAGCTCGCCGAGGCGCTGCACAAGCTCAAGAACCCGCCCGCCATCGTGTTCGTGACCGCCTACAGCGACCATGCCGTCGAGGCGTTCGACGTGGACGCCGTCGACTACCTGCTCAAACCGGTGGAGGAGGCGCGTCTCGACCAGGCCCTCGAGAAGGTGCTGGCCCGCGTCAAGCCCCAGGCCGAGAGCAAGGTCTCCATCGAGCGCATCCCCGTGGAGAAGGGCGGCCGCAAGGTGCTCATCCCTGTGGACCAGATCAAGTACATCATGGCCAAGGACGACTACTCGTGCATCTTCACGGATGACGACCGGTTCCTCTCCACCACCTCGCTCGCCCAGTTCGAGGCCAAGCTGTCGGATTTCGGGTTCTTCCGCGTGCATCGGCGCTACATCGTCAACCTCGCCTGCGTCGAGGACGTCGAGACGGTGCCCTCGGGCGCCATCCAGCTGGGCATCGTGGGGCTCGAGGAGCGCGTGCCGGTCTCGCGCCGGCGCGTGGTGCCGCTCAAGAAGGCGCTGAGCCTGTAGCGCCCGTCCGCGCAGGGAGGGGAGCGCATGGGCCTGATGGATCGGATGCGTCGCGCGCTGCACGGGCGCATGGCGCGCATGTCGGACGATGGGGCCGTCGGGACGGATGCGCCGGACTTCCCGCCCAAAAGCCCCCAGAGCGAAAGGCCGCGCATGAACGAGCAGGATATCCCCCAGGGCGCCAAGCGCGTCGACATCATCTCCGATACCCATGGGCACCTCTCGGATCAGCTGCTCGATGCGATCAAGGGCGCCGATCTGGTCATCCATGCGGGCGACCTCACCTCCGAGGAGGACTACGAGCACCTGAAGGCGCTCGTGCCGCTCAAGGCGGTGCTGGGCAACAACGATTACTACCATGATTACGGTCCCGAGGTCGAGCGCCTCAGCCAGTTCACCTACGAGGGCCTGCGTTTCGCGGTGGCGCACTACCGCGAGGACCTCCCCACGGGCGCGGCGGACGTGGCGGTATGCGGCCACACGCATCGCTCCAAGATCAGCCAGGCCGGGCGCTGCCTGGTCATCAACCCGGGCTCCGCGTCGTTCCCCCGCGGCTCGCGCACGCCGAGCATCGCGCGCCTCATCGTGCGCGACGGCGCGGTGCTCTCGGCCGACATCATCCCGCTCGATCCCCTCTGGTAGCCGGCGCCTTCTGCCGGCTGCCCGGGCACGCGGACCCGGTCTCCCGGTTCGCGCTCCGCGCCCGCGCGCGGCGGGGGAGGGCGCCTCGGGTTCTCGGCTGCCGCTTCGGCGCGCCGGTCCCGTCCGCATCGTGCGACCCCGCGACACCTTGCGCCAACCGCGGCGTCGCGCCGCCCGACGCGGCCCGCGCCGCCGCTCGCCGATATCCGGCTCCCAAACGCATCCCCTCCTTTCCGCCACGGGTATAAACCTTCTGTCTTCTGCGCGCTCCCGTCCGGCCCCATCGCCGTACCGGCGCCCCGCGCAGGGAGGCGCGACACCCCGAAGGAAAGGAACAGCATGAAGGAACCCTCACAGCGCGTGCGCGACATCCTCAGCCGGATGACGGTGGAGGAAAAGGCCAACCAGCTCAGCTGCATCATGCCGGCGATGCTCGTCACCAAGGGCGATTTCGACCAGGCCAAGGCCGACAAGAACATGCCCAAGGGCATCGGCCGCTTCACCCAGTGGACCAACTCGTTCCTGCGCGGCCCGCGTGCGGCCGTCGAGGCGTACAACGCCATCCAGAAGGACATCATCGACAAGTGCGGCATCCCCGCCATCATCCAGACGGAGAGCTCGACGGGCCTGGTCTCCATCGACGGCACGGTGTTCCCCATCCCGCTGGCGCTCTCGGCGACCTGGGAGCCGGAGCTCGCCTGCAAGATGGGCGAGGTCATCAGCGAGGAGGGGCGCGCGCTCGGCCCCAAGGTGATGATGAGCCCCGTTGCCGACGTCGCGCGCGAGGGGCGCTGGGGCCGCGTGGGCGAGACCTTCGGCGAGGATCCGACGCTCGTCGCCCGTTTCTCGTCCGAGGAGGTCAAGGGCATCCAGGGCGATGACTACACGCAGAAGTGCGCCGCCCTCGCCAAGCACTTCATGGCCTACGGCGTCTCCGAGTGCGGCATCAACTGCGCGACCATCAACATCGCCCCCAAGGAGATGTACGAGGTGTACGGCACGCCGTTCGCCGCGGCCATCCAGGAGCACGACATGCAGGGCGCCATGGTCACCTACTCCGAGGTGGACGGCCTGCCCATGTCGGTCAACCCGCACTACACGCAGGAGATCCTGCGTGACACGATGGGCTTCACCGGCGCGCTCGTGTGCGACGGCCACTCCATCCCGCGCGTGATCGAGCAGCAGGGCATGTACGCCGACCGCGCCGAGCTCGCCGCCGCCTCCATCAAGGCCGGCATCGACGCCGACACCATGACTACCACCGTCTACAACCACATCCCCGAGGCCATCGAGCGCACGCTCATCACCATGGACGAGCTCGATGCCTGCGTCCTGCGCATCCTGCAGCAGAAGGAGGAGTTCGGCCTGCTGGACGATCCCTACCTCGATCCCGATGCCGCCGAGGCGCATTTCTACAAGCCCGAGTCCCGCGCCCTCTCGCGCGAGATTGCCGAGAAGTCCATCACCCTGCTCAAGAACGAGGGCGGCGTGCTGCCGCTCAAGCAGGGCACCGGCAAGCTCGCGGTGGTGGGCCCCTTCGCCGAGCGCCTGCTCTCCATGTTCGGCGGCTACGCCTATCCGTGCATGATGAGCGGCTTTTTGGGCATGATCGTCAACCCGGGCGACGACGTCAAGATGGAGGGCTTCGCCGAGATGGCAGAGCAGATGATGGACGTCGAGTCCATGAAGGCGCGCATGTACCGCGATCCCTCCAAGAGCTTCGACGAGAACATGAACGAATGGCTCAAGCGCGACTACGGCATGACGTACCTGACCGATGCCCTGCGCGCCGCCCTGCCCGGCACCGAGGTCGTCTACCACCACGGCCCGCTCAACGCCTCCGCCGACTGGCGCTCCGAGATCGATGAGGCGGCATCCCTCGCCTCGGACGCGGACGTGATCCTGTTCGCCGCCGGCGAGGTGACCGGCTTCGGTCCCGAGGCCACCTCGGGCGAAGGCACCAACAACCCCGACCTCACCCTGCCCGGCCATCAGCAGGCGATGCTCGAGGCCCTGGCCAAGCTGGGCAAGCCCATCGTCATGGTGCTCTTCAACGGCCGCGCGCTGGCGCTCGGCGAGGCCGAGCCGCTCGTCGACGCGATCCTCGAGGCCTGGTACCCCGGCCCTTCGGCTGGCGAGGTCGTGGCCGAGGCGCTCACCGGAGCGATCAACCCCGGCGGCAAGCTCACCGTCACCGTGCCGCAGATCTCCAGCCAGTGCCCCATCTACTATGGCTCAAAGACCGGCTCGGGCTACATGAACTGCAAGCAGGAGCCCGAGCAGAGCGTCATGCAGCCGCTCTACCCGTTCGGCTACGGTCTCAGCTACACCACCTTCAAGATCCACGATCTCAAGGTCGACGAGCAGGTCGCCGTGGGCGATGCCTTCAAGGTCCAGGTCAGCGTCACCAACACCGGCGACGTCGCGGGCGATGAGACGGTGCAGATCTACACGCACTCCGTGTGCCCCACCATCAACCGTCCCATCAAGGAGCTCCGCGCCTGGAAGCGCGTCGCACTCGAGCCGGGCGAGACCAAGACGCTCTCCTTCACGCTCGATACGCGCCAGTTCGGCTACTTCAACGCGCAGAACGCGTTCGTGATCGAGGGGCGTCCGCAGGATGTCTTCGCGTGCTACGACAGCTCGACCATCGCCGAGCGCGCCCGCATCGAGTTCGTGGGTGCGGACAAGGAGATCCTGCACGATCGCGTCTTCGACTTCGACGTCGAGGAGGCTTAAAGCGGGCTGCGGGGCGCCGGAAACTTTTTTCAAAAAGTCCTTGCGCCCCGCGCGGTCTTCTGTGTATACTTTCTCTCGCAGCATTTGCTGAGGGGAGTTAGCTCAGTTTGGTTAGAGCGCCGGCCTGTCACGTCGGAGGTCGCGGGTTCGAGCCCCGTACTTCCCGCCATTGATTGCAACGGCCCATCCGGTTTCCGGGTGGGCCGCTTTGCTATCCGGGTGCTTCGTTCCCGTCCGCATCCGGGGAACCTGTTGCCATAAAAACATCCCCCATGAGTGCTATAGTAGCTAGGACTTCGGCGCGGAACGATCCGCGCCGTTTTTGCACCGCCCCGCGCACCCGCGCGTCGGACGGCGTCAGCCTTGAGCCACGGTAGGGGAGAAGATGGACATATCTCGTAAGACCGACTACGCCCTGCGGATCCTTTCCCTGCTGGTGGATAACGGCGACGGCATGATCTCGGTGCGCGCCGCGGCCGAGCGGGTGGACGTGCCCTACTCGTTCGCGCGCTCCATCCAGCACGAGCTGGTGCAGGCGGGCATCATCGAGAGCCTGCGCGGCGTCCATGGCGGCATGCGGCTCAAGGTCGATCCTGCCCAGATCACCATCCGCCAGATCGTCGAGGCGGCCCAGGGCCCGCTCGTGATGAACGATTGCACCGCTCCCGGGGGCGTCTGCGGGCGCGTCTCCCAGTGCTGCTACCATCCCATCTGGGCCGGCGCCCAGGCGGTTCTGGCGAGCTATCTGGACTCGGTGACGCTCGCCGACGTGGTGCAGGGCACCAAGTTTCCCTCCGTCGACGCCAAGTTCGCCGATCCTGCGGCGTTTGCCAGCTATGCCGCGTGCGACCGCGCCGCGGCGCCCGCCGCGTGCCGCGCCTGCTGAGGCGGTGGGAGATGGCGGATTTCGGCGGGTTCCGCGACCTGGTGCGTGCGGAGGGCGCGCGCCTGTACCGGGACCTTCCCTGGCGGCGTACCCGCGACCCCTACATCATCTGGCTTTCCGAGGTCATGCTGCAGCAGACGCAGGTGGTGCGCGTTGAGAGCTACCTGCCCGCATGGCTCGAGCGCTTTCCCACGGTCGAGGCGCTGGCGGAGGCGCCCGTTGCCGAGGTGCTCGCGGCGTGGCAGGGCATGGGCTACAACCGCCGCGCGCTGGCGCTGCATCGCGCGGCGGGCATCGTGGCGACGGAACACGGCGGCGCCTTTCCGCATGATGCGGCCGCGCTCAAGGCGCTGCCGGGCATAGGTCCCGCCACCGCCCAGGGCATCCGCGCCTTCGCCTTCGACCTGCCGGGCGTGTACCTCGAGACCAACGTGCGCACCGTCATGCTGCATCATTTCTTCCCCGATGTGCCCGGGGTGCCCGACCGCGAGCTCATCCCGCTCATCGAGGGGACCTGTCCCGCGGCGCCCGCGACCCCTCCCGCGGACGCCGCGCCCTACGCGGTTCCGCAGGATGCGCGGGACACACCGCGCGCCTGGTACTATGCACTGCTCGACTACGGCGCGTACCTCAAGAAGACCGTTCCCAACCCCTCGCGTCGCTCGGCGGGCCACACCCACCAGTCGCGCTTCGAGGGGTCGCGCCGGCAGAAGCGCGCCGAGATCGTGCGCATGCTCCTCGCGGCCCGCGACGAGGCGCCGGAGGGCGTCACCGCGGACGAGATCGAGTCGGGGCTCAACGCGTTCGAGGCCGAGGCCGGCCGCCCTCCCGTCGAGGCAGCCCTCGTCGCCGAGGTGCTCTCCCGGCTCGCGCAGGAGGGCTTCTGCGCGGAGCGCGACGGCCGCTGGCACATCGCGTCCTGAGAGCCGTCGCCGAGGGGTTGGAATCGGACGGTTCCAAAACGGGCGAGTGGGTATAACGAGAACACGGCGCGCACAACAGGTGCGCGTGGAACGTCCCCCATGGAAGGGAAAGGGATACCGATGGACTTTGAGAACTCCCAGACCAAGAAGAACCTTGAGACTGCGTTCGCCGGTGAGTCGCAGGCGCACACCAAGTATCGTTACTACTCGTCCAAGGCCAAGAAGGACGGCTTCGTGCAGATCTCCAACATCTTCATGGAGACCGCCCTCAACGAGTCCGAGCACGCCAAGCTGTGGTTCAAGTACCTGCATGGCGGCGAGGTCCCCGGCACCCTCGACAACCTGAAGGATGCCGCCGCGGGCGAGAACTACGAGTGGACCACGATGTACGCCGAGTTCGCCGAGACCGCTGAGGCCGAGGGCTTCAAGGAGATCGCTGCCAAGTTCCGCGGCGTCGGCGCGGTCGAGAAGGCGCACGAGGAGCGCTATCTCAAGCTCGCCGAGCGCGTGGAGAAGGGCGAGGTCTTCAACCGCGAGGGCGTCAAGGTGTGGAAGTGCCTCAACTGCGGGCACCTGCATGTCGGCCCCACCGCTCCCCAGATGTGCCCGGTCTGCAACCATCCGCAGAGCTATTTCGAGGAGCAGGTCGTCAACTACTAGGAGCGCGGCCGCGCGCTTGCGGTTCACGCCGGGGGACGGCACGGTGGCTCGCCCGCGCCGTCGCCTCAGAACGACACGATGAGCATGCAGGGCCCCGTCCACGCGACGGGGCCCTGCCGTTTCTTGGGGCTTATAGGACATGTGCCCGATGCCGGCATCGTCGCGCCTTCGGTCGGGCGTCACCGTCCGCCGACGCATGGCGCCGTTGGGCGAAGGGTCGCGCCGCGTGTCCTCGGCTCGTGCCATGATTGCGGGCACTCTCCACACGCGCCTCCTAACCGAAGGAGGCCGTTATGAACCTGTTCATCGAGACGTCCCAGATGCGTGCGCGTCGGGCGCGGGATGGTGGTGCGCCGACGTCCGCGGCGACGGGCTCGCCGCTCTTCCCCGGAGCGAGCGGCTTGCACGGGCCGGATGCCTGCGGCGCGCGCCGCGAGCGGGGCGACGGGGCGCCTGCAGCATCCGCTGCCCGCACCGCGTCCGCAGCAAACCGGGAGCGCACCGGCGGCATCTTCCTGCCCCGGGGTTCCGGGTTCGCACGGCCCGCGCGCGAGGGGGCGGCGGCGCGGAGAGATGCGCCCATGCGCCCGGACGCTGCGGCGCAAGAGGACGCGCGCCCGCATCCGGACGGCTCCTATTCCATCCAGCAGGAGGCCTACCAGGCCGAGATCGCCTTCGATCGCCGACGGTCCCGTCGTCGGCGCCTGTTGGCGGTCGCGCGCATCATCGCGCTCATCATCCTGATCCCGCTCGGACTCGTCCTGCTCTTCCTCATCGCCTATGCGCTCACCTGCATCATGGACGGCGCCTCTCCCGAGGAGCTGCTCATGATGCTCGGCGCGCTCTGGCAACGCGTCCTCGCATTCGTGTAGGAGCCGACGGCCGTCGTCGAGGGGTCGAAGCGCGATGCGACGCCTCTGTCCGATGCGGGGGATGGGGAGGATGGGGCCCCGGGCCTTGTTCGGCTGACGAGATGCGCCCGGTGCGCCGTGCCGCTGGTGCACTGGGCTTTGCGCTATGGGGGATGGGTTCAAATGGCACACGGCGCGGTTCCTACACAGGTTTCCGGTCTGAGCTGGCGGGGCTTGCCGATGCGGGTCGTTGCAGCGGGCCGTGATGCCGGTATCATGTGCGCTGCTGTCCCCGACGCCGCCCCCGACGCTGCCGGCTCGCTACACCCGCACGCTGGGGCAGAGGTCGGCGAGCGGGCACGCGCCGCAGCGGGGCTTGCGGGCGTCGCAGATCTCGCGCCCGAAGCTGATCCACTGGTGGTTGACCTGGCTCCACCATTCGCGAGGCAAGATCTTGAGCAGGTCCTGTTCGGTCTTGAGCGGCTCCTTGGCGTGCGTCTTGGGCGAGAGCATGAGACGGTGCGCGATGCGGTTGACGTGCGTGTCCACCGCGATGCCCTCGACGATGCCGAATCCGACGTTGAGCACGATGTTAGCCGTCTTGCGTCCCACGCCGGGAAGCTTGACGAGCTCCTTCATGTCGGCCGGCACCTCGCCGCCGTAATCGGCGACGATCATCTGCGCGCACTCGACGGCGTGCTTCGCCTTGGTCTTGTAGAAGCCGAGCGACTTGATGACCTCGGCCACCTCGGCAGGGGTGGCGCCCGCCAGGGCCTCGGGTGTGGGCCAGCGGCGGAAGAGCTCGGGCGTGACCTTGTTCACCTGGGCGTCGGTGGTTTGCGCCGAGAGCAGGACCGATATGACCAGGCGGAAGGGGTTCGCGTGGTCGAGGAAGCACTCCACGGGGCCGTACCGCTCGTTGAGCCGTCGGCACGCCTCGACGGCGCGCTCGCGCTTGGCAGCGTTCGATTCCCGCGGCATGGTGCTCCTCTCGTCGTTTTGCTCCATTATGGCACGATGCGCGCTGGCGCGACCGATGCGGTTTCCCGCGCGGGCTGACTGGAAGGCGCCTCGTCCGGTCGCGGCTGGGGCGCTACTCCGCGTCGGTGGGGAGGGCGTCTGCTTCGGCACCGTCCTCGATGCCCAGGATCTGCTCAGCGGCGGCCGCGTCGTCCAGCTCGGTGATGCTGCGCAGCTTGCGCTCCATGGCGCGCGAGCGGGTGCCCACAAGGCTGTCGACGGTGCGGCTCACCGTGCCCAGCTGCTTCTGCGCCTGCCGGAGCATCTTCTGATAGGTGCCGAACTCCGTCTTCACGGCGGCGAGCACCGTCTGGATCTCGCTCGCGCGCCGTTGGATCGCCACGGTCTGGAACCCCATCTGCAGGCTGTTGAGGAGCGCCGCCATGGTGCTGGGGCCGGCGACGTTCACATGGCTCTCGCGCTGCAGGCGCTCGATGAGGCCGGCGCGGCCCGCCACCTCGGCATAGAGGCCCTCGAAGGGCAAAAAGAGGATGCCGAACGTGGTGGTCGCGGGCGGGGCGAGGTACTTGTCGTGGATGTCTTTGGCCTCGGCGCGCAGGCGCGTCTCCAGCACGCGCCATGCAGCCTCGACCGCCGCGGGGTCGCCGGCGTCCTGCGCGTCGCGCAGGTGCTCGTAGGCGTCGCCAGGGAACTTGGAATCGATGGGCAGATAGACCACGCCCCCGTCATCACCGGGGAGCTTGACGGCGAACTCCACGCGCTCGGCGCCGCCCGGCACGGTCGCGACGTTCTCCTCGTACTGGCTGGGAGCCAGGATCTCGCGGAGGATGGCGCCGAGCTGAACCTCGCCCAGGATGCCGCGCGTTTTCACGCCGGCGAGCGTTCGCTTGAGGCCGCCCACGTCGGCCGCGAGGCTCTGCATCTCGCCCAGACCGCGCCCCACCTTGTCCAAGCTCTCGTTCACCAGCGCGAACGACTGGGTGATGCGGTCGTTCAGTGTCTTCTGCAGCTTCTCGTCCACCATGGCGCGCATGCGGTCGAGCTGGGCGTTTGTGTCGCTGCGGATGCCCGCGAGCTGTCCGGTCACGGTGTCGGTCATCTGGGCCAGGCGCGCGTCGAGCGCCTGGCGGTTCGCTTCGAGCTGGGCGCCCACCTCGCGCCGGACGCCGTTGGCGCCCTCGGCGGTCTCGCCCATGCGCTGCAGGATCGCCTCGAAGCGCTGCCGCTCGAGTGCGGACTCGGTCGCCGCCTGCTGGGAGAGGAGGGCGAGGGCGTCGCGCGTCGCATGGAGCTCGGCCTGTGTTGCGGCGAGGGCGCGGGTTGTCTCCTCGGCGTGCGCCGCCTGCTCGATCGCCGCTCGTTCGGCCGCTGAGGCGCGCAGGGCGCCCAGGGCGGCCAGCGCCGCGACGGCCGCGAGCGCGACGAGCACGAGCACCATGAGGGCGAGCGAGGGATCCATGGGGGCTCCTTCCGATAGGATGCGGATGGGTATTTCATTATATCGACGCCGCAGCGCGCCCGCCCGGACCGGGACGGAGGGCGCTATGCTGGAGGGAGCCCGCCGGGCCGTCCGCGTGCCCGGTGATTCGAGGGGGCGATACCCAACGCAGCCAGGAGGTTCCCATGATTCGCAAGGACCGCGAGGTCACCGATCGCGCCGAGCAGCTCGCCATCATCGAGGCGTGCGACGTGTGCCGCATCGCGCTCAACGACCCCGATGCGGGCGTGCCCTATATCGTGCCGCTCAACTTCGGCGTCGACGTCGCGGTCGATGGCACCGTGTACCTCTACTTCCATAGCGCGCGCCGTGGAGAGAAGCTCGATCTCATCGCGCGTGACAACCGGGCGAGCTTCGAGATGGACTGCGACCATCAGCTCATCTTCTACGACGAGCGCATGAGCTGCACGATGGCGTATGGCAGCGTCATCGGAAGCGGGACCATCGAGGTGCTGCCCGAGGAGCGCAAGCGGGAGGGGCTCGACATCCTCATGCGCCACTACCATGCCGAGGGGTTCGCGTACGGCACGGGGGCGGTGCCCGCGACCACCGTGTACCGCCTCAGGGTGGAGCGCATGACCGGAAAGCGCCGCGTCGACACGCATCCCGACGAGCGGCGCTGGACGCCGCCTTCTGCGTAGGCGCCTGGTGGTGGGTGGTGTGACGGTTTAGGCGCCGACGTGCCAATCGACTACAATACGTGATGGCTCGCGATTTTTGAATTTGCTGGAGAGCGCGAAAGCGGTCGACATCTACGGGACCGGAATAAACTACCATGTAGCGAAACGAAGCGCGTTTCTATTCCAAACACTGGACATGTGTTGCTCGGTGTATGACGAGGCCAATGTCCACATGCTCGAGCGTTTCGATGGCGATAGCGGGCATCTCTCGTTTCTGCTTTCCCATACGGGAAAGAACGTGAAGGTTTTGGAGATTGCGCAGATACTCGTCGAGCGCAATCTTCCAACAATCGCGATTGTGACCGACGCTGCGAGCCCTCTCGGTGAGATGGCCGATGCGACCATCGAGCTCTTTTCGACGGCGACATCCAACCGGCTTTCGATCATGTCGTACGCAATCTCGCTCGGGTATGTGTTCGACCTGCTCTGTCCTTCCTGTAGCGGTTGAAGCTGCCCTGGCCCGCATCATCGGCGTCGACGTAGATGACGCCGTAGCGTTTGGTCATCTCTTCAGAGCCGCAGCTTACCAAGTCGATAATGCCCCACATGGTGTAACCAAAGAGGTCCACGCCGTCTTCGATGGCATCGCGCATCCTCACCATACTTTGTTGAGGTGGTGCTTCAGTACAGACGGAGGATTTCGGCAGCGTGTTTCGTTTTCGCACGGCCATGCGCCAGACGTGATGAAACGATGTTTCATGCAACGATTGGAGCGTGTTCATTTATCGATTGACGCCGCGTTTTCGCTCATTGGGTTCAAGACGCCTGCGGTAGGATAGGGACGATCGAAACTACCAGACCCGTGTCGCTTGCCGGCGCGGGCTTTTGGCATGAACGAGGAGAGATCCCCATGCTCATACATCGCATCGCCGCGCAGCTGTATACGGCCGAGGGGCCGCGCGTCGTCGAGGAGGCGCTCGACGCGGGGCAGGATGCCACGCTCGCGGTGTCGCAGTCCGGGCGCACGCTGGCGCTCGCCGCGCAGTTCGCGCGCCGGCCGCGCCCGACCGTCTACGTGGTCTCGGGCGAGGAGGCGGCCGATCGCGCCGCCCGGGCGCTCGCTGCCTACGTGGGGTTGGAGCGCGTGGCGCGCTACCCCGAACGGCGCGACCACCCTTGGCGCGCCAAAGGGGCTCCCGACGACGCCGTGATCGCGCAGCGCTGCCATGCGCTCGGGCGCATCGCGCGCGGCGAGGCGATGATCATGGTGGCATCGGCCCGCGCGCTTTTGCGCTGCGTGCCGCCGCGCGAGAGCCGCTTCTGGCGGGAGGCGCGCTTCGCCGTTGGGGACGAGGTGCCCTTCGAGGAGGTGCCCCAGCGCCTGGTGGGCATGGGCTACACGGCCTCCGAGGCGGCCGACGCCCCGGGGCTCTTCCGCGTGCACGGCGACAGCGTTGACGTGTTCCCCGCGCAGGGGAGCTCGCCGGTGCGCCTGGAGTTCTTCGGCGACGAGATCGACCGCATCCGGCGCATGGTGGGCTCTACGGGCCAGACCATCGGCGACGAGGACGCGATCGAGATCTACCCGGTGCGCGAGCTCGCCCTGACCGACGACGCGGTGCACCGCCTGCATGTCGCCCTCTACCAGCCCGCGCAGGACGACACCGAGCTCGCGGCGCTGCTGGAGCTGGTCGACGCGCGCATCGTCACGCCCGAGCTGGAGCGCTACCTGCCGCTCATGTACGAGCGCACGGCCAGTCCGCTCGAGCACGTCGCGGCCGACGCGCTCGTGGTGCTCTCCGAGCCGCGCTCGCTGTTCGATGACTGCACGCGCGCCTACGAGGAGCTGGAGGCGCGTGCGCGCGAGGCGGGCGTCACCCGGCTCGATGGCCTGTACGTGCGCCCCCAGCAGCTCGATTTCGGGCGGCAGCAGCGCCTGAACTACGTCTCGATCATCCGCGCCGGCGGCGCCGTGACCGCCGAGCTCAAGATCGAGCAGCCCTCCATCGCGGGCAGCGACACGCGGTTCTTGAGCCGCATCCAGGAGGTCGTGGCAAACCGCTACGCCGTGGTGTTCGCCGCGCCCGATCGCGGCGCGCGCGAATCGCTGGAGCTCTCCTTCACCGACGAATCGATCCCCTTCGAGGAGTCGCTGCAGGCGGCGCCCGAGAACACCGGTGCCGTGGGTGAGGCGGAGGTGCAGGTGACGCTGCTCAAGCGCGATGCCGACCGCTTGAACGCCCGCCCCCTCGAGGGCGCCGGCGGCGGGTTGGAAGGAACACGTCCCCATCCAACCCATGCGGTGCCGACGCTCACGCGCGGGCGCGTGACCTTCATCGACCTGCCGCTCCCCGCCGGCGTGGTGGTGCCCGAGGCGCATCTCGCCGTCTTCTCCATCGCCGACCTCAACGCCCGGCTCGACGCCCGCCGCGGCCGCAGCGTCCGTCGTCGCGTGGACGTCACCGAGGTCACCTTCCCCTTCAAGCCGGGCGACTACGTGGTCCACGCCACGCACGGCATCGCGCACTTCACCGCGATCGTGCGCCAGGAGGTGGGGGGCAAGGAGCGCGACTACTTCCTGCTGGAATACGCCGGCGGCGACAAGCTCTACGTTCCCCTGGAGCAGGTGGACCGCATCTCGCGCTACGTGGGCCCCGATGGCGCGGAGCCGCGTCTCACGCGCCTCAACACCGCCGACTGGACGCGTGCGACGAACAAGGCGCGCAAGAGCGCCAAGAAGCTCGCCTTCGATCTGGTGGACCTCTACACGCGCCGCAGCTCCATCACCGGCTTCGCCTGCCCGCCCGACACCCCCGAGCAGCTCGAGATGGAGGCGAGCTTCCCTTACGAGCCCACGCGCGACCAGCTGGAGGCCATCAACGACATCAAGGCCGACATGGAGGCGCCCAAGCCCATGGATCGGCTGCTCTGCGGCGACGTGGGTTTCGGCAAGACCGAGGTGGCCCTGCGCGCGGCGTTCAAGTGCGTGGACTCCGGCCGGCAGGTCATGGTGCTCTGCCCCACCACCATCTTGGCGCAGCAGCACTACCAGACGTTCTTCGAGCGTTTCGCCCCCTTCGGGGTGGAGGTCGAGGTGCTGAGCCGCTTCCGCACGCCCGCGCAGCAGCGCCGCTCCCTGGCGGCGTTCGCGGAGGGCAAGGTCGACGTGCTCGTGGGCACGCACCGCCTGCTCTCCTCAGACGTCAACCCGGCCAACCTGGGGCTCGTCATCATCGACGAGGAGCAGCGCTTCGGCGTTCAGCACAAGGAGCAGCTCAAGAACCTGCGCGAGCAGATCGACGTTCTCACGCTCTCGGCCACGCCCATCCCGCGCACCATGCAGATGGCGATCAGCGGTGTGCGCGACATGAGCCTCATCACCACCCCGCCCACGGGCCGACGTCCCGTTGCGGTGCACGTGGGGGAGTACGACCCCGATATCGTCTCGGCGGCCATACGCCTGGAGCTGGACCGCAAGGGACAGGTCTACTACGTGTCCAACCGCGTCAAGACCATCGACGACGCCGTGGACCGCGTGCATGAGGTGGCGCCCGAGGCGCGCGTGGGCGTGGCGCACGGCAAGATGAGCGCGCGCGAGGTAGAGGACGTGATGATCGCGTTCGCGGCCGGCGAGATCGACGTGCTCGTGGCGACCACGATCATCGAGAGCGGCATCGACAACCCGCGCACCAACACGCTCATCATCGAGGACTCGCAGCGCCTGGGCCTGGCTCAGCTCTACCAGCTCAAGGGACGCGTGGGCCGTAGCGCCACGCAGGCCTACGCCTACTTCATGTTCCCCGGCGAGATGCCGCTCACCCCCGAGGCCGCCGAGCGCCTGACGGCCCTCGCCGAGTACCAGGACCTGGGAAGCGGCATGCGCATCGCCATGCGCGACCTCGAGATCCGCGGCGCCGGCTCGCTCGTGGGAGCCGAGCAGCACGGCAACCTCTCGAGCGTGGGTTTCGACCTGTTCACGCAGATGCTGGGGCAGGCGGTGGCCGAGGCGCGCGGCGAGGGCGGCGCGGTCGAGGCGAGCGAGGTCGCCATCAACCTGCCGGCCGATTTCTACCTGGCCGAGGACTACCTGCCCGCCGTGGACGAGCGCGTGCTGGTGTACCGCAAGCTGGCCGCCGCCGAGCTTTTGGCGGATGTGGACGCGGCGCAGGAGCAGGTGGTATCCGCCCACGGCGAGCTGCCGCAGGCGGCCCAGAACCTCTTCGACCGCGCGCGCGTCCGCATCCGCGCCGGCAGGCTCGGGGTGGAGAGCGTCGCGCTGGCGGGCGGTCGGCTCACCTTCCAGGGGATCGACGTGCCCAAGAAGGTCGCGTTCGATCTGCGCGACCGGCTGGGTGCGGTGAACTTCCCCAAGAGCCGCAAGCTCTCGGTGCCCTACAAGGCGGGCGCCGGCGCGGGCTCCGGCGTGGGGCGCGGGCTCGATGCGCGCGATCCGGCTGGCCCCGTGGCCGCGGCGCTCGCGATCCTCATGCAGCTCGGCCCGAGCGGGGACGACGACTGACAATGGGTCAGTTGGGGACGTGTTCCAACTGACTCATTTGGTGGTAGATGTGACAATGGGGGCGGGTTACTTTGTCACGTGACAGACGAACCTTTCCCCACCGTCACGCTGGCTTCCGACGGATTCCCGTGCATCAAAGACCAAGTGGGTCAAATGGAACACGTTCCCAAATGACCCATCTGCTATATCTGCTATTTTGCTATAGCCAGGTAGATGGCCTAAATGTGGTTTAAGCACGACGCGCCGGCAACCGAAAGCACGCTGCGCGATGCGCTCACCGAGTCGGTCTCTGAGCTTACGCAGCGAGGGGTTGGCCTGCTGGTGACAGTGGACGAGATTCAGGATGCCGACGAGGCGGATGTTCGGGCCCTGGCGACAAGCGTGCAGCATCTTATCCGCGAGCGCATGAACATCGCGTTTGTCTTTGGCGGTATCACCACCGGCGTGATGGATCTTCTCAACGGGCGAGCTCTTACGTTTTTGCGGCGCGCCAAGGCAGAGGAGCTGGCGCCCATCCCCCTTGATGAGGTTGCCGCCGCGTTGCGGACCTCCATCGAGCAATCGGGGCTTTCCATCTCGCAACAGGCGCTTGATGAAGCGGCTGGGGTCACGCGTGGCTACGCCTTTTTAATTCAGTTAGTGGGCTACGCCATCTGGAACGAGACGTACGCCCACGCCGCGCGTTCGCTCAAAGTAGAGGATGCGGATGTGCGCGCCGGTATTGATGAGGCGATGAACGAGTTCAACAATTCGGTGCGCGAGACCGCGATTTCAAACTTGTCGCTGCGGGCGATGGAATACCTGCTGGCGATGACCGAAGATAAAACCGTGTCATCGACAAAGGAGATTGCCGAGCGATTGGGGGTCCCGGCCTCGAGCCTCACCTCGTATCGGCGCATGCTCGTCAAGCGGCAGGTGATTGAGCCGACGGCGCGTGGATACGTCGCCTTTACCATTCCGTATATGAAGAAGTTCCTAGTTAATCACAGGGACGAACTGTTAGCGCGTTACGGTATCGAGTAGGTTGCGCCATGCGGAAAGCGCCGAGGTGACGGCGGCGATGCAGTACCATCTTGGGCGATGAATGGTCGAGCGACTTTGGAGGAGGACGCCATGGAGGGTTCGGGCGAACAGCTAGCGTGTTCTAGCAACCTGCGCATCCGCGTGGCGACGCTTGCGGACGCGCCGCGTTGCCATGAGATCTACGTGCCCTACGTGCGTGACACGGCGGTGACCTTCGAGTACGAGCCGCCGACGCTCGATGAGTTCCGCACCCGCATGGCAAAGACGCTGGAGCGCTACCCCTATCTGGTGGCAGAGCAGACGGATCCGGCATCGTTTGCCACCGATGGGCCCGCTGCCGTGCCGCGCATCATCGGCTACATGTACGTGAGTCCCTTTAAGGCGCGCCCCGCCTACGATTGGGCGGTCGAGACCTCGATCTACGTCGACCGCGCGTGCCGTCGCGGCGGCGTGGGCCGTGCACTGCACGACGCGATGGAACGCTGCCTCGCCGCGCAGGGCATCCTCAACATGGAGGCCTGCATCGCAACCACCGAGGTGGAAGACGAGCACCTCACCAACGACAGCTGGCGCTTCCACGAGCGCATGGGTTACCGTCTGGTGGGCGAGTTCAAGCAGTGCGGCTTCAAATACGGCCGCTGGTGGAACATGATCTGGATGGAACGGCACATCGGGGAGCATCGCAGCGACCAGCCGCCCATCACTCCGTTCCCGCAGGTGCGCGACCAAGTGCGTGAGCGTTACGGCATCGGATAGAACCGGGAGCCTCCGCCTCAGCCGGCATGTGACAACGGGGGCAGGTTGGTTTGTCACGTGACAATCCAACCTGTCCCCCTTGTCACGCGGGGCGCAGTCCTTTCCTTCCTTCGTTCATTCCCACGTTTTTCCATCGAAAAATGTGGGAGACTTGCACATTTTTCCATCGAATAATGTGCATCATTCCCACATTTTGGCATGGAACTTGTGCGATGGAGGTATGATAAAGCGGAGGGAGAGGAGGACGCCTTTGGAACGCTTGCTCATGAACGACCTGCTTGCATGGTCAAGACGCGCTCATCGGAAGCCCCTGCTCCTGCTTGGCGCGCGCCAGACGGGCAAGACCTGGCTTCTGGAGGAGCTCGGACGACGTGCATTTGCCAACTGCGTGACGGTGGACTTCATGTTGGACCCGCAGGCGGCGGCCGTGTTCGAGCGGGATCTCGACCCGCAGCGCATCATCGCCGCCTTCGAACTGCGCACCTCCCAGCGCATTCTTCCGGGTTCCACCCTGCTTATCCTCGATGAGGTGCAGGAAGCGCCCCGGGCCATAACGGCGCTCAAGTATTTCTGCGAGCGAGCACCGCAGTATCATGTCGCGGCGGCGGGCTCCTATATGGGCATCACGCTTGAGCGGCGGGATGCGTCCTTCCCGGTTGGAAAGGTCGAGGCGCTTACGCTCCATCCGCTTGGCTTCGAGGAGTTCGTGCGCGCCGTGGCGGGGGATCCCCTCGCAGATGCGCTCCATAGCGCGGATATGGAGCTGCTGTCCTCGGCCGTCGATCGTTTGGAAGCCCTGCTCAAAGAATATCTCGTCGTGGGCGGCATGCCCGAGCCAGTGGCAATCTACGCCGAGGGGGGAGACGTGGCGGAGGTTCGCCGCAGGCAGGCGCAGATCCTCGCCGATTATGATGCGGATTTTAGCAAGCATGCACCCGCACGCATCTTGGAGCGCATGAGGCTCGTGTGGCAATCGGTGCCGCGTCAGCTCGCGCGCGAGAACAAGAAGTTCGTGTTCGGAGCCGTGCGCCCGGGTGGGCGTTCGCGCGATTTCGAGGAGAGCATCCAATGGCTGTGCGATTATGGCGTGCTCGACCGCGTGCGGCGCGCATCGGCTCTGCGCGTGCCGCTGGCGAGTTATGCCGACGTTGCGGTCTTCAAGTTGTTCTGCCTGGATGTGGGGTTGCTGGGTGCCATGGCCGGGTTGAGGCCGCAGGCGCTCCTTGAGGGCTCGACGCTGTTTACCGAGTTCAAGGGGGCGCTTACCGAGCAATATGTTGAGCAGCAGCTCCGCCTGCGCGGGCTGGCTCCGGCGTATTGGTCAAACGATGCGGGCTCCGCAGAGGTCGATTTTGCTGTCGGTGAGAATGGGGCCGTCCTTCCCATAGAAGTCAAGGCGGCAGAGAATCTGCGCGCGAAGAGCCTCAAGGTCGCTTGCGAGAAATTCGGCCTCGGGCGTGCCGTGCGCACCTCTCTTTCCGGCTACCGCGACGAGGGCTGGCTGGTGAATATACCGCTGTGGGCGATCGGCAGCCTGCCCGAGCTCGTGTGACAAGGGGGCGGCGTATAATCCTCGCTACTACGAAGGGGGTGGGCGATGGCTCAGATGGCAGAGGCTCGGGCGGCGCTCGAGCAGTACTTTGGCTACCGGTCGTTCCGGCCCGGCCAGGAGCGGCTCGTCGAGGCCATCCTCGCCGGTCGCGACGCGCTCGGCGTCATGCCCACCGGCGCCGGCAAGTCCATCTGCTACCAGATCCCCGCGCTCACGCTCCCTGGCATCACCCTCGTGGTGAGCCCCCTCGTCTCGCTCATGGGCGACCAGGTGCGCGCCCTCAAGGCCGCGGGCGCCCGCCCGAGCTACCTCAACTCGACGCTCACCCCCGCCCAGCAGAACACCGTGCTCAAGCGGGCGCGCGAGGGCTGGTACCAGATCATGTACGTCGCCCCCGAGCGCCTGGCCGACGAGCGGTTCCTCGCGTTCGCGCGGCATGTCGCCGGGCCTGAGGGCATCGGCATACCGCTTGTCGCGGTGGACGAGGCGCACTGCGTGAGCCAGTGGGGGCAGGATTTCCGCCCCTCGTACCTGGAGATCGCGCGCTTCATCGAGGTACTGTCCCAGCGCCCCGTGGTCGCGGCCTTCACGGCGACGGCGACCGAGCGCGTGCGCACCGATATTGTGCAGATGCTCGGCCTGCGTCGGCCCGAGACCGTGGTCACCGGGTTCGATCGCCAGAACCTCTACTTCGGTGTGGAGGAGATGGGCGACAAGGCCAAGGCAATGTGGATCCGCGACTACGCGCTCGCCCACGCCGACGAGAGCGGCATCATCTACTGCTCGACGCGCAAGGCGGTGGACGAGCTCGCGTTCAGCCTGGGTCGCGCGCTCGCGCCGGCGGGCATCGCCGTGGGGCGCTACCATGCCGGCATGCCCGCTGACGAGCGCGCCGCGAGCCAGGCGGCGTTCATCGACGACACCGTGCCCGTGATGGTGGCGACCAACGCCTTCGGCATGGGGATCGACAAGCCCAACGTGCGCTACGTGATCCACCACAACGTGCCCGAGAGCATCGAGGCCTACTACCAGGAAGCGGGGCGTGCGGGGCGCGATGGCGATCCGGCGAGCTGCTACCTGCTCTGGAACGGCAACGATTTCCGCCTGCGTCGCTACCTGATCGATCGCGGGGACGATGAAAGCGAGGCGGACGAGGAGGCTCGCGAGCGGGCGCGCCAGAACCGCTACCGGCTGCTGCGGGCCATGGAGGGCTATTGCGAGACGACGGACTGCCTGCGCGCCTACATCCTGCGGTATTTCGGCGACGAGGGCGCGCTCGGGGTGGCGGTACCCGGCGGCACTGCATCCGACGTGGCGGCCGAGCGGGCCGCCGGCTGCGGCAACTGCTCCAACTGCACCACGAGCTACGAGGTAGAGGATGTGACCGAGCCCGCCCGTGCGGCGGTGCGCCTGGTGCGCGATACCGGCGGGCGCTTCGGCCGCTCGCTCGTTGCCGAGGCGCTGCATGGCGCCAACACCGAGCGCATTCGGCAGTATCGGCTCGACGAGACGCCGGATTACGGCGCGCTTGCCGAAGAGCCCCTCGCGCGCATCAAGGACGTCATCGGCCAGCTGGTGGGCAGGGGCTACCTGGCGCAGTCGCAGGGGCAGTACCCCGTGGTGGGGCTGGGCCCGCGCGCGGGGGAGGCCCTTGAGGGCGCGGAGGGGTTCGCCTTCACCATCAAGCGCCGGGCTGCGGCGCGCTCGCGTGCCCACCGCGCTCGCCGCGCGGTCGACCTGCTGCGCGCGGAGGCGGAGTCGGACGCGCGTCCGCGCGTGGGCGATGATGCCGAGCTGTTCGAGCGCCTGCGCGAGCTGCGCCGCGAGCTGGCGATCGAACGCGGCTGGGCGCCGTACATGGTGTGCACCGACAAGGCGCTGCGCGGCATGTGCCGGCGGCGCCCCGCCACGCGCGGCGAGCTGCTCGAGGTGCCGGGCATCGGCGAGAAGAAGGCCGACGACTTCGGCGACGCCTTCCTAGCCGAGATCGCCCGCTTCGAAGACGACCGCGCGGGGGATCACTCGGACCAGTCGAGCGTGAGACCGTAGAGCGGGTCGCCCTTGGTGCTCGGGAATCGGCTGATGTAGCACGAGGAGAGCAGGTCGAAGAGGTAGGTTACCGCATACTTTGAATACACGCCAAGCCGGTCGATGCCGTTGCCGGCGCCGCTGAGGCGGTAGACGCGGTCATAGGCCCGCGTCGCGGTCTCGCTGCTGAACGCGGTGATGAGGATCTTTCTGCCCTGCCGGCGTGCCAGCTGATCGTGGACCTGCGTTGCGAAGAGTCCCGAAACCGAGACCACGATGACGAGGTTCTCAGAGGCCCTTTCGGCGTCCCTGGATGAAGCGATGTCGGTGCCTGCGAGGATGCGCACGATCTTGCCCGCGAAAAACATCTCCTGCTGGAAGCGTGTAAGGTTTCCGCTTACGTTGTTGGTGCACCAGATCTCGACGTTCGAGCGCCTCTCGATCTCGTCCGCCAGATGCTCGATGACGGCGTCGGACACACGGCTCTCTACTTCGGCGAACATCTCGATCATGCGCACGTCCAGCTCGGCACGGTACTTCCCGTAAGTCATCTCGGCTTCGCGATGGCTGAGGTCGCTGGGAAACACGGATTGCGAGAACGAATCCTTCAGGGCGCTGAGCGAGGGATATCCAAGGCGGTTGCAAAAGCGCCGCACGGCCGAGCGGGTTACGAACGCCTCGCGTGTGATGGCGGTCACGTTGATGTCCCGTGAGCGCCTGAGGTGGGTTATGAGATAGCGTGCGATCGAGGCATCGTTGGAACCCGGCTCGGTGTTGATGATGGCACTGATGCGGTTGAGCACATCGAAATCGCTGATGTTCACCGGGTTCCTCCTCGCGGTGCCGCAATGGGTCATGGTTCGTTTATTGAATCAACGCATCTCGATTATCTCCTTATATTTTGAACCGGATGACGTCATCGATATAGTTAATTCTCCTGTTGGAGCGTGTTCCGGCACGGTCGGACTGCGCGCAGCGGAACGGGAAAGGGGGACCATGAGGATGCAGACGGAAGACGGATGCGCCCGCAGGCCGTTTCTCTGGGGTTCTGCCACGGCCGCCTATCAATGCGAGGGCGCGTGGAACGAGGGCGGCAAAGGGCTGGGTGAATGGGATTCCTTCAACCACTCCAGCGTCAAGAACATCAACCATGTGGATGGTGACGTAGCCTGCGATTTCTACCATCGCTATGAGGAGGACATCCGCCTCATGCGCGAGGGCGGACAGAACACGTTTCGCTTCTCGATCGCTTGGAGCCGCATCATGCCGGAGGGCGTGGGCGCGGTCAACGAGGAGGGCGTCGCCTTCTACAACCGCGTGATCGATTGCTGCCTTGAGAACGGGCTCGAGCCGAACGTGACGCTTTTTCATTACGATCTGCCCTATGCGCTGGCACGTCGGGGTGGATGGCTCAACTCCGATATGGCCGATTGGTTCTGCGCATACGCTCGCGTGTGCTTCGCGCGCTTCGGCGACCGCGTGAAGATCTGGTCCACGATCAACGAGCCGCACTTCTACAGCTATTGCGCGAACGTGCTGGGCAACTACCCGCCCAACCGCTCCCTCGATATCCAGTCGTTCATGCAGTACCAGTACAACCTCATGCGGGCGAGTGCCCTCGCGGTGCGTGCATACCGGGAGATGGGTTGCGAGGGCAGTATCGGCGTGGTGCATGATGGCGGCGTAGTGGAGCTGGATCCTGCGACCGAGCATCCTGACGAGGTGTTCCGCGCCGCGGATTTCTTCGCCAACCGCATGATCCTCGCGCCGTGCCTGCAGGGCGAGCTTCCGCCTGAGATGGATGACATGCTGGGCAGGCTGGAGGTTTCGCTGTATCGAGCTCCCGGCGACGTGGAAGAGTTCAAGCAGGGCGTGGGCGATTTCATCGGGCTCAACGTGTACTGCCGCGAATATGTGACCGACTGGCATGGCGGGGAACTGGCGGTCTCGGCCAACAACAAGGGCGGGGCCAGCAGGAAGATCGAGGGCAAGTGCATCGCGCCGCTGTTCGAGAGCGCTTGCGACCCAGACGTTCCGCGCAACAAATGGGGGCGCGAGATCCTTCCCAGCTGCATGTACACCACCATCATGGACATCCACGAGCGCTACGGGGCGCCGCGGATATTCATCACCGAAAACGGTCATGGCGCCTACGAGCAGCCCGGCCCGGGCGGGCGCGTCGAGGACGATGACCGGATCGAGCTCCTGAGCGCGTTCATCGAGCATATGATGCGCGCTCGGCACGACGGGGCGCGGGTTGAGGGTTATTACCTGTGGTCGACCATGGATCTCTACAGCTGGATCAACGGTTACGAGAAGCGCTATGGGTTGGTGCGCGTCGACTTCGAACGCGATCTGGAGCGCACACCCAAGAAGAGCTGGTACTGGTATCGAGATCTGATCAAGCGGTATCGCGACGAGGAAAGGTAGGGGAGACGGATGAAGTACGAGGCAATGTCAAAGGCCGTCATCGCTGCGGCGGGCGGCAAGGACAACATCACATCGGTTACGCACTGCGCGACGCGTCTGCGTATCGACGTGCGTGACACCGTCAAGGTGGATGTGGACGCCGCAAAGGCCGCCGACCAGGCGCTCGGCGCCGTTGTGAGCGGCGGGCAGCTGCAGGTTATCATCGGACCCAATGTGACCGAGGCCTACAACGATTTTCTCGAGGTGGCTGGGATCGAGGCTGGCGGCGGCGTGGTTGCCGACGATGAGGCGACGGCCAGAGACATCGCCGCCGGCATCAAGCGCGGCAATACGGCGATGGGGCTCATTGAGCGGTTCGGCAACGTGTCCGCTCAGGTGTTCATGCCCATCGTTCCGGCGCTCATCGTGGGCGGTCTCATCCTCTCCATCAAGAATCTGCTGGTGAACTACGGCGGCCTGAGCACCGACAGCGGCACGGCGCAGGTGCTGCTCGCCATCTTCAGCGCTTCGCTCAGCTTCCTGCCGGTGTACCTCGGCTATCAGCTCGCGGCGGTCATGAAGATGCAGCCCATTATGGGAGCCATGCTCGGCGCGCTCATGATCAGCTCGTCCATCAGCGGTGTCGAGGGGCTCGATTTCTTCGGCATCCCCATTCCTGCGAATGATTACTCCAGCACCGTGGTGCCCATCGTGCTGGGTGTGGTGTTCATGTACTTCGTGGACAAGTTGCTTCAGAAGATAATCCCCGATGTCGTCAAGCTGTTCTTGAAGCCCCTGCTTACGATGATCATCGTTGTGCCGGTCGAGCTCATCGTGCTCGGTCCGGTGGGCAGCATGATGGGCTACGCTCTGAGCGACGCGGTGACGTGGCTCATGAACAACGTGGCGTTCATCGCCACGCCCATTCTGGCTGCTCTCAATCCCTATTTCGTCATGCTTGGTCTGGATAAGGCTTACATCGCCATCGAGGTGACGAGCTTGGCGCAGCTTGGCTGGGCTCCCATCATCTTCGGCTTCATCTCCAACCTCTGCATCGGTGGCACGAGCCTCGCTTTGGCGACGGCGATGAAGGGCGACAAGGCCAAGCGCGGCATGGTCACCACCGTCGCCATCACGGCGCTGTGCGGCGTGACCGAGCCCGCGTTCTACGGCAGCCTCATCGAGCGTCCACGTCTGCTCGTTGCGACCGCCATCGGCGCGCTTTCGGCGGGTCTTGTTGCGGGCATCTTCGTGCTCAAGGAGTATGTTGCTGGATCGTGCCCCGGCCTGCTTTCGGCACTCATCTTCATCGCGCCCGATGGCTCTATGGGCAACTTCATCCTTGCGTGCGTGGTCGCTGCCATCTCCATTGCGGTGTCGTTTATCGCAGCGCGTGTGATCATTGCCAAGTACCCCGAATACGCCAAGTAACGCATTGCTTCAATTTGGGCGGCGGAGCGCTTTCGCCGCGATTGGGGGCGGGCCGCGCGCCCGCCCCTTTTCTGTCATGGTTATCGATTCCGTCTCGTAGCGGGCCGCAGGGCAAGGAGAGGAGTTCCATGGTTCCGTTCGGGCTTGTGCTCGCGGGCATCAACCTCTATTGGGGGCTTACGCAGGTGCTCATCAAGCACGCGCTGCATTATATGTCATCGAGCGCGTACGCGACGCTGCGGTTCGGAGCTGCCGCTTTGCTGCTCCTGGTTATCGCCATCGTACGCCGTGTGCGCATCAATCGCTCGGCCTGGTTGCATGGCGCGGTGCTGGGGGTCTTGGTCGGGGGACAGATGCTCGTCAGCACGTACAGCCTCTATTTCACCTCATCCACCAATGCGGTCTTCATCGCTCAGCTCTCGGTCGTCGTGGTGCCAGCCTTCTGCTGCTGGCGTGCGCGTCGTCCCCCCTCGCGCAACCTCGTTTTCGCCATCATCATCGTTCTGATGGGTTTGACGATCTTCACTGGAGCGCTTTCCGGAGCACTCAACGGCGGCGACGCGATTGCGGTGGTCGCGATGATAGGTTCGTGTGTGCAGATCGTATACGGTGCCCGAGTTGCGGTGCACGATGACGTGTTCGCGCTCACCGTCGTGCAGATGCTCGTTGCGACGGCGCTCTCTGTTCCGTTCGCGCTGATCCAAGGTGGTCCACAGGTGGTTTGGACTCCCGAGAGCGTGGGAATCATTGCGCTCACGGGTTTGATTGGCAGCGGTGTCTGCCATTCGCTCATGCTCGTCGTGCAAAAGCACATTCCGCCAGCTTCCGTCTCGTTCATCAACGTTTTGTACCCTGTGTTCTCCATGGTGGGAGCAGCGATTATCCCCGATGCTGCCGGGTTCGTAGAAGCGGTCACTTTCGCGAAGCTCGCGGGGGCGGCGATCATGATCGGGGGCATGCTTCTGTTCTTCGCCGGCGGGATGCGCTCAAGGCGGAGCGCGTCTGCGAGCGCCTTATAATGGGCGGTAGATGACGCAAGGGCGCCGCGCGCCGGCGTCCGCGACGAAGGGAGTACCGTCCATGACCGCGTATCGTACCGTTGCCTCCCATCCGCTCGATTCGGCCGCTGCGGCCGATGTGGCGTACGCCGCCGTCCGGGACCAGCCGTTTCCCGATGACGTCTTCTCGGCGCCGCGCCTGCGCTGGGCGGTCATCGGCTGCGGCGTGATCGCCAACCAGATGGCGCAGGTCATGGCGCTGGCGGGGAGGCATATCACCGGCGTGGCGAACCGCACGCGCGCCAAGGCCGAGGACTTCGCGCGTCGTTGGGGCGTGGTGCGCGTGTACGATTCCTTCGAGGACCTCTACGCCGACCCCAATATCGACGCGGTCTATATCACCACGCCCCACAACACCCACATCGAGTTCCTGCGCGGCGCGCTGGCGGCGGGCAAGCATGTGCTCTGCGAGAAGTCCATCACGCTCAACGGCGCCGAGCTCGCCGAGGCGCGCGCCCTGGCGGCCGAGCACGGTGTCGTCCTTATGGACGCGACCACCATCTTGCACATGCCGCTCTATCGCAAGCTGCTCGCCGAGGCGCGCTCCGGTGCGTTTGGCCCGCTTACGCTCGCGCAGGTGAATTTTGGCAGCTACAAGGAATACGGCGATCTTACCAACCGGTTCTACAACCCCCGCCTCGCCGGCGGCGCCATGCTCGACATCGGGGTCTACGCCCTGAGCGTCGCGCGCCTGTTCATGGCGGGCGCCCCGGAAGAGGTCGTCTCGCTTGCCAACCGCGCCGTCACCGGTGTGGACGAGACGAGCGGTTTTGTGACGCGCAATGCTGAGGGTGAGCTCGGGGTGTTCTCGCTCTCGCTCCATGCCAAGCAGCCCAAGCGCGCCCTTCTCTCGTTCGATCGCTGTTATGTGGAGATCACCGATTACCCGCGGGCCGATCGCGCCGTCATCACATGGACGGCCGATGGCCGCCATGAGATCGTCGAGGCAGGCGAGGAGGGCTACGCGCTCGCCTACGAGGTGGCGGACCTCGAGCGCGCCGTCGCCGGCGATGCGGAGGCCGCGGGGCTCATCGATATCGCCGCGGACGTCATGGACACCATGACGCGGCTGCGCTACGACTGGGGCGTCTACTATCCCGAGGAGCGCGCGATCGCCGAAGCGGCGGGCGTGTCGGTCGCAGGCGAATAGAGGCCGAAGCGCCCCCTGCCGGTGGTCGGATGCCGGCAGGGGGCGCTTCGCTAGCTAAATCTCAACAGGGGGTTACCACCAGCTGAGGCGCGATATGTTGTCGCGGATGTGGGCGCAGCTCGCATGGAACGCCGCGAGCTCCCCGTCCGAGAGCCCGGGGGCGAAGACGTCCTCAACGCCGTCCGCCCCGATGATGCAGGGCAGGGACGTGAAGATGCCCTCCTCGCCGTACTGCCCCTCCATCAGCGTGGAGGCGGCCATGACGGCGTGCTCGTTGTGGAGCACCGCGCCGACGACGCGCACCGCGGCGTTCGCCACGGCGTACTCGGTGCAGCCCTTGCCGGCGTAGGTGACATAGCCCCCTACGCGGGCCTTCTCCTCGATGTCGGTGTGGTCGAAGGAGAAGCGCTCGGGGTGTTCCGCCTCGAGCTCGGAGAGCGGCTTGCCCGAGATGCTCGCGGCGGTCCATGCGGCGAGCTGCGAGGCGCCGTGCTCGCCGATCATGTAGGCGTCGATTGACTTGGGGTCGAGGCCGCCGCAGGCGAGCGAGATCTGGGAGCGCAGGCGGGCGGAGTCGAGGCCGGTGCCGGATCCGATGATCTTCTTGGGGTCGTAGCCGGTCAGGTGCCAGATCTCGGTGCACACCACGTCGCAGGGGTTGGCGATGGATACCCAAATACCCTGGAACCCGGCGTTGACGACGCGCTCGGCGAAGGTGCGGGCGGCATCGGTCGTGAAGAAGAGCTCGCCGTCGCGGTTCTCGGCGGCGAGTGCGACGTTGCCGGCGGCGTTCACGATGATGTCGCAGCCGCTGAGCTCCTCGTAGCGGTCGCCGCAGTTCTCGATACGGACGTTGTACGGGCAGAACGCGAGGGAGTCGCGCAGGTCCTGGACCTCCGAGGCGACCTTCTGCGCGTTGACGTCGCAGAGGAGGAGCTCGCCTGCCAGGCCCTGGAGGAGCAGGCTGTTGGCGACATGGGCGCCGACGTGCCCCATGCCGATGATGCCGATCGTGGCGGATGCGTTCATAGACGACCTTTCGTGTTGTCGCGGTTGGTGCAGGCATTGTAGCGCTGTGCGTCCCGCCGTGTGTTACAGGGTGATGTACCGAGGTGGTAGACTGGTTGGTCGGACCCCGAAAAACGCACCTCTCGGGAGGTAAGCAATGCCCATCCGCATCCCCGACGCCCTGCCCGCGACCGCGGCGCTCGAGCGCGAGAACATCTTCGTCATGACCGAGTACCGCGCCATCCATCAGGACATCCGTCCTCTGCGCGTGCTCATCTTGAACCTCATGCCCACCAAGATCGCCACCGAGACGCAGATCATGCGCAAGCTTTCCAATACGCCGCTGCAGATCGAGGTGGAGCTTCTGCGCACCGCCAGCCACGACGCCAAGAACGTCTCCGAGCAGCATCTGGAGACGTTCTACCGCACGTTCAGGGAGGTCGAGCACGATCATTTCGACGGCCTCATCATCACGGGCGCGCCCGTCGAGCAGCTCGACTTCCACGATGTCGACTATTGGGACGAGCTCGAGCGCATCATGGACTGGTCGACGACCAACGTGCACTCGACGTTGCATATCTGCTGGGGCGCGCAGGCCGGGCTCTACCACCACTACGGCATCGACAAGCACGCGCTGCCCGCCAAGCTCTCGGGCGTGTATGAGCACCGACTCATCAAGCGCACCTCGCCGCTCGTGCGCGGGTTCGACGACCGCTTCTTCGCGGTGCATTCACGCTACACCGGCGTGGATGAGGATGCGGTCGCGGCAAATTCCGAGCTCGAAGTCATCGCGACGTCCGATGAAGCGGGGCTCTACATCGTCAAAAACACCGACAACCGGCGCTTCTTCGTGTTCGGTCACCCCGAGTACGATGCCGATACCCTGAAGCTTGAATACGAGCGCGACCTGGCGCGCGGCATCGATCCGGACGTGCCGGTGAACTACTTCCCGGATGACGATCCCGCGCGCACACCGCTGAATACCTGGAACAGCCAGGCTCAGCTGCTCTATACCAACTGGCTTAACTATTACGTGTACCAGACCACGCCTTACGACATCCGCAAGGCGGGCCGTGCGGCACGTGCCATGGCAGGCCTGGTATAGCGCCCCCGCGCTAGCAAACGGTGCCACCTCGAAGGCGGGAGCGGATCGGTGCTCGGGCGAAATGCCGCTCCTGCAAAGGGTCTCGAGTGCGCATGGGCGCGCCGTTCTGTGCGTGCTGCAGCACGTGCTGTGCGTGCTGCACGGCATACACAATTGAGAACGGCGTGTGTGCAGTGAGTGAGAAGCCGCTTTTTACCAGAAAAGGGCGTGTGTTGTGCGCATTCTGGTAAAAAGCGGCTGCTCACCAGCGAGACCCTCTTTTGTGGTCGTGCTTGGCTTCCCGGGCCCATCCCGAGGGAACGAGATGGGCCCGATGTTGCGTGCGATCGTGTTTGGCTACTGGCGCTTGCGGAGGCGCATACCGAGGCAGAGGGTGCCGGCACCGGCGACGGTCGTGCTGACGAGCGCGGCGAGGGCGGGGTCTCCCGTGCCGGGCAGCTTGTCTTTCGCGGTGCTTCTGTTTTCATCGACAGGCTTCTGCGGCGTCTCGGGTTTGCGCTCCAGGGCGGCGAGCGCCTCATCGAGGGCGGCGGTCAGTGCATCGATATCGCTCTGGCGGCTCGCGCCCCATCCTGCCGTGCTGCCGGCGCGGGCGGCTTCGAGCGCTTGGTCGAGCGCGGTGAGAGAGCCGTCGGTGTAGAGGGCTCGGTCGATGGCGCCTGCTTTCTCGATAGCAGCGTTAAGCGCGGAACAATCGGCGAGCTTCTCGAGCGCGGCAACCGCGTTCTCGATTGCCTGGGCCATAGCATCGACCTCGCCTTGACGGTCGGAGGTGAGCGTGCGGTCAACGGCGGCGACCGCCTCGTTTACCGCCTGCGCGCTCGCGGCAGTGTAGGGGGAGAGGTCGCTGGGCACGGTTTCGAGCGCGGCGTCGACCTCAGCGTAGTCGGCGGGAATCTGGTCGGTCTGGTACCAGAGCACCGGATGGCCGTTGATTCCTGTGCACCAAGTTGGTCCATTTTGATTTGCCGTGGCATGGGCGTTGAGCCGATTAATAAGCTCATCAGCGGAGAGACCGACAAATGCCGAGCCGCATTGCGTTTGATCGAAATTGGGGTCAGCGGATGCCGTGCCCTGGTCCCAGTCGACGACGAGCTGCACGACGGCGGCGCGCTCGTCATCGGGCCAGTAGCAGTTCGTGACGGAACCATCTTCGTCCACGGCGGCGATGTAGGTGATGTTATCGGGTTCTCCGCAGGTGATTGCGGTGGTTGAAACGAGGCAGTTGTTGATGGTCACGCCGGGGGCGCCATCGAAATCGAAGCACGCTCCCAAGATGCCTCCGCAAGCTGCCTGATTGCTGGTAACCTGCATGGATCCGCTAAAAGCGCAGTCCTGGATACGGGCTGCGTTGCCGGCGTTCTCCCATTGACCGACTAGTCCGCCGACGGTGGGCGCAGCGCCGCCGATTTCCGCTTTCGGATAGGTGCTGATGACATTGACGGCGGAATGACAACCGATGAGCTGCGAGCTGCCCGTGCACTGTCCCGCGAGCCCGCCGATGAGGATGTCGGTCTCGCAGGTCAGTGCACCCGATGCCGAGCAATTCTCAATAATTGAATCGCTCGACCAAGAGACGATTGTCCCGACCTCCAGACGTGTGCTGTCCTGCGTAACGACGACCTCCGCATTGACGAGATTCAGGTTCTTTATCGTCGCTTCGTGGACGGTGCCAAAAAGGCCGTAGCGGTATTCTGCGGACGCAACATTTTTAAGGTTGCTGATTGTGTGGCCTTGGCCGTCAAACGTGCCGCTGAATGAGGTTGTAGTGAAGTTGTTGCCATTTTGAGAGATGGCAGTCCATCCGTGTCCGGACAGGTCGACATCGATGGCGAGCAGGATGGTTTTCCCCGTAAACGTAATCGGGGTGTCTTGATTGGTGAGCTGGGCGAGACCCGCAAGGTCTTCGGCGGAATCGAGCGTGAAGGTCTCGGCGTCGGGATTGGCGTCATACCAGCTCGTGTCGGCGGTGCCGTCCCACGTATCGGTGGCGCCCGCAGCGCGGGCGCTGACGGGCGCGGCGACGAGCGCTGCGAGGGCAAGTAGCGTGCAGCAGCAGGTCAGTATGAATGTCTTTACGTTAAGGGGGGGGGGTAGTTCCAGGTCTTCTTATCATGGGTCCTCCTAGGATCAAACTGGACGTTCCCATTCTACCTTCCTCTGCTAGGCAAAAACGCCATGCGACCTCCAAGCGGTCGTCAGTCCACCCGAACGGTAGCCATCAGATCGCGGACGCCCTGTCCTTTTGCCCCTCTTGTTACCAGGTGCCCCGGCAAGGACATCATGTTCCTTGCCGGGGCACGGGCGCGCACGAGATAGAATCGCACAAGATCGAATGGGCGCTACCCTAGCAGGTCGATCACGTTCCAGCCGGCGTCGCTCGCCTCGATGATGGA
This sequence comes from uncultured Coriobacteriaceae bacterium, assembly GCA_963931435.1. Taxonomy (GTDB): domain Bacteria; phylum Actinomycetota; class Coriobacteriia; order Coriobacteriales; family Coriobacteriaceae; genus Coprousia. The sequence goes on from OZ007012.1 coordinate 305,764, forward strand.
GCGCCCGCCGAAGACGCAGATCGGCGCTGCGGCGGCAACGCGGGCAACGTCGTCGCCCAGGGCGCGCAGATCATGGGGTGTGCAAGCCAGCATCTGGTCGCGGAGCTGCACGCGGAAGCCCTCCGGTCTCCCGCTGAAGTACTCCGCATTGCGCCGTACGGTGGATGCGTAGGGCTTTACCGGCGCATCAAGTGACGACACGGTCGACACGATGAACCCTTCGAAGGCCTCTGCCGCAGGTTCGAATTCCTTGAGCCAGGTGCCTGCACCGCCGATGCGCGCGATCGAGGGGTCGATGGCGGGATCGCGGAACGTGTAGAACGAGAGCGCTCTGCCTGCCGTGGAGCGGAACCCGCAGCCGTAGGCGCCCCCCTTCACGCGGATCTCGTTCCATAGATAGTCGTAGGAGAGGGCGCCAGCCGCCACGTTCCAGCGACCATCGGTGGCAAGCCCCAGCACGCGCGCGTCGGTTGCGGCACCCAGATAGCACACGTCGCTAGGGATGACGAACGCCTCGTGCTTGTCTTCGGGCATGGGAACGTAGAGCTCCTTGGCGGGTGCGACGCGCGGTGTCAGGCCGAGCGTTCCGGCGGCTTCCCAGTAACGCGCGTAGTCCTCATCCGATCCGGTGAAGCTGGCGATGGTGCCGGTTGAGGTGAAGATGCGCTCTTGGAGCTCACGTAACTTGGCAACGAGCTCGTCTGCGCGTTCGTCGAACGCGTCGGTAAGCGCGCACAGGAATCGATAGAACTCGATGCCGCCCAGCTGCTCGGCAACGACGGCGGACGGCAGCACATAGGACAGCGCGCGCCCCAGCGCTGCCTGGTGACCGGCGGTGATGAAACCCTGTTCCATGCCGATGCGCATCTGGGTGAGCACGTCGCGGATGCGGTCGGTGTCCTCGAAGAGGGTCTGCGCCCACACCTCGCGCGGGATGGAGGCCAGCGCCTCGATGTTTTCGGAAAGTGCGCCGGCGGCAACGGCGAGAACCGGTCGCGCGAGCTTCCAGTTCTCCTGCGTGTACACATTGGTGGTGAAGGTAAGGAATCCCAGGTTGGAACCTATATAGGTGTCCAGTTCCGCCGCTGAGCGCTGGCGCGTTGCCAGCTGGCGCATAAGCTGGCACATGATCTTGACGTAGGGGAGCTCGGCAAAGCTCACGTGGCTGAGGTCGAAGTAGGTGATCGCGTAGGCGATACGGTGCGTTTCAAGCGGATGCTTGAGGCACGGGAGGGGCGCCGTGCGGTCGAGCTCGCGTGCGGGTTCGGGGCGTGCCGGACCGATATCGGAGACGCGCAGGCGCGGCAGCGTCGCCTTGGCCTCGGGGGAGTCCTCGGCCTCCTGGGCGGCGCGCAGGCGCTCGACGTCGGCCTCGATGGCGGCGACGTCGGCGTCCGAGAGCGCGGCGGCGCGCGCCTCCAGCTCGGAGCGCTCCTCGACGGCGGCGCCGGCCTCGACCGCGTCGACGGGGACGAGCTCCACGAGTGCGCGATGGCGGCTCTCCAGCACGAGCTCGCGCAGCAGGTCCTCGAAGAAGGTGCCGTCGAGCTGCTCGCGCAGCCAGCGGAAGGTGTCGGCGTAGGTGATGGCGCGCGTGGCGTCCTCGTCCGCCGCGCTGTAGAGCCAGGTGTTGAGTGCCTCGCAGGCCAGCACCACGCCGTCGGCGGTGCCGTAGTCGCGCTGGCGCAGGGCGTACTCGTTGTTGGAGATCACGGCCTCGAGCCGGTCGCGGGGGATGCCCTGCTCGACGAGTTCGCGGCAGGTGTCCTCGATGACGCGGCGGAAGGTCTCGGCCGCGTCCTCTTGCGCGTTCTGCAGGATGATCATCTCGTAGGGCTGGGCGCAGGCGTTCGAGGTGTAGCTGATCACGTTGCCACCGATGCCCGCCGCCATGACGGCCTTCTTCACCGGCGCCTCGTTGGAGCCCAGCAGCGTGTCGAACAGCACGTCGGCCGCCACGATGCGCCGCGTGTCGAGGGCCTCGCCCAGCACGTAGGCGGCGCCGACGAGGGCGTTGTCGGGGGTGGTGGCCATCTCGACGCGCTCGTGCGCGCAGATGACGGGTTCCTGGTGGCCGAGGGGGTTGGGCTTGCCGGCTCCGGCGTGCGCGGCGGCCTGCGCGCGCCATGCGGCCGTCTGTGCCCGGGCGGCGTCCGAGAGGTAACCCTCGTCCAGGAAGGCCAGCTCGCGGCGGATGTCGGCGAAGTCGCCATAGAGCACGATGAAACTGTTGGAGAGGGCGTAGTGGCGGGCGTGCGCGTCTAGGAAGGCCTCGTAGGTGAGGGTGGGGATGGCGCGCGGGTCGCCACCCGACTCGAAGGCGTAGGCCGTGCTTGGGAAGAGCGCCTGGTTGACGGCATCGTCCAGCACGTCCATGGGGTCGGAGAGGGCGCCTTTCATCTCGTTGAAGACGACGCCGTTGTAGCGCAGGCGCACGGGGCGCCCCGCGGCGCCCGGCGCGGCCGCGTCCCCGGGGGCATCCGCGTCCCCGGGGGCATCCGCGTCCCCATCCGGCGCTTCATCCACCTCCAGATGCCAGCCCTCCTGCTGGAAGATCGCGGGCTTCTGGTAGATCGCGGGGCGCAGGACCGCGTCCATGTAGACGTCCATGAGGTTCAGCAGGTCCTGCTCGTTGGTGGAGGCGACGGGGTAGACGGTCTTGTCGGGGTAGGTCATCGCGTTCAGGAACGTCTGCATCGAGCTCTTGATGAGGTCGACGAAGGGCTCCTTCACGGGGAACTTCTCGCTGCCGCAGAGCACCGAGTGCTCCAGGATGTGGAAGACGCCCGTATCGTCGGCCGGCGGGGTCTTGAACGCGATGGCGAAGGCCTTGTTCTCGTCCTCGCAGGAGAGAGCGAGCAGGCGCGCGCCGGACGCGTCGTGGTGCAGCACGTAGGCGTCGGCGTCGAGTTCGTCGATGGTCTCGGTACGGGTGACGGTGAAGCCGCAGGTGCTCGTGCCGGGGGCGAGGATGGCGCGCGTCGCCGCGCGCGCGGAGGGCGCCGGGGCGGGGGCTGCGGGGGAGGGAGAGGGCTGATCGGCCATGGATGCTCCTTAGATGCGTTGACGGATGATGTTGGTTATACCCGTTGGCGCCGGTGCGCGCAACGCCGGGCGAACGCTTTGCGCGCCGGTGCCGCGACTATTCCGCAGCACGCACTTTACCCCACCGGAGCAGCGAAAAGATTATCTGAAAAAGTCGGAGCGCGCGCCCTTTCCCGGGTGCGCGCATGCGCTACCGTGTATCGGGGCGGAGCCGTTCGCGGCGCCGTCGGGCGCGGGGCGGCCTTTCGCCGCAGGCGCCCATGGGAGGGAAGTTGACCCGCGCAAGCGGGAGGGAGTGCAGATGGAACGAGCGCTGGGGGATGCGGAAGCGGTCGCGGCCGAGGGGAGCGCGGCGGAGGTGACCGGTGCGGCCGAGGCGGCGGCGACCGAGGCGGCTGGCGCGGTCGGAGCCGCGATGCCGATCGCGACCGAAGGGGAGGCGCCGAGCGCGGCGCCGCGGTTCGGCAAGGATGCCGCGTCGCGCGCGCATCGCAAGCGTCTGCGCGAGCGGGGCAACGCCATGCGGGACCGGCAGATGGTCGCCGGCATCGCCGCAACGCTGGCTGGAGGCATCTTCTGGGGCTTCTCGGGCACCTGCGCGAGCTTTTTGTTCGACAACTACGCGGTGGACACGCTGTGGCTCATGTGCGCGCGCCAGCTGTGCTCGGGCTTCCTGTTCCTCTTCCCCATCTTCGCGCGCGACCGCGCCCGCTTCGTGGAGCTCTTCACCACCCCGCACGACCTCATGGTGTTCCTCGCGTTCACGGCGGGAGGGGTCATTCTCAACCAGTTCGGGTACCTCCTGGCCGTGCGTCTCATGAATGCGGGCACGGCGACCGTCCTGCAGTGCCTGCAGCTCGTGTTCATCATGGTCTACGCGTGCATCACCTCGCGGCGCGCGCCGCGCCGGCGCGAGCTGGCGGGCGTGGTGCTGGCGCTGGCGGGAACCTACCTCATCTCCACCGGAGGCAACCCCTCGACGCTCACCATCCCCCTCGACGGCCTCATCATCGGCCTCATCGCGGCGGTGGGCGCGGCGTGCATGTCCGTCATCCCCGTCAAGCTGCTGCCCAAGTACGGGTCGTCGGTCATCACGGGTTCGGGCATGCTCGTCTCGGGCATCGTCTCCAGCCTGTTCATCCAGCCCTGGGCGCACATGCCCGCCTTCGACGCCATGGGCTGGGGCGCCTTCGCGGTTCTCGCGTTCGTGGGGTCGTTTCTGGCGTACTTCCTCTACATGCAGGGCGTCAAGGACATCGGCTCCATGCGCGCGAGCCTCATCGGCACGGTCGAGCCCGTCTCGGCCACCATCACGAGCGCGCTGTTCCTGGGAACCTTCTTCGCCGGAACGGATATCGTGGGCTTCGCGCTGATCATCATCATGGTGTTCCTGACGGTGTAGCGCTCGGACGCGCGCCGTGGCCAATGCCGCGGCGCGGCGAGGTACCGGGCGGAACCGCAGCGTCCGGGCGCGCGTGCCGAGGCCGCCTCCGCTCGCCGCGCCCGTCCCGCGCCCCTCGGCAGGCGATCTTTCTCTCGGCGCCGAGTCCGGCGCCGGCGCCGTCCGCCCTTTCAAACTGTTGACGATATTGTAGAAAACGTAAACATAAATCCCCTCTTTGGTAGGATGATGCGCGCTCTGCGTATCGGATGACAGGAGAGGTCTATGGCAAAAAAGCCCATGAGCAGGCTGAAGAAGGTTCTGCTCGGTATCGGCATCGCGCTGGTGGTGCTGGTCGTCGCGGCGGTTGGTGCGGTGTACGCGCTGTTCGGGCACGAGCTCGCCACGCTCGGATCCATCGAGAAGGTGGATGACTACCCGCTCTACACCATGACCTATGAGGGCGACTACGGAATCGACGAGTTCTTGGAGCAGGGTGGGGCGAGCGACGACTCCGAGCTCATCCAGTTCGTGGTGAACCGCATCATGAAGGGCCTGCCCATCACCATCGACCTGCCCGATCTGGCATGCTCCACCTTCAACGCCACCACGCCCGAGGGCGACGCGCTGTTCGGGCGCAACTTCGATCTCGAGTACTCGCCCGCGATGCTCGTGCGCACCACCCCCGATGACGGCTACGCGAGCGTCTCGATGGTGAACCTGGGCTTTCTGGGCTACGGCGAGGACAAGCTGCCCGAGGACCTCGTCTCCAGCCTCACGGCGCTCGCCGCGCCCTACGCGCCGCTCGACGGCATCAACGAGGCGGGGCTGGCCGTGGGCGTGCTGCTGATCGACACCGAGCCCACCGATCAGCAGACCGACAAGGTGGACATCACCACCACGACGGCCATCCGCATGATGCTCGACGGCTGCGCCACCGTGGACGAGGCCGTGGCGCTGCTCGAGCGATACGACATGCACGCGAGCGCCAACCGCTGCTACCACTTCCAGATCGCCGACGCGAGCGGCGCCTCGGTGATCGTCGAGTACATCGGCGACGAGATGAGCGTGCTCGATCCCGGTGAGGCCACGACGATGGGCGCGCTTTCCGGCTCGGAGGGCGTGGCCTACCAGGCGGCGACGAACTTCCTGCTCACGCCCGGTGACTATGATTTCGGTGGCGGGCAGGACCGCTACGAGGTGCTCATGGGCACGCTTGCCGAGCAGGAGGGTGTGCTTTCCGAGGACGAGGCGATGGCGCTTCTGCAGAGCGTCTCGCGCGAGGTGCAGGTGCGCGACGACGGCAGCGTGTTCCAGACGCAGTGGTCGTGCGTGTACAACCTCGACGACCTCACCGTCTCCATCATCATGGGCGGAAAGTACGATGAACCCGCCTTCGAGGTGAGCCTGGCCGAGTAGGCCGGGCCCCAGCGCTCGCCGCGCTTGCGGTCCGACGCCCCTTCGCGCCGGCGCCGCCGTCCCGAGTAGCGCCGCGGTGCCGGCGGGAGCGGTGCCTGGGGACGGGCGGGGTGCGGCCGACGCCCCCTGCCCGCGCTCCCTGCCAGCTCGGCCGGCGTCCGCGACGCCCTGCATCCCGCTGCGCGACGGTTTTCCATGGCGGTTCGGGGTGGTGCCGCCGACGCGCGGGTGCTATCATAGCGACCAACGCATTGACGGAGAGGGTTGCACCCGCCGCGCCGCCGCCGAGAGAGGGAGGGTCACCGGCTGAGAGCCCGCCTGCGGGGGCAAGGATGCAGCGTTCACTCCCGAGCAGCGACCTGAACGGTCGGGACGCGCGTTCCAGTGCCCAGGTTGGAAGGACGGGGGAGCGCTCCGGTCGTGCGGTGGAAGCGCGCCCTGTGCGTGCGCTCCGACCGAGCGACACGGTGGTTCCGGCTGAGTAGGGAAGCCGCCCACCCGGGCGATACCGGGCAAGAGTGGGTCTGCGGGGAGAAATCCCGCAGGTCAAGCAAGGTGGTACCGCGGTTTTAGAGCCGTCCTTGGGATTGTCCCGGGGACGGCTTTTCTCGTGCCGTCCCCATGAGCGAGAAGGGGAGAGCATGGGTCTGATCGACGAACTGGACGCATTGGAGGAACGGGCGCGCGACCTCATCGAGGGGGCGGGCGACGCCGATGCGCTCGAGGCGGCGCGCGTGGCGCTGCTCGGCAAGAAGGGCGAGATCACCTCGGTCATGCACATGATGGGCAAGGTCGCGCCCGAGGAGCGGCCGGTGCTCGGCAAGCGCGCCAACGAGCTGCGCCGCATGGCCGAGAGCCTGCTTGAGCGCCGTGGCAAGGGCCTGCGCCGCGAGGCCATGGCGGCGCTCATCGGGGCCGAGGCCGTGGACGTGACGCTTCCCGGCGCGCGCCCCACGCTCGGCCACGAGCACCTCATCAACCAGATCCGCCACGAGATCGAGGACGTCTTCTGCGCCATCGGCTACACCGTGGAGGCCGGTCCCGAGGTCGAGACGAGCTGGTACAACTTCACCGCGCTCAACGCCCCCATGGATCATCCCAGCCGCTCGGCGCGCGACACCTTCTATGTGGTCGACAACGCGCCCGGCAGCGTGACGCACCCCGAGGAGCACGCCGCGGGCGAGTCCGACGTGCTGCTGCGCACCCAGACCTCCGGCACGCAGGTGCACATCATGGAGCATCAGAAGCCGCCCATCTACGCCATCGTGCCCGGCGCGGTCTACCGGCCCGACACGGCCGACGCCTGCCATCTGCCGCAGTTCCACCAGGTCGAGGGCCTCGTGGTGGACGAGGGCATCACCTTCGGCGATCTCAAGGGCACGCTCGACTACTTCGCCCGCGCCATGTTCGGCCCGGAGCGCAAGACGCGCTACCGCCCGCACTTCTTCCCCTTCACCGAGCCCAGCTGCGAGCTCGACGTGTCGTGCCACGTGTGCGGCGGCAAGGGCTGCAGCTTCTGCAAGCACTCGGGTTGGATCGAGATCCTGGGTTGCGGCATGGTCGACCCCAACGTGCTCATCAACTGCGGCGTCGATCCTGAGCGCTACACCGGCTTTGCCTTTGGCATCGGTGTGGAGCGCGTCGCGGCGCTGCGCTACGACCTGCCCGACCTGCGGACGCTGATGACGGGGGATATGCGCTTTTTGGAGCAGTTCTAGGTTGACCGACTTTCCCAGGCACCGCACCTTGCCGTTCAACTTCGGAGGCATGGCGCGAAGGCCTATGCCTCCTCGTTTCGCGGCAATCTGCGGCACCTGGAAAAGCCGTAGAACCTGCTGGAGGAAAAGCTGGATGAGTCAAAACAACCCCGTCCCCAAACGACCCATTTGATAGAAAAGAGTTGCAGCATGAAGGTTTCATATAACTGGCTGAAGGACCTCATCGACGTGCCGGAATCGCCGGAGGAGCTCAGCCGCGAGTACATCCGCACCGGCACCGAGGTCGAGGCGATCGAGACCGTGGGCGACGCGTTCGACCGCATCGTCACCGCGCAGGTGGTGAGCAAGGAGCCGCACCCCGACTCCGACCACATGTGGGTCACCCTGGTCGACGTCGGCCGCTTCAACCTCGGCGAGGACGGCGAGCCCGCGCCGCTGCAGATCGTGTGCGGCGCGCAGAACTTCAACGCTGGCGACCATATCGTCACCGCGCTCGTGGGGGCCGAGCTCCCCGGCGGCGTCAAGATCAAGAAGAGCAAGCTCCGCGGCGTCCAGTCGTGCGGCATGAACTGCTCGGCTCGCGAGCTGGGGCTCGGCGCCGACCACTCGGGCATCATGATTCTGCCCGAGGACGCGCCGGTGGGCGTGCCGTTTGCCGACTACTACCAGACCGCCGACACGGTGCTCGACTGCGAGATCACCCCCAACCGTCCTGACTGCCTTTCGATGATGGGCATGGCGCAGGAGACCTCCGCCATCTTCGACCGCGACACGCATATCGAGCTGCCACAGATCCAGCACGAGGACGCCTCCGTGCGCGTGGAGGACCTCGTCGAGGTGCGCATCGACGCCCCCGAGCTCTGCAGCCGCTACACGGCGCGCGTGGTGCGCGGCGTCAAGATCGGACCCTCGCCCGACTGGCTCGCCGAGCGCGTCGCTGCCGCCGGCATGCGCCCCATCAACAACGTGGTCGACGTCACCAACTACGTCATGATGCTCACCGGCCAGCCGCTCCACGCCTTCGACCTCGGCAAGCTCTCCGAGCGCGACGGCCGTCGGCACGTGGTGGTGCGCGCGGCGCGCGAGGGCGAGCGGATCCAGACCCTCGACGGGCAGGAGCGCACGCTCGAGCCCGACATGTGCGTCATCACCGACGACGGCGCGCGCCCCGTGTGCCTGGCCGGCGTGATGGGCTCGCTCGATTCCGAGATCGACGAGACCACCCACGACGTGCTCCTCGAGGCCGCGTGCTTCGATTCGAGCCACATCTCGCGCACGAGCCGCAACCTCTCGCTCATCTCCGAGGCGTCGATCCGCTACGAGCGCCAGGTCGACCGCACCCGCTGCCCGGAGGTCTCGTCCATCGCGGCGGCGCTCTTCGAGCAGTGCTGCGGCGCGACGGTGGTCTCGGGCGCCATCGACGTCTACCCCGTGCCCATCGAGCCGCGCGTGATCGGCCTGCGCCCCGCGCGCGCCTGCGCCATCTCGGGTGCAGAGATCCCGACGGACTTCATGGTCGCGCGCCTGCGCCGCCTCGGCTGCACCGTGGCCGAGGAGGCGGACGGCGCCCTCAGCGTGACGGTGCCCACCAACCGCCCCGACCTCGAGCGCGAGATCGACCTCATCGAGGAGATCCTGCGCCTGTGGGGCATGGACCGCGTGCCGGCGACCATCCCCGCCGCCCGCAACCACATCGGTGGCCTCACCCACGACCAGCGGCTCGTCCGCCGCGTGGGCGAGATTCTGCGCGCCTGCGGCCTCAACGAGACCATCTCCTACGCCTTTGCCGCACCGGGCGACCTGGAGCGCACGGGCATGACCGAGGAGGGGCGCGGCGTGCCGGTCAAGATCATGCGTCCGCTCGTGGCCGAGCAGTCCGAGATGCGCCGGACGCTTCTGCCCGGGCTTCTGACCTCGGTGGCCTACAACGAGGCGCACGGCAGCGAGAACGTGCACCTCTACGAGATGGGCACGCTCTTCCACGGGCGCGAGAACGCGAGCCTGCCCAAGGAGCGCCAGAGCGTGGCCGGCGTGCTCTCGGGCGCGTGGGGCGACGTCACGTGGAACCAGCCCCGCAAGCCCCTGCGCTTCTTTGACGGCAAGGGCGTGGTAGAGGAGCTTTTGGCGCAGCTCCGCGTGGAGAAGGTGCGCTTCCGCCCGGCGGAGGGCGCGGGCTACGCCTTCCTGCAGCCGGGTCGCGGTGCCGAGGTGCTCTCCGGCGGCACGGTGCTCGGCTGGGTGGGCGAGATCCACCCCGAGGTCCGCGAGCGCTACGACATCGCCCTGCCCGTGGTTGCCTTTGAGCTCTCGCTCGACGCGCTGCTGCGTGCCGCGCGCGACCAGGCGGCCTACCGCGGGTTCTCGACGTTCCCCTCGGTCGACGTGGACCTGGCCATCGTGGTGGACGAGTCGGTGACCTGCGAGACGCTGGTGCAGCGCATCACCTCCGCGGGCGGCAAGCTCCTGCGTGACGTGCGGCTCTTCGACGTGTACCGCGACGCCGAGCGCGTGGGCGCGGGCAAGAAGTCGATGGCGTTCGCGCTGACCTACCGGGCGGACGACCACACGCTCACCTCCGAGGAGGTCGAGCGCCAGCATCAGAAGCTCGTCACCAAGGTTTGCAAGGCCGTGGGCGGAGAGGTCCGCTCCTAGCGTTGCCACCCGGCCGGCGGGCGCCCGTTGCAGAGCGCCCGCCGGCTGCGGGTTGCCGCACGGCGCGTGCCAGGTGGGGGCGCCGCCTGGCGCTGGGCTCGGTGCACCATCCGCTGACGAGCCCCCCGACCCCGTCGTTTGCCCCTTTCCGGTTATCATCAGCCCATCTTTTGCGATTTGGGAACCATATATACGTTTTCAGCGTGATTTCGTCTTGAGAACGTACATATCGTTCCCCAATCGGATACCGGGTGCGTGGAGTGGTAAGTCAGATCCCTGGGAGACGAGCTCGTTCGCGTCCGGGCGCTCGCGGTCGATCCGGACCGGCTGCATACGCTCACGCGTCGCCACCTGTCGCACCGTGCCTCCTGCATCCTGGCGGCGTGTCGCGTTGATCGAAGGTGGATTTGCGAGTTCGTCGCTTCCGAGGCGGCTTCGTAACCTGCCGGCACCGTCATCTCCTGCATTTTCGCTTGTGTCAGAATGGGAGGCGGGCGCATGGGTTGGTTGGGAGATGGTACGAATGTTCTGTCCGCAATGCGGGGCTAAGAATCCCGATGAGGCGCGTTTCTGTACGGCGTGCGGCTATGATTTTTCGCGAGCGAACGACGATGTTCCTCGGCATGGCGTCGAGGGCGGTTTGGAAAAGGGGCCTGCATGCACACGCCTGTTGAGGTCGCGTACGTGCCGGATCCCGCTTAGTGCACTCATATTTTAGTTGTCGTATGAGTGCGTGGAGATAGGGGGCTGAAAGGGCGTCATGCCGAGTTGGAACATCCATATCGCTCAAACCGAGCGTCTGATGGCACGTGGCGGCGCGCTGGCGCGCGTCGTGCATGACCGCAACGCCTTCCTCTTCGGCAGCCTCTTGCCCGATATCTACGTGGGATACATGGTTCCGGGGATCAAGGACCCCATTCCCTACCGCATCACGCACTTCGCGACGCCTGCGCATATCCCCAAGCCGCGCGAGGGGGAGTTCTGGGGTGCGTACGTTGCCCCTGCTGCGCGGAAGCTGGGTTTCGGTGCGGATGCGGACCTCGAGAAGAGCGAGCACGCCGCAGCCGCTTCGGATCTGCGGGACACCGCAGCCGCTCCGGGTTTGGGGGACGCCTCGGACCTCCGGGGCGCTTCGGGGCTGCTGGGCGGCGCCGTCATCCCGCCCGGATCACTCGCCGTCGAACAGGACTACGTGAGCCGCTTGCACTACCCGCAGCGCTATGAAGACGCGGAGCCGCCTGTCTGGCTGGCGTCGCCGGAAGATGACGACGTGTCGCCTGCTGCCCTCGAGCGGTCGCTTTTCGATTTGCTGCTGGGCACGTGGTCGCATCTCCTGGCCGACAACATCTGGAACACGCGGGTGAACGAGTTCCTCGACGCGCACGGCGGCAAGCCGAGCGAATCGTTCCGCATCAAGAAGCAGGGCGATTTCGACCTCTTCGGCAAGGCCCTGCCGATCGATGCGCTCCCGCGCATGACGCCGCGCCTGATGGCGACCGTCCGGGCGTTTCCCCAGTACGCCATCGACGAGGCAGCCATGCTCACCACCATCGGTGCGGCGCATGAGATCGTGCGGACCAACCATGGCGGCGGCGATCCGCGCTACCAGCTGCTCACCAGCGATTTCTTCGAGCATGTCTTCGCCGAGAACCTCGCCGAGGCCGATCGCCTCGCAGCAGGGCGCCTGTGAGGGACTGCTGATCGGGCGGCATTCGTGCACCCATTCCGCGCACGAGGTCGTTGCCGGATGGGATGTGGAGATAGGTAGAGCGTCGGCATGGCGAACGGGCGCACCCCGCGGCGGAGAAGCGGCGAGGTGCGCCCGAATGTTGCGCTGATGCCTCAGGCCAGAACCTGAATCCCTCCCTTATGCGAGGAACTGAGGCATGTGCGTCGGGATGAAGTCGGTGTAGACGATGCCAGCCGCATAGTCGGGTTCGCGCACCACGGCGCGGTGGAACGGCAGCGTCGTCTTGATGCCCTCGATCTCGAACTCATCGAGCGCGCGGCGCGCGCGGGCGAGCGCCTGCTCGCGCGTAGGGCCCCACACGATGAGCTTGGCCACGAGTGAGTCGTAGGTCGGCGGAATGGTATAGCCTTCGTAGACGTGCGTGTCCACGCGCACACCGGGGCCGCCGGGCAGGCGCAGGCGGGTGATGGTGCCCGGGCACGGGCGGAAGTTGTGCTCGGGGTCCTCGGCGTTGATGCGGAACTCGAAGGCGTGGCCGTCCGGCGTGTCGATGCCGCCGTCGGGGATGGTCATAGGCTCGCCCGAGGCGATGCGCAGCTGCTCGCACACCAGGTCGGTGCGGGTGATCTCCTCCGTCACGGGATGCTCCACCTGGATACGGGTGTTCATCTCCATGAAGTAGTAGCTGCCGTCCTCATCGAGCAGGAACTCGATGGTGCCGGCGTTGACGTAGCCGGTGGCTCGCACGGCCTTGACGGCCGTCTCGCACATCTGGCGGCGGAGCTCCGGGGTGAGCGCGGGACTCGGGGCCTCCTCGCAGAGCTTCTGGTGGCGGCGCTGCACCGAGCAGTCGCGCTCGCATACCGCGGCGGCGTGGCCGAAGTTGTCGGCCATGACCTGGATCTCCACGTGACGGGGGCGCGTGATGAGCTTCTCGAGGTACACCTCGTCGTTGCCGAACGCCACCCGCGCCTCGGCGCGCGCGGCGTTGTACTCGTGCTCGAGGTCGGCCGGGTCGTGCACCTCGCGCATGCCCTTGCCGCCGCCGCCCGCGCTCGCCTTGATGAGCACCGGGTAGCCGACCTCCTCGGCAAACCTGGCGGCCTCCTCAACCGATTCCACCGCGCCATCGGAGCCGGGCACGGTGGGCACGCCCGCCGCCTTCATGGTCTGCTTGGCGTTGGACTTCTCACCCATGCGGTCGATGACGTCCGGGTCGGGGCCGATGAAGGTGAGGCCGTTCTCGAGGCACTTGCGCGCGAACTCGGCGTTTTCGGAGAGGAAGCCGTAGCCGGGGTGCACCGCCTCGCACCCGCGCGAGACGGCGGCGCCCACAAGGCGCGCCATGTCGAGGTAGCTCTGGGCCGAGGGGGCCGGGCCGATGCACACGCGCTCGTCGGCCTCCTCGACGGCCGCGGTGTTGCGGTCGGCGGTGGAGTAGGCCACGCAGGCGGTCACGCCCATGTCCTTGCAGGCGCGCACCACGCGCAGGGCGATCTCGCCGCGGTTGGCGATGAGGATCTTCTTGAACATGTGGCTCGCCTGCCCTTACGCCGTCGGCTCGATGTAGAAGAGGGCCTCGCCGAACTCGACCGGCTCGCCGTTCTTGCCGCAGACCTCGCGCACGATGCCGTCCTCCTCGGCCGTGATCTCGTTCATGAGCTTCATGGCCTCGACGATGCAGAGGGTCTGGCCCACCTTGACCTCGTCGCCCACCTTGACGAACGGGTCGGCGTCGGGCGCGGGGGCCTGGTAGAAGGTGCCGACCATGGGGCTCTCGACGGCCTTCCAGCCGGCCGGGCGGTCGGAGGTCTGCGCGGGCGCCTCAGCCTGCGCGGCGGGCGCGGGAGCGGGAGCGGCGGGTGCGCCGGCGGGCGCCGGGGCGGGGGCGGGCGCGGCGGCGGCAGCGAGCGCGGCCGGCTTCTTGATGGCGACCTCGGTCGTGCCGTCCTTGATGGTCACCTCTGCCACGGAGCTCTGGTCGAGCGCCTCGATGAGGTCGCGGATCTGTGAAACGTTCATGTCGGTATCCTCCTCGGTGTCGGTGGCGCCCGGCGCGGCCGCGTCGGCGTCGATGGGCTTGGTGATGTCGTGCAGCGTCCCCTCGGCGCGCTTCTTGAGGAGCGCCCTCGCCTCGTTGGGGAAGAGCGCGTAGGAGAGCACGTCCTCGTCGGACTGGGCCAGGTCGCCGATCTCTGCCTTGGCCTCGTCAAAGGTCTGCAGGTGGGTGCTCTTGGCCTCCTCCTGGAGCTTGGCCACGTCGACGTGGCCCAGGACCTTCTCGCGGATGGACTCGTCGATGGGCGCCGGCGTCTTGCCGTAGAAGCCCATGAGGTACTCGCGCATCTCGGTGGAGACGATCTTCCAGCGCTCGCCGGTCAGCACGTTCATGACGGCCTGGGTGCCCACGATCTGGCTCATGGGGGTCACGAGCGGCGGGTAGCCGACCTCCTTGCGCACGCGCGGGATCTCGGCCACGATCTCGGGCAGGCGGTCGTGCATGCCCTGCAGGTCGAGCTGGCCCACGAGGTTGGACATCATGCCGCCGGGGATCTGGTGCTTGTAGATGCGCATGTGGGTGAGGGTGGTGATGCCGCGCTGGTGGCCGCCGGCCTTGCGCACGGCGTCCCAGTAGTCGGCGATCTCGAAGAGGAGGTCGAGGTCGAGCCCGGTGTCGAAGGGCGAGCTCGAGAACGACGAGACCGTCATCTCGACGGCGGGCTGCGAGTTGCCGAAGGCGAGCGGGGCGTGCGCGCAGTCCACGATCTCGGCGCCCTCCTCGGCGCCGCGCAGGTAGTTGGCGCTCGCCATGCCGCCGATGAAGTGGCAGTGCATGTGCACGGGCAGGCCGATCTCGGTGCGCAGGGCGCTCACGAGCTGCGCGGCGCGGTAGGGAACGAGAAGGCCGGCCATGTCCTTGATGCAGATGGAGTCGGCCCCGAGCTCGGCGAGCTGGCGCGCGTAGGCGATGTAGCTGTCGAGCGTGTGCACGGGGCTGCGGGTGTAGGAGATCGCGGGTTCAAAATGCGCGCCGACCTTTTTGATGGCCGCCGCGCAATCGCGGATGTTGTCTATGTCGTTCAGGGCATCGAAGACGCGGAAGACGTCGATGCCGTTGGCGTGGGAACGCTCGATGAACCGCTCCACCACGTCGCTCGAGTAGTGCTTGTACCCCACGAGGTTCTGGCCGCGCACGAGCATGGCGAGCCGGGTGTTGGGGCAGCGTTCCTTGATGAGGCGCAGGCGCTCCCATGGATCCTCGTCCAGAAAGCGCAGGCATGTGTCGAAGGTCGCACCTCCCCATGCCTCGATAGCCCAATAGCCGACCTCGTCCATCTTGGGCAGGATGGGCAGCATCTCCGCGGTGGTCATGCGCGTCGCCCAGAGCGACTGCTGACCATCGCGGATGGTGGTGTCCATGATGCGGAGACGGTTTCCAGCCATAAGCCTCTGCCTCCTCTCGTCGTCGCGGTTTGATGTATACGAGGGCGCGGAGGACGCGCCCGGGTGACCGTGAGACAACGCACTAGGTCCACTCTAGACCCGGGTGCCGGGAGGCGGCGTTGAGAGTTTGGCGAACGGTAGGCGCGGGGGCGGGCGCGGTGACGGTGCCGGTGACGACACGGTGACGGCGCCGGCGCGAGGCGGGCGCAGCGACGACGCCGGCGCTTGGTCGAACTGACGCTTACAAAGCGCATAGAAGGGGAGGGGGTGGCGATTGGCTGCGCGCGGAGCGCTGGCCCGCGCGCCGCCCGCTGGCAAGGCCGCGGCGGCTGCGGCGCGCTGGTCAATGCGCTGCGCTCTGGCAAAGGTACCGCCCGCTGGTCCGTGCGCAGCGCGTCCCTTGCTTCTCTTGGGTGGCGGATGTCAACGAGAAGCTGTTTCTACCAGAAAGCCCCCTCTCTGCGGCTTTTTCTGGTCAAAAACGACTTCTCGTTCTTTGGGGCCCGAGATGGAAGCCTGAAGCTTACAAAAAAGACCCCTCCGGTGTCTGCGGAAGGGGTCTTGCATGGCTGGAATGGGGTGCTGCGGCAGGTCCGCTGTGGCAGGACTACCAAAGCGGACCTGCTGTGGGCAGTCCCGCTGCAGCGGGGGTGCCCACCGACGGAGCCGCTGCGCCGACGCCGCTGCAGCGGAATCGTCGCGCGGCACCGGCTGCGGCGAGCGCTCTCAGCGCGTCTACGCTAGCGCACCTGGGCGACGTAGACCACGTTGGTGGACGTGCTCTTGTCGCCGTGGGTGACGGAGGTCTTGGGGTCGCCCACGGTGACGACGGTGACGTCGCCCGCGTCGACGAAGCCGCGCTCCTTGGCCACGTCGATGGCCTTGCTCACCGTGTCGTCCACGGTGCCGCGGGTGATGGCGGCGAGGTGCGGCTCGACGCCCCAGTACATGATCATCTTCTGCACGGCCCAGCTGTGGCGCGACAGCGCGATGACCGGGGTGTGCGGATGGAAGTGCGAGATCAGGCGCGCGGTGCGGCCGGTGGTGGTGGGAACGAGGATGCACTTGGCGCCCACGGTGGTGGCCATGTTCACAGCAGAGAGGCCCACGACGTTGTTGATCACGCGGGTGCCGTGGCTGCCGGCCGGGACCTCGAGCGGGCCGTGATCGGGCAGGTGCTTCTCGGTCTCGTGGGCGATGGAGGCCTGCATCTTCACGGCCTCGACGGGGTACTTGCCGGCCGCCGTCTCGCCGGACAGCATCACGGCGTCGGTTCCGTCGTAGATGGCGTTGGCGACGTCGGCGACCTCGGCGCGCGTCGGGCGCGGGTTGCGCTGCATCGAGTCGAGCATCTGCGTGGCGGTGATGACCGGCTTGTAGGCGGCGTTGCACTTGGCGATGATGGTCTTCTGATAGTGGGGCACCAGCTCGGCGGGAATCTCGATGCCCAGGTCGCCACGGGCGACCATGACGCCCTGGGAGGCCTTCAGGATGTCATCGAAGTTCTTGATGGCCATGGCGCACTCGATCTTGGGGAAGATGCCCACGTACTCGCCGCCGTTCTCGTCGCAGAGCTTGCGGATCTCGCGCACGGCGTTGCCGTCGCGGATGAACGAGGCGGCGATGTAGTCGATGCCCTCGGACAGGCCGAACAGGATGTCCTGGCGGTCGCGCTCGGTGATGGCGGGCAGGCCGATCTCGACGTTGGGCACGTTGACGCCCTTGCGCTCGCCGATCTCGCCGCCGTTCTCGACCACGCAGTACATGTCCTGGCCCTCGACGCGCTCGACGGTGAGGCCGATCAGGCCGTCATCGATGAGGATCTTGGAGCCGGGCTCGACCTCGTGCGGGAGCTCGAGGTAGTCAAGCGAGATATGGCTGGCGTTGCCGAGGTTCTCCTCGGTGGTGGGCTCGGCGGTGACCACGATCTTGTCGCCGGCGGCCACGGTCACCTTCTGATGACCCTCGAGCAGACCGGTGCGGATCTCGGGACCCTTGGTGTCGAGCAGGATGCCCACCGGGGTGTCGAGTTCGCGGGCGATGCGCTTGACGCGCTCGATGCGCCCGTGGTGCTCCTCATAGGAGCCATGGCTAAAATTGAAGCGGGCAACGTTCATGCCCGCTTTGATCATCTCGCGCAGAATGTTGTCATCGTCACAGGCCGGGCCCATCGTGCATACGATCTTGGTGCGTTTGTACATGCATTCCTCCATATCGTGCTGTACGTTACCGAGCTTTCCTCTTCGGCGTGTCTTCGGCTTGCATTATAGGTGATGCCCATGCCGCTCATCGAGTCTTTTCAACCGTATGCCGATTTTTAAGATGAATTACACGGCTTGGAAACATTGGAGGTTTTTGCAGGCGGCGGCACGTTCGCTGTCCCTGGATGCCGAGCCGGCGCGGCAGCGCGAAGGACGCGGGCACCCTACAATGGCCGTACGGCCGCAGACTCGGGCGGCCCCTTCAGGCCCGCCTGCGCCCTGCCTCCGATGTGGAAAGGGGACGGCTGTGATCTACGACGGAGTCGGGGCCATCGCGCGGTATCGCGGGCTCTCGCGTGGCTTTGACGCGCTCATCGACCGGCTTGAAGCCAACGATCCGGCGGCGCTGCCGCTCGGCCGCGCCGAGATCGACGGCGAGCGCGTGTTCGCCAACGTCATGGAGGCCACCACCCGCCGGGCCGCGGATGCGCGGTTCGAGGTGCACCATGGCTTCAAGGTGCTCGCCGACGCGTACCGCGCCGACGCCTAGGCCCGCTCCGTGCCCCGTGCGTCTGGGCAAATCGTGCTCTTGCGGGTCTCCTTTCGGCACGTGCGTGCTGAGCGCGTGCGTTTGGAGTAACATATTGAACCATTAGTCAGCTGCCTCTCGGCATGGCAGCCTTGGCGAGCCCTTGCCCCTGCTCCTGGGGAATTATGATCGGGCGTCAATCTGCCGAGCGGCTTGATGCAACCCAGGAGGAGTTTCGGTATGCAAAAAGAATACTTGGCTTCGGCTGAGGACGTGCTCGAGGCGCAATCCTCGAGTGCGGAGTTCGGCCTGACCTCGGAGGTCGCCGCCGCGCGCCTTGCCGAGTTCGGGTCCAACAAGCTCGACGAGGAAGAGAAGACCCCGCTGTGGAAGCGCTTCTTCGAGCAGATGGCTGACCCGATGGTCATCATGCTCATCGTGGCGGCGGCCATCTCGGCCATCACGGGCACCATCCAGGGTGAGCCCGAGTGGGCCGACGTCATCATCATCCTGGCGGTCGTCATCATCAACTCGGTGCTCGGCGTGGTGCAGGAGGCCAAGAGCGAGCAGGCTCTCGAGGCCCTGCAGCAGATGAGCGCCGCGCAGTCCAAGGTGATCCGTGACGGCAAGCTCGTGCACCTGCCCTCGTCCGAGCTCGTGCCCGGCGACATCGTGGTGCTCGAGGCCGGCGACTCGGTGCCCGCCGACTGCCGCGTCATCGAGAGCGCCAGCATGAAGATCGAGGAGGCCGCGCTCACCGGCGAGTCCGTGCCGGTGGAGAAGCACACGCAGGCCATCGACCTTGCCGCCGACGCCGACGACGTGCCGCTCGGCGACCGCAAGAACATGTGCTACATGGGCTCGACCGTGGTGTACGGCCGCGGCCGCGCCGTGGTGGTCGCGACCGGCATGAAGACCGAGATGGGCAAGATCGCCGACGCCCTCACCACCGCCAAGAAGGAGCTCACCCCGCTCCAGATCAAGCTCAACGAGCTCTCGGGCATCCTCACCAAGCTCGTGCTCGGCATCTGCGTGGTCATCTTCGCCGTCGACCTCATCCGCCACGGCGGCGAGCTGGGCGCCAACCCCGAGATGATCCTCGACACCTTCATGGTCGCCGTGTCGCTCGCCGTCGCCGCCATCCCCGAGGGCCTCGTGGCCGTGGTCACGATCGTGCTCTCCATGGGCGTCACCAAGATGGCGAAGCGTCAGGCCATCATCCGCAAGATGACGGCGGTCGAGACCCTCGGCTGCACGACCGTCATCTGCTCGGACAAGACCGGTACCCTCACCCAGAACAAGATGACCGTGGTCAAGCACGTGCTCGCCGCTCCCGAGGTGAAGTTCCTCGCGGGTATGGCGCTGTGCTCCGACGCCAAGTGGGACGAGGAGTCCGGCGAGGCCGAGGGCGAGCCCACCGAGTGCGCGCTCGTGAACGACGCCGCCAAGGCCGGCATGACCGGCCTCGACGTGGAGCATCCGCGCGTGGGCGAGGCGCCGTTCGACTCGGGCCGCAAGATGATGTCGGTCGTCGTGGAGGAGGCCGACGGCACCTTTGAGCAGTACACCAAGGGCGCGCCCGACGTGGTGCTCGACCTGTGCACGCAGATCTACGAGGGCGACGCGATTGTCCCGCTCACGGCCGAGCGCAAGGCCGAGCTCCTGGCCGCCAACAAGGCCATGGCCGATGAGGCCCTGCGCGTGCTGGCGCTCGCGAGCCGCACCTGGGACGCGGTGCCCGCCGACTGCAGCCCTGAGGCGCTCGAGCACGACCTCGTGTTCTGCGGCCTCTCCGGTATGATCGACCCCGAGCGCCCCGAGGTGGCACCCGCCATCGCCGAGGCCCGCGAGGCCGGCATCCGCCCGGTCATGATCACGGGCGACCACATCGATACCGCTGTGGCCATCGCCAAGAACCTCGGCATCCTCGAGGGCGACGGCGCGGGCCACGCCATCACCGGCGCCGAGCTCGACAAGATCTCCGACGAGGACTTCAAGGAGAAGGTCACCGAGTACAGCGTCTATGCGCGCGTCCAGCCCGAGCACAAGGCGCGCATCGTCGACGCCTGGAAGAGCCGCGGCAACATCGTCGCCATGACGGGCGACGGCGTGAACGACGCGCCCTCCATCAAGCGCGCCGATATCGGCGTCGGCATGGGCATCACCGGCACCGACGTCACCAAGAACGTGGCCGACATGGTGCTCGCCGATGACAACTTCGCCACCATCATCAACGCGGTCGAAGAGGGCCGTCGCATCTACGACAACATCCGCAAGGTCATCCAGTTCCTGCTCTCGGCCAACATCGCCGAGGTGCTCTCGGTCTTTGTGGCCACGCTCGTGGGCTTTACCATCTTCCAGCCGGTGCAGCTGCTGTGGATCAACCTCGTGACGGACTGCTTCCCGGCGCTCGCGCTCGGTATGGAAGGCGCCGAGGGCGACATCATGAAGCGCAAGCCGCGCAAGGCCACCGACGGCGTCTTTGCCGGCGGCATGGGGATCGACATCGTGGTCCAGGGCGTGATCATCACCGCGCTCGTGCTCGCGAGCTTCTTCGCGGGCATGTGGTTCCACAACGGCGCCATCAACATCGAGCAGCTCGTCGACGGCGTGCCCGACCCCGAGGGCGTCACCATGGCGTTCATCACCCTCTCGATGGTCGAGATCTTCCACTGCTTCAACATGCGCAGCCGTCGCCAGTCGCTCTTTACCATGAAGAAGCAGAACGTGTGGCTATGGGGCGCCGCGGCGCTTGCTCTCGTGCTCACCGTCATCGTGGTGGAGTTCGATCCGCTGGCCGAGATGTTTGGCTTCATGGTCCTGTCGCCCGTGGCGCTCGCCACCGCGCTCGGCCTGGCGTTCCTCATCATCCCGCTGATGGAGATCTACAAGGCCATCATGCGCGCGGTGGAGAAGGACGCGTAAGCGCGTCTGCTGTGCGTCACGTCGCACGCGCTCGATAACGTTCAGCCCGCGGGGGCTCCGGCGCGCTCTGCCGGAGCCCCCGCGCTGTTATAGGTGCGATCTTGCGAGCGTCACGCCGTTTTGAGTTTTAGCATGGTATGTGGATGGATGGGAATTGCTGCCGCCCCTGCCCGTTCTTGGGCGGCGGCTGCGAGAGAAAGGACGCATGGTCGACATGACGGTGGATTGGCAGACGATGACGTGGACGCGCGAGCCGCGCTCTTGGGAGGTTGCCGACGGCGAGCTTGCCATCACCACGGAGCCCGGGACCGACCTGTGGCAGCGCACCTACTATCACTTTCGCAACGACAACGCGCCGGTGCTGCAGCTCGAGGTTGCCGAGCGCTTTTTCTCGCTCGTCGTGCGCACGGATTTCTCCGGCGCGCACCATCGCTTCGACCAGTGCGGTGTCGCGCTCTACCTTGACGCCGAGAACTGGATCAAGGCGTCGGTTGAGTACGAGAACGAGGAGTACCAGCATCTGGGGAGCGTCGTTACCAACCACGGGTGGTCCGACTGGGCGACGACCGAGATCCCCGCGTCTACGCGGCGGATGTGGTATCGCCTGAGCCGCCGCGAAGGCGACTTCCGCATCGAGTGCTCCGATGACGGCGCAAGCTGGCAGCAGATGCGCATCTGCCATCTGCACGAGGCTGCGGGCGTGGTGCGCGTGGGCGTGTACACGGCATCGCCGGAAGAATCGTCGTTCACGGCGCGGTTCAGCGACATCTCGCTCGGCCCCTGCGCATGGGCGGCGCACGACGGCCAGGCGCCCGACGAGGACTGCTGAGACGGGCATCCGGGGAGAAGACGGGCAAGCGGCGTGCTGCCGGGCCGCGTGGCGGGGCGGACCGTGGAGGTGCGAAACGGGTGGCGAGCATCATGAGAGATGGGGAAGAGGAGCTGGCCGCACCCGATCTGTGGCTGACGGAGGACATGCTGGCGCCAGATGGCGAGCGTGAGCCGGGCGACGAAGGCGCATGTGATGCGGGAGCACCTGACGAGCGCGCCCGCACGCCGTTTGAGCTGCCCGCGGCGGCGTATTCGTCGATGGAGCGCTACCGGGAGTTCGTCGACGGGTGTTTTGGCAGGCGGGGAGGGTTCAACCCGCAGGATCCCGTGCACTGTCAGCTTAGGATCATGCTGGTGAGCGGGGCGGTGATCTATACCCTTGCCGACGGCAGGGAGGTCGTTGTTCCTTCGCCGGAGGTGCTCAAAGCGGCGTTTCCCGGCAGGGACCTCTCACCGCGGTCATGCGTGGAGCTGGGAAAGCGACGACTCGCGTATCGCTACCGTTGATGATAACGGCGGCATCTCGCCCAAGAGGAACTCCTTGATGCTGCAGGAGCCCAAGATCGATTCATGGACTCCGATTCATGGGGGCACGGGGCGCACGATGGGACTATTGGTATTGCGTATTTTTGCTCAGCGTATTGAGTAAAAAAACTCAATACAGCGAAAAGCTTTATGAAGATGGGGAATACGCGGGGGCGGGCTGCTGTAGTGGTTTGACGCAAATCTCATACGTGCGCGTCGGGTTCGATGGGGGTTCGATGCTGCGTTCCCGCAGCAACCGGTAGCATGCTCCCGTTCCTGCGGTAATATGACGGATGTTTTGGTCATCTCGTGCGGATGTGGGTGGTTGCGTGGCGAAGCGGGGCAAAGGGCGCACCGGACGGGCGCAGGGGGCGGCTCGGCGCCTTGGGCGGGCTGTCGAGCAGCGGTCCGGAGGAGAGCTGCCCGCACTGGACACCCTGCATGACCTCCCCGCGTTTACCGATCTGCGCGTGGACGATGCGCAGCGCGGCGCCTTCGAGGCGTTTCGGGAAGCGTCCGAGGCGCCCGATGAGATGGACCTCGGGTTCGTCATCCGCCTCGATCGCGGGTTCCCGCTGGTGGCGACGGTGGATGACGTCTTCCGCGCCGAGCACGCCGTGACGTTCGCCAAGCAGGACAAGGAGAAGGACGGGGGGCTCTTGCCCGCCATCGGAGACGCGGTGGCGGTCCGTCGCGCCCCCGGCCACGATATGGGCGTGATCGAGCGCGTGCTGCCGCGGCGCACCACCTTCGAGCGCTGGCGCGGCAAGAACCGCGGGGTGCGGCAGGTGCTCTGCGCCAACGTGGACACGGTGCTCGTGGTGGCGGCGCTCGGCGCCGGCGAGGTGCTGCTCGACCGCATCGCCCGCTCGCTGGTGCTCGCCCGTGACTGCGGCGCGGCGCCCGTGGTGGTGCTCACCAAGGCGGACCGCTGCGGGGAAGGGGAGCTGGAGCGCGAGCAGGGGCGCGTGCGGCGGCTCGTTGGGGATGCGGTGCGCGTGATCGCGACCTCGTCACGTGTGGGAGAGGGCGTCGAGCAGGTGCGCGCCTGCGTGCCCGAGCGGGCTTGCGCCATGATCCTGGGCGAGTCCGGCGCGGGCAAATCCACGCTTCTGAACGCGCTTCTAGGGCACGAGGCGCTCGCGACGGGCGCGGTGCGCGTACGGGACGATTCCGGGCGGCACACCACGGTGGCGCGCGTGATGGTGAAGCTCCCCGGTGCCGGCGTGATCGCCGACGCGCCAGGCCTGCGGAGCCTGCCTCTGGTGGGGCACGAGCGGGGTCTTGCCCGGACGTTTCCCGAGGTCGTGGAGGCATCGCGTGGCTGCCGGTTCAACGATTGCACCCATACCCACGAGCCGGGATGCGCCGTGCGCGCCGCCGTCGAGACGGGCGCGATCGACGAGGTGCGTCTGGACGCGTTTCTGAACCTTGCGGAAGAAATGCGCGTGAGCGCCCAGTCGCTCGACCCGGATATCAAGTTGTGATTCACAATTTATAAAACCAGTTTCAAACGGTATATTCCGCCGCTAGGCGCGTCGTGATGCGCGTGCCTGCGGATTCGACATGCCGCGCCCGCGCCCGGCGCCTTGCCGCCGTGGCGTGGACCATACCGGTCTGACCGATATGCGAAGAGGTTCGGACGCTCTCTAACCGGCCTTTCAGATCAGCGCCCAGACACCCTTCAGATGGCGCGCCGGTTTCTCATTCCGCCCGCGAGCGGGCGCCTTCCCGATCCGACAATGATGCCAAGGGCCAGAGGGGCCGACGGCGGGGAAGACGGGCGGGGTGCTGCGCATGAAACGTTCCATCAGATTGTTGCTGAGCGCGGCATCCGGCGCGCTGGCCATCGCCATGGCCTTTCAATACGGCTCTTCCGTGCGTGCCGAGGCGGATCGTGAACGGCAGGAAGTGCTCGCCTCCTATGGGGGCGAACTCGTCTCGGTCTGCGTCGCATCGCACGACATCGAAGCGGGCGAGGTGCTCGACGAGAGCTGTTTCTCCATGGAGGAGTGGGTTGGCAGCCTGCTTCCCGAGGACGCGTTCACCGACGCGGACGACGTGATGGGGGAGACCGCCACCTCGAGCATTCCCGCCCGCGCCGTGCTGTGCCCGGTGTACCTGGAAGAGCGCGAGGGCGCCATCGAGGTTCCCGCGGGGATGGTCGCGGTCTCGGTGCCGGCCGACGAGCAGAGCGCCGTGGGCGGTGCCATCGCCCCCGGGGACCGCGTGGACGTGTACGTGTCCGACAAGGGCATCGCTGACAGGCTGTGCTCGGCACGGGTGATCGATACCAGCTCGAGCGGGGACGAGGCGGCCGGCGCCATGGCGTGGGTCACGCTCGCCGTCGAGCCGGACCGCGTGAGCGAGGTGCTCGCGGCCACGGCGAGCGGAAGCATCAGCCTCACACTGCCCGACAGCTCGATCGAGGAGGAAGGGACGGATGAGCCCGACGGGGCCGCGCCGCCTGCAGACGGGGAGGCCGGGGACGGACTCGAGGGGGAGGATGAATGATGGATGCGCTGTGGTTGGCGGTATGCGGCGATGAGGTCCAGGCGGAGCGGTGCCGTGCGGCGGTGCGGCGCTCGGGCGGCGGCAGGGTGCTATGGGTCGGGGACGGCCCGGCGGCGGAGCGCCTGGCGTCCTGCGCGGCGGACGCCGGCGAGAAGCCGCGCCTCGTGGCCTGCGACACCCTCGACGGCTTGGATGCCCTGGCGGTGGCGGCGCGCAGGCAGGGGATCAACCTGGTGGTGCTCGCCGATGCGGCGGATCCGTCGCGGACCATGGGGCTCTTCCAGCGCGGGGTCCAGGAGGTGATCGCCGACAGCGCGACGGGGGACGATTGGGTGCCGGCGCGTGTGGAGAGCGCGCCCCCGCCGCGCCGCATGCCAAGGGAGGCGGTGGAGATCCGTGCGGAAGAGGATGAAACCGGCTTGCGGTCCGATGGGGCCGGATGGGAGGCGGATGCAGGCGGGGATGGGGGCTCTCGAGCCCATGTCCAGGTAGATGGTGACGGACCATCGCCTGCTCGCGATCTAGGGGATGGGCCCTGGCGCCAGCCCGAGATGCAGCGCTATGTCGTCGATCTGGATGAACCTGATATCGCGGAGGTCTGGCCCGCGCCGCCCCCCTTGGAGGATATCTCGCGAGGGGCCGACGCGGATGCAGAGGGAGCGCCGTGCCATGCTGATGGGGCAGGCGATGGCGCTGAGACGCAGCGGCCCGGGTCGCCGGTCGTCTCGGCTGGAGGGAGTGGTTTCCGGGAGGGACCCTCTCCTTCCGTCGCGCGCGAGGCGGGCGAGGCCGCCGTCTCGCCGGGACCTTCGGTGTCCTGGCCGCGTGCGCGGGGCGGCGGAGAGACCTCTCCGGCCTCGGGCGCTCCCGTCATCGTCGCGGTCTCCGGGGTCGGTGGTTGCGGAAAGTCGACGATCATCGCCGCCATGGCGCTCATGGCGGCCCAGGGCGGGCTGCGGTGCGCCGTGCTCGATCTCGACCTCATGTTCGGGAGGCTCTACATCAAGCTCGGCGTTCAGACGGCGCACGACCTCGCCTGCCTGGTCGAGCCGGCGGCACAGGGCGTCCTGGGCGAGGACGACGTGGTGCGCGCGTCGACGCGCGTCGCCCCGGGCCTCACGCTGTGGGGGCCGGTGGATCTGCCCGAGCAGGCCGAGCTGCTGGGGCCTGCGGTCGAGCGCCTTCTCGAGGTGCTCCGCCGGGAGTCGGATGTCGTCTTGGTGGACACCTCGACGTTCTGGGGAGACGCCGTCGCCGCCGCCGTCGCCGTGTGCGATCGGTGCCTCGTCGTCGCCGACGGACGGCCGGGTGCCGCGGCGGCCTCGGCGCGCCTGATCGATCTCGCCTCGCGCCTGGCCGTGCCGCGCACGCGGATGATGGGCGTGTTCAACCGCTTCGACGGTCGAGACGGCGGGGAGGACGCGGCGACGCGGTTCGAGTTCACCGTCTCGCTGAGCGCGCGGGAGCGCGTCGCCGACGGCGGGCGGGATGTGGGCGAGATGGCCGAGATCGGAAAGCTCGCCGCGCTCTGCCAAGGGTCGGCGGCGTTCGCCGCCTCGATGCGCTCGATGACGGAGCGTTTGATGACGGAGCTGGGGCGTCCTCTGGAAGCTGCGCCGTCGGGCTCCGATCCCTCCTGGGGCGAGGGCCGGCAGCACCGGATCAGGTTGCCTTGGAAGCGTGCGGAGGGGCAGCGATGAGCGTTCTTGAACGCGTCCGGCGCGCGCAGGGCGGGGCGATCCGGCCGGTAGCGGATGCCAGCGACCATCGCGAGCTGGTGCGCGCCATCAAGCGCGAGACCATGGACCGCATCGGCTTCGCCGAGATGGCCCGCATCATCGAGTCCTCCAGCGTGGAGGAGTCGCGCGTCGAGCTCCTGCCCGCGGTCGAGGCGGTGTGGAACAAGCACGCGGCTCTGGGCGCCGCCTCGGCCGATCGCGAGCTGGTGATAGAGGGCGTCCTCGATGACGTGGTGGGGCTCGGGCCCCTGCAGCGCTATCTGGATGACGACGCGGTGAGCGAAATCATGGTCAACGGGTGCGCATCCGCCTTCATCGAGCGGGCGGGCGTGCTTCATCCCCTGGGGAGGATCTTCGATTCCGACGAGCAGATACGCATCCTCATCGACCGGATCATCGCCCCTCTGGGACGCCGCGTCGACGAGCGCAGCCCGCTGGTCAACGCACGTCTTAAAAGCGGGTTCCGCGTCAACGCGGTCATCCCGCCCGTCGCCATCGACGGCCCGGTGCTCACCATCAGGAAGTTCTCCGACCGCATCACCTCGCTGAGGGAGCTGGTCGATCTGGGGTCGCTGCCGGAATGGTACGCGCGTCTGCTTTCCTGCGCGGTGGCGCTGAGGCAGGATCTCGCGGTCGCCGGAGGCACGGGGTCGGGCAAGACCACGCTGCTCAACGCGCTCTCCTGCGAGATCCCGGTGTCCGAGCGCATCGTGACCATCGAGGACTCCGCCGAGCTCAAGTTCAGCCGCCATCCGCATGTGGTGCGCCTGGAGGCGCGCGACGCCTCCATCGAGGGCGAGGGTGCCGTGTCCATCCGCGATCTCGTGGCCAACGCGCTGCGCATGCGGCCCGACCGCATCGTGGTGGGGGAGGTGCGCGGGGCGGAGTGCATCGACATGCTCTCCGCCATGCAGACCGGGCACGACGGATCGCTCACGACGCTGCATGCGGGGACCGAGGCGGAGGCGGTGGTGCGCCTGACGCTTCTGGCGCGCTACGGCATCAACCTCCCCTCCGAGCTGATCGAGGAGCAGATAGCGCTGGCGCTCGACGGGATCGTGATGTCCGAGCGCCAGGCGAGCGGGCGGCGGTTCGTGACCTCCTATTCGGGGGTCGAGCGCGCCGAGGGCGGTGGCGTGCGCCTGGAGCGCTACGTGTCGTTCGACCGGGCGACCGGTACCTGGAGCCTTGAGCGCGAGCCGCGCTTCATCGAGGAGGGGCTGCGCTCGGGCACTCTGCGCGAGGAGGAGGTGGAGTCATGGAGGCGGTTGTGCCCTGTGCGGCGGGAGGTCTGACGGCGCTTGCCGTCTGGGAGGCTCTGGGGGTGCTGACAACGCCGGCGGTCGGCCGCGGCGCATCGACGCCGGACGGCGCTGGCGCACTCGTCGCGGCGATCGCGTCAGGCGCGGGGGATCTCCTGCCCGCCGCGCTGGTGGAGGCGAGGGCCGTGAAGATGGCGGCCGGCGAGGTTGCGCGCCTGATGGCGCCACTGCTCGGTCGGGAGATCGCGGGCGCCCGCCCGCGGGCGGGCCTGCTCTTCGCGGCGTCGCTTGGCGTGGCGGCCCTGGGCGCTCTGGTGTCGAGCTCCGTGCTCGGTGCCGTCCTGGGCGCCGTCGCAGTGCCGATGTGGGGCGCCGTCCGCGCCTCGAGGCGCGAGCGGGAGCGCGCGACGCTGCTCTCCACCGCCATGCCCGAGGCGTTCCATGCGCTCTCCATCTCGCTGGGATCGGGGCACAGCCTGGGGCAGGCGCTGCGGTTCGTGGGAAACCACGCCCAGGAGCCCATCCATTCTGAGTTCATGCGCGTGTCGTTCGCCATGTCGTGCGGGGTCGCGGCATCCGAGGCGCTCGACGCCCTGCTGCTCAGGCTTCCGGCGCCGGGGCTCGATCTCGTCGCCTTGGCGCTCAAGGTCTCGCAGCGCACCGGCGCGCCCCTGAAGGACCTGCTGGCCCAGGCGTCGGACATGGTGGGGGAGCGCGTCGAGCTCGCGCGCCGCCTCGAGGTCAAGACGGCGCAGGCGCGCATGTCGGCGCGGCTCGTCACCCTCATGCCGCTCGTCCTCATCGCGCTACTCGCGCTGCTCTCGGCGGATTTCCGTGCCGGGCTCGCCACGCCGACGGGCATCGCTTCGGTCGCGGTTGCCCTCGTGCTCGATGCCTGCGCATGGGTGGCGATCAAGCGGGTGATGGAGGTCGATCCGTGATGGGGGCGCCGGTTGCCTGGGTCGCGGCGCTCGGGGTGGCGACGGCGGCGGCATGCTGGCAGATCCTCTCGTGGACGGAGGCGGATGTCACCTGGATCGCCTCGATGGCGCGCGTCGCCATGCGTGCGGGAAGGACGTTTCTGGACACCGCTTCGGCGCGCCTGATGCCCGGCAGGGCTTCCAGGGGTGAGAGGAGGGCGAGCCTCGGGGACGTGTCCGAGATGATCGACGTGGTGAGGCTGGGTCTGACGGCGGGGCTCTCGTTCGATGCGGCGCTCGACCTGTATTGCGCGAACCGCGCCACGCCGCTGGCTCGGCGCATGAAGCGGGCCGAGCTCGCCTGGCGCTGCGGCATGGGGACGAGGGAGGAGGAGCTCGCTGAGGTGTCCCGCGACGTGGGGGTGCGGGCCCTGGAGTCGTTCGCCATCGCGGTCGGCCAGGCCCTCGCGCTCGGCGCGCCCTTGGCCGACGTGCTCGCTGCGCAGGAGCGCGAGATCCGCGCGGCGCGGCGCTCGGAGGTCGAGCGCGCGATCGAGCAGGCGCCGGTCAAGCTGCTCATCCCCACCGGGACGCTCATCCTGCCCGCGCTACTGCTGTCCATATTGGGGCCGCTGCTTGCCGCAAGCGGCATGTTGTAAGGAGGTATCGGTATGAAGAGACGAATGAACGGCGGAACGGAGCCCGGAATCGTGCGGCGCGCTCAGCGGGCGCTGTGGGACCGGTGCGAGGGGTTGCGAAGCCGGTGCGGGGGGCTCGCCCGCGGCATCGTCGAGCGCCTGCGACCGGCGATGCGCCTGGTGGATGAACGAGATGCCCAGGGGACGACCGAGTACGCGATCCTCGTCGGCGTCCTGGTCGTGATCGCCATCTTGGCGATCATAGCGTTCCGTGACAAAGTGAGCGAGCTATGGGATGCCATCTCAAGCGGCATCAACAGCCTGTAACGCGCAGGCGTCCGGCGACATCCCGCCCGTGTCGCGGTGCTGCTCGCCGGGGTTTCCGCCGGCCGCATGCTGCGGCTTCCCTTGCAGCATGCGTAGCGCTCTTGGTCGCGGTCCTCTTGGCGCTGTGGGCAGCGGCGCCATCTGGATTCATGAAACAGGACGACGGTTCTGCGGAGGAGCAGGGGGACGTGGCGGCGCCGGATGCACTCGGCGGTGAGACGGAGTCGGACGACGGGGCGCTGGATGGAGGATCGGTGGATCGAGAGGATGCGGCCTCGATGCCCGGAGACACCGGTGCGTCGGAGCCGAAAGCGGCCCTCGGTCCTGAAACCTTCCTCACCGAGCTGGAGCGCCGTGCCCTGCCCTCGGCTTCCGATGCCACCTTGTCTGCGGGGGAGGGAACCATGGCGAGCCGGGGCGAGGTCTCTTGGGAGGAGGCGGCCGATGTCGATGAGGCGGCGTCGCGTGTCATCTCCTCCTATCAGGCGTACGAGGGGTCGTGGCTCGTCACGAGCGGGTTTCTGGATCTCAAGGGCAACGCATGGGGAGCGGTCGTGTGGGACGCCTCTACCTGGGTGGATGTCGTGACGGTCTCAGCTATCGAGGACGGGACGGGTGCGGCGGGCGGCGCGTCTCGGGTTCGGGTCGTTCGGTTCGCCGTGTAGCAGGGGTCGTTCCCTGCGGCGGGGTCGACGGGTTCGATATGGATTTCAGCGAGGCGCCCGGGCCAGCCGTTCCCTGCGGCGAGGTCGGCGGCGGCCCGATGGGCACCGTGTCGCCGAGATTCCCCCGCGGACGCGTCTTCGTCCGATCGGCGCTGATGGCGGGGAGCGAGCCTCGCTCCGATGCGGGGCGGGGCCATGGGAGGTGGTCAGACGTGGCAATCGTTATCCGCGGGCGCGGAGGAGCCGTTTCCGCGCTGCGCGACATGGCGCGCGAGCGCGCGGCGCAGGGCACACTCGAATACGCGGTCGTTACCATCGCCTTGCTGGCGATGGTGTGCGCCTTGGCGCTGCTGTGGCGCGCCGGCGCCGCGGGGGCTCTCGTGGGGCTTGCCGAGGATGCCGCCTCGCATGTCCTGGACGGATTGGGGGCGCTCGATGTCGCGCTGTACTGAGCTCGCGCGCGAGCGCGCCGCCCAGACCACGGTCGAGGCGGCGATGACGCTTCCGGTGTTCCTGACGCTGATCCTGCTCGCCCTCCAGCCCGTGTGCGTGCTGTACACCCGCGCGGTGATGGAGGCCGCTGCAGGGGAGACGGCGCGCCTGATGGTGACAGCGGGCGATCCGGAGGCCGATGGGTACCGCTCGTTCGCGCTCCGCCGGCTCGCGGCGGTGCCCGACCTGGCGATATTCCATGCCGGCGGCCCCCTCGCCTGGACCATCGAGCTGGAGAGCGCCGAGGAGACGGGCGGCGAGGTCGCGGTGGTGATAGAGGGGGCCGTGACCCCGCTTCCGGTCATCGGGGCGTTCGCGCGCGCCCTGGGCGAGGCCAACGGGTCCGGTGATGTGGTGCTGCGCGTCGAAGCGCGGCATGAGGGGAGACCGACATGGTTGGAGGGAAGCTATGACTCATGGGTCGCGCGGTGGGATTGATCTGTTCATCGAGGACGGCGCGTACACGACGGTCGCATCCGCCGTCACGATCTTGCTGGTGCTCGCCCTGGTCTTCTCGTCGGCGACGGCGGCCTGGACGCTGACGCGCTCGGGAGACGTGCAGGCGAGCGCCGACGCCACCGCGCTCGCGGGCGCGAACGTGGTCTCCTCGTATCATACGGCCGCGACGGTGCTGGATGCCTCCATTCTGAGCATGGGGCTCGCGGGGTTCTGCGTGACCGGGGTCGGGCTGGTCGGTCTTCTGATCCCCGGCGCGCATGCCATCGCGGCCGATACGGTCGACGTGGGCCTGCGTATCCTGGAGTATCGCAACAAGTTCGCGTCTTCCGCGTCCAAGGGCCTGTCGACGGTCGAGAAGGCGCTGCCGCTGCTCGTCGCTGCGAACGGTACGCGCACCTGCCTGGCCCAGGGGCGCGGCGAAACCTCCTACACGGGCACGGCGCTTCCCGTCCCGCTCGCATCCGCTTCGGAATTTCCCGCCCTTGAGGGAGACGCCGTCCCCACCGATTCCCTTGAGACGGCCGCCGATGGATTGGACGCCGCGGCCGCGGAACTCGAGGAGGCGTCTGAGGAGTCGGCGCGCGCCAAGGAGGCCGCCTGGCTCGTCGATTGCGGAAGGTCGGGCAGGAACATGCAGGAGCGCGCGGGAAGCCTCGCCGCGCTGAGCGCGGCGCAGAATTCGGATTACGCATCGAGCATCACCTGGGACCCCAGCGTGGGCATCGAGAGGACGCGCGCCTACTATCGCCAGCGCCTGGCGGCGAACGCTCCCGAAGGAGGGGGCGCCGAGGCGGCGGCCGACGCCGCTGCTCGGACGGCGTTTTACGAGTACGCCCTCAAGCAGTTCCAGAGCGCGTCGTTCACCGAGGCAGGTGGACGGGTCTCGTGCTCGGTTCCCTTGCTGCCGCGCAACACCCAGGAGGTGCGTTCAACCGAGCTGTACACCGATCCCGTGTGGCCATCGACGCGGGAAGACGGCGGGCTGACCCTCCACTACGGGAGCTCGTGTCCCGGGGCGACGGGCCCGACCGGGCCGGCTCTGGCGCTTTCGGCCATCGACAGCGGGTCGGCGGTCGAGTGCCCCGTCTGCCGCTTCAGCGTGGGCGATGTGGGCAAGACCCCTGCCGCATCGACCTCCATCGACAACGGCTACGAGTACCATCTGCGCGAGTTCACCCTGGCGCTCCAGGATTACGCGGCGTGCCGGAATCGGGAGCTGGAACTCGAGGAGAAGGCGCGCGGCGCCGCCGAGGGGGCGAGCCAGGAGTTCGAGGACGCCTTGGCGACGCTTGCGGGGAAGCGCCCGCGCATCGCGCCGCCGGGGAGGTACGGCTGCCTCGCGGTGGTGGTCACCGGGGCCGTTTCCTCTCCCGCTGACCTGATCAGCGATTTCGCGCCCGGATCGGAGCTTCCCGCGCGTGGAGCCCTGTCCGCGGCGGTGCTGGCTCCCGATGAGGCATCGGCGGACAACAACATCCTCTCGGAGTTCTTCAGCTCGCTCGAGGAACGCGCGGGCGGCGGTGGCGCCGCCGGGCTCGTGAGCGACGTCATGGGTCTTTGGGGATCGATCCTCGTGGCCTACGGCGATCTGGGCGAGAGCCTGGGGTCGGTGATGGATGACCTGCTGAGCGGCTTGGGCAGCCTGGGATTGGGATCTGTCGCCACGTGGCTGGGGGACCAGATAGACGCGGCGGTGCGGGGTCTCGGTTTCGAGCCGGTCGACCTGAGCCCGCTCAAGCCCGTGCTCACCGACTCCGCCAGCGTCATAGCCCATGCGGACGTTCCGGCTCTGGCCGACGTGCAGGATCTTCTGAGGTCGCTGCCGGTCGGGTCGACCGATTCCGCGGACATGCTCGAGGCGCTTCAATACGAGGTGGGGGAGCGCATCTCCTCGACCACCTTCACCATCGCCGAGATACCTCTGCCAGGTGGTGGATCCATACCCTTGACCATCCGCCTGGGGGACCTGGCATCCTTGGTGGGGGGTGCGCCATGAGCTGCGGGATGATGAGGGAGGGGTCCGCTCAGGCGACGCTCGAGCTCGCCATCGTCGCGCCGGTGCTCATCGTGCTCGCGCTCATCGTCTTCAACCTCATGGCCTTTCTGAGTGCTTCCGCGCGCTTCGACCGCGTGGCGCCCGACATGGTGCTCGCGCACGGCGTCTCCCCTGCGGGGAGCAGCGGAGAGGGGATCGGGGCGGCCGACCAGGTCGAGCGTGCGCTGCGCGAGGCGATGGCGCCCTATGACGTCGAGATTGAGGTGGAGCGCCTTGCAGAAGGCTCGGGAGGGGGCGGGGAGTCTCTCCTCACCCTGGTTGGCTCGCTGAGCACCTATCGGTGCACCATGCGCATGAAGCCTTGGCCGAGCGGTTTGAGCATAGCGGGGGTTTCGTTGGGGGCGCCGGCGTTTCTGGTGCACGAGCGCGAGGTGGTCGTCGACCCCTGGCGCCCAGGGGTGGTGATGTGACGTGGATGCACGTGACGAGTTCGTGCTGATGTGCCGCGTGGTGGAGGAGCTCGGATGGGACCGCAGCCAGCTGGTGGTCGCGCGGACGTTCATCGATCGGTTGCTGGGCATGGTCGCGTATCGGCGAAGCGGCGTCGTCCTCGGCTTTCCCCGTTGCTCGTCGGTTCACACCTGTTTCATGCGTGCTCCGATCGACCTGGTGTTCGTCGGAGCATGCGGCGAGATCCTGCGTGTCGAGCGGCACGTGCCGCCCTGGCGCATATCGAGCTGCCGAGGCGCCCGGATGGTCCTCGAGCGATTCTCGGGCGTACCGGCTTCCGTCCGGGCAACGGGGCGGTTCGCATGCGCCCCATGGCCCAATCGGTCGGGTCCTGTCCGACAGGAGGATCGGATTCTGTAGAGAAACAAAATCAGGTCAGAGGCGATACATCCTCTGACCTGCTGCAATTCGATGGAGCCAGCAATGAGACTCGAACTCATGACCCCCGCTTTACGAGAGCGGTGCTCTACCAACTGAGCTATGCTGGCGGCCACATGCGGCGGGAGTCCCGCCGACGGATGATAATACTACGTTGAAACGGTGCGGCGTGCAAGGGGGATGTGAAAAACAGCCGCATGTTTTTCAGGCGGAGCGCGTTCCCGCTGCATCGATGGCGAGTCCGTCCGCAGCGTGGACGCATTCCAGGATTCGCAAACGGTCGGAATGCGCCCGCGGGCGGTATCTCGTCGGCAGGTACCTGCTGCGAAATTGACGCCTCCAATCCGGGTGATATCATCAAACTTTAAGTGTGAAACACGATATGAGCAGGTGGAATCCAGCCTGCCCAGGCATCTGATCCCATGCGGCGTGCAGGGGGTGGCGCATAGATGGTCGGGATACTCATCACCGGACACGGCGAGAGCGCGCCGGGTTTGAAGAGCGCGGCCGACATGGTCGCTGGGTGCCGGTCCCACATCGTCGCGATCCCGCTCACGGATGCGAACGCTGCGGACTTCGATCGGAGCCTTCGCCGCAAGGCGGAGGTCATACTCGCCGAATGCGGGAGCGTTCTGGTTCTGGCGGACATCATGGGTGGGACCCCGTTCAGCCAGGCGATGCTGTGCGCGCATGAACTGGGCGGCATCGAGGTGGTATGCGGTGCCAACCTGCCCATGCTCATCGAGGTGCTGGCCGCCCGCGACCAGGGCGCCGACCTCGCCCGCCTCGTCGCCGTCGCCGTCGAGGCGGGGCGCCTCGGGGTGGATCATCTCCCGCCTGCTCTGCTCGATGGCGCGAGCGGAGTGGGAGGGTAGGCTCGGCGGCCGGGACACGGCATCGAGGTCTCCGAAGGAAACGCAGGGCATCAAGGGCTTGAAACAGAGGGGAACGTCATGGCAGAGTCCAACATCCTATTGACGCGCATCGACAACCGCCTGATCCATGGGCAGGTGGCGACCCAGTGGAACGCTACGCTGGGCGCCAGCATGATCGTCGTCGCCAACAACGAGGTGGCGCAGAACACCGTCCGGCAGAACCTCATGAAGATCGCCACCCCGGCCGGGGTGCAGGTCCGGTTCCTCACGCTGCAGCATGCCATCGACGGCATCGGCGACATCTCGGACAAGCAGAAGATCTTCCTTTTGGTGGAGACGCCGGAGGATGCGCTCGAGCTGGTCGAGGGCGGTGTCCCCATCACCAAGGTCAACATCGGCAACATGCACATGTCCGAGGGCAAGCGCCAGGTCGCTTCATCGGTCGCGGTGGACGACGTCGACGTGGACGTGTTCCGCAAGCTGCTGGATCGCGGCATCGAGCTCGAGATACGCCGTCTTCCCAGCACCCCGCCGGAGGACCTCGCCAGGCTGTTCGACTGACATGGGCGAGGACGTCACGGGGCACCCCCTGTATCGAAGCCTCGTCTCGACGCTGATCGAGCGCATATCGTGCAGCCTGTGCGGGGGCGAGGCGCTCCCATCTGAGCGCGCTCTGGCGGCCAGCTACGGGGTGTCCCGTACGACGGTGCGCCTGGCTCTTGCCGAGCTGGAGCGAATGGGCCTCATCGTTCGGCGCCAGGGCGTGGGCACCTTCGTCGCCGAGCGCCCCGAGACGCCGCTGCGCTGCCGGGGCTATCGCTTCGCCGACCACATGAGGGCGCTCGGTCGCATCCCCTGGACCCGGACCGTCTCGTTCGATCGGGTCGAGCTGGATGAGCGCATCGCCAAGATCTTGGGCCGCGATCCGGGCGACGCGGCGTATCGATGGCGCCTCGTTCATGAGGCGGACGGCGCGCCGGTGCTTGCAGAGGAGGCGTGGCTGCCCTGTGTGCGCTTCGGTTCCCTCTCAAGTGCCGACGTGGAGACGCGCGAGCTCCCGGATCTCATCGGCGCCATCGCTCCCGCGGCGGTGCGCAGGGTGAAGGAAGAGCTGAGCGCCCTCGCCGCGAAGCGCGAGCAGGCCCATGCGCTGCGCGTGCCGCTCGGAACGCCCCTGCTGCTGCGCACGTCCACCTACGAGGACGCTTCCGGCGCGGCGGTAGCTGCCTCGCGCTCGTTTGCGGCATGCGATCGGTTCACCTATCCCGTCTTGCTATCCTGAGCGTTGACTCCGGGATACGTGCCGCAGGGAGCGCGTTCACTCCGCATGCGTCCGGGAAGCGTAACGCCTTGGTAAACGATATGCACCCATTCTGCGCTTTTCTGAAGCTCGCGGGTTAGTGAGCGATGCGGTTGGATACACTTACAGGCAGGTGAGGCATGGGGAGGAATCGCTCCGCCTGAGCTGCAACGTGTTCGATAAGGACGCAGAGAGAGTGGAGGAAGGCATGAACAAGCGAACGAAGATCGTATGCACCATGGGTCCGGCGTGCGATGACGAGGACGTGCTGCGCGAGATGATCAAGTCGGGCATGAACGTTGCCCGCTTCAACTTCTCGCACGGCAGCCACGAAGAGCATCACGAGCGCATGGAGCGCGTGAAGCGCGTCGCCGCCGAGCTGGGCGTTCCCGTGGGCATCCTGCTCGACACCAAGGGCCCCGAGATTCGCACGGGCTTCTTGGAGGGGCACGCCAAGGTGACGCTGACGGCGGGGGAGCAAGTGGTGGTGACCGCTGCGGAGACCTCCGAGGAGCGTTTGGGAACGGCTGAGCATTTCTATCTCGATCATTTAGAGCTGCCGCGCGAGGTGCGCATCGGCGGCTCTATTCTTATCGATGACGGCCTGATCGAGCTCACCGTCTACAAGATCGACGGTCAGGACATGTACTGCACCGTGCAGAACGGTGGAGAGCTGGGCGAGAAGAAGGGCGTGAACGTCCCTAATGCCAAGCTCTCGCTTCCCGCGCTCACCGAGCAGGACCGCGAGGACATCCTGTTCGGCCTCGAGGAGGGCATCGACTTCATTGCGGCCTCGTTCATCCGCGATGCCGAGGGCGTGAAGGAGATCCGCGAGCTGTGCCGCGAGAACGGCGGCGAGAACGTCGACATCTTCCCCAAGATCGAGTGCGCGCTGGCGGTCTACCACTTCGATGACATCCTCAAGGTGTCCGACGGCATCATGGTGGCCCGCGGCGACCTGGGCGTCGAGGTGGCGCCCGAGGTGTGCCCCGTCATCCAGAAGGAGATCATCCAGAAGTGCAACGCCGCGTGCAAGCCGGTCATCACCGCCACGCAGATGCTCGACTCGATGATTCGCAACCCGCGCCCGACGCGCGCCGAGGTGACCGACGTGGCCAACGCCATCAACGACGGCACCGACGCGACGATGCTCTCCGGCGAGACGGCGGCCGGCAAGTACCCGCTCGAGGCCGTGAAGATGATGGCCAACATCGCCCTCATCGCCGAGGCGACCATGCCCGAGCACAAGCCGCTTGATTTCGACCTTCTGGATCCGGGCCGCAACAAGGTGAACGCCGCCGTGGGCCTCTCCGCTGTGACCACCGCTTTCAACGTGGGCGCCAAGGCCATCCTCACGCCCACCAACACCGGCCGGTCGGCGCGTCTGGTCTCCAACTTCCGCCCCGTCCTGCCCATCCAGGCGGTCACGCCCAACGACTGGGCCGTGCGCAAGATGACGGTGTACTGGGGCGTCGAGCCCATCCTCTCCGGCCGCTCGGTGGGCAGCATCGCCTACGTCGTGGACAACGCCGTGGTCGAGGCCAAGATGACGGGCATCGTCAAGAAGGGCGAGCTCGTGGTGGTCACCGCCGGCGACCCCGCCATCGCCGTGGTCACCGCTGACGGCCAGGCGTCGACCAACGTGGTCTACGTGGCCCAGGTGATCTAGACAATCGCTAGACTGCCGAACCCGCCCTCTCGCGGGGAAGAAAGCCGCTTGAAGCGCCCGTCCGCCATCCGATGCGGGCGGGCGCCTCATGTACAGCCGTTGGCCGCTGCCGGTCGACCGCTGGGCGCAAGGACAGCTTCCATTGGGTATCAGAGGGTGATCGCCTCCAACGGCGAAGACCTTGCGTAGTGACTGGGGGATTTGCACATAGGCTCCCCTTCGCTCTCTGACGGACGCGCTGCGGATCGTTATGGAAAGCCCCCATCTCCCGGACCTTGCTTTCCGGTGCGGGAGATGGGGGCGAATCAGTTCGGGGTGGGCTCGCGTTTGGATGCGGGCGATGCAGGGAGGCGGTGCGCGGCTCTAGTCGACGGGAACCTCGACCTCGGTCTCCATCACGAAGGCGAGCTTGTCGGACGAGTAGACGGAGCTCACGTCGTTGGGCACGTCGTACCAGGCCCACGAGCCGTCGACCTTGAGCAGGACGAGGCAGTCCTCGTTGCCGCCGTCGTCGTTGGGCTCGCCTGCGGCCCATGCGGAGAAGTTCATGGGTTCGCCGTCGACCCATTCCCAGCCGTCGCCCACGCGCGAGGCGCCCAGCCAGACCACTGCCGTTCCGCTTGAGGGCAGCACGCTCAGGACCTGCTGGTACTCATCGGCCGATTCCACCGTGGCGAGGTAGCCGCCATGGGCCTCGCAGTACGCCTGCGCGTCGCTCCACGTGCGGGCCTCGGTGACGAGCTGGTAGCGATGCTCGATCGTCGTCTCGGGGCCCTGCGAGACGACGAGGTCCACCTCCGTGTCCTCGTCCGCCTCGTCGCCTGCGTCGGGCGTCTGCTCGATCACGGCGCCCTCAGGCACGGTCGAGCTGTGGTCCTCGGTCACGTCGCCGATGCTGAGCCCCGCATCGCGAATGGCGCTCATGGCGTCGTGCTCGTCCATGCCCACCACGTTGGGCACCTCGATCTGCACCGCGTCCTGGTCATCCTTTGTGGACGCCTCGTCATCGGGCTGGGTGCTTTGCGGAGGCTCGGCGGGGGTGCTGGTGCGGGCGAACGGTCCCACGCCCAGGGCGAACAGGATGCCCACCGTCGCGGCGACGGCGAGCACCAGGACCAGGATGACGATGGCGGCGATGAGGCCGCCGCGCTTGCGCTTGGGTGCCTGCGGCGCGCCGGCCTGCTGGTCGGGCGCAAAGCCCGGTGCGGTCCAGGTTGCAGGGCCGCTGCCGGCCGCCCCCATCGTCGGCGGGGCGACGACGGTCGGTTGCTGGTCGAAGGCGTTGCCCGCCCCCGCCTGCGTGCCGGCGCTCACCTGCGTGTCGAGGAGCGTGGTCGGTTGCTCCGGCACAGCGGGCGCGCCATATGCCCCTGTCTCGGTCTGCTCGAAAGGTGTCGCGTCGGATCCGGTGCCCGCGGGTTCGGCGTTCTCTCCCGCAAGGACGCCTTGGGCGTCCGCTTCGGCGGCGTCGGGTGCTGATGAGGCGGGCGCGGGCATCGTGTCCGCGTGGTCAAACGCCATCCCTTCGGCCAGGCCCGTCGCGGCCTCCGGCTTGAGCGCCGACGCGGGTTCAGGCGCCACGTCCGAAGCCGTTTCCCGTTC
Organism: uncultured Coriobacteriaceae bacterium; assembly: GCA_963931435.1. Classification (GTDB taxonomy): domain Bacteria; phylum Actinomycetota; class Coriobacteriia; order Coriobacteriales; family Coriobacteriaceae; genus Coprousia. The sequence continues at coordinate 345,470 of OZ007012.1, forward strand.
GGGTGCTCGCTCGGCATCGGGCTCGATCGGCGCTCCCGACGCTGCTGCCCAGGCGGGCTCTTGGGCAGAAGCGGGCTCGGCTGCCGGCTCCGCCGCTTCCGTGGCCCCCTGCTCGGCGGACGGCTCGGTTGTCGGCGTCCCCGCGGATCCCTGCTCGGTGGAAGGTCCAGCCGCCGGCGCATCGTCGCGCGGTTTGACGGCCGCCACCGGTGCGCCGCAGAACGTGCAGAACCTGCTGCCCTCGGCGATCTTCTTACCGCAATTGGTGCAGAACATGATGCCCCATCCCTTTCCCTAATCGAGTTCGCCCAGCTTGACCGTGAGGATGCGCCGCACCGATTCGTCGATGCGCGCCTCGTCGATCTCGCTCGATGCGACCGCGTCCAGAACACCCTGGTAGGCGGCGTTGAAGTCGGCCGGCATGAGCACGATGTCCACGCCGGCGCGCACCGCCTCCACGGCGAGCTGGGCGTCGCTGAGCGTGGACGTCGCGGCGCCCATGCCCATCGAGTCGGTGATGATGATGCCATCGTAGCCCAAGCGCTCGCGCAAGAGCCCGGTGACGATCTCCGATGAGATGCTCGCGGGATCCTCGTCGCCCGTGATGGCGGGCGCGGAGAGGTGCCCCACCATGATGAAGGGAGCGCCCGCGTCGATCGCCGCCTGGAAGGGAACGAGCTCTTCCTGGGCCATCTCGTCGGCGGTCTTCTGCGAGTAGATCTTGGTGCCATGCGAGTCGCCCGCCGCGCCTCCGATGCCGGGGAAGTGCTTCGCTGCGCACAGGATGCCCGCGTCGGTGAAGCCCCTCACCTGCGCCGCGACCATGGGCGCCACGACGTCGGCGGTGGCGCCGAAGGAGCGCAGGCCCATGGTGCCCTCGGGGTTGTTGGCGATGTCGGCATCGGGGGCGAAATCGACGTTGAAGCCGAGGTCGGTGAGGTAGCTGCCGATCTGATGGGCGATGTCGTAGGCCTTCTGCGTGTCGCCGGTGGCGCCGATATCGCACATGTCGCCCACGTTGGCGATGCCGAAGCCGGGGTTGCCGCCCACGCGCGATACCGTGCCGCCCTCCTCGTCGACGCACAGGAACAGCGGCAGGCCGTTGGCCTCGTAGCCGTACTGCAGGGTGTTGGCGAGCATGGTGCGCGCCTGGTCGGTGTCCTGGAGGTTGTCGGCGAAGTAGACGATGCCGCCCACGGGCGTGGCGGCGAGCGCCTGGCGCGTGGCCTCGCCGGCGGCCGTCACCTGGCCGACGCCGGTGATCGATTCGGGGCGGACGATGAACATCTGGGCGACCTTCTGCTCCAGCGTCATCTGGGAGAGCTTCGCGTCCACCTCCTGGGCGAGGAGCTCCTCCTCGGTGGGCTGGGGTTCCGTCTCGGCGTCGTCGGCGGGGGAGCCGGGCTGCCCGTCTGCCACGGGTGCCTCCGCGGGGTCCCAACCGCCGAGCAGGTCCGCGAGGCGCGGCGCCAGGAGGACGCCGGCCGCGGCCACGGCGCACAGGATGACGCAGGCGAGCGCCGTCAGGGCCACGGCCGCCCGGCGCCTGATCCTGCGGCGCGGCGCCCCCGCGCCACCCGTCCCACCTTGGGGGCTTGCAGATTCTGGGACCGTTCCGGCCGGATCGGGGCGCCAAGCGCCCTTGGATCCGGGCATCCCGTCGTCATAGCGGTCCGTCTCGGTTCGCGGCGCCTCGCGCTTGAAATGCTTCGCCATGAGCTTCCTCCCCGATAGCGGTGTCTGCAACAGCAGTATAGGGGCTCTGCCTGCTGTTGGCGCCTACTTGAGCGAGGCGATGAGGCCGGGCAGCTCGCGGCGCAGGGCGTCCAGGTCGGTGGCCCAGCTCGTTACGAACCGCGCCACCACGCGCCCGGCGCCCGAGGGGTCGGGCTGCGTCTGCAGCTCGCAGCCCACCGCGTGCGCCAGCCGCTCGCCCACCTCGGGCGCGACCCAGAAGAACTGCTGGTTGCCGGCAGTCTCGTGGAACGTCTCGAACCCGGCCGCGCCCATGATGCGCGCGACCTCCGCGGCCGCCGCGTTGGCGTGGCGGGCGAGCTGCCAATAGAGCGCCTCGCCGGCGCCGTCGGCGTTCGCGGGATCGAAGGCCGCCTCGTACTGCACGCCCATGAGCCGCCCCTTGGCCATGAGGGCGCCGGCCCGTTTGGTGAGGTAGGGCAGGCGCTCGGCCGCGCGCTGGCCGCGCGGGGTGGCGGTGTTGATGACGAGGGCCTCGCCGAAGAGCATCCCGTTCTTGGTGCCGCCCAGCGTGAAGGCGCAGGCGCGCCGCGCGATGTGCCGGATGTCCAGGTCCGCGCCCGGCGCCGTGCAGGCGCTCGCCATGCGCGCCCCGTCCACGTAGACGGGGATGCCGCGCTCGTCGGCCCAGTCGCAGACGGCGTCGAACTCCGCGCGGGTGTAGACGTGCCCCAGCTCGCTCGTGTCGGAGAGGTACACCATGCCGGGGCGGGTGGTGTGGTGGCCGTTGGCCCGGCAGGTCTCCCAGATCGGCTCGAGGCCGGCGGGCGTGACGAGGCCGAAGGGATCGGCGGTGGCCAGCAGGCGGCGCCCCGTTGCCTCGATGGCGCCGGTCTCGTGGATGGTCGGGTGCGCGTCCGCCGCGCACAGCGGCCCCTCGAACTCGTCGGTCAGGCTCGTGATGGCCAGGATGTTGGCGGCGGTGCCGCCCGGCACGAAGCGCACGCAGGCGTCATCGAGCCCCACCTCGGCGCGGATGAGGCGGGCGGCGCGTTCGCAGTGGGCGTCCTCGCCGTAGCCCACGGTCTGCTCGAGGTTGGTGCGCAGGAGCGCGTCCATGATCTGGGGCGCCGCGCCCTCGGAGTAGTCGTTGCGGTATTGCTGCATGGGAAGGGCCTTTCATATCGGGGGTTCGGGGCGGGGCGCGGCGTGCGCCCCGTCTGCCGGGGTTGCTTCGCTTGCCATGGTACCGCGTCGCGGGGACAGCGGACGTTTCATCTCTGTTTTGGCGGGCATCGCGCCGGCTCGCCGCCCCGTGCGCTCCCGGTTATAATGGGGGACCGATCAGACGGCGACAGGAGGGGTGCGCATGCGGGCACAGAAGGCCGAGGGCACGAAGGATCTCATCGGGCGCGATATGCGCGCGTGGCAGCGGATGCAGCGGGTGGCGGCCGAGGTGTTCGAGCCGTTCGGGTTCGAGGCCGTCGAGACCCCCGCGATCGAGCAGCTCGACGTGTTCGTGCACGGCATCGGCACCTCCACCGACGTGGTGCGCAAGGAGATGTTCCGCGTGTTCTCGGGCGCCAACCTCGCCCGCGTGCTCGGCGAGGGTACCGATGCCTGCCTCAAGCCCAAGCAGCGCCTCGCCCTGCGCCCCGAGGGCACCGCGGGCGTGGTGCGCTCGGTGGTGGAGAACAACCTCGTGCCGCAGGGTGGCACCCCCTTCAAGGCGTGGTACGCCGAGGCGATGTTCCGCGGCGAGCGCCCGCAGAAGGGCCGTCTGCGCCAGTTCCACCAGGTGGGCATTGAGTGGCTGGGCGCGCCCGATCCGGCGGCCGATGCCGAGTGCATCATCATGCTCATGGAGCTCTACCGGCGCCTGGGCTTCGACCTCTCCCAGCTGCGCCTGCTCATCAACTCCATGGGCGATCCGGCGTGCCGTCCGGCCTACCGCGAGCAGGTGCGCTCGTTCATCCTCGACCACGCCGACGAGATGTGCGACGAGTGCCGCGAGCGCGCCGAGGTGAACCCCCTGCGCGCCTTCGACTGCAAGAACGATCGCTGCCGAGAGGTCATGCGCGAGGCACCGCTCATGCGCGACCACCTGTGCGACGATTGCCGCGACCACTACGAGCAGGTCAAGCGCTACCTTGATGCCGCGGGCATCGCCTACGTGGAGGATCCGACGCTCGTGCGCGGGCTCGATTACTACACGCGCACCGTCTTCGAGGTGGAGGCGCCGGGCGCCGGCGTGGGCTCCATCGGCGGCGGCGGGCGCTACGACGGTCTGGTGGAGCTCGAGGGTGGAAAGCCCACCCCGGGCGTGGGGTTCGCCGTGGGGTTCGAGCGCGCGATGCTGGCGCTCGAGGCATTCGGGCGCCCGCTGGCCGACGAGCCGGCGCCCCGCGTCTACGTGGCCAATGCCGGAGCCGACCTGCGCGGCGAGGTGTTCGGCATCACGCGCGAGCTGCGCGCGGCGGGCATCGTGACCGAGGCCGACTACCAGGGCCGCTCGCTCAAGAGCCAGTTCAAGCAGGCCGACAAGCTCGGCGCGGCGATCGTGTGCGTGATCGGCGGCGACGAGATGGCCGCCGGAGCGGTGCGCGTGCGCGACATGCGCAGCCACGAGGAGGAGCTGGTGTCGCGCGATACCGTGGTCGAGGCCGTGCACGCCCGGCTCTAGCATCCCGGCGGCTCTTGCTCCGAGCCTTGCGGTCAGGCCCGGCGGCTTCCGCCGTCGACCGAACGCCTGCCCCCATCTGCAAAGTTTTTCTTGCGGAGAACGATGCGCTTTGGTAAAGCGCTCGTTTCGCGTCCGCGCGCGTGTCTATAATGGGTCCGTTGACCGCACATGTAGGGAGGCAGCGTGACCGCAACATCTGCTTTGACCGGTGCCCTTAAGCGTGCCTGGGCCACCGCCCACCGCCTCGGCGCCGCCGATACCGATTCCGCTATCGAGGCCTACACCGAGATCGACATCCCCCAGAGCTTGCGCGACAGCCTGGCGCTCTTCCTGCGTCTGGAGCGCCGTGTGCTCCAGGAGTACGATCCGTCGATCTGCGAGACGTTCGACCAGCTCCTGAACAGCGTCATCCACGCCAACGAGGGCAACCCCGGTGCCGACGCGGCCGATGAGCCCGTGGACGCCGAGGGCGTGCCCACCTCCGATGCACCGGGTGCCGCCGCCTTCCGCCATGCTGTCGAGCTCATCGACGCGCTGCCCAACGACCGGGCGCAGGTGGTGGTGCGCGCCTTCACCTCGTTCTTCCACCTGGCGAACCTCACCGAGGAGAACTACCGCGTCGAGAAGCTGCGCGAGCGCGAGCGCGCCGTCGACATCGATTCCACCGTCGACCCCTCCAACGAGCTCACCGTGGCCTACCACCAGCTCCTGGGCGAGGTGGGCCCCGAGCGCGCCAACGCCCTGCTGCGCAAGCTCGAGTTCCATCCGGTGTTCACCGCGCACCCCACCGAGGCGCGCCGCAAGGCCGTCGAGGGCAAGATCCGCCGCATCGCCGAGCTGCTCGACGAGCACCCGCGCCTGGGCGGCTCGGCTCTCATGGAGAACGAGCGCCACATGCTGCAGGAGATCGACGCCCTCGTGCGCACGAGCCCCACGGCGGTCAAGAAGCCTACGCCCGTCGAGGAGGCCGACACCATCATCGACATCTTCGACAACACCCTCTTTGACATCGTGCCGCTCGTCTACCGGCGCTTCGATGACTGGGTGATGGGCGATCTGGCTGGCAGCGTCGAGCCCGTGTGCCCGGCGTTCTTCCATCCCGGCAGCTGGATCGGATCGGATCGCGACGGCAACCCCAACGTGACCGCCAAGGTGAGCCGCGAGGTGGCCGCCAAGTTCTCCACGCACATGGTGCAGAAGCTCGCCGACAAGTGCCGGCGCGTGGGACGCAACCTCACGCTCGAGGCGCGCTACACCAAGCCCTCCGAGGAGCTGCTCAGCCTGTGGAACCATCAGGTCGAGATGAGCGAGGTGCTCACCCGCCGCGCGGGCGAGATCTCGGCCTCCGAGCCGCATCGCGCCGTGATGCTCGTCATGGCCGCGCGGCTGGATGCCACCGTGCGCCGCAACGCCGACACCATGTACCGCACGGCCGAGGATTTCATCGCCGATCTGCGCGTGGTGCAGCGCTCGCTCGTGGCCGCCGGCGCCACCCGCGCCGCCTACGGCCCGGTGCAGACGCTCATCTGGCAGGCCGAGAGCTTCGGCTTCCACATGGTCGAGATGGAGTTCCGCCAGCACTCGCTGGTGCACACCCGCGCGCTCGCCGACATCCGCGAGCACGGCCTGCATGGCGAGCGCGGCCCGCTCGACCCCATGACCCGCGAGGTGCTCGACACGTTCCGCGCCATCGGATCGATCCAGCGCCGCTACGGCCAGAAGATGGCGCGCCGCTACATCATCAGCTTCACCAAGTCCGCCCAGAACGTGGCGGACGTCTACGAGCTCGCGAGCCTGGCGTTCGCGCATGCCGAGGACGTGCCGGCGCTCGACGTCATCCCGCTCTTCGAGCAGCTCGAGGACCTCGAGGGCTGCATCGGCGTGCTGGACGAGATGATCGCCCTGCCGCCCGTCCAGAAGCGCCTGGCCCAGACTGGCCGCAAGTTCGAGGTCATGCTCGGCTACTCCGACTCGTCCAAGGACGCCGGCCCCACCACGGCGACGCTCGCGCTGCACTCCGCGCAGGAGCGCATCGCCCGCTGGGCCGAGGAGCACGATCTCGACCTCGTGCTCATGCACGGCCGCGGCGGCGCGGTGGGCCGCGGCGGCGGTCCGGCCAACAAGGCCGTGCTCGCGCAGCCGGCCGGCTCGGTCAACTGCTTCTTCAAGGTGACCGAGCAGGGCGAGGTCATCTTCGCCCGCTATGGCAACCAGGCGCTCGCCATGCGCCATATCGAGAGCGTGGCGGCGGCGACGCTGCTCAACTCGGCGCCCTCGGTGGAGCACATTAACACCGAGGCCACCGAGCGCTACGCCGAGATGGCCGGGCGCCTCTCCGACGTTTCGCACGAGGCGTTCCTGAGCCTGCTGCACACGCCCGATTTCGCGCCGTGGTTCTCGACCGTGACGCCGCTCACCGAGGTGGGCCTGCTGCCCATCGGCTCGCGCCCGGCCAAGCGCGGCCTCGGGGCGCAGTCGCTCGACGATCTGCGCACCATCCCCTGGGTGTTCTCGTGGAGCCAGGCGCGCATCAACCTGGCCGCGTGGTACGGCCTGGGCAGCGCGTGCGAGGCGCTGGGCGATCTGGACCTGCTGCAGCGCGCCTACCGTGAGTGGCCGCTGTTCACCACGTTCATCGACAACATCGAGATGTCGATCGCCAAGACCGATGCCCGCATCGCCAAGATGTATCTCGCACTCGGCGACCGGGAGGACCTGGCTCGCACCGTCTACAACGAGATGCAGCTCACGCGCTCGTGGGTGCTCAGGATCGTGGGCGACGAGTGGCCGCTCGAGCACCGCCGCGTGCTGGGGCGCGCCGTGCGCGTGCGCAACCCCTACGTGGACGCGCTGTCGCTCGCGCAGGTGCGGGCGCTCCGGCAGGTGCGCGAGAACCAGGACGAGCTCTCGGCCGAGGCCAAGGCAGCGTACCTGTCGCTCATCCTCTCCACGGTGACCGGCGTCTCCGCCGGCCTCCAGAACACGGGGTGATGCAGGCTCGCAAGGTAGCCGAGCGGGTCAGGCTCCTTGCCCCAAGTGGGCTGCGGGCCGGGTTCGAGATATAGGGATCATGAAAGGCTGCGTTCGTCCTTCTGCTTCCCCGTCCGCCGCTGCGGATGGGACGTTGGCCGGGACGGGCGCGGCCTTTTGATGGGGTGCATCGGATGCGGCGTGCCTGCGGTGCTCAGGGCATTTGCGGAAACGCCGTTTCGGGCACCCTTTTGTCCGCACGAAACGATAAGATGCCCTTAAGCTGACCGAGGGAGGGGAAATGGCGTTCGGATCCGTGTTGACCATCGAGCAGGATGCGCCTGTGAAGCGCAAGGCGCGCGGTGCGTTCTTCACCCCTCCGGCGCTATGCGACCTCCTGTGTTCTTGGGCTATTCGTTCCGCTTCGGACAGGGTTTTGGAGCCTTCGACGGGCGAGGGGCAGTTTCTCGTCTCGGCGGCGACGGCGCTTCGATCCCTCGCCCAGGGGACCGTGCCGAGCGCGGATCAGCTCTGCGGGTACGAGCTGCATGCTCCGAGCGCGGCCATCGCGCGCGAGCGCCTCGGCTCGCTTGGCTTCGCTGCCTGCATCAAGCAGGGCAGCTTCTTGGATGTTCCTGCGCAGCGTTCCTTCGATGCGGTGGTGGGCAATCCTCCCTATGTGCGGTTTCAGGCGCTCGGTGCGCATGAGCGAGCCTCGTATCGCGAGCTCATGCAACGGGAGGGCGTCGAGGCGAGCTCCCTTTCGTCGCTGTGGGCTCCGTTCGTCGTCCACGCCGCGCAGTTCCTCAAGCCGGGGGGAAGGCTCGCCCTCGTTCTTCCGGCAGAACTTTTGACGGTGAATTACGCCGCGCCGGTGCGCTCGTATCTGCTGCGCAGCTTCTCCTCCATCACCATCGAGACGTTCTACGGGCGCGTCTTCCCCGAGGTTCAGGAGGAGGTCGTCCTGCTCTTCGCCGATGGCTGCGGGCTCGGTTCCTCCCGTGAGATCTCGTGGCGCATGTGCGAGACGCTCGATGATCTGCGCGTGGCTCCGCTCAAACGCTTCGCGCCCCAGGTCATCGATGGCCGTTGGTCGGCGGCGTTGGCACCCGATGCCGCCCGCGGTGCGCTGGAGCGTCTCGAGGATGCTGGCGATCTGGCGCCCCTCTCGAGGTGGGGGAGCGTCTCATTGGGGGCCGTGACGGGGGACAACGCTTTCTTTGCCCTTTCCGAGGAGGAACGCGTGGAGCGGGGTATCCCTCTCGATGGCGTGATCCCCCTGTGCCCCTCAGGGTCGAAGCATCTGCTCGCGTTCTCGATCGATTACGAGCTGGCCGCCTCATGGCGCGCACGGGGCATGAGGACATGGCTCTTTCATCCCCAGGGCGCCGTGCTCGATGAGCTCTCGCCGGCGTCACGGGCGTATGTGGAGCTTGGGTTGCAGCGGGGCGTGGCGGATCGCTACAAGTGCCGCACCCGCTCGCCGTGGTGGCGGGTCCCCTTGGGCAAGGTGCCCGATGCCTTCTTCACCTACATGAACGCGTTCGCGCCGCGTCTGTGCGCGAACAGCACGGGGCTGGTCAACCTCAACTCGGTGCACGGCATATCCTTCCATGGGGAGCTGCGCGAGCTGGGCATGCGCTATCTGCCGCTTGCCGCTTGGAACTCCGCGACGCTGCTCTCCGCGGAGTTGGAGGGCCGTGCTTACGGGGGCGGCGTCCTCAAGTTGGAGCCGCGCGAGGCGGCACGCCTGCTGCTTCCCAGCCCGCAGAAGCTCGACGCCTTGCGCCCCGCATTGGACGGCATCTTGGAGGAGGCGTCGCAGCTCTTGCGGGAGCGGCGATTCGACGCATTGGTGCGCTTGGTCGATACCGTCGTGCTCGCCCGGGGATTCGATCTGGACGAGCGGGAGATGGCGGCGCTTCGCGAAGCGCATGGGTGCCTGCGCAGCCGTCGCGTGGCGCGGGCGAAGGGGGTCGACGATGCCGGCCGATAAGTACGCGATCTTCGATGAGGCGGTGCGCGCATATCGCGAGGGCCCTGGCAGGACGTTCTGGAGCGATCGCCATCGCATCGATGCGCTGCTCGCACTGGAGCGCTTCATCGCCATCGCGGCGTCTACGGGGAAGGCGGCGCAGAGCGGAAGCGTCGCGAGCGCGGTGGATATCTGGATAGCCGAGGAGCTGCGCGCCGCCGGCTTCCCCGAGGACTACACCTGGCCTCGAGCGGGGGCTCCGCGTGTCATCGATCCAGCGGTGCTGGAGTTCATTGATAAGTTGCCCGGACGCATCAGGGGCGAGGTCGCGGCGATGGTGGACCGCCGCGCCGGATCAACCAACGTGTTCGTCATGGGCGACGCGTTTCCCAAGCAGGTTGACGTCGGCGTCGCGGCGCCATGGCCCAATGGTCCGGAGATCCTCATCTCCACCAAAACGATGAGCGGATCGTTCGGCAAAAACATAGCCAACCGCTTCGAGGAATCCTATGGCGATGCACGCAACTTGAGGAGTCGCTATCCCAAGGCGGCGATAGGCTTCTTCTATCTCGTCCATGCGGACATATTGGAAGAGCAGGCGTCGTTCGCCAAGCTCACCGCCTCACTGGAAAAGCTCCAAGCAGGTAGCGAGATCTACGATGCGGTGGCGCTTATCGTGGCGGATTGGAGTGAGGAGGGCGCGTCCCTCTACCAGATGGGTCCCAAAACGCTTGATCCCGCCCGGTTCTTCGATCGCATCATCGACAAAGCCCTGCTCAACTCCGCACCGACGGCCTATGCGGAGATGAAGGAACGTCGCTTCCGCATCTAACCTCCTGCTTGCGGCAGAACCGTCGTCCCGCCGTGCGACGGGGTCGGATCTGTCGTACGGCGGGGATGCCGGGTGGAAGCGTCGCGCGCCAGGCGGAGATGCTGCGCGCAAAGTGGAGGCGCGGCGCGGGTTGCAGCCGTTAGAGGTGCGCGGCGTCGATGACGAGGGCGGGGGTTGCGGCCATGTTCTGCGGATCGAACGTGGTGCCCTGCGCGCAGCAGATGCGCACCTCGGTACCCGCCGGCGCCAAGAGCGAGGTGAACGGGGTGCCGTGCTCCCAGTCGACGTGCTCGGCCACGTCGATGTAGGCGTCGATCACGCCGGCATCGAAGACCTCCGCCGGATGGCTCTGCACCAGGCGGTCGACGGGCAGGGTCTTGATCTTGCGGAGCGTCCCGATGTAGGTCGCCAGCGGCTGCGACTCGGGCAGGAACAGCCAGACGAACCCGTTGGCTGCATCGCCGCAGAACAGCACGCGCTCCTCGCGCCAGATGAAGCCGATGCTGCCGGCGGTGTGCCCGGGCAGCTCGACCACCTCGATGGTCTTCCCTCCGAGATCGATCACGGCGCCCTCCTCAACGGGCGCGGTCCGGCCGCCTCCGCCCGCCGCGTAGGCGTCCACGTCGAATCCCTCGGGCAGCGCGGCGTCGGGTCTCAGCATGCCGGCGAGCGCCCCGCGCCGCGTCTCGGGGCCGGTGTGCTCGGCGAGGAGCGCCATATCGCGCGGATGGATGAGGATCTCTTGGTCGAACAGGCAGTTCCCGCAGGCATGGTCCACGTGCCCATGGGTGTTGGCGATCGTGAGCGGCTTGTCGGTGAGCGCGGCGACCGCTCCGGGCAGGTCGCCGATGCCGTAACCGGTGTCGATCAGCAGCGCGCGATCATCGCCCACCAGAAGATCGCAGTGCACGTTCTCCACCGGGCTGAAGATGCGCCAGGCGCCCGGCGCCCATTCGGTGGTCGTGAAGTAGGGTTGTTTTGCCATGGGGGCTTCCTTTCCGCTCGCTTTCTATGGTGCTGCCGGTGCTCGGAGGCATGGGCTCCGAAGAGCGGCGCCTTCATTATGGAGCGACCTTGCCCATCCTGTCGTCTCGGGCGCCGCGCCGATCGGCCGGCGGCGCGGGACGGATGGCGCATCGGTCGGCCGCGGCGTGGTCGGGAGGGGCGCCGCGTGGCCTTCTTCGCCTCGCCGTGCCAGTGCGCCTCTGCCGTTCCGTGTTTGCTGCCAGTTTGTAAAGACTGGCGGGAGGGGGGTGTTCGCACGGGCTCCGGTTGGGGGTTTCCGCTATCCTAGATGGGCTGCCGCGCGCCGCCACGCGCCCACGGCGGCCATGCTGGCCCGCGCCGTCTACACGGGCTGGCGCTCTGTATACACCCACCGCCCGTACCGACACGGGGCGGCGACAGATGCGAGGAGGATATCGTGGCTGAGACCCATGCCGCCAACCCGGCGGACATCCATTCCCTACATACTCATACGGCCGGCGAGCTGCGCGCCGCCAACATCGGCGAGGAGGTCACCCTCACTGGTTGGGTGTGGCGTCGCCGCGACCATGGCGGTCTCATCTTCTGCGACCTGCGCGACCGCACGGGCGTGACGCAGTGTACCTTCGACCCTGAGCACGCGGCGGGCGGCGCGTTCCATATCGCCGAGACCATGCGCCCTGAGTGGCCGATCCTCGTGCACGGCACCGTGATCGCGCGCGACGCCGATACGGTGAACCCCAACCTGCCCACCGGCGAGATCGAGGTGCTCGCCGACCGCGTCGAGGTGCTCAACCGCTCCAAGACCCCGCCCTTCCAGATCGAGGACGGCATCGAGACGGCCGAGGACACGCGCCTCAAGTACCGCTACCTCGACATCCGCCGTCCGGAGATGATGGAGCGCCTGAAGCTCCGCTCCGACTTCACCTTCGCCATCCGCACCGCGCTCCACGACCGCGCCTTCATGGAGGTCGAGACGCCGGCGCTCTTCAAGTCCACCCCCGAGGGTGCGCGCGACTTCATCGTCCCCTCGCGTCTGCAGCCGGGCAGCTTCTACGCCTTGCCGCAGAGCCCGCAGCTCCTGAAGCAGCTCCTCATGGTGGGCGGCGTCGAGCGCTACTACCAGGTGGCCAAGTGCTTCCGCGACGAGGACCTGCGCGCCGACCGCCAGCCCGAGTTCACGCAGGTGGACATCGAGATGAGCTTCGTCGACCAGGACGACGTCATGGGCGCGCTCGAGGACGTGCTCTCCGACGCCTTCGCCCGCGTGGGCGTTGAGATGCCCACGCCGCTGCGCCGCATCTCCTATTGGGACGCCATGGACACCTACGGCTCCGACAAGCCCGACACGCGCTACGGCATGCACCTCGTCGACCTCACCGATGTCTTCAAGAGCTCTGCGTTCAAGGTGTTCTCCAGCGCCGCCAGCACCGAGGGTCACGTGGTCAAGGCCCTCAACGCCAAGGGCGCGGGCACCTGGCCGCGCGCTCAGATCGACAAGCTCGGCAAGGTGGCCGAGACGTTCGGCGCCAAGGGTCTCGCCTGGATCGCCTTCCGCGAGGACGGCTCCATCAACTCGCCGATCGTCAAGTTCTTCTCCGACGAGGAGATGGCCGAGCTGCGCCGCCGCTGCGACGTGGAGCCGGGCGACCTCGTGATGTTCGCCGCCGGCCCGCGTCTCGCCTCCGACGAGATCCTGGGCGGCATGCGCTCGCACATGGCCGACGCGCTCGAGGTCCCGCGCGAGGGCCACGACTTCCTGTGGGTCGTGGACTTCCCGCTCTTCCACTGGGACGATGAGGCCAAGCGCTACGAGGCCGAGCACCAGCCCTTCACCCAGCCGCATCTCGACCAGATCGACCTTCTGGAGACGGACCCGCTCGCCATGGGCAGCTGCACCTACGACTTCGTCATGGACGGTTTCGAGGCGGGCGGCGGCGGCATGCGCATCCACGATGCCGCGCTGCAGCTCAAGATGCTCGAGTTCATGGGATTCACCGAGGAGCGCGCCCGTGCGCAGTTCGGCTTCCTCATGGACGCGCTCGAGTTCGGTGCGCCCCCGATGGGCGGCTTTGCCCTCGGCCTCGACCGCGTGTGCATGCTGCTCGCTGGTTGCGACTCGATCCGCGACGTCATGGCCTTCCCCAAGACGTCGAGCGGCTCCGACCTCATGAGCGCCGCCCCGAGCGAGGTCTCGATGGGCCAGCTCAAGGAGGTCGGCCTGCGCCTGATGTAGCGGGAGCGGCTGGTCCGGCAGACGCGGTCCCATCTTTTTTGGAGGCCCCGATGGTTCTCGGTTGCGCGCGATGCGCGGCCGTGTGCCCCCGGGGCCTCTTTGCGTTTGCGGGGTCGAGTGCTGCGTCGGGCGGCGGCCCCGGCGCGCGATGCGCGGGCCGGGGTGCTGCCGGGGGAGGGGTTCTTGTTTGCGTCCACGTTCGGCGGCGAACTCGACCGCCGGGCGAGCCGCGCCGCGCCCCCCGGCACCCTGAGCTAACATATTCCATGTTGCGTGGTGCCGCCGATGCGGCGCGGCGGTTCTCAGGATGTTGCGAGCATGGCAGGGGTGTGGGGGATATGATCGCTTTCCATCATGTGGTGGCTTCGGCACAGGGGCTGCATGCTCGCCCGGTCGCGCTCATCTGCCGCTGCGCGCTCGACCATGCGAGCAAGATCGAGCTCGTATGCCGCGGCAAATCCGCCCTCGGCACCGACATGATCGCGCTCATGGGCCTCAACGCGTGCAAGGGCGACGATATCGAGCTCCGTATCGAGGGGCCGGATGAGCAGGAGACCGCTGACGCCCTGCGCGCCGTGCTGCAGGAGAGTCTCTAGGGGCACCAACCGAGGGCTTCGGCGCCCGCGCATGCGATGCTCGTGCTCCAATAGGGGGTTACTTGACAGCGTTCCCTTCATCATATAGTCTGAAATCGGACCAAATAGGGACGTGGAGTACAGAAGAGGACCTCTCGAAAACGTCCCAGGACACATCCCAGGAGGATTGATACCATGCCCGCATCTGAGGGCTTCCGCGTGCCGGCGCTGTTCAATCGCGCCCGGCAGCGCATCGTGACGCGTCGCAACCTGCGCCGGCTCTGCCTCATCGCGCTCGGCGCCGCCATCCTGACCTTCGGCATCCACAACATCCATCAGGTCACCGGCATCACCGAGGGCGGCATCATCGGCGGCATGCTCTTGCTCAACCACTGGTTCGGCGTTCCGTCCTCGGCCGGCACCTTCGTGCTCGACGCGCTGTGCTACCTGATGGCGTTGCGGTATCTGGGATGGCGCTTCCTGGTGTGGTCGGCGGTGTCGACGATGTGCGCAAGCGCCTTCTACGCGCTCTGGGACCAGCTGCCCTACCTGCTGCCCGATCTTTCCAGCGTCCCGCTGGTGGCGGCGCTCGCGGGCGGCTGCTTCGTGGGCGTGGGCTGCGGCCTCATCGTGCGCCAGGGAGGTTCCTCGGGAGGGGACGACGCGCTCGCGCTTGTCATCTCCCGCGTGACGGGCATGCGCCTGGGAAAGTGCTACCTCGCGACGGACCTGACCGTCCTCGTGCTCTCGCTCTCCTATATCCCGCTGGTCAAGATCGCCTGCTCCCTGGTGACCGTCATGCTCTCCTCCGCGCTCATCGACCTGGTCGTGACGGCGGGGCGCAGACCCGAGGAGGGCGTGGTGCGCTAGGCGAGCACGATGTTGTGCAGCGTGTAGCGGTCGCCCACGTTGCGCGAGATGGAGTACTCGAACGGTTCGCTGTTGTCCAGGTAGCCGACCTGCTCGAATTCCAGAAGGGGCGCACCGGGCCGCGTCTCCAGCTGCTCGGCCTCCTCGTCCGTGATGAAGGAGATGGGCCTCGACAGCTACCGCACCTCGATCCAATGGAGCCGCCTGCTCGATGAGAACGGCGAGATCAACCCCGAGGGCGCCGTGTGGTACCCGCATCACCACAGCTTCCAGGAGGCCTGCACCACCCAGTACAACATCTCGATCGCGCACGCGCTCGCCGTGGCGGCCTATCGTCGCGCGGTGGCCGAGGGCAGCATGCTCCCCGACGCGCGCATCGGCATGATCTGCAACTTCAGCCCCTCCTACACCAAGGAGGATCCGAGCGAGGCCGATCTCGAGGCCCTGCGCATGAACGAAGGCCTCACCAACCGCTGGTGGCTCGACCTGGTGACCAAGGGCGAGCTCCCCTCCGACGTCATCGCGACCCTGACCCGGGACCTGGGCATCACGCTGCCCGTGCGTCCGGGGGATGACGCCGTGCTCAAGGAGGCGGTGGTGGATTGGATCGGCTGCAACTACTACCAGCCGAGCCGCGTCCAGGCGCCGTCCGCGTCGCATGACGAGTGGGGCAACCCGCTGTTCGCCGAGCCCTACATCTGGCCCGATCGCGTCATGAACGAGTCTCGCGGCTGGGAGATCTACCCCAAGGGCATCTACGACTTCGGCATGAAGTGCAAGGCCGAGTACCCCGATCTGGAGTGGTTCGTCTCCGAGAACGGCATCGGCATCGAGCGCGAGTACCTCAACAAGGATCCCGAGACCCAGCAGGTCCAGGACGATTACCGCATCGATTTCGTGCGCGATCACCTCACGTGGGTCGCACGCGCCGTGGCCGAGGGCGCGCGGTGCCGGGGCTACCACTACTGGGGCCTCATCGACAACTGGAGCTGGGCGAACGCGTTCAAGAACCGCTACGGCTTCATCGAGGTCGACCTGATGGAGAACTACGAGCGCCGGCCCAAGAAGTCCGCCGCATGGCTCAAGCAGGTCGCTACGAGCCACGTGGTGGCGTGAGCCGCGGCAAGATCCGGGCACGTCAGCCGTATGCGGGGCGCACGGCTGTGCTTATAACAATGGCCAGATGAACGTTAGGATTAATCATGGCTCAAGATCAACCTGGGCGACGAGGTCCCGCAGGCGGTCTCCGATTCGTTCAACGTCATGATCCCGATGCTGCTCACGCTCTCGATCTTCGGCATCATCGCCGCCGTGCTGGCCGTGGTCTTCCAGATCGACCTCATGACCATCATCTCCACGTTCATCTCCACCCCGCTCAAGGGCATCATGAACGCGGGCCCGTGGGCGGTCGTGATCATCTACACGCTCGCCAACCCCCTGTTCTGCCTGGGCGTCCACCAGTCCACCATCTCGGGCGTTCTGGCCGAGCCCATCCTCACCATGCTCATCGTGGACAACATGGCGACCTTCGCCGCCGGTCAGCCCATCCCGGCCGACCACTACATGAACATGCAGATCATCAACTCATTCGCCCTCATCGGCGGCTCGGGCTGCACGCTCATGCTCCTGCTGGACACCTTCCTGTTCTCCAAGAGCAAGACCAGCCGCACCGTGGCCAAGCTCGCCATCGTGCCCGGCCTGTTCAACATCAACGAGCCCGTGATCTACGGCTACCCGATCGTCTACAACCTCCCGCTCATCATCCCGTTCGTGATCGTGCCCGACATCTTCATCGCCGCGACCTACGGCCTCACGTGCGCCGGCATCATCGATCCGTGCGTGGCGCAGGTGCCCTGGACCACGCCCCCGGTGATCTCCGCGCTGCTGGCGACCGGCATGGACTGGCGCGCCGCAATCTGGCAGGTCATCGAGATCGCCCTCGGCATGGCCATCTACCTGCCCTTTATGCGCATCTCCGAGCGTGCCCAGTCCAAGCAGGCCGAGCTGGCGGAGGCCGAGGAGTAACCGGTACGCCCATGATGCGGATCTAAAGCGACCCCTTTGCAAAGCGGGTGCCCGGTCGCTGGAGCGCCGGGCGCCCGCGCCTGTATATGAAGAGCAAGACGTCGCGGGCCGCTCTGGGAGGCGGTCCCCGTGCGGCGGCACGTTGATCGGAGGCATTATGAGAGAGAACATGGCGTACAACCCGCGCGTCTACCAGCTGCGGGAGTTTCAGCTGCGCCGCATGCTCGCCATCATCGAGCAGCAGCGCGCGGCGCGTCCGGGCGGCGTGGTGTTCTTCGGGGACTCGCTCACCGAGTTCTATCCCGTCGAGCGGTGCTATCCGGAGCTGGCGGCCAGCCGGGGCGTGTACGATTGCGGCATCGGCGGGGCGACGGCCGAGGAGCTCATGTGGATCGTTGACGAGGCCGTGATCAAGTACCGCCCGCGCGCCGTGGTGCTCATGGCTGGCACCAACGATCTGGGGCGCACGTCCCAGAGCGCTCCCAAGGAGGTCGCCCTGCGCCTGCGCGCGCTTGCCGACGTCATCCTGGGCAACCTGCCGGAGGCGCGCATCCTCGTTTGGTCGCCGCTGCCGTGCCGCGAGGAGATCGACGGCTTGGGGGCAAAGCCGGGGTTGGTGCGCACCAACCGGTTGCTGCGCATGATCTTCACCGAGCTCGAGGAGCTCGTGCGCGATCCGCGTGTGGAGCTCGTCGACGCGTTTCCCGCTCTGCTGGACGCGGACGGCAATCCACGGGCAGAGCTTTACCGCGAAGGGGACGGGCTGCACATCAACGACGCCGGATACGAGCGCGTCACCGCCGTGCTCGCTCCGGCGCTCGAGCGCCTGCTCGCGCGGTAGCGCCCCATCGTCACGGCGCGGCGGATCTCGGCGGCGATGCCCGAGGGCTTGCACCGGGGCGGTGCAGAGCGCGATGCCGGCGTCGCTCCGGGTGCTCGGGCGATGGGGTATCCTGAATCCAACGAGGCGGCGCGGGGCGCGCCCGCGCCTGCAGAGCAGAAAGGTCGGTCATGGAATCCATTATCAAACTCGATCCGGTGTTCAAGAACATGCTGTGGGGCGGGCGCAAGCTCGAGACCGAGTTCGGTTACGACATCCCCGAGGGGCAGGTGGGCGAGTGCTGGGCCATCTCGGCGCACCCCAACGGCGACTGCACCATCGCGAGCGGGGCATACGCCGGCCATACCCTCTCGTGGCTCTGGGCCGAGCACCGCGAGCTCTTCGGCGGCGTCGAGGGCGACCGGTTCCCGCTGCTCATCAAGATCATCGACGCCAAGCAGGACCTCTCCATCCAGGTCCATCCCGACAACGCCTACGCGGCCGAGCACGAGAACGGCTCGCTCGGTAAGAAGGAGTGCTGGTACGTGCTCTCCGCCGAGCCGGGCGGCACGATCATCGTGGGGCAGCGCGCCCGCTCGCGCGAGGAGTTTGCCCAGATGGTCGAGGCGGGCCGCTGGGATGAGCTCGTGTACGAGATCCCCGTGCATGCGGGCGATTTCTTCCAGATCGATGCGGGCACCGTCCACGCTATCAAGGGCGGCACCGTCATCCTGGAGACGCAGCAGTCGAGCGACATCACCTATCGCGTGTACGATTTCGATCGCAAACAGGCCGACGGCAGCCTCCGCGAGCTCCATCTCGATAAGGCGCTCGATGTCATTAACTACGGCGCCGAGCTGCCGGCATCCGGTGAGGTCGCCGCTTCGGAGGGCCCGCTCACCACGCTCGAGCAAAACGAGTGCTACACCGTGGTGCGCGCTATCGTTGCCGGAGAGCTCGCCGTGCCGGTCTCCTATCCCTTCACGTGCGTGAGCGTCATCGAGGGCGAGGGAACGCTCTGCGGCGAGCCGGTGCGCAAGGGCTCTAACCTGCTGGCGCTCTCCGCCTGCAGGGAGCTGGTGTTTGCGGGCGACATGCAGGTGATCATCTCGCATCCGTAAGGGTTGCGCTGCGACCCGCACAACAAGGTGGCGGGCACACGGCGCGGCGGCGTTGAGCCTCCGCGCCGTTTCTTGTGCGCAGAAGCGAGCATACGCGTCGCTTACAGAAAAAAATAACCCCCCTTGACCAAAAAAGCGCTTCAAATAGCGATTGGACGCGGCAATGAGCCGCTCTGACGGGTTCGAACGGTCGGGCTCCGCCATGGTAGAAGCGCGTTTCCTGCGGAAACGCCAGTTCGGGCGGAGTCGCACGCTGTTCAGGCGTCCGGATCGGCCGTCAATCGAGGGGCGAATCGTTATTTCGATACACTCTTTGTCCACGGGGGTATCCATCTCCCCATCAGCTCGGTCATGATTCCTTTTTGTTACCTTTGGCTAATTTGTGCTTCACATGACAGCTTCGCCGTGGTAGTTTACTGGGGTGAACAAACGCGTGAGCGCGTGCCCCTGCATGGGCGGCGCCTGCGTGTTTGACTTGACGGTCGGGATGACGAGCGCAAAGAAGGTGATAGTAATGGCAGCAGGTCCCACGATGCCGGCAATGCCGCTCTCGTTGGTGCGTGCTGGCGAGACGGTCACCGTTGCGCGCGTGCTGGGCAACGAGGATATGAAGCACCACCTCGGTAACCTCGGGTTTGTCGAGGGGTCAGAGGTCCATGTGGTCTCTGCCAGCGGCGGCAATATCATCGTGACCATCAAGGGTGCGCGCTTTGGCCTTGACGCCAAAGTGGCGCAGCACGTCATGACCGTGTAGCCTCTTGCGTCGGCGTTTGCGCTTCGGCGGGGGCAGGTAGATGAGGTTGAAAGGGGGAAACCAATGAAGACGATGGGAGACGTGGCGATCGGCGACTCCGCGACGATTGTCAAGCTTCATGGCGACGGTGCGCTGCGCCGCCACCTCATGGACCTGGGTCTTATCAAGGGGACGCAGTTCAAGGTGGTCAAGGTGGCGCCGCTTGGCGATCCGATCCAGATCACCGTGCGCGGATACGAGCTCTCCATCCGCAAGGAGGAGGCCGCTATCGTCGAGGTGCAGTAGAGCCTCTAATTTTACCGGTAGAGTTAGGCGTGTCTAACAATTGATACTGCAGAGGCATCATTTGTTAGACAAGGCAAATTTCCTCGCGTGCCCACGCGGTGCGCCGCCCAGCTCAGAACATTCGTTTCAAAGCCAAGGAAGAAGGACACATGGCAGCTTCAGAGCTTCATGTCGCGTTGGCGGGTAACCCCAACTGCGGGAAAACAACCCTCTTCAACCTGATCACCGGCCAAAACGGCTACGTGGGCAACTGGCCCGGCGTGACGGTTGAGAAGAAGGAGGCGCGCCTCTCGAGCGACAAGAGCGTCATCGTGACGGACCTCCCCGGTATCTATTCACTCTCCCCGTACAGCCCCGAGGAGCGCGTGAGCCGCGATTATCTGATGAGCGGCGAGCCCGACGTCGTCATCCAACTGATCGACGCCACCAATCTCGAGCGCAACCTCTATCTCGCGCTCCAGGTCATCGAGACGGGCCTGCCCGTTGTCGTGGCACTCAACATGGCCGACCTCGTGGAGAAAAACGGCGACAAGATCGACACTCGGGCCCTCTCCCGTCGGCTCGGTTGCCCGGTGCTTATGGTCTCCGCCCTTAAGAACAAGGGCATCGACGAGCTTTTTAGTGAGGTCAAGCGCGCTGCGGGCAAGAAGGGCAAGGTTGCCGAGCACAAGTTTGACTCCGCCATCGAGGAGGTGCTCGACAAGATCGAGGCGCTCCTGCCGGGCTCTGTGCCTGCGGAGAAGCGCCGCTACTGGGCCGTCAAGCTCTTCGAGCGCGACGCGGACGCCCAGAGGCTCGTCAATCTCACCAAAGATGCGTCCGCGGCAGTCGAGCGGCTCATCGCGCAGTGCGAGCAGGATTGCGACGACGACGCCGAGTCCATCATCACCGGTGAGCGCTATGCCGTCATCGCGCACATCATGGACGAGTGCGTCAAGAAGGCGCCGGCGCGCATGTCGACCTCCGAGAAGATCGACCGGATCGTGACGAACCGCATCCTGGGCCTCCCCATCTTCATCCTCATCATGTGGGCGGTGTACAGCATCGCCACCGGTGCGGACGCCTTCGGCACCGCCGGCACCGACTGGGTGAACGACAACCTCTTTGGCGAGGGCTTCGAGCTCTTTGGCATGGCGTTCCCCTCCATTCCGGGCGCCATCGAGGGCTGGCTCGTCTCCATCGGGGCGAGCGACCTCGTCCAGAGCCTCATCTTGGACGGCGTCGTTGCGGGCGTGGGCGCGGTGCTCGGCTTCATTCCGCAGATGTTCGTGCTCTTCGTGCTGCTCTCCTTCCTCGAGGACTGCGGCTATATGGCGCGCGTCGCCTTTGTGATGGACCGCGTGTTCCGTCGCTTCGGCCTCTCCGGCAAGTCGTTCATCCCCATGCTCGTCGCCACCGGCTGCGGCGTGCCCGGCGTGCTCGCCACCAAGACCATCGAGAACGAGAAGGACCGCCGTATGACGGTCATGACCACGACGTTCATCCCCTGCGGCGCCAAGCTGCCCATCATCGCGCTGCTCATGGGCGCGCTGGTGGGCGATGCCGAGGCGAACTGGATCAGCCCGCTCTTCTACTTCCTCGGCGTCCTCGCGGTCATCGTCTCGGGCGTCATGCTCAAGAAGACCAAGCTCTTCGCCGGCCGCCCGACCCCGTTTGTCATGGAGCTGCCGAGCTACCACTTCCCTTCGGTCCGCTCGTGGGCGCTGCACGTGTGGGAGCGCGTTTCCGCCTACATCAAGAAGGCCTTCACGATCATCTTCGCGTCGACCGTGGTGGTGTGGTTCCTCTCCAACTTCGGCGTGGCGAGCTGGGCGGGCGGCTCGGGCTCGTTCGGCTTCCTGCCCGCGATGGCGGGCGTGCCCGAGGAGTTCACCGATTACTCCGTGCTCGCGATGCTCGGAGGCGCCATCGCCTTCATCTTCAACCCGCTTGGCTTTGACACCTGGCAGGCGACGGCTATGTCCATCACGGGCCTCGTTGCCAAGGAGAACGTCGTCGCGACGGCGAGCTCGCTGCTCCACATCGCCGACGGCACCGAGACCGACCCGAACCTCTGGGCTGCGTTTGCCGGCATGTTCCCCACGGTGGGCGCCATCGCGGCCTTTGGCGCGTTCAACCTGCTCTGCGCCCCGTGCTTTGCGGCCATGGGCACGATCCGCGCCCAGATGAACTCCGCCAAGTGGACCGCTATCGCCATCGGGTACGAGTGCGGTTTCGCATGGGTCGTCGGTCTTATCATCAACCAGTTCTACCTGGCTGCTACCGGCGTGTTCAGCTTCTGGACCATCGTTGCCGTGCTGTTTGCGGCCGCAATTCTCTTCCAGCTCTTCCGTCCTATGCCCAAGTACGCTTGGACCGACGAGCATGACGATGCGATGGCGCCGGCTGCCGCGTAGCGCGAGCGCGCGGTGACACGCTCCGGCTCACCAATGGATTGTCGAGGCGGCGGGTGCCCTGGGGTGCCCGCCGTCTTCTTGTTGCGGGTGGGGCGGGGCGTCGGTGCGCCAGACGGCGGGGGAGCCTCTGACGGGTCGCCGGTGTTTTTGCCGACGTTCGGCAATGTCGCTGACGGAGGTCTCGTAAACGGGTAAAGTTAGCAATAGCAAACTAAGGAGGGACCATGTCTCTTGCGGATATCCTCATCCTCGCGTTCGTCGCGGTCGCCTTCGTGGCGGTGTGCGTGCGCATCCGGCGCAAGGGTGCGTGCGCGGATTGCGCGGAGGGGGGCGCATGCACCGGGCACTGCTCGTCGGCGCGGAGGAGGAGCTGTCCCGCCGTCAAGGGCGTCGACGCCGTTGCCGATGAGCTGGGCCGCGGCGTGAAATGAGGGCCCCGTCTCCCACCGCTTGTTCTCGTGAGCATTATGCGCGTGGGCAAAATCGATAGGGTGCCGCGCCCCGTCGACGCCGGCGAGCGGTATCGCGATCGATAAGGGCATGCGGCTGCATTGCGGGCGGGGCGGCAGCGGCCGAGCCGTCCCGTCCGCATGGCGTGCGCCCGATGCGGCCCCGAGGGGGCGTCGCGGCCGAGCGCCTGGGTAATGCCGCCGAAACAATCCCGTGCGATAATAAAACACTGTTGGGGCGCCCGCCCCTCCCCATGGCCTATGGTCTTTTCAGGAGGAGAACCCTATGGACCAGCAGCAGTACATCGACTTCGTCCTGCGTACCGTCGAGGAGCGCGACATCCGCTTCATCCGCCTGTGGTTCTGCGACGTGCTCGGCCGCCTCAAGAGCTTCGCCATCGCGCCGGAGGACCTGGAGGCCGCCTTCGAGGAGGGCATCGGGTTCGACGGCTCGGCCATCGAGGGCTTCACGCCCAAGGAGGAGGCCGACATGCTGGCGTTCCCCGACCCCTCGACCTTCCAGGTGCTTCCGTGGCGCCCCAAGCACGACGGCGCCGCCCGCGTCTTCTGCGACGTGTGCACGCCCGATCGCAAGCCCTTCTCCGGCGATCCGCGCGAATGCCTGCGGCGCATGTTCTACCGTGCCGAGGCGCGCGGCTACCTCCTGAACGTCGGCGCGGAGCTCGAGTACTACTATTTCCCCGACGACCACACCCCCGAGCCCATGGACGAGGTGGGCTACTTCGACCTCACGCCCGATGACTCGGCGCGCGACCTGCGCCGCGAGACCGTTCTCATGCTCGAGAAGATGAGCATCCCCGTGGAGTACACCTTCCACAGCTCGGGCCGCTCGCAGCACGGGATCTCGCTCAGGCATGCCGAGGCGCTGACGGCTTCGGACGCTATCACCACCGCCAAGCACGTCATCCGCTTGGAGGCCTACCAGGCGGGTATCCATGCCTCGTTCATGCCCAAGCCCATCGCCGGCGAGGCGGCGAGCGCCATGATGCTCCACCAGTCGCTGTTCGACCACCAGGGCAACAACGTCTTCTGGGGTGAGGACGACCCGGTCTACCACCTCTCGCCCATCGCGAAGAGCTACATGGCGGGCATCCTGGCCCATGCGCGCGAGATGACGGCCATCACCAACCCCACCATCAACTCCTACAAGCGCATCCTCGGCGACGAGGGCCCCACGCCCAAGGCGGCCACCTGGGGGCTGCGCAACCGCGCCGCGATGATCCGCGTGCCCATCTACAAGCCCGACAAGCAGCTCTCCACCCGCATCGAGCTGCGCAACCCCGATCCCATGGCCAATCCCTACCTGGTGAACGCCGTGACGCTCGCCGCAGGTCTGGACGGCATCGAGCGCGGGCTCGCCCTGCCGCCCGAGGCGACGGCCGAGCAGCTCGCCCGCAGCCCGCGCGAGCTGGCCGATGCCGGGTTCGCCCCGCTGCCGCAGAGCCTCGACGAGGCGCTCGACGTGTTCGAGGAGTCCGAGTTCATGAAGGACGCACTCGGCGAGCACATCCACGCGTTCTTCCTCGCCAAGAAGCGCGACGAGTGGGAGAAGTTCGCCTCTCACATCACTGATTGGGAGATCAGGCACTATCTCGCCAATTCATAAGGTGCCTGCGCCGGGGTGGACCGGCGCCGGCATGCGGTAAGATACCAACAAGCAAGGAGGTGGGGCATGGCCGAGAAAAGCATCCTGTTCATGGCGCGCACCACGCGGTTCCACGAGTTCGCCCAATCGCTCACGGCTTCGCTGGGCGTCGAGGTCAACCTGGCCACGCCTGATTCACCCACGGCGGCCCACGAGTTCGACCTGCTGCTGCTCGATGCTGACGGCGTGCGCAACGACCGCATCGAGCAGATCGCCAAATGGCTCGACGATCGGGGAAACATCCCGATGCTGGTGATCGTGGACGAGGAGACCCTGCCTACGCTGAGTCTGCCGGCGCACGCGCGCTGCGATTTCGTCTGCTCGTCTGCCTCGACGGTCGAGCTGGAGGTGCGCTCGCGCCGCCTTCTGGGCGAGGACGACCCGTTCGCCGTCAACGACATCCTGCATGTGGACAACATGGTCATCAACCTCGCAACCTACCAGGTGTATCTGGATGACGAGCCGGTCGACCTCACCCTCATGGAGTATTCGCTGCTCTCCTTCCTGGCGACCCATCCCAACCGTGCGTACAGCCGCGAGGTGCTGCTGCACCGGGTGTGGGGCTTCGAGTACTGCGGCGGCACGCGCACCGTCGACGTGCACATCCGGCGCATCCGCTCCAAGGTGGGTCCGCAGATCGCGGCGCACATCACCACGGTGCGCGGCGTGGGCTATCTTTTCAAGGATTGATCGACGCATTCTTAAAGAACGCTAAAGGTTGCGTGCAACCGCCATCGAGCCGCTCAACCGGGGTACAACGTTTTCGACTGAATTGGGAGGCAAGAAAGGAAGCCCAGCCATGAACAACGAGAACACCCCGCAGCGTCCCGATGGGACGGGTACGCATTTCGGCCAGGGGACCCCGCGCATAGAGGTTGAGCCCACACCGACCGAGGTCGGCGCGGGCGCGACGTCCGACCAAGGGGTTTCCAGCTGGTACGCTGCCCAGGCGCAGCGCTCGGCCGCACCGTACAACGAGTCCGGCCCCTCAACCGATCCGGCGGAGGGCCACACCGTGGCGCAGCCGACGAGCGCGGGCGGCGTTCCGCCCACGACGCCGCCTGATTTCAACCATGGCGCCCACAGCGCCCCGGAGGGCGATCAGGGCGCCATCGCCACACGCACCGTGGTGAAGACCAGGACCAAGAAGCTGCCCGTGTTCCTGGCCGCACTCGGCGGCCTGGTGGTGGGCGCCGTGCTGGTGATCGCGCTCGTCATGGTCGGCGCGTTCCGCATCACCGATACCGATGTCCAGGCCCCCGCCGCCTCTCAGCAGACCATCGACATCGATCCCGAGGACACGACGCTCGCCGAGGTGGTCTCGGCCAAGTGCCTGCCCTCGGTGGTGTCCATCTCCACGCAGACGCAGGACGGCGGCGGCATCGGATCGGGCGTGATCATCGACACGGACGGCAACGTGCTCACCAACTACCACGTCATCGACGGCGCGCAGGCCATCGAGGTCACGCTGGACGACGGCACCTCCTATGAGGGCGAGATCGTGGGCACCGACGAGTCGAGCGATCTGGCCGTGGTGCATCTGAAGGACGCCGACGGCGCCGCGCTCACCCCGATCGAGATCGGTGATTCGGACAGCCTGGGCGTGGGCGAGTGGGTCATGGCCATCGGCAGCCCGTTCGGCAACGAGCAGTCCGTCTCGACGGGCATCGTGAGCGCGCTCTACCGCTCCACCGCCCTGCCGAGCACCAGCGGCACCTCCATCTACGCCAACATGATCCAGACCGATGCGGCCATCAACCCCGGCAACTCCGGCGGCGCGCTCGTCAACGACGAGGGCCAGCTCATCGGCATCAACTCCATCATCGAATCGGCGAGCGGCTCCAGCTCGGGCGTGGGCTTCGCGATCCCGGTGAACTACGCCAAGAACATCGCCGACCAGATCATCGCCGGCGAGACCCCGGCCCACCCCTTCCTGGGCGTCACGGTGACCTCGGTGAACGCGTTCGCCGCGCGCCAGGAGAATCTGGCCGTGAGCGAGGGCGCGCTCGTGACGGCGGTGAACGAGGGCGCGCCCGCGGCTGAGGCGGGCATCGAGGTGAACGACATCGTCACCAAGGTGAACGACGACGAGGTGACCTCGGCCGACAGCCTCATCATCACGCTGCGCGAGTACGCCGTGGGCGACACCGTCACCCTCACCGTGGTGCGTGACGGCAAGGAGATCACGCTGGACGTGACGCTGGGCTCGGATGCCGAGCTCCAGGCCGACCAGCAGGACACCTCCACCGGTGACGGCGCGGGCAACTCCATGACCGAGGAGGAGTTCCTCCAGTACCTGCAGGAGCTCATGGGCGGCGGCTACAGCGACCGCTACAGCCAGAACGGGTAAGGCGCCCGGCACCATAGGTTGCATCTAAGCGGGGAGCGGCTCTCGAGTCGCTCCCCGTTTTCGCGTCATCCGGTCGTCGCGACCCCGGTGGCGCGGCAGGTGGCCCCGCGCGGGCGCGCGCGGTAGAATGGCGCTGTGACTTCCAGAGCAGAGGGGAAGGGAGCCGGGCCATGCCGGGTAAGCGCCAGGACGTCATCAGTTGGGACGAGTTCTTCATGCGCGCCGCCGTGGCGGCGAGCCTGCGCAGCAAGGATCCCAACACGCAGGTGGGCGCCTGCATCGCCGATACCAACCACCGCATCCTCTCGGTGGGCTACAACGGAACGCCCTCCGCCCTGAACGACGACGACTTCCCCTGGGGCACGGCCGACGATCCGCTCTACGACAAGCACAACTACGTGATCCACGCCGAGGCCAACGCCATCTTGAACTACCGTGGCTCGCTCAAGGACATGGCGGACGCGACCGTCTACGTGACGCTCTTCCCCTGCCACGAGTGCGCCAAGACCCTCGTGCAGGCGGGTATCGGCGAGGTGGTGTACCTCGATGACAAGTACTGCGGCACCGAGGACAACCTCATCTCCAAGAACATTTTCGACCGCTGCAGCATCACCTACCGCCAGATCGAGCTGGATTAGCGGGCGCTTGATACTCAAAAAAGAATAAAGACGTGCGGGGCGTGGGGTGCGCGTCCCAAAATACGTGTCCAAACTGTGGAGAAAACCATATAGAATAGACAGCAGGCATGTGACTACACCGTGCCGCGGGTCTTCGCCGGCCCGCGAAGAGAGGGGAAGGGGAGTTGATGTTCTCTCTGCACAAGACGCTGGGCGGCGTTCACCCGCCCCAGTGCAAGGACACGCGTGACTGCCCCGTCACGTCGATCGATCCGCCGAAGCAGGTGCGCATTCCGCTCAACATGCACATCGGCGCGCCGGGCAAGCCCTGCGTGAACGTGGGCGACCACGTCTATATCGGCACGCTGATCGGCGATGGCGAGGGGCTGTGCGCGCCCACGCACGCGACGGTTTCCGGCACGGTCACCTCGGTGGCCACCGAGACGCTGCCCACCGGGCAGACCGCGCCCGTGGTCGAGATCGCCTCCGATGGCAAGATGGAGAACGATCCCTCGCTCACGAAGCCCACGTACGCCAACAAGGACGAGTTCATCGAGTGCGTCCGCAAGAGCGGCGTGGTGGGCCTGGGCGGCGCATCGTTCCCGTCGTGGTTCAAGATGAAGTGCCCGCCGGGTAAGAAGTTCGAGTTCCTTGTCGTCAACGGCATGGAGTGCGAGCCCTTCATCACGAGCGACTACCGCCAGATGATGGAGCACGCCGAGCGCGTGATCGACGGCGTGACGCGCATTGCGCGGGCGCTGGGCATCGGCGCCGCCGTGATCGGCGTCGAGGACAACAAGCCCGAGGCCGTGGACAAGCTCAACGAGGCCATCCAGGAGAAGGGCGTCGCCGACCTGGTTCAGGTGCTCATGGTGCCCACCAAGTACCCCATGGGCGGCGAGAAGGTCCTCATCATGTCCACCACGGGCCGCGCGGTGCCCGCCGGCGGCCTGCCGGTGGACGCGGGCTGCCTGGTGCTCAACGTGACCACCGTGTCGCGCATCGAGGAGTACTTCCGCTACGGCGTGCCGCTGGTGCGCAAGACCGTCACCATCGCCGGCGACTGCGTCAAGAACCCGGGCAACTACCGCATCCCCATCGGCATGAGCGTGCAGGACGTGATCGAGGCCACGGGCGGCCTCACCAAGGAGCCGCGCAAGATCATCATGGGCGGCCCCATGATGGGCCGCACCATCACGCACATCGACTGCCCGATCCTCAAGGCCAACAACGCCATCCTCTGCCTCGAGGACAAGGCGATCCTGCCCGACGAGTCCCCCTGCATCCGCTGCGGGCGCTGCGTGCGCGTGTGCCCGCTGGGCCTCATGCCGTTTCAGCTCGATGCGGCCAGCCGCAGCCGCGACGTGGTGAAGCTCGACGAGTTCGCCGTTATGAACTGCATGGAGTGCGGCAGCTGCGCCTACACCTGCCCGGCGCATCGGCGCATCACCGCCTCGATCCGCGAGGGCAAGGGCTTCTACCGCTCCGAGACCGCGCGTCTCACGCAACCGGCGAAGGAGGCTTAACGCATGAACCTGATCAACGAGGCTTCGCCTCACTTCCATAGCGACTCCATGACCTTTAAGATCATGGGCGCCGTCTGCCTGGCGCTCGTGCCCACGCTCATCGCCGCGACGCTGCTCTACGGCTTGGGCGCGCCGATCCTGGTGCTCGCGTGCATCGCCACGGCGCTCGTGTGCGAGCACGTGTGCTGCATCATCATGAAGCGCGAGAGCACCGCCGGCGACTTCTCCTGCGTGGTCACCGCCATGCTTCTGGCCTTCGCCTTGCCGGCCAACTGCCCGTTCGGCGTCGCGATCGCGGGCACGGCCTTCGCCGTGATCGTGGCCAAGATGCTGTTCGGCGGCATCGGCTGCAACGTATTCAACCCGGCGGTGGCCGGCCGCGTGTTCATCATGGTGGCCTTCCCGTCGGCGCTCGCCGCCTACCCGGATGTCATGGGCAAGCCGCTCGACGCCATCACCGGCGCCACGCCGCTCGCGATGGTGGCGCAGGGCGCGGAGCCCTACAGCTACATGGACATGCTGCTGGGCAACCATGCCGGCGCCCTCGGTGAGACCTGCATCCTCACGCTGCTCATCGGCTACATCTTCCTCCTGGCGATCAAGGTCGTCGACGCCTGGGCCACGGTACCCTTCATCGCAACGGTGGCCATCGTCACCGGCATCGGCGGTCAGGACATCGTCTACCAGCTGCTGTCCGGCGGCCTCGCGCTCGGCGCCTTCTTCATGGCGACCGACTACACCACCACGCCCATGACGCCCAAGGGCAAGATCATCTTCGGTATCGGATGCGGCCTCATCACCGCGCTCGTACGCCTGTTCGCCTCCGCTCCCGAGGGCGTGGCGTTCTCCATTCTCTTCATGAACATGTTCGTTCCGCTGATCGACCGCTACACGCGGACGCAGCCGGTGGGAGGTGTCAAGAATGCCCTCGTCTAACGAGACTCCCCAGAAGCTCTCCTGGATCGCGCGGCACCGCAACGGTTCGCTCTACACGTTCGTGGTCGTCCTCGTGGCGGCGGTGGTGTGCGGCGGCGTGATGTCCACCGCGTACTTCGCGGGCCAGTGGGGCACCACGGCCTTCGCCGATGCCGACGCGCGCCTCGATGAGGCGCAGGGCGGCGCCCAGCGCGCGCTGCTGTTCCCGGACGCCACCTCGTTCACCGAGGTCGCGGCGCCTTCCATCGAGGGTCTCAACTCCGTGTACCAGGCCGATACGGGCGGCTACGTGTTCGACGTCCAGTCCGCGGGCTACGGCGGCGACGTCCAGCTCATGATCGGCATCGGCTCGGATGGCACCGTCACCGGCATCCAGATCGTGGCGGAGAACGAGACCGACGGCATCGGTTCCAACGCCCTCACGGAGGACTTCTTCGGCACGTTCACCGGCATGGGCGCCTCGGGCAGCCTGACGGTGGAGGATGCCGCCTCGGGCGAGACCCATGTCGACGGCGTCTCCGGCGCCACCTTCACCTCTAAGGCCGTCGTCGCCGATCTCAATATCGCCTTCGAGGCCTACGCGCAGCTGGGAGGTAACTAGTCATGGCTCTCAATGAAAACGTCGTGCGCGAGCAGGACGCCCGCATCAAGAGCTTGATGCGCACTCCGTCCTTCCTGGTGGTCGCCGGCTCGCTGACGGGGCTCGCCGCCGCCACCTCGGTCGAGAACGGCGTCGCCATCGGCGCGGTGAGCGCCATCGCCATCGTCGTCATGGCGCTCGTGGCGCGCCCCTTGCGCCAGATCACGGGCGTGTTCGCCCGCATCCCGGTGCTTCTGCTCGTCAGCGCCACGCTGGTGACGCTCGTCTCGTTCGCGATGCGCGTCATCGATCCCGTGGTCCAGCAGAACCTGGGCATCTACCTGCCGCTCGCCGCGGTGAACGGGCTGGTCGCCTGCTTCATCTACGATGACGGCTTCACCGGAGGCCCCCTCGACCGCATGCCTCTCGCCACGGCCGTGTTCGGCGCCGTGTGCACCTTCCTGGCGCTGACGTTCGTGGGCTTCATCAACGGCATGCTCTCCACGGGTGCGGTCTTCGGCCTCACCATGAACGAGCTCGCCGACTCGCCCATCGCCATCTTCGGCACGCCGGCCGGCTCGCTTCTGGTGCTGGCGCTCGTGGCGACCTTCGTCAACTCGGTGGTGGATGCCGCGCGCAAGAGCGCGGAGGCGCCCCAGGGAGGTGAGCGCTAATGGAGTTCCTGAGTGCGCTTTTCAGCGCCGCGCTCGATCAGAACATCGTCTTCGCCCAGCTCATCGGCATGGTCTCGGTGATCCTCATCGCCGAGCGCCCGCAGGATGCGCTGCGCTTCGGCGGCGCGCTCTGGGCGGCGTGCTTCGTCGCCGGCGTCATCGGCTGGCCGCTCTACACCGGCTTCCTCGTTCCGTGGGGCCTCAGCTACCTCGCTCCTGCGGCATACGCGCTGCTGAGCACGGCCGCCATCTTCGTCATCGGCGCCGTGATCGCCTCCAAGCAGAAGCGCGAGGCGCGCGCCCGCACGTATCGCACCTGCGCGCTGCTCGTGGTGAACGCCGCCGTCCTGGGCGTGCCGCTGGGCATGGCGGCCTCGACCGATGTCGCCACGTTCGATGTCGCGCTGGGAACCGCCTTCGGAGCGGGTCTGGGCGCCTTCATCGCGGTGGTGGCGTTCGCCTACATCCATGACCGCATCGACGAGCGCCTGGTGCCCGGCGTGCTGCGCGGGCTGCCCATCTCGCTCATCACCGCCTCGCTCATGGCGCTCGCCTTCACGGGCGTCGCGGGCATCGCCGGCGGCATGTTCGTCGCGTAGAAGGGGGTTTGTGATATGGGAATGTACCTGATCGCCCCGCCGATCGCCTTCGCCGTGATCGCCGTGGTCGCCGCCCTCGTGATCGCCATCGCGTCCCGCGTGGCACGTCGTGCCGATTGGCTCGATGAGCAGGGCGCCCCGGTCGACAGCTTCGAGGCCGAGGAGGCCCAGGGCAAGGGCTGCGGCTGCTAGTCTCAGCGGGTATCGGCGGACGCTCCGAGACGTCTCGCAACGTCTTTCAACCGGTCGGATCCCAAGTGGGTCCGGCCGGTTTTTTGCGATGGGGCATTTGTCGAAAGTGCATTAGACATGGCCTGCCACGCACGTGCCCCGCGTCGGATCGCGCGCCAGCACTGCAGAATAAGTTTGGCGGATGCACGCTCATGGGACTTGCATTTGGTCACGAAAGTATAGGATCTTCTTCGCTGTCCGCGCATCGCGTCAGGGTTGTAGGAGACCTGGGGTCCCAGCAGGATCACGTCGGCCTCGGCTGCGAAGGTCTCGGCTTCGCCAAGCGTATGGGCGCTGATATCCGCCTCGAAGCCCTCCGTCTCAACCGCCTTGCGCATTTTGGCGACCACGGCGCTGGTGGACATTCCGGCTGCGCAGAGCAAAATGAGGTTCTCGGGGGCGGGATCGCGTAGAAACGCGAGCACGCGGTCGCGATCCATGGCGAAGTCGAGGATCGCATCGCTGAGTCGTTCGCCCTGCTGGCGATCGGTCGCGCTGAACGATGCCGGCAGGACCACGCGGACGTGCTTCCCTTTCCAATCGATGGACTGTTCCACGACGAGCGCCTTGATGTGGCTGCACTCCGTCACCAGGCGTTGTGAATGGGGAAGGGCGACCATGTTTCCCACGGCGGTGGAGGCGGCCCCCTTGCGGTCCCGCACGCTCTCATAGAGATCGGGCGCCGTGATCGCGGGGTCATCGACCAGCGCGCACAGCGTCCGCAGCACCTCATCGACATCGGCGCAGCTCGAGCGCATGATGATATCGGAGGTAGCGAGCGGAGGGCTTTCCCGTCCCGCGCGTTGGTGAACCACATGATCTTGGGGATGATGGTTTTGTTCGACAATGCCTGCAACTTGTCCATTGCCTGCTCCTTTCTATCCGTCTCAACGGTAGAAAAGCGCAGATAGAACCTGTAGTTCATAAACCGGTTGATAGCGCGCGTCACCGTGACGCATCATGACACCCTAATCTGTCATCGCGTTCATCGAGCGGGACAGTGCATCAGCGAACCGTCTTGTCGCGGGGGAGGGCGAGGAACTCCAGCCGATCGTCGGTATGGTCGAAACGGTAGACGATGGTGAAGGGTGGAACGGGGAAGGTCCTGAGTGTCCGGGCGGGATGGTACCCTATACGGGAACGACACCGATGGAGGGAGTTTTCCGTGGAGCAGGGCAGCCTGTTTGGAGCGAGCGAGCAGTTGCAGGGCACGACGGCGAAGCCGATGGGGGGCGATGCTGTGGGAGCGGGTGCCGCGTCAGGCGCTGCGGCAGGTGACGCTGCGCACGCCGCAGCGGCGGCGCGCGCAGCGGAGCTTCGCCACGAGCTCGACTACCATGCCTACCGCTACTACGCGCTCGACGCTCCCGAGATCACCGACGCCGCCTTCGACAAGCTCCTGGTGGAGCTCCAGCAGATCGAGGCGCGCTATCCCGACCTCGTGACGCCCGACTCCTACACGCAGCGCGTGGGCGGCTACGTCTCGCCGCAGTTCGCGCCCGTCACGCACATGGCGCGCATGTACTCGATGGATGACGCCATGAACCTCGAGGAGCTCGACGAGTGGCTCGAGCGCACCGAGGAGGCGCTCGGCGCCGGGCATGTCATCTACACCTGCGAGCTCAAGATTGACGGCCTCGGCGTGGCGCTCACCTACCGCGATGGCTCCTTCGTGCGCGCGGCCACGCGCGGTGACGGCACCACGGGTGAGGACGTGACGCTCAACGTGCGCACGATCCGCGACGTGCCCATGCGCCTCGCGCCCGCCGCGCTCGAGCACATGGGCGCCGACCGCGACACGGTGATCGAGGTGCGCGGCGAGGTCTACATGCCCAAGGGGAGCTTCGTGCGGCTCAACGAGGAGGCCGATGCCGAGGGGCGCGATCCCTTCGCCAACCCGCGCAACGCCGCCGCCGGGAGCCTCCGCCAGAAGGACCCCAAGGTCACGGCGTCGCGCGATCTGGCGACCTTCCTCTACGCGGTGGCCGACACGGCGCCTCTGCACGTGGACTCCCAGCACGCGTTCCTCACCTGGCTTAAAGATGCCGGCTTCTCGGTCAACCCCAACGTCGAGCGCTGCGCGACGCCGGCCGAGGTGCATGCCTTCTGCGCCGACGCGCTCGCGCACCGCGGCGACCTCGATTACGACATCGACGGCGTGGTGGTGAAGGTCGACAGCTTCGCCCAGCAGGACGAGCTCGGTTTCACGGCGCGTGCCCCGCGCTGGGCGATCGCGTTCAAGTTCCCGCCCGAGGAGAAGACGACGGTCCTGCGCGAGATCCGCATCCAGGTGGGCCGCACGGGCGTGCTCACGCCGGTTGCCGAGTTCGACCCCGTGACGGTGGCGGGCTCCACCATCGCCCGCGCGACGCTGCACAACATCGACGAGATCCGCCGCAAGAACGTACGCGTGGGCGACACCATCGTCGTCCACAAGGCGGGCGACGTGATTCCCGAGGTGGTGGGCCCGGTGCTGGAGCGCCGCCCGGTGGACGCGGTGGAGTTCCAGATGCCGGCCGCCTGCCCGGCCTGCGGCGCGCCCGTGGTGCATGAGGAGGGCGAGGTCGCCTACCGCTGCGTCTCCATCGACTGCCCCGCACAGCTCAAGGAGCGCCTGGCGCACTGGGTGAGCCGCGGCTGCATGGACATCGACGGCGTGGGCGACGAGCTCATCGACAAGATGATGGAGGCGGGCCTGCTGCACGACGTGTCCGATTTCTACCGGCTCGATGCCGATGCCATCGCCGGGCTCGAGACGGGGCGCTTCTACGACACCGAGATCGTCGGGCGCCGCGCGGGCGACCCGATCCTGCGCAACGGCAAGCCCACGGGCCGCGTGTACAAGACCACGGTCGAGGGTCACAAGGCGGGCGAGCCGGTCCTCGTGGGGCGCACCATCGCCAACAAGATCGTCGCGGAGCTTGCCAAGTCCAAGCAGCAGCCGCTCTCGCGCGTGCTGTTCGCGCTGGGCATCCGCCACGTGGGCAAGAGCGTGGCCGAGCTCCTCGCGCAGCGGTTCCTCACCCTGCCGGCGCTCATCGAGGCGAACGAGGAGGACATCGCCGCCATCGACGGAATCGGTCCCAAGATCGCGGCGAGCGTGAAGGAGTTCCTCGCCGTACCCGACAACCTGGCGGTTCTGGAGCGCCTGCGCGTCGCGGGGCTCACGCTGGAGGAGGACCTGGGTGGCGCGGACGCGGCGTTCGCCGAGCAGGCGGGCGTCGCCGCCGATCTGGCCGGGGCGCAGCCGCTCGCCGGCCTCACCTTCGTGCTCACGGGCGCGCTCACGCGCTTCACGCGCGACGAGGCGGGCGCGGTGCTCAAAGCACTCGGTGCCAAGGTGACGGGCTCGGTCTCCAAGAAGACGAGCTACGTGGTGGCGGGCGAGAAGGCCGGCTCCAAGCTCGCCAAGGCCGAGAGCCTGGGTGTGCCCGTGCTCACCGAGGACGACCTCGCCCGGATCATGTCCACGGGCGAGGTCCCCGCCGCCAAGCAAGATTAGACATCCTGCCGTTTACTTGATAAGGCTGAACTTTACTAGTAAACTCACTAGTAAAGTTCAGTTTAGGGTGGTGGTCGGCATGATGCCCGTCATCGATGAGTCCGTTTTGCGCGGTATCGTAGCCCGTCTGCGCGCCGCCTGCACCGATTCGGGGCGCTGCGAGGTGAAGGCATGCGTCCAGGGGCTCACCAAGGACATCGCGCGGACCCTTTCGGGGTTCGCGAACGGCGCGGGCGGCATCCTGATCTGCGGGCTGGACGAGCGACAAGGGTTCGCGCCCGCAGCCGGGTTCGACGCGGGGCGCGTTCAAGACGCCTTGGCGCGCGTCTGCGACGAGGAGCTCACACCGCGCCTGCGTCCGGCGATGGACGTCCTGCTGTTCGAAGGCGCCCCGGTGCTCGTCGCGAGCATCGAGGAGCTTCGGCCGATTGACAAGCCGTGCTTCGTAAGCAGGCAGGGGCGCTATTCCGGTTCCTATATCCGCACCGGTGACGGGGATCGGCGTCTTTCGATGTACGAGATAGATCGTCTGCTGGAAGAGCGGGTGCAGCCGCGCCACGATGAGGCGGTGATGACCAGGGCGTCGATGGACGATCTCGATCCCCGCCTCGTCGAGAGGCTTCTCGCGCGGGAGCGATCGGTTCATGCGCGCACCTTCGCTGCACTGGATGATCAGACTGCCCTTGTGAAGCTCGGTGTCCTGGGAAAGGGAGAGGATGGCGCGTTTCATCCGACGCTCGCCGGTCTCGTCGCCCTGGGGTCGTATCCGCAGGAGTTCTTTCCGCGGCTCGTGATCGCCTTCACGTGCTATCCAACCTCCGAGAAGGGGCAGACGTCTGCGGACGGGCGGAGGTTTGCCGATGCGTACACGTGCGTGGGCTCGGCTTCCGCCATGGTCGAGGATGCGCTCGCGGCGGTTGAGCGCAACACGCGCACCGGGGCGCGCATCGAGGGCGCATTTCGCTACGATGTCGCAGACTACCCGCGTGACGCGCTGCGTGAAGCGCTGGTGAACGCCGTCATGCATCGCGATTACTCGCCCGAATCCCTGGGCTCTGCCATTGCGCTCGATCTCTATCCCGATCGCTTGGAGATAAGCAACCCAGGGGGTCTCTACGGGGTCGCGACCATCGACCGCCTGGGTTTGGATGGGATGGCGTCGAGCCGCAACATGCGGCTGGCGAGCATTTTGGAGAGCACGCCTTGCCAGGGAGAGGGCTATCTTGCAGAGAACCGGGGAACGGGATATCGCGTCATGCGTCGAGCGTGTGCCGAGATGGGGCTCCCCGAACCACTGCCGCGCGACGACATATCCCAGTTCTCGCTCACGTTGTACGGTCCGCTGGGGATTCGCCCGGCAGATGGCGCCTTGCGTCTGTCGGAGCGCTCGATGGCGGCGCCCGATGCGCGGGCAGGGCGGTGCGTGGTGCGGACCACGGGGGCGCTGCACGTGCCGACGCTCTTGGGAAAGACGGCTGCCGAGGTGCTGGAGACGGTGCGCGCGGAGGGCGAGGCGAGCTGCTCGGAGCTGGTGGGCAAGACCGGTCGTTCGCGCCCGACGGTGCTCAAGGCGCTGCGCGAGCTGGTGGGCCGCGGGCTCCTGGAGCCGAGTTCCCCCGTCAAGAACGATCCGCATCTGCGTTATCGCGCGATCTAGCCCGATGCGGATCAAAGCGGAGCGTCGGAGGACGTTCCGCCCTCCTCGCTTCGCATCCGCGGCCCCCTTGACAAACGCGTGGGCGAGGACTACTACTTGACATATCAACTATTGATGCGTCAACCATATAGGAGATGACGCCCTCGTGAGTCCTTCGGAAGAACCCGATCTCATCAGGTACCGGTCGCTGCTCTACCGCGCAGCGCATGCCCAGCGTCAGCTGCTCCATCCGTTCATGGCGACGGTTGGGCTGGGAACCGGGCAGCCCAAGCTGCTGTCCTACCTCGCCCGCAACGGTGCGTGCGCGCCGCGCGAGCTGGCGGGCTACTACGAGCTCGATCCCGCGGGCGTGTCGCGGATGCTCGACGCCTTGGAGCGCAAGGGGTTCGTGCACATCGAGCAGAACGCTGGCGACCGTCGCGCCAAGGTGGTGGCGGTCACGCCCGAGGGCGCGCGCGTCTCGCGCGCTTGGGACGCCGCCTGCATCGAGGAGGCGGACGCCATGCTCTCGGGGTTCACGGACGAGGAGCGCGCCGCCTTCGCGGACTACTTGACGCGCGCGCATGCCAACCTGCGCGCCTATGGCAAGAAGCTCGCGGCGGCCCAGCGCGAGGCGCAGGACGCCCGCGACGCGGCGCTCGCGCAGGGCGTGGCGCCGAAGGAGACGGACGCGCCGGAGGGGGAGGCCTGCCATGCATGACCTCAAGCTGCTCATCCGCTATCTGGGCCCCTACAAGCGCGATGCGGTGCTGGGCTTCCTCATGGTGGCGCTCGAGACCTCCCTGGAGCTCTTCATCCCCGTGCTCATGGCCAACGTGATCGACGATGGCATCATGACGGGCGATATCGACTACATCTTCGAGCAGGGCGCGCTCATGATCGCCTGCGCCGCGGCGGCGCTCGTGCTGGGGCTCGCCTACGCGCGCTTCTCGGGGCGCGTGTCCAACGGCCTGGGCTCGAACCTGCGCCAAGCGCTCTATGAGAAGGTGCAGACGTTCGCCTTCGGCAACCTCGATCATTACCAAGCATCCTCGCTCGTGACGCGCCTCACCACCGACATCACCGTCATCCAGAACGCCGTGGCGAGCGGCTTCAGGCCCATGGTGCGCGGCCCGGTGGCGCTCGTGATGGGCCTGGGCTACGCGTGCTGGATCAACGCCGAGCTGGCGGGCGTGTTCTTCGTGGTGCTGCCCGTGCTGGCGGTGGTGCTCGGGGTCATCGTGCACCGTGTGAGCCCGCTTTACCGCATCTTGCAGTCCTCGATGGACCATCTCAACGGCGTGGTGCAGGAGAACCTCACCGCCGTGCGCGTGGTCAAGGCCTACGTGCGCGATGCGCGCGAATGCGAGAAGTTCGACGACGTCAACCACGAGGTGGCGTCCTGCGCGACCACCACGTTCTCCACGGCGGTCCTCAACATGCCGGCGCTGCAAGCGGCCATGTACGCCGCCTCCGTGCTCGTCATGTGGCGGGGCGGCTGCATGATCCAAGCGGGGCAGCTGCAAGTGGGCGAGCTTACGGGGCTCATGAGCTACATCCTGCAGGTGGTCAACTCGCTCATGATGATCTCCAACGTGTTCCTCATGCTCACGCGCGCGCTCACGAGCGTGCGCCGCTGCAGCGAGGTGCTGGAAGAGACTCCGCTCATCGCCTCGCCGGCATCGGGCGCCCTCACGGTCGTGCCGGACGGCTCGGTGGCGTTTCGCGACGTCTCGTTCAAATACCATGCGGACGCGGCGGAGGACGTGCTGGAGCATATCGATCTCGACATCCCCGCGGGCTCGACGGTGGGCGTGCTCGGCGGCACCGGCTCGGGCAAGAGCTCGCTCGTGCAGCTGATCGCGCGCCTGTACGACGCGAGCGCGGGGCAGGTGCTCGTGGGCGGCAACGACGTGCGCGCCTACGACGTCGCGGCCCTGCGCGACGCGGTGGGCGTGGTGCTGCAGAAGAACGTGCTGTTCACCGGCACCGTGCGCGAGAACCTCAAATGGGGCGATCCCGGCGCGAGCGATGAGGAGCTCCTCGAGGCGTGCCGTCTGGCCTGCGTGGACGAGTTCCTGGACCGCATCGGCGGGCTGGACGGCGACGTGGGGCAGGGCGGCGACAACGTCTCGGGCGGGCAGAAGCAGCGCCTGTGCATCGCGCGCGCCCTGCTCAAGCACCCCAAGATCCTCATCTTCGACGATTCGACCTCGGCCGTGGACATGGCCACCGAGGCGGCGATCCGCTCCAACCTGGCCGGCATCGAGGGCGTGACGCTCATCATAATCGCGCAGCGCATCACCTCGGTCATGGACGCCGACCAGATCTTCGTGCTCGACGACGGGCGCGTCCACGCGCGCGGCACGCATGCCGAGCTTCTGGCAAACGATAGCATCTACCAGGAAATCTACGCTTCCCAGATGGAGTACGCCGACCCAGAGGCCGTCGCGCGCATCGCGGGTGCGGAAGGAGGCGAGCGCCATGCCTAGGACTTCGGCTCAGGCGCGCCCGAAGGATCTGCGGCGCACGCTGGGGCACCTTCTGCACTACATGGGGCATGCGCGGGTGCTCCTCGCCCTGGTGGCGGTGTTGGTGGCGGTATCGGCCGTGGCCAACCTCGTGGGCACCTACATGATCCGCCCCGTGGTGAACGACCTCACCCAGACGAGCGGCGCCAACCTGCTGGCGCTCGTGCTGGTGACGGCCGCCGTCTACGCGACGGGCGTCGTGGCGGCGCTCGGCTACGCCCAGATCATGGTGCGCGCGGCCCAGAAGGTGGTGTTCGACATCCGCCGCGACCTGTTCGCGCACATCCAGAAGCTGCCGCTGGCGTATTTCGACCGCATGCGCTCGGGCGACATCATGAGCTACTTCACCAACGACGTCGACACCATCTCCGAGGCGCTGAACAACAGCTTCGCCAACGTCATCCAGGCGTTCATCCAGATGGTGGGCACCCTAGGCGTGCTTTTGGTGCTCAACTGGCAGCTCACCATCATCACCATCGTCTGCGACGTCATCATCGCCGTGGCGGTCAAGGTCGCCGGCAGCCGTTCCAAGCGCTTCTACGCCCGCCAGCAGGCGGCGCTCGGCGATCTGGACGGCTACGTGGAGGAGATGGTCTCCGGCCAGAAGGTCGTCAAGGTGTTCAACCACGAACGCGCTAACGTGGAGGGCTTCACGGAGCGCAACGAGAACCTGCGTCAGGCGGGCACCGCCGCGCAGACCTACGCCGCCACCATGGTTCCGGTGACCGTATGCATCGGGTACGCCAACTATGCGATCGTCACGGTGGTGGGCGGCCTGCTCGCGGTGAACGGCCTGGCCGATCTTGGGGCGCTCGCGAGCTACCTGGTGTTCGTGCGCCAGGCCGCCATGCCCATCAACCAGTTCACGCAGCTCGGGAACTTCCTGCTCAACGCCCTGGCCGGTGCGGAGCGCCTCTTCGCCGCCATGGAGCTCGCGCCCGAGGCGGATGAGGGCACCGTGCGCCTGGAGCAGACCGGCCAGGATGCCTGGGCGTGGCGTATCCCGGATGGCTGGGGCGTCGGCGCCTGGGGCGCGCTCTTGCCGGTGGCGGGTCCCGACGCGCCCGCCCCCGCGGGGACGCCCGCCGCCGCGGAGGCGCCGGCTGCCGAGGCGGGGGCGCAGGTGGGCGCCACCGCCCGCGGCGCGGACGGCACGGTGCTCGCCACGGGCGCGCTGCCGCTCGCCGGCGACGTGCGCTTCCATGGCGTGAGCTTCGGCTACGTGCCCGACCACGTGGTGCTGCACGATCTCAACCTCTTCGCCCGCCCCGGCCAGAAGATCGCCTTCGTGGGGTCCACAGGCGCCGGCAAGACCACCATCACCAACCTCATCAACCGCTTCTACGACGTGCAGTCCGGCGAGATCACCTTCGACGGCATCAACGTCAAGAACATCGAGAAGGCGAGCCTGCGGCGCAGCCTCGGCATCGTGCTGCAGGACACGCACCTGTTCACGGGTACCATCGCGGACAACATCCGCTACGGCAAGCTCGACGCCACCGACGAGGAGGTGCGCGCCGCCGCGGAGGCCGCCTGCGCCGACTCGTTCATCCGCCGCCTGCCGCAGGGCTACGACACCTGGCTCACCGGCGACGGCGCCAACCTGAGCCAGGGGCAGCGCCAGCTTCTGGCCATCGCGCGCGTGGCCGTGGCCGATCCCCCCGTGCTCATCCTGGACGAGGCGACGAGCTCCATCGACACGCGCACCGAGAAGCTCATCGAGCGCGGCATGGACCGCATCATGCGCGGGCGCACCACGTTCATGATCGCGCACCGGCTCTCAACGGTGCGCCACGCCGACTGCATCATGGTGCTCGACCACGGGCGCATCATCGAGCGCGGCACGCACGAGGAGCTCTACGCCCTCGGCGGCGAGTACTGGCAGCTCTGCCAGGGCTTGAAGGAGCTCGATTAGGGAATCGCGGAGCAGGTGCCCGCCGGACGCCGTCCCCCGGCGGGCGGCGCGTACGCGGCCGCCCCTCCGCCGGCGTTGCGGGAGGGGCGGCCGCATGCGCTTCACCCGCGACCGCGCGCTTGGTTTGCGCAAACATGGTTCTGATGCGAGAATAATGCAACGCAGGATGTATGCCGGGGGGGCGCGATCGCCTGCCGGCCTAAGGGGGCGCTTGTGACGGAACGGCTGCGGGACGGCTTCGGCCGCGACATAACCTATCTGCGCATCGCGGTGACCGACAAGTGCAACTTCCGCTGCGTGTACTGCATGCCCGAGGAGGGCGTGCCGCCGCGCGCCCACGACGAGCTGCTCTCCGCCGAGGAGATCGCGCATTTCGTCGAGTTGGTGGCGGCCGAGGGCGTGCGTCGCATCCGCCTCACGGGTGGCGAGCCGCTCGTCTCGCATCGGATCGTGCCCCTGGTGGCGGCCCTGCGCGCCATCCCCGGCATCGAGGACATCTCGCTCACCACCAACGGCGCGCTGCTGCCCCGGCTGGGCCCGGCGCTCAAGGAGGCAGGGCTCGACCGTGTGAACATCTCGCTCGACACCCTCGACCCCGTCCAGTTCGGCGCCATCACCCGGTTGGGTCGGTTGGAGCAGACGCTTTCCGGCATCGACGCGGCGCTCGAGTACGGGTTCGATCCGGTCAAGGTGAACTGCGTGGTGGTGCGCCGCCTCGACCAGGACGCGTTCGGGCTGGCGCGGCTCTCGCTCGACCGCCCGGTGCACGTGAGGTTTATCGAGTACATGCCCATCGGCAACGAGGAGACGGGTGCCACGCGCGCGCATGACGCGGCGCAGGACGCGCGTCCCCTCGAGGCGGGCGAGGGGATGGGGTCCGCTGCATCCCCCTCGGACGCCGCCGAGGGTTCCGATGCTCCTGCGCGAAAGGCCGCCGCGCCCGACCCGCACTGTCCCGGCAGCCTGGATGCCGCCGCATGGGATGCGAGCGACACCGTACCCTCGGCCGAGCTGCGCGAGCGCATCTCGCGCGCGGGCGAGGCCGCGGGCATCGGTGCGCTCGAGCCCGTAAGCGAAGGCTCCGGCCCGGCCGGCGCCGGTCCGGCGGTGTACTGGCGCTTTCCGGGCGCCGCGGGCACGGTGGGGTTCATATCGGCCATGTCCAACCATTTCTGCAGCTCATGCAATCGCATGCGCCTCACGGCCGATGGGTCCATCCGGCCGTGCCTGTTCTCCGACGCGGAGTATCCTGTGCGCGGGGCGCTGCGGGCGGGCGACGACGAGCGGGTGCGTGCCATCTGGCGCGACGCCGTGGCGCACAAGCCGCAGGAGCATCAGGTGATCGAGGGCACCGAGCGCTTCATGTCGCAGATCGGCGGCTGAGGCGGCATCGCATGGCAGGGATCGAAATCGAAGGGAAGGGCGCTATGGGCGAGCAGACCGGGCGCGACGCGTATCGCGACGAGCTCACGCATGTGGACGAGCGCGGCGACGTGCGGATGGTGGATGTCTCGGAGAAGGCCGTGACCCGCCGCATCGCCATCGCGGAGGGTTCCATCCTCATGCATCCCGAGACGCAGGCGATGGTGCTCGAGGATCGCGCCAAGAAGGGCGACGTGCTGGCTTGCGCACGCGTGGCGGGCATCATGGCGGCCAAGCGCGCGAGCGACCTCATCCCCATGTGCCATCCCCTCATGATCACCAAGGCGAAGGTGGAGATCGAGCCCATCGCCGCGCCGGGCGTCCCGGCGCCGGCGGGCATTGGAGCCGATGGTGACGGCGTCCTCACGCCGGTGGGTGCACCGATCGAGAGCGCTGGTTCGGCCGCCGCGCGGCAGGGTGCGCAGGCGGCAGGGCGCCCGGGCTGGGCGTCGGCGCGCGCGGACGGGCGCGTGGGCTTCCATGTGCGCGCGACCTGCGGCGTCACCGGCGTGACAGGCATCGAGATGGAGGCGCTCACGGCGGCGAGCGTGGCCTGCCTCACCATCTACGACATGTGCAAGGCGGTCGACCGCGGCATGGAGATCACCGACGTGCGGCTGCTGCACAAGGAGGGCGGCCGCTCGGGCCTCTGGGAGCGCGGCGCCGCGGATGCGGGCGCGCCGGCGCCTGTCGAGAAGCGCCCGGCGCCCGCCGTCGCGTTCGTCGGCTACCAGAACTCAGGCAAGACGACGCTCGTCGAGAAGGTCATCGCCGAGCTCTGCCGGCGGGGGCTCG
Source organism: uncultured Coriobacteriaceae bacterium (assembly GCA_963931435.1). Classification (GTDB taxonomy): domain Bacteria; phylum Actinomycetota; class Coriobacteriia; order Coriobacteriales; family Coriobacteriaceae; genus Coprousia. The sequence goes on from OZ007012.1 coordinate 389,120, forward strand.
CCGTGGGCACCGTGAAGCACCATGGCCATGCGGGGTTCGATATCGACGTGCCGGGCAAGGACTCGTGGCGCCATGCGCACGCCGGCAGCCGGCATGTGGGCCTCATCTGCGCGGACCGGTTCGCCGAGTACGCCGACACCGAGGGCGAGATGCCGCTCGACGAGCTGCTCGCCCGCTACACCGATGTGGACGTGGTCCTCGTGGAGGGCTACAAGGCCGCAGGGCTGCCCAACATCGTGGTGGCGCGCTCCGGCGTGGACCGCATGCGCGGCGCCAGCTCGCTCGATTTGGTGGACGGCCGCACGCTCGCCGTGGCGTGCAACGACGCGCTCGCGCATCATCTGCGCGTGGCGCCCGTCGTGGACATCGACGACGCCGCCGCGGTGGCCGATGTGGTTGAGCGGTACCTGGGCAGGTAGCTGAAGGGCGCGAGGTGGCGTGATGAACCTGCGAGCGGTTCGGCGCCCGCCTCGCCGCAGGCCGAGAAAGAGGCTCCGTACACCGGTGCCGCCTCCTGTCTCGGCGGATACGCCGCATCCCGTCGCGTATGGTGGTGCCAGCGCGTTCGGGCGCGCTGCCCGGCGCCTGCCTCCCGCAATGTCGCGGGAGGGCCGATCGCGACCGGGGAGGAATCTCATGTCGGCACTCGATAGCTTGGCACAGTCCGATGGCATGAAGAGGCTTCAGGCGGCGGGTGAGAAGCTCCAGCACAATGCCGCGTTCGGCGCCGTCTCGGGCGGAATGATGGCTACCATGGGGCTCATCCTGGCCGGCGCCATCTTCACCATCGTCTCCACGCTGCTCGACCTGGCCGGTGTGGTCCAGACCACCGACGCGGTCTACCAGTGGTTGCAACTGCCGTACAACATGACCATGGGACTCATCTCGTTGGCGGTGGCGTTCGCCGTTGCCTTCGCCTACACCACCAACCTGGGGATGCCCGGCGCCATGGCGAACGGCTTCGTGGCGCTCTTCCTTTTCCTTATGGTCGCCTCGCCCGTCCAGACGGTGACGCTCGCCGACGGTTCCACCATGAGCGTGCTCGACTCAACCTACCTGGGCGGGACGGGCATGTTCACAGCGCTCATCTTGCCGGTGATCGTGGTGCGCATCATCAAGCTCTGCGCCGACAAGCACGTGGTCATCCGCATGCCCTCCGTGGTGCCCGAGTTCCTATCCGACTCCTTCAGCGCGCTCATCCCGCTGGTCGTCAACATCGTGCTGTGGTGCGGCCTCAACACCCTGGTCGAAACCTATACCGGCATGACCATCCCGGCGGCCATCATGGCGGTGCTCTCGGTGCCGCTCGGCGCGCTCATCACCGCACCCGGGATGTTCGTGCTCATCGCCATCTGCATGGTGTTCTGGTCGGTGGGCATCCAGGGCACCTCCATCGTGGGCATCGTGCTCATGCCCGTCATGTTCACCGCCTACCAGACCAACGCCGAGCTCGTGGCCGCCGGCCAGGATCCGGTGTTCAACCCCACGTTCATCTTCATGGCCGTCTCGACCTGCGGCGGCACGGGCAACATCCTGCCGCTCGCCGTGGCGTGCCTGCGTGCCAGATCCCAGCAGCTGCGCGCGGTGGGCAAGGCCGCCGTTGTGCCGGCCTGCTTCAACATCTCCGAGCCCATCGTGTTCGGCGTGCCCGTGATGCTCAACCCCGTGATGGTCATCCCCTTCATCCTCAACACCATCATCACGGCCGCCATCGCGTTTTTGCTGTTCCAGGTGGGTTTCCTGCGGCCTCCCTCGGTCATGCTCATGACCGTTCTGCCCATCGGCTTCATCGAGTTCTTGAGCTCCATGGCGCCGCAGAACCTCGCGTTGCCTGTAATCGGGTTCGTGGTCGGATACCTGTGCTACCTGCCGTTCCTCACCATCTACGACAAGCAGTGCCTGGAGCGCGAGGCCGCCGATCGGCCCGCTTCAGGTGCGCTCACGCCCTGCAGGAGTGACTGAGCCTCGCATTGTTTCCCGACGGGGATGCGGGGCCTTCGGTCGCAGTTGAACGGGCGCATTTTTCGGTGAGCGGTGTGGCCGCAGGGACGCCGGTCGTTCGTTCCGACCGGTTCCAAACGTGCCGCTTGGCTGATATGCGAAGCATCTACCTGCACTGATAATTTGCGGTGTGGTCCTTCCGCCATCCGGCGGATACCATGTCGGTACGCGGCGCGGTGACCCATCTACCTGCTGGCGCCCCTCGCGGGCCGCCCTCAAACCGACCTGTCCCGCGCCGCGCACCGGGCCCTCGGGCGGCCGCATGACCTGATAGGAGCCTGAGCGCTGCCGCGGACCCGAACACACCCGCATTGTAGCGCTCCCGCCAGTGCATTGTCTGCCCCGCCCGCAGGGCGCGCACGATCCGCGACGGGAGGGAGACGAGCATGAGGGTCAATCACGGCGACGTGCCCGAGGGGGCGGTCTTCGCGGGGGTGGACACGCACGCGGATGCGCACTGGCTGTGCGTGCTCGACGCGGTGGGGAGGCCCCTGCTGTCGGAGGCGTTCCCGGCGACGCCGGAGGGCTACGACGCGCTGGCCGCGGCGGTCGCCGGCGCCGGCGAGCCCATCGCGATCGGCGTCGAGGGCACCGCGACCTACGGGGCGGGGCTGGCGCGCAGGCTCTCCGAGCTCGGGCTGCCGGTCTGGGAGGTCCTGCAGCCGGAGAAGAGGAGGAGGCCGCGGGGCTCGAGGAAGAGCGACCCCGTCGACGCCGAGCGCGCGGCGCGCAAGGCGCTCTCGGGCGAGGGCCTCTCGGTCCCCAAGTCGCGCGACGGCTGGGTCGAGTCCGTGCGCGCGCTGCTGGCGGCGCGCGACCGGCTGGTGGCGTCGGCGACCGCCGCCGCCAACGCCGCCATCGCCATCGCCAGGTCCGCCCCCGAGGAGGTCGCCGGCCCCCTGAGGGGCATGCGCGCCGACCGCGCGATGCCCGCCGCGCTCGGGATGGGCGACCCGGGCGACCCGGTCGCGGCGTCGGCGCTGCGGGCCGTGCGGGCCCTCGCGGAGAGCTGGCGGGCGTCGCGCGCAGCCGCCGCGCGGCTCCTCGCGGAGATAGAGGGCCTCGTCCGCGGGGGCTGCCCCGCGCTGCTCTCCATGTACGGCTGCGGGCCCGTGAGCGCCGCCCGGCTCGCCGTCGCGGCCGGCGACAACCCGGAGAGGATGGCCTCCGAGGCCGCCTTCGCCGCCCTCTGCGGGGCCTCCCCCGTCGAGGCCTCGAGCGGCAGGACCGCGCGGCACCGCCTCAACCGGGGAGGCGACCGCAGGGCCAACAGCGCCCTCCACCAGATCGCCCGCCACAGGCTCGACCACGACCCGAGGACCGCGGCCTACGCGGCGAGGCGCAGGTCTGAGGGGCTTTCCGACAGGGAGATAATGCGATGCCTCAAGCGCTACATAGCCCGCGAGGCGTACCGGGCGCTCACGGGCCCGCGGAGCTCCGGCCCGCGCTTCGACGCGGGCGGGCTCAGGTCGGCGAGGAGGGCCGCGGGGATCAGCCAGGAGGCGGCCGGCGAGGCGCTCGGGGTCTCAAAGGGGCTCATCTCGCTCATCGAGCTCGGGAGGGGCGGGAGCCCGTCAATGCGCGAGCGGTACCGCTCCTGGGTCGAGGACGGGTTCCCGATTCCGGCTGATTAGCGGTTGACAAACAATAGGAGCGTCGGGTATCGGCGGTTTTACTCGATCCTATCCAACTCGTCCCGTTTTCTTCCAGTTAGGGCGGAAGCGAGGAGAGCAGAACATTCTGTGAAGCTTTCCTATCATTTTCCTCAGAGGTATCCATGCGAGAGGGGCCGGGTGCCCGCGGCGCGTCCGGCCGTAGCCTTTCCGGGAAGAAAGGGGAACCATGGAAAGTTTGTTCAACAGTCCCGCGATGATAAAGCTGCAGGAGTTCGGCCAGGCGCTCGGTCGCAACAAGTTCCTGTCGGCGTTGCAGGGCGCCATGATGAGCCTCATGTCCATCATCATGGTGGGCGCGATCTTCCAGATTATCTGCGCCGTCGGCGGTCCCACGATGTTCAACCTGTTCTCGTCCGACAGCCAGACCTACCAGATGCTCTACGCGCCCTACCAGTTCACCATGAACCTGCTCTCGCTGTGGGTCGTGGGCATCATGGCTTTCAACTACGCGCGCAACCTCGACGTCAAGAGCCCGGTCATGAGCGCCATCCAGTGCCTCTCGGTGTTTCTGCTCACCTGCGGCGCGCTCGTGACCACCGAGGAGGCCGGTACCACCATCTCCATGACCTACTTGGGCGCCCAGGGCATGTTCGTGGGCTTCTTCATCGTGTTCGTCTGCGTGAACATCGACCGGCTCTGCGCTGAGAAGAACATCTATATCCACATGCCCGACATCGTCCCGCAGGCCATCCTGAACGTGGTTGCCGTGCTCGTGCTCGCATGGTTGGCGATGGACGTGCTCCATCTCATCACCCCGCAGTGGATCTACCTGAGCGCGCTTCTGCCCATGGGCGTGGCCAACTACCTCAAGACGCTCGATATCCGCAACTCCATCTTCGATTACGTCATGCTCATCCCCACGGCCGCCATCTGGTACCCGTTCTTCAAGACGTATGAGAAGCAGCTCGTCGCCCAGGAGCAGGCGGCTGCCGAGGAGTAGGCGCTCCAGCCCGCGCGGGCGGGCGCTCTCCAAGCGATGCGATCGATGCGCGCGGATGCCGGGCTCGGCGTCCGCGCGCCGCGTGCTGCGAGGCCCCTTGCAACCGATGGTGTGTGTGGGGCGGGCATCGCTCCAGCGGAAGGGCGTGCCCTGCCAGAGGCGGGCGGGACGCGTCGCGACGGGTGCGGGCAGCGGATGCGTTCTGGTATAAAAGGAGGATCCAGTCGTGCGGCGCACGCTGCGGCGGCGGATCACCGAACCCTGATCGGAGCACCGCAGCCGAAGGACGCGGGCGTTGTGGAAGGAAAGAGGGCGCATGAAAGTCGTTCGCACGCTGCGCGTGAGCGCTGAGGAGCTCTTTGCCTACTTCGAGAGCATCGCGGAGATCGCCCTGGAGGAGGAGCACGCCGGCGAGGAGGGCTACGAGGCGCCTCAGCTCGCTCCGGGCGTGGTGTTTCGCCTGGATGCGGACAACCCCTATGCCTGCACCACCTGCGAAGTGCTCGAGTTCGAGCCGGGGCGCCGCTACCGCTACCACGCTTCGAACACGGATGAGCGCCTGACAGTCTCCTTTGAGGTCGAGCTGGCGCGCAAGGGCATCCAGGTCACCTATGACGAGACGCTCGACGGCGCCGAGCCGGGTGTGGCGAGCGCGGCGAGGCTGGGGCGGATGTCGCAGGACCTCTACGATATCGAGAAGCGCCTGATCGACGCCCGTGCGGGCCGCGAGGAGACCGACGCGCTCGCCCTGAACCCGGCGCTCTGGATCGTCGACTCGCTCATGCAGAAGCGCGCGCAGCGCGATGCCAAGGCCTATCGCGCCTGGTCGCGCTTCCGCGGGAGCCGGTTCTAGGGCACGCGGATCGGGAGGGTCGGGGATATCGACATCTACGCGCTCATACGGCAGATCGAGGCGCATCCCGGCGTGACGCAGAGCGAGCTCGCCGAGCGCTTCGGCGTGAGCGAGCGCACGGCCGCATTCCGGAGGGGCCGGCGGCGCGGGCGATCGAGGATGCGACGGATGGCATTCTCTCACCGGTTGAGGGTATCATCCCAGCCGTCTTCAATATCTCCGAGCCCATGGTCTTCGGCGTGCCCATCATGCTCAACCCCATCATCTTCATCCCGTTCATCCTGAACGTCGTCATCACGGTGTGCATCTGCTGGGCCGGCTTCGCTATCGGCTTTTTCCAGCCGCCCTACGTCATGCTCATGACGGTGCTCCCGATGTTCTTCGGTGAGTTCCTGATGTCCATGGCATGGCAGAACCTGCTCATCCCCGTCGTCGCCTTCGTGGTCGCCTTCATCGTCTACGCCCCGTTCGTGAAGATCTACGACAAGCAGTGCCTCGCGCGCGAGGCCGCCGAGGAGGCTGCCGCCCAGGAAGCGTAAGGGCCGTCTGCGACCTGTGCCCGCCCGTGCCTGCAGGTCCGCGCGGGCGGGCATAATCCTCTCAAGGTCAAGCGCCCGCCGTTCGCGGCGGGCATCTCGAAGCAAAGGAGTTGCATCATGGAGAAAGCGTTTCCCGAGGGCTTCTTCTGGGGCGGTGCCACCGCAGCCAACCAGTGCGAGGGCGCCTGGAACGTGGACGGGCGCGGCCCCGCCAAGACCGATGTCACCACGGGTGGCACGGCGACCGAGTCGCGCAAGCTCACCTACCGCATGCCGGATGGCACCGAGGGCGCCGTGGCGGGCTCGTTCCTCGGCGGGTCCATTCCCGAGGGCGCCAAGCTCGCGGTGATCGACGGCTACTATTACCCCAACCACGACGGCATCGACTTCTACCACCACTACAAGGAGGACATCGCGCTGTTCGCCGAGATGGGCTTCAAGATGTTCCGCATGTCCATCTCCTGGAGCCGCATCTTCCCAGCGGGCACCGAGACCGAGCCCAACCAGGCGGGCCTCGATTTCTACCGCAGCGTGTTCGAGGAGCTGCGCGCCCACGACATCGAGCCGCTCGTGACCATCAGCCACTACGACACGCCCCTCTACATCGAGGAGGAGCTGGGCGGCTGGGCCAACCGCCAGGTTATCGACCTATGGGACCGCTTCGTGGACACCATCTTCCACGCGTACCGGGGTCTCGTGACCTACTGGCTCACGTTCAACGAGATCAACAGCATGCTCATGGGCAAGGTCTTTGGGTCGGCCGCGCCCAAGGGGGCGTTCCAAGGCAGCTACCAGGCGCTGCACAACCAGTTCGTGGCGAGCGCCCGTGCCGTGCAGTTGGCGCACGCCATCGACCAGGACTACCGCGTGGGCTGCATGATCGCCGGCATGGTGGACTATCCGCTCACCTGCGATCCCAAGGACGTGCTCAAGACCCAGAAGCAGATGCAGGAGTCGTTCTGGTACTGCGGCGACGTCATGGTGCGCGGCGCCTACCCGGCCTATGCCGAGCGCATGTGGGAGGAAGACGGCGTCCGCATCGAGATGGGTGAGCACGATCTTGAGGAGATCGCGCTCGGCGCGGTCGACTTCTACACGTTCTCGTACTACATGACCTCGTGCGTGACCACGCACGACGACGTCGCGCTCGACGGCGCCGGCAACCTTACCATGGGCGCCAAGAACCCCTATCTTGAGTACTCGGACTGGGGATGGAGCAAGGATCCAGACGGCCTGCGCTACATCCTGAACGAGATCTACAGCCGCTACGAGGTGCCCATCATGGTGGTGGAGAACGGCTTGGGCGCCATCGACACGGTGGAGGAGGACGGCTCCATCCACGATCCGTACCGTATCGATTACCTGCGCAGCCACGTCAAGGCCATGAAGGAGGCCATCGGTGACGGCGTCGACCTCATCGCGTACACGCCGTGGGGCTGCATCGACCTGGTGAGCGCGAGCACGGGCGAGATGCACAAGCGCTACGGCTTCATCTACGTCGACCGCCACGATGACGGCACGGGCACCTTCAAGCGCACGCCCAAGGACAGCTTCTACTGGTACCAGAAGGTCATCGCCACCAACGGCGAGGATCTGGACTAGTCTCGTGCGGCGCAGGCCTGCCTGAAACGGCGGGCCAGCCCGTTCTGCGCCGAGCAGCTCCCCTTTCGAGGCGGTTCCGTCGATTCGGAGCCGCCTCGCGTTCTGTATGGGGGTTTATCCTCGTTCGCGCAGCTAGATGGCTAGCAAGATGGCGTATTGAAAAAAGGTATGGCTACCAAAAATGATAGGTACAGCTAACAAAAATAGGAGCTGTATCTATCATTTTTTGAAATCCATTGCAGGGATGAGGACGACGGGGCGTGAAGATGAGGTGTCAAAACATGTCAAAAGAGAGGCCGTTCCGGAATCGCGCTGAAAAGACGTGTCAGGTGCCGGGGCGCGGTGTGCACGGGTTCCGGCCGGGGGAATAAACGGACCGATCATGTGCCTCGGGCGGCCGGACTGCCCGTTCACTGCGTTCTCGTGTGCGAGAATGCCACTTCTGACCGTCTGAGAGAGGCTGAATGTGGCAGACCCGCACACGGGAACGCGGACGGGGCGGCTGCAGCACGGCGGACCGGGGCGCGCAACGACGAAACGAGGAGGAGACATGGCATTTCGCGAGGACTTCCTGTGGGGCGGCGCCACCGCCGCCAACCAGTTCGAGGGCGGCTGGGACGAGGGTGGCAAGGGTCCCAACACCTCGGACGTGCTCACCAACGGCAGCCACACCGTGCCGCGCCGCGTGACCTGGATCAAGCCCGAGATCGGTGAGACGGGCACCACGAGCTTCTTCGAGATGGGCGTCTCCGGCCTGCCTGAGGGCGCGGTCCCTGCGGTGCTCGACGGTTATTACTACCCCAGCCACGTGGCCACCGATTTCTACCACCACTACGCCGAGGACATCGCCCTCATGGGCGAGATGGGCTTCAAGACCTTCCGCCTGTCGATGAACTGGGCGCGCATCTTCCCCAACGGCGACGACGAGGTGCCCAACGAGGAGGGCCTGGCCTTCTACGACAAGGTGTTCGATGAGTGCAAGAAGTACGGCATCGAGCCGCTCGTCACGCTCAGCCACTACGAGACGCCGCTCAACCTGGCCGTGAAGTACGGCGGCTGGAAGGATCGCCGCCTGGTCGAGTTCTTCGTGCGCTACGCCACCTGCGTGATGAAGCGCTACCTCGGCAAGGTGAAGTACTACCTCACCTTCAACGAGATCAACGTCATGAGCATGATGCCCTTTATGGGCGGTGGCCTGACCGAGCCCACCGAGCAGAACAAGGCACAGGCGGCGCACAACCAGTTCATCGCCTCGGCGCTCACCGTTAAGGCTGCGCATGAGCTGTCGCCCGAGCTCAAGATCGGCCAGATGCTCGCCTACTCCTGCTCGTACCCCTTCACGGCCGACCCGGCCGACGACCTGCTGGTCATGGAGCGCGACCATGGCACCTTGTGGTACTCCGACGTCCAGACGGGCGGCTACTACCCCGAGTACCGCAAGAAGGAGATGGAGCGCAAGGGCATCAAGCTCGAGATGGAGCCCGGCGACGAGGAGCTGCTGGCCACCTACCCGGCTGATTTCCTGTCCTTCTCCTGCTACGGCGGCTCCACCATTACCACGCACAACGAGGGCGACGGCGTCGGCGGCAACTTCGTGATGGGCGTCGAGAACCCCTATCTGGAGACCAACGCCTGGGGCTGGGCGACCGACCCGTACTGCCTGCGTCTCACGCTCAACAAGCTCTACGACCGCTACCGCAAGCCGCTGTGGATCGTTGAGAACGGCATCGGCTGGAGCGACGTGGTCGAGGAGGACGGCTCCATCCACGACGACTACCGCATCGACTACCTGCGCAAGAACATCCAGAGCATGCGCGATGCCGTGACGCTCGACGGCGTGGACCTCATGGGCTACACCATGTGGGGCTGCATCGACCTGGTGAGTTGCGGCACCGGTGAGATGCGCAAGCGCTATGGGTTCGTCTACGTCGACCGCGACGACGAGGGCAAGGGCACCCTTGCGCGCTCGAAGAAGGACAGCTTCGAATGGTACAAGAAGGTCATCGCCACCAACGGCGAGGACCTGGACTAGCTTCACCCGGCACGGGCCCGCTGCCACGGCGGGCCCGTTGGCGGCAGCTGACCCAGTCTTGCGCCGGCGCCCGCGCACCCGGTCCGTTCGTTCGCGTGGTTTCCGCTGCTTGTGGCAGCGGATGCGACCGAACGGGCCGCGCGCCGCGCGCGGGGGACGGGTAGAATCCGGCCGGAGGCGCAGGGGTCCGTGCGATGGGGCGCGGGCGCCTGCAAGACGAAAGGAGCAACCATGGCATTTCCCGAGGGCTTCCTGTGGGGCGCGAGCTCCTCGGCCGCGCAGGTCGAGGGCGCGTGGGACGAGGACGGCCGCGGCCCCTCCACCTGGGACTTCCGCAAGCCCAATCCCGGTACGTGCAGCTTCCACTACACGAGCGACTTCTACCACCACTACAAGGAGGACATCGCCCTCATGGCCGAGATGGGCTTCAAGGCGTACCGCTTCTCCATCAGCTGGAGCCGCGTGATCCCCGAGGGCGAGGGCGCCGTCAACCCGGCGGGCATCGAGTTCTACCACAACGTCTTCGATGAGCTGCACAAGTACGGCATCGAGCCCGTGGTGACCATCTACCACTTCGATCTGCCGCAGGCGCTGCAGGACAAGTACGACGGCGACTGGACGGACCGCCGCCTCATGGACGCCTACGTGAACTACTGCCGCGTGCTGTTCGAGAACTACAAGGATGATGTCAAGTACTGGCTCACCTACAACGAGCAGAACATGCTCATCTTCTTCGGCGCGGTGGACATGCTGGGCTCCAGCGCCAGAGGCGTGGCCCAGCTCTACAACGAGGCCCACTGCCAGCTCGTGGCGCAGGCGCGCGCCATCAAGCTCTGCCATGAGATGTGCCCGGACGCCAAGATCGGCCCGGCGCCCAACATCACCACGAGCTATCCGGCAACGAGTTCGCCCGAGGACTACATCGCCGCGCTCAACATGGACGACCTGCGCAACAACTTCTACCTCGACGCGCTGTGCCTGGGGCGCTATCCGGCGAGCGTGATCCGCTGGCTCGACCACCAGGGCATCAAGCTGGATATCCAGCCCGGCGACATGGAGGAGCTCGCGAGCTGCCACCCCGATTTCATCGGCTTCAACTGCTACGGCAACGACACCACCCGGGCGCTCGGCTGGATCGACCAGGATCTCTCGGCCCTCAAGGACGGCGACAACCGCCAGATGAGCTACCTCAAGGCGCTCATGCAGAAGCCGGGCATCGGCGAGGCCGTCGAGAACCCCGGGTTCGCGGTGAACTCCGTCGACGGCAACAGGTTCGACCCGTGGTGCATCCGCGTGACGGCGCGCCGCCTCACCGATCGCTACCGCCTGCCGGTACTCATCACCGAGAACGGCTACGGCCGCCCCGACACGCTCGAGGCCGACGGCACCGTGCACGACCAGTACCGCATCGAGCACCTGCGCGAGACCATCCGCCAGATGGAGATCGGCATCGAGGAGGGCGCCGACATCCTGGGCTACTGCCCGTGGAGCGCGATGGACCTCACCTCCACGCGCGAGGGCTGCACCAAGCGCTACGGCTTCATCTACGTCGACCGCGACGAGGATGACGAGGCCATGAGGGACGCGCCGATGAAGCGCTACCGGAAGGACAGCTTCTACTGGTACAAGAAGGTCATCGCCAGCAACGGTGCCGATCTGGACTAGGCGGTCTGGATCAGGTGATCTGGCGAGTCCGGTGCCGCGGTGGCATGGGCGGGCGCATATCGGGTACGATGACGGGAACCTGTTCGCCCGAAACCCGCGGCGCCGGCGCGCCGGACCGCGGTGGCAAAGGAGGCTCGCATGAATGAGCTGGAGCAATACGGCAGCCCCATCTTCGAGGAGGGTCCTGCCCCGCGCGTCATCTCGCGCCGTCTGTACAACGCCGTCCTCGCCGGGTTGGTGCTGCTCTCCTTCGCGGTGATGGCGCTGTGTTCGAACATCACCGGCACCCTCGAGTTCGTGATGTTCTACGCACGCAACGCGATGCTCATGACCATCCTGCCCTTGGTTGGGACGTTCGGCGGCCTCATCGCCATGAGCGTCGGCAAGGCGCGCGAGAACCTCGCGGTCGCCTTCGCCGGCTACGTGCTGTTCACCCTCACGTTCGGGTTCACCACCTCAACCGTTCTGGCGTACTACTCGCTCGACAGCATCTCGCTGGCGCTCTCCGCCACGGCGGGCATCATGGTGGTCTTCGGCGTGGCGGGCCTGGCGTTCCCGCGGTTCTTCGCCCGCATCCAGGGCGTGCTCGTCGTGGGGCTTTTGGCCGTCATCGGCATCGAGTTCCTCATGATGATCTTCGGCGTGCACCAGAGCTTCATGGATATCGCGGTCATCGTGCTGTTCTGCGGATTCATCGGCTACGACGTGTTCCGTGCCTCCACGGCCGTGCCCACGCTCACCAACGCCGTGTGGTACGCCATCGAGCTCTATCTGGACATCATCAACGTGTTTCTGCGCCTGCTGTCGTTGTTCGGTCGCAGGGACTAGGTTCTGCCACCACCCAAGCTCCTCCATCATCCCGGAAAGAGCTCGGGAGCGGGGCGCCTGATCTGCCTCCCATTTCCTGGACGGGAAAGCGACGTCCTTGAGATGGGAGGCTTTTCTATAGCGATGCGCGACGGGCCCGCGAGGGACGGGCGTGCCAGGACGTGCCAGACGGCGCCTCCGGTCGAAAAAACATGCCCGATGGCTGAATGGGGGCTCGAGGACGCCGCGGGGTCGGGGATAATAGGCGCGACGGATCAACGCGGGGCGCCGATGCGGCGCGCCGGACGAGCGAAGGAGGATGCCATGGCATTTCCCGAGGGTTTCCTGTGGGGCGGGGCTACCGCTGCCAACCAGTGCGAGGGCGGCTACGACGAGGGCGGCCGCGGCCTGGCCAACGTCGATGTGATGCCGCACGGTCCCGAGCGCTTTAAGGTTGGTGCCGGCGTGCGCAAGATGCTCGACTTTGAGCCCGGGTTCTACTATCCCGCGCAGCAGGCGATCGACATGTACCACCGCTACAAGGAGGATATCGCCCTCTTTGCCGAGATGGGCTTCAAGACCTACCGCCTCTCCATCGGCTGGACGCGCATCTTCCCCTTGGGCGACGAGCTCGAGCCCAACGAGGAGGGCCTGGCGTTTTACGAGGACCTCTTCCGCGAGTGCAAGAAGTACGGCATCGAGCCGCTCGTCACCATCACGCACTTTGACTGCCCGATCCACCTCATCAAGGAGTACGGCGGCTGGCGCAACCGCAAGCTCATCGACTTCTACAAGCGTCTCGTGACGGTGCTCTTCAACCGCTACAAGGGCCTTGTTAAGTACTGGCTCACCTTCAACGAGATCAACATGATCCTGCACCTGCCGTTTATGGGCGCCGGCCTTGTGTTTGAGGAGGGCGAGGACCGCGAGACCGTTGAGTACCAGGCCGCCCACCACGAGCTTGTTGCGAGCGCCTGGGCTACCAAGATCGCCCACGAGATCGACCCCGAGATGAAGGTCGGCTGCATGCTCGCTGCTGGTACGTACTACCCCTACAGCTGCCGTCCAGAGGACGTGCGCGCCGCGCAGCTCAAGAACCAGGAGAACTACTTCTTCGTTGACGTGCAGAGCCGCGGGTACTACCCGGCCTACGCGCTCAAGCAGCTTGAGCGCAAGGGCATCGACGTCGGCATGACCGAGGAGGACAAGCAGATCCTCGCCGAGAACACCGTCGACTTCATCTCGTTCAGCTACTACTCCACCCGCACGGCTGCGGGCCCCGAGACGGTGGCCGATCAGACCGAGGGCAACGCCTTCTCTGGCGTGGAGAACCCCTACCTCGCCAAGAGCCAGTGGGGCTGGGCGATCGACCCGCTCGGGTTCCGCATCACCATCAACGACCTGTGGGATCGCTATCAGAAGCCGCTCTTTGTGGTGGAGAACGGCCTCGGCGCCCGCGATGAGGTTGAGCCCGACGGCTCCATCAACGACGACTACCGCATCGACTACCTGCGCCAGCACATCGAGGCCATGCGCGACGCCATCACCGAGGACGGCGTGGAGATGCTCGGCTACACCACGTGGGGCCCGATCGACCTCGTCTCGGCCTCGACGGGCGAGATGTCCAAGCGTTACGGCTTTATCTACGTCGACCGCGACGACGCGGGCAACGGCACCCTCGCGCGCTCCCGGAAGAAGAGCTTCGCGTGGTACAAGAAGGTCATCGCCACCAACGGCGAGGACCTCGCGTAGCGTCGAGGCTGCCCGGGGTTTCGTCCGGGGCGCTTCGGCGCCCCGGAGCGCATCACGACGAGGAAAATCACCATTTTTGGGAGCGCCTGCGCGTCGCTGCACGGGGTCAGCCGAGAGAAGCCGACGCTCCTATTGTTTGTCAACCGCTAATCAGCCGGAATCGGGAACCCGTCCTCGACCCAGGAGCGGTACCGCTCGCGCATTGACGGGCTCCCGCCCCTCCCGAGCTCGATGAGCGAGATGAGCCCCTTGGAGACCCCGAGCGCCTCGCCGGCCGCCTCCTGGCTGATCCCCGCGGCCCTCCTCGCCGACCTGAGCCCGCCCGCGTCGAAGCGCGGGCCGGAGCTCCGCGGGCCCGTGAGCGCCCGGTACGCCTCGCGGGCTATGTAGCGCTTGAGGCATCGCATTATCTCCCTGTCGGAAAGCCCCTCAGACCTGCGCCTCGCCGCGTAGGCCGCGGTCCTCGGGTCGTGGTCGAGCCTGTGGCGGGCGATCTGGTGGAGGGCGCTGTTGGCCCTGCGGTCGCCTCCCCGGTTGAGGCGGTGCCGCGCGGTCCTGCCGCTCGAGGCCTCGACGGGGGAGGCCCCGCAGAGGGCGGCGAAGGCGGCCTCGGAGGCCATCCTCTCCGGGTTGTCGCCGGCCGCGACGGCGAGCCGGGCGGCGCTCACGGGCCCGCAGCCGTACATGGAGAGCAGCGCGGGGCAGCCCCCGCGGACGAGGCCCTCTATCTCCGCGAGGAGCCGCGCGGCGGCTGCGCGCGACGCCCGCCAGCTCTCCGCGAGGGCCCGCACGGCCCGCAGCGCCGACGCCGCGACCGGGTCGCCCGGGTCGCCCATCCCGAGCGCGGCGGGCATCGCGCGGTCGGCGCGCATGCCCCTCAGGGGGCCGGCGACCTCCTCGGGGGCGGACCTGGCGATGGCGATGGCGGCGTTGGCGGCGGCGGTCGCCGACGCCACCAGCCGGTCGCGCGCCGCCAGCAGCGCGCGCACGGACTCGACCCAGCCGTCGCGCGACTTGGGGACCGAGAGGCCCTCGCCCGAGAGCGCCTTGCGCGCCGCGCGCTCGGCGTCGACGGGGTCGCTCTTCCTCGAGCCCCGCGGCCTCCTCCTCTTCTCCGGCTGCAGGACCTCCCAGACCGGCAGCCCGAGCTCGGAGAGCCTGCGCGCCAGCCCCGCCCCGTAGGTCGCGGTGCCCTCGACGCCGATCGCGATGGGCTCGCCGGCGCCGGCGACCGCCGCGGCCAGCGCGTCGTAGCCCTCCGGCGTCGCCGGGAACGCCTCCGACAGCAGGGGCCTCCCCACCGCGTCGAGCACGCACAGCCAGTGCGCGTCCGCGTGCGTGTCCACCCCCGCGAAGACCGCCCCCTCGGGCACGTCGCCGTGATTGACCCTCATGCTCGTCTCCCTCCCGTCGCGGATCGTGCGCGCCCTGCGGGCGGGGCAGACAATGCACTGGCGGGAGCGCTACAATGCGGGTGTGTTCGGGTCCGCGGCAGCGCTCAGGCTCCTATCAGGTCATGCGGCCGCCCGAGGGCCCGGTGCGCGGCGCGGGACAGGTCGGTTTGAGGGCGGCCCGCGAGGGGCGCCAGCAGGTAGATGGGTCACCGCGCCGCGTACCGACATGGTATCCGCCGGATGGCGGAAGGACCACATCGCAAATTATCAGTGCTGGTAGGAGCTTCGATCGTTTTTCGACTACTCGGCGTCGTGGCACAATATGGTGATGAAGCCCATGTTGGTTCCACCGCCGGCCCCGGTTCGTCCGGGCCGGCGGCGTTTTTGCGCGGCGGGCATCGAGTTGGCTACAATCAAGAAACCTGATTCGTTCGCCCCGCGCCTTGATAGGGAGATCACCATGCTTCGACGCGTTTTGGCCTGCGTCCTGCTCGCCGCCTCGTGCCTGGCTGCCGCCGGCTGCGCCAGCGGCAACAGGACGCTCGATCACGAGGTCACCGTGACGGGCCTCATCATGAAGGTCCCTTCCTCGTGGGAGGAGCAGACCTCCGCAGAGGATGCCGTCCGCTTCGCGCCGGCCGATGATGGGGACGACGCCATCGTGGTTTCCTACGAGGAGGGCTACCAGGCGGGGGTCGACGCCTACCGCTACATGCTCGATCGCCGGCACGAGGACGAGGAGCAGGGCATCGATCGCGAGTGGTCCGTGGCGCGCGAGATGCGCCTCAACGAGTGGACGTGCAACGTCTACGACGTCAAGGAGTCCTCTGCGACGGACGGGGAGGATGTCACCTACCAGAGGGCGGTGATCTACGGCCCGACGGCGACGTACGAGATCGACGTGTACGGCGACGCCCTGACCATGGATCTCCTGCTCAAGACCGTCGGGTTCGAATAACAGGCTGAAGCGCGCGGCCCGCCCGGTGCCCCCGCGGCGGAGCCGGCTTTGCAGGGCGGGACGACCGGGTGCGCGGCGCCCCGCCGTCAGCGCAGAGATTGTACCAGTCCGAGCGCCGTGTCCTCGACGGCGACCGCATCGCGCGCCGTCTGGTGCGCCGGGGCCTCGGCGGGCGTGCCGGGCAGGCGCGTGTAGGGGAGCGACTCCTCAAGAAACGCCGCGCTCTTCTCGTAGGTCTGCGCGAAGTAGCAGCTGTAGAGGGTGTCGAGCACGTACTGCACGGCGATGTGGCTCGCGTACTGCGTGATGCGGTGCTGCAGGCTCTCGCGGTCGCCTACGAGCAGATAGGCCGTGAGCCCGGGATGGAGCCGCGCCGCGCGCGGCGTCCCGATGAGCGTCGCGGGGCATCCGCGCTCGACGAGGATGGGCAGCAGGTTGTTGATATGGGGCGCCAGCCCCGAATAGGAGATGAAGAGGGCCAGATGCCCGCTGTCCGCTGCGAGGGCGCAGCGCACCTGCCGCTCGCCGCTCTCGTGGCAGGTCGCCTGCTTGCCGGCCGAGAGCAGGCGATCGCAGAACATATTGGCCGGGTAGAGGTTGTGCGACTGGGTGTAGATGTCCACCTGGTCGGCCGCGCGCATCATCTGCGCGACGCGATCGACCTCCTCGGGTGCGAGCACGCGGCGCGTCTCGCTCAGGGTCGCGGCGTAGAGGCGCTCGATGCGCGGGGCGATCTCGCGCGCGTGCTCGCCGGCTCGGAACGGGAAGTTCGCGTCGATCTCCTCGGGCATGGCGCGCGCGGCGAGCGCCGGCGAGCGGGCGAGCTCGACCTTGAGCTCCTTGTAGCCTGAGAGCCCCAGTTTGCGGCACAGGCGGTGGATGCTTGAGATGGATGCCGAGGTGGCGACGGCGAGCTCCTTGATGGTGTAACCCTGCACGCGCTCGCCCAAGCCGAGCACCGTGAGCGCGAGATGCTGCTCGGTGGGGGTGAGGTTGCGCGCCGTCTGGATGGCGCTGACGATATCCACGGACCCTCCTCCTTCGACGCCGCCGGGCCCCGGTGTCCGCCCCGGGTCCCCGCGGGACGCGCCGTGTCAGGTCAGATGATAGACCATGGTGTGGGCACCAAGGTGTCAAAAGGTGTCATCTCTTGGTCAAAAATGTCAGCACTTGCCGAAAAGAAGTGTCCGAACAGCCAAAACAGCTTGAGCGGGCCTTGCGCGCCGCGCATACTGGAACCTGACGAAAACGGCAGCGCGCCGGCATCCGGCCGGCGGCGCGGGCCGTGCGAAAGAGGGAGGACGACATGGCGGTGAAGTTTCCTGAGGGCTTCTTCTGGGGCGGCGCGACGGCTGCCAACCAGTTCGAGGGCGCGTGGAACGTCGACGGGCGCGGTCCGAGCGTAGACGACCACTTCATGGGCGGCAGCGTGGACAAGCCTCGCGAGATCACGCTCGAGATCGATCCGGACAAGCTCTATCCCAACCACGACGGCATCGACTTCTACCATCACTATAAGGAGGACATCGCGCTCTTCGCCGAGATGGGCTTCACCATGTTCCGCATGTCCATCAGCTGGAGCCGCATCTTCCCCACGGGCATGGAGGACGAGCCCAACGAGGCGGGCCTGGCTTTCTACGACTCCGTGTTCGACGAGCTCGCCAAGTACGGCATCGAGCCGCTCGTGACCCTCAGCCACTACGAGATGCCCTATGCGCTCGTGGAGAAGTACAACGGCTGGGCGAGCCGCGAGCTCATCGGACTTTTTGAGAAGTACTGCGCCACCGTGTTCGAGCGCTACAAGGACAAGGTGCGCTATTGGCTCACGTTCAACGAGATCAACTGCGGCACGGGCGCGATGGGCGCGCTCTTCGAGACGAGCATGATCCAGGGCTACGAGGGTCCCGCCTCGGGCGTCAAGGTCACCCCGCAGCAGTGCTTCCAGGCGCTCCACCACCAGTTCGTGGCGAGCGGCCGCGTGGTGCGCCTCGCGCATGAGAAGTACCCGCAGTTCAAGATGGGCAACATGGATTGCTTCATCCTCTCCTACGCGGCCACCTGCGATCCGGCCGACGTGCTCGCCAACCTGCAGGAGATGAACCGCATGAACTGGTACTGCTCCGACGTGCAGGTGCGCGGCGAGTACCCGTTCTACGCCAAGCGCTACTGGCGCGAGAACGGCATCGAGCTCGAGATCGCCGAGGGCGACCTGGAGGACATCGCCCAGGGCACCGTCGACTTCTACACCTTCTCCTACTACATGTCCGGCACCGTGGGCACCCACGACGTCGAGCAGATGCAGGGCAACATGGCCATGGGCGGCAAGAACCCCTACCTCAAGAGCACCGACTGGGGCTGGCAGATCGATCCGACCGGCCTGCGCGTGGCGCTGAACGAGATCTACGCGCGCTACCAGATTCCGCTCATGGTGGTGGAGAACGGCATGGGCGCCTACGACACGGTGGAGGAGGACGGCTCCATCCACGACCCGTACCGCATCGACTACCTCAAGCAGCACGTGCGCGCCATGGGCGAGGCCATCGACGACGGCGTCGACCTCATCGGCTACACCTGGTGGGGTCCGATCGATCTGGTCTCCGCCGGCACCGGCGAGATGCGCAAGCGCTACGGCTTCATCTACGTGGACAAGCACGATGACGGCACCGGCACCTATGAGCGCCGCCGCAAGGACAGCTTCTTCGCGTACCAGAAGATCATCAAGTCTAACGGCACCGAGGGACTGGAGTAGGCCATGTCCGACCATAAGATCGTCTTCCTCGATGTGGACGGCACCATCACCGATTACGAGAACAACGTTCCCGAGTCGGCGAAGCGCGCCATCAAGCTCGCGCGCGCGAACGGGCACCGCGTCTACATGTGCACCGGCCGCAGCAAGGCTGAGAACCCGCCCGAGATCTGGGAGATCGGGTTCGACGGCATGATCGGCGGCAACGGCTGCTACGTGGAGGATCACGACCACGTGGTGATGCACCAGCTCATCACCCTCGAGCAGTGCCGCCATATCGTGGACTGGCTCCACAGCCGCGGGCTGGAGTTCTACCTCGAGTCCAACAACGGGCTCTTTGCGAGCGAGCACTTCCGCGAGGCCTCCCAGAAGGTCATGGTCGAGTACGCCAAGGGCAAGGGCGCAAGCGAGGAGGAGGCCGAGAAGTCGGCCCACGCGTTCTCTGACGTGCTCATCTACGGCGGCGAGCTCTACCGCGACGACCTCAACAAGGTGAGCTTCATCCTCTCGAGCTACCAGGACCATCTCGACTCCATCGAGGAGTTTCCCGATCTGGTGGCCAACACCTGGGGTGGCAAGGGCGAGCATGCGCTCTTTGGCGACCTCGGCGTAAAGGGCATCGACAAGGCGCACGCTGTGCGCGTGCTCGTGGACTACCTCAAGGCCGATATGGCCGACACCATCGCCGTGGGCGATGCCAAGATCGACATCCCCATGTTCGCGTGCTGCGCGCAGAGCGTGTGCATGGGCTCGGGCGGCGAGGAGGCCAAGGCGGCCGCGGACTGGGTGACGACCGACGTGGACGACGACGGAATGTGGAACGCTTTCGTGCACCTCGGTCTTATCGAGGACAACAGGTAAGGTGCGGGTGCTCGGCGGCGGGCTCGGCGCGCCCCTGCGCGGGCGTCGCGGCGCGTCGCTGCGACATAGCTCCCTCTTCTGTGGGCGGCGGACCGGTGGGGAACGGTCCGCCGCCCGCTTGCGTACGCCGCGTCCCATCCCGTCTGATAAGAGGGCGCGTCCGCCTGCCCCGCCGCTCCTTCGGCCCGCCGGATGCTCGCGTTGCCCGATTTGCCGCGATTGCCGCCGTGCTCTCGGGGTATGCTTGCTGCGTACCTTCGGTTCGGGCGGCGGCGCTTGCCGCCAAGGGAGGAGACCCCATGAACGTAGTGGTTTTCGATGTGGGCGGCACGTCGGTCAAGTACGGCCTCATGCAGGACGACGAGCTCAAGGCGCAGGGCAAGGTACCCACGCCGCAGGGGGCGGACGCCACGCAGGAGGAGTTCCTTGCCGGACTCGACGGCGTGATCGACAAGCTCCGCGCCGAGGCGGGAGGGGCGCTCGACGGCGTGGCCATGTCGCTCCCCGGTACCATCGACGTGGACGCGCGCTACATCAAGACGGGCGGTGCGCTTCTCTACAACTATGAGACGGACGCCAACACCTGGGCCGCGCGCTGGGGCATGCCCGTCGAGATCGAGAACGACGCGCGCTGCGCCACCATCGCCGAGTACGACCTCGGCAACCTCCAAGGTGCCAAGACCGGTGTGGTGCTCGCCTTTGGGACGGGCATCGGCGGCGGCATCATCATCAACGGCGAGGTCTACAAGGGCACGCACCTCTATGCGGGCGAGGCGAGCATGATCTACATCGAGACGCCGCCCGTGACCCAGGAGCTCGTCAGCGGCACCTCGTTCTCGGACAAGTGCAGCACCGTGTCGCTTACCCGCCTCATGGCCGAGGCTAAGGGTCTGGATGGCTGCTCGGGCGAGGAGGCGCTTGCGTGGGTGAAGGCGGGCGACGAGGTTGCCTGCGGGGTGTTCGACACCTATCTGGAGAACCTCTCGCGCGAGATCCACAACATCCAGTGCCTGCTTGACCCAGATGTGGTCTGCCTCGGCGGCGGCATCAGCCAGGATTCGTTCTTCGTGGAGAAGGTGCGCGAGGCCGTGCGCTACTTCAACGAGGACTTGCTGCCCTTCGCCTTCCCCGTACCCGAGATCCATGCGTGCAAGTTCTTCAACGACGCGAACCTGGTGGGTGCCTACCGCCACTTCCTCCGCATGCAGGCCAAGCGCGCCGCGTAAACCGCCCCGTTGCGCCGCCGTGCGGGCGCTCACCGGAAGACGTCCCTCGTTCATCGTCCCAAGCGAAACGAATGCGCGGAGATGGGTATTTTCTGCTCTGCAGTGCAGATTTGAAAGGAGCTTTACATGGCACGTTTCCCCGAAGGTTTTCTCTGGGGCGGCGCAACGGCCGCCAACCAGTGCGAGGGCGGCTGGCAGGCCGACGGTAAGGGCGACAGCACGTCCGACCACCTCACCGGCGGCACCGTCGACACCCCGCGCCGCTACACGCATGACATCGAGGAGGGCACCTACTACCCCAGCCACGAAGCCATCGACATGTACGGCCACTACCTCGAGGACATCGACCTCTTTGCCGAGATGGGCTTTAAGACCTACCGCCTCTCCATCAACTGGACGCGCATCTTCCCGCACGGCGACGAGACCGAGCCCAACCAGGCCGGGCTCGCCTACTACAAGCGTCTCTTTGAGCACATGAAGGAGAAGGGCATCGAGCCGCTCGTCACCATCAGCCACTATGAGATGCCGTTCTACCTCTGCGACAATTACGGCGGCTGGACCGATCGCCGCGTCATTGATTTTTACGTGCGCTACGCCACGACGCTCTTTACCGAGTACAAGGGCCTCGTTAAGTACTGGCTCACCTTTAACGAGATCAACTGCGGCATGATGGCGTTTGGCGACTACATGAGCCTTGGCATCCTGCCCAAGCAGGACGGCCCCACCATGTTCCACAATCCCAACGAGACCGCCGAGGACCGCACCAAGCGCTTCTGCGCCCTGCACCATCAGTTTCTGGCGAGCGCCAAGGCCGTAAAGATCGCGCACGAGATTGACCCCGAGAACAAGGTCGGCTGCATGATCGCTGGTAGCCTGGCCTACGGCTACACCTGCAACCCCGACGACCAAATCGCCGCGCAGCAGGCCATGCAGCAGGGTAACTACTACTGCGGCGACGTGCAGGTGCGCGGCGAGTACGCGCCGTTTGCCAAGCGCATGTGGAAGGAGGCCGGCGTCGAGCTCGACTGGGAGCCGGGCGACGCCGAGACCCTCAAGGGGGGCACCGTCGACTTCTATAGCTTTAGCTACTACATGTCGAGCTGCATCTCAACTGATCCCGAGGCCACCAAGACCGCGGGCAACGTGTTCTCGGGCGTAAAGAACCCCTACCTCGAGGCGAGCGATTGGGGC
The DNA here is from genome assembly GCA_963931435.1 of uncultured Coriobacteriaceae bacterium. GTDB lineage: Bacteria > Actinomycetota > Coriobacteriia > Coriobacteriales > Coriobacteriaceae > Coprousia. The sequence goes on from OZ007012.1 coordinate 411,363, forward strand.
TGGCAGATCGACCCCAAGGGCCTGCGCTGGTACCTCAACGACGTCTATAACCGCTACCGCGTGCCGCTCATGATCGTGGAGAACGGCCTGGGCGCGGTGGACGAGCGCGCCGAGGACGGCAAGTTCCACGACACCTACCGCATCGACTACCTGCGCAAGCACATCGAGCAGATGGCGCTTGCCATCGAGGACGGCGTCGATCTCATGGGTTACACGCCGTGGGGCTGCATCGACCTCGTGTCGGCCTCGACAGGCGAGATGAAGAAGCGCTACGGCTTTATCTACGTCGACAAGGACAACGACGGCAACGGCGACCTGCATCGCGAGAAGAAGGACTCCTTCACGTGGTATCAGAAGGTCATCGCCACCAACGGCGAGGACCTCGCGTAACGGGTCATTTGGGGACGGGGTCGTTCTGACCCATTCCTGCAACGTAGAGCGGCGCGTTCGGGCAACCGGGCGCGCCGCTTGCTATGTGGGTAGAATACCGTACATGATAAGATAAGCAATTATGTACGCTATCGCATGCCAAGGAGGTCAACATGGTGCCCATCTACTCCTCTTCCGCCCTGCGCACCCGGCAGCGCGAGATCAAGGACCAGGCCGCGACGCAGGTGGTGCATATCACGGAAAACGGCAACGCGGCCTATGTGTTCTGCTCGGAACAGGTGTATGACGAGGCGCTTCGGCAGGCGGCGGAGCAGGCGGCGTATGAGGAGCGCCTCCGTGCTGCGATCCAGCGCGGGCGCGCCGATGTGGCGGAGGGCCGCATGTACGATGGCATCGATGCGGCATTCGCCGAGGCCGAGCGGCGGGCGGCCTCCCATGGCTGACATGAGGCTGACGGAGCGGTTCGTCGAGGATCTCGCGGAAGTCTGGTCGGCATCCAAGCGGCAGGATATCAGGAATGCTTCGGAAGCCGTCCAGAGGTTCCCCGGCATCGGCTCGCGGGACCTGCCTCGATCGATTCGTGCGGAGTTCGGTGAGACGGTCCGCAAGATGGTGGTCACCCCGTTCGATATCGTCTATGAGTACGATGAGCCCGCGGATCGCGTGTTCGTGCTCGCGCTGGTGCCCCAGAGAATGGCTCGATGAAGAAGCGCGAAAGCTCCACCGGCGCGGGCAGGGAAGGCGACGGCAACGTCTCGCACCGCTTCGCCGCAAGGGGTATCTTGAAGGGTGCGGCGGGGACGGGGTCGCGCTTGTCAGCCGCTCCTCCGACGGCATCGTCATCAGGGTCCGGGGTGCCAACAACACACTCAGCCGGTCACTGGACGACTACTACGATGATACGCTCGCGGGGCATGCGGATGATGCCTACCGCAGTGAGCGAGGACAACTGGTTCGTCGTTTCATACGAAAAGGACGGCACCATCTACTATTGCAAGCAGTATGTGGGTGCAGGAAGCTACTGCTGCCTGGAGTTCGAGTACCCGTCATCGGCATCTGTCGAAGCAGATGCCCTGGTCGAAGAGATCGTCCCCACGTTCCAGCCGGGAGACCTCTCGGTTGCGCACTGAGCCGCATCGCTGACGCGGCGCGCGACGAGAACCGCCACCATAACCGCCGCCATGAGAATTGGAAGGGGCTGCATCGACGAGCGCATGTTCGATGGGGTCGACGCGCGGGCGGTGCCCTCGGGCAACCGGGTGCGCCGCCCTTGCGTCGCTCGCGGTTGAGGACGGCAAAGCGGAGTCGGAGGAAGCAGCGGCGGCGTGGCTGGTGGAGGACACCGACGAGGTGCGCGAGTACCTCTTCGGAATCGAGGCGGAGCACCTGACCGAGCTCATGAGCGACGCCGGCATCCGCATGAGCAACTTCCCGCATCTGTTCGGCGACGACTCCGCTGAGCAGATCGAGGGCCCGGGTTCGTTCCACGGCATCTTCGTGCCCATGCTCGGCGGGCACAACTACGATGCCATGTACGATTTCTCCGAGGCGGGCTACCAGGATATGGCCAGCCAGTTCATGGGATACTTGGGCAACTTCCTGCGCGGCGCCGACATCTCGTCCGGTGCGGACGTGACCTGGCCCGCATGGACGGTCGATGAGCGCCAGACGCGGGAACGAGACGGAAAAGCCAGGCCGCATGTCCTGCGGCCTGGCTTCGTGCCCAGAGGGGCGTGGCTTTCGTTCTGAGGGGCCTACTTGCGGCGCTTGAGGCCCGCGGTGAGGAGGCCGGCGCCGGTGATGCCGGCGGCCGCCGTGAGGAGGAGCGCGACGTCGCCCGTGGCGGTGAGCTTGCCGCCTTCGTCCTTCTCGGGGGTCGCATCCGTCTCGACGTTGGCAAGCACGAACGTGGAGAAGTGCGTGGTCGTGAAGCTTACGGTGCCGGCGTCGGCGTTGACGGTGGCGTTCATGTCGGTCACGGTGCCGTCGTCGGCGACGTGGAAGACGCGCAGCCCCTCAAGGCTCATGTCTGCGGGAACGGGCAGGGTGACCGTCACCTGATCGCCCTCGGGGATGGTGAACTCGGCGCCGAGGGGGTCCTCGAGGTGGATGTCGTAGACATACATCTTGGTGACACCGGCGATGGCCGTATTGATGGCGCTGCCGGCGGCGTCCGCCACGTCGCCACCGAGCCAGTCGGTCACGAGGCTGAGCATGCTCCAGAGCTCGTCGTCGGTACGGCCCGCTTCGTCGACGGCGCCGGTGACGGTGTGGCTGAGCGTCGCGCCCTGCTCGTTGGCGATAACGGTCTCGGTCGCGGTGCGCAGCGTGAGCGTAGAGGGCGCCGAGAGGTTGATGGTGAGCGTATGGGGCCCACCCACGCGGCTCACGGTGCCGGTGCCCGCAGAGAGCTCGTAGCTGAGCGCCTTGTCCTGGGGCCACTCGATCCACAGGTTCGTGGACATGCCCTGGCCGTCGCCGCGCACGAAGTAGATGCCGGAGCCGGGCGTGGCGCTGAAGAGCGGATCGTCCTCATCGAGAGCGGCCGCATCGATGGTCATGGTCCAGGCGGAGCTGCCGCCCGGGTTGTCGAAGGTGATGCCGTCCTCGGCATCCACGGTCAGCTGGTACCACGCGCCCAGCTCCGGGTGCTCCGGGAAGGTCATGACGCCGTTCTCGATGGTGTAGGGAAGGAGCTTGCCGTTCTCGTCCCACGGCTCAGCGACGTCCTTGTAACGAGCGATGACGTAGGTGCCCGTTGCGGTCATGTCGTTGATGACGATCTCGCCCGAGCCGTCGCGTTGGACATCCATCCGCTCCGGCTCGCCGCCCTCCTCGGGGATGCGCAGCACCGAGAGGTCGGTGTCGTCTGCGGGCAGATCGAGGGCCGTTTCATCCATTCGCAGGTCGAACGTGACGCCGTCCGAGGGCGCGAGGTCGTGCTTAGCGACGTCGAGCGTGCCGTCGGAGCCGTCGCTCAGGTACTCGTCGAATGCGAAGTCAAGAACCGCGAGGGCTTCCTGACCGGCGGCGTAGGTGTCGAAGCTCTGCTGCTGGGCGGCGTTGAGGCTGCTGTGCGTGATGCTGATGGGGTACTGGCCGCCGACGCTGTCGCAGAACGCCTGCCATGCATCGATGCAGGCGAGATCGACCTTTCCGTTCGCGGAGATATCGGTGGCGTTGGATGCGAAGATGATGGTGGAGACGCCGCTCCACTTGGCGTAAACCCAGACGCCGAAGGTGCCGTCGTACTCGACGAAGTCCGATGCCTCGAGCGGCTTGTCAAGGGAGATGGAGCTCTCCCAGCCCTGGAAAGTGTGTTTGGTGTCGTCGCCGAACGTCACCTCGTCGCCTGCGGTAGGCAACTTCAGCTCCTCGGCGTTCTCGGCGATGATCTGGTTGAGCGTCTTGCCGAACTCGACGGGGACCATGGCATTGGACAGGCCGCCTGCCGGATCCTGCAGGTCGAAGTGCACGAAGTAACGCTCGTTCGCATCGATGGCCGCCGTTGGTGCGAGCTCCGCCGCGCTGGCGTCGCGCAGTCCGAGGCCGGCGCCCACGGCCGCGACGCCCGACGTGGCGAGCAGCAGCGCTGCGGCCACGGGCACGACGCGCCGGACCGCCCTGTTCCCTATCCTCATACGGTTCCTTCCTCCCTTTCGGCGCCCTGCGGGCGCGATACGTCGAGATGCAGTCTCCCGTATTCTCCCAGCAGGTCGCAGACGGTAAAAGATGTTTGGCAGAACAGGTTCCCTCTATGGCAGCTTTGGTCGGTGTGACGGTACCCGCATCGGCCTTATGCGTGCAGGTGCCGCCGGAGCTCCGCCACGTAGGCGCGGGCGCGCTCCAGCTCGCCGCGCTCCACAAGCATGCCGATCACCTGCAGGTGGTTGCGCTGATCGTGCCTAAATCGCGCTGCCGCCTCGGCCTCGCGCGCCATGCGTCGTGCGGCATCCGCGTGCACGGCAAGCTGCGCTTCAAGACCCGCGGCGCGCGCCCGCTCGCGCTGCGCGGTGCTAAACCGGCGCAGGGAGAAGACGGCCGCGATGTCCGCAGCGGCGCAGAACAGGGTCACGCCTAGCATCACGAGCGCGAGGGGCGTGGGGATGACGCCCAGCCCGCCGCAGAAGTAGGCAGTGTAGAGGACGAGTATCACGAACCCCTGCGTGGCCAGAAACCGCCCGTATGGGGCAGCATCCTCCGCGTCCTCGACCTGCCCGCTTCCATCTGGTGCAGCGCGGTCCAGGGGTCTCGAGCCGTCTGCCGCCGTGCGGTCGTATGCAAGGATCGCCTCCCGCTGCCGGGCGAAGAGCCGTCGGAGCGCCAGGCCGAGTATGGCGAGCGCCACCAGCCCGGCAACGCGGACCGCAAACTCGAGCGGGCTGCTCGTTGCCTGCGCCGTGAGGGGGAGGCCCAGCACGCTGTAGAGCACCATGGTGGAGGTTTCTACCGTCAGCTCCGCAATGACCCCGATGGCGATTGCCGCGGCGCGCACCGTGCGCGGACCGCGCCAGCACAGATAGGGGATGAACACGTAGTCGGTAAGATACCAGAGCACGCGCTGGGTGGGATCGGGACCGATGGGCAGGAGCATGTTGCCGACGATCTGGCACGCGATCGCCGCCGTCCAGTACACGCGCGGGTTTTTGATGGGCAGGACCCATGCGCAGACGGCATGGTAGACCAGGTCGAAGGCGACGTGCTTGACGGCGAAGTTGAAAAGCAGGATGGCGAGAGCGCCGGTATCGGCGGCTTGGAGGAAGGGCTGCATGGAGGGCTCCTAGTCTTTCCAGAGGGCGCTCAGGGTAAAGACGCCGTTCTCGCGCGTGCAGGCGAGGTCGCCGTCGCGCCGCTCGACGATCTGGCGCATGATGGCGAGGCCGAGCCCGTGGCGGGGGAGTGTGCCCGCCGGGGCGGCGGGGTGTGTGGTTTGGGCGGAAGGGCTCGAGGTTGAGCTTGAGTCGACGCGGCCGTGGTCGGCTGCCCTGTCGGCGTGCGCATGGCCGGCCGATGCGCCCACCGGGGCGATCGGGTTCTCGACCTCCAGCAGGAAGTAGCCCTGCGCGGGGTGCGCGCGGAGCCGGATCCAGCGCTCGCCGGCCGGTAGCGCGGTGCAGGCGTGCACGGCGTTGTCGAGCGCGTTGGCGAAGAGCGCGCAGAGCTCGACGTCAGGGGTGGCGAGGTCGCCCGGCACGGTCGCGTCCGCATCGAGCTCGACGCCCTCCTCGGCACACCACGCGGCCTTGGCTGCCAGAAGCGCGTCGACCACGGGGTGCTCGCAGAAGCGGTCGTCCGGCGTGCGGACCACCTCGGCCGCGCCTGCCAGGTGGGTGAGCGCGGCGGCATCGTCGCCCGTTGCGAGGGCGGCCTCGACCTGGGCGAGCTGAGCATCGAGCTCCGTGCGCATGCGGTCGCCTTCGGCCTGCGTGCGCCGCATGAGCAGGGCGTAGTGCTCCTGCGCGGCCACTTGGTCCTCCAGAAGCGCCGCCCGCTCAGCCTCGATGCCAGCTCGCTCGGCGTCGAGTAGGCTGCGGAAGAAGAGCGGGTTCAGACAGGCGCAGACCACGCCCATGGCCGCCGCCAGGAGCGCCACGGCCTCCCAGGCGGCGAAGTGCGGGCGGAGCAGGAACGCACTGGCCACAAAGATGATCTGGCTCGCCGGCATGAGCAGGTTGACCGCGCGGCGCGCAAGCGGCAGCTCGCGGAGGAGGTGCCACAGGTAGACGGTCGAGATTACGAGTGCACCGAGCGAGACGGCTCCGAGGGTGTAGACGACGTTCATGGGGCTTCCTTAGGGGACGGTGCTCTGGGAGGGGAGGGGCTGCGGAGCCCCGGTGCCGCGGCGAGGGTTCTTGCAGGGGTTGGGCTGCAGCGCACGGGGAGATGGATCGGCGCCGGCAGATGCCGGGTCGGGCGGGTTTGGCCGGGCGTGGGTGGTTGAAGCAGCGCCTGTGGACGGCGTTGGGACGGGTCGCCCGCCCGGGACGCCGGGCTTGCTCGCGGCAGGCAGCTCGGCGAGGCTGCGGCGCAGTGCGCGCACGTAGGCGAGGGCGCGCCCGCGCTCCCCGCGTTCTACCAGCGCCCCGAGTACCTGCAGGTGGTTGCGCTGGTCGTGCCGAAAGCGCGCCGCGTCCTCCGCATCGCGCATCGTGCGTTCCGCGGCATGCACGTACACGGCAAGCTGCCGCTCGAGCGCCGCTGCCCGCTCGCGCTCTCTAAGCGCCGCACCCAAGCGACTGAGTGAGGCAAAGGCGAGCACATCGGCGGCGAGGCAGACGGCAACCGAGACCACCATGATGAGGTAGATGGCGGGAGAGGTGTTGCGGTTTGCCATGATGATCGTCGAGCCAACCAGCAGAAAACCTAGCTGGGTGGCAAGGAAGAGCAGGTAGGGTCGGTCGGGTGCCTGGGCGGCGCGGCAATCGCGCAGGCGCAGGCGCGCACTGCCCTGCGGGCGGTTCGGTGACGCTCCGGCATCGGCACCGCCCGCCGCGGCTCTCGCGGTGCTCGCCCGCCCCGCGCCTCGCTCCCGCTTGTCCGCAGCCGGCCCCTGCCAGCCGGCGCGTCGGACGGCGATCGCCACGGCCCGCCCGATGGCGAGCATCGATACCCCGCACAGGGCCCGTGCGATAATGCTGCTCGCATCGATCGTGTCGCGGTTGACGTTGAGCCCGGCAAAGATGATGAGGAGCCCAAAGACCATCTCGCTGGAGATCTCGGTTGCCACGAGCAAAAGCGCGCAGACCGCGCGCCGCGCCCAGGGCCCTTTCCAAAAAAGACAGGGGATAACGAGGTAGTTGAGGGCATACCCCGCGATATTCCAGGCGGTCATGGTGTTGGGGCTCGCCAGCGCAAGCGCAAGAGGGCTGATGGCGAGCATGCAGGCAAAAAAGGCCACTCGCCGCCGGATGGGCAGCAGCCAGGTGGCGACGGTGGCGATGACGGCGTTGACGCCAAGGAGCACGATCAGGTTGAGGGCGAAGAGCGGCATGGGGGCGGCTTATCGGCGGCGGGCCCGGAGGTAGGAAAAGAGCGCTTGTCGCACGCCCGCGCGCATGCGGCGGCTCACGGGGACGCGCTCGCCGGTTACGAGGACAATGCCCGTGGCGTCGAGCGAGGCGACGGTGGCGAGGTTGACGATAAAGCTCTGGTGGCAGCGCACGAAGCGCGCGGGGAGCTGCTGCACGAGGTCGGCGAGCTTGCCGTAGACTTCGTAGTCGCCCTGCGCCGCATGGATGCAGACCATGTGGAGCCGGCTTTCCAGATATCGGATCTCGGCGGGCTCGATCACCCGCTCGGCGCCCTTGATCTTGAGACAGAGGGGTTTCTCGGCCGTGCGCTCGCGAGCGGCCAGTGCCAGGCCGAGGGCGTACGAGACGTCCATAGATCGGAACGGTTTGCGCAGGTAGGCGGCGTGGGGCGTGCGGTAGACCTGCGTATGGAACGCGTCGTAGCCGCTCACGTAGACGATCTGCGTGAGCGGGGAGCGTGAGAGCAGGCGCTCCACGGCATCTATGCCATCTGCGGCAGGGCCCGCGGTCGTGGGGTCGAGCACGATGTCGATGAAGGCGATGTCGGGGGCGTAGGCATCGTCGAGGCACTGCACGAGCTCATCGGCCGAGGAGAAGCAGCGCACCTCGAAGAGATCGCTTGCCAGAACCCCGTCTGTCGCATCTGCATGCTGCCCCGCCGAGCCTTTGCCATCGAGCTGCGGGGCTGCCGTTTCGCGGCAGGTCTCGGGGAAGGGATGTGCCGCGAGGCTTGATCCCGCGGTGTCCGACGGTGGGGAGGAAACCACGAGCCGGGCGAGCGCCTCGGCGTCCGCAGCGAGGTCATCGACGATGGCGACGGCGTACATGGCTCCCCTTCCCTGTCTTGTGGCTGCGCAATGCCCCTCATTATAGGTGCGCCCGCCCCCGCCGCCGCGATGGAGGCCACGCCCTGCCGAAGCTGTCGAGAATCCCGCCGAATATGCTTTTCCTTCCATTCCGCCGTCTCTGCGGCGAAGGGGCCTGCCGGAGCTGCTCGGGCGCTGATGCCATCAAGGCCGCCAACCCCCTCCAGCAAGGAGGCCGGCGGCCTTCTCTCCACCGTTAGCGATGCCTGCTGGTGGCTCCTGTCCAGAGGCAGCCCAGGTCCAGTATGAGCAGTCGATGTAGGGGATGGCCGTCTGGCCGTCGATGATGCGCGCCGCCTGGAAGCAGAGGTCGCGCTCCCGCGTTGCCAACGCGTGACCGGCGGCGCCCTCGCCGGGGCATGCGGGGGAGGCCGCGTATAATGGTGCGACATGACCGACCGGAAGGGGCGCCCATGCCACTTACCCAAGAAGACGTGCGCGGTATCGCCGACTACGCGCGGATCGCGCTCGAGGGCGACGAGCTCGCCCAGATGACCGACTACCTCAACGATGCCGTGGCGATGCTCGAGCCCGTGCTTGCCTACAACCTGCCCGATGCGGACCCCACGTTCCATCCCATCGGGGACCTCTCCAACGTCATGCGCGCCGATGTGCTGGCGCCCGAGCGCGACCTCACGCGCACGGCGGCGCTCGGCAACGCTGCCTCCACGCGCGGGGAGAACTTCCGTGTGCCGTCGATTCTGGGGGAGGGTGAGGAGTAATGGCGCAGAGCTACGATGCCCTGTCCGCGGCGCAGATTGCCGCGGGTGTGCGCGATGGGGCCTTCTCGGCCGTCGAGGTTGCCCGCGCGGCGCTCGAGGCGGTTGGGGCGCGCGAGCCCGAGGTCCAGGCATTCATCCAGGTCACGCCCGAGCTCGCCCTCGCGGCGGCCGAGCGCATCGACGCCGCTCGCGCCGCCGGCGAGATGCTGCCGCCGCTCGCGGGCGTGCCGCTCGCCATCAAGGACAACATGAACCTCGCGGGCACGCGCACCACCTGCGCCTCCCGCATGCTCGAGAGCTACGAGAGCCCCTATACCGCCACCTGCATCGCGCGCATGCTCGAGGCGGGCTGCCTGCCCATCGGCAAGGCCAACATGGACGAGTTCGCCTTCGGCTCGTCGACCGACACCTCGGCCTTCCATCCCACCAACAACCCGTGGGACCTCACGCGCGTGCCCGGCGGTTCGTCGGGCGGCTCGGCGGCGGCGGTGGCGGCCGGCATGGTGCCGCTCGCGCTCGGCTCCGACACGGGCGGTTCGATCCGCCAGCCGGCGGCCCTCTGCGGCGTGGTGGGCATGAAGCCCACCTACGGTGCGGTCAGCCGCTACGGCGTGGTGGCCTTCGGCAGCTCGCTCGACCAGGTGGGCCCCTTCGGGCGCACCGTGGCCGATGTCGCCGCCGCCATGGACGCCCTCGTGGCGGGCGGGCGCGACCCGTACGATTCCACCGCGCAGGAGGTTGCCCCCTCCTTTGCCGCGGCGGCGCGTGGCGAGGGCGCGGTGCCCGTGGCCGGGCGGCGCGTGGGCCTCGTTCCGGCGTTCATGGAGGCCGAGGGCCTTACGCCCGAGGTCCGCGCCGGTGTGGAGCGTGCGGCGGCAGCGCTCGAGGCCGCGGGCGCGGAGCTCGTGGAGGTCGACCTCCCGCACGTGGACGCCGCCATCGCCGCCTACTACGTGATCGGCCCGGCCGAGGCGTTCTCCAACCTCGCTCGTTTTGACGGCATTCGCTATGGCTATCAGGAGCCGGGCTGCACCTCGCTCGCCCGGCAGAGCGCCCTCTCGCGCGCCCACGGCTTTGGGGCCGAGGCCAAGCGCCGCCAGCTGCTCGGCGCCTACCTGCTCTCGAGCGGCGTCTACGACCGCTACTACTACGCGGCGCAGAAGGCGCGCACGCTCATCACGGCCGACTACGCCCGTGCCTTTGAGCAGGTCGACGTGATCCTCATGCCGGCCACGCCGCATGCGGCCTTCCGCCACGGGGAGATCAGCGACCCCACGGCCATGTACCTCTCCGACATGTACACCATCTCGCTCAACATCGCGGGCAACGGCGGCATCTCGGTGCCGGTGGGGCTCGGCGAGAGCTCGGGGCTCCCCATGGCGGCGCAGCTCGTGGCGCCCGCCTTTGCCGACGAGCGGCTCATCGCCTTTGCCGCCGCCATCGAGCGGGGCGTAGGCGATGCGTCTGCGGCGCGCGCCGGCTCATCCGAGGGAGCTACGGCCCCCGTACCCGGCTCCGCATCGGTGCTCGGCGTTGCCCCGGCCTTTGCCGGGAAGGGAGGTGAGCTCGCATGAAGGAGCTCCAGGAGGTCCTCAAAGACTGGGAGGCCGTGATCGGCCTCGAGATTCACACTGAGCTCACCACGCTCGAGACCAAGATGTTCTGCAACTGCAAGCTCAGCCACGACGACGCGCCCAACACGCACGTCTGCCCCGTGTGTCTGGGCCTGCCGGGTGCCCTGCCGGTGCCCAACGAGCAGGCCATCCGCAGCATCGTCAAGGCCGGTCTCGCCACCAACTGCGAGATCCAGAAGCACTCGATGTTCTACCGCAAGCACTATTTCTATCCCGACATGGCCAAGAACTTCCAGACCACGCAGGGGCCCGTGGCGTTTTGCATGCACGGGCGGCTCGACCTGGAGGTCACGGGCCGCGGTGCGGCCGAGCGCCCCGATTGCGCGTTTGGCGAGGCAGAGGCCCAGAGCCTGGCCAGTGCGAGCGCGGGCGCCGTGGGCCTTTCGGCCGACCTCTCCCGTATGGCGGGCGAGGGCACGCATTCTGGGACGGGGCCAAAATGCACCATGCCCGACGCGGGGGCAGGGACGGCGCAGGACGACCCCGCCCCAGAAGCGCCTGCGTCCGCGCTCGCGGGGCTCTCGGGCTACGACACCGCCGGGCTCGCCGTGCCCGAGCGGCGCGACGACGGCTCCTACACCGTGCCCATCCGCATCCTGCGCATCCATATGGAGGAGGACGCCGCCAAGATGGTGCACGTCGGCGGCGAGGAGGGCCGCATCGGCGGCGCGGCCGAGAGCCTCATCGACTACAACCGCTGCGGCACCCCGCTCATCGAGCTCGTCACCGAGCCCGACCTGCGCACCCCCGAGGAGGCGCGCCTCTTCATGGAGAAGCTGCGCCGCATCTTCGTGACGCTCGGCATCTCCGATTGCTCCATGGAGAAGGGCTCCATGCGCTGCGACGGCAACGTGAGCCTGCGCCGCCGCGGCGACACGCGCCTGGGCACCAAGACCGAGCTCAAGAACCTCAACTCGTTCAAGGCCCTGCACGACGGCCTTGCCTACGAGATCTGCCGTCAGGCCGAGGTGCTCGAGGAGGGCGGCATCATCTACCAGGAGACGCGCCACTGGGAGCCGAGCCGCAAGCGCACCGTGGTGATGCGCACCAAAGAGACGGCCGACGACTACCGGTTCTTCCCCGATCCGGACCTTGCGCCGTTTGACCTCACCGACGAGTTTATCGAGAGCTGCCGCGCCGAGCTGCCGGAGCTCCCGGATGCGCGCCGCGACCGCTTCGAGCGCGGTTATGGCATCAAGCGCGCCGACGCCGAGCAGCTCGCGGGCGACCCCGAGACGGCGGCGTTCTTCGAGACGGCGGTGGCGCTCGCCGCCTCCGGCGAGGCACAGCAGGTCGCGAACCTGGTGGTCAACGACCTGCCCGCCTTCCTCAAGGCCGCTGCGCGCGCGGGTGCCGAACCCTCAGGCGATGCGGATGCGTGGCTCGCGGAGGCGGATGGGGACGCCGCGCCCGCAGCCGATGCCGCCGAGCCCGCGGGTACCGGGGCCGGCTCCGACGGCGCCGCGGCGCGCTCGCCCTTCGCGGCGGCGGGCATCGAGCCCGCGCAGGTGGCGTCGCTCGCGCACCTGCTTGCCGGCGAGGCCATCGCCTCCAACCAGGCGGCCGTCGTCATCGAGGCCATGGCCGGCACCGGGCGCGACCCCGAGGAGATCGTGGACGAGCGCGGCCTGCGCCAGGTGAGCGACACCGGCGCGCTCCAGGCCATCGTCGACGCGGTGCTCGCGCGCTGCGGCGACCAGGCCCAGCAGTACCGCGACGGCAACCAGAAGGTGCTCGGCTTCCTCGTGGGGCAGTGCATGCGCGAGAGCCGAGGCACGGGCAACCCCAAGCTCTTCAACGAGCTGCTGCGCGCAACCCTCGCAGGGTGATCCTGCGGCCTTCCCGCATCCTCCGGCCGGGCGGGATTTCGGTCCGGGGGAGCGGGCTTTGCGGCTACCATGTAGCCATGTGTATGCAAGCGGCGCGCGGCGCAGGCGGCGCGCCTTGGTGAAAGGATGCCATCATGAACACACAACCCCTGATCTCGCGCCGCGGCCTTCTGGGCACGGCGGCGGCGTTCGGGGCGCTCGGGCTCGCCGGCTGCGGCGCCCAGCGCGCGAGCGAGGTTGACGCGGGCGAGGGCGGATCGGCCAGCGCCTCCACGCTCACCTACGGCGTGCGCACCGAGTCGCTGGGACTCGATCCGGCGCTCGCCAGCTCCGACCCCGGCACCATCATGAGCCAGATGTACGAGGGCCTGCTCAAGTTCAACGACGACTGCACCGATGTCGAGCCGTGCCTGGCCGAGGACTGGAGCGTCTCCGACGACGGCCTGACCTACACCTTCACCCTGCGCCAGGGCGTCAAGTTCCACGACGGCACCGATTTCAACGCCGACGCGGTGGTGCGCTCCATAGGCCGCCAGCTGGAGCCCGAGCGCACCGACGACATGGCCTACGCCTCGTTCGTGTTCGGTTCCGAGGCGTCCGGCACGGGCGTCGCCTCGGTGGAGAAGACGGGCGACTACGAGGTCGTCATCCACATGCGCGCCGCCTCGACGCCGTTCAAGATGAACCTCGCGATGCTCTTCGGCGCGCCCATCGTGAGCCCCACCGCGCTCGACGAGCATGACAACAACCTCAACGAGAACCCCTGCGGCACGGGCCCCTACAAGTTCGTCAGCTGGTCCAAGGGCGAGAACATCCAGATGGAGACCTTCGAGGACTACTGGGACAAGGACAACATGCCCCTGTGCTCCACCATCGTCTACCGCTTCATCCCCGAGGCGTCGAGCCGCGTGACGGCGCTGTCCAACGGCGAGGTCGACATCATCGACGGCGTCGATCCCGCGATGATCGAGCAGGTCGAGGGCAACGGCTGCGTGGGCGTGATCGATGCGGCCTCGAGCCTCAACTACATGGCCTTCAACACGCAGGAGGGGCCCTTCGCCGACGTCGAGGCCCGCACGGCGTTCTGCCAGGCGGTGAACATCGAGGAGATGGTCGAGACGCTCTACGGCGAGTACTCGACGGTCGCCCACTCGTGCATGCCCGAGTCGATGGCGCCCTACGCGCAGGACATCGAGCGCCCGGCGTTCGACCCGGATGCGGCGCGCGAGACGTTCCAGCGCCTGGGCATCACGAGCGTGAGCATGCTCACCTACACCAACGCCCAGGACTACAACGTGGTGAACGGCCAGAACCTCGCCGAGACCATCCAGGGCTATCTCGCCGACGTGGGCGTGGAGATGGACATCGCCGCCTACGACATGACCACGTACAAGTCGCGTCAGCAGACCGACTACTACGACGTGTGCCTGGCCGGATGGCTCTCCGACAACGGCGATCCGGACAACTTCATGAACCTGCTCGCCACCGATGCGGGCACCCAGAACATCGCGCACTACTCCAACCCGGACTATGACGCCCTCATCGTCGAGGGCATCGTAACGCCCGCCGGCGAGGCGCGCGACGAGGTGTACCGCCAGTGCGAGGAGATCGCCGCGCGCGACCTGCCGTGGATGGTCATCAGCCACGGCGTGTCGCTCGGTGCCACGACCGCCAACGTCGAGGGCTACACGGTGAACCCCCTGAGCTTCTACTCGGCTGAGAAGATCTCCAAGACGGCGTAGGGACTTCCTTCCGATGCGCCCGAATGGGCGGCTGCCGGCGCGTGCAGCCGCCCTTTTTTATTTCCTCCATGTTTCGAGCAGATAATCACTTTATTTCGATAAAGCGCCATCAGGGGGTTATGAGTTGGAACCTGCCGGTCCGCTGGTACAGTATGCTCTGTTGTCCATTGGAAGGAGACAGACTATGTCAGGCATGGCAGACATTTCCCGGAGGCGCTTCGTCGAGGCGATGGGCGTCGTCACCGCGGGCAGCGCGTTCGCGCTCGCCGGCTGCGGTGCCCAGCGCGCCAGCGAGGGCAGCTCCACGGGTGGCAGCGGCGACATCGCCGACACCATCACCTTCGCCCAGGGCGCCGACCCGCGCGGCCTCGATCCGGCCTACGTCGACGACGGCGAGTCCGCGAAGATCATGTGCAACATCTACGATACGCTGCTGCGCTACGACACCGAGAGCTGCGACGTGGTCGCCGGCCTTTCCGAGATGCCCGAGATCTCCGATGACGGCCTCACCTACACCTTCAAGCTGCACGAGGGCGTGAAGTTCCACGACGGCACCGACTGCAACGCCGAGGCCGTGAAGACCTCCATCGAGCGCCAGCTCGAGCCCGCCCGCACCGAGGACATGCCCTACGCGTCCTTCGTCCTCGGCTCCGAGGACAGCGGCACCGGCGTCGCCTCCGTCGAGGCGCCGGATGACACGACGCTCGTCATCACGCTGCGCGCCGCCTCCACGCCGTTCATCAAGAACATGGCGATGGCCCTGGCCGCGCCCGTCGTCGCGCCCTCCGCGATCGAGGCCGGCGACTCCAACGAGAACCCCATCGGCTCCGGTCCGTACAAGTTCGTCAGCTGGTCCAAGGGCGAGAACGTGGTGCTCGAGGCCAACGAGGACTACTGGGACGAGGAGCACATGCCCCAGACCAAGAACGTCATCTTCCGCTTCATCACCGAGAACTCCAGCCGCGTGACTGCTCTCAACAACGGCGAGGTCGACATCATCGACGGTATCGACGCCTCCGTGGTCGACACCATCACCGACGCGGGCAACGAGCTGTTCGAAGAGGACGGCATGAACATCAACTACATGGCGTTCCGCAACGATTCCGGCGTCTTCACCGACGTCGAGGCGCGCCGCGCGTTCTGCCAGGCGGTGAACGTCGAGGAGATGGTCCAGAGCCTCTACGGTGACTACGCGGGCGTCGCCACCTCCGTCATGCCGCTGTGGATGGCCCCCTATGACGAGGACATCCAGCAGACCGCCTACGACCCCGAGGCGGCCAAGGAGAAGTTCGCCGAGCTGGGCATCACGAACTGCACCATGCTCGCCTACACCAACCCGCGTCCGTACAACTCCATCGGCGGCCAGGCGCTCGCCGAGGCCATCCAGGGCTACCTGGCGGACGCCGGCGTCGACATGGAGATCGTCTCCTACGACTGGACGACGTACCAGACCAAGGTCGAGACCGACGCGTTCGACTGCTGCCTGTACGGCTGGGTGGGCGACAACGGCGACCCGGACAACTTCATGAACCTGCTGGCCGACGAGAACGTCTCGATGAACGTGGGCCGCTACCGCTCCGATGAGTACAACGCACTCATCCAGCAGGGCCTCGCCACCGAGGAGGGCGACGAGCGCGACGCCATCTACAAGCAGTGCGAGCAGATGGTCGCCGACGAGATGCCCTGGATGCTCATCAGCCACTCCAAGAACCTCGCGGGTTACAGCCCCAAGATCAACAACTTCTATTATCATCCCACGGGAGTCGTGCACATGGAGCTCGTGACCAAGAGCGCCTAGAGCTGCTCGGACGAGCGCACATCGATGACCTGGTAAGGGAACGGGCCGGGCTTGCTCGGCCCGTTCCCCGTTGGCATCCCGCGCGTGCGGGCGGGCGCGTGGCAGGCGCGCCGTGAGACAAAGGGGAAGGAGGAAGGTAGCGTGCTGAAATACATCATCAAGCGCATCTTGCTGGCGATCCCGGTGCTGCTGGGCGTCTCCATCATCGTGTTCCTCATCATGCGCGTGTTTTCGGCTGACCCGGCGCCCGTGGTGCTGGGACAGCACGCTACGGCCGAGGCCATGGAGGCATGGCGCGAGGCGAACGGGCTGAACGACCCGCTGATCGTTCAATACTTCAACTTCTTGACGGGTGCCCTCACGGGCAACCTGGGCGAGAGCTACTACACCCACACGCCGGTGACCCAGGAGCTGCTCAGCCGCTTCCCGGCCACGGTGGAGCTCGCGCTCGTGGCCATCGTCATCGCGGCGGTGGTGGGCGTGGTGCTCGGCGTGGTCTCGGCCACGCACAAGAACTCCTGGATCGACGGCTTCGCCACCATCCTGGCGCTCGTGGGCGTCTCGATGCCCATCTTCTGGCTGGGCGTGCTGCTCATCATCCTGTTCGCGGGCGAGCTGCACATACTGCCGAGCTCGGGGCGCATCGACCCGTTGCTCCAGCCGGTGGGCGGCACGGGGTTCTACCTCCTCGACACGCTGCTCATGGGTGATTTCGAGGCGTTCGGCGACGCGCTCAAGCACATCATCTTGCCGGCGCTGGCGCTCTCCATGTACTCGATGGCGGTCATCACCCGCATGACGCGCTCGAGCATGCTCGAGACCCTCAACGAGGACTACGTGCGCACCGCCCGCGCCAAGGGTCTGACGAAGCGCCGTGTGGACATCCACCATGCGCTGCGCAACGCCATGCTGCCCGTCACCACGGTGATCGGCCTGCAGCTGGGGAGCCTGCTCGGCGGCGCGATGCTCACCGAGACGGTGTTCGCCTGGCCGGGCATTGGCAAGTACGTGGTCGACAGCATCCTCAAATCGGACTTTCCCGTCGTGCAGGGAGCGGTGCTCCTCATCGGCGTGATCTTCATCATCATCAACCTGGTGGTCGACGTGATCTACGCCTACCTCGATCCGCGCATCACCTATACCAAGGAAGAGGGGTGACATCATGACGGCAACCGCACAGGACGTGAGCGCCCGCGACGCCGAGGCGCGCGCGGCGCAGGACCCGCAGGGTCCCGAGGCCTCCGAGACCACGGCTGAGAAGACCGAGTCGCTGTGGAAAGACGTCTGGTACTCGCTGCGCCAGAACATCCCCGCCATGGTGAGCCTGGTCATCATCGTGCTTCTGGCCATCGTGGCCATCGTCACCTTCGTGGCGCCGGGCATCCTGCCCTACGATCCCTACAAGCAGGATCTCTCCGCCTCGTTCGAGGGGCCGAGCCTCGAGCACTGGTTCGGAACCGATCAGCAGGGTCGCGACATCTTCTGCCGCATCCTCATCGGCAGCCAGATCTCGCTCACGGTGGGCTTGCTCTCCGTGGCGATCTCGCTCGTCATCGGCGTGACGCTCGGCGCCATCGCCGGCTACAAGGGCGGCGTCGTCGACACCGTCATCATGCGCATCATGGACATGATGCTCGCCATCCCATCGATCCTTCTGGCCATCGCCTTCATGGCGGCGCTCGGCCGCGGCATCGACAAGGCCATCATCGCCATCGGCTTCGTGTCCATCCCCGAGTACGCGCGCATCGTGCGCAGCCAGGTGCTCGCCGTCAAGCAATCCGACTACGTGGCCGCGGCGCGCGTCATCGGCGATTCGGACGCCGTGATCATCTTCAGGCACGTGCTGCCCAACGTCACGCCCTCGATCATCGTCCGCGCCACGCTCGGCATCTCGGGCGCCATCCTCGACGCGGCGGCGCTCGGCTTCCTCGGCCTCGGCGTGCAGCCGCCGGCGGCGGAGTGGGGCGACATGCTCGGCCGCGGCCGCAACTACATCTTCGCTGCGCCGCACGCCATGATCTTCCCGGGTCTCGCCATCACCGTGACCGTGCTGGCGTTCAACCTGCTCGGCGACGGCATCCGCGACGCGATCGACCCCAAGAGCAGGAATCGGTGATAGCTTATGGCATTGCTTGAAGTACATGACCTCGTCACCGAGTTCCCCACCCGCAAAGGGGTCGTCCGCGCCGTGAACGGCGTGACCTTCGACGTGGAGCGCGGCGAGATCCTGGCCGTGGTGGGCGAGTCGGGTTCGGGCAAGAGCGTGACGTCGCTCTCGATCATGCGCCTTCTGCAGGACCCGGGCCACGTGGCCTCCGGCTCGATCACCTTCGACGGCGAGGACCTGCTCGCCGCCTCGGAGGGCGAGATGGAGCGGGTGCGCGGCGGGCAGATCTCGATGATCTTCCAGGAGCCCATGACGAGCCTGAACCCGGTCTACCGCGTGGGCGACCAGATCGTGGAGGCCATCCGCACCCACTCCGACATGAGCAAGAAGGACGCGTGGGCCCGCGCCGTGGAGATGCTGCGCGTGGTGGGCATCCCGAGCCCCGAGGAGCGCGCGCGGGACTTCCCGCACCAGATGTCGGGCGGCATGCGCCAGCGCGTCATGATCGCCATGGCGCTCTCGTGCGACCCCAAGCTCCTCATCGCCGACGAGCCCACGACGGCGCTCGACGTGACCATCCAGGCGCAGATTCTGGACCTCATCTACAAGCTGCGCAACGAGTTCAACATGGCGGTGCTGCTCATCACGCACGACCTGGGCGTGGTCTCCGAGGTCGCCGACCGCGTCGTGGTGATGTACTGCGGCCAGGTGGTCGAGGAGGGCGAGAAGTTCGAGCTCTTCGAGCATCCGCTGCACCCCTACACCCTGGGCCTGCTGAAGTCCATCCCGCGCCTCGAGGACGAGGAGTCCGAGCGCCTCTACATGATCAAGGGCTCGGTGCCCAACCCGCTGGAGATGCCCTCCGGCTGCCCGTTCTCCGACCGCTGCGACCGCTGCTTCGACCGCTGCCGCGCCGAGCGTCCCGAGCTCAAGACGGTCCCGGGCACCACGCGCCGCGTGCGGTGCCATCTGTACGAGGACGCCAAGGAGATCGCGCGCGCCGTCGAGGCCACCGAGGTGGCGCATCGGGTCAAGGCCGATCTCGAGGCGCAGGAGCGCGAGCGCATCGAGCGCGCCGTCCAGGCGGCGGAGCGCGCCCGAGGCAAGAAGACGCAAGAGGAGGTGCGCTAGCACATGGCGATCGATACGACCGATAACCTCATCGAGGTGCAGCATCTCACCAAGAGCTTCGTCGCCGCGACCAACTTCTTCGGCAAGCCGACCTCGTTCGTACAAGCCGTGGACGATGTGAGCTTCACCATCCGGCGCGGCGAGGCGTTCGGCCTCGTGGGCGAGTCGGGATGCGGAAAGACCACCATCGGCAAGATGATCGTGGGCCTGCTGAAGCCCACGAGCGGCAAGATCCTGTTCGAAGGGCAAGACATCACCGCGATGGACCACAAGGAGCGCCGCCGCCTGTGCAGCGACATCCAGCTCATCTTCCAGGATCCGTACGCGAGCCTGAACCCGCGCATGACCATCGGCCAGATCGTGGCCGAGCCCATCCTCACCAACAACATCCTCTCCAAGGACAAGGTGGAGGCGCGCGTGGACGAGCTGCTGGAGCGCGTGGGGCTCGCGAGCTACATGAAGAACCGCTATCCGCATGAGTTCTCCGGAGGCCAGCGCCAGCGCGTCGGCATCGCCCGGGCGCTCGCGGTGAACCCCAAGCTCATCGTCTGCGACGAGCCGGTCTCGGCGCTCGATGTGTCCATCCAGGCGCAGGTGCTGAACCTCCTCGACGACCTCAAGGAGCAGTTCGGCCTCACGTACCTGTTCATCGCGCACGGCCTCAACGTCGTGAAGCACATCTCGGACCGCGTGGGCGTGATGTACCTCGGGCGCCTCATGGAGGTCGCGCCCAAGAACAGCCTCTACCATGAGCCGCTGTGTCCCTACACGCAGGCGCTGCTCTCTGCCATCCCGAGCCCCGATCCCAAGCTCCAGCGCAAGCGCATCATCCTGGAGGGCGACGTGCCGAGCCCCATCGACCCACCCGCCGGATGCCGGTTCTCCAGCCGCTGCTTCGCCAAGGTGGGCGCCTGCGACGTCTCGGCGCCCAACCAGCGCGAGGTTCTGCCTGACCACATCTGCGCGTGCCACCGCTACGACAACGTCCCCACCGAGCAGGTGCGCCAGGTCGCGGTCGACATGCAGTACGACGCGGCGCGCCCCAGCTACGGGCGCGGCAGCGATCTGATCAACGCCGATCCCGTGGTGACGCCCGAGGCATAATGCCCCGAGGCGGGTCCTTCGGCCTCCTTCCCGGCACGGGGCGGGTTCGTACCTGCCATGCCTTGCCCGTCCCGCGCTATCGAGGTGCGGCCCCGTACCGTTTAAGCGGTGCGGGGCCGCTTTCGTGTTCGGGGTACAAGGAGGGAAGGCTCCCGTCCGTGAGGAGGCATCCCGCATGTTCAGTCCGTTTCGCGACGAGGCCGGCAACCCCAAGGGCCTCGCTGACATCTCCTATGCCGATCTCGACCAGCTCGCCTTCATGGACGAGGGCTACGTGCTGGAGTTCAAGCGTTCCCTCAGCGCCAGCGTGCGCGCCAAGGTGCCCAAGATCATCGCGTCATTCGCCAACTCGCGCGGCGGCTGGCTCGTCATCGGCATCGCCGACGACGACCACAGCCTGTGCCCGGTGCCGCGCCTCGCAGCCGACTACAGCCAGATGATCGGTGAGCTCTGCCGCCGGCACGTATCGCCCGCCCCGCCGTTCGACGTGCGTTTCCTGCCCGATCCCGCCTGCGAGGACCAGGGCGTCATCGTGGTGCGGGTGGAGGAGGGCGGGTTTCCCCCGTATGTGGCCGACGGCGTCGTGGAGATCCGCGAGGGCTCCACGTCGGGGCCGGCCACGGGCGCGGCGCTCGTGGAGCTCTACGACAAGGCCACCAAGCGCCAGCGGCGCATCGCCGAGTTCTGCCGGCGCACCGTCTACTTCGCCCGCCCCGTGCCGCTGTTCGACCTCTACCTGTACCGGCTCGGCGGGGCGGAGCCGGAGATGGCCTCGCGCGACGAGGTCAACGCCCGGGCCGACGCGTTTCGCGCCTGCTTTGCCGCGCAGGGGCTGGAATGCCATGTCCAGCACGCGCACGACTCGCTCATCCTGCGCACGTCGATCGCCTTCGACGGGCTGGTGCCGCACTCGGCGATCGAGCTCTTCCCCGATGAGTCCATCAAGCTCACGGTGCCGGCCGTGCTGTGCCCGCCCGCTGCGCGCGACCGCGCCCTCGCCGCCCTGCGTGAGGCCTGCGGAGCGCTGCTCGAGGTGGAGGGGACCGCGGCTACGGGGCGGGACGCTCTGGGGGCTGTTCGGTCTGCGGCTGCCGGGCAGGAAGATCCCGGGTCCACTTCCTCCTCGGTTGCCGGGCGGGACGCGGAAACTGGGCGCAGTTCGGGTGCCCTCCCGCGCGTGCTCTCGGCCTCCGACACGCTGCGCCGCGTGACGCGCATGGCCTCGCTGCTCGACCGCTACATCCGCGCCCGCAAGGGCTCGTGGCAGACCTATGCCGCCGCCTACGAGCTGGAGAACATGGCCGGCGTGCTTCTGTGGTCCGATGACCCGCTGTATCTGGAGTACGCGCGCAGCCACGGGCCGCTCTTCTGCGGCACCACCGATTGCCGCAGCCGCGTGCGCTACCTGGACGATGGCGAGCACGGGTCGTTCCGTGCCCGCCAGTTCGCGGGGAGCCATTTCTTCGAGGCGTGCGGGCTGCCGCTCGGCTCGCCCTCGCCGGAGGACAACGCGCTGGTGGACGCCCTGCTGCGCACCGAGCGCGGCGCCCGTCGCGAGCACCAGCCCCTTAACTAGCCCCATAAAGCCGCTCTGGGATGCGTTGGGCTATGATACGTTCTCGGATCATGGGTGCGCCATCGGGGGAGACGCATGGATATTCTCGTCATCATGTTCGCGGGGGTGCTGGCGGGGCGCTTCGCGGTGCCGGAGTCGTTCCGGTCGATGAACGGTGCCCTGCAGAACGTCTGCACCTGCCTGCTCATCGGGACGATGGGGGTCTCGATGGGCGCGGCCGAAGGGTTTGTCTCCTCGCTCGGCAGCTGGGGGCTGCAGGGGCTCGTCTTCTGCCTCGTGCCGACCGCCTGCTCGGTCATGCTCGTGCATCTTTTGGCGGGATTCGTGCTGGGCGATACGGGCTGTCGCCCGCATGCGGGCGCCGTGTCTGAACCCGGTGCAGCCCAGGCGCAGGCGTCCCGCGCGCCGCGTTTCCACCTTGATGGGCTGGCCGTGGCGGCGCTCGCCATGCTCGCCGTCGGCGGGGCGGTGGGGGTGCTCGCGCAGGGCAGCTCCCTTGTCGCGGTGCTCGCCTCCGCGAGCGATCCGGTGCTGTGGGCGCTTATGTTCTTGGTGGGCATCGGCGTCGGGATGCATCGCTGGCTTATGGCGAGCATCCGCGAGCACCATATCAAGATGCTCGTCATCCCCATCGGTGTGGTGGTCGGCTCGCTTGTGGGCGGCGCGGTCGCGGCGCTCCTTCTGGGCTACGGCCCCCGTGCGGGCATGGCGGTCGCGAGTGGCTTGGGATGGTACAGCCTGGCTGGCATCTCCATCGAGCGGCTGGCAGGCGCCCAGCTGGGCGCTATCGCCTTTCTCGCCAACTTCCTGCGCGAGCTCGTCTCGTTCTTTTGCATCCCCTGGATCGCGCGGCATCTGAGCGGCTACGCCTGCATCGCGGCGGGCGGGGCCACCAGCGAGGACACCACGCTGCCCATGGTGATGCGCTACACCGATGAGCGCTGCGTGGTGTACTCCGTGGTGAACGGCGTGGTGTGCTCGGCTGTGGTACCCGTGCTCATCACGCTCATCTTGGGTTAGCGCTCGCGGCGGCGGAGGCGTCGGGCGAGGGCGGCTCCGAGTAACGAGAGGCCGGAACCCGCTGCCGCCACGAGGGCGGGAAGGGTTGAGGCATCGCCCGAGGCGGGGAGTCCGCCGGACGCATCGGCGCCGGGTTCACGTTCCGCGTCCGACCCGTTGGCGCCGTCGCTCTGCGAGCCAGCGCCTCCGTTCGGATCGCCTGGGTCGGAGCCGTCGCCGGGGTCCTCATCGCCCGAACCGCCGCTTCCGCCACCGCCGGGGTTCCCGTCCTCTCCCGGCTGCTCGTCTTCGTCCGGGTTCTCGTCCCCGCCGGGATTGTCCTCTCCAGGGTTCTCGTCCCCGTCGGGATCCTCTTTGCCCGGATCCTCGTCACCGCCGCCGTCCGGATCCTCGTCTCCGCCGGGTTCCTCGCCGCCGGGATTCTCGCCCTCATCGCCTCCGGGCTGCTCCTCGCCGCCCGCACCATCGTCCGTGTCGGCGAAGTCCGTGCTGGGGTTGAGGCGCACGTCGTAGGCCACCACGCTGAGCGCGCCCGGCTCCGCGTCGCCCTCCTGTGCCGTCACCGCGAACGAGCCGTCGCGCGAGAAGCCGATGAGCTGGTCGCCGCGATAGAGCTCCCAGGCGGTCGTCGCTTTTGCGAGCTCGTCGGTGGGCATCGTCGCGCTCGCCCGCGTCTCGCCGTTCTTAGATTCCACCTCGAGCGCGGGCTCCACGGTGCCCCGCGCCCCTGCGATCTCGGCGTAGGTCCGAGCGCCGTTGATGATCGCGGCGTCGGTGTCGATCGAGAAGTACTGCACCTTGCGCGGCATCGAGGGGTACTGGGCGCACCATGCAAGCACCTCGGGCGCCAGGTCATCCTCGCCAAGGTTGTGGAGGTACTCGGCGAAGTTGTAGCCCGTGCCCATGGTGAAGGCCACCGCGATGCGGTTGTACTTGACGTTTCTTTGGGCGTTGGAGGCCAGGTCCTCGATGGTCTTCACCGCGTCGGCGTCGCCGCGCAGGATGCGCTGGGTGGCGCCATAGGCTCCGTAGCGCTCCACGTCCGCGGCGATATCCTCGGTATAGGGGCTCGCGGCGAAATCATAGCCGGAGTAATCCCAGTCGTCGAAGAAGTGCAGCGCGTTCCACCACGTCGTGACGTGCGTCCAGATGTAGGTGCCCCACACCTCGCCGTTCATCCAATCGGGCACGTAGGCGGGGTCCGCGGCCATCATCTTCAGCTCGTCGTCGCGGCGCCTGGTCGCGTTCACGGCGTTCACGTGGTAATAGGATGCCGGATCGAATGCGAGGCCCGCCTCGTGCGAGGCTTGGATGCCGCCGTGGCGCGAGCCGGCGAGCGCGTAGAGGTTGTTGGTCTCCTCGGCCACCGCGATGACGTTGTTGTCGAGCATGTGGCCGTACTCGTGTGACATGCCCCAGCCGTACATGCTCTGCCCCGAGAGGAACGAGGCGGCGGAGCTTTCGGGCATGTGGAAGTAGCGGCCGTAGGCATACATGGTCGAGATGTCGGTCACCGTGCGCGTGAAGGCGGTGTGCACGCGCGCCGTGGTGATGGCGTTGGGGCCGCTCTCCTCGTCTGCATCGAACCCGTCGAAGGCCCAGTAGAACTCGAGGCGGTCCTGGATGGCGGTATTGGAGTGCTCGATATAGGCGATGGCCTCGTCTTCAGAGGTGATACCCTCGTAGGCGCGGGCCATCGCGGTGGCGCTGATGGCGAACTGCGCGCTGCCGGTATCGCCCATCTGCAGAAGCGTCATGTCGGCCACCTCGCCCGCCTCGGCGCGTCGGGCGTAGGCCTTGATGTCCTGCACGTAGGTCCAGAAGCGCTCGGGGTGCGCGGTATCGTGCACGTAGAAGGGGTGCTCGCCCAGGCTCGAGCCCAGGATGGGCTCGGCGCCCGCATCCGCGGCGTCGGCGCTCTCGATGCGCACGCGCGCATCGTTGTCGGTTGAATCGTTGCGCAGATAGAGCATCGAGGCGTACGTCTTGCCCGTGAGGTCGACCGTGATCTCGTTCACGCCGTTGACGAGCTTGGACTTCTGGCCGAGGTTGAGCGAGGTGTAGTGGTTGGTATCGGTGACGCCCACCTGCCGCCATGCGACGGAGAGCTTTGACGGATCCTGCGCGTCGACGTACACGAGGATGCGGTTGACCTGGCCGGGCTTGAGGTAGTAGCCCGTCGCGTCGAGGTTGTCGAACTGGTAGCCCTGCTTGGTGCGCTGGGCCTCGACGCCGGGGTCGCCCAGCTCCGAGAGGGTGATCACCGATTCCTCGAGCGCGGATCGGTTGGCGTCGAGGTAGGCGGCGTAGCGCTCCAGGGCGTCGAGCTGCTGCAGGCGCACGCGCCGCTCCGGCGTGTCGGCCTGGCCGAAATGGTCCTCGACGTGCTGGCGCAGATCGGCGAGGGCGCCGTCTTGGGTCAGCTCGTCGCGCAGGCTGAGCGCGAGGTTGTCGGCATAGGGGTGGTCGAGGAGCTCGAACAGCGCCTCCGTCTCGGCGGAGGCGAGGGCGAGCCGGCTCGGATCGGCGGGGTCGAGGTTCACGGAGGCCGTGCGCTCCGGCGTGGTGCCGAGGTTCACCGAGAGGCGGGGGAGGGTCGCTTGGGCGACATCGGCCGAGGCACAGGAGGCGATGGGCGCGCCCGCATCCCAGGTGCCGGAGAGGACCACCTTGAGGGGCTCGTCCGTGGTGTGCGCCTCGGGGGCGCTGGAGAAGCTGAGCGCGGCGCCCTGGGCGAGGTCGATGCGGTCGGCGCCCGAGAGCCGCGCGGTGCCGCCGATCTTGAGCGCCGCGCCTGCGTCGACGCGCACGCCGAAGGTGTTGTTGGGGCTGTTGTCGCCGATGGTGCCGCCCGTGAAGGCGAGCTCGCCGTCGGAGAGCACGTGCACCACGCCGTCGGAGGAGACGTTCGAGCGGTTGCTCTGGATGGTGCCGCCCGTCATGCGCATGGAGCCCTTGGTCCACACGATGGACTCGGAGTAGCTCGTGCGGTTGCCGATGATGGTGCCGGCCCGCATCTCGAACGAGCTGCCGTGCTCCACCGCGACGGCGGCGTTGCGCATGGCGAAGCTGTCGCGCAGCGTTCCGCCGTCGAGCACGAAGGAGCCGCCGCGCACGTAGACGGCGGCCCACGGCTTCCACGAGCAGGACGCGTGCTCGATGGCCGTCCCGGCGCCCATGGTGAGGCGCGCCCCGCCGTTCAGGGTGATGATCGCCTCGTCGGAGTCCTTGTCCTCACCGGTGAGCACGAGCTCGCCGGCGGCGGGGTCGGCCGCCTCGAGTGAGAGCGACGAGCCGCCGCTGAGGCGGACCATGCCGGCGATCTTGCTGCCGGAGAGCGGGAAGCCCGAGCCGCGCGCGATGCGGGCCGCGCCGACGGCGCGCAGGGTGAGCATGCGGCCGTCGCTGAGCTCGATGGGGGCGGAGAGGATGTGCTCGCCCGCGATCTCGATCACGTCGCCCGTCTGCGCCGCCGCGAACGCCGCCGCGAGGTCGTCGTAGACGGTGCGCTCGCTGCCGCGCACGAGGGTGACGGAGGCGAGGGCGTGACTCGCGCCCGCGATGTCGTCGGTGCTGGTCGTCGCGGGATTCTCGGTTGCCGCCGCGGTGCCCGCGCTCGTGAGCGCCAGGCTCGCGACGAGCATCGTTCCCGCGACGACGGGGGCCAGCTTCTTGCTCGGCATGATGTCGTTCCTTTCGCATCTCGCGCCCCGTCGGGGGCGTGGCCGCGCTGAGGTCGTTTGAGCGCGGAGGCAGAGACTGTCCAGGTGCAGCGGGCACTATACCCTCGCCGCCATCTTTACCCGGTGCGCCGCCGGCGAATCCACACCTTCTGCAACAGGGCGCCGCGCGCGGGCTGTTGCGGGTGTCCGCACGGGCGGGTATCCTTGTTCATCTCCGCATTCGGCCAACGTCAGGAGCACGTCTATGGACATCATCGCAACGCTCGCATCCGAGCTCAACTTGAAACCCGCCGCCGTGGAGGCAGCCGTCAAGCTCATCGACGAGGGCAACACCATCCCCTTCATCGCCCGCTACCGCAAGGAGGCCACGGGCGGCATGGACGACGTCGCCCTGCGCACGCTCGATGAGCGCCTGGGCTACCTGCGCAACCTCGAGCAGCGCAAGGAGGACGTGATCGTGCTCATCGGGGCGGCCGGCAAGCTCACGCCCGAGCTGGAGGCCGAGATCCGCGCCGCCACCCAGCTGCAGCGCGTCGAGGATCTCTACAAGCCCTACCGCAAGAAGCGCACCACGCGCGCTCAGAAAGCCCGCGAGGCGGGTCTCGAGCCGCTCGCGAACATGATCATCATGCAGGTCGCGCCCAAGGACGCCGCCACGCCGCTCGACGCCGCGGCGGCCTACGTTACGCCCGGGGCGGCCGAGGCGGGCTACGACACGCCCGAGAAGGCGCTCGCCGGCGCCTCGGACATCGTTGCCGAGATCGTCGCCGAGGATGCCGAGAACGTCGCCGACCTGCGCGCGTTCACCGAGGGCACGGGTGAGATCGCCTCCGTCGCCGTCGACGCGGGGGAGAAGACCCCCTACGAGCCGTACTACGATTTCGCCGAGCCGGCGCGCAAGATCCCCAACCACCGCGTGCTGGCCATCGACCGCGGTGAGCGCGAGGGCAAGCTCCGCGTGCGCGTTCGGGTCGACGGGGAGGCCGCCGTCGCGCGCCTGGGTGCGCGCTGGCCGCGCCGCCAGGGCATCTTCGCGCCGGTGCTCGACGCCGCCATCGCCGATGGCTACAAGCGCCTCATGGCGCCCTCGCTCGAGCGCGAGGTGCGCGCGAAGCTCACGGTGCGCGCGCAGACGGACGCCATCAAGGTGTTCGCCAAGAACCTGGAGGGCCTTCTCTCCACCCGTCCCGTGCGCGGCGCCCGCGTGATCGCGCTCGACCCGGGCTACCGCACCGGCTGCAAGGTCGCCGTGCTCGACGAGTGGGGCAAGCTGCTCGACCACGGCGTGGTGTACCCCACCAAGCCGCGCCACGACGTGGCGGGGACCAAGCGCGAGCTCAAGCGGCTCGTCGACCGGTACCGCATCAACACCATCGTCATCGGCAACGGCACGGCGAGCCGCGAGACCGAGGAGGTCGTGTCCGAGTTCATCGCTGAGAGCGCGCCGGAGCTGCGCTATACCATCGTCAACGAGGCGGGTGCCTCGGTGTACTCGGCGAGCGAGCTGGCGAGCCGCGAGTACCCGGAGCTCGACGTCACCACTCGCGGCGCCATGAGCCTGGGCCGACGCCTGCAGGACCCGCTCGCGGAGCTCGTCAAGATCCCGCCGCAGTCCATCGGCGTGGGGCAGTACCAGCACGATCTCGACCAGACCGAGCTCGCCCGCGCCTTGGGCAACGTGGTTGAGGACGTGGTGAACCGCGTGGGCGTCGACGTGAACACGGCGAGCGCGAGCCTGCTCGGCTACGTCTCGGGCATCACGCCGGCCGTGGCCGCCAACATCGTCGCCTACCGCGAGGAGCACGGGCCCTTCGCCGAGCGCAGGGAGTTCATGAACGTGCCCAAGCTGGGGCCGAAGGCCTTCGAGCAGTGCGCGGGGTTCCTGCGCATCGCGGGCGGCACCAACCCGCTCGACGCCACGAGCGTGCATCCCGAGAGCTATCCGGTGGCGCGCGCGGTGCTCGAGCGCGCGGGTGTGACGGCCGATGACCTGGCTGCTGGCGGCGTGCCCGATATCGAGCGCCGCGTGGGCAGCGTGGGTGCGCTCGCCGGCGAGCTGGGCTGCGGCATCCTCACGCTCATCGACATCCTGGACGAGCTCAAGAAGCCGGGGCGCGATCCGCGCGACGACGCGCCCGAGCCGGTGTTCAGCCGCGCAGCGCTCTCCATCGAGGATCTCGAGCCGGGCATGGAGCTCGCGGGCACGGTGCGCAACGTGGTGGATTTCGGCGCCTTCGTGGACGTGGGCGTGCATCAGGACGGCTTGGTGCACATCTCCAAGATGGCCAAGCGCTTCGTCAAGCACCCGAGCGACGTGGTGGCCGTGGGCGATACCGTGAAGGTGTGGGTGGAGAAGGTCGACCGCTCCCGCGGCAAGATCTCCCTCACCATGGTGGAGCCGTAGGCAGCTGCGACTTTTACGGCCATGCGTGCTGACCTGCCCAAACAATTTCACGAAAGCTGATAAAAGGGGGAAGGTCGCCGCGCGCCCCGCGGGCCGTCAGCCGCGGTCGTCGCGCCATGCGCGCAGCAGGGAGCGCCAGCGCTCGGCGTACCTGCTGCCGCGTTCCCATATCAGGGAAAAGTCGTGCTCGATGGCGAAGTCCCGCGGCGTGACGTCTGCGAGCGCGCCTTCCGCGAGCTCGCGCTCGACGGCGACGCGGTAGAGGAAGGTCACGCCGGCGCCCTCCCGGACGAGCGCCTTGATCGCGGGGATGCTCGCGAGCTCGACGGTGCCCGCGAAATCGTCCGTGACGAGCTCGCGCGCCGCGAGGTTCTGCTCCAGGATCTCGCGCGTTCCCGAGCCGGGCTCGCGCAGAACCAGCTGGTATCCAAGAAGATCTCTGATGGAGGCGGGTGCCTCGCCGTGTGCCGCGACGGCGATGTAGGGCTCGCGCGAGAGGGGTGCGCTGTCGAAGCGCGCGCGATCGAACGAGCCCTCGACCAGGGCGAAATCGATCTCCCCCGCATCGATCTGCTGGATGAGCTCGCGCGTGTTGCCGCTGCGCATGAGCAGGCGCTCGTCCGGGTGCCTCAGCCGATGGCGGGCGAGCAGGCGCGGGGCGACGCAGTCCGCGATCGTGCGCGTGCAGCCGAAGCGCAGGGGCGCCGCATCCGCATCCTTCGCATCGGCGTGCTCAAGCTCCTCGCGCAGGCGCCGCTCGTCGTGCTCGAGGGCGGTGAGCGCCCGGTAGAGGACGTCTCCTGCGGGCGTCGGCTCGATGCCGCGGCCGGTCCTGCGAAAGAGCCGGCAGTTGTAATGCCTCTCGATCTGCCGGATCTGCTGCGACACGGCGGGTTGCGAGAGGTGCAGCTCCTCCGCCGCGCGCGTATAGCCGCGCAGGCGGTAGACGGTGGTGAACGTGTGGGCGCGCGGGTCGAGCATGGTGTCTCCAGAGTCTCGTTTCAGACGATATAAGCAACTACGATACGTCTATAACGAATACGATAGAAATGATTATAGTTGCAGCGTGTAGCATGGCACCAGATGTTGAAGACGATAGCGGAGGTGCCTTCGTGGAGCTTGTCAAGGATTTTGGAAAGATGTGGAAGGGCGTGCTGTTCGCGCTGGCCATCGCCGTACCGGCGTGGCTTCTGGGCAAGCGGTTCGAGGTCATCGGCGGCCCGGTTTTCGCGATTCTCATGGGCATGGCGCTGGCGCTCGTGATACCCCGGCGCGCAGGGGAGCCGCTGACGGCAGGCGTCAAGTTCACCTCGAAGAAGGTGCTCCAGTGGGCGGTGATCCTGCTCGGGTTCGGCCTCAACCTGGGGCAGATCGCGCAGGTGGGCGCGCAGTCGCTGCCCATCATCGTGTCCACCATCGCCACGTCGCTCATCGTGGCGTTCGTCCTGTGCCGCGCGCTCAACATCCCCGGCAAGATCGCGACGCTCGTCGGCGTGGGCTCTTCGATCTGCGGCGGCTCGGCCATCGCGGCCACGGCGCCGGTCATCGACGCCGATGACGAGGAGATCGCCCAGGCCATCAGCGTGATCTTCCTATTCAACGTCATCGCCGCGCTGGTGTTCCCCGCGCTGGGCGCGATTCTGGGCCTCTCGAACGAGGGGTTCGGCCTGTTCGCGGGCACCGCGGTGAACGACACCTCCTCCGTCACCGCCGCGGCGGCCGCGTGGGACGGCATACATCCCGGCGCCAACACCCTCGACGCCGCGACCATCGTCAAGCTCACGCGCACGCTGGCCATCATCCCCATCACGCTTGCGCTCGCCTTCTGGCAGATGCGCCAGGCCAAGCGCGCGGCGGCGTGCGGTCAGGGTGCGGGCGAGGCGGCCGGCACCTTCGACATCAAGAAGATCTTTCCGTTCTTCATCGTGTTCTTCGTGCTGGCGAGCCTCATCACCACCGTATTCGCGCTGCCTGCCGCGGTGACGGCGCCCATCAAGGAGCTCAGCAAGTTCTTCATCATCATGGCGATGGCGGCCATCGGCTTCAACACCAATATCGTCCATCTGGTGCGCACGGGCGGGAAGCCTATCCTCATGGGTCTCGTCTGCTGGGTGGCGATCGCCGCCATGAGCCTGGGGATGCAGCACGTGCTCGGCATCTGGTAGGAAGCGCGCTGCGCGCTGGCTTGCCTCCCGGACGCGTTCCGTCAGGCGCGCGCCGCGCGGGAGCGCCTCCGATCGAGCACGAGTGTGATGGCGGTGAACGCCCAGGCCACGAGCGAGAACGCCGCGCCCACCAAACCTGCCTGCGCGAGCCCCGGGCCGCTCACCACGGCGCCGCCCACGGCGGTGCCGAACGCGATGCCCGTGTTGAAGGCGGTGGGCTCCAGCGAACTCGCCAGCGTGAGGGCCTTGGGGTGCCAGCGCCGCGCCGTCTTCATGAATACCGAGATGCACGGCACCGAGACGATGTACATGCTCAGCCCCACCAGAAGGATCGCGTCGACTGCGGCGGGCAGCAGCGCTCCGGCGAGCCACACGGCGGCGAGCAGCAGCGCCTGAATCGGGAAGCTCACCATGAGGGCGCGCAGGCCGAACCGCGCGTCGGCCCAGCCCGAGAGCAGGTTGGAGATGAAGCACATCACGCCGTAGGCCATGAGGACGCCGCTCACGCCGAGCGCGCCCATGCCCACCACCTGCTCCAGATAGGGCGTGATGTAGCCGTAGAGCACGTAGACCGAGCCAACGCCGAACACGAAGATGGCGACGCCCGTGAGAATCTGCGGCTCGCCGAGCAGCGCCGCCTGCTCGCGCATCGTGGCGGGCTCATCGGTGGCACCGGCGCGCGGCAGCACGGCAATGAGGGCCGCGCAGGTGGCGAGCGCGAGCACGAGCGAACCCGTCATGACGAGGTGCCAGTCGAGCGCGTGCGCGACCATCTTGCCCACGGAGGTGATGAGCACCATCGCGACGGAGAACGCCGCGTACACCACCGAGATCATCATCGAGGCCTTCTCGACCCCCACGAGCTCGGGGATGTAGGTGACGCCGAGCGCCAGCAGCGCGCCGGACACCGCGCCCAGAAGCACGCGGGAGGCGAGCAGGATCTCGAAGGTGGGCGCGAACGCCATGACCACGTTGCCGATGCAGAAGAGCGCCGCATAGGCCGCCAGCAGCGGGAAGCGCCGGAACCGGCCGGTGGCGATGGCGAGCACCGGGGTGAGCACGGCGTAGGCGATGGAGAAGAAGCTGATGAGCTCGCCCACGCGCGCGAGCTCGACCGAGAACGCCTCGGCGAGCTCGGCCTCGATGCCGATGACCACGAACTCAGAGCATCCGAGCGAGAAGCCCAGGACGGTGAGCAGGGCGATGCACAGGCGGGCGCGGGGGATGGCTGACATGGCGCTCCTTTTTGGTGAGACGAGCACCGGGCGCGCTTCGGTGATGCGAGGGCGACCGGCACGGGTTCCGGCGGCCTCCCATTATCGCATGCCATGCGGTACCTTCCGGGCTGGAAAGGGCCTCCCGCTCGAGCATGGCCGGGGCCTCGGTCTTCGCAAGGTTGCGCAGGGCCCGCATCGTCTTTCCGTTTGAGTGCAGTCGAGGTACATCCGACATCGACGCGCCATCTCCCCGGTGACCGCGGATGCCGCGTCCCCGTTGGGCGAGGACGCGCCCCGTTCGCGGACATCTCCCGCCCGCCCCTCTCGCCGATCACTACGATAGAGAGGATGCAGGCAAAGGTGTCTGAGCATCCAACGGCTGAAAGGGGAGCGCATGGGTACATGGCTTGACGACGCGGTGTTCTACGAGATCTATCCTCAGAGCTTCAACGATACCAACGACGACGGCATCGGCGACATCCCGGGCATCATCGAGAAGCTCGGCTACATCGCCGAGCTCGGCTGCAACGCCCTGTGGCTGAATCCGTGCTTCGCCTCGCCGTTTGGTGACGCCGGTTACGACGTGGCGGACTACTGCCAGGTCGCGCCGCGCTACGGCACCAACGACGACCTCGTCCGTCTCTTCGACGCATGCCATGGGCGCGGCATGCACGTGCTGCTCGACCTCGTGCCCGGGCACACCTCCATCGAGCATCCGTGGTTCAGGGAGTCGTGCAAGGCCGCGGCCAACGAGTTCACCGGCCGCTACGTATGGAACGACAACGTTTGGGCACCCATGGAGGTAGAGGGCATCTCGGGCGTGTTGCGCGGCATCTCGGAGCGCAACGGCGCGGTGGGCGTCAACTTCTTCTCGTTCCAGCCGGCGCTCAACTACGGGTTCGCCGAGATCACCGAGCCGTGGCAGAGCGCGGTCGACAGCCCCGAGGCGCTCGCCACGCGCCAGGCCATGAAGGACGTCATGGCCTTTTGGCTCGAGCGCGGCGCCGACGGCTTCCGCGTCGACATGGCGGGATCGCTCGTCAAGAACGACCCCGGCCAGGAGGCCACGATCGCGCTGTGGCAGGACATGCGCGCCTTCCTCGACGAGAAGTATCCCGAGGCCGTGCTCATCTCGGAGTGGGGCGAGCCCGACAAGACCATCCGAGCGGGCTTCCACATGGACTTCTTGCTGCAGTTCGGCACGTCGCACTACATGGACCTGTTCCGCCGACCGGAGCGCAGCACCGCCGAACCGCATCCGTTTTTCAGCCGCGAGGGCGCCGGCGACGCGAGCGAGTTCGTGGCCACCTATAAGCGCAACCTCGAGCTCACGGACGGACGCGGGCTCATGTGCATTCCCTCGGGCAACCATGACATGGAGCGCATGCGCCGCTACCTCGATCCCGAGGAGATGAAGATGGCGTTCGCGTTCATCATGTCGATGCCAGGGTGCCCGTTCGTGTACTACGGTGACGAGATCGGCATGCGGCATCTCGACGTCACCTCGGTGGAGGGCGGCTACATGCGCACGGGCGCGCGCTCGCCCATGCAGTGGGACGGGGGCGTCAACCACGGGTTCTCGGGCGCCGCGGCAGAAGACCTCTACATCCCGGAGGACCCGGCTGACGATGCGCCCACCGTTGCGGCCGAGATGGCCGACGAGGGGTCGCTCTGGCACGAGGTCCAGCGCCTCATCGCGCTGCGCCACGCGAACTCGGCGCTCGGCACCAACGGCGCGGTCGCGTTCGTCTACTGCGAGAAGAACGCCTATCCGCTCGTCTACCTGCGCTCCGAGCGCGCGGATGATGGCGAGGTCGCTGAAGGCGGTCAGCGCGTGCTCGTGGCGCTGAACCCGGCGGCCCGTCCGGTCGAGATCCCATGCGCCTTCGAGGCGGCCAAGACTCTCTACACGCTGGGCGATGCGGCTGAGCTCGTAGAGGGGATGCTCCGCATGCCGCCGGCGAGCGCCGCGTTCATCGAGGTCGCATAGGGCTGGGGCGAGCACGTCGAGGCCCTTGGTGGCAGCGGGGAGGTGCTCGGGTGCTTCGTCTCCGAGTTCATCCGGGTGCGGCGACTCGGCCGCTCCCGGATGATGGGGAGACGATGGCGCGCTGCGCGGACGGGCGTGCACGGGAGTCCACGTCTCGCGTGCCGCGCGGGAACAGCGTCCCGACTGTTTTTCTCCAGAAAGGGCTTTGATTCGGCCTTGCGTTCTCCGTTTTCGGCGAAAGCAAGGCCGTCCTCCTCGGGGGCGCACCAGCGTCGCTGCGCCGCCGGCTCGCGCCCGGGTTCCTCCGTCTTTGCCTTGAGCAGCGCGTCCACCGTGGTTCCCAGCTCCTCGGCGAGTTTGGGCAGCGAGGAGACGTCGGGGAACGAGAGGTCGGCTTCGCTGAGCTATCATGAGCGGAGAGGTGCCGAGCCGAAATGTTGAGGGGTGCTTCATTGATGGCGCAAGAGGATGACTTCGAAGACGAGGAAATCGCCGAGGCACCCGTGGATCTCCGTAAGCCAAAGGGCCTGTTTTCCTCCTACGTCAGGTATGTCCATCCGCTTGCGGAGGGAGAGAAGGGTGCCGCTACGGCGTGGGGAGCGGTTTGGCGCACCTGCGTGCTGGTCGTCCTCTATGCGGGCGCGTGGGCCCTGCAGGCTGCCGCCTCGATGTGGGAGATAGGCGACCTTTCCCAGCCCGGAGCCCTCTATCTGGCCGGAATCACCTGGGATAGCTGGTGGGGGAGCATAATCATCATCCTCACCTTCTTCATCGGCGTCCTTTCCCCTGTGCTCATGGGGTTTCTCTACGCGTTCTGCGATGACCTGAGGCGCTGGCCCGTCAGGATCGCGACGGCCGTTTGCACGGTCTGCCTCGTCCTGACGTTCGGTGTGTTCGGGGGCAACATGACAGGGGAGAGCCTGTTCTGGATCGAAGGCTATCGCGAGGGGGTGTACGGTTCGGAGGCGCTGTCGAGCTTCCTGGTGCAGCACGGCATCACGTCAATGCTGCCGGGCGTGGCGGCGGTGGCGGTCTGCACGATGCTCGTTGTCGTGCTCTGGCTCATTGCGAGCCGCGTCCAGCGCCAAGAGACGCGGGGCGGCGGCCTGCTCACCCGTCTTGCCTGCATCCTGTCGCCTGCTGCCTGCTTGGTGGCGGCTTCGCTCTTGCATGTGCTTCCCTTGGGTGTGAGAAGCGTGCCGATCTATATGGCCGGGATCGTGCTCCTGCTCGTGCTCTACGGGCAGGTCCTGCCCAACGACCTCAGCGCTGCCGCCTGGGCGATCAAGACGCGCCGCCCGGCAAGCTGCCTGTGGGCGTTCGCTATCTCCCTCGTGTGGGAGCTCCTGTCTGGCGCCCATCTCCTCATCGGCCTGATGTACCAGATGTAGATCTGCGGGCGAGCCCCTCTCAGCGCGCCGAAGGGACGGGAATCGCGGCGTTGGCGCGGTATGCTTTCGCTGGCAGCAGGGATTGCCAGACGAACGGAGGCTGCGATGACGGAGGCTACGATGAGCGAGCAAGGATCCGCACGGCCCCTCTGCGGGGATGCCCGATTCGAGGGGATCTTGTCCCACAACCGCGCGTACGTTGAAAGCGGCGCGTGGCGGTAGCGGGCTTCACGATTGACATCGACACGGGCGAGCTGTCCCCCGTTTCGCCGGACGCTGCGCGCGAGCACGGCGGTCCGTACTAGGTTTGTGCTATTGCTGAGCTTGCGAAGACGCCGTCGCGCACGCTGTCCAAGGGTGATGATTGCGCCCCTCGTGCATGGAAGGTGGATGGCTATGACTAATAACGAGGTATACGAGGTCACACGCCGCTTCCGCGTGGAGGCGCGCGGATGGCAGGAGGACTACGCCACGAGGGGCTTTCCGATAATCCGATAACCGAGTTCTACACGGCCATCAGCGGAAGGGACGTCCCGACGCTCCGCGCTCGAGGCTTCCGTCAGACGCCCTGTCCCGTTGCGGGGGAGCTCCAGCCGAGCTGCTCTATCCAACCCGCGGGAGGCACGGGTTGCTCGTTGCGCAGGGTGCCGGCACCGGGTATGTCGGAGGCGAGCATGCCGTGCGCGACGTCGAACAGGGCGTCGGCAAGGTCGGCTCGATAGACCGCTGCCCGCGCGCCCAGCCGCTGCATGGCGTCCGCCGGGGCGCCCTGGACCTTGTCGCGCAGCCTGCGGAACAGGACCTCGCGCTTCATGTTCAGGTTCTCGATATGGCGGGGGTGCCTGGCGTGCGAGGCGAGGAACACCGCAGATTCCAGAAAGCTCACCGGGCTCTCGGAGAGCCATATGCCCGCCGTGCTCGTGACGTAGCCCTTGATGCCGTCGCCGAAGAAGCGGTCGAGCACCCAGAACTCCCCGAGGTCGCGCGCCATCTCCTCGAAGGGCGAGAGGCCCCGGTGCGCGTCTTCCCATACGCCCACCCATCGGTCGAGGTAGCGCCCGCTGGGCCGGGGGATGGTGGGCGGATCGATCTCCTTGAGGTGGACAAACCCTAGATGTCCATCGCTCATCGTCTTCGCCATAGCATGTCTCCTTTTAACGAGCACCCCGTCGCTTCCGGGTGATGCGGCGTTCTGCGAATTCACGAGGCGGATTGCGCACGGCAACCGTGCGCGTGCAGCCAAGGCGGAGCGGCGGCAGGGCGTCCTTCTCGTTCGCCAACGCGTCGAGCTCTGCTTGCAGGCGTTTCTCGTCGTTCTCGGCTGTGCACAGCGCCTGGTACAGCATGGTGCCGGCCGCAGTCGGCTCTGCACCGCGCGTGGTCTTGGCGAAGAGCTGCTGGCCGTAGTGGTGTTCGAGGCCGCTCCTCCATGCGGTACGGCGAGTTTTGACGATCGGCCCGATTTTGAGCCAGAGCCCGTTGAGATTGAGTGCCACGTAGACGTTGATTGGTTGCTGAGAAAGGCTGACGAATAGCATTCGCGCTAAAGCGTGCCGTGCAAGTGGTTCCTCGGTTTGAGACGAGTTTCTCTTGCGTTGGGTTTCGTTGTTGAGAAAAAGTTCTGAGCATGCAGCGTGATTTTTCTGCTGCTATGCCATGGCGGCCCGTTGAAGCCTCGTTTAGGCGCGGGGTCCTCCCACAGGGGTCGCCGCGCGCTTTCGACATTGCCCCTCGGAGCGCCCAATCTACGCGGCGAAACCTCGTCTTACAGCCGAATCAAGTGTATCGGCTCATCGCGATAGAGGGTACCGGTGCGATGCTGGTAGCCGTTGGCGAGCGTCGTATCGCGCATCCAGCCAATGGTGAGGGCGGGCTCGTCCGGAAAATCCTCAACGGCGGTGTTCTCCTCCACGGTGTAGAGGGAGGGCACAAGCGGGCCGGGTGTAACGCCGAGCTCCGCGAGCCCCGCCCGCGGGTCGGCGTTGTCGTACGCAATGCGAATGTTGAACCATCCCTTGTCCTGCACGCTTTCCGGCAGCGACGCAAAGAGATCCGCAGCAGGCGCAATCTCATAGGCAGTGAGGACGGCCGGGTTGTAGATGTGCGCATCGTTCTTAGTGAGGTTGCTCTTCTCAACGAGTTCGTCATACGTGTACGGGCTTGCGGTTTCCCGCAGCGTTATGTCGCCCGCGCGCAGGCGCACGCCGTGCTCATCGGAGGTTATGTAG
This sequence comes from uncultured Coriobacteriaceae bacterium, assembly GCA_963931435.1. Lineage (GTDB taxonomy): Bacteria > Actinomycetota > Coriobacteriia > Coriobacteriales > Coriobacteriaceae > Coprousia. The sequence goes on from OZ007012.1 coordinate 449,391, forward strand.
ACGCCGCGGCCAAGATCGACCCAGTCGACGACGAGCCAATCGCCCACGTCGCGCGTGCGGTCAAAGGGGGAAAGCTCGCCCAAAAGACCGCTTTGACCGTTGTCGTCGGAGGCGGTCTCAAAAAAGCCGGTTTGGTAGACGCGTACCTCGGTCCGAGGCTTCCCGGCGGTAAGGGGGAGGAGCCCGCGGCACATCTCGTCGATAGGGTGGGTCCAGCCGGGCACGTCGGGCGCGCCGGTGGGAAAGCCATCGGGGTAGCCGGTGTCCGGTCCGGCGATCTCAAACGTGATCCAGGTGCTCCAAAGCGTGACACGGGGCGCCTCCTGCTCAAAAAAGCTCTCGTCCCCCGTATAGCGCGTGTAGAAGAATGACCCGGATTGCTCGCCGTCCCCCTCGGCGCCATCCCAATCGTAGGGCGAGATGCGGCCGGCAAAGAAGCCCCCCTCGGCGGGGTCACAACCGTTGATGCGGGCGAGGGAGACGGTGTAGCCCGCTTCCTGCAGCAGGCTTTGCCCCTCGAGGACGGCGGCGCGGAAGCGCTCCTCGTACGCCGCCGTTATCTCGGCTTCTTGGCGGGTGTCGCCGAGTGGCCCTTCCTCAAAATCGACGAGCACATAGGAGCCGTCCTCCATGGTGCAGAAGGCGCGGTCGAGCGAATGGTAGGAGAAGAGCGAATAGCAGCGGTCCTCCCAGACGTCGGTCACGGCGACGCGCTCGCCGTACTTCTCTGCGTAATACGTCTCTGCCTGGCGCACGACGGCAGCCTCGTCAAAGTTGCCGAGGTCCGAGCAGCCGGAGAGGCCGAGCACGAGCATCACGACGAGAACGACGCCAAACCCGAGGTGCATCGGGAGGTAGCGCCGCGTCACAACGCGCGCTTCGACGGGACGGCGGTTGGCTGGTGCGGCAAGAAGGGACATGTTGGGGCGCCTCCCCTCAGCGGGCTCGGGCTGCTTGCCGGTGGCATCGAGCAAACGGTACCGCCACGGGTATAGCCTAGCCCAAGGCGGCTGGGCGCAGGGGGTGACTGGCGCGCGAATCGGCGGACGCGCGGGAGTCCAGGGGCACCCGGCGATACCCGCTCGCCACTCGACGCAAGAGCGGCCGGCGCGCAACGGAGCTTCGCCCCGCCGCGCCGGCCGTCGCATGCCATCTGTCAGGTCGTCGCTACTCGATGGTCCCGAACTCCCTCAGGACGTTCTCGACGTCGGTGCCCTCGATCTTCTTGAGCACCTCCTTGAGCGCGAACCGCTCGATGAGTCCGAGCTTCATGTCGGTGATCGGCTTGCCGTCGCGCAGCTTCACGCTTGCCATGAGCAGGTCGCGCACGTCGAAGACGCTGCCCCACACCTCGGGCACGCCGCGGTCCACGTCGCAGAGCGTGTAGACGGCCTCCATGCCGGTGCGCATGGAGTACTCGGTGGTGAAGATGGTGTCACGCGGCGTCTCGGCGAACTGGCCGATGAACGCGAAGTTCACCGCGCCGTCCGGCACCACGTCGGGGCGGTCGCCCGCAGCGCGCGGCATGAAGAACGCCGTGATATAGGGCATCATGACCGGCACCGTGTTGGCGTGGTCGGCGGCGAGCTCGGAGATGCGGTCCTCGGGCACGCCCAGGTGGTAGAGCCACTCCTGGCAGATCTCCTCGCCGGTGCAGTCGCGCATGGGCTTCTTCACGTAGTTGCCCGGCTCGTCCGGGAACAGGCCGTACACCCAGACGCAGAGCTCGTTTTTGGGCTGGGCGCGGAACTGCTGCTGGCGGTTGAGCGTCCAGCTCATAAGCCAGTTGGAGTCGGTACAGGTCACGATGCCGCCCGTGACCACGTGGCCGGTGAAGGGGTCGCGCTTGCAGATGGCCTGGATGTAGGGCGAGATCTCGCCGTCGAGGGTCGTTACCGTGGCGCTCATCCACTTGGTCTTCTCAGGGTCGCCGCAGAAGGTGTCGGGGTGGCCGAAGCTGGGATCCTGCGCGGCGATGCGCCGCCACATGTCCCAGCCGCCGCCGGGTGCGAGCTCGGGCTTCCAAGCGGCGGGCTTGTCCTGCGCGCCCAGGGTTGAGTTTTCCACGCAGCCGCCGTTGGTGATGAAGACGAGGTCGTCCTCGGTGAGGTCGATGATCGAGATGTTGGAGCCGCCGTCCGCCGCGCCCTCCGCGTCCGCCCGGCTCAGCACGATGCGCTTCGCGACCTTCTTGGTGGGCGTGCTGTAGGGGTTGCGCGGGAACGCCGCCTGCTGGATGCGCTGGATGGTGTCCTGGCCGGTTCCGGTCCGCGCGCGCACGGGGCCGTCGCCACCGCCGATGGCGAACTCGATGTCGTCGACCGAGGTGAGCGCCAGCGCCGAGACGCACATGGTCATGAACACGGTGGCGAGCGTGCCGTCGACGCCGAACGCGGTCATGCCGCTGCGGTTGGCGTGCTGCGCCGCGCTGTGCTGCGCGCCCGCGCCCTTACAGCGCACCGCCCCCTTCTGGCACGTTGCCCTCGCTGCCGGCGACGTAGCCGCCGGGAATCTCGAGCCTGCCGAGCGCGGTCTCGATGCTGCCGTCCGCGACGGTGGCGATCCCCTGCATCAGCAGCCGCGGGTCGACGTTCATGCCCTGGCCGATCCAGTCCCGGATCGTCCCGCTCAGCGCGTGCGCGAAGAAGCTCGCGATGAAGTCGCGGTCCTGCTCGCGTACGCGCCTTCCTGCCGCATGCTCGTCGACCACGCCCTTCACGAGGTCGTGGGCCACGGGGAAGAAGATCCGGTCCGCCTGCTCGCGGCTCATGCGGTGGTAGACGCTCATGATGAGGGGTTTGTTCTCGCGCAGGGCGAGGAGCGTGTTGAGAAGGCCGGTCTGCCAGGTGTCGGCGGTCTTAGATGAGACTGTGAGGAAGTTGATGAGGGCCTTTGTGGAGATGACCGACTGGGATCAGACGCCTTGGGACGAGCGGACCGTCGTTTCTCCACTTCCTGCGCGACGTTCTCCTTTTTAGATAAAGGCTAAGGCATATCCAGAGGATTTTAGGTTCAAGAGGCATGCGTGGGGTCAAATTCTATGCGGCTGTTGTCCAGTCTGCTCAAACAACGTCTGCGCCGTGCAACGATGCGTCGCCGATAATGTGTGCGAAATGGGCCATTGCTCTGAGTTTTTCGACCTTGTTTCGCTTTCCACTTTATCGAGTTCGGCAAAAAAGCGTTGGTTCTTTGGAAGCATCTTGGACCGCGTTGTCGCAGGGATGCCGGCGGATGTATTTTGCCTCGCACACCGACCGTCCAGATCACACCGGTTACTATGGACAGGCATTTGGAGGTTCGGTACCGTCGCGGCACCGCCACGACGCTTCGCGCGACGGGCGCAGGGCTGGGCGCCTCTGCCGTGGGAAGCTCCGCGTGGCGGCTGCTGGGTCGAGCGGGCTGGAAACGAAAGGGCGGTCGATGATACTCTCTCTCGCTCCCATGGAGGGGATCACGGGGCAGGTGTTCCGCAGGGTCCACGCAGCGTGCTTCGGCAGGCTCGATCGCTATTACACGCCGTTTCTCACCCCGCCGCAGGTTGGCTCGCCATTTGGCGCCAAGGCGCTCCGCGAGATCGATCCGGAGCGCAACCGGGGCTTCGACCTCGTCCCCCAGCTGCTCACGAACGACGCGGATTGCTTCGTGTGGACGGTGCGCCTGCTTGCCGAGATGGGTTACACGGAGGTGAACCTGAACCTCGGATGCCCCTCGGGAACGGTCGTCGCCAAGGGGAGGGGCTCCGGGTTCCTGCGGGATCCGGCGGCCCTCGAAGCCTTCCTGCGCGATGTGTGCGGCCGGTCATGTCTCCCGGTATCGGTCAAGACGCGGATCGGCGTCGCGCGCGACGATGAGTACGAGCGGATCCTCGCGCTGTACTGCCGCCTGCCGCTCAAGGAGCTGATCGTCCATCCGCGCCTCCAGAGCGACCGCTACGAGGGCGCGCCGCGGCGACGCCTATACGGCGAGACGCTGGCGCGGGCGCCGTTTCCCGTCGCGTACAACGGCGACATCTTCGCGCCTGATGACATGGATGACCTGATCGAGGCCTATCCGGCGACCCGTCACGTGATGCTGGGGCGCGGCATCCTCGCCAACCCCGCGCTCGCGCGCATGCTAGCGGGCGGCGCCCCGGCATCCGCCGCCGAGCTCAAGCGGTTCCATGACGAGCTCTTCGGCGCGTACCGGGACGAGATGGGCGGCAACGCGGTGTTCCGCATGAAGGAGTGGTGGTCCTACGCCCGCTTCTCCTTCGCCGACCCCGTTGCCGTGCACCGCGCGGTGCGGAAGGTCCGCACGGTGTCGGAGTACGAGGTAGCGGTCGAGCGCGTCTTTCGCACCCAGCGCCTTGCCGGCATCGCCCGGTTCCAGAGCGCGACGAAGGACCGCGTGCGATAGCGCACGGTAGGCCGGAGGCTCGACCTCGCCTGTTCCCCCGCGTGAGCGCGTCGGCCACAGGCATCTTCCGTGTGGGGTGCTAACCGCGCGCCGTCCTTCTTCTTGCCTGCCCGTCGGGGATGTCCGTCCCGAGCCAGCCGCGTGCGCGGGGCATCCCCTTGAGACGCCGCGCCCAGCTGATCGGATGTCATGATGGAAAAGCAGGGCCTCGGCCTGCGAAGCAGACAAAGGCCCTGGAAATGGATGGTGGAGCCGCGGAGAATCGAACTCCGGTCCACGAAAGCCCCCTGATCGGCATCTCCAGACTCAGTCGCTGGTTTGATCTCGGACACGTTGCGCGCAGCGACACGCTCGCGGCGTCCCAACCGGTTCGATCTTAGCCCGCGCCATACCGATTACGTGCGCGGGAGCATTCCCCTGAAATGACACCTCGTCCGGGGCGGGGAAGACCCGGGTTCGGCGTGTCGCTAATAAATTAAGCGGCAAGAGCCAGCTGAGGCTCGTAAGAAGAGTTCTTGTCAATTCATTTTGACGGTACCCCTGTTTAACGTGGCGAGGAGACCACGGCCTGCTTCCTCTCTCAGAGCTATCGTGTCGAAACCAGTCGGCCCCTCATAAGAGAGATCGGCCCGGATGCCCTTGCTCCGGCATCCGATTCGACCTTGTCAAAGTGCTGCAAGACCTGGGTGCGAGCACCGATCTTGGATTACTCAGTCTACCACGTCGCGCGGGTACGGGAGCGCCCTGCGGATGGATTGTTGAGATTCTGGGCAAGGATTTCCGGTAGATCATGGACCCAGCGCCCGGCGTGCACCTGGGCGGCCGTCCCGGTGCCTCTGGGCGCGCCGGGTCCCTCAGCGCACCGGCAAAGGGCAGCTGTCGCGATAGGCGCGCGGCGACTGTCCCACCATCTGCGAGAACCGATAGGAGAAGTTGCTCTCGCTGTTGAATCCCACGGCGCGGGCGATGGCGCTCACGCGCTCGTCGGTCTCGGCGAGCAGCTCCTTGGCGCGCGTGATGCGGTAGCGCAGCAGGTACTCATAGGGCGTGGTGCCCAGCTGCTTGCGGAAGAGCTTCATGAGGTAGGAGGGGCTCACCTGCGCGGCGCGGGCCATGTCGTCGAGCGAGACGTTCTCGGCATAGGCCCTCTCGACGAGCGCGCAGACGCGCTGCACGGCGGATTCGCCGGTGGCAGCGTCGGGCGCGGCCTGGGCGCTGCCGACCATCTCGGCCAGGAGGCTGTGGATGGCGAGTCCCACCGTCGTGACGGGCAGGATGCCCGGCTTCTAGAGGTTGGCGGCGATGGCCGAGAAGTGGCGCCGGGCGATAGACTCGGCGAGGGGGACCGGATGGAGCGCGCCGATGCCGAGCGGGCGCGCCAGCTCGCGCACGCCCGCGCCGTCGATGTGCGCCCAGAGATGGTACCAGCGCTCCTCGCCGGATGCGGTGTGGTAGCGCTGGGGCGATCGGCAGTCGATGAGCAGCGCCATGCCCCTCTTGAGCGCGGCGCGCCCGCCGCCCTGCTCGATCGACCCGCATCCTTCCAGCGTGTAGAACAGCTCGTAGCTGTCCTTCTCCGACCGATCGGTGAAGAAGCTGCCGTGCGCGAAGAACTCGCCCTGCTCGGAGCAGAAGAACGGCTGGGCGCGCTCGAGCTCTCCCGGCGTCGAGCGGAGCCAGGTGCTGCGGCTCTCGAGATCGAGGTTGTAAGCGAGCATGCGGTCTCCTTCGTGCGGGCGCCCCGGCGCGCGGCGATTTGGACGATATATCGAAAGGAGCGAGCGGACTTACTGTATGGAGTCACCGTTCTTTCAAAAATATACTGAACGCAGCGGCGAACGCCAGGGTCGTTCGGCGCTTTTTTCGGCGTGCGGCCGTTCCGGTCGCACGGATGGCGGCGGACGCGGGAGGAGCGCGCGTATGGGCAAGCGGCATCTGGCGATCGATATCGGGGCGTCGAGCGGGCGCGCCATCGTGGGCGAGGTGGTGGACGGCAAGCTCAGCCTTACCGAGGTCTACCGCTTCGACAACGGGCTCGTCGAGCGCGGCGGCCACCTGTGCTGGGACATCGACGCGCTGGCCGAGAACGTGGTCGCGGGGCTCGCGGCCGCCCGCGAGCGGGGCCTTGCGCCCGAGACCGTGGGCATCGACACCTGGGCTGTGGACTACGTGCTGCTGGACGAGGCGGGCGCGCGCATCGGCGACGCCGTGGCCTACCGCGACGGGCGCACCGAGGGCGTGCGCGAGGAGCTCGAGCGCGCGGGCGTGCTCGACTTCGCCGAGCACTACGAGCGCACGGGGATCCAGTTCCAGCGCTTCAACACCGTCTACCAGCTCGTAGCGCAGAAGCGCGAGCACCCCGAGGAGCTCGAGCGCGCTCGCACCTTCCTCATGATTCCGGATTACTTGGGCTATGTGCTCACGGGCGTGGCGGCCAACGAGTACACCAACGCCTCGACCACCGCGCTCGTGGGGGCGCGCAGCCGTACCTGGGACGACGAGCTCATCGAGCGCCTGGGGCTGCCGCGCGGCATCTTCCAGCGCATCCTCGAGCCGGGCGAGGCCCTCGGCCGGCTTGCGCCGGCGGTGCGCGAGCGCGTGGGCTTTGACGCCACGGTGATCGCCCCGGCCACGCACGACACCGGCTCCGCCTGGCTCGCCGTGCCCGCGGCCGACCCGGCGGCTGCCTACCTCTCGAGCGGCACGTGGAGCCTGCTTGGCTGCGAGAGTACCGAGCCCGTGACCACGCCGGCGAGCGCGCGGGCGAACTTCACCAACGAGGGCGGCGCCTACGGCACCTACCGCTACCTCAAGAACATCATGGGCATGTGGATGGTCCAGAGCATCCGCCGCGAGCTCGGCCCGCGTGCGGACGGCAAGCTGCCGAGCTTTGACACGCTCATCGACGAGGCGTTCGCCGCGCGCGGGGACTTCCCGCTGCTCGACGTGGACGCCGACCGCTTTCTTGCGCCGGACTCCATGGTGGAGGAGGTGCGTGCCGCGTGCCGCGAGGCGGGCGGTCCTGTGCCCGAGGCGCCGGGCGAGCTCGTGCGCTGCGTGTACGACTCGCTTGCGGCCGACTACGCCCGTGCCATCGCGGAGCTCGGCGAGCTTACGGGCGTGCCCCGCACCTGCGTGAACATCGTGGGCGGCGGCAGCCAGAACCGCTACATGAATCAGGCCACGGCCAACGCCTGCGGTGTCCCGGTCTTTGCCGGGCCCACCGAGGGCACGGCGCTCGGCAACCTGATCGTGCAGCTCGTCGCGTCAGGCGAGGTTGCCGACCTCGCGGCGGCGCGCGAGATGGTCCGTGCGAGCTTTGACGTGCGCCGGATCGACCCGCAGCGCTGACGTGACATCGGGGACGGCTTCATTTTCCGCGTGACGGAAAGGCCTGCCCCATTGCTACGGTTTTGGCACGGTCCGGGTGCCATCGTCCGCATGCTTCGGCGTCCGTTCGTCCATCAGGCAAATCCTCCCGTGCAATTCGGGAAGTCGAGAGAATCGAGGTACAAGATGTCCTCCCATCAGGCTGAATGCCCGACCACCGCGCCGGTGCCGGCGTGCGCGCCGCTCGTGGAGACCCGCGCCAAGGTGGGCGTGTTCTCCATCGCGCTGGGCGCGTACCTGCCGCAGTTCCCGCAGCTCGTGCCCAACTTCGAGCAGCAGTACGCTGACTTTTTGGCAACGCTGCCCACCGCCGTCGACATCGTCGACGGCGGCATGGTGACCACCAAGGAGGCGGCCCAGGAAGCGGGCGACAAGTTCCGCGCCGCCGACGTGGACCTGGTCATCCTCCAGATGCTCACCTACGCCACCTCCTACAACGTGCTGCCGGCCGTGCGCGACCTCAACGTGCCTGTTGTGGTGGTAAACGTGCAGAAGAAGGCGCAGCCCGACTACGCCGCGACCGACATCCCCACCTGGCTGGGCGACCTCTACGCCTGCGGCGCCCCCGGCGAGGTCGTGGCCGACCTCAATCGCGCCGGCAAGCGGCACGCCGTCATCACGGGCGTCGTGGAGGGCGGCGACCCCGAGGTCGCGCGCCAGCTCGACGAGTGGTGCCGTGCGGCCCAGGTGCGCCGCCGCCTCCGCCGCACCAACATCGCCCAGATCGGCCGCCCCTATCCGGGCATGATGGACCTCTACATCGACGAGACCAACCTCTATAACCGTCTTGGCCTCTACACCAAGCAGTTCGACTGGGAGAAGATGTGGGCCATCGCCGACAACGTGGACGACCAGGCGGCGATCGACGCCAAGGCGGCTGAGATCCTCGACACCTTCGACGTGGAGGGTGGCGCCGCGGTCTCCGACGAGCCCATCCAGGAGATGGCGCGCTACGTGCTGGCCTTTGAGCAGTGGGTGCGCGACGAGGAGATCGGCCTCGTGGCGAGCCACTACGACGGCTATGCCAAAGGCCAGGCCGGCGTGCTGGACTCCATGCTCATCCCGGCGTTCTCGATGCTCATCAAGCAGGGGACGGCCTGCGCCGTGGAGGGCGACATGAAGGTCGCCGTTGCCATGAGCATCTTGAAGACCATCGCCGGCACGGGTCAGCTCTCCGAGATGTACTCCATCGACTTCCCCGAGGACATCGTCATCATCGGGCACTCCGGCTCCGGCGACGCGGCCATCTCCACCGCGAAGAAGCCCACGCTCAAGGTGGTGCCGGTGTTTCACGGCAAGACCGGCGGCGGGTACCTCACGCAATTCTATCCGGGGCTCGGCACGGTCACGTTCTTGGGGATCACGCAGGATGGCGACGGCCACTTCAAGTTCGTGGTGGCGGAAGGCGAGAACGTCGACGGCCCGATCTTCACCTTCGGCGACACCAACATGCGCATGAGGTTCTCGATCGGGGCGCGCGCGTTCATGAACCGCTGGAACGAGACCGGCCCCACGCACCACATGGCGGCGGCACTCGGCAGCCACACGGACACGATCCTCAAGGTGGCAAAGATCCTGGACGTGCCCGTCGAGGTGGTCTGTCGCTGAGCGGGGCGCCCCTCAGTCGCCTGACGCAGGTCCGCTGTCGCGCCGATGCCGCGGACCGTGCTGAGAGGCGGGGAGGTTTGCCCCCGGGTCCGCCGGATCGCCCGAATCGAATGCGGCGGGCGCGTTGCGGTGGACCTCGCGTTTGGCTGGCAGGGTTTCTGCCCGAGGGCATTCATCCGACTCGGCGCATCGAGAGCGAGCCGTTGCGCCGTTCATACATGTTGAGCGCGGCAACCCGGTGCGGGCATCCCGGGTTGGAAATCGGGGCGTAGCGCCTCGAAGAGACAAGAGAGAGGAACAACCATGACTGACATTTTGAAGACGCCGGCGGTCGAGGGCTTCATCCGCATGTGCGAGGACGGCTGGCTGCAGGGCTGGCACGAGCGCAACGGCGGCAACCTCACCTACCGCATGACCGAAAAGGACGTGGAGGCCGCGCGCCCCGCCTTTGCCGCGGAGCCCGGCGCGTGGCACGAGATGGGCGTGACCTGCGAGAACCTCGCCGGTGAGTTCTTCATCACCACCGGTTCGGGCAAGTACTTCCGCAACGTCCCCCTGGCGCCCGCGGCCAACATCGGCATCGTGGAGATCAACGATGCCGGCAGCGCTTGGCGGATCGTGTGGGGCCTCGAGAACGGCGCCGTGCCCACGAGCGAGTTCCCCACGCACTTTATGAACCACAGCGTGCGCAAGCGCGTGACCGACGGTGCCAACCGCGTGATCTACCACTGCCACGCCACCAACGTGATCGCGCTCACCTACGTGCTGCCCCTCACCGACCGCGACTTTACCCGCCCGCTGTGGCAGAGCGCCACGGAGTGCCCCGTGGTCTTTCCTGAGGGCGTGGGCGTGGTGCCGTGGATGGTCCCCGGCGGCGTAGACATCGCCAAGGCCACGAGCAAGCTCATGGAGACCTACCAGGCGGCCGTCTGGGCGCAGCACGGCCTCTTTGCGAGCGGCCCGGACTTCGACACGACCTTCGGCCTGGCGCACACCATCGAGAAGAGCGCCGAGATCTACGTGAAGGTCCTCTCGACGGGGCTCCCCGTGCGGCAGACCATCGAGGACGACAGCCTGCGCGCTATCGCCCGCGACTTCGGCGTGACGCTCAACGAGGCGTTCTTGGACTAGCCTCGTTCGCAGCTCGCGCGATTGCAGCGTGCAGCGGTTTACGTAAGCCTGTATCAGAGCCCTCGTCGGTACGCCCGGCGAGGGCTTTTGGCGTAAGCTCCATCCTCTATTTTCAGACGCCCTGTCGGCTTTAGACGGATGCGTCGATGTTTCTACCGCAGCGGCGAGGTCCGGTACTCCTGGGGTGTCATGCCCGCATACTCATGGAAGCGCCGGTAGAACTGCGTGAGGTTCGAGATGCCCACGCTCTGCGCAATCTCGTAAATGGGCTCTTGCGAGCTTCGGAGCATGCGCGATGCATGGCGCATGCGCTCCTCGTTAACGAGCTGCTTAAACGTGCGCGCCGTCTCGCGCTTGATGTACGCGCTCGGGTACGACGCGTCGTAGCCAAGCTCGTCTGCCAGCGCGCTCAGACGCCCTTCCCGATAATGCTGCGCCACATATTCGTGCACGCGCCCCACAAGCTCCGAGTCTTTTCTTGCGCTCTTCGGCGAGGCGGTGTCGGGTTCGTTCGACCTGATGAGATGGGTAATCAGGGCGGCGTGCGGCCGCCGGAGTTGAGGTGAGCATCGCGGTGCCCGCGGGGGTCGATGTGGATACCGCGGCGCTCGCCGCGCACGAGGGCGTCTCGGTTGTTATGGGTGCCTGATTCGCGCCTGCGGCATCCTCGGAGTGCGGCCGTGCTGCCCCGATACCGCACACCCAGATGCCGCTTTTTCGATTGGGGAACGCATAGTACAGAATAGCCCGCTTTCAGGTTTCATTCTGTACAATGCGTTCCCCAATCGCATTTACGTGTCGAAGAGCTTGGACGGCTCACTTGGCCCCGCGCATCGCGGCCGCATCGCAGCCGGGTGATGGGTATAAAGGTGGGCGATGTGAACGCGTCGATCAGAGGGGGATCGCTATGAAGGCATTGCTCATCAACGGCAGCCCGCATAAGAATGGCTGCACCAACCTGGCACTTGAGTATGTGGCGAAGGGCCTTGCGGAAGGCGGGTGCGAGAGCGAGATCGTCTGGCTCGGCGCCAAGCCCCTGTCGGGCTGCCTCTCGTGCGGGCGCTGCCGCGAGCTCGGTCGCTGCGTGGTAAACGACGTGGTGAACGAGCTCATCCCCAAGGCGCAGGAGGCCGATGGCCTGGTGATCGGCTCGCCGGTGCACTATGCGGCCGCGTCCGGCCAGGTGACGAGCGCCATGCACCGCCTTTTCTACACCGGGGCGGTCGATTGGTCGGGCAAGGTGGGCGCCAGCGTGGTGAGCTGCCGGCGCGGCGGCGCGGCAACGGCGTTCGACCAGCTCAACAAGTACTTCACCATCACGGGCATGCCCATCGTCTCGTCGTATTACTGGAACCAGATCCACGGCAACACCCGTGAGGAGGCGCTGCAGGACGAGGAGGGTCTGGCCACGATGCAGCAGCTCGGGCTCAACATGGCCTGGCTCATCGGCTGCATCAAAGACGGTGCTGCGGCGGGCCACGCCTACCCGGGGCGCGTGCACCGCGCGCAGACGAACTTCATCCGGTAGCGCGCGCCGTATGGCGCATCGCGCGGGATGATGGAGCCGGCTGCCGAGATATGCCCTCGGCAGCCGGCATTTTTGGAAAAGCGATCGGGCTGAGAAGCCGATATTTACCAGAATCGGAACCTGTGGAGCGTTTGTCTGGTAAAAAACGGCTTCTCGGCGGGGAGCGCGCGCAGCGGGGAGGTGCGTTCGGAGAAGATGACGCACCCGCAGGGCGCATGTGCGCTGCGGGTGCATCTGGGGTACGCTGCGTGCGGACCCTGACGGAGCTGTCGGGGCTTTGGGCACCGGGGCTACGCGATGGTGACCGGACCCAGGATACCGGTGGGCTCGGCGGGCTCGGAGAGCGAGAAGAAGTCGCACATCTCGTGGTCGACGGTGTTGATGACCTCGATCTCGAGCTCGTGGGCGCCAGCGGCGAGATCGCCTGCGGCGAAGCGGTAGGGCGGGGCGATGCGCACGCCGAGCGGGGCGCCGTCGAGCCATGCCTCGGCCGTCTCGCCGGCCTCGCCCAGATCGAGTGCGGCTCCGGAGAGCTCGGTGTCGAGTGTGAACGTGCAGCGATAGCGGTAGGTGCCCGCGGTACCCGGGAAGACGTCCTGCGTCAGGTCGACGAGCGCATCGAGCGAGCGCTCGTCGCCGAAGACGGGGTAAGCGAGCGCGCCTGCATGCGCCACGCGCCACGGTCCGACTAGCACGATGGGCTCGCGGGTCGTGGCGTCGACGACGTCTGCACCGAGCGCGTCGGCGGTGGCGGCAAGGTGCGAGCGGTCGGTCGCGCCGTCGGCTGCCGTGGGGGACGCGCCTTCGGTGTCTCCTGCCGCCGTGGACGCCCTGTCCGCCGTGGTGGATGCGCCGCTTGCCGCGGATGAGCCGGCCGTCGGGGATGCGGTCGCATCACCGTGTCTCGCAACGATGAGGCAGGACTCGTACGGGGCGAGCGCGAGCGCGCCGTCGAATGCGCGCTCGCCACCGTCGAGCACGTCGACGCGCATGCCCGCGAGCGGCGTCAGCGCGTCCGAGCCGTCGCGCGCGAGCAGCGTCGTGGCGAGAGCGAGACGCGGATGCTCGTTCACGCAGAAGTAGTACTCCTCGCCCGCTGCGCCCGCCTCGGTGGCGCCGGTGTAGTGGTAGACGCGCAGCCAAGGGGTCTTTTCGGTGCTGCGCACGTCGTCGCGGCCGGTCGCCCGGATGGCGGCGGCCAGATCGTCGAGAGCCGCGACCTCGGTGCCCGTCCAGGCGTCCGCTACGATTGGGGCGTACCCCGCCTCGACGGCGCCGGTGCCGTCGTAGCAGCATCCCGGCAGCTCGTCCACGGCGATGACGGGCACGCCCGCAGCAACGAGGCGCTGGCAGAACGCGAGCGTCGCGGCGCCCACGAAGGCGCGGCGGGGGATCACCAGGCAGCGGTAGCGCTGGCCGTTCATGGAGAAGCCGAAGCCCTGCGGGCAGACATCGACCGCGTAGCGCGTCCCGTCAGCGAAAGTCTCCTCGGGCACGATGTCGAAGTCGATTTGGGCACGGGTGAGCTCGCGGCACACGCGCTGCACCGGCTGCGCCGCGCCCGCCCATGCGGCGTCGGCGTCGTAGAGCACGGCGGCCACGGGGTGCGCCGTGCCGCCTGCGAGCAGCGTCGACATCCTGTTCATGTAGGTCATGAGATGGCCGAAGTGGCGGAACTGCGGATTGTTGCCATGGGCGTAGAAATGCGGCGGGCAGTCGCCGTCGGGGAAGGCGCCCATCGAGAACGCATGGGGTACGAAGTAGTTCACGCCGCGCACCAGGAAGTGGTCGGCGATCCACTTCATCTCGCGCAAGCCCTCGTGCCAGCCGAACGCGCCGAACACCTCGGCCATGCAGCGCCCCTGCTTCTTGGGATCGAGGTGCGCCGCCGAGCTGCCCAGCTTGGGCAGCATGTAGTTGAAGAACGCCATGTCCCACACGCCGCGTCCGTAGCTGTGAAGTCCCTGGTCCATGCCGGGCACGAGCTGGTTGATGACGATGTCGACGCCCGCCATGTCCTGGCCGGCGATGGCGCGGAAGTAGTGGCCCGCGCCCGATCCCAGGCGCTCGTGCGCGCCCTTGTCCTCGATCACATGGCCGATGTGCATGACGCCGTGCGCCCGGCACCAGGAGCCGATGTTCTCGTCGAAGCACTCCCGGTAGAGCTCCGTCGCCACGTCCATGTAGGTGTGGCGGGCCCGCGCGCCGACCTCGTCGTGGCCCCACAGCTGGGCGAGGGCGCCCCAGAAGAGGACGTCTGCCGCCCCGCCGGCAGCCTGGCCGTCAGCAGCCGCGTCGCAGCCCAGCCGCGCGCGCAGCCGCCGCTCGAGCTCCGCGGACCACGGCAGGGGCATGGTCGCCTTGCCGATGAGGCTGTCCGAGCAGCCCTCTGCGTCCGTGCCGCCCTTCTCGTTGGCGAAGCCCGGCTCGTCGGAGAAGAAGCCCAGGATGGTCTTGCCGAACTCGTCGCCCACGTGCGCGAAGTGCGGCTCGTAGATCGCCTCGATGAGCGTGTCGCACGAGGCCTTGTCCACCATGTTGATGTACTCGGGGTTGTAATCGGTTTTTCTGCTCGTGCAGATGACCACGAGCTGGCAGACGCCCTCGGGCGCGTCGAACACCAGGCGATCGTGCCCGCTCGGCGCGCTTCGCGAGAACGCGGCGAGCGCCGCCATCATGGCGGCCATGCCGTTGGCGGTCGCGTTGCCGCCGGCCTGCGCGCCCGCCGCGCCGCCGTCCGTCCCGGCCGACGGAGCGCCCTCCTCCTTGGCGGAGGCGTCGCGCGGCACGCCGGGCACCACACGGAAGGTGAAGGGCACGGGCACGCCGTCGCGCAGGCAGGCGGCGCCCACGAAGCGCTGGGTGGGATCCAGGGCGTCGGTGAGCGGAACCGAGAGCTCGCGCGCGGGTCCCACGATGTCGAACGTGCGGTGCGTGAGCACGGTCTTGGAGCGCTCGGGGTGCTCTTTCACCCTGCCGTTGGCGAACCCGGTGGGGAAGTGGGCGTCATCCAGGATCCAGATCTTCATGCCGAGGCGCCGGCACTCATCGATGACGAAGCGCAGGTCGCGCCACCAGCCGTCGCCGCAGAAATCGGGGTGCGTGCGGCTCTCCAAGCACACCTCGTGGATGTCTGCGCCGGCGATCTTCTCTAGGTACGCGGTGATGGTGGCGTGGTCCTCGCCCTTCATCCAGAGGAAGGGGAGGAGGTGGTTTTCGTAGACGCCGTCCATCACGGCGCGGTAGCTGCGGGACATGCGTGCTCCTTTCTAGGCGCCGGGCCTTTGTCTTCATGGCAGGCATCGGCCTTTCGGGGTCTCGAGGGAGAGGCAGATGTTCCGGCCACCGGATGGCTCCGGCAGCCGGGGGGGAAGGGGGGGGAACTCCTGCGGACGTCTACTCTTCCTGCGCGGCCTCGTCGGCAGCGGCCTCCTCGGCCAGCGCCTGCTTGTCGGCCATGCGGAAGAAGGGCCAGAACAGCACCACCATGACCGCGATCGCGATGAGGTCGAGCGCCATGAGGCCGATGCCGCCCTGAAGCAGCGTGGTGATGAACTGGGGCATCACGAACGGCAGCGAGATGGTGGGGTTAAGCCCGGCTGAGAGCCCGAGCGCCGTGCCCGCGATGCCGATGAGGCCGATGATGGGCTTGGCGAGCACGAACGGGATGAAGAACATGGGGTTCAACACGATGGGCATGCCGAACATGAGCGGCTCGGTGATGTTGAAGAGCGCGGGCACGATGGCGAGCCTGCCCAGGGGCTTGAAGCGCTCGGACTTGCAGAAGAGGGCGCAGATGCCGAGCGCGAGGCTGTCGGCGTTCTGCAGCACGCCCATGGTGGCGAAGGCCAGCGCGGGCAGCGCGGCGCCCTGCATGAAGGCCTCGATGTTCTGGGTGGAAACCGCTATCGACACCATCATATAGGCGCTCATGATGGAGGCAGGATGCACACCGAAGAACCAGATGAACTGGGCGAAGGCCGTGACGAGCAGGTAGGACCAAGGCGAGGCGCCCACGGCCATGATCGGGGCGGCGACGATCTGGGAGACGAAGTCGTAGACGTTGCCGAACGGCGTGAGGGTCATGCCCCAGGCGACGAGCGTGAGGCCGGTCAGGATGATGATGGCAGCGAACGTGGGCGAGAGCGACTTGGCGACGAAATCGGGCACGCTGTCGGGCAGTTTGATGGAAACGTGCTTGAGCAGGAAATTCAGCACCGGCGGGAGGACGAGGCCCAGGATGAGCGCGATGAAGATGCCGTTGGAGCCCAGATAGCTCTGCGGGATGAAGGTGGCATAGTACCCCGCGGCGATCTCCTGCGATTGCACGGGCATGAGCACGAACATCGCGGCCACCGTGAGGACTGCCGCCGCCGTGCCGTTGCCGCCGCGCAGGTTGCCATGGGCGTAGCCCACCATTGCGGCGATGTAGAGCGCCTGCATGTTGATGGTGACGGCGAGCACGTTGGTGAGCACGGCACCCAGGCCCGTCGAGGTGAGGAACGCCTGCAGGGGCTCGATGGGCAGCCCCGAGATGATGGAGAGCAGCGCTACGCCCAGCGTGACGGGCATCGTGGCCATGAAGCCCTGCGTGACGCCCTGGATGGCGATGTTCTTGCTCAGCTTGGTGGCGAACGGTGCCACCGTCTTCTCCAGAAGATGTTGGAACGTATCGGTTACGGCCATCGGTTCCTCCTTGATCGCGTGGTCGATGGTGGGCTGCTGCAGCTATCTATTCCGGTAATTTAAGGGGTGAAAACAGTGCTGGTAATAACCAAACAAGAGGAAATCTCATGACCAAATCGGAACTTGACCATTTATCATGGTTCAGAGGATGGGATATCTAAAGTTTGCCCGCCTCGCCGCGGCTCGCGACGGGGCGGAGGGGGGGATGTCGATGGACATCGACGAGCTCAACCGCCGCCTGTTCGCGCTCACGCCGAGTGAGCAGCGCCATCGTGCCGGCGCCGTCACCTCGAACTGGAGCAACCTCTGGGCGCAGGATCGCTCGGGCCGCGCCGTCATCCGCCTCTCCGAGGACGAGGGCGGCGCGCGCACCGGAGTCCCCGCGTCGGACGGGCATGGCACCGAAGCGGGCCCGGATGCGGGCGCGATGACGGGCGCGGCGACGGTCGCCCCGGCCTCGGAGGAACCGGGGGAGCTCGTCTTCCGGGCGCCCCGCCTCCGCGCGCCGATGCCGAGGTCTGCCTCGGCCTCCGGCGCGGGCCTGGCTGCGGCCGGGAGCCCGGTTCGACGCGACGGCGCGTTCCGCCGGGCCGCGTCGATCGGGCGGGAGATGACGGCGGCTGCCGGGGCATACCCCGGCCTCTACGCCGTGGCCGATGGCGCGATCCTCATCCGCCAGAACTCCCGCTTCAATCCCGTGCCCGAGCACCGCCACGATTATCTGGAGATGTGCTACGTCTACGCGGGCACCTGTCCGCAGCGCATCAACGGGCAGGATGTGACCCTCAAGGAGGACGAGGTGGTGCTGCTCGACACCAACTGCCCGCACGAGATCGCCGCTTTGGGGGAGGGTGACATCATGCTGAGCTTCATGCTCGTCAGCCGCGACTTCCTGCAGCAGGAGGTGTTCGATTCGCTCGCGCGTGGCACCATGCTCTCGCGCTTTCTGCTTGACGCCTTCAACGACGAGGCCGACCACAACCGCTACGTGCGTTTCTCCTCGCGCGGCAACCGGCGCATCCGCCTGTTCATCCAAGAGCTCCTGTGCGAGGCGATCGAGCCTTCCACCAACGCCGCCTTCATCGGCCGCGAGCTCTTCCGGCTCATCTTTGCCGAGCTCATGAATGTCTACGAGGCCGATTACACGCGCCACGCCCGCGAGCGCGGCGCCGTGCCGGTGGTGCCCATCGTCCACTACATCGAGGCGAACTACCGCACCTGCACGCAGGAGAGCGTGGCGCGGCACTTCGCCATCAGCCCCAAGTACGTGTCGATGCTGCTCAAGAAGCACACCGGCATGGGCTATCGGCAGATGGTGCAGGCCCAGAAGCTGGGCCGCGCGGCGAGCCTGCTGCGCAACGCGCCGGTCTCCATCGCCGATGCCGCGCGCGAGGCGGGATACGAGAACATGACCTTCTTCTACCGCAAGTTCCATGAGGCCTACGGCGTGTCGCCGGCCGCGTACCGCGCGCAGCGCCTCCGGGGCTAGTCGCGGCGCTTCGCCGGCGAGGGGCTGCGCGCCGCCGACGGGCCGGATCGAACCGCGCGCCCGCCGCGCTCCGGCGCTGTCCGCGCACCCGGCGTACAATGGCGCCGAGGCAGCGGGCCGCCCCGGCCACGGCGTCGGGCGGCCGCGTGGAGGCGTCGGGGCAGGCGAGGTGCGCGATGGATAAGGCGGAGAAGCGCGGCGCGGCGCAGAGGCGGGCCGAAGGCGGGCGCGGAGACGCGGCGCGGAGGCGGGCGGACGCGGGGCCCGCGCATGCCGGGACGGCCGCCGATGCAGCCGGATACGTCCGCGAGCAGCGGGCGCGCGCGATCGCGTCGCTCACCCTGGATGAGCAGCTGCGCCTCGGCGAGGGCGCCTCGTTCTGGAAGACGGTCGCGCTCCCGCGCTCCGGGGTCCCCGCGCTCACCGTCTCGGACGGTCCGTCCGGCCTGCGCCATCAGCCGGAGGGAAGCCTCGCCGCGGCGCTCGGCGCATCGGTCGAGGCCACCTGCTTCCCCTCGCCCGCCGTGGTCGCCTCGTCATGGGACGAGGACCTTGCGCGGCACGTGGGCGCGGCGATCGCGCAGGAGGCGCGCGCCCATGGGGTCGGGGTCGTGCTGGCGCCGGGGCTCAACATCAAGCGCAACCCGCTGTGCGGGCGCAACTTCGAATACCTTTCCGAGGACCCCCTGCTCGCGGGACGCATGGGTGCCGCCGAGGTGGAGGGGATGCAGGCGCAGGGCGTGGGTGCGTGCATCAAGCACTTCGCGGCAAACTCGCAGGAGTACAAACGCACCTCGAGCGATTCCGTGGTCGATGAGCGCACCCTGCGCGAGCTCTACCTGCGCGCCTTCGAACACGTGGTGCGCCGGGCCCGCCCGGTCATGGTGATGAACTCGTACAACAAGGTGAACGGCGTCTACGCGAGCGACAGCGCCTGGCTCATCGGCCAGGTCCTACGCGACGAGTGGGGTTTCGACGGCGTGGTGGTGACCGACTGGGGCGGCATGCACGACCGCGCCGCCGCCTACCGGGCGGGCTGCGACCTCATGATGCCCGGGCCCGCCCGCCATGCCCGCGCCGCTGCCCGCCGTGCCCTGCGCGCCGGCGAACTCGATTCCGATCTGGTGGCCGCGTCGGCGACGCGCGTGGCCGCGCTCGCGACGGTTTCGGCCGAGGTGCTCGCGCCCCACCGCGGCGAGCCGATCGACTTCGCCGGCCACCACCTGCTCGCCCGCGAGGCCGCCGAGGCCGGTTGCGTCCTGCTCAAGAACGACGGCACCCTGCCCATCGCCCCCGGAGCGCGGGTGGCGCTCATCGGCGAGATGGCGCTCGAGCCGCGCTGCCAGGGGGCGGGCTCGAGCCATGTCAACGCCCCGCGCGTGCCCGGCATGCGGGAGGTGGCCCCAACCTGGACGTTCGCACGGGGGTATCGCGCCTCCGACGGCTCGACCTCCCCGGCGCTGCTCGCCGCCGCGGTGCGGGTGGCGCGCGCGGCCGATGTCGCCGTGGTGGTGCTGGGGCTGCCTGAGAGCTGGGAGGGGGAGGGGTTCGACCGCGCCTCGCTCGACCTCCCGGCGGGTATGAACGAGCTGGTCGAGCGCGTCGCCGAGGCGAACCCGCGCTGCGCGGTGGTGCTCCAGACCGGCTCCGCCGTCGCCTGCCCCTGGGTGGACGAGGTCGCCGCGATCCTGTGGTGCGGCCTCGCCGGCGAGGCGGTCTCGGAGGCGGCCGTGCGCGTGCTCACCGGCGCGGCCGAGCCGGCGGGGCGGCTCGCCGAGACGTGGCCGGCTGCCTACCGTCACGTGCCCGGGTCGGGGTGGTGGGGCGCCCCGCATCGCCAGGCCCAGTATCGCGAGGGCCTGTACGTGGGGTACCGCTACCACGTGTCCTCGGGCGTGCCGCCGCTCTTCGCCTTCGGGCACGGCCTGGGCTACACGCGCTTCGCCTACGGCGCGCTGCGCATGCCCGCCGCCGATGCGGAGGGCGCCGATCCCCGCGCAGGACTCGCCGTCGAGGTCGAGCTTGCCAACGTCGGCTCCCGCACGGGATCCGAGGTGGTCCAGGTCTACGCGGAGCCGCGCGAGGCGGAGGGGCCCTACCGGCCGCGCCGCGTGCTCGCGGGGTTCGCCAAGGTGGCGCTCGCGCCGGGCGAGCGGGCCCGCGTACGGGTGGAGCTGGACCCGCGCGCCTTCATGGTCTGGGACGGCGGCTGGCGCGTCGCGGGCGGGACGTACGCCGTCCGCGCGGGCCGCTCCTCGGCGGACCTGCGCTGCGAGGCGCCGCTCGCGGTGCGCGGGGAGCGCCCCGCGACGCCGGTGGGGCAGTCCTCGACCTGGTACGCGCATCCGCAGGGGCTGCCCACGGCGCGCGATTTCGCCTGGTTGTACGGGCGCGAGGTGCCGCTCGAGCGCCGCCCGCGCAAGGGCACCTACACCGAAGAGGACTCCTTCCTCGATCTCGCGGAGACCTCGCTCGCCGCGCGGGGGATGGTGGCCCTCCTGGCGGTGCTCCTCTGCTTCTCCGGCAGGCCGGGCTCGGCCGCGTGGCGCATGGCGTTCGCCTCATCGGCCGATGCCGCGCAGTTCGGCGTCGTCAACGCATCGGGAGGAGCGCTCCCCGCCTGCTGGGTGCGCGCCCTGCTGCGCTTGGCGAACGGGCGCGGTGCCTGAGGGGTGCCGCGACATCGTGCGCCGCGGCGGTGATAGAACGCGCCGGTTTGTGGTAGAAGGCACTCAGGGAAACGCTGAGGAAAGGTGCGCGCTATGGAGACACGGGAAACGGGACGCCCGGCGGGCGGCAAGGTGGCGCTCGTCCTGGAGGGCGGCAGCATGCGCTGCCAGTTCACGGCGGGCGTGACCGACGTGATGCTCGAGCACGGCCTCGGGGCCGATGCGTGCTTCGGCGTCTCGGCGGGCGCGCTGGTGGGCCTGAGCTTCAAGGCGCGTCAGATCGGGCGCACCAACCGCGTCAACCTGGCGTTCTGCAACGACGGCCGCTACATGGGGACGCGCGCGCTGGCCTCGGGCGGCAGCGTCATCGGCTACGACTTCATGTTCAACGACGTGCAGGACCGCATCGACCCCTTCGACAACGACGCCTACCTCGCCAACCCCATGCCGCTCATCGCGACCGCGACCGACATCGTGTTCGGGACGCCGGCCTACCTGGAGGTGAGAAACGCGGTGCTCGACATCGACGCGGTGCGCGCGAGCACCTCGATGCCGCTCGTGACCCCGCCGGTCGAGATCGACGGGCACTTCTACCTCGATGGCGGGGTGGCCGACTCGGTGCCCGTCGAGCACGCGCTCGAGGAGGAGGGGTTCGACCGCGCGATCGTGGTGCTCACCCGGCACCGCGGCTACCAGAAGGCTCCCTACGAGCTCATGCCGGCCGCCCGCAAGCGCTATGCCGAGTACCCCTACCTGCTCGATCTTCTGGAATCGCGCCATGAGCGCTACAACCTCCAGCGCGAGCGCATCTGGGCCTACGAGCGCGAGGGCCGCGCGCTGGTCATCGCGCCGCCGCGCCCGGTGGAGGTGGGGCACGTCGAGCACGACCCCGAGAAGCTCCTCGCGCTCTATATCCAGGGCCGCCAGGAGGGCGCCCGCGCCCTCGACGCCATGCGATCCTTCTTGGGATAGCTGTTTCGATGGGGAGTTTTCCGCCCGTTGCGGAGACTCTTTGAAAATCGTTTGAAAATCGCGCCCGCGCCGCGTCGACACCCGTTGACGCGCGACACGGGCGCGGTATACTCATGCAGTTACTTTTCAGAGCCCCGTGAATCTCTGTCAAGACACGTACTGTACATGGAGGAGTCCGAAGTGATTTCTAAGTCGACTCACTACGCCAAGCAGGGTGAGGTTTCCCGCAACTGGGTCCTCATCGATGCCGAGGGTGCCGTGCTGGGCCGTCTTGCCACGCAGATCGCCACGATCCTGCGCGGGAAGAACAAGCCCCAGTTCACCCCCAACTCCGACTGCGGCGATTTCGTGGTGGTCATCAACGCCGATAAGGTCCAGCTTACCGGCAACAAGGCCGCTCACAAGACCTACTATCGCCACAGCGGTTGGAACGGCGGCCTCAAGGCGGAGAGCTTCCGCACCGCCATGGAGAAGCATCCGGAGCGGGTCATCGAGCACGCCGTGCGCGGCATGCTCCCCAAGACCACGCTTGGTCGCCAGCAGCTGACCAAGCTCAAGATCTACGCCGGCTCCGAGCATCCGCACGCGGCGCAGAACCCCGTCAAGATCGAGCTGGAGGCGTAAAACATGGCTGAGAACACCGTTGTCTACCAGGGCACCGGGCGCCGCAAGAACGCTGTTGCCCGTGTCCGTCTCGTTCCCGGCACCGGCAAGGTGACCATCAACAAGCGCGACGCCATGGAGTACTTCGGGCGCAAGCACCTGCTCGACGACGCGCTGGCTCCCTTCAAGGTGACCGACACCCAGGGCGCCTTCGACGTCATCGCGCTGTGCGATGGCGGCGGCATCTCGGGCCAGGCCGGGGCGCTCCGCCTGGGCATCGCCCGCGCGCTGCTCAACGCCGGCGACTACCGCGCCGACCTCAAGCGCGCCGGGTACCTCACCCGCGACGCCCGCGTGGTCGAGCGCAAGAAGTACGGCCTCAAGAAGGCCCGTCGCGCTCCGCAGTTCTCGAAGCGTTAATCTTCACCGAAGATATTCGACTGCTCTGGGGCTGCCGCTTCTGCGGCGGCCCCTTTTTCATGGACGTGGATCTTGCTGGGGAAGAAGCGGCGCCGTGCGAGCCGGCGCCCGCGCTTAGCCCCCCGCTGCGATTTGCGGTACCATAAAGGGGTCTGTTGGCAATTTTCAGAGGCATTGGAACGACCGAGGGAGATCATGCTCAAGCGATTTCTGAGCGCACTGCACCTTCACGGTAAGAGCAACGTGCTCCTGTCTCCGCTTGCGGGCAGGGTTATCCCGCTTTCTGAGGTAAATGACGCCATCTTCGCATCGGGTTCGCTGGGGGAGGGCGTCGCCGTCCAGCCCACGGGCACCAAGGTGGTGGCCCCTGCCGATTCCAAGGTCAAGGCGGTGTTTCCCACCGGCCACGCCGTGGCCCTCCACACCGACAACGGGCTCGATGTCCTCATCCACGTGGGGCTCGAGACCTACAAGCTCGATGGCCGCCATTTCACGGTGCACGCATCCGTGGGCGACGAAGTCAAGAAAGGCGATGTGCTCATCGAGTTCGATCGCGACGCCATCTGCGCCGAGGGGTTTGATATTACGGTTCCCATCCTCATCTGCAACGCGGTAGAGTATGCAAGTATCAAGGGCAACGTCGGCTGCACCGTCTCAGAGCTCGAGCAGCTGATAGTGACCCGCGAGCGCTAGCAACAAGGCGCACCGCCGGTGCGCGCAACGGTGATGGCGAAAGGAGCCTTCATGTTCAAGATCGTCCATGCCCGCGACTACCGTGATATGAGCCGCAAGGTGGCCAATATCATCTCCGCGCAGGTGATCCTCAAGCCCGATTGCGTCCTCGGCCTGGCGACCGGGTCGACCCCCATCGGCGCCTACCAGCAGCTCGCCGATTGGAACCGGCGCGGTGACTGCGATTTCTCGCAGGTATCCACCTACAACCTCGACGAGTACCGCGGCCTCAGCCACGACGATCCGCAGAGCTACCACTACTTCATGAAGACCAACTTCTTCGACCACATCAACATCGACCCGGCGAACACCCATGTGCCCGATGGCTCGAACCCCGATGCCGAGGCGGCCTGCAGCGAGTACGATCGCATCGTTGCCGCCGCGGGCTACCCCGACCTGCAGCTGCTGGGCATCGGCAACAACGGGCATATCGGCTTCAACGAGCCCGACGACCACTTCTCCAAGGGCACGCATTGCGTCGATCTGACCGAGTCCACCATCCAGGCCAACAGCCGCCTGTTCGACCGCATCGAGGACGTGCCGCGCCAAGCCTACACCATGGGCGTGCAGACCATCATGTTCGCCAAGATGATCGTCGTCGCCGCCAACGGCGCCGCCAAGGCGCAGGCGGTGCATGACATGTGCTTCGGGCCGGTCACGCCGCAGTGCCCCGCCTCCATCCTGCAGCTCCACGACAACGTGGTCGTGGTCGCCGATACCGAGGCGCTCGCGCTCTGCCCGGAGTGACAGGCGCGTGGAGGAGTATTGGCTCGGGATGCCTTTTAGCCGACCCACCGAGTGCTCTGATAGCTGCTCACAGCTTCGCAGGGGATCCGATTCCGGAGCTTTTCCGGGGTCGGGTTCTTTTTTGTATCTGCGGGAGCCATCTCATTCGCGTGGCGGGTTTTCTGGTAGCTGGAACGTTGGCTCGGCCGTGTGACGCATCCTCCAGATGGCGCGATCTGAACGATATCTGAATGGGGTCCAACCACAGGCGCGCTCGAAACATGAGGTCCCGTTAGCATAAGCCTCCAGGCGCGCGGCGAACGAATCCGCCAACGGCGGCAACGGGTCCGCCAAAAGAGATCAAGTACTATCATAAATAATATAAAACAATAAAAGAGTAGTATAAGACACTGTATACCATGGCAGCTGGCTGATGGAGAGCGCGCGAACCGCCTTACCGGGTTCTGAAAGAATCTGACCGGAGTCTGAACCCGGGATCGGATTCAACGAAAAACTGAGGGATCCGTCCGCGTTCCGTCCGTATGGTTGATGGACCGAGAGAGGGAGGACCCGTGGTCGGAGGATTCGAGATCGTTGACGAGGCGCGGGCTCGCGCCGTGCGCACCGTGCCCGAGGCGGCGTCCGTTGTGCGCGTCGCGTCGGGCGAGGTGGTCGGCGGCGGCCGCGGCGAGGGTTTCGCGGCACCGCATCGGTTCCCCATGGGGGCGAGCTTCACGGTGCGCCGGGAGGACCTGATGCGCGAGGTGGTGCGCTCGGCGCGCGATGCTGGCATCGTCCTCGTGGTGGCCCCCGCGGGGTTCGGCAAGACCGCGCTCCTCATCCAGTACGTCGAGGAGGTGCGGAGCGACCCGGGGCGCGGGGTGGCGGTGCTGCTCGATGTCGAGGGATGCTCGGCAAGCGAGGTGCGCAAGCGCATGGGCGGCATCGTCGAGACGCTGGACGCCGCGGCGCATCCGCTCATCGCTCTCGACAACCTGTCCCCGTGGTCTTCGGGCAAGGTGGAGGAGTTTGCAAGCGACCTGCGCACCCTGCGCGACAAGGGCTTCGAGGTGGTCGCCTCGTGCGAGCCGACGTGCCGATCGCTCATGAAGCGGCTGGGTGACGCGGCGAAGCTGAACGCGCAGGCCCTCAAGGTGCGTCCGCGCGAATACGCGGCATGGATGAAGACGTTCTCGATCGACCGGACGCTCGACGTGTACCGCCTCACGCAGGGCATCCCCGTGCTCATCGCCGCGCTGGGGGCCTGGGGTCCGCAGGGGGCGGGCGGCATGGAGGCGCTGGACGGATGCGTGGACGAGCTGTATCGCGGTGTGTTCCAGGCGGTGCTACGCGAGGGCGAGCGCCTCGCCCGGGCGGCGAGCCTGATGCTGTTGATGGGCGAGGGCTCGATCGATGACATCGGGCGCTGCGGACCGCCGGTCGCGCCCGAGGTGCTCGTGCGCCTCACGCATGATTACCCGGTGTTCGGCTACGATGCCGCGGCGCAGGCGTTCGCGTGCCTGGGGACAGCGCCCGGGGCTCTTGCGAGCGTGCGCGAGCAGATAGCCGCCTCGTATCCGGCGCTCGTGAAGCGCGCGGCACGCATCCTGCTGCGTGCCCGAAGAACCGATGAGGCGGTGGCGCTCGCACGGGACCACCTGGCGCCGGGGGCGCAGCTGGAGCTCATCGAGGAGTTCCCGGTCCGGTTCTCGTTCGCGGGCCATGCGCGCTACGTCGCCGACGCGATCGATGCGGGCGAGCGGGCGGGGCGGCTGCCGGAGCCGGGTGTCGCGGTGACGCTCGCGCGCTACACCGCCTTGATCCTGCTGGGCGACTTCAAGCTCGCCGGGGCCTGCGCCGCTCGGCTGAGGGCCCGCGCGCACCAGGTCGTCGAGGAGGTGGACGCGGGAGACTGGGCGTGCGCCCGCGCCCTCGCGGGCCTTTGGGGCGGATACGAGGGCATCGTCCTTCCGCAGGTCAGCTTCCCCCAGGCGGCGGGGGCGAGTGGGGACGATGCGAAGGCGGTCGAGGACCTGGCGCGGGCCCTCGGGCGGTTCTTCGCGACCGACACCCCGAGGGGCCTCCGCCATCGCCGTCCGGCGCCGCAGGGACGCCTCGAGGTGGATGTGCCGTATGTGCTCGGCAGGTGCGCCGAGTTGGTGGACGAGGCGGCGCGCGGCGAGATGGACGCGCCCGGCGAGCGCGACGGGGAGCTCGAAGAGGCCGCGCGCAGGATGCGGGACAGGCAGCTCGCGCCGCTCTGCCTCCTGATCAGGCTCGTCCTCTCGATGCGGCGCCTGTTCGCCGGCGCCCCGGTGACCGACGAGCGCGCGTTCTCGGATGCGGGCACCATGGCGATACGCCTATCCGACCAGCCCCTGCAGCTTCTCTGCATGATGCTGGAGGGCTGGCAGAACCTCGCCGTCAACCAGATGGTCAACGCCCAGTTCCGCGGGCAGCAGGTGCTGCGGCTCGCCGGACCGGAGCCGACGCTGCTGCGCGCATGGTCGCGGGTGCTCGAGCGCTCGGCGCACCTCATGAGTGCCT
Source organism: uncultured Coriobacteriaceae bacterium (assembly GCA_963931435.1). GTDB lineage: Bacteria > Actinomycetota > Coriobacteriia > Coriobacteriales > Coriobacteriaceae > Coprousia. The sequence goes on from OZ007012.1 coordinate 476,287, forward strand.
CGCGCGTGGCGGTCGGCGAGGAAGCGGAGCTCGTCGATCTCGCGCGCCGCGACGTCGAGCCCGCGGAGGCGTGGTCGACGGCCCTGACGCTCTCCGCGGCGCATCTCGATGGCGAGTTGGCTGCCTGGTGCTCGCTGCACAAGCAGGAACTCGCCGCGCCCGAGCTGCGACTGCCGGCTCGGCTTGCCATGACGTCCATGGGCACGGCGGCAGACGCCCTGCGGCGCCTCGTGCCCGCCTCGCTCGCGGGAGATCCCCGCGCTGTCGGAGAAGTGGAGCCCGACCCGGTGTTCCAGGTGATCGAGGGGAGGGTCCAGCTGGAGACGGGGCAGTTCGGGTTCAAGCTGCTGGGAGGGTTCAGCATCGAGCGCAACGGGCACATCATCACCGATGCCATCTGGCGTCGCCGGAAGGTGAGCATACTCGCGGCTCGGCTCGTGCTGGCCATGGGCTCGTTCGTGAGCCGGCAGATCCTGATGGACGAGCTGTGGCCGGGGTGCGACTACAAGCATGCGCGCGACAGCCTCTATTCGGCGCTCTCCGTCCTGCGCAAGGCGATGGGGCAGGTGAGGGGCGGCCCGCAGTTCGTCATCTCCCAAGGGGAGGGCGTCGCCGTCAACAACGAGTTCGTTGTCTCGGATATATACCAGTTCGAGATGCTGGCACGCACGGTCCTGCTCAAGCGCGCGGGGGTCACCGCGCCCCAGCTCATCGATGCCTGCCTCAAGATCGAGCAGGTCTACCAGGGCCCGCTCTACGTGCCCGATCGGGGGAATCCGGCGTTCTTCCTGCGCATGCGCTCGGTGCTGCAGACCAAGTTCGTCGACTGCATGCTGCGCGGCGTCGAGACGGCGCTCGACGAGGAGGACCTCGCCTCCGCGTCCTGGATGACGGAGGCGGCGCTCGGACAGGCTCCCGTGCGCGAGGACGTGGTGCGCGCGGCGATGCGCGTCTACGACTTGGGAGGCAGGCGCACCGATGTCGTGGAGCTCTACCGCAAGCACGCGCGCTATCTGGAGCAGCAGGCGAAGGGCGTTCCCGAGCCCGAGACACGCGAGCTCTACGAGCGGATCATCAACCAGCCGCGCGGCTACGGCGCCGTGCGGGCATGACGCCGTCAGATGAGGGCGATCTTCTTGACGCCCTCGCGATGGGTCTCGCGGTACAGGGAGAACTTGCGCCCGATGACTTGGACCACCTCGGCGTGGCAGCGCTCGGCGAGCTCGTCGGCGGCCTCGCGCGCCGTGAGCGCGGAGGTGTCCAGGACCGAGCACTTGATGAGTTCGTGCGCCTCGAGGCACTCGTTGGCCTGCTCGACCGTGCCCTCGTTGACATCGCCCTTGCCGATGATGATGACGGGGTTGAGGTGATGCGCCAAGCTGCGCAGCTGTCTGATCTGGCGTCCGTTCAAAGCCATGTGCGGCATCGCTCGCTTTCAGGTAGGGGTGGATGCGTCCTTGCGCGGACTACCTTACCGCATGCCGGCCGTCGGGCGGCCTTGCGAGAACGGGCGGACAGAAAGAATGCGCAGTTGGTGTTATACAATGGTCTCATCTGACGACGCCCGCATGCCGCCGGGCGAATCGAGGGGACGGGGACGCCATGGACGATCGACCGCGCGACGCGTATCAGCAGGATCCTTGGGACGGCGCGACGGTCGCGCCGGACGGAGGGGATTGGGGCGCCCCGGCCTTCGAGCCGGCGCCGCATGACTCCACCGTCATCCTCTCGGACCTGGATGCACCCGGCACCTCCGCGTCGCAGGCTGCGCCGTGGCAGGGCGTGCCCGGGGCGCAGGGGGACATGCAGCCTCAGCAGGCGGCCGCCGTCGGGCAGGAGGCCTTCGCCGCGCCGGTCGCCCCGGTTCCGGCCGGAGCTCCCACGGGACAGAGCGCGCCCGCGGGGCAGCCCTCCTGCGCCGCCGTGCCTCAGGAGGATGGGCAGGCGGCGCCGTATGAGGCCTTCCAGACGCATCCCGTGGCGCCTCCGGCATCGGCGCCGGGCTACCCAGTCGGACCCTCCGCAGTGCCTTCCGAGGGATGGGCGCAGCCCACGCAGGCGGCCTCCTCTCCCGCGGGGGCTACGCAGCCCACGCAGGCGGCCGGCTCCCCCGCAGGGTTCGCGCAGCCGTACGGCGCCTCCCCGGTGCCCGCGCAGCCTCCCTATGGCGGCGCGCGCGGCTCCGCCTACACCCCGGCGCAGCCCGGTTACGCGTCCGCGTCCGGCCAGGTCCCGCCGCAGCAGCCGTGGGACGGGCAGCCCTATGCGGGCGGCTACCCCGCGCAGATGCCGCCGCGCAAGAAGCGCACGGGGCTGTACGTGGGCATCGGCGTCACCGTGGTGGTGCTCATCGCGCTCGTGGCGGCGGTCGGTGCGTTCGTGCTGCCCGAGCTCCTCGCCTCGGACGATGTGCCCGCCAGCGAGCGCATCGAGGGGAAGGACCGTGACGACCCGTCTGCGGACGTCGAGGGGACCGTGGGCGCCGGTGACTCGGATACCGCTTCTGAGGAGGCGGTCCGCGCCGCCGCGACCGATCTTCTCGACCAGCTCGCCGACGCCGATCCGGATGTGCTCGCGCAGATCGGCGCCATCGCGGGCGAGGGGTTCCAGAACCAGATGGAGTTCCCGATGGAGAGCTGCGGCATCAATCCGATCGACTACGCCTCCACCATGCTCGAGGGCTTCACCTATGAGATCAACGCGGTGCATGCGGACGAGGATTCCGCCATCGTGACCGCCACCATCGATTGCCGCGACGTGTTCTCGCTCATCGACAACTTCAACGCGATGCTGGAGACCTACGTGAACTCCGAGGCCTACCAGACCTCGTCGGTCGAGGAGGACCTGGAGCGCGTGGGCTACATCTTCATGGACGCGGCGCGCTCGGCGGAGATGTGGGGCGGCTACCCGTTGTCGCTCCAGTTCTCCAAGAGCGGGGGCGCCTGGACCGTCGACGAGGCGGCCTGGGTGGAGGAGCTCGACTACCTCTTCGACGTCGAGTAGGCGCCGCGCCTCCCACATGTTGTGCCCGCCCGGGTTCGCGCGGCCCGGACGGGCTCCGTTCCCCGGGTGATTCCTGCCGTTCGCGCCGCGCTGCGCGAGGATGCGACAGGATATGGCTCGCCCATGCAGACGATACCGTATCTGGTGGATGTGGAAGCAGAATAGAACTACATATAGTTTTCTCCCGAAGCTGAAGCTTGCTAGAATCAAAATCGGCTGTCTGCCGGCGCGTCGCGCGACCCTTTTGTCCGGACGAGCCGGCATACTCGCCTTGAAGTCGACAGAAAGCGAGGCCGTCCATGGCAACCAATATCGATGAGCTGATTCAACGCAGGTTCACCCGCGCGCTCGACGAGCCGGAGAACGCCGAGAAGACGGTGTACGACCTGTTCGAGTGGTCGCTGCGCGACGTGCGCCTCACCGACTACAAGACGGGTGCCGTGCTGTGCGAGATGCACGGCCTCGAGTTCCCGGCGGCGTATTCGCAAAACGCCGTGGACATCATCGCCTCCAAGTACTTCCGCCGCGCCGGCGTGCCCGAGACGGGGCACGAGGTCTCGATGCGGCAGGTGGCGCACCGCATGGTCGACTTCTGGGTCGCCGCCCTCATAGACGAGGGCCTGATCGAGGAGGGCGAGCAGGCGCAGATCCTCTACGACGAGCTGGTGTACATGATCTTGGACCAGCGGTTCGCGCCCAACTCGCCGCAGTGGTTCAACACCGGCCTCAAGCGGACCTACGGCATCGCCGGCGAGCCGCAGGGCATGTACTACGTCGACCCTTCAACGGGCGAGGTGGTGGAGTCCCCCGACCAGTACACCCGCACCCAGGCGAGCGCCTGCTTCATCGTGAGCGTCGAGGACAAGCTCCTGGGCGAGCATTCCATCTCGGACGAGTTCGTCACCGAGACCAAGCTCTTCAAGGGCGGATCGGGCACCGGCTCCAACTTCTCGGCCCTGCGCGCCGAGGGTGAGCGGCTTTCGGGCGGCGGCGTCTCGAGCGGCGTCATGAGCTTCTTGAGGGGGCTCGACCGCAACGCAGACGCCATCAAGAGCGGGGGCACCACGCGCCGCGCCGCCAAGATGGTGTGCCTCGACATCGACCACCCCGATATCGAGAAGTTCATCACCTGGAAGGCGCGCGAGGAGGACAAGGCGCTCGCCCTCATGAAGATGGGCTACGACGGCGACATCAACGGCGAGGCCTACGCCACCGTCTCGGGCCAGAACTCCAACAACAGCCTGCGCATCGACAACGAGTTCATGACCAAGGTGGCCCGCCTGCCCGAGGAGCCGGACGCCACCTACCGGCTCAAGGGCCGCGTCGACAGCTCGCTCGACCGCGAGGTGTCGGTCCAGCACATCTGGGACACCTTCAACGAGAGCGCCTGGCGCTGCGCCGATCCCGCCCCGCAGTTCTCCGACACGTTCAACGAATGGCACACCTGCCCGGGTGGCGAGGACGGCGTGGTGGGAGCATCGTACAACCGCCTCAACTCGACGAATCCGTGCGGCGAGTACGCCTTCCTGGATGACTCGAGCTGCAACCTGGCGTCCATCAACGTGTACCGCTTCTACGACCCTGCGACCGATGCGTTCGATGTCGAGGGGTACCTGCACGCCATCGATCTCATCCAGCTCGCGCTGGAGGCCTCCATCGCCTGGGGGCAGTTCCCCACGCGCGACATCGCGCGCAAGACCTATCGCTTCCGCGCGACGGGGCTGGGGATCTCCAACCTGGCGAGCCTGCTCATGGCCAAGGGCATGCCCTACGATTCGCCCGAGGCCCGCGCGCTCGCCTCGGCGCTCGTGGGGACGCTCACCGGGCGGAGCTACGCGGCTTCCGCCATCATGGCGCGCAAGGTGGGCCCGTTCGATTGCTACGCCATCAACAAGCGCCACATGGCGCGGGTCATCCGCAACCACGCGCGCGTGGCGGGCGCTCGCAACGACGCGTTCGAGGAGCTGACCATCGAGCCGCCGATCGTCGACTTCGACCTGCTCAACCAGGCGGGCGAGGGCGAGCTCGCCCAGGCGCTGATCGAGAGCTGGACGTTCGCCGAGGAGCTCGGCGAGCGCTACGGCTACCGCAACGCCCAGGTGAGCGTCATGGCACCCACGGGAACCATCTCGTTCGCGATGGACTGCGGTGCCACCTCCATCGAGCCGTTCTTCAGTCACATGATCTACAAGAAGCTCTCCGGCGGCGGCTTCATGACCATCGCCAACCCCGTCATCGGCGACGCCCTGCGCCATCTGGGCTACACCGAGGACGAGGTCGCGGACATCCTCGCCTACGTGCAGGCGACCGACGACGCGGGCATGATCGTCGATGGCAAGATCGAGGGCGCCCCGCATCTCAAGCCCGAGCACCTTGCCGTGTTCGACACGGCCAACACCTGCGGCACCGGCACGCGCTACATCGATCCCAAGGGGCACGTGCTCATGGTCGCCGCGCTGACGCCGCTCGTCTCGGGCGCCATCTCCAAGACGGTCAACCTGCCGTCCACGGCCACGGTGGAGGACTTCAAGGATGTCATCATGCTTGCCTGGCAGACGGGCTGCAAGGGCATCACGCTCTACCGCGACGGCTCCAAGAACGCCCAACCGCTCAACACGCGCCTCGATGACGGCACGGGCGAGCGCGACCTGGGCGATCTCTCCTACGCGGAGCTTCTGGCCTTTGCCCGCGACGCGCGGGGCAAGCTTGCGGGCACGGTCCCGCGCGCCGCGCAGCGCCGCCGCATCACGGGCATCCGCAACGGGCACACGCATCTGGCGCAGATCGACGGCGTCAAGATCTACACGACGGTGAACCGCAACGAGGCTGGCGAGATCGCCGAGCTCTTCGTCACGACCGACCGCGAGGGCACCACGATCATGGGCCTTTTGAACTCGCTCTCCAAGACCATCTCGGTGATGCTCCAGTACGGCATCCCTGCCGAGCGCATCTCCAAGATGCTGCGCGGGCAGATGTATGAGCCCTACGGGTTCGTGCAGAGCCATCCCAACATCAAGTACGTGAACTCCATCTCGGATCTCATCTCCAAGGTGATCGACATCGAGCTGGGCGACTATTCGCGCGTGCAGGTCAAGCCGGCCGGCTGGAGCCAGATCGCGGGGGCGGTTCCCGTCGATCCGGCCGAGGCGGTCGCCGCCGTCGAGGCGCGCGTCGCTGCGGCGGGCGCCGATGACGAGGACGAGGGGCCTCTCGCCGCCGAGGACATGGACCGGCTGGTCGCCGCCAAGGCGGACGAGCTGCGCGAGGAGACGGGCAACGTGGACACCGGCGACTTCTACACGGCCGCCTTCGTCAACGAGGCGGCCCGCAACGCGGCGCTCCACGGCGAGCGCCTCTACGATGGCAGCACCTGCCCCAACTGCGGCAGCTCGCGTATGGTCCAGAACGGCACCTGCAAGGTGTGCATGGACTGCGGCACCACCACGGGCTGCTCGTGACGGCCGCTGGCGCGGACGCGATGTTCCAGGGTGCCTTCGGGAAGTTCGTTTCTGAAGGCGCCCTGGTACAGGAAAGGTGAACGATTCATGCCATATCAACCCCTTTTGCCCTGACCGATGAAATCGTCGGCCTCATTGCCGATATCGCGCAAAAGGTTGGACGCATCGAAGGGCATGGTCATCTGAGCGCCAGTCCTAGGCTCCGAAAGGAGAACCGCATCAGGACAATCCAGTCTTCGCTGGCGATTGAAAACAATACGCTTTCGGTCGAGCAGGTGACGGCGATAGTCGAGGGCAAGCACGTCATCGCACCTCCTAGAGACCTTCTAGATGTCGGTATAAATGACGGTATGAACAACTCCTCGACCACGGAGCTGCAGCTGCTGGAGATGGTCCGCCGTAATCCGACGATGACCATCGCCCAGATGGCGGCAAACCTTGGCGTTGGAACACGTCAAGCCGAGCGCCTGGTCGCATCGCTCAAGGAGGATGGGCGCCTCATCCGCATGGGCGCGCGTCGCAATGGACGCTGGGAGGTGCGTTGAGGGACGCGCCGCGTGATCGAATCTCGGTGTGATCAGACCTCGAGCAGGTCGATCCCGGTCGCGGTGCCGTCGCTGAAGGTGAGCTGCAGGCGGCCTCCGTCGAGCGCGATCGCCTCGACCGCTCCCGCGCCCGAGGCGTAGTCGGCCGGAAGCGACCCGTCGCCCGGGACGAAGACCTGCACCAGGTAGCCGTCATCGGTGTTTGCCACCGTGTAGAAGCGCCCGCCGTAGAGCGCGAGGCCCACGGGATCGCCGACGATGGTGAAGCTGGCGAGCGGGGTCGCGGAGCCGTCCGCCTGGTAGCAGAGGGCGGGCTGCCCATCCTCATCGGTGCCGATGCTGTAGACGGAGCCCAGAAACGCGATGGTGCCCTGCGCGTCGACGGCTGCGGCATCGACCTCCTCGGTCTGCGGCTCGGTCGCGGCTGCGGTGCGGTCGTCGTAGAGCGCCACGCCCACCAGGGCGCGCCCCACGAGCACGAGGACCAGGATGGCGAGCCCGATGCCGATGGCGGCGCCGATGAGGGGGACCGCGCGGCTCGTCCGGCGCGGCGCCTGCGGACGGCGTCCCTCACCGAGTGGTCGCACGCCCGCGGCGCCGGGTTGCGCGGGCGCTCGGTGGGCGATGCGGGCGCCCGATGGCCGCGGATCCGTCTCTCCCGCGGTTCCAGGTGATCCAGCGCGGCGCTCCGTCGACCTTGCCGGGGCGGCGTGCCGCGCGTGGCGCGGGCTCTGCGGGCGTGCGGTCGCGTCGCGCGGTCCCTGGGCATGCGTAGGTGCTGGATCCTGCGGCGCCGGCGCCGCAGGGGGCGCGCCCGCAGCCGCCCGGCGCAGCGTCTCCGCCTGGTCGCCGGGCGCACGGGCTGCGCGCTTGGCGGCGTCTGCGGCGTTGATGGGTCGTTGGGTTGACATGGGTGCCTCCTCCTTGCGGTCGCAGGCGGTGCGCGGGCGGCGGTCCCCTGGTCGAGCGTCCGCCGCCCGCGGGCATCAGCCGAGGTAGGAAAGGTAGCCCAGGTACCCCTGGGCCGAAGCGGGCACGGCGAGCGCGATGCTCTGCCCGTAGACGTCGACGCTCACGTAGGAGGGGTCGGCGTAGGTGGTCACCTGGCAGTCCACGCCTCCGTAGCTCGCGGCGAAGCTCCCGGTGGCAACGGCGTCGCCGGGCAGGGTGGTCACGCTCCACGAGGAGATGTCCAGCTGGTTGATCGCGGAGACGACCTGGTTCTCGCTGAGGCCCGTAGCGTCCGCGATGGCGCCGGCGTTCTCGCGCAGGGCCCCGTCGATGCGCTCCTTCACGCCCGATGCGTCGAGCGCGGCGTTGGCGGCGCCCGTGGCGAGGCCTTCCATCAGGGGGCTGCCGGCGAGCACGGTGTTGGCGAGCAGGGTGATGATGCCCAGTATCACCACCGCCGTTCCCAGGATGCCCGCTATCGCGCGCGTGAACGTCCTCATCGGTCGCCTCCTCGGTCGGATCCCACCGCCGCGCCGCCGCGCTGCGGTGCGGCATGCGTCCTTCGTCCTACCCAGTATGGGACCTCCCGGCGCGCCCGCCTCGCTACCGGGCGGCTTCTCCACCGGGTTTCCAGCTGATGTGCGCCCAGCGCACGATGCGCTCGTGGTCGAGCATGTAGCGCCCCTGCGGGCGCCCCTTCTGCCCGGGTTTCCCGACGTCGGGGTTCTTGACCATGTGTGCGGCGAGGTAGCGCGCCAGCTCGTCGACGCGGTCCTCGTTGCCGCCCTCGAGCATGCGGGCGAAATCCGCCACGCCCTCTTCCAGCGAGTCGAAGGTATCGCGGCGCGGCGAGGCGATGTAGCGCACCTCGGGCAGGCGCCCCAGGCCCACGAGGATGTTGAAGGCGTAGATGAAATCGCGGCTCTCCGTCACGCTGGCGCCGATGGCGTCCATGATGTGGCGGTCCACGCGCGGGCTGGCGCCGGTGACGAGTGTGATCGAGCAGCGCCGCCGCGCGACGCGGTCGAGCTTCATGAGGGCGGCGGCCAGGTCGCGGGTGGCGATGGAGCGGCTCGCGAACGCCGCGTCCACGCTCTTGGGCGCGATGCCGGCCGCCTCCCAGTCGTCATCCCATGCCAGACGCTCGATGCGCACGAGCCCCTCGACCCCGTAGTGGGTGACGCCTTGGCGCAGGGTCTCGAGCATGGCGGGCGAGAAGTCGCAGGCCGTGACCGGATGGCCACCGCGTGCCAGCGGGATGGCGAGCGCGCCCGCCCCGCAGCCCATGTCCAGGACGGATTCGCCGGGCTCGAGCGCGGCCAGGGCGATGAAGTCCCGGGCGTAGGGGCTCGTCTGCTGCGGACGGAAGTGCTTGGCGCGGCGGTCCCACCATGCGGGGTCCTCGGCGGCGCGCCGGCGCCGCTGCAGCGCCTTCCATTCCTCGTTCCAATCGGTGGTGATCAGCGTGGGCTGCACGTCGGATGCGGGGTGGCGTCGCGTGCTCGAAGCTTGATCGCATGCAGATGCGCGGGACATGGTGCTCCTTGGGTGCCTCGGGGTTGACGACCCTATTGTAGGCGGAGACGCGTGCCGGGCGCGCGGGCGCCGTCCCGCCCGCTTCCTCCTGTGGGGCGGCGGCCCATCCGGTGGGGCCGGAGTGTGGCTCCGGGGCGCGTCTTGCTCTCGTTTTTCCGTGACGGAGGGGGAAATGAAGGTAAAGTAGAGGGCGTCCCCATGCCCTGGACGGGCGCGAGCGAGAAGGAGCAGCCCTATGGCCATCACCCCTGCAGAGATCGCCGAGACCCGCGGCATGGTCGCGGAGCAGAACCTCGACATTCGCACCATCACCATGGGCATCTCGCTCGCGAGCTGCGCCGACGAGGACATGGACCGGATGTGCGCCAAGGTCTACGACCGCGTGACCGGTTGCGCCGAGCGCCTGGTCGAGACGGCCGAGGACCTCGAGCGCGAGTACGGCATCCCCATCGTCAACAAGCGCGTCGCGGTGACGCCGGTGGCGCAGATCGCCGCCGCCTGCGCGGACGAGGACCTGACGCCCATCGCCCATGCGCTCGACCGCGCTGCCGAGACCCTCGGCATCGACTACCTGGGCGGCTTCTCGGCGCTCGTGCACAAGGGCATGGGCGACGCCGACCGCCGCCTCATGGATTGCATCCCCGAGGCGCTCGCCGGCACCACGCGCGTGTGCTCGAGCGTCAACGTGGCGAGCCTGCGCGCCGGCATCAACATGGACGCCGTGCTCAAGGTCGCCGAGCTCGTGCGCCGCGCGGCCGAGCTCACGGCCGACGAGGACTCCGTGGGCGCGTCCAAGTTCGTGGTCTTCGCCAACATGGTGGAGGACTCGCCCTTCATGGCGGGCGCCGTCCACGGCACCGGCGAGGCCGACGCCGTCATCAACGTGGGCGTATCGGGTCCGGGCGTCATGGCGGCGGCGCTGGAGCAGCTCCCCGCGTCGGCGAGCATGATGGAGGTCGCCGAGCAGATCAAGAAGACGGCCTTCAAGATCACCCGCGCCGGCGAGCTCATGAGCCGCGAGGCGGCGCGCCGCCTGGGTGTGGAGAAGGGCATCGTGGACCTCTCGCTCGCGCCGACGCCGGCCGTGGGCGACTCGGTGGCCCGCATCCTGGAGATCATCGGCGTGGGCACCTGCGGCGGCCCCGGCACCACGGCGGCGCTCGCCCTGCTCAACGACTGCGTCAAGAAGGGCGGCGTCATGGCGACGAGCTCGGTGGGCGGCCTCTCGGGCGCGTTCATCCCCGTCTCGGAGGACGCCGGCATGATCGCCGCGGTCGAGGCGGGCGCCCTCTCGCTCGAGAAGCTCGAGGCCATGACCTGCGTGTGCTCGGTGGGCCTCGACATGATCGCCATCCCCGGTGACACGAGCGTCGAGGCCATCGCCGGCATCATCGCCGACGAGATGGCGATCGGCGTCATCAACAACAAGACGACGGCGGTGCGCATCATCCCCGCGATCGGCAAGGGCGTGGGCGATTCCGTGGAATACGGCGGGCTCTTCGGCCGCGCGCCGATCATGCCGGTCAACCCGCATGCGGGCACCGTCTTCGCCCACCGCGGCGGCCGCTTCCCCGCGCCTTTGAACTCCCTCAAGAACTAGCCGCGCGTCCGCGCGCATGCGAAACGCCCCGGCAGGCCCTGCGCACACAGGGACTGCCGGGGGCTATTTCATAGCGTTCGACCTTCTGTGCTGCGTCGCTATCCCAGGACCTGCTCGGCGATGCGGGCGGATTCGGCGGCGTCCTTGACGTAGAAGTCCGCGCCGATCTGTTGCGCGTATTCGGGCGTGAGCACCGCGCCGCCCACCATGACCTTGGTCCGGGGCGCCTCGCGATGCAGCAGCTCGATGGTCTCGGCCATGGCCGGCACCGTGGTGGTCATGAGCGCCGAGAGGCCCGCGAGCCTCACGTCGTGGGCGCGCACGCAGGCGAGGACCTCCTCCGGCGCCACGTCGCGCCCCAGGTCGTAGACGGTGTAGCCGTAGTTCTCCAGAAGCATCTTGACGATGTTCTTGCCGATGTCGTGGATGTCGCCCTTGACGGTGGCCAGCGCGACGGCGCCCTTGCCGGCGTCGGCCGCATCGGGCAGGGCGGCGCGGATGACGTCGAATCCGGCGCGCGCCGCCTCGGCCGAGGCCATGAGCTGCGGCAGGAAGAGCTTGCCGGCGTCGAAGAGGCGCCCCACCTCGTCGAGGGCGGGGATGAGGCACCCATCGATGACGGCCATGGGATCGGCGCCGTCTTGGGCGATCAGCTCCTCGACGGCGGCGCGCGTCTCGCCGCGCCGGCCCGTGATGACGAGGTGTCCGATATGCGCCGCCGGATCGTCGCCGGCGCCGTCCGCGGCCGGGTCCTGGGCTGCCGTGTCGCCGCCCGCGACGGGGGAGGCGCTGACGGCCCCGGCTGAGGCCTCGGGGGAGGAGGTTCCGTCGGTCGTGGACGCGCCGGCCGAAGGCCCCCCGGGCGTCATGCCGCCCTCGACCGTCACGCCGCCGAATCCGATGGCGCCTCCTGCGCGCCCGCCCGCCGCGCCGCCCGCTGCGAGCTTGTAGGGGTCGGGCGCGGCGGCGTAGCGCTCGATGAAGGCTGCCGAGCCCGCGTCCTCGGCGTTGAGCACGCGGTAGCTGCGTATCACGTCCATGTAGCGCGCCGAGCCGGGATTCATGATGGGCGCATCGAGCCCTGCGCCGAGCGCCGCGGCCAGGAAGGTGGCGTTCAGAAGCTCGCGCGCCGGCAGCCCGAAGCTCACGTTGGAGACGCCGAGCGTGGTCGCCACGCCCAGCTGCTCCTTCACGAGCGCCACGGCGCGCAGGATCTCGCGCACCTGCGCCTGGTTGGTGGAGGCCGTCATGACGAGGCAGTCGATGAGCAGGCGCTCGCGGGGGACGCCCGCTTTCTCAGCGGCCTCGACGATGCGCCGCGCGATGGCCAGGCGCCCTTCAGCGGTCTCGGGGATGCCCCCCTCGTCCAGCGTGAGGCCCACCACGCAGGACCCGTAATGGGCGGCGACGGGCAGGACGGCGGCGAGGCTCTCGGCCGAGCCGTTCACCGAGTTGATGAGGGCGCGGCCGGGATAGCGCCGCACGGCCGCCTCGATGGCGACCGGATCGGTCGAGTCGAACTGCAGCGGCAGCGTGATGGCCGCCTGCAGCTCCTCGCTCACGCGCTGCATCATCTGCTCCTCGTCGATGCCGGGAAGGCCCACGTTCACGTCGAGGATGTCGGCGCCCTGCTCCTGCTGGCTGATGCCCTGTGCGACGATGTAGTCGATGTCGCCCGAGCGCAGGGCCGCCTGCAGGCGCTTCTTGCCGGTGGGGTTGATGCGCTCGCCGATGACCGCCACGTGCCCGGCGCCGGCGGGCAGGGCGAGATAGGCCTGCGGGCCCGCGACGGCGAACGCGGGTGCGACCGCGCGGGGCGCCGGCTTCCGGTCGCGCACGATGTCGGCGAGCAGGCGCGTGAAGGCGGGCGTGGTGCCGCAGCAGCCCCCGATGACGGCGACTCCGTCCTCCACCATGCGCGCCACGTCGGCGGCGTAGGCCTCGGGCTCGATGGCGTAGACCGTGCGGCCCTCCTCCACATGGGGGAGCCCCGCGTTGGCCTGGACCATGACCGGCTTGGCGCACACGGCGAGCATGCGCTGGATGAAGGGGCGGATCTCGGCGGGACCGAGCGAGCAGTTGATGCCCACCACGTCGGCGCCGAGGGCGTCGAGCGTGGCTGCCGCCGCCTCGGGGCTCGTGCCCAGGAAGGTGCGGCCGTCCGCCTCGAAGGTCATGGTGCAGAAGACCGGCAGGCGCGTCTGCTCCTTGGCGGCGAGCACCGCGGCGCGCGCCTCGGCCAGATCGGCCATGGTCTCGATGATGATGAGATCGGCGCCGGCGGCTTCGGCGGCGCGCGCCTGCTCGGCGAAGAGCGCGTAGGCGTCATCGAAGGAGAGCGTGCCCAGCGGGTGCATGAGGGCGCCGGTGGGGCCGATGTCGCCGGCGACGTAGCGCGCCCCCGCCTGCCGGGCGCAGCGCACAGCCGCCTCGAACACCTCGGCGACCGTGGCGTCTCCGGCGAGCTTGAGCGCGTTGGCGCCGAACGTGTTGGTGGTGATGACCTCGGCGCCGGCCTCCACGTAGGCGGCGTGCACGCGCGTGATGGCCTCCGGATCGGTGAGGTTGAGCATCTCCGGGCGCGCGCCCGCGGCGAGCCCCGCCGCCTGGAGCATCGAACCCATGCCGCCGTCGAACAGCAGGTGACGGCGCCCCTCCAGGACTGCGCGCAGGTCGGCGTCGGTGATGCGCAGGGTATCCAGGGTGCGCGGATGCCAGGCGGCGCCCGCCTTCAGGCGCGCGGTGAGGGGAGCCGGTTGCAGATACGTAGCGGTATCGGGCACGAAAACCTCCTTGGGTCATCGTCGGGCGACGCGGTGCGACAACCTATCACGATACCGCATGCGCGCCGGCCCTGCATGGTGCCTGAGCATGTTGAACACATTGGAAACGTCTGCGGCCAGAAGGCCCCTCGGGGGCTCGCGCGCTGATTGCGGCGCGCGCAAGGCGCCGCGTCCGCGGCAGGAGGGTACTGCCGGGCGCGCCGGCCGTCAGGCGCGCCAGCAGCGCGCGCCGCGGGCGCGGAAGGCGCATCCCGCGCGCAGCCGGCAGCCCCGGCAGGTGCGGGAGGCGTCCTGGCCGGCCGCATCCCCCTCGAAGAGCCCGAAGACCGCGGTGATGCTCTTGGAGGGGATCATGAGGGCCGACGGCGTGAGGGCGATGCCGAGTGCGCGCCGCGCGTCCAGCGCGTCGAGCAGGCTTGGCTGGGCGTCGAGCGGGCAGTCGCCGTACCCGCAGGAGAAGCGGCTGTTGCCCGTGAGGCCCCAAGGGGCTGCGGCGCGCTTGGCGTCCGCGTCCACGGCTTCGGCGGCCGCCTCGACGAGGGCGGAGAGGCCCGCGTCGAGCACCGCCGCGCGCAGCGCGTCGCGTCCGGCGCCGGCGCGCAGGGCGCGCTCGCTCTCCATCCCTAGGGTGACGGCGAGCACCACGGCGGCGCGGGCGTCCTTCAGGTGGCGGAAGATGGAGCGGCCGGTGAGCACCACGGCGGTGCCGGAAAGGCGGATGCAGGGCAGGCCCTGTCCATCGAGCCCGCCGGCGTCCACGGGAAAGACCCGGCTCGCGCCGCGCGCGACGAACGTCCGCTCCGCGTCGGCGAATACCTCCTCGATTCGCGCTGCGAGCGCGGGCTCGATATCCTGCCCGGCGTAACCCAGGTAGCGCAGGGCCTCGGCGCGGTCGATGCGCGCCCGGCCGAGCACGCGGACACCGGACGGATCGCATGCGTCCCCACAGGTCGCGTCAGCGTCTCCATCCAGCCGGTAGCGGACGGGTGCGGCGAGCTCGTCGGGGAGGGACCAAGCCGGCCGGCCGCCTCCCTCGGGCGCGTCCGCGCGACGGACCGGTTCCATCGGGCTCACGCGCGCCCAAGCGCGCTCATGGCGGCGCGCGCCACGCTCGGCCGGTTCATGGTGTAGACGTGGAGGCCGTCGACGCCGTGTTCGGCGAGGTCGACAAGCTGGCGGCAGGCGTAGTCGATGCCCGCGGCCATGAGGCTCTCGGCGTCGTCCTCGTAGCGCGCGAGCAGCTTGATGACGGGCGAGGGCAGCGACGCGCCGCACATGAACACCATGCGGCTCACCTGCTGCTTGCTCATGAACGGCATGATGCCGCAGGTGATGGGCACGGTGATGCCGGCGGCGTCGGCGAGCTCGCGGAAGCGGTAGAAATAGTCGTTGTCGAAGAAGAGCTGCGTCACCAGGAAGCGCGCGCCGGCGTCCTGCTTGGCGCGGAGGTGCCGCACGCTCAGGGCGAGGTCGTCGCATTCGATATGGCCTTCCGGGTAGGCGGCCGCGCCCACGCAGAAGCCGGCGTCGACGAGGGTGGGGATGAGGTCGGCGGCGTAGCGGAAATCGCCGGCCGGGGCGCCGTCGGCGTCCTGGGGGATGTCACCGCGCAGCGCGAGCACGTTTTCCACCCCGGCGGCGCGGTAGCTCTCCACGCGCGCGGCCAGCGCGTCGCGCGTCATGCCGATACAGGTCATATGCGCCACAGCGCTCACGCCGAAATCGCGGTCGATCATCGCGGCGATCTGCGCGGTGGAACCCGCGTTGCCCGAGCCGCCGGCTGAGCAGGTCACGCTGATGAAGTCGGGGCCCAGCGCGCAGAGCTTATCGGCGGCCGTGCGCGCGTGGTCGAGGGTGAGCTCGCCTTTGGGCGGGAACATCTCAAAGGAAACGGGGATGCGTCCGGCGGCGCGCGCGTCGGCGAAGATGGCGTCTACTCTCATGAAGCACCCTTTCTATCGGGGCGGGAAAATGAGAGCATCATACATCCCGCCACGCGCATCTCATATCTACGCGCAGTTCCCGAAACCCAACGTTCACGAGCGGCCCCGAGATGCGGCGATGCCAGGCGTTTCCGTTTCGGCTGCGGATCGGTTGCGGCTTTGAACGCCGGGCCCGGGGCGTGCGCTATGCGAGCCCGAGCTCCGCGGCAAGCTCTTGCGCGCAGGCCAGCGCGTCGGCGATGGCGCTCACCACGAGCGTCGCCCCCGAGCGCGCGTCGCCGCAGGCCCAGATGCCGCCGGTGGGCGCCGGCACGGCCGCTTCGAGCGCGCAGCGATGGCTGCCGGGAGCCTCCATCACGGGCAGCGGTCGGCCCGCGCCGGGCTCGGGCAGCGCGACGCCCCAGGTATGCAGCAGCTCGGTCTCGGGCCCGGTGAAGCCGCAGGCGATGAGCACCAGCTGGGCGGGGATGCTGCGCTCGGTGCCGGGGATGCGCTCGGGCGCCCCGCCCGACCAATCCAGGTCGACCACGGTGAGCGCGCGCACGCGCCCCTCCTCGTCGGTTTCGAACGAGAGCGTGTCCACGCCCCACGCGCGCATCTCGCCACCCATGAGGGCGATGGCCTCCTCTTGGCCGTAGTCGGTCTTCTTGACCTCGGGCCATTGCGGCCAGGGATTGGACGGCAGGCGCGCGGCGGGCGGCTCGGGCATGACCTCGATCTGGCGTACGCTGGCGGCCCCTTGCCGCACGGCGGTCGCCACGCAGTCGTTGCCGGTGTCGCCGCCGCCGATCACCACCACGTCGCGCCCCGCAGCGGAGACCTCCGGCGCGCCGCCGTCGAGCAGCGTGCGCGTGCTCGCGGTCAGGTAGGTGAGCGCCGGCACCACGCCCGCCGCGTCGGCGCCGGGCACGGCGAGCATGCGGGCCTGCCGCGCTCCGGCGGCGAGCACCACGGCCCGGTGGTCGGCGGCGAGCGCCGCGGCGACCGCCGGGTTGGCGGCGTCGGTTTCGAGCGCGAACGCGATGCCGCGCTCGCGCATGAGCTCGACCCGGCGCTCGACCACACCCTTATCGAGCTTCATGGCGGGGATGCCGTACATGAGCAGGCCGCCTGCCCGGTCGGCGCGCTCCACCACGGTCACGCGCGCCCCGCGGCGGGCGAGCTCCCAGGCGCAGGCCAGGCCGGCGGGGCCGGATCCCACCACGGCGACGCGCGGGGCGTCCGCCGCGGGCGCCCCGGTAAACGGGGCGGGTCCGCCGTGCGCCCATTCCCAGTCCGAGATGGCCCGCTCGGTGTCGTGGATGGCCGTGGGCTCGCCCTCCACCGTGCCCAGGTTGCACGCGACCTCGCACGGCGCGGGGCACACGCGGCTCGTGAACTCGGGCAGCGGCGAGGTGAGCGCCAACCGCTCGGCGGCCTCGGCCCAGCGGCCGCGCCAGACCAGATCGTTCCACTCGGGGATCAGGTTGTGCAGCGGGCAGCCCGACGAGCGCGCCCGGCCGAAGGGGTGGCCCGCCTGGCAGAACGCCACGCCGCACATCATGCAGCGGCTCGCCTGCTCCCGCCGCTCCTTTTCATCGAGTTCCACGTAGAGCTCGGCGTAGTCCCGCGTGCGCTCGGCTACGGGGCGCAGGGCGTGGGTCTTGCGCTCCACCTGCAAAAACGCTCCGGGCTTTCCCATGTTGCATCCTCTCCGTCTCGCGCCCGTCCGGGCGCGTCTAGTCCTTCATCTGCTCGAACGCCTGCTCCAGGGCCTCGTCGTGCGTGGCGCCGGCGTGCTCGGCGGCGGCCACGATCTGCATCACGCGCTCGTAGTCGCGCGGGACCACCTTCACGAAGGCGTCCGCCACGCGCTCGAAGCGGTAGAGCATCTTGATGCCGCGCGGGCTCTGCGTGATGTGCACGTGCTGGTCGATGAGGTCGCGAATCTCGGCCAGCTCGGCTTCGCTCGGGCGGCGCAGCGCCACGTTCTCGCGGTTCACGCGCGCGGCGAGCGTGCCGTATTCGTCGAAGATGTAGGCGACCCCGCCCGTCATGCCGGCGGCGAAGTTGGGGCCCACCTCGCCCAAGATGAGCGCCATGCCGCCCGTCATGTACTCGCAGCCGTGCGCGCCCACGCCCTCGACCACCACGGTGGCGCCCGAGTTGCGCACGCAGAAGCGCTGGCCGGCGCGCCCGTTCACAAAGCCGCGCCCGCCCGTGGCGCCCATGAAGGCGACGTTGCCCACGATGATGTTCTCATCGAACTTGTAGCTGGCGTTCTCGGGCGGCCGCACTGAAACCACGCCGCCCGAGAGCCCCTTGCCGAAGTAGTCGTTGGCATCGCCCTCGACGTTGAGCGTGATGCCGCGGGGCAGAAACGCGCCGAAGCTCTGGCCCGCCGACCCCGTGCAGTCGATGGTGATCGAGCCGTCGGGCAGCCCCTCCGGGTGCGCGGCGGTGACGGCGTGGCCCAGCAACGTGCCCACGCAGCGGTTGACGTTGGCGATGTCGGCGCTGAAGCGCACCGGGACGAGATGGCGGCGCGCCTCGGCGGTAAGCGGGATGAAGAGGGTGGCGTCGAGCGTGCGCTCAAGCCCGGCGTCCGCGGCCATGGCCGGCAGGTAGTGCGGCGCGTCCGCCCCGGGAATGTGCGCGCCGAACGCGCAGGAGCCGGGGGCGAGCACGCAGCTGAGGTCGATGAGCTCGGTTTTCGGGTTGCCCGCCACCGCCACCTGCCGCAGGCACTCGGGGTGGCCCACCATCTCCTCCACGGTGCGGAAGCCCAGCTGCGCCATGATACCGCGCAGCTGCTCGGCCACGAAGAGCATGAAGCGCTCCACGTGCTCGGGCTTGCCGGCGAAGCGGTGGCGCAGCCGGCAGTTCTGCGTGGCGATGCCCGCCGGGCAGGTATCGCGCTGGCAGTCGCGCTGCATGAGGCAGCCCATGGCGATGAGCGGCATGGTCGCGAAGCCGAACTCCTCGGCGCCCAGCAGGCACGCCACCGCCACGTCGGTGCCGTCCATGAGCTTGCCGTCCGCCTCCAGCACCACGCGCGAGCGCAGGCCGTTTTGCAGCAGGGTCTGCTGCGTCTCGGCCAGGCCCAGCTCGAGCGGCAGGCCCGCGTGCCAGATGGAGTCGCGCGGCGCCGCGCCCGAGCCGCCGTTATGGCCCGAGATCAAGATCTTGTTGGCGCCGCCCTTGGCCACGCCCGTGGCGATGGTGCCCACGCCCGCCTCGGAGACGAGCTTCACGCTGACGCGGGCCTCGGGGTTGGCGCAGGAGAGGTCGAAGATGAGCTCCGCCAGGTCCTCGATGGAGTAGATGTCGTGGTGCGGCGGGGGCGAGATGAGCCCGATGCCGGGGGTGGACTGGCGCACGCGCGCGATCTGGGGGTAGACCTTCTTGCCCGGCAGATGCCCGCCCTCGCCGGGCTTGGCGCCCTGGGCCATCTTGATCTGGATCTCGGTTGCCGAGGCGAGGTAGCGGCTCGTCACGCCGAAGCGCCCCGAGGCAACCTGCTTGATGGCCGAACGGGTCGAATCCCCGTTGGCCAGCGGCGTCTCGCGCCGCGGGTCCTCGCCGCCCTCGCCGGAGTTGGAGCGGCCGTGCAGCCGGTTCATGGCGATGGCCATGCACTCGTGCGCCTCCTGGCTGATCGAGCCGAAGGACATGGCGCCGGTGTTGAAGCGCGTCACGATGCTGCGCGCGCTCTCCACCTCCTCCAGCGGCACGGGGGCGCGTCCGGACGCGTCGAAGTCGATGAGGTCGCGCAGGCGCACGGCGCGCCCGGGACGGTGCACGTGGTCGCTGTAGGCCAGAAACGTCTCGAACGAATCGGTGCGCACGGCCTGCTGCAAGAGGTAGATGGTATCGGGGTCGATGAGGTGGTCCTCGCCGCCGGCCGGGCGCCATTTGGTGAGGCCCAGGGTGGGCAGGGCCTCCGGCGCGGGCGCGGCCGCCAGCCGGCGCGCCGCCGCGTAGCGCTCGCGCAGCTCCTGCTCCAGCGCCTCGACGGTAAGGCCGCCCACGCGGGAGATGGTGCCGGTGAAGTAGCGGTCGACGAGGGTATCGGCCAGGCCCACCGCCTCGAAGATCTGCGCCGAGTGGTAGCTCTGGGCGGTGGAGATGCCCATCTTGGACATGATGGCCACCATGCCCGCCACCGCGGCGCGGTTGTAGTTGGCGATGCCCTCCTCCGCCGTGAGCGGGCGGCCGGCGCCATCGGTGAGGTCGCCGCCGCGCGCCAGGCGCGCGATCTGCGCGTGCGCCTCGTACGGCAGGATGGCGCTCGCCGAGTAGCCCACCAGCGCGGCGAGGTCGTGGGCCGATACCGCATCGCCCGCCTCCACCACGATGTCGGCGAAGGTGCGCAGGCCCGAGCGGATGAGGCTGTTGTGCACGGCTCCCACCGCCAGCAGCGAGGGGATGGGGACCTCGCCGCCGCCGGCGCGGTCGGAGAGCACCACGATGTTCACGCCGGCGCGCACGGCCTCCTGCACGGCGCGCCCCAGCTCCTCGAGCGCCTGCTCAAGGGCGCCGGCGGGCGCGTCGGCGGCAAAGACGGCGCGGAAGCGGCGCGCCGTGAAGCCCGTGCGCCGGATAGCGAGGATGCGCGCGAGGTCGTCGGCGGTGATGAGCGGGCTTTCCAGCCGCACCAGGCGGCAGGCGCCGCGCGAATCCTCCAAGAGGTTCCCGTGGTTTCCCAGGTAGAGCACCGTGGAGGTCACCATGTGCTCGCGCAGCGCGTCGATGGGCGGGTTGGTGACCTGGGCGAACAGCTCGAAGAAGTAGTCGAAGAACGAGCGGGTCTTGGTGGACAGGCACGCGAGCGGCGCGTCGATGCCCATCGACGCCAGGGGCACCGTGCCCGTGGCGGCCATGGGGCGCACCACCTCCTCCACATCGTCCCAGTGGTAGCTGAGCTTGAGCGCCGCTTCCGCCGCCGGCACGGCGGCGTCTTCGGCGGGCAGCGGATCGGCGGGCGCCTCCAGGTCGGAAAGCGCGAGGGTCTCCTCGGCGATCCAGTCCGCGAACGGCTTGAGCTTGGCGAAGCCGTTGCGGATCTCGTCGTTGTAGCGGATGCGGCCCTGCTGCATGTCGAGCTCCAGCAGCTCGCCGGGGCCCAGGCAGCCGCTCGTCAGGATGTTGGCCGGATCGACCTCGATCGCACCCACCTCGGATGCCAGCAGGAAGCGGTCGTCGCGCGTCACGTAGTAGCGCGCGGGGCGCAAGCCGTTGCGGTCGAGGGCCGCGCCGAGCGTCCGCCCGTCCGTGAACGCGATGGCCGCCGGGCCGTCCCAGGGTTCCATGAGCATGGACTGGTACGCGTCGTAGGCGCGCCGCGCGCGCGGCAGCGCCTCGTTGCGATCCCAGGGCTCGGGCATGAGCAGCGATACCGCGCGCGTGAGCGGCCGGCCGTTCATCACCAGGAACTCCAGCACGTTGTCCAGAATCGCCGAGTCGGACCCCTCGCGATCGATGATGGGCAGCACCCGGTCCAGGTCCTCGCCGAGCACCGGCGAGTAGAGGTTGGGTTCGCGGGCGCGGATCCAGTTGACGTTGCCGCGCAGGGTGTTGATCTCGCCGTTGTGGATGATGTAGCGGTTGGGGTGCGCGCGCTCCCAGCTGGGGGTGGTGTTGGTGGAGTAGCGCGAGTGCACGAGCGCCACGGCGGTCTTCACGGCGGCGTCGTTGAGGTCGATGAAGAAGCGGCGCATCTGCGTGGCCACGAGCATGCCCTTGTACACGATGGTGCGCGCGCTCATCGAGCAGATGTAGAAGATCTTGCCCGCGAGCTCGTGCGCCCCTGCGGCGCGCTTCTCGATGGTGCGGCGGCACACATAGAGGCGGCGCTCGAAGTCCTCGCCCGCCGCCACCGCCTCGGGGCGGCCCACGAAGCACTGCATGATGGTGGGCATGCACGCCCGCGCGGTCTCGCCCAGGTCGTGCGGGTCGCAGGGCACCGCGCGCCAGAAGAGCACCGGGATCCCCGCCGCGGCGCAGCCCTCCTCAAAGAGGCGCTGCGCGGCGCGCACGCCCTCGGGGTCCTGGGGCAGGAACAGCATCGCCACGCCGTAATCGCCCTCGTCGGGGAGCAGGTGCCCGCACTTCTGGGCCTCCTTGCGGAAGAAGTGGTGCGGTACCTGGAAGAGGATTCCCGCGCCGTCGCCGGTGTTTCTCTCCAGCCCCGTGCCGCCGCGATGCTCCAGGTTCACCAGCACCGAGAGCGCGTCATCCAAGATCTGGTGGCTCTTGGCGCCGGTGAGTGAGGCGAGCGCGCCGATGCCGCAGGCATCGTGCTCGAAGGAGGGGCGGTAGAGGGTGGGGTGCGCGGGCGCGTCGGCGCGCGCGGTATGCGTTGCAGCGTCCATGGGGCTACCTTTCACATAAGGGTGGGCCCGCGCGGCGGCGCGCGAGCGGTCAGCGCGCTATGTTACGGACGCTAGGTTGCGCGTGGTTTACCGTTGCGTTTCGCTTGTGTTACCGCCGCGGACGCCGACGCCGCCCGCGGCTGACGCCCGGCGGGCCGCACCGCCGCCGCGTTGGTACGACGCCGCGCCTGAGCTGCCCGTTTGTTTTCCGTGCGCGCGGTGGGTTTTCGTTGAGGTTTCGCACTGCGGGCCTGAAAAACCCCTCCTTGCGCTACGCTTTTCTGCGTTTCGCGGTGGCAACATGCCCGTAACGGCCCGGCAATACACGGCGATTAGGCTGCATGGTGTCAGAGGCACGACCGATCGCGACGACCTGTTCGCCGCACAACGAGAGGAGATTGAAGATGGCCGACCTGACCGACCGCTTCGGAACCTTGGTGTTCTCGGAGCACGTCATGCAGGAGTACCTGCCCAAAGACGTCTGGAAGCGGTTGTTCGCCACCATCGAGGAGGGCGAGCCGCTCGATCTGGACGTGGCCAACGCCGTCGCGCACGCCATGAAGACGTGGGCCATCGAGCACGGCGCCACGCACTACGCGCACTGGTTCCAGCCGCTCTCGGGCATCACGAGCGAGAAGCACGACAGCTTCCTGGAGCCCGTGGGCGACGGCACCGCCATCACCAAGTTCACCGGCAAGGCGCTCATCCAGGGCGAGCCCGACGCCTCGAGCTTCCCCAACGGGGGGCTGCGCGCCACGTTCGAGGCGCGCGGCTACACCGCCTGGGATCCCACGAGCTCGGCCTTCATCAAGGACGAGGTGCTGTGCATCCCCACGGCGTTCTGCGGCTACAACGGCGAGGCGCTCGACAAGAAGACCCCGCTCCTGCGCTCGATGAAGGTGCTCGACACCCAGGCCAAGCGCGTGCTGGCGCTCTTCGGCAAGCATCCCAAGCGCGTGACCCCCACCGTGGGCTGCGAGCAGGAGTACTTCCTCATCAAGAAGGACGCCTACCGCAAGCGCCGCGACCTGGTTATCACCGGCCGCACGCTCTTCGGCGCGCCGCCCTGCAAGGGCCAGGAGCTCGAGGAGCACTACTTCGGCGCCATCCGCCCGAGCGTTTCCAAGTACATGAAGGCGCTCGACGACGAGCTCTGGGCGCTCGGCATCCCGGCCAAGACCAAGCACAACGAGGTCGCCCCCTGCCAGCACGAGCTCGCGCCCGTGTTCTCCGAGCTCAACGAGGCCATCGACAACAACATGCTCATCATGGAGAAGATGAAGCTCGTGGCCTCGCGCTTCGATCTCACCTGCCTGCTGCATGAGAAGCCGTTCGAGGGCATCAACGGTTCGGGCAAGCACGACAACTGGTCCATCGCGACCGAGGACGAGAACCTCATGGATCCCGGCGACACCCCGCTGGAGAACCTGCAGTTCGTGGTCTTCCTCACCGCGGTGATCGAGGCCGTGGACAAGTACCAGGAGCTGCTGCGCATGTCGGTGGCGAGCTGCGGCAACGATCACCGTCTGGGCGCCAACGAGGCTCCGCCGGCCATCATCTCCATCTTCCTGGGCGACCAGCTCACCGAGGTCGTGCAGAAGATCATGGACGGCAAAGCGAGCGTGCACGCCACCCACGGCGTGCTCGATCTGGGCGCCGACGTGCTGCCCAACCTGGAGCAGGACAACACCGACCGCAACCGCACCAGCCCCTTCGCCTTCACGGGCAACAAGTTCGAGTTCCGCGCCGTGGGCTCCGAGGCCAACCCGTCGGACGCCAACCTCGTGCTCGACACCGCCGTGGCCGAGGCGCTCATGGAGTTCGCCGACGCGCTGGAGGGCACGCCCGCCGATCAGTTCGCCGAGGCCGCACTCGAGTACTGCAAGCAGCACCTCATCGCGCATCGCCGCATCCTGTTCTCGGGCGACGGCTACTCCGACGCGTGGCAGGCCGAGGCAGAGCGCCGCGGGCTCGCCAACCTGCGCACCACCGCCGACGCCCTGCCCGCGATGGTGTCCGAGAAGAGCCTGGCGCTGTGGAAGCGCATGGGCGTGCTCTCCGAGACCGAGGCGTTCAGCCGCTACGAGGTCAAGCTGGAGAAGTACAACAAGCTCATGAACATCGAGGCCACCACGATGGTCCGCGAGGCGCGCCGCACCTACCGCCCACAGATCACCGCCTACGCCACCAAGGTGGCCCGCGGCCTGGACGTGTTCCGCGGCGTCGGGATCGAGTCCACGATGGAGTGCGAGCAGAACACCCTGAACAAGCTCTGCGCGGGCATCACTGCCATCAACGAGGCCATTAAGAAGCTCGACGCGGTGCATACCAAGGCCGAGGCCATCGTGGATTCGCAGGAGCAGGCCAACTGCTACGCGCACGAGGTCGCGCCCGCCATGGCGAAGCTCCGCGCCGCTGTGGACGCGATGGAGGAGATCGTCGCCGCCGACTACTGGCCGGTGCCCACCTACGACGACATCCTGTTCTACGTGTAACAGCTGAGCGCGACAACCTTCTTTGCGAGGGCGAGATCCAGCCGGGTCTCGCCCTTTTTGTATGTAGCGGCACGGGTATGAGCGATAGGTCTGGGAGCGCACGGGCGGTTTAATCCGAACATCGGCGCCACTGCCGATCAGTATGCTGCCGTCCGTCGCCTGCTGTCGCTTGTCGCCGCACGAGCCGCTGCCGCTGCCTGCCGCCGCACGAGGGGCCGGACGGACCGATTCCGATCTGCCTGGGCGACGGCGCCCTGTTCGCAGGGGCGTTTGGACCTTACCGTTTTCGTAGGTTCCGGCGCGTTTGCGCCCGCGCGGGTCGGAACGCGGAACCTGCGGGCGGAAAGGCGGGGCGCCATGGCGGGAAAGACGTACGGATATGCGCGGGTGAGCTCGCGCGACCAGAACCTGGCGCGGCAGCTCGATGCGCTGGCGGCGTTCGGTGTGGTTGCGGAAGACGTGTTCGCGGATAAGGCGAGCGGGCGGGATTTCGAGCGACCGGAGTGGATTCGCCTGAAGGCGGTGCTTTCCAAGGACGACGTGCTCGTGGTGATGAGCATCGACCGGCTCGGCCGCAGCTACGAGGAGATCATCGAGCAGTGGCGCGACATCACCAAGCGCGTGGGCGCCGCCGTGGTGGTGCTGGACATGCCGCTGCTCGACACGCGCCGCGGGCGCGACGGCATCACGGGCGTGCTGATCGCCGATATCGTGCTGCAGCTTCTCTCCTATGTGGCGCAGATCGAGCGCGAGAACATCCATCGGCGCCAGGCCGAAGGGATCGCCGCGGCCAAGGCGCGCGGCGTGCGGTTCGGACGTCCCCGCAAGGAGCGTCCGGTGAGCTACGCGGGGGTGCGCGACGGCTATCGGGCGGGGCGTATCACCCGCGGCCGCGCGGCGGCGGAGGTGGGAGTATCGCTCTCAACGTTTGATAAGTGGATTCGTGAGGACCGTGCGAAGGAGGACGCGTAGCGCGAGGGAGGGCGTCGCAACTTGCCGGCGATTGTAAGCCGTGGAGTCCTCAGCGATGAAAAAGTACACCTTTTCAGGTTATCCGATACCACGAGATTATACATGCTCCCTGTAACCTGCCTGTAAGGATTTCGCTGCCTCACATAACTCGAATCGATATTTGAAAAACAAACAAACCCCCTCTTAAAAGGTGTACTTTTGCGCGCTTGCGCGTCGTCGACCGGGCGGTACGTCCGGCACGCTGCATCGCGCGATCGAGAGGGGAGGAGCGCCATGCCTGCTGCAAGCACCGCTGCGGCCAGGACGCGCCGTGCAGGCCGTGCTGCCTGCGGGTTGCCGCTGGGGCGCCGTACTCCCCGAGGACGGGAGCGCTGGTACCTACTGCGCGTTCCCGAGAATCGCGAGGCCTCGACCTGCGCGCGCCTGAAGCGCCTCGTTTTCACCGACCTGCTGACCGATGCGTTCGCTCTGCGCAAGGAGCGCTGGATCAAGCGCGCGGGCGTCTGGTCGCTGGAGACGGTTCCGATGTATCGCGGTTACGCCTTCGCCATCTCGCGCGACGCCTGCGCGCTCGCCAAGGCGCTCGGCAAGCTCACCGTACCCGTCGAGCTCGTGGGTTCGGATGCCCGTGCCTGGATGCCGCTTGCCGATGAGGCGGCGGCCTGGTACGTCGCGGCCATGGACGGCGAGCACGTGATTCGTAGCTCCACCGCCGTGATCGAGGAGGGCGTGCTGCGCGTGACCGATGGTCCGCTCATGGGTCAAGAGGCGCGCATCTCTCAGGTCGATCGCCATCGCAGGCGCTGCATAGTGCATGTGGGCGACGCCGACAGCGGTTTCGCCGAGCAGATGCCGCTCGATGTTCCGTTCAAAAGCTAGCGGATGGGCGCCGGTGATGAATGGGATGCCGATTCGCAACACAAACAACCCCGCAAATCCCGCGGGGGGAGGGGGCATACATCAATGCTTCTAGTCGAAAATCACCTAGCGACGCCGCACCGCACATCGCAGGACGGCCAGCGATGAGCGTGCAGGGCGAGGGCATAACCGCACAAACCATTGCAGGTATGCCTGGTGATGAGGGTCAAGTTGATGCGTTCGATCGTCGCACTGCTGCTGAGCTCGACATGGCGGGTAAGTACGAGCCCAATCTATCAGAGAATGGTATCCCCGCCGATGTGTTGCAGAAACTGTTGCCCGGCGATGATGTGATCGAGCTCGACGAGCCCGTTGTTGTCGGCGGCCTTGCTTATCGCTTCGCGAAGCGTGCTTTCGACGTGGCTGCATGCTCTTTGGCGCTTGTTGCTCTAGCGATTCCCATGGCAGTCATCGCCATGCGCATCAAATCAGAGTCCAGAGGACCCGTCATCTATGCCCAGGAGCGCGTGGGCAAGGATGGTAAGACATTCAAGGTATATAAGTTCCGCAGCATGTATATGGATGCTGAGGCGCATGGTGCCCGCTGGGCGCAGGGCGATGATCCGCGCGTGACGCCGTTTGGCAAAGTGATGCGCAAAACGCGCTTGGATGAGATCCCGCAGTTCTGGAACATCGTTAAGGGTGACATGTCCCTCGTGGGTCCGCGACCCGAACGTCCGGCCTTTTGCGAGGTGTTCGAGAAGCGCATTCATGGCTGGCATTATCGCACGAAGGTGCGTCCTGGCCTTTCGGGCTTAGCTCAGGTGACGGGTGGTTACGATCTGCTGCCAAGCGAGAAGGTCTTGCTGGACATGGAGTATATCGAGCATCGAAGCGTCCGCATGGACCTTTCCATCATCCTGCGTACGCTAGGCGTAGTGCGGACGGGGGAGGGTGCGCGATGAGTGAGGAGAAGCTTCCGTCGTATTCCGTTCTCATGTCGGTGTACGCGAAGGACAAACCCGAATATCTCGACGTAGCCATAGCTTCAATGGCGCGGCAGACCATTCCGTTAAGCGACTTGGTTGTCGTCTGCGACGGACCCCTCACAGAAGGTCTCGACGCCGTGCTCGCCGAATGGGAGCGGGAACTTGAAGGCCGCATGTCGATTCACCGACTTCCTGAGAACGGTGGGCTCGGCACCGCGCTTGATGCTGGCCTCTCTCTATGTCGTTGCAATTTCGTGGCACGCATGGATGCCGACGATGTGTCTCGCCCCGACCGATGCGAGCTGCTGCTTACGAAGATGGTTGCGGAAAACCTCGATCTCATTGGTGGGGCCATCGAGGAGTTCGATACAGTGCCGGGTGATCTTGGTGCAGTTAGAAATGTTCCACTGAAGCAAAGTGATATCGAAGAAAGACTGAGGGCAAGAAATCCTTTTAATCATGTGTCGGTCATATTCAACAAGCTTGCCGTCACCGATGCAGGGGGTTATCAACCTTTTCCTTGGATGGAAGACTATTGGCTTTGGGCCAGAATGATTGCTGCCGGCTGCAAATGTGCAAACGTTTCCGATGTTGTGGTGGATGTAAGAGTAGGAGATGGAATGTACGCCCGGCGTTCAAATAAGGCCTATCTCGAAAGTCAGAGGCGTTTCTTTGCCGCACTTAGGCACCTTGGTTTAGCCAATCGATATGACGAAATCAAAGCTGTTGCAGAGCGGTCCATCATCACGTCGCTCCCCCCGTCGTTTGTAAAGATACTGTATAACAGGTTGTTGAGAAAGACGACTTCCAAACGATGAGATTGATGGTACCCGGCGCAGCACTCTTTGCAGTGTTGGTAAATCTTCTCATGTCGCGAATGGCTTGGCCGATGATATGCGCCCCTTATGAAAATGAAGCGCTATCCGACAGAGCGACCGCAGATAGTCGAGCAATCAGTGGGAAATAGTACGATGATGATTATTTTGATATTTGCGGCGGTGTTGTTTCCCCTGCCGGCGCTTCCGTGGATAATTGGATATGGGGTGAAGACGCGCCACATCACGTCTGCCTCCCTTCTCATCGGTCTTTGCATGGCGGTTATATGCTTAGGCTTGAGGCACTCTGCTGAAGGCACAGCTTTCGAGGGAGACATCTCCCGATATGCAACCTATGTTGATGTGTATTGCGGGAAGAGCCTTTTCGAGGCATTCACCCTGCCGAGCGATCCGTTCGAAAGCTATCCTTTGTCCACGTTATGGTTTTGGTTGGTTTCGCAAACTGGGTATGACTATTCGATTCAGGCGAGCGCGGCTTTTGTAAACTATTCAATAATTGGCTACTGTTGGCTTGATTATTCAAATCGCGAAGGTTACTCGTGCAGAAGAACCCTCATAAGTGCCGCATTAATCGTATGCGTCTTTCCGCTGTTTTATTCGTTGTCTGCTCTACGGAGTACGACTGCGCTTCTCCTGCAATCCCTAGCTATATATCTTGAGCTCTATAGAGGGAAACGGAATGTAGTCACCATTTCGCTATACGTGCTTCCATGTTTTCTGCATTCGACCTGCTACCTCGTCCTCATTGTACGGATGATTTACCAGCTGTTTCGTGAGAGTCCTCGTTTTGTCTTTTTTGGAGGTGTTGTTTCTATCCCCTTGGCGCTTGCGTTCTCTTCCGCATTGAGCCCCTTGTTCTCGGCATTCAATGTGAACATAATCGATATGTTAAGCGCCTACTCAGAATATACCGGTACGCATGCAGACGCCTCGAGTAGTGCCCTCTATTACCAGGTTCTTAAAATTGTGAATATCGTCTTTATCCTCATGTTACTTGTCGATTGGGGAGGAAAAATCCGGTCCCTAAAACGTAATCGCCTCAATAGCCCTACTTCAAACGTCTCGAAGTTTTATCTTTCAATGTTAGGGTTTATCACCGGACTCGCTCTTTTCATCCAGGCGGATAGCTACTTGAGGTTTACGTATGCAGTTTTCCCATTTGCGGTGCTGTTGTTCGTTTCCGATTGGTTCGGCACAGATGAGCCTAGGGCTACCGCTGCGGTTAATGGGGCTGCGATAAAAGGCGGATATCTATGCGCATTGCTTTCTTTACTGGCATTGCATTTGTTTGCCTTTATCCGCTTTGTTCAGTTGGGTGAAATACTCAAAAGCGCCTTCTTCGGTATGGCTGCTTTGTATCTATAGGGAGCCGCAGAGATGAAGCCCGCAAAGAAACATGTTTCTTTCTATGCCAACGTTTTTTGGCAGCTATTGCTTCAAGTGACAAAATATCTCTTTCCGCTTGTAACGCTGCCGTATCTTACAAGAGTTTTGAGCCACGACGTGTATGGCGTTTATGCCTACATTGTTTCTATGTCGACCTTGGTCAGGGTGTTTGTTGATTTCGGCTTTAACCTTTCCGGAACCAAAAGTATTGCCGAGGCGAAGTTGCTTCACGAGCAAAATGAAATCATCGGCTCGATCACGCAAGCAAGGATAATTATCTCTGTGGTCGCATGCCTCGTCGTTGCTCTGTTCGTCTCCTCGGTGCAGATGCTCCGGGGGTACTTCCTTTATTCCATGCTCGCCATCGTGGCTATTTGTCTTACTGCGCTTGCGCCTGATTTTGTTTTCCAAGGGCACGAGAACATGAGGTCTCTTACGACTCGATATTTGGTGTGTAAGGGCATTTCAACGGCATTAATATTTGTGTTCGTTCGCTCGGACAGCGATTTGATATGGATTCCGATGCTGGACATCGTATCGGGCATACTTGCGCTTGCATGGACGTTCGTCGCCGCCAAGCGATCTTTCGGGACTTCAATCAGCTTTGTTGGTGTTGCACGCTGCTTACGCGATTTAAAGGAGGCGTCCTTATACTGCATTTCGAACGTGGCATCAGCTGCATTGACGAATTCCGTTACTTTATTTGTCGGCGCAGGAATGTCGGATGCGAGTCAAATCGCATATTGGTCCGTGGCTGCTTCTGCAATTTCGGCCGTCACCTCCTTATACAACCCTGCACTTAATAGTCTGTATGCGCATATGGTGGTAACTAGGGACTTTCGGTTTGCAGATAGGGTGCTGCTGTATTGTTTGCCGTTTGTGCTTGCGCTAACTGCCGCTATCTTTATGTTTTCGGGAACGATCATGGCCATTCTCGGCGGCAGTGGTTACGAAGGAGGGGCTCCTATTCTCACCGCCCTATCACCAATTGCTTTTCTATCGTTCTACAACATGTTGATTGGCTGGCCGATTTTGGGCACAGCTGGTAGAACGAGAGAGCTAACTGTCTCGACCGTAATCGCCGCCATTTTCACATGTACCGCACTTGGAGCGTCGGTGTACTTCGGCTCGATGAGCATGCCTTTTGTTTGCGGCGTCAGAGTGTTTGCTGAACTAATCATGTTGGCTGTAAGGGGCTATATCTATCTCAAGGTTAAGCGAAACAGGAAGTCAACGAAAGGGGCCGATGATGGCGTCAATTAGCTTGCTGACCTTGCATCGCACGGCGAATTACGGTTCTGTTCTCCAAGCTTTTGCTACGCAAAAGGTGTTGGAGCGTATGGGG
Source organism: uncultured Coriobacteriaceae bacterium (assembly GCA_963931435.1). GTDB lineage: Bacteria > Actinomycetota > Coriobacteriia > Coriobacteriales > Coriobacteriaceae > Coprousia. The sequence continues at coordinate 507,340 of OZ007012.1, forward strand.
TTTGATGTAACAGTGGTTGATTACTATCCCAATCGCAACAAAATTAGCAGCATGCTACGGGGTCTGAAAGAAAAGAAAGATATATTTAGTCATAATCCTTTAGCATTGTTTCTAGCTAGAGCAATAATACTTCCTTCGTATATTAAGCGACGTCGTACATTCAACCGATACATCGAAAGTCGATTGAATCTGTCCCCGCGCACATATTGGAGCCTTACTGATTTCGAAAATGAACCCATTTGCTCCGATTTCTATGTAACGGGGAGCGATCAGGTGTGGAACAGCACATGGAACGGCGGGGTTGACGACATCCTGTTCCTTTCTTTTACTTCTCAAGATTCGATTCGCGTATCGATCGCGTCATCGTTTGGAAAGACCAGTTTGTGCAATGAGGAGATACCCCGTGTGCGTGAGCTTCTACAACGCTATACCTATATCACGGTTAGGGAAGACAGCGGAGTGGATATCGTTCGGTCCCTGGGAATAGAAAAAGTAACACAAGTGCTTGATCCAACGCTGTTGCTGGACAAATCATTCTGGTATCAATATTGTGATCCCTTTAAGAGAGATGCCGAATATATTCTTATGTATAATATTAATCATAATAAACCCCTTGACCAATTCGTAAAGCAGTTGTCTCGAAAGACGGGACTCCCGATTCAATATATCTCATATCAGTATCATGATGTCATAAAACATGGGAGGATGCGCTGTAACGTATCTGTCGAATCTTTTCTCGCTCTCATTCGGGACGCTCGATTTGTGGTGTGCGACTCCTTTCACTGTGCAGCCTTCTCGGTGAATTTCAACAAAGAATTTGCAGTTGTGATGCCCGAGCGTTTTGGAACTAGATTGACGAGTTTCATGCATGTTGTCGGGCTAGAGGATCGAATAGTCAGGGAGTCCGACCTCGATGTGTACAATAGGCCAATTGATTGGATTTCAGTCAACAGGCGTCTGGATAAAGCACGAAAAAGCTCTTTAGACACAATTAAGACCATGTTTCAGCGACAAGAAGCTAATTAATGAACCGATGCGAACGCTATTATGAAGGAGTGGCAATGTACACTGAACTAAAGTCATACCAAATAATAATTGCCCTTTTAAAGAAGTATGGAATAAGAAAGTGTGTCCTGTCTGCTGGGGCTCGAAACGTTCCCTTTGTTCATTCGGTCGAGCAGGATTCCGACTTTGAGTGCTACTCTGTCGTCGACGAGCGTAGTGCGGGATACTTCGCACTTGGTCTCGCCCAGCAGTCAGGGGAGCCTGTCGTCATATCATGCACGTCATCGACCGCGGCCTGCAACTACTGGCCGCCGGTTGCCGAGGCATACTACCAGAATGTGCCGCTTCTCGTGTTGACGAGCGATCGCGATCCGGCGTTGCTCGGGCAGCGGGAAGACCAGATGATAGATCAGGTAGGAATGTATGATAGACATGTGCGGAAATCTGTAAACCTCCCGTTGGTGAAGACCGATGATGACTTCCGGTTCTGCCAGCGTCTCGTAAACGAGGCCCTCCTCGAACTCGACCACCATGAGGGTGGGCCCGTTCACATCAACGTTCCGATGAAGTGGTACAGCACTTCCTTCACGGCGGCGAAGCTGCCGGAAGTAACGCGTATCGAGCGAGTCGAGCTTGAGGATCCTGCGAGCAAATGGGAGGAAAAGGCGCGACGCTTGCGCGAATGTAGGAGAATTCTCGTGGCATGCGGCCAGCTCCCGATGCCGAGTGACAAGCTCAAGTCACATCTGGAGGCATTCTTCGCTAGCTACAATTGCGCCATCTCCGTTGAACATATGTCCAACATTGCAACGAGGGGTACGATTAATACCTTTGTAGCTTTCGAGGGAAAATACGTCTCTCAGAAGCGGTTTTCAGAGCTTAAGCCCGATTTAGTAATCACGTTCGGCGGCAACATCATGCAGGGGCTAAAGCATGCCTTGCGCTCATCTGAGGGCTTCGAGCATTGGTCAATCAATTCCGACGGTTCGGTTTGCGACATGTTCGGAGGACTGACGACGATTTTCGAATGTTCCCCAGAGGCGTTTTTCGAGCGCATGAACATGTATGTCGATGACGATGCGAAGAACGATCTGACCTACTACTCCAAGCTGAAGGAATATGTTGGTTCGATCAAGCCCTACGAGTTCCCTTGGTCCAACGTCTATGCAATAGAAAACGTGGTCAAAAGGATTCCGAGTGGATCGATTCTCCATCTCAGCATAAACACCGCCATTCGGGTGACGAACTTCTTCCGGCTTGCTGATGGCGTGCGGGTCTATGCGAATATAGGGACCTACGGCATAGACGGCTGCATGTCGTCGCTGATGGGGCAAGCGCAGGCGACCGACGGCATGGCGTTCCTGATCATTGGCGATCTCGCTTTCTTCTATGACATGAACTCGCTGAGAATAAAGCATGTGGGCAGCAACGTAAGGATATTGCTGCTGAACAATCACGGGGGGGAGGAATTCTACTATAACGGCATGTGGCAGGACGAGGCGAGTGACCTTCACACCTCCGCTCGCCACAGCAACGTCGCTGGACCCTGGGCGGAATCGTGCGGCTTTAAGTACTTGACGGCGAACGACAGGGAATCGTTCGACAACGCGTTGCCGGAGTTTATGGCCGCTGATTCAGACAAGCCCGTGCTTCTCGAGGTATTCACGGAGATGAGCACCGATTCCCAAGTAATTTACGACTTCTACGATGCAAGCCGTCCCCGCGACGTTGTTTCCGATGTGAAGCGCGCGGGCAAGGAGCTCGTTAAGAAGACAATCGGCAAGGAGACCGCTGTCAAGATCGCCGACAGATTCGGTGTGAAACTCCGTTAGGTGGCAGACATGGGAGTCAAGTCAAAGATAAAAAAAGCTGGACGCTTCGTCCTTTCGAACCTCGGAAGACCAGTGCGGGTCGATCAAACGTATCGGGGCGAGAGTTCACTTCTGCAGGGCAGATGCGTGATCGTGACCGGGGCGACTTCTGGGATTGGATTCGCGACTGCCGCCGCGTGCCTCAGGGCCGGAGCGCACGTCATCGTGACGTCGCGCAGCATGGACCGCGCTGATGATGCTTGCAACCGCCTCGGAGGTGGACAGCCGGCTGAGCTCGACTTGTCAGCTGCCGAGTCCATGTCCACACAGGTGGACAAGATATTCCGTTCAGCGCTGATTCGAGTGGACGCCCTCGTGAATAATGCGGGCGTTCTAAAGGGGGTCGCTTTTGGCCGGACGGCGGTAGCGGATTTCGATGAGGTCGTGGGAACGAACTTGCGCGGGACATACTTTCTAACTCAGGAGGTCGCACGTCGTATGGTGAAGGTGGGCGTGCAGGGAAACATCTGCTTCATCACCTCCTCCTCTGCTTATCGGCCTGCGACGAATGCCTATTCGTGTGCGAAATGGGCGCTACGCGGTCTTACGGAGGGGACAGCGAAGATGCTCGCCCCCCACGGCATCGTGGTCAACGCGGTGGCGCCTGGTCCGACCGCCACGTCGATGCTGCTGGAGGAGAACGCTGTCGACAACATTGCGCTTCCTCGAAGTCCGATTGGGCGATTTGTGACGCCTGAGGAGATCGCCGAGATGGTTGTCGCACTTCTGAGTGATGCTTCCAGGAGTATAATCGGCGATACAGTGAGGATGACTGGCGGCAGCGGCGTGATTACTTTCGATGACGCCGCTGCGACTTTTGAGCTGTAAGGGACCTCGGACAAAATCTCGGACCAAGCTTGGTCCAGGAGGGAGTCCGATGTACACCAAGGAGGAGCGCGAGGGGATCCTCTGGGAGTTCCATCGCAGCGGCATGAGCGTCCCGGAGGCGTGTCGGCTATTGCCGCTGTTCCCGACCCGCAACAACCTGTATCGTCGGCTCAGGATGGAGGATGCGGGGGAGCTCGCGGCGGCCGAGATGCCGCGCCGGGCGGAGCGCATGCACTGCTCGCACGGCGAGGACAGCCCGAGGTACGCCGCGCGGCGCCCCCGCGCCGAGCGGGAGGGGGCCGCGATGGCGGACGCGCCCGAGCAGACCGACTGGCGCGACTGGGGCGCCGACCTGCCGGAGGAGCCTGCGGAGCGCGCGAGGATGGCCGAGGTCAAGCTGGCGGAGGCGCTGGCGGTGTTGGACGTCCTAAAAGCACCAGGCCCGGCCTCTTTGACCAGCGAGGAGGAGTGGCGGGCCGGGGAGCTGGCGCGGGGGAGGTGCCCGCTCGTGAGGCTCAGGGACGTGGCCGAGACGCTCTCGATACCCAAGAGCACCTACCTCGACCAGGCCGCGAGGGCCGCTAGGCCCGACCCCAAGGCGGCCCTGCGCGTGCGCGTGCGCGCCTCGTTCGCGGCGAGCGGCGGGGCGTACGGCGCCGAGTCGGTGACCGCGGACCTCAGGTCCGGGGAGGGCGAGCCCGTCTCGTGGCGCGACCTCGAGCTCGGCGACATGTCCACGCCCGTCGTCGCCTCGGAGAAGGTCGTGCGCGCCATTATGGCCGAGGAGGGCCTCGTCGCCCGCAAGGCGACGCAGATGGCGCGCAGGAGGCGGTGGTCGAGCTACGCCGGCGAGCTGTCCGAGCGGCCCGTCAACGCCCCGCTCGCCGAGGACGGCACCCACGACTTCCACGCGCCCGAGCCGGGGCTGCTCGTCGTCACCGACGTCACGGAGTTCCGCCTCGACGGCTTCAAGGCGTACCTCTCGCCGGCGATCGACTGCTGCGACGGGTGGCCGGTGTGCCGGCGCGTCTCCCGGCACCCGGACAAGAACCTGGTGCTCGGCATGCTCTCCGACCTCGTCGACGAGGTCGGGCCCACCGAGGAGAGGCCGTTGGTGCTCCACACCGACGGCGGCTCGGTCTACATGACCGACGACTGGGCGGAGACGTGCGAAGCGGGGCACGTCACGCGGTCGATGTCGCGGAAGGCGAGGAGCCCCGACAACGCCCGCGCCGAGGGGTTCTTCGGCACGCTCAAGTGCGACTTCTTCGAGGGCAGGGGCTGGGCGGGCGTGGGCTTCGAGGAGCTCGCCGCCGCTCTCGACCGCCACATCGAGTGGTACCGCAGCGGGAAGCTCAAGAAGTCGCTAGGATGGAGGACGATCCGGCAGGCCCGCGAGGAGCTCGGGTGCGCGGCGTAGCCGGGAAAGTCCGGAAAACGTCCGGGGTCCCATTCGGACCATTTCTTATTGCACATCAACACACCGCCGCCGCATCAGGACCAACAGCGTGCAGGAGCGCTGCAACCGGGAGATGAAGCGCCGCGCGCGCGTGGTCCAGAGCTTCCCGTCGGAGGAGGCGCTGGTCCGCCTGGTGGGGGCGGTGTGCTGCGAGGCGTCCGAGGACTGGTCCAGCCGCAGGTACATGGAGCCGTCCGCGATCGAGGGCCTGTGGGAGCGTGAGCTCTTGCCCGTCCCGGAGCCGACCGAGGGGCAGGTCACGAGGGCTCGCTCGAGAATCGCGGCGCTCTCGGGGATTGACGAGGGGGCGATGGCGGCGTAGGTTCGGCTCATCAGAGATTCCGGGCGGAGGCCCTCTACACCACTTTTCGCGACACTACCCGTGTTTGCCGCGCTTGCAGTCGTGTCGGTTCTTTTCGCACGCCGTCATTACCTGCATCCGGATTAGAGCGACGTGTTTGCGGTCGCCTGAGTATCGAGCGCTTCCAGGGCCTCATCTGGAGGTGTATCTGCTCAAGGCTTGCTCAAGTAGAGCGTGACGCCCATAAGCGATTTATCGAGCTATGCCTGTCCTGAGCTTCTGCCTGAGCGGCACGCCCGTGCCGCACCTACGGGAGGAGGCTTCCATGCCCCATGTTACCTCCGTCGGCCTCGACGTACACGCCCGCTCGGTCGCCGCGGCGGCGTTCAACCCGTACACCGGGGAGGTGGCGCAGCGCTCCTTCGGCACCGATGCCGCCGAGATCGCGGCGTGGATAAAGGGGTTCGAGGAGCCGAGGGCCTGCTACGAGTCCGGCCCCACCGGCTACCACCTCGCGCGCGAGCTGCGCGTCCTCGGCGTGGACTACGCCGTGGCGGCTGAAAGCCCGCGGATATTAGCTTGCCAGGCAAGCGTCGGTTAAGGACGATGCTCCGCGCGGGCCCTCCCTGCGGGAAACGAAAAAGCCCCTAGCGTAGGGGCTGAATGAACTTTGCCTATTGACAATGTTCCTCTCATATTAAATGCGGGGGACACCCCCCGCGACTTGGTGGAAGCGCTATCGAGAACGCCTCCACATCCTTTATACCACACGTGGGCGACGCTCATGCAGCCAAAGATTGCGCCGATCACTTGAGCCGCATGTCAAAACATATAATAGATTGCAGTGGTAGATCGCATGAATTGAGAGGTCTATAGCATGGACTACGGGCGCCTGTGCAACAAACGAGATCGACTGCGCGCCGCGTGGGATAGCATCCCCTCCGTTGCGCGTGAGACTTTCGACCGGAGCTTCGATGTCTCGTATGCCCATAACTCCACGGCCATCGAGGGCAACACGCTGACGCTCATTCAGACCAAGGCGGTGCTCGAGGACGGCCTTTCCGTTGGGGGGAAGACCCTTCGCGAGCTCTATGAGGTCATCAACCACGACAAGGCGTTCACATACGTCAAGGAGCATGTTGCCCAGGATGATGCCCTTACCGGGGGCATCGCGAAGGATATCCATATGCTCCTCATGGAGAACATCCTGCCCGGCGGCATCTACAGAAACGTTGAAGTCCGCATAGCGGGAGCCGGGTTCCTCCCTCCCGTCGGCGAGGACATGCTCGCCCAAGCGAAAACGTTCTTCGCACAGCTTGAGCATCCTCAGACGGAGAACGCCATCGAGCTCGCGGCATGGACGCATGCCGAGTTCGTGCGCATCCATCCCTTTGTGGACGGCAATGGGCGCACGGCCCGCATGCTCATGAACTATCAGCTGATGCTCGCGGGGTTTCTTCCCGTCTCAATCGCGAAAGAGGACAGGCTCGCGTACTACGATGCCCTCGAGGCGTTCGCCACAAGCGGAGACCTCTCGGCGTTTGCCGATATGATCGCGCAGCTCGAGGAGACGCGTCTCGACGAGTACCTCGCCATCGGCGTTTCCGCGTGAACTGATTGGGGTGGTCGGATAGGAGCGGTTCGCATGCTCCAGATATGAAGAAAGCGCCGGAGGTAGGTGTATTGCACACCGTTCGAGCGCTTTGCAATTTGTAAGATACCGGATTTCTACTTGATGTCAATCGCCCCGGCATGTCGACCAATGAAATGGACTTTGTTCAGACGGCCTGGTCGTTCAGGAAGGTCCCGAATGGATGATCTCGATGGGTGCAAGCGGGAGCTGCGGCGGCGGATGAAGGCGGCGCGGGCGGGGCTTGCGGAAGGAGAGCGGGCGCAGGCGGATGCGGAGATTTGCAAGCGCGTCTGCGAATCGGAGCCCTTCCGGACGGCGCGGGTGATCTACACCTATCTCGCGTTCGGCTCCGAGGTGGAGACGCGGGGCATCATCGAGCGCGCCTTTGCCGCGGGCAAGACGGTTGCGCTGCCGCGCTGCGCGGGGCCGCATGAGCTCAGGTGGTATCGTGTGGATGACCTCGATGGCCTCGAGCCCGGCGCCTTCGGTATCCTGGAGCCGCCGGCGGATCCTGCGCGCGAGATCGTGCCACCCGACGAGGACTTCACGGGTGCGAGCGTGACGAGCACGCCGCTGCCGGAAGGATGCGTGCCTGATGCGCCACCTGCGCAGTCTATCGGCTCCTGCTGCGCATGCGCCTCGGGTGCCCTGCTTGACCTCGGGGCCCGTCACCATGCTGGCATCAGTGGTTCTGGCTGCGCCGCATCCCGCGTACGGGTCGCCGGCGCTCCGGCGCCGGGGAATCGCCCCGCCCCTGACCCGCGCGTCCTCGCCCTGGTGCCCGGGCTCGCGTTCGATGCGACGGGCGCGCGCCTCGGATACGGCGGCGGCTACTACGACGCGTTCCTCACCACCTTCCCGGGCACATCGCTGGGGCTCTGCTACGCGTGCCAGCTCGTCGGGAGCCTGGGCGCCCTGGGCGTCATCGCTCCACACGACCGATTCGTTAACGGCGTCATCGTCGCGTAGCCGCATCCCGTACAGCGCTAAGATAAGAGATGAAGTTGCTGAAGACACGATCGCGGGCGCTTCACGGAGGTGCTCCGCTTCGGGGGAGGGGAACGCCATGTTCTGTCCTAAATGCGGTGCCGAGCTGCCCGATGGCAGCAGGTTCTGCGGTTCATGCGGCGCGCAGCTGGCGCCGGCGGTGCCAGATGGTGCGACGGGGCAGCAGCCTCCGGTCGGGCAGGGGCAGACCGCGGCGGGCACCGCGCCAGCGGCGCCGGGCACGGTGGACGTCGCTGCCGGCGCGGCCAAGAGCCGCAAGACGGGCCTCACCGTGGGCGGGATCGCCGTCGCGGTGGTGGCGGTGCTCGCGGTCGCGGCGTTCGCCTTGGTGAACGCCCTGGGGCTCTTCGGTGGCGGCAGCGCGGAGGTCAACCAGACGTTCAACAACGCGATGCTCAGCTACAATGCGGTGTCTTCCGGTGACGGCTGGGATTACTTCTACAGCGACACCACGTACGCCATCATGCGTGGGAAGACCGATGGCACGGTGGAGACGGTGGTGAGCATGCCCACCGAGTCGATGGATGACGGCTCCGGCTATACGACCAGATACGTGTCATCCATCATGGTCGACGGCTCGACGCTCTACTACCTGTCCTACCCCGTGATGTTCGATGATGCGGCGGCCTATGAGATCCACAAGGTGGATGTCAACACGGGCGACGACGAGACGATCTACACGCTGGGCGTGGAGGAGGACGAGGACGGCACCTCGTACACTATCAGCAGGATGTTCCTGTACGACCATCAGCTCTACCTGCTCGTGAACGTGCACTCCGATTGGGATCCCAGCATGCAGCTCGTGGTGCTCGACTCCAGCGGCGAGGAGGTGCGCCGCGAGGACAAGTACCGGGAATCGGGTAACGACGGACTGCCCACGGCGGGCGTCACGCCGACGCGCGACGTCTACGCGACCAGCGTGTACGACGATGGCAGCTCCATGGGCAGGCTCTACGTCTCGGGCGATTTCGACGGCAACTTCGCCACCAACAAGGTCTACGAGGTCGATGACGGCTGGGTGGGGGGTTTCGCGCTGGTGGGCGACCGCGTCGCGTTCACCGTGAACGGCAGCACGCGCGACACCAACGCCATCATGATCGCCAACGAGGACGGCTCCGATCTCCAGACGCTCTACACCGCGCCTTCGGGTGCGACCTGCGCGCTGGTCGCTGCAACGGATGACACGCTCTTCATCCGGCAGTACGTGACCAACACCTACGATGTCGTCAACTGGGACCTCATCGCGGTGCCGGCTGCGGGCGGCGAGGCTGAGACCATCGCTTCCAACCTCGATTACTACAACGCCTCGCTCGCCGTGGTGAACGGGCACCTGCTCATCATGGAGAACGGCCAGGACATCAGCAGTCAGGGCATGCGCGTGGCGGCGTACAGCTTCGAGGGCGATCTGCTGGCAACCTACGTCTCGGGCAGGATCTAGGGCGTCGAGCGGCCGCCGGCGCAGCGGGTAGAAGAAAAAGCCCGGGCCTCGGGGAGAGGCTCGGGCTTTTTTGGTTCGTGGTGCCCCCAGCGGGATTCGAACCCGCGATATCCACCTTGAAAGGGTGGCGTCCTGGGCCGCTAGACGATGGGGACGCGGGAGTGCATTATAGCAGACCGCGCACCGTCCGCCTAGAGGCCCGCGGCGGCCATGCGCGCGGCATGGCGGTCGGCGGGGGAGAGGCGCTGCCGGTCGCTGTAGATGACATGCGTGCGGCAGAAGTCGCAGCACAGGTCGCAGCCGGCGCAGGCGTCCGGGTCGATGGTGTAGACGGGCGGGGTGAACGAGAGCGCGGGGCAGCCGGTGATCTGGTAGCAGCGGTGGCATCCCACGCAGGCGAAGCGGTCCACCTCGGCCGGAGCGGCCTCGCCGTGCTGAAGCTGCACGCAGGGCGAGCGGAAGATGAGCGCGCTCACCCCGCCGGCACCGAGCGCGCACTCGAGGGCGTCCTGGCTGGCGAGGGTGTCGAAGGGATCGAGCACCGCGACGTGCGCGGCACCGAGGGCGCGGGCGCGCCCGACGAGCTTCTCGACGGAGGCATCGTCGAGCCAGGCGCGGCTCGATGCAAGGACGCAGAGCAGCACCGTCTCGCCCTCCTGCGCGAGGTGGTCGAGCTCGTCGGCGCGCTCGCCGAGCACCTCGGCGCGCACGAAATGGGCGCAGACGCGCGCCCGGGCCTCGGGCGCGCCATCGGGCACGGGCTGGCGGTAGCGGTCGCGCAGCGCCGCCTCGCCGCCGGGGCAGGTGGTCGCGGCGGGATGCAGGGGCCCCACGATGGAGCAGCCGGCGTCGCCGCAGTACACGCGCCCGCGGCCCCGGCCGACGGCCTCCTTCACGGCCACGAACGCTGCGCGGTGCGGGCAGCCCGGGCAGCTGACGCCCTTCTCCGGTTTACGCATGGTCCGCCCCATCCCCTTCCGCGACGTCGCCGGCGCCCTCGGCATCCTCCACGGGCTCGCGCGAGACGAGCTCGATCTCGTAGTCGATGTCGCTGCCGGCCATGGGGTGGTTGAAGTCGAACACCGTCTCGCCGTCGTCCTGCACGCGCACCACGCGCGCGAGGCGCTGGTAGCCGCGCTCGTCCATGAGGTAGATCATCTGGCCGGCCACCAGGTCGTCGGAGCGGGGGATCATCTCGGTGGGCATGGTCATGAGCAGCATCGGGTCGCGCTCGCCGTAGGCGTTCTTGGCCGGCACGCGCACCTTCTTCTTCTCGCCGGGCTGCATGGTGGCGACGGCGGCCTCGAACCCGGGCACCACCTCGTGGTTGCCCTCGATGTAGGTGAGCGGCGCCCGCCCGGCCGTGGTGTCGAACACCTCGCCGGAGGTGAAGCTGCCCGTGTAGTGGACGCAGACCTTGTTCTTGAGGGAGAAGTTTGCCAATGGAGCTCCTTGGGATCGCGCGGGGCCCGGCGCCGCGGCGGACGCGGGCGGATGCGCCTTGGTGGATGTGGCTGCGCCTAACTATAGCGCAACGGGGAAGGTGGGCGCCCGCCGGGCGGCGCGCGGCGGGCGCCAACGGCCTGGGCACCGCCCGGCGGGCGCGGCCGGTCGCCGCCCCGGGCGCCGGCGCGGCCCCCGGCGCCCCTAGAAGCCGTTGCGATCGGCGAACGCCTCGGAGGCCGCCTCCACGCCGTCCACAGCTTCGGCCCAGGGGACGAAATCCGGCACGTCGGCGATGATGCCGTCCGCCTCCCATACGGCCTGGTGCGCGAGCTGCCAGGGTTCGCGGACGGCGGGGCGCACGGGCAGGTAGGGGTTCAGGTAGGTGGGGTTGAGCAGGAAGAACGCCCCGCCGTCGCAACGCGTGCAGAAATCGCGCAGGGCGCGCCGCGCAGGCTTGCGCCGGCCGATCTTGTAGAGCAGCAGCGTGCGGCCCAGCAGGTACCAGGGCGAGTCCTCGACCAGGAGCGAGGCCTCTTCGGGCGTGACGGCGCGGCTCTCCAACGAGCGCGCGAACGCGAAGAAGCCCTCCTCGTCCTCCAAGCGCGCCAGGCAGAGGAAGACGGTTCCCTCGGCGCGCGAGGGGTAGCCCTCGGCGCGCAGCACGGTGCGGGCGTACTCCATGCCGGCGCGGTAGCGCGCGCTCGCCAGGCAGAGCTGGGCGATGGCCTCCAGCGTGTGCAGCCAGCCGATGAGCGTGGGCTCGGAGGCGGTGAGCGACGCCGCCGTGGCGCCCTCGGCGGCGAGCGCCTCGGCGCTCCAGAAGCGCGGCGCGTCCAGGTCGACGCCGGGGACGGCGCGCGCCAGGTGCTCGCGCACGCGCGCCTCGAGCTTGAGCAGGTCGCCCAGGCAGTCGTCGACGCTCGCGTCGGCAAGCAGGATGCTCAGCAGCTGCGCATCGACGCACAGCCGGTCAGCCTGGGCGATCTTGGCCATCGCGAGGCGCATCTCGGCGAAGAGCCGCGAACGGCGCTGCTCGAATTCGTCATCGGGCAGATCCTCCATGCGGTCGAGCTCGCGCATGAGGCGCTCATGTGTCTCGAGGTACACCGCGAGCGCCTGGGCGTGCTCGGTGGCGGCGTATTTGCCGGGGTTCCGGTAGATGCGCTCGTGCGCCAGCGCGCGCGCCGCGGGCGTGAGCTCGGGGTGCCGCTCGACGTACTCGCGCTCCACGAACGCGGCGATGTAGGCGCGCGCGTCCATCAGTTCTCGCCCCCGGCGGGGTGGTGGCGCGCGAAGGCGGGGCTGGCGTTCCGGCGCCGGTCGAGCGCCTCCTGCACGGGATCGGAGAGCGCGATCCAGGCGGCGAGGCAGGCGTTGTCGGGCGCTCCGTAGCCCTCCTGCAGAAGCGGCGTGGCCTCGCTCAGGGCGAGCACCAGCTCGTCCTCGCTGCCGGGCTCGACGTTGACGCGCGAGAACACGCCGTCGGGGAACTCGGCCTGGTAGTACAGGGGCTCGGCGGCGCGCGGGTAGGCGCGCATGATCGCGCGCAGCGCCCGCGTGGCGCCGGCGAGGTCCAGCTCGTGGTAGGCGCAGGCGACCTCGGCGATGAGCGACCAGGCGTCCGGGGTCTTCTCGTCCAGGTGATGGCGACGGCGCATCGGCGCGGGCGGCAGGTAGGAGGCGGCGTGCTTGGCGCGGAACGCCTTGAGCTCGTCGCGCGTGCACTCCAGCTTGGCGAGCGCCAGCACGGCGGTGTGGCGCGCGCCCGCCGGATCGTGCGGGGCGGCGGCGAGCGTCTCCTCGGCCGTGCGCAGGGCGAGCCGGTAGCGCCCGGCGATGAGCGCCCGCGCGGCCAAGGCGGCGAGCCAGCGCAGATAGGGGCGGAAGCCCAGGTCGCCGGCGAACTCGCGGTCGTAGGGGCCGGTCGCGTCCGCGCGCATGCGCTCCACGGCGCGCTCCACCTCGGCGCGGTGCTCGATCAGGTACTCGACGTAGGCGTCGTTGGTCTCGGCCGTGACGGCGGCGAGCATGCGCCGCGCGTCCCAGTTGCCCGGGTCGAGCTCCACCGCCTCGCGCAGCTGGTGCTCGGCCGATGACGCCGCGGCCTCGGCCTCCGCCTCATCGGCCATGAAGGGCACGCGGTAGTCGATGGTCTCGGTGGCGAGCGCGACCAGGTGGAACGACCGGTCGCGGTCGTGCACGATGAGGCTCGCCGGATCGCTCTGGAACGCCTCCATGCAGCGCTCGATGAAGACGGCGTTCTCCAGGGGGTAGATGTGCTCGCGGCGCATGGCTTCGAGCGTGAGGCGCAGGCAGTCCTCTTGGATGGGGTCGAACGCCACGGCGCCTCCTTTCAGCATCTCGATGGAATGGTTCAGTCTAGCACAAGGGGGGTGGCGTCGTCCTCATCGCCCACCACCTCCACCACCAGGCCGTGCGGCAGGCACACGATCTGCTCGCCGGCGGCTCTGATGGGGTCGTGCTCGACGCAGACCTGGTTGGAGCAGTCGGCCTCGACCACCTCGACGGCGCCGTCCGCGATGCGCACCGTGTTGTAGCCGGCCTCGGCGGCGTCCTCGGTGCGCACGACGTACTCCGTCGCGGCGTCCAGGGGATCGGCGCGGTAGAAGCCCTCCTTGTTCTGGCAGACCACCACGAGCCCCTCAGAAGGGGCCGCAAGGCGCGTCGCGAAGAGCCATGCGCCGCAGGCGAGCAGGGCGATGATGCCGATGACGATGAGGGCGCGGTCGCCCGGCTTGAGTTGGGACACGGCTTCTCCCTTGCGTTGCGCGATCGGTGGGGCACCTTCATTCTAGCCAACGCGCCGGGGGCGGGGGGAGCGGCTTGCCGGGGTCTTCCGCCTGGGGCGGATCGATCCTCCCCCCAGCGGGGCGGCGCCGCGCGAACGGGGCCCCTGACCGATGCATCGTGCGCGCCGGCGGCGCGTCGGCGGGCGGCGGCATAGGAGCGGGGCGCGCGCGGTACAATATCCCAAGCGGCCGTCCGCCGCGCGCGTTTCCCCAAGGTCCGTACGGGGCCGCAAGGTGCCCCGTATCAATAGCGCCCCGATGGGGCATGTTTGGAGGCACAAATGGGACGTTTCACCAACCCGCGTGACCTGTACTTCGGAGAGGGGGCCCGCCACGAGGTCAAGAACCTGCACGGCGAGCGCGCCGTCATCGTCACCGGCGGCGGCTCCATGCGCCGCGGCGGCTTCCTGCAGGACGTCGAGGCCGATCTCAAGGAGGCCGGCTTCGAGGTCGAGCTCATCGAGGGCGTCGAGTCCGACCCGTCCGTCGAGACCGTGATGAAGGGCGCGGCCGTGATGGCCGAGTTCCAGCCCGACTGGATCATCGCCATCGGCGGCGGCAGCCCGATCGACGCGGCCAAGGCCATGTGGATCAAGTACGAGTACCCCGAGACCACCTTCGAGGACATGTGCAAGGTCTTCGGCCTGCCCGAGCTGCGCACCAAAGCCCGCTTCTGCGCCATCTCCTCCACCTCGGGCACCGCGACCGAGGTCACGGCCTTCTCGATCATCACCGACTACTCCAAGGGCATCAAGTTCCCCATCGCCGACTTCCAGATCACGCCCGACGTGGCCATCGTCGACCCCGAGCTCACCTACACCATGCCGGCCAAGCTCTGCGCGCACACCGGCATGGACGCCCTGACCCACGCCATCGAGTCCTATGTCTCCACCGCCGCCTCCATGTACACCGAGGCCAACTCGCTGCACGCCATCCGCGAGATCGTGAAATGGCTGCCTGAGTCCTACAAGGGCGACAAGGAGGCCCGCAAGCACATGCACGACGCGCAGTGCATCGCCGGCATCGCCTTCTCGAGCGGCCTTCTGGGCATCGTGCACTCCATGGCGCACAAGACCGGTGCCGCCTTCACGGGCGACCACATCATCCACGGTTGCGCCAACGCCATGTACCTCGGCAAGGTCATCCAGTTCAACAGCAAGGTCCCCGAGGCCAAGGCCAAGTACGCCTACATCGCCCATGAGATCCTGCACCTCCCCGGCGAGACCGAGGACGAGCTCGTCGCCGCGCTCGTGCAGGAGATCCGCGACCTCAACGACAAGCTGGACATCCCGCAGGGCATCAAGAACTACGGCAAGGGTGGCGTGAAGGCCGACGAGTCGATCATCGACTACGCCGAGTTCGAGGAGAAGAAGAGCCGCATCGCCGTCGACGCCATCGGCGACGCCTGCACCGGGAGCAACCCGCGCCAGCCCACCCCCGAGGAGATGGAGAGGCTCCTCGAGTGCGTCTACAACGACGTGGACGTGGACTTCTAGGCGAGGTTCCGGCTCCTGGCGGAATCCCCCTGCGGTTCCCGGCGAGCGTCCCAGGCCTTGCGGCCTGCAGGATGCGCGCCCGGGGAGCCCGCAGGGGGATTCCTGCGTTTTCGGCCTTCGGGGACGGATCCGCTCGCGCCTGCCGGGTCGCCCCGGGCCCCCGGGGGCGGACCCTTGGCGCGCGCCTCGCCGTGCGGCGACGGCATGCACCCCCCCCACGCGCTCGGTGGGGGCCGCGGGCGATGCGCGCCGCGCGCATTGTGTCGGAACGGTATCGGCGGGTCTCGCGCCCGCGGCTTCCCTGTTCACCCGTTCGGCGACGTGCTACGATGGCGCTGCTGTTTCAGGGCGAGGTGGAATTCCTCACTGGCGGTGAATCGGCCGGACGGCCGCCGTACGCGGCGGCGAGCGCCCGGGCGCGCGGCAAGGGGCTGTGCGCGCGACCGATGAGCCCGCGAACCCGTCCGGTGCTGGCGCGCCGGCGGGCCGATCCGGTGCGAACCCGGGGCCAACGGTTAAAGGCCGGATGGAAGAGGCAGGTGATGGTCATGGCTGAGCAGCCTTCGCACATCCATTTCGAGAACACGAATCGGTGGAGCACCCGGCAGATGGTGACCATGGCGCTTCTGGGCGCCGTTTCGGCCATCCTCATGTTCGTGCAGATCCCGCTCATTCCGGCGGCGACGTTTCTCACCTACGACCCCTCGCTCGTGCCGGCGATGGTGGCCGGGCTCGTCTACGGGCCGGGCTCGGGCGTCGCGGTGGGCGTCGTCGCGATCGTCATCCATGCGCTGACCACGGGCGACTGGGTGGGCGCGCTCATGAACGTCGTGGCGACGGTCTGCTTCATCCTGCCGGCGGCGCTCGTGGCCCGGCGTGCGGGCTCTGCGGGCGGCCGCGTCGCGGGCATGGCGCTCGGCGTCGCGCTCGCCACGGCGGGCTCGGTCGCGGCGAACCTCACCATCGGCGTGTGGTTCTGGTACGGCTCGGTCGACGCCATCGCGCCCCTCATCGTGCCGGCGGTCATCCCGTTCAACCTGATCAAGACCATCCTGAACGCCGTCCTCTCGCTCGCGGCGTGGCGGGTGGCGCGCATGGCGGCACCGGATGCCGGGGCTGCGGGCGCGGGTGGTGGCCGATGATCTCGTGCCGGGGCCTGCGCTATTCCTACGACGGCGCCGCGTACGCGCTCGACGGGCTCGATCTGGATATCGCCGACGGTGAGTTCGTCTGCGTGCTCGGCGGCAACGGCTCGGGCAAGTCGACGCTCGCCCGGCACCTGGACGCGCTCATCGTCCCGCAGGAGGGGACCGTCGCCGTCGACGGGCTGGACACCTCCGACCCCGAGCTCGTCTACGACATCCGCGCGCGGGTAGGGCTCGTCTTCCAGAATCCCGACGACCAGCTGGTCGCGACGCTCGTCGAGGACGACGTCGCCTTCGGTCCCGAGAACCTGGGCGTGCCGTCCGACCAGATCGCGCGCGACGTGGAGCGCGCGCTGGCCGAGGTGGGCCTGGCCGGGTTCGAGGGGCGCGAGACGCATGCGCTCTCGGGCGGGCAGAAGCAGCGCGTCGCCATCGCCGGCGTGCTGGCCATGCGCCCGCGCGTGCTGGTGCTCGACGAGGCGTCGGCCATGCTCGACCCGCGCGGCCGCCGCGGGCTCATGCGCGTGGTGCGTGGCCTCAACGAGCGCGGGATGACCGTGGTCATGATCACCCATTTCATGGAGGAGGCGGCGCTCGCCGACCGCGTGGTGGTGATGGAGCGCGGGCGCATCGCGTGCGCGGGCTCACCGCAGGAGGTGCTGGGCGACGCCGCGGTGATGGAGCGCCTCGATCTCGAGGTGCCGACCGCCTACCGTCTGGGCGCGGCGCTCTCGGCGTGCGGTCTCGCCGTGCGGCCGCAGGTGGACGAGGGCGCCATGGTTGACGCCGTCGTTCGCGCGCTGGGCGCGGGCTCGCCCGCGGGCCCCGACCGGGCGCCGGGAACCGCGCCCGCGCCGGCGGGTGGGGCCTGCTGCGACGCGCCGCTAGCGGCGACGTCTCCCTCCGCCCCGTCTCCGATGCCGGGCGCGCCCTCCGACGAGGGCGCCGGCGCCGCCTCGGCCGGCGCGGTGGAGGCCGGCGCCGCCTCGGCCGGCGCGCGGACCCCTTCCGTTCCCGCTCCCGCGGACCTGCTCGTGTTCGACGAGGTGAGCTACAGCTACGAGCCCTCGGCGCGCGAGCGCGGCCGCCGCGCGCGCCGCGCGGGCGCCGGACGCCGCCGTGCCAAGTGGGGCGGCGCGCCGGACGCGGTCTGGGCGCTCGACGGCGTCAGCCTCAGCGTGCGCGCCGGCGAGTTCCTGGGCGTCGCCGGGCACACGGGCTCGGGCAAATCCACCCTCATCCAGCACATGAACGGCCTTCTCCACCCGCAGCGCGGGCGCGTGCTCCTCGACGGGCGCGACCTCGCGGACAAGCGCGTCGCGGCCGAGGCCAAGGCGCGCGTGGGCGTGGTGTTCCAGTACCCCGAGTACCAGCTGTTCGCGTCGAGCGTGTACGAGGACGTCGCCTTCGGCCCGCGCAACCTGGGGCTTGACGCCGACGAGGTCGACGCCCGCGTGCGCGAGGCCCTGGCGCGCGTCGAGCTCGATTTCGAGGCGGTAGCCCGCAAGAGCCCCTTCGCGCTCTCCGGCGGCCAGCAGCGGCGCGTCGCGTTCGCCGGCGTGCTCGCCATGCGCCCGGAGGTGCTCGTGCTCGACGAGCCGGCGGCGGGCCTCGATCCGGCCGCGCGCCGGTCGTTCCTCGCGTTCGTTAAGGGCCTGCACGCCCAGGGGCTCACCGTGGTGATGGTGTCCCACAGCATGGACGACCTCGCGGCGCTCGCCGACCGCATCGCCGTCCTCAACGAGGGGCGCCTGCTCATGGAGGGCTCCCCGCGCGAGGTGTTCCTGCGCGCGGATGAGCTGGAGCGCGTGGGGCTGGGGGTCCCGGCGGCGCAGCACATGGCCGGCTCGCTCATCGCGCGCGGCGTGCCGCTCGATGCGCGCCGGCTCTACGACGTCGAGGCGCTCGCGCGCGACCTCGCGGACCTGGCTGCGGCGCGCGCCGGGGCGGTGGGCTGATGGGGGCGTTCTCCTTCGGAAGCTACTTCCCGGGCTCCGGCGTGCTCTACCGGCTCGATCCGCGCACCAAGCTCCTCGCGGGCCTGGCGCTCCTTGCCACGGCGCTCGCCAGCCGCACCTTCTGGGCGCTGGCGCCCCTCGCCTTCTTCACGGCGGGGCTCTACGCGCTCTCGGGCGTTCCCGCCGGCCGGGCGCTGCGCTCGCTCGCCCCGCTCGCGGCGATCGTCGCGGTGGTGGCGGTGCTCAACCTTCTCACCAACCACAGCGGCCGGGTCCTCGCGAGCCTCTGGATCTTCCAGATCACCGAGGGCAGCGTGCGCGCGTGCCTGTTCATGGGCGCGCGCATGCTCATCATGATGTGCGGGATGAGCCTGGTGACGCTCACCACCACCACGCTCGACCTCACCTGCGCGCTCGAGCGCCTGCTGGCGCCCTTCGCACGGCTCGGGTTGCCGGCGCACGAGCTGGGCATGATGCTCGGCATCGCGCTGCGGTTCATGCCACAGCTCGCCGGCGAGCTGGCGCAGACCTGGCGGGCGCAGGTGAGCCGTGGCGCCCGGGCCTCCGGCGGGCCGCTGGGCGCCATGCGGATGTTCGCGTCGGTCGCCACGCCGCTCATCACCGGGGTGTTCCGCCACGCCGAGACGCTCTCGGAGGCGATGGACGCCAGGCTCTACCATGGCGAGCAGGGGCGCACGCGCCTGCATCCGCTGCGCTTCGCGGCGCGGGACGCCGGGGCGGCGGTCTGCATGGCGGCGCTCGCCGCCTGCGTCGTGGCGGTGGGCGTGCTGACGGCGTGATGCCGACAGGGGCGTATGGGATGCCCGCGAGGGCGTGATGTGAGGGCTTGATCGAAGGAGGGCTCATGGAGAGGGATACCGAGGGCGCGCCTCGTGCCGCGCAGGTTGAGGGCGCCGACTCCGTGTCCGACGGGGTGCCGCCGACCGGTGGTGCTTCTGGGGACGGGCGGCGCACGGTGGAACCCGGCTCATCCGCTCGTCCGCCCATAGCTGACGAGGACGTCAAGGGGCGGGCCGGCACGGCAGCGCCCGCCGATACGCAAAGCGCCGTTGGGGGAGCCCAGGGGGCGGATGCTCCCGTCGCCCCGGCATCGGTTTCAGCTGCCATCTCGGACGGCTTGGACCTCGTGCTCACCTACCTGACCTCGATTCCGGCGTGGTATCTCGCCACGAGCGTGGACGGGCAGCCGCATGTGCGGCCGTTCTCGTTCGCGGCCCTCGAGGGCGGTCGGCTATGGTTCTGCACGGCGACCACCAAGGACGTGTGGCGCGAGCTTTCCGCCAACCCGCGCTTCGAGGCGACCGCGTGGTGGCCGGGGCACGGCTGGCTCATCCTGCGCGGGCGCGCGGGACTCTCCGGGCGCCCCGGCGCGGCGGTGCGCGAGGCCGGCTGGCGCCACCTGGAGGGGCTCGGCGAGCGCTACGACGGGCCGGACGACCCGGTGCTCGCCTTCTTCAGCGTCGAGGATCCCGAGGCCTGGGTCTGTGACCACGACGCCTGGCATCCGATCGAGCTGTAGGGAGGACCGATATGGATGAAATCGTGCGCTATCTCACGTCGATCCCGGCGTGGTACCTGGCGACCATCGACGCGGCGGACCCAACTCAGCCGCGCGTGCGGCCGTTCTCGTTCGCGGCGGCCGACGCGGGCAAGCTGTGGTTCTGCACTTCGCGCGACAAGGACGTGTGGCGCGAGCTCGAAGCGCATCCCAAGTTCGAGCTCTCGGGCTGGAAGCCGGGGGAGTACTGGATCGTGGTCACGGGCGAGGCCGATCTCGCCGACGACGCGCGGGTGAGCGAGGCGGTGCGGCAGGCGGGCTACGCGCACATGCTGGGCATCGGCGAGCACCACGACGGCCCGCACGATGGGCGCCTCGCGTTCTTCAGCGTGCGGCGCGCCCGCGCCCGCTTCCGCGATATCGACGGCTCCGAGCGCGTGGTGGAGCTCTGAGCCCCTACAGCACCGTGATGCCCTTGGGGTAGCTGTTGAGCACCTCGCAGCCGTCCTCGGTCACGATGACCAGGTCCTCGATGCGCACGCCCATGTCGCCGGGCAGGTAGATGCCCGGCTCGATGGAGAAGCACATGCCGGGTTCGACGGGCTCGTCGTGCGCGGCCGAGACGTCGCCCGGCTCGTGGTCTGTGAGGCCGATCTGATGCCCGAGCCGGTGGTTGAACTGCGGGCCCCAGCCGGCGTCCTCGATGATGCTGCGCGCGGCGCGGTCGATTGAGGCGAAGGTGACGCCCGGGCGCACCAAGGCCTCGGCCGCATCGTTGGCGCGCCGAACCGCCTCGTAGACCGCGCGCTGGTGCGCGTCGGGCTCGGCGGTGAAGAACGTCCGCGTCATGTCCGAGCAGTACCAGTCCTGCTTGCATCCCACGTCGAAGAGCACCATGTCGCCGGGCGCGAGCCGCGTGGCATCGGGCTCGTGGTGCGGGTCGGCGGCGTTGGCGCCGAAGCTCACGATGGGCGTGAACGAGTGGTCCTGCGCACCCAGCCGGCGGTAGGTGCCGAGGAGCCCCTCCGCGATCTCCAGCTCGGTGACGCCCGGGCGCACCTGCTCGGCGAGCCAGGCCATGGCGGCGTCGTTGGTGGCCGAGGCGGCACGCATGAGCTCCCGCTCGCGGGCGTCCTTGATCGAGCGCGCCCGGTCGACGGCGTCGGAGGCCAGCACGAACGAGCGCGCCGCGCCCGCCTGCATGAGCGGCACGAGCCAGCGCGCGGCGAGCTCCTTGTCCACGCCGAGCACGGCGTCGCGCGCGCAGACCTCCGCCACGAGCGGTACGGGGTCGTCGGTGTCGGAGAAGGTCACCACGCGCGCCCCGCAGCCGGAGGCGTCGGGGAACAGGCGGTTGGCGAAGAGCACCGGCTCGCCCTCGAGGGGCAGGTACAGGCCGAGGAAGCGCTCCAAGGGCTCGGTGTAGTAGCCGCAGAGCCACCAGATCGAGAGAGGGTCGACGAGGAGCATCTGGCTGATGCCTCGCTCCTCCATGTTGGCGCGGACGCGTTGCAGGCGCTGGTTGTCCATAGGGGCTCCTTCGGTCGCGGGCGGGGCGGTCGACGCGCGCGGGCACCGCGGCCGCGGACCGCTCCGCCGGGTTGGTTTGCGCCCAGTGTAGCACCCCGCGCGGACGCCGCGTCGGTCCGATGGGGCGCCTGCGGCGGAGCCTGGCGCCGCGGGCGGGCGGCACGGCGGGTCCGGACGCCGCCTCGCGTCAAGGGGCGCTCCCGCATGAGGGCCGCGCGCCGCCCGCGCCCGCGGCCGCCCGAGCGGCGGGGAAGCCGTTACAATAAGAGGGCTGCGCGCCGCCCCCCATCCCGTGCGGGCGGCTGCGTCAAACGGTATCGAGCGAAGGATTCCGCGTGCCGCATCCGGGCTGCAGCGGGCAGGGGAGGTTGCATGGCGCAGACGGAGCCGCCGCGCTACGACGCGGTGACGTTTTTCGATGTCGACGGCACGCTGGTGTGGCACGAGCTGCCCGCGCCCGAGGAGCTTCAGGGCGAGCTAGAACCGCTCACACCCGAGGAATTCGACGCCGTGCGCCCCTCCCCGGCGACCTACGAGGCCTTCCGCCGGCTGCGTGCGAACGGACGCGCCTCGTTCATCTGCACCGGCCGCCCGTACTTCATGATCCAGCCCTCCCTGCACGAGCTGGAGCCCACCGGCTTCGTGGCCGAGGCGGGCGCCTACGTGCGCGTGGGCGACACGGTGGTCTTCGACGCGCACATCCCCTTCGAGGACCTCATGGACACGGCGCGCATGTTCCTGGAGGCCGGCATCGACGTCGACATCGAGGGCAACGAGCTTGACGTGGGGCTCTATCCGAGCGGCAGCCAGTGCCCCTTCCCGGGGTGCCCCACGGTGCGCACGCTGGAGGAGCTCGAGCCCTATGCGCGCCGCTACCGCTTCGCCAAGTTCTCCACGCACTTCGTGCCGCCTGAGCGCATCGAGCGGGTGCGCGCCTTCTGCGCAGGGCGCTTCAGCGTGTGCGACATGCAGTTCAACACGTTCGAGTTCTCGCCGATCGGGATCGACAAGGGCACGGGCATCCGCTGCGCGCTGGAGCACCTGGGCCACGGCCGCGAGCGGACGTACGGCTTCGGCGACTCTGAGAACGATCTCGCCATGGCCCCCGCCGTCGAGACCTTCGTGGCCATGGGCAACGCGCTGCCGCAGGTGAAGGCCGCCGCCGCGTTCGTGAGCGACCATGCGCGCGATGACGGCGTGGCACACGCCCTCGCGCGCCTCGGACTCGTCTGAGAGCCCCGTCCCGCGCGCGGCGCCCCGATGCCGGCGGGCGGGTCGGGTCCGGCGGCGTCGCGCCGGCGCGCCGCGGCCGTCCCGCGCGGCGCGGCCAGCTGTCCCGTCCCAGCGGCCGCGGCGCCGTGCGGCCCCCGCATCCGGCGCGCCCGCGGGCGTGCAGATGGACGATTCCTGCTTCCCGTATTTCAACTCCATATCACGGGCGCATCGGCGCGCAAGCGTGCTATCCTTAACCGATGCTATCGCGAAATAGCATATTTAAGCATGTTTATTCAGTATAACGCGAGAAACTCCAGATAAGATCATCGCGTTATACATGAAAGGGAGTGATCTCATGTCCATCGCCGCCGGTGTCGTGGGGGCTGCCGGGTACGCGGGCGTCGAGCTGGTGCGCCTGCTTCTGGACCATCCCGATTTCGAGCTGACCGTCATCACCTCCAACGCCGACGCCGGCCAGCCGCTCGCCGCGGTGTACCCCGCGTTCGCGGGCGTGAGCGACTTGGTGTTCACCACGCATGACGATCCGGCCGTCGCGTCCTGCGACGTGGTGTTCCTGGCGGTGCCGCACACGGCGGCGCTCGCGCAGGCGCCGGGGCTGCTGGCGGCCGGCGTCACGGTCATCGACCTCTCGGCGGACTACCGCCTGGACGATCCGGTCGTCTACGAGGCGTGGTACAACACGCCGCACACCTCGCCCGAGCTTCTGGGCACGCGCGCGTTCGGCCTGCCTGAGCTCTTCGCCGAGGATCTGGCCCGCGCCGCGGACGACCATGCGGCGGGCGACCCGGTTCTGGTGGCCTGCGCTGGCTGCTACCCAACGGCGACCTCGCTCGCGGCCGCGCCGGCGCTGCGCGCGGGGCTGGTGGCCGCGTCCGGTCCCATCGTGGTGGACGCCGTCTCGGGCGTCACCGGCGCGGGCAAGGGGGCGAACGCGCGCACGCATTTCTGCCATGCGGAGGGCAACGTCGAGGCCTACAACGTCTGCCACCACCGCCACACGCCCGAGATCGAGCAGATCCTGCAGGCGCCCGGCCGCGTGGTCTTCACCCCGCACCTCGCCCCGCTCAAGCGCGGGCTCCTCTCCACGGTGACCCTGCCGCTCGCGGTGGGCTCCCAAGGGCTCTCGGCCGATGAGCTCGTCGCGCGCTACCGGTCCTTTTACCAGGGGCGCTCGTTCGTGCGCGTGCTCGATGCCGGCCAGTGCCCCCAGACCGCGGCGGTGGTGGGCACCAACGCCTGCCAGATCGGGCTCGCCGTCGACGGGCGCGCGGGCGTCATCGTGGCGATGGGCGCCATCGATAACCTCTGCCGGGGCGCCGCCGGCCAGGCGGTGCAGTGCGCCAACATCGTCTTCGGGCTCGACGAGCGACGAGGCCTGCCGCGCGTGGCCCTGCCGGTGTAGGCGCGGGCGCCCTGTCCGGCCGCGGACCGCGGCGCGTTGCCGCCGCGCCGCGCGGCGCCACCCTTGAGAGATAAGCGTTCCCTCGTTGCTAAAGGATGAGATATGGATATCGAGGCTTTTGATGCGACTATCCGCGCGGTGTCGGATGGCGGCGTGACGAGCGCCCGGGGCTTCGCGGCCGCGGGCGTGCACGCGGGCTTCCGGCGCGACCCGGCCCGCCTGGACATGGCGCTCGTCGCCGCCGAGGAGCCCGTCGCGGCGGCGGGCACCTTCACCACCAACCGTTTCTGCGCGGCCCCGGTGCAGGTGAGCCGGGCCAACCTGGGCGCGGGCGCCGGCTGGGACCGGGTGCGCGCCGTGGTGGTGAACTCGGGCAACGCCAACGCCGCGACCGGCGAGGCGGGGCTCGCCTGCGCGCGCGAGACCTGCGAGATAACCGCTCAGGTGCTGGGCTGCGAGACCGACGAGGTGCTCGTGGCCTCCACGGGCGTCATCGGCGTCCCGCTCGCCCTCGAGCACTTCGAGACGGGCGTGCCCGCGGCGGTCGAGGCCCTCTCGCCCGCAGGCGGCGCCGACGCGGCCCGCGCCATCATGACCACCGACACGCGTCCCAAGGAGTACGCGGTCGCCTACGCCACGCAGGACGAGGCCTACGCGGGCGCGACGTTCACCGTGGGCGGCATGTGCAAGGGCTCGGGCATGATCATGCCCAACATGGCCACCATGATCGCCGTCATCACCACCGACGCCCCGGTCGAGCCGAGCGCCCTGCACGAGCTCCTGCTCGGCTGCGTGCGCCGCACCTTCAACAACGTGACGGTGGACTCCGACACCTCCACCAACGACACCTGCATCATGCTCGCCTCGGGCGCGGCCGCCCCGGATGCGGCGCCCATCGAGGCGGGCGCGCGCGCCTACGACGAGCTGGAGCGCGCGCTCTACGTGGTGTGCGAGGCGCTCGCCCGCGGCATCGCCTCGGACGGCGAGGGTGCCAGCAGGCTCGTCACCGTGCAGGTGACCGGTGCCAAGAGCGACCGCCAGGCCGATCTCGCGGCGCGCACCGTGGCGAACTCGCCCCTGGTCAAGACCGCCATCGCCGGTCACGACTGCAACTGGGGCCGCATCGCGGCGGCGCTCGGCCGCAGCGGCGCGGCGTTCAACCAGGAGGACGTCTCCATCGACATCATGGGCATCCCCGTGTGCCGGGGCGGCCTCACCGTGCCGTTCGACGAGGACGAGGCCCTGCGCCGGTTCGAGGCGCCTGAGATCATCATCGCGGCCGACCTGGGCGCCGGGCGCGGGCAGGCGCGCGTGTGGACCTGCGACCTCACGCACGACTACATAACCATCAACGGTGACTACCGCACCTAGGAGGCCGAGCATGACCGATCGCATCGATGTCCGACGCATGAGCGTCGCCGTCGACGGGGCGGCCGCGCCCGGCGCCGGCGTGCCGCTCACCGACGACGCCGCGTACCTGTTCAGCCCCTATACCTCGCAGCGGAGGCAATCCATGAAGTTCGCCCGCGACCGCAAGCCCTCCATCTCCAACGAGCAGACTGCGCAGCTCCTGTTCGAGGCGCTGCCCTGGATCAAGAACCTCACCGGCAAGACCATCGTCATCAAGTACGGCGGCGCCGCCATGGTGGACGCGCAGCTGCGCGCCGACGTGATGGGCGACGTGCTGCTGCTCAAGATTATCGGCGCCAACGTGGTGATCGTGCACGGCGGCGGCAAGGCCATCAACCAGGCGCTCGCGCACTACGACCTGCCCGTCGCGTTCAAGGGCGGGCAGCGGGTCACCACGCCCGAGGTGATGGAGGTCGTGCGCGAGGTGCTAGGCGGCAAGGTC
Source organism: uncultured Coriobacteriaceae bacterium (assembly GCA_963931435.1). GTDB lineage: Bacteria > Actinomycetota > Coriobacteriia > Coriobacteriales > Coriobacteriaceae > Coprousia. The sequence goes on from OZ007012.1 coordinate 533,277, forward strand.
AACCAGGAGCTGGTGGCCGCGCTCAACGCCCATGGCAACGTCGCCGTGGGCGTCTCGGGCTCGGACGCGGGCACCATCGTGGCCGACACCCTCGACCCCGAGCTCGGCCGCGTCGGGCGCATCACGCGCGTCAACGCCGACTACCTGGCGAGCATCATGGCCAACGAGTACATCCCCGTGGTGGCCACGGTGGCGCAGGGCGAGGACGGCGGGTTCTACAACATCAACGCCGACGTCGCTGCCGGTCACATCGCCGCGGCGCTCCATGCCCACAAGGTGATCTTCCTGACCGATGTCGACGGCCTGTACGAGGACTTCGCCGACAAGGACTCGCTCATCTCCAACCTCACGTTCGAGGAGACGCGCGCCATGCTCGACGCCGGCGAGGTGGATCGCGGCATGATCCCCAAGCTGGAGAGCTGCCTGCACGCGCTTTCCGGCGGGGTGTTCCGCGCGCACATCATCAACGGCACCACGCCCCATTCGCTGCTGCTGGAGCTCCTCACCGACGCCGGCGTGGGCACCGTCATCCATTCCACGCCCGAGTCCTACGAGTTCGATCAGCATCCGCACCCCCTGGGCACGTTCGCCTCGCGCCTGTCCGAGAACATCGAGGGCGCCCCGGAGGAGCCCCCGGCGGCCTAGCCCCAGGGTCGCGGCGCCGCGCGGGCGCCGCGCGCGATCTCCCACCATCCGCAGAAAGGCGGTTTCCCCATGTCTCTCGCAACGCAGAAGAAGCTCGACGACGCCTACATCATGCACACCTACGGGCGCATGCCCGTGGAGTTCGTCTCGGGCGCGGGCATGACGCTCACCGACGCCGAGGGCCGCTCCTACACCGATTTCCTCGCCGGCATCGGCGTGTGCTGCCTGGGCCACGCCCATCCCGCGCTCACCCGCGCGATCGAGGAGCAGACGCGCCGGATGCTCACCGTGTCCAACTACTTCTACACCCCGCATCGCGGCGAGGTGGCGGCGCTTCTATCCAAGCTCGCCAACGACGACCTGGAGGGCGCCGAGCGCATCGTCGGCGCGCTCGATGCGTGCACGGCCGCGGCCCCTGAGGGCGTCGCGGCCGATGCCCCGGCCGCGGCGGAGGCCGAGGCGGCGCTCGCCGCCGCCTGCGCGCCCGTGGAGGGCGAGCAGGTGTGGAAGACCTTCTTCGCCAACACCGGCGCCGAGGCCAACGAGGGCGCCATGAAGCTCGCGCGCCTCTACGCGCGCCGCGTCGGCAATGGCGGCAACACCATCGTGTGCCTCACCGGCGGCTTCCACGGCCGCACGCTCGAGACCATCGCCGCCACCATGCAGGAGCGCCTGCAGGAGAGCTTCCGGCCGCTTCCCGAGGGGTTCGTCGCGGTGGAGCCCAACGACGTCGCGGGGCTGCGGGAGGTCTTCGAGCGCCTGGGCGGCGAGATCTGCGCGTTCATGTTCGAGCCCATCCAGGGCGAGTCGGGCGTGCACCCGCTCACGCCGGAGTTCGCCCGTGAGGCCGAGCGCCTGGTGCACGGCGTGGGCGGCCTCGCGATCGCCGACGAGGTGCAGGCGGGCGTGTTCCGCTGCGGCGCGCCCTTCGCCTCGCAGCTGCTGGGCGTCACGCCCGACATCATGAGCCTCGCCAAGGGCATCGCCGGCGGCGTCACCATGGGCGCGGTCATGGCGCGCGCAGAGGTGGCCGACGTCTTCCAGCCCGGCGACCACGGCACCACATTCGGCGGCATGGCGCTCGCGGTTGCGGCCGCGCAGGCGACGCTTTCCGAGCTCGTGCGCGGCGGCTACGCGGAGCGCGCGGCGCGCACCGGGGAGTACCTCGCCCAGCGCCTCGCCGAGATCCCGCAGGTCACCGAGGTCCGCGGCGCGGGCCTCATGCGCGGATGCGATCTCGTTGAAGCGGTGGGCGACGCGCACGACGTGGTCGCGCGCATGCTCGAGGCGGGGTTCGTCATCAACGCGACGGGCGAGCGCACCCTGCGCTTCCTGCCGCCGCTCATCTGCACCGCCGCCGACGTCGACGCCATGGTGGAGGCGCTCGCCCGCGTGCTCGCCGCCTAAGCCGCGCGCGGTCGGCACGCAGCCGGCGCCCCGGCGGCGTCTGTCCGCTGAGTTGACGTGTGCGAGAATGCCACTTTTGGCTCTCTGAGAACCGAAGAGGTGGCATTCCCGCACACGGGAAGATCCTGAGGGACTTCTGGTATGTGAAGCAGTCGTCGCGTGTGCGTCCTCTAAGCGGCGTCTCGGTGGCATCCGATCGCTCGCGTGCGGCGCGGGCTCCGGTCGCGGCTGCGGCGCGGCGGCTTTTCCGCTATACTGTCAGCGCGCGGGCGATTGGCGCAACGGTTAGCGCAGGTGCTTTACACGCACAAGGCTGGGGGTTCGAATCCCTCATCGCCCACCCCCAGGTTTCTGCGGCCCCGCCCAGCGCGGGGCCTTCGCGTTTAGGGCCCCTTGCCGAGGGATTCGAACCCGTAAGGGCCCCCTGGTGAGCGAAGCGCGTGAGCGTCTTCGCCACCAGGGGTTGCGAGGGCGCCCCGCGCCCGAAGCGCGTGCGGGCGGCGCAGCCGCACGCGGAATCCCTCATCGCCCACCCCCAGGTTTCTGCGGCCCCGCCCAGCGCGGGGCCTTCGCGTTTAGGATCCCTTGCCGAGGGATTCGAACCCGTGAGGGCCATCCCTAGAGACTCGATGCGCGCCGCGGACGCCCCTCGCGCGCGTCCGTTCGGGCCGCTATGATAGGGGCGACCAGATTCCCGCAGACAGGGAGGCCCCATGCCAAACGCGTTCCTCACCGATTCCGATCCCGCCGCCGTTCGCGAGCGTCTCGCGCGGGTCCGCTGCGTCTTCACCGATCTGGATGGCACCATGTTCGGGCCCGGGTCGTGCGCGCTGGTCAACGCCGCCGGCGAGCCGTGCCTGGATTTCGCCGCGACGCTCAACGCCCTCAAGCGGGCCGGCATCGAGGTGGTGCCGTGCTCGGGGCGCAACCGCTCGATGCTGCACGAGGACACGCGCGTGCTGGGTCTCAACAGCTACATCGGCGAGATGGGCGGCCTCATCATGCTCGACCGCGAGCGCAACGAGTGGGAGTACTGCACGGGCACCATGCCCTTCGATCCCGCGAGCGGCCTCACGCCGCATCAGGTGATCGAGCGCACGGGCGTGTGCGACCGCATCATCGAGCGCTGGCCGGGCCTCATCGAGTACCACAACGACATGTCGACCGGCTACAAGTACCGCGAGGTCACGGTGGGCATGCGCGGCGAGGTGCCCGATGCCGAGGTCCAGGCGATGCTCGATGCGACGGGCCTGCCGCTCACCTGGGGCGACAACGGCTTTCTCAACTACGTCTCGGCGCCGACCACGCTCGAGCTGCCCGAGGGCGTGCGCGGCCGCGCCTTCAACATCCAGCCGGCGGGCCTCGGCAAGGACGGCGCGATCAAGCGGTTCTGCGAGCTGCGGGGCATCGATGCGGCGAGCACGCTCGCCATCGGCGATTCGGCCTCGGATTTCCTCATGGCCGAGGCGGTGGATACGTTCATCCTGGTGGAGAACGGTTTCAAGGATCCGGGCGCCGAGGCGTTCCTGGAGGCCCATGCCGGAGCCTTCGCGGTGCACGGCCGCACGATCGACGGCTGGGTCAACGCGATGCGCCTGGTGCTGGACGCCCAAGGCGCGCTCGACGCGATCGGCGGGGGCGTGCGGGCATGAGCGGAGCGGCACCGGCCGCTCAGGCGGCCCGTTCGGAGGCGCGGGGGCATCAGGAGGACGAGGGCGCCCTCGGCGCGGATACGCTCTCCGCAGGGGTCGCCGCGGCCGCAGACCCGGCCGGCACGGCGCCGGTGCCGGGGGCACCCGGCGATGACCGGCCCATCGGCGTCTTCGACTCGGGCCTTGGCGGCCTCACCGTGGCGCGCGCCATCTCGCGCGCCCTGCCGCACGAATCCATCTGCTACATCGGCGACACGGCGCGCTGCCCCTACGGCGTGCGCGACGAGAGCGAGGTGCGCTCGTTCGTGATGCAGGTGGGGCGCTGGCTCACCCGGCAGAACGTCAAGGTCATGGTGATCGCCTGCAACACGGCCACGGCGGCGGCGCTGAGCCTCGCGCAGCAGACGTTCGACGTTCCGGTGATCGGCGTGATCGTGCCCGGCGCGCGTGCCGCCATCCACAGCACCCGCACGCGCCGCGTGGGCGTGCTGGCCACCGAGCTCACCATTCGCTCGGGTGCCTACGCCCGCGCCATCCAGGACTTCGACGCCGGGGTTGAGGTGTTCGGGTGCCCTGCCTCGTGCTTCGTGGACATCGTGGAGGATGAGCTCGCGACGGGCGTGCGCGCCGCGGCGCGCGGGGCTGCGAGCTGGCTTGCGGGCACCGACGTGTTCGACACCCCTGAGGTCCGTTCGCTCGTCCACCAGGTGACGGCGCCACTGCGCGGGCACGGCATCGACACGGTGGTTCTGGGCTGCACGCATTTTCCGCTGCTGGTGGGTCCCATCCGTCGCGCGATGGGGCCGGGCGTGCGCGTGGTGTCCTCAGCCGAGGAGATCACGCGCGAGCTGGCCGAGATGCTCGGCCGGCGCGACGAGCTGGCGGGGCCCGGCGCGGAGCCGATCCATCGCTTCGCCACCACCTCCGCGGACGTGGCGGCCTTCGCTCAGGCGGGCGGCTTCGTGTTCGGCCAACCGCTGGGCGCGGTCGAGCACGTGGCCCCCGAGGTCCTCGAGGGCGCGACGGCTCGCGCGCGTTAGCGGCAAGGGATGCGGCGCCGCTCGATGGTTCCCGCGCACGGCGCCCCTCTTGGGCGGGCGTCATCGGGTCTCTCCAGAGGGCGTTGGCGGCGGTGCGACGCCAGCGGGCGCGCTTCGTCGAGCTTTGTCACCTTTTTTCCGTGCGCCCTGAAGCAGCCCTCGCCAAGGCGTCGGTAGACATGCAGGCGAGGAGCCCGTCCAGGCTCCCTTTATCTTGCGCGTTGGCCCAAGATGCTGACAAAGCTCGTTCTGCATCGCATGGAATCGATCCGCGGCCTCAGGCGACGTGGTCGCGGGCGTCTTGCGCACGGCACGTCCGCCGCGTCTGCTGACGGCGCCACGTGCACCGTGCGGGCGTGCGCGACGCGGGTGGCCGGCTCGGCTGCGCCGGCGCGGACGTTCGTCGACACCGGTGCCGCCGCCGGCGCGGTGGGCTGCACCGGCGATGCGGCGGCAACCTGTCCCAGCGCGGCGGCAACCGGCTCCGGCACAGCGGACGCCTGCCCCGGCGCAGGGGACACCTGCCCCGGCGCCGCCGACACCGGCGCCGCCGGCTCCGGTCACGCTGCCGGCGGCCGGCACGCGGAGGCACCCGGGCGCGGGGCCCACCATGGCTCCGGCCCCGCTGAGTAGCCGGACCCCCGTTCCGGCGCCGCCACATCCCCTCCGCGGCATTGCGGGAGAGCGCCACCGTCGCGGACCTGTTTTCGATTGGGGAACCCTATGTACGTTTCGACCTTCGATTTTGCGGAAAAACGTACATAGCGTTCCCCAATCGAAGCAAGGGCTCCCGCTGGCGCCAACGCCTGCAAGCTGTCTCGACTCGGGCCGGCGAGCGTCGGCGATTGATCGCCCGCGCACGACGCCCCCTCCTGTCTCGGGCCCGCATCCCCGCTTCCGTCTGCACCGCGGCCTTGTCCTCAGCGTCTGCCGTTTGCGTGTCGTTTGCCCGCTGCCGCAAGCACGGGGACGTTTTCGGGTATCAACCGGTAAGATGCGCGGGCGATGAGCCGCGCCGGAGCGCGGGGATGGGCCGCGGCGGAGCCGCTGCGAGGCGCTCCAGACCGGTCGCCCGCCGCGAATGACGAGAGGAAAGGAGTTCCCATGAACGACGTCGTCCAGGCCATGAAGGATCGGCGCAGCTTCCGCAAGTTCACCGACGAGCCGGTGCCGCGCGAGATGATCGAGCAGGTCATCGAGGCGGGCCTGTGGGCTCCGAGCGGCATGGGCAAGCAGGCGCCCATCATCGTCGCCGTCACCGACAAGGAGCAGCGCGACCGCCTGGCCGCCGCCAACGCCGCCGTGATGGGCAACGATGGCGACCCGTTCTACGGCGCGCCGGTGGTGCTCGTGGTGCTGGCTCCGCGCGAGGTGGGCACCTATGTCTACGACGGCTCGCTCACCATGGGCAACATGCTGCTCGCCGCGAGCGCGCTGGGACTCGGGAGCTGCTGGATCCACCGCGCCAAGGAGGTCTTCGACGAGCCCGCGTTCAAGCAGTTCCTGGCCGATCTGGGCGTCGAGGGCGATTACGAGGGCATCGGAAACTGCATCCTCGGCTGGCCGGCGCAGGAGCCGGCGCCCAAGCCGCGCCGCGAGGGCCGCGTCTACTGGGTCGAGTAGCGGGCACCGCGCGGCGAGTCTGGAGATAGCGGCTGCTTGGGCTGCCTCGGCATCGCTTTGCCGGGGCAGCTCTTGCTTTGACGGATGGGCATGCCGGAGGCGGGGCGCCCACGGGTGCGTCCCGTCGCTGGCGGCGGAATCGCGCGGCTTGGTACAATCAGGCTCAACATCGGCTTTTGATCCGCAGGAGGGTGCCATGTCGTTCACGGTCTACAACTTTCTGAACAACGATGACGTCAAGACGCTCGCCCAGCTGGGGCAGTTCCAGGTCATCCAGTGGGATCGCGACCTGTCGGTGGCGCCGTGGACCGCCCAGGAGGCCTGGTTCGCCGCGCAGATGGACGTACGGCGCCGCCAGCTCGTCGCCCATCTCGACGGACGCACCGGCGTTACGCTGCAGGCGGGTGCCATGCAGTGGACGGTCGGCCAGGTGCAGGCGTCCACCGGCGTCAAGGGCGCGGGCGACCTGGTGGGCAAGATGTTTCGCGGGGCGGTCAGCCAGGATTCGGTCATAAAGCCCGAGTACACGGGAGCGGGTCTGCTGGTGTGCGAGCCCACGTGGCGCCATCTGCTGCTCATCGACACCGCCAACTGGGGCGGCTCGATCGTGCTGAACGACGGGTTGTTCCTCGCCTGCGATTCCACCCTGCGGCACGACCTGCAGCGCCGCTCCAACCTGTCGTCTGCCGTGGCGGGCAACGAGGGTCTGTTCAACCTCCGTCTCGACGGCATGGGCACGCTGGTGCTCGAAGCGCCCTGTCCCGAGACCGAGGTGGTCTACGTCGACCTCATGAACGACGAGCTCAAGATCGACGGCAACTACGCGCTGGCATGGAGCACGGGGCTCGAGTTCTCGGTCGAGCGTTCGGGCAAGTCGCTCATCGGCTCGGCCGTCTCGGGAGAGGGGCTGGTCAACGTGTACCGCGGCACCGGCCGCGTCATGATGGCGCCCATGCAGGCGGCGACGAGCTGCAACGTCGACGCCGCCAAGCCCACCAGCTAGCGCGCCGGCGCGACGGAACGGGGAGACGATTATGGAGGAGACACCCTGCCATCAGCTCATAGTGCTCGGCAACGGATTCGATCTCGAATGCGGCCTGCCCTCGCGCTTCTCGGATTTCTTCGCGCCGCGCCGTGCCCTGCTCGACGTTGATGACGAGGCCGTGCACGCGGCGGGTGAGAAGAGCTGGGGCACGTACCTCGCCGCGCGCGGCATCACGGCGTGGGACATCGCGCTTGCCAAGGCCGAGGATGCGCTCTGGTGCGATATCGAGGGCGCGATCTCCTACTGGGTGCAGCCGCCTAAAACGGGCGATGCGCCTATGGAGCGCATCGCCAGGCACCTCGCCAGCACCACGCTGCTCACCCGTGTTCCCCTGTTGCGTGAGAGCGTGGCGTCCGATCTGGCGAAAAAGCTGAACAGCCACGGGGCTGACACCGTCGACCTGCCGGCTGAGCAGGCCATCGCGATCTTTCTGGCCCAGACGCGGCGTGCGCAGATCGCGGAGGTGCTTTCAGGCAAGCGCTCTATCGCGAGCGTGCTGCTTGACGAGCTGCACCGTTTTGAGCAGGAGTTCGCGCGCTATCTGGGCCGCATGGTGGATGCCGACCCCGCATACCGTTCTCGGGCGGCAACGCTGCTGCGTCAAATCGCGGGGTTCGGTGCGGACGCGCTCGGTGCCCGGTGCGCCCTATCGGTCCTCAACTTCAACTACACGCGCCCCGTGGGCGAGGCGGGCGCTCCGGTGCCCGCGGATGAGATGGTGAACGTCCATGGGCGCATCGATCGGGGTGACATCGTGTTCGGCATCGACGGCAAGGAGTACATGGAGTCGGAGCAGACGCTTCCGTTCACCAAGACCTACCGCCTGCTCGCGCTCAACAGCATCACCTCGACGGGCCTCATCCGCACCCCGCACGACGGCGCCCGCGCGACCGATCTGATCACGTTCTACGGCCACTCGCTCAACGCGGCTGATTACTCGTATTTCCAAGCGCTGTTCGACGGGGTGAACCTCTATGGAGGCAATACGCGTCTGCTGTTCCTGTTCCGTCCATGGCGCGATGGGCAAGGGCGCCGGGTCGTATCGGATGTGGCGCGCGAGGACCTGTTCCACAAGGTGACCCATCTGCTTGCCGAGTACGGATCCACCATGGACAACGTCGACCACGGCAAGAACCTCATCCACAAGCTGCTGCTCGAGGGGAGGCTCTCGGTGGAGGAGCTGCCCGAGAGCGGAGCACCTGGCTCGTCTGGCGCATCGGTGAAGGGGTCCGGTCATGAGTAGGCTGTTCGAGTACGTCGAGACGCAGCTTGCCACCTTCGACGAGGAGCCCTTCGACGAGCTCGATGCGGCGGTGCTCACCCAGGCCTGCATGATCGACGCTCCGGGAACCGTCCCGGAGCCCCCGCGGACGCCGGGGCCACTCGCCCGCATGGCGGCGCTCGTGTCGGCCGCCGCCGAGGGCGCGCGCTTCCAGGATGTCATCGATGCGCTGGGGCGCTCGGAAGCGGACGGCGCCGGGCGGCGGGGCGTGCGCTTCACGGGCCTGGTGCCCGGCGACATCCGCCGGCTGCTCTTCACCTTGGCGGCGAGCCCGCGCTATCGCGACCTGCGCCTGCGCGACCTGCGGACCGTCGCGTGCGACGACCCGGCGACGCAGTTCGGCGCCTGCACGTTCACCTGGTGCGACCGCTTCGCCTTCGTGGCCTTCCGCGGCACCGACGCGCCGTTCGGCGGGTGGCGCGAGAACTGCGACATGACCTGGGAGGACGAGGTCCCCGCGCAGCGCCTGGCGCGCGCGTACCTGGCCGAGGTCGCGGGGCATCTGCCGCGGCGCCTGCACGTGGGCGGGCATTCCAAGGGCGGCAACCTGGCCCTCTACGCCGCGCTCACCGCCGCGCCCCGCCTGCGCTCCCGCATCGAGCGCGTGTGGAGCCTCGACGCCCCGGGCTTCAAGCCGGGGCGCTTCTCGGCGGCGGACTACGCGCCGCTGGAGGGCCGCATCGTGCGCTTGGTGCCCCAGGACAGCGTGGTGGGGATGCTGCTCGAATGCCCGGTGGCGCCGGCCGCGGTGCGCAGCACGGCGTCCGGCTTGGACCAGCACTCGGTGTTCACCTGGGAGATCGCGCCGCTAGATGGCTCGGAGGCGGCCCGTGCCGGATCGGTCCCCGGCTTCGTCCGGCTGGGAGGCCCCAGCGATTTCGCACGGGGCGTGCACGAGGTGGTGGCCGAGTGGCTCGCGGGCATGGAGGTTCCGCGCCGCCACGAGGTGGTCGACGCGCTCTTCCGCGCCATCGCGGCGACCGACGCCCGCGACGCGCGCGACATCCTGTGCGACCCGGCTGCGGCAGGCCGCGCGCTCGCCGCGGCCGCGCGCGCCGTCGACGCGCCGACGCGCGACGTCCTCGGGCAGGCCCTCGGCGAGCTCGCCGGCATCGTCGCGCGCCGCGTGGGCGCCGACATCGCCCAGGTGCTCTTCGGTTGGATGGGTTGAGGGGGCGCCGCTAGATCGCGTAGCGTCCGCGCAGGGCGTACCATCCCGCGTGCTCGTCCACCTCGAGGGGCACGTCGAAGAGCTCCGACATCGTGGCGCTCGTCAGCAGCTCCTCCTTGGGGCCGTCGGCGAAGATCTCCGCGTCCTTGATGAGCAGCACGCGCTTGATGGCGGGGATGATGTCCTCGGGATAGTGCGTGACGAGCACCACCGAGCGCCCCTCGTCGGCGAGCAGGCTCATCGTGCGCCGCACGTGGTACATGCCCTCGGGATCGAGCCCCGTGCAGGGCTCGTCGAAGATGAGGACGCTGGGGTCGCTCATGAGTTCGCGCGCCACCAGCACGCGGCGTACCTGCCCGGTGGAGAGCGTCATCACGTCGCGATCAGCCAGCTGCGCGATGCCCAGGCGATCCAGCGCGTCGAGGGCGCGCTCGCGCGCGTCCGCGGGCACGGGGGCGTGCTTGGGCAGGCCCAGGGTGCCCGTGAGCCCGCCGATCACGATGTCGATGACGGGCAGGTGGACGCGCACCTGGTCGTGCATGGTCGCCGAGACGATCCCGAGCGCCCGCTTGATGTCGGAGAGCAGCGGGCGCGCCTGGCCGCGGAACCGCACGGGCGGCTCCTCGCGGTGCAGCGGGAACACCTCGCGCGTGAGCAGCTGGATGAACGTCGACTTGCCCGCGCCGTTGGGACCGAGCAGCGCCACGTGCTCGCCCTCCGCCAGATCGAAGCTCCCCACCGAGAGGATGGTCCTCCCGCCGCGCACCACCTGCGCGTCGCGCAGTTGGAAGAGGGGGGCTTGTTCGATGCAGTCGCGCTCGTCGCTCATGGGATCTCCGTCTCGTCTGGTCACGGTGAAGCTTTCACCTTACCGCAGGGATATTTCGGCTGTGTTGCTAAACGCCCCGGAGCTCCGCGATGCGGCGGGTCGGCACGGTCGGTCTGCTATGATGCATCGATACCGCAAGCAGATTCCTTCCCCGCCGCGGCGCGCGGCCGCAGGCGCCCGATCCGTGCCTCCCGTCCGCCCGCGCCGCACCAGGCCCGGGGACGAGAGGGGGATCCCATGTCCGAGATGCTCACGCTCGACGCGTTCGAGGAGGCCTCGCAGAAGGTCAAGGAGGTCACGCAGGACACCAAGCTCGTCGAGAGCCCGTTCTTCTCCGAGCAGTGCGGCAACCGCGTGTGGCTCAAGCCCGAGAACATGCAGCGCACGGGCGCCTACAAGGTGCGCGGCGCCTACTACAAGATCTCGACCATGGCCGCCGAGGAGCTGGAGCGCGGCATCATCACGGCGAGCGCGGGCAACCACGCCCAGGGCGTGGCCTTCGCGGCGTCGCGCGCCGGCGCCCGCTCGGTGGTGGTCATGCCCACCACCACGCCCCTCATCAAGGTCGAGCGCACCAAGGGCTACGGCGCCGAGGTGGTGCTCGTGGGGGACGTGTACGACGAGGCCTGCGACTACGCGCTCGATCTCGCGGAGCGCGAGGGCATGACCTTCATCCATCCGTTCAACGATCCCGTGGTCGCCACGGGGCAGGGCACCATCGCCATGGAGATCGTCCAGGAGCTGCCGCTCGTCGATACCATCCTCGTGCCCGTGGGCGGCGGCGGCCTGGCCTGCGGCGTGGCGACCTTCGCCAAGCTCTACAACCCCAAGATCCGCGTGGTCGGCGTCGAGCCGGCCGGTGCGCCGAGCCTCACGGCTGCGCTCGACGCGGGGCACCCCGTGAGGCTCCCCTCTGCGAGCACCATCGCCGACGGCACCGCCGTGCTGGAGGTGGGCGACAAGGTCTTCCCCTACCTGCGCGACAACCTCGACGAGGTCATCACCGTGCCGGATGACGAGCTCATCGTGGCCTTCCTCGACATGGTCGAGAACCACAAGATGATCGTCGAGAACTCGGGCTTGCTCACGGTCGCCGCCTTGAAGCACCTGGCGCCCGAGAACCGGCGCGTCGCGGCGATCCTCTCGGGCGGCAACATGGATGTCATCACCATGAGCTCCGTGGTGCAGCACGGCCTCATCCAGCGCGGGCGCATCTTCACGGTGAGCGTGCTCCTGCCCGACCGGCCCGGCATGCTCGTCAAGGTGGCCACCGCCATCGCCGAGGCGGCGGGCAACGTCATCAAGCTCGAGCACAACCAGTTCGTTTCCACCAACCGCAACGCCGCGGTGGAGCTGCGCGTCACCATCGAAGCCTATGGCGAGGGTCACAGGCACGAGATCGTGGAGGCCCTCCGCGCGGCCGGCTTCGCCCCCGAGCTCGTCCAGACCGCGCTCTAGATTCCCAAGATGCACTGTGGCAGTGCATCTTTGCTAAAATAATGCACTGTGACAGTGCATTATTGAGAGGAGTCAGCGATGGACCGCCTGTTCGAGTACATGTCGCGTCAGCTGGCAGGCGTTACCAGTTCGTTTCATCGGTACATCTACCGCCAGATCAACTGGGACAACCACATGCTCGGACTCGTCGGTCCACGCGGCGTGGGCAAGACGACGCTGTTTCTGCAGCGCATCAAGGAGGAGCATTCCGCAACGGATGCTTTGTACGTGTCGGCAGACCATATGTACTTCGCCGATCACACGCTGTATGAAACAGCCGAAGCCTTCTGCAAGATGGGTGGGCGCTACCTGTTCATCGACGAGGTCCACAAGTACCCGCAATGGTCACGAGAGCTCAAGATGATGTATGACTCCCTTCCGGATCTGCACATCTACTTCACTGGGTCCTCGGTGCTCGATATCGAGAAGGGTGAGGCTGATCTGAGCCGACGGGCTCCCAAGTACCTCATGCATGGGCTGTCGTTTCGCGAGTACCTGGCCATCGAGCAGGATATCGACATGGACCCCGTCTCGCTTGACGACATCCTTGCTCAGGGGGTGGAGATTCCAGGCGTCGACCATCCGCTTCCGCTGTTCCGTGCATACCTGCGCTGCGGCTACTATCCCTTTGGATCGGATCCTGATTTCGAAACGGAGCTCGGACAGGTCATTACGCGGACGCTCGAGGTGGATATCCCCCAATACGCTGGTATGACGGTCGCGACGGGGCGCAAGCTCAAGCGGCTCATGGCCGTGGTGAGTACGCTCGCGCCGTTCAAGCCCAACATGGTGAGCTTGGGAAGCCAGATCCGTATCAGCAGGAACAACGTTGAGGAATACCTGGCGTATATGGAGAAGGCGGGTATGATCGCTCAGCTCAGGACGGGTGCCAAGGGCCTCGGGGCGCTGGGCAAGGCGGAGAAGATCTACCTCGACAACACCAACATTCTCTACAACCTGAGCGACGGGCGCGAAGATGTGGGCAACGTGCGCGAAACCTTCTTCTTCAACCAGATGCGGGTCGGGCATCACGTGACCGCTTCACCCATTTCCGATTTTCAGATAGGGGACAAGACGTTCGAAGTGGGTGGCAAGAACAAGGGGAAGAGCCAGATAAGGGATGCCGAGCATGGCTATATTGTCAAGGACGATATCGAGTTCGGATATGGCAACGTTCGGCCCCTGTGGACATTCGGTCTGACATACTAGGGCCTTGTCGTGTGTTTCCGGCCAAGGGTTTTGCCCGTCTGACCGGGATCTGAAAAACGCGCGGCGCCCCTGTTTTCATCCTTCGTTGATTACCGGTGGAAAGCTGCGCGCGGCCGCTGGAGCAAGCCACCGGCGCGCCCGAGGCGAAGCGGACATGCGCCGACGATACACGGCCAAACGGCGAGCTGTCGGCGCGCCCGGGCGGAGCGCCCCGCAGGCGCTCTTCGACGGGGTCAGCGCCAGCCATCGGATGGAGAGGGGCTTTCGGAGGCGCTTTCGCCGGGTAAAGCGTTTCCAGTTTGTTTCGGCCGGCCCCTCATGACGGTCCATCCGCCACCGCGCGCGATACTTGAAAAACTCAGCAAATGCGACGACGGGGCGAGTACCGGACGCGCGTGCCACAGCGAGCGGGGGAGCGTGAGAACCCGCGGCGCGCGGCTGGGAACACACCCTCGAGCAGCTCGGCTGAACGCGCGCGCCGCGCAGCGCCGCCCAAGGCGGCGGATGCGGCGGCAGCGGCGGGGGAGCGACCCCGCCGCGAGGGCGGCAGCGCCGCCCGTGCTTGCTCCCCAGCGGGCGATCCCCGCTCGGAGCGCGCGCCGGTACGCCGCGCCGGAGCCCCCGTTACCGGGCATCGCACGAGGCCCTGCCTCGCATTTCCTGAAGGTGCCATCACGAGCGCGGATGCGCGACGAGGGAAGCGAGGGCTGTATGGAACTGCGGAGCGATGCCGTCAAGAAGGGGCTGGCGCGAGCGCCGCACCGTAGTCTCCTTAAGGCAGACGGTCTCACCGACGAGGAGCTCTCCCGGCCGCTCGTGGCCGTGGTTTCGGCGCAAAACGAGGTCATCCCCGGCCACATTCACCTGCAGCAGATTGCCGACGCCGTGAAGGCCGGCGTGCGCATGGCGGGCGGCACGCCCCTGCAGATCAACACGATCGGCGTGTGCGACGGCATCGCCATGAACCACGAGGGCATGCACTATTCGCTCACGAGCCGCGAGGTCATCGCCGACTCGGTGGAGTGCGCCATCCAAGGGCACCAGTTCGACGCCATGGTGCTGATTCCCAGCTGCGACAAGATCGTGCCCGGCATGATCATGGCGGCGGCGCGGCTCAACATCCCCACCATGCTCGTCTCCGGCGGTCCCATGCTCGCCGGACATGACAAATGCGGTCACCAGACCGACCTCAACACGCTCTTTGACGCGGTGGGTCAGGTTACGGCCGGCACCATGACCCCCGAGGAGTGCGCATGGCTCGAGAACACCGCCTGCCCCACCTGCGGCAGCTGCTCGGGCATGTTCACCGCGAACTCCATCTGCTGCCTCGCCGAGGCGCTGGGCTTGGCGCTTCCCGGCAACGGTACCGTGCCTGCGGTCTATGCGGAGCGCATCCGCCTTGCCAAGGAAACCGGCATGAAGGTCATGGAGCTCATCGATCAGGGCATCTCCGCGCTCGACATTCTGAGCCCGGCCGCCATCCATAACGGCATGGTGCTCGACATGGCCTTTGGCGGCTCCACCAACACGATGCTGCACCTCACGGCCATCGCCCACGAGGCGGGCTGCGACGTCTCCATGCAAGATTGGGACGAGGTCTCGGCCAAGACTCCCAACATCGTGCGCATCGCGCCGGCGGGCCCGCTGCACATCGAGGACCTCAACGCCGTGGGCGGCATCCCGGCCATCATCGGCGTGCTGGGACGCGCCGGCCTGCTGGATGAGACCGCCTGCACCTGCCATGGCTGCATGAAGGAGTGGATCGAGCAGTGCCCGCCGGCCGACGGCGAGATCGTGCGCGAGATCGACCACGCCTACAGTCCCACCGGTGGCCTCAAGGTCATGCAGGGCAACCTCGCCCCCGATTGCTGCGTGGTCAAAAAGAGCGCCGTGGCACCCGACATGTGGCAGTTCACGGGCCAGGCGCGCGTGTTTGACAGCGAGGAGGCCGCGTGCGAGGCGATCTTTGGCGGCCAGATCCAGCCGGGCGACGTGGTGGTGATTCGCTACGAGGGTCCGGCCGGCGGTCCCGGTATGCGCGAGATGCTCACGCCCACCTCGGCCATCTGCGGCATGGGACTCGACCACTCGGTGGCGCTCATCACCGATGGCCGCTTCTCCGGTGCGAGCAAGGGCCCCTGCATCGGGCATGTTTCGCCCGAGGCCGCGGCCGGTGGCCCCATCGCGCTGGTGGAGGAGGGCGATACGATCGCGATCGACATCGAGGCGGGCACCATCGAGCTCAAGGTCTCCGACGACGAGCTTGCCCGCCGCCGCGCCGCATGGCAGCCGCCCGCACCCAAGTACACCCGTGGCGTGCTCGCGCGCTACGCGAAACTCGTCACCTCGGCCGATAAGGGGGCATATCTCTCATGACCGATTCCGTGAACGCCCGCACGGCCGGCGCGACCGCGGCAGTGCAGGGCACGGACGCCGCAGCGGTAGTGGTGCCCGCCACGGGCACCCCGGTCGCCGGAAGCCCGCGCACGCCGGACATGCCCGACGACATTCGCCAGCATCTCTGCTCAAGTGCCGCGCGCACGCCTGCCGGCTCGGGTGATGGCACCACGCGCGAGGAGCGCTTGGCCTTAAAGGAGCTCGCCTTCTCGGGCAAGCCCTTTGGCCCGGGGAGCCATACCGAGAAAGAGGGCACCACCATGACCGGCGCCCAGGCGATCATCGCCTCGCTCGAGGCCGAGGGCGTGGACACCGTCTTTGGCTATCCCGGCGGTCAGGCCATCAAGATCTACGACGCGCTGTATGACTCCACCAAGATCCACCATATCCTGGCCCGTCACGAGCAGGCCGCCGTGCACGAGGCCGACGGCTACGCGCGCGCCACGGGCAAGGTGGGTGTGGTGCTCGTGACGAGCGGTCCTGGCGCCACCAACACGGTGACGGGTATCGCTACGGCCTACATGGACTCGGTCCCGCTCGTGGTGATCACCGGGCAGGTGACGCGCGGGGTCATTGGCACCGACGCCTTCCAAGAGGCCGACATCGTGGGCATCACCATGCCTGTGGTGAAGCACAGCTACCTGTTGCAGTCCAACGACGACCTCACGCGCACCTTCCGCGAGGCGTTCTACATCGCCTCGACGGGCCGGCCTGGCCCGGTGCTCATTGACGTGCCGAGCGACCTGGCGGGCGAGCAGATGGTGTTCCACTACCCTGACTCGGTAGACATTCCCAGCTACCGGCCTACGTATCGCGGCAACGCCAAGCAGGTCAAGCAGGCTGTCGAGCTCATCCGCGCCGCGCAGCGCCCCGTGATCATCGCCGGCGGCGGCGTGGTCACGAGCCATGCCTGTGTCGAGGTGGTCGAGCTCGCCGAGAAGATGCAGATTCCCGTGGTGACGACGCTTCTGGGCAAGGCGGCCATGCCCTGCTCGAACCCGCTCAACCTGGGCCCCGTGGGCATGCACGGCTCCAAGTACGCCAACATGGCGCTCACCGAGTGCGATCTGATCATCGCGGTGGGCGCGCGGTTCTCCGATCGCGTGACCGGCAAGCTGTCCGAGTTCGCACCGCATGCCAAGGTGATTCACATCGACATCGACCCCGCCGAGATCGGCAAGGTGCGCGACCCGCAGGTGCCCATCGTGGGCGACGCGCGCAACGTGGTCGCCGCGATTAACGAGCGGCTCGACCGGCTGGGCGCCACGCCGCAGGACGATGCGTGGATCGAGACGGTCAACACCTGGCGCGACCGCTGGCCGTTCTACACCGAGGATTTTGCCGACTACCCCGACCGCATTGCGCCCGAGCAGGTGCTCGAGCGGCTCTCCGCCAAGCTCGACCCGCATGCGAGCGTGGTCACCACCGAGGTGGGCCAGCATCAGATGTGGGCGCACCAGCACATCCATCGCGAGGAATCGCGCACGTTCATCTCGTCGGGCGGTCTGGGCACCATGGGCTTTGGTTTCCCGGCGGCCATCGGCGCCAAGATCGGGCGGCCGAACGCGCAGGTGGTGTGCATCGCCGGCGACGGATCGATCCAGATGAACATCCAAGAGATGGCCACGGCGATCGGCAACGGCGTCGCGGTGAAGGTGCTCCTGATCGACAACAACGCGCTGGGCATGGTGCACCAGTGGCAGCGCCTGTTCTACCACGAGCGCTACTCCTGCACCGAGTTCACGGCGAACCCCGATTTTGTGAAGCTTGCCGAGGCGTACGGCTGGGCGGCCGAGCGCATCAGCCGGCCCGACGAGATCGATGCGGCGCTCGACCGCATGCTCGCGAGCGATCGGCCCTACCTGCTCGACGTGATCATCCCCACGGCGCAGACCGTCTACCCCATGGTGGCGCCGGGTGCCGCGCTTGACGATATCATCGGCGCGATCGACGTGACGCTGGGCGGGGTGCGCGTGACCGAGAAGGGCATGAGCCCCGCGGGCGAGACGGCCGGCGCCATTGCCGAGCCGCTGCCGCTGAACAAGGTGACCGACGGCTCGTTTAGGACGTCGGGGGCCACGCGCGTGGCTGCCGGCGAGGCGACGCTCGGCACCGGGAGCGAGGCGCGCCCGCTGCACGTGAGCGGAGCCGCGGCAGCCGATGCTTCGGCGGCGGCCGGCGCCGGGACTGCCGATGCCGCCGAAGCGACGGCGCCTGAGGGAGGCGAGTGACATGAAGTACATCCTCTCGGTTCTGGTGGAGAACAAGCCCGGGGTGCTCAGCCGCGTCACGGGGCTCATCAGCCGTCGCGGCTTTAACATCGACTCGCTCACCGTGGCGCCCACCGAGGACCGCACCATGAGCCGCATGACGATCATCGTGAACGCCGACGAGGTGGCCTACGAGCAGCTCACCAAGCAGCTGCACAAGCTCGTCTCGGTATACAAGATCTCGGATCTCACTGAGGAGGACGCCATCGAGCGCGAGCTCGTGCTGTTTAAGGTGGTGGCGCCGCCCGATCGCCGGCACGAGATCATCGAGATCGCTAACATCTTCCGCGCGAACATCGTGGACGTGGGCAAGAACTCGCTCACGGTGGAGGCCACGGGTACCCAGAGCAAGCTCGACGCGATGGAGGACCTGTTCCGGAGCTACGGCATCCGGCAGCTCACGCGCACGGGCAAGATCGCGATGAGCCGCGGCGCGCGCGACGCGTAAAGGCGCTCGCTAGGACAGGTGGGCTCGGGGCGGAACTGTACTGTTACTTGGCAGCCCGGGTTTCAAGCGTTTCCTGCGAGCAGCATGGCAGGGGTTATCCCGCGTCGCGACAGGTGCGGTGACCATAGGTAGGGTCCCAAACCGCAAGGTTGAAGGAGTCGGTAAGGTAAGGAGTTAGAACATGGCAGTAACCATCTACTACGAGGCAGATTGCAAGCCCGAGGTCATCCAGGGCATGAAGATCGCCGTGATCGGCTACGGTTCGCAGGGGCACGCCCACGCGCTGAACCTGATGGACTCGGGTTGCGACGTACGCGTGGGTCTGCGCGAGGGCTCGAGCTCGTGGGCCAAGGCCGAGGAGGCGGGCCTCAAGGTGTGCGACATGGACACCGCGGCCGAGGAAGCCGACCTCATCATGATGCTCACCCCCGATGAGACCCAGCCGAAGGTCTACGAGGAGCACATCAAGGCGCACCTGAAGCCGGGCAACACCCTCGCGTTCGCGCACGGCTTCAACATCCACTACGGCTACATCGTGCCGCCGGAGGACGTGAACGTGATCATGTGCGCGCCCAAGGGCCCGGGTCACATCGTGCGTCGTCAGTTCACCGAGGGCTCCGGCGTGCCGGATCTGGCCTGCGTGCAGCAGGACGCCACGGGTAACGCGTGGGACATCGCGCTCGCGTACTGCTGGGGCGTGGGCGGCGCGCGCTCGGGCATCATCAAGGCCACGTTCAAGGAGGAGACCGAAGAGGACCTCTTTGGCGAGCAGGCGGTGCTCTGCGGCGGCCTCGTGGAGCTCGTGAAGGCCGGCTTCGAGACCCTTACCGAGGCGGGTTATCCGCCGGAGCTCGCCTACTTTGAGTGCTACCACGAGATGAAGATGATCGTGGACCTCATGTACGAGAGCGGCATCCACTTCATGAACTACTCGATCTCCAACACCGCCGAGTACGGCGAGTACTACGCCGGCCCGAAGGTCATCAACGAGGAGAGCCGCAAGGCCATGAAGCAGATCCTGGCGCGCATTCAGGACGGCAGCTTTGCGCAGGAGTTCGTGGACGACTGCAACAACGGTCACAAGTGGCTGCTCGAGCAGCGCGAGAAGATCAACGAGCACGAGATCGAGAAGGTCGGCGAGAAGATCCGCTCGATGTTCAGCTGGATCAAGAAATAGCTGCATTCCCGCCCGATAATGCCCGCCCGATAACCGTGCCGGCAGGCACGCGATCAGCGGCCCGCGCCTCGTTCGAGGGGCGCGGGCCGCATGCGTACCAGTTGCGGTCGGTGTATCGGCCGAGGCGGCCGGTCCGGGTGCCTACGCTTTACGTGTCTTGAGCTGGTCGACGAGCGGCTGCAGGTAGGCGCGCTTGCAGCCGTCGAAGCCGCGCCGCATGCCAGCGAGCGCCTCGGCGTCGCGCTTGACGCCTTTGCGGGCGCTTGCCGCGAGCATCTTGAAGTAGATGCGCATCATGATCTTGTCCGGGAGGCTCAAGCGCTCGAAGTGGAAATCACCCTGGCAGTAGACCCAGGGGAGGTCGGGGTACTTGTCGGCCGGGAAGGAGCGCCGGAACGCCTCCTCGTGCTCGGTGGCAGAGTAGTCCGCATCGGGCATGGGGGTGGCGCCGACGGCGACCACGGCGTAGCGCTTCTCGGGGTGCGCCGCCATATAGGCCTTGAACTCCTTCGAGCCCTTGAGCGCTGCGGCGTGGAACCATCCGCAGAGCACCACCAGGTCCGCCGCGGTCGCCCGGGCCTCGATCTCGTCCAGGGGATAGCAGGAACAACCCAGGTCCTCTGTGAGCCATTCCGCATATCGTTTCGCCGAGCCGGTCTGCGAGCAATACACCACTACCGCGTTCATCATGCACCACCTTGATGGGCGTTTGCGACGTGATCAGTATTCCCAGGCGACGCCCACCCCGCGAGCCCGGGGCACGTCCCTTACAAAACGCTGACGAAGGAAGATGGGACGGCGAGGGGCCGTCACGGAAAGCCAAACAACGTGGGAACGGAAGGTGAGGGTATACGTATCGTGAGTGTTGTTCAGCTTGTATGAAAGCGGGGTGGAACGTGCTTCAGATTGAAGATATTAGAACCGCGGCTGCTCCGGACGCATTACCTCGCTGCAGCCGGCACGCCGGTATCGTGTTGCAGCAGCTCGGCGAGCTCCCGGCGGGTGTGGATGCCCAAGAGTGTATATCCGCGGGCACGATAGGCGTTAACGGTGCCGCGCGCCACGTTGAGCTCGCGGCAGATTTCCTCGGTTGTGCGTCCTTGGGCGATGCGCGCGAGCGCCCGCGCTTGCAGGTCGCTTGCCCCGCGGCCGCGCAGGTAGAGCACACAGCGCTCTTCGTCGAGTGTGCAGGCGGTATCCGTGGGCTCGGTGGCGATCGCGTGCCAGGCGATGGCGCAGGAGATTAGGTAGACAACGACGGCAACAACAGGGCCGCTCGCGATCGTGCGGTACGCGGAGAGCATGACCCCCACGTTGGCAAACCCGGGCGACATGCCTATGCCGAGCCCGCACGCGAGGGCCGCCGCTGCCACCATGGCGAGCCTCCCCGTGGCCGTCTGCCGCAACCTGCTCTTCGATGCCGCTGTTTCCTGCGTTGAGGCCATCATAGGGCAGGGTCTCGCGTCCTGTCATGTCGTTAGGCGTTATGCGATTGAGCACGACACCGCCTACGAGGATTTGGATACGAGGACCTAGGCGAATCACTCGACCTTTTTGCCAAGAATCAGCCCCTCGAGGGGCCCATTCCTGGCATTTAGATGGAGTGCTGGGACCGCGGGGACGCGAGGCATCGCCTAGCCTAGAGGCCCAGATGCAGGTGGCCAACGAGCACGCGGGGTCCCAGGTGTGGTAAACCCTAGGCGCCCACACCGCGCCATCGCGCTGCAAAATCGGCTACAGATACCCGTTTACCTGCATAAACCATCATGCCAAAATTAACGCAAATTGTCCTGTATTTCTTTGGTCCACAGGGGTAATATATCGCGTCAACCACGGCTTGCATTCGCGAGGCAGCCGTGATCCACGGTCCGCATTCGCGAGGCGGCCGTGCAGCGCGGGCGCAGGCGCTTTCGCGAGGCCCTGCACCGCGCCATGTTCTCGGGTCCGGCGTCTGCGGGCGTCGGGATGTGGGAAGGAGAGGTTTCCATGGGAAGCCGCGCGGGCGTGTCGCCTCAAAGTAAGGCGACCGCCGAGGACTCTGCGCTATCAGGGGTCGCGACGCAGCAGGCGCGTATGGATGCGCCCGATGAGCTGCTTGAATCACTACGACGTATAGCAATCGACGAGGCATTGGACCGGCTGGGCACCACGCGTGCAGGACTTTCCGCCCAAGAAGCGGACAAGCGTCAGCAGGACGCGGGGAAAAACGTAATCGAGAGCGCTAAAAAGCGTTCGCCCATCGTGGCGTTTTTGTCCAACTTCACGCACCTCATGGCAGTGCTGCTGTGGGTGGCGGGCATCATCGCGTTCGCCGCGGGCATGCCCGAGCTCGGCTGTGCCGTATGGCTGGTGAACGTAATCAACGGCGTCTTCAGCTTCTGGCAGGAGGCGCGTGCCAGCCAGGCGACCGAGGCGCTCAAGAAGATGCTGCCGGCCTACACCACCGTCATCCGCGATGGTGCCGAGCAAAAGGTGCTGGCGGAGGATCTGGTGCCAGGAGATATCATGTTGCTTGCCGAGGGCGATAGGATCTCGGCCGACGCACGTGTCATCCAGAGCTCGGATCTGCAGGTCAACCAATCAACGCTCAACGGCGAGACCAACCCGTCGCGCAAGACCGCCGACGCGGTGCTCGAGGAGGGTCTCTCGCCGGCCGAGATGCCCAACATGGTGTTTGCCGGCACGAGCGTGTCGGAGGGCAACGGCCGCGCGGTCGTGATGCGCATCGGCATGGCCACGGAGTTTGGCAAGATCGCGCGCCTCACCCAGAGCATGCAGGAGACTGAGAGCCCGCTCACGCGTCAGCTCAACCGCCTGACCAAGCAGGTAACCGTCTTCGCGATGTGTATGGGCGTGATCTTCTTTGGGCTCAGCTTGCTGGTGGTGCACGAGCCCTTTGCGCAATCGTTCATCTTTGCGTTGGGCATGGTGGTCGCGTTCATCCCCGAGGGGCTTTTGCCCACGGTAACGCTGTCGCTGGCCATGGCGGTGCAGCGCATGAGCCGGCGCAACGCGCTCGTGAAGAAGCTCAACTCGGTCGAGGCCTTGGGGTCGACGAGCGTGATCTGCACCGACAAGACCGGTACGCTCACGCAAAACGAGATGACCGTCA
The DNA here is from genome assembly GCA_963931435.1 of uncultured Coriobacteriaceae bacterium. Classification (GTDB taxonomy): domain Bacteria; phylum Actinomycetota; class Coriobacteriia; order Coriobacteriales; family Coriobacteriaceae; genus Coprousia. The sequence continues at coordinate 556,081 of OZ007012.1, forward strand.
ACCATGTGTGGACGGCATCGCGCGAGTACGAGGTCACGGGTGTGGGATATGCCCCGGAGGGCACGATCGAGGGTGAGGGCCGCAGCTGGCGCGCGGTAGACGATCCCGACCTGGAGCTGGTGCTCACGGCTGGGGCGCTCTGCGGCAACGCGCGCTTGCACGCGCCCGAGCAGGATGGCGGACGCTGGGAGGTGTACGGCGACCCCACCGAGGCGTGTCTGATCGTCTCGGCGCAAAAGGGCGGCATGGCGCTCGATGAGGTCGAGCAGCGGATGCCGCGCGTGAAGGAGCTGCCGTTCGAGAGCCGGCGCAAGCGCATGACCACAATCCACGAGCTCGAGCGCCCGCTCGACGGCGCGCGTCGCGTGGCCTTGGTGAAGGGTGCGCCCAACGAGGTGCTGCGATTGTCGGAGACGATTCGCGTGGACGGCACGGTGGCGCCGCTTACCGACGAGCTGCGGGCGCAGATCACGGCGGCCAACGACCGCTATGCCGCCGACGGCTTGCGCGTGCTCGCGATGGCGTACCGGCCGCTCGGGGAGGAGGCTCGTGCCGCGGGCGTGCCCGAGGCGATGAGCGCCTACACGCCCGAGAACATCGAATGCCATCTTACCTTCGCGGGTCTCGAGGTCATGGCCGACCCGCCGCGCCCGGAGGTTGCGGCCGCCGTCGCCGAGTGCCACCGCGCGGGCATCCGCATCGTGATGATCACCGGTGACTACGGGCTTACCGCCGCGAGCATCGCGCGGCGCCTCAAGATCGTGGAGGGCGACGACTTTAGCGTGATCTCGGGCTTCGAGCTCTCGAAGATGGACGACGACGAGCTCAAGCGCAAGCTTGCCGGGCAGGTGGTCTTTGCGCGCATGGCGCCCGAGCAGAAGCTTCGGGTGGTCACGGCACTGCAGGAGATGGGCGAGATCGTGGCGGTGACGGGTGACGGCGTGAACGATGCCCCGGCGCTCAAGAAGGCCGACATCGGCGTGGCGATGGGCGTCACGGGAACCGACGTCGCCAAAGAGGCCGCCGACATGATCCTGACCGACGACAACTTTGCCTCAATCGTCGCCGCCATCGAGGAGGGGCGCGCGGTCTATAGCAACATCCGCAAGTTCTTGCTCTACATCTTGAACTCCAACGCGCCGGAGGCCGTGCCCAACGCGGTGTATCTGCTCTCGGGCGGGGCCGTGCCGCTGCCGCTCACCACCATGCAGATCCTTACCATCGATCTGGGGACCGATATGCTGCCGGCGCTGGGGCTTGGTACCGAGCCGCCGGAGGCCACCGTCATGGACCAGCCGCCGCGCGACCCCAACGAGCGGCTCCTCAACAAGAAGGTGCTCGTCAAGGCGTTTCTGTGGTACGGCCTCATGGGCTCGATCGCGGCGATGGCGGGGTACCTGCTGGTCAATCTGCTCAACGGCTGGCCCGCGGTGCCGCTGGCGGGTCTTGGCGACGATGCCAACCCCATCTACATCCAGGCGACGACGATGACGCTCGCCGGCATCGTGTTCGCCCAGATCGGCCAGGTCATGAACTGTCGCACCGAGCGGACGTCGGTGTTCCGGGTGGGGCTCTTCTCCAACCGGCGCATCGTGGCGGGTATTGCGTTCGAGGTGGCGCTGATCGTGCTGCTCACCTTGGTCCCGCCGCTGCAGCAGGTGTTCCATACTGCGCCGCTGGGCTGGCAGGATTACGTGTTTCTGTGCTGCATCCCGCCGATGGTGATCGCACTCGAGGAAGCGCGCAAGGCATGGCTGCGCCATCGTGCCGAGCATGCTCGCTCGCACGCCGGATCGCGTGCGGGCTCAAGCGCGGCGTCGAGCGCGCGCTAGCAAGATCGTGTCCGGGATCGTATTCCCGGTGTCAGGCTGAAAGGAAGCCATCATGAACGTTATCGTGGTCGGAGTCGGCTTCATGGGCGCGGGGCTCGCGCGCCGGTTGAGCCGGCAGGGTTTTCAGGTGACCGCCATCGATTCCAACCAGCGGGCACTCGATGCGCTCGCGCGCGACTTCTCGGGCTCGTGCGTGCTGGGGACGGGCATCGATCGGGAGGTGCTCGAGCGCGCGGGTATCGAGCGGGCGAGCGCGGTCGTGAGCTGCACGGGCTCCGACGAGGCGAACATCGTGATCGCACACGTCGCGCGCGGCACCTTTCGCGTTCCGCGCGTCATCGCGCGCCTGTACGACCTCTCCAAGGCCGAGACCTATCGCCGTCTGAACATTCAGACGGTGTCACCCAACGCGTGGGGCATCGCGCGCATGTGCGAGCTGCTCACGTACCAGCAGCTCGAGAGCGTGTGCGGCATTGGCTCGGGCGAGGTGCAGCTGGTGCGCGCCGACGTTCCCGCCCTGCTCGACGGCACCACCGTGCGCGAGCTGACCGCGCTCGGCGAGGTGCAGATCGTGAGCGTGTCGCGCGGCAACGAGACCTTTATCCCCACCCAAGGGACCGTGCTCGGAGACGGCGACATCGTCTACGCGGCGGTGGCGGTCTCGGCAAGCCGGAAGTTCAAGCAGATGATGGGTATCGAGGGGTAGGCGAGCGACATGCAGGTTATCGTGGTGGGCGCCGGCAAGATCGGCGCGTATCTGGCAGGACAGCTGGCCGCAGATGGCAACGAGGTTACCGTGATCGAGCAGCGCGCCGAGGTTGCCGCGCGCGTGGCGGATCGCTACCCCGAGGTCAGGATGGCGGTTGGCTCGGCGAGCGATCCGGAGGTGCTCGAGCGCGCGGGCATCCGCATGGTTGATGTGGTGGCGGTTGCCACCGGTTCCGACGAGGTGAATCTCGTCGTGGCGATGCTGGCGAAGATGGAGTTCTCGGTGCCGCGCGTGGTCGCGCGCGTGAGCGACCCGCGCAACGCGTGGATGTTCACGCCGGCAAACGGGGTCGATGTGGGCGTGAACCAGGCCGAGCTCATCGCACGGTTTACCATCGAGGGCATGAACCTGCACGACGTGTACACGCTCCTGCACTTGGGGCGTGACGACCACAGCATCGTGCAGGCCACGGTGCGCGCCGGCTCCCAGGTGGACGGCAAGCGGCTGCGCGATATTACGTTTCCCGACCAGACCATCGTGGTCGCCATCGAGCGAGCCGGCGAGATTACGGTGCCCAACGGCGACGCGCAGCTTTGTGCCGGCGATGACGCCGTGCTGTTCACCAATGCGGCGGGCTGCGACGGCATCAGGCGCCTGTTCTCGTAAGCACGCGAAGCCGCAAGCGCGTGGAGGGGGTGCCTCCCCAACGGGGCGCCCCCATAGCGCGCCGTACACGAGCAGGGCGCTCGCCGCGTGACGGTGATCGGCGGCGGCTTTATTGGCGTCGAGGTTGCCATGAACCTGCGCGAGGCCGGGCTCGAGGTGGCGCTCGTGGAGGCGCTGCCGCATATCCTGCGCACGTTCGACCACGATATGGCGCAGCTCCTGCAAAAGGAGATGCTCGATCACGGCGTCAAGGTGGTGGTGGGCGACGCGGTGAGCGCGTTCGAGGGCTCCAACGTCACGCTCGCCTCCGGTGCCACCATCGCCGGTGACGCCGTGGTGATGGCCGTGGGTGTGCGGCCCGATACCGCGCTCGCCTCGGCGGCGGGCCTTGCCACCAACGAGCGTGGCGCCATCATCGTCGACGCCGGGTACGGTACGAGCGACCCGGATATCTTTGCCGTGGGCGATGCCATCGAGGTGCACAACGCCCTCACGCACGCGCCCATGATGCTGCAGCTCGCCGGTCCGGCGCAAAAGCAGGCCTGCCAGGTGGCGGACCGTATCTGCGGCCTGCCGGTACGCAACACCGGCAATATAGGTTCCTCATGCATTCAGGTGTTTGGGCTCAATGCGGCGAGCACCGGGCTTACGGCCACGCAGTGCGAGGCCGCGGGGCTTGCCTACGATTACGCCTACGTGCTGCCGGCCGACCGGGTGAGCCTCATGCCGGGGAGCACGGCGCTCCATCTCAAGGTCATCTTCGGGGTGCCCACGGGCCGCGTGTTGGGCGCGCAGGCCATCTCGGCCGGTGACGCGCCCAAGCGCGTCGACGTGATCGCCACGCTCATCAAGTTTGGCGGCACGGTGGACGACCTGCGTGATCTGGAGCTGTGCTACGCGCCGCCGTTCTCTACCGCTAAGGACCTGGTGAACTACGCGGGTCTCGTGGCCGAAAACCTCTTGCAGGGTGCGTATCGGCAGGTGCACGTGGACGAGGTCCGCGGTCTTTCAGCGCTGCTGGGCTGCTTTGTTCCGTGTCATGGCTGCATTGATAACGCCATCCACAGCGCGTCGGGGCTCCAGCTGCGCGATGCCTGTGCCGACATCATGCGCGCGCAGGGCCACGAGGAGCCCGCGGGCCGGGCCAAGATCACGCCGGGATTCAATCTCCCGGCGCGCAACGTGATCCACACCGTCGGCCCCATCGTAACGGGCTCTGCGCCCACCGTGCGCGACCGCCGCGACCTCGCTTCGTGCTACCGTTCATGCCTTGAGCTGGCGGCAGAGCAGCGGCTTTCGAGCGTGTCGTTTTGCTGCATCTCGACGGGCGAGTTTCGCTTTCCGCAGCGCGAGGCGGCGCACATCGCGGTTGCGACCGTCCGGGCATTTCTCGACGCGCATCCGGCAGAGGCGCCCGGCCGCGTGGTGTTTAACGTGTTTAAAGATGAGGACATGGCGATATACCGGGAATTGCTTGATTCGCCTGATTCGGGCGCACTCGCATCTGAGCAGGTAGAAAGGAACAGGTAAGCGTATTCCGGTGGGTTTTACCCCTACCCAACGCTCGAGGAGCATTGGGCGTTCTGGAGCCGTAACATCTATATCAACCGTTTCGCGCCCATGCCAAGCAGCACCTACGGTGACCTGCTGCACCTTGTGGGGAATACGGATTGCTTTTGTCTTGACCACCAACGTGGACCACTGCTTTCAGCGTGCCGGCTTTGACAAGGAGCGCCTGTTCTACACGCAGGGCGACTACGGTCTTTGGTAATGCGTAGAGCCCTGCCATCAGCAGACCTATGGCAACGAGGCAACGGTTCGCGCGATGGTGCAGGCGCAAGGCTTTACGATTGCAGATGACGGCTCGCTGCTGCCGCCGGAAGACCTCCCAACGTGCGCGGCGCCCAAGCGCATTCCGCCTCGGCTTATCCCGCGCTGTCCGGTGTGCGGCAACACGCCCGGCATCATCAAATACCCGTTTTGGCAGATGACTGCCGCCAACAAACGTGCGGTTTACGTGTGCATCAACCGGGGCGAGGCCACCTGCCCTCGGGACATCGCGGAGCGTTCGGTGCTGATTGACGCCGACATCGCCGCGGTCCTGCGGCACGCATCCCAAGAGACGCCGGCAGCGAGAGCAAACCCGGCCGCGTCGCAGGTGGGTCGCGGTGGGCACTATGCGGGCCACGTATAGTGGCATATCAAAAGCGACGCCGCGCGCGCCTGCCGCCCCTGTCACGATAAGGGCGACAGATATCCCAATGCCGCCGGCAACGCGATAACGTGGCCTGCGGCGGAAAGCGAGCGGACCTATGGAATACACGACCCTATCGAACGGCGTTACGATGCCCATGCTTGGCTACGGCGTCTTTCAGATCGATGACGCAACCACCGAGCGCTGTGTGGAAGATGCCATTGCGACGGGCTATCGGCTCATCGACACCGCCCAAGCCTATGGCAACGAGCGCGGGGTGGGCGCCGGCGTGCGTGCGAGCGGTGTGAACCGCGACGACCTGTTCTTGGTGAGCAAGGTTTGGGTTGCCAACTACGGCGAGGGCAAGACGTACGACTCGATCAAGCGCTCGCTTGACCTGTTGGGCACCGACCACGTGGACCTCATGTTGCTGCACCAGGCCTACAACGATTACCATGCCGCATGGCGCGACATGGAGCGTGCCTACGCGGACGGTCTTGCGCGCGCCATTGGCGTTTCTAACTTTGATCCCACGCGCCTGTTGGACCTCTGCACCTTTGCCGATGTGGCGCCGATGGTCAACCAGGTCGAGACGCATGTGTTCTGGCAGCAGCACTATGCGCACCAGAACATGGAGGCGCTCGGTGTCGCGCACATGGCATGGGGTCCCTTCGCCGAGGGTGCTAACGGCTTCTTCCAGAACCCGCTGCTCACGCAGATCGGGGCCGCGCATGGCAAGTCGGTTGGCCAGGTGGCGCTCCGCTACCTGCTGGACCTCGGCGTCATCGTCATCCCCAAGACCGTGCATCAAGCGCGCATGGCGGAAAACATCGCCGTCTTTGATTTCGACCTCACCGAGGAGGAGAAATCCGAGATCGCTGAGCTCGATGTGAATCGGTCGCTCTGCTACGATCATCGCGACGTCCAGCTTATCGGCGGCCTGCTCAAGATGGTGAAAGGCCAGATCGCGGCCCAGCAGGCGTAAACGCGGTGCCGTTGGCGCGCCTGCGCGGCTCGGAGGTGGCCGGGGCCCCCGTGCCACATCGCCGCGGCCGGCGCGGTACGGCCGGTGCACCTTACCGCTGGATCTCGGCGACGATGTCCTTGATGGCCTGCGGTGCGTCGACCATGGCAACCACATAGAACGTTGCATGCGCGTCCGCGTCCCGGATGGGGATGCGGACGCGTCCCTCATGGGGCGCGTGCTCGAATTCGGAGACATCCGTGATAAAGCTGAGCAGCTTCGAGGTGCGGGTGAGCTGGCTTAGCACCCGCGCATCGCGCTGCTCGATAAAGCGCGCACGGGGAATCGAGCGCTTGACCACCTCGCCCCAGAAGCCGGTGACGGCGTTCATGAGGAAGGTGCGGCCGGCGAGGTCCGCGAATCGGATGCTGGGCCTCCCGACAAGCTCATCGTCGGTAGGTGCGTACACGTAGAGGTTCTCGACCATGAACGGAACGCAGAGCACATTGGGAAGGCCTAAGGGCCGGCGCGTGATAACGAGGTCCGATGAGCGGTCAAAGAGCCGCCGTTCGACCTCTTGCTCATCGTCTTCGATCTCCGAGGTGATGATGGTGCCCGGGTGGTGCGCCGCCACGTGATCGGCGAGCCGCCAAACCGGTGCCGGCGCGATGGAGGTGATGTGAAGGGCCCGCTGCGCGCTCGTGAGCTCGGCAAAGGCATCGCGCATGCGGCGCTCCTCAGCGAGAATCGCGCGTGCGTGGCGTACGGCGAGCCGCCCGGCGTCGTTGAGCTCGACATGGTTGCGGCTGCGGTCGAACAGCTCCACACCAAGCTCGTGCTCGAGTGCGCGGATGGAGCGGCTGATGCTTGGCTGCGAGGTATGGAGCGCCTCGGCAGCAGCCGAGAAGGTTCCCAGCTGCTCGATGGCGTCGAGCTGGCGCAGTTGCTCAAATTCCATGGTCATGCACCTCTGAACGCGAAGGTTGATGATTCATTATACGTCTCGCGCATACTGGCTTGCTAAACGCGTCAGATGGGAACATCATCCGGCGGGGCACGATATCCATGGCACGAGGATGCCTGATACGAAAGCTGCATGGTAGAGCCGTGCCAGAGGCGGCCGTGCCAGCGCTGCGTTCGCCGGCAAGGCGGACCCGCGGACGATCCAACGAGAAAGAAGGACAACCATGGAGTATGTAACGCTCAACAACGATGTGAGGATGCCTATCGAGGGCCTGGGCACGTTCCTCATGAGCCCGGCGGAGGCGGAGGCCGCGGTGACAGCCGCGCTCGCAGCGGGTTACGAGCACGTCGACACCGCCAACGGCTACATGAACGAGCGCGGTGTTGGCCGCGCGATCGCCCAGAGCGGTGTGGCGCGCGACAAGCTCTTTGTTTCAACCAAGCTGTGGCCCACGGTCTATGGTGCCGGCATGAAGGCCATCGACGACACGCTTGCCCGCTTGGGACTCGATTACGTAGACATGCTGATTTTGCACCAGCCAGTTGGTGACTACCTTGCCGCTTGGAGGACCATGGAGGAGGCCTATGCGGCCGGCAAGGTGCGCGCGTTAGGGCTCTCCAACTTCCCCCAGGACAAGCTCGAGGAGGTCATCGAGGCCTCCGACATTGCACCGCAGCTCGTGACGGTGGAGTGCCATCCGTACCATCAGCAGCGTCAGCTGCGTGCGTTCCTTGTGCCTTTGGGTACGGTCATCGAGGCCTGGTATCCGCTGGGGCACGGCGACAAGGGCCTCCAGCAGGAGCCGGTGTTCCAGGAGCTCGCGGCCAAGTACGGCAAGAGCGCGGCGCAGATCATCCTGCGCTGGCACGTGCAGATGGGCACCTCGATCATCCCAGGTTCCAAGAACCCGGCGCACATCGCCGACAACGCCGACATCTTCGACTTCGCGCTGACCGATGACGAGATGGCGCGCATCGAGAAACTCGATGGCACCAAGACCTACTACACCCAGACCGCCGAGGCCCTCGCTGGCTACCTCGCGATGGATATCGACTTCAACGCGCAGGAGTAAGCGCCGCATGTCGCGGGAGCGGCCGCATACGGAGAGAGCGGCTGCATACGCGAGCTGGGTAGGTGCTTTGGCCGGGGGCCCGCGCATTGCGGCATGCGCGGGACTCCCCTCATATGGTGAGATGGTGAACGTGGGAACATGGTTGGTGACAGGTGCATCGAGCGGCATCGGGCACGGGGTAGCGCGCTCGGCTCTCGCGCGCGTGTTCGCCATCGGGTCGCGCCGGGTGCGCTTCGACGTCGCGCACGACTTCGGCGCGACGGATCTGGTCGATTACCACGACGAGGGCTGGGTCGAAGCCATCATCGAGGCCAACGGCGGCCCGGTCGACGCGGTCATGGTGTGCGGCGGCACCGAGGATTCCATAAACGACGGCCTGCGCATGCTCAAGAGCGGAGGCACGCTCGTCAACCTCGCGGCGTTCTTCGGTGGGAAGCCGATTCCCATAGATCCCGCCGCGTTCGGGTTCGGCTACGGCGACAAGACCATCAAGGGCGTTGGCTGCGGCGGCGGCCGGGCCGACCCGCCCATACAATGGCAGATGTCAGGCAATCGCAACAGGGAGGCAAACATGGATAAGGACGATAAGGGCATCAACGAGCGCGACCGCACCGAGAGCGTGCTCGAGACCTCGCGTCGGTTCTGGGACGCGATGGAGCGCGCCGACGAGGAGGGCATGCGCGCCCTCGCCGATCCGAGGTGCTGCTTTGTGCACATCGGCATCACGGCAGGGCTCGATCAGGAGATCGAGTTCTACACCAGCGGCGCGTTCAAGCCGACCGACATCACGTTCCACAGCCAGGATGCACACCTGTTTGGCGATACGGCCGTGGCCATCACCGACTGCGACTACAGCCTGCTGCTCGACGGGAACGAGACCACGCACCACTTCGCGGTGACCGAGGTCTACACCCAGCGGGAAGACGGCTGGAAGCTCGTCCAGTTCTCCTTCACGGCGCTCGTCTACTAGGTCCCTGCCCGGCGGCGCCGGGGCGGGCTCGATCCCAACGGTTTGTTCATGCTGTCTACCTTGGAGGTCATCATGAAATCATCGCAGCGCGAAACCAACCTATCGCGCCGGTCGCTCGTACGCGGCGCGCTCTCGCTCGCCGCGCTCGCCCCGTTGAGCATGCTCGCCACGGGATGCAGCGCCGCGGACGGGTCGTCAGCGCAGGCGGCATCGTCCGCCGATGACGCGGCCGGCAGCGCACAGCCCGACGGCGGCGCCTCGGCCGGCGCGGCCGCATCGGGCGGCAGCGTGCTCGTCGCGTACTACTCGGCGACGGGCAACACAGAGCGCGTGGCGCAGGTCCTCGCCGACCATCTGGGCGCCGACCTCTTCGCCATCACGCCGGCGGAGCCCTATGCGCGCGAGGATCTGAACTATTCCGATGACGAGAGCCGCGTGAGCCGGGAGTACGCCGACGAGAGCCTCCGTACTGTCGAGCTCGCGCAGGTCACGCCCGACGGCTTCGACGGGTACGACACCGTGCTCATCGGCTACCCCATCTGGTGGGGTATCGCCGCGTGGCCCACGGACGGCTTCGTCTCGGGCAACGGCTTCACGGGCAAGACGGTCATCCCGTTCTGCACGAGCGCCTCGTCCCCCTTGGGCGAGAGCGGCGATAACCTGGCCGCGCTCGCCGGCACCGGCGACTGGCAGGAGGGCGAGCGCTTCTCCGGCGGCGTCTCCGACGACGACGTCGCCGCGTGGGCGGACACGCTCGCGCTCTAGCCGGCCCATCGGCCGACGCCGGGCGGAAGGCATCTGGCGATATATCTTCGAGGGGAACATCGACAAGGAAGAGAGGCAGCCATGCAGAGCTTCGATTTCTCATATCCCACCACGGTCCACTTCGGCGAGGGCGCGCTGGCGCGCTCGCTTCCCGGCGAGCTCGCCCGGGTCGGCAAGACGGTCATGCTCGCCTACGGCGGTGGCTCCATCAAACGGAACGGCATCTACGACGAGGTCATGAAGCTTCTGGCCGAGGCCGACAAGGACGTCGTCGAGTTCGGCGGCATCATGCCCAATCCCACCTACGCCAAGGTCCAGGAGGGCGCCGCCCTTGCCCGGGAGCATGACGTCGATTTCATCTTGGCCGTGGGCGGCGGCAGCGTCATCGACTGCGTCAAGATGGTCTCGGTGCAGGCCGTGACCTCGCGCGACGTCTGGGCCATGGAGTTCTCCGAGCACGAGTTCCCCGATCCCGCTTCCGGCATTCCGTGCGGCGCGGTGCTGACCATCTTCGGCACCGGTGCCGAGATGAACAACGGCGCGGTCATCACCAACGAGGCTACCAAGCAGAAGAACGGCATGGGGGGCGCGTTCCACCGCTTCGCCGTGCTCGACCCCGCCTACACGCTCTCGGCGCCCATGAAGCAGGCCGTGTCCGGTGCCTTCGACATGCTCTCGCACAGCATGGAGACCTACTTCGGCACGCCCTACGACAACAACCTCTCCGATCGCTTCGCGCTCGCCAACATGCGCGCGATCATCGACAACACCCGCGCGATGATCGCCGCGCCCGAGGATCTCGCCCCGCGCAGCGAGCTCTTCTGGGCGAGTGCTATGGCCGAGAACGGGATCTTAAAGATCGGCAAGGCCACGGCGTTCCAGGCGCATATGATCGAGCACCAGCTGGGCGCCTACACCGACTGCAACCACGGCTTCGGTCTCGCGGTCATCCATCCCACGATGTACCGCCACATGGTGGAGGGTGCGCCCGAGCAGTTTGCGCGCTTCGCCGTCGAGGTGTGGGGCGTGGACCCGGCGGGCAAGAGCGATCTCGAGGTGGCGCGTGCCGGCATCGATGCACTCGAGGCCTACATCGCCGAGATCGGCTTGCCGCGGACGCTCTCCGACATGGGCATCGCGGGCGAGGGCGCAGACGAGATGCTCCGCGCCGTGGCCGATTCCACGATTATCATCACGAGCGCGCCCAAGGTGCTCGACGCCAACGAGATCTACGAGATCCTCGAGGCGTGCAAGTAGCGCCCGCACGACAGCAGCGGATGATGGCATTGGTTGATTCGCCCCGCAGGTTATTGAACTGCGGGGCGTTCTGGTTTGAGGTGTGGGGCGGGCGCGCTCCGCGGGCGCAGACGTGCAGTCCTAAGCGCTTCCTCAACAGACAGTTGATGCAACGCGCGATTTTGCCGCGTCAGCGGTGGTGCGTGATGCGACGGATAAACTATCAAGCGCGCTGCGTGAATCGCGTGCGTTGCCCTTATCCTGATCGCCCGCGTTCGCGAGCAACCCCTTACAAAGCCCTGACGTACCCTTTTGCCCGCCGGGAGTACGGCAAAGACGGGATAGCGCTATCTGAGGAGCGGGGATAGGGCAGCCTGGAGTAATAGGGCAGCCCGTAGGGAAGCGAGCTGCAAGCACGCTTTGCCAGAAAGACAGCATGTTTGCAGCTCGCTTGTTTCCCGCTAGATCTTCTCGGGCAGATAGACCAGGTTGCCTCGACCGCCGTCGACACGCTGGCGCTTCTCGTCGTCCATCTTCTTGGCCATGAGCGCGGGCTGGCCCGTGAACTTCATGTGCAGAGCGCGCGCCGCGAGCGCGCCGCCCCATCATGTTCGGACGATTGGGCGGACGGCGAACGCCTAGACCGAGCGCTTGCCCATCTTGGCGTAGATGTCGTCGCGCGGGATCCAGTCGAGAAAGCGCTCGACCTCGAGGTCCCAGAAGCGCCACTCGTGGGTGTAGCCCTCCACGGCATCCCAGGTGATGTCGGCGCCCAGGCCCTTGAGCTCGTCGACGAACGCGGTGTTTGCCTCGTAGAGGAAGTCCTCGGTGCCGCAGGCGATGTAGAGCGGCGGGAGCTTCACGCCCGCCTCGACATCCTTCTTGGCGAGCGCTGCCAGATCGTATTCCTCGGGCAGCGGCGCGCCCTGATCGCCTATATGGACGTTGTTCGCCAGCGTTTCGGGGTTGATGCCGATACCGCCCGAGAACGACCCGATGGCGCGGTAGCGTTCGGGGTGCGCGAGTCCGTGATACAGCGCCCCAAAGCCGCCCATCGAGAGGCCGGCGATGTAGGTTTCCTCGGGCTTGGCGGAAACGGGGAAGTAGTTGGTCACGAACTCGGGCAGCTCGACGTCGACGAAGCGCTTGAAGTCGTCGCCGCCGACTTTGGCATAGCCCTTGTTCTCGGCAGACATGGTGACCACGGCGATGCGGCGCTCCTCGGCGTACATCTCGACGTTGGAGTAGCCCATCCACTGCGCGTGGTTGTTGCCAAAGCCGTGCAGCAGGTAGAGTACCGGGAAGGGCGCCGGCAACTGGTGCGAGGGGGTCTCGCCGGTGAGACCGAGCGACTCCGGGCAGGTCACCGACGGCACCACCACCGAGATGTCGACGGCGCGGTTGAGCACATACGAATAGAAGTTGGTAACGGAACGTGCCATACGGGCTCCTTTTCTTGGGGATGTTGTCCGTGATGATTGTAGGCGATGAGGGCATATCCATCGTGGAGGCGTCGGCGAAGTGCCGCCGATGCGCCGGCGGGGCATGGGGCAAGGACTCTATGCGAAAATCGGGGCGTGATCGGAGCTCCCAGACATTCTTCCGAATACGCGTCGCGGATATCTGTGTTATCAAGTTATGTAACATATCGTCACTTAATATCAGGCATACAAGCTAAGGAGCAAGGTATGGATGCCGCTACGTTTTTGGCCAGGCGGGCAATCTGGAGGACGCGCCGCGACGGAACACGGCAGGACGGAGCGCCCTCTCGGGTCGGTCTACGTTGAGCCGTCGGCGAACGGCGGCGGCCGTGCGACGAGCGGTGTGCAAGGTTAACACTTCGTGACGTCCGGGGCTTGGCGAGGACCTTCACTATCATAAAACTCTATCCGGCTCGGGCCCGTGCCCGCGGTCGGGTGGGGGAAGTATCCATCTTCGTATGAAGGAGCTCGCACATGAAGCGACTCAAGACCCTTGGCGCGGCCCTGGCGACGGGAGCCCTCGCTCTCGCGCTCGCGGCCTGCGGCGGAAACGGCGGTACGGCGGAGGGCTCGGCCAGCACGTCTGGCGACGCCGCCGGCACTACGTATAAGATCGGCGTCCTGCAGCTCACCGAGCACGCGGCGCTCGACGCCGCCAACGAGGGCTTTGTCGCGGCGCTCGATGACTCGGGCATCTCCTACGAGATCGACCAGCAGAACGCCCAGAACGACCAGCCCACCTGCCAGACCATCGCGTCCAAGCTCGTGAACGACGGCGACGACCTCATCCTCGCCATCGGCACGCCGGCCGCGCAGGCGGTCGCGAGCGCCACGACCGACATCCCCGTCATCGGCACCGCCATCACCGACTTCGCCGAGTCGGGTCTCGTGGCCGACAACGACGCCCCCGGCGGCAACGTGACGGGCTCCTCCGACCTGACGCCCGTCGCCGACCAGATCGACCTGCTCCAGCAGCTCGTGCCCGACGCCAAGACCGTCGGTTTGCTCTACTGCACCGCCGAGGCCAACTCCGAGGTTCAGATCGAGATGGCCGAGGAGGCCCTCGACGAGGCGGGTATCGCCCATGAGCGCTACACCGTCTCGAGCTCCAACGAGATTCAGCAGGTCGTGGAGTCGATGGTGGGCAACGTGGACGCCGTCTACACCCCGACCGACAACACCATCGCCGCCGGCATGTCCACGGTGGCCATGGTCGCCAACGAGAACAAGCTGCCGGTGATCGTGGGCTGCGACACCATGGTCGAGGACGGCGGCCTCGCCTCGTACAGCATCAACTACTACGACCTCGGGTACAAGGCGGGCCAGATGGCCGTGCGCATCCTCACCGAGGGCGCCGACCCGGCCGAGATGCCCATCGAGTACCTCGCGGCGGAGGATTGCCAGCTCATCGCCAACCAGCAGACGGCCGATGAGGTGGGTATCGATATCTCCGGCCTCGAGGGCGCCGAGATCGTCTAGTCCCAACCGGGCGCCCTTGGGGCGCCCCCACAGAAAGGATGGTTACCATGAGCACGATATTCGATCGCCGCACGTTCGCCAAGGGCCTCGCCGGGGCCGCCGCCGCCACGGGCGCGCTCGCGCTCGCCGGCTGCAGCGGCGAGGACGCCCCCGCCGGCAGCGCCGGCTCCGCCGCGGCCTCCGGCACCACCTACAAGATCGGCGTGCTGCAGCTCACCGAGCACGCGGCGCTCGATGCGGCGAACGACGGCTTCGTCAAGGCACTCGACGACTCGGGCATCTCCTACGAGATCGAGCAGCAGAACGCCCAGAACGACCAGTCCGCGTGCCAGACCATCGCGCAGACGCTCGTGAACGACGGCTGCGACCTCATCCTCGCCATCGCCACGCCCGCTGCGCAGGCGGTCGCGGGCGCGACGAGCGATATCCCCATCGTGGGTACCGCCATCACCGACTTCGCGGCGTCCGACCTGGTGGCCGACAACGACGCGCCCGGCGGCAACCTCACGGGCACCTCGGATATGAACCCCGTCTCCGACCAGATCGACCTGCTGCAGCAGCTCGTGCCCGAGGCCAAGACCGTGGGTCTGCTCTACTGCACGGCCGAGTCCAACTCCGACATCCAGATCGCCATGGCCAAGGAGGAGCTCGCCTCCATCGGCCTGACCGGCGTGGAGTACACGGTCTCGAGCTCCAACGAGATCCAGTCGGTGGTCGAGTCGATGGTGGGCAACGTCGACGCCATCTACACGCCGACCGACAACACCATCGCCGCCGCGATGACCCAGGTCTCCTCGATCGCCAACGAGGCGAAGATCCCCACCATCTGCGGCGAGGTGGGCATGGTCGAGAACGGCGGCCTCGCATCGGTCTCCATCAACTACGAGGAGCTCGGTTACCGTGCGGGCAAGATGGCCGTGGAGATCCTCACCGAGGGCGCCGACCCGGCCGAGATGCCCATCGAGACCATGAGCGCCTCCGAGTGCGACCTCGTCTACAACCAGCAGACGGCCGACGAGATCGGTGTGGACGTCTCGGCGCTGGCCGACGAGGGCGGCGAGGACGTCTCCGCCGCGTAAGGCGGCCGCGGTCCGTTTCCACTCCATTTCGCAGGGCGCCCCGGTGGCGGCTCGCCGCGAGCCCTGTTACACTGTCTCACTACCTGCGCCCCGACGGGAAGACCCGTCGGGGCACCTTTTGCTGAACGTTGCGGGCGCCCGGCGCCCGGCACATGGATGGGGAGGAGACGATATGGGACTCGCCCTGCTCGGCGCCGTTTCCCAGGGTATTCTCTGGGGCATCATGGTGCTCGGCGTGTTCATCACCTACAAGTTGCTCGATATCGCGGACCTGACGGTCGACGGGAGCTTCGCGCTCGGCGGCTGCGTGTGCGCCGTCATGGTGGTCGGGGGGATGGACCCCCTGCTCGCCATCCTGGTCGCCATGGTGGCCGGTATGGTCGCGGGCGCGGTCACGGGCTTTCTGCACACCGTGTTCGAGATCCCCGCGATCCTCGCGGGAATCCTGACGCAGATCGGCCTGTGGTCCATCAATCTGCGCATCATGGGCAAGTCCAACACGCCGCTGCTCAAGAACGCCACCATCTTTAGCGAGGTCACCGATGCCACCGGGCTCTCCACCAACGTGGGTGCCATCATCGTGGGCCTGGTCGTCGCCGTGGTCATCATCGTGGCGCTGTACTGGTTCTTTGGGACCGAGATCGGCTCGGCCTGCCGCGCCACGGGCAACAACGAGGCCATGGTGCGCGCGCTCGGCGTCAACACCAAGGTCACCAAGATGATCGCCCTCACGCTCTCCAACGGCCTCGTGGGCCTTTCGGGCGGGCTCATCTGCGAGAGCCAGAAGTACGCCGATATCGGCATGGGCACGGGCGCCATTGTGATCGGCCTTGCCGCCATCGTAATCGGCGAAGTGCTCTGGCGCGTGCTGCCGGGTGCCAAGCTGCACGCCTTTGGCGGGCGGCTTGCGTCGGCCGTGGTGGGCTCGGTGGTGTACTTCCTCATCCGCGCCATCGTGCTCCAGATGGGCATGGACGCCAACGACATGAAGCTCCTCTCCGCCATCATCGTGGCGCTCGCGCTCTGCGTGCCCGTGGTGTGGGAGCGCTACCAGCTGCGCCGTGCCTACGCCCGCGCCTCGCGCGAGGTGGCCGCCGTGGACGGCTCGACCGCAGAAGGGGGGCGGTAGCCGTGCTCAAGCTCACGCATGTTTCCAAGACCTTCAACGCCGGGACCATCAACGAGAAGCGCGCGCTCATCGACTGCAACCTGCACCTCGCGTCCGGCGACTTTGTGACGGTGATCGGCGGCAACGGCGCCGGCAAGTCGACCCTCATGAACATGATCGCCGGCGTGTACCCCATCGACGCGGGCACGATCGTGCTCGACGGCAAGAACATCTCGCGCCTCTCCGAGCCGGCGCGCGCCCAGTACCTGGGACGCGTCTTCCAGGACCCGATGATGGGCACCGCGGCCGACATGCAGATCGTGGAGAACCTCGCCATGGCCAAGCGCCGCGGCAAGACCCGCACGCTCGCTTGGGGCGTCACCCGCGCCGAGAAGGAGGAGTACGCCGAGCGCCTGCGCGAGCTGGGGCTCGGGCTCGAGCGTCGCCTCACGAGCAAGGTGGGCCTGCTCTCGGGCGGCCAGCGCCAGGCGCTCACGCTCCTCATGGCGACCCTCACCGAGCCCAAGCTGCTTCTGCTCGACGAGCACACCGCGGCGCTCGACCCCAAGACGGCCGCCAAGGTGCTCGCGCTCACCGAGAAGATCGTGGACGAGCGGCATCTCACCACGCTCATGGTGACGCACAACATGAACGACGCCATCCGCCTGGGCAACCGCCTCATCATGATGCACGAGGGGCGGATCATCTACGACGTGTCCGGCGCCGAGAAGCGCTCGCTTACCGTGCAGGACCTGCTGCAGAAGTTCGAGGAGGTCTCGGGCGGCGAGCTCGCCAACGACCGTATGCTCTTGAGTTAAACTGGGACGCCCCGCGAGGGCGGGCCGTCTGTCGAGCGGGCCGGGCTCCAAGCCGCGCGAGCGGTGACGGGCTCGGCCCGTTTTTGGTTGCGGCGCGGCTCTGCCGTTCGCGGCGGGCGGGGCCGGCTGCTATCATGGTGAACGGTTGAATCTGCCTGCGCCGGGGCGTGGCGCGCCCCTGTGCCGGGAACACGAAAGGAACCGCATGGATCGCACCAAGATCGCAGAGCTCTACCGCCGCTCCGAGGAGCTGGGTGGGGCCACCGTAACCGTGGCCGGCTGGGTCAAGTCCATCCGCGACATGAAGAACTTCGGCTTCGTGACGCTCAACGACGGCAGCTGCTTTAAAGACCTGCAGGTCGTCATGAACCGCGATGCGCTCGCCAACTACGACGAGATCGCCCATCAGAACGTCTCCGCCGCCCTCATCTGCACGGGCATCCTCAAGCTCACCCCTGAGGCGCAGCAGCCCTTTGAGCTCGCGGCCGAGTCCATTGTGGTCGAGGGCGCTTCCGCGCCGGAATATCCGCTGCAGAAGAAGCGCGCCACGGTTGAGTTTCTGCGCACCCAGCAGCACCTGCGCCCGCGCACGAACCTCTTCCGTGCCGTCTTTCGGGTGCGCAGCGTGGCCGCCGCGGCGATCCACCGGTTCTTCCAGGAGCGCGGCTTTGTCTACGTCAACACGCCGATCATCACCACGTCCGATTGTGAGGGCGCAGGCGAGATGTTCCGCGTGACGACGCTCGATATGGAGAACCCGCCCCGCACCGAGGAGGGCGGCATCGACTGGAGCCAGGACTTCTTTGGCAAGCCGGCTTCGCTTACCGTGTCGGGCCAGCTCAACGCCGAGAACTTTGCCATGGCCTTTGGCGACGTCTACACCTTTGGCCCCACCTTCCGCGCCGAGAACTCCAACACCACGCGGCATGCGGCGGAGTTTTGGATGATCGAGCCCGAGATCGCCTTTGCCGACCTCGAGGACGACATGAACCTCGCCGAGGACATGCTCAAGTACGTGATCCGCGCCGTGCAGGAGGCCTGCCCCGACGAGCTGGCCATGCTCAACCGCTTTGTGGACAAGGGGCTCCTGGAGCGCTTGGAGCACGTGGCGAGCTCGGACTTCGCCCGTGTGACCTACATCGAGGCCATCGAGGTCCTGGAGGAGGCCGTGGCCAAGGGGCAGAAGTTCGACTACCCCGTGAGCTGGGGCATCGACCTGCAGACCGAGCACGAGCGCTTCCTCACCGAGCAGCACTTTAAGAAACCGACCTTCGTGACCGATTACCCGGCCGAGATCAAGGCCTTCTATATGCGCCTGAACGACGACGGCAAGACGGTCGCTGCGGCGGACTGCCTGGTGCCCGGCATCGGCGAGATCATCGGCGGCAGCCAGCGCGAGGAGCGCCTGGACGTGCTCGAGCGCCGTATCGCCGAGCTCGGTATGGACGCCGAGCAGTACAAGTACTATCTGGACCTGCGCCGCTTTGGCACCTGCAAGCACGCGGGCTTTGGCCTTGGCTTCGAGCGCCTCGTGATGTACCTCACGGGCGTGGGCAACATCCGCGACGTCATCCCGCATCCGCGGACCGTCGGTAACGCCGAGTTTTAAGCTCTTCTCAACCAGAGCGGCCCCTCCGGGCACCGTTCCTTCGTCCTCAATCGTCGGTCGCCGCCCTAAGGCGTGCTCCCTCCTCTTTCGGACGAATCTACGGCACTTGGAGGGACCGTTGTCTTTGTTGGGATAAGTTTGGCCTCCCCGGCGCGTGCCCTTTTGGGCGGTGCCGGGGAGGCCTGTTTTCACGAGCGGGCGCGGCCGCGTTCGTTAGCGGGCGCGGCCGCGTTCGCGTGCGGGTGCCCCCACGTTCACCAGCGGGTGCGGTTACGGTCGCGCCTAGCCGATGAGCTCGACCTGCTTGGTGGCGCAGCGGGCGCCGCTCGCGGTCACCTCGATGGTGTGGAAGTGCTCGGGCGCGTCGATGTCGGTGGTGTAGCCGTCATCGTCGTAGAGCGTGTAGGTGATGCGCTCGGCGTCGCCCGGGTTGGCGAGCACGCGCAGATGGTCGAAGTCCATCGCCTGCGTACTCGGCGCGGGCTTTGCAACGGGCACCGCGTGCCCGGGGCGGATGAAGAAGACCATCTCGTTGAGGTCGGCGCTCACGTAATGGTCGCCCGCGGCGAGGTCCTCAGTGTCGTAGTCATCAAGCGCGCGGTAGCGCACCATGCGCATGGGCTCGGGTAGGTACACCATGCGGCCGCGCGCGTTCTCCTCGATCACGGGCGCGATCATAAGGGACTCGCCCACAAGCAGCTGGTCCTCGATACGGCGTGCGCGCTCGTCGTCTGCAAACTCAAAGGCGAGTGGCTTGAAGTAGAGGTCGCCTTTGAGCGCGGTCTTCACAAACTCGCTGTAGAGGTAGGGGAGAAGCGCGTAGCGCAGCTCCACGATGTGGCGCATGGTATCGACGTGCTTGAACGTGTCGAGCTCCTGTGCGCGGCGGCTCGCGGAGTGGTTGCGCATAAGCGGGGTGAAGACCGAGAACTGCAACCAGCGCGTCATGAGCTCCTCGTTGGTATCGCTGCCAAAGCCGCCGAGGTCGGGGCCGCAGTAGAGGAAACCGCACATCTGGATGCCCGGCATCTGGCAGACGGCGAGCCTCAGGTGCGACCACCATGCCATGTTGTCGCCCGTCCAGATGCCGCTCACGCGGTGCATGCCGATCATGGAGCTGCGCGAGAAGAGCAGGATGCGCTTCTCGGGCGAGAGACGGCAGAACGCCTCGCCCGCGGCGCGCGAGAGGTTCGAGCCATAGAGGTTGTGTACGCGGTCGTGGCGCACGCGCTTGCCGTCGATGGTGTGGTAGAAGAGCTCGTAGTCGGCGGGGTTGTTGGAAAGGCCAGAGAAGGTGGCGACCATGTCAAAGAACGTGTTGAGGTCGAGCTCGCCCTGGCGCAGCTCGTCCACCTTGGCGTACGCCTCGGCTAGACGTTCCTCGGTATAGAAGATTGAGGGCTCGTTCATATCGTTCCAGAAGCCGTCGATCCCGAGGTCGAGGAGCTTTTGGTACTGGTCGCCAAACCAACGGCGGTCGTCGGGGTCCATGACGTCGACCAGGTGGCAGTGGCCGGGCCACACGCCGAAGGTGAAGTCCTCGCCGGCGGCGTTCTTGCAGAAGCGGTTCTCGGCCACGCCCTCCTCGTACACGTCGTAGCCCGGCTCGACCTTGAGGCCCGCGTCGATGATGGGAACGAGGTGGATGCCGTCGCCCTTGAGCTCGGCGGTGAGCTTCTCAAAGTGGGGGAAACGCTCGCGGTCGACGGTGAAGCTCTTGTAGCGCTCCATGTAGTCGATGTCCATGTAGATGGCATCGAGGGGGATGCCCGCCTCGCGGTAGCGGCGCGCGATGTCACGGAAGTCATCCTCCGTCTTATAGGCCCAGCGGCTCTGCTGGTAGCCGAAGGCCCACTTGGGCGGGATGTAGCTTCTGCCCACGAGCGCGCGGAACTGGCGGACGATGTCGGTGGGGTCCTCGCCCTCGATAAGGTAGAGGTCGCAGTCGGGGTATTCGAGTGTGACCTGGATGCGGTCGATGTCGGTCTCGCCCATGTCGAAGGAGATGATGCCCGCGGTGTCGAAGAAGGCGCCGAAGGTCTCGCTCCCGCTCACGATAAAGAAGTTGTGGGCGCTGTAGAGGCTGTGGCGGTCCTCGGTGTGGAGCGCCCCGTCGACACAGCGCGACACATAGGTGAAGTTGCGCTTGTTGATGCCGCGCACCTGCTCGCCGAGGCCGTAGACGATGTCATCGGGATCCATCGTGTAGGTGAAGAAGAGCGGGTTCTGGAGGTTGCGGGCGTCAAACGTATCGCTTCCGATCGTGCCGGGGTTGTCCACCTCGGACGCGCGGTCGGCCGCGTGCTCGAGCGGCTCGCCGGGCCGGTGCACCGTGAAGCGGCGCACCTCGTCCGTCTCTGCAGCGGGCTTGTTGAGCACGGCATCCGTTTCGATGGGTTGTCCAAAACGATAGCGAACGATCATGAAAGCCAAACCTTTCTCGCATCGGTGCCTCGGCAGCGCGCCTTGGCTCTACGTGGGATGTTGCGCCACAAGATACCCTAGAGAGGCAGGTGGATTCTTGCGTGATTCGGCGGTATACCTATAACGATTATGACTTTCTGGCCATGAGGGGATGATGCGCATGCTCGCTCGCCTCAAAGAGGGCAGGGAACACGGGTCGGACCTCTTCCCGCTCGATACCTTTGACCAGCGCGCTCGGGCAGGGTGCGATATCGGCTACATCCACTGGCACGACGAGGTGGAGTGGGTGTATGTGCTCGAGGGCGCGATTGACGTGTTCGAGGACGGCAGCACGCGCCGCGTGGGCGCCCGCGAGCTCTTTGCCGTCGAGCCCCGCACCCTTCACCGCTACAGCGCAGTCGAGGACTGCCGCCTTCTTGTGATTGTCTTCGACGGCGGGCTTCTGGAGTTTGCGCAGGCAGACGTCGCGTCGCGCCGTTACATCGAACCGTACCGCGCCGGTACCCTGACGGTGAGAAACCCGGTGCGAGACGAGGGCGGCACCATCGGCGCGGCGTTTGAGGAGATTCTCGCCGACTGCCGCGACCTTCCCCCGTGCTTCACGCTCGACGTGCGGATATGCCTTCTTAGCATCTTTCAGGAAATCATCCGTACCGGAAGCCTTGTGGAGAACGAGCGCGACCGCCACAGCCTTGCGGCGGCGGAACAGGCGGTTCGCTACGTGCAGGACCATTACGCCGAGCAGATATCGAGCGCCACGCTCGCCCAGGTGAGCGGGTACCAGCCGCAGTACTTCTCGCGCTTTTTCAAGCGCGCGACCGGTCTCACCCCAACGGCCTTCATCAACCGTTACCGCATCGAGCGCGCCTGCGACGAGCTGCTGGACACCGACCGCTCGATCATCGACATCGGTCTTTCGTGCGGATTCCAGTCCACGAGCTACTTCATCAAGAAATTCAAGGAGCTCAAGGAGGTCTCGCCCCAGCGGTACCGCAAGACGGTGCTCGGGAGCTACCGGGCGAACCGCGAGCACTACCAGGCGATCGAGGTCGGCGGGTCGGGTGCGGAGGGCGCGTGCTGACTCGGGCACAGAGGTGGCAGTCGGCGTGTGGTAAGCCGCCGGCGTGCGGCAGCCTCTTTTTCGACAGACGTTGACTTTGCCCTGACCGCTGGAAAAATAGCGTTTGTATCGCAAGTAGTTACGCCGCCCGGCGCGGCGAGGTAGGGAAGGGGGAGCGCATGACGTACGATTTCACGACCATCATGGACCGCCGCGGGCAGGACGCCGTCGCCGTTGATGGACTGACCGATACCTACACGCCGGGCGCCGCGCCCATGCGGCCCGACGAGGGCTTTGACGCCATTCCCATGTGGGTCGCCGACATGAACTTTCCCGTAGTGCCCACCATCACCGACGCGATCATCGCCCGCGCCCGCCAGCCGCACTTTGGCTACTTTGAGCCGCGCGACGAGTACTTCCAGTCCATCATCCGCTGGCACGAGACGCGCAACGGCGTCACCGGCCTCAAACCTGAGCACATCGGCTACGAGAACGGCGTGCTCGGCGGCGTGGTCTCCACCCTCCGCGCGTTCGCCAGCCCGGGCGACAAGGTCCTGCTGCACAGCCCCACCTACATCGGCTTTACCGGGAGCATCGAGAATGCCGGCTACCGGATCGTCCATTCGCCCCTCGTGCGCGACGAGCAAGGCGTGTGGCGCATGGACTACGAGGACATGGAGCGCAAGCTCTCCGAGCACAAGATCCACGTGGCCGTGATGTGCTCGCCGCACAACCCCTGCGGGCGCGTGTGGGAGCGCTGGGAGCTCGAGCGCGCCATGGAGCTCTACCCCGAGAACCGGGCTCCTTGCGTAACGACGCGAATGCGGAAGGACGGCGGGCGCTCTGTGGCCTCTCCGTTGTGACAATTGCGCCCTGTCTGCCCGCGCCGCCGCCGAGCGGCTATACTTGTACGCCGGAGCAGACTTACGACCGACCGCATCGCGCCCTGCGCCGGGGCAGGCGGTGACGAGGGGGATTTCTCGCCCATGACGCTTGATGAGCTCGAGATAGGCAAAGACGCCATCGTGGCGTCGGTGGACTGCGACGACGCGTCGCTCAGGCAGCACATCTTTGATATGGGCCTTACGCCTGGCATTGAAGTGACCATGATTAAGCTCGCCCCCATGGGTGACCCCATGGAGATCCGCCTGCGCGGCTACGAGCTCACGCTGCGCCGGGCCGACGCGGCGCGTGTTGCGCTCGAGAACATCCACGACGCGCACGACAACCCGCGCAAGAACCCCGAGGCCAGCCAGGTGGCGCACCCGGCGCTCGGCGAAGGGCCTGCGCACCCGCGTCGTGAGGGCGCGGCGCCCCTGCCCGAGTCGGCGCCGCTGCACTTTGCCCTCGCCGGCAACCAGAACTGCGGCAAGACGACGCTCTTTAACCAGCTCACGGGCTCCAACCAGCACGTGGGGAACTTCCCCGGGGTCACGGTCGACCGCAAAGATGGGCAGATCAAGGGCCACCCCAACGCCACGATTACCGACCTGCCGGGCATCTACTCGCTCAGCCCCTACACGAGCGAGGAGGTGGTGAGCCGCCAGTTTATCCTGCAGGATAACCCCAGCGCGATTATCGATATCGTGGACGCCACCAACATCGAGCGCAACCTCTACCTCACGCTCCAGCTCATGGAGCTCGACCGCCCCATGGTGCTCGCGCTCAACATGATGGACGAGCTCGCGGCCAACGGCGGCACCGTGGACGTCAACGCGCTCGAGGCGGCGCTCGGCATCCCTGTGGTGCCCATCTCGGCGGCCAAGAACGAGGGCATCGGCGAGCTCACCGAGCACGCGCTCCACGTGGCGCGCTACCGCGAGCACCCCGGCCGGCTTGACTTCTGCGCGGCGGACGGCCCCGACGGCGGTGCGCTCCACCGCTGCATCCACGGCATCTGCCACCTGATCGACGACCACGCCGAGGCCGCGCACATCCCCGTGCGCTTTGCCGCGACCAAGCTCATCGAGGGCGACCGGCTGGTCATCGAAGCGCTGGCGCTCGACCAAAACGAACTCGACGCAGTGGAGCACATCATCTGCCAGATGGAGGAAGAGGCCGGCACCGACCGCATGGCCGCGCTCGCCGACATGCGCTTCTCGTTTATCGAGGGGGTCTGTAACGCCTGCGTGGTCAAGCCGCGCGAGAGCCGCGAGCACAAGCGCTCCGTGGCGGCCGACCGCATCCTCACGGGCAAGTACACGGCGATCCCGGTGTTCATCGGCATCATGGCGCTCGTCTTTTGGCTGACCTTTGACGTGGTGGGACAACGCCTCTCCGACCTGCTGGCGCTGGGGATCGACTGGTTTACGGGCGTGGTGGACGTGTGGCTCACCAACTTTGGGGTGAACCCGGTGGTGCACGCGCTCGTGATCGACGGCGTCTTCGCCGGCGTGGGCAGCGTGCTGTCCTTCCTGCCCATCATCGTGGTGCTGTTCTTGCTCCTCTCCATCCTGGAGGACTCCGGCTACATGGCGCGCGTCGCCTTCGTGATGGACAAGATCCTGCGCAAGCTCGGCCTCTCCGGGCGGAGCTTCGTGCCCATGCTCATCGGCTTCGGCTGCAGCGTGCCGGCCATCATGGCCACGCGGACGCTCCCCTCCGAGCACGACCGCAAGATGACGGTCATGCTCACGCCGTTCATGAGCTGCTCGGCCAAGCTGCCGGTCTACGCGCTGTTCGCAGCGGCGTTCTTCCCCGATTACGCGCCGCTCGTCATGATCTCGCTGTACCTTCTGGGCATGGTGGTGGGCGTGCTCGTGGCGCTTGTGCTCAAGCACACCGCCTTCAAGGGCGACCCGGTGCCCTTCGTGATGGAGCTGCCCAACTACCGCCTGCCCAGCGCGAAGACCACCCTGCGCCTGGCGTGGGACAAGGCCAAGGGTTTCGCCACCAAGGCGTTCACCATCATCTTCGTCGCGAGCGTGGTCATCTGGTTCCTGCAGACGTTCGATATCCGCTTCAACGTGGTGGCCGATCAGAGCCAGAGCATGCTGGCCGGTCTGGGCTCCGCCCTAGCGCCGCTGTTCGCGCCGCTGGGGTTCGGCACCTGGATCGCGGCCGCGGCGCTCGTGGCGGGCTTCGGCGCCAAGGAGAACGTGGTCGCCACGCTCACCGTGCTCATGGGCGGCTCCACCGCGGCGCTCGCCACCTACTTCACCCCGCTCGCGGCGGCGTCGTTCCTAGTGTTCGTGCTGCTCTACACGCCCTGCGTGGCAGCGGTCTCGGCGGTGCGCAACGAGCTGGGCGTGCGCATGATGTGGGGGGTCATCGCCATGCAGTGCGGCGTGGCCTGGGTGGCGGCGTTCGCCGTGCGCGCCATAGGGCTCGCCCTAGGGCTGGCCTAGACGGCACTGGGTCCGTCTGCGGAAGGGCCCGGATCGTTTACACGAAATTGCGGAACGTGTAGCACGTTCGAAACAGGGGGAGGGAATGATGGGGCTACGCCCCCGGCGCCTCGCGCGTGGCGCGCGGCATCAAGCGCCAGGGCCCGGCTCGAAGGGAGGACGCCCCATGATCCGTCTCGCCACCCCTGCTGACAGCTCGCGCGTGTTCCACCTGCTGTGCTGCGCGAAGGGGGCGCAATGCCCCTATCCGGCGTTCGAAAGGACCTTCGGCGAGCTGCTCGCCTCGGGCGAGCGCGTGTGCCTGGTCGCCGAGAGCCCCGAGGGGTTCCTGTGGGGCTACATCGCGCTGCGCCCGACCGACCCCGATGACTCCGATGATCCCCTGTCCGTGTCCGAGCTCGCGGTCACCTCGCGCATGCACGGCCTGCAGGCATGGTTCATAGCGCGCGCCTACCGGCTGGCCAGCGCGCTCAGGCACTGCGGGCGCATCCCGCTGGCACGGGGGCGCTGCCAGATCGCGCAGGCGGGTGCATGAACGCGTACAGGCGCATCCACCATGGGTTCGATCCGGTGTTCGACGAGCGCTCCCGCGTGCTGGTGCTGGGATCGTTCCCCTCGGTGCTCTCGCGTGAGAACGCTTTCTACTACGGCAACCCGCGCAACCGCTTCTGGCGCGTGATGGCGGCGTGCACGGGCGATGCCGTGCCGCCTAACGCGGGCGATCCCCTGCCGGTTTCCAATGCCGCGGACGTCTGCTCGCCCGTGCCCATGCCCGAGCCGGGGCGCCCGGCGGCCCGCGATGACGCCTCCGCGGGCGGTGCGGAGGGGCGCGGCGCCGCGGTGGCGGCCGTCTCGGCGGGGAGCGACGCGCCCGCGCCCGCGCGTTCGGTCTCGCCCGCGCGCCTGGCCGCGCATCCGGCGATGCTCGAGGAGTCCATCGCCGCCAAGCGCGCGTTTCTGCTGCGCCACGGCGTCGCGCTGTGGGACGTCATAGAGAGCTGCGACATCAAGGGGTCCTCGGACGCGAGTATCCGCAACGTGGTGCCCGCGCGTATCGAGCGCGTGATGGGGGCGGCGCCCATCACGGCGGTGGTGTGCAACGGCGCGGCGGCGGGACGCCTGTACGCGCGCTACCTGCGCGAGCGCACCGGCCTGGAGGCTCGGGTGCTGCCCTCGACGAGCCCTGCCAACGCCTCGTGGAGCCTCGAGCGCCTGTGCGAGCGCTGGCGCGCCTGCTGGGACGAGCTGCGCGCCGAGGGCGTCATCGGGGTCGTGCGCGGATCGGACGCCTGAAACCGATCGCCCGCCGACCAGTGCGCTCGACGCCAGCCGTCCGCCGGTCGTGGCGCCGCACGCAGGGCCCTCCGCCTCGCCCCGGACCAGAGGACGCTGTCTTGCGAGGATGGTTGCGCGGGAATCCATGGCAGCGCGGAGCTTGAGCGCCCGTTGCCGCCTTTCCCGTGCGGCGACAACGAGGTTTATCACCATTTTGCGCGGGGCCGCCCGGGAGCGGAAGAGCGTCAGAACTCGTTACCTGGTGTTTTGTCGTCACGGTTGGGGCGGCTGCTCGCAGGATCGCGCAACATGGTGATAAAGCTCGCTTTGTTGCGCGCGAGGGGCGCGGGCTCCGATCGAATCCCCCTTCAGGGGCGGGCGAACCAGCGGTACCAGGGACGGGACGGGACGAGGACCACCTCGGGGGCGCCGGATGCGTCCCGCCCGAGCGCGGCGGGGAGCTCGCGCATCGTGCATCCCAGGCGCACCGCGGCCACGAGGCTGTCCACCGACCGCGCGACGGGGCGCCGGAACATCCCCAGCCGCGGGCTCGCCATCAGGCGCGGCAGCGCGCGCCCGCCGGCGAGCGCGATGCCCCCCGCCCAGACGAGCCCACACCGCCCGCAGGCGCGCGCCGCCCGCGCGAGCGCCGCTTCGGGCAGGTCTTCGCCGTCGACGAGCGCGATGAGGTAGACGCGCGCGCCCGGAGCGGCGGCCCCGCATGCCGCAAGGGAGCCGATCAGGGTGCCGATCGCTTCATCTTTCGCGGGGGGCGCGCCCAGCCCGCCTGAACCGTCCGCCGCGATGTCGCCGGCATCGCCCGACGTTGCGCCGCCGGCGTCGGGCGCCCTCGCGGCGTCGGGCAGCTTCGCCGCGATCACCACGGCGTCCGCCCCGCCTCCCTCGCGAACGGGACACGTGGCGGGGGTCCCGGGCACCTCGTCGCCCCCTGTGCCGGGGTGCGGCGCCGCGCCGGAGGTCTCCTCGGCCGGTCCTCTCCCATCGGCGTCGACGGGGGAGGACGGCGCCGGCTCGCCCGCGCTCCAGCGTGCGACCGGCGGGTGGTCGGGGCCCGCGTAGCAGGCGAGGGCGCCACAGAAGTCATCGCAGAGCGCACGCGCCGCCCCGCGTCCGTCCGCGAGGTCGGCGACGCAGATGCGCCGGGGGAGGCGCGGGCGCTTCTCGGAACCGGGCATGTCATCGCCTCCTCGGGCATCGGGTATCCTAAAGCCCATCATAGCGAAAGCGCCGCGCATCCCGCCCGCCGCCCGGTTGTGGACGGTTCGTGGCGTCGGCGCGCGCCGGCGCCGGCCGCGCGGCGGGCCGCTTGACCGCGCCGTCCGCAAACGGCATACTATCCGCTAGGTTCACGCACGAACCCGCTGCCAGAGACAGCCGGTGCCCAGGGCTCGCCCGGGCTTAAGGGGGAAACCCGCCAGCCGAGGTGGACGAGATCATACGCCTTCTCGCCCCCGTGCTCGCATGCAGCGCGGGGGCTTCTTTTTCGAGGCGTCCCCGCCGCTTGGTTTGAGGGTCGTGCCCGGAAAAGCTACAAGGAGGTGTAACAGATGCCGCAACAGTACAAGATCGACAAGGTCGCCGAGATCGAGCAGCACGTGCAGAACAGCAACGGCGTGTTCGTGGTCAGCTACAACGGTCTCACCGTCAAGCAGGCCCAGGAGCTTCGTCATCAGCTGCGCGAGGTGGGCGCCGAGATGAAGGTGTACAAGAACAACCTCACTCGCCTGGCTCTCAAGAACCAGGAGCAGCCGGAGATCGATGAGCTCCTCGCTGGTCCGTGCGCCTACGTGTTCTATGAGAACGAGCCCGTCGAGCCCGCCAAGGCGCTCAAGGAGTTCGCGAACAAGAGCAAGGGCGTGCTCGAGATCAAGGGTGGTATCTCCGAGGGCAAGGCGGTAACCGCCGAGGAGGTCAACGCCATCGCCGACCTGCCGACCAAGGATCAGCTGCTTGGCCAGATCGCCGGCCTCATCAACGGCTTCGCCCGCGATATCGCCGTCTGCGTCAACGGCGTGTCCTCTGGTCTCGCTCGCCAGATCTCCCAGATCTCCGAGCAGAAGGCTGCCTAGCAGCCGCGCGGTCGCACCGCGCATCCGGCGCCCGCGCGCCGAACGTCTTGTTTTTCAGCTCCGCGCCCTCCCGGCGCGGGAACCGAAAGGATTTGCACCATGGCTAAGCTTACCAATGAGGAGATCATCGAGGCCCTCAAGGAAATGACCCTGCTCGAGGCTTCCGAGCTCGTCAAGATGATCGAGGACACCTTCGGCGTGTCCGCCGCCGCTCCTGCCGCCGTCGTGGCCGCTGGCCCGGCCGCCGGCGCCGCCGAGGAGGAGGAGAAGACCGAGTTCGACGTCGTGCTCGAGGGCTTCGGCGACAACAAGATCCAGGTCATCAAGGTCGTGCGCGAGCTCACCAGCCTGGGCCTGAAGGAGGCCAAGGAGGCCGTCGAGAGCGCCCCGAAGGCCATCCTCGAGGGTGTCAAGAAGGAGGACGCCGAGGCCGCCAAGGAGAAGCTCGAGGCCGCCGGCGCCGCCGTCTCCCTCAAGTAGTTTCCCGCGGGCGCCTGCCCGCACGGCATCGGAAAGCGCTTGCCGCTGCCCCATGTCTCTCTCAGGCGGGATCCGCTTCGGCAGGTCCCGCCTTTTTCGTGCGCACTCCCAGCCGCACGTGTGGACTTGCCTGCCACGCCGCGGATTGTCTGCGAGGTGTTCCCGTGTGCGAGAATGCCACTTTTGGGCTCTCCAGAGAGAGGAAAGTGGGCTCTTCGGTGGTTTCTGTGGGAGAGATTCCGGCATAGGCCCAGCTCAGCGGGCGAAAACAACGATCTGGAACTGAAACGGCCCCGGGAGGGGCCGTTTCCGCGTCATCCGCCTATGATTGCTAAGCCAAATTCAGACAACCGAAGAGGTGTGACGCATGAAGAGTCTACTACTTCTCGCCCTCGGTCTGGCCCGCACGGTCGTCCTGGGCGCGCGCATCGAGGCCGAGCGCATCGTCGTGAGCGTCCGGCCCTACAAGCGCGAGCAGCGCCGCTGCCCCGTATGCGGCAGGGCCTGCGACTTCTACGACATGGCGAACCGCGGGGCCCCCAGGCTGTGGAGGGCGATGGACCTGGCGCGCTCGGCCTGCTACCTGGAGTACGCGCCCTGCAGGGTGCGCTGCCCGGAGCACGGCGTGCGCACCGAGGCCGTCCCCTGGGCGCGGCACGGGGCGCGCTTCACGCGCGACTTCGAGGACTGGGTGGCGTGGCTGGCGGTCCGCTGCACCGCCTCGGCGGTCTCCGAGCTCGCCCGCGTCGAGTGGCACAGCGTGGGCGGCGTGTGCAGGCGCGTCTACGCCGAGCTGGAGGCCGCGCGCGGCGCCTCGAGGTTCGACGGCGTGCGCCGCATCGGCATCGACGAGACGTCGTACAAGAAGGGCCACAAGTACGTCACGGTGGTCGTCGACCACGACCGCGGCTGCCTCATCTGGGCGCACGAGGGCACCGGCAAGGACGTGCTCAACCTGTTCCTCGACGAGCTCACGCGCGAGCAGAGGCGCGCCATAGAGGTGGTGACCGCCGACGGCGCGAGGTGGATAAGGCAGCTGGTCAAGCGCCGCTGCCCCAACGCGAGGTGGGTCATGGACCCCTTCCACGTGGTCCAGTGGATGAACGACGCGCTCGACGCCGTGCGCTGCGAGGAGTGGAACGCCGCCAGGGCCGCCGCCAGGGCCGCCAGGCCCAGGCCCGAGGGCAAGCGCGGCAGGCCTGCCAAAGGCGAGCTGCCGCCCGAGGAGGTCAGGGCGCTCGAGGAGGAGGCGGCCTCCATCAAGGGCAGCCGCTACGCGCTCGTGAAGAACCCCGAGGACCTCACCGACGGCCAGAGGGCGAGGCTCGAGGCGCTCAAGAAGAGGGCCGGCTCGCGGCTGGTCAGGGCCTGGGAGCTCAAGGAGGACCTGCGGGCCGTCTTCCGGGCAGCCGACGGCTCCGAGGCCGCCGAGCTGCTCGACGACTGGATGCACAGGGCCGCCTACTGCAAGATCGCCAAGGTCGTCGCCGTGGAGAAGAAGGTGCGCCGCCGGCGCGACGACATCATCGCCGCAGTCGAGCTCGGCATCAGCAACGGGCGCGTAGAGGCCATCAACAACAAGATCAAGGTGGCGGTGAGGATGGGCTACGGCTTCCGCAACACCGACAACCTCGTGGCCCTGCTCATGCTCAGGTGCGGCGACTGCCAGCCCCAGCTCCCGGGTCGCCCGGTGAAGGCGAGGAAGAAGGGCGTGAAGGGAGCGAAGAGCGTTGCTGCCTAGGCTAGCCCCTTGTCACACAAACTACCGAAGCCTCGGAAAGTGGCATTCTCGCACACGGGAACGAATCTACGCGACCCCGGTGGGCTGCGACGCCGGATCGGCCACGCCGGCGCTACCGGCCGAGCACCGGGTTCGCCAGGATCGCGGTGTAGGGCAGCGTCAGCTGCAGGAAGTCCATGTTGCGCTTGTAGTCGCGCGCGAACACGCTGCAGAACAGCGCATCCAGCACGAACTGCACGGCGATGTGGCTTGCGAACTGCGTGATGCGGTTCTGCAGGCTCTCCCGCTCGCTCACCATCAGATAGGCGTCGAGTCCGGCGAGTCGCTGGCGCGCCCGCCGCGAGCCGACGAGGATCACGGGCGTCCCGCGCTCCTTGAGGTGGCGGATGTAGCGCTGGTAGACCGGCTGCAGGCCGGAGTAGGTGATGAGCATCGCGGCATCCTGCGGGCCGGATTGCAGCGCCAGGCGCGTCTGGCGCTCGCCGCTGTCGGGGCAGGTGGCGCGCTTGCCAGCTGAGAGCAGGCGGTCCTCGAACATCTGGGCGGGATAGACGTTGTGCGACCCGGTGAAGATGACCACGTGTTCGGCCTGCGCGATGATGCGCGCCGCGCGGTCCAGCTCCTCGGGGTCGAGTAGCTTGGCGGTGTCGGTGATGGTGGTCGCGTAGAGCGTCGACATGTTGGATATGATGGTCTGGTTGCTGTCGCCGGGAGCGAAGGGGAAGTTCACGTCCACCTTGCCCGGGCGCACGGGCTCGGCGCCGACCTCGCGCCCCAACTCGGTCTTGAGCTCCTTGAAGCCGCTGAGCCCCAGCTTCTTGCAGAGGCGCTGCACGCTTGCAGGCGAGGTGGCGGTGGCGCGGGCCAACTCCTTGATGGTGTAGCGCTGCACCTGGGCCCCCAGTCGCAGGACGGCCTGGGCGAGCTGGAGCTCGGTGGGGGTGAGGTCCGCAGCCTGCGCCACGCGTTCGCGGATGTCCATCGTCTCTCCTCTTGTCCCGGTGCGCTCCGGTGCGGCCCCCCGGGTGCGCGCGTTCGAGCTGCGGGCACGGGCTCGGCGGCACCCCGGCCGGCGACGCGCCTGCTGCCGCGCCCGCGCCTGCCGCCGCGCTCGTCCCTGCTGCCGCACGGGTGCGCCCCCGCGCCGCTCCGGCGGGCGCCCGCTGGGCCTGCAGACATCAAAACGTATCAGAAACGGCGTCATAAGACCGTTCAGCGCTCGTACGATCCGATATTATCACTCAAAACGATTCAAGATGCGCGCCCGCGTTCGCACGACGGGACATACTGTGGCTGTACAGAGCCCCGTACGTGCGCCGCGGCGCGCGGGCGGGCGCAAGCCGTATCGAGAGAGGATGCTCATGGCAGACAAGCAAGGCGTCAAGATCGTCACCATTGGCGGCGGCTCGAGCTACACCCCCGAGCTCATGGAGGGCTTCATCAAGCGCTACGACCAGCTGCCGATCCGCGAGATCTGGCTCGTGGACATCGAGGACGGCCGCGAGAAGGTCGAGATCGTGGGCGCCATGGCCCAGCGCATGTGGGACGCGAGCCCCTACGACGTCAAGGTGCACATCTCCTTCGACCGCCGCGAGGCCCTGCCGGGCGCCGACTTCGTGACCACGCAGTTCCGCGTCGGCCTGCTCTACGCGCGCATCAAGGACGAGCGCATCCCGCTCTCCTACGGCATGCTCGGCCAGGAGACCAACGGCGCCGGCGGCATGTTCAAGGCCTTCCGCACCATCCCGGTCATCGGCCAGATCATCGCCGACATGCGCGAGCTCTGCCCGGACGCGTGGCTCATCAACTTCACCAACCCCTCCGGCATGGTGACCGAGGCCGCCATCAAGCACTTCGGCTGGAAGAAGACGATCGGCCTGTGCAACGTGCCGGTGGGCTCTATGATCGGCGAGCCCAAGATGATCGGCTACGAGGAGAACGACCCGCGCCTCACCTTCCGCTTCGCCGGTCTCAACCACTTCCACTGGCACCGCGTGTGGGACGAGAACGGCCGTGAGGTCACCCACGAGATCATCGACCACCTGAACGACCGCGACAACGGCATGCCCGCCAACATCCAGCAGGCCGAGTTCCCGCTCGACATGCTCCACTCCATGGGCATGATCCCCTGCGGCTACCACCGCTACTACTACATGCACGAGGAGATGATGAAGCAGGAGCTGGAGGAGTTCGCCAAGGGCGAGTGCCGCGCCGAGGTCGTCAAGAAGACCGAGGACGAGCTCTTCGAGCTCTACAAGGATCCCAACCTCGACCACAAGCCCGAGCAGCTGGCCAAGCGCGGCGGCGCGCACTACTCCGATGCCGCCTGCGAGACCATCGCGGCCATCTACAACGACCGCCACGAGCACATGGTCGTCTCGACCGAGAACCGCGGCGCCATCCCCGACCTCGACCCGACCTCGATCGTCGAGGTCTCGGCGCTGATCGGCCGCAACGGCGCCGAGCCCATCGTCTGGGGCCCGATGCCCAGCCAGGAGAAGGGCTGGCTGCAGATGATGAAGGCCATGGAGGAGTGCGTCATCGAGGCCGCCATCACCGGCGACTACGGCAAGGCGCTCGAGGCCTTCTGCCTGAATCCGCAGGTCGAGAACGGCGCCGACGCGCGCCGCGTGCTCGACGAGCTGCTCGTCGCGCACGAGAAGTACCTGCCCCAGTTTGCCGAGAAGATTGCCGAGCTCAAGGCGGCGGGCGTCACCGTCACCGATGAGACGGCGGCCAAGCTGGTGGCCGAGGGTAAGTAGCCCGGAGGCGCCGGACGGCGATCCGGTTTCCAACAGCGCTCCCTCTTCTTGACGGGCGTGGTCGCAAGCGTGTGCGGCCGCGCCCGTTTTCGTTGTCGGCGAGCGGTCGGTATCGCCCCGCGAACGGTATTGTCTTCAAGCTTCAAAACTAACAGCCCGGTAACGCGGAAATCCTATGACAGGTTCTACAGCACGTGCGACCTGCTACGATGAAGTTCGTTCAGAAAAACTTCCGCTTTTTGCGGAAACCTTGATGATGGAAACGTCCAGAGCGGCTCCATACCATGGAATGCGGAAAGGAGCTCACGTATGCAGAGCACGGTCTTCGCCGACTACATAGACGCGCATGCCGGCATCTCGCCGGCCGAAGCGGCGCAAGACCTCGACGTGAGCGTCCGCACCATCCGCACCTACGTGAGCCAGGCGAACGCCGCCATGGAGCCCTTCGCCCACATCGACCACGAGCGGGGGAGCGGCTACCGCATCTCCATCGCCGATCAGGAGGCGTTCGACACCTGGCTGCACGGCGCCGGCGCGCTGCGCAGCGGCAGCGTCCCCCAGACGCCGCAGGAGCGCGTCACCTACCTGCTGAACGACCTGCTCATGCGCAACGAATGGATCACCCTCGACGATCTGGCGAACATCCTGTTCGTTTCGCGCGGATCGATCTCCGGCGACCTCAAGGACGTCAGCCGCGTGCTCGATCGGTTCGGCCTCAAGCTGGAGCGCCGCTCGCACTACGGCATCCGCGTCACGGGCCCCGAGATGGCGCGCCGCGTGTGCTTCGCCAACATCGTCATGAGCCAGTACGGCCGCCCCTCCATCAACCGGCATTTCCCCGAGGAGAAGGTCCTCACCGGTATCGCCGAGTGCGTGGACGAGGCCGTGCACGGTACCGATTTCCAGATCAACTCGGTCGCCTACCAGAACCTCCTGGTGCACATCGCGGTGGCGCTCATGCGCATGCGCGAGAACTACAACGTGCCCATGGAGGCCGAGCAGCTCGCCCAGATCAAGCAGACGCGCGAGTACCCCGTGGCATGCGACATCGCCCGGCTGGTGGGGGAGAAGTTCGAGGTCGAGGTGCCCGAGGAGGAAGCGGCCTACATCGCCATCCACCTGGCCGGCAAGCAGACGCTCAACATGGGCGACGCCGAGGAGGGCAGCCTCATCATCTCCGATGAGGTGTGGGAGCAGGTCTCGGCCATGCTGGAGTGCATCTGGCGCGTGTACCGGTTCGACTTCCGCGGCGATCTGGAGCTGCGAATGAACCTGGCGCGCCACATCGTGCCGCTGGCCGTGCGCCTGCAGTACAACATGGATCTCAAGAACCCGCTGCTCTCCGATATCAAGGTGCGCTACCCGCTTGCCTACGCCATGGCGATCGACGCCTCCACCGTGCTCGCGGAGCGCTACGGCAACAGCCTCTCCGATGACGAGGTGGGCTACATCGCGCTCGCGTTCGCGCTGGCCCTCGAGCGCCAGAAGACCGAGACGCCCAAGAAGAACATCCTCATGGTGTGCGCCTCGGGCGCCGGCTCGGCCCGCCTGCTCGAGTGGCGCTGCCAGCAGGAGTTCGGCGCCTATATCGGCAAAATCTCTACCTGTGACGTGCTCGACATCGACCGCGTCGACTTCTCCGACATTGACTACGTCTTCACCACGGTTCCCATAACGCGTCCGCTCCCCGTGCCCGTGCGCGAGGTCAAGTACTTCCTCGACACCTCCGAGGTCGAGGAGGTCAAGGAGCTCCTGAGCGGCGAGGAGGCGCCGGAGTGCGCGAGCATCCTGGGCTACTTCGACCACAGGCTCTTCTTCCCGCACCTGGCGTTCGACAACAAGATCGAGGCGCTCGATTTCCTTCTGGCCCAGGCGGCCGAGGTGAAGGAGGTCGCCCCCAACTTCTCCGAGCTGGTCTGGAAGCGCGAAGGGTCGATCGCCACCACGTTCGGCAACAACGTGGCCATGCCCCATCCGTTGGAATCGGCCAGCACCGAGACCTTCGTGGCGGTGGGCCTCCTGGACACGCCGGTGCCCTGGGATGATTACGGCCGCACGGTTCAGGCGGTGTTCCTCTCCTCGTTCGGTCCGTCCGAGGGCAGCGAGCTCCAGGGCTTCTACGCGGTGCTCGCCGAGCTCCTCTCCAGCCAGCGCGCCATCACGGCGCTCGTTGAGGACCAGACCTGGGAGACGCTCTCCGCGCTGATCATGGCCGCCTCGGTCGGCAAGGTCCCGCGCGACGACTACGACAACCCCTGATGCCTCCGGGTATCAATTCTCGTTTTTATATGGTAACTCTGAGGAGAAACTGTTGAGGAGGTGACAGACATGGCAGAGGAAGAGTTCAGCCAGGAGATGGTCTCGTTCGGGATCGTCGCCGCGGCCGGCCAGGCGCGCTCGCTCGCGTTCGAGGCCCTCAAGGCCGCCAAGGGTGGTGACTTCGACAAGGCGTACGACCTGCTCAAGCAGTCCGAGGATGCCGGCCTCGAGGCGCATCACGCTCAGACCCAGCTGCTGGCCAAGGAGGCCTCGGGCGACCACACGCCCGTCGACGTGCTCCTGGTCCATGCGCAGGATCATCTGATGACCTCCATGCTCGCGCAGGAGCTCATCAAGGAGATCATCGATCTTCGCAAGGAGATCGCTGACAACGAGTAGGCTCGCCCCAGGGGCGCGCCCGGCACGGGACGGCAAGGCTCCCGTGCAAGAAGAGGGAGGTTTTTGCAATGAAGGTTCTTCTGGTTTGCGCAGGCGGCATGTCCACCTCTATCCTCATGAAGAAGATGGAGAAGTACGCCGCCGAGAAGGGTATCGAGTTCGAGATCGCCGCCGTCGGCCTGGCCGAGTACAAGGACGTCTGGCAGGACGGCTATGACTGCATCCTGATGGGCCCGCAGGTCTCCTACCGCAAGGACGAGGTCAAGAGCACCGTCTCCATCCCGGTCGACGTCATCCCGCCGGCGGATTACGGCATCGGCAACTGCGATCACATCTTCAAGCAGATCGACAAGCTGCTCGGCTAGTCGCGCGCTCGCGTGAGCCACCAGGGCTGCACGCTCAGCCCTGAAAAAGTCTCGGGGGGCTGCCTCCCCCCGAGACCTTCTGAAAATGCTTTCTATCGAAGGGGGAACTGCATGGAAGGCCTGTTTAACAGCCCTGTCATGATTAAGCTCCAAGAGTTCGGTCAGGCGCTTGGCCGCAACAAGTACCTGTCTTCGCTCCAGGGCGCCATGATGTCCTTGATGGGCGTCATCATGGTCGGCGCCATCTTCCAGATCA
The DNA here is from genome assembly GCA_963931435.1 of uncultured Coriobacteriaceae bacterium. Lineage (GTDB taxonomy): Bacteria > Actinomycetota > Coriobacteriia > Coriobacteriales > Coriobacteriaceae > Coprousia. The sequence continues at coordinate 593,485 of OZ007012.1, forward strand.
TCACGTCGGTGTGCACGTCGATGTTCAACCTGTTCACCACCGCCGACCCGATCTACACCGTCCTGTACGCGCCATACAACTACACCATGAACATGCTGTCCCTGTGGATCGTCGTGATCATGGCGTACAACTACGCGCGCAACCTCGGCATCAAGAGCCCCGTGATCTCCGCCGTCGAGGCCACCGTCGCCTTCATGATCGTCGCGGGCCCGCTCTCCGTGACCGAGGCCGGCTCCACCGTCATGGACATCACCTACCTGGGCTCCCAGGGCATGTTCGTGTCCTTCGTGGTGGTGTTCGTGACCGTGCAGATCGACCATATCTGCGCTGAGAAGAACATCTACATCCACATGCCCGACATCGTCCCGCAGTTCCTGCAGGACGGCTTCGCCGGCATCGTCCCGATGCTCTTCAACACCGTGATCGCCCTCGCCATCTCCAGCGCGGTGACCTATGGTACCGGCGGCGCCTACAGCGTGTGCTCCGGCTTCATGGCTCTTCTGTCCGCTCCTCTGGGCGTGCTGCTGTCCGTGCCCGGTATGTTCGTGCTCGGCGCCTTCGCCGGCATCCTCTGGTGCTTCGGCATCCACGGCACCATGATCCTCATCCCGGTCATCATGGGCTCCTCGCTCATCGCCGTGACCCAGAACGCCGAGATCATGGCTGCGGGCGGCACCTACGCCGACCTCATCTTCAACCCGGTCATGCTCTTCGGTGGCATCGCCATCTGCGGCGGCACCGGCAACACCTTCGGCCTCGTGCTTCTGAGCCTGCGCTCCAAGTCCGAGCAGATGCGCGCCGTCGCGGCCGCCGGCCTCATCCCCGGCTGGTTCAACATCAACGAGCCCGTCACCTTCGGTATGCCCATCATGTACAACCCGGTGCTCGCCATCGGTTATGTGCTGGCCATCCTCGTTGGTGAGGCCTTCTTCCTGATCGGCTACATGACGCACCTCATCATCCCCGGCTGGATCAACAGCTCCGCGCTGCTGCCCATGGGCTTCGGTTCGTTCCTCACGACCCTGAACCCGCTCAACGCCGCTTGGGACTACCTGTGCCTCATCCCGACCACCATCGTGTGGTACCCGTTCTTCAAGGCGTACGAGAAGCAGCTCGTCGCCCAGGAGGAGGCCGCTCGCGAGGCCGAGGCCGCCGAGGCCTAAGCCGATCGCGCCCGCTCCATCCGCTCAGGTATCTGAGCGCTGAGGGTATCCTCTGATGCAGGGTGCCGGCCCGCATATCCGGCCGGCGCCCTGCTCCTTTTGAGCGGTGTTGCAGCGCGGCGCTCCGTGCTGGAGCACGCCCTCGCTTTGGGCTCGTCTTCGGCTGCACTGCCCCGAGCGCTGCTGCCGCTGGACGCTCTGCCCGTTTGGCGGATTCGCTTTGGGGCGCCGGCGCTAGGGCGCGTACCCCGTGCCCGGCAGCCTCGCACGCCATCCGGTTGATTGCGGCGCGTCATCTCGACATTCCACTCTTTTGTCCGCACGGGACGCCAGGGTCTGAGGAAAGATGATGCGCCGCAGGCAACCTGCCTGCCCGTTTACGAGAGGAGTAATCATGGCTTTTCCCGAAGGATTCCTGTGGGGCGGCGCGACTGCTGCCAACCAGTGCGAGGGCGCTTGGAACGTCGACGGGCGCGGCCCGGCCGAGACGGACATGCTCACCGGCGGCACGGTGAGCACCCCGCGCATGCTCACCTACCGCATGCCGGATGGTACCGAAGGCGCCGTGCCGCAGTGGGAGGGCATCCCGGAGGGCGCCCGCCTCGCGGTGCTCGACGGCTACCTCTATCCCAACCATGAGGCCATCGACTTCTACCATCACTACAAGGAGGACATCGCCCTCTTTGCCGAGATGGGCTTCAAGCAGTACCGCATGTCCATCTCCTGGAGCCGCATCTATCCCACCGGGATCGAGGACGAGCCCAACCAGGCCGGTCTGGACTTCTACCGCAACGTCTTCCTAGAGCTCCAGAAGTACGGCATCGAGCCGCTCGTCACCATGTGGCACTTCGACACCCCCAACTACATCGAGGAGGAGCTCGGCGGTTGGGAGAACCGCGACACGATCGCGCTATTCGACAAGTACGCCAAGACCATCCTGACCGAGTACAAGGGCCTCGTGCGCAACTGGCTCACCTTCAACGAGATCAACAACACCATCGCGTTCATCGAGATGGGCAACCCCACCGACGAGCAGTACCAGCGCGCCTACCAGCACCTGCACAACAAGTTCGTGGCCTCGGCGCACGCCGTCAAGATGGCGCACGAGATCGACCCGGCCTACAAGGTGGGCTGCATGATCTGCGGCATCGCCAACTACCCGCTCACACCCGACCCCGATGACATCCTCGCCAACCGCTACAAGTGGGAGAAGAACATCTTCTACTGCGGCGACGTGCAGTGCAAGGGCAAGTACCCCACCTTCGCCACGCGCCTGTGGAACGAGCACAACGTGCATCTCGACATCACCGAGCAGGATCTCAAGGACCTCGCCGAGGGCCCGGTGGACTTCTACACGTTCAGCTACTACATGTCCAACGCGGTGACCACCCACAAGACCGAGGACAAGGCGGGCGGCAACTTCGTCATGGGTGCGAAGAACCCCTACCTCACCTACTCCGACTGGGGCTGGGCGCTCGATCCCAAGGGCCTGCGCTACTACCTCGAGCTCATCTATGACCGCTACGAGAAGCCGGTCATGGTGGTTGAGAACGGCCTGGGCGCCTTCGACGAGCTCGTTGAGGGCGAGGACGGCACGCCGACCGTGCACGACGACTACCGTATCGACTACCTGCGCGAGCACGTCAAGGAGATGGAGGTCGCCATCGCCGACGGCGTGGACCTCATCGGCTACACCACCTGGGGCTGCATCGACCTCGTTTCGGCCGGCACCGGTGAGATGCGCAAGCGCTACGGTTTCATCTACGTCGACAAGAACGATGACGGTACCGGCACCATGGCCCGCTACAAGAAGGATTCCTTCAACTGGTACAAGAAGGTCATCGCTTCGAACGGCGAGGATCTGGACTAGTTCCGCACGCGGCGGCGGATCCGTCGGGAGCGACGGGTCCGCCGCCGACGCGGGTCCACTCCCGTATGCAGTCCGCCCCGCTTTCGTGCCTGCGCCGCCCAGCTCCAGGTATTCCCGTGTGCGAGAATGCCACTTTTGCGGTTCTGTGGAGCTCGAAAGTGGCATTTTGGCACACGGGAAACGCACCGCGCGCGCTTTGCGTGCAACGCGGCTTTCGCGTGGCGTGGCGGTGGGCACGACGCGGCGATGGGCGGACCGCAGCACGACCAAGAGCAACGGCCACGGCCGATGACCATGATCGAAAAAAGGAGATACCATGCCTTTCCCGAAAGACTTCCTGTGGGGCGGCGCCACCGCCGCCAACCAGTACGAGGGCGGCTGGGACGAGGGCGGCAAGGGCCCCAACACCTCGGACGCCATGACCAACGGCAGCCACACCGTGCCGCGCCAGGTCACCTGGCGCAACCCCGCCACCGGTGAGACCGGCGCCACCGGCATGGGCTTTGGCTCGCCGATGGAGGTGCCCGAGGGCGCCGAGGTGGCCATCGTGGACGGCTACTACTACCCGAGCCACACCGCCACCGATTTCTACCACCACTACGCCGAGGACATCGCCCTCATGGGCGAGATGGGCTTCAAGACCTTCCGCCTGTCGATGAACTGGGCGCGCATCTTCCCCACGGGCGAGGAGACCGAGCCCAACGCCGAGGGTCTGGCCTTCTACGACGCCGTGTTCGATGAGTGCAAGAAGTACGGCATCGAGCCTCTCGTCACGCTCAGCCACTACGAGACGCCGCTCGCGCTTGTCAACAAGTACGGCGGCTGGAAGAGCCGCGAGCTCATCGACCTGTTCGTGCGCTACTCCACCTGCGTCATGAAGCACTACCTCGGCAAGGTGAAGTACTACCTCACCTTCAACGAGATCAACATGATGAGCATGGGCTGCTACATGGCCGGCGGCCTCACCGACCAGTCCGAGCAGGCCAAGGCGCAGGGCGCCCACAACCAGTTCGTGGCCTCCGCGCTCACCGTCAAGGCCGCGCACGAGATCTCGCCCGAGCTCAAGGTGGGACAGATGCTCGCCTACGCGCCCACCTATCCCTTCACCGCCGATCCGGCCGATGACCTGCTCTGCATGGAGCGCCAGCACGGCACCCTGTGGTACGCCGACGTCCAGACGGGCGGCTACTACCCCGAGTACCGCAAGAAGGAGATGGAGCGCAAGGGCATCGTCCTCGACATGGGCCCCGACGATCTGGACCTCATCGCCACCTATCCGGCCGACTTCCTCTCGTTCTCCTGCTACGGCGGCTCCACCATCACCACGCATCCCGAGGATGCGGGCGTGACGGGCGGCAACTTCACCATGGGCGTGGAGAACCCCTACCTCACCACGAACGCCTGGGGCTGGGCGACCGACCCGTACTGCCTGCGCCTCGCGCTCAACACCCTCTACGACCGCTACCGCAAGCCGTTGTGGATCGTCGAGAACGGCATCGGCTGGTCGGACGTCAAGGAGGCCGACGGCTCGGTGCACGACGACTACCGCATCGACTACCTGCGCAAGAACATCCAGAGCATGAAGGACGCCATCGAGATTGACGGCGTGGACCTCATGGGCTACACCATGTGGGGCTGCATCGACCTGGTCTCGGCCGGCACCGGCGAGATGCGCAAGCGCTACGGGTTCGTCTACGTCGACCGCGACGACGAGGGCAAGGGCACCCTCGAGCGCTCCCGCAAGGACAGCTTCTACTGGTACAAGAAGGTCATCGCCACCAACGGCGAGGACCTGGACTAGCGCCAGCACGCTTCTAAGGGCGCGCCCGCGGGCGGGGCTCGCGGGCGCGCCCATCAGGCAAAGGGGGACGAGATGAAGGTCATCCGACCGCTCAAGATCACCGCCGACGAGTTCTTCGACTACATCGAGGCGGGCATCCAGCGCGATCTCATGATGGCGCGCGGCGATGATTACGAGCCCGAGCCGCTCAAGGCGGGGCTCACCTATACCAAGAACCCGGACAACAAGTACGCCCGGGTCGACGTCGAGGTGTTGGAGTACGAGCGCGGCCGCATCTACCGCGCGCGCTCGGTGAGCTTCGGCGACGACGTGACGCTGACCTACGAGGTCGTGCCCACCGACAAGGGCATCGAGGTCACCTACACCCAGGACCTCAAGAGCTTCAACGAGAAGGCCAAGCGCCAGAACCCCATCACGCGCGGGTTCTCCGAGGCGGTGCATCTGGGACGCATGGGCGAGTCCCTCGTGACGCTTCAGTACAAGATCATCGACGAGCGCGATGGCGTGGCACCGAAGCCACAGCCCCAGCAGCACAAGCTGCTGCGCAAGATCATGGAGAAGTCAGGCGACAAGGCCGCCGAGAAGCGCGCCGCCCAGTAGACGCCGTGGACATCCCGGCCGCGCTCCGCTCCCTGCCGATCTGGGCCGTTTCTCTGCCTGCGCCGGCGTCGGCCCGCTCCACCGCGCCCGCAGGGCGCCCGGCGCGAACGCCGCGAGGCGCTTGCCCGCTGCAGGGATGCGCCGCCGCGAGCGCCCCGCCGCGCCATCAGATCCGATTCGTCAGCAACATCCCAAGGAGGTAACCAACATGGCACTCATGACCGTCAACTTCTTTTCCGCGGCGCTCGCGCGCACGGTGACCATCAACGTGATCCTGCCGGCCGACAAGCAGATGAACGCGCTCATTGCCGATGCGACGGGCCAGCCCTGCAAGCCCAACGTGCCCGAGGGCGGCTTCAAGACGCTCTACCTGCTGCACGGCGTCTTCGGCAACTACACCGACTGGGTGAGCGGCACGCGCATCCAGCGTTGGGCCGAGGAGAAGGATCTTGCCGTCGTGATGCCCTCGGGCGACAACATGAGCTATATCGACCAGCCCGCCGCGCACGACAACTACGGCCGGTTTATCGGCGAGGAGCTCGTGGCCATCACGCGCGCGATGTTCCCGCTTTCTACCAAGCGCGAGGACACCTTCATCGGCGGCCTCTCCATGGGTGGCTACGGGGCGTTTCGCAACGGGCTCAAGTATGCAGACACCTTCGGTTACATCGCCTCGCTTTCCGGAGCGTTCTTGGTAGAGGGTATGGACGAGCGCACCGACGACGATCCCATGTTCATCAATCGCCGCAGCTTCGCACAGGCGGTGTACGGCGATCTGTCGAAGGTCGTCGGCAGCGACAAGGATCCTTCGTGGCTGGCAGAGCAGCTGGCTGCATCGGGCAAGGAGCTTCCGCAGGTGTATATGGCCTGCGGCACCGAGGATTTCCTCTACGCTGCCAACCAGGAGACGCTCAAGCGCCTGAAGGCGTGCGGGTTCGACGTGACCTACGAGGAGGGCCCCGGCGGGCACGAGTGGGATTTCTGGGACACCTACATCAAGCACGTGGTGGACTGGCTGCCCTTGGGCGAGGCCACGCAGGGCACCAACAGCGGCAACGTGGGGCTGTAGCTCGCCGCGCCGTCTCGTGGTCCCGCCCTCCCCGCGCATCTCAGGGCGCGGGGAGGGCGGGTCCGTTCGCTCTCGTGCCGGCAGGCCGCGCCGCGCAGCCGCCGGCAGGGGGTTAGCGTTATAGTTGAGAAGATCGGGTCGCCTGCGCCCCGGCGCGGTCGGCCGAGTTCGAAAGATGGGAGCCTGACCATGAAGGTACTGCTGGTGTGCGCGGGCGGCGCCTCGACGAGCATCCTGATGAAGAAGATCGCCAAGTACGCGAAGGAGGAACTCGGCATCGAGGACTTCGAGATCGCGGCCAAGAGCGTCGGCAGCGTGCATCCCGAGCGCGTGGTGGGCACGTACGACTGCATCCTCATGGGGCCCCAGGTGGGCTACCTCAAGGACAAGGTGGTCGAGAACGCCGGCGGCGTGCCCGTCGACGTGATGGCCCCGGCCGACTACGGCATCGGCAACTGCCCCAACATCTTCAAGCAGATCAACAAGCTGCTGGGTGACGCCTAGCCTGCGGCGTGCGGCCGCGCGGGAGAGGGGCGGCGCGGCGGAGATACCGTTCGTCGGGAAGAACCTGCCGTATACGGAAGCGCTCCGCGGCGGGGATTGGAAATTGCTTGAGTTTTACCGGCCCGCGCGCGGGGCGGGGTAACATGCTGCACGACCTGAAAACTCGTCGCCCGGACAGGATGCCGGGCAGCGCGCGGCGGCATCGCCCGTCGGCGCCCGCGAAAGGACACCCACCGATCATGAAGGCCATCATCCCCGCCGCCGGTCTCGGCACCCGCTTCCTCCCCTCGACCAAGTGCACGCCCAAGGAGATGCTCCCCGTGCTCGACAAGCCGGTCATCCAGTACGTGGTGGAGGAGGCGCTCGAGCCCGACGAGGTCACCGACGCCATCGTGGTGACGAGCCCCAACAAGCCGGAGCTCCTCAGCTACTTCCAGCCCGACACCGCCTTGGAGCAGCTGCTGCGCGCCCGCGGCAAGGAGGCCTACGCCGACGCCGTGGCCCGCGCCGGATCGCTGCCCGTGGACTTCCGCTTCCAGTACAAGCCCAACGGCCTGGGCCACGCCATCCGCTCGGCCGCCGACGCGGTGGCCGGGGAGAGCTTCCTGGTGCTGCTCGGCGACTACGTGGTGCCGGCCCGCGACATCTGCACCAAGATGCTCGAGGTCAGCCGCGCCCATGGCGGCGCCTCCGTCATCGCCGTGGCGCCCTGCGCCCCCGAGGAGGTCTCGCGCTACGGCGTGGTGGCCGGCGAGCGCATCGACGCGCTGCCCGGCTGCGAGGGCGCCGCGGACGACGAGCCGGGCGCGGTGTGGCGCGTCTCGGGCATGGTTGAGAAGCCCTCGCCCGATCAGGCCCCCTCGAACCTCTACATCGTGGGCCGCTACCTCCTGAGCCCGCTCGTCATGGACCTGCTCGAGGACCAGGCCCCCGGCGCCGGCGGCGAGATCCAGCTCACCGACGCCATGGAGCGCTCGCTCGAGCGCGAGGCCATGTACGCCGTGGTGATCGACCCGCTCTCGGGCTACGACACCGGCACGCCCTCGGGCTGGATCGCCACCAACGCCCTCATGGCCGCGTCCGACCCCCGCTTCTCCGGCGCCTTCTGGGACGCGATCGAGGAGCGCGGCGGCCTCAAGCGGTAGGCGTTCTGCCCGTGTGGGCGGCATGGGCTGCTGCGGGTTTCACATCGACTTGTTAAACGAGAAGGCGCGGACCCCAGCGGGTCCGCGCCTTCATTTCTCTCAAAGTGCTTTGTTGCCTGATGCCGTTTCAACGTCAGCGGCGAATGGTGACGCTACAGATCGCTCAGGTCCGCGCCGTTCGTCGCGATGACGCGCTGATACCAGCGGAACGAATCCTTGCGACGCCGCTCGTAGGTGCCATGGCCCAGATCGTCGGCATCGACGTGGATGAACCCGTAGCGCTTCTTCATCTCGCCCGTGCCCGCGCTCACGATGTCGATCGCGCTCCACGGCGTGTAGCCGATGACCACGCAGCCGTCATCGATGGCCTGCGCGATTGCCTCGATGTGGCTGCGCAGATAGGCGATGCGGGCTTGGTCGTGCACCGCGCCGTCCTCTTCGAGCGTCTCTCGCTCGCCGATGCCGTTCTCGACGATCATCATGGGCTTGCCATAGCGGGCGTAGAACTCGTTGAGCAACCAGCGCAGGCCCGCCGGATCGATGCCCCAGCCCCATTCGGTCGCCTCGATCTCGGGGTTGGTGATGCCGAACTCAACACCGCCCTTGGCCTCGGGCGGATTGGCTGCAGAGCAGTCGCTGCGATAGTACGAGAAGCTGATGAAGTCCACGGTGCCGGCGGCGATGGCCTCCAAGTCGCCCGGCTCGATGGCGAGTTCGATGCCGTGCTCGCGCCAATAGCGCGGCGCCCAATACGGGTAGGCGCCCTTGACCTGGGCATCCATGCAATAGTAGTCCCAGATCTCCATATCGCGCTGGGCGGCGGCGACGTCTGCGGGCTTTGAGGTGAGCGGGTAGAAGGCGAAGCCGCACATCATGCAACCCACCTGGTTCTCGGAATCGATCTCATGGGCGAGCTGCACCGATTTGGCAGCCGCGACGAGGCAGTGATGGAGTGCTTGGAAGCGGCGATTCACCTCTTCGGGCGTCGCGGTTTGGTCGAGGTTCACGATCGCGCCACCGCGCGGGATGATGCCGCTGGTCACGATCTCACCGTAGGTGACGGTCGAGAAGTTGAGCTCGTTGAAGGTGAGCCAGCGGTGGACGAGGCCCTTGTATGCGGTGAAGATCGTTCGGGCATAGCGCAGGAACAGATCGATGAGCGCGCGGTTGGCCCATCCGCCATAGGCCTCGCAGAGATGCCAGGGGATGTCGTAGTGCGTCATGGTCACCGTGGGCTCGATGCCGTGGGCGCGGCAGGCCTCGAACAGGCGCCGGTAGTAGGCGAGACCCTCCTGGTTGGGTTCGGGGTCGTCGCCATTGGGGAAGATGCGCGCCCAGTTGATGGACATGCGATAGGTCTTGAAGCCCATCTCGGCGAACAGTGCGATGTCCTCCTCCATGTGCTCGTACTGGCGGCAGCCCTCGTGGCTCGGATAGAAGTAATCGGGTTCGATGGCGCGTGTCACGAGGCGCGGATGGTCGTGGTCACCGTTGGTGCAGTGGTCGAGCATCGTGGGGCCCTTGCCCCCTTGGTCCCATGCCCCCTCGCACTGGGTCGCGGCGGTGGCGCCGCCCCAGAGGAAGCCTTCGGGGAAGGGTGTGGTGCTGGCGGTCATGGTTGATCTCCTTTGCATGGATGCAGAAACGGATGTAGATGTGGCATCTTGCGCGCCGCCCTCTCAGATCGTCCGTGGGGAGGGGCAGTGCTCAGGCAGGGGCGCTAGGCCTCCTCGATGCCGACGATGCGGGTGACGATGAAGCTCACGCCGAAGGCAATCGCCATGGTGGCGGCGGCGCACAGGATGTTGGCCAGGCTGCCGTCCGGGTTCATGAACGCCAGGATGCTCGCAACGCCGGGGGAGACGAAGGCGTATTCCGCGACGTGCGTGATGCCGGCGAAGAGTCCCGCGATGCCGCCGCCGATGATCTGGCCGATGAACGGACGGCGATACCGGCCCAGGATGCCAAACACGGCCGGCTCGGTGATGCCGAAGACGGCGGTGAGGCCGGCTGAGAGGGCGACACCCTTCTGCCCCTTGTCCTTGAGCAGGGTGAACACGGCGATGGCGGCACCGCCCACGGCGAGGTTTGCGGCGAGGCCGGCAGGCTGCACGAACGCCTCGAATCCGTTGGAGGTGAATCCCGTGATGACGAAGGCGTAGAGTCCGTAACCCGTGCCCGTGTAGAGCGTGAGCGAGAACAGGGCGCCCAGCACGCCGACCGAGAGCCAACCCAAGGTTCCGTTGAGCCAGCCAAGCGCCTCGCCGAGAAGGGTGCCCACCCAGTTGCCGAGCGGGCCCAGGGCGACCAGCGTCACCGGAACCGTGACGGCCATGGTGATCAGGGGAACCACGAAGAACTTGATCTCCTGGGGGATGGTCTTCTCAAGCGGACGGTAGATGAGGCTCATGAACGTCACGCCCAGCAGCACGGGGATGATCCCGCCGTTATAGCCCACCTGCGTGACGGGCAGTCCCAGGAAGTCCAGGCCGGCGACGTTGTTGATGTCGGCGCACACGAGCACGCCGCCCAGCAGGGCGCCGAGCATGGGTTCGCACTTGAGCTTGGCAGCGGCGTTGTAGCCAACGTAGATGGGCAGGAAGTAGAATGCGCCCGTGTAGATGGCGTTCAGAATCTTGTAGTTGCCCGTCTCGGTGGACATGCCGAAGAACGTGGTGCACACCACGAGCACGCACGACATCATGCCGCCCGCCACGATGATGGGCAGCGCCGGCAGCACGGAACCGGCGATGAAATCGGAGATCTTCAAAAACCAGTTGGTGTCCTGCCGCTTCTTGTCGGCGGCAGCCGTTGCCGGATCGTCGACGGCGTCGCCTTTGGCGAAGTCGCCCAAGGTCGAGAACTCACGGAACACCGCGGGCACGTTGGTGCCGATGATGATGTGGTACTCGTCGTTGTTCTTCACGAATCCCAGGACACCAGGGATGCTCTCGCAAGTGGCGCGGTCGACGAGGGATTCATCCCGGATAGTGAGGCGAAGCCGTGTGGCGCAGTGGCAGGCGAACGAGACGTTTCCCGCTCCGCCCATGGCGGCGAGAATCTGCTTTGCAAGATCGAGATCGGTCATACCCACTCCTTCCAGAGTTGCCGGTGGCGCGACGCCGTACGCTCGTCGCGTGCAACACCAGCCTAGGGCAACCGATGCGAGAAAAGGGAACCCCTTGCGTTCCCTTCGGATCGATTGCGCCGGAGCTAATGATTGAGGGAGCGGGGCATGTAGAGGTCGCGATAGCGCGTCTGGCACAGCTCGAGCAGATAGGGGATGGCGAAGGTGTGGTAGGCGGTTTTCACCTGGGGCTTGTCGGAGCAGCTCACGGGTAGCACGTCGTCGAACCCCTCGCGCACCACCGTGTCGTGCTGCGCGGTGATGAGCACGCGCCACGCCGGGGCCGATCCGATGAGCCCGATGAGCTCGCGCGCCCACCGACCGGATATGGATATGGTCACCACGAGGTCGTTCTCGGTGAGCCCGCGCAGGATCGCGTTGTTCTGGAAGTTGTTGGACACCACGCGCACCATCTTGCCCAGCACGATCATCTGCTTCTGGAACTCCAGACAGGTTGAGGAGTAGATATCGGAGATGAGGAAAACCGTGCGGTCGGCCATGTGAACCTGCTCGCAGAAGCGGTCGAGGTGCGGCAAGGCCGTAGCATTAATGTCGCGGGCCATGGCTGCCACGTCGCGCGCGAGCGTCTCAGCGTAGTTCTCTACATGGTGGTAGGTTCCGTAATATTCGTATTCCATCGCGAGGCGTTCGCGCTTGAGTACGCGGAAGTTCTCCAAGCCCAGATGCTGGCAGAAGCGCCTCACCTGTTGACGGGTGGTGAAGCAGGCCTCGGCGATATCGTAGATGGTGAGCTCATCGAGGGCGTAGAAGTGCTCGAGGAGGTAGGCGGCGATCGCGGTGTCCGTCTCATTCTCGGCGCCGGAGTTCATGATGCCGAGCAGCGCGTTCATGATGCCGAAGCGGTTGTAATGCTGCGGGGAATCCTGCATCGCGCTCCTCTCCTCGGCGCCCGCCGCGCCCTATCATACCGCTTGCAGAGGCCGCCGACGCATCTGAGATGCAGCGCGCCCGCAGGGTCGGACTCACACAAAACCCATGAACACATGTTCGTCAAGAGGCTGTTTATCTGGGAGAATGCTGTCGAACTTTTTTGCTAACCCAAAAGAGGCGGCAAGTCAAGACTATTCTTGCTAAACGGTAGGCGATTGGTAAACTTATAGGTTGCGATATAGACCTTGGGGGCAATCTGTCCCGAGCCGGCGCGCATCCGGTGCGGCGGCGGGGGAGCGGCGAGCGCCCCGGGGTCGAAAGACCGCCTTTTTGAAGGAGGAACAAGCTGGTGGCAACGATTATCCCTCAAGCAACACCAACCGAGCGCGCACGCATCAACTTCGGCAAGATCCCGCCCGCGATGGAGCTCCCGAACCTCATCTCGGTTCAGAAGCAGTCGTTCGAGCGGTTCTGCGGCGAGGGCCTGCGCGAGGCCTTCCGCGAGTCGAGCCCCATCCGCAGCCAGAACCACGTGCTGGAGGTCACCTTCGGTGAGCATCAGTTCGGCGACCCGGCGCACAGCGTCGAGGAGTGCCGCGAGAAGGACATGACCTACCAGGCGCCGCTCCTGACCGAGGTCCGTCTGACCAACCGGGAGACCGGCGAGATCAAGGAGCAGCTTGTCTTCATGGGCGATTTCCCCATGATGACCGAGCAGGGCACCTTCATCATCAACGGCACCGAGCGCATCGTGGTCAGCCAGCTGGTCCGCTCCCCGGGCGTGTACTACTCCAAGGAGATGGACGGCGGCAAGCAGGTCTACAAGGCGCAGATCATCCCGGCGCGCGGCGCGTGGCTGGAGTTCGAGGTCGACAAGCGCGACCAGCTCGTCGTCTCCATCGACCGCAAGCGCAAGCAGAGCGCCACGACCTTCCTGCGCGCGCTCGGCATCGCCGTCACCAACGACGAGATCATCGAGCTTCTGGGTGACTCTGACGTGGTGAAGCGCACCATCGAGCGCGATACCTCCCTCACCCGCGAAGACGCCCTCATCGAAATCTACCGCCGCCTGCGCCCCGGCGAGCCCCCCACGGTCGACGCCTCCCGCAGCCTCATCGAGGGGCTGCTGTTCAACAGCCAGCGCTACGACCTGGCGCGCGTGGGCCGCTACAAGGTGAACAAGAAGCTCGGCCTCACCACCGCCGAAGACGTGCAGATCCTGACCGACGAGGACATCGTCGCCACCCTGCGCTACCTGCTTGCGCTCGCCGCCGGCGAGCCCGGTTTCAAGGTCGACGACATCGACCACTTCGGCAACCGCCGCGTCCGCACCGTGGGCGAGCTGGTGGCCAACCAGTTCCGCATCGGCATGAGCCGCATGGAGCGCGTGGTGCGCGAGCGCATGAGCTCGCAGGACGTCGACGAGATCACCCCGCAGTCGCTCATCAACATCCGCCCGATCGTGGCGGCCATCAAGGAGTTCTTCGGCTCCTCGCAGCTCAGCCAGTTCATGGACCAGTCCAACCCGCTGACCGGCCTCACCCACAAGCGCCGCCTCTCGGCGCTCGGCCCCGGCGGCCTGGCGGGCCACAAGTCCGGCTCCAGCCGCCGCACCAACGTGCCGACGGCCGTCCGCGACGTCCACAACTCGCACTACGCGCGCATGTGCCCCATCGAGACCCCCGAGGGCCCCAACATCGGCCTCATCGGCAGCCTGGCGCTCTACGCCCGCGTGAACGAGTACGGCTTCATCGAGGCCCCGTACCGTCGCGTCGAGAACGGCCACGTGACCGATCAGATCGACTGGATGACCGCTGACGAGGAGGAGGACCACATCATCGCGCCGGCCTCCACCCCCGTGGACCCCGAGACCGGCATGTTCGTGGTCGCCGACGCCGAGGGCAACCTGGTGCGCCCCCACACCGTCACCGCGCGCACGCGCGACTTCGACGGCTCGTTCGGCGTGCCGGCCGACGTGCCCGTGGACGACGTCGACTACATGGACGTCTCGCCCCGCCAGATGATCTCGGTGGCCGCCACGCTCATCCCGTTCCTCGAGCACGATGACGCCAAGCGTACCCTCATGGGCGCCAACATGCAGCGCCAGGCCGTGCCACTCATCCATCCGGCCGCGCCCTACATCGGAACGGGCATGGAACGCCGCGCCGCGCTCGACTCCGGCGAGGTCACGCTCGCGCGCCACGCCGGCGAGGTCGTGTTCGCCGACGCCTCCAAGATCACCATCAAGTCCTCCGCGGGGCTCGATGAGTACAAGCTCCTCAAGTACCAGCGCTCCAACCAGTCCACCTGCATCAACCACCGCCCGCTCGTGCGCGTGGGCGATCAGGTGAGCGAGGGCCAGCCCATCGCCGACGGTCCCTCCACCGACCACGGCGAGCTCGCGCTCGGCCAGAACCTCACCGTGGCCTACATGAGCTGGGAGGGCTACAACTACGAGGACGCCATCATCGTCTCCGAGCGCGTGGTGGCCGAGGACCTGCTCACCACCATCAACATCTCGCGCCACGAGATCGACGCGCGCGACACCAAGCTCGGTCCCGAGGAGATTACCCGCGAGGTGCCGAACCTCTCCGAGTCGATGCTCGCCAACCTCGATGAGGACGGCATCATCCGCATCGGCGCCGAGGTCGGCCCCGGCGACATCCTGGTGGGCAAGGTCACGCCCAAGGGCGAGAGCACCCAGACCGCCGAGGAGCGCCTGCTCAAGGCCATCTTCGGTGCCAAGGCCCACGACGTGCGCGACACCTCGCTCAAGATGCCGCACGGCGCCTACGGCCGCGTCATCGACGTGGTGCGCTTCAGCCGCGAGAACGGCGACGACCTGGCTCCCGGCGTGAACGAGCAGGTGCGCGTCTACGTCGCGCAGCGCCGCAAGATTCAGCAGGGCGACAAGATCGCCGGCCGTCACGGCAACAAGGGCGTCATCTCCGAGATCCTTCCCGTTGAGGACATGCCCTACATGGCCGACGGCACCCCGGTCGACATCATCCTGAACCCGCTCGGCGTGCCCTCGCGTATGAACGTGGGCCAGCTGCTGGAGTGCCACCTCGGCTGGGCCGCCGCCTGCGGCTGGGATCCCGACAGCGCCGACTCCGACACGTACGTGCCCGGTCCGTTCTTCGTCTCCACGCCCGTCTTCGACGGCGCCAAGGAGGACGAGATCGCCGAGGTCATCCAGCGCGCCAACAAGAACATGATCAACCTCGCCAAGGAGCGCTACGGCGAGCACATGCGCCCCGAGTTCGTGACGCAGCTCGACGGCGCCGGCAAGACCACGCTCTACGACGGCCGCTCGGGCGAGGAGTTCCGCGAGCCCATCACCGTGGGCACCTCCTACATCCTGAAGCTCGGCCACATGGTCGACGACAAGATCCATGCGCGCTCGACGGGCCCCTACAGTCTCGTCACCCAGCAGCCGCTCGGCGGCAAGGCCCAGTTCGGCGGCCAGCGCTTCGGCGAGATGGAGGTGTGGGCGCTCTACGCCTACGGCGCCTCCAACGTGCTGCAGGAGATCCTCACCGTCAAGTCCGACGACACCCAGGGCCGCGTGAAGACCTACGAGTCCATCGTCAAGGGCGAGAACATCCCCTCCGCGGGCCTGCCCGAGTCGTTCAAGGTGCTCGTGAAGGAGATCCGCTCGCTCGCGCTCGACATCGAGCCGTTGCATGACGCCGAGCCCGCGCCCGCTGCGGAGACCGAGGTCGAGGTCGATTCCGAGGCGGACGACGATCTCGTGCTGCCCGATCTCGACACCGTCGATACCAGCGCCGACGCCGTCGACGCCCTCATCGACGAGCTCGCCGCCACCACCACTGAGAAGGAGTAGTTGACTGTGGCAGATTTTGAAACCACTGATTTCGATGCGGTAAAGATCTCCCTTGCCTCCGCCGACCAGATCCGCTCTTGGTCGCATGGCGAGGTGAAGAAGCCCGAGACCATCAACTACCGCACGCTCAAGCCCGAGAAGGACGGCCTGTTCTGCGAGAAGATCTTCGGTCCCGCCAAGGACTGGGAGTGCTCCTGCGGCAAGTACAAGGGCATCCGCTTCAAGGGCATCGTCTGCGAGCGCTGCGGCGTCGAGGTGACTACCGCCAAGGTGCGCCGCGAGCGCATGGGCCACATCGAGCTGGCCGCGCCCGTGAGCCACATCTGGTACTTCAAGAGCCCCACGAGCTTCCCCATGAGCCGTCTTCTGGACATCAAGTCCAAGGACCTGGAGAAGGTGCTCTACTTCGCGAGCTACATCATCACGCACGTCGACTACGAGGCCCGCGAGGCCGACGCCGAGGACCTGCGCGAGGAGCTCGCCGCCGATCTCGAGGAGCTCGACGCCGAGTGCGCCCGTCAGATCGAGAGCTTGAAGGAGCAGGGCAACCCCGAGAACTTCGACGAGTTCAGCGACGAGGAGCCGCTGACCCCCGAGGAGATCGCCGCGGGCATCGTGGACATCCAGGAGGAGACCGCCGACGAGAAGCAGCTGCGCTCCGACGCGTTCCAGGCGTTCATGAAGCTCTCCGAGCGCGACCTCATCTCCGATGAGCCGCTGTTCCGCGAGATGAAGCGCTACTACTCCATGTACTTCTCCGGCGACATGGGCGCCGAGGCCATCC
This sequence comes from uncultured Coriobacteriaceae bacterium, assembly GCA_963931435.1. Classification (GTDB taxonomy): domain Bacteria; phylum Actinomycetota; class Coriobacteriia; order Coriobacteriales; family Coriobacteriaceae; genus Coprousia. The sequence goes on from OZ007012.1 coordinate 610,286, forward strand.
GCGAGCTGCTCTCCGCCATCGACCTCAAGCAGGAGGCCGAGACCCTGAAGGCGATCATCGCCGACGAGGACGGCCAGAAGCAGAAGCGCGAGAAGGCCGTCAAGCGCCTGGAGGTCGTGGACGCCTTCCTCAAGGGCGGCAACGACCCGGCCAACATGATCCTCGACGTGATCCCCGTGATCCCGCCCGATCTGCGCCCGATGGTCCAGCTCGACGGCGGCCGCTTCGCCGCGTCCGACCTGAACGACCTGTACCGCCGCGTCATCAACCGCAACAACCGCCTGAAGCGCCTGCTCGATCTCGACGCCCCCGCGATCATCGTCAACAACGAGAAGCGCATGCTGCAGGAGGCCGTGGACGCCCTGTTCGACAACGGCCGCCGCGGGCGCCCCGTCGTGGGACGTGGCGGGCGCCCCTTGAAGTCGCTCGCCGAGGCGCTCAAGGGCAAGCAGGGCCGCTTCCGCCAGAACCTGCTGGGCAAGCGCGTCGACTACTCCGGCCGCTCGGTCATCGTCACCGACCCCAAGCTCAAGCTGCACCAGTGCGGCCTGCCCAAGACCATGGCGCTGGAGCTGTTCAAGCCGTTCGTCATGAAGCGCTTGGTGGAGCTCGGCAAGGTCGAGAACATCAAGGGCGCCAAGATCGCCATCGACCGCTCCGCGAGCTACGTGTGGGACATCCTGGAGGAGGTCATCGACGGGCGCCTGGTGCTCCTGAACCGCGCCCCGACCCTGCACCGCCTCTCGATCCAGGCGTTCGAGCCCGTGCTCGTCGAGGGCAAGGCCATCCACCTGCACCCGCTCGTCTGCGAGCCCTTCAACGCGGACTTCGACGGCGACCAGATGTCGGTGCACGTGCCGCTTTCGCTCCAGGCCCAGGCCGAGGCCCGCGTCCTCATGCTCTCGTCCAACAACCTGCGCTCGCCGGCTTCCGGCAAGCCCGTCAACACGCCGCGCCAGGACATGATCATCGGCGTGTACTACCTCACGCAGATGCGCGAGGGCCTCACGGGCGAGGGCCACGTGTTCGCCAGCTTCGCCGACGCGCTCAACGCCTATGACGCGCGCATCGACGTCGACCTGCAGGCCAAGGTGCTCGTCCGCGTGAGCGCCGCCGACGCCAACGTCATCGCCGAGGACGGCACCCGCACGTTCCGTGTCAACAACGGCGGCGGCGCCTACGACGAGTACGACGTGACGGGCTCCAAGACCGCGCGCTTCGAGACCACCATCGGCCGCATCATCTTCAACAGGCAGTGCCTGCCCGCCGACTACGAGTACATCAACTACAAGATGAACTCCGGCGACGTGAAGCGCCTCGTGGCCGACTGCTGCGACCGCTACCCGCAGGCCGAGGTCGCGCCGATCCTCGACAACATCAAGTACACCGGCTTCCACTACGCCACCCGCTCCGGCCTGACCATCTCGCTGTGGGACGCGCTCATCCCGGACGAGAAGCCCGAGATCCTCGCGAAGACCCAGGCCGATGTCGACCAGATCAACGAGTACTACGAGGACGGCTTCATCAACGAGCAGGAGCGCCACACCGAGGTCGTCAACGCTTGGACGGCGGCCACCGACAAGGTGTCCGAGCTCATGCTCGCGATGTTCGACGAGGAGAACCCGCTCTACATGATGGCCGACTCCGGCGCCCGTGGCTCCAAGACCCAGCTGCGCCAGCTCGGCGGCATGCGCGGCCTCATGGCTGACATGTCCGGTGAGACCATCGACCTGCCCATCAAGGCGAACTTCCGCGAGGGCCTGCTGCCGCTCGAGTACTTCATCTCCACCTACGGCGCCCGCAAGGGCCTGGTGGATACCGCCAGCCACACCTCCGACTCCGGTTACCTCACCCGCCGTCTGGTCGACGTGGCGCAGGACGTCATCGTGCGCGAGGAGGACTGCGGCACCACCGAGGGCGTGACCTACAAGCTCACCCTGCCCGAGACCGGTGAGATCAACGCCGACCTCGTGGGCCGCTGCTTCATCGAGGACGTCACGGCGCCCGACGGCACCGTGCTGTTCGAGAAGGACGCCTACATCGAGAGCACCTCCGACATCCAGAAGATGCTCGACGCCGGCCTTAAGTCGGTCAAGCTGCGCGCGCTGCTCACCTGTCGCTCCAAGTACGGCGTGTGCCAGAAGTGCTACGGCTGGGACCTCTCCACGCGTCGTCCGGTCGCCATCGGCACCGCGGTGGGCATCATCGCCGCCCAGTCGATCGGCGAGCCCGGCACCCAGCTCACGATGCGCACCATTCACTCCGGCGGCGTCGCGGGCGTCGACGACATCACCCAGGGCCTGCCTACGGTCGGCCGCATGTTCGACGTCGTCGGCAACGTCAACGAGAAGATCCTCGGCCGCGAGGCCGACCTCGCGCCGCACTCGGGCATGCTCTCCATCAAGCCCGAGAAGAGCGAGTACGTGCTCACCATCACCGATATCGATGACGCCACGCGCATCATCGACGAGATCCGCGTCCCGGCTTCGGTGCGCTTCATGCCCGGCATCGAGGACGGTTGCGAGGTGCGTGCCGGCGACCAGCTCACCAAGGGCTTCGTGAACTTCCGCAACCTGCGCAAGCTCACCGACATCGAGTCCACGATGCACACGTTCGTCCAGAGCGTGAAGGAGGTCTACACCTCGCAGGGCGTCGACCTCAACGACAAGCACATCGAGGTCATCGCGCGCCAGATGCTGCGCCGCGTGCAGATCACCAACCCCGGCGACTCCAAGTACCTGCTCGGCCAGTACGTCGATCGCTACGAGTTCGCCGACGAGGTCGAGCGCGTCGCGCGCATCGGCGGCCAGACGCCGGCGGCCGAGCCCGCCATCCTGGGCACCCTCAAGGTGGCCTCGTCCATCGACTCCTGGCTCTCCTCAGCCTCGTTCATCCGCACCGCGGGCGTGCTCACCGAGGCGGCCATCGAGGGCAAGGTCGACCACCTGCTCGACCTCAAGAGCAACGTCATCGTGGGCAAGAAGATCCCCGCGGGCACGGGCCTCAAGCCCTACGCCCAGGCGCAGCTCACCTACCGCACGGCCGATGGCTACCAGGTCATCGACGGCCCGACCTCCTCGCAGGCCAAGAGCCTGCCGGATTGGGCTCCGGCCGAGCTCAAGGAGCTGGATGAGAAGCTTCCGCAGGAAGTCGACTGGGCCAGCTACGACGAGCTGGGCGGCGACGGCACGCTGACGCGCAACGGCCGCACCGTGACGGCCGACGAGGCCAAGCTCTACCTGTTCGACGATCTGGGCGTGAGCCAGCGTTGGACCAACAAGTTCAGCGAGGTCGGTATCGAGACCGTCGGCGACCTGGTGGGCAAGAGCGAGGAGGACCTGCTGCGCATCGACGGCATCGGCCACAAGGCGCTCGAGGAGCTGCGCGCCGGCCTTGAGGCGCACAACCTCCTCTACATCTTGGAGAACGACAACGACAAGGCCGACGCCGAGGACCTCTCGCAGCTGCTGCAGATGGTCTTCAGCCCGGACGGCCCGGACGACATCCTGCTCGGCACGAGCGCGCCGCGCCATCACCTCGACTCCGATGAGGAGCTGCTGGGCGCACCCGCCGACACCTCCGGCGACAGCGCCTCGTCCGATGTCATCAACGAGGACATGGCCTCGCTTGACGCGCTGCTCAACCAGCTCGTCGACACCGACGGCTCCGACTCCGGCGATGACGAGGTCATCGGCTAGGCTGCCTGCAGCCTGAAGGCGGACGGGCTGACCGATACGAGGAGCTCCGCGCGGCCGGCCCAGACCATCACGCTCGAGCGGCCCGCTTCCCACCCGGGAGGCGGGCCGCTTCTTCTTGCCGGAGCGCTCGCGGATCGGACGATCGGCATCTCGTACTGGGTCATCGATGCGACCATGCAAAGATCGAAGCCACCGCGCAGGGATCATAGGCACCCTCCACGGTGGTGCGGAGGGGGAGGCGGGACGCGCACGAGCGGGGACGCGCACGAGCGGTATGGTCACGTTTCTGAACGCTTCGATATTTCTACAAAATTGCGAAGCGCGGCCTTGGTGCTTACCTCGATCGAGGTCACAAGGGCGCGGCGCCCGTGTTTCGCCATCGGCGCCGCCCGCTTTGCCTTCGTTGGAAAAACTTGCAGCTAGGCATAGGTGAGAGCAGCGTGCTTCAGGTTGAAGGGCCGCATCTCAGTGCTCTGTCGAAGTGAAGGGATCGTGGAGGCTGTGCCAAAGCTGAACACGGTCCAACCGGCGATTTAGATTCGCACCAAGATACCGTTCAGGCGACGCACCACTTTCTCAAAATCCAGATGCTTTTCCCTTGCAGTGCCGAGATAATGGCGCTATGAGCTTGATTCTCTCGCATACGACCGCCCTTCAGTACCATCGTGCTCCCTTGCGTCCACCGGCGGGGGAGGCCTATCCCCATGTAACATGCCCGCTCAAGAGCGGGGTGCCCCAGGCGGAAGATGTCGAGGAGGCCCGTCGCCTGCTGACCAGCTGGGGTGTGCCCGAGCATTTTGTCGAGACGATCGAGATCCTGGTATCCGCTAAAAGCGAGCGGCGCCGCTTGCCCGGCGTCCGCTGCCATGTGTGCGGCATGGCGCTGCCGGCCGCCTCGCTCATCCGGTTAGCACCGAACGTTTTCGTCGTCGACGCGCGGCTTTGCGCGCTTCAAGCCGCGCGGCATCTCAACCGCCTCGAACTGGTGGAGCTGTACTATGAACTTTGCGGCGCCTACGAGATGCCCTTGATCGAGGGAGGAGCCTATCGCGAACGGCCGGTGCTGACCTCTACCGCGCGACTCGTCGATTTCTTCACGGCGCTCAACCGCGTGCCCGGGTGCGGCAATGCCCGATGGGCGGTACGCTACGTGAGGGACGGTGCACGAAGCCCCATGGAAAGCGCGACCGTGATGACGGTGGTCCTGCCCAAGAAGTACGGCGGCCTGGGTATCAAGGGCCTTGCGATGGATTATCCGATCCCCGTCCGTGGACCCGCGCGGCGCATGACGCGGCGGAGCACCTTCTATGCCGATGCGTACATCGAGTCGGCCCGGCTGCTGCTCGAGTACATGGGCATGGGTCACGAGGAGGAGCATCGGCAGGTGAGCGATAGCGAGCGCGAGAACGCGTTGGGTGCGATGGGGTACAGCGTGGTGAGCATCTGGCGCGGCGCGCTGTTCGATCGCGACAACTACCGGCGCATCCTGGCGCGCATCCGTGAGCGCGTCGGTCTTCGCCCCCAGCGGTTCCCGGAGGATTTCGATGATCGGCAGGAGGCGCTGCGCCAGTTCGTCGTGCGCCGTTGGGTGAAGGCTCAAGCGCAGGCGCCTGCGCGTGCGCAGGGCGGGAGTCCCTTGATCGGTGCGCGGGAACGATAGCAGTCTAGCGCTGGACGTTAGCGCATGGGGGATGATGACAACGACCTCCGGCTGGGATACGCTGTGCGGGCGGGATGTTCGCGCCGCGGCTTCAAACGCGGCTCGCAGCACCTTCGGGATGCACTTGGCAATTTGCTGTCGCTGCGGCCGTGGCGCTCAAAGGTCGAGCTGGAATCCTGCTGCGCTTGAGCGCAAGCGTGAAGGACGAGGTACGGGTCGATCGATGGCGGGTGGGCGAAGGACGTGCAGGCACTCAGTCCCATACAAGAACGTTTCGACGCGGAAGGACGATGCGGCGTGGCCATGCAAGCGAATGCGCGCGGGTTCGCAGGCGGCCGTGGCGCGTACTCCGAAGCGTCAATGTACAGAAACCCGGGTAGGGAACAGTTTAGTGCGCTGGAGGCCTAAAAATAGGACATACTGAGCATTCAGCTCCGATTTGCCAACTCATCTACCAGCCATTTTTGTGAGCTGTTCCCTAGACTGTTCCCTAAACTGTTCCCTACCCAGGTTTCTGTACATCCCGTTAGCGCGAGCGGAGAAGAGCGGCATGCAGGGGCGAACGACATACAGGAAAGATCGGCGACGGAGGAACGAAGCGGGGAGCGGGGGGCAGGGTTGAATAGTCGAAAGGTAGTCCCCATGCTGGCACATAAGACGCACAGAGGTAAACCAGCGAGCCCGAAGAACCGCAAGCCCGCAAGCCTTCAGCCGGTATGCCGGCGGGTTCCGTAAAACCGCAATCCTGCAAGCCTGCGTGCCCGTAGACCCGCAAGCCTGAAAACCCGTAAACCCGCAACCCGTATGCCCGCAGACCTGTAGGCCCCCAGACACCGTTTCAACTATGAAGATTTGACGCAATCGCTTGAAATTATGGATACGCCCGGCGGCGTGGTGTGTTGACAGCCCATCTACGCGCGCGTAAAATACCACTTTGCGTGTTTCGAAGGTGGATGCTGACGCCTCGATTCAAGCCGTTGCACAAGTATAAAGCTGGAATCATCACAAGAAGGAGTACGCTTTGCCTACTATCAACCAGCTGGTCCTCAAGGGCCGCAAGTCCAAGCCCGCGAAGTCCAAGAACGCGGCGCTGCAGCACAACCCGCAGAAGCGCGGCGTGTGCACCCGCGTGTTCACCACCTCCCCCAAGAAGCCGAACTCGGCCCTGCGCAAGGTCGCCCGTGTTCGTCTGGTCAACGGCATCGAGGTCACGGCCTACATCCCCGGTGAGGGTCACAACCTGCAGGAGCACTCCATCGTCGCCATCCGCGGCGGCCGTGTGCGCGACCTCCCTGGTGTCCGTTACAAGATCATCCGCGGTGCCTACGACTGCGCTCCGGTCAACAACCGCAAGCAGTCCCGCTCCCGCTACGGCGCGAAGCGTCCGAAGAACTAACCGACACCAGACATCGCACAGTCCCGCGCCGAGCGGGAGTTCCGTACGTAAGAGGAGATAAAACATGCCGCGTCGTGCATCCAAGACTCATCGTCGCGAGGTTATGCCGGATTCCGTGTATAACAACCGTCTCGTGACGCAGCTCATCAACAAGGTCCTTCTCGACGGCAAGAAGTCCGTCGCCGAGCGCGTCGTCTACGGTGCGTTCGACATCGTCGCCGCCAAGTCCGACTCCGATCCGCTGGCCGTGTTCAAGAAGGCCATGGACAACGTCAAGCCCACGCTGGAGTGCAAGCCCAAGCGCGTCGGCGGCGCCACCTACCAGGTGCCCATGGAGGTCAACTCCCGTCGCTCCACGCAGCTCGCCATCCGCTGGATCGTGAACTTCTCGCGCGCACGCAAGGAGAAGACCATGGCTGAGCGCCTGGCCAACGAGATCCTCGACGCCTCCAACGGCGTGGGCGCTTCCGTGAAGCGCCGCGAGGACGTCTTCAAGATGGCCGAGGCTAACCGTGCGTTCTCGCACTATCGCTGGTAATTCTGGGAGGAATTAAAGTGGCGAAAAAGAAATACAACCTGGCCGACACCCGCAACATCGGCATCATGGCCCACATCGATGCGGGTAAGACCACCACGACTGAGCGCATCCTGTACTACACGGGCAAGACGCACAAGATCGGCGAGGTGCACGAGGGCGCTGCCACCATGGACTGGATGATCCAGGAGCAGGAGCGCGGCGTGACCATCACCTCCGCTGCCACCACGTGCTTCTGGCACAAGGGCGGCGACGTGAACAACGGGCCGGCCTACCGCATCCAGATCATCGACACCCCGGGCCACGTGGACTTCACGGCCGAGGTCGAGCGCTCGCTGCGCGTCCTCGACGGCGCCGTGGCCGTGTTCGACGCCGTTGCCGGCGTGCAGCCCCAGTCCGAGACCGTGTGGCGCCAGGCCCGCAACTTCAACGTCCCCCGCATCGCCTTCATCAACAAGTACGACCGCGTGGGCGCCGACTTCTTCCATGCGATCGACACTATGAAGGAGCGCCTCCACGCCAACGCCGTGGCCATCCAGGTCCCGATGGGCGCCGAGGACAACTTCTGGGGCATCATCGACCTCGTGACCATGACCGCGTGGGACTTCAAGGCCGACGCCAAGGGCATGACTTACCCCGAGCCGATGGACGAGATCCCGGCCGAGTTCGCCGACATCGCCGCCGAGAAGCGCGAGGAGCTGCTCGACGCCGCCTCCAACTACGATGACGAGCTGATGGAGCTCATCCTCGAGGACGAGGAGATCCCCGTGGAGAAGCTCAAGGCCGCCATCCGCGCCGGTGTGCTCGCGAACGAGCTCAACCCGGTCCTCGTGGGTTCCGCCTACAAGAACAAGGGCGTGCAGGAGCTGCTCGACGCCGTCGTCGACTACCTGCCGAGCCCGCTCGACGTCCCGGCGGTCGAGGGCACCAACCCCGACACCGGCGAGACCGACACCCGCAAGCCCTCTGATGACGAGCCGTTCTCCGCGCTCGCGTTCAAGATCGCGACCGATCCCTACGTGGGCAAGCTCACGTTCTTCCGCGTGTACTCCGGCCACATCGACGCCGGCTCCTACGTGGTGAACGCCACCAACGGCCAGCGCGAGCGCTTCGGCCGCATCCTCGAGATGAACGCCAACGACCGCATCGACGTTGATGGCGCCTCCACCGGTGACATCCTCGCCGCTGTGGGTCTCAAGAACACCACCACCGGCGACACTCTGTGCGCCGAGGGCCACGAGATCATCCTCGAGTCCATGGAGTTCCCCGATCCCGTCATCGACGTCGCCGTGGAGCCCAAGACCAAGGCCGAGCAGGACAAGATGAGCCTCGCGCTCGCCAAGCTCGCCGAGGAGGACCCGACCTTCACCGTGCGCACCGACCATGAGACCGGCCAGACCATCATCGCCGGCATGGGCGAGCTGCACCTCGAGATCATCGTCGACCGCCTGCTCCGTGAGTTCAAGGTCGAGGCCAACGTCGGCAAGCCCCAGGTCGCCTACCGCGAGGCCCCGGGCCACGACGTCGACCGCGCTGAGGGCAAGTTTGTGCGCCAGTCCGGCGGCCGCGGCCAGTACGGCCACGCCGTCATCAAGCTCGAGAAGGGCGAGGAGGGCTCGGGTTACGAGTTCGTCAACGCCATCGTCGGCGGCGTCGTGCCCAAGGAGTACATCCCCTCGATCGACAAGGGCATCCAGGAGGCGCTCGAGACCGGCGTCATCGCCGGCTACCCCGTGGTCGACGTGAAGGTCACCCTGTTCGACGGCTCCTACCACGAGGTCGACTCCTCCGAGGCCGCGTTCAAGATCGCCGGCTCCATGGCCATCAAGGACGCCCTCAAGAAGTCCGACCCGATCCTGCTCGAGCCGATGATGGCCGTCGAGGTCGAGACCCCCGAGCAGTACATGGGCGACGTCATGGGCAACCTGTCCGGCCGCCGCGGCCAGATCCAGGGCATGGACGATCGCTCGGGCAACAAGGTCATCCGCGCCAAGGTGCCGCTGGGCGAGATGTTCGGCTACGCTACCGACCTCCGCTCGCAGACGCAGGGCCGCGCGTCCTACACCATGCAGTTCGACTGCTACGAGCCCGCGCCCAAGTCGATCACCGACGAGGTTGTCGCCAAGGCCGGCGGCAACGCGTAAGTGCTCGCGATTGCTGCGCACGTAGGTATTCATCGCGAGGACTCCCTCGCACATCTATTGGAGGTTTTCAGTGCCTAGCCAGAAGATCAGGATCCGCCTCAAGGGCTATGATCACGAGGTTGTTGATCAGTCCGCGAAGCTCATCGTCGACACCGCCCAGAAGACCGGTGCCCGCGTTTCCGGCCCCATCCCCCTGCCCACCGAGCGCAACCTCTACACGGTCATCCGCTCGCCGCACAAGGACAAGGACAGCCGTGAGCAGTTCGAGATGCGCACACACAAGCGCCTCATCGACATCCTCGACCCCACCGCCGGCACCGTCGACTCGCTGATGCGCCTCGACCTGCCCGCAGGCGTGGACATCGATATCAAGCTCTAAGCTATCGCGCCACCCACGTTGAGCAAAGCCCCCGGTTCCTTTGGAGCCGGGGGCTTTTTGTCATCCATGTCGAGCGTGGAGGCAAAGGGATGTTAGCCGCGCTTGTCCATCATCTGGTAGAGCGGGTACATGGGCGATCCGAGTCCGGTGCCGCCCGAGACCTCCATGACGCCGCCCGTCACGTACGACGACATGTCGGAGGCGTAGAAGAGCACGGCGTTGGCGATCTCTTCGGGCTCGCCCAGGCGATTCAGCGGGATGGTGGTGAGGAATGCCTTGATGAACTCCTCGCTCATGTTGTCCATGAGCGCGTCGGTGGCGATGCTTCCCGGGCAGACCACGTTGGCACGCACCCCCTGGCGCGCGTACTGGATCGCGATGTCCTTGGTCAAGCGGATGATGGCCGCCTTGGCAAGGCCATAGGCCTCGCGTGAGAGATCGGGGTAGACGCCGCCGGTTGAGGCGATGTTGACGATGACGAGGGGTCCAACGTCCTTCATGACGCGGATGGCCTGCTGCGAGGTCTCGTAGACGCTGCGGACGTTGTCCATCACGATGTCCTCGAAGTCCTCCACGCGGGTGTTGGCCACGTCGAAGTCGCGCTTGACGTCCGTGGAGCCGTAGTTGTTGACGAGGACATCGATGCGTCCCTCGCGCTCCACCACGTCCCGCACGCAGCCGGGATAGGTGGACTTATCGGAGGCATCGAAGCGCACATAGGCCGCCTGGCCGCCAGCCTCCTTAATCTCGGCGATGAGCGCGCGCGAGCGCTCCTCGTTGCGGGCGGCGATGTAGACCTTGGCGCCCTCGCTTGCAAGTTTCTGCGCGCAGGCGCGGCCGATGCCACGGGTAGAGGCGGTAACGAGTGCGATCTTGTTGTCGAGCATGCCCATGATGGTTCCTCTCCTTGTGGAATATATGCGACAAGTTCTGTCGCATTGCGAGTTTGATACCCCGGACGGCGTCGGGCCATTCGCAGTGTGCCAGGCAAGTTGCGCCGCAACGCATCCACCTGTTCATTCTCCGCAGCCCTCGCTTGCCGAATGCCGTTCCGGTGAGCGATCGGCGCCGGGACGGGAGGCAGGGGCGGGGGCCGGGAACAGCACCGGTGGGCGCCTAGGGGAGAGGCGCCTCATGCGGACGTTACGATCTGCGGCTGGAGTATGATGGGGTAGCAGGGAACAAGCGGCGTAGGTTGGGCATGGCGTGTCAGAATGACAGCAGGCGGGTACGGCATGGACGGACGCGGCGGAGCGCGGGAGCGAGCACAAGCTCGATGCGAGCGCGAGCGCGAGCGCGAACTCGGGCGCGGTTCCGCGGTCTGCGCGCGCCGGGCGGTGCCATCGCTTGCCGGCCTCGTGCGGACCTGGCGGTGCGATACGCTGCCCGAGCTTCCGGCAAAGATCAAGAAGGCGCTTCCCGTGGCGGCGTTCTTTATCGTGCTGTTCTGGACCATCGTCGGGCTCTTCGGCATGTCGCACGTCATGCCGGTCTCGTGTTACACCACGCTCTTCAATGTGCGCCATCGCAAGTACAACGCGGCGGGCCAGTACCTCCGCTTCTTTGCGGTGAGCTACCTTGCGCTCGCGGCGGCGCGCATCGCGTCGCTCAACGTGACGCTCTGCATCGCCATGAACGTCGTCATGCCGTTCATCTTCGTGTTCATGCGCTCGTCGCAGCTCAATCCGCGCCGGTACTTCCCCTACTTGATGCTCTTCGTGTTCCTGCAGCTCCGCCCCGAGTTTCTCGATAACTTGCTCCTTGAGGCGGGGCTCTTGAGCGTGTGCTGCCTCGTCCTCACCATCTCGCTCGTCATCGCGGGCTTCGTGGTGCATAAGGTGGATGCCGACCGCATCCACCTGCACGAGATGGTGACGAGCCTCGCCGATGAGCTCGATCAGATGGCCGATACGGGTATCACGGCGGGCACGCGTCGCGAGCTGCTGCGCCTGCGAACGGAGTACACCAAGCTCGCCTATCAGGTGCGTGAGGACGCGAACGCCCAAGCGAGCGTCTCCAATCTCTACGACATGTTCGCCATGCTCGCCCAGCGCACGGCCTATCTGATCGGGCGGCTCGAGTGGCACGAGGGCCCGGGCTGCCCGCACGCGCCGTACCTGCGCAAGCTCGCCGGGTTGACGCGCGCGGTGGAGCTCGTGCTCGACCGCCGCGACAAATCGGCGCCGATCGAGCAGGCGCGGATCCTCATGACCGAGGTCGACGGCATCGCCAACGACCGTTTCCGCCTCTTCTACCGCAGCTACCTCTCAATGACGCTCCTGGTGCTCCAAGACGCAGGTCGCCGCTTCAACCGGCGTTGGCGCCTCTCGCCCCTCACGCAGCTCCGCATCGTGTCGTTTCGCAAGCACCCGACCCTCGATTCCTTTGAGCTCAGGTTCTCGGTGCGCTGCGCCGCCGTGCTCTCCGTCTCGTGCGCACTCTGCCTCGTGCTGCCCATCGACCATCTCTATTGGTTTCCGCTGACGGCTTTCCTGCTCACCCAGCCCTTCCCGGCCGAAAGCGTGCACCGCATGCGCACGCGCACGGCGGGCACGGTGCTCGGCTGCCTCTTTGTCTACGCCTTCTCGGCCATCAACCTGCCGCACGCGGCGACCATAGCGCTCGGCATGGTGCTCATCTCGTGCCTCTACGCCTCGACGCCGGGCGGAACGGCCATCGCGTTTTTCGCCACGTCCTACGCGCTCACCATGGCCTCGCTCTCCATAAGCGACCAGTATGCCATCGGCATGCGCCTCGCATGCCTCATCGCGGCGGTGGCGCTCGTCTCGGTCATCAACCGGCTCGTGTTGCCCACGAGCGACCGCACGCTCTTTCTGGCCAACGTGCACGAGCTGTTCTCGCTGCTCGAGCGCTATTGGGGCCTCCTGCGCCGGAGTCTCGACGGCTCAGTGGACGCCGTAACCTCGAGCGAGGCGCTCCTCCACATCCAGATGGTCCATTCGCAGGCCACGGCTTACGCACGCACGCTTCCCGAGGGTACGGCGGACGAGCGCAGGGAGAAACAGGCCACGCGCCGCGTGCTCTTCTGTCTTTGGGAGCTCGTTTGCGAGCTGGAGCAGCTCGGCTTCCTCATCCGAGTCGGTGCAATCGACAAGGCGGAGTACCCTGAGCTCGACCGGTTCATGGAGCGGGCCGAGGAATGCAGCAATTCCTTCACGGTCGATGGGCGCCTCGAGGCTGCCGCCTCGTACATCAGCCGCTTCAAGGAGGATGACGTGCGCTACATCCTTCAGCAATACGTCCGCAGAGCCCGCGTCCTAGCAGGTGCCCTGGCGCAAGCTCGGCAAATCACTTCAGGCCGTCCCACCTACCGCCAAGAAGTAGCCGAGGTATCACGCCAACCAAGGTAGCGCCCCCGGCCCTTCCCAAAGCCCCCCGGTAGGGGAGCAAAACCCCATTGCGAAGACTTTGTGGAAGGCTAGGGAAACGCCCGGCTGCGTGTATACTAGCCAGTTGTGCCTTCATGGGGAGGATTCTGTCTAGACCGAATTGCCTGCTAAATGGGTTGCGCAGGCGAGGGGGAAGGGCGGAACCGCGAACCGGCGGGCACGCTCGCAAGAATGTGGTCCGCTGGGGGCGAGCGCAAGGGGCGCTCGCGGGTCCCAAGACCACCGAGGGTAAGGATCATTCGATGATCAGTATGATTCTCGGCCGCAAGATCGGGATGACCCAGGTGTGGGACGACGAGGACAACGTCGTGCCCGTCACCGTCATCCAGGCTGGCCCCTGCGCCGTCTCGCAGGTTAAAACTCAGGCGACCGACGGCTACGATGCCGTCCAGATCGGCTTTGGCGACATCAAGGCCAAGAACGTCAACAAGCCTATGGCGGGCCACTTCGCCAAGGCTGGCGTCGAGCCCGTCCGCTATCTGCGCGAGGTCCGCGTGGAGGCCGGCGAGGAGCACAAGGTCGGCGAGACCGTCACGGTCGCCGACTTCGCCGACGTCAAGAAGGTCGATGTCATCGGCACTTCCAAGGGCAAGGGCTTCCAGGGCCGCATCAAGCGCTGGGGTCAGCGCCGTGGTCCGATGACCCATGGTTCCCACTTCAAGCGTCACCCCGGCTCCATCGGCCAGTGCGCCTATCCCGCCCGTGTTCTCAAGGGCGTCAAGATGGCTGGTCACATGGGCAACGAGCGCGTGACCGTGAAGAACCTGTCCGTTGTCCGCATCGATGCCGAGCAGAACCTCATGCTGGTCAAGGGCGCTGTCCCTGGCGGCAAGAACGCTCTGGTCGCCATCCGTATGGCGTAAACGCTGATTTAAGCAGACAAGCCTCACGTCATACCAAGGAGAACACCGTATGTCTAAGTATGAAGTAAAGAACAGCGAGGGCCAGAAGGTCGCTGAGGCCGAGCTCGCTTCCGCGGTGTACGGCATCGAGCCGAACATCCATGTCATGCATCACATCGTCGAGTGCCAGCGCGCCTGCTGGCGCAGCGGCACCCAGTCCGCCAAGGGCCGTTCCGAGGTCTCCGGCGGCGGCAAGAAGCCCTGGCGCCAGAAGGGCACCGGCCGTGCCCGCCAGGGTTCGATCCGTGCCGCCCAGTGGCGTCACGGCGGCGTGGTCTTCGCTCCGAAGCCGCGCTCGTACGCCAAGCGCATGAACCGCAAGGAGGTCAAGCTCGCGATGCGCTCCGCGCTTTCCGCCAAGGTGCGCGACAACGAGCTGGTGCTCGTGGACGACTACGGCTTCGAGAAGCCGTCCACCAAGGCCGCCGTGGCCATGCTCAAGGCTCTCGGCCTTGAGGGCAAGCGCCTCACGATCATCGTGCGCGAGGACGACATCAACGCGTTCCTGTCGTTCCGCAACATCCCCAAGACGTTCATCATCACGCCGAACGAGGCCAACACCTACGACCTCGTCAACAATGGCGCCCTGCTGATGCCCGCCGATGTTGCCGCTCACTTCGGGGAGGTGCTCGCATAAATGACCGCCCACGAGATCATCATCCGCCCCATCGTCTCCGAGCGCAGCTACGCCCAGATGGAGCAGAACAAGTACACGTTCGAAGTTCATCGCGACGCGAACAAGTACCAGATCAAGGATGCTATCGAGGAGCTCTTCAACGTCAAGGTCACCTCGGTCAACACCCTGAACGTCAAGCCCAAGACCAAGCGCGTGCGCATGGTCGCCGGCAAGACCCGTTCGTGGAAGAAGGCGATCGTCACCGTCGCCGAGGGCGATTCGATCGAGATCTTCGGCAACCAGGCCTAAGGCTTCTCGAGGGTTGCAGGTTTGCGCATCTCAAGAGGGGATGCGCAAACGAACTTGTATCGGGCACATAAGATGGAACCGCCCGGTACCGTGGTATCCGGTGTCATCGCACCCCGGAGTGAAAGCTCCGAATCCCTGCTTGCGGTGGCGAGCGGATAGAGATTGAAAGGGATACGTAAATGGCTGTAAAGCACCTTAAACCGACCAGCGCGGGCCGCCGCTGGCAGACGATCTCGGACTTCGCCGAGATCACCTGTACCACGCCCGAGAAGTCGCTCCTCGAGCCGCTTCCCAAGAAGGCCGGTCGCAACAACAACGGCCGCATCACCGTCCGCCATCAGGGCGGCGGCGTAAAGCGTCGCTATCGTCGCATCGATTTCAAGCGCAACAAGGACGGCGTGCCCGCCAAGGTTGCCACCATCGAGTACGACCCCAACCGCTCCGCCCGCATCGCGCTGCTCCACTACGTGGACGGCGAGAAGCGCTACATCCTGGCGCCCAAGGGCCTCAAGGTGGGCGACATGGTTGAGTCCGGCGAGAACGCCGACATCAAGCCTGGCAACGCGCTGCCTCTCTCCGAGATCCCCGTGGGTACGCTCATCCACGCGATCGAGTTCCAGCCCGGCAAGGGCGCCGCTATCGCCCGCTCGGCCGGCTGCGCCTGCCAGCTCATGGGCAAGGAGGGCAAGTACGCCATCATCCGCATGCCGTCCTCCGAGATGCGCCGCGTGCTCATCACCTGCCGCGCCACGGTGGGCGAGGTGGGCAACGCCGACCACGCCAACATCGTCATCGGCAAGGCCGGCCGCAAGCGCCACATGAACGTGCGCCCGACGGTGCGCGGTACCGTCATGAACCCGGTCGACCACCCGCATGGCGGCGGCGAGGGCAAGAACCACACCTCTGGTCGCCCGTCTGTCACCCCGTGGGGCAAGCCGACGAAGGGCTATCGCACCCGCAAGAAGAAGAAGGCGTCGAATAGCCTCATCATCCGTCGTCGCAAGAAGTAGTCGATACCGAGAATTAGGAGATAACGACTTATGAGCAGAAGTCTCAAAAAGGGGCCGTTCGTTGAAGCTCGCCTGCTCTCGCGTATCATCGCGATGAACGAGGCCGGCAAGAAGGACGTTGTCAAGACCTGGTCCCGCGCTTCGACCATCTTCCCCGAGATGGTCGGTCACACGATCGCCGTGCACGACGGCCGCAAGCACGTCCCCGTGTACGTCACCGAGTCCATGGTTGGTCACAAGCTCGGTGAGTTCGCACCCACCCGTACGTTCCGTGGCCACAAGGCCAAGTAGGGGGTTTCACGTAAATGGCAACTAAAGCTACCGATACCGAGACCCGCGAGGTTCGCGCCGTCGCCAAGTACGTGCGCGTTTCCCCGTCCAAGGCTCGCCTCGTGGTCGATCTTATCCGCAACAAGTCCGTTGAGCAGGCGTTCGAGATCCTGCACTTCTGCGAGCGCGCCGTCGCCGTGGACGTGGAGAAGGTTCTCCGCTCTGCTGTGGCTAACGCCCAGCACAACAACGGCATGCGCGCCAGCGACCTCGTGGTCGTCAAGGCCTATGTCGACGAGGGCCCGACCCTCAAGCGCATCCGTCCGCGTGCCAAGGGCTCCGCGTCGCGCATCCTGAAGCGCATGAGCCACATCACCGTCGTCGTCGCTCCTCGAAAGGAGGCATAAGCGCTATGGGTCAGAAAGTCTACCCCACCGGTTTCCGTCTGGGCATCACGGAGAACTGGCGCTCCCGCTGGTTCGCCGAGAAGGATTATGCCAAGACGCTCGGCAACGACCTTGACATCCGCAAGTACGTGCTGAAGCGCCTGGCCCGCGCCGCCGTCTCCCGCGTGGAGATCGAGCGCGCCGGCGAGAAGGTCAAGGTGATCATCTACACCGCTCGTCCCGGCATCGTGATCGGCAAGAAGGGTTCCGAGATCGATGCCCTGCGCAGCGAGCTCGAGAAGGTCGCCGGCGTGACCAAGGGCCAGCTCTCCGTCGACGTGATCGAGATCAAGCGCCCGGAGCTGGACGCCACGCTCGTGGCTCAGTCCATCGCCGAGCAGCTCGAGGGCCGCGTCGCCTTCCGTCGCGCCATGCGCAAGGCCGTCCAGTCTGCCTCCAAGGCCGGTGCCAAGGGCATCCGTATCCAGTGCTCTGGTCGTCTGGGCGGCGCCGAGATGGGTCGTCGCGAGTGGTATCGCGAGGGTCGCGTGCCGCTGCACACCCTGCGCGCCAAGATCGACTACGGCACCGCCACCGCCCACACCACCATGGGCGCCTGCGGCGTGAAGGTCTGGATCTACCTGGGTGAGAAGCTCCCCGGCCAGCCCGTTCCCAATCCCGCGCTCGAGGGCTCCAGCCGTCCTCGTCGCCGTAACTCCGAGAGGAGGGGTCAGTAGTGCTTGCCCCTAAGCGTGTTCTTCACCGCAAGGTGCAGCGTGGCTCGATGAAGGGCCAGGCCAAGGGTAATACCGAGCTGCATTTCGGTGATTATGGCATCAAGGCCCTCGAGGCCCACTGGATCACCAACCGCCAGATTGAGGCCGCTCGTGTGGCCATGACCCGCTACATGCGCCGCGGCGGTCGCGTGTTCATCACGATCTTCCCCGACAAGCCCATCACCAAGAAGCCGGCTGAGACCCGCATGGGCTCCGGCAAGGGCAACCCGGAGGAGTGGGTGGCCGTCGTCAAGCCCGGTCGCATCATGTTCGAGATCTCCGGCGTCTCCGAGCCGATTGCCCGCGAGGCCCTGCGCCTGGCGCAGCACAAGCTGCCCATCAAGACCAAGATCGTGACCCGCGCTGACCAGGACGGGGAGGAAAAGTAGATGAAGCCCGCAGAGATTCGTGAGCTCAACGACGCTCAGCTTGCTGATAAGCTGAAGGAGATGCGCGCCGAGCTCTTCAACCTCCGTTTCCAGATGGCCACCAGCCAGTTGGACAACACCGCTCGCGTCAAGCTCGTGAAGAAGGATATCGCCCGCATCCTTACGGAGCAGCGCGCCCGTGAAATCGCAGCGGAGAAGGCCGCTGCGGCGAACTAGATCTCAAGGAGAGAACATGAGCGATACGCGTAACCAGCGTAAAGTCCGTACGGGCGTCGTCGTTTCGATCTCCGGCAACAAGACCATCGTGGTCCAGACCGAGGAGCGCAAGCGCCATCCCAAGTACGGCAAGATGATGACCACCACCAAGAAGCTGCACGCGCACGACGAGGAGTGCACTGCAGGCGTCGGCGACAAGGTTCGCGTCATGGAGACCCGTCCCCTGTCCAAGATGAAGCGTTGGCGTCTCGTCGAGATCATCGAGCGCGCCAAGTAAGCTGCTTGTCCTGACTTCACGCTGACGACGTGCGACGCGCAAGGCAAGCTGCGCACCTCTCGCCAGCCTATGTTCGGAGGAACAACCATGATTCAAATGCAAACCATGCTGAACGTCGCCGACAACTCCGGTGCGCGCAAGGTTCGCTGCATCAAGGTGCTTGGTGGTTCCAAGCGCCGCTATGCGGGGATCGGCGACGTGATCGTGGCGGCCGTCCAGGAGGCCACTCCGGGCGCCAACGTCAAGAAGAAGGATGTCGTGAAGTGCGTCGTCGTGCGCACCGTCAAGGAGATCCGCCGCAAGGACGGCTCCTACATCCGCTTCGACGACAACGCCGCGGTCGTCATCAACAACGACGGCTCGCCCGTGGGCACCCGCATCTTCGGGCCCGTGGCGCGCGAGCTGCGTGACAAGAAGTACATGAAGATCGTCTCGCTTGCTCCCGAGACCCTGTAGAAGAAAGGAGAGAGCAGCTATGGCCATGTCCATCAAGAAGGGCGACACCGTCAAGATTCTCTCCGGCAAGGATCGCGGCAAGCAGGGCACCGTGCTCCGCGCCTACCCTGCTGAGGGCAAGATCAAGGTTGAGGGCGTTGCCGTGGTCACCAAGGCCGTGCGTCCCAACCAGCAGAACCAGGCCGGCGGCTTCGAGCACAAGGAGGCCAAGATCGACGCCTCCAACGCCATGCTCGTGTGCCCCAAGTGCGGCGCCGCCACCCGCGTGGGCCACAAGTCCGGCGAGCTCGACGGTCACAAGACCAAGATCCGCGTCTGCAAGAAGTGCGGTGCCGAGTTCTAAATCCGCTATCGAGCTGATTCGATAGTTTCGCCTGAGGGCGCCTGAGCCCCGTCGCGCAAGCGGCGGGGCTTTTTTCCGCCGATTGAAGGGGGCGCGTTTCGAGGAGACGCATATCCTCTATGAAACTAAGTTGAGCCCGACCTGCCCAACTAAGTCCAACTGGGCCCAACCGGGCCCAACAGGTCCCAGGTGAGCCCAGCCGGCCAAACCGGGCCCAATCGAACCCAACGAGCCCGGCCGAGCCTAACCAAGCTCTACCAAGCTCTACCAAGCTCTACCAAGCTCTACCAAGCTCTACCAAGCTCTACCAAGCTCTACCAAGCTCTACCAAGCCAGATCTCCGCACTGCTCACCTTCGTCGACCTCAGAACGAGCATGAATGTACAAAAAGCCGAGTAGGGAACAGTTTAGGGAACAGTCTAGGGAACAGTTCACAAAATGCCTGGTAGATGAGGTGCTGAATCTCGAAGGTAATGCCTCATCGGCGTATTTCAAGGGTTTTGGCGCACTAAACTATTCCCTACTCGACTTTCTGTACATAAGCGCAACGCCGTCGTGTGCAGGTATCGCTGTAGAGCAGTGCTGCCCCGGGCTTCTGAGCCGGGGCCACCGGCACACGGTCGGGCATCTCCCTTGCGGTTAAAACGTCGAATGCCGCATAAAGGCGACCCCAGCACGTGTGCGGGCACCGCCATAGGTCTACCGCTTGTCCTTCGGTGGACGCTTTGGTTTCTGTCCACGCGCACCATCCCTGTGCACGCTCTGCACGCCGGCGCTGGGGCGGTAGCTTTGATGCAGCAGAAGGGTGCATGTCAGAACCATCGCTTAATAGATGGCTTTGTCAACACATCGTAGATCCTGCGCAGGGGTTGTCGCGATCTGGCCCGGCGTAGGTTGCTCCACCTTAACCCTGCCGCCCTGCAGTCAGCATCTCATTGTGCCTGCTGCCTGTCCGCTTGCCGCCCACCTGAACGCCGCCCTGCATGTCGGCCATGTTGCGCGCCCGACGTCTTCCTGCACGTCGCGAGCCCTGCTAAAAAGCGGCTGCGATCCGGCCTAACGCAGATGGTTCCGTTTGCGCCCCACCATCCCGTACACCATCTTTTCGCGTGTCCGCAGCCGCGCCTGCGTGCACGCTGCTGCACCTGCAATGCAAGCCGGCGCACGGCCCGAGACCGTAACGCGCGCCCCCGAGCCGTCTTTTCACCGGAACGGTGCAATCTCAAGTGAAGACTTTGTGTGCGCGGTCGAGTATCCTCATGTAGGAGGAACCCGTCTGCAGAAAGGGGGATGGTTGCATGAACGATCGCGCGCGCAAGCTCGTGATGCTGCTCGAGCAGAGCGGCACCTGGACCACGGCCGCTTCGCTGGCCTCGTCGCTGGGATGCTCGGCGCGCACCGTCAAGACAACCGTCGCCCAGCTGAACGAGTCCCATCCCGGCATCGTCGTCTCGAGCTCCCATGGCTACCGCCTGGGCGATGCCGACGCGGTCGAAGACCTGCTCTCCTCGGCGACCACGCGCGTCGAGGGCGTGCCGCAGACGGCCCAGGAGCGCCGCACGCGCATCCTGTGCCAGCTGCTCATGCGCCACAACGAGCTCTCCGTCGAGGATCTTGCCCAGGAGCTGTGCATCTCGCTCACCACGCTGGAGAACGAGATTCAGGCCATCAACGCCGACCTCTCGGCGAGCGACGTGGCCCTGCGCACGCGCGGGGGCCAGCTGTTCGTGGCCGGTGACGAGGCCGCCAAGAAGCGCGTCATCAGCGACCTGCTCTTCGGCGAGACCCGGGACTTCTTCAACCAGCTCGAGCTGGTGAACGTCTACTTTCCCGATATCGACATCAAGGAGCTGCGCGCCGCGATCGACGAGCGGCTGAAGCGCGAGGGCTTCTTCATCAACGGCTACTCGCTCTCCAACCTGATTCTGCATATCGCGATCGCGCTGGAGCGCTGCCTCAACGGCTTTCCGGCGGCGGACAGCGGGTTTCCCGTCCAGGGCTCGATCTCCACGGAGGTCGACCGCGTCACCGAGGACATCCTGGGCGGCATCGAGGAGAAGTACCAGGTGTCCTTCTCGGCGGCGGATCGTCGCTCGCTCAAGCTCATCCTCTCCACCTGCCTAGTGGATGTCGACAGTCTGGAGGACGCGCGCCCGCAGAACAGCCAGGTCGCGCGCCTGCTCGACCATATCCGCGCCCGCGTGAGCAGCGAGTACGCGGTCGATCTCTCGGACGGGGAGTTTGGCGTGCGCTTCTCGCTCCACCTCGAGAACCTGCTCGCCCGCGGCGAGAGCGACGTGGTGCTGCGCAATCCGCAGTTCGACCTCATCAAGAACGCCTACCCCTATGTCTACGAGATCGCGGTCTTCATCGCCGAAATCATCCAGAGCGATACCGGGCTCATGGTGAGCGAGGACGAGATCGCCTTCATCGCCCTCCACGTGGGCTGCTTCATCGAGGAGCAGGCGTCGCGCGGCAACAAGCTGCGGGCGTTCGTGGTGAGCCCGCGCTACAACGCGCGCAGCACCTCGCTCGCCGAGCTTTTGAGCGACTACTTCGCGCAGGACCTCTGCATCGACGCGGTGGTGGAGGAGCCCGACGAGATCCGCAACGCCAGCCAGGTCGACATCATCATCTCGACGCAGGAGCTGCGCGGGCGGTTCGCCGCGCCCGTGGTCAAGGTCTCGCCGTTTCTGGGCGAGGTCGACCGCGCGCTCATCCGCACGCGCATCGACGCGATCCGCGCCGCCGCGCGTCGCCGCGCGATGGAGCGCAATCTCTACGCGTTCTTCCGCAGCGACCTGTTCTTCATCGACACGCCGTTCAAGGACGAGCACGACGTGATCGAGGCGATGGGTGGCACCCTCGTGGAGCGCGAGTTCGCGTTCCCCGACTTCAAGGAGCGCCTCTACGCGCGCGAGGCGATCAGCTCGAGCGTGTACCGCGACATCGCTCTACCGCACCCCATCGACATGGATGGGATCAAGACGGCGGTGGCGGTCTCGCTCCACCCCGATCCCATCTCGTGGATGGGCTCGCCGGTGCATGCGGTGTTCATGCTGTGCGTCACGCGCGAGGACCGCTCGTTCTTCCGCGAGGTGTTCGAGTTCGTCGCCCACGTGCTCAACGAGCCCACGAGCGTGCAGACGGTGAGCCGCGCGCGCACGTTCGAGGAGTTCGTCGAGATGCTGCTGAGGTACTACTAGCCCCGCGGCAAAGCCGCTGGTGCGAAGGGAAGGGATGGAAGATGGCCGATCTAGAGTTGTTGAAGCGTCTGAGCAACGCCGACGCCGTCGCAGGGCGCGAGCGCGAGGTGCGCGCGATCCTCGAGGCGGAGCTCGCCGACTCGTGCGACCGCATCGAGCACGACGGCCTGGGCAGCGCCCTGTTCGTGAGCGAGGGCGCCGAGGAGAACCCCGTGCGCATCATGTTCGCCGCGCACATGGACGAGGTCGGCTTCATGGTGCGCCACATCTCCGATCTGGGCATGCTGCATCTCACCGTGCTGGGCGGAGTGCTCGACAAGAGCAAGCACATGCAGGCCGTGCGCGTCACCTGCGCCGACGGCACCAAGGTGCCCGGCGTCCTCAACGCCAAGACGGGCGCGGACGGACACGTCGAGGAGGCCTACGTCGACCTGGGCTGCGAGAGCCGCGCCGACGTCGAGGCGCTCGGCGTCGCCGTGGGCGACATGGTGACCTTCGCCAGCGAGGCGCATGAGCTGGCCCTCGACAAGGTCGCCGGCAAGGCCATGGACGACCGCTCCGGCCTCTACGTCATCGCCGAGGCGCTGCGCCGCCTCCACGCCGAGGGCCATGCGGCCGAGGTGTGGATGGCCGCGACCTCCAGCGAAGAGGTGGGCACGCGCGGCGGCAAGACCGCGTGCGCCTACGCCGATCCCGATATCTTCGTCGCGGTGGACGTCGCCTCCGGCGCCGACCTGTCCCGCGATTTCACCAACCACCGCAAGCTGGGCCAGGGCTGCATGATCGAGCACTACGACAAGACCATGGTCCCGCATGAGGGGCTGCTCCGCATCGCGCGCGACCGCGCCCGCGAGGAGGGCATCGCGGTCCAGCTCGACATGCTGGGCGGCGGCGGCACCGATGCCGGCACCGCGCACCTGGTGGGGGCGGGACGCGCCGCGCTCGTCATCGGCATCCCGCTGCGCGGGTGTCACGGCGCCTGGTCGGTGGCCAGCGCCGCCGACATCTCATCCGCAATCGATCTGGTGTGCGCTATCGCCAGGTCGTTTGATAGGAACACCTACCAGTCCGTCATCGAGTTCTAAGGGAAGGGGGGAAAGATGGCAGGAACGTACGAGCAGGTGATCATGGGCATCATCTCGTCTGCGGGCGAGAGCAAGGCGCGCGCCTTCGATGCGCTCAAGAAGGTCAAGGAGGGCGACTACGACGGCGCCCGCGCGGCGCTCAAGGAGTCGCGCGACCTCGATCTCGAGGCGCACGAGGAGCAGACCAAGCTCATCACCGCGGAGCTCGCCGGCGGCGACGACCGTCCCGAGATGAGCCTCCTCATGGTGCACGCCCAGGATCACTACATGTGCGCCGCTCTGGCGCGCGACCTGATCGAGGCGATCACTGAGGTTTTCGAGTCCAAGGAGGCAAAGTAAATGAAGATCGTTCTGTGCTGCCAGGGTGGTTTCTCCACCACCATGCTCATGGATAGCATGAAGCGCACCGTCAAGGAGAGCAAGAAGCTCAACGAGGCTGACTTCACTTTCAAGGCGATCCCTGCGGACCAGTTGCCGATGGAGGTCGAGGACACCGACGTGGTCATCCTCGGGCCCCAGGTCGCGCACCGCGTCGACTCCATCCGCGAGGTCATCGATCCGTACAAGATCCCCTACACGGTGGTCGACAAGGACACCTACGGCAAGATGGACGGCGCCACGGTGCTCAAGATGGCCCTCGTCGCCCGCAAGAAGGCCGATCTCGCCCAGGGCAAGTAGGCCTCACGTGAGCACCCCGCAGACGCACCTCGGTTTCCACGCGCGGGCGCGTCTGCAAGGCACCATCTCGATTCTAGAAAGGTGTGACCCCCATGGGAGCACTTGAGAATTTCCTCAATAAATACCTCGGCCCCATCGCGGAGTGGATGGACAAGAACCGCTATCTGAGCGCGATCAAGAAGTCCATGGTCGCCATGACCCCGCTGCTCATCATCGGTTCGTTCTGCCTCATCCCCGACGCGATCCCCAACTACATCGGCGTGGACAACCCGGTGTCGCAGTGGATCATGGCCAACAGCTCGCTGATCACCATGCCCAACACCGTCGGCATGGGCCTGATGGCGCTCTACGTCACCGTGATCATCGCCTATCACCTGTCGCAGCACTACAAGCTCGACGTGCCCGGCGCGACCAGCATGGCGCTCATCGCCTTCCTGCTGCTCGCCGTGGCCTTCGATGAGGAGGGTGGCTGGGACGTCACCTATCTGGGCACCAAGGGCCTGTTCGTGTCCATGGTCGCCGCGATCCTCGCCGTCGAGATCTACCGCTGGTTCAAGAACAAGAACATCACCATCAAGCTGCCCGAGTCCGTGCCGGACTTCGTGTCGAACTCCTTCGCCATGATCCCGCTCGCGGTGGGCACCGTTCTGGTGTTCCTCATCATCCGCATCGTGTGCGTGAACGTCTTCGGCATCATGCCACCGCTGATCTTCACCAACCTGCTGGCACCGCTCGTGGGTTCCATGGACAACCCGCTCGCCGTGACCTTCCTGCAGATCCTGCGCTGCCTGCTGTTCTTCTTCGGCATCCACCCCTCGGTGCTGTCGCCGATCACCAGCCCGATCTCCACGCAGTTCCTGGCTGAGAACATCGCGGCCGTCCAGGCCGGCGGCGTGGCCACGCACTTCTTCGCCCCCGGCCCCGAGTCCGCGTTCGGCAACTTCACCGGTACCGGCGTGACCTTCGGCCTGGTGTTCTGGAGCATGCTGTCCAAGTCCGACGCGCAGAGGAAGATCGGCCGCCTGGCCCTCATCCCGGCACTGTTCGGCATCAACGAGCCCATCCTGTTCGGCGCCCCCATCGTGCTGAACCCGATCTACTTCATCCCCTACGTCATCTTCGGCGGCCTCATGGGCGTCATCCCGTACTGGATGATGTACTTCGGCATCCTGGATTGCTCCACCTTCACGCCTCCCTACGTCGGCGTGTTCCTGGAGGGCTTCCTCACCAACTTCGACTACATGTCGATCGTGGCGAACGCCATCCAGCTGATCTGCTCCATCATCGTGTGGTTCCCGTTCTTCAAGATCTACGAGAGGCGCGAGCTGGAGAAGGAGGCCCAGATCGAGGCCGAGAAGGCTGCCGGCATCGCCGTCGATTCCGAGGGCGGCTCGGTGACCATCTCCGAGGAGGACATGAAGCTCCTCGACGACATGGATCTCGACTTCTAGCAGACCCCTTTGGAGATGCCCCGGCTGCCTGGCGGCCGGGGCGTCGCGAAGACGTCGGCGCCCCGGGGAGATGGCAGATGCGCTCCCTGGGGCGCTGTTGAGAGTGAGATGAGTCCCATGGCGGATCTAAACCATATCGAGCGGGTGCGTGCGCAACTCGCTGCCAGCGATTGCGACGCCGTGCTCATCAAGAGCAAGACGATGAAGAAGTACCTGGGCACCCTCACAGGGAGCGGCTGCAAGGTGCTCATCACCCGCGAGCGGGCCTACATGATCCTCGACGGCCGCTACGTCAACGAGGCGCATGAGCGCGAGCACACCCTGGAGCTCGTGGAGCACGCCCAGGGCGAGAGCTACCTGCCCTATGTGAAGCGCCTGCTCGAGGCCGAGGGCGCCCGCCGCCTGGGCGTCGAGGCCGATCAGATGCTCGTGGGGGAGTACCGCAAGGTCGAGGCGCTCGGCTTCGAGGTGGTGCTGCTGGACGATGAGATCCCTCTCATGCGCATCATCAAGGACGCGGACGAGGTGGCACATCTGCAGCGCGCCATCGACCTCACCGACGAGATCTACGAGGAGGTCATCTCGCGCCTGCGCGTGGGCATGACCGAGTACGAGATCAGCGCGCTTCTGCACTACCACTCCTATCTGAGGGGCGCCGAGGCCATGAGCTTCGACACCATCGTGGGCACAGGCCCGCGCAGCGCCCTGCCGCATGGCCGGCCGACCGGGCGCGTGGTCGAGCCGCACGACGCGGTGCTCATCGATTTCGGCATCCAGTTCGAGGGCTACCAGTCCGATATGACCCGCGTGGTCTTCATGGGTGAGCCGACCCCGGAGATGCGGCGCATCTACGAGGTGGTGCTCGAGGCCCATCTGGCTGGCATCGACGCCATGCGCGTCGGCGCGGTGGCCGAGGACGTCGACCGCGCCGCCCGCGACGTGATCGAGCGCGCCGGCTACGGCGAGAACTTCAACCACGGCCTGGGCCACGGTATCGGGATCGGCAACGACAACGAGCTGCCGCTCCTGCGCCCCGGCAGCAAGACGGTGCTCGACAACGGCATGATCATGTCCTGCGAGCCCGGCGTGTACGTGGCGGGCGTGGGCGGCGTGCGGATCGAGGACGACGTCCTCATCGACGGCGGCGTGGGACGGCCCCTCAACCACACGCCCAAGGAGTTTCGCATCATCCCCATCAAGGAGGCGTAAATGAGCTACGACTTCGACGCGGTCCACGACCGCCTGGGTACCTACTGCACGCAGTGGGATTACATCCAGGATCGCTTCGGCGAGGCGGGGCTGCTGCCGTTCTCCATCTCCGACCACGACTTCCGCGTGCCCGACCCCATCGTCGCGGCGCTGCACAAGGTGGTCGACCACGGCATCTACGGCTACACCCGCTGGAACCACCACGAGTTCAAGGGCGCCATCACAGGCTTCTTCGCCCGCCGCTTCGGCGTCGAGATGCCCGAGGACTGGGTGCTCTACAGCCAGAGCGTCATGTACACGCTCGCCAAGCTCATGTGCTTCTTCACCGAGCCGGGCGACGGCGTCGTCTCGTTCGCGCCCATGTACGACTCGTTCATCAAGATCTGCGTGGGCAACGGCCGCAGGCTCATCTCCAACAAGCTCGTCAACGTCGACGGCCACTACGAGATCGACTTCGAGCAGCTCGATCATGATCTGGCCGATGCGCGCGTGATGCTTCTGTGCTCGCCCCACAACCCCAGCGGCCGCGTCTGGACGCGCGAGGAGCTCTCCCGCATCGTGGCGATGTGCCGCGAGCACCGCGTGAAGATCATCTCCGACGAGATCCACATGGACCTCGAGATGGCTGATGAGCGCCGCCAGATCCCGGCGCTGGCGTTCTATGACGAGTACCCGGAGATCTACATCGCCTCCGCCTGCTCCAAAACCCTCAACACCCCGGGCCTCATGGGTTCTTACGCCATCGTCCCCGATCCGGACGTGCGCGAGGAGTTCCTCTACCAGACCCGCAACCGCGACCTGCTCAACTCGGCCAGCATCCCGGGCCTTTACGCTACCATGGTGGGCTACACCGAGTGCGATGACTACATCGACGAGTTGAGGGCGTATCTGCGCGGCAACCACGAGCTCGTCAAGAGCTTCATCGACGCCAACCTGCCCGACCTGCGCTTCGAGGTGCCCGAGGCCACGTGCCTCTCCTGGATCGACGCGCGCCAGGTGCCCTTCACCTCGGCTGAGATCCAGGACGCGCTCGTGCACGTGGGCCGCGTCGGCATCATGCCCGGAGAGACCTACGGCGAGGGTGGCCTGGGCTACCTGCGCATGTGCATCGGCGGCCCGCGCTCCAAGGTCGAGGAGGGCCTGAAGCGCATGAAGTTGGCATTCGACGCCCTCTACGAGCGCGCCGACTGAGAACGCAACCCTTGAGACGTCAGGATCGTGAGCGATGAGCAAGAAGCATAAGAAGCGCAACCGCCGTCCCGCTGGCGGCGCATCCGGCGCGAGCGCGCAGCCCGCGTCCCATACCGAGGAGGAGAAGCTGCCCGTGCGGTCGGTGGCGGTGACCACGCAGGTGTCCGTCCTGCGGCGCTTCGGCGCTTACGCCATCGATTGGGCGGTCGGCGGCGTTGTGACGGGGGCACCCGCGGTGCTGCTCTACAGCGCCGTCACGCGCCGCACCGATTTCTACTCCGACCTGTACGTGTTCGAGGCGCTCGGCTACCCCATGTGGTGGGGCGTGCTCGCCGGGGTGCTCTGTATCCTGGCCGGCCTCTTCTACTACGTATGGGTGCCCGCCCGCATGATGCCGGGCCAGACCCTGGGCAAGCGCCTGCTGGGCCTGGAGGTCCGCTCCATGGATGGCTCGCTGCCCTCCCTGGGGGCGCTCGCCGTGCGCTACGGCCTCATCGGCTTCCTGCTCGAGGGCAACGCCTTCGTCACGGGGCGCTTCATCCGCGAGCTCGCGACGCTCATCATCCGCATCGACGTGGCCACGCCGTGGTCCATCGCGTGCGTCGGCATCACGATCGTCTCGGCGTTCCTGGCGCTCTACCGCCCGCAGCATCGGGCGCTGCATGATTTCGCCGCGGGCACCCGCGTGGTCGCCCGCATATCCTGACAACCACGACGGGGGCCGTGCGGCCCCGCCAACCGGAAGGACAGCCAATGTATTCCAAGACCACCACCATCGTGAACGCTTCGGGCCTGCACGCCCGTCCCGCCGCCGTCTTCGCCAAGCAGGCGGGCTCCTACGAGTCCAAGGTGACCATCCGCAACATCACCAAGGAGAGCTCCGCGCTCGACGCCTCCTCGATGCTCTCGATCATGATGCTCGCCGCCAAGCAGGGCAACGAGGTGGAGATTGCCGCCGAGGGCGCCGATGAGCAGAAGGCCGTCGACGAGCTCGTGCAGCTCCTGGAGGACGGCTGCGGCGAGTAGCCGCAGGCATCTTTTCCTTCTGCCGCGTTAACGCCATCAAGGGCTCCGGGGGTTTCCGGGGGCGACAATCCGTAGCCGCGAAGCGGCGAGGACGTCGCCTGCGAAAATCCCCGGAGCCCCTTTCAGCTTGGCGTTCGCGCACCCCTTGTGCGATGATGGCCTTGTGCGGTGCCAGCGGGGTGCCGCGCCCTGCGAAAAGGGGGTACCATGGCACATCATCAACGAGAGGTCATCGGCGTTGACGACCGGGTGTCGGTCGGTCGCGCCATCCCGCTCGGCATCCAGCACATGATGAGCATGTTCGGCTCGACGGTGCTCGTGCCGGTGCTCACGGGGCTCGACCCCAACGTCGCCATCATGTGCTCGGGCATCGGCACCATCTGCTACCTGCTCGTCACGGGCAACAAGATTCCGAGCTACCTGGGCAGCTCGTTCGCCTTCATCAGCCCGATCCTGGCCGTCGGCGCCACGCAGGGGCTCGACGCCGCCCTGTCGGGCGTCGTGGTGGCGGGCATGGTGTTCCTCGCGGTGGCGGGCATCATCCGGCTCGTGGGAACCGGCTGGCTCGACCGGCTGCTCCCGCCGGTGCTCGTGGCCTCGGTGATGGTCGTGATCGGCGTGGGGCTCTCGGCCACGGCGGTCGACATGGCCTTCATGCAGGATCTTCCGGATGGCTCCACGGCGTTCTACGGGCTCGGCGCCATCGTCGCGGCGATCACACTCGTGGCGGCTGTGGTGTTCTCGAGCATGGGTGGCATCTTCGGGACGATCCCGGTGCTCCTCGCCATCATCGTGGGCTACCTCGTCTCGGTGCCGCTCGGTCTCGTGGACTTCGCGCCAGTGGCGGAGGCCGCCTGGATCGGCTTGCCGCACATCTCGGCGCCGCACTTCGATATGGGCGCTATCGCGCTCATCGCGCCCGTGGCCGTGGTCGTGGTGATCGAGCACATCGGCCACCTGCTCGCCGTGGGCGAGATCGTGGGCAAGGACTACCGTCCCATGCTGCCGCGTTCGCTGGCCGGCGACGGCATCTCGACCATGATCTCGGGCTTCCTCGGCGGTCCTCCCACCACCACCTACGCCGAGAACATCGGCGTCATGAGCGTCACGCGCGTCTACTCCACCCAGATCTTCTGGTATGCGGGCGGGTTCGCGCTCGTCATCGGCGGCTTCTGCCCCAAGCTCGCGGCGCTCATCCAGTCCATCCCCGGCCCGGTGATGGGCGGCGTGTGCCTGCTGCTCTTTGGCCTCATTGCCTCCAACGGCCTGCGCATGCTCGTGTCCAACAAGGTGGACTTCGACGTCAACCGCAACCTCATGATCGCCTCAGTGGTCATCATCGTGGGCGTGGGCATGGAGACGAGCGGCATCTCGATCCCCGTCGGCGATTACACGCTCCCCGGCATGGCCACCTCGGCGCTGGCGGGCATCTTGCTCAACCTCATCCTGCCTGGCGGCAAGACGGAGCCGTCGGCAGATGTCGCCGAGTAGCGAGGTGCGGGCCCTGGCACAGCTGTCGGGGCCCGCTTGCGCCGTAGGGTCATACCGAGCGTTTACCGGCAAGCAGAGAAACCCTGAGAGCATCTCCCATTAGCCCCTCCTCCTATATTGAAGTTGCCACTTCTCGCGCAGTGGCCGCGCTTCTTTACCCGTAGACGCGAATATGGGATAAAGGGCGCGAACGGGGCGGAGGGCGCGCGCTCCTCCTTGGGGTACGGCCCCTGTCGAGAGAATCGCGCCTCCGGCCCGCGGGTGGACGCGGATTAGGCAGAATGGCGTTCGGCGCCGGATCTCCCAGGAGGTTGCGCCCGCGGATTCCGAAGGAAAACCTTCGTCCCGCCGAGAGGACGGAGGGGAAAGATGCTCTACATCGGGATCGACGTCGCGAAGAGGTCGCACGTGGCGGCCGCGATGGGCGACGGCGGGGAGGTCGCCGTCGAGCCGTTCGAGTTCAGAAACACGCAGAAGGGGTTCGAGCGTCTGCTCGAGCGCCTTGCCAGACGGGGCGTCTCTGCCGAGGGGTCGCTGGTCGGCATGGAGGCCACGGGGCACTACTGGGTGGCGCTCTTCGACTTCCTCGCCGCCAACGGCTTCGAGGTCGCCGTCATCAACCCCATCCAGACCGACGCGTGGCGCAGGGTCGACACCGTGCGGCCGGCGAAGACCGACGGCATCGACGCCCTGCTCATCGCGGACCTCCTGCGTTGCAAGCGCTTCGAACCCTCGGCGCTCGGGGACGAGGCGACCGAGGAGCTCAGGCAGCTCGCCCGGTACCGCTTCGAGCTCGTGCAGGAGCTCACCGCCCTCAAGAACCGGGCGACGGCGATTCTCGACCGGGTGTTCCCGGAGTACGAGCGGCTCTTCGCGGACAAGTTCGGCCCGACGTCGTCGGCGCTGCTCAAGGAGTGCGCCACGCCCGCCGACGTGCTGGCGGCGGACCCCGAGGCGCTCGCCGGGCTGCTCGCCGAGGCCAGCCGCGGCAGGCTCGGGCGCGAGAGGGCCGACGAGGTCGTCGAGGCCGCCCGCTCCTCGGTCGGCGTGTCCTTCGGCTCCCGGGCGCTCGCCTTCGAGCTCAGGGTGCTCGTCGAGCGCATGGAGTTCACCCGCGGGCAGATCTCGGAGCTGGAGGCGGAGATTGCCCGCGCGCTGTCCGAGACCGCCGGCAGGCACCTGACGAGCATACCGGGCGTCGGGCCCGCGCTCGCGGCGCTCATCGCCGGCGAGGTCGGCGACGCCGCGCGCTTCGAGACGCCCTCCAAGCTCGTCGCGTACGCGGGCATGGACGCGACCAGGCGCGTCTCGGGAGAGAGCCTCGACAGCCCCGGGCACCTCTCCAAGCGCGGCTCGTCGTACCTCAGGTGGGCGCTCATGCAGGGCGCCGACCGGGCAAGGAGGTTCGACCCGTACTTCGGGGAGTGCTACGCGCGCAAGATCTCGCAGGGCAAGCACCACTACGTGGCCCTCACGACGGTCGCCCGCAAGCTCGCCGCCGTCTGCCTCGCCCTCATGAAGGAGGACAGGGACTGGTCGCCCGACCCGCCGGCCGGGCATCTCCCCGGTCACCTCTCGCAGAAGAGGTGACCGTTCGCGCCCTTTATCCCATATCCGGTTTTCAAGGTTCCTATCAAAAGTCTCCGGAATTACCCTTGACTCCTAATAGCAGGTCTCTCTATAAAGACATCCAATCCAAGGGTCGTGAGCACGTTGAGCGTCTTCCCAAGCTCGGCAGTTTCTTTGCCGTTTTCGAGCTGAGAGAGAAAGGTGATGCCGACGTTGCAGAGCCCGGCAAATTCTGCCTGTGTCAATCCTTGACGCCTGCGCTCCGCTTTGATGATGCTCCCGAGCTCTTTGGAAGTGGATGCTTTCTCCATGCGCTCCTCCCATATATGCGAACGCGAAAGCGAGTGAGGCATGATGTGAATCGTATCGTGAGGCTGTGCGCGTTGTCCCAAGCGAGACTTGCGGGATAGTATAAGGCGACAAGGTCGCAGGAGATAAGATCGAGCAAAAGGAGGAGGTGGCCCATGGAGCGGGCGAATCTGACGCATCGTGATTACGCGGCGTTTGCGCGCCTGGACGATGCCACCCTCGAGCGCGATTGCACGCTCGAGGTCTTCCGGGCCACCGGTCCGGGCGGGCAGGGCGTCAACACCACCGACTCCGCCGTGCGGTTGCGCCACCTCCCCACGGGCATCACGGTCACCGCGCGCGAGACGCGCAGCCAGTACCGCAACCGACAGCTCGCTCTCGCCAAGCTCCGCGCCGTGCTGGAGCGCCGTGCGAAGCCCCCGCGCAAACGCAAGAAGACCAAGCCCTCGCGCAAGGCGATCGAGCGGCGTCTGGACGCCAAGCGCCGCCGCTCCGAGGTCAAGCAGAACCGGCGCAACGTATCCTGGTAGCAGCCGGCGGCTGCACGGGAAGAATGCGCTCTACGCAACGCGCCCCGGATCCCTTGGAGATCCGGGGCGCTGTTGGAAAAGGGGGCTTATAGGACAAAATGTGTGTCCGCTTCTGGGGCATCGACGCAGGTCGATGCCCCTTTTCCATGCGTTTAAATCTGCGGGGCGAATTTAACCACTCGGACAGAAAGTGTGTCCGGATTCGCACCTTCCCCGCAGGTAGATGACTGAAAATCAGGCCGTTAAAATCCCGATTTCCGAGGAGCTGGGGATGAAGGCGGTCAGGTGCCCCTCATGCGGGGCTGCGATGAAGAGGAACGGGAGGACGAGCGCGGGGTCCCAGCGATGGAGGTGCAAGGCGTGCGGGGCCTCGAACACGGTCTCCTACGACGACGCGGCGGCGAGGCTCGGGGAGTTCCTGGCGTGGCTCACCTCCAAGGACACGCAGCTCTCGATGCCCGGCCAGGGCAGGACGTTCAGGAGGAGGACCGCCGGGTTCTGGCGCGTCTGGCCCATGCCCGAGCCGACCGGGGAGGTGCACCGGGTGCTCTTCGTCGACGGGATATGGCTCGCCCGCGACCTCGTCGTGCTGATCGCCTACGACGGCGAGCACGTCGTCTCGTGGTACATGGCCCAGGCCGAGACCTCGAGGGCCTGGGAGGCCCTGATGGCGCCGATCCCGGCCCCGGACGTGGTGGTGTGCGACGGCGGGACGGGCTTCGAGGGGGCGAGGCGCCGCTCCTGGCCCCGCACGCGCGTGCAGAGGTGCCTCTTCCACGCGTTCTGCCAGGTCAAGCGCTGCACCACGACGAGGCCGAGGCTCCAGGCGGGCAGGGAGCTCTACGCGCTCGCGCTCGAGCTCATGCACCTGGACACCCTCCGCCAGGCCGACTGGTGGGTCGAGCGCTACCTGCAGTGGTGCGAGTTCTGGGCGGACTTCCTCGAGGAGAGGTCCATGCAGGACGGCCGGCTCGTCTACACCCACGAGAGGCTCAGGAGGGCCCGCTCGTCGCTCTCGCGGCTCGTCTCGCGGGGGACCCTCTTCACCTACCTCGACCCGGCACTGACCGCGGAGGGGCCGCTGCCGCGCACCAACAACCCGATCGAGGGAGGGGTCAACGCGCAGCTCAGGGACGTCCTGCGCAACCACCGAGGCCTGTCGTCAATGCGCAGGGTCAAGGCGGTCTTCTGGTGGTGCTACCTGCACACGGAGTCGCCGAGGCCCGCGCGCGAGGTCATTGCGGCCATGCCGACCGACGACGACGTTGACCTGCTCTACAGGACCTACTCGGCGGGGCCCAAGCGCGACGACGGGGGCCCGGAGTGGGGCGACCGGGTCGTCTGGGAGGAGCTCCACCACAAGGACCCGTACCCCTTCTGGCTGGACTAGGACAGATGTTCTGTCGAGACACACATTTTGTCCTATAACCCGAAAAGGGGGCCATGTGCTGCGCGCTACATCGGGCCGGCGCTCCGGGTGGACCCAGGGCGTCGAGGTGTCCAAAGCTCCCCGTGCCGGAGCGGCTGATGCGCTAGTGGACCTCGAACGGCGAGTCCTCGCCGCGGCTGAAGGCCAGAAGCGCTTTGGTGCTGTTGTAGACCATGCCCTTCACGTCGTCGTGTGTGTAGAAGGCCATGTGCGGCGACACGATGACGTTCGGGAACGACATGAGCAGGGCCCGATCGCGGTTGGGCAGGATCTCGCGGCTCTTGTCCAGGTAGTAGAGGTTGTCCTCGTGCTCGATGGTGTCGAGCGCCGCGCCGCCCAGATGACCGGACTCCAGCGCCTCGATCATGGCGGCGGTGTCCACGAGCGAGCCGCGGCCGGCGTTGACGAGCACGGTGCCCGGGCGCATGCGCGCGAACTGGTCGCGGCCGATCATGTGGATGTTCTCGGGCAGGGCGGGGGTGTGCAGCGTGATGACGTCGGACTCGGCGAGCAGCGTGTCGAGGTCCACGTAGGTGGCCAGCTCGCGCAGCTCGTCTTTGGGGTAGGGGTCCGAAGCCAGGATGCGGCAGCCGAAGCCCTGCAGGTGGCGAATCACGCAGGCGCCGATGGCGCCGGTGCCCACCACGCCGACGGTGCAGGAGGAGATGTCGCGGCCGAGCTTGCCCTCGAGTGAGAAATCCTGCACGGCGGCCATATCGAGGATGAACTTGACGCGGCGCAGGCCCATCATCATGAGCATGATGGTGTAGTTGGCGACGCCCTCGGGCGGATAGGCGGCATGTCCGATGCGCATCCCGAGCTTGCGGGCGTAGGGCAGGTCGATGTGGTCGTAGCCGATGGAGCGCGTGGCGATGGCCTGGATGCCCATGCGATGGTAGCAATCGAGCAGCTCGGGCGTCATGGGGTTGGTGAGGATGGAGAGAGCCGAGGCGCCGGCAGCCAGATGCACGTTGTTCATGGAGGGGTACTCGGTGGTCCACCCGAAGTCGAAGCCCAGCTCCTGGCTCAGCTCCTCCATGAAGCCGAGCTCGTCGTAGGGACGAAGGGCGAACGCGAACAGTTTCATGATGATCCTCCCTCAAGGGTCGCCTGCGGCCGCAGCGCGCGGGGTGATGCGGCCGAGAGCGCGCCGGCGCGCGCATCGGGCGGCCCGTCGACCACCGGATGCGCCGCGGCGCAATGTCGTCGCGCCCATCGTACTATGTCGGACGCGCTTCTTTAAGCACCGAGAATTGCCCTGCTGAGGTGCAATTGCGCGCGGCGGCCCGCGAGCGCCGCCGCGCGCCCGATCTTCGGCGCCCGCCCGCGCGTCGCGTCTCGGCATCGCCGGGCCCGGTCGGCAGCGCGGCCCGCGGCCCCTGCACGTGGGCGTCGATCAGGTGTCGAGTCGTGGGAACAGGGCCCGCATGCGCGCGGGGGCGGGGGAGACGATGCGCACGCGGGCACCGGAGACGGGGTCGGTGAAGGAGAGCTCGGTCGCGTGCAGCATGAGGGTGGGCGATGGGTTTGCCTGCTGGCGGTTGATGCGGTTTCCGTTCAGGGGCCGCGCGCAGCCGACTTGGACGTCGCGGGCGCCTGCATAGCCGGAGCGCATGCCGCCGGCGCGCCCCGGCGCGCAGCCGTAGAGCTCGTCGCCGAGCAGGGGCAGGCCGGCGTGGGAGAGGTGCACGCGGATCTGGTGCTTGCGGCCCGTCTCGATCTCCACGGCGAGCAGCGTGACGGGGCGGCCGTGCCAGCGCGCGCGGGCGAGGACGCGTGCGCGCGTGAGCGCGGGCTTGCCGGTGCGGCTGACGCGCATCCTGCGCGCGTCGTGGCGGTCCCGGCCGATCGGCTGCTTGAAGACGCGCTGCTCCCAGGAGGCGTTGCCAGCGACGATGGCGAGGTAGCGCTTGGCCAGGGCGTGCTCGGCGATCATGCGGTCGTAGGCGGGCTGGGTCGCCTTCGCGAGGGAGAACAGGACGATGCCGGAGGTGTCGCGGTCCAGCCTCTGGAGCGCCTGGAGCTCCGCCGCGGCGCTCGTGGAAAACGAGGAATCGCCCGCGACGAGGGCGCGCACGGTGTCGGTAAGCGTCGGCGCGCCCGTTCCGTCGCCGTGGACGATGACGCCCTGGGGCTTGTCGACCGCGACGAGCGTCTCGCTGCGGTAGAGGATCCGGGGCTCGGGCGCGGTCGCTCCGGCGCGCTGCTGGCGGTTGCGCGTCATCTCAGTCGACCCCGGCGAACAGGCAACCGGAGGTGGTGCCGGGCAGGCGCTTGGGCGGCCGGACACCGGAGGCGACGGCATCGAGCGCGCGGCGGATGCGGCGCACCTGCGCTGCGAGCTCGTCGGGTGCGAGCAGGGTGCCGTCGACGAGGAAGCGCGTGACGCCGGCCTGCAGGAGCCGCGGGATCTGGGGCGCGAGGTCCAGGGGGTCGCCCGCGTAGAGGCGCGAGCGCCCGTGGATGTCGGTGCGCACCGGAAGCAGCTTGCCGTCGATGTTGCGCAGGAAGAGCTCGCGCTCCCTCAGGCGGCAGCGCGCGCAGTCAAGGCAGCAGGCGTCGGCGACCTGCAGGATGCAGTGCTCGCTCGTCATCACGCGCGGGCGCCCGTAGACGGCGATGCCGCAGGCGGCGCCGATGCGCGGGACCAAAAGCTCGATCTCGTCGAGGGAGAGCTCGGGCGAGAGCCAGAAGCTCCGGGCGCCCCGGTGCCCGAGCGCGCGGGCGCAGAGGGCGTTGTGCACGGGCACGCACGAGCGCAGCTCGGCCTCGGCGCCCCGCTGGGCGGCGAGCGCCAGATGGGAGATGTTGCCGCAGGCCACGGCCGCACCGGGAACCACCCAGCGGTCGAGGCGCTCGGCGTCGCGCGCGCGGCAGACCTCGTCGAGCACGGGGACGATACCGGCCGCCAGCGCCTCGGCGGGGGAGAGGCCGGCCGCATCGAGGGCGTCGGTGCCCAGGTAGACGCGCTGCGCGCCGGCCGCGCGGGCGGCCTCGGCGCCTTCAAGCGTGGCGGCGAGGGCGCAGGCGACCGGTTTGCCGGGGACGCCGCCCGCCGCCGCGAGAGCGCCGGCTGCCCGCGCGCCCCGGCCGCGCGCCCTGCCGCCCGCCTCATCGGCGCGCGCGGCGCGGCCGTCCAGCGCGGCGGCGAGGTCGAGCCCCGCCAGGCGCTCCGCCCGCGCGCGATAGGGGGCCAGGATGCGCTTCTCCAGCGCGGCGCAGGCCTCGGCACGCACCCGGTGCACTGCCGAGAAGCCCATCCCGCACCCCGGATCGAGTTCGACCTCGAAGGATGCCGCCGCGAAGGGCGAGGATCCCATGCGTCCCACGTGCTCGACGAGGTCCGCCTCGGAGACGGGCCGGGTGCGTGCCGCCTCGACGACGAAGCCCTCGGCGCGGGCGGAGAGAGCGGGATCGTCGAGGCAGGCGAGCTCGACGGTGAACGGCTCGCCCACGCGCGAGCGCACCCGCACCTTCACGGGGCGGCGACGCGGCCAGGGGCGGCCGAGCGCTTCCGCTGCGGCGTCGAGTGCTTGCTGGCTGCGAATCACGCGCACGCGGCAGCCGGCGGGCATGGGACGGGCGACCTCGACCTCGATCACCGCGCCCGCCTCGGCGTCCGCGCGCACGAGGCCCGTCAGGAACTGATCGGGGTCGTCATCGTGGCGCAGCTCGAGGAGGTCTCCGGCGCCCACGGGGGCGTCGAGCGCGATGCGCGCCCGCCCCTTGGCGCCGCGGGCCGCGTCGCGCATCGCCTCGCCTTTGCTGCGCGCGCGGCGCGGGGTGAAGCCGATGGTGCGCCCCACCTCCTCGCCGCGGTTGTTGGAGCGCTCGTAGCTCATCATCTCGTCGCCCGAGGTGCCCTTCTGGTACGCGCAGGTGAAGTCGCGGTTGAAGCAGCGCTTGAGCTGCCGGTCGATCTGCACGCGCACCGCGCCGTCGAGCGGCTCCCCCGCGGCGAGCGCGTCGAGGGCGCGACGGTAGGCATCGGTGATGGCGAACACGTACTCGGGCGCCTTCATGCGCCCCTCCAGCTTGAGGGCTCCGGCGCCCGCCTCAACGAGGCGGGGGAGGAGCGGCACGGTGTTGGTGTCGCGCGGGCAGAGCGGGCGCCCCCGCCCCGCGGGCGACAGGACGCGTCCCGCGGCGTCCTCCAGGGTGTAGGGCAGGCGGCAGGGCTGGGCGCACATGCCGCGGTTCGCCGAGCGCCCGCGGCACGCGAAGCTCGAGAGCAGGCACACCCCCGAGTAACTGAAGCAGATGGAGCCGTGGGCGAAAACCTCGAGATCGATGTCCACGGCATCGTGTATCCGGGCGATCTCGTCGCAGGACAGCTCGCGCGAGAGCGTCACGCGGTCGGCTCCGGCGTCGCGGCACCAGGCGGCGCCCCGCGCGTCGTGGATGTTGGCCTGGGTGGAGACGTGCGTCTCGAGGTCGGGCATGAGCCGGCGGATCGCGAAGAAGAGCCCCCAGTCCTGGATGATGAAGGCGTCGGCGCCGAGCTGGGCGCAGCGGCGCACCAGCTCGAGGGCGCCGGCGAGCTCGAGCTCCTTGATGACGATGTTCACGGTCACGTAGACGCGCGCCCCGGCGAGGTGGGCGAGCCGGCAGGCGTCCTCGAAGGAGGCGTCGTCGAAGTTGTCCGCCTTGCGCCGCGCGTTGAACGAGCCCATTCCGCAGTAGATGGCGTCGGCGCCCGCGGCGAGCGCCGCGCGAAAGGCGTCCGGTCCGCCGGCGGGGGCCAGAAGCTCGG
This sequence comes from uncultured Coriobacteriaceae bacterium, assembly GCA_963931435.1. Classification (GTDB taxonomy): domain Bacteria; phylum Actinomycetota; class Coriobacteriia; order Coriobacteriales; family Coriobacteriaceae; genus Coprousia. The sequence continues at coordinate 649,385 of OZ007012.1, forward strand.
CGTGATGGCGGTGCTCTTGTCGTGAAGCTCTAGGTTGAGAGGGGGAGCTGCCCATGTGTGCTCCTTGCTTGGCGCACCTCGGTATGGAGAGGTGCTTGCGTGATGGAAGGGGAGGGTACCCATTATAAAGAGCCCGCCTCAGCCGCGAGCGCCCACGCCCCGCCGCACGCGAAAAGCATCTCCAGCCTGACCATGTATTTCCTGCCTGTTTTAAGATAGATAATTATCTATCACAAACAGGTTACATCTCAGCATCAAACAGATGTCGGAACGATGACAAACAGCGTAGCTATATCTTATACTTGCAGGTAAAACGCTTAAAATCCTTTCGCCGGCAATAACATGCCGCTCACCGTCAAAGTAGATAATAATTTATCCGACATACTATTATTTCTGTAGACAACCGATGCTTGAAGCGCGCCAAGCATCTGTCACATGCGTTTGCGTTCGCATGTTTTGCACACCTCTGACGCGAAGGAGACCGCTTATGGTTGAGGCTTCGGTAGTTTGTGTGACAAGGGGCTAGCCTAGGCAGCAACGCTCTTCGCTCCCTTCACGCCCTTCTTCCTCGCCTTCACCGGGCGACCCGGGAGCTGGGGCTGGCAGTCGCCGCACCTGAGCATGAGCAGGGCCACGAGGTTGTCGGTGTTGCGGAAGCCGTAGCCCATCCTCACCGCCACCTTGATCTTGTTGTTGATGGCCTCTACGCGCCCGTTGCTGATGCCGAGCTCGACTGCGGCGATGATGTCGTCGCGCCGGCGGCGCACCTTCTTCTCCACGGCGACGACCTTGGCGATCTTGCAGTAGGCGGCCCTGTGCATCCAGTCGTCGAGCAGCTCGGCGGCCTCGGAGCCGTCGGCTGCCCGGAAGACGGCCCGCAGGTCCTCCTTGAGCTCCCAGGCCCTGACCAGCCGCGAGCCGGCCCTCTTCTTGAGCGCCTCGAGCCTCGCCCTCTGGCCGTCGGTGAGGTCCTCGGGGTTCTTCACGAGCGCGTAGCGGCTGCCCTTGATGGAGGCCGCCTCCTCCTCGAGCGCCCTGACCTCCTCGGGCGGCAGCTCGCCTTTGGCAGGCCTGCCGCGCTTGCCCTCGGGCCTGGGCCTGGCGGCCCTGGCGGCGGCCCTGGCGGCGTTCCACTCCTCGCAGCGCACGGCGTCGAGCGCGTCGTTCATCCACTGGACCACGTGGAAGGGGTCCATGACCCACCTCGCGTTGGGGCAGCGGCGCTTGACCAGCTGCCTTATCCACCTCGCGCCGTCGGCGGTCACCACCTCTATGGCGCGCCTCTGCTCGCGCGTGAGCTCGTCGAGGAACAGGTTGAGCACGTCCTTGCCGGTGCCCTCGTGCGCCCAGATGAGGCAGCCGCGGTCGTGGTCGACGACCACCGTGACGTACTTGTGGCCCTTCTTGTACGACGTCTCGTCGATGCCGATGCGGCGCACGCCGTCGAACCTCGAGGCGCCGCGCGCGGCCTCCAGCTCGGCGTAGACGCGCCTGCACACGCCGCCCACGCTGTGCCACTCGACGCGGGCGAGCTCGGAGACCGCCGAGGCGGTGCAGCGGACCGCCAGCCACGCCACCCAGTCCTCGAAGTCGCGCGTGAAGCGCGCCCCGTGCCGCGCCCAGGGGACGGCCTCGGTGCGCACGCCGTGCTCCGGGCAGCGCACCCTGCAGGGCGCGTACTCCAGGTAGCAGGCCGAGCGCGCCAGGTCCATCGCCCTCCACAGCCTGGGGGCCCCGCGGTTCGCCATGTCGTAGAAGTCGCAGGCCCTGCCGCATACGGGGCAGCGGCGCTGCTCGCGCTTGTAGGGCCGGACGCTCACGACGATGCGCTCGGCCTCGATGCGCGCGCCCAGGACGACCGTGCGGGCCAGACCGAGGGCGAGAAGTAGTAGACTCTTCATGCGTCACACCTCTTCGGTTGTCTGAATTTGGCTTAGCAATCATAGGCGGATGACGCGGAAACGGCCCCTCCCGGGGCCGTTTCAGTTCCAGATCGTTGTTTTCGCCCGCTGAGCTGGGCCTATGCCGGAATCTCTCCCACAGAAACCACCGAAGAGCCTTATGGTTCCATATTCCCCCGTGCGCATCGCGCCTTCGGGCACCTTCTACGTTTCCGGGCAGCTTCCGGCGGACTGCGCCGCCGCACCCGCCCAGCAGGCCGCTTCGTGCCTTGCCGCCATCGAGAAGGTCTTGGGCGAGCAGGGCATAGGCAAGGCCGACATCCTCAAAACAGCGCTTTACACCACGGACTTATCGGCGCTTCCCGATATCAACGACGCGTACCTTGATTTCTTCCAAGGGCTACCGATGCCTGCCCGCAGCGCGTTCGAAGTGCGTGCGCTCGCCCAGGGTGCCGCCGTGGAGATCGACTGCTACGGCGAGCGCGGTGCCGGTGCCACCCAGGAAAACGTCGAGCAGAAAGGATAGCCGCTATGACTGCACAGCAAAGAAGCGATATGCGCATTCGCATCGGTGTGCTTGCCGCCATCTTCGTGGGCTATAGCTCCAGCGGTCTGGCAACGAACTACGGCGAGTTGGCGAACTCGTTTCCCACCATACCGGTTGAAACCATCATGATGCTCACCTCGGTGATGGGGTTGTTCAACATGGCCAGCTCGCTGCTCGTCGGTCCCATGCAGCGCTGGCTTTCTCAGAAGCAGGTGCTCTGCCTTGGCCTCATCATCACCCTCTTCGGTATCGTTCCGATGTTCTATCACGAAAACTTCTGGGTACTCATGGCGATCGTGGCGCTCATCGGATTCGGCACCGGCATGCTCACCGGTTGCGGCCCGGCCTACATTTCCGGCCACTTCAAGGGCGAGGCGCGCGTGCAGATGCTCGGCCTCAAGATGAGCATCCAGGGCGTGGGCTCCGTGGCGTTCTCGCTGCTCGGCGGCGCGCTCGCCGTTTTCGGCTGGTGGTTTACCTACTTGCCGTTCGTGCTCGTAGGCATCGCGCTCATCATGTGCGTTATCATGCTCCCGCGTGAGAAGACCATTCGCGCCCAGGCTGCCGAGGCGGAATCCGAGGAGGCTTCCGGTGAGGTCGACGAGGAGACCGCCGATCTTGCCCGTCGCGAAGAGCGCGGACTTACCCTTAAGAGCCCTTGGCCGGTTCTCCTCATTGCCATCACCTGCTTCATCTGCATGACCGGTGCGGCGCAGGCGGGAATCTCGCTGCACATCGAGGAACACGGCATGGGCAACAGTGCGACGACCGGTGTCGTGGTCGCCATCCTGTCGCTCGGCATGGTCTTCGGCGGCATCATCGCGCCCAAGTTCATCAGCATCTTCAAGACGCACACGCAGTCGGTTTGCCTGGGCGTCGCCGTGGTCGGCCTGCTTGTGTGGGGCATCACCACAAACGTCGTCATCTTCGCCATCGCCGGGTTCATCTGGGGTACGGTCTATGCCATCTACTTCGGTCATAACCTCAACTACCTCTCCGGCATCCTGAAGCCGAGCTCCGCCCCCACGGCCATGTCGCTCAACGCGGGCATCTCGTCAGGTTGCTATACGATCGGTGTGCCGATCATCAACTCCTGCGCGGGTTTCATCGGCCTGCCCTCCTACGATGCGGGTTTCTTCGTCATGGCGGCCATCCTCGGCGTCGTGTTCCTGTTCGTGACCCTTACGGGATTCGAGAAGAAGCTCGCCGCTCACATGCTGTAACGCATCTTTTGGGTATCGACCGCGTTGGGTACCAATCCCGTTGGGCGCAAGGACGCTGGCTGGTGCGTCACGGGGTTTACTATAGGTTCTGTTGCCAGCGAGAAACGAAAGGAAGCAGTTCTATGCAGTACGATTTCGAATCCATCTTGAATCGCCACGGCCAAGACGCCATCGCCGTCGACGGGCTGGGGCAGATGCCCGGGATGACCCCCGATGCGCCGCAGGAGGGCTTCGACTTCATCCCCATGTGGGTGGCCGATATGAACTTCCCCGTGGTCCCCACCATCCAGGACGCCATCATCGCCCGCGCGAAGGAGCCGCACTTCGGCTACTTCCTGCCGCGCGACGAGTACTTCGACGAGATCATCAAGTGGCACGAGACGCGCAACGGCGTCGAGGGCCTCACCAAGGAGTGCATCGGCTACGAGAACGGCGTGCTGGGCGGTGTGGTCTCCACGCTCAAGTCGTTCATGCAGCCGGGTGATTCCGTGCTGCTGCACAGCCCCACCTACATCGGCTTCACGGGCTGCATCGAGAACGCGGGCTTCCACATCGTCCATTCGCCGCTGGTGGTGGACGAGGGCGGCACGTGGCGTATGGACTTCGATGACATGGAGAAGAAGCTCGCCGAGAACAACATCCACGCCGCCGTATTCTGCTCGCCGCACAACCCTTGCGGTCGCGTGTGGGAGCGCTGGGAGATCGAGCGCGCCATGGAGCTTTATCGGAAGTACGACTGCGTGGTGGTGTCGGACGAGATCTGGTCGGACATCATCATGCCCGGTCATAAGCACATCCCCACGCAGTCCGTATCCGAGGACGCGCGCAATCGTACCGTGGCGCTCTATGCGCCCAGCAAGACTTTCAACCTGGCGGGCCTGGTGGGCAGCTACCACATCATCTACAACAAGTACCTGCGCGATCGCGAGACGGCCACGGCCTCCAAGGCGCATTACAACGATATGAACGTGCTCTCCATGCACGCGCTCATCGGCGCTTACAAGCCCGAGGGCTACGAGTGGGTGGACGAGCTGTGCCAGGTGCTCGGCAAGAATGTGGATTACGCCTGCGACTACATCACCGAGCACTTCAAGGGCGTTAAGGTCTCCAAGCCCGAGGGTACCTACATGCTCTTCCTCGATTGCACCGAGTGGCTCGAGGAGCATGGGCGCGATATCGCGTGGCTCCAGAAGGCCGGCTGGAACGTGGGCGTTGGCTGGCAGGACGGTCGCCCGTTCCACGGACCCAACGCCATCCGCATGAACTTGGCGGTTCCGTTCAGCCGCGTAGTGGAGGCCTTCGATCGCTTGGATAAGTACGTGTTCAACGCGTAGATTCCAGCGCACATAGTGCGTTTTGATCAGTCTCTTTGCAGACGCGCGGTTTTCCAGCGTGCCCGTGCGCTTGCTTAGGGAGGCGGGGTGTCGGCGGTGGCGCCGGTGCCCCGCCTTGCGCTACCGTTTATAAGCCTGGGGGGGGGTTGCACGCATCCTTGTGCTATAACAGCAGATGTCGGTGCAACCGCGCTGGCATACAAGATCTGCTGTGTCGGAGGTAGAGATGGCGATTCGCGTTGATTCCGTTGAAGATATGATCCCCTTGGCGGATTTTATCGCCGATGTAGCGGGAGAGTCCGTCGAAGTGGTGCTCCATGACATTCGGGACGCGGAAACCTCCATCCGCTATATCCGCAACGGCTGCCTTTCGGGCCGCCAGATTGGGGATGGCACGACCGACGCGGCGCTCAAGCTCATCCAGGACGGGCGTGCGGAATCGCGCGACTACGTGGCGAACTATTCCGGCAAATCGCTGGAGAACCACGAGTTTCGCTGCGCGACGTATTTCATAAAGAACCCCGAGGACCAGCTTATCGGTCTGCTGTGCGTGAACGTCTTGGTCGACGGGCTTAGGGAGGTCATCGAGCTTCTGGAATCGTATCTCACCGGGCGCCGACATGATAGCGAGGAGCAGGCGGCTCACCACGGCGTTTCCGAGGAGAATCTGCTGGGGAACCCCACAGAGACCATCCGTCTCATCGCTCGCAACGTGTTGCGGCGGTACGAGGTAGATCCGCTGCGCCTTTCGCGGCAGGAGCGGGTCGAGGCCGTGCGGGCCATCTACGAGGAGGGCGTGTTCCTCATGAAGGGCTCGGTGCAGACCGTGGCCGAAGAGATGGACATCTCGGTGCCGACGCTCTACAAGTACCTGCAAGAGGTACGTGGATAGCTCGGCGATGACGTGCGCCGGATGCGTTGCGGCAGGTTGCGTTGCAGAGCTAAGAAGAGAGGCCGCCTTTGAGGGGCGGCCTCTCTGTTGCCAGTCGGCCATGCGCCCGGCCAGCCATGCGCCAGGCGGACGGAGGGCGCAGGGCAGGCGCTGCCTAGCGGACGACCTTGAGCACCGCGGCGCCGGCCTTGATCGCGCTCTCGGCATCGGCGATGAGCGCGACATCGGCGAATTCGGCGGTGTTCGAGACGGCGAGCACCACGCAGTCGGGATAGCCGGCGGCCTTGACTTTCTCACGGTCCACCTTGATGACCGGCTGGCCGGCCGTGACCTTGTCACCCTTGGCGACGTAGCCGGTGAAGCCCTCGCCGTTCATGTTGACGGTGTCGACGCCGATGTGCACGAGCACCTCGATGCCGTCGTCGGTGGTGATGCCCACGGCATGGCCCATGGTGACGCTCACGGTGCCGGTGACCGGGGCGTAGACGATGTCGGTCTCGGGCCAGACGGCGCAGCCCTTGCCGAGCACCTCGCCGCTGAACACGGGATCGGGAACGTTCTTCATCGCGATGAGGCGGCCGTTGGCGGGCGCATAGAGCGTGTCGGCCTCGGTGGCGACGGCGACAGACTCGGGCTTGGCCGGGGCGGCGGGCTTCTTCTTGAACATGTCGAACAGACCCATGGGATTTCTCCTTCATTTCCGTATTCGGCTGAGTTGCCGGGTTATGAGGCCATTATAGCCCCGAACGAGGGTGGTAATCAGACGTAATCGGCCAAAGTGCGCGCAGGGGCACCGGGGTTCGATCGGGCCTCCGTCGATCAGGATTGCGGATAGTAGTAGTCGAGCGTGCCGAAGTAGTCAGTGGTGGAACCGCCGTTGTTCAGGCTGAGCTCCCACCAAGCGCTCTCTTGCGATGAGTTTGTGCCATCGAGCGGATCACCGGGGACGGCGCCACCTCTCAAGCGCAGAAGCGGTGAATCTTCCGTATCGTATCCGTCGAAGCCAAACGCTTCCGCTGCCTGCTCACCCAGGTCGGGATCTGCGGAGTACAGCAAGCTGAAGTTGTCCAGCCCGAGCTCTTCCGTGTTTTGCTGAATCGTGTCGATCAGCGCTTCCTTGGCGGCATCAATGTCCCACCAGAGGCAGCTCCGGGTGCATGGGGCGTCTTCAGGCAGGGGCGTCGGCGGTTTCGGTGAGGCCGGGGCGTTGTTCCACTCATATTGCTCGGCGTCGGAAACCTCGACATATACCCAGATGGCGGCGTTCTCGACAGCCGGTTCGCCAGAGAGTCCGAGCGCGTCGGCGTGAAAAACCACCTTGGCCACATCGACATCGTCCTCCTTGATGCTGTCGAGCGTGAAGCCGGCATCGAGAAGGCCCTCCTCGATTTCGCCATAGGTCTGGGTGTAGTAGCCAATGAGCAGGTAGTTCGGAGCGGATGCGGTTTCATCATCGGTTTTACCGAAATCGCTGCTGACGCCGACATCGTCTGCGTTCGCACCTGATGGTGCCGCGCCGCCCGCGGAGGTGCCGCTCGTCACCGCGATGACGCCCCATCCGGCAAGACCGCCTAGGACGGCAGAGGCCATCAGGGCGAGGGCGATGATGACGGGGAAGGGCACGCGCCTTAGGGGCGCGCGGGGTTCCGCAGGAGCAGATGGCGACCCGGTGTCGGCAGGGGAGGTTTGATGATCAGCGCCGCCGCCCGCCGCGCCCAAGGGAGCGCCGCACGAGGCGCAGAACCCGGAGCCGTCGGGGTTTTGGGTGCCGCAGCGAGGACAGAACATGGCATTCCTCCATATCAGAAGTTCTGGTGCCTTCCATAAATGATTATAGGCGCGCGTCCAGGGAGCGCATCGGTGCGGAAAGTTATGGAAATCGCTCACAAGCGGGGTTCTGGTGGCATTCGTCGCGGGTTCGGCGTATCATATCGCCCGTATTGACCGGCTCCTGCCGGTATTTCGTTGTGCCGATACCATGCCAGATCGGCGCCGCGCGGCAGGAGGCACGAGGACAACCCGCCCCATCGGGGCAGGCGGGCGCGCAGGCGCCCAGCCGCGAGGCCACGCCCCGTGCTTAAAACCCCAGAAGGAGTGAACATGGCAGAGGAGAAGTACGTCCCGCGTCTCAAGACCAAGTACCTCGAGGAGGTCAAGGGCCAGCTGCAGGACAAGTTCCAGTACAAGAACGTCATGATGATCCCCAAGATCGAGAAGATCGTGGTGAACATGGGCGTCGGCGAGGCCGCCACCGATTCCAAGGCGATCGACGGCGCCGTGCGCGACCTGCGCGCCATCACCGGCCAGCAGCCGATGATCACCCGCGCCCGCAAGTCCATCGCGTCCTTCCGCCTTCGCGCCGGCATGCCGATCGGTGCCAAGGTCACCCTGCGCGGCGACCGCATGTGGGAGTTCTTCGACCGCCTTCTGGCCGTCGCCATCCCGCGTATCCGCGACTTCCGCGGCATCTCGCCCAAGAGCTTCGACGGCCGCGGCAACTTCTCCATGGGCGTGACCGAGCAGCTCATCTTCCCCGAGATCGATTTCGATTCCGTGGACCACACCCGTGGTATGGACATCACCATCGTTACCACCGCGAAGACCGACGAAGAGGCCCGCGCGCTTCTCGACGGCTTCGGTTTCCCGTTCAAGAAGTAGGTATCGTTTCCAGGGTGCGGGGCGCCTCGTCGCGCCCCGCACCCGGATGGATGTATATGTGAGGAGGTACTAAGTGGCTAAGACATCGATGATCGTCAAGCAGCAGCGCAAGCAGAAGTTCTCGACGCGCGAGTACACGCGTTGCCAGCGCTGCGGCCGTCCGCACTCGGTTTACCGCAAGTTCGGGCTCTGCCGTGTCTGCTTCCGCGAGCTGGCGCTCAAGGGCGAGCTTCCCGGCGTGAAGAAGGCCAGCTGGTAACCACTGCCAGCGCCCGCGCCCGCGCGGGCAGGGAAGAGCGTGTGCGAGAGCTCGACCGCTACGGGTGGTCGAGGACCTGGCACGCGATCTCATCAAAGAACGAAGGAGAATCTGCATGAACCTTACAGACCCGATCGCAGACATGCTCACGCGTATCCGCAACGCGAATGCTGCGAACAAGGCCGCGGTCTCGATGCCGAGCAGCAAGAAGCTCGTCGAGATCGCTCGCGTTTTGCACGAGGAGGGCTACATCGAGGGCTACACGGTCGAGGACACCGTCCCCCAGAAGACCCTCCACATCACCCTCAAGTACGGTCCCAAGAAGCAGAAGGTCATCACCGGCATCCGCCGCATCTCCAAGCCGGGCCTGCGCAAGTACGCCCGCGTCATCGACCTTCCCCGCGTCCGCGGCGGTCTGGGCACTGCCATCGTTTCCACCTCCAAAGGCGTTCTCGCTGATCGCGATGCCCGCAAGCTGGGCGTCGGCGGCGAGATCATCGCGTTTGTGTGGTAGTCGACGAGGCGAGTAGAAGGAAAGGAGACACCGTGTCCCGTATCGGTAAGAAGCCTGTCCAGATTCCCGCCGGAGTCGATGTGGCAGTCGACGGTTCGCACGTGACCGTCAAGGGCCCCAAGGGCCAACTGGAGCTTGATGTCTACAGCAAGCTCACCATCGAGGTCGCCGACGGCGTCCTGACCGTCGTCCGTCCCGACGACGAGCGCGAGACCCGCGCCCGCCACGGCCTCACCCGCGCCCTCATCGCCAACATGGTCGAGGGCGTTTCAAACGGCTACACCAAGGCGCTCGAGCTCGCGGGCGTCGGTTACCGCGTCCAGCTCAAGGGCAAGGACCTGGAGCTGTCCCTGGGCTATTCCCACCCGGTGGTCTACAAGGCCCCCGAGGGCATCACCTTCGAGGTGCCCGACAACACGCACATCAACGTGAAGGGCATCGACAAGCAGCAGGTGGGCCAGGTTGCCGCCGAGATCCGCGGCAAGCGTCCCCCCGAGCCCTACAAGGGCAAGGGCATCCATTACGTGGGCGAGCACATCCGTCGCAAGCTCGGTAAGGCTGCCAAGTAGCACAGGGTACTCCCAAGTCCCGCACCCCGTCAGGTGCGGGCGAGATCGACGTAAGGAGTCGATAGCATGGATAAGAACAAAGCGAAGCTCGCGGGCCTCAAGCGCCGTCAGCGTCGCGTGCGCGGCAAGATCTTCGGCACGCCCGAGCGTCCGCGCCTGCGCGTGGTTCGCACCAACGCGAACATCTACGCGATGGTCGTCGATGATACGAAGGGTCACACCCTCGTCTCCGCCTCCACGCTTGAGGGCGAGTTCAAGGGCACCCACACCTCCAATAAGGAGGCCGCCGAGAAGGTCGGCGAGCTCGTTGGCAAGCGCGCCATCGAGGCCGGCATCACCAAGGTCACCTTCGATCGCGGTGGCCGTATCTACCATGGTCGCGTGAAGGCCCTCGCCGAGGGCGCTCGCGCCGCCGGGCTCGAGTTCTAGGAGGTTTGTAGCACATGGCTCGTAATCGAGATAACAAGCAGCGCGAGGCCTCCGAGTTCGAGGAGCGCGTCGTTTTCATCAACCGTGTTTCCAAGACCGTCAAGGGCGGCCGCCGCATGAGCCTCGTCGCCCTCGTGGTCGTGGGCGACGGCAAGGGCAACGTCGGCCTGGGCATGGGCAAGTCGGCCGAGGTGCCGCTGGCCATCTCCAAGGCCTCGCTCGACGCCAAGAAGCACATGTTCCACGTGCCGGTGACCGAGACGGGCACCATTCCGCACGAGGTCGAGGGCCACTTCGGCGCCGGCCGCATCATCATCAAGCCCGCTGTCGAGGGTACCGGCGTCATCGCCGGCGGCGCGGTGCGCCCCCTCTTCGAGCTCGCGGGCATCAAGAACGTTCTCGCCAAGTCGCTCGGTACCTCCAACGGCCTCAACATCATCAAGGCTGCTGCCGAGGGTCTGAAGGAGCTTGCCTCCCCCGAGGAGATCGCCGATCGCCGCGGCCTTACCGTCGCCGAGATGTTCGTTGGTAAGGAGCAGTAACGATGGCTGATACTATCAAGATCAAGCAGGTCCGCAGCACCAACGGCTGCAAGCAGGACCAGGTCCGGACCGTCCGCGCTCTCGGCCTGCGTCGCATCAACGACGTGCACGAGATCGCCGACAACGAGTCCGTTCGCGGAATGATCTTCAAGGTCAAGCACCTTGTTGAGATTGTAGAGGAGTAGCAATGCAGCTTCATGATCTTACTCCCGCGCCGGGTTCCACCCATCGCCGCAAGCGCGTCGGCCGTGGCAACGGCTCGGGTCACGGCACCACCGCGGGTCGCGGCCAGAAGGGCCAGCTCTCCCGCTCCGGCGGCGGCAAGGGCGCCGGCTTCGAGGGCGGCCAGACTCCGCTCGCGATGCGCCTGCCCAAGCTCCCCGGTTTCCGCAACCCGCGCCGTATCGAGTACAAGGGCGTCAACATCGCTCGCCTCGATGAGAAGTTCGAGGACGGCGCCGTGATTGATGGTGCCGCGCTCCAGGCTGCGGGCATCATCAAGAAGGAGTTCGAGCCGGTCAAGATCCTTGGTGAGGGCGAGACCACCAAGAAGTTCACGATCAAGGTCGACAAGGTCTCGGCTTCCGCGAAGGCCAAGATCGAGGCGGCCGGAGGGTCGGTCGAGCTTCCGTGCTAGAAGGTCTGAAGAACGCGTTTCGCATCAAGGAGTTGCGGGACAAGATTCTTTTCACCATAGCGATGCTTGTCGTGTACCGCATCGGTGCACACGTTCCGGTGCCCGGCGTCCCCTTCCAGGGGATGCTGGGCCTCGGCCAATTGACGGCGACCGGCGACGGCTCGGTCGCCGCCGGCGCTATGGCGCTGCTGAATCTGTTCTCGGGCGGCGCCCTCAGCTACGTCTCGGTGTTCTCGCTGGGCATCATGCCCTATATCACGAGCTCGATCATCCTCCAGATGCTCCAGAGCGTGATTCCCAGCCTGCATGAGCTCGCCCGCGAGGGCGAGGTCGGGCAGACCAAGATCACCCAGTATTCTCGCTACCTGACGCTGGCTTTGGCGCTCCTCAACTCGATCGGCTACCTGTTCCTGTTCAAGAGCTACGGCATCGACTTCTCCGGTGCGGGCGTCCCCGAGATCATCTTCGACATCATGATCGTGGGCACGCTTACCGCCGGCGCGATGCTCATCATGTGGATCGGCGAGCTGATCACCCAGCGCGGTATCGGCAACGGCATGTCGCTCATCATCTTCGCCAACATCATGGCGGGGCTGCCCCAGGCCATCGTGTCCTCGCTTTCCGGTGACGTGATGGGCGTCGTGGTCACGGCCGTGATCTTCATTGTGATCCTGTGCGTCATCCCGCTCATCGTGTTCCTCGAGCGCGGACAGCGCCGTATCCCGGTGAGCTATGCCAAGCGCATGGTGGGCCGTCGCATGATGGGTGGCCAGACCACCTATCTGCCCATCAAGGTCAACACGGCCGGCGTGGTGCCCATCATCTTCGCGAGCGCGCTGCTCTACTTCCCGGCCCAGCTCGCGGTGTTCTTCCCGGGCATCGGCTGGGTGCAGGTGGTGGCAGGCGCCCTCTCGAGCGGCTGGATCAACTGGATCTTGAACGTAGTCCTCATCGTGTTCTTCGCGTACTTCTACACTTCCATGGTGTTCAACCCCGATGACACGGCGGACAACCTCAAGAAGCAGGGCGGCTTCATCCCGGGCGTGCGTCCGGGGCGGGCCACGGCGGCCTACATCAAGAACGCGCTCAACAAGATCACGCTGCCGAGTGCGATCTTCCTCGCGTTCATCGCCATCGTGCCCTCGATCGTGTTCTCGTTCACGGGCAACACGCTCATCCAGTCCTTCGGCGGCACCTCGGTGCTCATCATGGTGGGCGTCGTGCTCGACACGCTCGCCAAGGTGGAGAGCCAGCTCAAGATGTACGATTACGACGGATTCTTCAAGTAACGGCAGAAAGGGTCAGCCATGAACATCGTCCTGTTGGGGGCTCCCGGTGCTGGCAAGGGCACCATGGCCCAGCGCTTGGTCGCCAATTACGGCGTCGCGCACATCTCCACCGGAGACCTGCTGCGCGCTGCCGTCAAGAGCGGCAGCGATCTGGGCGTCCAGGCCAAGAAGTACATGGACGCCGGCGAGCTCGTTCCCGACCAGCTCGTCATCGACCTGGTCAAGGAGCGCCTCGCCGCCGATGACGCCCAGAAGGGCTTCATCCTCGACGGCTTCCCGCGCAACACCGTGCAGGCCGTCACGCTCGATTCCGAGCTGGGCTCGATGGACCGCTCCATCGACTGCGCCCTCCTGATCGATGTTCAGGCTGACGTCATCGTCAACCGCCTCTCCGCGCGCCGCACCTGCCGCTCCTGCGGTTACACCGGCACCGCCGCCGACGCGGTGTGCCCCTCCTGCGGCGGCGAGATGTACCAGCGCGATGACGACAAGCCCGAGACGATCAAGAACCGTCTCGATGTGTATGAGAAGAACACCGCGCCCCTGGTCGAGTACTACCGCGGCCAGGGCAAGCTCAAGGTCGTCGACGGCGACGACGCCATAGACGCCGTGTACGACCGCACGAAAGAAGCGCTCGGACTATGATCCATATCAAGTCTGCGCAAGAGATCGAGCAGATGAAGAAGGCCGGGGCACTATCCAAGATGGTGCTCCGGCACGTTGGTGCGATGGTGCGCCCCGGTGTCTCGACCTTCGAGCTCGACCAGCTTGCCGAACAGATCATCCGCATGCACGGCGGCACGCCGGCGTTCAAGGGCTACGGCGGGTTCCCCGGAACCATCTGCGCCAGCCTGAACGACGCCGTGGTGCACGGCATCCCCAACCCCGACATCATCCTGCATGATGGCGACATCCTGTCGATCGACACCGGAGCCATCGTCGACGGCTGGGTGGGGGACAACGCCTGGACATTCTACGTGGGCAACCCGGCGCCCGAGGTCAAGGCGCTGTGCGAGGTCACCCGCGACTGTCTCATGGCGGGCATCGCCCAGGCCGTCCCGGGTAACCGCATCGGCGACATCGGACATGCCGTCCAGTCGCTTGCCGAGAAGCACGGCTACGGGGTGCTCCGCGAGTACGTGGGGCACGGCGTGGGGCGCAACATGCATGAGGACCCCAACGTCCCGAACTTCGGCAAGAAGGGGAGGGGCGTCAAGCTGGAGGCCGGCATGGTCATCGCCATTGAGCCGATGATCACGCTCGGCACCCACCATGTGACGGTGGGTCCGGACGGCTGGCTCGTGACCACCAACGACCATCTGCCGGCGGCCCACTACGAGAACACCGTCGCCATCACCGATGACGGCCCGGTGATCCTCACCGCCGACGCCCAGGGCCCCTGGTGCTCCATGCAGGGCGGGGTCATGTAACGGCCCGCCCACATTTGTGGAGTCGTTACGAAAAAACCACGTACCGCGAGAGCGGTGCGCTATCATTAACTGCTGCTGTTTGTTTCGCGAGAGAAAGATGGGCTTGTGAAAAAGGAAGATGCTATCGAGCTCGAGGGCACGGTGACCGAGCCGCTGCCCAATGCCATGTTTCGCGTGGAGCTTGAGAACGGGGCCTCGGTTCTGTGCTCCATCTCGGGCAAGATCCGCATGAACTACATCCGCATCCTTCCCGGCGATCGCGTCGTGGTGGAGATCTCTCCCTATGACCTCACGCGCGGGCGCATCACCTATCGCTACAAGTAGCGCGCACGGGCGCGCGGGCGCTCAAGCCGCGCAGCCCCGTCGCTTGCATTCAGCCGGTCATTCACGTCTGCGGCTGGACGAGTACATAGTAGGTATACGTTTGAGCACAACTGAGAGGATTGCATCATGAAGGTACGTCCTTCGGTCAAGAAGATGTGCGACAAGTGCAAGATCATCAGGCGCCACGGAAAGGTCCTTGTGATCTGCGAGAACCCGCGCCACAAGCAGCGTCAGGGTTAAGAGAGGAGAACTAAGTTGGCCCGTATTAGCGGTGTCGATCTGCCGCGTGAGAAGCGCGTCGAGATCGGTCTTACCTACATTTACGGCATCGGCCGCACCACCGCCAGCAAGATCTGCGCGGAGACGAAGATCAACCCGGATACCCGCGTCAAGGACCTCACCGAGGACGAGGTGGACGCCATCCGCAAGTACATCGACGAGGCTCACCTCATGATCGAGGGCGACCTGCGTCGTGAGCATAACCAGAACGTCAAGCGCCTCATGGACATCGGCTGCAACCGCGGCCTGCGCCACCGCAAGGGCCTGCCGGTCCGCGGTCAGCGCACGCACACCAACGCCCGCACCCGCAAGGGTCCGCGCAAGCAAATCGGTGCCAGGAAGAAGAAGTAGGGAGCGCTGAGTAATGGCTACTGCAAAGAACAAGCGCGGCCAGGTTGCCCGTGTGAAGCGCGCCGACCGCAAGAACATCTCCGTGGGGCAGGCCCATATCCGCTCCACCTTCAACAACACCATCGTCTCGATCACCGATCCGCAGGGCAACGTCATCGCCTGGAAGTCGGCTGGTCAGGTGGGCTTCAAGGGTTCGCGCAAGTCGACCCCGTTTGCTGCCCAGATGGCCGCCGAGGCGTGCGCCAAGGCCGCTATGGAGCACGGCATGCACAAGGTCGCCGTGTTCGTGAAGGGCCCGGGCTCCGGTCGCGAGACCGCCATCCGCTCGCTCCAGGCCGCCGGCCTCGAGGTTTCGAGCATCCAGGACAAGACCCCCATCCCGCACAACGGCTGCCGCCCCAAGAAGCGTCGCCGCGTGTAACTCTGAAAGGATCGCTTTACCATGGCAATTGACAGGACTCCTGTTATCAAGCGCTGCCGCCAGCTCGGGATCGATCCCGTGGAGCTGGGCTACAGCAGCAAGAAGGAATCGATTCGCCAGCCCAAGCGCCGTCGCAAGGAATCCGAGTACGGCCTGCAGCTGCGCGAGAAGCAGAAGGCTAAGTTCATCTACGGCGTGCTGGAGAAGCAGTTCCGCCGCTACTACGAGCGCGCCCTGCGCATGCCCGGCGTCACCGGCGACAACCTGATGACGCTGCTCGAGTGCCGTCTGGACAACGTCGTGTTCCGCCTCGGCTTCGCCCGCACCCGCAAGGAGGCGCGCCAGACCGTCCGCCACGGCCACTTCACCGTGAACGGCCGTCGCGTCGACATCCCCTCCTACCTCGTCAAGCCCGGCGACGTCGTCGCCGTCGGCGAGAAGTTCCGCGACCTCCTGCCCATCAAGGAGGCCCTGATCCAGTCCGAGCGCTTCGAGGTCCCTGGCTGGCTCGAGGTCGATATCGAGAAGCTGTCCGGCAACGTTCTCTCGCTGCCCGCGCGCGAGCAGATCAGCACCGATATCCAAGAGCAGCTCATCGTCGAGCTCTACTCTAAGTAGTCCTTCTAGGGCTGCTGAGGCTGGAGGTAATACATGTCAGAATTCATTAGGCCTCAGGTTCAGGTCGAAGAGATCAACGAGACGTCCGCTCGCGTGTCCGTCGAGCCGCTCGAGCGCGGCTACGGCGACACGCTGGGCAACTCGCTGCGCCGCGTGCTGCTGTCCTCGCTCGAGGGCGCTGCCGTGGAGGCCATCCAGATCGATGGCGCCCAGCACGAGTTCACGACCATCCCCAACGTGGTCGAGGACGTCACGGATATCGTCCTGAACGTCAAGGGCCTGGTATTCAGGGCACTCGGCAACGTGGATGAGGCTACGGCGACCATCTCCATCGATGGTCCGTGCGAGGTCACCGGTGCGGATTTCTTCATCCCCTCCGACTTCGAGCTGGTCAACCCCGAGCAGCACATCGCTACCCTCAACGAGGGCGGCCACCTTACGATGAGCATGCGCATCGGGTACGGCCGCGGCTATGTTTCGTATGAGAACAACAAGCGCGACAACGACCCCATCGGCGTGATCCATGTGGACTCGCTCTTCTCGCCGGTGCGCCGTTGCGCCAAGCTTGTCGAGGCCTGCCGCGTGGGTCAGCACACCGACTACGATCGCCTGGTCCTGGAGATCGAGACGAACGGTGCCATCAGCCCCCGCGACGCGGTCGTCTCCGCTGCGAACATCATCAACCAGCACATGACCGCGTTCATGAACCTCGCCGAGACCCCTGAGGTCGAGGAGGAGGTCTCTATCTTCGCTCCCGAGGTCACGAGTGACAACGCCGAGCTCGACAAGCAGATCGAGGACCTGGACCTCTCCGTCCGCTCCTACAACTGCCTGAAGCGCGCGAGCATCCACTCGGTGCGTCAGCTGGTCGAGTTCTCCGAGAACGACCTTCTGAACATCCGCAACTTCGGTGTGAAGTCCATCGAGGAAGTCAAAGACAAGCTTGAATCCATGGGCCTGAGCCTGAAGCAGTAGATCCAAGCTGCTCGTATAGAGGAGTAAACCGACCATGCGTCATAACAAGAAGAAGGGTTTGAAGCTCGGCACCGACGCCGCGCACACCCGTGCGATGAAGAAGAGCCTTGCCAAGGCCCTCATCGAGAACGACCGCATCAAGACCACCGAGACCCGCGCCAAGGCGCTGCGCGGCTACGTGGAGCCCATCATCACCTGGGCCAAGAAGGGCGACCTGCACTCCCGTCGTCTGGCCATCGCCAAGCTGGGTGACAAGAATCTCGTCGCCGAGCTGTTCGACAAGGCCGCCCAGGGCATGTGGGCCGACCGTGACGGCGGCTACACCCGCATCATGAAGCTTGGTCCCCGCAAGGGCGACAACGCTCGCATGGTGATCATCGAGATCGTCTCCGAGCCCGTGGCGAAGAAGGCCCCCAAGGCCGTTCCTGCCAAGGCTGCCGCTCCCAAGAAGGTCGCCAAGGTCGAGGAGACCGAGGAGGCCGCTGAGGAGGCTCCCGTCGCCGAGGAGACCGTCGAGGCCGCTGAGTAGCGTCCTCGCGTTAGTTCGCATCGAAGGGGTGCCTGCGGGCACCCCTTTTTGTTTGGAGAGGATGCTCGTCCCGTGATTCAGGTTCGCCGCGCTTCGCTCGTCTATGGGGCCGCTCCGGGGTCGGATCGGGCCGATCGGCTCGATGAGGCCGCCCATCAGCATGCCCTCGACGGGGTGTCGCTCGATGTGGCGCCTGGCGAGCTCGTCTCCCTGATCGGCGACAACGGCTCGGGCAAGAGCACGCTCGGCCGCCTGCTCTGCGGGCAGCTGCTCCCCTGCGAGGGCTCGATCGCGGTGGACGGTCTAGACACCCGTGAGCCCGCCTCGCGCACGAGGGTGCGCGAACTCGTGGGCATGGTGTGCCAGAACCCGCTCGACCAGCTCGTTTCAAGCGTGATGGAAGACGAGGTAGCGTTCGGGCCCCGCAACATCGGCTGCAACGAGGAGGAGGTCGCGGCGCGCGTCTCCCGGGCTCTGGCTGAGACGGGGCTCACCGAGCTTGTCGAAAGGGATGTCAACGACCTCTCCGGCGGCGAGCAGCAGCGGCTCGCGCTCGCCGGCGTCTTGGCGCTGGAGCCCTCCTATCTCGTGCTCGACGAGATCACGTCGATGCTCGATTCCGGCGAGCGCCCCCGTCTGCGTGCCCTCGTCCGCTCGCTTGTCGAGGCACAGGGCGTGGGCGTCGTGCAGATCACCCACGATGCGGTCGAGGTGCTGGCGAGCGATCGGGTGGTCCTCATGGAGCAGGGGCGCATCATCTGGGAGGGGACGCCGTACGCGTTCGTTTGCGAGCAGCCGGAGGCGTTCGAGGGTCATCTCTACGTCAGCGCGTACGCGCGCTGCGTCGCCTGGGCGCTCGCTCGCGGGTTCGATGCGCGGCACGCCTTCGCGCCGCAGGAGCTTGCCCGGTGGGCGTGCGAGCGGGGATGCGCCCACGACCTTGAGGCGGTTTTAGATGGCGTTGCCGCTGCTCCATCGTCCCCGTGGCCGACGGTTGCCGCTGTTGGCTCCAAAGAAGGGGGGCGCGGGTTCGTGGTGGAGCCCGCGGCGCTGGCTCGGCCCGCCGATGTCCCCACGATGGAGGCCGTCCCGGGCGTTTCTGTATCGGGAATCGAGCCGGGTGCGACGCCTGAGGTCATCACGATGGCGACACGAGGGGCGAAGAGGAGCCCTGCAACGGAGACACTGGATGCGGCGCCCCGCGCCCCGCGCCCCCTGCTTGAGGCGCACGGGGTGTGCCGGAGCTACGAGGGGCGTCCCGTCCTCTCCCATGTCGACCTCTCCCTGTGCGGCGGACGCGTCTTCCTGCTCGCGGGCGCGTCGGGTTCGGGCAAGTCGACGCTCGCACGCCTCCTCGCGGGGCTGGAGGAGCCGGACGCGGGGGCGGTGTCCCGTGCTGGGGAGCCGGTCCGTCCCGGCAAGGTCGCCCTGGCGTTCCAGAACCCCGAGGCGCAGCTGTTCCTGCCCGATGTGCGCTCGGAGCTTGCCTTCGCCCCCCGTAACCAGGGTCTTGATGAGGAGGCCGTGGCTCGGCGCGTCGTGCGGGTCGCAGCCGATCTCGGTCTGGACGAGGCGTTTCTTGCGTCCGATCCGTTCGCGCTCTCGGGCGGCCAGGCCCGCCGGGCCGCCCTGGGGGGCATCCTTGCGCTCGACGCCCCCGTACTCGTGCTCGACGAGCCCACGGCCGGCCTGGATGCGCGTGCGCGCCGCGTGCTGCACGACCTTGTGGCGCGCGAGGCGGCGCGCGGGCGCGCCGTGCTGGTCATATCGCACGATCTGGAGGAGTGGCTGCCCCTCGTCGACGAGGCGGCTCTCATGCGGGAGGGCACCATCGTCTGGCAGGGGGAGCCTGTCGCTTTGGCAGACGATGCGCCCGCGTTCCGTGCGGCGGGGTTGGAGCCGCCGGAGGCCGTCGCGCTGCGCGAGGGGCTTCGGTCTGCGGCCGTCGAGGTCGCGATGCCGTCACACGGCGCTTTGAGCGCCTCTGCGCCGCATGCCGAGCCGCCCGCGACATCGACCCCGTATGAGGCGCATCGGCGCCTTCTCGGCCGTCTGGACGCGCGCGCGAAGATCGTCGGCCTCATCGTGGCGATCGCGGGCATCTTCGCGACGCAGCGCCCCGAGGCGCTCGCCGTTTGGGGGGTCCTGCTCGTCGTCGCCCTCGCCGCGGCAGGGGCGGGGCCGGCGCGATTCGGCCGGGCGGTGCGGCCGGCGCTCATCCTGCTCGCTTTCATCGTCGCGGCCAACGCGGTTTCGTGCGACGGGAGCGCCGGCGTCGTCCTAGCGGGTCCCGTGGGGATCGATGCCCCGGGCGCCGCGCGGGCGCTCGGCGCCGTCGCGCGCATCGTGCTCATGCTCGGGTTCTCGCTGACGGTCACCCTCACCACCGACGCTGCGCAGATCGCCGACGCCTGCGTGCGACTCCTCCGTCCGCTGGGCGCCCTGGGCTTGCCGGTGGACGAGCTGGGCGTGGTGCTCGCGCTCGCCCTGCGGTTCATGCCCATCGTCTCGGAGGAGCTCGTCCGCGTCCGGCATGCCCAGGAGGTGCGCGGCGTGCGGTTCGACGAGGGGCCGCTGCCCGCGCGCATCCGCGCCTGGTCCTCCGTGCTCGTGCCGGCCGTCGTGGGGCTGTTCCGCCGCGCCGACCGCCTGGGCGCCTCCATGGACGCGCGCTGCTACGCCTCGTCCCGCCGGTGCCCGCCGGCGCCGCGTCCTCTCGGCGCTCCCAGCGCCCTCACCCTCGTCCTCATCGCGGCGCTCGCCCTTGCGCTGGCGCTCGCGGGGCGCTAACGTGCTGTGACGGAATGAGGGCCTTGAGGGAGGAGGAAGCCATGGGTGCCATCGAGATCGCGCCGGGTGCGGCGGCGGGGACCATCGTGCTGCGTGTCGCCTATGACGGCGGCGCCTACAGCGGCTTCGCCGAGCAGCGCGACGCGGTGAAGACGGTCGCGGGCGAGCTGCGCCGCGCGCTGGAGACCTTCCTGCGCCGACCCGTCGAGCTGACCTGCGCCGGGCGCACCGACGCGGGCGTGCACGCGATCGCGCAGCACGTGAGCTTCCCCGCGCTGGCCGAGGAGCTTGAGATCGGTCAGCGCCGCTGGCTGCGAGCCATGGATGCGCTCCTGCCCGGCGATATCGCCGTGGGCGCCGTCTTCCATGCCGCCACCGGGTTCTCGGCGCGCTTCGACGCGTGCGCGCGCTCCTACGTGTACCGCATCGCCGACCGTCCCGACCGGCCCGTCCTGACGCGCCCACACGTGTGGTGGCACCGCACGCCGCTCGACGAGGACGCGATGCGTGCCGCCGCGGCGTGCCTCGTGGGCGAGCACGACTTCAAGAGCTTCTGCAAGGTGGCCTCGGCGGTGGGGCGGCCCACGCATCGCTGCGTGCAGACCGTCTCGCTCGCGCGCGAGTGCGAGCTTGGCGAGGACGTCCTGGCGTTCCGCATCACGGGCAACGCGTTCCTCCACTCGATGGTGCGCACCATCGTGGGCACCTTGGTGGAGGTGGGCTCCCATCGCCGCGACCCGGCGTGGGTCGCCGAGGTGCTCGCGGCGCGCGACCGCCGCGCCGCCGGTCCCACCGCGCCCGCCTCGGGTCTCGTCTTCGAGGGCGTCTCCTATCCCGCGGGGGCGTTGACGCCCTGCAAATAGGCTGCAGGTCATGTGCCGAATCGCTGTGGTGAACATTTGAACGTGGCGTGCAGGTTTTGTCGTTGGGACGCCCTGCGATGCACGGTGATACCCTAAGGGTGGTTATGTGATCACCTTGGTTGGGGAGGCATCGCGTTGGCTCACCGGGCTCCAAAGCGTCCAGCGGTTTCCGTCATCATGACGGTGCAGAACGCTGAGTCGACGCTCCTGCGCGCTATCGAGAGCGTCCTCTCCCAATCCATGGACGACCTCCAGCTCGTGCTGGCGGTGCTCCCCTCGCACGATCGCACGCTCGAGACCTGCGAGCGCTGGGCCGAGCGCGACATCCGCGTCGACGTCGTCCCCTGCGGCGCGCCCGATCAAGCTGCCGCCTTCGACGCGGGCGTCGACGCCGCGCGCGGCACCTACGTGATGCTCATGGGGCAGGGGGACTGGCTCGGCCGCGGTCTGCTCGCGCCGCTTGTCGCCCTCGCCGCGGAGCACGATCTGGAGCTCGTCTGCGCCGCCCTCGTTCCCGAGGGCATCGAGGCGTTTTCCGCGCATGTGCGCCCCGAGGCCGCCGGCGCTTCCGAGATGCTCCTGCTTTCCACCGACGAGGTCCGGGCGCAGGCCCATCGCTTCATCGAATCCGATGCCTTCGGGACCCTGCGCGGCAAGATGCTCCTGCGCGATCGCGTCTGCGAGCTGGGGCTGCGCATGGCGCTCGCCCGCGACGAGCAGGCCTACCTCATCTCCTATCTCGAGGAGGTCGCGCGCGTGGGCGTCTGCGAGTCCGTGCAGTTCCATCTGGCGGCGCCTGCCGGGGACGGTGGGACGGCCGTGGATTTCGAGTGCTGCGAGCGCGACCACGCCCACCTGCTCGGATTGGCGCGCACGTGGGGCCTGGAGGACGATCCGGCGCTCTGGCAGGCCATCCATCGCCGCCACATGCGCCATCTCATCGCCTGCATCTCGCGGGTGTGCGCGCAGCGCTCCATCTCGTCCATCGAGCGCTCCGACCGCGTGCGCGACATGATCGAGGCCCCGAGCACGCAGGAGACCATCAGGGTCCTGCAGGGCGCTGATCGCGTCCACCGCGATTTCGGGCTCATGTTCGGGCCCATCGCGCGCGGCAACGTCGCGGCGTGCTGCCTGAGCGCACGGGTGTCCGATCTCATCCGCATGCCCCGGATGCCCTTCATCTCGCGCAACGCCGCCGTCCTCTAGGCACGCCGCCGCCCTTGGAGCGCCGCCGCTTTGCCCGCGAGGCCCCTTCTGCGGGCCTCCTCGCGCTCCGCCCGGCCCTTCTCTCAGGCGAACGGTTTCGCTGCGGGTCCGCGGCGCCCGCCGCAGCGACCGTTCGAGCCCAAAGACTCACTTGCGCATTTTCTCGTTAAATATTCATTACGCCTAGCATCTTCACGTAAACTTATGCATAGCAAAGTATTTTTGAGCCTTTTTAGATGGCAACGAGGATAGGGGATACATGGCGAGGAAGCGAAGCGGTCGTCAGGACGCCATCCGGGATATCGTGCGCAACAAGAGCATCAAGACGCAGCGCATGCTCGTCGACGAGCTGCGCACCGAGGGGTTTGCCTGCACGCAGGCGACGGTTTCGCGCGACATCGCCGACATGGGGCTGCGCAAGCTGCCCGAGGGCGTCTACGTCCTCTCCGAGGACCTGCACCTCCAGCGCATGGTGGCCGACCTCGTGATCGAGGTGGTGCGCGCGCAGAACCTCGTGCTCATCAAGACGCGCCCCGGGACGGCCTCCGGCATCGCCGACGCACTCGACGCGGCGGACCTGCCCGACGTGCTCGGGTCGCTCGCGGGGGACGATACGATTTTGGTGGTGACCCCTTCCGACGAGAACGGCGAGCGGCTGGAGGCTATCATCAAGAAGCTCTGCCTGCTCGCGCAGTAACCGTTCGCGCTCCGGCGTCGTCGAGAGGATCGTCCCATGCCCTTCATCGCGTTCGTGCACATCGCCCTGATGGCGCTCGTGCTGCTTTTGCCCATCGCCCTCATCGCGCTTCTGGTGTACTACTTTATTCACACGCGCTGAGGCCGAGGCGCTGGGCAGCGGGATTCCGACGGCGCCGGGTCGCTTCATCCACGCACGTTAAGACTGGGGTCGTCCGTCTTCAAATAGCTCTCACATGGCAAAAAAAGGGGAGGCGAAACCGCTGCGGTTTCGCCTCCCCTTTCGCGTCACTGCTCGGTGAGGGCCTGCGGCGTGGTGGCGCCGCTACCGTCGCCGGTCTCTCCGCCCCCGCCGGTCTCGCCGCCACCGCCGGGCTGCTGGCCGCTGTCGCCGCCACCGCCGGTCTCGCCGCCACCGCCGGGCTGCTGGCCGCCGCTGCCGCCGTCTCCACCTTCACCGCCGCCAGGCTGCTGGCCGCTGTCCCCGCCGCTGGGCTCCTCCGGCTCGGTCGGAGTGGTGGGCTTGGTGCCGGAGTTGCCGTCCTGATCGGTGCCCTCGTTCTCCTGGGTTTCCTCGTTCTTGCTCTGCTCATCGTCGCTCTTGCTCGAGGACGTGTAGCCGCCCGAGAGCTGCTTGCCGTCGACCTTCCAATAGGAGTTGTCCTTGTAGGCCACGGGCTCGTCGGAGGTCGGGAACTCCTCGCGCGGCACACCAGCGAGGATGGCGTTCATGGCGTTGCGCACCATGGGCAGCGTGATGTCGGAGCCCAGCGCCTCGCGCCCGTACATGTAGATGGATTCCGGCGTGTTGTAGCCGCTCCACACCGAGATGGTGTACTGCGGGGTGTAGCCGCAGAACCATAGGTCGGTGGTGTTCTCGGAGGTGCCCGTCTTGCCGGCGAACGGCTGGTTGACCGAGAGCGCGGCGGCGGTGCCCGTGGCGCCGGGGTTGGAGATGACGCCCTCCAGCACCTCGGTGAGCGCCTGGGTCACGTTGGTCTCCAGCACCTTCTCGCTCGCGTCCTCGTGCTCGTAGACGACCTCGCCCTCGCGGTTGGTGATCTTGGTGATGGCCACGGCGTCGCGATGCGTGCCGCCCGTGGCGAACGTGGAGTAGGCCTCGGCCATCTGCAGGGTGGAGAGCGACGCGGTGCCCAGCGTGGTGGAGGAGTAGGGGGGCAGCGTGTCGTCGACGCCCAGGTCGTGCACCAGGTCGATGACGTTCTGGATGCCCACGGCCTTGGCCACCTGCACGTAGCCGGTGTTGGAGGAGTACTCGGTCGCGCGCGCCAGGCTGATTGTGCCGTAGGAGGTGTTGCCGTAGTTCTGGACGGGGTAGGTGCCGTTGTCGAACGTCATGGGCGAGCTGCAGTTGATGGGGATCTGCGGGTTCATGCCCTGGCTGATGGCCTCGGCGAGCGTGAAGGCCTTGAAGCTCGAGCCCGTCTGGCGCTTGGTCGTGGCGTGGTTGATGTGGTACTCGTCCGCGTAGTAGTCGCGGCCGCCCACCATCGCGCGGATGCAGCCGGTGTCGTTGTCGAGGATGGTCATGCCCGCCTCGAGCCCGTCCATGTTGAGGCTGTTCAGCTGGTCGACCACGGCGCTCTCGGCCGCCTGCTGCACGGTGGGGTCGATGGTGGTGTAGACGGTGAGGCCGCCCGAGAAGATGGAATCGTAGCTGAACTCCTCCTCCATGAGGGCGCGGACGTAGTCGACGAAGTACGGATAGGCGTTGACCTCGACGCCGGTTGAGGAGGTCTCGCTCACGTTGAGGGCGAGCGGCTCGGCCTGCGCGGCGTCATGCTCCTCCTGGGTGATGTCGCCGTTGGAGAGCATGCGGTCGAGCACGGTGTTGCGGCGCTGCACGGCCAGGTCGGGGTTGACGGTCGGGTCGTACATGGAGGGCGAGTTGGGCAGGCCCACCAAAAGCGCGGCCTCGGCGAGCGTGAGGTCGCTGGCATGCTTGGACAGATAGGTGTTCGCCGCCGCCTCGATGCCGTAGGCGCCGTGTCCGTAGTAGATGGTGTTGAGGTACATCATGAGGATCTCTTCTTTGGAGTAGATCTCCTCGACCTTGAGGGCCAGGTAGGCCTCGCGCACCTTGCGCTCGATCGTGATGTCGAACTGCTCGTCCGAGAGGATGGTGTTGCGCACGAGCTGCTGGGTGATGGTGGAGGCGCCCTCCGAGCCGCCCGTGAGCTGCACCACCACGGCGCGCATGATGCCGTAGAGATCCACTCCGTTGTGCTCGTAGAAGCGCTCGTCCTCGGTGTCCACCGTGCCGTCGAGCACGTATTGGGACACCTGGTCGATGGTCACCGTCTCGCGGTTCTGGGTGTAGAAGCTCGCGATCTGGTTGCCCTGCGCATCCAGGATGGTGGTGGGCTCGCTCGTCATGTAGAGCTCGGTGTCGGTGTAGTCGGGCAGATCCTGCAGCCATTTCTCGACGTTGGCGATCATGCCGGCGCCGAAGGCGATGCCGGCCAGCAGCACGAAGCCGAAGAACGATCCGACGATGATGGGGACGATGTGCGTCTTGCCGCTGCTGCGGTGGTTTCGCTCCCGAGGACCCATGAAGACCTCCTACCGCGGCGCGCTCGCGTCGCGCGCCGACACATTCAACTTACATAGGCTCTATACACAGTAGCGCATTGTGCGTACGCACCCTTCGGGTATCCTTGGTGGACGGTATTTTCCAGAACGAGTGCACAGGCTGCAGGAGGAGGGGAGGGTCCCATGGAGGGACGCGCGCAGGCTGCGGAGCGCATCGCTGCTCCCGCCGGGGCTCAGGGCGCGGCGCACGTTCTTTCGGCTCGCACGCGCGCTGCCCGCACCCGAGGGGTCCGGGATGGGGGCGCAGGCGGCCTCGCCCCGGACGCGCGCGGCGCTGCGGACGGGTCCGGGGCTGCCGACGCGCCCCGCCTGCCCGAGCTCCTGGCTCCGGCGGGCGGGTTGGACGCGGCGCTCGCGGCCATCGCCGCCGGGGCCGACGCCCTCTACACGGGTCTGGGCGACTTGGACGCCCGCACCGCTGCGCCCGGCGTGACGCCTGCGGAGCTCGCGGTGCTCTGCGCCCTTGCGCACCGGAGGGGCGTGCGCGTGTACGTGACGCTGAACGCGCTCGTGCGCGACGACGAGCTCCCGCGGGCCCTCGCCGCCGCCCGCGCCGCGCGCGATGCCGGCGCCGATGCCCTCATCGTCGCCGATCTGGGCCTCGTCGCGCTCTTGGCGCGCGAACTGCCCGGGATGGAGGCCCATCTCTCCACGCAGGCGGGGGCGCAGTCGGCGGCGGCCGTCCGCTGGGCGGCCCGGGCGCTCGGGGTGGGCCGGGTCACGGTGGCGCGCGAGCTCTCGATCGGGGAGATCGCCGCGGCCGCCGCCTCGGGCGTGCCCGTCGAGGCGTTCTGCCACGGAGCCATCTGCATAGGCTATGCGGGCGCCTGCGCGGCCTCGGCGCTGCGGCGCGGCCGCTCGGCCCTGTGCGGCGACTGCACGCAGCCCTGCCGGCTCTCCTACCGCCTCGAGGACGCCTCCGGCGCTGAGGTCGCCGCCATTGCGGGCGACCGCCTGCTGTGTCCGCGCGACTACCTGGGGCTGCGCCACCTGCCCGCGCTCTGCGCGGCGGGGGTGGCCGCGCTCAAGATCGAGGGGCGCATGAAGAACCCCGACTACGTCTTCAACGTGGTGGGCGTCTACCGCCGCGCTCTCGACGCCCTCGCGCGGGGCGCCCGCCTGGACGGCGCGGCGCTCGACGCGCTTGAGTTCGAGCTGGGCAAGTCGTTCAACCGCGGGTTCACCGACGCGTACCTCCGGGGTCGCTCGGGCGCCGAGCTCATGAGCTTCGAGCGCGCGATAAACCAGGGGGTGCGCGTGGGCGTCGTGGCGGCGCGGCGCCGCCACGAGGTGGAGGTCGAGCTGGAGCGTCCCGTCGAGGCGGGCGACACCCTGGAGATCCACACCATCCTGCCTGCCGATGCTGCCGCGGACGTGCCGCGCCGCTGGCCCCTCGTGCCCTGTCCCGTGACGGCGCCGGCGGGCGCCCATATCCGCGTGCGGTGCAAGCGCCGCGTGGAGGCGGGGAGCCCCGTCTACCTCACGGCGAGCGCGGGGGTGCTCGCGGCGAGCGAGGAGGCGCTGTGCCGGATGCGTGCCGAGTTCGAGGCCGTCGCGCGGGAGATGCCGGCGGCGCCGGTGCCGGCGCAGGCGTCTGAGGAGGGCCGTTTCGGTTCCGCCCCCGCGGGGAAGGGCCCGGACGGTCGGGGCGCCCAGCCGATCCCTTCGGCCGGGGCGCAGGTCGCCTGCGCCGCATCGTGCTCTGGGCGCGCCTCAGGCGCTGCTGACGCGATGGATGGCGGTTGCGATGGCAACCCCTCCGCCGCCTTGGCGGAAGACGGGGCTCCGTCGGTCAGGACGGCGGGGGAGGACCTGTGCCGGGCGCCTCGCGTCGATGAGAGGGGAGCGTCGGCCCCCGTGTTCGCCGTGACGCCCGCTGAGGCGGCGACGCTCCTCGGCCCTGCGCCCTCGGCGGCGCTCAACGATGGTGCGCCTGCGGCGGCACCGGCCGGCGGTCCCGTGCCCGAGGTGGCCGTCGAGGCGTGGCGGATCGACGACGAGGAGGATGCCTGGCGGCCCCTGCTGCCGCGCATGACCGTGCTCCTCGACGAGGTGTGCCGCGCGGCCGACGAGGGGCGCGCCCGGGACCTCATCGCCTCCGCCCGCCGCGTCATCTGCCGGAACCTCGCCCAGGTCCCGCTCGCGCGCGCAGCCGGCGCCGACTTCGACGCGGTGTCCCCGCTCAGCGCCGAGAACGCCTGCGCCGCGTCGCTGCTGCGCGCGTGGGGCGCGCGGCGCGTGTGGCTCTCGGAGGAGCAGGCGCGCCTGCGCGCGGAGCTCCCCGCTTGGGCGTCCGACGTGCTCGCCCTCCCCGCCGCGGAGCTCATGGTGTGCGAGCACTGCCTGCTCACGGCCGAGGGGCCCTGCGACGGGCGCTGCGCCGCCTGCGCGCGCCGCCGCACCGAGCGCTACCTCGTCGAGGCCTCCGGCGCCCGCCTTCCCGTCGCGGTGGACGCGCGGGGACGCACGCGCATCTTCGACGCGCCCCCATCCGCCGCCTCCGCCTGATCGGGCTTCCGCGCGATTGCCGCCTCCCTGGGGCGCGAAAGTCCGCTACACTAATCGGGTTACACGTATGCCAAGCACCGCCCGCGCTGCGCGGGGGCGAGGGTGCTAGATGCAAGGAGGAAGACATGCTTCCCGTCGATGAGCAGATGCGCATCATCACCTCCGGCACGGCGCAGATCGTGCCCGAGGCCGACCTCAGGAAGAAGCTCGAGCGCGGCGTGCCGCTCAACATCAAGCTCGGCGTCGACCCCACCAGCCCGGACCTCCAC
The DNA here is from genome assembly GCA_963931435.1 of uncultured Coriobacteriaceae bacterium. Classification (GTDB taxonomy): domain Bacteria; phylum Actinomycetota; class Coriobacteriia; order Coriobacteriales; family Coriobacteriaceae; genus Coprousia. The sequence goes on from OZ007012.1 coordinate 678,051, forward strand.
CTCGGCCACGCGGTGCCGCTGCGCAAGATGCGCCAGTTCCAGGACCTCGGCCACAAGGTTACGCTCATCATCGGCAACGGCACGGCCATGATCGGCGACCCGTCGGGCAAGAACACCACCCGCCCGCAGCTCTCGCAGGAGCAGGTCGAGGCCAACGCCGCCACCTACGTCGAGCAGGCCATGAAGATCCTCGACCCCGAGAAGACCACCATCGTGCACAACGGCGACTGGATCCTCTCGCTCGACCTCAAGGGCATGCTCGAGCTCTGCAGCAAGTTCACCGTGGCGCGCATCCTCGAGCGCGACGACTTCACCAAGCGCTACCAGAGCCAGACCCCGATCGCGCTGCACGAGTTCCTCTACCCGGTCATGCAGGCATACGACTCGGTGATGATCAAGGCCGACGTGGAGATGGGCGGCACCGACCAGCTCTTCAACCTGCTTGCCGGCCGCGAGCTCATGGAGAAGATGGGCATGGAGCCGCAGGTCGCGCTCACCATGCCGCTGCTCGAGGGCACCGACGGCGTGCGCAAGATGTCCAAGAGCTACGGCAACTACGTGGGGCTCACCGACGAGCCGGCCGATGCCTTCGGCAAGGTCATGTCCATTCCCGACGAGATGATCGGCAAGTACTACCGGCTCGCCTCCACGCTTTCGGTGGACGAGGTCGACCAGATCGATGCCGCGCTCGCCGCCGGCACGGCCGACCCGTACGCGCTCAAGCGCGCGCTCGCCGAGAACATCGTCGACGCCTACCACGGCGCGGGTGCCGGCAAGGCGGCCGCGGCCGAGTTCGACCGCGTCTTCAAGGAGGACAAGCTCCCCGAGGACATCGCCGAGGTGCACGTCGAGCTCGCCCCCAACGACGAGGGCAGGGTCTATCTTGCGGGCGTGCTCAAAGAGGCGGGGCTGGCGCCTTCCGCCGGCGAGGCGCGCCGTCTCATCGACGGCGGCGGCGTTAAGATCGACCAGCAGCCCGTGGCGCCCAAGAGCTACAACGTCGACCCGGCGCTCCTGCATGCGGGCGCGGTGCTCCAGGTGGGCAAGCGCAAGTTCGCGCGCCTCGTGTAGCGGCCGCGACGCGCCGTTGCGGCGGGTCCGGTTGCCGACGCGGTGCGTGTCGTAGCGATGGCCATGATGCGGGCCGGAGGGGACTCCGGCCCGTTTTTTAATATGAGCTGAACATTGTCAAGAGGCAAAACCGGCCCGCCCCCTCCGGAGCTACCGGAGGCGGCGGGCCTGCCTATCTTCACCCGGCGGCAGCGCCGCTTGAGGGCGTGTCTGTTCGACGCACGTTCGGCATTCTAATATCCGCGCGTGGCCTCGTCGGCTGCGCATTTCGTTGCTACGGCTGGGGGCCTCGGCCGAAGTCTTGATGGCGGGCGTGGCGCTGGGCGCTGCCCATAAAAAAGGCTCGAGTGGCCTCCCAACGGCCTCGAACGCGGCGCCTGCCGGGGTCGGACCTCCTGCTGCCGGGGCTACGAGGACGCCATCCTCGCTATCGCCCACACCCAGCACGCCATCTCGCGCGCCGTGGCGCAGTTGGCGACGACCGCCCTCTTGCCGGCCGCCGCCATCGCCTCCCTTCGGTCCTGGAGCCTGCGGTTGCACTTCGCCGCGTGCCGCCTGACCGCGGGGGAGGCCTCCTGCCCGCGCGCAAGCGGCTTGGGCTCGCGCGACGACATGGGCACGTGCCAGGCGGCCTCGACGAGCGCGGAGCGCACGTGGGCGTTGCCCGCCCGCGTGATCCCTCCCCTCGAACAGGTCTCCCCGCTCGAGTGCTCAGAGGGCACGAGCCCGCACCACGAGGCGAACGACGGGGCGCTCGGGAAGCGGGAGGGGTCGCCCATCTCGCAGGCGAGCAGGAACGCGGTGGCGACGTCGATGCCCTTCACGCACCTCAGCGCGTCGACGGTCGGCTTCCACTCGGGGCGGCCGGCCGACTCCGCGACCCTCGCCGCCAGGTCGTCGCGCGCCTCCTCGCAGCGCCTCACGCAGTCGCGGTAGTGCTCGTAGGCGGCCGCGTCGTCGGGCTCGTCGAACTCGATCGCGTCGGCCCACCTCCAGTAGGCGCGCGTCCAGCTGCCCCGCCTGCGGCCGGCCGGGGTCGTCTCGTCGAAGACGTGCCCGTGGCGCAGCAGGAACTTCGACATCCGCTGCTTGGCCCGCTGCAGGTCGTCGCGGGCGTCGGCGAGGGCGCGGGAGAGGTCCCGGGCGGCCTCGGTGCGCCCGTCGGGGACCCATACCTCGACGACGTTGCGGGTGGCGAGCAGGCGCGCGAGGAACTCGGCGTCGCGGCGGTCGGTCTTGCGCCCCCGGTCGGCGGCGGGCCGCTGCATCCTGGAGACGGCCCCCACGCGGCAGTCGACGCCGAGAGCCCTCAGGGCGCGGCAGAGGTGGAAGCCGGTGACGCCGGACTCGTAGACCGCCCTGGGGGACTCGAAGCCGAGCGCCCACCCTGCGACCGCTGCGGGGTCGCGGCCGAACGAGGCGCGCTCGACCTCCCCGGTCATCGGGTTCAGGGCGCAGGCCTTTATGCTGCGGGCGTGGACGTCGAGGCCGACGGCTGTGACATAATCGGACATGGGGCCCTCCCTCTTCGCATGTGGCGCGCGGCCACGGTTGGTGGTACGACCATTGTCGCCCGACCCACGGAGCTGCGACAGGGGGAGGGCCCAATGTTCAGCTCATATCGTCTTGTGCGGACGCATCCTTGGTCTGCGTATGAACTCGGCGAGGAACAGGATGCCGCCTCTCCGACGGCGCCCGCCGCTTGCACCCACACATATGTACAGAAACCCGGGTAGGGAACAGTCTAGTGCGCTGGAGGCCGAGAAACGTTCCAGATGGCACTTTCGGTTCCGACGGGCCACCTCGTCTACCAGGCGTTTTGCGGACGGTGCACTAAACTGTTCCCTAAACTGTTCCCTACCCGGGTTTCTGTACATGGCGTACATGGCGGGTGATGCTTGCAGGCCGAAGGTGCTGGGCGGGGCGGCTCGCCGGTTGGACGGCCATTGGCTTCGGCCGTTGGGGGGGCGGGCGGGCCATTGGGGACGGGCGCAAAGGACGCATGCTGCGCCCCTGCCATCGTCTGCGTTCGTTCCCAACGCGGCAACCTCCGTCTGGCTATCGTCTCCCTGCAACACCGCGGGGCCGCGGCCGTCAGGGTGATCTCGAAGCCTTGGTGGGATCCAGGCAAAGTGACCAAGCCCTGTCTGCGCAGGGGTCCGTCGAGGTCGTCCTCGGAAAGGCCGATCAGCTTGACCAGGTTCCGCCTGCTCACGGGATTCGCTGCTCTCACTGGTGACGGCGCGCGTCCGTGAACCTCTCGACGGCCGCGCGGCGCGCAGTTCCAGCGCATCCGGGGGTACCATAGGGCCAACGGATGCGCCCGACGGGGCGACGAGGGAAGGAGCGCAGCATGGCAGCGGCAGCGACAGGCGGCGAGATGGCGATGGGCGCCGAGGTGGCAGCGGGCGGTGCGACGACAACGGGCGTCGAGCCGGCGACGGGTGACGAGATGGGGGCGGCCGTCGTGGCGGCAGGCTGCGTCCAGGCAGCGGAAACCGGTGCGGAGCCGGCAAACGACGTGGCGGCAGCGGGCGTTGGGGCGGCTTCGGCAGCCGGCGCGGCACCGGCAAACGGCGCGGAGCCGGCAAGCGGCGTGACGGCCGATGCGGCGCCGGCGGGCGCGACGGCAGACGACCCCGTCGCCGGCCTCAAGAGGCTCATCGACGCGGCGGAGGGGCGCGTTCCCGTGGACGCGCTCTTCGTGAACGCGCGGATCGTGGACGTGCTCGGCCATCGCGTGGTGCCGGGGCGCGTCGCCATCACGGGCGGCGTCATCGCAGGCGTGCTCTTCGACGACCGCGACGCCGCCGTGCCCAATCCACCGGCGGACGAGGTCATCGACTGCGGGGGCCGCTACCTCGCACCCGGCTTCATCGACGGCCACCTGCACATCGAGAGCTCCAACGTCCGCCCCGCGGAGTACGCCAGGATGGCGCTCGCCCGCGGCACCACCACGGCCATCGCCGACAGCCATGAGATCGCCAACGTGGCGGGGCTCGCCGGCTTGGAGTTCATGATCGAGGACGCCCGCCGCGCCCCGCTGGCCATCAAGTTCATGATGCCCTCGTGCGTGCCGGCGCTGCCCGACGAGCAGGCGGGCGCGACGATAACGGCGGCGGACATGCGCGCGTTCATGGCCGATCACCCCGGTGACATCTTCGGCTTGGGCGAGATGATGAACCTGCCGGGCGTCCTCGGGGCGGACGCCGAGACGCTCGCGCGCATCGACGCGGCGCGCGCCACCGCATCGGGCGCGGTCGACGGGCACGCGCCGCTCGTGGCGGGTGCCGACCTCAATGCCTACGCCGCGGCCGGCATCATCGCCGACCACGAGTGCACCGACCCCGCCGAGGCGCTCGACAAGCTCTCGCGCGGCATGTTCATCATGCTGCGCGAGGGTACGTGCAGCCACGATCTCGCCGCCCTCGCGCCGCTCGTGCTGGACGATCCCGCCCGCGCGCGCCGCTGCTGCTTCGCCACCGATGACCGCGCGCCCTCCGACGCCATCGCGCTGGGCATGATCGACAACGCGTGCCGCATGGCGGTGGAGGCGGGCATCGACGCGGTGCGCGCGATCGGCATGGCGACGGCGTCGACCGCCGAGTGCTTCGGGCTCGACCACGGCGTCGCCGACCAGCGGGAGCGCCGCGGCGCCGTGGCCCCGGGGCGCCGCGCCGATCTGCTCCTGCTCGACGACCTGACGTTCGCGAAGCCGCCGCACCGGGTGTACGCGGCCGGCGAGCTCGTAGCCGAGGACGGGCGCTTCCTGGGCGCGGTGGCGCCGGCGCCTGCGCACGTGGAGGCGCTGGAGCAGGCGCTGCGCGGCACCGTGAAGCTGCCCGCGCTCTCCGACGAGCTGTTCGACTACCCCTTCCGCCCGGGCGAGGCCGTGATCGACGTGGTGCCTGGCCAAGCCATCACCGGCTGCGCGCGGCCCGAGACGGCTGAGGGCCTGCGGCGCATCATGCTCATCGAGCGCCACGGACGCGGCGTCGCGGCCCAGCAGGCGGGCGCCGACGGCGACGGTCCGGCGGGCATGGGGCTCGTCGGCCGCCACATCGGCCGCGGATGGGTGCGCGGCTTCTCCATCGAGGGCGGCGCCATCGCCTCGACGGTGGGGCACGACTCGCACAACGTCTGCGTGGTGGGCGACAACCCGCGCGACATGCGGACGGCTGTGGAGGCGCTCGGCCAGGGTGGGTTCGTGCTCGCCCGGGGCGGCCGGGTGGTGGCGCGGCTCGATCTGCCGCTCGGCGGCCTCATGAGCGACCGCCCGGCCGAGGAGGTCGCCGAGGCGCACGACGCGTTCGTGCGCGCCGGGCGCGCGGCGGGTATCGAGCCGCCGCTCGACCCGGTGATGGGCATGATCTTCCTCCCGCTGCCGGTGATCCCGGCGCTGCGCATCCGCCCGGATGGCATGTTCGACACGGTGGCGTACGCCTACGCCGAGTAGCGCGCTGGCCATCGCCAGCTGATCCGATGCCGCGATCCGGCGCCGGCTACTGGCCCGCGCGCCCCGCGAGCGCGTCGAGGATGAACCGCCCGACGCCGTCCTCGTCGTTGGACGCGCAGACGACGTCGGCGGCCGCGCGCACCTCGGGCTCGGCGTTGGCCACGGCCACGCCCGTCCCGGCCGCCTCGATGAGGGGGATGTCGTTCAGGTTGTCGCCGAAGCCCAGGCTGTGCCCGCGCGGAATGCCCAGATGGTCGCAGAGCCACCCGAGCGCCGAGCCCTTGGAGGCGGCGGCATCCATGACCTCGATGTTCATGGGGTAGGAGCGCGTGACGTCGATGCCTTGGAGCCGCGCGAGGCCCGCGAGGACGGCGTCGCGGTCCGCCGGGTCGCGCCAGTAGACCGAGACGCGCTCCAGCGTGCGCACGCGCGCGAGCGTCTCGGGCGGCTGCTCGTCCACGGGCGTGCGGTTGTCGCGCATCGAGCGCGCGATGTAGGGGTCGCGGGCGAACTCGTCGATGCGCTCGAAAAGATCGCGCCTCAGGTAGCAGCGCCCGTCGGCGAAGATGTCGAACGTCACGTCGCGCCCCCGCGCGAGCTCCCAGACCTCGAGGGCGCGCGCCTTTGCGAGCGGCGCGACATGGAGCGTGCGCGCCCCCGCGATGCGCTCGGATGCCCGCGCGCCGGCGCCCAGCTGCGAGACGACGGCTCCGTTGGAGCTCACGACGAACCGGGTGGCGGGGTGCTCGATCAGCTCAGGTGCCATGCCCGTGAGCGGCCGTCCCGAGCACGGCACGAAAGAACCGCCCGCCGCGGCCAGCGCATCGAGCGCACGGCGGTTGAGGTCGCCCACCGTCTTGCGCGAGGTGAGGAACGTCCCGTCCAGATCCGAGAACACGATCGGGGCGTCGGCGCCTTCGGCGGCGCCCCGCGCAAGGGGCTCGTCCATCTCCCGCCTCCGCTACGCGCGCTCGGCGAGCGGACGGTAGGGATGCGACTCCATCACGCTCACGTAGGCGGGGCGGATGATGCGGTTGGCGCCGTAGAGCTCCTCCATGCGGTGCGCGGCCCAGCCCGCCATGCGCGCCACGGCGAACAGCGGCGTGTAGAGGTCCTCCGGCACCCCCAGCATGCTGTAGATGAAGCCGGTGTAGAGGTCGATGTTGGCGCAGATGGGTTTCTCGGTGCCGCGCACGTCGCGCATCACCTGCGGCGCCAGGCGCTCGATGCGCTCGATGAGGTGGAACTCCTCGCCCAGGCCCTTGGCCTCAGCGAGCCGGGCGGCGTAGCGCCGGCAGAGCTTGGCGCGCGGGTCCGAGAGGGTGTAGACCGCGTGCCCCATGCCGTAGATGAGACCCGATCCGTCGAACGCCTCGCGGTTCAGGATCTTCATGAGGTAGCCGGCGACCTCGCCGTCGTCGTCCCAGCGGCGCACGTGGGCGCGGATGTCGGCGTGCATGGCCATGACCTTCGAGTTGGCCCCGCCGTGGCGCGGCCCCTTGAGCGAGCCGATGGCCGCGGCATAGGCCGAGTACGCATCGGTCGCCGAGCTCGAGAGCACGCGGCAGGCGAAGGTCGAGTTGTTGCCGCCGCCGTGCTCGGCGTGGAGCATGAGCATGACGTCGAGCAGCATCGCCTCGTCGCGCGAGAAATCGTCGCTCTCGCGGAGCACCTGGAGGATGGTCTCGGCCATGCTGTAGCTCGGGTCGGGGAGCGGGATGTGCGCCCGGCGCCCCTCGAGCTCGGCGCGGCGCGAGGTGTGGGCGATGGCGGCGATGCGCGGCAGCCGCGCCAGCAGCGAGAGGGCCACGTCCACCTCGTGCGCCGGCTCGATGGAGTCGGGCGTCTCGTCGAAGGCGTAGAGCAGCAGCACCGCGCGCGCGAGCACGTTCATGATGCTCTTCGACTTGGTGGTGATGGGGAACTCGCTCAGGTAGTCGTCGGGCAGCAGGCGCCGCTTGCCGATGAGCCCGCGCAGGGCGGCCAGCTCGTCGGCGCGGGGCAGCTCGCCGGTGAGCAGCAGGAACACCATCTCCTCGTAGCCGAACCGCCCCTCGTCGTGGGCGCCGGCCACCAGGTCCTCGACGTCGTAGCCGTAGATGGTCAGCTTGCCCTCATCGGGGATGATCGTGCCGTCCGCCTCCTTGCGGTAGCCGTGCACGTCCGATATCCGGGTGAGGCCCGCCACCACGCCCGTGCCGTTGGCGTTGCGCAGGCCGCGCTTCACGTCGTGCGCGCGGAACAGCGCGTTGTCGTAGGGCACCATGACGGCGCCCGCGTACAGGCGCTTGGTCGCGGGGGTGATCCGGCGCACTTCGCCGTAGTCGACCGTGTCGCGGTCGAGGATGCTGGGATGGTGGTCGAGCATGATCTCGGTCATGGCGTTGGACACGGCTGCCTCCAATCTGGGATGCCCGCGCGCGCGGGCGCTCTACAGGCGGTACATGAAGTCGAAGACCTCCTCGCGCTGGACCTGCACCTCGACGCCGATCTCGGATCCCGCGCCGGAGAGCGCCTCCTGCAGCTCCGTGAAGCCAAGCGTGGAGGCGGCCATGTCGGCGATCATGGTCATGGTGAAGATGTCGTCCACGACGCTCTGCGTGATGTCGCGGATGTCGACCGAGGCATCGGCCAGCACGCTCGTGATGGCGGCCAGGATGCCGGGGCGGTTCTTGCCGAGCACGGTGATGACGATGCGGTTCGCGGCGGTATCGGCCATGGGAGCCCTTTCTATCGGTTTCGGTAGAGTGTTTCCATTGTATGCGCCCGCGTGCGGGCGCGTGCCATCTCTCCACAGCCGTTACACGCGGGCAACACCGCGCCCCGTGGTGCTTTTGTGGGGCGGGCCGCGCCCGGGGCGCCTGTGGTATCCTAGGTAAGTTGTGTTCTGCCTTGGTCGGAAACCAAGGCGCCTTGACCGTCCTGGTCGGAAACCAGGACACGGAGTAAGGAGTCCCTGCTATGAAACCTGGAATCCATCCTGAGTACATGGAGTGCACGGTGCGCTGCTCCTGCGGCAACACCTTCGTGACGCGCTCCACGGTGCCCGAGATCCGCGTCGAGCTCTGCAACGAGTGCCACCCGTTCTACACCGGCCAGCAGAAGTTCGTCGATACCGGCGGACGCGTCCAGCGCTTCGCCGACAAGTTCGGTGGCGCCGCCCAGGCCGCCCTCGAGCGCGAGGCCGCCAAGAAGGCCGAGCGCCAGAAGGCCGCCGAGGAGGCCGCTGCCAAGAAGGCCGCCGAGCGCGAGAAGAAGGCCGCCGAGAAGGCCAAGCGCGCCGAGAAGTACGCCGCCGAGGCCGCCAAGAAGGCCGAGGAGGAGGCCGCCAAGGCTTCTGCGGAGGAGGCCGCTCCGGCCGAGGCTTCCGCCGAGGAGGCTGCCGCCGAGTAGCCCGTCCGTATCGAGCGAGCTCGCGCCCCGCACCCGTACTGGTGCGGGGCGTTTTTTGTAGACGGCCGATTCGGCGCGGCGGGTGCGGCCGCCTGTTCCCGGCCCGTCCACCGCCTGCGGGCTTCGGTGGCCAGCCGCAGCGCGGCGACCGCGGCACCGCGGCCCGTCGTTGGCGCGCTTTGGTGCCCCAGGCGGGCCCGGCGCGGTGTTACGTGCCAAGCCGCGGCAGTCGCAGTCCCCGCACCGGTTCCGTCGCACTTTCCCTTATCTATCTGCACATTCTGCATACATCAGGCAAAATGGCAAAGATTAATAGACGGTAAGCTGCAATTTGTCAAGAGAAAACGGCCAAAGAGACACCGTAGACCGTTCATCGAAAACAAGCGGATTTTACTTTACACTGCAAAAACAATGTTTACGCAGGAAAACGGCAGTTGGACGCCGTCGTCTTCACATACCGTTCACAGAATTGCGCAATCTGCGCGCGTCTGAAAACGTAGAATTTTAGAAACGAGGGCCGAGATGTGCCAAGGTGATTCCGTTCACGCATCCAAGTGCGGAAAAGCCAGCAAAATGGCAGGACGCATCGACCCCGGGGAGACGCTCCCGCCCATGCGCAGGCTGCGTAAAAAAGGTCTACGTTTCTAGGCGGGGGGGTTTGCCGAAGCAAGCGAGGCGCACGCGAACATCGCGGCTCGCGCCGCAACCTTCGCAGGGGGTCCGGCGTTGCGCTCGCTTCGGGATAGCGCAGGAACGCGAGGCAACAGGAAGGAGATGGAAGTATGGCTGAAGAGGAAACCAGCATGGAGATGATCTCGTTCGGTATCGTCGCCTCGGCCGGCGCGGCGCGCAGCCTCGCCATGGAGGCTATCAAGACGGCGCGCGAGGGGGATATCGCTGCCGCTCGCGAGATGCTTGCCGAGTCGCGCAAAGCGGGCCTCGAGGCGCACGACGAGCAGACCAAGCTGCTGTCGCGCGAGGCCGGTGGCGACCACGTCACCGTCGACGTGCTGCTCGTGCACTCGCAGGATCACCTTATGACCGCGATGCTCTGCCAGGACCTGGCAGAAGAGATGATCAACCTCTACGAGATGGTTGAGACCCAGTCGAAGTAGCCCACGCCATTGGCTGCCGACGGGTAGGAAAAGGAGGAGTTACCCATGAAAGTTCTTCTTGTATGCGCTGCGGGCATGTCCACCAGCATGCTGATGAAGAAGATGGAGGACTACGCCAAGGACAACAACATCGACCTCACGATCGATGCCATGAGCGTTGACGCCATGAAGAACCCCAAGGATGCCGGCTATGAGTGCGTCCTCATGGGGCCGCAGGTCTCGTACCTCAAGGCCAAGGTCGAGAAGAGGGCCCAGGGCCTGCCGGTCGACGTTATCCCGATAGCCAACTACGGCCGTCAGAACTGCCCCGCCATCGTCGAGCAGATCCAGGGCCTGATCGGCTAAGGGCAGCGTGGGCCTTCGTACGGTGTAGACGACGGAAAGGGACAACGTGTCTAAGAAACAGGAGCGGAAGAAGCGTCGCGCGCGCGTCGCACAGAGCGGTGCCGCGCGGAGCGCGCGCCTGCAGGGGCACGCGGAGCACGCCAACGAGCGCTATCGCAGCGAGTACATCGTTCGCGGCGCCCGTTCCAACCGGTTCATGCTCGTGCGCTACCTCTCGGCGCTGATCTTCTTCCTCAACATCTCCTGGCTCACGATCTTGTTCGTCGCGCGCTCGTGGGGAATCGTGGTTCCGCTCGTCGGCTTCGCGGCGTCTGGCGTTGCGCTCATCGAGTGCATGGTCAGCGTCTCGCGCGACCGCGAGCGACTCAAGTACGCCGAGGTGCTCTATCCCGCCTCAGCGGGGATGTACGCGCTCGCCGCCGTGATCACCCTCGTTGCTGACAAGGACCTCATCTTCCCGTTCCTCTCCGAGGGCATCTACGGTGTTGCCCTGTGCGTCTTCTGCATCGCTGTGGAAGCCATCGTGTATCGGCGCCTCTGGAAGATCCGCCACCACACGGACAAGCGCTACGCGCGCTATGCCCAGGTTTCCGCAGACGCAACACAATCATCCTGAAAGGATGTGAACAGCTTTGTTTGAATTACTTGAGAAGTACCTGATGGGCCCGATGTCCAAGCTGGCTCAGTTCCGCATGGTCCGCGCCATCACCCAGGCCGGTATGTCCACGATCGGCATCACTATCATCGGTTCGATGTTCCTCGTCGTGAACGTCCTGCCGCAGGCCTTCCCGGCGCTGAGACCCATCTGGGCGGTTTCCTTCGACCAGATCACCAACATCTACATGCTGGCCAACTACGCCACGATCAGCTCGATGGCCATCTACTTCCTCGTTGCGGTCGCGTTTGAGTACGCGAACATCCTCGCCGAGGAGGACGAGATCGCCGTCAAGCCGCTCAACGCCGTCCAGCTCGCCATCTTCTCGTTCCTGATGCTCGTTCCGCAGCTCGGCATCGTTGACGGCGTCATCGCGCTCCTGAACGACCCCGAGGCCGCCCTCATCAACGGCCTCTCCGTGGGCACCGGCACCCTCGCGCGCTTCGGCTCCTCGGCGCTCTTCGTGACCTTCATCGTCGCGTGGTACTCCGTGCGCATCTACGCCATCTGCGTCCAGAAGCATATCGTCATCAAGCTTCCCGACGTCGTGCCCGCCGGCGTGATGAACTCCTTCACCTCGCTCGTGCCGGCCTTCTTCGTGGCGGTCGTCAACATGCTCATCCAGGGCATCCTGCTTGCCCTCGGTACGAACATCTTCGACGTCATCGCCATCCCCTTCGGCTTCATCACCTACATCTGCAACACGCTGCCCGGTCTGATCGTCATCGTGCTCCTCATCCACCTGCTCTGGTCGGTGGGTATCCACGGCGCCTCGATCATCGGCTCCTTCTATAGCGCGATCTCGCTCGCGAACCTCGCCGAGAACGCCGCCGGTGGCCATATGTTCCTCGCCGGCGACCCGTTCAACCCGTTCGTGTACGCCGGTGGTTCGGGCGCTACGCTCGGCCTCGCCTTCATGCTCTGCTTCCTGGCTAAGTCCGAGCAGCTCAAGGCCATCGGTAAGGCCGAGATCGTCCCGGCTCTCTTCAACATCAACGAGCCCATCCTCTTCGGTCTGCCGATCGTGTACAACCCCAACTTGATCATCCCGTTCGTCGCCGCGCCGACCGCCTGCGTCATCCTGGCTTACTTCGAGTTCCAGGTCGGCCTCATCCCGCCCATCATCGCGAGCGCCCCGTGGTGCACCCCCGGCCCGCTGAACGCGTTTTTGGGCACCGGCGGAAGCCTCATGTCTGCCGCCATGTCCGTCGTGAACATCCTGGTCGCCGCTGCGATCTGGTTCCCGTTCTTTAAGCATTACGACAACAAGCTCTACGGCGAGGAGCAGGCCAAGCTCGCTGCCGAGCTCGAGGCTGCCGAGGCTTAAATCGAGACTCCCTGCTAGCTGTTGCCGTGCCTGGTAACGGGCCGAGCACGGCAACGGAACCCGTGGCGGTTCGGCCCGAGAGAGGGTCGGCCGCCACGGGCCTTTTGGTATCTGTGCGCTGGGGTGCGGCCGGCCCTTGGGGGCACGCGCCGGCGCCGGCGCGGTCGAGGAAGGATTCCCATGCCATTCAAAGACGGTTTTCTGTGGGGCGGCGCCGTTGCGGCGCATCAGCTCGAGGGCGGCTACGACGAGGGCGGCAAGGGCCTCTCGGTCATGGACGTGGCCACCAAGGGCGGTCCGCACACGCGTCGGCGCTACACCGGCGACATCATCCCCGGCAAGAGCTACCCCAACCACGAGGCCATCGACTTCTACCATCGCTACCACGGCGACATCGAGCTCTTTGCCGAGATGGGCTTCAAGTGCTTCCGCACCTCCATCGCCTGGAGCCGGATCTTCCCCGAGGGCGACGAGCTCGAGCCCAACGAGGAGGGCCTGAAGTTCTACGACGACCTCTTTGACGACCTGCTGGCCCACGGCATCGAGCCCGTCATCACGCTCTCGCACTTCGAGATGCCGCTCATGCTCACCAAGCGCTACGGCGGCTGGCGCAGTCGCAAGCTCATCGAACTCTTCGTGCGCTTTGCCAAGGTCTGCTTCGAGCGCTACCGCGACAAGGTCAAGTACTGGATGACCTTCAACGAGATCAACAACCAGACTAACTACCGCGACTCGTGGTCGCTGCTCACCAACTCGGGCATCATCGTCGAGGAGGGCGAGGACTCCGAGAAGCTCATGTACCAGAGCGTGCACTACGAGCTCGTGGCGAGCGCGCTGGCCGTCGAGGAGGGCAAGAAGATCAACCCCGACTTCATGATTGGGTGCATGATCGCCATGACGCCCATCTACCCGGCCACCTGCAAGCCCGAGGACGTCTTTATGGCGCACCGCGCCATGGAGCGCCGTTTCTTCTTTGCCACGGTGCACGCGCGCGGCTACTACCCCGAGAACATCACCGCGCTGTGGCGCCGCCGCGGCTGGGAGCTCGACATCACCGACGACGACCTCAAGGCGCTCGCCGCCGGCACCGTCGACTACATCGGCTTCTCGTACTACATGTCGTTCTGCACCAAGTGGAACGGCAGGGACGAGTCGTTCGACTACGACGAGTCGCGCGACCTGGTGCGCAACAAGTACGTCAAGGCGAGTGACTGGGGCTGGCAGATCGACCCGGTGGGCCTGCGCTACGCGCTCAGCTGGTTCACCGACATGTACCACCTGCCGCTCTTTATCGTCGAGAACGGTCTGGGCGCCTACGACAAGGTGGAGAGGGACGGCTCGATCCATGACGACTACCGCATCGACTACTTCCGCGACCACATCGCCCAGATGAAGAAGGCCGTGGAAGAGGACGGCGTGGACCTCATCGGCTACACGCCGTGGGGCTGCATCGACCTGGTGAGCGCCTCGACCGGCGAGATGGACAAGCGCTACGGCTTTATCTACGTCGATAAGAACAACAAGGACGAGGGTACGCTCGCGCGCAGCCGCAAGGACTCGTTCTACTGGTACAAGAAGGTCATCGAGACCAACGGCGAGGACCTCGCGTAGCCGCGTTCGTCCTGTTTACCGTGTGTGAGGCCCACCCCGGTCCGTACCGCGTGCGGACCGGGGTGGCTCATTTGGGGATGGGGTTGTTTTGAGTCACATGAGCCTTGCCCTCTAGCTCTCGTGTGAGCATCGTCTGGACGCCCGGCTATGCGGTAGGGCCCGTTCGGGTTTTCTCTGGGGCGATTTCCTGAGCCGAGTGGTGCTGTGCCATTCAAGCTGTAGAACGCAAAGATAAACCCCAGAGTAATCCCGAGTGGGTGCTACCCCATAGCAGCTGGGAACCAGCGAGCGCATGCACGATGGTTTCTCCGTGCGTACACGCAACCTGCGCAAACCGGTCCGCGCAAAGGGATAGAGTATCCTCGACTGAATCTGACCGTCGGCGGGCAAGAGGGCCCGACCGACCGCAATTCGAAAAGGACCGCCCATGGGTTTCGTATCCAAGCTGCTCTCCATCGGTTCCGACAAGGAGCTCAAGCGCTATCGCAAGCTCGTCGACAAGATCAACGAACTCGAGCCCGTCTACCAGAAGATGGATGACGCCGAGCTCGCCCACCAGACCGAGGTCTTCCGCGAGCGCTACGCGGCGGGCGAGACGCTCGACGACCTGCTTCCCGAGGCGTTCGCGGTGGTGCGCGAGGCGAGCGTGCGCACCACGGGTCTGCGCCACTTCGACGTCCAGCTCATCGGCGGCATGACGCTGCACGAGGGGCAGATCGCCGAGATGAAGACCGGCGAGGGCAAGACGCTCGTGTCCACGCTGGCCGGGTACCTGAACGCCATCCCCGGCACGGGCGTGCACATCGTGACGGTCAACGACTATCTGGCCAAGCGCGACTCCGAGTGGATGGGCCAGATCTATCGCTTCTTGGGCCTCACGGTGGGCCTGCTGCAGAACGGCATGCCGCTCGACCAGAAGCGCCCCGCCTACGCCGCTGACATCACCTACGGCACCAACTCCGAGTTCGGCTTCGACTACCTGCGCGACAACATGGTGGTGCGCGCGAACCGCCGCGTGCAGCGCGGGCATGCCTACGCCATCGTTGACGAGGTCGACTCAATCCTCATCGACGAGGCGCGCACCCCGCTCATCATCTCGGGCGCCGGCACGCGCTCGGCGAGCACCTACAAGGATTTCGCCCGCGCCGTGCGCGGCCTCAAGCGCGCGCCCGAGGTGGTGCGCGACCCGCTCGATCCCGAGCCCGCGCCCGAGCCCGACGGCGACTTCGTGATGGATGAGGCCAAGCACACCATCGCTGCGACCGAGCAGGGCCTGAAGAAGATCGAGAAGCGCCTCGGGATCGACGACATCTACGCCGACCTCTCCGGCGCGCTCGTGAACCACCTGCAGCAGGCGCTCAAGGCCCAGTACATGTTCCATCGCGACAAGCAGTACGTGGTCACCAACGGCGAGGTCAAGATCGTGGACGAGTTTACCGGCCGCATCATGGAGGGCCGGCGCTACTCCGAGGGCCTGCACCAGGCCATCGAGGCCAAAGAGGGCGTGCTCGTGCGGGAGGAGAACCAGACGCTCGCCACCATCACCCTGCAGAACTACTTCCGCCTCTACGACAAGCTCTCCGGCATGACGGGTACCGCCATCACCGAGGACGCCGAGTTCCGCGAGATCTACAACCTGCCCGTCCAGGTGATCCCGCCCAACAAGCCCGTTATCCGCATCGACCACGACGACCTGGTCTACCGCACGATCGACGCCAAGTACCGCGCCGTCGCCGAGGACGTGGCCGAGCGCCACGCCGCCGGCCAGCCGGTGCTGGTGGGCACCGTCTCCATCGAGAGCTCCGAGCGTCTCTCGCGCCAGCTTTCCAAGCGCGGCATCGCCCACGAGGTCCTGAACGCCAAGTACCACGAGCGCGAGGCGCACATCGTGGCCCAGGCGGGGCGGCTGGGCGCCGTCACCATCGCCACCAACATGGCCGGCCGCGGCACGGACATCCTCCTGGGCGGCAACCCTGACGAGATGGCCACCGAGGAGGTCATGGGGCTCGACCTGGGCGTCGAGCCCGCCGTGCTGGAGCGGGTGCTCTCGGCGGGGCACGTGGAGCGCCTGACGGCGGAGGGCCTGGCCAAGCAGGGCATCGAGATCGAGCCGGCGCAGCTCGCCGCCGTGGTCGAGGCCTACGGCGCCGCGTACGCGCGCGCGAAGGAGATCTGCGCCGCCGAGCGCGAGCAGGTGATCGCCGCGGGCGGCCTGGCCGTCATCGGCACCGAGCGCCACGAGAGCCGCCGCATCGACAACCAGCTGCGCGGCCGCTCCGGCCGTCAGGGCGACCCGGGCGAGACGCAGTTCTACCTCTCGCTGGAGGACGACCTGATGCGCCTGTTCGGCGGGGAGCGCATGGACAAGATCTCGGGCCTCATGGCCCGTGCCGAGATGGACGACATGCCCATCCAGCACAAGCTCATCTCCAAATTGGTGGAGGACGCCCAGCGCAAGGTGGAGAACATCAACTTCTCCATGCGCAAAAACGTGCTGGAATACGACGACGTCATGAACAAGCAGCGCCAGGAGGTCTACGCTGAGCGCAACAAGATTCTGGACGGCAAGGACCTGGCGGGCCACATCAACGACGTGATGGCCGACACGGTCAAGCGCTGCGTGGCGGAGTTCTGCCCCGCCGACGAGCGCGGCGCCGAGTTCGACGCCGACGGCCTGCGCCAGTGGGTGATCGACCTCACCGGCCGCGCCGACGTCCCACGCTTCGAGAAGGCGCCCTTCGACGAGACCTGCGCGAGCGTGCTCGCCTTCGTGGAGGAGTGCTATCGCGAGAAGACCGAGCGCCTGGGCGAGGAGCTCATGCGCGAGCTCAACACCCAGGTGATGCTGCGCGTCATCGACACGCGCTGGATTGGCTACCTCCAGGAGATGGACTACCTCAAGCAGGGCATCGGCCTGCGCGGCTACGGCCAGCGCGACCCGCTCGTCGAGTACCGCTCCGAGGCCTACCGCGCCTTCGGCATCCTCGTCGACACCATGTACGAGGACTACCTGCGCACCGTGCTGCGCATCGAGGTTCGCGAGGCCCCGCGCGCCACGGCGCGGCCGGTCGAGGACCCCTCGGCGGGCGCCACCTTCTCCGGCCCGGCCGAGACGGATGGGGCCGCCGCGGCCGCGTCCTCGACGCTGCGCCAGCAGGCGGCGGCGAACGCGGCATCCGCTGCCGGTCGCGCCCCGGCTCCGGCCCAGGGCAAGGTGAAGACCTACGTCAAGGCCGAGAGCGGCGACCCGTACGCGGGCGTGGGCCGCAACGACCCGTGCCCCTGCGGCAGCGGCAAGAAGTTCAAGAACTGCCACGGAAGGAACCGCTAGTGGCCGATACGAGCAACGCGTCCGGCGCCGTCACGCCGGTGACCCCCGCCGACCTGGATGCGCTCGCCGCGCGTCTGGCGGAGGTGGAGACCTATCTGCATTTGGAGGAAAAGCGCGGCCGCGTCGCCGAGCTCGAGCGCCAGAGCGCGCAGCCCGGCTTCTGGGACGACGGCGACCGCGCCCGCTCCCTCATGGAGGAGCTGGGGCGCGGGCGCGCCGACGTGAAGGCGGTCGAGGACGCCCGCACCGCGCTCGCCGACGCCCGGGCAGCCCTCGAGCTCGCCTCTGAGATGGGGGACGATCCCGACGCCGCCGAACTCTCCGCCGAGGCCGGCCGCTCCGCCGCCGCGCTCACGCGCGCCATCGACGAGATGGAGCTCTCCAGCTGGTTCACGGGCGAGTTCGACCATGGCGACGCCATCCTCACCATCAAGCCCGGCCAGGGCGGCCTGGAGGCCCAGGACTGGACCTTCATGCTCTTCAAGATGTACATGCGCTACTGCGCGCGCCGCGGCTGGAAGGTCACGGTGAACGACTGCCCCGCCGCCGAGCAGATCGGCATCGACCGCGCCACCATCACCGTGGAGGGCAAGGACGCCTTCGGGATGCTGCGGGCCGAGGCGGGCGTGCACCGCTTGGTGCGCATCAGCCCCACCGACGCCAAGAAGCGCCGCCAGACCACGTTCGCCGGCGTCGAGGTGATCCCCGTGCTGCCGGATGACATCGACATCGAGATCGCGCCCGACGACATCCGCGTGGACGTCTACCATGCGAGCGGCCCCGGCGGCCAGGGCGTCAACACCACCGACTCGGCCGTGCGCGTGACGCACATCCCCACGGGCATCGTGGTCACCTGCCAGAACGAGCGCAGCCAGATCCAGAACAAGGCCGCGTGCCTGCAGATCCTGAAGGCGCGCCTCTACGAGCTGGAGCTCCAGAAGCGCGAGGACCAGCTCGACCAGATCCGCGGCCCCAAGCGCGACATCGGCTTCGGCAACCAGATCCGCTCCTATGTGCTCTACCCCTACCAGATGGTCAAGGACCTGCGCACGGGCGTGGAGACCAGCAACGTCGACAGCGTGCTGGAGGAAGGCGACCTGGACCCCTTCATCATCGGCTACCACCGCTGGGCCACGGGCAACGCCGAGGGCGCCGCGTCGGAGGGCGACGCCGCCGAGGGCTGATCCTCCGAGGGCTGAGCCGCCGTGGCGGGTTCGCCAGCTTTCGGCGACCCGATACGACGGCCTATCCCGAGCTTCCGATGTACAGAAACGGGAGTAGGGAACAGTTTAGGGAACAGTTTAGGGAACAGCTTGCAAAACGCCTGGTAGATGGCGCCATGGTTTTGAGGCTTCGAGCAGGATCGGCGCATTTTGCCACCCCTAGCGCACGAGACTGTTCCCTGAACGCGTTTCTGTACATCGCGGACAGCATCTCATGACGGGCGAACCGTCGCGTGCTACCATAGGCAAGGCAAAATCACCAGACATGTCATGCGCCTGTTAGGGTACGGCGTCGGAGGGTCTTTGCGCGCGCGCCATGCGTCTGCCCGGCGCGCGCGGAGCGGCCTCCGGCGTGCGCAGGAAAGGACGGGCCATGGCTTCCCGCACCATCTCCGCACTCATTCGCTCGCAGTTCGTACGCGACCTGCCGCTCGTGGCCTTCGGCTGCGCGGTGGCGGCGCTCGCCACCGACATGTTCCTCATCCCGCACGGCTTGGCGGCGGGCGGCGTGACGGGCATCGCCACCATCGTTAACGCGCTCGGCGCCCGTGCGGGCGTCACGCTGCCGGTGGGTCTTCTGACCATCATCATGAACGCGGCGATCATGCTGTTCGTCGTGCGCTCGGGAGGGGTGAAGTACGCCGTCCAGACCGCGACCGGCTTCGTGCTCTTTGGCTTCTTCACCGACCTGTTCGCGCCCTTCGTGGTACCGCTCGCCTCGACCGAGCTGCTGGTGCCGGCGCTCTGGGGCGGCATCATCATGGGGCTCGGCTTGGGGCTCTCCTTCCGCTGCGGCGTTTCGACGGGCGGGTCGGACACCGTCGCCCAGATCATCGCGCGCCGGTTCTCGCTGCCGCTCGGGTCGACGGTCATGGTGATCGACTGCCTCATCTGCGCGGCCTCGGCGCCGGTGTTCTCGGTGGACAACGCGCTGGCGGCAGCGCTCTCGATGGTGATGACCGGCATCGTGGTCGACCGCGTAGTCGACGGCGGCAACACGCAGCGAGCGGCGTTCATCATCTCCGAGCGCTACGAGGAGATCGCGCATGACGTACTCCATGGCCTCGAGCGCGGCGTGACGCGCATCGCCGCACGCGGCGAGTGGACGGGCCAGGAGCGCCCCATGCTCTTCATCATCCTCGACAAGCGCGAGATCCAGATGCTCAAGGCGGTGGTCGCCGAGCATGATCCGCGCGCCATCATGGTCATCACCGATGTGAACGAGGCTCTGGGCGAGGGCTTCAAGGAGCTGGGCGCAGGGGAGTAGACGGGCGCATCCGCCATCGAGCCGCTCGGCACTGGGTCCACGCTCCCGCCTTCGCTCAACTTCGCGGTACCCGCTGCGTCCCTGCCAGCGCCCTGCGGTAGGCGCGCGGGGTCATCTGGTAGAACGTCTCGAACTTGCGGTAGAAGAAGCTCATGTTTGATATCCCGACCTTGCGCGCGACCGCCTCGATGGAGCGGTCGGTGTTGAGGAGGAGCCAGGCCGCCTCGCTCATCTGCTGCCCGAGCCGGATCTGCGAGAAGGTCTGCCCCGTCTTGGCCTTGAGAAGGTTGCCAAGGTAGTTCGGGCTGTAGCCGAACATGCGCGCCACCGAGCCGAGTGTACACGCCTTGTAGTTGCGCTCGATGAAGTCGAGGATTCGCGCCGTCTTGTCATCGATGTTCGAGACGGGGTCCGAAATCTGGGCCTGGTAGTACAGGGCGCGTATGAGCTCCAAGAACACGAGGTTGGCGTAGCTGCGCAGCATGTCCTCAGCGTAGACGTCGGGGAAGAGGTACTCGTGGGCCAGAAGCTCGATGAGCTCGGCGAGATTACCCGCGTGCTCGTGGCTGACGGTGATGAACCGGTCGTGCCGGCGGCGGTTGCTCACGCTCTCGAAGAGGAATGTCGTGAGGATGCCGCCGCCCGGCAGGCTCGCGAGGAACACCGAGTCGAAGAACTCCTGCAGGAAGGTGACGGCGATGACGATGTCATCTTCGCCCTTCACCCGCGGCGCGCTGCGGATCGCCTCGGTGTCGAAGAGCACCGCATCACCTCGCACCAGCTCGAAGCTCCTCCCGTCGACCTCGTAGGTGCACGAGCCGCTGTAGATGTAGTTGAGCTCCATGGTGGAGTTGACATGCGGCGGGATGGATGCGAAGCGCGTCTCGCGGATGAGGCCGATGCCGTTGCGGCGCACGGTATGGCGCCAGTCGAAGAGCATGACCTCCTCACCGCGCACCTCGACGCGTGGCGTGCTCGCGTACACCGGGCTGGGCTCGCCGGGGTGCTCGAGGTGCCAGGTCTCGCTGGTGGTGAGCGCGCGGAGTTTGCGATCGAGCACGTTGCGGTCCATGGGCATCCCTTCGATCGGTGGTGTCTGCGTGCACGCTTCAGGTGGGCGGCGCCTGGCGGGCGAGTTGCCGCTTGACCGAGGTGCCTCCGCGGTCATCGACGCACATAGGGTGTCGGCGCCGGGCGCGAGCCGTCGGCATCGATCCGCGAGCATGCATCCTCCCGCCTGGTCCGGCAGATCACCTCGTTCGCGAGCAGGAATCGGTAGATATGTCATAAACCGTGACCTTTTATGATATTACCCCGTATTAAATCCATTTTCTATACTGGCGGTGCCATAGCAGGTGGGTGAACATGGCGCGGAAAGCGCCGGCGCCGCCGCGCGCGAGACGGCAGGAAGGGAACGTGGTGCCCATGCTCAAGACCGGATTCGATGAAGATTTCCTCTGGGGAGGCGCCATATCGGCATCGCAGGCCGATGGCGGCTGGCGCGAAGGGGGCAAGGGCGCCTCGACCCAGGACATGCGCTACCTCGATCCCGCGTGGACCCATGAGGAGGTGGAGCGCAAGCACCATGGCTCGCCGTTCTCCCGCGCGGAGCTCGAGGCGGCTCTGGCCGATGACACGACGACCTACTATCCCAACCGGCGCGGCATAGACTTCTACCATCGCTACCGCGACGACATCGAGCTCTTCGCCGAGATGGGGCTCAAGCTGTTCCGCACCTCCATCTCGTGGAGCCGCATCTTCCCCTCGGGCGATGATCCCGAGCCCAATCGCGAGGGCATCGCCTATTACCGCGACATGTTCGAGCGCTGCCAGGCGCGCGGCATCAAGGTGTTCGCAACCATCCTCCACTACGACATCCCCGTGAACCTGGTGCTCAAGTACGGTGGCTGGAAGAGCCGAAAGACGATCGACCTGTACGTGCGCTACGCGCGGACGCTCTTCGAGGAGCTGGGCGACGTGGTCGATTTCTGGCTGCCGTTCAACGAGTTCAACGCCGGGCGTTTCGCCCCGTGGGACGGCGTGTGCCTCATCCCCGGCGAGGAGGACACCGGCCAGCAGGTGTTCCAGTGCCTGCACCATCAATTCGTGGCCAACGCCCGCGTGGTGAAGCTCTGCCATGAGATGCTGCCCGGCAAGCCCGTGGGCGGCATGATCGCCCGGTTCTGCACCTATCCGGCCACCTGCCGTCCCGAGGACAACCTCCAGGCCCTGCAGGACGACCAGTATGCCAACTGGTTCTACACCGACGTGATGGCGCGCGGCGTCTATCCCGCCTATATGGAGCGCTATTTCGACCGGTTCGGCATCCAGGTGGAGTTCGAGCCGGGCGACGTGGAGCTGCTGGCTGCCAACACGGTCGACTTCCTGGCGTTCTCGTACTACTTCAGCCAGGTCTCCACCACCGAGCAGGGATGGGAGAAGACGGCGGGCAACCTGGTAATGGCCAACAAGAACCCTTATCTGCCCACCTCGGAATGGGGCTGGCAGATGGATCCGGTGGGCCTGCGCATCACGCTCAACCAGATGTACGACCGCTACGGCCTGCCGCTCTACATTGCCGAGAACGGGTTGGGCACCTCCGACGTGCTCGGGGCGGACGGCACCGTGCACGATGACTATCGCATCGACTATCTGCGCAGCCATATCGAGCAGCTGCGCGAGGCGGTGATCGACGGCGTGGATGTGCGCGGCTACATGGTCTGGGGCTTCATCGACGTGGTCTCGTGCGGGCCGCTCACCATGGACAAGCGCTACGGGCTCATCTACGTGGACTACGACAACGGCGGACACGGCACGGGTGACCGGTTCCGCAAGGATTCCTTCTACTGGTATCAGAAGTGCATCGCCACCAACGGCGCCGATCTCTCCTGATGGCGCCGAGAGAGGAGAGGGCATGAAAACCAACAAGCAGCTCGCGCAGGACATCCTGGACAAGCTGGGCGGCGCCGAGAACGTCGCGCACGCCACGCACTGCATCACGCGCCTGCGCGTGAACCTCGTCGATGATTCCAAGGCAGATCTTGATGCGCTCAAATCCCTTGATGGCGCCATGGGCGCCCAGATCAAGGACGGCCAATGGCAGATCATCATCGGGCCCAAGGTGGGCGACGTGTTCATGGAGTTCGAGCCGCTGCTGGGCGGCAAGGCCTCCACGGGCGAGGCTCCGGGCGCCAAGTTCAACCTGCTCGATGCCATCACGGGCATCTTCTCGCCCATCATCCCGGCACTCGTCGCAGGCGGCATCGTCAAGGGCGTGCTCGCCATCGTCGCCGCGTTCGGCATCGACACGAGCGCGGGCGACTGGGCGATCTTCAACATGATCTCCGACATCCCCTTCTACTTCCTGCCGTTCCTGCTGGCGGTCTCGTCGGCGCGCAAGTTCCGCGTGAACGAGTTTCTGGCGGTGTGCGTCGCCGGCTCGCTGCTGTATCCGACGTTCACGGCGGCGGTCGAATCGGGTGACATCGCGTTCACGCTCTTCGGCATCGCGGTGCCGCAGTTCAGCTATTCCAGCTCGGTCTTCCCGGTCATTTTCGGCGTCGCCGGGCTCTCGCTCGTCTACCACGCCATCGACCGGTTCGTTCCCGATCTGTTCAAGCTTGTGGTGGTGCCGGCGCTGTCGCTCATGATCGTGATCCCGCTGAACCTCATGCTGCTCGCCCCCATCGGCGCCTGGTGCGGCATCGGGCTCGCCAACGGCATCGTGTGGCTCTTTTCGACGCTGGGACCTGTGGCCGGCTTCCTGCTCGGCTTCTTCATGCCGCTGATCGTGCTGTTCGGCATGCATCAGTCCACCTCGCCCATCCAGATTTCCAACATCGCGTCCATGGGGTACGACTACCTGTTGCCCGTATCGTTCTGCCATAACCTCGCCGAGTCGGGCGCTGCGCTGGGCGCGTCGCTGCGCATGAAGGATCCTGCTATGCGCTCGGCGGGCATCACGTGCGCCTTCTCCGCGTTCATGGGAATCTCCGAGCCCGCGCTGTTCACGGTGCAGGTTCCCAACAAGATGCCGCTCATCGGTGCGATGGTGGGTTGCGGCATCGGTGGCGCGCTCACGCAGGTGCTGGGCGTCAAGTGCTTCGGTTTCGTGATGCCGGGCATCACCTCGCTGCCGGTGTACATGGACCCTTCGGGCGCGATGTGGAACCTCATCGCCATCATCATCTGCCTGGTGGTCTCTTTCGTAGGCGCTTGCGCCGTGGCGTTCGCGCTCACCAAGCCCATCGAGCCGTAGGAAAGCGCGCTCCGCGTTCCCGATCATCGTGTTTTCGCCTTCAGCCAGGCCTCACCATGAGCGCCGGGCTATGGGTTCGAAGAGCTCCCCATCATCTGGACGGAAACGTCCGGTGATGGGGAGTTTTCTGTTTATCGGAACGTCGCTTGTTCCAACTCCCGGGGGCGTGGGCATCCACCTTCTCTTCCTGTCCGGTAACTATAGTTTACATCCTTCCAAAAAGGTACCTTACACTACCTGATAAGCATTAGATATTGTTTACAGGTGGGATGATGAGATTTACTTCACACGTCGTTCGATTCGCTCTGGGCTCCATCCCGGTGGTGGGCGACACGGAGACCGGAACCATCATCGGTCTGACCGCCGAGGGCGCCAGGCTCTGCGATGCGCTCCTCGCGGGTGCTGTCGATCCCGCCGATGTGCCCGATGGGTGCGCCGAGCTCGTCTCGTACCTGCGGAGGACGGGCTTCATCACAGATGGGGAGCGATCGGAGCCGGCTTCAACGGAGGTCGCCGCGGGGCGAACAGCTGCGGTGCAAACGTCTGCGCCAGGGGCTGCCGCGATGAAGAGGGACAAGGCGGTTGCGACGTCGGCGCCTGTGCCGGGGGCGGCCGCGGCGCAGGCAGCCGAGGCGCCTGCTGCGACGGCCCCGGCGGCGGAGGCTCCGTCCGAGGTCGCGGCAGCAGGGCGTTCCGCTGCGGCCTCGCACCTGGCATCCGCCTATCTGCATGTCTCCAACCGCTGCAACCTCTCCTGCGTGGGATGCTACTCGCGCGATGACGCGCGCAACCGCGCGGCCGATCCATCGGGCGCGGAGCTGTGCCACGCCATCGATCTTCTGGCGGAGCTGGGCGTCAAACGCCTGGTCGTCTCTGGCGGCGAACCCTTCATGCGCGCGGACCTTCCCCTTCTTGCAGGGCGTGCGCGGAGCGCGGGCATGACCGACATCGTCATCCTTACCAACGGCACCTTGCTGACCGAGGAATCGGTCCTGCCGCTCAAGGGCTTGGTCGACGTCATCTCGCTCTCCTTCGACGGCGCCTCGGCCGCGTCGCCAGCGCATATCCGCGGTACGCAGCTCTTCGATCGGCTCGTGGAGGGCGTGAGGCTGGTGCAGCGTGCAGGCATCGGCGCGCACATCTTGGCGACCGTGCATGCGCGGAACGTGGACGAGGTGCCCGCCTACATCCAGCTTGCAAGCGAGCTGGGCGCGACGGCGGGGTTCAGCCTCCTCAGCGGGTCCCGCCGCGAGCTGGGCGACTTGGCGCCGGAGCCCCCATGCCTGGCGCACCTCGCCGAGGTCATGGCCGCGCAGCCGGTGGGGGAAGGCGCCGCGGACGCAGACGATCGGGTTCTTCGCGACGAAGACGTCCGACCGGGCTCCCTTCGCGCGCGGGCTCGCTGCGGGGCGGGTCGAACCGGCGTGAGCGTCGCGGCAGATGGATCCGTCTATCCCTGCCACATGCTGCACTATCCGCAGCTCCGCTTAGGCGATGCGTTCCATGATACGGCGGACGCCCTGCGCGCCGCCCTCGATTCCTTCGTCTTGCCTGCCGTCGACGATGTCGAAGGCTGTCAAGGTTGCGATAAGCGCTATCTGTGTGGAGGTGGTTGCAGGGGGAGGAGCATGGCTGAATACGGCCGGATGGACGCGCGCGATCCCTATTGCGCGTTCTACGACCGGGCGATCGACCTCATGGTCGACTCGTTTCTAGCAAAGGCAACGATTTGATAGGAGTGATTCACATGCTGTTCGTTATCGAGAACAAAGACACGAGAAGCGTTCCCTGCCTGGAAATCATGGGGCTCGTCATCGGGTACTGATCTATTGGATGTCGACTATGAATGATTTTGGTGAGGTTACCGAAAGCAAGAGCTTTATCAAGGCAGCGCGTGCCTGCGACAGCATCGAGCGGGGTAGGGGTCTCAAAATCGTGTTGACAATCCTCTGTTCCTTATTGAGTGTCGGTGCGATGTTCAACATATCGAGGCTGCTGCTTGATGCCTCGATGATTTTTGACGGGCAGGTAGCGAGTGATAAGGCGATTCGGTATCTGGGTGTAGTTGCTTCGAGCGGTATATTGGATGTCGCGCTTCTTGTCGTTTTCATTTCATTTACGCTTTCTGTGGTCCGCTGTGGAAATATCTTTAGCAAAGCGCAGAGTTTGAGGCTTCTGGTCATCGGTATCATCTTGCTCGTGGAGATGTTGCTTGATCTTTTCATGCCGATTTTTCTGCCGCCGTCCGCCGAGATGCTGTCCATCGATCCGAGCGCTGTCTCGCCGACGCTCGACCTGCGTTTGTTATCTTTTTCTTTTGTCTTTTTCGCACTCTCGGGCATCTTTGAATATGGCAGAATGCTACAGGAAGATTCGGATAACATCATCTGAGTGACAGGAAGCCCGCTATGCCCATTGTGATGCGCCTTGACCGCGTGATGGCAGATCGCAAGATCTCGTCCCTTGAACTCGCCGAGAAGATCGGCATCTCGCCGGTGAACGTCTCGCGCATCAAGACCGGCCGCCTGAAGGGCATCCGCTTCTCCACGCTCACAGCCATGTGCGAGGCGCTCCATTGCAAGCCGGGCGACATCATCGACTGGATGGATGACGACGAGTACGAGGCCGCGTTCGGCAAGCTGCCCGAGAAGGAGTAGGCCTCGGCGCCCCATCGAAAGCGCGCTGCGCCATCGACCCAGACGCTTCGACGGAACCCCTCCGGCGTGCCCCGGAGGGGTTCTTTGTTGCCGCGCCACGCCGTCGCGCCGCGTGCCGAAAATGTGAACGGCGCGCGCAGAGGGCGGGCTGATAAAGCGTTATATCAGGCGCGCGCGGCAACAAGTTGCTCCAAAATGGTCGCCGCGGATCAGGACACCGGCTCTGAGCTGCTATGATGGGTGCGCTTTCAAGCAGGGCTTCCACGCGAAAGGACCTACATGGCAACAGAGACCTTACGGGTTGCGTGCGCGCGCTCCGATGGCGAGATCGCGCTCATCGCCAACCGCATGCGGCGCGATGTCATCGAGATGCTGGCGGCGGCGGGGTCGGGCCACCCCGGCGGCTCGCTCTCCGCAGCCGATATCGTGTCGACGCTCTTCTTCTCCGGCGTGCTGGGCTACGACCCGGCCGATCCGCGCAACCCTGAGCGCGACCGCTTCGTCCTCTCCAAGGGGCATGCCGCGCCCGTCCTCTACGCCCTGTTCGCCCAGATCGGCTACCTGCCGCATGAGGAGCTTCTGACGCTGCGCAAGATGGGCAGCCGCCTGCAGGGCCATCCGGACGCGCACCTGTGCCCGGGGGTTGAGGTGTGCTCGGGCTCGCTGGGCCAGGGCCTCTCCGTCTCCTCCGGCATCGCGTTGGGCTTCCGCCTGGACGCGGCGCGCGATGGTGGGGCGCCTAAGCGCGTGTTCTGCCTTTTGGGCGACGGCGAGATGCAGGAGGGGCAGAACTGGGAGGCCGCCATGTTCGCGGGCAACCGGCATCTGGACAACCTCGTCGCCATCGTGGACAGCAACAACCTGCAGATCGACGGCCACGTGAGCGACGTCAACGCCATCGAGCCCGTGGCCGACAAGTTCGAGGCGTTCGGCTGGCACGCGCTCTCCGTGGACGGCCACGACGTCTCCGCCCTGCGCGCGGCGCTCGAGCAGGCTGTGGCGCACGAGGGGTCGCCGGTGGTGATCGTCGCCAAGACCGTCAAGGGCAAGGGCGTCTCCTTCATGGAAGACCAGTGCTCCTGGCACGGCGTAGCCCCCTCGGCCGAGGAGGCGGACCGGGCGTTTGCAGAACTCGATGCGGCGTACGATGCGCTCGCCGCGACCGTGAAGGGAGCGTGAGCGCCATGCTCAAGGCTACGCGCGCCGCATTCGGCGAGACCCTGGTGAAGCTGGTCGACGAGGGCATGGACATCATGGCCGTCGACGCCGACCTGTGCGGATCCACCACCACCGGCAAGCTGGGCGCCGCCTATCCCGATCGCCTGGTGGACGTGGGCATCGCCGAGCAGAACATGATCGGTGTGGCCTCCGGGCTCGCCCTCACCGGCCGCACGGTGTTCACGGCCTCGTTCGCCGTGTTCGGCACCGGCCGCTGCTGGGAGCAGATCCGCAATACCGTGTGCGACACCGGGCTCGACGTCAAGATCTGCCCCACGCACGCGGGCATCACCGTGGGCGCCGACGGCGCCACGCACCAGGCGCTGGAGGACATCGCGCTCATGCGCGTGCTGCCCGGCATGCGGGTGCTCGTGCCCGCCGACTACGCGAGCGCCTGCGCGGCGATCCGCCTGGCGGCGAGCACGCCCGGCCCCTTCTATGTGCGCCTGGGCCGCGAGCCGCTGCCCGAGATCTACGATGAGGGCTTCACCTGCGAGCTCGGCGCCGCCAACGTGCTGCGCGAGGGCGCCGACATCGCCATCATGGCGTGCGGGGTCGAGGTCGCCCACGCGCTCGAGGCCGCTGAGGAGCTCGCGGCCGAGGGCATCTCGGCCGAGGTCGTGGACGTGATGAGCGTGAAGCCGCTCGACGAGGAGACGATCGTGGCATCCGCCGCGAAGTGCGGCCGCGTGGTCACCGTCGAGGAGCACAACGTCTCCGGCGGCATGGGCTCGGCCGTGGCCGAGCTGCTCGCCGAGCGCCATCCCGTGCCCGCCCACCGCATGGGCATGACGGGCTTCGGCCAGTCGGGCTCCGCCGCCGAGCTCATGGCCTATTACGGACTCGATGCGGCGGGCATCGTGCGGCGCGTCCGCGAGGTGCTGGGTCGCTAACCGATGCCTGAGAGCGGCACGGGGCCGGCGGTGCGGCTCTGTGCCGCTTCTGTGTTGCGGGTCGGCGCCTGCTACAATAAAACCTGCATGTAGCTTAATCGTACGACGTGAAGGAGTTCCCGTGGCTAGCCACTTCCGAACACCTGAAGCGGGAGCGGGTGCGCCGAGCGCGCCCGATATGGATGCTCACGCCTCCCACTTCGCCCTTTCCTCGGATGCCGGGGATCAGTTTGCCCAGCAGCCCGCGCCCGGCGCGCCCGCAGACCCGTTCGCCCCGCAGGCGGATCCGTTCGCGGTCGCTCCCGGCGATACGGGCGCCTTTCTGGCCAGCGCGGGCGTTCCCGCCTCCGGGCAGGGCGTCGCCCAGCCGTCCGCCGCGGTGCCCCCGGTGGTGCCCGTGGTGCCCACCGCGGCCTCGCCGCTCGGCGCCGCCGTGCCCGATCCGCTCGCGCCCGCCGCGCCGGTCGCCCCTGAGATCTCGGCCGATCAGCGCGCCGAGGTCGCCGATCTGGACGCCGCGCTCTCCAGCGCCGACTTCACCACGTTCTTCGCACCGGTCGAGGCCTCGCGCAAGGAGCAGGCGCGCCAGGCGGGGGTCGACCCGGTGATCCTGTTCGAGCACGTCACCAAGGTGTATCCGGCGCAGCCCAACAAGCCCGCCCTCGATGACGTGAACATCGAGATCTACCCGGGCGAGTTCGTCTTTTTGGTGGGCCACTCCGGCTCCGGCAAGACGACGCTGCTGCGCACCATGACGCGCGACGTCAAGCCCACGTCGGGCCGCGTGCTCGTGGCGGGGCAGGACCTCATGCGCATCAAGAACCGCAAGGTCCCGTTCTTCCGCCGCCAGATCGGCACCGTGTTCCAGGACTTCAAGCTGCTGCCGGGCAAGACGGTCTACGAGAACGTCGCGTTCGTGCTTCAGTGCATCGGCAAGCCCCGCGGCGTCATCCGCCAGCAGGTGCCCGAGGTGCTGCGCCTGGTGGGCCTGGCCGATCAGATGGATTCCATGCCCGATCAGCTCTCGGGCGGCGAGCAGCAGCGCGTGAGCGTCGCGCGCGCCATGGTCAACCGCCCGCCGCTGCTTATCTGCGACGAGCCCACGGGCAACCTCGATCCGGCCATCTCGCTCGGTATCATGAAGCTCTTGGAGCGCATCAACCGCACGGGCACGACGGTCATCGTCGCCACGCACGACCGCGAGATGGTCGATTCCATGCACCGCCGCGTCATCGCGCTCGAGGCCGGTCACGTGGTCCGCGACCAGGAGAGGGGAGGGTACGGCAACTATGGCGCCTAGTAACCTCGGGTATTCGCTCAAGGAGGCGGGCAGCCACTTCGCCCGCAACCTGACCACGTCGCTCGGCGCGGTCATCACGATCTTTCTGTCCCTGTTCATCATCGGCCTGTTCATCGTCGGCTCGGCCATGATCACCTCGGTGGTCGGCGACATCGAGCAGGAGGTCACCATCAACGTCTACATCTCCGACGACGCCACCGACGAGCAGGTGAGCGCCTTCGGCGACAAGCTGGAGGACATGGAGAACGTGGCGTCGGTGGAGTACAAGTCCAAGGATGACGCGCGCCGCGACTTCGAGAGCATGTCCGCCAACGCCGAGGAGACCTTCTCGGCGCTCGACGGCGAGAATCCGCTGCCGCGCTCCTTCGTGGTGCAGATGGAGGACCCCTCGCAGGTCGAGGACATGGCGAACCAGATCAAGCACGACAGCGACTTCAACGAGATCGCCGACAACGGCGATGTGGACGAGAGCGTGCGCTACGGCCAGGAGGAGGTCAGCCACCTGTTCCAGATCACGCACTACATCCGCATCGCGGCGGTGGTGCTCGTGGCGCTGCTGACGTTCATCGCGTTCATCTTTATCAACAACACCATCCGCCTGTCCATCACGGCGCGCCGCCGCGAGATCGCCATCATGCGTCTCGTGGGCGCCTCCAACGGCTTTATCCGCGGGCCGTTCATCACCGAGGGCGTCATCCAGGCGCTCCTGGGCTCGCTTCTGGCCATCGGCGTGCTGGAGCTGTTCCGCAACCTCTTGGTGCCGCAGGTGCAGAACTCGCTGGGCAACCTCTTCAACATCATGATCCCGGTAAACCTGTATCTCATCACCTACGCGGCCCTTGTCTTGGTGGGCATCGTGATCGGCCTCTTCGGTTCGGCCATCGCCATGCGCCGCTACCTCAAGGTGTAGCCGGCAGGTCTTGAGCGCACCTCCCGGGGCCGGGTCACGCCGCGGCGCAGCAGCGCCGGCAGGCGGGCCCGGCCCTTCGCTTTTACCGGGGGCGCGCGGCACGACACATGTACGTTCGAACGGGAAGGAGGCGCCATGGGGCGCAAGCGGAGGAGCGGGAACCGGCACGGCGCCGCGCGCAGCGTGCGGAGGCCGAGCCTAATGGGCACGGTGCGCCTCATCGAGCACGGCGCCGTGGTCGAGACGGCCGAGGGGTCGTTCCGCATCACGAGCCGGGGCCTGCGCGAGGTCATGAACGGCGACGCCGTGGCCGTGAGCCTGGGGCGCGGGCCCCGGGGCGAGCGGCGCGCGGTGGTGGAGAGCGTCGTGGAGCGCGCCTCCTCCATCGTGGTGGGGACCTTCGACGAGGCGG
This sequence comes from uncultured Coriobacteriaceae bacterium, assembly GCA_963931435.1. Classification (GTDB taxonomy): domain Bacteria; phylum Actinomycetota; class Coriobacteriia; order Coriobacteriales; family Coriobacteriaceae; genus Coprousia. The sequence goes on from OZ007012.1 coordinate 709,493, forward strand.
GCCCCCTGGGCGTGGTGCGTCCGCTCGACACGCGTCTCAAGGCGGATTTCTTCGTGCTGCCCTCCGACCCCTCGCCCCGACGCCTGAACGTGAGCCCGGGCGACGTGGTCGCCGCGCGCATCGAGAGCTATCCCACGCGCTACGAGTCGGGGGTGGTCTCCATCGAGCGGCGTCTGGGCGGGCCGGATGCCCCCGATCTGGGCATACGCTGCATCATGGCGCGCTACGACCTCAGCGACGGGTACCCCGAGCGGGCAGAGCGCGCGGCGGCAACCTTGGAGTTGGACGTCGCGTCCGCACTCGCCGATCCCCTGCGGCGCGATCTGCGCGACCGGTTCGCGCTGACCATCGATCCGGTGGACGCCCGCGACTTCGACGACGCCCTTTCGATCGAGCGCACCGCTGGCGGCGGCTTCCTCTTGGGCGTGCACATCGCCGACGTCTCGCACTACGTCGCCTGGGACGATCCAGTGGACATCGAGGCGCGCCGCCGCGGAACTTCGGTGTACCTGGCCGATCGCGTGCTGCCCATGCTGCCGGAGCGCCTCTCATGCGACCTGTGCTCGCTGGCGCCCGGCGCGGACCGCCTGGCCTTCACGGTCGACGTGCGCCTCGACGGCGCGGGGAGGGTGCGCTCGGCGCGCGCCTATCCGAGCGTGATCCGCTCGCGCGTGCGCCTCTCGTATGCACAGGCCGATGCCCTCCTCGAAGATGGGGCGGCTGCGGACGCCCCCGGGCTGCCCGACGTGCCCGCGGGCGGCGCCGCGCTCGCCGAGGACGTGCGCGCGGCGCGGGCATGCGGCGTGGACCTCGCCGCGTTCCTGCGCACGGCCGCCGATCTCGCCGAGCTGCGGCGCGCCATCAGGGCGCGCAGGGGCGCCGTCGACTTCGATACCGTCGAGGTGCACGCGGTGCTCGGTGAGCAGGGCGAGGTCGTCACCCTCACCGGACGCGAGCGCACGCCGGCGACCGGCCTCGTCGAGGAGGCGATGCTCATCGCCAACGAATGCGTGGCGGAGCGCTTGGTGTCCGCGGGCGCGGCGACGGCGTTCCGCGTCCACGAGCCTCCCCAGCCCGACCACCTGGGCGATGCGGCGTTCGCCCTCTTGGATCTGGGCGTCTGCGACCGCGACCAGGCCGCGGCCATCGCGGCGGGCGACCAGGCGGCCATGCGCTCCGTGCTGGAGCGCGCGGCGGGTACCGGCGCGGCGGAGGTTGCCAACGCGCTTCTGCTGCGCGCGATGCAGCGCGCCGTGTACCGTCCGCATAACCTCGGGCACTACGCGCTGGGCGCCGACGCCTACTGCCATTTCACGAGCCCCATCCGCCGCTACCCCGACCTGCTCGTGCACCGCGCGCTCAAGATGGAGCTCGCCCGCGAGCGCTTGGGCGCCCGCGCCGCCCGCGAGCGCGCGCCCCGGCTGGTGGGGAGCGGGCAGAGCGGGCTGGAGGCCCTGCTGCCGCAGATCTGCCGCGACGCCAGCGACGCCGAGCGCGCCGCCGACGCGGCCGCGCGCGCCTCGCAGAAGGTCGAGGTCGCCCGCTACTACCTGCCGCGCATCGGCGAGCGCATCGGCGGGACCGTCGCTTGGATGGACGAGATGGGGCTCTTCGTCCGCTTGGACGGGACCCATGCCGAGGAGCTCGTTCCGATGCGCGACATCGGCGACGAGTGGTTCAGCTTCGACGCGCGCCTGCTCACCGTCACGGGCGCCGAGACGGGACGCGTCGTGCGCCTGGGGGATCGCGTCATCGTGGAGATCGCGCGGGCCAATCCGGTGCGCGGGCACCTGGATCTCAAGCTCGTCCACGGCAGGCATTAGGCTACACTGGAGGGACGGCGGGTGCCCGGCGCGCCACGCGCCCGCGGTCCGCGCCGTCCGCTGATTCATCCCGGCGCCGTCCGGCTCCGAGCCGCAGAGCGGCGCCTGCTAGAAACGAGGATTCATGGACCTACCCTTCACGCGAGCCGATCTCGCGCATGCCGAGAACTTCCTGGGGCAGGGCGATGTCGAGGGCGCCCTGCCGCTGCTGCAGGACCTGCGCGACGCCGCCGCGGCCTACATCGAGCAGGAGTGCCGCACGACCGAGACCGTCCAGTACTTCAGCTTCGCCGATGCCTTCGAGCGCCTGGCGTACCGTCGGGTCGAATCCGATCCGCGCACGCTCGTGGCCGCCCCGCTGCCCTTCGATCGCGTCTACGCCGATCTCGCCCTGTGCTACCTGCGCCAGCAGGAGTACGTGCTCGCTCGCGACGCGCTCATGCAGGCGGTGCGCTGGGATCCCATGAACTGCAGCTACCGGCTCGACCTCGCCGAGGTGTTCCGGATACTCGGCAACACGCAGGAGTGGGCCTCGCTCAGCCATTCGGTGCTGGAGCGTGCCGCGGACCCGCGCTCCGCTTCGCGCGCCTATGCCAACCTGGGGTGCTTCTTCTTGGACGAGGGCGGCTCCGTCGCGGCGGCGGCCTGCGCGCGCCTCGCTGCGCGCTACGCACCGGATGCGCGCTGGACGACGTCGCTTGCCGAGCGCGTGGCCGCCGAGCATCCCGAGACGGCCGATGTCGCCGATGAGGAGGCGTTCGCCGAGCTCGAGGCGGCCGGTGTGCCCGCCGCGCTCAACGCCGACATCGCCATCTGCCTCATCATGTGTGCCACCGATGCGGCGGCCGCTGGCGATGCGGACGAGGCAACGCGCCTCATCATACGCGCGCGCGACCTGGTGGGGGCGGATGCCGCGAAGGCGCTCATCCAGCTCGTGCACGAGTCCGATGCCGAGCTCGCCCGCGAGCGCGCCGCCTCCGGCGCCCCGGAGGGGGCCGAGCGGGGAGAGGAGGACGACGATGCCCGGTAGACGCGAGCGCAAGACCATCGCCAAGAACCGCTCGGCGCGCCACGAGTACACCATCGAGGAGACCTACGAGGCGGGTGTGGAGCTCGCCGGGACCGAGGTGAAGAGCCTGCGCGAGCGCGCGTGCCAGATCACCGACACCTTCGCGCTCATCCGCCAGGGCGAGTGCTGGCTCATGGGCGTGCACATCCACCCCTACAGCCACGGCAGCATCTTCAACCGCGATCCCGATCGCCGCCGCAAGCTGCTGCTGCATCGGCGCGAGATCGACCATCTGGATCAGAAGCTCCGCACGCGCGGCTACGCCCTCGTGCCGCTCGAGCTGTATTTCGATGAGAACGGCCGCGTCAAGCTCACGCTCGGGCTGGGGCGCGGCAAGAAGCTCTACGACAAGCGCGAGGACATGGCGCGCCGCGACATGGACCGCGAGATCGCCCGCGCCCTTAAGCAGCGCAGCCGTTAGGGGCGGCCGTCCCGTCGCACGGGGCGGCGAGCGGGTATAAACGGGGCAGTGGACATCGACCAAGGGGGTTTGCCATGGATCTGACCGCGTTCTTCAAGATGAGCTACGGACTCTACGTCGTATCGGCCGAGGCCGAGGGCACCCGTGCCGGGTGCCTCATCAACACCGCCGTGCAGGTGACCGCCGAGCCTCCGCGCATCTCGGTGGCCGTCAACAAGGACAACGTCACCGCCGGCGTGATCGAGCGCGCGGGCGCCTTCGCCGTCACGGTGGTGGACATGACGGCCGACATGCCCTATCTGGGCAACTTCGGGTTCCGCTCGAGCGCGGACTTCGACAAGTTCGAGAAGTACGGTTGCGAGACGACCGACCTGGGCAGCCCCTACGCGCCCGAGCACGCCTGCGCCGTGTTCTCCTGCAAGCTCATCGACACCGTCGACGTGGGCACGCACTATCTGTTCATCGGCGAGGTGTCCGACGCGCGCAAGCTCTCCGATGAGGAGCCCATCACCTACGGCTACTACCACACGACGCTCAAGGGCAAGACTCCGCCCAAGGCGTCCTCGTACCAGGGCTAGGCGGCGCCCGCCGGCGCCGCGCGCAAATCGCCCTGAGATTCGCAGGTTTGAAACCGCGGCAGGTGGATATACTAGCCATACGTTCATCGCCAACGAAAGGATTTGTCATGGCTGACGAGAAGAAGACCTACAAGTTCGTGTGCGTCGTCTGCGGCTACGAGGTCGAGGTCGACACCCCCGAGCTCCCCGAGGACTACGTCTGCCCCGTGTGCGGCGTGGGCCCCGATCAGTTCGAGCTGGTCGAGGAGTAGCATCCGCGCGCTCGACGCGCTCGATCGAACGATGACGCGCCGTCTCCCCTCGAGGGAGGCGGCGCGTTTGCGTATGCGGGACGCTTGCGGGCGGAGGGGGGGGTACCAGGTAGGTGCCATCCTCACGCGATAGGCATGTCCTCCCAGGAGCCGTCGGCGCGCGGCACGGCGACGGAGCGGTAGCCGGCGCGCGCGGCGTGGTCGTAGGCGCGCGCGACGCCCCAGCAGATGTCCGCCGCGGCGTGCGCGTCTGAGCCCACGGTGAGGGGCACGCCCGCGCGCTGGAAGCGCTCCAGCAGCCCCCAGGCGGGGTAGTAGTCCCCGATGCCCTTGCGCAGCGCCGCGGTTGAGAGCTCGACGCGCTTGCCCGTATCATGCGCGCAGGCGGCCATGCGGTCCCAGAGCGGCGCGAGGTCGATCGTGGGCGCGAGGCCCGCGCGGCTGAAGCGCTGCGCGAGGTCGGGATGGGCCATGGTGTCGAACAGGGGGCAGGTGCAGGCGCGGCACCAGGCGTCCGCATAGCGGCGCCAGACCTCGTCGGGGCCCAGCTCGCGCCAGATGGAGAGGTCGTCGGCGTCGTCGATCCACGCCCCGTCGTCGGGTGCGCCGATCCAGTGGACGGAGCCCAGGCGCACCGCCGCGCCCGCGCTCCAGCGCGCGATGTTGGCCTCGCAGCCCTCGTACCAGTCGCATTCGAACCCATAGATCATTTCGATGCCGGGATGCGCCGCCGCTGCCGTGTCGAAGGCGGCGCGATGGGCGGCGAGGTCCGCCTCGACCACCTGCACCGCGCCCTCGGGATCCATGATGGCGGGCAGGGTGAGGTGGTCGGTGGCGACGAGCACAGCGCATCCCGCCCGCTCGGCGGCCCGGACGTTCTCCTCGAACGTGCTCACGCCATCGGAGAAGCGGGTGTGGGTGTGGGTGTCGACGAGCGTGCGAGCGGGAAGCGGGGAGGGCATGGGGCTCCAATCGGGATGCGGGCGGATGCCGGGGGATGCCCGGGCGGGGTGCGGGCGATGCCGCTCGGCGACGACGCGGGCAGCCCGGCATAGCCGGCGCCGGGCGCTGCCTGCCGGACGGACGCGGGCGGCCGCGGCGCCCGCCGGCTGCGGGCCGCGGGCGGACGCCTGCGCGGTTTCGCTACGACTTGGTCTCCATGCGGGCGTGGCACTTGGGGCAGGTGACGATGATCTTGCCCTTGCCGCGCGGGACCGAGAGCATGGTGCCGCAGTTGGGGCACTTGAGGAACGCCTTGGTCTTGCGCTCCTTCCACATCTTCTTCGCGGTGCGGGCTTGGCGCTTGAGGTCATCGGTCGCCGCCGAGCGGTTCTGCCGCGGACGGGTCGAGGCGCCGGCCGACCCGCCGAAGCGCTCGCCGATGACGGGGATGCGCGCCATGAGGGAGCGGAACGCCTCGTTCTCGCGCCGCCGCGCGTCGAAGTTCTTCGAGAAGCAGCGCACCAGCGCGCCGATGAGCACCACGAGCGCGATGATCGAGAGGATGCGGAGCTGGGCGATGCTGCCGATCAGCGCGAGTACCATGCCCGCGCCGCCCAGGGCGAGGGTGAGGTCGTCGGCGCCGTAGCGGTCGTTCATGAAGTTGTTCATCCGGTTTCCCTTCATCGGGCGCGGCTGCATGCGCGCCCGCCGTGTGGCGTGGACTTCGGGAAAAGTCTACCCAAACGGGCGCGCGCACGTGCGCTGCCTGCGCGAACGACACGATAAGGGCGGATTCCGCGGCGCCGTGTGAGGCGCCTGTCCGCCTTCCTGTTGGATGGAGGGACGTCTCGCGTCCCTCGGCGCGCATCTCGCATGGGGACGACATGGTAGAAAGGCCCCGCGCCGCGGATCCAAGCGGTCCACGGCGCGGGGCCCTCCCCATCTGCCCTGAGCCGGACGCTGCGGCGTCCGGGCGCCGACCGGTTAGCGGGCGAGCTTGTCGATGATGAGCTCCACTTCGGCGAGCTTCTGGTCCTTCTCCTGCTCGGAGCCCGATTCCATGGCGGAGCGCACGCAGTGCTCCATGTGCGCCTTGAGCACGTCGGCGTTGATGCGCGCCAGGATGGACTGCGTGGCCATGAGCTGCGTGGAGATGTCGATGCAGTAGCGGTCGGATTCGACCATCTTGATGATGCCGTCTATCTGGCCGCGCGCCGTCTTGAGGAGGCGGAGCGTCTTGGCGGGATCGGCCTGCATGGGCGCGCTAGGCTGCCGTGACGGACAGGGCGCGGAAATCGCCCGCCGCCGCGACGGCCGCCTCGAGCTGGGCGGGATCGACCGCGTCGGCGCACTCGACCTCGACGGTGTTGGTCTCGTGGTCGGCGTCGGCATCGGTGACGCCCGCGACCTTCATGAGCTCCGTCTCCACGGAGGCGTCGCAGTGCCCGCAGTGAAGGCCCTCGGTCTTGATGGTGTAGTGCATGCTTGCTCCTTTCGTCGTGTCCGGCTTCCCCAGGCACCGCGCCTCGGCGCTCACGCGTCGGTCGCCGCCCCGAGGCGCGCTCCCTCCTCGTTCACGCCGATCTGCGGCACCTGGGGAAGCCGGACGAACCGGTGTGGTTATCATCGTCGGGACGTCGTGTCCCGGGATGAACGGTGCGCCTGGATCGGTCCCATGGTAGAGGAACCGGTCGTGAGCGTGTCCCCCGTTTCTTGCTCCGCGGCCCTACTGCTTCCCGGCGACCTGATCGGCCACCTTCGAGTCGAATCCGCACAGCCTGAGCGCGTTGGTGACGACGCACACGCTCGATAGGCTCATCGCCGCGGCGCCGAACATGGGCGAGAGCTGCCAGCCCAAGAGGGGGTAGAGCACGCCGGCGGCGAGCGGGATCCCGCAGGCGTTGTAGAACAGCGCCCAGAACAGGTCCTGCTTGATGTTGCGGATCACCGCGCGCGAGAGCTCGATGGCGCGGGCCGCGTCCAGAAGGTCGCTGTGCATGAGCACCACGTCGGCGCCCTCCTTGGCGATGTCGGCGCCGGCGCCGATGGCGAGGCCCACGTCCGCGCGGGCGAGGGCGGGGGAGTCGTTTATGCCATCGCCCACCATGGCGACGGTGTGCCCGGCCTCCTGCAGCGCGCGCACGTGGCGCTCCTTGTCGGCGGGCATGACGTCGGCGACGACCTGGCCCACGCCCACGCGCCGGGCGATGGCCTCGGCGGTGAGGCGGTTGTCGCCGGTGAGCATGACGGCCTCGACGCCCAGGGCGCGCAGCGCCTGTATCGCCGCGGCGCTCGTGGGCTTCACCTCGTCGGCCACGGCGATGGTGCCCGCGAGGCGGCCGTTGCGCGCGAAGAAGAGCGGCGTCTTGCCCTCGCGCGCGAACGCGGCGCGCTCCTCCTCAGGGATCTCGATGCCGAGCTCGGCCATGAGCCGCGCGTTGCCGGCGGCGATGACGCTCTCGCCCTCGCGCGCCCGCACGCCGCGGCCGGGGAGCGCCTCGAAGTCGTCCACCACGCGGGCGACGACGCCCATCTCCTCCGCCCGGGTCATGACGGCCTCGGCGAGGGGGTGCTCGCTTTTGCGTTCGAGCGCGGCGGCGAGCTTGATGAGCGCCTTCTCGCTCATGACGGGGGCGCCCGCCTCGTCGCGCGCGGGCAGCACGTCGGTCACCACGGGGCGGCCCTTGGTGATGGTGCCCGTCTTGTCGAGCACCACGGCGTCGACCTTGTGCAGGGTCTCCAGAGCCTCGGCGCTCTTGAACAGGATGCCCATCTCGGCGCCCTTGCCGGTGCCCACCATGATCGCCACGGGCGTGGCGAGTCCCAGCGCGCACGGGCAGCTGATGACCACCACGGCCACACTCGCGGTGAGCGCCTCGTTGACGGTGCCGCCGGCGACGAGCCATGCGGCGAACGTGACGGCCGCGATGACCAGGACCACCGGCACGAACACGCCGGCGACCTTGTCGGCGAGGCGCGCGATGGGCGCCTTGGTGGCGTTGGCGTCCTCGACGAGCTGGATGATCTTGGCGAGCGCGGTGTCGGCGCCCACGCGCGTTGCGCGGAACGTGAACGCGCCGGTGCGGTTGATGGTGGCGGCGCGCACCGTGTCGCCGGGGTTCTTCTCCACCGGGATCGACTCGCCGGTGAGCGCGCTCTCGTCCACCGCGGAGGCGCCCTCCAGCACCACGCCGTCCACGGGGATCGCCTCGCCGGGCCTGACGAGCACGGTCTGGCCGGGCTGGATCGCCTCGACGCCGACCGTCGTCTCGGCTCCGTCCGCATCGACGACGGTAGCGGTCTTGGGGGCGAGGTCGATGAGTTTCTCGAGGGCGCCGCCCGTCTTGGACTTGGCGCGCGTCTCGAGGTACTTGCCCACGGTCACCAGGGTGAGGATGGTGCCGGCGCTCTCGAGGTAGAGGTTGTCCATGGCGATGGCGTGCGCGGCGTGGACGCCGGCGGCGGTGCCGGCTGCGAGCGCGTCGGCCATGAGGAACATCGCGTAGACCGACCAGGCGGCGCTCGCCGCCGACCCGATGGCGATGAGGGCGTCCATAGTGGGGGCGCCGTGGAGGAGCGACTTGAAGCCGTTGACGAAGTAGGCGCGGTTCACGTACATGATCGGCAGCGTGAGCGCGAGCTCGGTCAGGGCAAGCGTCATCGCGTGCGCGGGGTCGGCGAAGACGGCCGGCACGGGCCAGCCGAGCATGTGTCCCATGCCGATGTAGAACAAGGGGATCCAGAAGACGAAGGAGGTGACGAGGCGCGTGCGCATGGAGCGCGCCGTCGCCTCGAGCTTCTTGGTGGGGGACTCCGGGCGAGCGGCGCGCGCCGCGCTCCCGTTGGCAGCCTCGCCCGGCGCACCCGCGCTTCCCGCCGCCCCGCCGACCGGGCACGCCGAGTACCCGGCGCGGTCCACCGCGTCGCAGATCTGCTCGTCGGTGATGGCGTCCTCGTCGAAGTCCACGGACATCGAGCCCGAGAGCAGGTTCACGGCGACGCTCTGCACGCCGTCGAGCCGGCAGACCGCCTTCTCCACGTGCGCCTGGCACGCCGCGCAGGTCATGCCGCCCACGTCGAAGGTCTCATGAGCCATGTGCGTTCCTTTCCCTATCGCATCCGGTGCCCCTTGCGCGCCCGCCGTGCCGGATGGAGTCCCCGATGAGCTCGCCGCTCCCAGCTGGTCTGCGCGCCGTCCGGTTCTTCCGGGCCCCGCACCCCTTCATCGCGCGGGATCTCCGGGTGCACCGGCGCATCATCTCTTCGCCTCATCATATACCCCCACCCCCTGGGGGTGTCAAGCCCGCAGCCGGGGAGCCGGGAACCATGGGGTTTGCGTGCGGGTTGCCCGGGGCGGGTGCGTGCGCGCCGCCGGAGTCCGTATACTTTCCCCGGCGAATTCTGCTCCCGCGCCCTGATTCGGCAGAGCGTCCCACCATGGACGGGCCCCTGCCGCACCGCGCGTTCGCCCCGCTGGATGAGATGAACGAAGCGACGTTGCACGTCGCGGCACCCCTGCCGTGCGCAGCGTCCAGGATGGATTACCGCATATATGTCTACAACTGATGTTTTGGAGACCTCCGCCGCCGCGGAGGAGAGCGCTCCCCGCTTCGAGGAGCTCGGCCTTTCCGAGACGGTGCTCCAGGCCGTGCGCGACCTGGGCTACACCGCTCCCACGCCCGTGCAGGCCGCCGCGATTCCGGCGGTGCTCGCCGGGCGCGACCTGCTCGCCGCCGCCCAGACCGGCACGGGCAAGACGGCGGCGTTCCTGCTGCCCGCCCTCAACGACCTCGGACACGTGGCTGGCCGCGGCCGCGACCGCCGCGCCTCCCGCGGGCGCGGGCCCCTCATGCTCATCGTCACTCCCACGCGCGAGCTCGCCCAGCAGATCGAGGAGGTCTGCCTGAAGATCGCCGCGCGCACCGGGCACGTTTCGGTGACGGTGGTCGGCGGACTGTCCTACAACCCGCAGAAGAGCGCGCTGGCGCGCGGCTGCGACATCCTGGTGGCCACGCCCGGGCGCCTGGTGGACCTCATCAACCAGGAGGCCTGCAATCTCTCCGAGGTGCGCGTGCTCGTGCTCGACGAGGCCGATCGCATGCTCGACATGGGCTTTCTGCCCGACGTGCGCCGAATCGTGGAGCGCACGCCCGCCGAGCGCCAGACGCTCCTGTTCTCGGCTACGCTCGACGAGGGTGCCGTGGGAGCCATCACCGATTTGGTGCGCGACCCGGCACGGGTCGAGATCGCGCCCGCCACGGCGACGGCCGACACCGTCGACCAATACGTGCTGCCGGTCACGCTCGAGGCCAAGAACGCCCTGCTCGCGCAGGTGCTCAAGCGCGAGGGCACCAGCCGCGTGATCGTGTTCTGCCGCACCAAGCACCGCGCCGACGCCTGCTGCCGGCGCCTTGCGCGCGCGGGCGTCAAGGCGCTCGCCATCCACGGCGGTCGCAGCCAGGCGCAGCGCGAGCGGGCGCTCGCCGACTTCCGCAGCGGGCGCTGCGACGTGCTCGTGGCCACCGACGTGCTCGCGCGCGGCATCGACGTGCCCGAGGTGCGCTACGTGGTGAACTTCGACGTGCCGTCGGACCCGACCGACTACATCCACCGCATTGGCCGCACGGGGCGCGCGGGCGAGGAGGGCTGGTCGCTCACGTTCGTGACCGAGCAGGATCTGGATGACTTCCGGGCCGTCGAGGCGCTGATGGGCAAGACCGCGCAGGGCTTCGACGCCGCTGGGCTCGCGCTCGGCGAGCATCCGCCCTACCTGGATCCGGAGCGCGTGCCGAGCGCGGCGCCGGCGAAGAAGAAGACCAAGCGCGGCAAGTCGACGTCCAAGAAGAAGCCGCGCCGCGCCTCCGATCGGGCTGCATCTGCGTCGGGGGCGGACGCGGCGGCGCCCGCCCCGCGTCCCGCTCGCCCCAAGCGCGCCGGCCGGGCGCGCGTGCGCGAGAACGTGCCCGCATCCGGAAGCGCTGCGCACGTCGAGGCTCCCGTCGCCGATGATGGGGCCCGCGCGTCCGCGGCCCCGGCAGCGGGCGCGAAGGGAGAGCGCGCCGCGGCCCGCTCCCGCTCCGGCATCTCCCGGTCTGCCGCCGGGCGCGCGGGAGGCGTCTCCAGCGCGAGCCGTACCCGTCGCGAAGAGGGGGCCGGTCGGCATGCGTCCCGTGCAATCGGCCGCCGCGACCGCGCGGATGCCGGCGCGCGCGGCGCGGCCGGCAGCAAGCGCGGGCACGATTGGCGCAACAGCGACCTTCTGACGGAGCGCGAGCAGCGCATGGGGAACATCGCCCAGGGCGCGCGCACCGGCGCGGCGGGCCGCCTCGCCCCCGGGACGCGCCGTCGCACCCGTCGTCCCGGCGACGGCGGCGGCCGCCGCGGGTAGCCCGCGCCGGTGCGCCGTAGAGGACGGGTGCAGACGGCTGAAGCCGTACCCGTCCCCATGGACAAGTCGAGGGCCGCTCGGCCCGTGGGCGAGGCGGCCCTGACGGGAACGGGGGTCCGGCATCCAGCTGCCGGACCCCCGTTCCTGCTTTCAAGTTCAGTCGGTCGCGCCGCCGGGCCTGCCGTGCCGCCGGGCCGATCGCGCCATCGGGCATGCGGCCCTCGACCAGGGCCTTCCTAGGATGCGACCTCGCCGATGAAGGCGCGCGTGCGCTCGCTCTTGGGATGCTCGAACACCTCGGCGGGCGAGCCCTGCTCGACGATGTGGCCGCCCTCCATGAAGACGACGCGGTCGGCCACGTCGCGCGCGAACCCCATCTCGTGGGTGACCACCACCATGGTCATGCCGCCCTGCGCCAGCTCGCGCATGACGTCGAGCACGCCGCGCACGAGCTCGGGGTCGAGGGCGGAGGTCGCCTCGTCGAAGAGCATCACGTGCGGATCCATGGCCAGCGCCCGCGCGATGGCGACGCGCTGCTGCTGCCCGCCCGAGAGCTCGCTGGGGTAGTAGTCGGCGCGCTCGGCGAGGCCCACGCGGGCGAGCTGCTCGCGCGCGACGCGCTCCGCCTCGGCGCGGGGGCGCTTGAGCACCTTCTCCTGCGCGAGCATCACGTTGTGCAGCGCGTCGAGGTGGGGGAACAGGTTGAACTGCTGGAACACCATCCCCATGCGCTCGCGCACCTTGTTGATGTCGGTCTTGGGCGCGGTGAGGTCGCGTCCCTCGAAGATCACTTTGCCCGAGGTGGGCGTCTCGAGCAGGTTCAGGCAGCGCAGCATGGTCGATTTGCCGGAGCCCGAGGGCCCCAGCACCACCACGACCTCGCCCTTGGCGATGTCGAGCGAGATGCCCTTGAGCACCTCGACGTCATCGAAGCTCTTGTGCAGGTCGACGATGCGCAGGACGGGCTCGTCCGCCGGCTTGGACGATGCGGTCTCAACGGTCATGGATGCTCCTTAGCTCTCGAGGGCGGTGCGGGCGGCGCGGCGGCGCCGACGGGTCCTGCCCACGCCCACGCGCTCCTCCAGATGGCGGGTCACCTTGGAGAGCGGCAGGGTGATGACGAGGTAGAACGCGGCGGCCACGATGTAGGGCGTGATCGAGCCGGTGGAGGCGACGACGGTCTTGGCGTACATCACGAGCTCCATGACGCCCACGGCGGCCAAGAGCGACGTGTCCTTGTAGAGCGTGATGAACTCGTTGGTGAGGTTGGGGATCACGCGGCGGAACATCTGCGGCAGGATGACCGAGAAGAGCGTCTGCGCGGCCGTCATGCCGAGCGAGCGCGCGGCCTCGGTCTGGCCGCGGTCGATCGACTGGATGCCTGCGCGGAAGATCTCGCACAGGTAGGCGCCGGAGTTCATCATCACCACGATCACGCCGAGCGGGAACGACGGGATCTGGATGCCCGCCAGGGGAAGCCCGAAGAACGCGATGTAGATCTGCAGGAAGAGCGGCGTGCCGCGCACGATGTTGACGTAGGTGGTGGCGATGCCGCGCAGCACCCTGAACCGCGCCATGCGCATGACCGCGAGCGCGAGCCCCACGGGGATGGCGAGCGGGAAGCCCACGGCGACGATCGCGAGCGACATGAGGAAGCCCTGGAAGACCACCGGGAAGCTCGTCACCAGGATGGTGGGGTCGAAGAACAGCTTGAGGAACTTGTTGGAGTTCCACGCCTGCACCCACTCCTGCTGCTTGAGGTGCTGGGAGAGCTGCTTGAACACCGAGACGCCGGTGACCTCGATAGGCGGGATGCCCTCGAGCTCGGCGCTCTCGCCGCCGGCGACGTAGCTGCCCTCCATCTGCATGGTGCCCCCGGAGGCGGGGAAGACCACCCCGTAGACCTGGATGTCCAGAAGGCCGTTCGCGGGCAGGGGATCCTCGAGCGTGAAGGTGAGCGCCTCGCCCTCCGAGGAGGTTTCGACGTCGATGGCGTTGCGCTCCATGCGGTCGGCGCCGGTGTAGAGCGTGACCTTGGCGTCGGCGGAGCGGTATGCGGTACCCTCGGGGAACACGAGGGTGACCGCGGTGAGGTCCTCATCCGCCTCCACCTCCGCCTGCCAGGTCAGGCGCGTCTCGACCCCACCCAGGATATCGTTGGTCTGGTCGTCGGCGTTCGGGCGCGCCGTACAGCGCTCCACGGTGAGCGCCGAGGCGGGCGCCGCGCCGGCGAGGAGCGCGACGAGGACGAGGGCGATCGCGAGCGTCGCGACCCCCAGACGGGATGCGGCGCGCGCGGGCGCGGGGCGGGTGCGTGTGATGCGTGACACGGTTCCTCCGTTCGTGCGGGTGAACGCAGACGGCGCCCCCTTTCCCGCGGCGGGAAAGGGGGCGCGCGTCAGGGGCTTGCGGACTGCGCGCGGCGCCCCGGTTAGCTCAGGTACTGCTTGACGAGGTCGTCGATGGTGCCGTCCTCCTGGAGCTTGGCGATGGCCTCGTTGATCGCCTTGGTGAGGGCGGGGTTGTCCTTCGCGACGGCGACGGCGTACTCCTCGCCGGTGGCGACGGTCTTCACGATCTCGGCGTCGGTGTAGGCGCTGGCGAGCATGGACTCGACGACCGCCTTGTCCATGATCACGGCGTCGGCTTGGCCGGACTGCATCGCGGCGAAGCAGTCGGTGGCGTTGCCGTAGGGCTGGACGGTGGCGTTGCCGAAGTTCTCCTGCGCGAAGCTCTCACCGGTGGTGCCGGACTGCACGGCGATGATCTTGCCCTCGGCGTTGAGCGCGTCGTCAACGTTGTCGGACGTGATCTCGCCGCCCTTCATCACGGCCACGGCCTGGTCGGCGATGTAGTAGGAGTCGGTGAAGTCGACCTGCTCGGCGCGCTCGGGGTCGACGGTGATACCGGAGATGCCCACGTCGGCCTGGCCGCCCGCGGCGATGGCCGGAACGATGCCGTCGAACTGCAGCGTGGTGAACTTGCAGTCGAGGCCGAGCTCCTCGGCGATGGCGCGGCCGATCTCGATGTCGAAGCCGACGTAGTCGCCGTTCTCGTCGAGGTTCTCGAACGGCGGGAAGTCGGGCGAGGTGGCGATGGTGAGCGTGTTCTCCTCGACGAGGGTGTACTCGCCGTCGGCCTGGGCCGTGTCGGTGGACGATCCGGAGCCGGCCGAGGTGTCGCCGGCGGGCGCCCCGCCGCAGGCGGCCAGCCCGAGGGTCGCCGCGAGGGCGATGGTGGCGATCGGCGCGAACTTGTGCAGCTTTGCTTTGATCATGTTCTCTCCTCCTTGCGTGCCGCCCGCCGGCTGCGGCGGGCGGAGCTACTCCCGTATGTGGGTGTAAGTATCGCACGATTCCTTTTGATTGCAATATTTATCGGTCAGTTATTCATCATTTAGAAAACTCCTCGCAAATATATGCATTTGCTCGGCCCTTGCGACGCGCCTGGGAGTCTGCTATCCTATCTGCAGGGGTAATACTTAGAAATACTTAGTAATACCAATGCAGCAAACCGCACCAGCGGGCGGGGCGACATCGAAACGTAGTGCAACGCGCCCCGTCCCGGAATCGCAGCAGCATCGTGCAAAGAAGGACCAACCATGGCGGATCACATGACCCCGGTCGTCGCGAAGGTCCTGCCGTCTGAGAAGGCGGCCTTCGCGGCGGCGACCCAGCGCGTGGGCACCACGCCCTCCAACGCCATACGCATGTTCATCGCGGCGTTCAACCGCTGCGGGACCTTTCCGTTCGACATATCGCCCGCCGGCGCCTTCGGATCTTCTCAGGTCGAGGATGATGGGGGCTGCGCCGGGGACTCGCGCGTCCGTTAGTGCCTCTCGGATGCCACCGACATGACGGTGCCGTGGTCCCGGAATACGCTTGCGCGCTCGGGGCCCGCTTGCGCTAGGATAGTGAGCCGGTGTCAAACGGCGTCATGGTCCACATGAAAGGGCACGGTGGCTCCCATGGAGCGAGCGAAGCAGGTTTCCGAATCGATCGAGCTGGGCGTGATCCTCGCGCTCGCCGGCGGGTTCATGGACGTCTACTCCTATGTGGCGCGCGACGGCGTCTTCGCCAACGCGCAGACGGGCAACATCCTGCTGGTGGGTGTTCACATCTCGGAGGGCGATCCGCTTCTGGCGCTCCGCTACCTCTTCCCCGTGCTGAGCTTCGCCGCGGGCATCATGCTCGCCGACCTGTTCCACGAGAGATTTTCGAGCCGCATCCATTGGCGCCAGGTGACGGTGCTCGCCGAGGCGGTGATACTTCTCGGCGTCAGCTTCCTGCCGTCGGCGCTCAACCTCCCGGCGAACTGCCTCACGTCATTCGCCTGCGGCATGCAGGTCGAGTCGTTCAGGAAGATCCACGGTCACGGTATCGCCACCACCATGTGCATCGGCAACCTGCGCTCGGCGCTCCAGAGCGTCGACGACTACATCGTCACCCGTAAGCGGGGCTTCCTGGAGAACGGCGTGCTGTATTTCGGGGTCATCGTATGCTTCGTGGCGGGCGCGGTCATGGGCAACTGGTTCGTCGAGGCGATCGGCCTGCATGCCATAGCCGTCTGCTCCCTGCTCGATCTCGCCGCGTTCCTCCTCATGTTCATCGACCGGGAGCATGCCTGCGGTCCCCTCGCACGCGGCTAGGTCCGCCCCTGCGCTGTCGGCGGGGCGGCCGCCGCTCTCCCGATAGCGTCTGCCCGCTCGGAGAAAATCACCCCCTGTGGGTGCGATCTTACGGGTATACAGTAATGCGGGCGCCGGATCTGGGCGTCGACAGCATTCAACCAAGGAGGCAGCATGGCAAACCGTATCGTTCTCAACACCATCTCCTATCATGGACAGGGTGCCATCAAGGAGATCCCCGGCGAGATCCAGCGCCGTGGCTACAAGAAGGTCTTCGTCTGCTCAGACCCCGACCTGGTGAAGTTCGGCGTCACCAAGAAGGTCACCGATCTGCTCGACGAGGCGGGCATCGCCTGGAGCCTCTATGACGAGGTCAAGCCCAACCCCACCATCCAGAACGTGCAGGATGGCGTCGAGGCCTTCAAGGCTGCCGAGGCCGACTCCATCGTGACCGTGGGCGGCGGCTCGGCCATGGACACCGCCAAGGCCATCGGCATCATCATCAACAACCCCGAGTTCGCCGACGTGCGCTCCCTCGAGGGCGTCGCCCCCACCACCAAGCACGCGGTCTTCACCATCGCCGTGCCCACCACCGCCGGCACCGCCGCGGAGGTCACCATCAACTACGTCATCACCGACGTGGAGAAGGTCCGCAAGTTCGTATGCGTCGACACCAACGACGCGCCCGAGGTCGCCGTGGTCGACCCCGAGATGATGGCCACCATGCCGGCCGGCCTCACCGCCTCCACCGGTATGGACGCGCTCACCCACGCCATCGAGGGCTACACCACCAAGGGCGCCTGGGAGCTCACCGACATGTTCCACCTCAAGGCGATCGAGCTCATCTCCAAGAACCTGCGCGACGCCGTGGCTGAGGCCAAGAGCGGCGAGCCGGGCAGCGGCCGCGAGGGCATGGCGCTTGCCCAGTACATCGCCGGCATGGGCTTCTCCAACGTCGGGCTGGGCATCGACCACGCCATGGCGCACACGCTCTCGGCGCATTACGACACCCCGCACGGCGTGGCCTGCGCCATGCTCCTGCCGATTGCCATGGAGTTCAACAAGCCGGTCGTGGCCGAGCGCCTGGCCGATGTCGCCGTCGCCATGGGCGTCGACACCACGGGCATGACCACCGCCGACGCCGCCGACGCCGCCATCGCCGCCGTGCGCCAGCTCTCCGAGGACGTCGAGATCCCCAAGGTCTGCGAGGCCATCAAGGCCGACGAGCTCGACCAGATCGCCGACGACGCCCTCGCCGACGCCTGCTATCCGGGCAACCCGCGCGAGGCCGATCACGACACCGTCGTGGAGCTCTTCAAGAAGATCATGGCGTAAAAGAGTTCCGCGGTTCTACCGAACCGTGGAACGGGCTGCCGCTACGCGCCGCCCTGGCGGGTATTTTGTCGCTCAGCTTCGAGGGCATGGGCGAAAGCCCTATGCCCTCTCGCTTCGCGGCAATCTGCCTCGCCAGAGCGGCGCTCGCTGTCGGGGTCTCCGTCCAGGTCGAGATGCGTTTCCAACTAGACTTTCGCTATTGGTCCCGCTTGGGATCCGGGAGGCGCTTCGCCCTACCTGGCGCCGGTGCCGCGTCATCGATCCGTCTTGTGCCCTTCGCTGTGCTTGAGGAGGTAGACGGCGCTGTAGATGCAGTTGAGCAGAAAGCGGATTCATTCCTGCGAGTAGTAGACGCCGACCTTGTCCGCATGGTGCTCGCCGGCGGGCAGGAGCACGACGCGGTCGGCCGTCGAACGGGGTATGGTTGGCTGCGACAGCAAGCGAGACGCCCCGGCTGGGGCGGGGACGAAGGGAGTGGCGTATGCGCCTTGGTGTTGTGGGAACCGGCATGATCGCCAAAATCGTCGTGCCGCAGCTTGGTTCATGGGGGTGTCCCGTCACAGCGGTCGCGGGCACGCCGCAGACGCTCGAGGAGGCGCACGCGCTGGCAGACCCCTATGGGGCGCAGGTGTTCGCCACCCACGACGAGATGCTCGCCGCGGGCGACATCGACACGGTCTACATCGCCGTGCCCAACTTTCTGCATTGCGCCTTCGCGCTCCAAGCGCTCGAGGCGGGAAAGAACGTGATCGTCGAGAAGCCCCTTGCCTCCAACGCCGACGAGGCCGAGCGCATCGCCGAGGCGGCGCGCGAACATGGGCTCTTCGCCTTCGAGGCCATCTCGACCCTGCATCTGCCCAACTACGCCAAGATCCGCGAGCTCCTGCTGCGCATCGGCGCCGTCAAGATCGTGACGTGCAACTACAGCCAGTACAGTAGCCGCTACGACGCGTTCCGCGCCGGCGAGGTGCTGCCGGCGTTCGACCCCGCTAAGGCGGGCGGGGCGCTCAGGGACCTGGGGCTGTACAACATGCACTACATCATGGGCCTGTTCGGCGCGCCGCAGGGCGTCTCGTACGAGGCCAACGTCGAGCGGGGTATCGACACCTCGGGCATCGCTACGCTTGACTACGGCGCCTTTAAGGCGGTGAGCGTTGCAGCTAAGGACTGCGCCGCGCCCACCCAGAACGTCATCCAAGGCACGGAGGGCTACCTTCTGCAGACCACGCCGGCCAACAACTGCGGTCCGGTGACGCTGCACCTGAACGACGGCACCGAGGAGCGCTACGACCTCAATCCGCCCCTCCAGTGGGAGAGCGAGTTCCGCGCGTACGCCGCCGTCATCGACGGGGGCGACCTTGAGGGGTGCTACCGTCTGCTCGACCACAGCCTCGCGGTGGCGCGCGCGATGATCGCGGCGCGCCATGCGGCCGGCGTGCGGTTCCCGATGGATGGGGAGTAGCGATGGGGGAGCGGAGCGCGACGTCGGCCGCTACGATCGACGCTGGCGCGCGCGACGTCATCCTGGCGCAGGAGGAGGCCCTGCGCTATCCGGAGCGCTTCGGCGCCGACGAGGCGCTCGGGCTGGGCTGCGCCCTTGCGGCGGAGGCGCGCGACTTCGACCGCGGCGTCACCGCCGTCATCACACGCGAGGACGACGGAATGGTGCTCTTCTCATGGTCGATGGACGACAAGGCGCCGCGCAACGCCGTCTTCGCCGAGGGCAAGCGCGCGGCCGCCCGGCTCTGCGGGCACGCGAGCCTCATGTGCTACGTGGAGCACGAGCTCGATGGCGGCTGGGCAGAGCTGTTCGACGCCCTCTCCGCGCCGCCCGCCCCGGGGGCGACGCTCGTCTGCCCGGTGGGCGGCGCCTTTCCCATCCGCGTCGGCGACGTGTGGGTCGCCACGCTCGCCGTGAGCGGCCTGCACGAGGGGAAGGACCACGAGCTCTGCGTCCGCGCGCTCGCCCGGGCCCTGGGGCGCGCATACGGCGCGGGGGTGCCCGCCTTCCGCTATCCGGCGATCTAGGGGTGCCGGCAAGGTACCGGCTGAGGCGTTCCGTCCGGGACGTCATGGCGGGAGCCAGGACCCGGGCCCCACTGGCACGGTGTCCCATCGCCTTCGGGCCTGCTCCATCTCCGTGCCGCGCGTTTTGAAAGCTATTTGATGACCAGGAGGAATCCCATGTTCAACAGCATCATGCACATGTCGTTCTTCACCGATCGGCTCGATGAGATGATCGCCTTCTACACCGAGGTGCTCGGCGGCACGCTCAAGATCGTCACGCGGGCCAAGGCCTACCTCGACCGCCCGCGGAGCGGCTACCACGCCCTCGCGCTCGCCGACCCCGAGGCGATCATCATCGTCTACATCGAGCTCGCTCCCGGGCAGTTCGTCGAGCTGTTCCCCAAGGTAGCGGGCCAGGGCCCCGCGGCGGCGTTCAACGAGAACCTGGGCTACTCGCACTTCGCCCTCACGGTCGACGACATCTTCGCCGCGCGCGCCGAGCTCGAGGGGCGCGACCTGGTGTTCGACACCGAGATCTCCAAGGGCCCGAGCGAGACCTACCAGATGTGGGCGCACGACCCGGATGGCAACAAGTTCGAGATCATGCAGTTCACCGACAAGTCCTACCAGGTCGTCGGCCACATCATGTAAAGGGTTGGTTGGGGACGGGGTCGTTCTGACCCCTTTTGCGTTGATGCAGACGCATCCCTCTCCGCTGCGACGGCGCGCCCGCCCGTCCTGCCTCACCGGTTGCGGACGGGCGGGCGCAACCGCTTCGCGCGGCAGGTCGAAAATGGGTCAAAACGACCCCGTCCCCGATTGACCCATCAGGACGGTGCCTCCGCCGAGGACGATGTCTCCTTGGTAGACCACGACGGCCTGACCGGGGGCGATGCCGCGCTGGGGGTTCTCGAAGTCGACGCGCATGCGTCCCCCTCCGTCGCGCATCAGGCGAGCTGCCTGGTCGTCCTGGCGGTAGCGGATCTTGGCGCCCACGGCGAGCCCTTGGGGCCCCGCGCCATCAAGCGCTGCCTCCATCTCGTCTGCCGGGGCCGTCCACACCCAGTCGCCCGCGACGAGCGAGCCGGCCATGAGGTCCTCCTCGCCGCCGAGCGTCACCGTATTGGCGACGGCATCGATCGCCGTCACGTAGAGCGGCCGCTCGGCGGCGATGCCGAGGCCCTTGCGCTGGCCTACCGTGTAGCGGATAGCACCGTGATGACGCCCGAGCACGTGCCCCGTGGTATCGAGCACATCGCCCTCGGGGAGTGCGCGCCCGCGCCGCCGCTCAATGAAGGTGGCGAAGTCGTTTCCGGGCACGAAGCAGATGCCCTGGCTGTCGCGCTTCTCCGCGTTCGCGAAGCCCTGCTCGCGCGCGATGCGCCTGACGTCGCCTTCTTTGGTGAGATCCCCCAGGGGGAAGAGCGTGCGCCCGAGCGCCTCGTGCCCGATCCCGTAGAGGAAGTAGCTCTGGTCCTTGGTGAGATCGCGCGCCTTGGCGAGCGCCGGCACGACGCGGCCGTCCGGATAGGTCCGCTCGGTGACGCGCGCGTAGTGGCCCGTGGCCATGAGGTCGCAGCCGAGCTCGCGCGCCCGGTCCCACAGAAGGCCGAACTTGATGCGTCGGTTGCAGATGCAGCAGGGGTTGGGCGTGACGCCGCGCTCGTAGGCGGCGACGAACTCCTCCACCACCGCCTGCTCGAACGCGGCGCGGCAGTCGAGCACGTGGAAGGGGATGCCGAGGCGCTCGGCCACGCCGCGTGCCGCCGCGACGTCGGCGGGCTCGCCCGCGGGCGCGGGGCCGAGGCCAGGGGAGGCCGCGCGGTCCTTGCCGCCCACGCCGTCGTGCAGGATCATCGTCGCGCCCACGCAGTCGAGGCCCGCCTCGATGAGGCGCCAGGCGGCGACGCTCGAGTCGACGCCGCCGCTCATCGCCACCAGCACGCGCGGCTTCCGCTCCATCTGCGCTCCCTTGCCCTTTACGCGAAGAGGTCCGTCGAGAGGTAGCGCTCGCCCGTGTCCACGAGCACCACGACGATGGTCTTGCCCGCGTTCTCGGGCCGGCGGGCGACCTCGAGCGCCGCCCACGCCGCCGCGCCGGACGAGATGCCCGCGAGCACGCCGTCCTCGCGGCCGAGCGCCCGGCCCGTGGCGAAGGCGTCCTCTGTGGTGACGGGGATGATCTCGTCGTAGATGCCGGTGTCGAGCGCCTTGGGCACGAACCCGGCGCCGATGCCCTGGATCTTGTGCGGGCCGGGCGCGCCGCCCTCGAGCACGGGCGAGTCGGCGGGCTCCACGGCAACGACCTTGAGCTCGGGGTTGCGCTCCTTGAGGTAGCGCCCCGCGCCCGAGATGGTTCCGCCCGTGCCCACGCCCGCTACGAGGATGTCGACCGCGCCCCCGGTATCCTCCCAGATCTCGGGGCCGGTCGTGGCATAGTGCGCGGCAGGGTTGGCGGGGTTCTCGAACTGGCCGGCGATGATGCTCTTGGGCGTCTTCTCCGCGAGTTCCTCGGCGCGGCGGATGGCGCCCGCCATGCCCTCGGCGCCGGGCGTGAGCACGAGCTCCGCGCCGTAGGCGCGCATGAGGCGGCGGCGCTCCTCGCTCATGGTCTCGGGCATGACGATCACGGCGCGATAGCCGCGCGCCGCCGCGATCATCGAGAGGCCGACGCCGGTGTTGCCCGACGTGGGCTCGATGATGGTGCAGCCCTCGTTCGGACGCAGAAGCCCCGCGCGTTCCGCCTCGTCGATCATGTTGCGCGCGATGCGGTCCTTGGCCGATCCGCCGGGGTTCAGCGACTCGAGCTTGGCGAGCACGCGCGCCTGGAGCCCCTCGCGGCTCTCCATGCCGGTGAGCTCAAGAAGCGGCGTGCTGCCGATCAGCTGGTCGATCGAGGTGTAGATCCTTGCCATGGCGGCCTCCTTGTCCCTCGCCCGCGCCTGCAGGCGCGATGTGCGTTTCCAGCCTCTTACCCCGTTGCGCCCGCGCACCGGGCGTCTCCACGAATCCTTCGCGGGGTCAGTCGCGGGCGAGGACGCCGGCGACCGAGCAGAACGCGCTCACGATGATGGCTCCCAGAAACGCTGACCAGAATCCCTCTATGACGATGCCCGCCCCCAGCAGGTTGACCGAGAGCCAGCTGGCGAGGGCAAGCATGAAGCCGTTGACCACGAGCTGGAAGATGCCCAGCGTGAGGATGGTCACCGGGAGGGCGAGGGCCGTCACCACGGGTTTGACGATGGAGTTGACGATGCCCAGGAACAGGCCGACCCCCGCGAAGGCGATCCAGGTGTCGAGCGCGCCGAACGGCTCGATGCCCGGCACGATGCGGGCGGCTATGGCGATGCCGATGGAGGTGATGAGCAGGTTGAGGATGAATCGCATGGCGGTGGTCCCTCCTTGCGTCGGTGCTTGCGCTATGATGGGCGTGCCGCCCGTCGGGGCGGTCGAACCATTATGCCTTAATTCCGCGCGGGGGCGCGCGGTGGACGGGGGTGCGCACATGGCGGACATCGCACGCGGGCTCGCGGACGCGGGCGCCCATGATGCCGGCGCGCCCGCACCGCCGGTGCCTCGCGACGCGCCGGACGGCGCGCGGGCGGTCGACTTCTTCGTGTTCAACACCACGGTGTCCCTGTACGCCTATCCCGGCGAGACCGGCGACGCCGCCGATCCCGCCTCCCGCGCCCCCCTGGACGCCGCGCTCGACGCCGCCTGGCGGCGCTGCTGGTACTTCGAGCGCGCGTTCTCGCGCACGCGCCCCGATTCCGACATCTCCCGCGCGCACGCCGCCGCACCCGACCCGGTCGCGGTGCGGCCCGAGACGGCCGAGCTGGTGCGCCTGGCGCTCGGGTACTGCGCGCGCAGCGATGGGCTCTTCGATATCACGATGGGCACGGTCACTTCGCTGTGGGACTTCCATGAGCGCGTCGTGCCGTCCCGCCGCGACCTCGCCCGCGCGCTCGGACACGTGGGGTTCGACCGCATCCGCGTGAGCGGTCCCGGAGAGCCCCCGCGCCTCGCCGTGACCGATCCGGAGACCGTCCTCGATCTGGGCGGGGTGGCCAAGGGCTACATCGCCGACGACCTCGCGCGCCTCATGGAGGGGCTCGGGGTGCCGCGGCTCGCGATCAACCTGGGGGGCAACGTGGTGGTGCGCGGCGGCCGCCCCGCCGAGCCCGCCGCCCGCCCGCCCGTGGCCGCCGGCGCGCCCTGGCGCATCGGCATCGTGAACCCGTTCGACCCCGCCCACCACCGCGCCGTCGTCGACGTGCGGGACGGGTCGGTCGTGACGAGCGGCGTCCACGAGCGCTGCTTCATCAAGGGCGGGGTGCGCTACCACCACATCCTCGATCCGCGCACCGGCATGCCCGCCACGAGCGACGTGGTGAGCGCCACCATCGTCGCCGACCGCTCGCTGGATTGCGACGGGTGGTCCACCACGGCGTTCATGATGGGCGCCGAGCGCGCCCTGGCGTTCATCGAGGGGATCACCGGCGTCGACGCGGTCCTTGTCACCGAGGGCGACGAGGTCCGCTGGACCGGCGGCGTCGCCGATCGCCTCTCGCTCGTGCCGACCCTGCCGCGCCTTTTCTGACCCCTCGCCTCCGACCCCTCCGGGGTGCTTGCCGCCCCCGGCGCTTTAGCGCGGTGGTGTGCTAGACTGCATCTTGCAAGTTCGTCTGCGAGCGGATCCGGTGGTGAGAATGAATATCGACTCCCTGTTCGAGCGCCCCGATGTGAACCAGTTGGTGCATGCGCTCTCCCTGCTGGAGGGGGAGCGCGAGCTCGAGGCGTTCCTCACCGACCTGTGCACCCCGCGCGAGATCTGCGACCTCGCCCAGCGCCTCCAGGTGGCCCGCTACCTCGACGAGGGCGAGCCCTACGTCGAGGTCCAGGCGCGCACCGGCGCCTCGTCCACCACGGTGAGCCGCGTGTCCAAGGCGCTGAACGGCGCGTACGGCGGGTACCGCGACGTGCTCATCAGGCTCCAGGAGAGCAGCTAGATCCGAGAGGAAGCGCATACCATGTCCGAGAACCCCCTGTTCAAGCCCGTGGCCGGTGCCGCGGATACCGAGCGGCTGGCCGATCTGGCGTCCGAGATCTGGTTCGAGTACTGGCCGGACCTCATCGGCCTCGACCAGACGCGCTACATGGTCGACGAGTTCCAATCGCTCGAGGCCATCCGCCGCGACATGGCCGAGAACGCCTATGAGTACTGGTTCATCTGCGATCCGGACGACGGCCACGTGGTGGGCTACACGGGCGGGCACGTCGAACCCGAGACCAACCGCTTCTTTATATCCAAGATCTACCTCAAGGCGCCCGAGCGCGGCAAGCACCACGCCAGCCGCGTGATCGCGTTCTACGAGGACCTGTGCCGCGAGCGCGGGCTCGACGCGATGTACCTCACCGTGAACAAGCACAACGAGCTGGGCACGCGCGCCTACACGGCGAAGGGCTTCACCGTCATCGACGCGGTGGAGACCGATATCGGCCAGGGGTTCGTCATGGATGACTACATCATGGAGAAGCGCGTGGGCTGAGCGGCCCTGGCGCCCGGGGGGCGCCCCGGGGCCTTAGGCGCTCTCGCGCAGCGCGAAGGCGTCCCAGGGCGCGTCCCCGCCGCCTCGCCCGCCGCGCGCCGACGGCGCCTCCGCGACCTCGAGCGCGACGGGCGCGCAGGCGCCGCCGCGGCAGCGGTCCGCGTGCAGCTCGATGCACCCGCCCCCGGCGCCGCCCGCCCTTATGGGGGCGATGCGGGAGATGACCACCTCGTCGGCGAGCATCGAGAGGCAGCAGGCGGCCTTCGCCGCGCGGCGGCTCCCGTCCTCGGTGGGGACGCAGGCGATCACGGCCGCGTCGAGCGCGCACGCGGCGTGCTTGAGGTCGCGGCAGACCGCGCGCAGCCCGCGCGCGTCCGCGGGTGTCCCGCCCTGCGCGGACCAGGCGCCGGCACCCGCCGCCCCGCGCAGGGCCGACGCGTCGTCGATCACCACGAGCAGCGAGCCCTCGATGAACCAGGAGGGGGCGACCTGCGCCGCGATGTCGCGCGCCGTCTCCCAGGGGAGCTCCCCGCGGTAGAGGGGCACGTCGACGCGCTCGAGCGCGGCGGCGCCGATGGCGTCCGCCCGCCGCGCCTCGAGCCTCAGGACCTCGGCGAGGGGCAGGCGCCCCAGCTCCGCCACGACCCGGGCGCGAAAGCCCCGCTCGTCGAGCGCCCGTGAGAAGAAGAACGCGGGCTGGCCCGCCCGGGCGGCCTCGATCGCGACCTTGAGGCCGGCCGCGCCCGCCCCCTCTCCGGCGACGAGGACGACGTCTCCCGCCTGCGCCCCCAGGCAGGCGTCCAGGCCGGGGATGCCGGTGGTGACGGGTGCGGACGGTCGGGTGCTGCGCTGTGTGCTCATGTGCTTCTCCTCTCGCTTCGCTTGCAAGAAGAGCGTAGGTTCCCGTGCGGACAAAAGGGTCGCCTCGCGCGCGGCGCACCCTTTTGTCCGCACGGGGCGCCATGCTTGCGGGACCGTGTAGGATAATGAGCGGACCTTCGGACGATGGGAGTGACATGGCAGTTCGTTTCGTGCGCGTGCAGGGTGGCTCGCGGCTCGCCCCCGCCGAGGCGGCGCTCGTGCGCGGGCTCGCATCCCGCTGGGGGCGCGTCACGCTCCTGGCGCCCGATCCCGCCCTGCGCGACGCGTGGCGCCGCGACCTGGCCCGCGCGGACGCCGGTCTGGGCGTCGACGCGTGTACCCCCTCCGCATGGATCGAGGGGCTCTGGGAGCTCTGGGGCGACGGCCGGCGCGTCGTCGGCGCGCTGGAGCGGCGCCTGATCATGACGGGGCTCATGGGGGAGCGCTCCGAGGGCGAGCTCGCTCCGCTGCGCTGCACCCCCGGCACGGTGCGCCTCGTCGTCCGCATCGCCCGCGACCTTCTGCCCTACGCGCCCTCCGGCGAGGACTCGGCGGCTCCCGCGGCCTCGGCCTCCGTGGTCGGCCTGCTCGATGCGTACCGCGTGCGGCTCGACGGGCTCGGGCTCGTCGAGGGGGCGTCCGCGGCGGAGGGGCTCGCGGCGGCGTGGCGCGACGGCGTCCCCGCCGGTGCCCGCTGCCTCGTGCTGCGCGGCGTGCCGGCGCTGCCCGCCCATCTCTACCGTCTCCTCTCCACCATCGCCGCTTCCGGCGAGGTGGTGTTCCTGCTCGACGAGGAGCCCGCCGCGTCCGTTCGGGAGCTCTCGCGCCTCCTAGAGCGCGCGGGCGCCCGGGTGCCAGAGGGGGAGGAGCTCCTCGTCGCGCCCCCCGCCCGCCCCGTGCCGCCCGCATCCGCGGCGCGCCTGGTCGAGGTGGCCGGCCCCCACGCCCGCCGCCGCGCCTACGCGGACGAGCTCGCCCGGCTCGCGGCGCGCCCGGAGGCCGCCTCCCGCCCCGTCGTCGCGGCGGCGCCCCGGCCTGAGCGCCTGTTCGACGAGCTCGCCCCCTATCTCGCCGCCCGCGGCGTCTCTGCGCGCTGCGCGCGCTTCAGCCCGTATGCGCAGACGGAGGCGGGGATCCAGCTCGCCGCCCTCGCGGGCCTCG
The DNA here is from genome assembly GCA_963931435.1 of uncultured Coriobacteriaceae bacterium. GTDB lineage: Bacteria > Actinomycetota > Coriobacteriia > Coriobacteriales > Coriobacteriaceae > Coprousia. The sequence goes on from OZ007012.1 coordinate 736,505, forward strand.
CCTCCCGCATGGAGCCGGCCGCTGCTGCCTCGGAGTGGTGGCCCGCCCCCGAGCTCGCCGACTGGCTCTACAGCCCCCTCTCGGGCATGGACGCGCTCGCCGCGCGGGATCTGGACAAGCGCCTGCGCTCCCATCGCGAGCTCACGCCCGAGGCGGCCCTGCGCCTGCTCCAGTCGGCACAGGGACGTGCGCGCACGCGCCGCGCCGCGCTCGACCCGGACAACCCCTGGGCCTGCGTCCCGGCCGTGGCAGCGGACGTGTTCGGCTTCATCTGCCAGGGGCGCCCGGTCTCGGCGTGCAAGGCCATGCTCTCCGTGGCCGAGGCGCTGCCCGACGCCGCCTGGTCGCCCCTGGGAGGGGCGGCGCGCGCCCGGGTCGAGCAGGAGATGCTGCGCCGCATGATCGAGACGGCGGGCACCACGGCGCGCCTTCTGGGGGTCGACCAGACAAGCGCCGTCGCATCCTTCGACGAGCTGCGCGTCCTCACGCGCGAGGAGCGCTCCCAGAGCGGCTCCGCCGCGCCCGCCGTGGTGTTCTGCACCCTGGAAGAGGCCTCCGAGCTCGCCCCGGGCGCGGTGGGCGGATTGTTCCTGGCGGATATGGACGTCGAGAGCTATCCGGCGCCGCGCGCCGAGGGGACCCTGGAGACCCTCGCCGAGGTCTGGGGCGCCCCCGCGTTCTCGTTCGACGCGGCCGCCCGCCAGACGGGCATGCTCGCGCGCGCCCTCGAGGCGGCGGAGGGGCGGGCCGTCTGCGCCCGCGTCACGCATGACGCGCAGGCCAAGGATCTCTACCCGGCCGCGCTGTGGGCGGAGCTCTCCGCAGGGGCGGCGCGGATCGAGGAGACCGGCGAGGACGATGCCGCGGGCGACCTCGATCCGGCCGGGGCGCGCGGCATGCGCCGGGAGCGCGTCTCGTGCGAGCCCCCGCAGCATCTGAGCGAGCGCGCCCGTCCCTACGTCGAGCTCAGGCAGCGCCCGGCCGGCGACGCGGGAGCGCCCCTGCGTCCGCGGCAGTTCTCCGCGTCGCAGATCGAGGCATACGCGTGCTGCCCGCTGTGCTGGTTCATGTCCTCGCGCGTGCGCCCGCAGGCGATCGACGCGGGCTTCTGGAACCTGGAGAAGGGCAACTTCGTGCACGACGTGCTCTACCGCTTCTGGAGCGAGCGCGTCGCCGCCGGGGAGGGGCGTATCGCGCCCGAGGGCCTGCCTGCCGCTCTGGACGCGCTGCGCGACGTCTTCGAGCGCGTGCGGGCCGAGCACGCGCGCGGCAAGACGTCGAGCTCGGCGCCGCTGGTGCCGCTCGACGCCGCGGAGCGCCAGCAGGTGGACGACATCCTCCCGCAGCTCGAGGGGGTGCTGAGGTTCGAGGCGTCACTGAGGCTGCCCTTCGAGCCGCGCCTTCTGGAGTACTCGTTCAACAAGCTCGACGCCCGCTACGCGGGGCGGCCCCTGGGCGGGCGCATCGACCGGGTGGACGTCGATCCGGAGGGCCGGGCCCTCATCATCGACTACAAGCACCGCGGCGACGTGCGCCCCTTCACCTTGAAGGACCCGACCGTCCCGGACGATGAGGGCAACCGCCCTGCCGACGACCCGCGTTGGCTGCCCGAGCACACCCAGTCGCTCATCTACGCCCGGGTGCTCGAGCGCGAGCTCTCGCTCGACGTCCGCGGCGCGCTGTACCTCGCCACCAAGCGCGTCCCCCAGATGCGCGGCGCCGTTTCGGAGGAGCTGGTCGAGACCGAGCGCGGCGCGGGCCCGATCCCTGGCATCCGCGACGGGTTCCCGGGCGCGGGCGGGAGTCTCACCTTCGAGGGGCTGCTCGATCGCGTGGAGGACGAGATCTCCCACCGCCTCGACGAGCTCGAGGCGGGCGTCGTCGCGGCGGCCGCCGAGCCGCAGGCGCGCTGCGCGCGCAACCATCCGTTGGGTTTCGAGCGAAGGGATGCGTGAGGCGCATGTCCATCGATCTTTCCGGTCTGCGTCCCGAGCAGCGCGAGATCGCCACCACGCTGGAGGGCCCGCTGTTCGTCTCGGCGGGCGCCGGCTCAGGCAAGACCTTCACGCTCACCCAGCGCATCCTGTGGGCGCTGTCGCCGGAATCCGGTCCGTTCGTCCAGAGCCTCGACCAGATACTGGCCATCACGTTCACCAAGGACGCCGCCGCCGAGATCCGCGAGCGCGTGCGCGCCGCGCTCCTCGCGGCCGGGATGGACGAGGCGGCGCGCTCCGTCGACGGCGCCTGGATCTCGACCATCCACGGCATGTGCTCGCGGATCCTGCGCGCCCATGCCCTCGAGCGGGGGATCGATCCGGAGTTCACGGTGCTGGAGGATCCCTCCGAGCTCATCGAGCGCGCGTTCTCGCGCGTGCTGGCGGCCGCTGGCGCGCGCGAGGGCGCGGGGGGCGCCCGCGCCGCCGCGCCGCGCTTCGCTCCGGCGCTCGCCTGGTACCCGATTCGGGGCGAGCTGGATCCGGAGGGGCGCGAGTCGGGCGCGAGCATCCACCGCATCGTGCTGCGCCTGATCGAGCTCGCCGGGACGCTCCCCGGCGGGATGGGGGACGTCCGGCTCGAGCGCGGCTACGTGGACATGGCGGGCTTCGCCGACGCCTGCCGCTCCTTCATGAAGGATTTCCCCGCGGGCAAGGGCGCCCAGCAGGCCGCCTCGACGCTCGAAGCCATCGAGGCGTTCGAGGCGGGTCCGCGCCGCCCGCGCGACGTGGTCGACCTCATGCTCGCCTGCCAGCTGCCCGCGGCGCGCGGCAAGGCGAAGCAGGCCGCGCTCCTGCTCAAGGCCGAGGCGGCCGAGGCGCTCGTCAACGCCTACATCGCCCTCTCGGCGCCCGCGCTCGACGCCCTGCTCGACCTCGCCGCCGCCGTCGAGGACGAGTTCGGCGCCCTCAAGCGCGAGGCGGGCGTCTTGGACAACAACGACCTGCTGCTGCAGGCCTGGCGCGCCCTCTCCGAGGACGAATCGATCCGCGCGCGCTACGCCGGGCGGTTCAAGATGGTCATGATCGACGAGTTCCAGGACACCGACCAGCTCCAGGTCGATCTCATCGGGCTCATCACCGGCCCCGGCGCGCGCTCCCTGTGCACGGTGGGCGACGCCCAGCAGTCCATCTACCGGTTCCGCGGCGCCGACGTCGAGGTGTTCCGCGCGCAGGAGCGCTCCTGCCGCGCGCGGTCCGCGGGCGAAGGGGGAGGGCGCCTCGTCAAGCTCGCGCGCAACTTCAGGAGCCATGCGCAGATCCTGGGCTACGTGGCCCAGGTGTTCGACGACGCGCGCGGCGGCATCATGCCCGGCTTCCTCGATCTGGAGGCGCACGAGGCCCGCGCCGACGGCCTGGTCGCGCAGGGGGCGTCCCGACGTCAGGCCGTGCTCGCCGTGGGCGGCTCGGGGGAGGAGCGCCTCCAGGCGAGCGCCCGCGCCATCGCGGGGCGCTTCCGGGCGCTCGCCGATGCGGGGCAGCCCGTTGGCGGCATGGTGCTCCTGCTGGGGCGGATGACGCACGCCGACGCCTACGCGGCGGCCCTGCGCGCCGCGGGCCTCGACTGCGTGATCGCCGGCGGGTCGGTGTTCGCCTCCGCGCCGGAGGTCCGGGCGGTGCGCGCTCTCGCGTGCGCGCTGGCCAACCCCGCGGACACGGCGCAGGGCCTGGCGCCCCTTCTGGCGTCCCCCTTCTTCGCCCTGGGGGCGGAGGAGTTCCTGGCGCTCGCGACCGACTACGACGCCCAGACGGGCGAGACGCGCCGCCGCAACCTCGACCGCGGCATCCTACCCGGGGCGCCGGACGCCCCGGGCCTCGAGGGCCTGCCCCTGACGATCCGCGCGCGGGAGGTGATGGGCCGCGCCCTCGCGCGCGTGGGGCGCGACGCGTTCTCGGCCATCGTGCGCGACGTGGTGGACGAGAGCGGCTGGCTGGTCAGGCTCGAGCGCCGCGGCGCTGAGGGGCGCGCCGTCGCCGCGAACATCCTCAAGGCGATCGACGCCATCGAGGACGCCGAGGCGCGGGAGGGCAACCGTCCACGCGCCATCGCGCTCGCTTTCGACCGCTTCCTGCAGGGCAAGCAGGCGCCGGGCGCGCTCATGGGCGCGGACGGCGACGCGGTGCGCATCATGACGGTGCACGCTTCCAAGGGCCTTGAGTTTCCCGTGGTCGCCGTGGCGGAGTGCTTCGGCATCACCTCTTCGTCCGAGAGGTTCCAGGTCGCCCGCACCGCCGAGGGCGCGCGAGCCGTCGCGATGCCGGCACTGTTCCCCGCGGGGCGCGGGAGCCTCGGCGAGCGCGTCGCACCCGACAAGGTCGCCGACGCGTTCGGCCAGCTCTGCAAGAAGTGGCTGCCCGACGACCTTCTGGACGACGTCTGCGCGCGCGGGTCGGCGGCCGAGGCGTTCGCGCGCATGCGCGCCGACGACGACGCGCGCTCGCTGGAGGAGCGCGCGCGGCTGCTCTACGTGGCGATGACGCGCGCCCGCGAGGTGCTCATCCTGTGCATGGAGTCGCGGCTCACCACGCGCTCCAAGGTGGTCACCCTCGCCTTCGATGACGCGAAGACGCTCACGGGCCGGGTGCTCGAGCGCATCCTGCCCGCTTGGCCCTCCCTTGATGGGGACCGTCTGGCGTTCGAGGGCTCCAAGCCGGGAGATTTCGAGCTGATCGCGCTGCGCGACTTCCAGTTCGAGGGCGCGCCGTATGCGGCGACGGTCGCGGAGGGCGCCGGCGAGGAGGCGCCCGGCGATCCCGTCCCGGCGCCCTCGGCGGCGGATGGCGCCCCCGACACCTTCACGCTCGTGTATCCGGAGCCCGTCGCGCTGCGCACCGCGCTGGCCGCGCCCGAGCCGCGCGACTCCTACAGCTACACCTCCCTGGCGCGCGCCCTCCATGCCGACGCCGGGGATCGCGCTCCGGCGCGCTCGGCGGCGGGGGAGGACGCCGGCGCTCTGCCCGGGGACGGGGAGGCTTCCGAGCCCGCTGTGGGAGCCGGCGCCGTCGCGTGCGCCGGCGGCATGGGTGCCGCGTGCTCGACGCTGGATACCGGGGCCGTCTCCGCCGGCACCCAAGCCGGCGCGGACGGCGATCCGACGGCGCTCGGCTCGGCGTTCCACGCGGCCGCACAGTGGATGGTCGAGGCGGGCAGCGACCTTGTGCCGCCCGAGCGCATCGACGCCCTGCGCCGGTACTGGGGCGTCACGCCCGCCCAGCGCGAGCGCCTGGAGCGCGCCCTCGAGCGTTGGCGGGGCTCGGAGGTGCGCGCCGAGGCCCTCTCCTGGCCCTGCGTGCGCGCCGAGGTGCCGTTCTTCTCGCGGGGCATGGAGGAGGTCCGGGAGGCGTTCGGCCCGTTCGCGGAGGGTGCCATCGACCTTTTGTGCACCGGTGGGACGGATGCGGGCGAAGCCCTGGTGATCGACTACAAGACGGGCGGCTCGGCCGCCGAGACGCCCGAGGAGCTCCGGCGCAAGCACGAGCTGCAGGCACGCGTCTATGCGGACGTCCTCCACAAGGCGGGGTACGAGCGGGTCCGCCTGCGGTTCGTCCGGGTGGAGATCGACGACCCGGATGCGCCCGGCCAGCCCCAGACGGTGAGCTACGAGTACGAGCGCTATAATGTCCCCACGAAAAACGAAGTGCAAGGGAGCCTGGACAGCCATGGAACTTACCAAGACGCTTGACATCACGCCGGAGGAGTTCTTCGATGAGATCGAGAAGTCGGTGCTGGGCGACATCGAGAAGGCGACGGGCAAGGTCCTCAACCGCGGCAAGCTGAACGGCTTCAAGTACAGGAAGCGCGCGCAGGGCGGCGGCAAGGCGGCCGGCACGCCGATGGACGTGAAGATTCGGCGCTATCGTTACCCCGAGGTCTACGAGGTGCGCTTCACCTACAGCAACGGTTCCAACACCATCCGCTACCATGCGACGCCCGAGGGCGACGACGGGATGGTGCTCGAGTACTCCGAGCGCTTCGTCAACCCGCGCCCGGCGAGCGGCGTGATGGCCCGGTTGCAGCTCAAATGGTACGAGCGCCGCTCGCGCCACCGCGCCGAGCGCACCATCGCGGGCATCGTCAGGCTCGCGCGCGCCGACCGCGACAAGCTCAAGTCCAACGCGGCTCTGAGCCGCCTCGAGGAGATGAAGGACGAGTAAGGTCGCCCGGACTGGGGCCGCTCCGCGGGTCCGGCGCGCGCCGCCCGCGTCCCATCGAACACGCTGTGGGGCTTCCGCGCGCCCGCCCTCGCGGCAAAAGGGGCGCGGCGGGCGCTGCGATACAATCCAGACGGGAACACGCTCGATCGCGAGGAGATGCACCGTGGCCTTCGTTCACCTGCACAACCATTCCGAATACTCCATGCTCGACGGCGCCACCCGCGTGGACGCTATGGTCAAGCGCGCCGTGGAGCTGGGCATGCCCGCCGTGGCCCTCACCGACCACGGCTACATGTACGGCATCCCCGAACTCGGTCTGGCCTGCGACGCCGTCAACAACGCCGCGCCTGATTTCAAGCAGTGGAAGCACGACAAGGCTACGTTCCCCGAGGGCGATTTCGGCGAGGCGCCCGCCGACGAGCGGGCGCGCGCCCAGTGGGAGCTCGACCGGGAGGCGTGGGAGCGGGAGGGCTCTCTCGACGGCGTCCAGCCCAAGCCCGTCATCAAGCCCGTCTTCGGCTGCGAGGTCTACTTCACCCCTGACGAGACCCTCGCGCGCGACCACAAGCCCGAGCTCTACCATCTGATCCTTCTGGCCCGCAACCACACCGGCTACGTGAACCTCATGCAGATCGTCTCGGAGGCGGCCGTCTCGGGCTTCTACTACAAGCCGCGCGTCACCCTCGACAACCTGCGCCGCCACCGCGAGGGCATCATCGCCAGCTCGGCGTGCCTGTCGGGCATCGTCATGCGCAACGTCGATTTCGGCAACCCCGCCGAGGCGATCCGGTGGGCGGAGACCTTCCGCGACCTGTTCGAGCCGGGCAACTTCTACATCGAGATCCAGGAGCACGGCATCACCACCGAGCGCGGTAACACCGAGGAGGAGATCAACCGCCAGCTCATCGACATCGCGCACCAGGTGGGCGTCAAGGTCATCGCCACCAACGACTTCCACTACCTCACGCGCGACGACGCGCCGGTGCAGGACATCATGATGTGCATCGGCACCAACTCCAAGGTCGATGACCCCAACCGCATCCGCATGACGGGCTCGGAGTTCTACATGAAGACCGAGCAGGAGATGCGCGCGCTCTTCCCGTATTGCCCCGAGGCCTGCGACAACACCCTGGAGATCGCCGAGAAGTGCGACGTCCAGCTCGAGTGGGGCCAGATCATCCTGCCCCGCTACCCGCTGCTCGACCCCGGCGAGACGCACGAGAGCCAGTTCCGCCGCGAGTGCGAGGCGGGCCTCGCCAAGCGCTACGGGCCGGATTGGGAGACGCAGGTCATCGGTGGCGTCTCGGTGAAGGAGCGCTTCGAGTTCGAGTACAAGGTCATCTGCGACAAGGGCTTCGCGGCCTACTTCCTGATCGTCGCCGAGTACGTGCGCTGGGCCAAGCAGAACGGCATCGGCGTGGGCCCCGGCCGCGGATCGGCTGCCGGCGCGCTCGTCGCCTACGCCATGGACATCACCACCTTCGACCCGCTGTCGAACGGTCTCATGTTCGAGCGATTCCTCTCGCCCGAGCGTACCGAGATGCCCGATATCGACATGGACTTCGACGATGAGCGGCGCCTGGAGGTGGTGGAGCACGTCCGCCAGCTCTACGGCTCCGAGAAGGTCACGCACGTCATCACCTACTCGACCATCAAGGCCAAGCAGGCCATCAACGACGCCGCGCGTGTGCTCGACTACCCCGTTTACGTTGGCCAGCGCCTCTCGAAGATGATCTCGAGCGATCCCAAGGTCAAGCTCCGCCAGGTGCTCGAGCAGCAGCCGGGGCATGAGGAGAACTACAACCCCGACTTCGCCGAGGCCTACAAGACCGATGACGACGCGCGCCGCATCATCGACGCCGCCCTCTCCATCGAGGGGCTCACGCGCGGCGAGGGCGTGCACGCCTGCGCCGTCCTCATCTGTCGCGACCCGGTCAACGAGCACGTGCCCACCAAGCTCGACACCAAGGGCGGCGTGGAGATCACCCAGTACGAAGGCCACACGGTCGCGGACATGGGCCTGCTCAAGATGGACTTCCTGGGCCTGCGCACGCTCACGGTCATCTCCAAGGCCAAGGCCAACATCAAGGCGAACTTCGGCATCGACATCGACGTGGATGCGATTCCCTTCGACGATCCGGAGATCTTCAAGCTGATGCAGACGGGCCACACCGCGGGCGTCTTCCAGATCGAGTCCGCCGGCATGACGGCCACGATCAAGAACATGAAGCCCACCGAGTACAAGCACGTGGTCGCTCTGATCGCCCTCTACCGCCCGGGCCCCCTGGGCGCCGGCATGGTGACGAGCTACATCAACCGCATGAACGGCAAGGAGCCCGCCGTCTCCTACGACCCGCGCCTCGACGACATCCTCGGCGAGACCTACGGCACCATGGTCTACCAGGAGCAGGTCATGAACATCTCGGTCGAGATGTGCGGCTTCTCCAAGGGCGAGTCGGACAGCCGCATCCGCAAGCCCGTGGCCAAGAAGAAGATCAAGATGCTCACCGAGCAGGTCTTCCCCTGGGAGGACGGGCACGAGGAGACCATCTACGACCACTGGATGAACGGCGCCGAGCGCAACGGCTACAAGCGCGAGACCGCCCAGCGCATCTGGGACGACGTGCTCGAGTTCGCCTCCTACGCCTTCAACAAGTCGCACTCCGCCGGCTACGCCATCCTGGTCATGCAGACGGCGTGGTTGAAGGCCCACTACCCCAACGAGTACATGGCGGCCGTGCTCACCTCCTACACGGGCAAGACCGACAAGATCGTCCACTACGTCTCCGCGTGCCGCCATGACGGCATCTCCGTGCTCCCGCCGGATGTCAACGAGTCGGGCCGCGAGTTCACGGCCGTCTCCGAGGGCATCCGCTTCGGTCTCGCGGGCATCCGCGGCGTGGGCGAGGGCGTGGCCGACGCGATCATCGCCGAGCGCGAGAAGAACGGTCCGTTCAAGAACCTCCACGACTTCGTGGACCGCGTGGATTCCAGCCAGGCGAACCGCCGCGTGGTCGAGGCGCTCATCAAGGCAGGGGCCTTCGATGCCACCGGCTACCCGCGCCGCCAGCTCATGAGCTTCATTGACAAGGAGAACCCCGAGAACATCATCGACGCCGCCGCGCGCCGCCAGAAGGACCGTGCGAGCGGACAGACCTCGTTCTTCGACCTGTTCGGCGACGTGGAGGGCTCCGGGTTCGAGGTCGAGATCCCCGAGCCGGACGGCCAGGAGTGGGACCGCCACATGAAGCTCTCCGCCGAGCGCGACGTGCTGGGCATCTACGTCTCCGACCACCCGCTGCGCCCCTACGAGTTCGCGCTTGCCAAGGCCCGCGAGTTCACGCTCGCGCAGATCGACACAGGCGTCGAGGTCGCGGCGCCGGGCGGGGAGGGGACGGTGAATCGTCCCATCGCCGAGGGCAAGCCCTATTGGTTCGCCGGCATGGTGGCCGAGGTCTCCAAGCGCGTGACCAAGAAGGGCGACCCCATGGCCATCGTGCGCCTGGAGGACATGGAGGGCGAGGCGACCGTCGTCATCTTCCCCAAGGCCTACAAGGAGTGCGAGAACCTGCTCTACGGCGAGGTCGACCCCGAGACGGGCGCGGTGCTCTCAGACGCGTTCATCCGCGTGCGCGGCAAGCTGGAGCGCTCCGATCGCGGCGACCAGATCATCGCGCAGGAGGTGCTGCCGCTCGAGCTCAATGAGGAGAACAACCGCCCGCGCACCTTCGAGGTCATGGTGCCCAGCTCGCGGTTCAGCCAGGGCAACATGGCGCGCTTGGCGACGCTCTTCACCACCAACCCCGGCGGGGACCGCGTGGAGCTGTTCATCGAGCAGGGCGACGGCCAGACCATGCGCGCCGAGATCCCGGCGCGCGTGAACGCCCGCTCCATCCCGCTCATCGCCGAGGCGAAGGCCATCGTGGGCAACAAGGGGCGCGTGACGGTGATCTAGGGCGCCCCGCGGGCCCGCCCGCCCTCGCCGGCGGACGGGCCCGACCACGTGGGCGGGCATAAGGCGCCGTTCGCCGATTGCCCGGGGGCGCACGGGCTGGCGCTTCTCCCTGCGGGAGATAATTAGAAAAGTGGCTGTGTCAGCCATGGTATCCGCAGGAACACCGAGGAGCAGCTTATGACCGAACCCATGATTGAATCGATACTGATGAACCTGGGGATCGAGTGCGACATGGATCGCGTCCATGTCGACTGGAGCCCTGCGAAGCTCATCGAGCACGCCGTCTCGCACCACGAGGCCTATCTCACCTCCACCGGCTCGCTCTCGGTGAGCACCGGCGCGTTCACCGGGCGTTCCCCGGAGTACCGCTACCTGGTCGATGCCGGAGAGGCCGACAAGAACATCAACTGGAACAGCAAGACCAACAAGCCCATCGACGAGGCGACCTACAAGCTCGTCCGCAAGAACGTGGCGCGCTACATGTCCCAGCGCCGTCACCTGTTCGTGGTGCGCGGCTACGCCGGCGCCGACCGCAAGTACGCGCGCAAGGTCATGATCGTGTGCGAGCGCGCCCATCAGGCGCTGTTCATCCGCCAGATGCTCGTGCGCCCCACCGCCGACGAGCTCGAGCAGTTCGGCCGTCCGGACATCGCGGTCTACGCGGCGCCCACCTACGTGTGCTCGCGCGACCGCGACGGCCTGGAGCCCGCCGCCGTCATCCTCGACATGAACCACAAGAAGATCGTCGTGGCCGGCACCGGGTACTGCGGTGAGATCAAGAAGGCCATCTTCACGATGATGAACTACCTGCTGCCCATCGAGGACGGCGTGCTGCCGATGCACTGCTCGGCCAACGTCGACCCCAAGACGGGCAAGACGGCCATCCTGTTCGGGCTCTCGGGCACGGGCAAGACGACCCTCTCGGCCGATCCGGAGCGTCTGCTCATCGGCGACGACGAGCACGGGTGGAGCCCGCGCGGCATCTTCAACATCGAGGGCGGCTGCTACGCCAAGACCATCGACCTCACGCGCGAGCGCGAGCCCGACATCTTCGACGCCATCCGCTTCGGCAGCGTCTCGGAGAACGTGAAGCTCGATCGCCGCACGCGCGCCGCCATCTACTCGGACAGCTCCATCACCGAGAACGGCCGCGCCGCCTACCCGATCGAGCACATCGAGCGCGTCGTCGAGTCCGGTGTGGGCCAGAGCCCGAGCGTGGTGCTCTTCCTCACGGCCGACGCCTACGGCGTGCTCCCGCCGATCTCCAAGCTCTCGCGCGAGGAGGCCATGTTCCACTTCCTCACCGGCTACACCGCCAAGGTTGCCGGTACCGAGGTGGGCATCGTGGAGCCCACGCCGACGTTCTCGGCGCTGTTCGGCGAGCCCTTCATGCCGCTCGACCACATGGTCTACGCCTACCTGCTGGGCGAGAAGATTTCGCGCCACAACACCCGCGTCTACCTGGTGAACACCGGCTGGACCGGCGGTCCGTACGGCATCGGCCACCGCATCGCGCTCTCGCACACCCGCGCGCTCGTGCGCGCCGCCATGGACGGCTCGATCGACGATGCGGGCTACCGTCACGACGAGACCTTCGGCGTCGAGGTGCCGCGCGAGTGCCTGGGCGTGCCCACGCAGCTGCTCAACCCGCGCGACACGTGGGAGGATCCGGAGGAGTACGACAAGGCCGCCAAGAAGCTCGCGGCACTCTTCCAGGAGAATTTCGAGAAGCGCTATCCTGGCGTCTCCCTCGAGGATCTTGCGCGCCCGCGCGACGACCAGTAGCCGGGAGCTTTCTATATAGCTACCGCCCCCGTGTTTCCCGCGCAGGGATGAAGGCGGTAGCCGTCCAGAAGCATCGGGAAGAATACAGGGCGGAGGTCCGATCGGGCCTCCGCCCTGGTTCGTAGAGGCCGGACCATTCGAGGCCTCGTCTCGTAACTCCTCAAGGCCACGAACGAGAAAGGGCTCCCGGTGGCTCCGGCTGAAACAATCCGCAGCCGCGAAGCGGCGAGGACGTTTCAGCCGGAGCCACCGGGAGCCCGATCTGGCAGATCTGGCACGCTGGCGACGGGTCTCAGTGCACCTCGATCGAGACCTCGACCTCCTGCACGGGCACGTCGTAGAACGGATCCTCGCGCCGGCCCAGGAAGTCGCGGGCCTGGTCGGGGAACAGGGCGTAGGAGAGCACGTCCTCCTCGGAGCGCGCGTAGCGGGCGATCTCCTTTCTGAGCTCGCCGAGCTGCGGCAGGATGAGGTCGGCGGGGCGGCAGGTGATGGGCTCCTCGTCGCCGATGATCATCTTGCGGATCTTGGAGGAGATCTTCACGGGTGGACGGCCGTACATGCCGCGCACGTAGTCCTTGATCTCGTTGGGAACCACCTTGTAGCGCTCGCCGGAGAGGACGTTCATCAGGGCCTGCGTGCCCACCATCTGCGAGAGCGGCGTCACGAGCGGCGGATAGCCCAGGTCGGCGCGGACGCGCGGCACCTCGGCGAGCACCTCGTTGTAGCGGTCGGACGCGCCGAGGTCCTCGAGGTTGCTGATGAGGTTGGAGAGCATGCCGCCCGGCACCTTGTACAGCAGGGCCTTGGGCTCCACCTCGAGCACCTTGGGGTTGAGCCCCCCGTCGGCCACGAAGCGGTCGCGCACGGCGGCGAAATGCTCGGCGATGCGGTCGAGCCGGTCCACGTCCAGCCCCGTCTCGTAGCCCATGCCGTCGAGCGCGATCGCCATCGACTCGGTCGCCGGCTGCGAGGTCCCCTCCGCGAAGGGGGAGAGGCAGGTGTCGATGATGTCGGCTCCGGCCTCGACGGCCCTGAGGTAGGTCATCTGGGCGATGCCGGCGGTGCCGTGCGTGTGCACCTGCACGGGCAGGCTGCAGTTCTGCTTGATCTCGCTCACCAGCTCGAAGGCGACGTCGGGGGTGAGCACGCCGGCCATGTCCTTGATGCAGATCGAATCGGCGCCGGCGCGCTCCATCTCGCCGGCGAGCGAGACGAAGTAGCGCACGGTGTGCACGTCGCTGGTGGTGTAGCAGATGGCCGCCTGGACCTCGCCGCCGGCATCCTTGGCCGCCTCGATCGAGGTCTTGAGATTGCGCGTGTCGTTGAGAGCGTCGAAGATGCGCAGCACGTCGATGCCGTTCTCGACGGATTTCTTGACGAAGGCGCGCACGATGTCGTCGGCGTAGTTGCGGTAGCCCAGCAGGTTCTGGCCGCGCAGGAGCATCTGCAGCTTGGTGTTCTTCACATGCGCGCGGATGATGCGCAGCCGCTCCCAGGGATCCTCGTCGAGGTAGCGCAGGCAGGCGTCGAACGTGGCGCCGCCCCACACCTCGAGCGCGGCGAAGCCGCAGGCGTCGAGGTCCTCCAGCACGGGCAGCATGTCGTCGATGGGCATGCGCGTGGCGATCTGGCTCTGCTGGCCGTCGCGCAGGATGGTCTCCATGAATCGGATGGTTTTCGCCATGGCTTGCACCCCTTTCAGGTCGGTTTCGCTGAGACGGGTATCAGCCGCGGGGCGGGAAGAGCCGCGCGAGGCCCAGCGAGACGAGGTAGATGATGAGCATCACCAAAAAGATGCCGCCCCAGCCGATGCCGAGCAGCTCGAAGGCGATGATCAGGTCTTCGGACATGGGATACCCCTTTCTAGAGCAGCAGGCCGAGGACCAGGCCGCCGGCTACCACCGAGGCGATCTGGCCGGCCACGTTGGCGCCCGCCGCCTGCATGAGGATGAAGTTCTGCGGGTCCTCCTCGGTGGCGAGCTTCTGGATGACGCGCGAGCTCATGGGGAAGGCCGAGATGCCCGCGGCGCCTACCATCGGGTTGATCTTCTCCTTGCGGAAGATGTTCAGGAGCTTGGCGAACATCACGCCGCCCACGGTGTCCATCACGAAGCCCACCAGCCCGAGCGCCATGATGATGAGCGTGTCGAGCTGCAGGAACTCACTGGCCTGCATACGTACCGAGACGCACAGGCCCAGAAGGATGGAGATGAGGTTCACGAGCTCGTTCTGGGCGGACATCGACAGGTTGTTGAGCACGCCGCACTCGCGCAGCAGGTTGCCGAACATGAGGAAGCCCACGAGCGGCAGCGACGCCGGCGCGATGAGGCCCGCGATGATGCAGACGATGATGGGGAAGAGGATCTTGGCCGTCTGCGACACCGCACCGGGCTTGTAGGTCATGCGGATGCGGCGCTCCTTCTTGCTCGTCACGGCCTTGATGGCAATGGGCTGGATGATGGGCACGAGCGCCATGTAGGAGTAGGCCGCCACCATGATGGCGCCCATGTAGGTCGAATCCAGGCGCTGGGACACGAAGATCGAGGTGGGGCCGTCCGCCGCGGCAATGATGCCGGCGCTCGCGGCGTCGGCGATGTCGAAGCCCAGAAGCGTCGCCACGATGATGACGAAGAAGATGCCGAACTGCGCCGCCGCGCCGAACAGCAGCAGGAACGGGTTGGAGAGCAGGGGTCCGAAATCGATCATGGCGCCGATGCCGATGAACAGCAGCAGCGGGAAGAGCTCGGTCTCGATGCCCATGTTGAACAGGATGGTGAAGGGCCCCGACTCGCCGATGACGCCCGATTCGGGGATGTTCACCAGGATGGTGCCCAGGCCCATGGGCACCAGCAGCGTGGGCTCGTAGCCCTTCTTGATGCCCAGGTACATGAGGACGGCGCCGATGATGATCATCACGATGCGCGCGGGCTCGGCGCCGAGTCCCAGCACGCCTGCGGTGAGCACGTCAACCGCTTGAGTTATCACGTCCAAAGGTCAATCCTTCCCCTTGTCGGCCGGTTTCGCGCGAAGGGCGCCTACGCGATCGAGAAGAGCGCGTCGCCCGGGTTCACCATGTCGCCCTTGGCGACGTTGATCGAGGCGATGACGCCGTCGCACTCGGCGACGATCTCGTTCTCCATCTTCATGGCCTCGAGGACCATGACGCGCTGGTTGGCGGTGACGGCGTCGCCCACGCCGACGCTGATGTCGATGATCTTGCCGGGCATGGGCGCCGCCTGCTCGTGCGCGCCGGCGGGTGTCTGGGCGGGGGCCGGCGCGGAGGCGGCCGGCGCCGGGGCCGGGGTGGGGGCAGGTGCAGGAGCCGGAGCGACGACGGGGGCGGGGGCCGCGGCATCCGCGGGCGTCGGCACGGGGGCGCCGACCTCCTCCATCTCCACGAGGTACTGGGTGCCGTCGATCGAGATCTTGAACTTACGCAGCATGGGGTTCCTCCAAAGCTTTCTTCCGGTAGATCTTCTTCACGGTGAAGGAGCTCTTCTCAAGAGCTCCCGCCCCGATGGCGCAGGCGATGGCCGCCACGCGTCGGTACTCGGGGTTGGCCAAGGCGATGCTGCGCACCGCGACTTTGCTCTCGGGGTGGTCGCCCGCCGCTATGGCCGCCGCGATGACGCAGGCCATCCGGTGCTCGGCGGGGTCGACGGGGAGGTAGGCGGGGAGCTCCTCCCACTCGCGCGCAGGGCAGCCCGGCGCGATCTCGGGCTCCCGGGGCGCCGCCGCGTGGTGCGCGGGCGGTTCCGGGTGCGCGGGACGCGGAGCGGTCAGATGCCGCAGGCGGTCGCGCAGCCATGAGCGAAGGCCCATCTTGCCATCCTTTCTCATACGAGGCGTCGTTGTCAGAAAAGCGCTCGGCCCTGCGGCCAAACTAGGCGGTATTGTACGTTGCGCCCCCGGCCTGTGAAGGGGGATATCGGGGGGCGGCGCGTATCGCGCTACGACCGGTCTACCAGCGCCGTCCGAGCGCCGCGGCAGCCGCCGGCATCGCGCGCAGCCGCTTGCGTGTGCAAGGCGTGGTGGCTCCCGCCCGGGCGCATCGCCTCCGGCGTCTCTGGGCATAATGCCATCGTACGATCAAGCCACATACGTCTCGGACGAGATTTGGAGGAGATACCATGGCAACGTTCTTCAAGGATGCTAAGGGCTCGTTCTTCACGGCGGTCACCCCCGATGCCGCCGTGCCCGAGGGCTTCGAGGCGGTCGAGGCCAACTCGGTGGACGCCGCGCAGGAGAAGCACGTCCCGGCGGTCGAGCTCGAGCGCGACGGCCACATCATCCACGTGCGCGTGGGCGAGGTCGAGCACCCCATGACCGAGGAGCATTACATCGAGTGGATCGCGCTGGACGCCGACGGGCGCCTGGAGATCCACGCCCTGAAGCCCGGCCAGACGCCCGCGACGTTCTTCGCCGGCGGTGTCAAGACGGGCCGCGTCTACGCGTACTGCAATCTCCACGGCCTGTGGGTCAAGGAGTTCTGATCCTCGGGGTATCATGATCAGCATACCTGGTGTGTGCGATTGAGCGGTAAGGGTCGCCTTGGGGCGGCCCTTACTTGCATGAAGGGGGTGCGGTGTGAAGATCGCGCTGGCGCAGATCGATGCGCGCTTGGGGGATATCGAGGGCATCTGCGAGCGCATCGCGGACCAGGCGCGGCTGGCGCGCGAGCGCGGGGCCCGCGTGATGTGCACCCCCTCGCCGCTGTTTGCCGGGCTCATGCCCAACATGCTCATCGAGGAGGCCAACTACGAGCACGACCTGCTGACCGCCCTCGAGGGGCTCGCGCGCCGTGTCGAGGAGCTCGACATCGTGCTGCTCGTGCCGGCCGTGGTCGCCTTCGAGCACGCGCCGCTGTTCGAGGTATTCATGCTCAAGCAGGGGCGCACCGTCCCGGTGCGGAGCCTTCTGGCGTACCGGCGCAACGGAGCGGTGGACGACCTCTGGGCGCCGCCGGTGTTCGATATCGATGACACGCGCTTCGCCGTCACGTTCGACCTCGCGCGCGACCTGCCGCTGCTGCCGCCCGGCTGTGATGTCGCCGTCTGCTTCCAGTCCAGCTCGTTCGATACGGCAAACGAGGAGACGGCGGGAGTCGCCGCCGTCGCGGACGGGCATTTCGCCCCCGAGGTGGCCAAGCAGGGCGTCTGGCTCGCCTGGATGGCTCCCGTCGGGGCATATGAGGATGCGGCGTTCACCGGCGGCTCGTTCGTGATGGACGACGCCGGGCGTGTCGTCGCGTGCTCGCCGTGCTTCGAGGAGGACCTGCTCATCCAGGAGATCTGCCGCGGCGCGGCCGCCCCGGCGCTGCCCGCCCACGAGCTGCCGCAGTACCAGCGCGAGGAATGGCTGTGGGAGGCGCTGCGCCTCCATCTGGCCGACGCGGTGCGCGCCCTGGGCAGCAACCGCGCCGTGCTGGTGCTCGAGGGAGACCTGCCCTCGTCGCTCGCGGCCGCGCTCGCAGTGGACGCGCTCGGCCCGCGCAACGTGCACGGCCTGTTCATCGAGCGGGACTCGGCGCTCACACCCGCGCAGGAGGAGGCGGAGCGCCGGCGCGCCGCGCGCGTGCGCGCCCTGGCCTCGGGCCTCAAGATCCCCCTTTTGGAGCTGCCGGCACCCGCGGCGCGCCTGCTCGATCTCGATGAGCCCGCCCTGGACGCCCAGCGGCTGCGCGAGCGCATCGCCGGGCTGTACCTGGAGGACGCGGCGGCACGCTTCGATGCCGTGGCGGTGAGCCCGCTCACCAAGACGGAGGCGGCCCTCGCGGCGCCGGCGCTCGCGGGGAGCTACCTCGGCGACGTCGCGCCCTTCGGCGACGTGTACCTCACCGCGCTCGAATTCGTCGCGCGCGTGCGCTGCCACGCGGGCTCGGCGGTGCCCGCGGAGGTCGTGTCGCTGCGGGCGGTCGAGGATGCGATGCGCGGCATCGTCGCGCGCGGCGTCGGCGCGCTCAAGGGGGCCGATGCCTATCGCGAGCGCATCGCCGCCACGCTCGGCGTGCTCGCGCCCGCGCAGATCGACCGCGTGCTTGAGGAGCATGTCGAGCAGGGTCGCGCCCTCGACGACATATCGCTCGCCGCGCAGAGGCCCGATGCCGTGGCGCTCCTGCTCATGCTGGTGCGGACCTCGGAGGCGGCGCGTCGCCGGCTGCCGCTCGCGCCGATCGTCTCCGCCCGCTCGTTCTCCGAGCGCTCGTGGCCCTCCGCGCTGGCATGGCTCGACACGGGCCGCGGCGGCGCGGAGGCGCTCACCACCTGGAACCTCGTCGAGGCGGAGGTCGAGCGCTTCGCCGCGCGGGGCGCGGAGCACGGCGAGCGGGTGGGCGGCGAGGTCATGGCCGTTATCGCGAGCCTGCTGGGGCTGCCTGTCGACCAGCTGGAGGGCACGCCGATCGAGTCAGAGTTGCTCCGGCGCCTGAGGCGCGGGATGGAGCCCGGGGACGATGAGGCGGATGCGCCCGACCATCCGGGCCCCCAGCCACCCCTTCTCCCGGGTGCGCGGCAGCAAGGTTTTTCGTTCTTCTCGCTCAACTGATCCGGCGCCCATGCTATAGTAGAACAAATGTTCGAAGTTCAGGCGCCCGGCTGGGGCGCGGAGGGGGAGCGCATGGTGGTCATGGGGCTCGATCCGGGGCTCGCCAACACCGGATGGGGCATCGTGGAGGAGCGTTCGGGCATCTGCCGGTGCCGGGCGTACGGCTGCATACACACGGGGGCGCATGAGCCCCTGGCGTCGCGCCTGCGTCGCATCGCCGATGATCTGGCGGCCCAGGTGGCGCGCTTCCATCCCGAGAGCGCCGCCATCGAGGAGGTGTACTTCGGCGCCAACGTGCGCTCGGCCATCCCCACGGCCCATGCGCGCGGTGCGGCGCTCGTGGCGCTCTCGCTCGCCGGGGTCGAGGTGGGGGAGTACACGCCCATGCAGATCAAGCAGGCGGTGGTGGGCACCGGCGCGGCGGACAAGCGCCAGGTCACCTACATGGTGCGCTCCCTGCTCGATCTCGACCACGACCCCCGGCCCGACCACGCCGCCGACGCGCTGGCCTGCGCCATCTGCCATATCAACCTCGTGCGCACGCGGCGCCTCAGCAGCGGAGCGTACGTCCAGCAGAAAGGAAACCCCTGGTCATGATCGCTTCCGTGCGTGGTATCCTGCTCGAGGCTTCGTCCTCTTCGGCGGTGGTCGAGGCGTCGGGCGTGGGCTATGAGATGGGCATATCCTCAACCACGGCCGCTGCCCTGCCGCCGGTCGGATCGGAGGCGCGGCTGTTCACGCGGTTGCGCACCGTCAACGACGCGCCGGCGCTCTACGGTTTCGCCTCGGCCGAGGAGCGCGCCATGTTCGACCGTCTCGTTGCGGTGTCGAGCGTGGGGCCGCGCCTGGCGCTCGCGGTGCTCTCCAAGTTCAGCCCCTCGCAGCTCTACTCCATCGTCATGGCCGAGGACGCCAAGAACATGGCGTCGGTTCCGGGCGTGGGCAAGAAGACCGCCCAGCGCCTGATTCTGGAGCTCAAGAGCACGCTCGCCAAGGACCATGGGTTCACGGGCGCCGAGGTTCCCCTCGCCGGGCAGCTACCGCTCGGCGCCGCCGCGAGCTCGCCGGCCGATGACGCCCGCGCGGCGCTGCTCTCGATGGGCTTCAGCCCGCAGGAGGCCGAGCTCGCGCTCGACGGGTACGATGGACGCGACATGCGCGTCGAGGACCTCCTCGCCGCGGCGCTCAAGCGACTGGGGATGGATGCATGATGTGGGAGGCAGATGAGGGCACCGATCTGTGGGCCGGTACGCCGGCCTCGCCGCGGGCGGGCAGCGGCGACAGGTTCGTCACGGGCAATCTCACCTCGGATGATCTGGACGTCGAGCGCACGCTGCGCCCCCAGCGTCTCGATGACTACCTGGGCCAGGAGCACATCAAGCAGAGCCTCAAGATCCTCATAGAGGCGGCCCAGAGCCGCGGGGAGTGCCTGGACCACGTCATCTTCTCCGGCCCCCCGGGCCTGGGCAAGACGACGCTCGCCACGGTGCTCGCCAACGAGCTCGGCGCGCAGATCAAGACCACTTCAGGCCCGGCCATCGAACGCACGGGCGACCTCGCGGCCATCCTCACCAATCTGCAGCCCGGCGACGTGCTGTTCATCGATGAGATCCACCGCCTCAACCGCTCGGTCGAGGAGATCCTCTATCCGGCCATGGAGGACTTCGCGCTCGACATCGTGATCGGCAAGGGGCCCGCGGCGCGCTCCATCCGCCTCGACATCCCCCGTTTCACGCTCGTGGGCGCCACTACGCGCTCCGGCATGCTCACCGGCCCTTTGCGCGATCGGTTCGGCATATCGTTCCGCTTGGATTACTACGCCATCGAGGATTTGGCGCAGATCGTCTTGAGATCCGCCTCCATCCTCAACGTCGAGGTCGACTACGAGTCCGCCGTCGAGATCGCGTCGCGCTCGCGCGGAACCCCGCGCCTGGCCAACCGTCTGCTCAAGCGCGTGCGCGACTACGCGCAGGTGCGCGGGAGCGGCTCGGTGGACCTTCCCATCGCGCGGGAGGCGCTGGCGTTCTTCGAGATCGACGAGCTCGGGCTCGACTGGATGGACACACGCATCCTGGAGACGCTTGCGCGGACCTACCGGGGGCGCGCCGTGGGCCTCTCGACGCTGGCGAGCGCGGTGGGCGAGGACCCCTCGACGCTGGAGGACGTCTATGAGCCCTATCTGCTGCAGCGCGGGCTCATCGTCCGCACGCCGCAGGGCCGCCAGGCCACGCCCGCCGCATTCGAGCACCTGGGCATGGAGCCGCCGGCGTGATGCGCCGGCCCCGATTGGAAACGGAAAGGAACCCCCATGGCATGCACCACCATCCTCATCGGCAAGGCCGCGAGCTATGATGGCTCGACCATCATCGCCCGCAACGAGGATTCGCCCGGCGGGCAGTTCGAGCCCAAGAAGATGCACGTCGTCACACCCGATGAGCAGCCGCGCACCTACAAGGCGGTCGCGTCCCACGTGGTGATCGAGCTTCCCGATGAGCCGATGCGCTACATGAGCGTGCCCGACGCGCTGCCCGGCCACGGCATCTGGGCCGCGGCGGGCATCAACGCGGCCGACGTGGCGATGACCGCGACCGAGACCATCACCTCCAACGAGCGCGTGCTCGGCGCCGATCCGCTCGTCGTCTACCGCCCGGCGCGCGGCAAAGAGGGCGGGGAGGACTATGAACCCGAGGTTGTGGGCGGCATCGGCGAGGAGGACATGGTCACCCTCGTGCTGCCCTACATCCGCTCGGCGCGCGAGGGTGTCGAGCGCCTGGGCGGGCTCCTCGAGCGCTACGGCACCTACGAGATGAACGGCATCGCCTTCTCCGACGCCGACGAGATCTGGTGGCTCGAGACCGTGGGCGGCCACCACTGGATCGCCAAGCGCGTGCCCGATGACGCCTACGTGACGATGCCCAACCAGCTCGGCATCGACTCCTTCGACCTCGCCGACGCCGAGGGAGCCCGGCGCGAGCACATGGCGAGCCCCGACCTGCGCGCCTGGATGGCCGAGAACCACCTCGACCTCACCCTCGCTGCGGGGAGCGTGGGCTTCGCGGCGGAGGCGCCGGAGACAACGGGCGTGGCGGACGTGTTCAACCCGCGCGAGGCGTTCGGGTCACATTCCGACAGCGACCACGTCTACAACACGCCGCGCGCCTGGTACATGCAGCGCTTCCTGAACCCGAGCGACCGCTGGGACGGACCGGGCGCGGTGCACGGCCCGGAGTCCGATACCATCCCGTGGTGCCGCACTCCGGAGCGCAAGCTCACCATCGAGGACGTCAAGTACGTGCTCTCGGCCCACTACCAGGGGACGCCCTACGATCCTTACGGCCGGCTCGGCACCGAGGCAACGCGCGGCCTCTACCGTCCCATCGGCATCAACCGCAACGGGCAGCTCGCCGTGCTGCAGATCCGTCCCGGCGCGCCGGAGGGTTGCCGCGGCGTGCAGTGGATGGCCTTCGGCTCCAACGTCTTCAACGCGCTCGTGCCCCTCTACGCGGGCGTCGGGGCGGCGCCGGCTTATCTCGAGAACACCTCCGAGCGCGTGACGAGCGAGAGCTTCTACTGGGCCAACCGCCTCATCGCGGCGCTCGCTGACGCGCGCTTCCGCGAGAACTCAGCACACATCGAGCGCTATCAGGAGAAGATCGGGGGCATCGGCCACAAGATGCTGCGCGAGACGGATACCCGGGCCCGCACGGTCGAGCCGGATGCCGTGCCCGCCCTGCTAGAGGAGGCGAACGAGGAGATGGCCCGCGTCCTCAAGCGCGAGACGGAGGACCTGTTGGGCCGGGTGCTCTTCACCACGAGCCTCGCGATGAAGAACGCCTTCGCGATGTCCGACAACTAGGATGTCCGCCGGCGGGTAGAAGGTCCCATATGTCATGGCGCTGCGCGCCGTCGTGTAGAGGAGGATTCAATGGCCACGAAGTTCGAGGACATCGTCAACGGCATGATCAACATCGGGTTCGGCGTCGCCGCGACGGCGGCCGAGAAGGGCAAGGAGGTCATCGAGGACCTCAACGCCAAGGGCTCCGAGGTGCGCGGCGAGGCGGCCCAGGCCGACTTCGCCCGTTCCATGGCGGACGTGTTCGAGCGCGCCGGCGGGACGTTCAGCGAGGTCACCGAGCGCTTGAGCTCCTCAGGCGCCTCGGTCGCCGACCGCGTGCTCGACGAGCTCATCCTGGCGCGCGTCCGCTCGCTGTCCATCAACGAGCGCATCGCGTTTCTGGCCCATGTGCGCGACCTCGTGGACTCGGTCGACGCCAAGACGGTGACCGTCGAGGTCGAGAGCGAGGAGGACGCCGGGTCCGAGGATGCGGAGGCCGAGACTGCCGCCGAGGCGGAGGCGTAGGGCAGCCCGGATGGAGAGCGGCAAGACGGACAACGCCATCCATGAGCCCCTGGTGAGCGAGGAACCGGCATACGCCGCGGAGCCCGAGCCCGTCTCGCGCGGCGCGACGCACCGTCGTGAGCGCGCGGTGGACGAGATCTCGTCCGAGCCCGAGGTCATGGCGGATGCTGAAAAGTACCAGCTCAGCTTCGCGGGGCGGCGGCGGCGCATCGGGGAGATCCTCCGGCTGGCGCGCAAGTACGAGGTGTGGAACGACATCACGCCCGTGCGCCTGCGCTGCCTCTTGGAGGAGCTCGGCCCCATGTTCGTCAAGATGGGGCAGATCTTGGCAAACCGCTCGGAGATCCTGCCCCAGCGCTTCTGCGACGAGCTGCGGCGCCTGCGCACCGAGGTCGAGCCCGTGCCCTACGAGGTCGTGCTCGGGTGCCTTGAGGCGGAATACGGCCAGAAGCTCGGTGAAATCTTCGACGCCATCGATCCGCATCCTTTGGGCAGCGCCTCGCTCGCCCAGGTGCATCGGGCCCGCCTGGTCACGGGCGAGGACGTCGCCGTCAAGGTGCAGCGGCCCGGCGCCCAGCAGGTCATGGCGCAGGACATCGACATCATGCGCTCGCTCGTGCGGCATATCGCGCGCTTCGTCAAGACCGATCAGTTCGTCGACCTGCACGACGTGGTCGAGGAGCTCTGGCAGTCGTTCCGCGAGGAGACCAACTTTTTGGCCGAGGCGCGCAATCTCGACGAGTTCTACGCCTTCCACGCGCACACGCCCGGCGTCTCCTGTCCGCGCTCCTACCTCGAGCTGTGCACCGAGCACGTCGTGGTCATGGACTACATCGACGGCATCTCCATCGCCGATCCCGAGGCGCTGGTGCAGGCGGGCTACACCCTGGAGAAGCTCGGCGAGACCATCGTGGACGACTACGCTACGCAGGTGCTCGACGACGGCTTCTTCCATGCCGATCCGCATGCGGGCAACATCATCCTGAGGGATGGCACGATCTACTTCATCGATCTGGGCATGGTGGGCCGCATGTCGCGGCACGACCGGGGCATCGTGAAGGACATGATCTTCTCCGTCGCCGAGAACGACGTGCCCAAGCTCAAGGACGCGCTCATGCGCTTCGCCATCTCGCGCGGCGACACCTCGGAGATCGATCATACGGCCTTCCTGACCGACCTCGACTACATCGTGGCGGACTTCGCGGGGCTCAATTTGAAGGACCTGGATATCGGGCGCTTCCTCACGTCGCTCGTCAACCTCACGCGCAAGTACGGCGTCGAGCTGCCGAGCGTCATCACCATGTTCGCCCGCGGCATGGTGACGCTGGAGGGGCTGCTCACCGAGTACATGCCCGAGGTCAACATGGTGGAGATCATCTCCGCCCACATCAAGAACGAGAAGAGCTCGTTGAAGCGCTTCGAGGAGGGCGCCGAGGACCTGGTGGCGCAGGCGGGCCGCGCGCTGCGCGGGAACCTGGAGGCGGCCGAGTACCTGGGGCTCGCCTCGCGGATGCTCACCCGCGGCCAGCTCAAGATCAACGCCGAGCTGCTGGGCTCGGAGGAGGTGCTGCGCCGCGTGGGCGCCATCGTGGACCGCCTCTCGATGGCGATGGTCATCACGGGCCTCTTCATCGGCTCGTCGGTTGTGTACTACGCCCGCATCGAACCCGTCATCTTCGGGATCCCCGTCATCGGCTTTCTGGGGTACCTTTCCGCCTTCGTGCTCGCCGTCATGCTGGGGCGCGACATCTGGCGCAACTCCCACGGTCGCGGCTAGGATCCGCTGTCCGGTCTGCTAGACATCCTCGTGGTTGACGATCTCGATGTTGGCGAACGAGCGGGTGCCGGGGTCGTATTCGTAGACCATGACGCAGCAGTTGCCCAGACGCACGTCCTGGGGACAGCGCGCGTTGTCCTGCCATATGCGCTTGAACAGCCGCGAGATCGACCCGTGCGAGACGGCGAGGACGTCTCCGCCCGCCGCCCGCTCCATGAGCTCGCGCAGGCAGGTGTCGATGCGCTCCCGCGCCGAGGACTCCGAGTCGCCGCCGTAGGGCACGCAGCCGTCTCCTGGATCCCAGGGGTCGATGGGGAGGTCGGCCATGGGACCGCCCTCGAAGGTGCCGTAGCAGCGCTCGATGAGGCGCTCGTCTGCCACGCGCGGCACGCTGGCGAGGGAGGGGACCTCCTCGACGAGCACGTCGAGCGTCTGCTGGACGCGCCCCAGGGGCGAGGCCGCCAGAAGCACCGGTGCCACTTGGTGCTCGCGCAGCCAGGCGGCAGCCGCGCGGGCCTGCGCCCGACCGCGCTCGGTGAGCGGGGAGTCGCAATGGCCCTGAACGATGCGGGCGAGGTTGTATTCGGTCTGTCCGTGACGGAGCAGGTAGAGTCGGGGCATGCTCACTCCTCGATCAGCTTCTCATAGGCGATGCGCACCAGATCGGTCTCGCCGTTGTCCTTGGTCGCCAGCTCGAACGCGCCCAGCTCGGTGAAGCCGTGCTTGGCAAGGAAGCCCCGCATGCGCACATTGCCGGGGTGCGTGTCGATGCGCAGGCTCCGCTTGCCCCACGCTCGCGCCAAATCGGCCGCGGCATCGAACATGAACCCCATGACGCCGCGCTTGCGGGCGCGCTCCGAAGTCGCGCAGCGGTGGATGGCGACATAGGGCTCGCCATCCACGGATGCGGTGAGCCAGGGCACGTCAGCCTGCGCGTACTCGGCGTCGGCGCCGGTGCACAGGGCGCAGGTCCCCAGGAGCTCTCCGGCGGGGTCCTGGGCGACGTAGCAGAAGCCGTGTGCGATGTCGCGCTCGATGGAGGCGAGGTCGGGGTAGCCGAACTGCCACTGGGCGATGCCCAGCGCGGCGATGGAGCGGCGGCCGTCCTCGATGATGTCCATGACGCGCTCGGCCTCGACGGCTGCTGCCCTGCGCATGGTGAGAAGCTCTTGCATGGATGTGCTCCTTCACGGACGATGGCTGGACATGGCAAGGCGCCCCGGGCGGGCGGGGAGACAGGATAGTCCCTGCGGCCCGCGCGCGCCAGAGGGGCGCCGAAACCTTTACGGGTTCTTTGCAACCGCGTCGCGGCGCTAGAAGGAGAAGAAATCGAACCGCGGCGGCAGCGCCTCGACCGCGTGCGCGCCCGGCTCCTCACCGAGTGCGCGGACGAGCTCGTCGGTCGTGTCGAGGATGTGCTCCCAGGAGAAGAACGTCTCGGCGGGCATGGCGAAGTGCTCGCAGATGAGCTCGCAGCCCCGGGGCACGATCGGGTGCATGAGCACCGTTGCCACGCGGAGCTCCAGGAAGGCGTCGCGCAGCGCCTGCGCCATGAGCGCATCGCCGCCGGCGGCATCCTCCTTCTGCGCCGCCTTGGCAGCCTTGCTCGCATCGCTCCAGCGCTTGTTGGCGGCGCGCAGGTAGGCGTCGCACACGCCGAGCGCGCGGTGGAACTCGAACCGGTGCACGGCGTCCTCGAAGGCGCGCACGACCTCCTGCGCGGCACCTGTGACCCCGGGTGCGGCGTCGCCGGCCGGGATGCAGCCGGTGCGGACGGCGCTCGGGTCGCCCTCCTTCTCGGCTACGCCGTAGAAGCACGAGCGGGCGAGCCGGTTGAACACACCTGTGAGGAGCGCGCCCTCCTTGAGCACCGGATCGATCACGCGTTTGTCGTCGCGGGCCAGAAGCGGCGTGCCGTCCGGGTTCCTGCCCGTCTCACGCGTGTCGTAGGCCTTGGGCGAGAACGAGACCGGCTTCTCGCCCAGCCCGAGCGAGAGGAAATGCGCGCGCAGCTGCTCGGCGTCGTAGTGCTCGAGGAGCTCGGATGCCGGCGGCGGCGGAGTCTTGCTCGATGAGCTCGCCTTCTTGCCCATGTAGAGCACGTGGTAGTTGGCCACGAGCGTCGACTGCTGCATGCCGCAGCCGAGCGCCTCCCACAGCGCCGTCTGGGCGATGCCGTAGAAGTAGATATTGTCCTGACCGATGAACTGGTAGACGTGCGCCTCGGGCGAGCACCACCAGTCGCGCCAGTCGTCCGTGGCGTAGCGGTGGGCGCCGTCCTCCGCATCCGCGGCGAGCGCCGTCCGCGTGAAGCTGATGGGCGCCCACAGGCTCTCGGGCCAGACCCAGCAGGTGAGTCCCGAGCAGCCGCAGGTGCTGGGCACGGGCACGCCCCACTCGATGTTGCCCGTGATGCGGAACGGCACGAGCGCCTTGCCCGAGCGGAAGCGCACCCCGCCCGCCTTGAGGACGGCGTGGGCCTCGTCGCGCTCGCGCCAGCTCGGGAAGGTCACGGTGAAGGACCCCTTGCCGCCCTCGGGCTCGGTCACGGTGTGCGCGGGGAGCTCGTCCTCGACGGCGTCGAAGGCCTCGCGGAACTTCATCTGGATGTAGAGCTGCGGCTCGCCGAGCCACTCCTCCATGGTCTTGACCACCACCGAGCGCACGGTCTCGTCGCCCTCCAGGCCAGAGGTGTAGCTCCGCAGGTAGTCGAGGTAGGCCGGCAGGTCGAAGTAGAGGTTCTCCACCGGGCGCAGCTCGGGGGTCTCGCCGGTGAGGGCCGAGACCGGGGCGATGAGCTCCTCGGGCTCGAACTGGTGCCCGAGGTCGCACTCGTCGGCGTAGGCCTTCTCGGATTTGCAGCCCTGGATGGGGCAGCGGCCGAGCACCTGGCGGCCGTTCAGGAACTGGCCCGCCTTGGGGTCGTAGAACTGCAGGGTCGAGCGTTTCTGGAGCACGCCGTGCTCCTGGAGGCGCATCAGGATCTCGTCGGTCACCTGCTTGTGCACGTGCGCGGCCGGCTCGAGGGCGCTCCCGCCGAAGAAGTCGGGCGCCACGTCGTAGCCGGCGAGCGTCGCCGCCTGGCGGTCGTGGTTCTCCTGCACGTAGTCCGAGATGCGCTTCTGGTAGCCCTGCTCGTCGTGCAGCTTGCGGTAGCTCTCCATGATGGGGGAACCGTAGCAGTCGGTGCCCGAGACGAAGAGCACGTTCTCGGCGCCGATGCGGTCGCGGAGGAACCGCGCGAAGAAGTCGGCGGGGATGAAGACGCCGCCCACGTGGCCGAAGTGCAGGTTCTTGTTGCCGTAGGGCATGCCGGCCGTGACGACGGCGCGGCGCGGCCAGGCGGGGCGGGTGTCTTTGCTGAGTGTGCGTGCCATAAGCGCAGCTCCCTGGACTTGAGATCGGGGTCGTGTCGCGCGCCGCGCGAGGGCGCGCGTCGCAGCCCTTCATTATGGCACATGAGGGGTCCGATGCGGCCGCATTGCTGCTATGCTACGGTTCATGATCGAGATTTCCAGCATACACACGTTCGAGGACCGCGGCTTCCAGCGCGGCATGGTGCGCGCATCGGCCGTCGTCGCGGTCGCGGGCGCCGTGCTGGGGGCGGCGTGGTTTTTCACGGGCGCCCCCGGCGCCCTGGGGCTGCCCCCGGCGGAGGTCGGCGCCGTCGTGCGCGGCGAGGGGTCCTGTTGGCTGGGCCTGCCGCCCCTCGTCTGGTGGCTCGCCTGCGGCGCGGCGGGCTGCTTCGCTGCGCTGGCTGCCCACGAGCTGGTGCACGGCGTCCTCTTCAAGCTGTTCGCGCCCGCCGGCGCCCGGGTGAGCTTCGGCGCCGACTGGAAGGCCGGCATGCTCTACGCCTGCGCCGAGGACGTCGTCTACACGCGTGCGCAGTACCTGGTCATCGCGCTCGCTCCCACGGTGGTCGTGACGGCGCTTCTTCTGCTTCTGGGGATGGCGAGCGGCTGGCCCGTGCTGTGGTACGCGGTCGCGGTCCTGCATCTCTCCGGCTGCACGGGCGACTGGGGCTACGTCGCGGCGATCGCGCGCGATCCCCGCATCATGTGGTGCGAGGACACCGAATGGGGCGTGCGCTTCTACGGCGAGGGCGAGGCGCCGCGCGAGGCCGCTTCCGGCGCGGAGGTGCGCCCATGACGCGCCTGCTGCTGCACGCCTGCTGCGCGCCGTGCTCGCTGGAGCCGGTGCGCCTGCTGGTCGAGGAGGGCTTTGAGCCCACGATCTGCTGGACCAACCCCAACATCCAGCCACTTGAAGAGCATGGGCGCCGCTTGGAGGAGCTCCGCCGCTGGTGCGCCGCCAACGCCATCCCGCTCATCGAGGCGGGGGAGGACCGCGCCCGCTGGGAGCGCGCCGTGGCGCCCATCGGCGCGCGGCAGCGCGAGCGCCGGTGCCGCGCGTGCTACGCGCTGCGCCTGGCGGAGGCGTGCCGCGTGGCGGAGGAGGAGGGGTTCGCCCACATCGCCACGACGCTCGCCGTCTCGCCCTACCAGCTCTTCGAGACCTGCAACGAGGTGCTCGAGCGCCTCGCCCGCGCGCACGGCCTCACACCGGTGATCCGCGATTTCCGGCCGTGGTACCCTGAGGCGACGCGCCGCTCGCGCGAACTCGGCATGTACCGCCAGAACTACTGCGGCTGCCGCTTCTCCGCGGCGGAGGCGGCACTCGACCGGGCGCGGCTGAGAGACGAGCGCAAGGCCGGACGGTAGGCGAGACACGGCATATCTGAGGTGCCCGGGCATGCCGGGCGGAGCGAAGGGGAGGCGGCCTATGGGCGAGCACACAGGTGGGGCGGCAATTCGGAGGGCGCCGCGGGGGCAGCGACGCGGGTTCGTTCTCGCGGTCATTCTCTGCATGACCTTCATGGAGATTCTCGACGGCACGATCGTCAACGTCGCGCTGCCCTCCATGCAGGTCGAGCTCGGGGTCGACATGGCGCAGATCCAGTGGGTCACGAGCATCTACAGCATCGTCACCTGCGCGGCGCTCCTCGTCTTCGGGCGCTTGGGCGATATGTTCGGCAAGGTGCGGATCTTCCAGATCGGCGTGGTGCTCTTCACCGTCGGCTCGGCCCTCTGCGCACTCTCGGGCACGCTCGAGATGCTCGTGCTCGCCCGCGCGGTGCAGTCGCTCGGAGGCGCCGCCTCGCTTGCCAACAACCAGGGCATCATAACCGAGACCTTCCCCGATGGCCGCGGCCGCGCGCTCGGCCTCGTGGCCACCGTCACGGCGCTCGGCGCCATGTGCGGCCCCACGCTCGGCGGCCTCATCGTCGCCGCGTTGCCGTGGGAGTTCATCTTCATCATCAACATCCCCATCGGCCTCCTGTCGTTCGCCGTGGGGCTCCGCGTGCTCACCAATCGGCGCCCGGAGCGGCATCCGTCGTTCGACGCGCTGGGCGCGGCGCTGCTCGTGCCCTCGATCCTCCTCATCTTCTTCGCCATCACCGAGATGGAGCGCGGCATCACCCCGGTCAACGTCCTTCTGCTCGTGGTGGGCGCGGCGCTCCTCGTCGCGTTCGTGGTGGTGGAGAACCACGCCACGTCGCCCCTCGTCACGCTCGGGGTCTTCCGCGACCCGCGCTTCGTGATCGACCTCGTCAACATGGTGCTCGTCTTCCTCGCCATGAGCGCCTTCACGTTCATCTTCCCGTACTACCTGCAGGAGGCGCGCGGCATCGCCGTGGGCGTCTCGGGACTCATCCTGGCCTGCTACCCGCTCGTCAACTCCATCTGCGGGCCCATCTCGGGCGCGATCTCCGACAAGGTGGGCTGCGAGCGCCCCACGCTCATCGGGCAGACCATCTACACCTGCGGACTCGTGATCATGGGATTCGTCACGGTGGATACGCCGCTCATCGTCCTCATCCCCTGCATCATGTTCACCTCGCTCGGCAGCTCGATCTTCCAGGCGCCCAACAACTCCATGGTCATGGGCCACGCGCCCGAGGGCGCGCTCGGCTTCGTCGGGTCGCTCGGCAACCTCATGCGCTACCTCGGCCAGTCGCTCGGCATCACGGTGGGCTCGGCGCTGCTCTACGGCGGCATGTCCGCGTCCATCGGCTATCCCGTGACGAGCTACGTGGAGGGCCGGCCCGATGTCTTCATGGACGGCATGCACACGGCCTTTCACGTGCTGGCGGCCATCGTGGCGCTGAGCGTGGTGCTCGCCCTCGTGCGCGAGTGGTTGAACCACCGCGACCGCTCGGCGTATGATAGCCCGGCATAGGATGGCGTTGAGAACGAGGGAAGCCCATGCGCACCGATGATTTTGATTACGACCTGCCCGAGGAGCTGATCGCCCAGGCACCGGCCGAGCCGCGCGACTCCTGCCGCCTGCTCGTGCTGCATCGCGGCGAGCCCCTCTCCACCACGGGTGAGGCCGTGCCGCTTGAGAGCGGCGGCTCCGTGGAGCACCGGCACTTCTACGACATCATCGACTACATCGAGCCAGGCGACGTGCTCGTCATCAACAAGACGCGCGTCATGCCGGCGCGCCTCGTCGGCCGCAAGGCCGGCACGGGCGGCGTGGCCGAGACGCTCCTGCTCAAGCGCCGCGAGGACGTCGACGCGCTCGGGCGCGTGTGGGAGTGCCTCGTCAACCCGGGTCGCCGCCTCAAGCCCGGTGCGGTGATCGAGTACCGCGCCGGCGGCCCGCACGCGCCCGAGACCGCGCCGGTGGTGCTCACGGGCGAGGTCGTGGATTTCGTGCCGGAGAGCCGCGGCGGGCGCCTCGTGCGCTTCACACCCGAGGGTGCGGGCGCGGACGGCCGCCCGCGCACGCTCGACGAGGCGATCCATGCGGCCGGCCACGTGCCGCTGCCGCCCTACATCACCGACTACCAGGGAGACCCGGAGAAGTACCAGACCGTCTACGCCATGAAGGAGGAGCACTCCGCGGCGGCGCCCACGGCTGGCCTGCACTTCACCCCGGAACTCATGCGGCGCATCGAGGAGAAGGGCGCCCGCTTCGCCGCGGTGGAGCTCGAGGTGGGTATCGACACCTTCCGCCTGGTGGAGGAGGACGACCCCACCCAGCATGTCATGCACACTGAGCGCTACCACGTGCCGGCCGAGGTCGTGGAGGCCGTGCACGAGGCCAAGCGCAAGGGGCACCGCGTGATCGCAGTGGGCACGACGGCGGTGCGCTCGCTCGAGAGCGCCTTCGATCCCGATGCCCCCGCCGCCGAGCCCGCTATGGTGGCCCGGCGCTTCGAGGGCCGCGCCGACGGGGCCGACATGCTCGGCCGCGGCGACATCACGGTGCGCGAGAACGCCACGACCGACCTCTACCTCATGCCGGGCTCGACCTACCACGTGGTGGATGCGCTCATCACCAACTTCCACGTGCCGCGCTCCACGCTCATGATGCTCGTGTCGGCCTTCGCCACGCGCGAACAGATCATGGACGCCTACGCGGCGGCGGTGGAGGAGCGCTACCGCTTCTTCTCCTTCGGCGACGCGATGCTTATCGAGTAGGAGGGCGCGGCGCCATCGGTCCGCTCGCGGGCGGTTTTCGACCGCTCGCGGAGAAGGGGAAAAACTACGTGGTGAGGGAATACTTTGCCTGCGCACGGGGATAATCGGGTTGAACAGAAAACGTCGCAACGTTACCGCGACCGGAGCAGGAGGTGGTTCCCATGGGCGCAGATCAAATAGCAACAGCCGGTGGGCGCGCCGCTTGCGAGGCCGAGGTCAAGTAGTTCGCGGGCGCGGCTCGATGGCCCGACGTTTACCCGACGTGAGACAGGGTGCGACCGATGAGGCGGTCGCAGGGCAGCCCGCCAATGGCAAGCATATTCGCATCTGCTTCTTCGGTAGTGGATTCGAGGGGATTCCAAAGTACAGTTAAAGGCAGGGCGGCTCCGAGAGGAGCCGCCTTTTTGTGTGCCGCCCTTTCTACCCCATGCGTCTCATGGCGCGGACCAGCGAGCACTTCGGACCGTGCCCCAGTCCCGCCGCGCGGCTCATCGCACGTCCTGCCACCCTGTTCATTGACATGTACCCCCGTTCATTGACATGTACAGAAACTCGAGTTGGGAATAGTTTAGGGAACAGGTTAGTGAACAACTCGCAAAGGGCCTGGTAAATACAGGGTGTCATTTTATGATTATAGGCACGATCTGTCCATTTCGCCGCCTTCAGTGCACTAACCTGTTCCCTGAACGGGTTTCTGTACATAACGCGGCTCGTGCCACAGGGACCGTGGTGGGCGTGGATGCATTAACGGCGCCGTAGGGACCTGTTGTCGGCGGGGTCCTACAACAGGAACGCGACGATTGCCACGATGATGATCACGATGGCGATGATCCCGGCGATGGCGGCGCCGAACCGCAGCCGCGAGGCACGCGTGCGCTCGCGCACGGCGTGCTCGGCGGCGGCGAGCGTCTCGACCTCGCGCGCCTGCTCGGCGCGCTCCGCGCGATCGGCCTCGAGGCGCGCGGCGATGGTCTCGGTCACCTCGGGATGCGCGTGGATGTCCTCCGCCTCGTCGATGAGCGCCTGAGCGGCCTTCGCCTCCTCATCGGCGGCCGCCTCGGCATCGGCCTGCTCGCGCTTCGCCTTCTCCTGATCGGAGATGGCCCCCTTCAGCGTGCGCTGGCGCTCCTGCGCCTCCTTCTTGGCGGTCTGGTAGGCGTCGCGGGCGCCGTCGGCGGCGACGGTCGCCTCGCGGAACGCCTTCTTGGCGGCGTCGATGGGCTTCTCGTTCTCCGCGACGGCCGCCTGAGCCGCCTCGATGGCGGCGTCCAGCTCGGCGGTGATGCGGGGCAGGTCGGCCTGTGCGCGGCGCAGCTCGTCGGCGGCGTTCGAGATCTCGGCCTCGAGCTCCTGCGAGCGGACGTTGTAGGCGGCGGGGTTGGCCGAGGGGTTGCGCTGGATCTCGGCGAACTCGTCGCGCAGCGAAGCCAGCCGCGCCGACGCGGTGTCCACGGCGGATTGGGCGGCGCTGACGCCCTGCGTGCGCTCGGTCTGGGCGTTCTCCAGGTTGCGCTTGGCGTCATCGAGGCGCCTCTGCAGCCGCGCGCCCTGCTCGCGCGCCGATGCCTCCTGCGCCTCGGCGGAATCGACCGCCGCCTTGAGGCGCTTCTCGGTTTGGGCGTCGTCGTCCTTCATGTGCTTGAGCTGGTCCTTGAGCGCGTCGACCTGCTTGGCGGTGGCTTGCTGCTGGGCGCGCGCGGCCTCGGCGGCGGCTTCGGCCGTCTTCCGCTTCGCCGTCTGGTCTGCGATGATGGCGTGGTAGTTAGCCGCGACCTCGCGACGGTGCGCAAGCTCCTCCTCGGCGTCGGCGATGGAGCGCTCGAGCGCCTCGAGCTGCCCGCGCGCCTCGGCGTGCGCGCGCTTGGCCGCGCTCATCTCGCGCACGGCGCCCACGCCCTCCTGGAAGAACGCGCCCACGGCACCCGCCGCCTCGGCCACGCCCTCGGCGACGTTGCGCTCGGCTTCGGGCGCGGCGGCATCCTCATGTGCGGGCTGCGAAGCGTCGATGTCGCCTGCTGGTTCCAGTGCGCTTTGCGTCCCGTCTGCCTCCTCTG
This sequence comes from uncultured Coriobacteriaceae bacterium, assembly GCA_963931435.1. Lineage (GTDB taxonomy): Bacteria > Actinomycetota > Coriobacteriia > Coriobacteriales > Coriobacteriaceae > Coprousia. The sequence goes on from OZ007012.1 coordinate 770,624, forward strand.
CGGAGGTCGCGGGCACGGCGGCGCGGCCGTCAGCCGTCTCGGCGTCCGATGCGCCGACCGCCTTCGCCGCATCGGCGGCACCGGGCTCCTCCTCAGCGGTGCCGGTGCTCCCCGAGGCGGAACGCGCCATCTCAGTTGGCTCGTATTCATCGTCATATGCTTCATATCGATCGGTCATGCGTGGTCTACCCCCATCGCGCTGCGTCGTTGTTCGGTTGCTCGGTACGTTCTGCTCCCATTATAAGCGCCCAGTGGGGGATGCCGCCGCTTGGCGGCTTCAAGGTGTTCCCGTGTGCCATATCGTCACGTTCGGAGCCCGTACGCCGTTCGAATGTGGCGACGCCGCACACGGGAACCATTTAGCGGTTGGTGGGCTGTGAGGCGGTCCCCATCGCTATGAGGGGCGCGCCCTTGCATCTTGCGCCAGCGTCAGCGCTTCCTTGCCGAGGGCTCCTTGCCGTCGCTTCGTTTGGCTTTCTTCTGCTCCTGCTCGCGTCGTTCTTTCGCGTATAGGGGTGAATCGCGTCAAAAGGCTTTGACATGCTTCCGCGACGTGTGTCGCATCCTTCTTGATGCCGTATGCTCGCAGCGCCCCCAGTCACGGGAGGCCGCGAGCGCGCTTGCGCTCTGCAACGGTGGCGGTGATAAGGGGTTCGTTACTGCCGGTTCGCTTAAGGACGCCTATTACGTTCTCGAACGGCAGTATTCCGAGCCCGTCGCGCGCGATGCGGTGCGGCATCTGATGGATCTGCTCATCATCGCGTCGCTCGGTGGCGAGGAGTGCGCTCTCGCGCTCGCTTCGAACGAGGCCGATTTCGAGGACGGGTTGGTACGCGCTTGCGCTGAGCTCAATGATATCGACCTCATCCTCGCGCGCGATGCGGGCGCGTATCGAAACGCCATGATACGCGCCGTGGACTGCGCAACCTATCTCGCCATGAGCGAGACGGCTCCCGCCGGTTCGGCTGCCTAGTATCCTAGCTCCTCGCCGATGAGGACCACCCTGATGCGCCCGGTGTGGCGGCTGTGGCGCGTCACCACGATGTTGCAGCACATGCATTGGGGCGCATGGCATTCCCGGCAGACGCCGTCGAGCTCGCAGGGGGTCTGGGTGTGCAGCCGCTCGGCGTTGAGTGGGCAGACCGTGGTGCGGATGCGCTTGATGCCCGCCTCCACATCGGCCACGATCTTGTTCATGCCGCAGAGCACCACCACGTGCGCGGGGCCATGCAGCAGCAGCGCGCAGCGATCGGAGTTGCCGTCGATGTTCACGAGCTCGCCGCCGAGGGTGAGGGCGTTGGCGCTCATGAAGAACCAGTCGGCCGAGGCGCGGTCGCGCCACATCGCGCGCTGCTCCTCCGGGGTGGTCGCGGTGCCGCGGTCGAGCATGCGGTAGGTGCCGGCCGCGTCGAGCGCCGCCTTCATGCCGGTCTCCTTGAAGGTCTCGCTGCCGCCCCAGGTGACCGAGTCGCCATCCTTCATCCAAGAGCGCACGAGCCCGACGGCATCGGTGCTCGAGGGCTCCCAGTAGCCCTCGATGTTGTGGCGGCCGAGGTGCTTGATGACCTCGCTTGCGGTCTTTTCCCATGAGGCGGTGACGGTTTCGGTGCGGCGTGCCATGGCGGCTCCTTCCTGTCAGCGGTGCGCGATGGCTCTATGGTAGCGCGCCCGGAGGCGCCGGCGCAGAGGGGCTTGCGGCCTTGCTCCTCTCGCTGTGTCCCGCACGCGCGTTTTTCCTGCGGTGAAGGGCGTTTCGCTTCGCCGCGCGCCGAGGGCTGGGCGATAATGGGGCGGACGCGCGGAGACGCAGCGCGTGCGGGCGCTCGTCGGCTCCCGCCCCCGCAAGCAAGACGCAAGGAACGCCCATGGACCAGACGCTCTTCCGTTACGACATCGTTGCCGAGGACCCCAAGACGCACGCCCGCGCCGGCGTGCTGCACACGCCGCATGGCGACATCGAGACGCCCATCTTCATGCCGGTGGGCACGCGCGCCACGGTCAAGGGCATCCCGTGGGAGACGGTCAAGGACCTGGGCGCGCAGATCGTGCTCTCCAACACCTACCACCTGGCCATGCGTCCCGGCGCCGACCTCGTGGCCGAGATGGGCGGCCTGCATAAGTTCATGAACTGGCACGGCCCCATCCTCACTGATTCCGGCGGCTTCCAGGTGTTCAGTCACTCCGACGCCGTCAAGCTCACCAACGAGGGCGTGCGCTTCATCGCCACCGACTACGACGGTTCCCACATGTTCTGGACGCCCGAGGACAACATGGCCATCGCGCAGAAGCTGGGGAGCGACATCTGCATGCAGCTCGACCAGTGCATCGGCTACCCCGTCGAGCGCCGCGACGTGGAGAAGTCGACCGATCTCTCCAGCCGCTGGGCCGAGCGCTGCTACAAGGCGCACACCCGGCCCGACCAGGCGCTCTTCGGCATCGTGCAGGGCGGCATGCACATGGACCTGCGCTTGAAGAGCCTCCAGCGCTTGGAGGAGATGGGCGACTTCCCGGGATACGGCATCGGCGGGTACTCGGTGGGGGAGAGCCACGAGGTCATGTTCGAGACGCTCGAGCCGCTCGCCGCGGAGTACATGCCGCGCACCAAGCCTCGCTACCTCATGGGTGTGGGCAACCCCACCACGCTCGTGCGTGGCGTGGCCTGCGGCATCGACATGTTCGACTGCGTGCTGCCCACGCGCACGGGGCGCATGGGCACGGCGTTCTCGAGCGAGGGGCGCCTGAACTTCCGCAACGCCAAGTTTGCGCGCGACCCGCGCCCCATCGACGAGAAGTGCACCTGCCCGGTCTGCACGGGCGGCTACAGCCGCGCGCACATCCGCCACATGGTGACGGTCAAGGAGATGCTCGGCGGCATCCTGCTCTCGATGCACAACATCTACTACCTGCTCGACCTCATGCGCCGCGCCCGCCAGGCCATCATCGAGGGGCGCTACGCGGAGTTCGTGGCGGACTGGATGGACTCCCCGGCGGCTGCCGACTACTAGGCGCTGCCGGGCGACCGGTTGCGGAGGCGGGGTCGCGGCGCTGCCCGCCGCGCTTGCTAGGCGATGGAGCGCGCGGCCTGCCGGTCACGTTCGCACGGTGTGCCGTTCCCAGGTGTAGGGGATGGTTGCGACGAGCAGCAGGAGGGCCGGGGCGATGAGGGCCTCCGCTCCGACGGCGCCCCGCATGATGCCGACGAGCGCGCCGAGTGCGTACAGGGCCGCCGCGATCACGAGCCAGAGGGTCCAGAACCAGCGCCCGACGAAGCGCAGGAGCCGGTCGCCGATGCCGCCGGATCGCTCCGAGGCGAGGCTCGCGAAGTCGATTATCTGGCGGACGGTGGAAAGCCCTTCGCGGCGGGCGATGCGCCCTATCCACAGGCCGCCCACCAGGAGCGCGCCCAGGCGGAAGGCGGCGAACGCGCCGCTGTCGGACGTCCCGGAGGTGCTGAGGGAGATGCCGTCGAAGAGCATCGAGGCGAACTGCAGCGCCAGCACGATGCCGGCTACGGAGACGAGTTCGCGCCGTGCGGCCAGCGCGCGCCTGCTCAGATCGGTGCCCTCGGTGCCGAGGAGCGCGTCGGCCGTGGTGCCGCAGGCCGCAGCGATGCGCCCGAGCGCGAGAGCGTCGGGGATGGTCCGCGCGCACTCCCAGTTCGAGACGGTCTGACGGGTCACATCGAGGCGTCGGGCGAACGCCTCCTGGCTGAGGCCCAGCGCGTGGCGGTGCTCCTGGATGCGCCGGGCGACCGCTGCGGAGGCGGGTGCGATGCGAGCACCGCTCGCCTGCGCGGCGCTGTCCTTCTTCGCCCCGTCGGAAGTCTGCTGTCCTGCTGCCGGATCTTCGCCGGGTGAGGTCGTGGCGGTCTGCGCGCTGAGCGACCGTTCGACTCGGCTGCGTCTGGATGCGCCGCCATTCGCCGTCGGATCCCCTTTGCACGCGGTGCCCGTGGCGGCTCGCGTGTCGCCTGACCGCCTGGATGGACTGCGCCCGGATTGGCCGCCGCCTGCTGCCCGGGCGGCGCTGGTTCCGGCGACGGCGTTCGGCTCGGGGCCGGCATGCTCTGCGACATCGCTCGGGTCGGCGCCGGCGCCCGTCAAGGGGACGTTTCTTCGCGCGTGCATCGGTGGCCTCCCTCGTCTCTCGATGTGGTCCGTCTCGCTGCTTTCAGCATACCCGCAGCACCTTCGCATCCTCTGCAAAACATCTTTGACAGCGCGCTTACCGATGGCTGGCGCGAGGCGGGTACCATGGGGTTATGGATGAGAGCGATCAAGCGCTGCGTGCGAGCAGCTTGCAGGAGGGAAATGACGATGTCGAGGAGCGGCGAGGCCGAGTGGAGCTTGCAGGGCGAGCGGGGGCCGCAGGGTGAACCAAGGCAGTTGAATGAGGGGCATGGCCTGCGCACTGCGGGGGCGCCTGAGTCTCGTGAAGCTGATGGATTGCACGCGGGAGACGCAACGGCCTGCTGTGGATGCGATGAGTCGTATAGCGGGAACGCACCGGAGCCCGATGAGGCTGCGGAGCCAGAGGACGGCGCGAGCTCTGCCGGGGAGCGCACCTACTACCGCGGGCCGGTGATGATGCGCGGGCGGATGATCCCCACCGACAACACCTACGCCAATCTGCTCGCGCCCGAGGGCTCCACCGACTGGCTGCACATGGATCCCTGGCGCGTGCTGCGCATCCAGGCGGAGTTCGTGGACGGATTCGGCGCGCTCGCCGAGGTGGGTCCGGCCGTGGTGATCTTCGGGTCGGCGCGCACCAAGCGCACCAACCCGATGTACGCGGCTGCGCGCGAGGCGGGCCGACTGATCGCCGAGCGCGGCATCGCCACCATCACGGGCGGCGGCCCCGGCATCATGGAGGCGGCCAACCGCGGGGCCGACGAACGGGGCGGCACCTCGATAGGCCTCGGCATCGAGCTGCCGCACGAGCAGGAGCTCAACCGCTGGGTCAACCTCGGCATGACGTTCCGGTACTTCTTCGTGCGCAAGACGATGTTCGTCAAGTACTCGGACGGGGCCATCGTCTTTCCGGGTGGTTTCGGTACGCTGGACGAGCTGTTCGAGCTTCTCACCCTCGTCCAGACGCACAAGGTGGCGCACACGCCGGTGGCGCTCGTGGGCACGGACTACTGGCGCGGCCTCTTTGACTGGATCGACGGGGTGCTGCGCGCCGAGGGCATGATATCGGAGCTGGACCCGGAGCTCGTCACCATTACCGACGACGTGGCCGAGGCCGTCGCCGTGGCGACGAGCGCCATCCGGCGAATTGTCCGGCCATAATACAGCATGATCGGCAGAGGGCTGCGGTACATGCGCACGAGCTCGGTGGGCTGCTCGATCCAGGCGTACTCGTAGGTCCATTCCTGAGCGAACATCGGCTCATCATAGTTCGAGATGTAGGCAAGCATCTTCGAGCTCGCGAGGTTGCCGTGCTCGTCGTAGGTGTAGTCGATATCGAAGACCGTGCTGGAAAAGCTCACCGTTTGCGCAACGATGGCCCCCGCTTCGTTGCGCTGATCCGTGATCGTGACGTCCCCCAAGACGGAGCCCTCCTCATCATATTGGGTATACCCTTGGAGGATTCCGTGGTCGTAGCGGTACTCCATGTTCAATGTGCCATCGGCTCGGCGCTCTTGGTGTAAGGCGGGTGTGCCATCGGCGTTGTAAGTCCGGGTAGATGACGTCTTTCCGGATTTCGATTCCACCGTGAAGCCTCCCGAGCCGTCGTACGAGTAGGTTTCGACCTGGTCGTCCGACCAGGTGATCGTCTGGGGCCGGCCCTCATCGTCATAGGTGATGGCCGCAGACTCCTCGCCGTCCTTCAGGGCGACGGGGTTTCCCATCTCATCGAGGATGTAGCCGACGACCTGGTTTTCCTCGACCAGATGGGCGGAGACCGCTGCACCGTTCTCGGAGGCGTTGATATCCATGGTGCAGGCGTAGGTGCTGAAAGGGGAGGACGATCCCTTTGCCACCAGCTCGGCGTTGTCGTACTGGCTCTGGAGGAGGAACGGCGCGTAGAGGGGGCGAAGGCCCTCGAGGTTGGGAGAGCGGGTTGCCGCAGGTCGGGCAGAACATGGCATGGCTCCCATCGACGGGTTTTCATTCAGGGCTCTCAACTGATAGGGCAGCGCTCGACGCAGACGCGGCGGGTTGCGCAACAGCTGCGGCGGGGAACGCGCAGGTAACGGTCTCGACCATTCCGCGTCTACCCGAAGCCGCCTTTCAAAATGGTGATAAACTTCGAATAAGTTCGGCCGGATTCTGAGATCCGCCCTTCGATGCGTCGTCTTTCCAAGGTAAAGGAGCCCCTTATGCCGCAGAACACCTCAAGGCGGTCCAACCCGCGTCGCGATGCGCGCCAGCGCGCCGCCGAACAGCACACCGCCGAGGTCGAGAAGCGCCTGGCGAAGGATATCGAGCGCTCGCTCGCCGGCGTGCGCCGGGTGGACGGCATGCCCAAGGTGGCGCGTGTCGCCGAGAAGGCTGACGCCGCGTCCGCAGGGGCTGTTGTGGAGCCTGATATCGTTGACGATGCCGGGGCGGACATCGAGGCCGCGGCATCATCGGAGGCGTCGGCGGCGTCCGAGCTGCCGCGCGTCACCGTCGTCGACCAGGACAGCGTTGCGGCGGTGCTGGAGAACGGGCGCGGCTACGCCCAGTTCTGCGATCTGGCGCTGCTCGATTTCGCGAGCTTCGTGAACCCCGGCGGCGGTTACATCCGCGGCGCCTGGGCGCAGGAGGAGGCGCTCTGCGCGGAGTCCTACCTTTTCAACGTGCTCGACAAGCAGCGCGACTGGTACCAGGAGAACCGGCGCCGCAACATCAACTGCGAGCTCTACCGCGAGCGCGCGCTCGTGGTGCCGGCGGTGCGGTTCGAACGCGGCAAGATGCACGCCTATGCCGACGTGCTCGTGGTGGCCGCCCCAAACGCGCGCCGCGCCCGCGAGGAGTACCACGTCAAGGACGGCGCCATCGAGGCGGCTATGCGCGAGCGCATCCGCTTCGTGCTGGCGCTCATCGACGAGTTGGGTCGCGAGAAGGCGGTGCTGGGGGCGTTCGGGTGCGGCGCCTTCGGCGGCGACGCCGAGCAGGCGGCGCGTCTCTTCCGCGAGGAGCTTGCGAGTGGCGCTTGGGGCGTCAAGCAGGTGGTCTTCGCCATCCCGCGCACGCGCTACGACGAGAACCTCGCCAAGTTCGAGCATGAGTTCAGCGCGTTCCCCGCGGCACCCGCCGCGACGTACGTCGAGGCGGCGGCGAGGCGTGCCGCCGAGGTCGCGGCTGCGGAGGCGGCGTCCGCCGACGACGAGGACGAGGACGACGACTGGCACAAGTACCTGTAGAAGTAAGCGGCGCGCGAACCGATGCGAGCGCGGCGTCGTTGCAGCCTAGAAACCCCGCGGATCATGAGGACGGCCCCCCTTGCAGGGGGCCGTCCTGGTTTTCACCACAATCGAGACGGTTCGTTCCGTCTTAAGCGGCAGCAAAACCGCAGGATCGAGGTGGCGGATACTGAGTCAAAGGCCCTTCAATTGTGGTGAAACCGATACCATGTGGCATCGAGGCGCGCCTCGACCGTCTCTGGGCCCTAGAAGCGCGTCTCTTGAAGGCCGGTTTCGGCTCAAGAGGTGCTCAAGTCCGTCCGCCGAGTGCGTCTACCGCTCGATCGGCTTGATGGAGACGCCCTCCACCACGAGCGTGATGCCGATCACGATGAGGTAGGCTGCCAGCATGTAGCTGATCACCAGGCTGGACATGAGCGGCATGAACAGGAAGGCGATGCCCAGGATGATGTTGAGCACGCCGGTCGCCGTGCCCATGGACGAGGCCGGGATCTGGTAGTAGCGCATCTGGCGCGCGAAGGAGATGCGCTCGATGCCCGTCATGATGAGCAGGAACGCCAGCAGGTACACCGTCGTGCCAGCGAGGATGGAACTCGGCAGCGTGAGCAGCAGCACACCCAGGATGGCGTTCAGGATGCCCGTCGCCAGCTGCGTGCCGTTGCGGAAGAACTCCGGCGTCTGCACGTAGGTGGCGATCTGGCCGATGCCGTGGATGACGAGCACGGCGGCGATGATCCCCTGGAGCAGGGCGTAGGTGCTCATGGGCGCAGCTATGGTGAGGACGCCCATGAGGGCGAGGACGACGCCCAAGACGATCATGCCCACCTTGGCCTTGCGCGAGGTGCGGTTCCACTGCTCTATGTACTCGTTGACGTAGTCGTGATCAGAGTCGTACCACTTCATGATGAACTCCCGTCTAAAAAGCTCCCCAGCCTCTGTTCCGGTTGGGGAGCACGTGGTACTGACTATCTACCCGCGGGCGGGCGGCCTAAGCCCGGAACGGCCCGGGAGGCGATTCATAAGCCGGTTTTAAGTAATGGCCCCGCGCCCTGCCTTTTGCAAGGCGTTGCGCGGGACCGGAGAAAACGGGTCCTACCAGGTAAGTTGACGGTTCGGGCCTGTCTGACGCATGGGCGCGCCCTCCTAGTAGGCCCACATGTGGTTGACGGGGCCCGAGCCGTGACCGAGGTCGAGCCCGGCGGCCAGCGCGCCGGTGAGGTAGGTCTTGGCGGCATCGACCGCCTCGACGAGCGTGCGCCCCTGGGCGAGCCCGCAGGCGATGGCGGAGGAGAGCGTGCAGCCCGTGCCATGGGTGTTGTCGGTCTCCACGCGGGCATGGCGGAACCACGTGATGCGTGGCTCGTCATCTTCGACTTGGGCGGGCTGGGCCAGGACGTCGTTGGCGTCGTTGACGTTGTGGCCGCCCTTGAGCAGCACGGCGCAGCTGAAGGCGCGCGCCAGGTCCTGGGCGACGAGCTCCTGGTCGCGCGCGCAGGCGATCGAGCGTCCAGAGAGGGCTTCGGCCTCGCGGATGTTGGGCGTGATGACCGTGGCGAGCCCGAAGAGGCGCCCGGTGAGCGCCGCGACGGCGTCGTCGGAGATGAGCTTGGCGCCCGAGGTCGCCACCATCACGGGGTCCACCACGACGTTGGGGGCGTTCCAGCTCTCCAGGCGATCGGCGATGGCCTCGATGATGGCCGCCTGCGAGACCATGCCGATCTTCACCGCTGCAGGCGGGATGTCCTCGAAGACGGCGTCGATCTGGGCGGCCACGAACTCCGGCGTCGCGTCGAGCACCGCGCGCACCCCGAGGGTGTTCTGCGCGGTGAGGGCGGTGATGGCGGTCTCGGCGAACAGGCGGTGCGCCGTGATGGTCTTGATATCCGCCTGGATGCCCGCGCCGCCGCTGGAATCGGATCCGGCGATGGAGAGCACGGCGGGTACGGTGCGCTCTTGCATGGAAGTCCTCGCTTTCCGGCCCGCGCGGGGCCTGTCGGGAGCGGATCTTTGCGATGGTGCCCGTTTGCGCGCGGGCCGGAAGAGGCGTCAACGATCCTTCACGGCGCCGGCGCTCCGGGGAGGGGCTTACTCCGCGCCGAGATCGATCGTGGTGCCCTCGAACACCTTGTTGACGGTGCGGACGGCGCACATCTTGCCGCACATGGTGCAGGTGCCCTCGGTCGAGGCGGGAGAGGCCTCGTAGCGCGCGCGGGCGGTGTCCGGGTCGAGGGCGTAGCGCCACATCTCCTCCCAGTCGAGCCGGCGGCGGGCGTCGCCCATGCGGTCGTCGACGTCGCGGGCGCCCGGCACGCCCTTGGCGATGTCGGCGGCGTGCGCGGCGATCTTGGTGGCGATGAGGCCGTCGAGCACGTCCTTGGCATCGGGCAGGCACAGGTGCTCGGCCGGCGTCACGTAGCACAGGAAGTCGGCGCCGGCGCTCGCCGAGATGGCGCCGCCGATGGCCGCGGTGATGTGGTCGTAGCCCACGCCGATGTCGGTCACGAGCGGGCCGAGCACGTAGTAGGGCGCGCCATGGCAGAGGCGCTTCTCCATGACCACGTTGGCCTGGATCTCGTTGATGGCCATGTGGCCGGGGCCCTCGATCATCACCTGCACTCCGGCGTCCCAGGCGCGGCGGGCGAGCTTGCCGAGCTCGATCATCTCGGCCGTCTCGGCGGCGTCGTTGGCGTCGAAGAGGCAGCCCGAGCGGCATGAGTCGCCGAGCGAGATGGTCACGTCGTACTCGTGGCAGATCTCGAGCACCTCGTCGTAGTACTCGAAGAAGGGATTCTCTTTGCCGGTGACCTCCATCCAGCCGAACAGCAGCGAGCCGCCGCGGCTGACGATGTTCATGAGGCGGCCGGTCTCCTTGAAGGTCTTGATGACGGAGCGGTTGATGCCGCAGTGGATGGTGAGGAAGTCCACGCCGTCCTCCGCGTGGGCGCGCACCGTGGCGAGTAGGTCGTCCTTGGTGAGCTTGACGAGCGGCTTCTCCATGTAGCCGATGGCGTCGTACATGGGCACGGTCCCCACCATGAGCGGCGTTCTCTCCACGAGCTGCTGGCGGAAGAAGCGCGTCTTGCCCGAGTTGGAGAGGTCCATGATGGCGTCGGCGCCGTACTTCTCGGCGGTGGCGACCTTCTCCCACTCCACCTCGGCGTCGGCAACGTCGCCCGAGATGCCCAGGTTCACGTTGACCTTGGTGGAGAGGCCCTCGCCGACGCCCACGGGCTTGAGCGAGCCGGCGAGGTGCTTGACGTTGGCCGGGATGGCGATGGTGCCTGTCGCCACGCGCTCGCGGATGTACTCCGGATCGCGGTGCTCGGCCTCGGCCACGGCGCGCATGGCGGGGGTGACGACGCCGGCGCGCGCGAAGTCGATCTGCGTCACGCACGGGGTCCCGTCGGGGCGCAGGGGCTGTTCGCTGGTGGGGTTCTGCGGTGCATCCATGATGCGACTCCCTTCGTTGGCATTACCCATATCAGGTTCTCCGGGTCGGGGCGGGCGCGCCCCCTCTCAGCCTGCCGTCGGCATCGCCGTTTGACCATCCTGCAAGCTCCCCGCTATATTGCATCTGATTATAGGGGGTCGGCACGCGCCGTGCACCGAGGGGAGCGCGACGGATGAATATCCCATACGCGGGGAGGAGGAGCCGTGGCGCATCCGGCGGACGCGGACAGCGACGGCCGCATCGGCATCGGCGAGGCACGGGCGGCGCATGAGGCGTTCGACCCCGTGATGAAGGGTTCGCGCGGAGGGTCGGGCGCGCGCCCGCCGGCCGGCTGCGGGTGGACGTGCGGCGTGCTCCTGGCGCTGCTCGCCCTGGCGGCCCTCGCGGCGGGCCTGCTGCTCGCGCTGATCGGCGTGCTCGCGTAGCGGGGGGTGCGGTGTCCCGGTCCTATGCGGGACGCCGTGCAAGGAAGACCAGGGTCGGGTTGGAGCTGGGCTCCGGCTCGTGGCCCGATGAGAGCTCCGGCGCGAAGCGGTAGCCCACGTCGAAGCGCGCCAGGTCGCGCCAGTCCTCGATGCGTCCCTCGGCCATCCAACGCACCATCGAGCCGCGCGCGATCTTGGATGCGGTGGCGCGCTGCACCGGTTTGCCCGCACGGAGCTCCTCGCTGAAGACGCAGGTCACGGTGCGGACGCCTGCTGGGAGGTGGGGGAGCACCGCCTTGGCGTACTCCGCGCTGGCGAGGTTGACCACGGCGTCGACGGGTGCGGCGGCTTGCCCGCAGACGGCCCGGGCGAGGGCACAGCCCCAGAAGGCGTAGAGGTCGCGCGCGCCGTCGACGGCGAGCTTGGCGCCCATCTCGAGCCGGTAGGGCTCGACGGCGTCGAAGGGGCGCGCGCAGCCGTAGAGGGCCGAGAGGATCCAGAGGTGCCCCTGCAGCCACGTGAGCGCGTCGGCGTCGAGCACTTCGGGCGCCATGCTGCGGTACTGGATGCCGACGTAGGAGAAGACGGCGGGCGCGACCCGGCGCGCGGCCACGGAGTCTCCGAGGCAATCCTCGGAGGCGACGGGCGCGAAGGCGTGCAGGCGCTCGATGTTCTCGGTGAGCAGCTTGTCGCTCACGCGCCAAAGCGCCTTGAGGCCCTCCGGACCCTGCGTGCGCTCGATCTCGAGGAGCGCTTGGTTGAGGCGCGCGGTCCGCTCCGGGAAGGGCGGGATGCCGCGCGGGGCGAACGCGTCGGCGGCGATGCGCATCTTCTTGGCGGGAGAGATGATGACCTGGAGCATGGGACCTCTTCCTTCGGGGGACGCGGAGCGGGCGCGGGAAGGTGCCTACCGTTCACGGGCGCATCGCGCCGCGGCGACGGGCACCGGCATGGGGATAGGCTATCATGGCGGCAGGGGAGCGGAGGGCCCGGATGCGTGAAATCGGGGACCCGTGCCCGCAGGCGGCCCGTTCCGGCGGCGCGCCGGGCCGCGCCCCTATGGAGGGTTCGCATCGAAGGGGGCGGGGCATGACGCAACGGGCGACGGTCAGATGGGGCATCCTGGGCGCAGGCGGCATCGCGCGCCGGTTCACGCGGAGCCTCGCCCATGAGGCGGGCAGTCACCTCGTCGCGGCGAGCTGCCGCTCGCAGGAGAAGGCGCGCGCGTTCGCCGAGGAGGCGGGGCTCGCACCCGATCGCGCCTTCTGGGACGAGCACGGGGCGGGCAGCGCGCACGACGCGCTCATCGCCTCGCCCGACATCGACGCCATCTACCTGGCTCTGCCCCATGGCATGCACCGCTTCTGGGCCGAGCGCGCCCTGCGCGCGGGCAAGGCGGTGCTCTGCGAGAAGCCCGCGACGCTCTCCGCCGAGGAGATGCGCCGCGTCGCCGCCGTGTCGCTCGCCACGGGGTCGCTGTTCATGGAGGCCATGAAGACGCGGTTCGAGCCGGCGTACCGCGAGATGCGCCGCATCATCGGGACCGGGGAGCTCGGCGCCGTCGTGCGCGTCGAGGCGAGCCTGCAAAACGACGTGCCGCGCGAGGCATGGGAGCGCTCTTCCTACTACCTCGACCCCGTGCAGGGCGGGGCCCTGCTCGACACGGGCATCTACTGCGCGAGCTGGATCGACGACCTGCTGCCCGGCGACGTCTCGGTGGTCTCGGCCGAGGAGGCACGCTGCGGCGAGGTCGACGTGTACGACAGCGCCGAGCTCCGCGTCGGATGCGGGACCGCGCGCCTCTCGTGCGCCTTCGATCGCGCCGGATCGCGCCGCGCGGTCGTCGTCTGCGAGCAGGGCCGCATCGTGGTGGACGACCTGCACCGTCCGACGCATATGGTGGTGGAGCCGGAGGGTGCCGCGCCGTACGACGTGGAGGCGCCCTACGAGGTGGACGATTTCTATCCCGAGATCGAGCACTTCGCGCGCCTGGTGCGCGCCGGCGCCGAGGAGAGCCCCGTCATGCCGCTCTCGGCCTCCATCCGCTGCGCTGAGATCCTCGACGCCATCCGCGCCGCCGCCCGCGTGGCCGCGGCCTGACGCGATCTGCTCCATCGACCCCGTTTTGCAAAAAATGACGGCGCGCCGCGTTTCCGCCGGCGCGCCGCCTCCGTGTGCAGGCAGTTCTGCGAAGCAGCGCCTACGCGCGCTTGATGAACGCCTGGTAGCCCTTGTAGGCCTCGTACACGTCGGCCTTGTTGGCGACCTCCCACAGCGAGTGCATGGAGAGCACCGCGACGCCGGCGTCGATGACGTCCATGCCGTACTCGGCGAGGATGTAGGCGATGGTGCCGCCGCCGCCCGCGCCGATGCGGCCGAGCTCGCAGGTCTGGAAGGCCACGCCGGCCTCGTCCATGATGTCGCGCACGAGCGCCATGTATTCGGCGTCGGCGTCGTTGGAGCCGCTCTTGCCGCGCGCGCCGGTGTACTTGTTGAAGCACAGGCCGTGGCCCATGACGGCGGCGTTCTTCTTCTCGAAGCGATCGGCGTAGAGCGCGTCGAACCCAGCGGAGACGTCGGAGGAGAGCATGCGGCTCGCCGCCAGGCAGCGACGCAGCGCCAGCGGTCCGTCCTCGCCGGCGAGCGCCATGATCTCGGCGACGGTGTTCTCGAAGAAGCGGCTCGTCATGCCCGAGGCGCCCACCGAGCCGATCTCCTCCTTGTCCACGAGCAGCGTCACCGCGGTGCGCTCGACCTCGGGCACCGCGAGCTGCGCGGCGAGCGAGGTGTAGGCGCAGACGCGGTCGTCCTGGCCGTAGCCTAGGATCATCGAGCGGTCGAAGCCCATCTCGCGCGCCGGGCCGGCCGGCACGACCTCGATCTCGGCCGAGAGGAAGTCCTCCTCGTCGATGCCGTACTTCTCGGTGAGGAGATCGAGCAGGTAGCGCTTGACGGGCTCCTTGGGCTCGTCGCCCTCGCCCTCGATCACCACGGGGCGGCCGCCCACGATGACATCGAGGTTCTCGTGGTCGACTGCCTCGGCGGCCGGCTTCTTCATCTGGTCGCCCGCGAGGTGGATGAGCAGGTCGGAGACGCAGAACACCGGGTCGTCGGCATCCTCGCCCACGCGGACCTCGACGGTGGTGCCGTCCTTCTTGCACAGCACGCCGTGCAGCGCCAGCGGGGTGGCGACCCAGTGGTAGGCCTTGACGCCGCCGTAGTAGTGCGTGTCCAGGTAGGCCATGTCGCCGGCCTCGTAGAGCGGGTTCTGCTTGAGGTCGAGGCGCGGCGAGTCGATGTGCGCGCCGAGGATGCTCAGGCCGTCCTCGAGCGGGGCGGTGCCGATGTTGACGAGCATGAGGGTCTTGTTGTGGCAGGTGGCGTAGACCTTGTCGCCGGCCTTGAGGGCGCGGCCTGCGGCACGGGCCGCGTCGAGCGAGACGTAGCCCGCCTCCTCGGCGAGCTTGACGCCGGCGGCGACGCACTCGCGCTCGGTCTTGTTCTCGGAGATGAAGGCGCGGTAGTCGCCGCAGAGCTCCTCGAGCTCGGCGACGGCCGCTTCGTCGTAGGCCTTCCAGGCGTTCGGACGTTCCATAGGGATCCTTTCTCGTGCGGACAGTTCCGCACGCCATGGTATCACGGCGCGCACCGCTCTGCCGCCACGGGGGCGGGGCGAGGAGATCCGCCAGCTCCCCCCGGCCGCCGCACGTCTCATCGCCCGCGCCCCGCGGCCGACGGCAGGCGGCGGCCGCATGCGCTCGGGTGCGCGGGCGCCGTTTCCCGAGGAGCCCGTGCGGCGCGCGGCGCGCGTTCCGGCCACCGAGCGGTTATACTGGTGCGCTTGAGCGCGCCGCGCCGGGATCATGGCGACGGGGCGCGGGGGCGACGACGACGGGGGAGAGCTATGGCCATGCTGGCGAGGTATCGGATGCAGGTGGGGGATCTGGTTCGGCGAGACCCGGTGCTCGCGGCGGCGCTCGTGCTGGCGGCGCTCTCGTGCCTCGTCGTCCCGCCCGATGCCGCCTATCTCGGCTACGTCGACCTGCGCACCATCGGGATGCTTTTCAGCCTCATGGCGGTCATGGCGGGGCTCTCGAGGCTCGGGGTGTTCTCGGCGGCGTGCCGGGGCCTGCTCGCCGTGGCGCGCGGCCCGCGGCGCCTCGCGCTCGCGCTCACGCTCCTCGCCTTCTTCTCGAGCATGCTCATCACCAACGACGTGGCGCTCGTCACCTTCGTGCCGCTCGCGCTCCTGGCGCTCGGCGCCCTCGGTTCGGAGCGTCTCACCTGCTTCACCGTGGTCATGATGACCATCGCCGCCAACCTGGGAAGCATGTTCACCCCGGTGGGCAACCCGCAGAACCTCTACCTCTACTCCGCCTCGCACCTGCCGCTCGCAGAGTTCTTCGCGCTCATGATGCCCTATACGGTGGGGGCGCTCGTGCTGCTCGTGGGCGCCGTCGGCGTGTTCGGGCGCGTGGCCGACGCCCGTCCGGGCAACGGGGGCGCGCCGGAGCGCACGGACGGCGCCCCGCGCGCGGCCGCACGCGTGCCGCTGGCGCGCACCCTGCCCTGGCTCGCGGTGTTTGCCTGCGCGCTCCTCTCCGTCGTCCGCGTGCTGCCCTTCGAGGTCACGGTGGCGGCAGCGGTGGCGGTCGGGCTCGCGGCGGACCGCGGGGCGCTCGCGCACGTGGACTATGCGCTGCTCGTCACCTTCGTGGCGTTCTTCGTCTTCGTGGGCAACATGGGGCGCATCGAGGCGGTGGACGGCGTCATCGCGAGGCTCGTCGACGGCCACGAGCTCGCCGTCGCCGTGGGGGCGAGCCAGGTGCTCTCCAACGTGCCCGCCGCGATCCTGCTCTCGGGCTTCACGAGCGACTGGCAAGCGCTCATCGTGGGCACCAACCTGGGCGGCCTGGGTACGCTCATCGCATCGATGGCGAGCCTCATCTCCTACAAGCAGGTCGCGCTCGTGCTGCCGCGCGCCAAGGGCCGCTACCTCGTGCTCTTTACCGTCTGGAACGTGGTCTTCCTCGTTGCGCTCCTCGCGCTGGCGCTCATCATCGGCTAGGGTGCGGCGATAGGGTCAGAAGTTGCCGCCGTTCCAGCCGAAGTCGGGGGTCGAGCTGTAGCTGATGTAGATCCGCGCCGGATCGATGCCGAGGGTCTCGGCCACCACGGGCGTGATCTCCTCGGTCATGGCCTGCCAGGCGCTCGCCGGCACCGCGCCGCGGGCGAAGACTCCCACCTCGATGAGGGCGCTCGGGAGGGAATCGTCGCCGCCCATGTAGATGGGGGCGTCGCCATCGAAGACGCACATGAGCCACTGCTCGGACTTGCCGGGGACGTGCGCGATGGCTTTGCCGTAGGCGGCCTTGAGGATGCGGCGGGCGTCCTCGGAGATGGCGACGGAGGCATGGGTCTTGATGGTGGGCATGGGAGGGCTCCTGTTCGGTTGATGGGCCAATCTGGATCCCTTGTACCCGCTTCGCGGCGTCTGCTCCGGGATGGGGCGGCGCGGCGCCCTCAGTCATCCTCCATCGATTCGCATCGATGGTCGAAGATCTTGATGAGGTAGCCCGCCGGCGATTGCGTCCCGTAGCCGGCGCGGACCGAGAGCAGCTGCCGGTGGTGCGGGGGCAGCTCGTCGAGGCTCTCGGGTGCGAGCAGGCGCTCGCGTGGTGCCACGAGCAGCGCGATGCCCGCGTCGAGCGCCGCGTCCGCGTCCTCCGTCCGCGCTGCGCGTTCGACGCCCAGCTGGGCGATCGCGGCGGCGGTGGGGGATTCGCCGGCGGCGACGAGAACGGCGAGCAGGCGCTCGAGGGCCTCTCCACGCGGGGCGTCCCCGGGGAGGGCTCCCTGCGCGGCGACGGCGCGCCCCCACGCGCGGTTGGCATCGAGCTGGGTGAGGACGCGCGCGCCCTCATTCGTGAGGAGCGGGGAGGCGTCGGCCAGGAGTGCCCCCGCGAACCCGGTGGCGAACACGAGGACGATCGCACCGGCCATGCCGAGCGCCGCCGGGACCATGCAGATGTTCCAGAGCATGACGAGCGCGAAGACCGGGCTGCGCCAGAAGAGCCGCGCCCAGGGGCGCTTGCGCGCCACGCCCGCGGCGTCGAGGTCATCCAGGAGGCCGCGCATGAGGTGCTGCGCCTTCTTGTGCGTTTCGGCGGAATCGAGGGTCTGCGCCATCTGGACGAAGCCCGCGCGGTCGGCGCCTTGACCGAGCAGCAGCTCCAGCGCGGACGATTCGGCTTGGTCGAGCTGCCCCGCGCCCGTGCGCACGAGGGAGATGTCGCCTCCTATGTCGCGCGCCGTCTGCTCCAGCTCGGTCTGCCACCTGCCTGCGCGCCTTCTACGGCGGCCGTCTGCGATGGGTCCGGGGGCGTCTTCTGCCGGGGACGCCGCATGCGACCGGTCGACGCGCAGGATGCCCCGTCGCAGCGCATCGAGGGCAAGCCCCATGACCGCGGCTCCGACTCCGGTCGCGCTTTTGCGCTCCGCGCTCTCGCGGTGCAGGAGCGCTCCGATAAGCAGCGGACTCAGATCGGGCGGCGTGGCACTGGGCCCGGATGCGGTCGCCGGCTGCGCCTCATGCGACGTGCGCCAGGCGCGCACGCCCCAGCACGCGAGGATGTACGCGATGGGCACGACGAGGTACCAGGGGTTGCGCGTCCCCCAGACGGCAAAACCGGTGGGCTGGAAGAGGAACGTGATCGCATCGTCCATGGTGGGACCTTTCGCTTGGGCGCCCGAAAGCGGGTTCGCTCCCCAGTGTAGGCGGCACCCGGGTCCGGCGGGGACGCCGGGGCAAAGCCTTGCGGAGCGCTTACCGAAGCAGGCGGCGTCCTTTACCGGGATGATGCCTTCATGCTATTAAAAACTTTGACATCAAAATAACTGTGCTATGATGGTGGGGACGGAGCGTCAGGCGTTCATGGCAGGGAGGTGCCCCGTGAAAAGCGACTTCGCCTCGGAGATATCGCATACGCGCTCGCTGGTGAACCGCTATCTCTCCGCCGAGCTCGCCCGACGCGGCTACGCCGGGCTCTCGCCCTCGCACGGGGACATCCTCGCCCAGCTGTGCCGGAGCGACCGGATGCGCATGTCCGAGCTCTCGCGCAGGATCGATCGCGATCCCTCGACGGTGACGGCGCTCGTGCGCAAGCTCATAGCCCTCGGGTTCGCCGAGACGGCGCGCGACGAGACCGATCGGCGCGCGACGGTGGTCAAGCTCACCGAGCGCGGCCGCGCCTTGGAGAAGGACTTCGGCGAGATCTCGGCGCTGCTGCACGCCACGTGGCAGATCGGGATAGCCGAGGAGGACCTCGAGGTCGCCGCCCGCGTGCTCGCCGCCATGCGGGCCAACCTCCGCGCCGCGATCGAGGGCGAGCCGCTGCAGGGGGAGGAAGGCGCCGCCGCGCCCCCTGGTTCCTGCGCCCCAGCTTCTGGGGCGCAGGGTCCGGCCCGGCCGGGCGCCGATTGGGCGCGTCGTGCCGCTGCGCCCGCACGCGTCTGACGGGCGGCTACCCGCTTTCCGCAATACGACGCATTCAGCGCTTCAGAAACTACCGGCTTCAGAAATTATTGATATGGAAAGATAGAAAGGATCCGCATCATGAGCATCGATCGTCTGAACGTCCCCTTCACCCGCCGCGCCGCGCTCGCCGGCGCCCTCGCGCTCGGCGCCTCCGCCGCGGGCGCGCTCGCCGGCTGCTCCGGGCAGGAGGGTGTCTCCGGTTCCGCCGCGGGATCTGCCGCAGGCTCCGCGGATGGGACCAAGACGCTCCGCGTGGCCATGGAGCTCGCCTACCCGCCGTTCGAGGGCAAGGACGACGCGGGCAACCCCTCCGGCGTGTCCGTCACCTTCATGGAGGACTTCGCCGCGGCCTACGGCTACGACCTCCAGATCGAGAACGTGAGCTTCGACGGCCTCATCCCGTCGCTGCAGACGGGCAAGGCCGACGCTGTGATGAGCTCCATCACCATCACGCCGGAGCGCGAGGAGGAGGTCGACTTCACCGATCCCTACGCCGTGGCCCAGCTCGCCATACTCGCCGGCGCCGAATCCGGCGTCGCCTCCATCGACGACCTCAACAGCTCCGACAAGACCGTCGCCGTCAAGACCGGCTCGACCGGCGACGTGTACGCCACGAAGCACCTCGCCGACGCCCAGATCCTGCGCCTGGCCGACGAGAGCGCCTGCGTCACGGAGGTCGCCCAGGGCCGCGCCGACGGCTTCCTCTACGACCAGCTCACCATCTACCGCAACAACCAGGCGAACCCCGACACCACCCGCGCCGTGTTCATCCCCTTCCAGGACCCCGAGTACTGGGGCATCGCCGTGGCCTCCGGCAACGAGGAGCTGCTCGGCGAGTTCAACGAGTTCATCGCCCAGAGCAAAGAGGACGGCGAGTTCGACCGCCTGACCGAGCAGTACCTGGCGGCGGAGAAGGAGGCCTTCGACGAGCTGGGCTTCCGCTGGTTCTTCGACTTCGATGACGCGGATGGCGAGGGTCAGACGGAGGCCGAGGCGTGATGCGCAACCCCTTCGTCGTGCATTCCGGCGAGCGCCCGCGCCCCATCCAGGCGCTTGTGAGCTACCTCGTGGTGTGCGCGCTCATCATCGCCTTCTTCTGGCTCTCGCTCGCGCAGGTGGGCGTGGTGCTTGACTTCAGCTTCATCGGCCAGTACCACGTGCGCATCATCGACGGCCTGCTGCTCACGATCCAGATCGCGGCGGGCAGCCTCGTGGCGAGCCTCGCCATCGGGCTCCCGGTGGCGGTGGGGCAGGGGAGCCGGGTGCTGCCGGTGCGCTACCTGTGCGACGTGTACGTGAAGCTCATGCGCGGCACGCCGCTCCTGGCGCAGATCTACCTGTTCTTCTACATCGTGGGCACGGCCTGGGGCGTCGAGAACCGCCTGGTGGCGGGCATCATCATCCTGTCGATCTTCTCGGGCGCCTACATCGCCGAGATCGTGCGCGGCAGCCTCAACTCGCTCGACGCCGGGCAGCTCGAGGCGGCGCGCGCCGTGGGGTTCACGCGCCGGCAGACGCTGCGCTACGTGGTGGTGCCCCAGCTCGTGAGCCGCACGCTCCCAGCGCTCACGGGGCAGCTCGCGAGCATGGTGAAGGACTCGTCGCTGCTCTCGGCGATCGCTGTGATCGAGCTCACCCAGACCATGCAGGAGATCAGCGCCGCGACGTTCAACCTGTTCGGGACCTATCTGTTCTTGGCGGGAGCCTACCTGGTGCTCACGCTGCCCATCATGTTCGTGAGCCGGTTCTTCGAGAGGAGGCTCGACTATGCGCATGCGGCTTGAGGGCGTCCGGCGCAGCTTCGGCGCGGCGACGGTGCTCGACGGCGTCGACTTCGATGACGAGGTGACGACGCTCGCGATCATCGGCCCCTCGGGCGGCGGCAAGTCGACGCTCCTGCGCATCCTGGGCGGCCTGCTGGCGCCCACGGCCGGCACGGTCGCGCTCGACGGCGAGCCGGTGCCCGCCGACGAGGCGGCGCTCGCGCGCTACCGCGCGAGCCTGGGGTTCGTCTTTCAGGACGGCGGGCTCTTCCACCATCTCTCCGCCCGCGAGAACATCGCCCTGCCGCTGCGCGCGGTGCACGGCGCCGCCGCCGACGAGGCCGCCGCGCGCGCCGACGAGCTGCTCGCGCGGTTCGGCTTGGCCGGGGAGGGCGACAAGCGGCCCGCGCAGCTGTCGGGCGGTCAGCGCCAGCGGGTCGCGATCGCGCGCGCCGTGGCGCCCCGGCCCCGGATGCTGCTTCTGGACGAGCCCACGAGCGCGCTCGACCCCGAGTACACCACCGAGGTGCTCGACCTGCTGCGCGACCTCAAGGACGAGGGGACGCGCTTCATCACGGTGACGCATGAGATGGGGTTCGCCCGCCATGCCTGCGACAAGGTGGCGTTCCTCTGCGGCGGGCGCCTCATGGAATACGGTCCGAGCGAGCAGGTCTTCACCGCGCCCGCCACCCCCGAGCTCAGGCGCTTTTTGGGCAAGCTTTTGGAATGGAGCGTTTGATGGCTCGCATGGGCGGCGCGCTGGGGGCGGGGATGCCCTGCCAGGAGGGACGTTCTGGAACAGGGCAGTCCTCGGCCGCGAGGGCAGTCAAGGGGGGGGCCGGGCCCGTCCTGCCTTGGGGCGCGGCATGGGACGCGGCGCCCGCCCATGAAGACGTGTTGACGAGAGGAGCGTGACGGCATGGCCGATTCCGCTGCGGCGCCGGAGATGCCGGTTGCCTATGTTGCCGATGCGCCGGCCGCGGACGCGCCCTGGGTGGGCGTGCTCTACGAGTCGAGCGAGTGGTCGGACTTCAAGCTTGCCCAGGAGATCGCGGCGCGCGGCTGCCCGGTAAGGATGGTCGACATGGAGCGGCCCGACGCCGTCGGCGCGGCGCTTGCGTGCAACCTGTTGGTGAGCCGCGTCTTCGCGAGCGCGCTCGCGCGGGGGCATGCCGCCTCGCACGCGCGCATGGCACAGGTCGTGGCGGCTGCGGAGGCGCGCGGGACGCGCATGGTAAACGCGGGGCGCGCCCACGCCTTCGAGGTGAGCAAGCGCGCCGCGACTGAGGAGCTCGCGCGGGCCGGCCTCGCGGTGCCGCGGGTTCTTGCCTGCGCGGCGCCCGCCGGGCTCGATCCCGACGCCTGGGCCTACCCGTGTCTCATCAAGCCCGACTGCGGCGGGCGCTCGGCGCGCACCGCGATGCTCCGCGACCGGGGTGAGGCGCGGGCCTTCCTCGCGGGGGCCCCGGCCGGGACCGTCTTCATCGTGGAGTCCTACGAGCGGGCGCGGGCGGGCTTCATCACGCGGGTCGAGATCGTCGCCGGCCGCGCCGCGCACCTCCATCGCCGGAGCATCGCCGCCAACGGGCTCTCGTCCTACCACTTCGGCTCCACGTACGAGCCCTACGACGACTGCCCCGCGCTGGTGCGGGCGGCGGCGGAGGGTGCGGCGCGGCGGCTTGGCTTCGAGCTGGGGAGCTTCGACATCATCGAGACCGAGGAGGCGCCCGTCATCATCGACGCCAACTCCGTCTCCAACGTCTCGGAGGACTGCGGGGAGCTGCTCGGCTACGACCTCATGGCCGAGCACGCGGCCTATATCGCGGGCGTGTGGGAGGCGCTCCCCCGCGGCTGAGGGGACCGCCCGCCGGATGCCCGCCTGCGCGGCGCCGACGCAACGGGCGCGCGCCGCGCTCAAAGAGAGAGGGGAGAAGACATGAAGACGATGCAAGAGGTCTATGAGCTCTTCAACGAGGTCGGGTGCTGCAGCTTCGCCACCCTGGACGGCAAGGGAGGCGTCGATTCGCGGATCGCGCACTTCTTCGCCTACGACGACGACTTCAACATGGTGCACCGCGACCACAAGATCCTGCGTGAGCGCTTCGGCTTTCACGGCGCCGCGTTCGAGGAACCGGGCCTCTCCATCGACCCGGACCGCTGCATCGCATGCGGTGCTTGCGCTGGGGCGTGCACCCACAAGGCGATCGTCGCGCCCGGGGACGGCGGTGCCTACCGCATCCGGGGTGAGCGCTGCGACGAGTGCGGCAACTGCTACCACGTCTGCCCCGCAGGCGCGGTCATCTCCAAGGGCGTCGACTAGCGTTCACGGCGCTCTAGCCCCTTGCCTTGGAGTCAACTCCAACAGATATGCTGTCAGCAAGCGGGTACCCGCGTCGCCGTCGAGCGGCGGGTGCCCATCCGCTTGTACGGCCGGGAGCCTGCCCGGTCGCGGGGCGGGTCGGTCGGCAGCAAGCAAGCAAGGGGAAGCTTTCCATGATCTACCGCGACTTCAAGGGGCTCAAGCTCTCGGCGCTCGGCCTGGGTGCGATGCGCCTGCCCGTCATCGACGGCGACGACGCCCGGATCGACGAGGCGGCCACGCAGCAGATGGTCGACTACGCCATGGAGCAGGGCATCAACTACTACGACACCGCCTGGGGCTACCATAACGGCAACTCCGAGCTGGCGCTTGGCCGCGCGCTCGCCAGGCACCCGCGCGAGAGCTTCTATCTGGCAACCAAGTTCCCGGGGTACGACCTCGCAAACATGGACAAGGTCGAGGAGATCTTCGAGCGCCAGCTCGAGAAGACCGGCGTGGACTACTTTGACTTCTACCTCATCCACAACGTGTGCGAGATGAACATCGACGAGTACCTCAACCCCGCGCACGGCATCATGGACTACCTCCTGGCGCAGAAGGAGGCCGGGCGCATCCGGCACCTCGGTTTCTCGGCGCACGGAGCGATTCCCGTGATGGAGCGCTTCCTCGAGGAGTACGGCGAGCACATGGAGTTCTGCCAGATTCAGCTCAACTGGCTCGACTGGGAGTTCCAGGACGCCAAGGGCAAGGTCGAGCTGCTCAAGAAGTGGAACCTCCCCGTGTGGGTCATGGAGCCGGTGCGCGGCGGCAAGCTCGCCAGCCTCTCGGACGACGCGGTGGCCAAGCTCGCCGCGGCGCGCCCGGATGAGACGCCGGTGGCGTGGTCGTTCCGGTTCATCCAGGGGATCCCTGAGGTGGTGATGACGCTCTCCGGCATGTCCAACTTTGAGCAGCTCAAAGAAAACATCACCACCTTTGCCGAAGACAAGCCGCTCTCCGAGGCGGAGCTTGCCACCCTCAAGGAGGTCGCTGACGCGATGGCCGCCGAGGGCACCGTGCCGTGCACCGCGTGCCATTACTGCACGAGCCACTGCCCCATGGGACTCGACATCCCGCAGCTGCTGGCCATGTACAACCAGTACAAGCTCACGGGCAAGGGCGACTTCATCTCGAGCATGATGATCTCCACGCTGCCCGATGACAAGAAGCCGAGTGCCTGCATCGGGTGCGGCAGCTGCGCGGTGGTGTGCCCGCAGCAGATCGACATCCCCGGCACGCTCGCGGAGTTTGCCGAGGCGCTCGGGCTGTAGGGGCGTTTGCCGGTGGCAAGACGTTGACTGCGTAACGGCAGGTTACGGGGCCCGCGGGCGACAGCGCTCGCGGGCCCTTGTTTTGCGGGGCGGATGTCAGCGCGCCTCGGAGTCGTTGGCGTTTTCGGCCTTTTCGGAACGCTCCACGATGTGGGCGAATCCAAGTATGCTGACAACGAGCAGCGCGGCAAGGATGATGATATCGGGCGTCAGATCGGGGCCCATCACGAGCAGAAATACCAGAATGAGGAGCCCCAGCATGAGGTTCGTCCAGAAGCGGTAATGCCTAAAGTACGACCGCGCGGCACGGATGGCGAGTGACTCGGTCTCCTTCATGTGGTCGGTAACGTAGCAGCACAAATCGCTGGTTGTGCGGATACCCTTCTTGCGTTCCAGGCGGTAGAAGGGTATGGCAGTCGCACAATAGACGCCCAAGAAAAATGCCTGGAGAATTGCGGGGAGGTCGCTCATAGCTGCATTTTGGTTGTAGGCCATCAACGCTAGGAGAAACACGGCAATCTGGGAGACAAAGCTCGCCGCCCAGAGCGAAACGAGCCACCGGGCCTCCTCGTCGGCCTGCTCCACGATGGCCGGGGCGTCGTCGCCAATGAGTGCGTCGACCGTGGTGCCAAAAATGCCGGCAATTGCCTTGAGGCTCTCGATGTCGGGGAGCGTGCGGTTGCGCTCCCAGTTGCTGATGGTCTGGCGGCTCACAAAGCAGGCCTGGGCAAGCTCGTCTTGCTTCATGCCCGCAGCCGCGCGGTGCTCCCTGATGCGCGACCCGATGTCCATGTCCGCCTCCCCGTATCTGCCCTGCACTCCGAGCATACCCGCCGCGCGCCTGGGGCGCAGTGGGATGTGCGTCAAAAGGCTTTGACATGGGCGATGGGGCGGGGTGATGAGGCGGCGCTCCCGTCCGTTGCGTAGGCGACGATCTGCGGCAACGGAGGAGGTTGGCCCTCGCGGTTGCCACAGATCGTCATATAAGTGGCCGAACCGACGGTCTTAGGTGACCGTTTGCGGCTCTCGTGTTGCTCCGCTTGCGGTACTGCCGCAGATGGTCAAAGTAACGTTCTAAAACAGGTCGTTGGTTGACGAGCTGCAGCAGAACGGTGAACGCACCGCGAGAACCTCTGCAGATCGTCAATCGAGCGAGGCGCCTCAGCCCCGATGTCGGGCCGATGTTCTAGTACCCGAGCTCCTCGCCGATGAGGACCACGCGGATGCGCCCGCCGTGGCGGCTGTGGCGCGTGACCACGATGTTGCAGCACATGCACGAGGGCGCGTGGCACTCGTTGCAGGTGCCGGTGAGCTCGCAGGGGGTGTTGGTCTTGAGGCGCGTCGCGTTGAGCGGGCAGACCGTGGTGCGGATGCGCTTGATGCCCGCGTCAACGTCGGCCACGAGCTTGTTCATGCCCACGAGCACCACCACGTGCTCGGGCCCGTGGAGGAGGAGCGACAGCCGGTCGGAGTTGCCGTCGATGTTCACAAGCTCCCCGTCCAGGGTGAGGGCGTTGGCGCTCATGAAGAACCAGTCGGCCGAGGTGCGGTCGCGCCACATCTCGCGCTGCTCGGACGCGGTGGTGGCGCTGCCACGGTCGAGCATGCGGTAACAACCGGTGGCCTCGAGGGCGGCTTTCATGCCCGTTTCTTTAAACGTCTCGCTGCCGCCCCAGGTAACGGAGTCTCCCTCGCGCATCCACGACTGGACGAGCTCGACGGCTTCCGTGCTCGTGGGTGCCCAGAAGCCCTCGATGTTGCGGCGCTTGAGCTTGGTGATGACGGTCGCGGCGGTTGTTGCCCACGATGCGCGTACGGTCTCGGTGGGGAGTGCCATGGCGGATCCTTTCTCTCGGTGCCCCTATGGTAGCGCGCCCGGCCGGCGGGGACGGCTGCGGTTCCGGCGGGTGCAGGCGCGGCGGTCGATGGGGACTGCTGCGACTCCACTGGGGGCGCCGCCGCGAGCCCCACCGCCCCGGCGTTTCGATGTGCGTCCGTGCGATGGGGTAGACTGGTGCAAACGCTACAGAGAGGACACCTCATGTCAGATACCGCCGCGTCCGAGACCCGCCGCACCTTTGCCGTCATCGACGGCAACTCGCTTATGCATCGCGCCTTCCACGCGGTGCCGCCCACCATGAACGCGCCCGACGGCCGCCCCACCAACGCCGTCTTTGGCTTTCTCAACATGTTTCTCAAGATGATTGACGCCTTCCATCCGGACGGCGTTGCCGTGGCCTTTGACAAGGGCAAGCCCCGCGTGCGCATGGAGATGCTCCCGCAGTACAAGGCGCAGCGTCCGCCCATGGACCCGGACCTGCGTCAGCAGTTCCCCATGATCAAGCAGCTGCTCGAGCGGCTCTCGGTGCCCATCTTGGAAGCAGAGGGCTGGGAGGGCGACGACATCCTGGGCACGCTCGCGCGCGAGGGCGAGGCGGCCGGCTGCGACATGTACCTCATCACGGGCGACCGCGATATGTACCAGCTCTCTACCGAGCACGTCAAGATCGTGGGCACCAAGAAGGGCCTCTCCGACGTTGCCATCATGACGCCCGAGTCGGTCGAGGATCTCTACCACGGCATCACGCCCGCGCTCGTGCCCGATTTCTACGGTCTTAAGGGCGACTCGTCCGACAACATCCCCGGCGTGCCGGGCATCGGCCCCAAGAAGGCGAGCGCGCTCATCGCGCAGTACGGCTCGCTCGACGAGGTCATCGCGCACGCCGACGAGGTCAAGGGCAAGATGGGCGAGAACCTGCGCGCGCACATCGACGACGCGCTGCTCTCGCGCCGCGTGGCGACCATCCAGACCAACGCCCCGGTCGAGCTCGATTTTGAGCACACGTCCTTCCCGGCCTTTGATGCGGCGGCGGTGGCTGACGCTCTGGGCGACCTGGGGATCATGGCGATGCAGAACCGCTTCTTGGCGCTTATCGACGGCGCGGCCGCGGCCGCGGCTGTCCCGGCGGTGCTCGAGCTGCCGGCGGAGATCATCCGTGCGGCAGCCGGTGACGCGCCCGCCGTGGAGCGTGCGCTGGCTGAGCTCGCCCGTGCGATCGATGCAGGGGAGTGGGTCGGCGTGGCGCTCGAGAGCGACAAGCAGCCCGATGCGCTCTTTGGGCTCACGCATACGCTTTGGCTGGCAGCCGGCAGCGCCCTGGTGGCGCTCGAGGAGGCCGGCGGGGCGTTTGGCGGCACGGAGGTTGCCCCGGGTGCCGACGGGGGAGCGACGGCTGGCTTTGACCTCTCGCACGGGCTCATCACGGGGGTGCTCGCGCGCTTGGTGGCCGCGGGGCGCCTTGCCGCGCCGGACGTCAAGGCACTGCTGCACGAGCTTTCGCCCGTCGACTCGTCGGAGCCGGAGCTCGTAGACCCGCTCTCAGCCGACCCGGAGCGACTATTTGACACCGTGGTCGCCGCCTACCTGCTGGATTCCGTGCGGTCGAGCTTCGATGACGCCTACATCGCCGACACGTACCTGCACGCCGCCCTGCCCGTCGCGGCGGGCGAGGAGGGCGCGTCCGAGGACGCGCTCGCCCCGGCGGCGCGCTCGGCGCTTGTGGCCCGCTGCGCGGTGGAGCCGTTGCGCGCCGCGCTCGAGCGCGACGGGGCCGAGGCCCTCTTCGATCGGATCGAGATGCCGCTCATCCCGGTGCTCGCGCAGATGGAGCGGGCGGGCATGCTCGTGGACCCCGAGCGCCTGGCCGCCATGTCCGAGAAGCTGTCCGGCCAGATCGACGAGCTCGCGGGCCGCATTCGCGCGCTCGCCGGCGACAGCGACTTCAACATCGCGAGCCCCATGCAGCTCAGCCACGTCCTCTTCGACGTTCTTGGGCTGCCCACCAAGGGGCTCAAAAAGACCCAGCGCGGCTACTACTCCACCAACGCCCGTGTGCTCGAGGAGCTCGCGCGCGACCACGAGATCGTCCGCCTCATCCTGGAGTGGCGCGAGAAGACCAAGATCAAGAGCACCTACCTTGACACCCTGGGGCCGCTCGCGCGCAGCTTCGGCGACGCGCGCGTGCACACCACCTACAACCAGACCATCACCGCCACGGGGCGCCTGTCCTCCTCCAACCCCAACCTGCAGAACATCCCCACCCGCTCCGAGCTGGGGCACACGGTCAAGACGGCGTTCTCGGCGGGCGCGGGCAAGGTGTTCGTCGCGGTGGACTACTCGCAGATCGAGCTGAGGTTGCTCGCCCACCTCTCGGGCGACGAGCACTTGGTCGCGGCGTTCAACGAGGGCGAGGACTTCCATGCCGAGACGGCGGCGCGCGTGTTCGGCGTGCCGCTATCGGAGGTCACGCCGGCGCTGCGCAGCCGCGCCAAGGCGGTCAACTTCGGCATCGTCTACGGCCAGCAGGCCTACGGCCTGTCGCAGTCGCTCGACATCCCCATGGCCGAGGCGCGCCAGATGATCGAGGCCTACTTCGAGGCGTACCCCGGCGTCCGCCGCTACCTGGACCAGACGGTTGCCGAGGCCAAGCGCTGCGGCTACGCCGAGACGCTCTTTGGCAGGCGGCGGCCCATCCCCGAGCTCAAGATGCGGGTGCCCGCGCAGCGCGCGTTCGGCGAACGCACGGCCATGAACCACCCCATGCAGGGCACGGCGGCCGACATCATCAAGATCGCCATGGTTCGCGTTGCGGAGCGCCTGCGCGCGGAGGGCTTCCGCGCTCGGATGATCCTGCAGGTGCACGACGAGCTGGACTTCGAGTGCCCGCTCGACGAGGTCGAGCGCCTCGCGGAGATGGTGCGCGCGACCATGGAGGGCGTGGTGGAGCTCGCCGTGCCGCTCATCGCCGAGGTCTCCGTCGGCGAGACCTGGGCTGACGCGAAGTAGCGCCGGGCATCCGTCCCGTGCCCGACGCGTCATGCGCGGGACGAGGTTAGCGGCTCGACGCTCGCTCGACGAGCTCGACGGGGATGACGGTCTCGACGGGCGGGCGCTGCCCCTCGATGAGGGCAAGCAGCGTCTCGCAGCCCCTGCGCGCCAGCTGCTCGGGGAACCGGCGCACGCTGGTGATCTGCGGCGTGGTGAGACGCGTGTAGATGGAGTCGTCGAACCCGACCAGCCTCACGTCGTCGGGGACGCGCGCTCCGGTCGTCTGCAGCGCCCGGAGCGCTCCTACAGAAGTTCGGCGTCACCGCGGAGCAGCTTGACGCATGGGAGGCGGATGCCTCGCGGGGCGTCTTCCATGGGGAGCCCCGAGGCGAGGTCGCCGTGGGAAGACCGCTCATGTTCGGGGAGGAGATGCGCCAGGTCGGTTTCAAGGAACCGGTGCGCAAGATAGAGGTGATGGATCGGAGAGCGCGCCAGCTCGGTCTGCGTCGCTCGGACTACCTGAGGCGTCTCGTGGATGATGACCTGAGGGCCGCCGGGTTGGCGTAACGGACGCGGCACCTGCGTTCTGCGTCGGGCGGCGGAGCCAGTGGGGCCGGCGGCGCGCCGCGGATGGTTCGGTAAACATCTTCGTCGCACTGCCCGGTGTTTCCATGAAAGCATCGGGCGGTGTGGTACCGTGCTGGTTGGAGCCTGTCGGCCCGTCCCATCAAGCGTTTCTTTCTGCATCCCGTCCGACCGCATCGGAGGTACCGCATGCCCTTCGACAAGAACGCCGCCGCCCTGCTCGTCATCGACGCCATCGAGGCGACCGGCGCCGACACCCTGTACGATCCCGATTCCGCGACCGCCGCCTACCGCGCCGCCGTGGCACGCGCCGTGGACGCCTGCCACGCCGCCGGCGTGCCCGTGATCTTTTGCAACGACGCCCATGTGCGCGGGCTCGATCGCGAGCTCGAGCTCTGGGGCGAGCACGGCATCGCGGGGGAGAGCCGCATCTTCCCCGAGATCGCCATCGCGCCGGGCGACCGCATCATCCCCAAGCGCCGCTACTCGGGGTTCTTCCAGACCGACCTCGACCTCACCCTGCGCGAGCTCGGCGCGCGCGAGGTGATCGCTGTGGGCGCCGACACCAACATCTGCGTGCTCCACACGCTCGCCGACGCGTACTTTCTGGGCTACGCCTCGACGGTGGTGGCCGACGCCACGATGACCTTCCTGTGCGGCACGCAGGAAGGCGCGCTCGAGCACTGCGTGAAGTGCTACGGCTCCGCGCTCATGACGGTCGAGGAGCTCGAGGCGGCCCTGCGCTAGGCGCCCCGCGCCGCGCTTGGCGTCGTCTGCATCCCCTCCCACGGCGCCTGTGCCATCTGCACCCGTCCCCAATGGCGCGCTCCTTTTGTTCCCTGTGCCAGCGCATTGGCGGGATTGCCAAAGGAATTTGCTGGCGTCGGCTCCCCTGCGCGGGGGACAATGGGGTGGACGAGGGGCGCCCCGCCCCTGAGACGAAGGAGGCCCCATGATCAACGACAAGCTCGCGGCGCTGCGGCGCAGCAGCGGTATGAGCCAGCAGGAGGTGGCCGCCGCCATCGGCGTGAGCCGCCAGACGGTGAGCAACTGGGAGCTCGGGCAGGGGTCGCCCGCGCTCGACAAGGCAGCGGAGCTCGCCCGGCTCTACGGCATCACCCTCGACGACCTGGTGAGCGACGAGGTGGGCGTGGTGAGCTCGGGACGCGGTGCCCGCTCGCGCGATCTGCACGTGCTGCGGTCCCTCATCGGCAAGACGGGCACGATCGAGTTCGACGAGCAGCTCGGTCCCGATACGACGATCCTCGATGTGAGCGAGGGCTGGCTGCGCGTGTCGTGCGCGGCCAAGACGGCGCGCTTCGGCAAGCCCAAGGTCGAGGTCGAGCAGGCGGTCCGCCTGCTGGATCTCGCAGACGTCTACGGTTTCGTGGTGGACGGGGAGGCGTAGGAGATGGAGATCATCGTTTGGGTCACGTTCGCGCTCGTCATCTACCTTGTTTGCGCGATGCCGACCAAGAAGGAAGTGCGTCGCCTCGCGCATCCCGAGGCGGAGGGGCGCCGCCAGGAAGGGCTGCGGGACCTGCTGAGCGAGCGCGTCGGATCCGCGTGCACCCTCGATCTCGTCGAGGTGCATGGCTTCATCAGCGATTTCGGCGGCCTCGCGTCGCTTGCGGGCACGGTGGTCGATGTGGATGACGAATGGGTGCTCGTGGAGGCGACCGACAAGAAGGGGCGCCGCCGCCTCGTCGCGATGCGCCTCGACCAGGTGGCCGGGATCAAGGAGTAGGGCGGAAGTTCGGTCGGCCTTTATGCTGCCGAATCGTTATAAACGCGGTGATATTTGGGGATAAACAAACAATGACGTGCTGAAGCCTTTGGCGACGGGCGCTTCGGCGCCTGCTGCGGATGGGTTTGGTTCGGGCTCCCGGGCGGGATGGGCTGCTGGGAGCCTGTTTGGTTTTGCGGGCGATGCGTCCGGAAACGGACGCACCTTGATCGTTGACGAGGCGGGAGAAGGGAGAGCCGGGAACAGGGCGGACACCAGAAAAGAGGAACAGAATTGCTGCAATCGAGAGGCAAGAGACTCACGGCGGCCCTGGCCGCCTTCGTATTGGTGCTGGGGACGTTGCTCTGCGCGGCGCCGGCGTTCGCCGCCGGAACGGGCGGCTCCATCGAGATCACGGGAGGCAACGGGTTCAAGGGCTTCAGCGTCTACCAGATGTTCTCGCAGGGCGAGAATGACAACGATGGCGCACCTAAGTACGTGCTCACCGAAGCGTGGAAGAGTTTTTTCACCACCAGCACAGATGCCGGCGGCATCGGGCTCACGGACAACGAGAATCTCTCTAACGCGGCCTACGGTTACGTCAAGGAGCTTGGCGCCGCTAACAACGACACCGCCGTCCCCGACTTCGCCAGGAAGGCCAAAGACTGGGCGATTGCGAAGAAGATATCCGCAACCGGCTCGGCAGATGCCGCAAAGAGCACGCCGACCGCCACGGTCACGGGTCTGACCTACGGCTACTACCTGGTCGTCCCGTACGGCGGCACCGACTCGATGCTCGTGAGCGTAAGCGAAGACGTCCCTGACGTTGCGGCCGCTCTCAAGAGCGTCTACCCCACCGTCGTGAAGACGGTCAACGACGGGAGCAACCACGCGAGCGCAAGCATCGGCGACACCCTGAAGTTCACCCTGACCTCCACGGTGCCGGACATCAGCGAGTACACCAGCGGGTACCAGTTCGCGTTCTATGACACGCTGTGCCAGGGCTTGACCGTCGACACGAGCAGCATCGTCGTCAAGATTGGTGAGAATGATGTGACGGACTCGTGCCCCGTCACGTACTCGCCCGACATGGGGGCCGTTCTTATCATTAATTTTGGCACCACCGAACTCAGCGCGAGCCAGTACAACGCCACCGATCTCTTCACCGGCAAGGCGGGTCAGACCATCACGGTGACCTACAACGCAACGCTCAACAGCAACGCCGCCGTGAGCGACGTTGGCGGCCGAGACAACTCGAACTCCGCGAGGATCTTCTACTCCAACGGCACGGGCATCGACGATGTTGGCTGGTCCATCGAGTCGACGACCAACCAGTACACGTTTGCCTTCGACCTCAAGAAGACCGACGGGTTGAATCCCCTCCAGGACGCCACGTTCCAACTCGAGGACGCAGATGGCGTCATCAAACTCATAAGCCTGGGCAACAACACGTATCGCCCCGCCATGGAAAACGAGGCCGCGAGCGCTGTGACCTCGGTCACCACCCCCGAGGACGGCATCGTCCACTTCTCCGGCTTGGGCGAGGGCGCCTACACCCTCGTCGAGACCGAGGCTCCCGAGGGCTACAACAAGGCGCCTGATACGACCGTGACCATCGAAGCCGCCTACAACGCGAGCGGCATGCTCACTGCATGGAGCGTCAGCCCCAACAGCGACGGGTATGTCGAGATCGTCAACAACGCCGGCATCGTGCTGCCCGGCACCGGCGGCATGGGCACGGTCGCCTTCACCGCCATCGGCGTTGCTGCTATTCTCGGCGGCGTGACGTGGCAGATGGTTCGCCGCGCCAAGCAGGGTCGTTGACGCATGGCCAAGGGGTGGCTCTACCGGTTCGCCCCGCTGCTCGTTGTTATCGCGGGCATCGCGCTCCTGCTGTACCCGACCGTCTCGAACCTCCTCATCGAGCAAAACGCGTCGCACGTGGTCCAGCGCTACGGCGAGGCGGTCGAGGTGATGTCCGACGAGGAGCGCCGGGAGATCCTCGGCGCGGCGCGCGCCTATAACGCGGCGCTCGCCCAGAGGGAAGGCGTGACCTCCGGGGAGGCGGACGGAGTGCAAGCCGCCTCCCCGGAGGAGCTGGCCGAGGTGCTCAGCCGCTACGACGATGTGCTCGACCTCGATGGCAACGGCCTCATGGGCTACGTCTCCATCCCGCGCATCGACGTGACGCTGCCCATCTACCACGGCGTCGAGGAGCGGGTGCTTCAGCAGGCGGTCGGGCACGTGGAGGGGACGTCGCTGCCCGTGGGCGGCACCTCGACCCATGCGGTGCTCTCGGGCCACCGGGGGCTGCCCTCGGCCAAGCTCTTCACCGACCTCGACGAGATGCAGGTGGGCGACGTCTTCTACATCCGCGTGCTCGAGGAGGTGCACGCCTACCAGGTGGACGGCATCGAGACCGTGCTCCCCGACGAGACGGAGTCGCTCGCCATCGTGCCGGGGGAGGACTGCGTGACGCTCGTTACCTGCACGCCCTACGGCATCAATTCGCACCGGCTGCTCGTGCACGCGCACGCCATCCCGTACACGCCGGATATGGAGGACGAGGTAGGAAAGCCCGGGAGCTTCATCAACATCCCGCTGCCGTACCTCATGCTCATCATCGGGCTCGTGGCGATTGCGGTGGCGCTTGTAGCGTTGCGCGTTTGGGCCGGTCGGCGAGGTGCGTCGGAGGGCGGGGCTGCAACGGACGATGGGGCTGCTGCGGCCGGTCTTTCTGGCGACGGGCCATTGGGGGTTGCGAAGAGGGGACGGTTTCAGGGAAAGGACGGTTCGCGTGTCGGCTGATTCTTATGGCATGTTGCCCCGTGGCCAGCGGGCCGCCCTCTGTCGTCGGCATGCGCCGAGGCATATCGAGCTGGTGCGCAGGGTGGGCGCGTGCGTCCTGATGGTTGTGGCGATGGCGCTGGCTTCCCTGGCTGTGCGGCCTGTTGTTGCAGGCGCGGAGACGCTGGGGTCGATTACTGTCACTGCCAGCTATGGGCAGGGGGAGGAGGCGGCCCCGGTCTCCGACGACACGTGGCGCCTGGCGCAGGTCGCCTCGGCGGAGCTCTCTGTCGACGGCGCTCCTGTGTACTCCACAAACAGCGCCTTCGATTCGTTTGATTGCGATTGGGCGTCGCTCGACGCCTCCGGGGAGCGCAAGGCGGCGCGCGAGCTCGGTACCTACGCTCAGGAACACGGTCTTTTGACCGACGGCTCGGCTGTGGCGGACGCGGCCGGGCGAGCGGTGTTCTGCGATCTGGCGCCCGGTCTGTATCTTCTGGTGCGTGACGGCGTGGCGAGTGGCAACCAGACCCTGACCTGTGACCCCGTGCTGGTGGGCGTGCCCCTTTTGGAGGATGGCTCCTGGGTGTTCGATGTCTCGGTTGCCCCCAAGTTTGAGAGCTCAGGCGATGCGGCTGGTGAGACGCCTGAGGGGCCCGCTACCGAGCCGCAGGAGCCGGAGAGCGCGCTCGACCAGCTGCTGCACGCGTTCGGCCTCCCGGCCCTCGGCGACGCTCAGCTCGCAATCGTGCTGGTCATCGCCGCCGCAGCACTCCTCAGCGCATCCATCGCCTGGCTCCTGACTCATTTGGGGACGGGGTCAAAATGAGTCATGTCCACGGCACTGAGCCCGAGCGCCCGCTCCGTGCCTGAGATCCAGCGCTCGACACCTGGCGACCGATTATCCCCAACTCCACCATCCCCAACCCTGTCATCAATAGATGCATTTTCTATGGTCGGCTGCTCCCTTCGCTAGCATGAACAATGTTCATGTTGAAGTTCACACGGGTCCGAGGGGAGGCATATCGCATGAACAGCGCTGCGACCTCGAAGGATGAGATCCTGGCAAAGAGCCGCGAGCTCGTGCGGCAAAGCGGCTGGTCCGCGGTCAGCATCCGCTCCGTGGCGGCGGCATGCGGGGTGTCGGTCGGGTGCATCTACAACTACGTGGACTCCAAGGCGGATCTGGTGGGCGCCACGGTCGAGAGCGTCTGGCGCGAGATATTCCATCGCCAGGATGAACCCGCCGCCTTCCGCAGCACGGAGGCGTGCGTGACGTGGATGTACGAGCGCCTGGCATACGGGCACGAGCGGTATCCCGGGTTCTTTACCCTGCATTCCCTGGGCTTCATGGGCGAGGAGAAAGAGGGCGGCAGGCGGCGGATGGATGGCGCGTGGCGGCACATCCTCGCCATGCTGCGGGCCGTGCTGGAGCGCGATGCGCGCGTGAGGCCCGGTGCGTTTACCGAAGCCTTTACCGCCGAGCGCTTCGCCGACGCCCTCTTCTCGCTCATGCTGGCCGCCATGCTGCGTGGCGACTTCGACCCTGCGGCCGCGCTCGAGATCGTCCGCAGGACCCTGTATTAGCCGCTGCGCCGCCTGCCCGTCTGCCGCTTGGCCAGCGAGGCCGGCCGGAGGCGGGCGAGGCGACGGAAAGGAGACGCATCATGAAGGTCAAGCCTGCCACGCTGCTGCTCATCGCGTGCGCGGTATGGAGCATCGCGGGGGTCAACATCCTGCGGATCGGCCTGGCGGCCTACCCGGCGTACCTCGGCGTGCTCAACATCGTGCTCTCGCTTGTGGTGTTCTGCATCTTTCAGCTCTTCGTCTTTAGAAAGCTGGTGCGCAAGCACAGCGCGCGCATCGACGGGTACCGGGACGAGCGACAGTTCTTCCTCAAATTCTTTGACGTCAAGTCGTTCATCATCATGGCGGTGATGATGACGGGCGGCATCTGGCTCAGGGCGAGCGGCATCGCGCCCGAGCGGTTCATCGCGGTGTTCTACACCGGGCTGGGCGCTGCGCTTCTGCTGGCAGGGTTGCTCTTCGGCCGCAACTTCGGCCGTGCGCACCGCGCAGCGCAGACAGCGTAGGACCGGTGCATTTGGGGACGGGGTCGTTTTGCACCATGGCGATATGGCCATGTCTAAACAGTCGGCTCATCGGGGCGCGCCTGAGGGGTACGCGTTTTGGCGCGTCGCGCCGCGAGGGCGAGGATGATCGTGGCGATGCCCGCAATCGCCGCCGCGATGAGCCCGAGGCTGGGGGAGAGCGTAGGGTCGAGCCCGGCGATACCGCGTCCCACCGCCCAGGGATTGCCGCGCGCGGTAGAACGGACGATGAGGAAGAGTTGCCAGCTTATAACCGAGCAGAGCAGCATGATGGAACCTGCATCCGCCATTACGAGCGCGCCGGCAACGATGCCACAGACATCCGACCAAGTCCTTGTGCTGCTCATGGGTTAAGCCTCCAAGGTCTTATTCCTTGCCGAGTATAGTACGGTGCCATTGGGCTCTGTGAGCTGCTGGTTCATGGCGATACGATTCAGTCGAATCGTCAACATCGGCGAGTGGCGCAGTGCCTGGGCAAAACGGTTTGCTATCGTATGCTGGCAAGGCTGGGGATGAGGGGTGGTGCGCATGGGATATGTTGATGCAACCGGGTGCGAGGTCTTTGCGGGGAAAGGTCGGCCCGGAGCACTCGGACCCGAGGCGTGCGCACTCGTGGCGTCCGGACCCGAGGCGCCCGTTATCTACGTGATCGACTCGCCGGAGCACCCCTTCGATGTGGCGATGGCCGCATCGGGCATTCGCGCCACGGTGGTGCGCGTGCCCGTGCGCAGCTGGAACGACAGCTTGACGCCTTGGCCTGCGGCGGGTCTACGCCCGGGCGCGCCCGACTTTGGCGGGCACGCGGCCGAGACGCTGACCGAGCTGGTGAAGGCGACCGTTCCCGCAGTAGAAGCCG
Organism: uncultured Coriobacteriaceae bacterium; assembly: GCA_963931435.1. Lineage (GTDB taxonomy): Bacteria > Actinomycetota > Coriobacteriia > Coriobacteriales > Coriobacteriaceae > Coprousia. The sequence continues at coordinate 807,677 of OZ007012.1, forward strand.
CGCACGGCCTTGCCCCGGCACGGCGCGCGATCTGCGGCTACTCGCTCGGCGGGCTCTTTGCGCTCTATGCGTTCACGCGCGAGCGCTCGCCTTTCTCGGCCTGCGCGTGCCTTTCGGGCTCCGTCTGGTATGAAGGCTGGGTCGATTACCTCCGGCGCGTCTGTCCGGACGGCATGGGCCGCTACGCGTTTCTCTCCATCGGGAAGAAGGAGCGCCGCGCCGGAGCGCCCATCATGCGGACCGTGCAGGACAACCTCGAAGCGTGTGCGGCCATCCTGCGCGAGCGCGGATGCGAGGTGGACCTCGTCATCGGCCCGGGCAACCACATGCAGCATCACACCGAGCGCCTCGCTGCCGGCTTGGCGGCGCTCGACGTGCACCTCACCTGATGGCTCATTTGGGGACGGGGTTGTTTTGAGTCATGGCCGGCCGGCATCCGCTGGGAAAGCCGGCGTCATTTCGCTTACCGCAGACCATCAGGTTTTTATAACCACGACCGCACAAGCGTCCGTGGCCGAGACCATCACGTATGGCTATGCGGGCGGCTGGGCGAACATCATCAGTTGCGCGGCGTTTCTTGTCTTCTCGATACATGCTGTTCTCGGCGCTCGAGTCCTATGCGCTGGGGCCTGAGGTGATCGACCTGATCGGCATGGTCACGGTGATCTACCTCGTGCTCGCGCTCGTCGCGACGCCGGTCGCAGCCGTCTCGTTCCGCCATCACCAGGTGGCTTGAGAACACGGAGCGGATTTGCCTCGCCCTGCTTCGTTTCAAAAGGGGCGAGCCGTTCGACCGGCTCGCCCCTGCGGAGGCGTCTTGGCTCCCACGTGCCCTATGCGTTGCTCATGGGGATCTCCACGTCGCCCACGGTCACGCTCACGATGTCGTCCGCGGCGACGATGCGGTCGTAAGTCACCGTCTTGGTGACGGCGCTCGTGCCGTCGCCCTGCTTCACGGCGGTGGTGTTGGCGTTGGTGGCGTCGAACGTGGTACCGTCCGCGAAGGTCACGGTGACGGGGAGGCCCAGGACCGCGTTCTGCTCGGCCAGCGCCTCGTCGCTCATCGCGCCGGAGGGGCCGAGGTCGCCGATCTGGCGGTCGATCGTGTAGTCGACCGTGATGCCGACGGAGGACACCGCCACGGCGTCGACCGTGACGTCCGCGCCCTGCCAGGTGGTCTCCTGGCCGGCCGGGAGGTCGACGGTCGTGTCGACGTAGTTCATCGCGAACTTGAGGTTCCAGTCGCCTGAGACGATGGTGCGCGAGTCCTCGCCCTCCATGGTGCGGATGCCGCTCATCGAGAAGCGCATGGTGCGTCCGATGATACCTGCACCGTTCCAGGTGGTGAAACCCATGGACTCGGCGTACTGGATCGTGTTGTCGCCGGGTTCGGCGTCGTAGAACCAGGCCCCACCGCCCCCGGCCATGGTGCCGTCGACGTGGAAGGTCGCGTCGGCAACAAGGGGCAGCGTGCCGTTCTTGTTGGGCTCGATCCCCTCGAGCGCGGAGGGGTCGTCGAACTCGACGTCGTACACGACGGTGAAGTTCGACCGGTCGCCCACCACGGCCTCGGCCGTCACGGTGACGCCGTTCGAGGTCGCGCTCGCGCCGATCGGCCGGCCCACCTCGTTCAGGAGCTCGGTCTGGGCCGGCGCGCCGCCGAAGACGTCGGAGAGCACGTCGGCCGGGTTGGGCAGCACGCCCGCCGCCACGGCGACGGTGCCGCCCCCGCCCAGCACGAGGGCGAGCGCGAGCCCGGCGGCGACGCGCGCCCAGCGGCGCGGTCGACGGGCGGGGCGCCGTGCGGGCATGGTCAGGATCTCGGCGGGGATCCCGCCTCGGGCGCTCTCCTCGACGCCCCTTGTATCTGCAAGTTCTCTCAGGTTCTCGGTCATACGGGCTTTGGCTTCTTCGGAGAAGCGGAGGTTGTCCATCGATCGGGTGTAGGCGTCAAGCGGGGAAGTCATCGTAGTCTCCCTTCAGGTCTTCTCTCAGGCGGGTCCGAGCGCGACTGAGGCGCTGGCGCACGGCATCGTCCGCGACGCCGACGATCCGCGCGATCTCGCGTGTGGAGTAGCCCTCGTAGTAGTGCAGGTAGATGGCCTCGCGCTGGGGGAGCGGGAGCGCCATGACGGCGGCCAGCACGCGGTCGTCGCGCCGGCGGAGCTCCTCCTCGTCATGCGTCTGCACCGCAGCGGGTTCCGGCACGGCGTCGAGGGGTGCCTCGGGGTGCGCGCCGCGGTCGCGCAGCAGGTTCTTGCAGGCGTTCGCTGCCACGCGCATGACCCACGCGCGCTCGTGGCCGGGGTCGCGGAACGGCTCTTCGCGCAGGAGAAGCTTCATGAGCGTGTCCTGGCAGACGTCCTCGGCATCGGCCGTCGAGCGCAGGTAGGTGTAGCACACGCGCAGGACGAGATCGGCGTAGGTGCGCACGAGCCGCTCGGGGTCGCGATCGGGTATGGCGTGTTGCTCCGGCATCGGCCGTCCTCCTCTCTTGCTCGATGGCGTGTCGCGAGGGCGCAGCTGCTCTTCCCTCATCTATTACACACGGAAGGGTCCAAAATGTGACGGGGTGGAGGACGACAGGTCTGCATTACTCCTTCCGCTGCGTCGGTTGCGCGCCCCTTTGTTCCGCTCTTTCATTCATCGCTCCCGTTCCTCCCGCCTGACCCACATGCCATGACATGGGGAATCGTCTCCCATGTCAGGTTGCCTGCTCACCACGGAGACGCGTTCGCGCACGTGCTCGCCGCGCTCGATGAGGTCGAGGGCGTCGCGCGTGAGGACGTGCTGCGCGGTCGTCGCGGCGGCGGCATACGACCCCGAGGTCGATCTTCCCCATTCGCCGGATTCCGTGTTCTGCAGCCATGGCGCCGGCTTCACGGTCAAGTGGCGCGACGTTGCGGAGCGCGCCCACACGGAGGTCGACGCAGCGCGGTTGCGGCCGCATCGTCCCGCCGACGCCGCCTTCTTCTCGGCAGGATGTTAAAAATCCCCTGGAGTTATTTTGCATACGCGGCGGTCGTAGGTGATGAGGCCGTTGACCTCGTCCTCGACGTCGGAGACCTGCGTGTAGACGAAGCCCGCGAGGCCGCGCGCCTCAAGGTCCCCGGCGGCGGCGAGCGACGCGCGCACCGCCGCGCGCCACGCGTCGATGCCGTCGAACTCGCCATAGCCGTAGGCGGCGTCCGAGAACCGGTGCCCTTCGACCGGCTGCCCCCATCCGCCGAATTCCGAGAGGAAGAGCGCGCGGAACCCGCGTTTGGCGACGTAGCCGGAGAGGCGCCCGCGGTCGCGGTCCGCGGTGAGGGGGCGGAAGTAGTTATGCTGCGAGAGGTAGTCTCCGCAATGCTGGTCGAACCAACCGCTCGCGGCATCGATGGGCCGCGACGCGTCGATGCCGTGGATGTGCTCGGCTGCCGCGCGGGCATCGAACTGGCCCATGCCCTCGTTGAAGAGCGACCAGGTGGCGACCGAGGGGTGGCACGCGAGCAAGCGCACCATGGCCGCGCAGGTCTCGTTCCACTCGAGCTGGTAGCGCACGTCGGTGGACGCGAGGGCGCTCCGATGGGGCGGAACGTCATCGCGGAAGCGCCCCCAGGTGCGCTTGAACACTGTGGGCTTGCGGCTGATATGCCACGGGCTGTACGGTCCGCCGCCCTGCACGGCATCCTGCCATACGAGCATGCCGAGCCGGTCGCAGTGGTAGTACCAGCGCGCGCACTCGATCTTGAGGTGCTTGCGCATCATGGTGAAGCCGGCGGCCCTCATGGCGGCGATGTCGTGGATGAGCGCCTCGTCCGAGGGCGCGGTCATGAGGCCGTCCGGCCAGTAGCCCTGGTCGAGCACGCCCTTCACGAAATGCGGCTCGCCGTTGAGGAAGAAGCGCGGCACGCCCCGGGCATCGCGCTCGATGGAGACGGTGCGAAACGCGCAGTAGCTCTCGACGCTGTCCGGGGCGGACGCGGTGCCCGTGGACGAGCCCGCGCGCAGCACGGCCCTCGCCTGGTAGAGGTAGGGATCGCTTGGCGACCACCGGTGCGGGCTCTCAACGGTGAGCGCGGCGCGGACCCTCCCGTGCGCATCGAACGGGAGGGTCTGTTGAAGCACCGTAGTCCCTGCGTGGTCGAGGACGGTGAGCTCGAGCGCGCAGCCGGATGCAGGGCCACCTGCCTCGGCAATCGCTGCCTGCGCGTCGACCGCGAGCGAGCCGTCCGCCGCGCCGCTCAGGGAGAGCGACACGAGGTGCGTCGCCGGCACGACTTCGTACCATACGCTTTGCCAGATGCCGCTCTGTGCGGTGTACCAGATGCCTCCGGGCGCGAGGCTCTGCTTGCCGCGTGGCTGCACGCCCGCGTCGGAGGGGTCGTACACGCAGAGCATGAGCTCCGCGGGCTCGCCGCTCGCGGGATGGAGATAGGGCGTGGCGTCGATGTCGAAGGGGAGGTACCCGCCCGCATGCGCGCCGGCGAGCCGCCCGTCCACGTAGACCGCGCACACCCAGTCGACCGCCTCGAAGTGCAGGATGAGCCGTTCGCCTGCGGTGAGCGCGGGCAGCTCGAAGGTTCGGCGGTACCACAGGAGCTCGTTCGGTTGGAGCGCGCGCCCCACCCCGGAGAGCGGGGCTTCGGGAGAGAAGGGGACGCGGATGCGGCCGCTGCTGAAGGTGATGGGCGCAGGGGCACTGCTCACCACGGCGAGCGCCTCATCGCGGTTGAGCGCCGAGGGCCGGGTTTCCCCTGCGAGGGTCCTTCGCGTGGGAAGCTCCGCGGGGAGCGGGGCGAAGGCGTACTCCCACATGCCGTTGAGCATGGTGTACGCGCCCCGCCGCATGGTGGGGCGGGGGTGCTCGGGCAGGACGGGGGCGTCGTCTCCTGCGGAGGCGATCGCCTCGCCCCAAGGGGTCGAGAGGGGCAGGGTGCGCGTGCGCGCGGGTACCTGGGCAGCTTTGAGGGCGCGCTGTACGTCGAGCATGGGCCGCCTCCGTTCCTCGATGTTCTCGCCGCCGGTTCCGGCGCGTATAAGGCCAATGCCGGTATTGTACCGTGCGGCAGCACCGGCCGATCTGCGCATCGGGGAGGGCGGGTGATTGACCCTGCATGCGCCGCGGCCTATACTCAGCCTGTCGACCGGGCGGAACAGGGAGTTTCCGCAGCGCGCGTGGCGGCGCCGCCGGCTCCGACGGAAGGGGTGCTCGGTGAAGATTCGCTAGGTCAACGTCTTGATGTGATGGCAGCGCGATGCCGCGCCGTGCGCGGATGCTGCCTGCGGCCAGCGAAGGAGCTCCCATGCAACTCACCCTTTCGGGCGTGACGTACGCCTACCCCTCATCTCCCGAACCCATCTTGGATCGCGTGAGCATCGCCTTCCCCGAGGGCTGGACCGGCCTTTTGGGCGATAACGGCTGCGGGAAGACCACGCTCGCGAAGATCGCCTGCGGCCTCATCGCGCCGGACACGGGCAGCGTGTCGCCGCGCCTTGCGAGCGCGTACTGCGCGCAGGAGACGGACGCCCCGCCCGCGGGCCTCTTCGACTTCGCCGCGGACTTCGGTCGCGACGCGCGCGGCCTGCGCGCGGCGCTCGGCATCGAGGACGACATGGCCTGGCGCTACGGCGAGCTCTCGTTCGGCGAGCGCAAGAAGCTGCAGGTCGCGTGCGCGCTCTGGCAGCGGCCGGACGTGCTCGTGCTCGACGAGCCCACGAACCACATCGACCGCGACGCCCGCCTGCGCATCGCGGGGCTCATCCAGGGCTTCAAGGGCATCGGCATCCTCATCAGCCACGACCGCGAGCTCCTCGACGAGGTCGCCGCGCGCTGCGCCTCGTTCGAGGCGGACGGCATCGTGGTGCGGCAGGGCGGCTACACGGCGGCGCACGCGCAGGCGGAGCTCGAGCGCGCGACCGCGGTGCGGGAGCGGCGCGCGGCGAAGGGCGAGCTCGCGCGCCTCGCGGCCGAGAAGGCCGCCCGCGCCCACGAGGCGGCCCGCGCCCAGGCGCGCCGGAGCAAGCGGCATGTCGATCCCAAGGACCGCTCTGCGAAGGCCAAGATCGACCTCGCGATCTTCACGGGGCAGGACGGCGCCCGCGGCAGGCTGTCGTCGCAGATGGACGCGCGCATGCAGGCGGCCGAGCGGCGCGTGGGCGCGGCGTTCGTGCACAAGCGCTACGACGGAGACCTGTGGGTCGACGCCGCCCCGAGCCCGCGCAAGGTGGTGGTGCGCATCGACGAGGCGCGCATCGCATGCGGCTCCGGCACGCTCCATGTCCCCGAGCTCTTCGTGGGGAACCGCGACCACATCGGCATCGTGGGGCCGAACGGTGCCGGCAAGTCGACCCTGCTCGGGCACATCCGCACGCGCATCGCGCTCGACCTGGCCGTGCTCGACATCCCGCAGGAGCTCGACCCGGAGCGGCGCGTGCGGGTGCTCGAACGCGTGCGCGACCTTTCGGATGCGGAGCGCGGCCGCGTGCTCTCCGCGGTGGCGCAGCTCAACTCCGACCCCGACCGCATCCTGGACGGCGACGCGACGAGCCCCGGCGAGCTGCGCAAGCTCATGCTCGCGCTCGGCATGCTCGAGCACCCCGCGCTCATCATCATGGACGAGCCCACGAACCACCTCGACCTGCACTCCACCGAGGCGCTCGAACGCGCGCTCGCGGCGTACCCCGGGGCGCTTCTGCTCGTGAGCCACGACCGCGTGTTCCTCGACGGCTGCACGACGGCGACCTGGGAGGTGCGCGACGGGGAGGTCACGGCGCGCTAACAGGTGCGGGGCGGACGCCGGGGGCTCCCGGGCATCCGCCCCGCCGCGCCGCCCATGACCATGAGGTCGATGCCTTTGTTCTCGACGTAGTTCGCGATGCCCTCAACGGGGAGGCATCGATGACGGCATCCACGGACACCTTGCAGCGCACGCCGTCGAGCGATTCCTTCACCACCTGCTGCAGGTCGGTGCGCGTGCGACTCATGAGGACATCCATGAGCTGGTTGTGGCTCTCGGGGTTCACGACGGTGGGCGAGACGTCGAAGCCGTCGCCGGTGAACGGAACGCCGGGCAGGGAGGGGGCGTGGGCGCGAGCGCGTGCGTTGCGGGCGGCTTGTGCGGCGAAATAGCACGCGCAACCGATATGCAACCGCATGTTGCGCGATAGGTGGTGGAGGCAACGCGCGGCCTGCGCGACACTTCCCGTATCATAGGGCGCGAGAGAAAAGGAGCCGCCATGTACCCGAGTGCGTATGAACTCATCATCATCGTCACCATGCTCGTCGCGAAGGTGCTTCCGTGGCTGCTCTTCGTGGTGGCCGCGGTGCTCGCGATCCGCTGGTTCGTCCGCCAGGAACGCGCGCGCAAGGACGCCCAGACGGTCGCCGTGCGCCGCTCGCTCGGCGAGGCGCTGCGCGCGGAGCGCGAGCGCCGCCGGATGACGCAGGAGTTCGTCGCCCAGCACGTGGGCGTGAGCCGGCAGGCGGTGAGCAAGTGGGAGCAGGGCGCATCCGAGCCGAGCACCACGAACCTCATCAAGCTCGCGAAGCTCTACGATGTGGATCCCGCCGATCTGCTGCGCAGCGTGAGCGGATAGGCGGGACAGTGCGATCGGGCAGCCGCACCGCCTAGCCCGTCCGTCGGCGGCAGCGCCTACTCGTCGGCTTCCCCGCCCTCCATGAGATGGTGGCGCCGAAGCTCTTCTGTGCCATGGCTGTCCTTTCGTTGGCGGTTCCATCGAGCGCCCCCATCGTTCCATAGGGCGCGCCCGCCCTCAACCGACCGCCAGTTGAGTTCGCTCGACCGATGGTAGAGTAGCAGTTTACGCGCCTGCGAGCTGGGTGTTTCGTGAAATCTGGAACCTGGTGCGCTTGGCAAGCAGGCGGCGCGCTCGCCCCGCTCTACGCTCCGTAGGTGGCGAGGCGATGGGCGATGTCCCATACTGGAGCGGTCGACAGGGAGCATGCCATCAACCTCATCTGAAAGGAGCCGACGTGTCCGGCTATCTCACCGCTTCCACCATCAAGTCCCTCCGCGAGCAGCGCGGGCTTACGCAGCGCGTTCTGGCGGACGCCGTGGGCGTGACCGACAAGGCCGTGTCCAAATGGGAATCCGGTCGCGGGCTGCCGGACATCTCGCTCGTGGAGCCGCTCGCTTCCGCGCTCGGCATCTCGGTGGCCGAGCTTCTGACCGGCGACGTACGGCAGAACGCCAACCGGGCGGGCAATCTGCTGCGCGCACGGTTCTACGTGTGTCCCATCTGCGGCAACGTGGTCTATGCGCTCGGCGAGGGGTCGTTTTCGTGCTGCGGTGTGCAGCTCCTGCCCTGCGAGGCGGAGCCCGCAGAGCCCGGCGAGACGGCGGCGCCGGCCGAGGGGCTCAAGCCGGGTGGCGCCGGGAGCCATGCCATCTCGGTCGAGCGCATCGAGGACGAATGGTACGTCACGCTCGACCACCCCATGCGCAAGGATCACTTCATCAGCTTCATCGCGTACGTGTCCACGGGCGGCGTGGCCATCCAGAAGCTCTATCCCGAGCAGGAGGCGGCAGCACGCTTCCGCGCCGGGATGTCAGGCATCATCTACGCGTACTGCAATCGGCACGGCCTCTTCTCCGTCCGCACGCCACGGCGTCGGTAGAGGACGGGGGAGCTGGGTACGTTCCTGCGGCTCGTTTCCGGCGCCGGCGAGCGTCCCGCCCGCTCGATTCGAAACTCGTTCCAGATATGCAACAGCCCGGAGCTGTTCGCGGAACAGGCACGTCGCCGCGACGTTCTCGATGCGTACAACGCCTTACCGCTCGGCTGTATGCAGGAGCGCGAGGAACTGCTTTCCCGCATGGTCGCCGAGGTGGGCGAGGGCTGCCTGATCGAGCCTTCCCTTCGCGCCAATTGGGGAGGTGCCAACGTGCACCTGGGCAATCACGTCTATGCCAACATGGGCCTCACCTTGGTGGACGATGCCGACATCTTCATCGAGAACGACGTGATGATCGGCCCGAACGTCACCATCTGCACGGCCGCGCACCCCGTGTCCCCACGCCTGCGGGCGCAGGGGCTCCAGTACAACAAGCCGGTGCGCATCTGCGCAGGCACCTGGCTCGGCGCAGGTTGCGTGGTGCTGCTGGGTGTGACGGTCGGTGCGGGCTCGGTGGTGGGAGCGGGCAGCGTGGCCACGCACGACATCCCCGCCGGGGTGGTTGCGGTCGGCAGCCCGTGCCGCGTGCTGCGCGAGATCTCCGAGGGGGACGACCGCTTCTACGACGGTGGGAGGCCGGTCGATGAATGCTGGCTCGACGTCTGACGGTCGCGGTTTCTTCGTCTGATCTAACTGCCGGCTGCCATGAGTGGGTGCACGTCACCCTTCAGATGCTGTGCGCCAGCGCTTGAGCGTGGGAAGCACCGCGCCGAGCAGCGACGCGCTTTCATCCACGGTCCAGCCCATTGCCTCGGCCATGCGTGGGGCGCAGTCTTCGATCATCTCGTCCATCGTGGTCTCGTAGGTGTAGCGACCCTCGTCGTAGCACCAGCGGCAGAACTCTTCGGTCTCGGTACCATCGGCCTCGTGACCGTGCTGGCCAGGCGCGGTGAACATCATGCCGCAGCTCTGACAGTAGTGTTCGGGCATCTCGAGCAGCTCGGTGATGGGCACGCCGAGCTCGCGGGCGATGAGCTTGGTCATGTCGATGCCGGGCGTGGTCTCGCCCGTCTCCCAACGACTCACGGCTTGGCGGGTGATGAAGAGCCGGCGTGCCAGCTCCTCCTGGGTAAGACCACGCTCGCGACGCAGACGAGGCAAAACATCCTTGATGGCCATGGATCTCCCTTCCTGGGTGGTTATCTGTGAATAGTATCCGTGTACGGCGTACGATCGGGCAAGCAACGCTTTGTTGCGGCGCGGGTGGAGTGATTTTGTATCGGCCGGGCTCTCGGGTGTTCGTAAGTGCGGAGCTGGAAAGAGTGGCGAAGGGTTCGTTGGGGACGGGTTCGTTTCGACCCATTCCGCGCTGCGCGTATAGACAGGCGGTGCGCAGCGGCTCTCACGGTTGCGGAGATGGCGTGGCGCCGGGGTGTTTCAGAACGTACGGCTCGCAATTACGGTGCCGAGGTGCTCAGGGCGTCCTCGGCTGCGGCGAGGCGCACTTTCTTTGGGTGCGCCAGGCGTGCGGGGAGAGGCCCGTTGCCCTGGTGAAGGCGTGGTCGAACGCCGAGAGGCCGGGGTAGCCCAGCCGGGCGGCGACGTCGGCCACCGTGAGGTCGCGGTTGCCCAGCAGCTCGCACGCGCGCTCGATGCGCGTCCGGCGCACGTACAGCCCGGGGCTCTGCGCGGTCTCGCGCTGGAATGCGGCGCAGAGCCGGGAGCGGCTTACGTAGAGCGCTTTTGCGAGCCCATCCACCGTGGGCGGCGCCGCTCCCTCGTCGAGCGCTTGCGCGACGAGGTCCTTTGCCTGGCGTACCAGCTCGGCGGCACCCTCCTCGTCTCGCGTCGAGGTGTCCCTGCCCGCCGCAAGCGACGCCATGAGACCGTCTACGGTGGCGCGCAGGGCGAGCGCCCCGCCCGACCCGGTTGGCGGACGGGAGGAGATTCGGCTGAGCGCGTGCCCGATCTCCCATCCCGCGCGTGCTCCCAGATGCGTGTCGAACAGGCCGGGCATGTCGCGAAACTCACCGGGGTAGCTCCGCTCGAGCCCGGCAAAGAACTCGGGCAGCAGGATGATGGAGCTCGAGCGGTAGCGTTGCCCCGTGTGCAAGGGGCTGGTGAGCGTGCGCGGTTCGCGTTCGACGAACGTCGCCAACTCGGTGTGTTCGACCCCGTGCCTCTCGCCGGCGGGCCTCAGCGCCAACCCGCAGCTTTGCGAGCAGGCAAGCGCCGCGTCTTTCAGCATGCACGCGCAGGCGTACGGCCCGCGCGACTCTTCCCGAAGACGCATGTTGGCGCGCGGGACCACGTCGTGATAGAGCACGAGGCACCCCGGGGAGGGCGACGAGAACCACATCGTTCCCCTGGCGACGGAACCCGTTGCGGCGCCCGCCCAGAACCACCCGCGGCGCTCGAGCCTGATGCCGAGCTGCTCGGCCTGGGGAAGGCAAAGCGCGAGGAGGTCGGCGGATATGCCGGCGTTGCCTGCCATGTTGAAGAACCGTCCCTCCTTTTTGCCGTTGCATCCCATACAAGTTAGTTAAAGCAAACATTTCTAGCTCCGCATGATACTGTGCCTCGGAACGTCAATCAAGAATGCGATACGTTAGGAGGACATCATGTCTGACGCGCAACAGGCGGGCGGGGTTTCCGCTGGCGGAGAACCGCGGCAGTCCGGCGCCGTCGGCCGCCTGCTCGCCTTCGCCGGACCCCGGCGCGCGCTCACGTACCTGGGCTGCGCGCTCTCGGCGGTGTCGATGCTCGTGAGCTTCGGTCCCTATATCTGCATCTGGTTCGCGGCGCGCGATCTCATCGCCGTGGCGCCTAACTGGCCAGCAGCCACCGGCATAGCCGCGTACGGCTGGTGGGCGCTCGGGTTCGCGGTGGCGAGCATCGCGCTCTATTTCGCGGGTCTCATGTGCACGCACCTGGCGGCGTTCCGCTGCGCCTCCAACATGCGCAAGCGCGCCACGGCCCACCTCATGCACGCGAGCCTGGGCTACTTCGACGCGCACGCCTCGGGGGCGCTGCGCCGCGTGGTGGACGGCTGCGCGGCCGAGACCGAGGGGCTTCTCGCCCACAAGCTGCCCGACACGGCGGGCTCCATCGCCATGATCGTAGGCATGCTCGTGCTGTTCTTCGTGTTCGACTGGCGCCTGGGCGCGGCGTGCCTCGTGCCGGTGGCGGTGAGCCTCGCCTGCATGTTCCACATGATGGGCGGGCGCGGCATGGGCTTCATGACGCGCTACATGGAGTCGCTCGTCAAGATGAACAAGACCGGCACCGAGTACGTGCGCGGCATTCCGGTGCTCAAGGTGTTTCAGCAGACGGTGCGGTCGTTCCGCGCCTTCCACGACGCGATCGAGGAGTTCACGGTGCTCGCGCAAGACTATGCCGTGAAGTGGTGCCAGACGCCGCAGGCGCTCTCGCTCACGTTCATCAGCGCGGCGGCGGTATTTCTCGTGCCGGTGGTCGCGCTCATCGCGCCGGGCGAGGCGGACGTTGCGCGTCTCGCGACGAACTTCGCCTTCTATGCCATCTTCTCCGCCGTCATCCCCACGGCCATGACGCGCGTGATGTTCATGTCCGAGGCGTTCCAGTCGGCGGCGGACGCCGTCTCCCGCGTGGAGGAGGCCCTCGCCGCCCCCGTGATCGAGGCGCCCGCCGCGCCCAAGGTTCCGCGCGACAACTCCGTGGTGCTCGAGGACGTGAGCTTTACCTACGAGGGGGCCGACGAGCCGGCGCTCGACCACGTGAGCTTCTCGGTGCCGGCCGGCGCCACCGTGGCGCTCGTAGGGCCCTCGGGCGGCGGCAAGACCACGGCGGCCTCGCTCGTGCCCCGCTTCTGGGATGCGGACTCCGGGCGCGTGGTCGTGGGCGGCGTGGACGTGCGCCAGATGGACCCCCACGACCTCATGGACCGCGTGGCTTTCGTGTTCCAGGCCAACCGGCTGTTCTCGCAGTCCATCTTGGAGAACGTGCGGGCCGCGCGTCCGGCGGCCACGCGCGAGGAGGTGCTGGAGGCCCTTTCCGCCGCCCAGTGCGATGACATTCTCGCCAAGCTGCCGGAGGGCGTGGACACCGTGTACGGCGCGGAGGGCGTCCACCTCTCCGGCGGCGAGGTGCAGCGGCTTATGATTGCGCGCGCCATCTTGCAGGACGCTCCCATCGTGGTGCTCGACGAGGCCACCGCCTTTGCCGACCCCGAGAACGAGGCCAAGATCCAGGCTGCCTTCAAGCGGCTCGCGCGCGGGCGCGACGGCGCGCCCCGCACTGTGCTCATGGTGGCGCACCGGCTCTCCACCGTGCGCGCGGCCGACAAGATTGTGGTGCTCGACCGCGGGCGCGCGGTGGAGCAGGGCACGCACGACGAGCTCGTGCGCGCGGGCGGCCTCTATGCGCGCATGTGGGCCGATTACGAGCGGGCGGTCACCTGGAGGATCTCGAGCGCCGAAAGGGGCGTGGCATAGATGTCGGTAAAAGAGAAGTACGCCCTCACGGACGAGGGCGCGCGGAACGTGCTGCTGGGCGCGGTGTGGACCACCGTCACCAACCTCGTGGTCTTCGCGGGGGTGGGGTTTGTGTTCGTGGTCATGAGCGCGCTGGTGGCGCGGCTCACGGGCGGCGCGGTTGCGCTGGGGCCGTGGGGCGCGCTCGGCTTCGATCCGCTTGCCGTGCCCGTTGCGGGGTGGGTGGCGGTGCTTGCCGCGTACCTCGTCGTGCTCTTCGTATGCGAGCGGTTTCAGTACTACTACCAGTACGGCGTCATCTACAAGGAGAGCGGCCGGCAGCGCATCGCCCTCGCCGAGCGCCTGCGGAGGTTGCCGCTCTCGTTTTTCGGCCGACGCGACCTCGCCGACCTCACCGAGACGCTCATGACCGACGTCAAGACCACCGAGCACGCCTACAGCCACGTGCTGCCCGAGCTCTACGGCGCCTACGCCACCATGGCCATCGCCTTCGTGGGTCTCGCCGCCTTTGACTGGCGGCTCGCCGTGGCCTCGATGTGGTCGGGCCCGGTGGCGCTGCTTCTGCTGTTCGGCGTGCGCTCAAAGCTCCAGCCGCTCATGCGCGCAACGCGCCTGGCGGGGCTCAAGACCTCCGAGCTTGTCCAGGAGGCGCTGGAGTGCGTGCGCGAGGTGCGCGCCACCAATCAGGAGGAGCGCTACCTTGAGCGCGTGTACGAGAGCGTGGACGCGGCCGAGCGCTCCGCTGTGCGCAGCGAGCTGGCATGCGGCGTGTGCGTCAACGGCGCCCAGGTGGTGCTGCGCCTGGGGTTCGCCACCACGCTGCTGGCCGGCGCCTCCCTCGTGCTCGAGGGCGCCTGCGACTTCCTCACGCTCTTCTGCTTCCTTTTGGTGGTGAGCCGCATCTACGCGCCCTTCGATCAGGCGCTCATGCTCATCGCCGAGCTGTTCTCGGCCCGCACGGCCTCCGCCCGCATGCGGAGCTTCTTCGACGAGCCGCTGGCGGCGGGTGGCGAGGCGTACGCGCCCGCCGGCCACGACGTGGCGTTTGAGCACGTAGGCTTCTCGTACGAGAAGGACGGCGAGAAGGTGCTCGAGGACGTGAGCTTCACCGCGCACGCGGGCGAGGTCACGGCGCTCGTGGGGCCGAGCGGGAGCGGCAAGTCCACCTGCGCGCGGCTTGCCTGCCGGCTCTGGGACGCGAGATCCGGGCGCGTGACCGTGGGCGGCGTGGACGTCTCCACCGTGGACCCCGAGGTGCTTCTCGGCGACTTCTCCGTGGTCTTCCAAGACGTGACGCTCTTTGACGACACCGTGATGGAGAACATCCGCCTGGGGCGGCGTGGCGCCACCGACGAGGAGGTGCTGGCAGCGGCGCGCGCGGCCAACTGCGACGAGTTCGTGGGTCGCATGACGCAAGGCTACGCCACGATGATCGGCGAGAACGGCGCCCGCCTCTCCGGCGGCGAGCGCCAGCGCATCTCGATCGCCCGCGCGCTGCTCAAGGATGCGCCCATCGTGCTGCTGGACGAGGCCACGGCGAGCTTGGACGTCGAGAACGAGACGCAGGTGCAGGAGGCGCTCTCGCGGCTGCTCGCGGGCAAGACCGTCATCGTGATCGCGCACCGCATGCGCACCGTGCAGGCGGCCGACCAGATCGTGGTGCTGGAGGGCGGCTGCGTGGCGGAGCAGGGCACGCCGGCCGAGCTCATGGCGGCGGGCGGCCTTTTTGCCCGCATGGTGCGCCTGCAGACCGAGAGCGAGGATTGGACCCTGTAGCGCGGCCCTGCAGCGGGATGGGCGGGGCAGGCGCTTGCCCTGCTTGGGTGCGAGCTCATGGTACCGGACGGGGGCGCTGCGGCGCCCCCGCCTCCATGCGTGGTACCATGTCCTCGTTTTTGCGCAATGCTGCTGACAAGGGGGCTCTCATGGATGCCGGCTGCGACCTGCCTGCTGATTCCGCGCGCGTGGGCGTGCTGCTCGTCAACACGGGGTCGCCCGACGCTCCCACCGAGGCGGCGGTTCGCGCGTATCTCTCCGAGTTCCTCATGGACGACATGATTCGCCCCCTGCCCAAGCCGCTATGGCGCCTCGTGCTCAACCACGCGATCCTGCCGCGCCGCGCGCCGGTCAGCGCGTCTCGGTACCGCTCCATCTGGGAGGACGGCTCGCCACTGGTGAACGGGTGCCGGCGCCTCGCCGCCGCCGTGGAGCGCGAGGCCGACGCGCAGCTCGGCGCGGGGCGCGTGGCGGTGCGCGCCGGCATGATGTACGGCCAGCCCTCGCTTGCGGCGTCGTTGTCCGAGCTTCGCACGCAGGGGTGCGAGTGCGTCCTCGTCGTGCCCCTCTATCCGCAAACCGCGCGCTCCACAACGGGGGCCGCCCTCCAGGCGCTGCGGGCGGCGCAGGACGAGGCAGGCTGGCATCCGCCGCTGGCAACCGTGGAGGGCTATGGCGACGATGACGGCTGGCAGCGGGCGATAGCGGACACGGTGCGCGCCGCGGGGTTTGACGCGCGCCGCGACTGCCTGCTCCTATCCTTCCATGCGGTGCCGCTCGCAGACGTGCGCAGGGGCGACACCTATCCCGAGCAGGTCGATCGCTCCGTTGCCGGGATCGCCCGCGAGCTTGGCGCTCCTGAGGGCGCGTGGGCGCGCGCCTTCCAGTCGCGCTTTGAGGACGGCCGCAAGTGGACCGGCCCCTTTGCAACGGCGGCGGTCGAGAAGGTCGCGCGGGACGGCACGCGAAACCTCGTTGTGTGCTGCCCGGGCTTCTCGATCGATTGCCTTGAGACGCGTTACGACGTTGAGCAGGTCTTGCGCGCCGCGTTTTTCCGCAACCGCCCGGGGGCTCCTGACGACGCTTTTGCCTACGTGCCCTGCCTCGGTGCGTCGGCCGCGCACGCGCGCGCTCTGCTTAACGTGATGGCCCCGGCGCTCGGATTGAGGTGATGCGATCGGGTTCGCCCTGCCCCGTCAGCGCGTCGCCGCGCGGGGCGAACGGCCCGACCCTGGCGGAGTTCCGGGGCGGGCCCTTCGGGACCAGGTGGCCGGCATCAGCGAGTGACTCATTTTGGGACGGGGTTGTATTGCGTCGCCATCCCGAAGCGTCGAGCGCGGCGAGTATGTCGTAGTGCAAAAGCTCCTTCTCAACCGCGGGAGGAAGGGCGTCCAGTTGGTGCTTCCGCGCGACCTCGCGTGCAAATGCGGGAAACGTGCTATCGGTCATCTTTAAGTTTCTCCCAGTCAACGAGGTCGAGCGAGCGGTGGGCGCGCTTCAGGCCGACGACGGTGTACCGCTTGGTGATGAGACAGATGGGGCTATGTTGATCGCGACAGGTGCGAGGTCCTTCTTGGTGCGGGCGGGCTTGAGGCTCCTGTTGTGTGTGGTTGACCTGCCGGAACATCCCTTTGACGTGGCGACGGCCGCTGTGGGGCTTCGTGCAACTGTGATTCGTGTGCCCGTGTGCAACTGGAACGACAGCCTGACGCCTTGGCCTGCGGCGGGTCTGCGTCCGGACGCGCCGGCTTTTGGCGGACACGCGGCCGAGACGTTTGCCGAGCTTACGGGTGTGGTGATTCCCGAAGTGGAGGCTGCGTGCGGGCTTGTCCCCGAGCGGCGGGCGATCTGCGGTTACTCGCTCGGCGGGCTCTTCTCGCTTTACGCGTTTGCGCACGAGGGCTCGCCCTTTGCGGCGTGCGCGTGTCTTTCGGGCTCGGTTTGGTACGAAGGTTGGGTCGACTATCTGCGGCGCACCTGCCCAGACAGCGCGGGACGCTACGCGTACTTCTCGATTGGGAAGAAAGAGCGTCGCGCCGGGGCGCCTATCATGCGCACCGTGCAGGAGGATCTGGAGACGTGCGCGGCCGTTTTGCGCGAGCGCGGGTGCGCGGTGGACCTCGTGGTGGGCCCGGGCAACCACATGCAGCACCACACCGAGCTGCTGGCGGCGGGCCTAAAGTCCCTCGACGCGTATCTGGCCGTCTAAGCGGGTTGGCTGGGGACGGGTTCGTTTCAACCTTTGGGTAGATAGGGGAGGCCCGCTCATTCCGTCAGCCATTCCCTTACAACTTTTTTCCGCCACAACCGCACATTTTCCTTCTCGCTACCGTTAATAGGGTTAGACGGGCCAGAAGGAGGTGACGGGTGTGGGCGAGCCGAAGGAGCGCATCGACGAGGCGGAGCGCCTGGTGGGCGAGCATTACGCGGACGTGCTGCGGTATTGCCGCAGGCATGCGCCGGCGGGGCTTGCGGAAGATGCTGCGCAGGAGACGTTTCTGCGGTTCGTCCGGGCGCGGGCACGCTACCGGGAGCGGGGGCGGGCCCGAGCCTACCTCATCACCATCGCCCGCAACGTGTGTGCCGACCTCGCACGCGACCGCGCCGTGGCGTGGGCTCCGCTGCCTGCGTCGGTTGCGGGCGGCGATGAGCCGAGCGACGCCGACGACGCCCGCGACCTTGTGTCCGCGCTAGCACGGCTGCCCCGTACCCAGCGCGAGGCACTGGAGTTGAGGTACGGCCAGGGGCTCAAGGTTGGCGAGGTCGCTTGCGCGCTGGGGGTGAGCCGGTTTGCCGCGGCGCGAACCATCTCGGCGGCGCTTGAGGCGTTGAGGGAGCATCTGGGGTCTGCGTGGCGTGCAGAGAGGGGAGCAGAGTGATGAAGTTGAGCGAGAAGCGAGCCCTTGAACGAGCCTTGCAAGATCACTACCGACCTGCGCCGGGGGCTGGTGAAGAGGCGCCGCCCGCGCTTGTGCGCGCGGTCGCAGCGGAGCTGGCGCGCCCCGCGCGACCCCGGGTGCTTGCGATTGTTGCAGGTCAGATACGGCGCATCGGCGCTGTCACCTGGACGCTTCACGCGTGCCTCGTCTTCTTCGTTGCCGCTTTGGCATTAGCCGGCGTGCGGGTTGCCGCAGCCGCGGGCGCGATCGGCGCCGTGTTTGCGCTGGCCTCGCTTGCCGAGGTTACGCGCTCGCGCGCCTGCGGAATGGCCGAGTTGGAGGCTTCGTGCGCCGTGAACGCCCAAGCGGTCGCGTGCGCCCGGGTGGTCGTGCTCGGCTGTGCCGACGCCCTCGCCCTCGTCGCGCTCGTTCTGCTTGCTACCGAGGGACCAACCCTCTGGATGACGCTTGCTCAAGCGTGCGCCCCGTACCTCGCGGCGGCGGGTGCAGGACTTCTCGCCGCCCGCAAGGTTGCGAGCGCAGACGCCACTGCGGCCGCCGTTGCGACGGCGGCGGGCGTGTGCGCTGCGTGCGTGGCCCTGCGCCTGCTCTGTCCGGCGGCCTTCGTGCCCGCGGCGGGGCTCGCCTGGTGGCTGTCCGCAGCTCTGGCCTTTGCTTTTGCCACCGTCGAGGTGCGTGCGTGGCTCCGTGCGGCGGGCTCCGCATTTGCCGATGCTGACGCCTCCGTCCGCGTCGCGACGGCGCTCTGACCAACCCCGCAAACCGAAGGGAGAAGATCGATGGAACTCACGCTCGACCGGCTGACCCGCGAGTTCGGCCCAAAGATCGCCGTGGACCGCCTGAGCGCCACGCTCACGCCCGGCGTTCACGGCCTGCTCGGCGCCAACGGCGCGGGCAAGACCACGCTCATGCGCATGGTGTGCGGCGTGCTGCGCCCCACCTCGGGCGAGGTGCGCTACGACGGCGCGCCCGTCGCTCGCATGGGCGACGCCTACCGCGCCCTTCTCGGCTACCTGCCGCAGGACTTTGGCTACTACCCGGAGTTCACGGCACTCGACTTCATGGAGTACATGGCGGCCCTCAAGGGCCTTTCCCGCCGCGCCGCGCGCGACCGCTCGCTCGCGCTGCTCGAGCGCGTGGGGCTCGCCGGCGAGGAGCGCCGGCGCATCCGCACGTTTTCGGGCGGCATGCGCCAGCGCCTGGGCATCGCGCAGGCCGTCCTCAACGATCCCGAGGTGCTCGTGCTCGACGAGCCCACGGCCGGGCTCGACCCCAAGGAGCGCGTGCGCTTCAGAAACCTCATCGCGAGCTTCGCGCAGGACAAGATCGTCCTGCTCTCCACGCACATCGTCTCCGACGTGGAGCACATCGCCGACGAGATTCTCGTGATGCGCGCGGGCGCGGCGGTGCTCTCGGGGCCGCCGGCCGCGCTCGTTGCCGAGGCGCGGGGCAAGGTGTGGGAGGCCGTGGTCCCCGCCGAGCAGGCCGCGGCGCTCGAGGCCCGGCTCTGCACGAGCAACGCGCGCTACCTCGATGGTGGCCGCGCCCTCGTCCGCTACGTTGCCGATGCGCCGGAGGTTGCCGGCTCCGCGTCCGCTGAGCCTACGCTCGAGGACCTGTACCTGTACGTGTTCCGCGACGACGTGCCCGTCACCCGCCCGCGTCCCCTGCGCCGCGGCGCCCACCTCAAGGAGAATCGCCATGACTAGGCTCATCCTGTTCGAGCTCAAGAAGATGCTCATGCGCCGCGTGGCGCTCGCTGCGAACCTCGGCGTCATCCTGTTCACCGCTTGCATCATGGCCCTTAACGTGGTGCAAACCCAGGCAGTTGACGCGCACGGGGAGACGCTTTCCGGCCCGGCGGCCATTGCGCAGAACCGTGCCCAGGTGGAGGAGCACGCCGGAGCCATAACCGTCGAGCGCGCCGCCGCCGACATCGCCACCTATCAGGATCGGGTGTTCGAGAAGATCGACCGCTCCGCAGTATTGGAGATGACCGGTTCTTCCGTTTACGACTTGGTGTGCCAGAGTTTCAGCGCAGAGGAGGTTTACGAGCTATACAACCCATACTGGAGTATGCTGCTCAAGCCATGGCGCCTTGCGGGGGAGGAACCAATCCAGACCGCGGCGCGTGTGACGCCCGAGATGGCGGCGGATTGGTACGGCGCCGTGGCTGACCTTACTCAGCGCGAGCTTGACGACGGGCAGGGTGGCGCGTGGAGGTATTCGGACGCCGAGCGCGCGTACTGGACCGAATTGCAGGCGTCTGTGGCCAAGCCCTTCACGTACGGATATGCCGACGGCTGGGCTAACGTCATCAGCTGCGCGGCGTTTCTCGTCTTTGCGATTCTGGCGGTGTGCGTGACGCTTGCGCCGGTGTTCTCGCTCGAGTACCAGTCCGGGGCGGACGCGGTGGTGCTTGCGACCAAGCGCGGCCGCTCTCAGTTGGTTGTCGCAAAGATCCTCGCTGCGCTTTTGTACGCCACCGTTTATTTCGCGCTGTGCGCGGCCGTTGTCATTGGGGTGTCGGTTGCCTTTTACGGGGCGGATGGGTTTGGCCTCTCGGTGCAGGCGCTGGGGCTTTCGTCCCCGTACCCGCTTTCCGCCGGACAAGCGGCGCTCGTGTCGGTGGGGCTCATGTACGTCGCGTGCTTGGGCTTCGCGTGCCTCACGCTCGCTGTTTCCTCGCGCACCCGGTCGGTCCTTTCCGTCTTTCTGCTGGACGTGGTGCTCACCCTTTTCACGGGGCTCATCCCGGCGGGCGGTATCGGCGTTCTTGAGCGCGTGCTCGCGCTGTTTCCGTTCAACTTCTCGAACTTCAACATGCTCTTCTCGGCGCTTGAGTCCTACCCGCTGGGGCCCGTGGTGCTCGACCTGATCGGCATGGTGGTTCTCGTTTACGCTGCGCTTGCGCTGGCGGCGGTGCCTGTTGTGGCCGTTTCCTTCCGCCGCCATCAGGTGGCCTAACGGGTTGGTTGGGGACGTGCTCGTTTCAATCCAAGGGCGGGATCGTTTCATCCCATTGAAACAATACCGGCAGGGCTCGCCGTTCGCGTGCCAGAACGGCGGGCCCTGCGCCTGTGACTACACGAGCGGCTTGCCGACGCTCCAAGCGCCACCGACTTCCTTGCCCACCACGCGGTAGGTCATGTGTGCGGCGTCGTACACAAGCGGCTGGAACTTACCGAAGTCCACCTTGCCGTCGGCGTCGAGGATGTCCTCGTCCACGAGAACGTTCACGATCCTGCCCACGATGCGCGCGCCGTGCTCGTCGCCGTCGATCGCGGAGACTTCGCACTCCATGGTGAGCGGATACTCCTCGATGACGGGTGCGTCCACGTGCTCGGAACGGGTGAAGGTGAGCCCGCTCTTCTCGGCCTTGTTGACGCGCTTGCCGGTGGCGATGCCGAAGTAGTCTGCCGTGACCACGTTGGCCGCGTTGGCCGGCGCCACGGTGAACGCGCCGCGCTTCACGATGTTCTCGGTGGTCTTGTGGTCGCCGATGTTGAAGCAGATCTCGTGGCGGGTGCACTCGCCCGCCCAGGCGGCGTTCATGGCGTTGGGTGTGCCGTCCTCGCCGTAGCTCGCGATGATAAACACCGACTGCGGGAACAGCTCGCCCGCATCGCCCAGGCTCTTCTTCATGGTTACCCCTTTCGGTATGGTTTTTCCCTACACGACCAAGTATCCTGTTGAGCTATAGGAGATGCTAGTACCTACTTTAAGTTTAGGTACTTATTGCAAAGTAAGTGTCCCATCGGGGACGCAGAAGGAGGACGGCATGGCGGCGGACATCGCCGGGGCGCGGTACGGGGACACGGGGTACAGCTACACCATGTCGCTCATCCAGGGCAAGCACAAGGCTGCCATCCTCTACTGCCTCATGGAGTACGAGCCGGTGCGTTTCAACGAGATGCGCCGGTACCTGGGCGGTATCGCGGACAGGACGCTCGCGGCCAACCTGCGCGAGCTGGAGCGCGACGGCTTGGTGGCACGTCGCGAGTACCCGCAGATTCCGCCCAAGGTCGAGTATTCGCTCACGGAGCTCGGCGCCTCGCTCATGAAGGTGCTCGACCAGCTCTGCTTGTGGGGCGAGGAGCACCGCCCGCAATAACAGGGCGAATGGGGACGGATCCGTTTCGTCTTGCGTTTCAATCTGGGCTTAGGTTACGCGCACTCGCCCAACAAGAACTTCCACGCGGGTACGACCTCGATGCGCATCCCGTCGCGTTCGACCGTTTCCCCTTCCTCCTTGGTTACGACGACAAGGCGCTTTGCCGAGCCGTCCATCTGTGAGAGCCGCACGAGGTTGCCGATCTCGCGTTCGCGCGCCTCGCCTGCAATCGAGTAGGCAACTTGGATGGCGAGCCCTGCCTCGGGGATGTAGAAGTCGACGTCAATGCCGGTTTTCGATGACTTTATGTAACGCAAGCGCTCGCCAAAGCGGTCAAACAGCGCGACAGCCATCTCGTTTTCCAGCAGTGCGGTTTCCCGGTCGAAGAGGAACAGATTCAGCAGGCCGTTGTCTGAGAAATAGTACTTGGGCGAACCCGCTCGCTCCACGAACTTTGCCGTTGCGTTGGTGATGCTGAACAGCAGGTAAGCCTCTTGGGCGTAGCCTATGTACGCGATCACGGTGTCTTTCGAGATGCCGTACCCGATGTTTCTCAGCGTGTTGTGGAGCGTGGAGAACGAGACCTCGTTGCGGACGGTTTCGGCGACCTTCTTCATCAGGACGCGCGGCGCGTCTACGTTGCGCACGTTGTGGCGCGCGGCGATGTCTCCCAGCAGCACCTCTTGGTACACGTTCTCGATGTAATCGCGCGGGGAGGAGAGGCGCAAAGACTCGGGGAAGCCTCCCTGCCGGCAGAAGGTGTCGAAGCAATGCGCGATGCGTCCGATCTCCCGCGTGGTGTACAGGGCGCCGCCCGTGTGTGCCTGCCCCCGGGCGTCGAGGTACTCGTCAAAGCGGTAGGGCGTCACGTGCAGGGGGAGGTACCTGCCGCCCAGCGTCGAGGAGATCTGGCTGCTGAGCTCGCTTTGGGTGAGCAAGATGTCTTGGAAGTCGGAGGACGTGAAGTCCGCTAGGCGCTCGTCTTCGAAGTTGATGTAGAGAATGCGCTTGAGCAGCTCTCAGTTCATGGATGCTCCAACCCATATCTGCCTTTTTTGCTCTCGTGATTTAGAGAGGGGCCCTGTCCAAGACGGGTGGAACCCTTCGACGTGCTTATGATGAAAGGGGCTGTTGGGCCCTTCGTTGTCGGTTCATTCTGATAATCGAACGTTTCACCTACCGCCGGAGACTGCTGCTGGAATCGGACACGGAAGTCCACATGTGTTCTTCTCCCAAACGTCGGCTCGCTCTGTAATGAGATTGTCAGCAACCCGACCGAACAGGAGGACACATGAACACGGACAAGGCTTATGCGGAGCAGCTTGCTGCGGAGTATGCGCCCAAGGACACCAGCAAGGTGGTCGCGCTCAGGAAGCTCGACCGCAGGGCGAAGCTCCCCGCCGCCATCTTCACGTACACATTCGGCGTCATTGCGGCGCTCGTCATGGGTGTGGGGATGTGCCTCTCGATGGGCGTGATCGGCGGGGACAGCGCGCTCATGGCTGGGATCGGCGTGGTCGTGGGCATTTTCGGTCTCGTTATGGCGGGTGTGAACTACCCGATTTATCGCCGCATCCTCGAGGACGGCAGGCGGCGCTATGCGGCCGACATCGTGCGCCTCGCGTCGCAGGTCGCGGAGTAGGGTGGCATGGGGCTGTCCCGCAGGGCATCAGGGCTCCTCGGTCGTCTCGCGCGGCGTCGCTCCATGAGAGCGGCGGTCATCGGTGCCGGCCCCCCATCGCACGTTGCTGGTCGCTGCCGGCAGCATCGTGATCAACGCCGCCTATGCCGCGTGGAACCTCACGCTCGGCGTGAGCGGCGTGTCCGCATGGCTCGTCACCATGGGCTGCTACTATGCCGCGCTCGCAGTCGTGCGTTTCTGCTGCGTGTTCAGGGGGCTGGTGCGCGACTCTGCCGAGTCCGAACGGCTCGAGCGTGCCGTCGGGGAAGTCTTGGTTGCACTCGCGATGGTTCTGAGCGGCATGGTGGTGCTCACGGTGCATGGCGGCGTGGATGCCGGCGGCAATCAGATCGTGGTAATCTCGCAAGCGACGTACACGTTTCTCGCCTTCGCGCAGGCGGTCCATGCGTTCGCGCGCCGCCGTGGGCAGGGCTCGGTGGAACGCTCCCTGCGCGGGGTGAGCGTCGTCGCCGCGCTCGTCTCCATGTTCTTGCTGCAGACGACGATGCTCGCTACGTTCGGCAGTGAGCCCAGGCTCTTTCGCACGCTCACCGTCGCTACGGGCACCTTCGTGTGCGCGGCGAGCGTTGCCGTGGGGGCGAGCCTGATTCGAGCTGCCGGCAGGGCCGAGAAGGTCGAGCCGTAGGGGGTCTCATGGCGCAACGAAACAGCAGGTACTTTGAGACTGCCGAGCTCATGGACGAGGCGTTTCTCGACCTTCTGGGCGAGAAGGACCTCGAGTTCGTGACGGCCAAGGACGTCTGCTCCCGCGCCGGGGTGAGCCGATCGACGTTTTACCTGCACTACGAGTCGTTTGCCGAGCTCGTCGAGGAGAGCGTGCGGCTCGTCTTCTCGCGGTTCCGCGACCATTTCGGCGCGTCCCGCGAGCAGATGACCTTCGAGCGGCTGGCAGCTGCTCCGGCCGAGGATCTCTACATGGTTACCTCCGAGTATCTTGGTCCCTACCTTGAGTTCGTGCGGAACAACAGAAGGCTTTTCTCCGCATTCGTCAAGAACAGCTCCAGTCTCAGGTTGAGCGAGGCGTACGCTGCCCTGGAGCACCACCTGATAGGGCCGATTCTCGACCGCTTCCAGGTTCCCGCGTGCGAGCGGCCCTACCTCATGCGGTTCTACCTCGGGGGTCTCATGGCGGTGCTCGAGGAGTGGATACGGCGCGACTGCACTGATCCGGTTGAGGAGATCGCAGGGATGATGAGTCGCTACTGCATGCCGGGCAGGATGCCCCGGACTGACTCCTAGGAGAACGCGATTGCGCCATTCGGCCGCCGGTGCTTCCACGCCGGACGCCCGCGCGCGAGTGCCGTGTCGGTATAGCGCCGCTGCACCTTCTTTGCATCGCGCGCGAGCGCTCTCCATGCAGTGCGAGAGCGTGTCGAAGGCTCCGCTCATGAATTGAGCGTGCGGCACGGTGAGCGTGAGCGCCGGGTCGGGCGCGGCCCACGTGGGCAGCGCGCCCACGAAGGAGCTCTTGACGTGCGTAGCCTCGTTGGTGATAACCGCCCCATTGTTCTGCTCGGCACCCGTGCTGGAAAGCGTTACGATGCAGCCCATGGGGATGAACTCCGCCGGGACCTTGTCCTGGACGTGCTCGTAGCCATCGATGTCCTCGGGGAGCTTTGCCTGTGCGGAGACGACCTTGCAGCAGTCGAAGACCGAGCCGCCGCCCACGGCCAGGATGAAGTCGACGCCTTCCTTGCGAGCAAGCCGAGCGATTGCAGCCACGAAAGGCGCCGGCTCCTACCCGAAGAGCTCCAGCAGCAGCTGGATGCCGTAGCGGGCGCACAGGTAGCCGATCGCAGCGGCGAGGATGACCATGCCGACCGAGCGCACGGTTACATGGCTTCTACCTGCACTGATAATTTGCGGTGTGGTCCTTCCGCCATCCGGCGGATACCATGTCGGTACGCGGCGCGGTGACCCATCTACCTGCTGGCGCCCCTCGCGGGCCGCCCTCAAACCGACCTGTCCCGCGCCGCGCACCGGGCCCTCGGGCGGCCGCATGACCTGATAGGAGCCTGAGCGCTGCCGCGGACCCGAACACACCCGCATTGTAGCGCTCCCGCCAGTGCATTGTCTGCCCCGCCCGCAGGGCGCGCACGATCCGCGACGGGAGGGAGACGAGCATGAGGGTCAATCACGGCGACGTGCCCGAGGGGGCGGTCTTCGCGGGGGTGGACACGCACGCGGACGCGCACTGGCTGTGCGTGCTCGACGCGGTGGGGAGGCCCCTGCTGTCGGAGGCGTTCCCGGCGACGCCGGAGGGCTACGACGCGCTGGCCGCGGCGGTCGCCGGCGCCGGCGAGCCCATCGCGATCGGCGTCGAGGGCACCGCGACCTACGGGGCGGGGCTGGCGCGCAGGCTCTCCGAGCTCGGGCTGCCGGTCTGGGAGGTCCTGCAGCCGGAGAAGAGGAGGAGGCCGCGGGGCTCGAGGAAGAGCGACCCCGTCGACGCCGAGCGCGCGGCGCGCAAGGCGCTCTCGGGCGAGGGCCTCTCGGTCCCCAAGTCGCGCGACGGCTGGGTCGAGTCCGTGCGCGCGCTGCTGGCGGCGCGCGACCGGCTGGTGGCGTCGGCGACCGCCGCCGCCAACGCCGCCATCGCCATCGCCAGGTCCGCCCCCGAGGAGGTCGCCGGCCCCCTGAGGGGCATGCGCGCCGACCGCGCGATGCCCGCCGCGCTCGGGATGGGCGACCCGGGCGACCCGGTCGCGGCGTCGGCGCTGCGGGCCGTGCGGGCCCTCGCGGAGAGCTGGCGGGCGTCGCGCGCAGCCGCCGCGCGGCTCCTCGCGGAGATAGAGGGCCTCGTCCGCGGGGGCTGCCCCGCGCTGCTCTCCATGCACGGCTGCGGGCCCGTGAGCGCCGCCCGGCTCGCCGTCGCGGCCGGCGACAACCCGGAGAGGATGGCCTCCGAGGCCGCCTTCGCCGCCCTCTGCGGGGCCTCCCCCGTCGAGGCCTCGAGCGGCAGGACCGCGCGGCACCGCCTCAACCGGGGAGGCGACCGCAGGGCCAACAGCGCCCTCCACCAGATCGCCCGCCACAGGCTCGACCACGACCCGAGGACCGCGGCCTACGCGGCGAGGCGCAGGTCGGAGGGGCTTTCCGACAGGGAGATAATGCGATGCCTCAAGCGCTACATAGCCCGCGAGGCGTACCGGGCGCTCACGGGCCCGCGGAGCTCCGGCCCGCGCTTCGACGCGGGCGGGCTCAGGTCGGCGAGGAGGGCCGCGGGGATCAGCCAGGAGGCGGCCGGCGAGGCGCTCGGGGTCTCAAAGGGGCTCATCTCGCTCATCGAGCTCGGGAGGGGCGGGAGCCCGTCGATGCGCGAGCGGTACCGCTCCTGGGTCGAGGACGGGTTCCCGATTCCGGCTGATTAGCGGTTGACAAACAATAGGAGCGTCGCTTTTGTCTACCCGGTACAAAGGGACAGGGGGCTTTGTGCCGGTTCAGCCTACGGCGAGGCCATCGCGGCGTGTATCATGTCGCTGACACGTTGATTGGACGGGCGCATTGCCCGGGAATAGGCCGCACGAGGAGGCTGCTGTTATGGCGCGCACGCTTTACATCGACGCCGACGCCTGCCCGGTCACGCGCGAGGCGCTCGCCTGTGCACGCCGTGCCCGCACGCCCGTTGTCATCGTTGGCAACACCACGCAGAACCTCGCGCGGCACATCCGCCCAACCGACCCGCGCGATGCCGGGCATGCCCGGGGACGCGATGCGGCGCACGGCGGCTTCTGGGTCGACGTGCTCGACGTCTCCGTCGGGGCGGACAGCGCGGACTTCGCCATCGTCGAGCGCCTGCAGCCGGGCGACGTGGTGGTCACGCAGGACATCGGCCTGGCGAGCATGGTGCTGGGGCGCGGGGCGGCCGCCATCGGCGTGCGCGGCAGGGTGTATACGAAAGCGACGATCGACATGGACCTCTTCATCCGCCACGAGGAGAAGAAGGTGCGCCGTGCCGGTGGGCGCACGCGCGGTCCAGCTGCCTTCACGAGCGAGGACCGCGCGCGGTTCTCACGCAACCTGGATGAGCTGCTGCGCTGATTCGCGCGAGAGCGTCGGCATCACAGAGAAAAACGCGCGGCATCAGCAATGTGCTGAAAGGAAAAGAGCTGATAAAAGGGGGTAATATGCATTTTTTGCAAATTGCTCCCTCAGCGAGGACGGTGGGCTTACCTGCTCCCTATATATAATTGACTATTGTTCAATACAGGGGTATGCTTCGCGGTGAAGGAGGTGACGCCTATGCCGAGAACCGTGAAAGACCCCGAGGAGCGCCGGCGCGAGCTTTTGTCGTGCGCCATGCGGCTTTTTGCCGAGGAGGGCTACGACAACGTGTCCGTCCGTGCGGTGGCGCGTGCGGCGCATGTGGCTCCGGGGCTGGCGTACCACTACTTCGACTCCAAGGAGCGGATGTTCGCCGAGGCTATCGAGGACTACGCGCGCCGCTGCGCTGAAGGCGTCTGCGCGGTGCTGGACGAGAAAGACGCGCGGTTGGACGACAAGCTCGAGTGTGCCCTCGAGGTCGGCGCGCGTCATGGCGGCTACCCGTACGCGGAGTTCTTCCATGCGCAAGGGCATGGCGCGCTGCACGACCGGCTTTCGCTTGCCATGTGCGAGGCGGTGCGTCCGCACCTGCGGCGCGCGTTGGAGGCCGACGCGGCTGAGCGGGGGGTCGCGGCTGCGGACGCCGACGAACTTGCCTCCATCATGGTCTATGGCTGCATCGGGCTCGCTTCGGGTCCGGATATGCCGGACGAGCGCGCCCTCGCGGCGGCACGGCGCTACCTTCGCGCGCTTCTCGCCGAGTTCCGGTTGGAGGAGGCGCGGGGTTAGGGATTCCGCCCCAGCCCAGGTTGGGGCTCTTTTCGGCCGAAAGTATTGAACATTGTTTAACAGAAAGGAAGCAGCATGGATGGGAAGAATGCCGAACTGCTCAAAGACCGCTCCCGCAAAGCGTTTGACGCGCAGGCGGCAACGTACGACGAAGGCATGGAAGGGGAGCACGCGCGGCGGCTCTACCCGCACGTTGCGCGCGAGGTGACCGCGGCCGTTGCGGGCGTTGCCGCCCCGCGCCTGCTCGACCTCGGCTGCGGCACGGGCGCGCTGGCTGCACGGGTGCTCGGGGAGGTGTCCGACGCGTGCCTGACCTGTGTCGACCTGTCTCCGCGGATGGTCGCGACCGCCCAAGACCGTCTGGGCGCCCGCGCCGAGGTGGTTCTTGCCGATGTTGAGCGCCTGCCCTTTGGCGACTCGAGCTTCGATGCGGCCTGGTGCAACGACTCGTTCCACCACTATCCCGATCCCGAGCGCGCGGTGTTCCAGGCGTGGCGCGTGCTCGTTCCGGGCGGCGCGCTCGTTGTCGGCGACGCGTGGCAGCCGGCTCCGGCCCGCGCCGTCATGAACGCGTGGATGCCGCATTCTCATGAGGGAGACGTGCGCATCTACTCGGAGGCAGAGTTCCGCCAGATTCTGGGCGCGTGGTTCTCAACCGTCACATGGCGCCGCATCGGCACGACCGCCTGCATCGCCGTGGCACACAAGTAGCAGCGGTGCAAAGGGACGGGGTTTTGTACCGATAGCGGCCGGCACAATGGGACAGGGGTCTTGTATCGGGGCTTTGTACCGGCTGCTGGAATCCGCTTGGGACTCGCGGAGATGGCAAGAGCCTGCTCGCCAGCGAGGGTGGCGGGCGGTACGGCGCCGGCATTTGGCCCCTGCTTCATGTGCGGATGTGCGGGTTTCTCGGGCGGTGCAGGCCTGACCGTGCCCACCTGCCTTTCCCGAGCGGGTTGTCCAAATCGAGAGCGGCAAGCCCGTTTGGGGGAGCGACTGCACCCATTGCATGGCGTGCATCAACTGCTGCCCCAAAGAGGCGATTGAGTACGGAAAGCACAGCGTCGGCCTGCCGCGCTACACCTTCAAGCGCGCCGTCTCCGCGCCGGAGGCTAAGGCGACGCGCCGTTAGCGCGGTGGACGCGTCTGTTGCGCGAGCGCTTGATTGCCATCTGGCGTCCTGTTGAGCGGTTGCCGATGAAGACGCGACACGGACGATGGGTGCCGAGCCGAGGGGTTTCACCGGCGGCTATGAGACCTGCCCCAACGGCTGCCGGTACTGCTATGCCAACAGGGATCATAAGAAGGCGGCCGAGAACTACCGGCTGCACGATCCCGAGAGCCCGTTGCTCATCGGCCATCTGCGCCCGGAGGACACGGTGACCCAAGGGGTCCAGAAGAGCCTACTCGCCAAGGGGGGGCCAGCGGATGCTCGGGCTGTAGCGGGCGGATCATCTGGAGCGCGTTTTTTCGAACCTCAGCACCTGATTCGGGAATCGGCGATCATATACCCGCTGGGTGTCGGCAAAACCCTGGGAAAACCTGGTAGAAAACCGGCTTATACGAGATAAAACGAGCGCCTGCTGTTGAAATTCATCGATGCCCACGTAGCGTGTGACGGCGTGGCGGCGCGCCGGAGCGGGCCTCCCCGCTCGACGCGCCCGCGCAGCGCCGTCTCATGGGGGCGCGGCAGCCGCGCCGTCGCCGCCCGAGACCTCAGACGAGAAACGGCGGGCGCCCGATGGAGGCGCCCGCCGTGCGGAGAGAGGGTTGCAAGGTGGAAGGGGATACCCTATCCGCGATGGGACGTTGCTTTCGGCTTCGCGGTGGATCCCTGGGCGCCCGGCGCCGCGCCGTCCTTGGAAAGGGTTTTGATCGCCGGGGTGGTGAGCAGGCCCAGCAGCACGATGACGGCGCCCACGCCGTAGGCCAGGCGCGTCGAATCGAAGCGGGCCTTGGCCTCGAGGTCCACCAGCGCGGTGCGCTCGGAGTCGCTCATCTTGATGTTGGCGATCTCATCCTCGAACGCCGTGTTGCTGCCCAGGTTGATGGTGAGCTCGGAAACCTGCTGCGCCACATCGGATGAGATGGAGGAATCGGCGGCCATCTCGGTGCGCAGGGTCGAGCTGATGCCGAAGATGAGGACCGCGCCGAGCAGGGCGACACCCATGGCCTGGCCCACGTTGCGCATGGTGCTCTGGATGCCACCGGACTGCGACGCGTCGCGGTCGTTCACCGCGAGGGCGACCACGTTGCTCGCATGGGACGAGACGGTGCCCGCGCCCACGCCGGCCATGAACGCGCCGAGGTAGACGCCCACGCGGCTCGCGCCGTCCAGCGTCACCGAGAAGGCCATGATGCCCAGTGCGACGGCCATGGCGATGTAGCCCAGCTGGATCACGTGGCGCGGATTGGCCTTGGGGAAGAGCTTGGGGATGCCGAGCGCCAGGGCGAAGGTGGGCACGCCGGTCGCGATGGAGATGGTGCCGACCTCGATGGGCGTCCAGTCGGCGACGAGCTGCAGGTAGGGCGCCATGAGGATCGACTGCGCCCCCATGAAGAAGAACATGAGCGCGTTGGCCACCAGGCCGGCGAGCACCTGCGGCGTGGTGATGAAGGAGCGCGGAAGCACCACCAGGCCGTAGCGCTTCTCCTCACGGCCCTCGACCACCACGAGCAGCGCGAGGACCACGATGCCCAGGGCGACGAGCGGAAGCGCCGGCGATATGCCGAAGAGGGTGAACGGGGCGGTGCGCAGCGGCTCGATGAGCCCCCAGGTCGAGATGCTCGAGAGGCCGATGAGCACGAAGAAGAATCCCGATGCGGCGAGCGCCACGCCGATGGCATCGAAGTGCGCCTTCTCCTGAGGCTGTTCGATCTTGGGGATGCCCAGCGAGAGCGCGACCACACCGACGAAGTACGCGGCGAGCACGAGGAACGTGACGCGCATGCCCGCCACCTGCATGACGACGCCCAGGATGAGCGGCAACACGGCGGAGAGGCCGGATGCGGCGCCGATGCAGCCGAAGGCGACGGTGCGGTTGGAGCCATGGTAGATGAAGGGGATGATGCCGAGCAGGGATGGGATGAGGAAGCTCGCCCCCAGCCCCACGAGCACGCGGCCGACCCAGATGAAGAACGCCATGTTGGGGGAGAGCGCGAGCGCGACCTCGCCCACGGCCGCGAGCGACGCGCCGATGCGGAAGGTCTTCCGCCAGCCGATGAGCGTGCCGGCGAGTCCGCCCGCAATCATGAACGAGCCGCCTACCAGGGGGTAGATCATGTTGGCGAGCTGGATGTCGGAGGTGGTCGCCCCGAGGTCGCTGGTCAGCGCCGTCGCGGCGAGCGAGAGGGCGCCGTTGTCGCCGGTGGCGCCCATCTGGGCGAGGATGAGGATGATGATGGGTAGAACGAGGAACTTTTCTTTCTGCGTACCGGATGCTGGCTTTGCCGCAGCGCCGGAAGCAGGGGATGTGCGCGTCATGGGCGCTCCCTTCGCCCGGGCACGGGGCCCGGGGCTTGGCAGATGGTTGGCGTTTTCGCGCGATCGGTTATGCGGCGGAGGCGATGAACGGCGCGGTGCCGGTGAGGTCGCAGGCAGCGAGCGGGTAGGCGTGGATGGCGGGGTCGTCGTAGGTCGCGTGGTAGTAGGTCATCGTACTGGCCGAGAAGCAGCTGGTGTAGAGGGTCTTCTCGTAGGCGCCGTCGCCCATCTTGGCGACGCCGTCGGGCACCGCGGCCGCGCCGAGCGTGCGGAACAGGCGGGTCACATTGGCCTTCTCGTCGTCCTGAGCGGGGTAGTGCGCGTTCACGAACGCCGCGCGCACGAAGCGCGCCGGTCCGCCGTAGTCGCCGGGCAGGCCCTGGACGCCGCCGCCCGAGCCGAAGGGCTTGAGATCGGCGCGATCCCACCTCGCCGGCGCGGGCAGCCCGTCATCGAGCGTGAGGTAGTTGCGCAGGTTCTGCCTATGCCAGCCGAAATCGGGCTCGTTGGTGAGCACGTCGACGTCGTCCTCCCATACATGCAGGCCATCGGCCATGCACTCGATCACCAGGCTGCCGGTGGCGTCGCCGACGAGCCAGTGGAGGTTGGCGACGGGAAGCTGCTCGTTCACGGGCTTGGCCACCACGGTCGTGTTCTTCAGCGCGGACCGCAGCTCGTCGATCGTCGAGAAGTTGCGCGTGGCCCAGTAGGGGAACTCGTAGGCGGCGACGTTGATGGAGCCGTCGACGGGCTCGGCTGCGTAGTGCGCGCTCTGCGGGAAGTTGAGGCCCGCGACCGCGAGGCCGGCGTCGTTGCCGCAGTCGAAGTAGAGCGGGATGCCTGCGACGACGATGCCCATGCCCATCACCGTGTGGCCGCTTGCGGGGTCGTCCGGGCGCTCGAAGGCCGCGGGGACCTTCGCCGCCGGGGGCGTCACCACCACCTTCTCCCCATAGCCCTGGGTCCAGTCCAGGTTTCGTCCGAAGTACATTGCGCTGTTGTTGTCGGTGAAGCGGATGCCCGTGCACATAGGGCCGCTCCCTTCTCGTCGGCGGCGGGGCCGCTGGCGCTCGTGGGAAAGATTGTATCGTTGTAGCCAAAAAGTGAATAACTATTCAGTAAACGGCAAAAGAATCTGGCGAAGGATGGATATGCCGTTGCAAGCGGCCGCTGGGACCGCATCTTGAACCGTTGAAGGGTTTGTTAATTCTGGATACCGGGATGGGGCGTGAGATGCGCGAGGCATGCGCCGCGCAGCGCATGGGCGCCGCCGCGCGCGACCGCGCGGGCGCTGATTAGGGCGCACGGGGGCTGGGTAAAGCCAAGCCATGACGCGCGAGGCGCCGGCTGCGCGAAAGGGGGCGGATCCATGGCTCGCGGCGATTCCTCTGGACGGTCCGCGGGCCGTCCCCCTGCATCGGGCGCCTCCGCACGGCGTCCCCGTATTGGGCGCCTCGGCGCCCTGTGGACCGACATCCGCCGCGCCATCGCCCGCTCCAAGGGGCGCTTCCTCTCCATCGTGGGCCTCATGGCGCTCGGCTCGTTCGCGCTCGTGGGGCTCTTCGTCACGGGGCCGGACATGCGCGCCACGGGTGCGGCGTACTTCGGGGCGCAGAACGCGGCCGATCTCGTGGTGATCGGCGACTTCGGGCTCACGCAGGGAGACTGTGCGCTCATCGAGCGGGCGGGCGGCATCGCCGAAGTCGAGTACGGCTACCTCAAGGACGCCGTGGTGGCGGGCACGAGCGAGAGCTTGCGCATCCAGTCGGCGCCCGAGGACGTCTCGCGCTACGAGGTCGTCGAGGGGCGCATGCCGGAGCGGGCGGACGAGATCGCGCTCAGCTCGTTTTTGCGCGACGCGTACGAGGTGGGCGACACCATCGCCTTTGACGAGAAGCCCGATGCGCAGGGCGCCACCGTGCTCGCCCGCGACGCGTTCACCGTGGTGGGTTTCGTCTCCTCGTCCGAGATCATCAGCGGGGTCAACGAGGGCGCCTCGACGGCGGGCTCGGGAGAGCTCTCGGGGTACGCCGTCGTGCTGCCCGAGGTGTTCGATTCCGACGTGCACATGACCGCGCGGCTGACGTTCGCGGACACCGCCGCGCTCGATCCGTATTCCGACGCCTACACGGAGGCCGTGCACGCGCATCGCGCCGAACTCGAGGGCCTGCTCGCCGACCAGCCCGGCGTGCGCCTGGCCGAGGTGCGGGCGCGGAGCCAGGAGAGGATCGATGCCGGGCAGCAGGAGGTCGACGCCGGCCGCGCTGAGCTCTCCGCGGCGGAAGACGAGCTCGCCGAGGCGCGCGGGCAGCTGGATGATGCCGCCGCGCAGATCGCGGCGAGCGAGCGCGAGCTGGCCGACCGGAGCGCCGATGCGCAGGCGCGCCTCGACGCCGGCGCGGCCGAGCTGGCGGCCGGTTCAGCCGAGCTCGCCGTGGGGCGGGAGGAGATCGTGCGCAAGGAGCAGGAGCTCGCCGCAGCGCAGCAGCAGATCGCGGATGGACAGGCGGCGCTCGACGCCGCCGAGGCGACCTATGCCGAGCAGGAGGTCGCCTACGAGGAGGGAGCAGCCCGCCGGCCCGAGATCGAGGCAGCGGCGACGCAGGCGGCGGACGGCGTCGCGCGGATCGACGGTGCGCTCGAGACGGTTTCCGCCGTGCCGCCTGTGCTCGTGACGCCAGAGCTCGCACACACGGTCGCCGCACGGCAGCTCGCGGCGCTCTTCCCCTCCGCGCCGGCGGCCGATGACGCGACCTATCCCGTCTACGAGCAGCTCTCGTCCCTGGTGGACGAGCTTGCGGCGCTCGATGCGGCCACGCCGGGGGAGGACGTCGTCTCGCTCGTCACGGAGCGCCTCGATGGGGTGCGTTCGACGCTTTCAGGCTTGCAGCAGCGGGCCGAGGCCGCGCTCGCGGAGCTCGACGCGGCATCGGGCCGGCTGGAGGATGCGCGGCGCGCCCTGGGTGAGAAAGCGGCGCAGCTCGTCGACGCCCGCGCCGCGGCAGAGCAGGGCGCGGCGGAGCTCGAGGCGGCGCGCGTGCAGGCCGACGCCGCGCAGGAGACGCTCGCCGAGAAGTCCGGCGAGCTCGATGCGGGGCGCGCTGCCCTCGCCGCGACGCGCGATGCGGCCGCCGCCCAGATCGCGGCGGCCCGGCAGGAGGTCGCCGAGAAGGAGGCCGCCTGGCAGGAGGCGCACGCGGCCTACGAGGCCGAGCGCCCCGGCGCGGAGGAGCGCCTGGCGGATGCCGAGGCGGAGCTCGACGAGGCGCGCGAGAAGCTAGAGCGCCTCGAGGCGCCCGCCTACAGCGTGAGCACGCGCCGCGAGCTTCCGGGCGGCGAGGGCTACAAGGTCTACGCCACCGTGGCCGACATCGTGGACGCGCTCGCCCGCGTGTTCCCGGTCCTGCTCTACTTCATCGCCGCGCTCGTGACCTTCACCTCGATGACGCGCATGGTGGACGAGGAGCGCGTCGGCGCGGGCACGCTCAAGGCGCTCGGCTATTCGGATGGGGCGGTCGCGCTCAAGTTCGTGGTCTACGGGCTCGCGTCGAGCATGCTCGGCACCGTCATCGGGATTGTGCTCGGGCACACGCTTTTGCCCTATATCGTGTACTCGGCCTATGCCACCAAGTTCGTGCTGCCGCCCATCGTGCTCACGTTCGATCCTGTGGTGAGCGTCGCGGCGGTGGCGCTCGGCCTCGTCTCGGCGGTGCTGCCCGCCTGGCTCGCGGTGCGTCAGGAGCTGCGTGCCAAGCCCGCGGAGCTGCTGCTACCCAAGCCCCCTGCCTCGGGCTCGAAGATCCTCCTAGAGCGCGTCCCCCTCATCTGGAACCGCCTGAGCTTCACCTACAAGGTCACCGCGCGGAACCTCTTCCGCTACAAGAAGCGCATGTTCATGACGATCTTCGGCGTGGCGGGTGCGGTGGTGCTGCTCGTCGCGGGGTTCGGCACGCAGTACTCCATCTCGGGCATCTCGGCCGAGCAGTTCGGCGAGCTCGTCACCTACGACATGATCGTGGCCGAGGCGCCCACCGCGACGGATGCCGAGCGCGCCGCGCTCGATGGGACGCTCGCGGGCGATGGGGTGGCGCGCTCGATGCCCGTGCACTACGAGACGCTCAACGCCGTCGCCGGCGCCAACGACGACATGCAGGACATCACCCTCATCGTGCCGGACGATCCGGATGCGCTGGGCTCCTACATCGCCCTGCGCGAGCGCGTGGGCGGCGCCAAGGTGCCGCTCGATGCGGGCTCCTGCGTGCTCTCGGAGCGCCTGGCGGAGCTTCTGGGGGTCGGTGCGGGCGATGGCTTCCGCGTGCGCGACGCCTCCGGTGTCGAGCGCTCGTTCACCTGCACGGGCGTCACCGAGATGTACATGGGGCACTTCATCTTCTTGGGGCGCGGCGCCTACGCGGCGGCCTTCGGTGAGCCCTACGCCGCGAACGCCCGCCTCGTAACGCTCGAGGATTCCTCGGCTGCAAGCGTGAACGCCGAGGCGGCCGCGCTCATGGAGCTCCCGGCGGTCAAGGGCATCGTGCAGAACACCTCGCTCATCGCGCAGATCGCCACCATCGTGGATTCCCTCGACAAGATAATGGTGGTGCTCATCGTGGTGGCGACGCTGCTGGCCGGCGTGATCCTCTACAACCTCACCACCATCAACGTCTCGGAGCGCATTCGCGAGCTCTCCACCATCAAGGTGCTCGGGTTCTACCCGCGCGAGGTGACGATGTACATCTACCGTGAGACCATCCTGCTCACGGCGCTCGGCATCCTCGCGGGCTTTGGCCTGGGCGTATGGTTCCGCAACTACATCATCACCGTGGTGCCGCCCGACAACGTCATGTTCGATCCCGCCTTCGCGCCGTACGTGTTCCTCATCCCGCTCGTGATCGTGGGGGCCCTCACCCTCGTCCTCGGGCTCGTCGTGCACCGCCGGCTGCGCCGCGTGGACATGCTCGAGGCCCTGAAGAGCGTGGAGTAGGGCGGGGCGCCCTTGCCGGCTGCGCCGCGTGGACATGCTCGAGGCCCTGAAGAGCGTGGAGTAGGGCGGGGCGCCCTTGCCGGCGCGTCGGGTGGTCTCGGGCGCCGGGTGACTGGGGGACGGACGGGGTGCGTCCCTCCTCCGTGCGGCGGGAGCTGCATGTGCGCGCGGAGCGCGCAGGGCGCGCAGGGCGCGCAGGGCGCATCAGGAGGCGCCGGCCTCTTCGTGGGGCGCTTCGGCCCTTCCCTGGTACTCCGAGTGGATGATCTCGTCGATCTCCTCAGGTGTCTCGCGGCAGCCTCCCTCGAGCCATTTCTTGAGGACCGCGGTGAGACCGCTGCGGAAGAACTCGATATGGTAATCGATGAAGCGTCCATCGAAATCGCGCTGTGCGAGGCGGCTGCTGTAGATTTGGACCCGATAGCGCTCATCGCCACCCAGGCGGAAGTACGTCCGATAGAACAGCTGGTTGTCGTAGATGTGCCGGAACAGCTTCAGGTAGTCGTTGCTGTTGAAGCTCCGTTCGATCTCATCTCGGTAGATGTTGGAGAGGTTTGCCTCGAGATCATCGAGAATCGAATCAGCAAGGGCGTAGATGTCCTGGTAGTTGGCATAGAACGTGCTGCGGTTGAGGTGGGCGCGCTGACAGATCTGCGCAACCGTGATATGCCTGATGTCGTCCTGCTGCAGCAGCTCCATGAAGGCGCGCTCGATGCGCTCGCGCGACGCCCGCCGCCTCTTGTTGTTGGGCGTGTTCAAGCTGTGTCCCCTCCCTCTGATGGGGCCCATTATCCCAACAGATTGCCCAGCATTGATGATACCCCTCTGAACTGGTCGTTTGTATAGTTGAGGCAACGAGAGCATGCGGACGAGGGGGCTGGTGCACATGGTGGCATCGAGGGTCGTCAAGGTGAACGACGCGATCGCGCAGAAGGCGGCGGACGCGATGGGGAAGATCGAGGGGGCGGTCGTCGGGGGCTATACCAAGATCGAGGACCGCTTTGTCGAGGCGTATCTGACCCATGAGGGCGAGACGGTCGAGCAGGCGAAGGAGCGCCTGCGCCGCGAGGAGGCGGAGCGCAAGGTCGTCAAGGCGGTCTCGGCGGACGCGCACGGCGCCTCGGACGGCGCCGCGACGGGGGCCGAGCGGGTGCACCTGAGGAAGCTCCGCTCGGGACAGTCGTTCCTCTATCGCGAGGGCGGCTACAACAGCACCGTGGTCGAGGTGCGCATGACCGAGCGGGTGAGCGGCAGCTGCCTCCAGTCGGCGCTCACCAGGGTTTCGCGGCGCTTCCCCTACCTCACTCAGAAGCTGGTCGAGCGCGGCGGCTCGTACTATCTTGCCGACGATTCCGTCTCGCTCGTCGCCAAGCAGGCGTCCGGGTTCCGTAAGCTGGGGAGCTCCGCGGTCGGGTACCATCTGATCGACGTCACCTACACCCAGAACCTCATCCGCGTCGCCTTCCATCACGGGCTGTGTGACGGGGCGGGCATCAAGCCGTTCGTGGAATCGCTGGTCCACTACTACTGCCGTGACCGGTACCATCGCGCGTTCTCCACCGAGGGCATCCGGACCGAGGGCGAGACCGTTGCGGAGGCGGAGTACGCGGAGCCGTTCGGGACGGAGCCGTTCGCAACCGGCGACGCGGCGAGCGCGACGGAGCATGTCGAGGGATACCGGTTCCCTGAGGCCACGGACCGTCCCAGCGGATGCTGGCGGACCGAGTTCAAGCTCGACGAGGACGCCTTCGTGGCGAGCGCCAAGCAGATCGGCTCCACGCCCTCGATCTTCCTGGCGCTGGTACTTGCGAGCGCGGTTGTCGGACTCGATTCGTCTCTTGAGGCGCCGTCGGCGGCGCCCGTGGTGTGCAACATCGCGGTCGACTACCGCCACGCCATCGGGGCCGATGCCACCCATTGCAATTGCGTCGGCTCGGTGGGGCTTCCGCTCACCGCCGAGGACCGCGCCGCGGGATGGCACGAGACGGCGCGCCGGTGGCGGGCCCTGCTGGACGCCGCCCGCGACCCCGAGGCGGTGAGGCGCACCCTTAACAAGCAGATCGGGCTGTTCAACAAGCTCGATGAGGTGAAGGGGCTCGAGGAGAAGCGCCGCATGATGGCGTTCTTTGACCACATGGTGACCAGGACCCTCAACATCAGCTACCTCGGTCGCCTACGCCTGAACGATTGCGCCGCCTATGTGGAATCGGCCTGCTTCTACAGCAGCCACATCCTGGGGATGACGGTCGACATGCTCGCTGCTTCGGACACCATCACCGTGAACGTCCTGCAGGGGTTCCCGACCAAGCGCTACGCCCGGGCGTTCGAGGAGGCGCTGCGGCCCTACGGCTTGCGCTCGGCGACCAGGACCGAGCGCGTCAAGACGGGGGACGACGAGGCGCATGAGACGGCAGGGCGCCAAGGGGAGCGCTATCTGGCTCCCTCCGAGTAGGCTCGGCTTCGCGGGGCCAGCGAGGGGGAGGGCGGGAGGGAAGGGACGCGTGGGCGATCCCTTCCCTCCCGGCTCCTACAGGCGCTCGGCGAGATCGAGCACCAACCGCTCGGTCTTCTCCCAGCCGAGGCACGGGTCGGTGATGGACTTGCCGTACATGCCGCCGTCGATGGGCTGGTTGCCGTCCTCCAGATAGGACTCGACCATGAAGCCGCGCACCATGTTGCGGATGGTCTCGGAGCGGCGCATCGAATCGGCCACCTCGTGGCAGATGCGGATCTGCTCCAGCGGGCGCTTGCCGGAGTTGTCGTGGTTGCAGTCCACGATGACGGCGGGGTTGGAGAAATCGGCCTCGGTGTACTTGGCCGCGAGGCGCTCCAGGTACTCGTAGTGGTAGTTGGGGTAGTTGAGGCCGTCCTCGCCGATGTAGCCGCGCAGCACGGCGTGCGCCAGCGGGTTGCCCGAGGTCTCGACCTCCCAGTTGCGGAAGATGAAGGTCTGCGGCTGCTGGGCGGCGTAGATGGAGTTGAGCATGACGTCGGTGGAGCCGCCGGTGGGGTTCTTCATGCCCACGGGCATCGGCACGCCCGAGGCGACGAGGCGGTGCTCCTGGTTCTCCACGGAGCGGGCACCCACGGCGATGTAGGCCAGAAGGTCGATGAGGTACTGGTAGTTGGAGGGGTAGAGCATCTCGTCGGCGGTGAACATGCCCGTCTCCTCCACCACGCGCAGATGCATGCGGCGGATGGCCTTGACGCCCTCGAGCAGGTTGGGCGCGCCCTCCGGATCGGGGTTGTGCAGCAGGCCCTTGTAGCCGGTGCCCTTGGTGCGGGGCTTGTTGGTGTAGACGCGCGGAACGATGACGAGCTTGTCGCGCACGCGCTCGGCGAGCGCGGCCAGGCGGGTGGCGTAGTCGAGCACCGAGTCCTCGCGGTCCGCCGAGCACGGGCCGATGATCACGAGGTGGCGCGGGTCGCTGCCGTCGAGCACGCCGGAGACGGCGGCGTCGAAGGCGCCCTTGCGCTCGCGCATCTCCGGGGAGAGCGGCATCTCCTCGCGGATCTCCTTGGGGATGGGCAGCAGGCGCTTGAAATTCATGGACATGGCGGACCTCTTCGTTCTCATGCATGTATACACAGTGTCGGAGAGGATAGCAGAGCACCCGCGCCGGCGCGCCCGGCAGGGGGTCATGTTTGCGTTTGGAAACAGAGGCGCCCGGCCAAGGTCAGCGCCGGTGCCGCGCCGCCTCGTCGACGAGCCAGTGGAAGAGCCGGCGGTGCGGGTCGTCGCCCCCGAAGTACTCGGGATGCCACTGCACGGCCAGAAGCGGCCTGCCGTCGACCGCCTCGACCGCCTCGATGACGCCGTCGGGCGCCCATGCGACGGCGGCGAGGCCCGGCGCGACCGCGTGGACCGCCTGGTGGTGGAGGGAGTTCACCGGGAGCTCGTCCATGCCGAGCACGCTCTCGAGCAGCGAGCCGCTTGCAATGGAGACCTCGTGCGCCGCATGGTCTCCGTCGTAGCCGCCCGCGGCATCGCGCAGGTCGTGGCAGCAGAGGCCTTGCGCGCCGGCGGGGGAGAACGCGCGGGGGAGGTCCTGGTAGAGGGTGCCGCCCAGGTAGGCGTTCAGGATCTGCTCGCCCCGGCAGATGCCCAGCACGGGGAGCCCGTGCTCGAGCGCGTGGGCGATCAGGCGCCACTCCACCGCGTCGCGCAGGGGCGTCACGGGGTGCTCGGCGGCGAGACCATCGAGCGGCGCGGCGCCGTAGCGCGCGGGGTCCACGTCGTCGCCGCCGGTGAGGAGCACGCCGTCGATCAAGGGGAAGAGCGTCCCGTACACGTCCGCATCGGACGTGAGGGGCAGGATGAGCGGCGCCCCGCCGGCGGCGATGACGGAGTCGGCGTAGTTCTGCGCGAGGCGGATGTCGCCCTGGGCGGGCAGATGGGTGGGCGCGATGGCGATGACGGGGCGCTGGGTCACGAGGGCCTCCTTCTCGGGTTGCCTTGCCTGCGGGCGAACGGGCGCGGCGCTGGCCGCAGGGTGCCTGCGGGCGGCGTCACCGGCGCCGGAACGGGGTCGCCATGCTGCCGCGGTGCCCGCGCGAACACCATACCCGCTTCGACCGCGTCTTTCAACCGCTGCCCGCCGCATCTGTCTCGGGTGCGTTGCGGGTGGAACGCATCTGCACGCTCCGTGGCGCGTGCCGCCGTCTCCGCAGCGCGTGCCGCCGTGAGGGCCCGTCTGCCGCGCGCGCTTCGGCGGTGCTACCGCCCGCAGAGCGCCTGGCGGATGAGCTGGGCGAAGGCGGCGCAGCCCGCCTCGGTGAGGTGCTGGCCGTCATCCACCAGGTACTCGCTGTGGTTCTCGCTGGCGCCGCACCAGTCGATGATGCCCACGTTGGCGTTGGCGTCCGCGT
Organism: uncultured Coriobacteriaceae bacterium; assembly: GCA_963931435.1. Taxonomy (GTDB): domain Bacteria; phylum Actinomycetota; class Coriobacteriia; order Coriobacteriales; family Coriobacteriaceae; genus Coprousia. Next base: position 849,431 of record OZ007012.1, read on the forward strand.
AGCGGCGCAGCACCTCGTTGTTGGCATCCTGCAACGGATAGGGGCTCCGGATGGTCACGAAGTAGACGGGCTTGCCGCCCACCGCGTCGATGAGGGCCTGCACCTGGCTCTCATCGCGGATGAGGGAGTTGCCGCCCAGCGCGAACACCACCACCTCGGGGTCGAAGCCGGATGCCGTGTCGGCCGCGTACACGTCCTGGCCCACGTAGAGCTGGCGAGCGACCTCGCCGTCCACGAGGGCCTGGGGCAGCGCCGCCTGCAGCGCCGGTGCGGCGCCGGCTGTGACCGAGTCGCCGATGATGAGGGCGCGAGCCGAGCACGTGCCCGCCGCCTCGTCGAAGGTCCAGTCCTGCCAGGGGAGGTTCTCGGGCACCTTCTCGGCGACGGGGCCCGCGGGCGCGTCATCGGTGACGGTCGCGTCCGCGCCTGCGTCTGCCGACGGGGCATCCGCTTCGTTTCCGGTGCCTCCATCCGCATCGGCCCCGCCTTCGGCTGGGTCGCCCGCGAGCTCGGGGCGCAGCGCGAGCGCCCGCGCATCGGCGACACCCTGCCAGTCGACGGGCGCGAAGGCGAGGACGGCTACCGCGCAGACCCCCGCGAGGGTGAGGACGGTGCAGGACGCGCTCGCCATCCGGTGCGCCGCGCGCGGCCCGGGCCGGGATTCCCGCGCCGCCGGCGAGCGGCGGGCGCGCCGCGCCAGGGCTGCGGCAGGGCTCTCCACCGCGCGGTAGAACGCCTCCGCCGCGACGAGCAGCACCGCGAACTGGATGATCCACTCCCACCACGCGACCGCTGTGGTGCGCGTGGCGGGGTTCATGAAGATGAGCAGCGGATAGTGCACCAGATAGAGCGAGAACGACCGCGAGCCCAGCCATACAAGGGGCCGGGTGGAGAGCATGCGCGCCACGGCGCAGCCGGGCTGCTGCACGGCGCCCACGAGCACCGCGGCGACGAGCGCGGCTGCGAGGTAGCCTCCGCGATACATGAGGGGGCTCTCGCCGTCGGCGAGGACGAAGCCCGCCGCCAGGGCGGCGAGCGCGAGGACGGCGACGGCGGTGCTCGCCGTGCCCGCGTGGGCACCCGTCGCGGTGGATGCGTTCGGGCGCCCCGCAGCCGCCCGGTGCGCCCCCGCGCTCACGGCGGCGTCCGGGGCGGCTCCAACCGAGCGTCCGATCGCCGCAGGGCGGTGGGCCCCCGCGCTCACGGCGGCGTCCGGGGCGGCTCCAACCGAGCGTCCGATCGCCGCAGGGCGGTGGGCCCCCGCGCTCCGGGCGTCGCGCGCGGTCCGCCTGCGGGCGATGAGCGGCAGCGCGAGCGCCGCGACCGCGCCCGCCAGGAGCTCGGCCGCCCGCGTGTCGGTGCCGTAGTAGAACCGTGCGGTGTCCGCATCGGGGCTGTAGAGCAGCGCCATCGCCGCGCTCGAGGCGAGCGCGAGGGCGGCCGCCGCGGCCACGGCGCGCCGCCTCGTCTTGAGGCCGAAGATCATGCCTGCGAGCGCCAGCGGCCATACGAGGTAGAACTGCAGCGTGACGGAGGCGTACCACAGGTGGGTGAGCGGGGAGGGCAGCCCGGCTGCGGCGAAGTAGGACACCTCGCGAAGGATATAGGACCAGTTGAGGAAGAAGAGTCCGGCCGGCAGCGCATCCGATTGCACCTTGGGCAGGAGGCTGGGGCTCACGACCCAGGTGAGAGCGGCGGTGAGGGCGATGAGCGCGAGCACGGGCGGCACCAGGCGCGCGACGCGTCGCACGAGGTAGCGCCCGTAGGCGAAGGAGCCCGTGCGCCCCACCTCGCGGGTGATGGAGCGCGTGGCGAGGTATCCCGTGAGTACGAAGAACAGGGTGACACCCAGGAAGCCTCCCGGCAGGAGGGATGGACGCGTGTGATAGAGCACCACGCCCGCGATGGCGAGCGCGCGCAGGCCGTCGAGAGCGGGTATGCGCCGCGCCGAAGCGCCGGCGCCCGCCCCGTGCGGTCTGGATGCGCGGGACGCCGCTGCGTGGGCGGGCTCGGTGGACACAGGGCCCGCGGGGGAGCCGCCGGCGCGGCGCCCGCCCGCGTTCGTTCTGGTGAGAGGGGATGAGGACATGGCTTGCTCGCTTTCGTCGACCACCCCAGTGTAGCGCGGTGACGGGACAGGGGGCTGCGCGCTCTCAACCGCGGTTTGAAGGGACGCGCCCCGCACGTCGGCACGGGCGCGCGGGGCGCGACGATGCCGCCCGGTTGTCGCGGATCGCTGGCGCGTTATTTCGCAAACATGTTCTTGAGGTTGAACTCCGCCTGCACGGTGCGCAGCATGAGGTCGGTGTCATCGAGGCCCAGGTGCCGCTCGGCCTCGTCGGCCGAGAGCGTGCCGCGGCGGCGCGCCCAGTTCTCGAGGCTCGCGGGGCTCGACTCGCGCGGCAGGGTTGCCACCTCGCTGTCGAGCTTGCGGCAGATGTCGCGCGAGTCGATCACCACGATCTTGCCGGCGCGGCGCGCCTCGGCGTAGCCATCCAGGTGCAGCATGAACCAGGAGTCCTCGAACGCCGCGTTGTGGGCCATGTAGGGATAGCGCTTCATGAGCTTCAGGAGCTTGGCCTGGAGCTTCTTGTCCTCGCGGAAGGGCGTCTTGCCGTCCAGGTCATCCCAGGTGATCTGGTGGATGTTCGAGAGCGGCACGCCCGTCTCCTGGTAGGGGTCGGCGGGGATGCCGCAGAAGTAGCTCTCGCCGTCGCGCGGCTGGGCGTCGGAGGTGAGGTCCATGAGCTCGAAGCCCACGTTGATGATGTAGCCGCGCTCGGGCGCCCGCCCGGTGGTCTCGATGTCGATGCCCAGCACGCAGCCCTTGATGGGCTTGCGCACGTAGGCCACGGCGTAGGCGTCGCGGTCGCCGCGGACCTCGCGCGCCACGGTCGAGGCGGCGCGCTTCTGGAGCGCGCCGATGGCGGCGCACAGGTCGGCGTCGGAGAGGGAGCGGGCGAGCAGCGAGCTCGGGAGGTTGCGCAGGCGCGTCTCGCCGATGGCGTCGCACACGGCGCGGTTGCGGTCGCCCAGCTCGCGCACCAGGTCGAAGCTGAACGAGGGCTCCTCGGCGCCCATCCACTCGGTGTATAGGGTCTTGCAGGCGTCCTCGCCCTTCTGGCGCTCGGCCTCCATCACCTCGTAGCCGCTGCCGAAGATGAGCTCGGGGAAGTAGTAGGAGTTCGCGTAGTCGAGCGCGTCGGATACCTTCATGTGAAACCTCTTTCTGCACGGCCGCTCGCGGGCGGCCGATTAGTTTGCCTTATGCAACTCGACCCGCTACAATACCGCAATTCGGAGCAGGGCTTGGATGCGCTGCGATAAGGGTATGAACCTTTCACAACGCGACAGTATAGCGGGAGACGACCTTCGATGGATCTTGTGGAGCACATCCTGATGCACAGCCTCGAGGACACCTACGTCCTCGTGCCGTTCCTCTTGGTAACCTATCTGGTGCTCGAGGCGCTGGAGCATGCAGCGGGCGCGCGGGTGAACGCCGCGGTGCGCCGCGCCGGCGCGGCGGGGCCCGTCGTGGGAGCGCTTCTGGGCATCGTGCCGCAATGCGGGTTCTCAGCCATGGGCGCCACGCTCTACGCGGGGCGCGTCGTCACCTTGGGCACGCTTCTGGCGGTCTTCCTCTCCACCTCCGACGAGATGCTGCCCCTGCTGGTGGCCGAGCGGGTCGATGCCGTGCTCGTGGCCGAGATCCTGCTCGCCAAGGCCGGCATCGCCGCCGTGGTGGGGCTCGCGACGGACGGCGCCCTGCGCGCGCTGCGCCGGAACGCCCGCGCGCACGAGGCGGTGAGGCGCGGCGTCCTGGGACCGCGCGCCGCGACCGCTGGGCACGATCTCATCGACGAGCTCGCGGAGGCGGGCGAGGGCACCGACCACATCCACCGGCTCTGCGAGCACGACCACTGCGGCTGCGACGACGACCATGGATATGGCGGACGCGCACCGAGCGAGCAGGGTGGATGCGGCTGCGGCCATAACCATGTCGACCACGGCCACGCGGCTGGCGGTGCCTGGCGTTCCATCGTGCGCAGCACTCTGTGGCACACGGTGCAGGTGACGGTGTTCATCTACATCGTCACGGTCGTCCTCGTCGCCGTGCTGGAGACGGTGGGGGAGCCCGCACTTGCGGCGTTCCTGGGCGCCAACGAGGCGCTCGCCGTCTTCGCCTCCGCGCTCGTCGGGCTCATCCCAAACTGCGCTGCCAGCGTGGTGGTGACGCAGCTCTACCTCGAGGGCGTCCTCTCGTTCGGCGCCATGATCGCAGGCACCCTCGCGGGCGCGGGGACGGGCTTCCTCGTGCTGTTCCGTACCAACCGCAACCTGCGCGAGAACCTCGTCATCTTGGTAGTGCTCTATCTGGTGTCCGTCGTGGCGGGGCTCGCGCTCTCGCTCGCCGGCATCTAAGAGCCTCCTCTCCGCGCCTCCACTCTGCGCGCCCGGGCCCGGCCTGCAGCACCCGGCCTTGCCCCCCCGCGCCGCGCGGCCCCGCAGAATCCTTACGCGACCCCTCGCGAGTCGTGACGCTTCTTTTACGGATTGCAGACATCCGATGCTCACCATGTGTGGATGTTTGAGAACCGCGAAAGGAGTCCCATGCTGAACGACTGCTCAATGACGCAGGTCACCGGCATCGTTGCCGGGCTGCTGGGGGTCGAGCCGCCCGCGGCCGCGGCGCCGGCCTATCCGCTGCCCGCGCAGACGATGCGCGCCCGCGGCGTCGAGCGCGCCGAGCGCGCGCTGCTGTACTGCCCCGATGCCGTGGCGCAGTGGCTCTACCAGCGCCACACCTCCTGGTACGCGCCGGTTGTCGCGCACGCGCCACTCGCCCTGCCCATGCGCACCATGCTTCCCTCGGTCACCCCGGTGTGCTTCGGCACCATGTTCACCGGCGTCACCCCGCACGAGCACGGCATCGAGTGCTACGACAAGCACGTGCTCGCCACCGATTCGCTCTTCGATGCCCTCCTGCGCGCCGGCAAGCGCGTCGCGCTCGTGGCGGTGGCCGATTCGAGCTTCGACATCCTGTTCTCCGATCGCGCGATCGACCGGTTCATCCTGCCCTATGATGGCGAAGTCAACGCCCGCGCCCTCGAGCTCATCGAGGCCGACGAGCATGATGTCATCGTCGTCTACAACCAGGAGTTCGACGACGTCATGCATGCCACCTATCCCGAATCCAAGCCCGCCCTCGAGGCGCTGCGCCACCACATCGCCGCCTTCGACGAGCTGGCGGGCGCTGCCGACGCCGCATGGGCGCAGCGCGACCGCATGGTGGCGTGGCTGCCCGACCACGGCGTGCACATCGCCGACAACGGCCACGGCCAGCATGGCTCGGACCGCGAGGACGATCTCAACACGCTGCACTTCTACGGCTTCGCGCCGGCCGCGCGCGGGTAGCGCGCGGACCATCCACAAGGGAGATGACTATGGCGAAAATCATCTGCAAGGACCTGAAGAAGAGCTACGACGGCAAGACCGAGGTGCTGACCGGCATCAACCTGGAGATCCAGGAGGGCGAGTTCTTTATCCTCGTCGGCCCGTCGGGCTGCGGCAAGTCGACGCTGCTGCGCATCATTGCCGGCTTGGAGGGCGTGAGCGCCGGCGAGCTCATCATGGACGGCAAGCTCGCCAACGAGATGCTGCCCAAGGAGCGCAACCTCACGATGGTGTTCCAGAGCTACGCGCTCTACCCGCACCTCTCCGTGCGCGACAACATCCTGTTCGGCCTCGACGTGAAGAAGGTGCCGAAGGCCGAGCAGGAGGAGCGCCTGGCCGAGGCGGCCGAGCTGCTGGGCCTCACCGCCTACCTCAACCGCAAACCCCGCGCGCTCTCCGGCGGCCAGCGCCAGCGCGTGGCGCTCGCCCGCAGCGTCTGCAGCCGCGCGCCGCTGTGCCTCATGGACGAGCCGCTCTCCAACCTGGACGCGAAGCTGCGCGCCTCCATGCGCGTCGAGATCCGCCGTCTGCAGCAGCAGCTGGGGCTCACCGTCATCTACGTCACGCACGACCAGGTCGAGGCCATGACCATGGGCGACCGCATCGCGGTGCTCTCGGCCGGGCGCATCCAGCAGCTGGGCACCCCGCTGGAGCTCTACAACCACCCGGCCAACGACTTCGTGGCCACCTTCATCGGCACCCCGCAGATGAACATGGCCATCGCCGAGGTCACGCCCGATGGCCTGCTGCTCAACGATGGCCTCTTGGTGCCGCTCGCCACCGGGGACCTGCCCAAGTTCACCATGGGCTCGCGCTGGAAGGTGGGTTTCCGCCCCGAGCAGGTCTATCCCGCCACCGAGACGAGCGTGCACGCCGTGGACGTGCAGGTGGTGAGCTCGGAGATGATGGGCAACGAGACGCTCGTGTTCTTCGACGTGGCGGGCGCGCTCTTCACGGCGCGCTGGCAGGGCCAGCACCGCGTGGAGGAGGGCGCGCGCCTGCGCGTCACGCTTGACCCGCGCTACGCGCACTTCTTCGACGTGGCCACGGGCGAGCTGGTGCGCGCGGCCGAGGACCTGGACGCCGGCGGCGCGCGCAGCGCGTCGGTCGCCGGCGGCGCGACCGAGCGGCACATGGCGGCCGCTCCCGCCGCGGTGGCGTAGGGGAGGCGCGCATGGCTACCAATATCCGCGAAGCGTCCGCGCGCCCGCGTCCCTCAGTGATCGAGCTCGCCACGGCCCCCATCGCCGGCCGTCCTGTCCCGTCCGATGCCGCGACCCCGGCCGCCCCGCCGCGCGAGGCTCCCGGCGAGCGCCGCGCGCTGGCCGGCTGGGTCTACCTGCTGCCCTCGATCGTCATCTTCGCGATCTTCGTCATCTATCCCTTCGGCCGCACCATCGTGACGAGCCTCTTTGCCACCACGCCGGCCGGCGGCCTCACCCAGTTCGTGGGGCTCCAGAACTTCATCACGCTGTTCACCGACCCGCTCTATACGCAAGCCATCGCCAACACCCTCATCTACGTGGTCATCACGGTGCCGGCGACGATCGTCATCGCGCTGCTGCTCGCGGTGCTCACCTCCCAGGACTTGCCGGGGATGGGCGTGTTCCGCACGATCTTCTCGGCCACGATGGGCATCTCGGTCGCGGCGGCCGCCGTGTTCTGGAACCTGCTGTTCAATGCTAACTCGGGCGTGCTCAACCGCATCATCGAGTTCTTCGGCGGCGAGGGCGTCGGCTGGCTCGTCGACCAGAACTTCGCGCTCGTCTCGGTGTCGATCATCTCCATCTGGATGAACATCGGCATGGCCTACCTCATCCTGCTCGGCGCCATCAAGAGCATCGACGACTCCTACTACGAGAGCGTCGAGATCGTGGGCGGCGGCTTCTGGTACCGCCTGCGCAAGGTCACGGTGCCGCTCATCTCGCCGTCGCTGTTCTTCGTGCTCACCATCACCGTCATCGGGGCGTTCCAGTCCTTCGGCCTTATCGACATGCTCACGCAAGGCGGACCCAACAACGCCACGGTGCTGCTCATCTACCGTCTCTACCGCGATGCGTTCGTGAACTTCCGCATCGGGTCGGCGTCCGCCCAAGGCGTGATCCTCTTTGCGGTGATCTTTGTTATCTCCTACATCCAGACCAAGCTGACCGAGGACAAGGTGACCTATCAATGATGCCGTTTTCCAAGGGCTCCCGCGCCAAGGTGGCGGGCGCGGGGCTGCGCACCAGCACGTCGGGCGTCGTCGCCACCTATGCGGTGCTCGTCATCGCCGCCATCGCCGTGGGCTTTCCGATCCTGTTCTCGTTCTCGCTGTCGTTCACCCCGCTCGAGGACATCATCAACGGCATCTACATCCCCACGTCGCTGTACCTCGACAACTATATCAACGCCTTCGAGGCCCAGCCCTTCGCCCAGTTCATCGTCAACTCCGTGATCGTGGGCATCGTGGGCACGGCGCTGCAGCTCGTCTTCTCCATGCTCGCCGCCTACGCCCTGGTGTTCATCCCCTTCGGGGGCAAGCGCGTCATCTTCCTCATCATCATGGCCACGATGATGATTCCGGCCGAGGTGCTGGTGGTGACCAACTTCCAGACCATCCGCGCGATGGGGCTCATCGACACCTACGCGGGCCTCATCCTGCCCGGCATCGCCACCACCTTCGGCATCTTCCTGTACCGCCAGAACATGATGCAGATCCCCTCCGAGCTCAAGGAGGCTTCCGATGTCGCCGGGCTCTCGCGCTTCCAGTTCTTCTGGCGCGTGGTGGTGCCCATGGTCAAGAACACCACGGTGACGCTCGCCATCTACTTCTTCCTCGTGACATGGAACGCCTACCTGTGGCCGCTCGTCTCGACCACCAACAACGAAGCGCGCACCGTGCAGATCGGCTTGCGCACGCTCAACAGCTCCGAGGGCCTCTCTGATTTCGGCATGATGGCCGCCGGCGCCGTGATCACCTCCATCCCCACGCTCCTGCTCATCTTCTTCGGGCAGAAGCGCCTGCAGGAAGGCATGACCAAGGGCGCGCTCAAGTAGCGCCTGTCCGCTCGGCGCCGCGCGGCTCGTTGCCCCGCGTCCTGCGGCGCCTCGTTCGCTGCGCGCGGAGCCCGCTATCGGGTGTGCAGCGCCTCGTTTTTGCTACCCGGTGCGTATACGCACGGTAGATAGTCCGGTTTGGACCCCAATTGTTGGTAATACGAAAGGAACCCCATGATTCAGCAGAACCTTACCCGCCGCTCGTTTCTGACCCTCGCCGGCCTCGGCATCGCCGGCACCGCGCTTGCCGGCTGCTCCGGCGGCGGTGGCGCCACCACCGAGACCACCGAGGACGGCAAGACCGTCATCCTCTTCTGGAACTCCATGGACGGCAGCCGCGGCGACGCCCTCCAGAAGGTCGTCGACGGTTTCAACGCGCAGTCCGACGAGTTCGAGGTGCGCTCCGAGTACCAGGGCAGCTACGACGAGTCCACCGGTAGCTTCTTCAACATGGCAAACGGCGCGGGCGCACCGGCGATTGTGCAGATCGGCGAGCAGAACCTCCAGGCCATGATCGACTCCGGGCTCGTTGCCAATGTTTCCGAGCTCATTTCCGCCCAGAGCTTTGACGATTCCGACCTCCTCGAGCAGGCCGTGAACTTCTACACCTACGACGGTGCGATGTACGCCATGCCGTTCAACTGCTCCTGCCCGGTCGTCTACTACAACCAGGACGTTCTCGACGCTGCTGGCGTGACCGAGCTGCCGACCACGTTCGAGGGTCTCACCGCTGCGGCCGAGGCCATTGCCGCATCGAGTGACGTCACGCCCGTCGGCCTCTACGCGTACGGCTATGCCCTCGATCAGATGGTCACCAACATGGGCGGCTACGTGGTCAACAACGAGAACGGTCGCAAGGAGCGCTGCACCGAGGTCGCCTACCGCGATCAGATGGCGGTGATCTTCAACTGGGTCAAGTCCCTGAACGACGCCGGGCAGTTCAGCCCGTTTAGCTCGGGCGACGACGCCATCAGCGGCTTCTCGCAGCAGCAGTGCGCCATCTACATCGACACCTCTGCCTCCGCGCGCCAGATCATCGACGCTTGTTCGTTCAACGTGAGCATCGGCTTTCTGCCGGTCGAGGAGGGGACTGAGGCCATGGGCATCTACGCGGGTGGCGGCGCCCTTTGCATTGCCGACGGCCTTTCCGAGGACGTTGCACGCGGCGTGATGGAGTTCTGCGCCTACGCGACCTCCCCGGACGTCCAGGCAACCTGGGCGGGCGACACCGGCTACTTCCCGATTTCCAACGGTGCCTACGAGACCGAGACCCTCTCGGCGGTGTATGGCGAGTACCCGCAGCTTCAGGTTTCCGCCGAGCAGCTGCGTAGCTCTAAGGTGAACAACATCACCGCGGGTCCGCTTTGCTCGCAGCTTCCGCAGCTGCGTACCGACCTTCAGACGGCGCTGCAGTCCGTCTTCAACGGCGGCGATGTGGACGAGGCGCTCGATACCGCGGTGCAGTCCACCAACACCGCCATCGAGAGCGCCAACCAGGGCGTGGCGTAGCCTGCTGATTCGTGCGCGTTAGAGGATCCTTTGCGGGGCCGGTCTTAGGACCGGCCCTTTTCGACCGATCCGTTTTCTTGTTTTGGGCGCTAGACAAAGCGGCGCGCTCGTTTGTGCCCAGCCGCCTTGCGCGCTTCGAGGCCCCGGCGCCGCGCTTCATGCAAAAACTGTGGTAGTGAACCCTTGTTACGTTTTTGCAAAAAATGAGGTAGTGAACCCGGAAATGAATACGGGGGCAAACCCACTGGAAGAAGCACTGGTAGAGAGCCTGTAAAAATCGAAGTAGTGAACCCGGTGCCTAGAAAGGTGTTAAATCACGCATTATCGGGTTCACTACCTCAATTCTTGCAAGATTCGCCTCGCGGGTTCACTACCTCACTTTTTGCATGAAACTAAGAAGCGGGTTCACCACCTCGACTTTTGCCTGGGGCGTAACAAAGTGGGCCCGGGAGGCAATCCCGGGCCCACTGCTTTGTCTCAAACTTGATGCAGCTTGGCGCGCAACCGCACGGCTTGGCGCGCACCCGCGCAACTAAGCGCGCAACTGCGCGGCTTGCCGTGCAACTGCGCAGCCTAGAGGCTCAGCGCGCGATGCGGTGGATGAAAAGGCCGCTGCGCAGCTTGGGTTCAAACCAGGTCGACTTGGGCGGCATCAGAAGGCCGGCGTCCGCCACGGCGAGGAGCTGGTCGATCGTCGTGGCGCACATCGAGAACGCAACGCCGTCAGCGCCTGCTCGGCGCTCGAGCTCGGCGGTGCCGCGGATGCCGCCGACAAAGGAGATGCGGGCGTCCTCGCGGGGGTCGCCAATGCCGAGGATGGGACCGAGTACGCGGTCCTGCAGGACCGAAACGTCCAGAGACTCGACCGGCCCCGCCTGCGCAACGGCGGAGGCAAGCTCGGGCGTGAACGAGAGACGGTACCAAGACCCTGCCGTGAAGAGGCCCATCACGCCAACCCCGGTGGATTCGACCGGCTCGGACGATGGCTCAACGGTAAAACCAGCCTCGTGGATGCGGGCGATGAGCTCGTCTACGCTCAGGCCGGCGCGGTCGGAGATGACACGGTTGTAGGGGAGGATCGTGAGCTCGCTTGCCGGGAAGAGGACGGACAGGAAGTAGTTAAAGGGTTCCTTGCCGGTGTAGGTGCCCGCCTCCTGCGCGGCGGCGCGCATCTCGTGCGCCACGCGCATGGCCGAGGCGGCGCGGTGGTGTCCGTCGGCGATGTAGGCGCACGGCACGCGCTCGAACATCTCGTGGATCGCCTCGACGCCCTCCGTGCGGCGCACCTCCCACACGCGCTGGCGCACGCCCTCCTCGTCGGTGAAGTCGTAGAGCGGCTGGCCGGTCTTGACGGAGGAGAGGATGAGGGAGAGCACCGGCTCGTCGCGGTAGGTGAGGAAGATCGGCCCGGTCTGGCAGCCGAGGGCGCGGATGTGCTCGATGCGGTCGCGCTCCTTCTCGGCGCGCGTGTTCTCGTGCTTCTTGATGGCACCCTCATCGTAGTCAGCGACCGCGCAGACCGCGACCACGCCCGTCTGCGACCGCCCGTCCTGGGTGAGCTCGTAGAGGTAGTAGCTCATCGAGGGATCAGCCTGGTAGATGCCCTCGTCGATGCGCTCTCGCAGAAGCTCGGCGCCGCGCGCGTAGACCTCGGGCGCGTACATGTCCTGCTCGGGCGCGAACTGCGTCTCGGGGCGGTCGATGGCGAGGAAGGAGAGCGGGTGCTCGCTCACGTAGGCGGCGGCCTCCGCGCGGTCAAAGACGTCGTAGGGGAGCGCGGCGACCTCCGCGGCGCGCTCGGGCACGGGGCGTATGCAGGGGAACGGTAGAACCTTCATGGGCGTCCTCTCGGGTTGGGTGCGCCGGCGGGGCATGCGTCCGCGCGTCCGGCAGATGAGCACCATTGTAGCGTCGGGGCAGATCGGTCGGCACGCGGCTGCGCGGCGCGACGCAACTCTTACGTGCTCCTGACGCGCCGCTACCCGTGCCTTTGCGCGCATCCGGCGGCGTGCCCGCGGACTGCGGGCCTTGTGCCGCCACCGCGCCGGGCCATGCGGCTACTTGATCACGCGCACGCGGTAGACGGCCGGGATCCGCTTCAGGGCCTCGATGGTCGATTGCTCGAGGTGCTCGTCGGTGTCGAACATGGTGTAGGCGTTCTCGCCGGCGCTCTCGTTGACCATGCGCTGCACGTTGGCGTTGTCGTGCGCGAGGATGGCGGTGATCTGGCCGATCATGTTGGGGACGTTGGCGTGCAGGCAGGCCACGCGGCTCGCGGCGCGCGCCTTGCCCATGGAGCAGGCGGGGTAGTTCACCGAGTGGGCGATGTTGCCGTTCTCCAGGTAGTCCTTGAGCTCGGAGATGGCCATGTCGGCGCAGTTGGCCTCGGCCTCGCCCGTGCCGGCGCCCGAATGGGTGGTGATGAAGGTGTTGGGCATGAGCACCGTCTTGGGCGTGGCGAAGTCGCAGGCGAACCAGCTGAGCTGACCGGTGTGGAGGGCGGTGTCGACGGCGTCCTCGTCGATGATGGTCTCGCGCGCGAAGTTGATGAGGATGGCGCCCGGCGCGAGGAGCTCCAGCTGCTCACGTCCGATCATCCCTATGGTGTCGGCCTTGCTCGGCACGTGGAGCGTCAGGTAGTCGCAGCCGCGGCAGAGGTCCTCAAGCGTGCCCACGCGCTGAACGTCGCGGGAGAGCTCCCAGGCGTGTTCGACGGAGATGAACGGGTCGTAGCCGTAGACGTCCATCCCCAGTTGCACGCAGGCGTTGGCCACCTTGGAGCCGACGTTGCCCAGCCCGATCACGCCCACGCGCTTGCCCGCCAGCTCGCGACCGACGAACGCCTTCTTGGCGCGCTCGGCCTCGACCATGATGTCGGGCAGCGCCGCGTGCTCGCGCACCCAGCGCATGGACTGCACGATGCCGCGGCTGGAGAGGATCATCATGCAGATGACCATCTCCTTCACGGCGTTGGCGTTGGCGCCCGGAGAGTTGAACACCACCACGCCGCGCTTCGCGTACTCCTCGACGGGGATGTTGTTCACGCCCGCCCCGCAGCGCGCGATGGCGCGCACGGATGCGGGCAGGTCGTAGCCGTGCAGATCGGTCGAGCGCATGAGGATGGCGTCCGCCTGGGCGGCGTCCTCCACGAAATCGTAACCCGCACCGAAGGTGACGTCTCCGTCCTTGGTGATGTCGTCGATGGTCTTGATATAGCGCATGATGAGGGGTCCTTTCGGTGAGGGGTGGCCTGGGCGGAGCGCGCTGCGGGGGAGGGGCTCCGAAAAGCTCCCCTGCTACGATCGATGCGCCCGCTCAAACTCCTCCATGTAGGCGGCGAGCGCCCGCACCGCCTCGAGCGAGACGGCGTTGTAGATGCTCGCGCGCATGCCGCCCGTCGAGCGGTGCGCCTTCACGCCCTCGATGCCGCGCTCCCGGGCGCCCGCGATGAAGGCGTCGTCGAGCTCGGTGGTGTCGCAGCGGAAGGTGACGTTGGCGATGGAGCGCGAGGCGGGCTCGGCGTGCGGGTGGAAGACGCGGCTCTCGTCGAGGAGGTCGTAGAGGATGCGCGCCTTCTCGAGGTTGCGGCGCTCAAGCGCCTCGAGCCCACCCTCTCGCTCGGCCCAGTGGAAGACCTTGCCCGAGAGGTAGATGCCGAAGGTGTTGGGGGTGTTCATCATCGAGTGGGCGTCCGCCTGGCGCCGATAGCTCATGTACGAGGGCGTGAGCGCGCAGGCCGGGCCCTCGCCGATGAGGTCGTCGCGCACGATGACCACCGTGGTGCCCGCGCAGCCGGCGTTCTTCTGGGCGCCCGCGTAGACGAGTCCGTAGCGCGTGACGTCGAGCGGCTGCATGAGAAAGCAGCTCGAGACGTCGGCCACGAGCGGTACGTCGCCCGTATCAGGGAGCTCGTGGAACTGCGTGCCGTAGATGGTGTTGTTCTGGCAGATGTAGACGTAGTCGAGGTCGCCCGCCTGGCAGCGCGCGCCAACGGGGGCGAGGTCGGGGATACGGTCGTGGTCGGTGGCCGCGCTCGAGGCGAGCACCTCCACGGTGCCGTACTTCTCGGCCTCCTCTTTTGCGAGGCGGGAGAAGAGGCCCGTCACGAGGTAGCCGGCGCGCCCGGTGCGCATGAGGTTCATGGGAATGCCGGCGAACTGCAGCGTGGCGCCGCCCTGGAGAAAGAGCACCCGGTAGTTCTCGGGGATGCCCACGAGTCGGCGGAGGGTGGCCTCGGCATCTTCGATGATCTGGCTGTAGGCGGCCGAGCGGTGGCTCATCTCGAGGACGGACATGCCGCTGTCGCCGTATTCGAGCAGCTCGGACTGGACCTCGGCGAGGACGGTCTCGGGGAGGGCCGAGGGCCCCGCGGAGAAGTTGAGGACTCGTGCCATGATGGCTCCCTTGTGCCGGGCGCGCCCGGCGGTTGCGTGCGGTCGCGCTGCGATTGCAGCGTATCCTAGCATACTACTGGAAGCATGCGCGCCATGCGGGCGCGTACCGGCGGGGTGGAGCGGGTTAACCGAGCGGAAACGCGCCGGAGGGGCGCGTCGGGCGGCCGCTGGCGGCGGCGTGGCGCATCGTTGAGCCCGCGTCGGGTACCATGGGGTAAGGTGCACCGGGACGGTCCCGTTCCGGCGCGCGATGGAAGGGGGCTGCCGTGGCCATCTACGTTACCTCTGACGCGCACGGCCATCTGCGCGCGCTCGACCGGGCGCTGGAGCTCGCCGCGCCTGGCGCCGAGGACACGGTGTTCGTGCTGGGCGACATGATCGATCGCGGACCCGATCCGGTGGGCGTCATCAAGCTGGTGCGCTCCATCCCCGGCGTCCAGGTGATCATGGGGAACCACGAGCGCATGATGCTCGATACCCTCGCCACCAAGGACGCCGTGGACGACGTCATGTGGGCGCTCAACGGCGGCGCGGCGACCATCGCCGGGCTGGACGACCTGCCGCACGAGGAGTTTCTCGAGACGGTCGAGTGGGTGGAGCACCTGCCGCTGTATGCGGTGACCGAGACCGCCGAGCGCGCTTGGATCCTGGTGCACGCAGGCATCGACGCCCTCGACGCGCGCGGCTATCTGGCGACGGCGGGCATCGACGTCGCGGACGGGCGCGGCGCCGCGGCGGCGAGCGCCGACCAGCTACGGGACATGATGGCGCACCAGGACCAGGAGCAGCTGGTATGGGTGCGCGAGCCGTTCTGGCGCGAGCCCACGGGGCTCGTGGGCGCCGACGGCACGGGGCCGGTGGTGGTCGCCGGGCACACGCCCTCGATCCTTCTGCAGCACTTCGCGCGCCATATGGACGGCCCCGGCTTCACCGAGGAGGGCTTGGGCATGATGGTGCGCGTGGGCGCGACGCCCGAGACGGGCGGCGTGGCCGACCGGATCGATATCGACTGCTCGGCGGCGGCCGGCGCTGGCCAGGGGCGCGTGGGCGTCATGCGCCTCGATGACGGCGCGATCTTCTACGCCGCGATCGAGGAGGGCGAGTAGGGGCCGCTCAGAGGGCGACTCGCGCGGATGCGACCGCGGGCGGCGCGCGGCGGGGCCTCAGCGCGCGAAGGGGTTGCGCTCGCGGGTGATGGCCCGGCGGATGCGCGCGTACTCGATGACGAGCAGCACCAGAAGCAGCGTCATGGTGCCCAGATAGCTGGCCACCGCGCCCGCGAGCCCGATGAGGTTCACGAGCACGAGCGAAAGCGCCACCGAGGCGACCGAAGCCAGCGCGTAGAGCTTCATGACCGCCTCCTGGCGCCTCAGCACGGTGATGATGGCGTAGAGGAAGTCGATGGCGGCCGTGACCCCTCCCGCCGCGACCATCAGCAGCGCGAGCGCGCGGAACCGCTCGAAGTCCACGCCGTAGACGAAGCTCATGAACGGCAGGCCCACCGAGCCCATGACGAGCCCCATGACGAGCGTCACGCCCACCACCACGCCCATGACGGCGACGATGATGAGATCGAACCGGCGCCGCTTGCGCGGGCTCGCCCAGATGCTCGCCAGGCGCAGGAGCTGCGGCTTGTAGACGAATCCGATGGTGAGCAGGATCCCCTGGGCGGGGAAGTAGAGCGCGTTGAAGTAGAGCTGGTTGTCGTAGGGGAGGGAGGCCTCCATCGCGAACTTGGGGATGGTCTCGATGAGGTTGAACAGGAACATGGCGCAAAAGAGCGGGAAGCACTGCTTGATGAGCCCTGTGACCTCGCCGATCTGCGCGGGGCGCGACTTCTCGGTCTCCAGCAGCGCGAGCGGCAGCGTCACGACCGCGAGGCTCGCCACGGCCGTGATCGCCATGGCCACCGCCGCGACGGCGATGCTGCGGGTGACAAGCAGCAACAGGGCGTAGACCGCCGGCACCGCAACCGAGCGTATGGTCTGCGAGATGCCGGCGAGGTAGAGCTTGTCGGCCTGCTGCAGGCGCCCCTCGTAGACGTCCGCAACGCCGTCGATGATCTTGTAGACGAACACCCCCAGCGAGAGGGTCGTCATGGAGCCGTCGTAGCCGCGCAGGGTGCACCACAGCACGCCCACGATGAGGGCGGTGACGCCGGTGATCCAGCGGTTGGCCTGGTAGGAGGCGAACGCGTCGGTCTCGTCGATGTCGGAGACCTGGAAGGTGCGCACGCCGTAGTTCGCCAGTATCATGAGCAGCGTGCCCACCACGAACGCCATGGAGAACATGCCCGCTTGCTCCACGCCCGCGAGCTGCGTGGACACGACGGTGAGGAAGGGGAAGGTGAGGCCCCAGACGGTGGTGCCCACGGTGTTCCACAGGTAGTCGCGCTTGGTGCTGTGCGCCTCGTAGCGCTCCTCCTGTTCGCTGAGCGACCCCTGGTAGACCGATTCGAGCAGGCGCGTCCACCACTGGTTGACGATGCGGGCCAGGTACGGCTCGCCCTGGCGCCGGCGCGCCGGGACGTCGGGGCGCCGGCGCGCCACGCGGGCGCGCTTCTCGCGCAGGATGTCGATGGGGGTGCGTGCCACGGCGGCCCTTCTTCTCGCGGTCGGATCAACCCATTATAGCGGCGGACGCGGACAGCGCCGCCGATGCCGCTTCGGGTTACCGGCCTGTTGCGGAAGGTGACCGATGCCGGGTACCTCGTCGCGCGGCATCGCGCCGTCGGGCCGGGGTCGCTAGAGTCCCGCCGGCCAGCGGCAGAGCGCCAGGTCGACGCGGCCGTCCTCCCTGAAGGCGACTCCTTCGGCCTCGAGGAGGCGCCGCTGCTCGCCCTCGCCTCCGAAGGCGAACCCCGAGGCCAGGTGCCCGTCGGCGAACACGACGCGATGGCAGGGGATGGCGCCCGGCCGGGGGTTGCGGTGCAGCGCGAAGCCCACGTAGCGGGCGCGCCGCGGCGCTCCCGCCAGCGCGGCGACCTGCCCGTAGGTGGCGACCATGCCCGCGGGGATCTGCTCGACGACCCCGTAGACCCGCTCGAAGAACCCTTCGTCCGCCATGCCCCGTCCCCCTCCATGCGATGGCTGCGATCGTGCTGATTCTATCACTGTCAACTATGGCTAACTTATGGAGGAACCGTGAACGCCGGCGGGACGCTTGCCCAGAGTGAAAAGTTCACTATAGTGAACTTAACGGCAAAGCAGGGACAGGCGAAGAAGGAATACCCCTTTGTCGGACGTGATCGCATCCCTCCCCTCTATGCGGTCAACGGCGCTTACGGGATCGGCCCCGCCGGCGGTGCAGCCGGCGGGGCCGATCCTTTCTGTTTCGGGCGACCTGCGGATGGAGGGAGCCGGGCGCGCAGCGGCGCCGCGCGCCCTACGCGGCGTGCTCGGGCTCGATGATGGTCCGCACGATCTCGGCGATGGCGCCGTCATCGCAGGTGGATGCGAGCACGCGGTCGCAGAGGGGCGCCACGTCCGGCGTCACGTTGGCCACGCCCACACCGAGTCCCGCCGCGCGGATCATGGCGCTGTCGTTCGCCGCATCGCCAACGGCGATGGTCTCCTCGATGGGCACGCTGATGAGCCCGGCAAGACGCACGAGACCGGACCCCTTGTCGACGCCGGCCGGCACGAATTCCGCATAGCGCCGGGAGGAGTAGGTCACGGCCACCTTGCGCGGATCGAGGCGCTCCATGAGCCGGGCGCCCTGGCGCTGGATGGCCTCGTAGTCGACGTCCATGAGCAGGAACTTGGCCAGGGGCTCGTCACCGGCGAGCGCGAGGGCGTCCGCGGTGTCATCGATGAACTCCACGCCTGCGACCGTGTCGAGTATCTCGTGCTCGAGCGGGGTGGGGAACTGCACGATGATGCGGCCGCTCTCGGTGTAGACGTGCAGGCACTGCCGGCGGTCGCGCGCGTAGGCGTAGAGCTCCTCGACCACGCCGCGGTCGATCATGGTCGCGGACAGGGGCTCCGGGTCGCCGAAGCGGTTGATGCACGCGCCGTTGTAGGAGAGGACGTAGGAGCCCTCCAACTGGCGCTGCGCCTCGGCGTCGAAGTTCGCCATGATGGAGCGGTACGGCCGTCCCGAGGCGGGCACGAACAGCACGCCGAGCTTGCGCAGGCGCTCCAGCGCCCAGAGGTTGGCGGGCGGGATGCGGTGCCCCTCGCCGAGGAAGGTCTCGTCCATGTCCGAGGCGATCAGGCAGTACATGCTAGTACACCATCCCCATGGCCTCGCGCACCTCGGCGAGCGTGGCCTCGGCGATCTCGTTGGCACGGCGGTTGCCCTCGGCCAGAACGTCCTTCACGTAGCCGAGATCGTTCTCGAAGGCGTGCCGGCGCTCGCGGATAGGCGCGAAGTAGCCGTTCACGACCTCGGTCACGTAGGCCTTGAGCGCTCCGGAGCCGCCCATGCCGATCTCGGCGGCGATCTCGGTCTCGGTGCGCCCCGTGCAGATGGCGGCGGTGGAGAGCAGGCCCGAGACGCCGGGACGCCCTTCGGGATCGAAGGTGATCATGCGCTCGGAGTCGGTCTTGCTCTTCTTGATGCGCTTGGCCGTCTCCTCGGCGGTCATCGAGATGGAGATGGCGTTGCCGTAGGACTTGCTCATCTTGCGGCCGTCGAGCCCGGGCAGCAGCGGGGTCGAGGAGAGCAGGGCGTCCACCTCGGGGAATACCTTGCCGTAGCGGTTGTTGAAGCGTCGCGCGATGAGGCGCGTGAGCTCGATGTGCGGCAGCTGGTCGCGACCCACCGGCACCACGTTGCCCTTGCAGAACAGGATGTCGCACGCCTGGTGCACCGGGTAGGTGAGCAGAAGCCCTGTGAGCTCGTGGCCCGAGGCCTCCATCTCGGCCTTGACCGTGGGGTTGCGCTGGAGTTCGGCCTCGGAGACGAGCGAGAGGAAGGGCAGCATGAGCTGGTTGCAGGCCGGCACCGCGGAGTGCGCGTAGATCATGGTCTTCGCCGGATCGATTCCGCAGGCCAGGTAGTCCATGACCATGTTGTAGACGTTGTCCTGGATGTGCTCGGTGGTGTCGCGGTCGGTGATGACCTGGTAGTCGGCGATGAGGATCGCGGTGTTGACGCCCAGGTCTTGCAGCTCCACGCGCCCCTTGAGGGTGCCGAAGTAGTGGCCCAGGTGCAGCCGCCCCGTGGGACGGTCGCCGGTGAGCATGCGGTAGTTCTCGGGGTGCTGAGGCAGGTCGGCAGCGATCTCCTCGCTGCGGCGCAGGGCGGTCTCGTAGCTGCGTTCGTTGGGCATGGCTTCCTCCCGGAGTGGCGCGCCGCGCGGGCGCGGGTATGCGGCGGATGGGTGCCGGCGCGTCGCCGGCGCAGCCCATTGTAGCAGCTCGCCCGGGCGCGTGCCGGGGTGCGGATACGCGCTTCAGCACCGAGCGAGCAGGCGGTGGAAAAAAAACTCCGCATTTCAGCACGCAGTGCGCGGATCGCTGAGTAGAACCCGGTTTGGGGGGCGACAAAACCGCAGGATTGGCTCGGCCAAAACGGGAGTCTACTCGCCCGACCGGTGTTTGCGTGCTGAAATGCGATAGTTTTTTCGCGTCTCGTGCGGAAAAGAAACCCCTGCGGGAGGATGTCTCTGCGGGAGGAGGCCCGCATGGCGCGCCCTGGCACGCACCGCCTCACTTGCGGTCGCGGAGGTGCTCCTGGATGCGCCGGATCTCCTCCCGGTGCTCCTCGCGCCGCTCGGCGCGCTCGGCCTCCTCGGCCTGCTCGGCTTCGGTGAAGGCGGGATCCTCGGGTGATACGAGCTCGTCGCGGTGCGTCTTGGGGTTGTAGTGGTGGCGCAGCACCGGCTCGAAAAGGTGCAGGCGCACCGCGAAGGCCGCCGAGCACGCGAACAGGACGACGAAGATGGCGATGCGCGCCTCGACGCCCACCTGGTTGATGGTCATAGCGCCGATGGAGAGCAGGATGCACCAGGCGTAGATCATGAGGACGGCCTGGCGCTGGTCGTAGCCCTCCTGGATGAGGCGGTGCTGGATATGGCCCTTGTCCGCCTGGCCGATGCTCACGTGCGCGCGGAAGCGGCGCACGATGGCGGCGAACGTGTCGATGATGGGCACGCCTGCCACGATGAGCGGGATCACGAGGGTGGTGAGCGCGGCGGTGCGGCTCACCGAGAGCAGCGACACGGTGCCCAGCACGAACCCGAGCATGAGGGCGCCCGCGTCGCCCAGGAAGACCGAGGCGGGGTGGAAGTTGTAGCGCAGAAACGCCAGGCAGCCCCCGAACAGCGCGATGGAGAGCGACGCGGCGTCGACGCGGCCGGGGAGGAAGGCGAAGGTGAACATCGTGAACGCCGCGATGGCGGAGATGCCCGCGGCGAGCCCGTCGAGCCCGTCGATGAGGTTGATGATGTTGGCGAAGGCGACGAGGTAGATGACCGTGATGGGATAGGCCAGGTAGCCGAGGTCTATGAACTCGCCGGGGACGAAGGGGTTCTGGATGCTGCCGATGACGAGGCCCGCCGCCGCCGCGATGACGGCTGCGACGACCTGCCCCAGGAGCTTGATGCGGGGCGGCAGCGAGACGACGTCGTCGATGGCGCCGGTGAGCGTGATGGCGGCGACCGAGACGCCGAGCAGCGGGTAGTTGATGGACATGCTGGGGTGCGGTACGAGCGCCGAGGGCCATCCCCACAGCCACGTTCCCACCACCTGCAGCACGAGGGCCGCCGCGAGCCCACAGAAGATGGCGAGCCCGCCCATGCGCGGGATGGGCCGGGTGTTGATGCGGCGTTTCGAGGGATAGTCCACGGCGTCGAGCTTGATGGCGAGGCGCTTGAACACGGGTACGAGCACGTAGGTGGTCGCGAAGGCGGCGGCTGCGATGCAGATATAGGGAAGGAGCTTGTCCATATCGTCGATACCGCCAAAAGCGTCGAAGGGCCGGGGCGCGGCCGCGCGGAGCGCGGCGCGATCGCAACCATGATACTCGATAACGTCCGGGACCGCCTTCTCGGCGGCGCAACACCACGCAGCGTGCAGATACCGCCGGCGCGTGGTCGCGGCATGAAAAACCGCCCCCCGCTTCACGTAAATGAACCCACCTCAACAAGGTGGGTGCCCTCATCGCCTCTTCCAGCGTCCTTAACAACGAAGGATACCTGTACTGACGCGACTGTGTGGGCTCCCTAGAAAAACGCGACGGTTCACCCAGTTGCTCCGCGGGGGGCGGAACAACCTCATCATAGACGAGCCGCATGCGATTTCCAGTCTTGACTTATACGGGCCGCTGTCGGATGATGGGCGTGATAGCGCGCTGCACGCGCATCTTCCTCCCCAAATCCCAATAGCCGCCTCTTTCTCACACGGCGCTGCGCACAGCCGTGTCGTGGAAGCAGAACATGTCCGGGTGGTGGCGCGAGGTCGTGTACTCGAACATGATGCCGTAGCTGTCGAAGGTCTGGCTCGTCACGACGGCGAGGTAGTCGGCGTCTCCCATGTCGAGCATCTCCCGGTCGTGCGGCGTCGCGCGCTCGACGGTGATGACGCGCTTGCTCGTGGTGACCTCCAGCCCCAGCTCCCCCTCGAGGTAGTCGTAGATGGAGCCCTGGGCGATCTCGCGCGTGAGGCCGGGGACCTTCTCGGCGAGGAAGTAGCTGCGATCGAGGATCCGCGCGCGAGCGTCGAGCAGGCGCACACGCTCCACCGTGACGAGCTCGGCGCCCTCCGGGTGCCCCGTGGCGCGGGCGAGGCCCGCGTCGCAGGTAAGGCGGTCGAAGTCGGTGACGAGGGTGCGCGCGGTGAGGCGGTTGCGCTCGGCGGTCTCGCGGAACGACTCGATGCCGCCCACCTCGAACGTCGCGCGCTCGCGGGGCTGCCAGATGACGCGCACGCCCTTGCCGTGCACGGGCTGCACGTAGCCCTTCTCCTTCAGGATGCCCAGGGCCCGGCGGCGGGCTTCACCACGGGCGAGCCGTGGATCGGCGTGCCTGCGAACCACGTGCTCATCAACGTGGAGGCCGAGCAGGGGCGTGCGGGCTCGATGCTCGAGTTCTACCGTGGGCTCATCCAGATGCGCCACACGCTCGACGTGGTGGCGCACGGGCGCGTGCGCTTCGTCGAGGCGGGCGCCGCGGCGCCCCGGGTGATCGCCTACGAGCGCTGGCTGGAAGGGGAGGCCGCCGAGGCCGCCCGCGCGGCGGGGGCGCCCACGCGCCTTCTGGTGGCGTGCTCGTTCGATGCCGTGGCCTGTCGCGTCGAGCCCGCCGGGGAGAACGGCGCGCCGATCGACCTTGCTGGCGCCGAGGTGCTGCTGGACACCTACGGCGACGGCTCCGTCGCCATCGGGGACGGCGTCATCGCGCTGCGGCCGCACCAGGCCGTGGTCATCGCCTGGGCGTGAGGCGCGAGCGGGATCCGAGCCCGCGCCGTCGCCGAAGCTCGCCGGCGCGCGGACGGTTTCTCGAAATTTCCCGTTGACATCGCGGTGGGTCTTGCTAATATATATCTTCGCTTGGGGACGTAGCTCAGCTGGGAGAGCGCTGCCGTCGCATGGCAGAGGCCGAGGGTTCGATTCCCTTCGTCTCCACCACAAGCATTCAAGTAGAACCCGCAGGTTTACCTGCGGGTTCTTTCGTATTGCGACGCGCTGCGGGGCGAGGGGGAGACCAAGCGGATCAGATGGGCGTGCGGGGCAAGGGACGCGGCCGAGCCTGCCTGTGGCGGGGCTCGAGGCCGCTGATGATATTCAGAAGCGTGGTCGGCGCGGTCTGGCCTGCCCGTGGCGGGGCCTTCGAGCGCATCGGGCACCTGATGAGGCGCGGCCTGCGAGCCTGCGGCCGCCCCGATGCGGCCCGTCGCGAAGATGGCGCCGCGTGTGGAGGTGGATGCGCGTGACAAGACTTCTCGACCCCGCCTCCCTTGCCTCCTGCGAGCTCTGCCCGCGCCGCTGCGGAGCCGACCGCGCGGCGGGGGAGCGCGGCGTCTGCGGCGCCGACGGCAGCCTCAAGCTCGCCCGCGCGGCGCTCCACTTCTGGGAGGAGCCGCCCATCTCGGGCGAGGCGGGCTCGGGCACGATCTTCTTCAGCGGGTGCCCGCTCAAGTGCGTCTACTGCCAGAACCATGAGATATCGACGGGCAACTTCGGCATCGAGGTGCCGCCCGCCCGCCTCGTGGAGATCATGCTCGAGCTCCAGGACCAGGGCGCTCTCAACATCAACCTCGTCACGGCGACCCATTACGCCCACCTGCTGCCGGAGGCGCTCGCCGCGGCGTGCCGCCGGGGGCTTCGGATCCCGGTCGTCTACAACACGAGCGGCTACGAGCGCGTCGAGGCGGTGCGCGAGCTCGCGGGCCCCGCGCGCGGCTCCCGTCCGCTCGTCGACATCTGGCTCACCGACTTCAAGTACGCCGATGCGGAGCTGGGGCGCCGCCTCTCCCATGTGCCCGACTACCCAGCGGTCGCCGCCGCGGCGCTCGCGGCGATGGCCGAGGGCGTGCGCGCCGCCGGCGGCATCGCCTGCGACGACGCCGGCATCATGCGGCGCGGCATCATCGTGCGGCACCTCGTGCTGCCGGGCCACGCGGACGATTCCCGTCGCGTGCTCGACCTCATCTGGGAGGTCGCGGGCGACGTCCCCATCTCGGTCATGAACCAGTACACACCCAACGCGGCGATGCGCGCCGCCGGCGGCGAGCTGGCCCGCGCGGTGACGGACGAGGAGTACGAGAGCGTGCTCGACCACGCCGACGACCTGGGCTTCACGCAGATGTTCTGGCAGGAGGGGGGCGCGGTGGACGAGAGCTTCACCCCGCCGTTCGACACCACGGGCGTCCTGCACCGCGCCGACGCCTGACGCGTGCCGCGCCGCCGTCCTGCACCCTGCACGCCGCGCGCGAGACGGTCGGGGCTGCCTGCCATCGACGCCGACGGACGGCGTTCGGGGTGCCGGCGAAACGGGTATACTTCTTCGAATACCGATGCACCCCGGAGGGCACGCCCTCCGCGAGAGAAAGGAAGCGGCATGGCAGATGAGGATGCGCGCCCGCTGAGCGACGAGGAGCGCGCCGAGCTGGAGGCCCTGCGCGCCGAGAAGGCCCGCCGCGAGCGCGCCGAGCTGGAGGCCCTGCGCGCCGAGGAGGCCCACGCCGAGCATCCGGCCCCCGTCGCGCCTCCGCCCGCGCAGCGGCCCGCCGCCTCCGCCCCGGCGCCGTCCGCCCCGAAGACGGCCCCGCGCCCGGCGGAGCCCGTCGTCGCGGAGGATCCCGCCGAGCGCACCTTCGGCCAGCGCATGGTGCTCTCCGGCGAGGAAGACGCCGACGGCCTGCCCGCCATGCCGCCCGCGCAGAAGATCATCATCGGCGTCTGCCTCCTGGCGGCCGTGTGCTTCATCGTCTACATGGCGCTTTCCGGCGCCGGCGTGCTGGACTAGCGCGCACCTGCCCGCGCGGTCCCTCCGCAGCCGCGCGCGGCGAACGATTCCGCGGATCCGCCCCGCTCGGGCGGAAAGCCCCGCCACTGTGCGGGCAGCAAGGGAAGGGGAGTTCCCATGGCTTTGACCGATGCATACCGCCCTACCGACGTCGCGCTCCTGACCGACCTCTACGAGCTCACCATGGCCCAGGGTCTGTGGGAGAGCGGCAAGCTGGACGAGGAGGACTGCTTCTACGCGTTCTACCGCGACCATCCCTTCGGCAGCGCCTACGCCGTCATGTGCGGCACCGCCGACCTGCCCGATCTGGTGGAGAACCTGCGCTTCACCTCCGAGGACATCGACTACCTCGCCTCGCTTCAGGCGCCCGCCGGCGGGGCGCTCTTCAAGCCCGGTTTCCTGGAGTACCTGCGCGCCTTCCGCATGCACGTGGACATCGACGCCGTCGCCGAGGGCGAGCTGGTGTTCCCGCGCGAGCCCATGGTGCGCGTGATGGGGCCGGCGCTTGAGTGCCAGCTCCTCGAGACGGCGCTGCTCAACACCATCAACTTCCAGACGCTCGTGGCCACCAAGACCGCCCGCGTGATCCAGGCGGCCCAGGGGCGCCCGGTGGCGGAGTTCGGCCTGCGCCGCGCCCAGGGCCCCGACGGCGGCATGGCTGTCGCGCGCGCGAGCTACGTGGCGGGCTGCGCCAGCACCTCCAACGTGCTCGCGGGCCGCAAGTACGGCATCCCCGTCTCCGGCACGCACGCGCACAGCTGGGTCATGAGCTTCGAGACCGAGCTCGAGGCGTTCCGCGCCTTCGCCACCACGAGCCCCAACAACTGCACGCTGCTCATCGACACCTACGACGTGCGCGAGGGCGTGGAGAACGCCATCACGGTCGCGCACGAGATGGAGGAGCGCGGCGAGCGCCTCGCGGGCATCCGCATCGATTCGGGCGACCTCGCGCGGCTCTCGAAGTACGTGCGCGGGCGCTTCGACGAGGAGGGACTCGGCTACGTCAAGGTCGTGGTCTCCAACGACCTCGACGAGTACACCATCCAGAGCCTGCTCGACCAGGGCGCGCCCATCGACTCGTTCGGCGTGGGCACCAAGCTCGCCACCTGCTACGACCAGCCGGCGCTCGGCGGGGTGTACAAGCTGGCGGCCCGCCGCGATCCGGGCGACGCGGCTTGGACGCCCGTGATGAAGCTCTCCGAGCAGCCCTACAAGCGCACCATCCCCGGCGTGCACCAGGTGCGCCGCTATCTGGACGATGCGGGCAGCCCCGTGTGCGACATGATCTACGATGAGGCGTACCTCGAGGGCGAGGGTGCCGAGCGCGGCTGCACGCTCGTGGCGGTGAACGACGCGGCGCTCGTGACGAGCGTCGCCGGGATGCCCTTCCGCGAGCTGCTGGCGCCCGTGGTGCGCGCCGGTGCCGCGGTGGCGCCGCGCGAGCCGCTCGAGGCCGCGCGCGACCGCTGCGCCGCCGCGCTCGCGGCGCTCGACCCGGAGTACAAGCGCTTCCTGTACCCGCAGACCTTCGTGGTCGGGATGGAGTCGGGCCTCGCCCGCGTGCGCGACGAGCTGGTGCGCGAGCGCATGGCGGCCAGCGGATCGGCCATGCCCTGGCAGGCGCCCAAGCGCCGCTAGGGCGCCTGCCGTTCGGAAACCCAAAGGGGAGCTTGAAAGGGGCCCATCGTGCACAGCGCATCCTGCGGGACGGACCACGCCGCCTCGGTCGGGGCGGCATCCGCCGGCAAGACCATGGTCGTCAAGATCGGCTCGTCGACGCTCGTCGGCGCCGAGGGAGCGCGCCGCGGCGAGCCCGACCGCGCCTTCATCGGGCGCCTGGCCGAGCAGGCGCTGCGCCTGCGCGCGCAGGGCTGGCGGCTCGTGGTGGTGAGCTCGGGCGCCATCGCCGCCGGCGCGCCGCGCCTGGGCTTCGAGCGGCGCCCCGCCGACATGCCGAGCCTGCAGGCCTGCGCCTCGGTGGGGCAGTGCGTGCTCTCGGCGGTGTACGACGAGGAGTTCTCGGCACGGGGGCTGCTCACCTCGCTCGTGCTCGTGACGCGGCACGACACGGCGCGCCGCTCGTCCTACCTCCATGCGCGCGACGCTCTGCGCCGCCTCGTGGAACTCGGCGTGGTGCCCGTGGTGAACGAGAACGACACGGTGGCGGTGGACGAGATCCGCTTCGGCGACAACGACACCCTGGCCGCCCTCGTCTCGTGCATGGTCTCGGCCGACCTGTGTGTTATGCTCTCCGACATCGACGGCCTCTACACCGCCAACCCCGCGCTCGACCCGGGGGCCCGCTTCATCCCGCGCGTCGACAAGATCGACGCCGGCATCATCGGCGCGGCCGGCGACTCGTCCACGGCGGTGGGAACGGGCGGCATGATCACCAAGATCCGCGCCAGCCGCATTCTCATGACGGCGGGCATCGAGAGCGTCATCTGCAGCGGCGCCGAGGCCGATCCGCTCGTGCGGCTCGCGGCGGGGGAGGCGGTGGGCACGCGGTTCGTGCCGCCCGCCGACCGGCTCGACATCGCGCCGCGCAAGCTCTGGATCGCGCTCGGGGACGCCGCGCGCGGCCGGCTCACGGTGGATGCCGGCGCGGCCCGCGCGCTCATGGCGCAGGGCTCGTCGCTCCTGCCCGTGGGCGTCACAGCGGTCGAGGGGGCGTTCGCTGCCGGCGACATCCTGGACATCTGCGACGAGGGCGGACTCGTCATCGCGCGCGGCATCGCCGAGGCGGGCTCGGACGCGCTGACGCTCGCCTCCGGGCGCCGCCAGGACGAGATTGCCGCCAACCACCTGCTCGCCGAGCTCGCCGGCCGCCCCGCCGTGCATCGCGACAACATGATCGTCTTCGCATAGCGTCCGCGTCCCTGTTTGACTGCGCCCCCGGTCCGGGGCTTTACGGGCGCATGGCGGGTGGCGCCGTGCCGCACCCTGCTGTCGCACCGCGTGGGCGCGCGTCTGCGCCGCTCCCGCTCTCGCGCTGCGCCGGTATTCGCGTCTGCAAAGGCGCGTGCTCGGGCGCGCGTGCCGGCCGCCGCGCTACGCCGTCTTGAGCGCGCGGGCGAGGTCGCCGCGTTCCAGCGCCTCGTTGAAGAGGTGGCGGAACACCCGGTCGCCGTGGACGCCGTCGTGTTCGAACTCGTTCGTGACCCAGGCGTGGCTCGCGCCCACGCGGCCGAGCGTGTCGAGCGAGAGCGTGGAGTCCACGTACATGTCATCGAGATAGACCGCCGCCTGGAGCGGTACCTCGTTGGACGCGAGGCGCACCGGGTCGTACACGCGGTCGAACTTCGTGTCCTCCATGAGGACGTCCATGGCCGCCGCGAAGGGCATGAGCTCGGGCATCTGCTCGAACATCCAGGGGAAGCAGGCCTCGCCGGTGAACAGGAGCGGGCGGGCGTCCGGGGCGAACGCGGGGCGGGAGTCCCGCTCGCGCGCGGCCGCCCAGCGGATGGGGGCGCAGGAGCCGTCGGCGTAGATGAGCTCCTGGAGCACCCAGTAGAGCGGGTTCGCGCGCGTGGTGGTGCGCTCGAGGACGTCTATGAGGAAGCCGTCCGAGAGCTCGATGCCCGCGCGGGCGCCGTCGACGGAGCCCGCGGGGGCGCCGTCGACGAGTGGGGCGCCGGCCCGGGCGAGCGCGGCGTCGAGCGAGCCATCGCCCGCCTCGAAGGCCGCATCGAAGAGCCAGTGCATGCGCTCGAAGCTCGGTTTCATCCCGAAGTCGCTGCCCAGAAGCTGCAGGCGCTCGACGGTGAGCGGGCTGCCGTCGGGCAGCGCCACGCCGCCGGCGGACAGGCGGTCGGCCACCGCGGCCACGCGCGCCGCGTCCTCGGGGTAGCGCTCGTAGTAGCGGCGCGTCTTCTCGGCCATGCGCGGGAACGTGTGCGCGTAGACCTCGGCGGCGCTCGCGGGCACGTGCGGTATGCCGCCCGTGGTGAACGCCGCGGCGATGCCCGTGGGATAGCTCGACAGGTAGGAGAGCGTGATGAAGCCGCCGTAGCTCTGGCCCAAGGTAGTCCAGGGCCTGCCGCCGAACGCGGTGAGGCGCAGGTACTCGAAGTCGCGCACGATCGAGGGGGCGAGGAAGCGCTTGAGGAAGTTGGCCTGCGCACGGGCAGGATCGGCACCCGCGGCCTCGGCGGCGGCGCGTATGCGCTCCATGGTCGCGCCGCCCACCCGGCTGCTGCGCCCGCAGCCGCGCTGGTCGGGGAGGATCACGCGGAAGCGCTTGATGGCCTCGGCGATCCAGCCGTCGCTTGACGGCGCGGTGGGCCGCGGGCAGGCGCCTCCCGGCCCGCCCTGGAAGAACGCGAGCAGCGGCAGGTCGTCGCCCTCGTGCTCGGGCGCGCACAGGACGCGGTAGAAGAGCCTGATCGATTCCGGCGCGCCGGGGATCGCCGGGGGGAACGCGCCGTGGCGCATGGTGAGGCCCATGGCGAGCAGCGCCGGCTCGAGCCCGCGCCAGTCGAGCGGCACGTCGATGGCGTGGTCCTCCACATAGAGGCCGGGTACGTGGTAGCTGGCGAGCTTGGTCATGGAGCGCCCTTCTCGGTCGGGGGATGGATCTCCTCCCATGATAGCCCCATGGGCGCCGCGCGCGGGTCCCGGTATCGGTCGGAGCCCGTCGGCCATTACGAGGGAGGCCTGCGGGCGGCGCGGGCGGGTTCCAGCTCCGGTCTGCCTCGCGGGCCAGGTCGGGGGCGCCGGGGGTGACGCGTGCGGGTTCCGATCGACCCGCCCCGGACCTCGGACTCGGTTACCGTTCGCGTTCCGCCCCGCTCCGGCGCGCGGTTCGGGTACCATGGGGTCATCGTCGTCTATCCGCTGGGAGGCAGCCATGGCCGAGATCCAGGACATCCAGGCATACGTCGAGGGGCTGGCGCGCGCCGCCAAGGAGGCCTCGCGCCGCTTGGCGTTCGCGAGCGACGAGGAGCGCGCCGGCGCCGTCCGCGCCATGGCGGCCGCCCTGCGCGCGGGCGCCGCGGGGATCCTCGAGGCCAACGCCCTCGACATGGATGCCGCCCGCGCGGCGGGAACCGGCGAGGGCCTGCTTGACCGGCTGCTGCTCACGCCGGAGCGGGTCGAGGGGATGGCGGCCGGGTTGGAGAAGCTCGCCGACCTGCCCGATCCGGTGGGCCGCGTGCTCGAGCACCGCACCATCGACTGCGGGCTCGACCTCACCCGCGTGAGCGTTCCTTTGGGCCTCGTGGCGATGGTCTACGAGGCGCGCCCCAACGTCACGGCCGACGCGGCGGGTATCTGCATTCGCACGGGCAACGCCTGCATCCTGCGTGGCGGCTCGATGGCGCAGCGCTCGTGCGTCGCCATCGCCCACGTGCTCGCCGACGCGGTGGCCGCCTGCGGGCTGCCGCGCGCCGCGGTGAGCATCATCGAGACCACCGACCGCGCGGCCACGGGCGTGCTGATGGGCCTGCGCGGCGTGGTCGACGTGCTCATCCCGCGCGGCGGCGCGGGCCTCATCCAGCGCTGCGTGCGCGAGGCGGCCGTGCCCGTGATCGAGACCGGCACGGGCAACTGCCATGTCTACGTGCACGAGAGCGCCGACTTCGCCAAGGCGCGTACCATCGTGATGAACGCCAAGACCCAGCGCGTGGGCGTGTGCAACGCCTGCGAGTCGCTGCTCGTGGACGCCTCGGTCGCGGCGGACTTCCTGCCCGAGATGCTCCGCGAGCTCGCGGCGGCGGGCGTGACCATCCACGGCGACCCCGCAGCGTGCGCGGCGGCCGAGGCGGCGGGGGAGGACGTGTCGGCGCGCTTCGTCGACGCGACCGAGGACGACTGGGGCCGCGAGTACCTGGCGCTCGACATCTCCGTCAAGTGCGTGGGCGGGCTCGACGAGGCCATCGCCCATATCAACCGCTACGGGACCGGCCACTCCGAGGCCATCGTGGCCGAAGACCCGGCGGCGTGCGAGCGCTTCCTCGCCGAGGTCGACGCGAGCTCGGTCTACGCCAACGCCAGCACGCGCTTCACCGATGGCGGCGAGTTCGGCCTCGGGGCAGAGATCGGCATCTCCACCCAGAAGCTGCACGCCCGCGGGCCCTTCGCCGCCGAGGCGCTCACCACCTACAAGTACGTCGTCCGCGGCACCGGACAGGTCCGCCCGTAGGGCCACGCCGGCCCGCCACGCGGCACTCCGACGTACCGTCTGTCGTAAGGGGCCGTGGTAGACTCTTGCGCGTAGGCGAGGAGGCCCCATGGATATCAACCAGAGTTGGATGGGCGTGCCCGAGGCGCCCTACACGGGCGCGCCCGCCGGCATGACATGGTGCCACTGCCTCACGGTGCCGCGCGCGCTCAGCCGCCGCGCCGACGGCGGCATCGCGCAGGCGCCGGTGCCGGAGCTCGAGGCGCTGCGCGGCGAGCCCGTGGCGCTTGCGGCGGGGGAGCGCGCCGTGCTGGATGCGCACCGCGCCGACGTGGTCGCCGAGGGCGTGGAGGGGCCGTTCTCGCTCACCCTCGACGGTGCGCTCGAGGTCTCGTGGGCCGCAGGCGAGCTCGTGCTGCGCTTCCTCGATGCCGTTCCCGGCGCGCAGCAGGGGCTCGGCGCGGGTCGCACGGAGCGGCGCGTGCCGTTCGAGCACCTCGACAACCTGCGCGTTCTGGTGGACAGCTCCGCCGTGGAGGTCTTTGCCAACGACGGCGCCCGCGCGCTCGCCACGCGCTGGTTCCCCGTGGCGGACGGTCTCACCGTGTCATGCGCCGGCGCCTGCGCGTACGCCGCTGCCTACCCCATGGGCGACGGCATGCAGGGCACCTACGCCTAGGCCCCGGGGCGGGTCATCGAGCAGCGTGGTGCATGCCTCTGCCGACGCCGCCCACGCCAAGGCCTTCGCTTGCTCCGGAGCTCATATGTCGCTCTGCGCGTGTGCAGAAGGGCCCCGCGACGATGGTTGCGGAGCCCTTCCGGTTCGTTCGATGCCGATTCTGCGATCTATTCCGCCGTGCCGTCCTTGCCGAACGTGTCTCGGTCGGGCGCGAAGCTCTGCATGGCCTCGATCGTGCGGGCGAACAGCTCGTCGAGCTCCCAGCCGAGCATCTCGGCCCCGTGGCGGATCGTGTCGCGGTTGACGCCCGCGGCGAAGCGCTTGTCCTTGAACTTCTTCTTGAGCGATTTGACGTTGAAGTCCATGATGCTCTTTGAGGGGCGCATCACCACGGCCGCGCCGATGAGGCCGGTCAGCTCCTCGCAGGCGAAGAGGATCTTCTCCATCTCGAGCTCGGGGCGGGGGAGCTCAGGGTTGAAGTCCGAGCAGTGGCTCTGGATGGCGCGGACGAGCTCGGGCATGGCGCCCGCTCCCTCCAGGATGGCGACGGCGTCGATGCAGTGGCGCTCGGGAGTGTCGGCGCACTCCTCCCAGTCCACGTCGTGCAGGAGCCCCACGATGCCCCAGAACTCCTCGTTCTCGGGATCGAGCTCGCGCGCGAAGTAGCGCATGACGCCTTCCACGGTCTCGCCGTGCTCGATGTGGAAGGCGTCCTTGTTGTGCGCGGTGAGGAGGTCGAACGCCTCGTCGCGCGTCATGCCGGCGCTCAGGGTTTCTGCCATGGCTGCTCCAATCGGTCATGCGGACGCGGCCCGGCGGGCCGCATGCGACCCTCGACTATACGGCGCGCTCGTTGCCGGCGTGTTACACGGAAGCCCTTGCTGCCTCGGTTCTCAGTTCTCGCTCGCCTCGAGGTTCTTGGCGATGAGCTCCTCGAGCTCCTCCTCGGTCACGTCGAGCGCCACGGCGAGCTCCTCCACGGAGCGGCGATGCGCCTCCTTGAGGACGCGGGCGTAGTAGCTGCTCGGCTTCTTGTCGTGGAGCTCGGCCTCCTGGATGCGGTGGCGCATGGTCTTGGCCACGCGCACCGTCTCAGGGGCGCCCTGCTTGATGAGCTGCTTGAAGTGCGATTCCTCGAGCGAGCTGTTGCGCTCGGTGAAGGGGTCGCACTCCATGGCATCGTAGTTGTCGATGATATCCTGCGCCTGCTCGCGCGAGACGGTCGCGTGCAGGCGGTCGAGCTGCGATACGGGATAGAGCATGCGCGTCTTGGCGTGACCCTGCCGGCATTCCAGAACGATCATGGGCGCGGCGCCGGCATCGTCGTATCCGGTGACGGTGCAGACTCCCTGACCGGGGTGGATTACGTGCTCGCCGATTTCAAACATGCTTCCTCCATCACATAAGCTATCCGCTGTCAACAGGATATCACGTTTGGCTGTTGACTGCCTGTAAAATAGCAATAAAACTGCACGTAGCACGCCTGTTGGGGCGTTGGATGGACCGCATGCGCCCGATGGCGCGTCCCGCTATGCGGTCTCTGGAGGGCGTATGGGAATACCATAAAAAATGCCCGAGGGGGTCTTCAGGGGGATGCGTCTCGCCGCGGCAAGGTTTACTATAAACAACTGCCCATCTGCTTCGCGCGTCATGTGCCGGGGGCGCCTGCGCGTCGGACGGGAGGGGCATCCGTCGTATCGAAGGGAACCCAATGACACTTCTCGAGCTGCTTCAACTGCTGAAGAGGCACCTGAGGCTCGTGGTCGCCCTGCCGATCGCCTGCGCGGTCGTCATGGCGCTCTACAGCCTGCTCTTCATGGGCAACACCTACACGGCGAGCACCAGCATGTACGTGCTCATGCCCTCGTCCTCATCCGGGGACTCCTCGACCACCTACACCGATCTCAACGCCTCCCAGCTCATGTCCAACGACATTGCGGCGCTCATCCAGAGCGACATCGTGACCGAGGACGCCGCCGCAGCGATGGGGCTCACCGATCTGGACGGCTTCGACATCTCCATCCAGAGCGAGACCAACACCCGCGTCATCACCTGCACCGTCACGGGTGGCGACCCGCAGCAGGCCGCCGGCGTGGCCAACGCGCTCGCCGCGAGCGTGTCCGAGGTTGCGCAGCGCGTCATGAACGTGCAGAGCGTCAACGTCATCGACGAGGCCACCGCCCCGCTTGCACCGAGCGGTCCCAACCGCGTCCTGTACGTGGCCGTGGCGTTCATGGCCGGGCTGTTCGCCGCCGTCGCCATCGTGGTCCTCATGGACATCATCGACACGCGCGTGCGCGGCGACGAGGTCCAGGAGCTTCTGGGCGTGCCGGTCATCGGCCGGGTGCCCCTGATCAAGGGAGGTATCTAGGCCATGGTCCGCAAGCGCACCGATCAGTCCTCTCAGGACATCCTGCAGAACTCCATCAAGACGCTGCTCGCCAACATCCGGTTCGCCAGCGTCGACGACCCCATAACCTCCATGGTGCTCACCTCCTCGGTGCCCAACGAGGGCAAGAGCACCATCTCAGTGGCGCTCGCCGAGGCCATCGCCACGAGCGGGCACACCGTGCTGCTCATCGAGTGCGACATGCGCCGCCGCACGCTCGCCGGACGCCTGGGGGTGCATCCCACGCACGGTCTGTACGCCGTGCTCTCCGGCCAGGCGGGCCTCACCGAGTCCGCCGCCGCGACGCGCACGCCGCGCATGTACTTCATCGATGCCGAGCCGCACATCCCCAATCCTGCGGACATCCTGGCGTCGCGCCGCTTCCGCCGGTTCGTGGAGGAGGCGCGCGCGGCCTACGACTACGTGATCTTCGACACGCCCCCGGTGGGGCCGTTCGTCGACGCCGCCGTGGTCTCGAGCGTGGTGGACGCCACCATCCTGGTGGTGCGCGAGCGGTTCACCAAGCGCGCTGACGTGCTCAACGCGCGCGAGCAGCTCGAGAAGGCGGGCGCCAACCTCATCGGCGTTGTGCTGAACGGCTGCGCCGAGCGCGAGAACGATTATTACTACGACTACTACACCAAGGACGATAAGAAGAAGGAGCAGGCGCCCTCTGCCGCGCCGCTGCCTGCCGAGGCGCCCCGCGCCCCGCGTCAGGCGCCCCGTGGCGCCCGCGCTGCCGCCCCCGCGGCGGGCAGCGCCCAGGCGCCCCAGCCCGTTCAGCCCGCTCGGGGCCACGCCGTGCAGCCGCGTCCCGTCGCCCCGGCGTCAGGCCCCGTGGCGACCAGCGGCAAGGGCGTGGCGCCCGACAGCACGGCGGCCTTCATCTCCTCGTTCCGGAAGGGCTAGCCGCGCCGCGCCGATGGCGCTCCGCGGGCGCCTGCGGTCCGTTCATCTCGCCGACGTGCTCGATCGCGTTACCTCGGGGCACCTGCTGCTATGCTGGCGGGTGCCTTTTCTCGAAAGGCATGATGCTCCATGCGCGATATCCACTGCCACATCCTGCCCGGCGTCGATGACGGCGCGCGCGACCTCGCCGAGAGCTTGGCGATGCTGGATGCGGCGCGGGCGGCGGGCGTCACGTCCATCGTGTGCACGCCGCATTGCCGCTCGCCCTATTTCGATTACGACGCCATGTGGGACGCCTACCGGCTGCTCGTGGCGCATGCGGACGGGTTCCCGTTGACGATGGGGTTCGAGGTCAACCACCGCAAGCTCATGGAGCTCGGGATGGAGTGGGCCGACTACCTGCATTTCGACGGCACCGACGAGTTCTTGCTGGAGCTCTCGAGCGGCTGCACCGAGGCGGACTTCGCGGATTACGAGCGCACCATCTACCAGCTCCAGGGCAGGGGGTACCGCGTCATCATCGCACACCCCGAGCGCTACCGCGCGATCCAGCAGAACCCCGAGCTCGCGCAGCGCCTGGTGGATCAGGGTTGCGCGCTGCAGGCATCGGCCGATTTCATCGCCGGCGGGCGCCTGGGACGCGAGAAGCGCCCGGCCAAGAGGATCTTCCAGATGGGGCTCTACACCTACATCGCGAGCGACGCGCACCGCGTCGAGCATTACCGCATGCTCGAGCGCGCCTGTGCCAAGTTCCCGCTGCCGCCCGCCCCGGTACCCACCGGTGTCGTCGCGGGCGGCGCCGGCGTGGGCTGCGCTGTCCCGGGGCATGGCGCGGACGTCCCCGCTCCGGTTCATGGCGCCTCGTCTGGATCGGCCGCATCCACGTCGCAAGTCGGCTCCGCAGCCCCGGCGCAGGACGATCCCCTCGACCATACCCCGCGCCCTTACGGCGCCCATTTCAAGCGCTGACCGCCGTTCGGTGCCCGTTGGCGTCCGCTCGCGGAGCGGGGGTTGACGAATGCGAGGCATCTCCCGTTCTTGGATAGGGAAATGTGGGTCTCGGAGACGGGAGGCCTTTCTCTGACGATTTTCGTTGGATGTTGGGCTTCAGCTTATCCTTGCGATAAGGGCGGGGTGACCTCGGTGGTCCGATGCGTCGTGGCGTACCGGACCACCGAGCTTTCAATAATCTCATCCCCGAAGAACTACGCGTCCAGCACCGTGAAGCCCATGGCGCGGAAGCGCTCGGCGTAGGCTTCGCCGGTGTTCTCGTTGAAGGCATGGCTCACGATGTGCCGATAGGGGGTGTCGCCTTCGTACCAGGTGCCGAAGCACTGGCTCTGGCCGTGCTTGTCGAGCTTGGGTGCATAGCTGAAGCTCTTGGCACCCCATCTGCCATGGAAGTGGATCGTCTTTGGGCCGATGTGCCAGACGGCATCGATATAGACCACGGTGCCATCATCCATATAGGGGAGGGGACGGAACACGGCATCGAGCCGAACCTCGTCGGTCGCTATCGGCTCCTCGCCATCGATGTAGTACATGCCTATGCCGTGACCGTTCTCGCCGGTGATGAGGGCGTAGACGCACTCCTTGCGTCCGTCTTTCCGTATGCCGGAGTAGAGGGCGCATGTGCAGCGGTAGGTGGCTGCATAATCGCGTTCCACCTGATCTGCAACCGTCTTGTCGCCGGGTACCGGACGCTCGCACGCCGCTGCATGTATGCTTGTTTGCCCCGGCGATGCGATGTTCGACTCTTCGGGACGGATCTGCCGCCGCACGAAGGTGCGGTCGAAGCCACCGAGGCCTAGGACGGGCTCACCGTGGAAGGTCCCGCGTACGACGGTGTTCACCTGGAAATAGGGTGCAGGCTGGGCGGTATGCGCGTGGCTGATGACGGCGTAGGGGAAGGGCTCGATGGTGAGATCGAGGATTGCTCCCTCGGGCCCCTCGACCGCGTGGCCCCTGATGCCGCCATCCTCCGTTTCCTCGAATCGCAGCAGGCAGTACGGATGGGGCGTGAGCATCTCGAACGCGCGCAACGCGCCCGTGCGCTCCGATGAGATGGACTGCGAGACGGCGTCGTCTGGCGTGGCCATTGCAGGCGTTTTCCCATCATCACCCGATGTCTTCACTTCGGAACCGGTGGGGTCGAGTTCGCTTACTTCATGGTAGGGAACGGTTTCATCTCGATCTTGCGCGATGTCATCCCCGTGAATTCCCGTCTGATAGCGCAGCGGTCCCGAGCCGAGTTCGGTGATGCCCGCCCAGCGCTGGCCCTCGGGCGTGATGTTGCGGAACCAGTA
Organism: uncultured Coriobacteriaceae bacterium; assembly: GCA_963931435.1. Lineage (GTDB taxonomy): Bacteria > Actinomycetota > Coriobacteriia > Coriobacteriales > Coriobacteriaceae > Coprousia. Next base: position 886,642 of record OZ007012.1, read on the forward strand.
CACGGGGTTGGCGCGGCCGGGCAGGCTGATCTGGGCGTAATGGGCCGCCTTGCCCATGCGGGCGAAACCGTCCGATGCGTTGGCGAAACACGTCGGCTCGAGCTCCAGGTCCTCTATGCGCAGGGGGCGCACCTCAAAGGGACGGTTTCTCTTGGTCTGCATGCGCCATCACCTCTCATCGTAGCGGGCGAACAGGGCGGCGACGGCACCGACGGCGAAGGCTCCGACCATGAGCGCGATGCCGGCGATGAGGTTGGCCGTGCCTCCCTGCACCCAAGGCACCCAGAAGGTGAAGATGGTGGCCGAGGACATCACGTAGTACACCGGCGTGAATACGCCGACCATGATGCCGATGAACATGCTGGCGACGAGCAGCGCCGCCATGGTCTGGCGGTACTTGACGATGACGCCGTACAGGCACGGCTCGGTGACGCTGCCCAAGATGCCCGTGGCGAAGTACCCGGTGACCGCCGTCTTGTTCTCGGGCTTCTTGAGCTTGAAGATGGCGCCGAACGCCACGCCGAACACCGCGAAGTTGTAGGCGAGCATGATGGGGAGGATGAGCGTCTCGAAGCCGTTCTCGGTGAAGGTCATGAGCGCGAAGTTGAGCAGCGCCCCGTGCATGCCCGTGAGCACCATGTAGGGCATGAGGACGGCGAGTAGGATGGCGCCGACAAGTCGGATTGCCACGTTGGCCTGTGCCATGGAGATGAAGAACCCTCCGATGACGTTACCCGCATAGGTGCCGAGCGGCGCGCAGACCGCGAACATGACGGGCGTCATGATCACGATGGTGAGGAAGGGGACGAGGATCGATCGAAGGACCTCGGGGATGTAGCGGTTGAGCAGGCGGTACACATAGGACATGATCCATGTGCCGAGGATGACCGGCAGGAACGTCTGGGCATAGCTCGCCACCGGTACGGGGATGCCGAAGACGCTGATGCTCTCGCGGACGCCCACGAGTGCCATGAAGTCGGGCACCATGATGAGGGCGCCCAGGTAAATGCCGTAGGTGGGGTTGATGTTGAGCGTGCGCGCGGCGGAATAGCCCAAAAAGAGCGGGATGAAGTAGAAGAACGCGTCGTAGAGGAAGTCGAGCACGAGGTAGAGGTCGCTTGTATCGCTGATGACGTTGAGGATGCCCGGGCCCAGCAGCGCGCCGAGCGTCTTGCACAGGCATGCGCCCATCATGATGGGGATGATGCCGGTCATGGTGGGGGAGATGTAGCCCAGGATCGCATTGCCGATGGCGGCGGGCGTGAGCCTGCCTCCTGTGGTCGCGGTCGCGAGGTCGCTGTCGAGGTTTTCGTCGATAGGCTTCTCCTCAGCGAGGCGGTAGGAGGCACAGAGCTCGTGATAGACCTCCTCCACACCGGTGCCTATGATTACCTGGAATTGGTCGCCGAGCCACTGGGATCCCACCACGCCGGAGAGGGCGTCCACCTCCTTTTGCTTGACGAGGCTCTTGTCCTTCACGGTGAAGCGAAGGCGCGTCACGCAGTGCGCAACGAGGGCGATGTTGCTCGTACCGCCCACCAAATCGACGATGTGCTGCACGATGTCTTGGTATTTTCCCGTATCAGCCATAGGATGCTCCTTGGTCGTAGGATGATTAGTGGGAAATGCAGATCCTGCTCACGTGGATGAGAAGGTAAAGGCGCTCGTCCTCGGTTACCGCGGTGTTTGGCCAGGTGTTTTCGATATGACGAACGATTTCCTCCACACAGGCGTACTGGAGTGGATAGCGTTCCGCCATGCCCTGCATACCGATGACGCTCGCAGGGTCGAGCGCCGCGTCCGTGCGCAGTCGTTCGAACAGGTAGCGCATGTGCGTCGCATAGCGTGCGTAGGCGAACGACGTGCGATCGACGCGTAGGTCGAAACGGCGTTCGACGATACTCGTCACGTCTTCCAGCATGACATCTTCTGCTTGCTGTCGTGAGCGTTCCTGCGGCGTTGGCGCGTCGATGCGCGCGTTGGTCAGATCGAGGGCGATGGCGGCCGCCTCATCAGCGAGAAGGCCGAGCTTGAACGTGCGCTTTGCTTCGGCGAGTATGTGCAGGCCGACGCGATACTCAAGGGGATAGGTTTGTTCCACTTCGTGGGCGAGCGGCATACGCAACGAGATGTTGCGCTCGGTCCGCTGCAGGGCGAAGGCGAGGTGATCGGCCAGGGTGATCACCAGGTTGGGGCTCACGGCGTAGGGGAGCGCGGTGCGCGCATAATCGCAGCAGCGCACTGAGAAATCGAGTACATCTACCGGTAGATCGTTGATGGCGGAATAATAGCGCTCGTCGATATCGTAAAAGGTGCGCTCAACTTCATCGAGCGTCAACTCGCGCGGCATCGCGCCGAAGCCGATGCCGCGGCCCATGGCGAGGCATTCGTTGCCCGCGCCATCCACACAGACGGCGACATTGTTGTTGATGCGCTTGATCGCCCTCATCTTCCATCCCTCCCATCGTTATCGCGGCGGTTGAGCAGGGTTGCATTTTCCTGGGGACATAGCAGTGGATGAGGATGGGTGGCGCACATGGCCTTGAGGCGGATTCGATTCGTACGGCCGCTGGAAACGAAAACTCTCCAAGGCAAACCAGCGATACCATCCATCCGCTCGGTCATGCCTCGAAGAGTAACATTCCGAAAAAGCTATGCAGTTGCTAAGGGCTCTGCTGAACCCTTGCGTTTATCCTAGCAGGTTTCCTTAATGACCCTCGTTTCATCGGCAAGCGGCTGAGAGTTTCCGGCGAACGGTTGAGGGGTAGTGAGAAGGCAACAGTGCGTCGCCGTCAGGGGAAGATGAAATCGCAGAAATCGCTTTCATAGCAAGAATCGCCTTTATCGCGACAATCGTGCCTATCGCGATAATCGCTGTCATCGCTTCATCGAAGCGGGGTGCCACCGCCAATGTGGTAGCACCCCGTTAGTCCGGCGTGGTTGTCAGAAGATTGAGTCAGCAATTCACTATTTCACGGTCTCGATTTCCTCCAGACCCTCTTCCTCGGCTGCCTTACGGTCGATAATCTTGAAGAATGGATAGTAGATGGCCATGCCGATGATGATGAGAACAATCTGCAGGACCGACGCCTGCCATCCGCCTGCCAGAAACGCGTTGACCAGAATCGGCGTGCCAAAGGGGACTTGGACACCGTTCAAATGCGGAACCAGGCCGATGGCAATCGAGAGGTACGCGACCAGCGATTGAACGAGGCCGGTAAGGATGAACGGTACCGCCATCATCATGTTGAGAACCAGGGGCATGCCGAACATGATGGGTTCGTTGATGGTAAAGAGGGAGGGGATGCCGCCTAGCTTCGCGATGGTCTTGTACTGTTTGGATTTACCGATTAGTAGGATGAGGATGACGAGGGAGAGCGTCCCACCGGCGCCGCCGATACCGGTGAACAGGCTATAAAACGTCTTGCCTAAAATGTTTAAATCGGCGTTTGCGGCTCCTGCCATTACCAACTCCATGTTCTGAGCGTCCATGGGAAGGTACACGGCGTTGATGATTGGCTGTACAACGAGCGCTCCATGGATGCCGAAGAAGAACAGAATCATCTGGAACAGGACGATGACAAGGTAGGCCCAGATGCTTGTTCCCATGGTTTGCAGCGGTGCGGCAAGCAGGGTGTAAACCATGTTGGTGAGCGATCCCCAGCTGGTCAATGAGAACAGCACGGCGATAGCGATGAAAACGACTCCGATGATGATGGCAGGAATCAGGCCCTTGAAGGTGCTGGAGATAGCCGGCGGAACGCTTTCGGGCATCTTGATAACGATTTTGTCGTTTTTGATGAGCAGACAATAGAGCCGCGTTGAGACCAATGAGACGATCATCGCGGTAAAAAGGCCCTGGGCACCCATCCAGGTCATGTTGAGCGCACCTTCCGCGAGGGGCGTTACGACCAAGAAGCAGAATACCGATATGATGCCCGCGGTAATACCATCCGCATCGAAGTTTTTTGCCAGCCTGTTGCCAATCAAGAAGCAGGCGTAGAGCGAGAGACAGCTGGTTGTTACGGTTGATGCGGCCATCAGGTACGTTTTGATTCCCGTCGACTCAAGGAATGCGAGCCAGCCGTCGATGGGTATCACGGCGAAAAGAAGGGCGAGCGATCCGATGATGAGGATGGGGAGGGTTTGCATCAACCCTTTTGAAATCGCATCTAGGTAGACATTACCTTGGACTTTTGCGGCAACCCGCATCAGCTTGTCTAGCATTTTGGTCGTAGTTGCCATGCTGGCCTCCTAAACCTAGTAAACAGTTTAAACAGTTCTGCTTGCAAGCATCGATGTTGGTTTTCTTTTATCAAGACGGTGATGAGATTGCAACAACCTTTAAAAATGATTAGGTGAACGTTTGCCGAAATCTTGTGAACGGTATTGACAAGGGTGTGGTATACCGTAACCAAGGAAAGGAGATGCCGATGAGACTCACCAAGCACCTCTATCAAGTATGCGGTAGAAACTATGGAAGCCATCAAAACGTTTATGTGGTCGATGTCGGATCTTCCCTCATCATGATCGATACTGGTCTCAATAACAGGGATCGAGCCATCATTTTTGACAATCTGAGATATTGGAAACTAAACGATAGGCCAATCGAAGCGATTTTTCTCACGCACGAACACTACGAGCATGTGGCGAACGCCTCTTATTTCCAAAGTGGGGGCGCCACGATATTTGCACATGAGGCGGCGAGGGCCAACATTCTGGAGGGCGGCGACTCCATCATGGAGTACGCGTACCCTGAGTGTGGCCCTTGCGTCCCCTTCAATGTTGACCATGTATTTAGTGATGGGTCGAATCTTTCTTTTGGAGATGTGACAATCAAGGTTCTGGAAGCTCCTGGGCACTCAAAGGGTTCGGTGCTTCTGGAGACTACGATAGATGGTCGGGTTGTTGTGTTCAGCGGAGACACCATTCTTATTACGGAAACCTGCCATAAGGCAGCTTTTGGCTGTACCGCCGGCATCGACTACGATGAGAGCGAGTATCTGGATACCCTTAAGCGCTTTTCATCCCATGAGGCCGATCTTCTTTTGCCCGGGCATGGTGAGATATGCATGCGCGGGGCTACCCAGATGTTTGTTGGTGCTTATTTGCGCTCACGACTGGATTTCGCTCGCGACCATCATCGGGATTATCTGGATCTTGAGGGGAACGGCCATGCAGATTAATTCGATCACCTATCAAATTCTAGGCGGTATGTACGCTAATGTGGCCAATGTGTATGCCATAAAAGCTAGAAACAGTCTGATAATCGTCGATGCCGCCGAGTCGGAGCACGATTATCACATCATGCAGGAGAATCTACGGACGTGGGGTCTCGATACGATTCCTATTTCCTACATCTTGGTCTCTCACAAGCATCATGGGCACATCGGCAATATATGGCGACTAAAGGGTGAAAATACCAAGGTAGTGGCGGGGCTAGGGGATAGCGAAGCCATCGAGACAGGAGACATCAACCAGATTATCGACTACAGCCCGTACCCAGAGCACGAGCCCTACGTACCTTGCACCGTCGATTACAAGGTGACGGAAGGTGAAGTTCTAAATCTTGATTCGCTGAAAGTCACCTGTATAAATACTCCGGGACATACAAAGGGCTCGACGGCCTATGCGATGACCATCGATGGTAAGAACATCCTGTTTACCGGTGACATATTGAGCATCAGCCAGGAAGGCAGGGAGGTGTCCCTAGGATGGGAAGGCGGAGTGGATTTCGACACCAACGTCTACTGGGCATCGCTTCAGAAGCTGGCGAAGGTGCCATGCGACCAAATCCTGCCAGGACATGGCCAGCTATGCTTGAATAACGGGGGAGTTGTGCTCCAGAAGGCGAAGATGGCAGCGCTCCTCAAATTCCGGCAACCGAGTGTCGCAAGAGAATAGCTATAAAAATATATATTATGAATAGTTGCTATAGTAAGTTTTCCCATCCAACAATTATGTCGCTTGCCCCGATAAACAAGGCTAGACTGTTTTCAATCTGCTTAGAGGGCCGGTAAAGTGCCCGAGACAGTTTTGCGGATCTTGCTGAAGCCTCAGCCATTGATTTTGTAGACTGCTGGGCTTTGCGAGTCTGTTCAACTAACTCTTTGATATTGGATATCGTTTCGTTTCTTTCATCACTTTCTGGATTGGATTTGAGAACGGGAAGGATAGTAATCATTTTAGGATTAATCTTATTTACTAAATCAGAGTAGCTTTTAACCTGTTCTTCAAGTTCTGATGTGATTGGCTTGAGTTTGTTCGCAACAGAAGCAGAGATGACGAGAGCTTCTTTCGTTCCGCCTCCACGCTGTTTGCTGGAATTCATTTTCTCAGTTCCCTCTTTGAAAATGCATGATATTGAGTCAATTGAGCTTGTTTGGTTGATGAGCACCTCACTAACCTCGTTAAGGAGACTCTCGATTTCATTTAGGGAATCTAGAAAGAAGTCTGTAGGCTCATCATCGTTCGATATTGGTAATGGGCTGTTTTCTTTTTTGGTCGGGATTTCAATAGAAAAACTCGTTATCAGTTCCTGATTTGCATGAATGATTTTAAGCGCCATTTTGTTTATCGCCCGAAGATACTCTTCCGAAGACTCAGGTTTGAACCTAACGTCGGTCCAGTCTTCATATTGATAGGTAAGAGCCCTATCTATAAGTTCTTTATCTAGATTTAAATAATCTGCTTTTACCGGTGCGAATAGAATCGGCAAAATAAGACAGGGCGCTTTGATGGTATCAATCTTATGTGAAAACTGCTCAAACTCTGAAATACAAAATGATCTGGAAAAATAACATGGAGAATAGATAGGGATAAAGAAAGAGCAAGACTCAATACCTGAGACTATATTCTCCTGCCATCTATCCCCCCATTCGATTGAATCTCTATCAAAAAAGAGCTGAAGATCTTCACCTGTAAGAGAACGATACTCAGCGCAAAGATTGTTGCGCATCTTTGTTAGCACGTCGTGGGTGTCGTCATTGTGCGCATAGGAGAAGAAGCCGGTTATCTTAAGCGCCATGATGCCTCCCTTCTACTTTGGGCTGCCATCTGTTACTAAGTTTATCTTACGGTCTATCCGATCGATTCGCCCTGTCGGTATGAAGTCGTTGTTGGTCGGGGAGGTCACCTGAGCCCGCTGTCGGCGTGCCAGTGCCCGGCGAACCTGATGTCGGCTCGGAGGCCCGTCAGGGAGCCGGAGACCGGGTACTTCCAGCCCTTCCCCTCGGATTGTAGCGCATGCGCGGCGGCCGAGCCCCTGGATCGCGCGACCGCGGCGTCCCGCCGGGCGCGGCTCCGGTCAGACAGCGCGCCCTCGCGTGTGCGTGTTGATGTGCAATAAGAAATGGTCCAGATGAGCACCGGGATTTGAGCACCGCGTGCATTAAAAATTGAGCAGTTTAATCATGAGGGCCGTGCTCCAAGGGCCAGGGGCACAGCCCCCGCCGTAACGTTGTCCCGGGCGGAGACTTGGCCGGACCCGCCCGGGAAGGATGGAGGAGATGACCGTGCCCCTGGACGATGTCAATGATATACGCGAGCTGGATGCCGCCGGGGTCCCGCGGGCGGAGATCGCGCGCAGGCTGCGCCTGAGCCGCAACACCGTGGCCAAATACGCCGACATGGCCGACCTGTCGCCCGCTGCGCCGGAGACGAAGCCGAGGGTGCGCCGCGCGCTCGCGCCTGACGATACCGCATGGATCGACGCCGTGCTCGAGGCTGATTTGGGCGCGCCGCGCAAGCAGCGCCACACCGCGAAGCGCATCTACGACCGGTTGGTCGCGGAGAGGGGGTACGGGGGCTCCTACTCCACCGTGCAACGTCGCGTGCGCGAATGGCGGCTCGCCCGCCGCGCCGCCGGCGGCGAGGGCTACCTCGAGCTCGAATGGACCCCGGGGACCGCACAGGTCGATTACGGCAGCTTCGAGGCCGACGTGGCCGGCGAGCGCCTCGCGCTCAAGCTGCTCGTCGTCTCGCTGCCGCACTCCAATGCCCGCTATGCCCGGGCCTGCGGGTCGCAGCGTTCAGAGTGCATGTGCGAGGGCCTCTCGAGAATCTTCGAGCAGATCGGACGGGCGCCGGCGGCGCTCGTCCTCGACAACGCCACCGAGGCGGGCAGGATGTCGCGCGGCAAGGTGACGGAATCCCGCCTGTTCTCTTTATTCCGCGCCCACTACCGGTGCGCGAGCCGCTACTGCAACCCATACTCCGGCAACGAAAAGGGCTCCGTGGAGAACGCCGTCGGCTTCATCCGGCGAAACCTGCTCGTCCCGGTGCCGTCGGTCGGTTCCCTCGAGGAGCTGAACAGGCTGCTGGCGGCCGGTTGCAAGCGGCTCAATGCGACTTCGCGATGCCGCGACGGGCGCCCGGTTGCCGAAGCGCTCGCAGAAGACCTCGCTGAGATGGCCGCGCTGCCCGCAGGCCCTTTCGACGCGGTCAGGTGGGTGCGGGCGCGTGCCGACAAGCGAGGTTATATTGTCGTCGACGGCCGTGAGTACGTGGCTGGGCCCGCCTGGCATTCCCGGGAGCTGATTGCCGGCGTGCGCGCCGCCACGGTGGAGATCCTGGCCGACCGCGGCAGGCGCGTAGCGCTGCTGCCGCGCGCGTGGGGCGCCGGGGATCCGGTGCGCAACCCGCTCTCGCTCGTGCCCGCGCTCCTGGCGCGCCCCAGGGTCTTCGGGGAGTCCACGATCAGGCGCGACATGCCCTCGGGCCTCGTCAGGGCCGTCGACCGCATGGACGCGGCCGGGCGTCGCCAAACGCTGCGATCGATATCCCGCGCTGCGGAGGCGTCGGGCTTCGAGGCGGCCTGCAGGGCGGCGCTGCACGTCGTCAAAGGCGGGCGGGTGCCGGACGACGCTACGGTGGATGTGCTCGCCCGGAGGATCGCCGCCGGCGGTCCCGAGGCTGCGGGCGGCGCCGACCTCGGCATCTACGACGAGTTCCTGAAGGCGGGCGAGCGCCATGCCGGTTAGCGACGGACTCGCGCGCCGCGTCCTCGAGGCCGGCCGGCGCTGCTCGCTCACCACCTCGGTGCTCGGGGAATGGGCGCGCCTGGGCACGCCCAAGCAAGTTGAGTACCTGGCAGGCTATCTCGAAGCGGAGCGCGACAGCCGCGACGCCTCCAGGCGCGCCCAGCTGCTCAGGCGCTGCGGGCTGCCCGCGCCCAAGACCTTCGACGGCTACGATTGGTCGGCGGTGTCGTGGCCCGACGGGCTCGGCCGGGAGGACCTGCTGTCGCTCTCGTTCCTCGAGCGCCGAGAGGACCTCGTGCTCATGGGCGACGTGGGCACGGGCAAGACGCACATGGCAAGCGCCTTATGCCAGCTGGCCTGCGACAGACGGCTGGAGGCCCGGTTCTTCACCGCCTCATCACTGGTCATGCGCCTTAGGCGCGCCCGCGACGAGGGCAGGATCGACCGCGAGATGTCGCAGATCGGCTGGGCCGCCCTGCTCGTCATCGACGAGCTCGGGTTCCTGCCGCTCGATGCCGACGGAGCGCGCCTCGTGTTCCAGGTCTTCGCCGACGCCTACGAGCGCCAGTCGGTGGTGATCACAACGAATCTAGAGTTCTCCCGCTGGGGGTCGGTCTTCGGTGACGACCAGATGGCGGCGGCGGTCATCGACCGCATCGTGTACCACGGCAGACTCGTGCAGTTCAAGGGGGAGTCCTATCGCGTGCGCCATGCTCTGATGTAGGGGTAGGTGCTCAAAAACGCGCGCATATCCTGTGCGCATGCTGCTCAAAAGTTATTGCACATTCTGCTCAAAACTACTTGACGAAACACATCTCAGCGTAGGTGCCGCCCCTCTCGCGGTAGAGCTTCACCGCCTGCTGCTTGAACTCCGCGGTGCGCTTCGGTGACGGATGTCCCATCTCCCTACCTCCGTTCCCCGTTTACGGCATCATGCCGAAACGGAACTCGATGCGTCAACGGAAACGGGGGAGATTCAATGTAGTCAGGTTCAAGATTATGGACGCCCGCGTCGAGGAGGCCTGCTACCAGCTCGACCGCAGCCTGACGCGCGACCGGATCGTCAGACTCGCGGCGTGCGCCTGGGTCGAGGCGCGCGAGAACCTCGTGATCATATCGGAGAGCGGCGGCGGGAAGAGCTACATCGCGCAGGCGCTGGGGGTGGCGGCCTGCAGGAAGCTCATGTCCGTGCGCTACGCGAGGCTCAACGGCATGTTCCGCGAGCCGAGCGTTGCGAGGAGCGAAGGCCGCGTCTGCGACGCGCCCGGCAGCTTCTCGGGGCTGGACCTGCTCATCCTCGACGAATTTCTCGCCACGCCGGCCGGAAACCCGCTCAATGAGTAGTAGCCCGGTTTGGTAACGCCAATCAGCCCGAATGGTACCGCCGGTCAGCAACCGGCGGTACCGCGAGTAGGCTCCCCTGGTACCGCTACGAGTCCCTCTTCTTGGCGAAGTACTCCCGCATGTTCGGACCGTCGAGGTCGATGTAGCGCGACCCGGTCGCTATCCTGTTGAGGATGGAGTCGGCCATCAGCTCGCCCTCGATTCTGAGGTACCACTCGTTTGGCTCGAGCTGGGACGCGATGAGGGTGGCCGCGCGCCCCTCCCTGGCCTCCATGATCTCGAAGAGGTCCACCGCGTTCCGCGTCGAGACCGGCGTGGTCAAGAAGTCGTCGACGATGAGCAGCTGCACCGTCTTGTACAGGTCCATGTGCTCGTAGTAGCTGCCGTCGCCGGCGGACCGGCACCGGTTCAGATCGTCCATCATGTCGGCCAGCCTGGCGTAGCGCACGGTGAACAGCCTGCGGCACGCGGCGTTCCCGAGCGCCTGCCCGAGGAAGCTCTTGCCGCACCCCGTCTTCGAGATTATGACGACGACCTCGCACGCCTCGACCCACTCGCACGCCGAGAGGCGGGCGACGCGGTCGCGGCTGAGCTTCCGCTCCCTCAGGTACACGACGTCCTCGACGCAGGCGGACGGCAGCTTGAAGCGCGCCTCGCGCACGAGCTTGGCGACCTTGCGGTCGCGCCGGGCCGACGCCTCCGCCTCAATGAGCATCTCCATGCGCTCCTCGAAGGTGTACCGGTCGTAGGAGTCGTCCTCGACCATCTCGCGGAGCTTGTCGCCCATGGCCCTCACCCTGAACTTCGTGAGCATGTCGAAGTGCTCCTCGGTCAGCATGCCCCGTCACCGTCCCTCCGGTAGGCGTCGGCGCCGCGCAGGCGCCCGGCCGACTTCGCGCGGTCGACCAGCCCGTCGCCTGCGGCCTCGGGCGGCCTCCCGGATGCCCTCGCCGCGGCGTCGGCCGCCCTGATCGCGAGGATCGCGTTCTTGAGGGAGGTGTAGCTCGGCACGGCGCCGAGCGCGTTCGACCTCGCGCACGCTCGCTCGAGGAGCTCCGGCGAATAGGACTTGGAGAGCCCGAGTATGTTCCTGGCGGGCACGAACGCCTGCTCCACGACCGGGCGGCTGGCGAGCAGCCTGTCCACCGCCGCGCCGGTCTCGCCCCCTATCCGGCGCGCCCACGACGAGAAGCGCTCGGGCGACCAGGGCGAGTCCATGGCGGCGTGCGCGGGAGGCATGTGCTCGGCGAACGTGGAGTACTGGCCCTTGCGGCCCCGGAGCCTGGCATGCTCGGCGACGGGCGCGCCGCCGGACATGACGGTGACCCGCGAGTCGGAGAGCCTCACGTCCACCTGCTCGCCGATCAGCCGGAAGGGCACGGAGTAGCGCATGTAGTCGACCGTGACGTGGTAGTCGGGCGCGACCTTGCAGCTGCGCCACTCGCACATCTCGTAGCGCTCCGCCGGCAGCGGCTGCATGCAGGCGCGCTCCTCGGACTCGTACACCGAGTCGCGCGAGCCCTCCTTGGCGGAGAACGGGCGGGCGTTCAGCCACCGCGCCCTCTCCAGGCAGAACCCGTTGAACTCCTCCAGCGTGTAGAATGTCGTCTCGTTGGCGGGCGCCACCACCCACCGCTCGACGAGGTCGACCGTGGACTCGGCGACCGCCTTGTCGCGGGGGCGGCGGACCCTGGCGGGGACGACCGCCGCCCCGTAGTGCTCGGTGATACCGTCAACCTACTTTTCACCATCTGCGCAAACGAATCGGCGCCGATCGCGCTAACGTACTTTCACCGGTTCCGCCAACGCTTTTCCACCGTTTTCGGCTATTCGGTGCCCCTCCTCTCGCGCGGCAGGTCCTTCAGCCGGTAGGACCTGCCCGTGATCTTGATGACGTGGCAGTGGTGGCAGACGCGGTCCGCGATCGCGCTCGCCGCCACGTCGTCCCCGAACACCTTCCCCCAGCCGCCGATGCCGACGTTGGTGGTGATGATCGTCGAGCGCTGCTCGTAGCGCGTCGAGATGAGTTGGAAGAGCAGGTCGGCCCCGCCCTCGCCTATGTCGAGGTACCCGAGCTCGTCGATGACGAGCAGCTTCGAGTGCGCGTAGTACTTGAGGCGCTTCTTGAGGATCCCGCGGGCCTGCGCGTCCTGGAGGTCCTCGACGAGCCTGGCGCAGTCCATGAACCTCACCTCGCGCCCCGCCCGCACGGCCTCGATGCCGATGGCCACGGCGAGGTGGGTCTTGCCCACGCCCGGGCTGCCGACGAGCAGCACGTTCTCGGCGCGCTCTATGAACCTGAGCGTCGCGAGCTCCTCGATGCGGGCCCTCGGGACGCTCGGCTGGAAGTCCCAGTCGAAGTCGGCGAGCCCCTTCACGTAGGGGAAGCCCGAGGAGCGTATGCGCTGGCGGACGATCCTCGCCTCGCGGGCGGCGACCTCGACGCGGGTCATCTCCTCGAGGGCGGAGCAGAAGTCGCGCTCGCCCGCGGACACCATGCGCACGTAGTCCGGCAGCGAGGCCGCCATCTCGTGGAGCCCGAGCGCGGAGAGGTTGTCCCGCGCCCTGATCGAGGGGCTCGCCTCGGCGACGGCGCTCACTCGCCACCGCCCCCTCCGAGCGCGTCGAGAAGGTCCAGGTTGGCGCGGGCGGCCGCGCGTATGTCGCCGTCCGCCCAGCGCTTGCCGTCGAGCGCCTCCATGTAGTGCTCCTCCCGGTAGACGATCGGGCCGGCGGCCTCCGCGGCGTCGTGCACGGCCACCTCCTCGCCGCCCATGCGGACCCTCACCTGGCCGCCGGGCATGGCGACGACGGTGACGCGCCTGCCGATGCAGCGCCTGGGCACCGACCACTGGCGCCCCGCCGCCCTCACGAGCATCGTGGGCGGCACGGTCTGGACGCTCACATCGCCGACCATGGACTGCAGGAGCCGGGCGTTGCCGATCGGCCTGAGCGACTCCTTCTCCCGCATGAACAGGGCGTTCGGCGGCAGGCCGGTGGTCTCGTTGGGCTCCTCGTTGCTTCTGAGCTCTATGCGCGCGACGCACTCGAGGAGGCCCTCCCAGCCGGTGAACTCGCCCTCGTAGGCGCGGAGCCTGGAGAGGAATCGGTTCGCGCTCTCGTCCTTGCCCTTCGTCTCCGGCGTCCCGGGGCGGCAGAGCACGAGCCTGAAGCCCGCCTCCTCGGCGAACCTCCACGCGCGCTCGACCTTCCGCCTCCTGCCCCCGGAGAAGGCCACGAGGGCCGACATGTTGTCGGTGACGCACTCCTCGGGGATGCCGCCGAAGGTCAGGAAGGCGTCCAGCAGGCACGCGAGCAGGTCGTCCGTGGTCCTCGTCCTCGTGGGTATGAAGCGGTGCCTGCGGGAGTGCCCGAGCGTGCCCGACCACACGTTGAACTCGAAGACCTCGCCGTTCGCGTCGGCGAGCCTGACGTCCTCCTTCCAGTCGAACTGCAGCTGGCGGCCCGGCGGCGTCTCGAAGCGCGGGTGCGCCTCCGGGGAGGGGGAGCCGAAGGCGACCCCCTGCCTGCGGCACCACGCGGTGAACGCCCCGTAACCCGGCAGCGGCGGATCGTTGTGCAGGTGCAGCAGCATCTCGTGCACCCCCTTCTTCGTCGCCCCGGGCAGGACGGCCTTCGCCTCGACGATCGGCCGCACGCGCTCGAACGCGCTCTCTCGGTCGGACCTGCGGTCCTCCACCTCGCCGCCCTCCCTCCAGTACTTGGCCACGGTGTGCCGGTCCAGGCCGTGCCTCCTCGCTATGTCGCTGAAGTTCGGCTTGGTCCCGGCGGCCCTGTGCATGCTCAGCTCGCCCATCACGTTCCTCTCCATCCGCGCTCCTCCCGTAGGCTTCGGATCCTCGGTCGGAGCATATTTCCGTTTGCGCAACTGGTGGGAGTGCGTTTGCGCGAACGGCGGGTTTCCGTTAGCACGGACGGCGCGAAGCGTTTGCGCGAATGGTTGTTTTTACATTAGCGGTATCACTCGGCGAAGCGCTGGTACTCGGCGTTGACGAGCGTCACGTAGACCGACGAGCGGTCCGTCGCCGTGGCGGCGTTGTCCGGCACGAGCATCCTCGGGACGCCCCCGAAGTCCTCGAGGGCGCGGGCCTGCCCCTCCTGCCACGAGCGCTGGCGCATGTCGGTGAAGCCCTGCGCCCAGAACCGGCCCGAGTACGGCAACGCCACGACGATCACGTAGACCCTGGTCTTGGCACCCGTGACCCGGTCGGTGATCGCGGCCGTGTCCCCGGCCCAGTCGACGTACGCCTTTGCGCCCGGCTCGTGGGCGAGCCTCCTGGTCGCGCCGGCCTTCTCCGCCGCCTTCGAGAACATCTCGCAGAACGTCTGGTACGCGTAGGCGGACCTTCCGGCCGCGGCGGCCTCATCGCAGTGCTCCATCCAGAACATCTTGACCGTGAGCTTGCGGTTGCGCCTCTTGCGCTCGACCAGGGCGCCCATGTCGGGCTGCAGGTAGGCGCTCTCCGCCGGCGTGCCCGCCGCCGGCGCCAGCATCCCCTCGACGTCCGCCACGCCCATCGCGGAGACGTCGTCGAACGTCAGCGACCGCTCGCGCAGCACCCTGGCGCACGCGGAGACGTCGCGCTTGCTCGCGTGCAATGCCGCCGCGACCTCGGACTGCGAGACCCCTCCCTTCGCGAGCATCAGGAGGATCTTTTTCCTCTTCGACATGGGCACCAGCCCCTTTCCGCTTTGCGGCGCCCGCCCTTCGGGCGCCCTACTGCGGATTCTACGGGCGGTACCACGCGAGCAGATTCCCGGTACCGCCGGTGCTGACTGTCGGTACCATAATCAGCTGACTCGCGTTACCAGATGTGGTTACTACTCACGCTCAACGCCGTGGACCTGTTCGAGATACTTGAGGCTCGCGAGGGTCGTGGCTCCACGCTCTTCGCGTCGCAGCTCGAGCCCGACCAGTGGTACCTGAGGATCAGCTCCGAGCTGTACGCCGACTCGATCCTGAACAGGGTCGTGGAGCATGCCAGGTTCCTAGACATCAAGGGCCCGAATATGCGGGAGCACGCGGCAAGGCTGAAGGAGGGAAAGGACGAGGGCTACTGGAGGTGACCTCTGACCCGATGCGCGGAAGAACGGTACCGCCTGTCGGAGGGGCGGTACCGTATATACAAAGCGGCGGTACCAACTAGGCTTGGTACACATACCTGGAGAGAATCCAGGTGGGGGGCTATATGGGCGGTCTGACCAGGGTCAAGGAGTACATGAGTACATATTGCAGAACATGAACCTCGCTCCCGCATTTCGGAAGACGGAGCCGCCGATCAGGCGCCGCGGCCGGCGCTTCGAGACCTGTTCGGGCGAGGCGTTTCAGATGAACTGGAGTTTCGTTGATGCCGAGGAGCCCAACGGCGGCGCGCAGCACATGGCGCGTTTCGCGATAGTGTGCCACTACCGCGGTGCGTTCCATATCGAGTTCTTCACGAACGCGTGCCAGGAGAACCTGTGCGTCGGCATGGTGTGGGGCTTCGCCGCCCCGGGTGTCTCCGACATCGTTCTTACCGGCAATATGAAGAGCGCCGTTATTTGCCGCAATCTCGAGGCGGGTTGGTGTGGAACATCGAGTATGGGGCGTTCATTGCCGAGGTCGGGCTCAGAACCAGGCTCTGCAACTTTACCGCCTCTATACCAAGGGCGAGGTCGATCGGCTCATACGGTTAGTGAAGAATAGCTTTACAGCAGGGCGCTTCTTCACCGACATCACCGCTTTTTGAACGGGCAACCTGCCGAGTGGTGCGTTGCCCATCTCCTTGACGTCCTCCCGGGTGATGCCCTTCTCATCGGCGGAATGGAAGGTGTCCATCACGTTTGTATTCACCTGTCTGCCACATTTCCTTATCTTAAAGCACGCTACCTGCATGGTTGATGAGATTTGCCATTAAATAGCGGTGCGCGGTTTTGGTTGTTTCGTGCGCAAGGTGCTCGAGCCGCGCAGGGAGACTTGTCATCCACTAACGTATAGACGAGCGCGCAGAGAGGATTGATAGGTAGAGTTGCCGGTTTTCGAACCCAATCACATATCTTTCGTCTATTTCGGTGTTGATGCTACGTTAGGTGTTGGACTGATGATGGATAAGATATCTATAGTCGTTTCTGTCTATAACGAAGAACAGGTAATAGATTCCTTTTGGCAAGCGTTTTGCGATGAGATGCATCAGCTATCGGTCAACTGGGAGCTTATCTTCGTTAATGATGGCAGCTTCGATCATAGTTGCGAGATGCTTAAAAACCTAGCCCTTATTGATTCTCGAGTCAAGCTCGTCAATTTCTCTAGAAACTTCGGTCATGAGGCCGCCATGATTGCAGGGATCGATTTCTCGAATGGTGATGGAGTCATTTGCATGGATGTTGACCTTCAACATCCTGTAACTTGTATTCCTGAGATTATGGCTAAACTCAAGGACGGCTATGAAGTAATCACCATGATTAGGAAAAGCAATAAGTCGGCGGGTCTCGTGAAGAACGTGGCTTCATCTGCTTTCTATCGCATTATCAACGTGCTGTCCGATAATGTCTCCTTTCAAGAGGGAGCTTCCGACTTCTTCGCGATTAGCAGACGCGTTGCCGAGCTTCTCAAAACTAGTTATAGGGAGAAGAATAGGTTTCTTCGGGGGTATATCCAAAGTGTCGGCTTTAGATCGACTTCAATAGAATACGAGGCCGCATCGCGCGCGGCTGGTGCGTCTCACTATGGTTTAAGTAAATTGTTTAGCCTGTCGGCAAACGCCATTGTTGGGTTTTCTAGCGTCCCCCTTAGGCTTGGCGTTTATACGGGTCTTGGTTGCGCGCTGCTCGGGCTGGCGGTTCTTATCTATACCCTTGTTACCCATGAGGGCTCACCCAGTGGGTATGCAACGATTGTAGTGCTGCTGTGTTTCTTGTTTGCAATGCTTTTTGTGGTTGTGGGTATTATCGGTCAGTATCTAGCGGTGCTCTTTTCCGAGGTAAAGGATCGGCCTATTTATTTAGTTGAAAGCACTATCAATATTGGCGAGTAGAAGATGAAGTTGCAACAAGTGTTCTCCTCTGAAAAGGTTCGTTATGTTCTAGTCGGGGCGTTAACTACGGTCGTTAGTCTAGGTAGCTATTGGCTGCTTACAGAGCTCTTTTTAGATCCATATGATCCCGTTTCGCTGCAAATCGCAAACATCTTGTCATGGGTATGCGCCGTCGCCTTTGCCTATGTGACCAATCGTGTATACGTGTTTCAAAGTACTGACGAAAGAGTTTTGTCCGAGGCGGTGAGATTCGTTGGAGCGCGAGTTGCAACGTTGCTGACAGACATGATCTGCATGGCAGCTTTTGTCTCTCTTTTACACATGGATGATCGATGGGCAAAACTCGCGGTACAAGTTATAGTGTTTGTCTTGAACTATTTATTTAGCAAACTCATCGTTTTCATCAAGGAATAAGTTCGCTATTTTTTTCTGCGGTTCACCATGCCTATTTCTTGTGCTTTCTTAACTTGCGTATCGGCTGGAGTAGCGTATGCCCAAGACGGTAAGAATACGATTCAAGGATGTGGTTCTTCTCTTGCTTAAGAGATTCAATAGTAGATAAGTACGATTGGTTTGTTACTTGGAGATTAATATTCCGTTCCTTTAAGCCATCAAGTTCCTTTCTATAATTATCATTTAATCTTTGAATATCAGAATTTAAACTATCAGATAGAACCTTGTATTTTGAAGCTAGTGCTAGAAGCTGTGCATATGACAAATTGTTGTAGTGTTGGAAATAGTAGTCCTCTCGATCAAAGAAGAAACATTCGTCAACGGGGATTTCCAAAAGAAGCTCCTGAGCGCGCTCATATAGGGATTGTGCCGAGGACGTGTCAAGAGTGGATATGTTCCATCGTATAAAATTAACTACCCAGTTGAGATACGAACGAGAGCAGTCTTCAAATCTATTGAGCCTGACAAGAGTGTCGTGAACGCCCTCTATAGCAAGGAGGGCGTTCTCATAGCTTTTCGTTCGAGTCTTTTCGAGGGAACTATTATTATTCGTACGGTGATAAACCAATCTGTTGTCGACGCAGTAGACCGTGTTCGCACTGGCTAGGGCACAGAAAACAAACTGTGCGTCGTTCGAGGTTCGCAGCGATTGAAAAGTCAGTTGCTTAGCAAGGACGAAATTTCTGCGAAAAAGCTTGTCCCATGGCCATCCAACGAAACTGTGAAAGAGCCGGCTAGCAATTTGGCTCTGACTTAGTGGAACCATCGTTGGAACGTCTTGCATCGCAAAATCTATCGGCGTTATCTCACCTGTTTGATTGTCATAATAATCAGACTTGCACACCACGACATCTGCGTGATGACTGCGGGCAAAAGAAGTCATGACAGACAATGCGTCAGGGGTGATATAGTCATCGGCGTCAAGAAAATAAAGATATTTCCCAGTGGCGTGCTTCATACCCTCGTTTCGTGCTGTCCCTGCATACAGATTGTTTTGGCTCAGTACGGTTAGTCGGCTATCGATTTGGGCTTTTGCATTGGCGAGTTCGAAAGTAGCGTCTGTAGAGCCATCGTCCACGACGATGATCTCGATATCACTCAGAGTTTGCGAAAGAACACTGTCGACACATTGATCGATAAAGCGCTCCGCATTGTAAGCTGGAATAATAACTGAAACAAGAGGCATAATGACTAGTCTTTCGGTAGTGGTTGCTAGGAGAGATATCGACTAACAAACCTTCGAAAAGTTTTATATAGACCGTCATGCTTAATATAGAACATCAATAGAGAGAGTTTCCCTCGGTTTGCGGCGGATTGACGAGCTTGTTCTCGAACTTTTGCTTTCTCTTCATCGCGCGCATTGTCACGGTATTGCTGAAGAAACAGTTCGGGGCTGTCCATGATGAGTTTCGTGCGCTGCCATTCATCGGAGTAGAAAAGACTTGTATCGATTTCTCCGGCCGCGTAGGCATCTCGGTATTCTTGGGAATAGCGAAGTAAAAATGGAAGTTGGAACTCTTCTGCAAGCCTGCTAAAGGCAAACTCGCAATTATGTATCTTCTTGTACTGGTATACACCCATAAACTTTTCACAAAGATCAGGGTGATTTACTAGCCATTTTCGAATCCAAGCATATTCATCTAGCATGACAAACACTTTGTTCTTTTGGTTGATGGAAGAGTTCACATTATCGTTTCTATAGCAGTAGAACGGCTTATCGACAATGGCAATACGCGTGGCCCAACAATATGTTTGGAACCAAAAGCCATTATCTTGAAAACCTGCTCCGGGACTTTCGTTGAAACGTATGCAGTGCTCTCGAACGAAGTCCGCTTTGTAAATACCTGTCCAGTTCTCCATTTTTAGATTGAAGAGTCGAATATCCTCTTGAGGATTCAGTATAGGTCCGTAGTATTCCGGCCAGGGACTTACCTTTTCCAGGTGGAGTTGATCAACTTCATCTGAGTTTGTTATAAAGCTATAGAAATCCGAGCGAACAAAATCAAGATTATCTTTTGATGCTCGGCTGTAAAGAACCTCGTACATGTCCGGCATAATATAGTCATCCGGCTCTAATATGCCGATGTATTCGCCATTTGCTGCGGCGATACCCGTATTCATGGCTTGACCGTATCCGCCATTCGGTTTGTCTATGACGTGAATGCGATGATCTTTCTTCGCATACTCGCTCATCACCTCCAAGGAATTGTCTCTAGAGCCGTCATTGACGCATATTATCTCGATATTGCTCAAGGTTTGATTGATTGCGCTATCAAGCGCCTGCGTGAGATACGGCATCGCATTGTAGATGGGCATCACAATCGAGACTGAGGGTTTCATTTTTGCTCCATGGACGTAGGGTTACCGAATTTGTATTGCTTAGGGTAGTCACTTGCTCTCTGTGGTTTAGGTGGTTCTGGATGATTGTCGGAATGAGTAGCCTTTCGAGTTGCCCACTGCACAAGACGCTGTATCGCCCGAAGGAAACCGAATTCTCTTGCTGTGGTGAAGAACTCAACCAAATAACCAAGGGAAGGATGGCAATCCCGTTGCGTTTCCTCACCCTCTTTAGGATCAAGGTGAAAAAGATAGCGTTCATATTGCGCGGTATCAAGTGAGAAAAAACGGGGGGGATGGATTGCAAGCTCCAGCTCGGGAAAGTCGCCGCCCCTAAGAGCATTCAAGATAACCTGCTTGGCAGCCTCATCTGTCATAGTGTCAATATTCCAATTCAGATACGATAGCGCCCAGTTAAGGAAACCCCAAGAAACTTCAGAATACAGCACGGGATCTTTTTGAAGTTCGCGCTTCAGCAGGCAGGTGCTTTCGTAGAATTGAAGAGGGGCGCTTCGTCGAGAGTTTGAAACAGATTCCTGCCTGTTTACACGGTGACTAACTAAAATATAATCCAAGGTAGAAATGCGTTCAGCTTTTACGATGGATAGAAAGACGAAGAAAAGATCCTCACTATTTTGTAGCGCCGGGAATCTCAAATGATTAGATTCAATGAAAGAGCGACGATACATTTTGTCCCACGGCCAGCCGACAAATGCCGTGAAGACGAAGTCGCGCATATCATGCGGACTGAACGGGTTGGTAGGGGGGACTTGCGCCAAGTTCAGCGTCCATGAGGCGTCGCGGCGTTCACCAGAATCATTGAGAAACTCCTCTGCACGACAAATGACAATGTCAGATTCGGTCTTTTCCGCTTCGTTTAGCATGAGTTCAAGGAGCCTAGTATTGTATATATCGTCTGAATCAAGCATCATGACGTAATCGCCTCGTGCTCGATCGAGTCCGGTATTGCGCGCCTTTCCCGGTCCAGAGTTCGCTTGATGGACAACATAAAATCGGTTGTCATGCTGGGAGAAGCGGTTAAGGATTTCCGGGGTCCTGTCGGATGATCCATCGTCGATGCAGATAACCTCATAATCTTCAAAGGTTTGATTCTGAATGGATTTCAAGCACGACTCAAGACAATCTTGCACGTTGTAAGCAGGTATAACGATAGAAATCTTAGGCATTATTGTGACCACTTCCTAATCCTCTGTGGGTGGCGATGGCACGTTTTAGATGTGAAGCAGTTGCTATGGCGAGCAGTATGATTAACGACAACCCACTTATCATGATGCCTAGGCTTTGTCCCTTGAGATTATAGTGAAGTTCAATAGTATTTTCGCCGTCTTCGAGGGGGATTGACATGAGGCAGCTGTAAACCTGTTGGATGGGAGCTTGTTTGCCGTTTACCGTCGCTGACCAACCGCTGTCGTACGGGATGGTGGTGACTAGTTCGTCTCCGTGAGCCGCTTCGCTAATTGTAATGATAGCTGAGCAATTTCCAAGCGTAACCGCAGTGTTTCCTTTTTCACGTATTGCCGTGACGGCCGATTCCAACAGTTTGAGATCCAGATAATACAATTGAATATCGAGAACAGAGTTTAGCTCATCTCTATCAAGAACTAACGTACGGCTGCCCTGTTCAGGAATGTGGAATACGCTTGGTGAAAGCCACTGCGAGTAGGCAAGTTCGTTCTCATCGATGGAGATAGAACTTGGGCTCCACTGATCAGCTAAAAGGATATTGCCATATAGCGGGGAATCAAAGACGCTGGAGTCAAGTTGAATCGTTGTGACGACACGTCCGTCTTTGCTGATGGACGATTCCGTGTAGGCGACTGGCTTATATAACTCGACGTCTTCACCAACGAGGCTTGAAAAAAGCGCGTTCTGATAGACAAAGGGATTAGTTGATCCTTCGGCCGTCAGATCTTCATTTTGTCCTTCTGATATGAAGGCGAGCGGAAGTGCGTACGGGTTGAGATACACGCTCTTTCCATTCGCCCGAGGGAGATCAGGCAGGGGGATAAGGCCGGGTATTTCCTCTTCGAGCAATAGGTATTTGACCCCGAGCAAAGAATCTGCGGCAAGGATTGAATCGTTGGTGATGTAGAGGGTGTCACCGCAGGCACGATATCCAAGCTTGTCAAAAAAAGCGCGCTGTATATTAACTGGATCGGAGGTGTACGTTGATATAGATGGATAACCGTATGCTAACCCCTCGTTGTAGTTTGCAGTAAGCTGACCTGCGTCAATGCGGAAGTTGGAATCTTGAGAGATGCGATAGGCGGTAGTATCCATCTTCTCAATCGAAGAGATTTGAAGTTCTTGCTGCGAAACATATTGTGTCCTGGTCTCAACGTTATTAACAGAATAGATTTGCGCAAGAAGATAAGCATTATAGCCAAGCTCTACGCTAATTGTTGCAAGTAGGAGGATGTTGATTACAACGGTGGGCGCTCGGTGAACTTTCTTATGGTGAAATTGAGTCCCAGACAGGTACAGCAATGTCGATATGACGGCTGTGAAAAAAATAGTGACAACAAGCGATTCCATCGGAGTTTGGCTGCCTCGAAGGCAGACCAAGGTCATTGCCGCGATAAGAAACGGTGCGATGAAGACGGTGCTCTCATAGCGAGATCGGACGCCGCCCCTTCGCGGGGCTGCTTCGGGAGATGCAATTTCTGTCCCGGCAACTTCATAGTAGTGGGCTGCAACGGTGATGAATCCGAAGATGCAAATATAGCTATATCTGAACCAATAACTTGTTGCAGATTGGAAAAGCGAGAACAACGAAAACAGGGGCTGCCAATAACAGCTTAATACGAGAAAGGCGGAGAACGCGGTTAGCAAGATGCGCTCCCTGAGGGGAATCTCTCGACAGATTATCATGCTCAAGCCTCCAAGCAGAGCTACGCTGCCACAGAAAAATGATGCTTGCTCTGCTGAGGCAGTTGACCCAATTATGCTGCCCCGGAGAAACTTGAGGGGGTTGCCACTAAAGCCGAGCCAATCGATTGCCGTCCATCCTCCGGCGGCGCGTCCACTGAACATGGATATTGCTGCCGGTAGAAAGAGCGCCATAGATAAGCCGACCCCCAGCAGCATAGAGACTGCGAAAAGTGTTCCACATCGAAGAACATAGGAGACGTTAAGGTGCTGATCTGTCTTAATGCGAAGCATAACAAGTTCGATAAAAAACCAAACGATTAGGAAGAGACAGTTGATAGCCCCAGAGTACCAATTGGCTACGATTGCGAAGCCAGCGGACAGCGACAGGGGAATGCTCAGTTTTTGATTTTGGATGAGTCGACTTGTGAAAAGTGCCATAACAGGGAGCATGTATATCCCGTCGAGCCACATTATGTTGCTCGCTTGGGCGATTGAGTATTGCATGAGGGAGTAGCTTATCGCAAGGGTGACGGACAACAGCCCCTCAAGCTTCCCAAACCGCGTCGAAAGGAATAGCGAGGTAGTAAGGGAAGCGGCTATTAATTTCAGCATGACCACGACGTTGAAAACGACATGAATCATGCTTTTTGGGACAAGGAGGAAAATGAGGTTGAAGGGGGATGCGAGGTAGTAGGCGAAGACCGCGATTGCCGTTCCGCCGAGGCCCTTCTCAAATGAATAAGCAATAGACGAAGAGCCACCTGCCACGTTTTGGAGATAGGCGAAAAAGTCATCGTATTGGATTTCGGCATCCATGCATGCCAGTGTCTTCCTCGCAGTACCGAACGGTGCGATATCCGATATTTGAAAGACGATAATAAGAATAAATGCAGTAATAAGCGTAGAAAAAAATGCGCAAAGAATTTTTTTGCGTCTCGGAGTTATATCAGTCGAAAAAACGTCCATGCCTTCTTCCTGCCATCGTGGGTGATGCTGCATTCTTTTGACTTGTGAAGTAACTATATAATAAATTTGGCTGTCTGGATGATGCGAAGCTTTGAGCGATGGATATCATTCGAGGTGGCGATTTTGGTGGGGCATTCACGTCGTAGCCTCTTTGAGCTGTTGATATTTAGCTATACTGCAAATGTGGGGTTGATCGTGAGGCTGCAGGTACTTTTGAGGGATTGGGGAATCCAGAAATGTACCATAAACGATTGCTGGCATTGAAAGCGCCCGGTTCCATTCGCAGAATGCTGCTTATGTTGATGGTGGGGATGCTTGCCTGCTTGTCGCTGGGGACGCCAGTCTTTGCCGACGAAGTCGCTAGCCAGCGGATTTCCGTCGACCTGTCTTTATACGGTATATCTGGAGTTCATGTTGATAGTTCAACTGTTAAGCCCTCTGGTATGGATGCCTCTACGGATTTCGGCGTTCCGGCTACTGACTCCGAGGCGCCCGGTATAAGCGCGTTTTCTCTTCAAGAGCGTGGTAGCTCGGGCGTGCTGCCTCTCGTTGATAACTTTTTGTTCCATCAATCCGAGGCTCGCTCGATGCTATCCATGGTTAACGAACTTCGATCTCTAAAGGGTGTCTCGGCCCTTGCGTGGAATGCCGATCTGGAAGCAACCGCCATGCAACGTGCTGCTGAGATAGTTTATTATTTTGATGCGAGCCATAATCGGCCCGACGGTAGCTCCTGTTTCACAGCGTATCCGTCTTGGGTAACAGCTGCGGGTGAGAATATCGCGAAGGGCGCTCTGAACGCCACGAGCGCCTTTGACGGCTGGGTGAAATCTCCTGGACATTACGCCAACATGATTGATGCTTCGTACGATTCCATCGGTATCGCCTGTGTCGAGTACTACGGTCAAATGTATTGGGTTCAGGCATTTGGCGGTGGTGGAACTGGGGGTGCTGCGGGTACCGCGCTTGACGGATATTCGTACGTGGTATTTTGCGTGCCCGACAGTTTTGCCCGGAACGTGACGTACGATGGCTTTACGAGGAACATCGGCGTATCCAACGAAGCTGACCTTCCCACAGTTACGGTAGTCGTGTCTGGTTCGTATAATCCGAAGCAGGCATTGAGTGGCTCTGTTGGTTACGCGTCTGATATGTTTTCTTGGGATACTGGTGCGCCCAGCGTCGTGAGCGTATCTGTTGATGAGGATATGATGCCCCATGCCATTGGCGTGGATATTGGCAGCACTACCTTACAGGGAACCTTGTTGACATCCAATCGCGTGGCGGCGAACGTTCCCGTTCGCGTGGGTAAGGCAAGACGCTTGGACGGGGAGATCCGTTACGATACCATGGCGAGTATCGTAAAGGAATCGTTCACCTCGTCTTCGTGGGCGATTGTGACCTCTGGCGACACATGGCCTGATTCTCTCGCGGCAGCTGGTCTGGCTGGCTCATACGAAGCCCCGATTATCATTACGGATAAGGGCGCGCTGTCTGCTCAAGCTGAGCAAGAGCTTATTCGCCTCGGCGTTTCTCACGTATTCGTGGTGGGTGGGCCAGAAGCCGTTTCTCAGCAGGTGGAGAATCAAATCAAGAATATCGTTGGCGCAAACGGCGTTAAGCGCGTTGCCGGTGACACACGTTTATCCACGTCGGTCGCGGTTGCGCGTGAGATTTACGCGCATGAGGGAAGTACTGCATCTAAGACGGTAGTCCTGGCATCATCACAAACCTTCGCTGACGGACTGTCGTGCTCTCCCTATGCTTACGCCCAGTCGTGTCCGATTCTTCTGGTTGATCCCGACAGGCTTACGAGTGAAGCGATTTCGGTGATTCGCAGCGCCGGAGTTAATCGAGTGATCATTATGGGCGGTACGGCCGCGATTAATTCTTCGGTGGAGACTCAGCTAAATGCGGCTGGTTTCCACGCCATTGAGCGTTACGGCGGGGATACTCGCTACGAGACTACGATTGCGTTTGCTGATTTTGCCTGCCATTCCGGTGTCCTGAGCACCAACAACATCACTTGGGCCCTTGGGGAGAATTTTCCTGACGCGCTTACTGGTGGCGCTCTTGCTGGAAAGAACCGTTCGGTGTTGATTCTGACTGATGGCAAATCGGTCTACTCACCGACGCTCCAGTACGCTAAGGGCAAGACGGTACAACAGGGGTATGTTCTAGGTGGCGTGAACGCCATCTCCAATGAAGTGATGGGTGGCATCTTCAACGCCTTGCAGTAATCGGGATCGTTTCTTACTTGCAGGGGCGCTGCTAACGAATTGTTCCGATGTGTGGCTTTGGCTTTAGGCTATTATTCTGTGCGCTCGCTGGTTGTTTCGCTGCAATTAATCTGGTCTTTGCTAATGAGGTGGTTGAATGAACATCGCTGTTGCGGGGTTGGGGTATGTCGGTCTGTCACTTGCCTGTCTTCTGGCTCGCGATCATGATGTCGTTGCGGTCGATATTAACCCGCGTAGGGTGGATGAAGTAAATAGCGGCCTGTCTCCGTTGGTGGACAACGAGATTTCATTAGCCCTAGCATCTGGGCACCTACATATCCGCGCTACGCTGGATGCTAAATCTGCGTATCATGACGCAGAGCTTGTCATCATAGCTACACCCACCAACTACGATGAAGACACCCATTCGTTCGACACCTCCTCGATAGAGAAGGTGCTTGATCTTGTTGATGCCTCTGGCTCTCGCGCTTTGGTCGTTATTAAATCGACGATTCCCGTCGGTTACACCGAGCGTGTTGTGCAAAGGTATTCTGGACGCACCATCCTATTCTCTCCTGAGTTTTTGCGGGAGGGTCACGCGCTGTATGACAATCTGCATCCTTCTCGTATTGTGGTCGGACTGGTCGACGAGAAGGATCGGGGGCGAGCCGAGCGGTTCGCATCTTTGCTCGAGGAAGCGGCGGAGTCCCCGTCCGTGAACACGTTGATTGTGGGATCGACGGAAGCGGAGTCTATCAAATTATTCGCCAATACCTACCTCGCTTTGCGCGTCTCCTTTTTCAATGAGCTCGATACATATGCTGAGCTACGAGGGCTGTCTTCTCGCGATATTATCGCGGGAGTTTGCCTAGACCCGCGCATTGGGGATTTTTATAATAATCCGTCTTTTGGCTACGGCGGTTACTGCCTGCCCAAGGATTCTAAGCAGCTGTTGGCGAACTTTGATGGGGTTCCACAAACGATTATCCGGGCAATTGTCGAATCAAATGATACACGTATGGACCATATCGCTCGGCAGGTTATACAGAAGCAGCCGGGCAGGGTTGGTATATATCGCTTGGCCATGAAGCAAGGGTCTGATAATTATCGACAAAGCTCGATTATTGGCGTGATGGAGCGCTTAAGGGATGCTGGAATCGATGTCGTCATCTACGATCCGGCGCTGTCAGCCCTAATCTTTGAAGGGATACCGGTGATAAAAGATTTCGATGACTTTATCTCGGAGTGTGACGTTATCCTCGCTAATCGATGGGATGATGTTTTGCAGCCAGTTAAGCGTAAGGTATATACAAGGGATCTCTGGAATACCGATTAGAGCAAGGAAGATTACATGTGGGTGAGCAGACTGAAGTGGGCAACGATGGCCCTTGCGTTCGTGATGGTGGTTGGCATGTTGCCAACCACGGCATTTGCTACGGTCGAGGGCGATCAAACGCTTCCAACCGAGGCGGAGATCGCCCAAGCGATACGAGATGGACTGATTAATTCCGTCGACGATCAGAACCAGGCAGTTTCGTTGTATTCAACTGGGATTCGAAAGGCAGATGTGCGCGAGCGCATCGTCTCCTTCTCCGGCTCCAACCGCCTGGAGACCGCCGCCATGGAGGCCCTCCACGGGCGGGAGTCCTCGGAGTGGGTTGTCGTCGTGGGATCGGACGGCTGGCCCGACGCCCTCTCCGCCTCCGGGCTGGCCGGTGCCCTGTCCGCCCCCATCCTTCTGACCGATGCGGGCGCCCTCTCCGACGAGGCTGCCGGTGCGATCTCAGAGCTCGGTGCGGCGCGCGCCGTCGTCGTCGGCGGCGAGAGCGCCGTCTCCGCTTCGGCCGTCGCGGGCCTCGAGGCCGCCGGCCTCGAGGTCGACCGCGTCGCCGGCGCCGACCGTTACGAGACCCAGCGTTCCGTCTTCGCCTACGGGCGCGAGCGCGGCCTGTGGGGGTCGTCCTACGTCCTCGCCGCGTCCGGCGAGAACTTCGCCGACGCCCTGTCCCTCGCGCCGGTGGCCTACGCCGAGAAGGCCCCTGTCTTCCTCGTCGGGGCCGACGGCGACTTCTCCGCCGCGCAGTACGGCGACCTGAGGCTGTGCGCCTCCGCGCCCGCCGGCACGGCGCTCGCAGCGGGCGGCGAGGCGGTCATGTCCGAGCGGGCGCTCGGGGCGCTCCGCGTCGTCGCGGGCGAGGTCGTCCGGCTCGCGGGGGAGAACCGCTACGAGACGAGCGCCGAGGTCGCCGCCTGGGCCGTGTCTCGCGGCGTCCTCTCCTGGGACGGCGTCGCGCTCGCCTCTGGCGAGTCCCCCTACGACGCGCTGGCCGGGTCGGCCGTCCAGGGCTCCGGGCGCTCGGTGCTCCTGCTCGCCTCCGACACGTCGGGGGCGGCCTCGGTGCTTGCCGCCCACCGCCAGTCAATATCGCAGGTCAAGTTCTTCGGCGGTAAAGCCGCTGTCTCTATGACCGTTCGCATGGAAATTTGCGATGCGCTTGATTTTAACTACGATAATCTCGCTGGGCTTAAGGTCTATGTTGACGCTGGTCATGGGTGGGGCGACAATGGAAACAGCTCGGTGTTCGATCCCGGCGCGATAGGTTCCGGTTATCGTGAAGCTGACTTGACCGCTGAGCTTGCTCATAAAGTTGCTGATTGTTTGCGTAGCTATGGCGTCGAGGTGTATGTCAACGATGACGGAGGCTACTACCGCTATCGACATGCAGAAGCTGTCGCCCTTGGATGCGATATACTCGTTTCATTGCATTTCAACTCGGGCGGCGGGCATGGAACGGAGTCGTATATTCATAGCGCAAACGCTTCTCCACGTTCATCCCTGCTGCAGAACGTTGTACACCCAAGACTTGTCGCGGGGACGGGACTCTTTGACCGAGGAAGGCATAGTGAGGATTTTGGGCTCTTCGGTGGTTTCTGTGGGAGAGATTCCGGCATAGGCCCAGCTCAGCGGGCGAAAACAACGATCTGGAACTGAAACGGCCCCGGGAGGGGCCGTTTCCGCGTCATCCGCCTATGATTGCTAAGCCAAATTCAGACAACCGAAGAGGTGTGACGCATGAAGAGTCTACTACTTCTCGCCCTCGGTCTGGCCCGCACGGTCGTCCTGGGCGCGCGCATCGAGGCCGAGCGCATCGTCGTGAGCGTCCGGCCCTACAAGCGCGAGCAGCGCCGCTGCCCCGTATGCGGCAGGGCCTGCGACTTCTACGACATGGCGAACCGCGGGGCCCCCAGGCTGTGGAGGGCGATGGACCTGGCGCGCTCGGCCTGCTACCTGGAGTACGCGCCCTGCAGGGTGCGCTGCCCGGAGCACGGCGTGCGCACCGAGGCCGTCCCCTGGGCGCGGCACGGGGCGCGCTTCACGCGCGACTTCGAGGACTGGGTGGCGTGGCTGGCGGTCCGCTGCACCGCCTCGGCGGTCTCCGAGCTCGCCCGCGTCGAGTGGCACAGCGTGGGCGGCGTGTGCAGGCGCGTCTACGCCGAGCTGGAGGCCGCGCGCGGCGCCTCGAGGTTCGACGGCGTGCGCCGCATCGGCATCGACGAGACGTCGTACAAGAAGGGCCACAAGTACGTCACGGTGGTCGTCGACCACGACCGCGGCTGCCTCATCTGGGCGCACGAGGGCACCGGCAAGGACGTGCTCAACCTGTTCCTCGACGAGCTCACGCGCGAGCAGAGGCGCGCCATAGAGGTGGTGACCGCCGACGGCGCGAGGTGGATAAGGCAGCTGGTCAAGCGCCGCTGCCCCAACGCGAGGTGGGTCATGGACCCCTTCCACGTGGTCCAGTGGATGAACGACGCGCTCGACGCCGTGCGCTGCGAGGAGTGGAACGCCGCCAGGGCCGCCGCCAGGGCCGCCAGGCCCAGGCCCGAGGGCAAGCGCGGCAGGCCTGCCAAAGGCGAGCTGCCGCCCGAGGAGGTCAGGGCGCTCGAGGAGGAGGCGGCCTCCATCAAGGGCAGCCGCTACGCGCTCGTGAAGAACCCCGAGGACCTCACCGACGGCCAGAGGGCGAGGCTCGAGGCGCTCAAGAAGAGGGCCGGCTCGCGGCTGGTCAGGGCCTGGGAGCTCAAGGAGGACCTGCGGGCCGTCTTCCGGGCAGCCGACGGCTCCGAGGCCGCCGAGCTGCTCGACGACTGGATGCACAGGGCCGCCTACTGCAAGATCGCCAAGGTCGTCGCCGTGGAGAAGAAGGTGCGCCGCCGGCGCGACGACATCATCGCCGCAGTCGAGCTCGGCATCAGCAACGGGCGCGTAGAGGCCATCAACAACAAGATCAAGGTGGCGGTGAGGATGGGCTACGGCTTCCGCAACACCGACAACCTCGTGGCCCTGCTCATGCTCAGGTGCGGCGACTGCCAGCCCCAGCTCCCGGGTCGCCCGGTGAAGGCGAGGAAGAAGGGCGTGAAGGGAGCGAAGAGCGTTGCTGCCTAGGCTAGCCCCTTGTCACACAAACTACCGAAGCCTCGGATTTTGCCGTGTGTGGCGGCCCGTTGCCGGCGACCTTACTAGAGATTTGCTTTATCGATAACTCAAATGACATGGCACAGTATCAGGCTAGGAAAGATGATGTTGCTCAGCAGATTGCTGCGGGCATCGTAACCCATTCGTAGCCATTAGACTGCGGAGATAGGGATTTATGCTTCGTACATTGAAACAAATACTTGCATTCGGGCTTTCCTGCGCATTGGCGCTACCACCTGTCTACGTTTACGCGTCGGAGTCCGTGAGCGAGTCTTTGAAAAATGGCAGCGCTATAACCAATGAACAAATTGATATTATTGTCTCTGATTTAGGGGCGGCGTCTTTTGGTGGCATCATGGCGCTGTCCGCAAACGGCAGTTCGGCTGCAAACGAGCGCGTCGTCTCCTTCTCCGGCTCCAACCGCCTGGAGACCGCCGCCATGGAGGCCCTCCACGGGCGGGAGTCCTCGGAGTGGGTTGTCGTCGTGGGATCGGACGGCTGGCCCGACGCCCTCTCCGCCTCCGGGCTGGCCGGTGCCCTGTCCGCCCCCATCCTTCTGACCGATGCGGGCGCCCTCTCCGACGAGGCTGCCGGTGCGATCTCAGAGCTCGGTGCGGCGCGCGCCGTCGTCGTCGGCGGCGAGAGCGCCGTCTCCGCTTCGGCCGTCGCGGGCCTCGAGGCCGCCGGCCTCGAGGTCGACCGCGTCGCCGGCGCCGACCGTTACGAGACCCAGCGTTCCGTCTTCGCCTACGGGCGCGAGCGCGGCCTGTGGGGGTCGTCCTACGTCCTCGCCGCGTCCGGCGAGAACTTCGCCGACGCCCTGTCCCTCGCGCCGGTGGCCTACGCCGAGAAGGCCCCTGTCTTCCTCGTCGGGGCCGACGGCGACTTCTCCGCCGCGCAGTACGGCGACCTGAGGCTGTGCGCCTCCGCGCCCGCCGGCACGGCGCTCGCAGCGGGCGGCGAGGCGGTCATGTCCGAGCGGGCGCTCGGGGCGCTCCGCGTCGTCGCGGGCGAGGTCGTCCGGCTCGCGGGGGAGAACCGCTACGAGACGAGCGCCGAGGTCGCCGCCTGGGCCGTGTCTCGCGGCGTCCTCTCCTGGGACGGCGTCGCGCTCGCCTCTGGCGAGTCCCCCTACGACGCGCTGGCCGGGTCGGCCGTCCAGGGCTCCGGGCGCTCGGTGCTCCTGCTCGCCTCCGACACGTCGGGGGCGGCCTCGGTGCTTGCCGCCCACCGCCAGTCAATATCGCAGGTCAAGTTCTTCGGCGGTCCCGCGGCGTTCTCGAATCCGTTGCGTTGGGATATCCTTAATGCGCTGGGAATCGCTGCGATTTCGTATCAGGACTATGACATCTCGCTTGACCATATGGTTGATTTGGAGCTTGCGGGCAACGCTTCATATACCGACTCGAGCGTGCGGTCGTTCTTGGATCCATCAAACTTCACCTTTGGTGACGGTTCGTTTTACCAGTTTGCGATTTTGGATGGCTATACCGGTATGTTCAGCGCGGCAGATATCGATGAGTATATCGACCGAGCGGTCCGCTCATCCGAAAGCACCTATCGTGTGACCAGCACCATGCGCGGCATGGGGGCGGTTATTATCGCCGCAGCCGAGCAGTATGATATCAACGAGATTTATCTTATGAGCCATGCTGCGCTTGAAAGTGCATGGGGATGTTCGCAGCTCTCCCAGGGATCCATAAAGGGGTATGAGGGTTATTACAATTTCTTTGGTATTGGTGCCTACGACATAGATCCCAACAACGGCGGTGCTGCGCTTGCAAAGAAGGAGAACTGGTCATCGCCTGCTGCCGCTATCAATGGCGCTGCTCGCTGGATATCCGAAAACTACATCGGTGGTTCAAGCGGGTCAGCTTCTGGTCGTCAAAATACGCTGTATAAGATGAAATGGGATGTCGCCCGTGCGGTATCCCAAAGTAGCGTGTGGCATCAGTACGCGACAGCAACGCATTGGGCGGTTGGCATCGCGAACGTTATGAATGATTATTACTCTGCGCATAACCTTTCGATGCAGGATTCTAAGCTTGTCTTCGAGGTTCCTCGCTACCGCTCCTAACTGCTTGTAGCGGGGCGAATCGGCTTTGGCTCGAGCAGTTCCCATCCCTCGGATAGGATACTGGAAGTCCGGGGGGTGGGAACTTTTGGGAACAAATTCATGTTTGAGTAATTAGTTCGCAGGCATGGGTCGCTTTTCCAAAGGGACTTTTTGGATATCATAGCGCAACGATGGATCAAGGAGTTTCGGTCTGAGTTGTTCGGGCGTCAATCGTTGGAAATGATCCAAGGCGGCTTGGAACATGGGGTCATTCCCTCCCCCGTCGAGGTTCTGTAGGCACAAGGCACAATCCTGTGTATTGGGAATATAGTCCAGGAATTGGTTTTGCGTGGCAGCGACAACTGGGATATTTGCATATGTCTGGGCTGCCTTGAGCCAAAGGTCATCGGCTGTGGGGCAAATATCGAGGATCGTCGCGGCATCAAAAGTCTCTTCAGGCATTACGTGCGGCGGAAACAGCGTTCCTGCTCCGTTTGTTCCCACCAACTGCATGCTTGGTGTTGCGACAAGCTCGTTAAGCCATATGGGTGCTTCGAGAATCCAGTTTGAATAGGGGGAGATGGACCCATCACGAAAAAACGTTAGAGGCTTCGGTAGTTTGTGTGACAAGGGGCTAGCCTAGGCAGCAACGCTCTTCGCTCCCTTCACGCCCTTCTTCCTCGCCTTCACCGGGCGACCCGGGAGCTGGGGCTGGCAGTCGCCGCACCTGAGCATGAGCAGGGCCACGAGGTTGTCGGTGTTGCGGAAGCCGTAGCCCATCCTCACCGTCACCTTGATCTTGTTGTTGATGGCCTCTACGCGCCCGTTGCTGATGCCGAGCTCGACTGCGGCGATGATGTCGTCGCGCCGGCGGCGCACCTTCTTCTCCACGGCGACGACCTTGGCGATCTTGCAGTAGGCGGCCCTGTGCATCCAGTCGTCGAGCAGCTCGGCGGCCTCGGAGCCGTCGGCTGCCCGGAAGACGGCCCGCAGGTCCTCCTTGAGCTCCCAGGCCCTGACCAGCCGCGAGCCGGCCCTCTTCTTGAGCGCCTCGAGCCTCGCCCTCTGGCCGTCGGTGAGGTCCTCGGGGTTCTTCACGAGCGCGTAGCGGCTGCCCTTGATGGAGGCCGCCTCCTCCTCGAGCGCCCTGACCTCCTCGGGCGGCAGCTCGCCTTTGGCAGGCCTGCCGCGCTTGCCCTCGGGCCTGGGCCTGGCGGCCCTGGCGGCGGCCCTGGCGGCGTTCCACTCCTCGCAGCGCACGGCGTCGAGCGCGTCGTTCATCCACTGGACCACGTGGAAGGGGTCCATGACCCACCTCGCGTTGGGGCAGCGGCGCTTGACCAGCTGCCTTATCCACCTCGCGCCGTCGGCGGTCACCACCTCTATGGCGCGCCTCTGCTCGCGCGTGAGCTCGTCGAGGAACAGGTTGAGCACGTCCTTGCCGGTGCCCTCGTGCGCCCAGATGAGGCAGCCGCGGTCGTGGTCGACGACCACCGTGACGTACTTGTGGCCCTTCTTGTACGACGTCTCGTCGATGCCGATGCGGCGCACGCCGTCGAACCTCGAGGCGCCGCGCGCGGCCTCCAGCTCGGCGTAGACGCGCCTGCACACGCCGCCCACGCTGTGCCACTCGACGCGGGCGAGCTCGGAGACCGCCGAGGCGGTGCAGCGGACCGCCAGCCACGCCACCCAGTCCTCGAAGTCGCGCGTGAAGCGCGCCCCGTGCCGCGCCCAGGGGACGGCCTCGGTGCGCACGCCGTGCTCCGGGCAGCGCACCCTGCAGGGCGCGTACTCCAGGTAGCAGGCCGAGCGCGCCAGGTCCATCGCCCTCCACAGCCTGGGGGCCCCGCGGTTCGCCATGTCGTAGAAGTCGCAGGCCCTGCCGCATACGGGGCAGCGGCGCTGCTCGCGCTTGTAGGGCCGGACGCTCACGACGATGCGCTCGGCCTCGATGCGCGCGCCCAGGACGACCGTGCGGGCCAGACCGAGGGCGAGAAGTAGTAGACTCTTCATGCGTCACACCTCTTCGGTTGTCTGAATTTGGCTTAGCAATCATAGGCGGATGACGCGGAAACGGCCCCTCCCGGGGCCGTTTCAGTTCCAGATCGTTGTTTTCGCCCGCTGAGCTGGGCCTATGCCGGAATCTCTCCCACAGAAACCACCGAAGAGCCAAACGTTATCAAATGCGTTCTTATTGCAGAGATCGCATAGGGGAACTTTCTATAGGATTCCATCAGCTCGCCGATAAGCGAGTTGCGATATACGAGGTCGTCATCAAAGGTGATTACGATATCATCTGAGAACTCCTGAAGCGCCCAGTAGTACTTTTTATGGGGTTTGAGATTAATGTCGACCCAACGGATCTGAACGTCATGGCTAAGAAGCTGTCTCAACTCGGCAGGCAGATCTTCTTCTCGGCGAGGAAACTCCTCTTTAAACAGGTACAAAACGACAAGATCGGGAAGTACCCGTTGAGCGAGTAAGGAACGAATTGCCAGGTGGGTGGTCTCTATGCGGGCGGGATACGAGGTCAAAGAAGCTACGATGCGCCGCTTGCCCAAGCTCCTCCTTACTAAGTGCGTTCCCGTTCGGCGCACCTTATTTTTAAGAATGCGAGCGTGTCCGGTAATGTGTTCCATATCTAAGATATCGATGAGTTTCATACAGTGCTCCTGACTACCGAGTTTTGGGTTTTCGGGAGGGTGAATTGCTTCAATACGGTATCATCAAATCGGCGCGTTCGCGCTTAATTCACTTGAGGCGCATCAAACTCCTGACATAGCTCGTGCGCCTCAGCCGCCATGTCAGATTGAACCCGATGGTGCATTACTTTTCTTGGTGATTACCTAGAGTGAGTTCTGGGTAGTGGAGTAATCAGATTGGGGCTACGATATCTGAAGGTTGATTCTTTGGGCAGGGGAGTGGAACTGAACCGTTTGACTAGGATCGTCTCGGTTGCGCTGTGCTCGCTGTTATTTGTTTTACCATCAAGCAGTTGGGCATACGAGTTCTATCAAGCTGCCGACGTTGAGCCTTCTTCCCAATCAGGGGTGGGCGTCATGGGGTTGGATGATGACTATCTCGACTCGATAGAGGGAAGCGTTGCTCCAGTTCCCAGCTCTCAGCTTCCTATGAGGGAGCGCCTCGACATGATGGCTGTCGAGCATCGGAACGATGTGACGGATGGCTTGTACCGCTTGAGTATTCATGGGTCTTCGTCGTCTGCTCTGGGGGTTTCGGGGAGCGGTGTGACTGCTCAGCTAGTTGCCCCTGAGCAGTCTGATTGGCAGGCGTGGCGTTTATCACATGATGATTATGGTTACGTGATTTTGACTAACGAGTCGAACGGCTTGGTGTTGAGCGTGGCGGCGCAAGGGGAAGGACTTGCTGGTACTGCGGCTCAGCTAGCTGCTCCACGGGATTCGTATGAGCAGAAATGGGTGGCCGTCAAAAATGCAGACGAATCGATTAAGCTTGTCTCTGCATTGGATGATACAATAGCGCTTGGCGTGAATGACAAGGCTGCGCCAATAGGTTTCGACGTGCGCCTCTGCAATGTTGATTCTGCGACTGGCACTTGGTCGTGGGATTTTATATCCACCTTGCGCTCGTCCGATACGATAGACGCGCTCGCGCAACACCATAGAAACGATCTGCCTGATGGGTCTTATTACGTTCACTCCTGCCTTAGTGATGCTCTAGCGCTCGATGTGGCGGGCGGTTCCACTGCTGATGGAGCAAACGTACAGGCCTACGCCTTCAATGGGACTCCTGCTCAGATTTGGGAGGTCACGCATGACCAATTCGGGTTCGTAACCCTCATCAACCAGAAAACGCGAAAGGCGCTTGAGGTTGCTGATGCTTCGACGGCACCCGGCGCGAACATCCAGCAGGGCTTGCAAGGGTCATCGCGCTCCCAGCGTTGGATAGCCGTCCGGCAGAACGATGGATCGTTCGTCTTGCATTCGGCACTTTCCCCCGATCGTGTCGTTGATGTTGCCGGGGGTCAGGCAGTCAGTCGCACTAATGTTCAGCTATGGGGCTCAAATGGCTCTGCAGCGCAGGCATGGCGCTTTGAGAGCGTCGAAGATACACGTGCGACTATGGATAGTCTCGCTAACGAGAATCGCGACGCAGTGCAAGATGGTACGTATTATCTTTGGGCGAGTGTCGGATCCCGGAAAGTGCTCGATGTAACCGGCGGGTCGACCGCTAACGGTGCAAATGTGCAGTCCTACACCGCGAACTCGGTTTCCGCCCAGCAATGGATCGTCTCGCACGATTCGAACGGGTATATAACGTTCACCAATGTGGGCTCTGGTAAGGTCCTCTCGGTTTCGAACGCATGTATGTTGCCTGGCTCGAACATTGAACAACAGCAGCTCGGCAGTGTGGCGGCATATGCCCAAAAGTGGATTGCTGTCCCCATTGTTGGCACAAGTAAAGTTAAGATATGTTCCGCCCTCTATCCGAATCTCGTGCTCGACGTCGCCGAAGCCTCGGGTTCTGACGGGGCAAATGTCCAACTTTACTCGTATAACGGCTCGGCTGCGCAACATTTTGAATTGCTGACTGTAAACCCTTACGTTGCTCCGTGCGAGGATATTCTTCCCGAGGGCTGGTATCGAATTGTCCCATCGGGAAACCAAGAACTTGCTTTTGATGTTGCATCGGGAAGTAAGACCAATGGGAGCAATGTACGACTATACCAGGCCAACGGGACGCTTGCCCAGCTGTTCCGTTTTGATTACCGAGACGGATATTACTTCGTTGTGGGTGCCGGCTCGGGTAAGGTGCTTGATGCGGCGGGTGGGTGTGTTGTCCCGCCAACCAATGTTCAGATATGGGAGGAAAACTCCCAAACGCGGAATCAGCAGTTTTCTGTTGTTGCCAACGCTGATGGTACGTATTCTTTCACCAACCGCGCCACAGGATTGCTCCTCACCGTTGGTGGGACAGTGTGTAGCGGAGCAAACGTCCAACTCGAGCAGGTGACAGAATCGCAGTGCCAGCGGTTCTCGTTGGTTCAGCAAGTTGACTTGCTTCCTGAGGGCATCTACAGCTTCCAACCCGTCGACGGCTCCCATCGATATCTCGACGTGGTGAACGGCTCGAGGGCAGGGGGTGCCCAGATCCAAGCGTATGACCGCAACGATACACTTGCTCAAAAGTGGTTCGTCTCACTCGTCTCGGACGGATCCAACACCTACACCGTCGAAAGTCTCAATTCTGGCTTGCTGCTGACAGCGCTTTCCGATGACACTGTTGTGCAGCAGGCTGCCGATAGTTCCTCATCTCAATATTGGAAGCTGTCGATTGGGAACTACGGCTCCCTGATTTTCACCAACGTTGAGACAGGTGGCCTGCTTTCAATAGAGGATGGGTCAGTCTCCTCGGGCGCGTGTGTCGTTTGCACAAAGGTTTTGCCGATTGACGACGCAAATATGTTCTATCCAGTTTCGACAGTGCCTTTGAACAATGGGACGTATTTCGTGCAATCAGTCGTGTCAAACAACTTTGTTTTTGACGTAGCGAATGGATCACGGAGCAATGGGGCCAATGTGCAGTTGTATGCAAATAATGATTCTGGGGCTCAGAAGTGGTACGCTACTAGAAATGTCGATGGGTCCTATTCGTTCCAAAACGCACGCTCAAGGAAGCTGCTTGATGTTAAAAATGCCATTGCAGCTTCGAGGGTGAATGTTCAGCAATGGGAATCAAACGGCAGCTCCGCTCAGCGTTGGTGCATCACATATGAGGGGAAGGGCGCATTTCGGATCGCTACGGCTCTGAACCAGCAATACGTCTTGGATGGCTCAAGCAATAGCCCCCACAATGGGGCAAACATCCAAATCGAGACCTGGAAGAATTCCCCTGCGCAATGCTTCACGTTCCTCGCTACTACCTACGAGGAGGATTACGTCCTCAACGTTCCACGCAGTGATTTGATCGACTGGCTGTCCTCCCACGAGTATGATGGGTATTACTTGGGTACGCGCTATTCCGGTGGGTTCTCGATTGACACATGCATGTACCCCAATGGCCAGCCACGCTGGGACGGATTCACCGGTATGAACTGCACCGGATTCGTTGCGCACGCGATGGGTGCTGTCGGTGCCGATCTCAACGCGGTGGGGCGGAATAACTCCCATTCGCCGTGGATTGGCGGCCCGGGTGGCGGCTCCTACATCAATGCTTGGCGCTGGTACGGCTACGCAATCGATATCGGGGCCGAGGTTTACCATTTTAACAATGTCGCCTCGATGCTGGAGAGCGGTCTCGCTGAGAAGGGTGACATTATCTTCTTCAAAACCAACGGTTCCATCGACTGCCACATCGGCTTCTTCTGGGGCGATAGTCCCCATGACAACAAGATGTGGCACCAGATTCTTCAGGGAAACCTGATTTCCAACGCGTTTAACAATGCAAACAAATCAGAGTATGCCCAGCAGACGGTGCTTATCAAGGGGATTTAATAGGATGGTTTTTGGGGTTGCGGATGCGATGGGTGACAGTTCAATGCTCTAATAACAGTTTGAATGTTTGGTATGCGGCGTCAGAAAAGATATCAACCACTTTCACCTTGCGATGTATCTCGCAGTTGAGCGGAAGTGTCGTGAAGATTGCTACGAGAATTGTCCCCGGTAGGCATCGCAAACCTCAGTGACGGTTCCATCCATGCGCAGGTCGCCCTTCTCAATCCAGATGGCGCGCTGGCAAATGCGTTCCACCTGTTCAATGGAGTGGCTGACGAAGAGAACGGTGACGTCGCCTGACGTGATGAAGTGCTGAATGCGCTCTTCGCACTTTTGCTGGAAGAACACGTCGCCCACGGATAGTGTCTCGTCGACGATGAGGATGTCGGGCTCGGTGATGGTGGCGATGGCGAAGGCGATACGGGCGACCATGCCGCTTGAGTAGTTCTTGAGGGGCATGTCTACGAAATCGCGCAACTCAGCAAACTCGACGATCTCGTCGAACTTCTCGTCGATGAAATCGCGCGTATAGCCTAGAAGAGCGCCGTTGAGATAGATGTTCTCACGCGCGGTGAGTTCCATATCGAAGCCGGCGCCGAGTTCGATGAGCGGTGCGATGTTGCCCTTTACGGTGCAGGTTCCTTCACTGGGTTCGAGCACGCCGGCGATGATTTTGAGCATAGTCGACTTGCCAGAGCCATTGGTGCCCACAAGGCCTACCACCTCGCCGCGTTTGACGTTGAACGAGATGTGCTTGAGGGCGCGGAATTCGGTGAAGAACAGTTCGTGACGGAGGAGCTTGATGAAGTATTCCTTGAGGTTGTTGAGCTGCTCGGACGCCATGTTGAAAATCATCGTGACATCGTTGACCTCGATGGCGTAGTCGTTGTTGGTGATGGTGTCTGCCATGAGAGGTCCTTAGATGTAGAGGATGAACTTGTGCTCGGTCTTGTGGAACACCACGTAGCCGATGGCGATGGCGAATAGCGCCCAAAAGGCGCACAGGCCAAGCGTGGTCAGGGACGGATTGGTTTGGAATAGGAAGATGTCGCGCATGAACTGCAGATAGTTATACATAGGGTTAAGGTAGACAATGGTTTGTATAACAGAAGGCATGGAGGCGATGAAATCGGTAGTCCAGAAGATGGGGGTGAAATAGGTCCATGCGGTGATGATGACGCTCCATAGGTGCTCGACGTCGCGGAAGAAAACCGTGAGGGCGGAGAGCAGCATGCCAAGGCCCATGCAGAACATCACGAGGAAGAGCAGAGCGACAGGCAACCAGATAAGATGCCACGTGGGAATGATGCGGAACCACAGCATGACGATGGCGACCGCGACAAGCGAGAAGGCGAAGTTGACGAGCGAGAACAGGGCTTTCTGCACGGGGAAGACGAAGCGGTGCACCTTTACTTTTTTCAAGAGTGAGGATGCCCCAATGATGGAGTGGAGCGCCTGGGTGGTGGAATCCGACATGAGCGAGAACGTGACGTTACCCACGATGAGGTAGAGCGGGTAGAGCTCAGGCGTGATGGAGCCGTTGCGCCCTTGGGCAAAGATGGTACTGAACACCACCGCCATAACCACCATCATGAGCAGCGGGTTGAGTACGCTCCACGCGATACCGAGTACCGAGCGGCGATACTTGATTTTGAAATCTTTGGTGACCAGTTGCCTCAGAATGGACAGGTCCTTTTTGATGGGCGTCTCGGCGAAAACCTGGATCTTGCGACCATCTTTCGCTGTGATGGTGTTAACTGACACGTGTCGATCGCTTTCTATCAGCACTCGTTACGGATGAGGGCAGCCTGAAGGCTATTAGCATTATGCCGCATGTGGCCAGGCCCTCCGATATTACGTGGAAACTCAACATTAGCCGCTGCTGAATCACCGGCGGGTTCGATTACGGATTATCAGCTTGATAAATGTGCAGTGGTCTTCCCTATACGTCGGTTTCGATGTCTTTGCCGGGGTCCGAAGAGCGGGCGGCGTTTGCTTCGCGGTAGACGGCGAGCTCCCACTGGCGACGGTCCGCCTTGGCGAGGCTGTCGAGGATGAAGCCGGTAACGAGCGAAAGGGCGCACAGGAACATGAGCGCTGCCGCGAGGATGGCGGTGGGGAAGCGCGCGACAAGACCGGTCTGGAAGTACTCCACGATGACGGGTATGCCGAATGCGAGCGCCACGATGAAGAACAAGAGCGCGATGAGGCTGAAGAACTTCAAGGGGCGGTAGTCCTTGAAGAGCGTGCCGATCATCATGATGACGCGGATACCGTCCGATACCGTAGAGAGCTTGGACTCCGAACCCGCCGGACGGTCGCGGTAGACGATGGGCACATCCTGGATGCGCCAGCGACGGTCAACCGCGTGGATGGAGAGCTCGGTTTCAATTTGGAAGCCTTCGGAGAGAACGGGGAACGTCTTTACAAACGCGCGGGAAAAGGCGCGGTAGCCGGTCATGACGTCTTCGAAGCCGTAGCCGTAGATCCATTTGATCATGGCGCGTACCAGATTGTTGCCAAAGCCGTGGAAGGCGCGCTTGTTTTCTTCGGCGTAAGTACCGTTGGAGAGGCGGTCACCTACGGTCATGTCCGCCTTACCGGAAAGGATGGGCTCGCAGAGCCCACGTGCCGCCTCGGCGGGGTAGGTGTCGTCGCCGTCGACCATGAGGTAGCAGTCCGCCTCGATGTCGCGAAACATCTGGCGCACCACGTTGCCTTTGCCCTGGCGGGGCTCGAAGCGTACCACAGCACCGTGGGCGGCGGCGATAGCGGAGGTATCGTCCGAGGAGTTGTTGTCGTAGACGTAGACGGTGGCTTCCGGTAATGCACGGCGGAAGTCATCCACCACCTTAGCGATGGTGACGGCTTCGTTGTAACAGGGAATGAGTACGGCGATGCGGTCGTTCATGCAGAAGCTCCTTATGGAGTGTTCAAAGCTGGCGCCTCGGATGAGGGCATCATTTTGAGCAGTGCGTGGCGATGCGGTAAAGCATGCCAAAAGCGCCTGTTCTCAAAACGATGCAGTGCAGATTGCCATTATAGTGAGTAACTGGTTTGTTGTTCGACGATTCACAGGGCGTTCATCGCCTGCGTGTATATAGGAGTGCGAAAGCATGCATACCCTATCAATCGTGGTGCCTTGCTATAACGAGGAGGAGAGCCTTCCCATCTTTATGGCGGAGGTACATCGCGTTGCGCAATCGATGCGCGAGCGCGGGGTTTCGTTTGAGATGGTTCTAATCGACGACGGTTCGCGTGACGGGACGCTGGCGCAGTTCCGTGCTGCGGAGCGTTACGAGAGCGACTGGTTCCACGTGCGGTGGTACTCGTTCTCACGCAACTTCGGTAAAGAGGCGGGCATCCTTGCTGGGCTGGAGCATGCTACGGGCGACTATGTTGCTTATAGGACAAAAAGTGTGTAAGAACCTGCATTATCAGTGCAGGTAGCGTACCGGTTCTTGGCCTTTCGAGTTGCGTTGTGCCAACTTCCCACCTGGACAAAATGTGTGTAAGAGTACAGGGGTTTCTGCAGGCAGAGCATGCTGTTTTTGACTAGCAAGTTGCTCAAAGACAGCGAGGCCCCCTATGAGCGCACCGCACTGTCCTGTATGCGGCAGGAAGATGGCGAAAAATGGCAAGACGACCGCGGGCAGGACGCGGTGGAGGTGCACCTCGTGCGGCGCGAGCGCGACCCAGAGGATTGACAATGCGGCCAAGCTCCTCGACGGCTTTCTCGGCTGGCTTTTGACCCGCGCCAGGCAGGCGGACATGCCGGGAGGCGGCAGGACGTTCCGCAGGAGGTGCGGGAGGTTCTGGGAGATCTGGCCGATGCCGCCCAAGGTGGAGAGGCCTCGCAGGGTCGTCTACGTGGACGGGATCCATCTGGGCAGGAAGGCCGTCGTGCTGATAGCCTCAGACGACGAGAAGGCGCTCGGCTGGCATTTATGCAGGTCGGAGAACAGCCGCGCCTGGGCGGCGCTGATGTCGCGCATCGCGGCGCCAGAGGTCGTCGTTTCCGACGGCGGGGACGGCTTTGCCAAGGCCCTGAGAAAAACTTGGCCGAAGACGAGGCACCAGAGGTGCGTCTTCCACGCCTTTTCCCAGGTGAGACGATATACCACGACGAGGCCGAGGACCCAGGCAGGGGTCGAGCTCTACGGGCTCGCGAGGGCGCTGCTGGCGATCACCACCATCAAGGAGGCGGACGGCTGGGTGCAGGCGCTGCTCGCGTGGTCGGATCGCTGGGCCGGGTTTCTGGCGGAGACCACGCGCTCGGAGGACGGCAGGGTGGCGCTGACCCACGAGCGGCTCGTGAAGGCCAGGCGCTCGCTCGTCAGGCTCGTCAACGCCGGGACGCTCTTCACCTACCTCGACCCAGCGCTTGCCTCCGCAGAGCCGCTCCCATCAACCAACAACCGCATCGAAGGAGGGGTCAACGCGCAGCTCAGAGCCATGCTGAGGGACCACAGAGGTCTCTCCGTGGAGAGGAGGATCAAGGCGATCTTCTGGTGGTGCTATATGCACTCGCCGGATCCCCTGCCCGCCGCCGAGATCCTGCGCGTCATGCCGACGGACCGCTCGATCGCCGCCATCTACGGGCGGCTCGACGAGCGACAAAAACTGGAGGGGACTATTCCGCGATGGGGCGA
Source organism: uncultured Coriobacteriaceae bacterium (assembly GCA_963931435.1). Classification (GTDB taxonomy): domain Bacteria; phylum Actinomycetota; class Coriobacteriia; order Coriobacteriales; family Coriobacteriaceae; genus Coprousia. The sequence goes on from OZ007012.1 coordinate 930,529, forward strand.
TGCCATCGTCTGGTCCGAGCTCCATAACTCCGAACCCTACCGGATGGACTGGGATTAGTGCTTACACACTTTTTGTCCTATAACCCGACTATGTTGCCACGATGGATGCCGACATGCAGGACCCCCCCTCGCTGCTGCCGCAGATGTATGACCGGTTGGTAACGAGCGATGGTGCGGTCGATTGCGTTGCCACCCGGCGCACCACGCGTGAGGGCGAGCCGCCCATACGGTCGCTTTTCGCGCGCATGTTTTATCGCATTATCAACCGCATCTCGAAGACCGAGGTGGTTGATGGCGCGCGAGACTTTCGCCTTATGACGCGTCAGATGGTTGACGCGATCCTGTCTTTGCCCGAGTACAACCGGTTCTCGAAGGGCATCTTCGGGTGGGTTGGCTTCAAAACCGAGTGGATTCCCTATGTGAACGTCAACCGCGTGGCGGGGGAGAGCAGCTGGAACTTCTTCTCGCTGTTCCTCTATTCCATCGATGGCATCGTGGCGTTTTCCACCGTACCGCTCTCCATCGCTTCGGTGCTGGGGCTGGTCCTATGCTTGGTCGCCTTCATCGGGGTCATCTTCATCGTGATACGCGCTCTCTTGGTGGGCGATCCGGTTGCGGGCTGGCCATCGCTCGCCTGCATCGTTACCATGCTCGGTGGTATCCAGCTGCTGTGCCTGGGCATCATGGGCCAGTATTTGGCGAAGACGTATTTGGAGACCAAGCGCCGCCCGCCCTACATCGTGCGGGAAGCTCATGAACAGGTGGATGCAGTGGATGATGGCGCTGCAGAAAAGCGAGGGACCCAGGGGGAAGCGGATGAGTAGGCCAGCAGCCGGCAAAGCGGCAACCGAGACAACCCCACAACCCGCCAGCAAGAGCGTGCTGGTTGCGCTGTTCTGGCTGGCGTGTTTCGCCGCGCCGATCGCCATGCTGTGCCTGCAAGCGTATTTGGGAAACACCTATCCCTTTGGCACCGAATCCTTCTTAGCGGAAGACTTCCGGTACCAGTACATCGACTTCTTCACCTGGTATCGCAACGTGCTGTTGGGTGGGGGCAACCTGCTGTACTCGTTTGCCCAAGGGCTCGGTTCCGGTACCTGGGGCCTGTTCAGCTACTATCTCTCGAGCCCGTTCAACTTGCTGATCCTGCTGTTCGACGAGGCGCATCTGGTCGATTTCGCCTTCTGGATGACAGCGCTCAAACTCGGCTGCATCCAGGTGGCCATGGCGTTCTTTATGCGGCGGCGCTTCCAGCTGGGCTACGGGTGGACCTGGCTTTTCGCGATGTCGTTCACGCTTTCCAGCTGGATCATCACGCAGATGCGCAACCCCTTGTGGCTCGATGCGCTCATCCTGCTGCCCATCGCGTGCTGGGGTTGCTACCGGTTCATCCGCACCGGCAGATTCGTTGCGCTGGGCGTCATCGCGGGCGTAGACATCATGATTTGCTGGTACATGGCGTATATCAGCATCCTCTTCCTCTGCCTGTACGTGCTGTTCGAGCTGGCGGCGTATGCGTTCGAGGGTAATACGCTCGATGCCCGTTTCGTGGGCGGACGGGCGCTGCGCTACATCGCGGCGATGCTTATCGCCCTTGGTCTTTCTGCCTGGACGTTTGCGCCTACGATTCTCGCCATGATGGGTGGGAGCAGCTCGGCTACGCTTGACCGGTTGTTCTCTTGTACGCCCACCGAGCTGCTGCTGAGCGTGGTCCCCGGTGGGTGGCAGACGAGTGGCGTTCCGCAGTTCTATACCGGTACCGTGGCGCTCGTGCTCGCCGCGGGGTTCGTGGTGAATCGCCGCGTTCCGGCAGGGCTTCGCGTGACGGGCGTGCTGTTCGGCCTCTTCATGGCGGCGAGCTCGGTCTTCGCCCCGCTGGAATACGTGTGGTGCGGCTTCCGTATCCCCAACGGCTTCTACTCGCGCACCGCCTTTTTGGTCTCGTTTCTCATCGTGTGGCTGGCAGCTTATTCGGTACGCTGCGGGTGGGAGCCGATGTGGAAGCGCGAGCCGACGGAAGGCACCGGTTCCGCGGGCGCCCCGCGCCATCTATCGCGCCGCAGGCGTTCTATCGCCCGCCCGGTGCTTGCGGCGCTCATCGCGGTGAGCGCTGTTGAGCTCGCCGGAAACGCGTATGTGCTGTGGCCGCGGATCTACACGGGCTACCCCCAGGATGTCCACGACGGCTATCGGGCGGAAGCCGAGCGGCAGCTGGACGAGTTGAACGCCTATGACGACAACTATTTGCGTATCGATAAGACCTATACGCGAGTGGGGGCCGCCGCGTTGAACGAGGGTATAGCCGAGGGCTTCCGGCAGCTCTCCTCCTATTCCTCGGCAAGCAACCAACGCGCCATAGCCTTCCTCAACAGCGTCGGTTATAGCTCTGAGGGAGAGTTCTCGACCCGGTATTCGACAGAGAACCTTGCAATGGATGCGCTCTTGGGCGTTGCGTACGCCTCCGACTACAGTCTACCGGTGGGGTATGAGGATGTGGGTCTTACCCCAACAAGCGGCGGCGCGCGGTTCTATCGGAACCCCTATGCCCTGTCGCTCGGTTACCGTGCGCAAGATGATGTGCTCGACGCGGACCTTTCTGCATACGACAATCCGTTCGAGCGCCAGAACGCGATCTTCCAGTCTGCAACCGGCTTGGGGCCCCTGTATGAGCCCTTGGAGGCGGAACTGGTGCATGACGGCGCCTCCTCACTCTCGTGGCGCGTCACGGTCCCCGAGGGTTGCATCGGTTACCTGTACGTGGTGACCAGCCCTGATGCCGATAGCAACCAAGCCCTCGCGCTCTCGGTGGATAACGGTTCCGTGGTGAGCGAGGGCTGGCGGTTCGACCATGCGGTCCGCGCTCTGGGTGACGAGTCGGAAGGTGAGGAGAGCCATACCGTCACCCTGTCCACGTACCCCCCGTCCGACGGGGCCGTAGCGGCACCGCTCCCCGAGGGTACGGGCTGCGTGTTCTACGAGCTCAAGGAGGATGTGTTCCAAGCGGCGATAGCTGCGCTTGCGGAAGACCAATTCGAGCCGACAACGTTTGCGGACGGTTTGGTGGAGGGTGCGTTTACCGCTTCGAAAGACGGAACGCTCCTTATGTCGATCCCTTATGAAGCGGGGTGGACGGCTACCGTCGACGGAGAGGAGCGGGAGCTCCAGCCGGTATTCGGCGGCGGTATGACGGCGCTTGCCGTGGGTGCGGGGGAGCATGAGGTGAGGTTGTCCTACATAACCCCGGGCTTGCTGCCAGGTACGGTGGTGAGCTTCGCAACCGTGGTCCTGCTTGTCGGCGCGTACGGGGTCGTGAGATTCGGTGGAAAGCGTGCTGGGTTGTCGGGGCGCTCGGGCAATTAGCTATCCTTGTGAACGCTTGCAACGAAGAGAAAGAGGTCTCCATGCGCGGCGACGCCCAATCGCTCGTTTCCGTCATCGTTCCGATCTATAACGTCGAGACATACCTCGATCAGTGCCTTGATAGCATCTCCGCTCAGACCTATCGCAATCTGGAGGTCATCTGCATCAACGACGGCAGCACGGATGGGTCGCTCGCCATCATGCAGCGCCACGCTTCGGTTGATGGGCGCATTCGGATCATCGACAAGCCGAATGGCGGCTACGGTCAGGGTTGCAACCGCGGGATCGATGAGGCGCGCGGTGCCTGGATTTCCATCATCGAGCCCGATGACTGGATTGAGCCCCATATGTACGAGAGCATGCTCGCGTTCGCCGATTCGTTCGATGTGCCCATCGACATTGTGAAAACCCCCTGGTACGACGTGTGCGACTGGAACGATCCCGAGAAGCAGACGGAAGCACCCTGTCCCCTGGTGGGCCTGTTGAAGACCTCGAAGAGGCCCTTCGCCATCGAGGACCATCCAGAGCTTCTGGAGTTCCATCCGGCGACGTGGTCGGCCATCTATCGGCGTGAATTCCTGGTTCAGAACACTATCCGCCTTATCGAGTATCCCGGTGCGGGATGGGCAGATAACCCGTTTCTGGCGGAGACGATGGGGCGCGCTCGCGCCATCGTCTATCTGGATGAGGCGTTCTATCACTATCGCACCGACCTGCCCGGGTCGACGTGGAACCACGCTACCGACGATGCCATCGTGCGCCCGTTCGACCGATGGGACGTCATGCTCGACATTCTCGAGCGCTGCGGGAAGACGCAACCGGAGGTGCTCGAGGCGCACTACATGCGCGGCTTCAACTACGTCCAGGGCGCGATTTTCGATGATGGGTGGGACAACCCGCTGGTCAAGGAGCGCACGCGCGCCATGTTTCTCAAGATGGACCCTCAGATCGTGATGGGCATGCCCACGCTCAATCCCCGGCGCAAGCAGTTCTTCTTCGAGGTGATCGGCAAGCCGGTCGATCGCATCCCCTTCAGCTGGAGACGGCTTGCCTATATGGTTGACGAGGTGCGGCATCAGATCGTGATGCACGGGGTCATCGGGTTTTTCAGGCGCAGGTTCGGTGGTGGGCAGAAGCAGATTCACGCCCTGCCGTACTAGGTACTCTCACGAAAACAGGGGGTAGTGAGGGATGGGATAGCGCCTGCGCGATGGCCGATGTCTTGGCGTTTACGAGGGGGCGGACCATCGCTTGGACTGTCGTAGACTTATCGATCTCGCCTGTCGATTCTCTGTATTCAGCTGGGTGCACCGTATGGTTCCCTATCATATGGGGATGACGTTTTCCCGTCGAGAGGATAGTCATGCCGAATGATATCGAGCCGCGCCGCGGTAGCCACTTCGCGCCGAGGACCAGCGCACAAAGCGAGCAACATATTGACCGGCCTGCGGGCACGCGGTTTCGCGGCGAGCCGCAACATGAGCATGCCGAGTCGGCTTCCCGCGCACGGGTGAGTGCGGATGCGGATGCCGTCCGGGACGATGCGCATCGTTTTGCCCCAACGTCCCACAATCGCACGTATCATGCGGGGACATACTCAGCGTACGACGATGACCATCGGGGCCATCGTCATCATCGTCACCGCCATCGTCATCGCGGGCGCATCATCGCGGCGGTTGTCGCCGCGGTGCTCGTGGTGCTGTTGGGGGCCGCCGGGGTTTGCGGCGCCTTGCTCTACCGCGATGCCCAGGGTATGCTGGCCACCACGCAAACGGTGCTCGACGATGCGAGCACGCTTTCCGACGCCGTGCTCGACGGCGACGGCGAGACGGCATCCGCCACGTCGGACCGCATTGTGGGGGCTGTTTCCACCATGCACTCAACTGTGGACGGCTTCACCTGGCAAGCCGCGTCGCTCCTGCCGGTGGTGGGGGAGGATATCCGATCCGCGCGCACCATGGTTTCTGCCCTCGACGCGCTCTGCCAGGAGGCGCTTGCCCCCACGGTCGAACAGGTTGGCGGCATCAAGCTCTCGGACATCATGTCAGATGGTGCCATCAACGTCGACCTGATCACCTCGCTGGGGTCCACGCTGCAGGCGGTGGCTCCGGTCATCTCGGAGAACGCCGAGGTGATCAACGCTCTTCCCGCCGCGCATATCGGCAAGCTGAACGACGCGATCGACAAGGTAAAGGGTATCGTGGGCACGGCTGACTCCGCCGTGCAGGGCCTGAACGAGATCATGCCGTACCTCCCGCAGATGCTCGGTGCCGACGGGCAGACGCGCAACTACCTGCTCATGGCTCAGACGAACTCCGAGATCCACGCGACGGGCGGCCATCCAGGCGCGGTGGGCATCATCAGCATCACCGATGGCGTGCTCGAGAAGGGGGATTTCGTTCCGCCGATGTCCGTCATGGAGTCCTATGACTCGCCCGTGTACGCGAACGAGGAGGAAATCGCCCTGTTCAACAACATCGGCAAGGTTCCCACCAGCAGCAACTGCACGCCTGATTTCTCCCGTGCCGGCTACATCTTCGGCGAGATGTGGAAGGATCAGGTCGGCGACGATATCGATGGCGTGATCGCGGTCGACCCGCTGTTTTTGCAGGCGCTCATGAAGCACGTGGGCGGCTTCACCGCGTCGAACGGCATCCAGGTTTCTGGCGACAACGTCGCCCGCTTGCTGCTGCACGACATCTACCTGGATGTTCCCATCGAGGAGACCGATGATTTCTTCTCCGAGGTGGCGAGCACCTCGTTTGAGCTCGTGCTCGGCAAGCTGGGTTCGATCGGTGTCACCGACCTGCTTGAAACGCTGCAGTCCGCTATCGAGAACCGCCATTTCCAGGTGTTCCTCTACAACGAGGACGAGGAAGCCGTCATGGTCAAGCTCGGGTGTGCGGGCGTGCTCAACAGCGACGAGGCGGCGCCCGAGGTGGGCGTGTTCACCGAGGATGCGACCGCATCCAAGATCTCTTGGTACCTCTCGGTAAATACCGCTATCGACGAGGGGGTGCGCAACGCGGACGGCACCACCACCTATCACGTGACCTCCACCTTCAAGAACAACTTGACCGATGAGGAGGCGGAGAGCGTGGTTGATTACGTCACCGGCTACAATGCGGACAAGCGCAACCGTGCTGATATGCTCGGCTTCGCGTTCATTGTCTCGCCGGCCGGGGGCACCATCTCGAACATGACGTGTGCGAAATCCTCCGGCGAGCAGATGGGCGTGAACGAGAAGACCTACGAGGGTCACCAGGTGTTCACCAACGTCTACCAGCTGCTTGCGGGCGAGTACGTGACCTACTCGTATGACGTGACCGTTTCCGCCGCGGCGGAAAAGCCGCTGGGGGTCGATACGACCCCGCTCGCCCAAGACATCGCGGGCTGGCAGTAGCGCGCCATGCGGCTTGCCGATTCTATCGAGACGGGCATCACGTGTTCGTCTGAGTAGTCGGTTCTCTGCCCGTCCTCTATAATGGACGCCGCGCGCCCTTAGCTCAGTTGGATAGAGCAGGAGACTTCTAATCTCAAGGTCGTGGGTTCGAATCCCCCAGGGCGCACCATGCGCGACTCCGGCCCGGGCCATCCCCGGGCCGTTTGCATATGCGGCGGGCAGGTGCGGCAGGTCGGGCATGGTGGGGCGCGGCGGGGACGGGCGTCGCCCGCTCTCCGGCCGTTTTCATGCAGGCCGGGCGTTTTCGGCGGAGCGCTTCACTGGGCCGTCGCGAAGCAGGGTGACGATATCGGCGACCATGAGCGCCGCGAAGGACAGATAGGGCATGAAGTAGCGGTACTGCACGCCCATGACGCCGGGCACGCCGTCGGGGGTGTGCTGCATCCAGAGCGCGAGGTAGGAGATGATCGCGGCGCCAAGGATCACGATGCAGCACCACAGCCAGAAGCCCGCGCGCGCCATGCGCGCAGCGCTCTTGCCGCGCTGGCGGACGAGCGCGACGACGACCAGGGCGGTTCCCACCGCCAGTCCGATCCAGAACGCGGCGACGCCCTCGCGGCCGAGCAGGTAGGCGCCCTCCAGGTGGGCGATGCTGTAGGCAATATGCCCGAGCGCCTCAAAGGGGTGAGCGAGGAGGCCCGCCGAGCGCGCCTGCGCGAGTGCATGGCTCACCATCGAGGGGCTGGTGGTGAAATGCGACGTGCCGAGCTTGAGCCAGGCGACATCGATCGCCACCGCCGCCAGGAAGCACGCGAAGATCCAGAGGGACCCGCGGCTCGCCGCATCGCCCGGGGCGCGTCCGGCTTTTCAACCGGTCTGCCGCGGTTGGCGGGCAATACGCTACCGTCAGACCGATTCTGGATTTTTTGGCTTGAAGTTTGGGGTACACTAGGCATGTCGTTTGTCGTGTCCTGCGCGCATCCCGCGCGCAGACATGTTGGAAAAGGAGACAGCTATGGTTTCTGAGAAGGTTACGCTCGTCAACCCGCAGGGTCTTCACATGCGTCCCGCCGGCCTCTTCGCCTCCACCATGGGCAAGTTCGCCTGCGATGTGACCGTCGTCACCCCCGAGAAGGAGGTCAACGGCAAGTCCCCGATGGCGCTCATGGCTGCCGGCATCCCCTGCGGCACCGAGGTCGAGATCCGTTGCGACGGTGCTGACGAGGCCGACGCCCTCACCGCCGCCGTCGAGCTCATCAAGAGTGGCCTCGGCGAGTAGCTCGTCTCCGTGGGCTGAACCTTGAACAACTGAGTCCATAGGTAACGGCGCAGGCGTCTTGAACGGGACGCCTGCGTTTTTGTTTGCCCGCGCGAGCGGGTGCAAAGGGAGGAACGAATGTACGAGGGAGTCAACGCGTCCGAGGGCATCGGCATCGGCGCCGTCGTCCTGGCGGTCGAGCCGGATCTGTCCTTCGAGCCGACCAAGGTCGAGGATGCCGCGGCCGAGAAGGCGCGCTACCAGGCGGCGCTCGACGTCTTCTGCAAGAAGACCGAGGCCCAAGCCGAGCGCATGAAGGTCACGGTGGGCGAGAACGAGGCCGAGATCATGAGCGGCCACATCATGCTCGCCCAGGATCCGGGCCTGGTGGACGGCATCAACGCCGCCATCGACGGCGGCACCTGCGCCGAGCAGGCGCTCGTCGAGACGAGCACCATGTTCGAGAACATGTTCCTTTCCATGGATGACGAGATGTTCCGCCTGCGCGCGGCCGACATCGCCGACATCCGCACGGGCATCCTGGCGGAGCTTCTGGGCCGCGAGGTCGTGGACCTCTCTGTGCTGCCCGCCGGCTCCATCGTGGTGGTGCACGACCTCACCCCGTCGATGACCGCCACCATCGACAAGGAGAACGTCGCCGGCATCGTGACCGAGGTGGGCGGCCGCACGTCGCACTCGGCCATCATCGCCCGCGCCCTCGAGATCCCGGCCGTGCTCTCGGTGCCCAACGCCTGCGGCGCCCTCCACAACGGCATGACCGTCATCGTCGACGGCATCAACGGGCACGTGATCAGCGACCCCACCGAGGAGCAGCTGGTCGATTACCGCGAGCGCGCCGAGACCTTCGCGGCCGAGAAGCGCGCCCTGGAGGCCTTCCGCGGCAAGCCGACCGTCACCGCCGACGGCGACAAGAAGCTCCTGGCCTGCAACATCGGCAACCCCGATGACGCCAAGGGCGCCGTGGACCATGACTGCGAGGGCATCGGCCTGTTCCGCTCCGAGTTCCTGTTCATGGACGCCAAGGAGCTCCCGAGCGAGGAGGAGCAGTTCGAGGCCTACCGCAAGGTGGCCGTCACGCTCAAGGGCGCGCCGGTGATTATCCGCACGCTCGACGTGGGCGGCGACAAGGAGATCCCCTACCTCAAGCTCCAGAAGGAGGACAACCCCTTCATGGGCTACCGCGCCGTGCGCTACTGCCTGGACAACTCCGACGAGTACAAGGTCCAGCTGCGCGCCTTGCTGCGCGCCAGCGCCTTCGGCGACATCAAGATCATGGTTCCACTCGTGACCTGCGTCGAGGAGCTGCGCCAGGTCAAGGCGCTCGTCGAGGAGTGCAAGGCCGAGCTTGCGACCGAGGGCTACAAGTTCAACGAGAACATCGAGGTCGGCATCATGATGGAGACGGCCGCCGCCGCCAACATCGCCGACATCCTCGCCGAGGAGGCCGCATTCTTCTCGATCGGCACCAACGACCTCACCGGCTACACCATGGCCTCCGATCGCGGCAACGACAAGGTCTCCTACCTGTACAGCTGGTACTACCCTGCGGTGCTGCGCGCCATCAAGAACATCATCACCGAGGGCGTCAAGCACGGCATCTTGGTGGGCATGTGCGGCGAGGCCGCGGCCGACCCGCTGCTCACGCCGCTGCTCATCAGCTGGGGCATGGACGAGTTCTCGGTCAGCGCCCCGAGCGTGCTCAAGACTCGCAAGGCCATCAGCCGCTGGCACAAGGCCGACGCCGACGCCCTGGAGGCGAAGGTCATGCAGCTCAAGACCGCCGAAGAGGTCAAGGCCGCCCTCGAGGAGGCCGCGCGCTAAAGGCTTTCCGCCGCGCGCCGCGCGGGAAGTAAGATGCGTGTAATATTCTGTTCGGCCGGGCGGCCCGCTGCCCGGCCGGCAGTATACTATCTGGGTACCTTTACCGCATGACCGGGGGGACATGCGGCGCTACGACGAAAGGAAGGCCATATGTTCTATACGCTTACGGCGAATCCTGCGGTCGATATGACCGTCCAGTGCACGGGCCTCGTTCCCAACGAGAACGTGCGCTCCGGTGCGGCCACCTACACGCCCAACGGCAAGGGCCTGGACGTTTCGTTCGCGCTCAAGAAGTTCGGCCAGGATTCCTGCGCGCTCGGCTTCTTCGGCGGCTTCACCGGCAAGTTCATCGTCGAGGAGACCATGAACATGGGCGTCTTCTGCCAGCCGGTGTGGATCGACGGCATCACCCGCATTTGCGCCTACATCAACGATGGCGAGAACGAGTACGGCGTGCTCAACCCCGGCGCCCCGCTCACGCCCGAGTACGAGCAGGAGCTCTTCAAGATCATCGACGGCGCCTCCGAGATGGAGTGCCTCGTGATCTCGGGTTCCGTGCCCCCGCGCGCTTCGGTCGACTTCCTGGACAAGGTGGTCGCCCATGCCAAGGCCAAGGGCGCCGACGTGGTGCTCGACCTCTCCAGCGACAAGCTGAAGACGCTCGCCTCCACCAAGCCGCTGCTCATCAAGCCCAACCATCATGAGATGAAGGCCATCTGGGGCGTCCAGATCGACACCGATGACGACGCCCGCCGCGCGCTCGCGCTCGCGCACGAGTCCGGCGTGCAGAACGTGCTGCTCACCATGGGCAGCCGCGGCAGCGCCTACTTCTCCAACGGCACCGACATCTGGTATGCCAAGCGCGACTTCAACATCAAGCTCGTCTCCTCGGTGTGCGCCGGCGACTGCACGCTCGCGGCGTTCCTCACCAAGTGGTACGACGATCGCGACAACGTGGAGGAGGCCCTCAAGCTCGCCCTCGCCACGGGCGCCAACGTGTGCGAGAGCGCCGGTCTGGGCGATTTCGGCCACGTGGACGAGTACAGCAAGCACATTCAGGTGCGCAAGCTCTAAAGAGGACATCTGATGCGACGCCGTGCGGGACGGATGCGGACCGCAGGCGCTTCTGGAAACGCATGCGATGGGAGACCGGCTGCCCGGGTGGGCGGCCGGTCCCTTTGGTTTGCGGGTGGCTGCGGGTATACTGGGGTGCACCGATCGAGCGGCTGCAGGGGAGGTGGAGCGATGGAGGCGAAGGCTGATGTGACGGCACCCGTAGGGCGTTCCGATGCGGAGGAGCTCGCGTTGAAGGCCGGGGCGGACGGGTCCGCGGCCCGGGTGGCGAAGGCGCCGTCGCTTGCCCCTGCCGAGTCGTGCGGGGACGCGTCACGCGCCCGCGTCGCAGCGGACGGCGCCGCGCTCGCCGGTGTCGTACCGCCCGAGGCGGCGCTCAGGGTGCTCGGCGTGCTCGAGGGCGCCGGTCTCGAGGCATGGCTCGTGGGCGGCTGGGTGCGCGACGCCCTCAGGGGCGCCCCCTGCCACGACGTCGATATCTGCTGCTCGGGCGATTGGCGCGAGAGCGAGCGGGCCCTGCGCGCGGCGGGGCTCGGCGTGGTGGAGTCGGGCACGCGGTTCGGCGGCATCACGGCGCTCGTGGAGCGCGCGGACGGGTCCGCTGAGCGCATCGAGGTCACGACCTACCGCCTCGACGGCTTCTACACCGATGGGCGCCATCCCGAGACGGTGATGCGCGCCGCGAGCGTGGAGGAGGACCTGGCGCGCCGCGACTTCACGGTGAACGCCATGGCCTGGCATCCCGTGCGCGGCCTCCTGGATCTCTACGACGGGCGCGGTGACATCCGGCGCCGCGTCATCCGCGCTGTGGGGGAGCCGCGCCGCCGCTTCGAGGAGGACGCCCTGCGCATGCTGCGGGCCGTGCGCTTCGCCTGCCGCCTGGGGTTCGCCATGGACCCGACCACGGCCGAGGCCCTCGCCGCCTGCGCGCCCCAGCTCGACCGGGTGGCGCGCGAGCGCGTGGGCGCAGAGCTCGACGGCATCCTGGCCACGGGGCGCGCCGGCGAGGCGCTCATCCGCTATCCCGAGCTCATGTGCGCCGCCGTGCCCGAGCTGGCCCCCTGCCGAGGGTTCGACCAGCGCAGCCGCTACCACGCCTACGACGTGTACGAGCACACCGCGCGCGTGGTGGGCGCGGTGGAGCTCCTGGAGGCGTCGCGCGGCAAGGCGGCGCCCGCCCGGGCGCTCATCTGGGCGGCGCTCCTGCACGACGTGGGCAAGCCGGGCACCTTCACCTGCGACGAGACCGGCAACGGGCACTTCTACGGCCATCCCGAGCTGGGCGCCCGCATGGCGCGCGCGGCGTGCAGGCGCTTGGCGCTCCCCGGCGACCTGGAGCGCGAGGTCGAGCTGCTCGTGCGCTACCACGACCGGCCCCTGTCCGCGGAGCGGAGCGACCTCCTGCAGATGCTCGCGCTGCTCGTCGGCGGCGGACGGGACGCGCCGCGCCTCATGGGCGAGCTTCTGGACCTCAAGCGCTCCGACACGCTGGGTAAGGCGTCGGGCTGCTTCTATTACGTCGAGGAGATCGAGCGCATGCGCGAGATGGTGCGCGAGCTGGTGGCGTCGGGGGAGGCCTACAGCGCCGCGACGCTCGACTTGCGCGGGCGCGACCTCGTCGCGGCGGGCGTGGCGCCCGGTCCCCGCGTGGGGGAGCTGCTCCGGCGCGCGCTCGAGGCCGCGATGGCGGGCGAGGTGCCCAACCGGCGCGCCGACCTGCTGGCTTATCTCGACCTCGCCTGACGGCTCGGCGGCCTCGTCCCCGGCGCCTCCTGTGCTAGAATGTCGCGGTGTTACGATTTCTGAATTCGTAACACGCCATCTGCCCGCGCCATCCTTAGCGGAGGATCCATGCCCTCGACAACACCTGATCGTCCATCCTGCACGCGTCGCGCGTTCCTCAAAGGCGCGGCGGCAGGCGGCGGCGCCCTCGCCTTGGGGAGCCTGCTCGCCGCCTGCGGCGCCCCGGCCGAGGAGGACAGCGCGGCGCCGGGCGGGTCGCCGAGCCAGGTGGTCGTCTCCATGCCCACGAGCGCAGAGCCCGCGGCGGGCTTCGACCCGTTCTACTCCTGGGGCTGCGGCGAGCACGTGCACGAGCCGCTCATCCAGTCCACCCTCATCACCACCACGGCCGAGATGGGCTTCGTGAACGACCTTGCCACCGCGTACTCCTGCTCGGAGGACGGCCTCACCTGGACGTTCACGATCCGCGAGGACGCCCGCTTCAGCGATGGGGAGCCGCTGACCGCCGAGGACGTGGCCTTCACCATCAACGGGATCATCGCCGCGCCCGAGGCGGAGGCCGACCTTTCCATGGTGGAGAGCACCGAGTCGCCCGATGCCGTGACGGCGGTGCTGCACCTCAACCGCCCCTTCAACATCCTGCTCTACACGCTCGCCGTGGTGGGCATCTGCCCCGCGCACGCGCATGGCGACGACTACGGCTCCCATCCCATCGGCTCAGGCCGCTACCTGCTGGAGCAGTGGGACCGCGGGCAGCAGGTGATCTTCCGCGCCAACCCGGACTACTACGGCGAGGCGCCCCGCATCGAGCGGGTGGTGGTGCTGTTCATGGACGAGGACGCCTCGCTCGCGGCGGCGCAGTCCGGCCAGGTCGACGTGGCCTATACCTCGGCCACGTACGCCGGGCAGTGCCCGGTGGGCTTCGAGCTGCTCGCCTGCCACACGGTCGATTCGCGCGGCATCTCGCTGCCGGTGGTCGCGGCGGGCGCGACCAAGGCCGACGAGGGAGGCGGGTCTTACGCGGCGGGCAACGACGTCACCTGCGACCTCGCCATCCGCCAGGCCATGAACTACGCCCTCGATCGCGAACTGGCCATCGAGCACGTGCTCGGCGGCTACGGCACGCCTGCCTACAGCGTGTCGGACGGCATGCCGTGGGCGAGCGACGACATGAAGGTCGCGACGGATGTGGATCGGGCGCGCCGTATCCTCGCGGACGCCGGATGGGCGGCGGGCGTTGACGGCGCGCTCGTGAAGGACGGGGTCCGCGCCGAGCTGGACCTGCTCTACATGACGCCCGACACCGTGCGCCAGGCGCTTGCCGCCGACTTCGCCGAGCAGATGGAGCCTCTAGGGATCAAGGTCAACGTGCGCGGCCTCTCCTGGGACGAGCTCCAGCCCCAGTCCTGGTCGCAGGCGGTGCTCTGGGGGTGGGGGTCCAACTCGCCCGTCGAGGTCTACGAGCTCAACCACTCCGCGGGCTGGGGCGACTACGCCTGCCGTGCGAGCGAGGTGACGGACGGCTACCTGGATGAAGCCGTCGCGCAGCCGGACATCGAGGATTCCTACGCGTACTACCGGCTCGCGCAGTGGGATGGCGCGCAGGGCATCGCGCCCGCGGGCGACGCCCCCTGGGTGTGGATCGCCAACGTCGACCACCTGTACTTCACGCGCGAGGGGCTCGAGGTCGCCGAGCAGAAGCCGCATCCCCATGGGCACGGGTGGTCCATCGTCAACAACGTCGACCAGTGGAGCTGGGCCTGAGTGGGCGCCCGCAGACGGATCGCGATGGAGGCGCTGCGCTGCGTGGGGCTCGTGCTCGCGGTGAGCCTGGTGACCTTCGCCCTGGTCTCGGCGTCGCCGATCGACGCCGTCCAGGCCAACCTCGGCCAGAGCGCCTACCTTTCGCTCACGGCGGCCGAGCGGGCGCGCCTGGAGGCGGCCTGGGGCCTGGACCAGCCGTTTATCGTGCGCTACCTCACCTGGCTCGTCGGCTTCGTCCAGGGCGACATGGGCACGAGCATCCGCTACCAGGCGCCTGTGGCCGAGGTGATCGCGCAGCGCGCGGGCGCCTCGCTCGCGCTCATGACGGTTTCCTGGGCGCTCTCGGGCATCATCGGGTTCGCGTTGGGGGTCGTCGCCGGCATGGCGCGCGACCGCTGGCCCGATCGTGCGATCAAGGCCTGGTGCCTGGTGCTGGCGAGCTCGCCGGCGTTCTGGCTCGCGCTCGTGATGCTCATCGTATTCTCCGTCTGGCTTGGGTGGTTCCCCATCGGCTTCGCCGCGCCCATCGGTGTCGCGGCGGATGACGTCACTCTGGGCGAGCGTCTCTACCACCTGATCCTGCCCGCGCTCACGCTTGCCCTCGCGGGCTCCGCCAACGTGGCGCTCCATACGCGCGAGAAGACCATCGACGTCATGGAGAGCCCCTTCGTGCGCTATGCTCTCGCGCACGGCGAGACGCGCGTGCAGGTGCTTCTGCGCCACGGCCTCAGGAGCCTGTCGCTTCCGGCCATCACGCTGCAGTGCGCCTCCATCGGCGAGATCTTCGGGGGATCGGTCCTCGTGGAGCAGGTGTTCTCGTATCCGGGGCTGGGCCAGGCCGCCGTCACGGCCGGGCTCGGCGGCGACGCGGCGCTGCTCGCGGGCATCGCCGTCGTCTCGGCGGTCATCGTGTTCGGGGGCAACCTGCTCGCCACCGTGCTCTACGGCGTCATCGATCCGCGCATCGCGCGCTCCCGGGGCGCCGCGCGGCGCCTTGCGGCGGAAGGGGGCGATGCCGATGCGCGCCCCCGCTAGCCGCGCCGGCTCCGCCGCGTCCTTGCAGCAGGCAGCCGTCGCGCCGGTCCTGCACAGCCCCCGCGCGGGCTCGTTCCGGCGTGGCAACCGCCTGCGCACGGCAGGCCTCGCCGCTGCCGCGGCGCTCGCCATCGTCGCCGTCGCCGTGACGGGCGCCCTCATCATGCCGCGCGCGACCGAGACCGATCTGGCGGCCCGCTTGCTGCCCCCCTCGCTGGAGCATCCCTTCGGCACCGACCGCCTGGGGCGCGACATGCTCGCCTGCACGCTCGCGGGGCTCGCGCTGAGCACGGGGATCGGACTCGTGGCCGTGGCGGCGTCGTCGGCCATCGCGCTCGCTCTGGGGTGCGCCTCGGCCGTCGGCGGCCGGCGCGCCGACGCGGTGGTGACCTGGATCATCGACTTCATGATGGGCGTGCCCCACATCGTGCTGCTCATCCTCATCTCGTTCGCGCTGGGGCGCGGCTACGCGGGCGTGGTGGCGGGCATCGCGCTCACGCACTGGCCGAGCCTGGCGCGCGTGGTGCGCGCCGAGGTGCTCCAGGTGCGCGGCGCCCCCTACGTGGCGGCGGCAGGACGCCTGGGGCGCGGGCGCGCGGCGATCGTCGCGCGGCATATCGTCCCGCACGTCCTGCCGCAGTTCCTCGTCGGCGTCGTGCTCATGTTCCCGCATGCCATCCTGCACGAGGCGTCTATCACGTTTCTGGGGTTCGGCCTCCCGCCCGAGGCGCCCGCCATCGGCATCATCCTCTCCGAGGCCATGGGATACCTCTCGAGCGGCATGTGGTGGCTCGCGTTCTTCCCGGGGCTGGCCCTCGTGGCGGTGGTCATGCTCTTCGACGCATGCGGTCAGGCGCTCCGCCGCCTGCTCGACCCCGTGAGCGCGCAGGAGTAGGAGGGGACATGGAAGATCTTTCGTCGCGCGCCGTGCTGGAGGTGCGCGATCTGAGTATCGGCTTTCTCATGTACGAGGGGCGCGCGCTCACCGCGCCGCGCCGCATGGTGCACGCCGTGCGCGGCCTCAGCCTCACCGTGCGCGCCGGCGAGGTGCTGGCGCTCGTGGGCGCCTCTGGTTCGGGCAAGAGCCTGCTCGCCGACGCCGTGCTGGGGCTCTTCGCCGCCAACGCCGCGGTGACCGGATCGGTGCGCTTCGAGGGCGAGCAGATGGATGCGCGGCGCTGGGCGCGCCTGCGGGGTAGCGCCATCGCGTTCGTGCCGCAATCGGTCGAGGCGCTCGATCCGCTCATGCGCGTGGGCGCGCAGCTCGAGGGCATGGCGCTCGGGGCGACCCGCGCCGAGGCCGTCCGACGCCGCCGGGAGCTCTTCGACCGCTACCGGCTGGATGAGTCGGTCGCCGCGCTCTATCCCTTCGAGCTCTCGGGCGGGATGGCGCGCCGCGTGCTGCTCATCGGCGCGCTCATGAACGAGCCGCGCCTGCTCGTGGCCGACGAGCCCACACCCGGTCTGGACCAGGAGCTCGCCGTGCGCGCCATGGCCGATCTCCGCGCCTTCGCCGAGCGCGGCGGGGCGGTGCTGCTCATCACCCACGACATCGAGCTCGCGCTGCGCGTTGCCCACCGTATCGCGGTGTTCCGGGAGGGGACGGTGGTCGAGGAGGCCGCTGTGGCTCAGTTCGCCGCGCCCGCGCTGCTGCGCCACCCCTTCACCCGCGCGCTCTGGCACGCCCTGCCCGAGCACGACTTCGCAGCCCCGGAGGGCCGCGCCGGTTGCGCGGGCGTGCCCCCCGCGGCCGCAGCGACGCGCATCCGCCTGTCTGGTGAGGCGGGCGAGGAGCCGGCCGCCCCCTTGTCCATAGCAGGCGGCGCGACGGGCGACGCCGCCCGGCCCGCCGGCGGCGCGGCGAGGTCTGCGGCGGGATCAAGCGTCCGGATGCGGAGGCGCGGTGCGGACGGTGCAGCCGGATCGCCATCGGGGGACGTTCCGCTTGGGGGCGGCGATCCGGATGGACGCGGGGGGCTCGTGGCGCGCGGGCTCACGTTCACCTACCCTTGCGGGCGCACCGTGATCGACGGCGTCGACTTCGCGGTGGCGCCGGGCGAGCGCGTCGCGGTGTGCGCGCCCTCCGGACGCGGCAAGACCACGCTCTGCCGCCTGCTCGC
Source organism: uncultured Coriobacteriaceae bacterium (assembly GCA_963931435.1). Lineage (GTDB taxonomy): Bacteria > Actinomycetota > Coriobacteriia > Coriobacteriales > Coriobacteriaceae > Coprousia. The sequence continues at coordinate 948,128 of OZ007012.1, forward strand.
GGGCTATCTCGCGCCCCAAGCGGGCGAGATCGCGGTCGACGGGGTCCCGCTGGAGAGCTTCGGCCGCGCGGGGGAGCCTGCCGGGAAGCGCGCTGGCGCCGGGCTCGCGCGCATCTTCAGGCGCGGCGCGCATCCCTCCAATCCATCCGGTCCCGCCTCGCGCGCGTGCCCGGTCCAGCTCGTGGGGCAGCATCCCGAGCGCATGGTGGATCCCATCCTGCGCGTGCGCGAGAGCCTCGCCGAGGCGCTGGGAGGGGCGCGGCCGCGCGATGGGCGGCTGGAGGAGGCGCTCGGCGCCCTCATGGACGCGCTCGGCGTGCGGCGGGCGTGGCTCGACCGCTATCCCCTCGAGCTCTCCGGTGGCGAGCTGCAGCGCTGCTGCATCGTGCGCGCGCTCGCCGCGCGCCCGCGCTACCTCGTCTGCGACGAGATGACCACGATGCTCGACGCGGTGGCGCAGGCGCAGGTGTGGCACGCGGTGATCGATCTCGCGGAGGGGCGGGGGATGGGCCTGGTGGTGGTCTCGCACGCGCCCGCGCTCGTCGACCGCATCGCGACGCGCCGCTTCGAGCTGCCCGAGCACCCGCTCTGACGAGGTCCTTACACGAACCATCCACAACTTTCGGCTTTTTGAGATCAGCCCTTGCGCGGGAGGGCATCCATCCCGTATCATGCATACCTGCGCAAGGGCGATGCCCGAGCAGACATACGGCCCGTTCGTCTAGCGGTTCAGGACGCCGCCCTCTCAAGGCGGAGATCACCAGTTCGAATCTGGTACGGGCTACCAAGCATCCCGAACCCCTCCCTGAGGGGTTCGTTTCGTTTGTTCATCATTCCTTTTCAAAATTGCCGAAAATAGTACTTGCGCATCGGCTCCGTGTCTCGTAATATGTCTACTTGCGCCTTGGGATGTCGTCTAATGGCAGGACAGCGGATTCTGGTTCCGTCAATGGGGGTTCGACTCCCTCCATCCCAGCCATATGGCCCGTTCGTCTAGCGGTTCAGGACGCCGCCCTCTCAAGGCGGAGATCACCAGTTCGAATCTGGTACGGGCTACCACGCATGCATACCCGGATCGCCCACATGGTGGTCCGGGTTTTTCCTATGGGCTTCGAGGCCTCGGGAGCGACGGCTCAACCGGCGTTTCCGCTCGAGCGTGCCGCATGTGTCGAGTTTTCCGCGCGCCGGCAAACGCGGGCGGGCCCCGTTGCGCGGTATCGTACAATGTGGGGCGTAGCACACACGCGGCGCCGCGCCTGCGCGTCCTCGCCGCTGGCAGCATAGAGGAGAACCATGTCTGATACCTCGAAGCACGGCGGCCCCGCGCCGACGGTGGACGCCGCCCCCGCCGGCGGCGACGACCACAAGGGCGCGCGCCGCGGCGCCATCTTCATCGGCGCCGTTCTCGTCTGCTACATCGTGTTCCTCGTCGTGACGGGCCAGGTCTCCGAGTTCATGGCGGCCATGCAGAACGTGCAGATGTCCTGGCTCTCCGTCGCCTGCCTGTGCATGGTGCTCTACCTCATCTTCGGCATCGCGGCCTACGCGATCGCCGTCTGGCTCGATCCGAACTCGCCTGTCGGCGTCCGCGACCTCATCTCCGTCGAGATGAGCGGCATCTTCTTCGGCAACCTCACGCCTATGATGGTGGGCTCCTCGCCGGCGCAGATCTACCGCCTCACCAAGTGCGGCATGAACGTGGGCGAGGCCAGCGCTACGCAGTTCACGCGCTTTATCGTCTACCAGTTTGGCCTCGTGGCGTGGGGCGCCATCCTGCTCATCGCCAAGATGCCGTTCTTCACCGAGCGCTACGGCGACATCACCCTTTTGTGCGTGTTCAGCTTCGGCGGGCACGCGCTGCTGCTTCTGGCCATCTTCGCGATCTGCCTCATGCCGCGCACGGTGATCCGCTTGGGCATGCTCGTCATCTCGGTCATGGCGCGGCTGGGGGTCGCCACCTCCAAGCTCGATGACTGGCGCGCGTTCCTCGACACCGAGGTCATGGCGTTCTCCGAGAAGTTCAAGGTCTCCGCTTCGCATGCGTCGCAGATGCTGCTCACGGTGGTCATCACGATGCTTCAGCTCGGGTTCTTCTACCTGGTGCCGTATTTCCTCATGCTCTCGTTCGGCCACCACGACGTGGACTTCTTCTCGGTCATGGCGGCTTCGGCGTTCGTGCAGCTGCTTTCCTCGGCGGTGCCGCTGCCGGGCGGCACGGGCGGTGCCGAGGGCGGCTTCGCGCTCTTCCTGGGCCATTTCTACGGCACCGCGGCCACGGCCGGCTACCTGCTGTGGCGCCTGATCACCTTCATCGCGCCGACGATCATCGCCGCGCCGCTCCTCGGTCTCAAGAGCGCGCGCCGCGCCACGGTGCGCGAGCGGTGGGCGCGGTTCAGCTCGCGCTTCCTGCCGGTCCGCGCCACCCGCGAGACGCGCTCCGGCTCCGTCTCCGCCGCGCTTCCCGCGACGCCCCCGGCGCAGGGCGCCGGCGCGCATCCCTCGGGGGAGGGGCACCGCCATCATGTCGGCGCGGTCGCGGTCGAGGCGGCTGCGGATGCCGGGTGCGCGCCTGCTGCCGCGACCCCGGCAGTCGTCCAACCGGCTGGCTCCGACGTGGCTCCGCATCATCCGCGCGCACCGCGCAAGCGGCCGGCGGGCACGCGTGTGCGCCGCACCGCGGAAGGCATCACGGTCACGCCCTCGCGCCTCAAGCGGCCGCGTCCCGCTTCGGGCGCGGACGGGGCGTCTGCACGCAAGGGCTAGCGGGCGCGGGTGATCCCTTTATGGATACCCTGATCATCATCGTTGGAGCGGTCCTCGCGATGCTCGTCATCCTGCTCGCGCTCGCGGGCAGCGCGCTCGTGGACCTCGCCCTCAACCCGCGGGCCAAGCGCTCGCTCGCCGCCCGCGCGGTCGCTGCCGCCGGAGACGGCGCGGGATCCTTCGATGACGACCCGCTCTACGCCCATGCGCGCGCGTGGTTCGAAGACACCAGGCAGGATATCTCCCTCGACCTGGGGCGTGAGGGCGTGCTCCATGGTTGGCTGCTGCCGGCGTGCGGCGCCTCGGTGGGCGCGGACGGCGCCTCGATCGCGGCAGGGGAGGGGCATCTCTACGCCGTGCTCTGCCACGGCTACGCCGGCACCCCGGCCGACATGAGCGCCCCCGCGTACCGGGCGCACCAGCTGGGTGTCACGGTGCTCGCGCCGGCGGCGCGCGGGTTCGAGCGCAACGGCGACCGCCTCATCGGCATGGGCTGGCTCGACGCGCACGACCTCCTGGGATGGATCGGCCTCATCACGCGTGCCGATCCGGATGCGCGCATCGCCCTCTATGGCGTGTCGATGGGCGGGGCCGAGGTGATGATGGCCTCCGGGCTGGACCTGCCGCGAAACGTGCGCTGCATCGTGGAGGATTGCGGCTTCACGAGCGTCTGGGACGAGCTCGCCCTGCAGATGCGCGCGCTCGTCCATCTTCCCGTGCGCCCCCTGCTCGATGCGGCGAGCGCCGCGTGCCGCCTGCGCGCCGGCTACGGCTTCCGCCGCGCGTCGGCGCTCGACGCCGTCCGCCGCACCCGCGTGCCGATGCTCTTCATCCATGGAACGGCCGACACCTTCGTGCCGTACAGCATGCTCGACCGCCTCTTCAACGCCTGCGCGAGCCCGGCCAAGGAGCGCCTGGCGATCGAGGGCGCGGGGCATGCGCGGGCGGCCGTCACGGATCCGGAGCGCTACTACGGCTGCATCGGCGCCTTCCTGGCGCGGCATCTCTAGCTCCCGGCCTCAAACCGAGCTTTGCGGCACCCTGCGCCGGACGCGGGCTACAGCGCCTCGAGGGGCGCGCCCTGGGCGCTGCGCGTGAGCCGCGCGATACGCGCGATGAGCGGCAGATGGAGGTTGAACAGGTTGCACAGGCGCCCCACCGCCAGGGCCGACACGATGGTTCCCAGCCCGAGGCCCCTGAGCGCGCCGAAGAAGATGAACGAGAGGACCACGGCGATGGTGACCAGCGTCGTGTCGAAGGCGACCTTGCACGTGCCGAACGGCTTTCCCGTCACCGCGGCGAGGGTGCGCACGAGGCCCTCCCCGGGCACCACGATGACGTTGGGCGCGACCTCGACGGATATGCCGAATGCGAGGATGGCACACCCCGCCAGGAGCGCGATGGCTCGCGCGGCCGCCTCGGCGCTCATGGCTCCGGGGTTGACGTCCTGCATCCGTACCTGTGCCTGCATCCTCTACTCGCCCGTTCCCTTCTCCTGGTCCGCCAGGTTGCGGATGACGCGTGCGAGCAGACGCGAGAGCTCGGCGCGCTCGGCGGGCGCGAAGCCCTCCCAGGCGATCCCGTCCACCTCCGAGCAGCAGCCGAGCACCTGGGCGGCGGCCGCGCGCCCGCGCGCCGTCAGATGGATCGCCACGCCCCGCCGGTCGCCCGGCTTGGCGCGGCGCTCGAGGAAGCCCTCCTCCTCCATGCGCGTGACCACGCTGGTGACCGTGGAGGCGTCCATCACGCAGGCGCGCGCGATGTCGCGCTGGGCGCATCCCTCGTGGGATACCACGTATTCCAGCACCTTGGGTTGACCGGGCTTGAGGCCGATCCCGCGCGTCCTCGACAGCATCGCGCGGTTCGAGTGCGCGAACGCCGCGAGCACGATCTCAGATCGCGTCCTCGCGCAGGGCCTCAACCACGCTCGCGGCGCGGCAGCGCATGAGCGCGTAGACGACGCTCAGGCCCAGCACCGCCAGCACCCCGCCCACGGCCGCGGCCACCCATGCGGCCGGCAGCGCGAACGCCACGCCCGTGAACGAGACCTCCATGGCGCGGTAGAGCAGGAAGCTCACGAATGCCGCGATGACGAGCCCCGCGCCCAGCCCGCGCACGGCGTAGCTGGCGCACTCCCGCGCGATCATGCGGCGGAAGGTCCGGTCGCCCATGCCGATGGATTTGAGCACCGCGAACTCGCTTTTGCGCAGGATGATGGAGGTGGAGAGCGTGTTGAACACGTTGGCCACGGCGATGAGCCCGCAGATGGCGGCGAAGCAGGTGGTGAACGTCTGGATGGTGGCGGTCATCATGCGGTTCTGCTGGAAGGCCTCTGCCAGGTTGGCGACGTCGCCGAGCTTCAGGGCGTCGCTGCCCATGAAGGCGTCCGCGGCGGCCTCCTCGAGCGCTTCCGCCGTCGCAGCGGGGTCCTCTGCGTTGAAGAAGAACGAAACGAGCTGGTCGTAGGAGCCCGCGAAGCCCCTCAGCGAGAAGGGATGGGCGAGGGCGTAGTCGGTCTCGGCGATGAGGGACTCGTCCACGTCCGCGGCGAGGGCGGGCAGCGCGCTCACGGGCAGGAAGACCACCGGGCTGCCCGATGAGGCGACATCCGGGACGCAGGAGGGCTCCTGCGTGGCGAGGGCGCCCACGGGGAGCTCGACGCTTGAGAGGAGCACCTCGGAGAGGGGCACGCGCACGTCCTGCGCGGCATCCTCCACGTCATCGGTATGGAAATAGAGGGCCTGGGGCTCGGTGCCTGCGGCGTCGATGCCGTAGAAGGTCTCGTCCGCGCGCGGTGCGACCTGCGCGATGAGCTCGATCGATCCCGTCTGCGCGAACAGGTCGCCGTAGTCGTACATGCCGCCCGAGCGGTCGAGGGTCTCGTTGTAGGCGACGGCGCGCGGGCGGGCCGGATCGGTGTAGTCCTCCTCGTCGAGGCCAAGCTCGCGCAGATAGTCCCTCCAGGAGGCGTCGTCGACGAGCACGACCTCGAGCAAGGGATAGGAGGAGCCGTCCGCGGCTGCCGGGTTGGCAGCGCGGCCGTCCGCGCTCAGCAGGTCGGAGGGTATGCGCGCGTAGGAGGAGATCGCGGTATACCAGCCGCGCGGCTCGGCACCGTCCGCCTGAGCGAGCGCGGAGGCGGCCACATCGAGGGCGTCGACGTAGGCGGGGACGCTCGCGTCCCCGGGGCGCCGCGACGCCACGGTCACCATGAGATCGGCGGTGCCGGTTCCCGAGACCACGCCCGCGAGGCTCTCCATGTAGCGGCCGAACGAGCCGGCGATGACGAGCAGCGCCACCGAGACCGCGAGCGACGCCACGGCCACGCGCCCCTTGCCGCGGGCGCGGGTGAGGTTGCGGTGCGCGAGGAAGCCGGGCACGCCCTCGAGGCGCAGGCGGGCGCGGTCGGCGAGGGAAGGCTGGAAGGGGTCGCGTGCTGCCGCATGGTCGCCGCGCCGGGCCGCGCGGCGCCGGCGGGCGCGCTCGCGGCGGGTGAGGCGGACGTCCCGGGTCTGGCGCAGCGCGTCGATGGCCGAGACGCGCCCCGCGCGCCAGGCGGGCAGGAGGGTGCTCAGGGCGATGGTGAGCGCCGAGACCGCGGCGGAGAGGGCGATGACGACCGGCGAGACGGTGATGCCCGAGGTCATATCGCCCTGCAGGATGACCTCCAGCCCGGAGCCCGTGAGGCGGAACACGACCCAGGTGCCGGCGAGCCCGAGGGCGATGCCGGCGGGGATCGCGACGAGCGCGAGCAGGGCGGCCTCGGTGAAGACGGTGCGGCGCAGCTGCCGGCGGCTCGCGCCGAGCGAGGCGAGCAGGCCGAACTGGCGGGTGCGCTCCGCGACCGAGATGGCGAAAGCGTTGTAGATGAGCGAGATGGAGGCGAGGACGACCACGCCCGCGAGCACGCCGGCGATGGAGGCGAGCGTGCCCCAGATGCCGCGTCCGTCGTCGACGATGCCCTCGTAGCGCAACAGCGCGGTGTGCAGAGATGCTTCGGTTTGGCTCCAGCCCCGCGCGACGAGGTCGGCGCCGCCTGCGGGCGCGGCCTCGGCGAAGGCGGAAAGCTCGTCCCAGGAGGCGAGGTCCGTCGTCGCGTAGAGGGTCGTGGCCACCGGCGCGATCCCGCCGTCGGCGACGGTGAAGGCGATGCATCCGTGGGAGCTCGACCAGTCCACGGGGTCGTAGAAGCCCGAGACCGTGAAGGTGCGCGGCGCGGCGACGTCCTCCAGGTGCTCGACCGCCTCGCCGTCCTCGGAGTAGCGGAAGCCCCCGTTGGGCGAGATGGGCTCATCGGCGCCCTCGCTCCCGGCGTCCGGCACGCGCCGGCCGAGCGCGAGCTCGATCGTGGAGCCCACCTGGAGCGGGCCGTCCGAGCGCGCCGCGGACGCGGTCCCGGCGGCGTCGAGCGGGCTGGCGCCGCCGGCGAGCGCCTCGCCCTTGAGGTAGCTCGGCAGCAGGATCTCGTTGGATGAGGCGGGTACGGAGCCCTCGGTGGGCTCGGGTGGGACGACGACGCCGCCGGCGGCATCCGGGTAGGAGTCGACCTCGAGAGCCGGCCCCAGCTGGCCGGCGTCCTCGGCGGAGAGGGCGGCGGCGCCGTAGTGCTCGAGGGCGCTCGAGGCGGTGACGTGCTCGGCGTCGGCGAGCGCGGCGGCCCCGGAGGCGGAGAGGTCGTCGACCTGGACCTGCCAGGATCCCTCGTCGGCGAGCGTACGGCTCAGCAGACCGTCCCACATGGTGGCGGCGGAGGTGAAGATCGCGCAGACGAGCGCGCAGGAAAGCGCGATGCCCGCGATGGAGACGATGGTGCGGGTGCGGTTGCGCGCGAGCGAGCGCAGCGTGAAGCGCGTGAAGATGCCCATGGTCTCACCGCCTCCGCTCGTCGCGCACGAGCCGGCCGTCCTCGATGGCGATGACGCGGTCCGCCATGAGGGCGATGTCCTCGTCATGCGTGATGACGACGAGGGTCTGCTTGAGCTGGCGGTTGCTGGAGCGCAGGAGCGCCATGATCTCGGCGGAGTTCTTGGAGTCGAGGTTGCCCGTGGGCTCGTCGGCCAGGACCACGGCCGGGGCGTTCATGAGGGCGCGCCCGATGGCGACGCGCTGCTGCTGGCCGCCCGAGAGCTGGTTGGGCAGGTTGTGCTCGCGCCCCTCGAGACCGAGGGCGCGCAGCAGCATGGCGAGGCGCTTCTGGTTGACCGCCCGGCCGTCCATCTGCACGGGCAGCGTCATGTTCTCCACCACGTCCAGGATGGGGATGAGGTTGTAGAACTGGTAGATGAGCCCCACCTCGCGGCGACGGAACACCGCGAGCTGCTCGTCGGAACGCTCGAAGATGTCCTGCCCCTGCAGGCGCACGGTGCCGGAGGTGGGCCGGTCCACGCCGCCCATGAGGTGCAGCAGGGTCGATTTGCCCGAACCCGAGCTGCCGATGATGGCGATGAACTCGCCGGCCTCGACGGTGAAGCTCACGTCCTTGAGGGCGTCGACCGCCGTGGGCCCCGATCCATAGGTCTTGGTGAGATGCTCGACGGAAAGCAGTACCATGCGCGTCGCCTTTCTCTGGAGGGGATGGGTCGCCTACCATACTGGACGCGGGGGCTTGCGGGCGCATGACCGCCGCGTGACACATCCGTCACCTTCTGCCCCGGGGCCGTCTCAGACGGCGGCGTCCTTGAAGAAGACTATGTCGAAGCGCGCCCCGGTGACGCGCCCGCCGGCGTCGCGGACGTTCGACGCGCGGACGGCCCCGTTCTGGGCGACGATGAGCGAGCGCGCGAGCGCCAGCCCGATCCCGATGCCGGCGGGGTTGACCGCGCTGGCGCCCTGCGAGCCCGCGGCGGAGGCCCCGGCGGGCGCGCCCCGGTAGAAGCGCTCGAAGATGTGCGGCAGATCCGCCTCGGAGATGCCGCCTCCCGTGTCCTCGACGCGCAGGCGGCAGGCGAGAAGGTCCTCCTGGGCGGAGATGGCGATGACGCCGCCGGCGGGGGTGTGCTCCATGCAGTTCTTGACGATGTTGCCGAGCGCCTCGGCCGTCCAGGCAGCGTCCCCGATGAAGCCGCAGCCGGGCTCGATACGGCGCTCGATGGCGACGCCGGCGATGTCGAGCGCGATGGCGAGCGGTTCTACGGCGCGGTCGATGAGGTCCTCGACCGCCACGGGCCGCGCCTCGAGCGCGAGCGTGCCGGCGTCGAGCCGGGCGAGCTTGAGCAGTGCCGCCACCAGGTCCTCCACGCGCACCTGGAGCCGCTCGATGCGGCGCAGGCGCTCGACCTCCACGGGGCAGTCGCCGCGTGCGACGAGCGCCTTGCGCACGAGCTCGGTGGTGATGGAGAGCGAGGTGAGCGGGGTCTTGATCTGGTGCGAGATGTCCGCCAGGGCGTCGGCGAGCGATTGGCGCTCGCGGGCGAGGTCCTCCGCCGCGAGGGTGAGGCGCGCCGTCATCTTCTGCAGCTCGGATGAGAGGATGGCCAGCTCGCCCTCGTCCATGCGGTCGAGATCGAGCTCGCGCTCGCCGTGCAGGACGCCGTCGATCGAGGCGGCCAAGCGGGCCAGCGCGCGGTAGCGCCGCCGGGTGTGGACGATGAGGGGCACGGCGGCCGCCGCGGCCCCGGCGAGCGCCGCGAGCGCGGCGGAGGGCCCTGCCGCGCGCCATGCCAGGAGGGCGGCGAGGGCGCTGAACGCGGCGGCGGCGAGGAGGGCGCGCGCGAGGGCGCGGTTGCGGGCGAGCACGGCGGCCGCTAACCGAGCGCCTTGTAGCCCATGCCGCGCACCGTGGTGATGAGGCGCGGGCGGGCGGGGTCGTCCTCGATCTTGTCGCGCAGGCGCTTGATGTAGACCGAGAGCGTGTTCTCCTCGATGTAGGTGCCCGCGTCGTCCCAGAGGGCGTCGCGGATCTGCTCGCGCGTGACGAGGCACCCCGCATGCGTCGCGAACAGCAGGAGCAGCCGGTACTCGAGCGCCGAGAGGACGATCTCCGCGCCGTCGCGCCGCACCTGGGCGCGCTCGGTGTCGATGGAGAGCGGCCCCAGGGCGATGACGCGCTGGGCGGGGTGGGCGCGGCGGATGGTGGCGGCGATGCGCGCCAGGAGCTCGCGCGGGCGGAAGGGCTTGGCGATGTAGTCGTCGGCGCCCAGCTCCAGGCCCGTGACCGTGGTGAACTCGTCATCGGAGGCGGTGAGGAAGATGACGGGCAGCTCGGGCGCGGCCTGCTTGATCGCGCCGCAGACCGCCAGCCCGTTGCCCTCGGCGAGCGTCACGTCGAGGAGCACCAGCTGGTAGGTGCCCGCGCCCCCGCAGGCGCGCTCGATGGCGGCGGCCTGGGTGGAGACGGCGTCCACGCGGTAGCCCTCGCCCTCCAGGAGGGCCCCGAGCGACTCGATGATGAGGGGGTCGTCCTCGACGAGCAGGATCGCGCCCGGACGCGGCCTCTCCGTCACCGCCATAGCCCCTCCCTTATGAGTGGACGATGACGCAGTCGCCCACCTGGATGAGATCCCAGAGCTGGGCCACCTTGTCATAGGGGGTGTTGATGCAGCCGTGGCTGCCCGCCCACAGGTACACGTCCGCCTTGCCGTAATAGTCCGCGGGCTGCCAGGAGGCGTCGTGGAAGCCGATGAGGTTGCCCTGGAAGGCGATCCAATAGTCCACCGGGCTCCTGTAGTCGGGCTCACCGGTCTCGGGGTCCTTGTTGACCGAGACGAGGGTCACGTTGCGCTGCTTGTTGGTGACGGCCCACACGCCCTCGGGGGTGGCGCCGCCGGTATTGGGGTTGCCCGAGATGATGGGCGTCTCCCAGATGAGGTTGTCGTTCGCGTCGTAGAGGCGCGCGTACTGCTCGGTCAGGTCGACATCTGCCCAGGCACCCCAGTCGCGCCCGCCGGGGCCGTTGTAGGCGGCGGCGGTGGAGGAGCAGGGGACGTCGATGGTGCCGGTCTGCTTGTTGGCGATGGCGTCCTTCACGGCCTGCGTGACGGCGGCGGTGTCGACCTCCCAGCCGTACACGCCGCCCGAGACGGTGACCTGCTTGCCGTCGGGACGCGTGTAGGTGCGCTCGGTGCCTACGGTGTTGAGGCCCTCCGCGAAGGCCTGGGCCCATTGGTCGATGGTGGCCTGGTCGATGGAGGGGACGAGGTTCTCGTCGAAGGTGATCCATTGGCTGATGACCGAGCCGTCGAGCCGGGCGGCCTCAACCTCGCCCATCTTGAAGGTGACGTCGGTGCCCAGGAACTCGGCGGCCTGCGTGCAGGCGGCCTCGAGCTGGTCGTCGGTGAAGCCGCCCGCGAGCGGCTCGTAGGCCTCGTTGCCGAGCGCGGTGATGTCGGCATCCGTCCCCATCTGCGCGAGCACGTTCAGGGTGTAGGCGATGATGTTGTCGCGGTCGAGCTTCTCCTGCTCGCGTGCCTTCTCCACCGTGAAGGTCCCGGCCTCCGGATCATAGGCGGTGGCGGCCGAGAACGTGCCCGAGCGCCCCTCGTTGAAGGCGTCGACCGCCGCGCCGAGCTGCTCGGTGAAGGCGGCCTCGTCGAAGCTGGCCGAGAGCAGCGACCGGTCCGGCGCGGCCTCGAGGTCCGTCGCGTCCGCCGCGGCACCCTGCCCGCCGCCCGCGAGGTGCTCGATGAGGCGCGCGGGCCAAAGAAGCGGACTCTGCTCGTCGAAGACGCGCTCCACCGCCGCGTCGGCGTCGAACACCTGGGCGGGGTCCTCGGGCGCGTACTCCCAGCTGAAGCCGTTGCCGTCCACGGCGAGGCGGTAGCCGGCGATCTGGTCGGCGAGGGCGGCGCGCGCCTCGGCGCGCTCCATGAGGGAGATGTCCACGCCCGCGATGGAGGTGGCCGGGTAGGTCCAGCGCGAGAACGCCCAGGCGCCCGCCGCGTAGGCGGCGACGAGGAGGATGGCGACGACGGCGAGCGCGATTTTGAGGCCCTGGAAGCGGCGCGGCGGCTTCTCGTCGGCGGCGTCCCCCGCGAAATGGGAGCCGCCCGCGCGCCCGGCGGAGAGGGGCTGCGGCGGCACGACGCCGGAGGGGGCGGAGAAGGACCGGGTCTTATCGGAATCGGACATGCGGGATCATCCTGTTCGCGAAGGGTGCGTGCAATGCTTGGAGCAAGGTCACATTATAGCCGTCGCGCGGCCCCGCGGCGCGGGATGCGGGCTGCGCACGCGGTCGAAACAAGGGTTTCACGCATGCGGGCCGCATCCGCCGGCGCAGGCCGAGCAGGCGGAGGGCGCCGCCGCGATGCCGCCCCGCGCCGTCTCGCGCAGAGACGCGGGCAGGGCGTGGCCCACCTCGAGCATGGTGCGCGCCATCTCGTCGAAGGGTACGAGGCTCCCCACGCCCGAGAGCGCGAGCTGCGCCGCGGAGAAGGCCGCCGCGACGCCGATGGCGTTGCGCGTCTGGCAGGGCACCTCGACGAGGCCGCCCACCGGGTCGCACACGAGCCCCAGCAGGTTGGCGAGGGCGAGCGAGGCCGCGTCGAGCGCGCAGGCGGGGCTCCCGCCGAGCACCTCCACGAGGGCGGCCGCCGCCATGGCCGCGGCGCTTCCCACCTCGGCCTGGCATCCGCCCTCGGCGCCCGCGACGCAGGCGTTGGTGGAGAGCAGGAGCCCCACGGCCGCGGCGCACCACAGGGCGTCGCCCACGCGGTGGTCGTCGAGCCCCAGGTGGTCGGCGAGCGCCAGCACGCAGCCGGGCACCACGCCGGCCGAGCCCGCCGTGGGCGCGGCGACGATGACGCCCATGGAGGCGGAGCGCTCCAGTACGGCGAGCGCGCGGGCGACGGCGTCGGTCTGGACCGCGCCCATGAGGCTCGGGGCCAGCGCGCCGGCGGCGTCGGCGACGCGTTTCGCCTCGCCGCCTATGAGCCCGCCGAGCGAGCGCTGGGGCTGCCTGAGGGGCTCCGTGGTCTCGGCACGCATGGCGGCCACGACGCGCTCCATCTGCGCCACCGCCGCGCCCTCGCCGGAGAGCTGCGCCTCGCGCGCCGCCATCACGGCCCCGATGGTCATCCCGAGCGCCCCGGTGCGCTCGAGGAGCTCGGCGCCCGTCGAGAAGAACTCGTCGCCGCCCGCGCCCGCCTGCGCGGCCTGGGCGCCGGGAACCTGCACATAGGTCGCGGTCTCCACCAGGGCGGCGGCGCGCAGCTCGGCGATGAGCGCCGCCTCGGGCGCCTCGTCCACCTCGATCACCGTGTAGGCCCTTCCACCGCGCTCGGTGCGGTAGGTGCGCAGGAAGGCGATGTTGATGCCGTGGCGCGCGAGCAGCGCGGTGAGGTCGGCGAGCGCGCCCGGGGCGTCGCGGTGGACGATGAAGAGCGTGTCGTACTCGCCGGAGATGTCCACGTCCACCCCGTTGATGCGGCTCACGCGCACGCGCCCGCCGCCCAGGCTCTCGCCCCGCACGCTGCAGGAGCGGCCGCGCTCGTCGACCATGTCGATGTCGACGGCGTTGGGGTGCAGCCGCGCGTCGTCTCCGGCGCGCTCGAAGCCGAAGGAGAGGCCCGCCGTGCGCGCGAGCTCGAAGGCGTCGCGGATGCGCTCGTCGTCCGTCTCGAGCCCCAGGATGCCCGCCACGAGCGCGCGATCGGTGCCGTGTCCGCGGTAGGTGTGCGCGAAGCTGTTGTGGAGCGTGAAGGTGACGCGCGCGACCCGGCCCTCGACGAGGGACGCCGCCACGCGCGCGCAGCGCAGAGCGCCTGCGGTGTGCGAGCTGGAGGGCCCCACCATGATGGGGCCGAGGATTTCGAAGGCGGAGAGCGCTTGCATGGGTGTGCCTTTCTCAAGGGGCCGCAGGGGGGAGGTTGCTGGCGCGTCCAGCATACCGGCGCGTGCGGACAAGAGGGTGCGGGGCCGTCCGGCCGCCGACAGGGAGAGGGGCGGCTCCGCGGCTTCTGCCGGGTGCCGCCCCTCCCAAGGTGCCGATCCGTGTGTCAGAGCGCCATGGCGCGGGCGCGCCCGATGCGCGCGAGGCACCCGTCCCGCCCGATGAGCTCCATCGTCTCGCCGAGGGGCGGGCTCACGAGGTTGCCGCACACGGCCACGCGCACGGCCTGGAAGACGACGCGCTTCTTGAGGTCGAGCGCCTCGGGCAGCGGTTCGAGGGCCGCGTCGATGGCCTCGGCGCGCCAGTCGCCGGCGCCGAGCGCCTCGAGCGCGGCGCGCACGGCGTCGAGCACAGCGCCCATGCCCTCCTTGGCGAGTCCCTTGGCCACGGCCTTCTCGTCGTAGGCGAGGGTCTCGGCCGTGGCGAAGACGGGCGCGGCCACGGAGGCGGCGTCGGCGGGCATCTTGGTGCGCGGCTTCACGATGGCGGCGAGCTTGTCGACCCAGGCCTCGTCGAACTCGGCCCCGTCCTCGATGAGCCCCGCCTCGTGCAACGCGGGCAGCATGATCTCGTCGGCGAAGGCGGCGTCGTCCATGCGGTTGATGTACTCGGCGTTCATCCAGTCGAGCTTCTTGGGGTCGAATGTCGCCGGGTTCTTGGAGATGCGGTCGAGCGAGAAGCGGCTCGCCAGCACGTCGCGCGGGATGATGGTGGTCTCGCCGTCGAGCGACCAGCCCAGCAGCGCCAGGTAGTTCACGAAGGCGTCCGAGAGGTAGCCCGCGTCGCGATACTCCTCGACGCTCGTCGCGCCGTGGCGCTTGGAGAGCTTCTTGCCGTCGGCGCCGAGGATCATCGAGATGTGCGCGAAGACGGGCACGGGCGCCCCGAGCGCCTCGTAGACCATGACCTGGCGCGGGGTGTTGGAGAGGTGGTCGTCGCCGCGGATCACGTGGGTGATGCCCATGGCGGCGTCGTCCACCACGGTCGCGAAGTTGTAGGTGGGGGTGCCGTCGGAGCGGAAGATCACGAAGTCGTCGAGCTCCTTGGCGTCGAACACCACGCGCCCGTGCACGGCGTCCTCGATCACCACGTCGCCACGGTCCTCGGGCACCTTGATGCGGATGGTGCAGGGCTCGCCGGCCTCCATGCGCGCGCGGGCCTCGTCGGCCGGGATGCTGCGGCAGCGGCGCTGATAGCCCTGGAAGGGGTCCTTGCGCGCGCGGGCCGCCGCGCGGTCGGCCTCGAGCTGCTCGGGCGTGCAGAAGCAGGGGTAGGCCTTGCCCTCGGCGAGCAGGCGCTCGGCCGCCGCGCGGTAGAGGTCCATGCGCTCGGTCTGCGCGTAGGGGCCGCACGGCCCGCCGACCTCGGGGCCCTCGTCCCAGTCGAGCCCCAGCCAGCGCATGGCGCGCAGGATCACCTGCGTGTTCTCGGCGGTGGAGCGGGTGGGGTCGGTGTCGTCGATGCGCAGGATGAACGCGCCGTGGTTGGCGCGGGCGAACGCCCAGTTGTAGATCGCCGTGCGGGCGCCGCCGATGTGCAGCTTGCCGGTGGGCGACGGGGCGAAGCGGACGCGGACGGAAGAGGCCATTGGTTGCTCCTCGAGACGTTTGGACGGATACGGATGCATTATAGGACAAGCGCATAGGGGGCGATTCGCGCCGCGTGCGCTCGCACAGAATGGGTATGAGACAAGGAATGCGAAAGGGAAGCCCCAGGGGTTCCGGAGGTTTGAGGTGGAAGAGACTGAGCAAGCGCGCGCCCTCGCCGAGGGCGTCGTCATGGCGCGGGACGCCTCGTACGTCCGGCGCGGCTACCGCTCGTTCGAGCATGCCGACTTCGAGGCGCGCGCCGGGCGGGTCACGGCGCTCCTGTCCGTGGAGGCCGCGCCGGTGCGCGACATCCTGCTCACCATCGCGGGCGTCGTGGCGCCGACGGCGGGGTCGCTGCGCGTGTGCGGCTGCGAGCGCGCCGGTCGCGCGCGGCTCAGGGCCGCCTTCGCGCCCGCGCGCGGCACGCGCGTGGGGCTCGGCGTGGTGAGCGGGTTCGCGGGGCAGGAGCCCGCGTCGACGGTGGGCGAGGCGCTGGGCCGCGAGCTCGCGCTCGCCGGGGCCGCCTCGGATGCGGCGGCGGTGCTCGACTGTCTCGCGCGCTTCGGGCTCGCCACCCATGTCGATCAGCGCGTGGAGCGCCTCGCCCCGGCGGCGCGGCTGCGTCTCTCGGCCGCGCTCGCGCTCGCCGGGTCGCCCCGGGTCGCCGTGGTGGACGCCTCCGACGCGTTCTGCCAGGGGCTCTCCGCGTCGGATGGGGCCGCGGTCCTGCGCGACCTCGCGCCGGTCGTCCGCGCCGCGGACGCCGCGCTCGTGGTGGGGACGTGCGACGCGCGCGTGGCGCGCGCCGCGGACGCCGCCTACCCCCTTGACATGGATGCCGCCGAGGCGCTCGGAGCGGGCGCGGCCGGCGCGCCCGCCTATGAGGAGTGATGCCGCATGGCATGGTTCAGGAAGCTGATGGAGGGCTCGCTCTCCGCGCGCGTGCGCGGCACCCGGCGCCGCGCGGCGCTCGCCCTCGCGGCGCTCGCCCCGGTGGCGCTCGTCGCGGTCCTCGTCGCCGCCGTCGCGCCGGCGCTCACGGCGACGGAGCGCGTGCCCGTGGCCGTGGTGAACCTCGACGAGGGCGCCGTGGACGCGAACGGGCGCGAGGTGGCCTATGGCGAGGATCTGGTGGACGACCTCGCCGATTCCGCAGAGCTGGCCTGGGACGTCGTGGACGACGAGGCCGCGGGGGCGGGGCTCGCCGACGGGACGTACGCCCTGGTGCTCCGGATCCCCGCGGACTACTCCGAGAAGGTGGCGAGCGTCGCGGGCGACGCCCCCGAGCAGGCGACGCTCGAGGTGCTCTCGGACGGCAGCGTCAACGTGCTGGCCACCGACGCCGGCTCCGCCGCGCTCAAGCAGGTCCAGGCGCGCCTGAAGAGCGACCTGGGGGAGAACTACATGCTCTCGGTCTTGAGCCGCGTGCGCGGCCAGGCCTCGCGCCTCACGATGACAGCCGACGGCGCGGTGATGCTCGACGAGGCCTATGACGCGCTCGCCCAGGGCGCCGACGCCATCGCCCAGGGCCTCAACCAGATCTCCCAGGGCACCGGGACCCTCACCGACGGCCTCGGCACCATCGCCCAGGGCGTCACGGCCGTGGGCGAGGGCACCCAGGCCGTCGCGGCGGGCATCGAGCAGACGACACGGCAGGCGGTGGAGCCGCTCGCGCAGGCATCCTCAGGCTTGGCGAGCGGGCTCGAGGGCGTGTCGCGGGGCGTCGCCTATTCCGCTCAGATGGCGAGCGCCGCCTCGGATGCGCTCGACGAGGGCTTCGGCGACCTCTCCGGTCTGGCCGGGCTCGCACCCGAGCTCGAGGAGCCTGCGCGCTCGCTCTCCCAGGCGCTCGCCGATTCCTCCGCAGCGCTCGCGCAGATTCGCTCAGGTGCCGCGGACGTGACAGAGGGCGTGGGCGCCGCCGTCGACGGCGTCGCCGCGGTCGAGCGGGGGGCCGCGAGCCTGAGCGCTCAGCTGGACAACTCCAGCGACCCGTCCGCCCCCGGCATCGCCCAGCGTGCGGCCGAACTCGCTGCCGCTGCCAAGCGGTGGCAGAGCGTCGATGGCGCCCAGCGCGTCGCCGATGTGACCGCGGCTCTCGAGTCGCTCAAGGAGTCTGCCAGCCCGGATGAACAGGAGGCTATCGAGGACGCGCTCGTGCTCATCAAGGAGATGGACGGGGACATGGGCAGCCTCGCCGACGGCCTTGCAGGCGAGGATGGCACGGGCGGCCTCGCCGGCGCTGCGCGGACGGCTGCTCAGGACGCATCGACGCTTTCCAGCGGTGCGGGAAGCGCTTCTGCTGGCCTGCGCCAGGCCAACGAGGCCGCTTCGGCTGTCAACGATGCCGCCGCATCCTTCGACGCGGCGGGCTCGCAGGCGGTTGGGGCGCTCGAAGAGGCGGCGCCGACGCTCGAGGATGCCGCCCAAGCTGCCTACGGCTCGCTGACGAGCATGGGCAAGGCGAAGGCGATCCTGGGGGAGAGTGACCTCTACGGCGGCACGGACCTCGCGGGCTTCACCGGCGCCCTGGCGAGCCAGCTCTCCGCCGGCTCATCGGGTGCGGACGTGGGCATGACCCTCGGCACTCTGGCGGCGGTGCAGGCCCAGGGCATGGCGGCGCTGCCCGAGGTGCTCGGTGCGCTCTCCACCACGACCTACCAGCTCGGGCAGGGCGGGGCCTCGCTCGGGGCGGTGCTCGACGCCTCCGCGCAGGGCGTCTCGGCTTTGGGTACGGGGCTCTCGTCCCTGGCCTCGGCCCAGGGGCAGATCGCCAGCGGCGTGAGCCAGCTCGGCGACATGTCCGGGAGTATCACCGACTCGATGTCCCAGGCGGGGGAGACCCTGGCCGACGTCTCCTCCTCCTACGCCGACCGCGCTGAGGTCGCCGCGAGCCCCGTGCGGCTCGCCACCACCGTCGAGAACCGGGTGGACGACGCGGCCGCCCTCGTGCCCGCCTGCGCGCTCATCGCCCTGTGGGCGGGCGCCATAGCCTCGTGCGCGCTGCTGCCCGCGGCGGATGCGCGCGCCGTGATCGCCGGGCGCACGGCCTCGGCCCTCGCGGCGGCGTTCGCGCCCTACGCGCTGCTGGGCCTCGTGCAGGCGGTGCTCGTGGGCGCCGCCTGCGTCATCGCCGCGGGCGCCCCGGCCGATCCGGCGCGCTTCGCCGCGGTGCTCGCCCTCGCCGCCCTCGCCGACGCGGCAGTCGCGTTCGCGCTGCGGCAGGCGGCCGGGCGCGCGGCCGTGCCCGCCATGGTGGCGCTCCTGCTCGTGCAGGCGGTCTGCGGCGGGGCCGTGCTGCCGGAGGTCTTCACGCAGGGCGCCTTCGCCGCCCTGGGGCGGGTGCTGCCGGTGCCCGTCGCCGCGCGGGCGCTCCTGGGGGCGCTCTCCGGCGGCGCGGGCGCCTCGGCGGCGGCTCTCGCGTGCCTCGCTGCATGGGTCGTTGCCGCTCTCGCGTGCGCGGCGGTCGCCGCCCGGGCGCGCCTGCGCGTGCGCCCGGAGCGGGTCTTCGCGCGCGCCTGAGCCGCGTGGTGCCACCCGGGTCGCCGGGGCCATGGGCTCGCTGCGCCGCGTCCGATCGCGTGCCGCGCCGCGCGGGTCCGCTCGCACGCCCGCGCCCGGCGCCCGCATGTAGCTTTCGCGGGTGTCCGCGCGCTGGCGTACAATGGCCTCACCCTGAAAACCGGCGCGGCGGAATGGCAACGGCCGCCGCGCCGCATGGTCGAGAAGAAAGGTCCGTCCGTATGTCCGACGCATCTCGTTCCCATCCCCGCTCGTTCGTCTTCACCTCCGAATCGGTGACCGAGGGGCACCCCGACAAGATCGCCGACCAGATCTCCGACGCCGTGCTCGACGCCATCCTCGCCAAGGAGGCCCAGCTGGAGGCCGAGGGCTACGTGGATACCGATGGCGTGCCCGCGCGCCTCGAGAACGTCCGCTGCGCGGCCGAGACGCTCCTCACCACGGGCATGGTCGTCGTCTCCGGCGAGATCCGCACCCAGGCCTACGTGGACATCCAGAAGATCGCGCGCGAGGTCATCTGCGGCATCGGCTACGACCGCGCCAAGTACGGTTTCGACGGCACCACCTGCGGCGTCATCAACATGATCCACGGCCAGAGCGCCGACATCGCGCAGGGCGTGGACGAGAGCTACGACGCGCAGGCCGGCCGCACCACCGACCCGCTCGACCTCATCGGCGCCGGGGACCAGGGCATGATGTTCGGCTACGCCACCGACGAGACCGAGGCGCTCATGCCCATGCCGCACCACCTCGCGAGCCGCCTGGCCGAGCGCCTGGCCGCCGTGCGCCACGATGGGACGCTGCCGTACCTGCGCCCCGACGGCAAGACGCAGGTCACCGTCCGCTACGAGGACGACCGCCCCGTCGAGGTGACCTGCATCGTCATCTCCACCCAGCACGCCCCCGAGATCGAGGACATGGGCGTCATCCGCGCCGACATGCTCGAGCACGTGATCGCGCCGGTGATGGAGGAGGCGGGTATCGCCTGGCGGGACGCCGAGCTCTACGTCAACCCCACGGGGCGGTTCGTGGTGGGCGGCCCCATGGGCGACACGGGCCTCACCGGGCGCAAGATCATCGTCGATACCTACGGCGGCATGGGACGCCACGGCGGCGGCGCCTTCTCCGGCAAGGACTGCACCAAGGTCGACCGCTCGGCCGCCTACGCGGCGCGCTGGGTGGCCAAGAACGTGGTGGCCGCCGGCCTCGCGCGTCGCTGCGAGGTGGAGCTCGCCTACGCGATCGGCGTCGCGCGGCCGCTCTCCATCATGGTCGAGACGTTCGGCACGGGCCGGGTGCCCGACGCAGAGATCGCCCGCGCCATCGAGCAGGTCTTCGACCTCAGGCCCGGCGCCATCATCCGCGACCTCGACCTGCGCAGACCCATCTACCGCAAGACCGCCGTGTACGGCCATTTCGGGCGCAACGATCCGGACTTCACCTGGGAGCGCACCGACCGCGCCGAGGCGCTCGCCGCCGCGTGCGGGGCGTGAGACGCGTGCGCGCGTCCGGCGCCGCGTCTGCGCCCCTGGGCATCGGGGTCGCGCGGGCGGATGAGATGCCCGCGATCGAGGATCTGTACCGGCGTGTCGCCCGCGCCATGCGGGGCACGCCGGCCGACTGCGCATGGGAGTACGGCGTGCACCCCGCGCCCGAGGACCTGCGCGACGCCTGCGCCGCGGGCGACCTCGTCTGCGCGCGGCAGGACGGGCGGCCGGTCGGCGCGCTCGTGCTGAACGGCCGCTGGGAGGACTACTACGAGGGCAAGCCCTGGCGCGTCGACGCCCCTGGGGAGCGGGTGGGCGTCATCCACCTCGTGGCGAGCGCCCCCGATCTCCGTGGCCGCGGCATCGCCCGCGCGCTCGTGCGCGCCGCGAAGGCCGAGGCGCGCCGCCGGGGTCTCGCCGCGCTCAGGCTCGACGTGTTCGACAACAACGCACCCGCCCGCGCCCTCTATGCCTCCGAGGGGTTCGTCTACCTGGGGACGTACCCGTGCCGTTATCCCGAGGGCTTTACCCATGACACGGGCTTCATGGAGCTCGACCTGGGGGCCGCGGACGGGGCGGCGCGCGCATGATTCGGCAGGAATCGCTGTTCGATGCGCTCGGGGCGTCCGGGACGGCGGCGCCCGGCGCCCCCGGTCCCGCGCCCGAGGCCGCCGGCGCGCCCGCCGGCTTCGTCTCGGTGATCGTGGACATCCCTGCCCGCGCCCTCTCCGAGCCCTTCGCCTACGCCGTCCCCGCCGCGCTCGACGCCGAGGTGCGTCCGGGCTGCACGGTGCTCATCGCCTTCGGTCGGCGCATGGCCCTCGGCTACGCGGTCCGCCGCGCCCGCACCCTGGGGGAGCTCCCCGGCACGGAAGGGCTCGATCCAGCGCGGGTCAAGCCCGTGCGCGCCGTGCTGGCGCCGCCCTCCTGCGCCGCGCACGCCGCCGATCTCGCGGCTTGGATGAGCCGGGCGTACGTGGCGCCGCTCGCCGAGTGCTGGCGACTCTTCCTTCCGCCCGGCGGCACGCCCCGCCTCGCGCGCGGCGCGGACGGCGCCTGGCGCGTGGAGCGGCAGGCCACCCCTGAGGTCCACGAGCGGGTTGTCTCGCTCACGGAGGAGGGGCGCTCCTACGTGCCGCCCCGCAACGCCCCGCGCCAGCGCCAGCTCGTCGAGGCCCTCTCCTGCGGCCCGGTGACCACGCGCGAGCTGCGCGCCCTCCACGGCGACCTCTCCGCTGCCATCCGCGTCCTCGCCAAGAAGGGGGTCGTTGCGGTGGGGGAGCGCCGCGCCTGGCGCGGGGGCGCCGACGCGACGACCCTCTCCTCCGCCCACGCCGCCGCGCCCGAACGCCTCACGGAGGGCCAGGCCCGGGCACTCGCCGCCATCGAGGAGGCGGCAGCGGCTGGCGCTGGCGACGTCGTGGTGGTGGACGGGGTGACGGGCTCGGGCAAGACCGAGGTCTACCTCTCCGCCATCGAGCGCGTCCTCGTGCGCGGGCGCTCGGCCTGCGTGCTCGTGCCCGAGATCTCGCTCACCGCCCAGACGGTGGGGCGCTTCCGCTCGCGATTCGGCGACGCGGTGGCCGTGTTCCACTCGCGCCTCTCGGCAGGCGAGCGCCTCGACCAGTGGGACATGGTGCGCACCGGTGCGGCGCGCGTGGTGGTGGGCGCGCGCTCGGCGCTGTTCTGCCCCTTCAGCGACCTGGGGCTCATCGTCATCGACGAGGAGCACGAGACCTCCTACAAGCAGGGCTCCAGCCCGCGCTACCACGCCCGCGAGGTCGCGGCCGAGATGGCGCGGCGCGGCGGGTTCCCGCTCGTGCTGGGCTCGGCCACGCCCTCGGCCGAGGCGCTCGCCGCCTGCGCGGCGGGAGGGCGCGCCGGCCAGCTGTGGCGCCGGGTCGAGATGCGCGAGCGCCCCGCCGGGGCGACCCTGCCGCGCATCCGCGTCGTGGACCTGCGCCGCGCCTTCGCGCGCGGCAACCGCTCCATCTTCTCGCGCGAGCTCGAGGAGGCCCTGCTCGGGGTGGCGGAGCGCGGCGAGAAGGCGGTGCTCCTGCACAACCGGCGCGGCTTCGCGCCCTTCCTCATGTGCCGGGAATGCGGCTGCGTGCCCACCTGCAAGCACTGCTCCACGGCGCTCACTTACCATGAGCGGACCCATACGCTCGAGTGCCATACCTGCGGAGCGGTCTACCACGTGCGTTCCTATCCCGCGCCGGGGAGCTCCTGCCCCAAGTGCGGGAGCCGCTACCTGGCCAAGATGGGGCTGGGCACCCAGCAGGTCGAGGATGCCCTGCGCGCGCTCATGCCCGGGTATGTCGAGGTCATCCGCATGGACGCCGACTCCACGCGCGGCAAGGACGGGCACCGCCGGCTCCTGGAGCGCTTCGACGCCGCGGAGTGCGCCGTGTTGCTGGGCACTCAGATGATCGCCAAGGGGCTCGATTTCCCCGAGGTGACGCTCGTGGGCGTCGTCAACGCCGACTACGCCCTCAAGATGCCCGATTTTCGTGCGGGCGAGCGCGCGTTCGACCTGCTTGAGCAGGTGGCCGGCCGCGCGGGGAGGGGTGAGCGCCCCGGAGAGGTCATCATCCAGACCTACCTGCCCGACGACCCCGTCATCCGCGCCGTCGCCGCGCACGACCGCTCCGTGTTCATCGAGCACGACCGCGCCCAGCGCGCGGCGGCGTCCTACCCGCCGTTCGTCCGCCTCGCCAACATCACCTGCTGGAGCGCGCGGGAGGACGCCGCCGAGGCCCATGCCGCGCGCCTGGTCCGCGCGCTGCGCTCGGCGTTCGAGGGGAGCCCGCGCGCGGCTTTTGCTGCCGGCTCGGATCTGCCGCGGTGCGCGGCGGGGTGCGCGGGGTCTTCGGATCCGAGCGTCCAAGGGGCCGCCGCCGCGCCGCGGGGCGCGGAAGGGCCGAAGCGGGTTCCCGCGGGCGCGGGGGATCCGGATGCCCAGTGGGCCTCCGGAGGAAGGGTCCCCGCCGGCGGGCCGGGCAAAGACCCCGCGGGTGCCCGTCCCTCGATCGCCGGGCTCGCCGGCGATCCTACGGCCGCCCCCGTGGTCCTCGGTCCCACCCCCTGCGTGATCGCGCGTGCCAAGGACCGCTACCGCTACCACCTCATCATCAAGAGCCCGCTCGATGCCGACGTCGCGCCCGTCATCGCCTGGGCGCTCGCGGCGGAACCCGCCCCGCAGGGCGTGAGCCTGAGCGTCGATATGGACGCCTACGACCTCATGTGACGGCGCTCGCCGCCGGCGCCGCGCGTCCGGCGCCCCGGGGTTTTCGTGAGGAGCGTGGCGTCCGTCTCAAGCGGCGCCGGTGGGATACAATGGGCAGGATATGGACGATCGCGGCCCGCGCGGCCGATGGAAAGGAAGTTCCCATGGAGATGAACGGCATCGTGCTCTCGCCCGATCCGCGCCTGCGCCAGGAGTGCGCGCCCATCGAGACCATCGACGGCAGGATCGAGAAGCTCGCCCAGCGCATGAAGGACATGATGTTCGAGAACGGCGGCTGCGGCCTGGCGGCCCCCCAGATCGGCGAGATGATCCAGATGGTGGTCATCGACGTGGACTACACCGATAAGAAGGACTACGACCCCTACGTGCTCATCAACCCCGTGATCGTGGAGGCGTCCGACACGCTCATGAGCTACAGCGAGGGGTGCCTGTCCATCCCCGGCATCAGCTGCGAGATCGAGCGCCCCGACCGCGTGGTGGTGGAGGCCTACGACCTGGACGCCAACCTCATGCGCTACGAGGCCGAGCGCGACCTCATGTGCGTGTGCCTGCAGCACGAGATCGACCACCTGCACGGCAAGACGATGTTCGAGCGGCTGGGCCCGCAGGCGCGCATGCACGCGCTGCGCCGCTACCAGGAGGCGCTGGAGCACGGCGCCAAGCCGGGCGACACCACGGTCGAGGAATAGGGGGGCAGCCATGCGCGTCGTCTTCATGGGCACGCCGTCGTTCGCGGTGCCCTCGCTCGAGCATCTGGCGGCCGAGCACGAGGTGGTCCTGGTGCTCACGCGTCCCGATGCCGTGCGCTCGCGCGGAAAGCGCCTGGAGCCCTCGCCGGTCAAGGAGGCGGCTCAGGCGCTCGGCCTGCCCGTTCTGGAGACCAAGCGCATCACGCCCGAGGTGCTCGAGGCGCTCGGGGCGGCGCGCGCCGACGTGTTCTGCGTGGCGGCCTTCGGCTGCATCCTGCCCGACGCGGTTCTCACGATGGCGCCTCTGGGCTGCGTGAACGTCCACGCCTCGCTCCTGCCGCGCTGGCGCGGCGCGGCGCCCATCCAGCGGTCGATCCTCGCGGGCGACGAGGAGACGGGCGTGTCGATCATGCGCATCGGGCACGGGGTCGATACGGGGGCGTACTGCGCCCAAGCCTCGTGCGGCGTCGCAGGCAAGACGGCCGACGAGCTCACCGCCGAGCTGTCCGAGCTGGGCGCCGCGCTGCTGTGCCGCGTCCTTCCCACCCTCGCCGACGGCACCGCCGTATGGACCGAGCAGGACGAGGAGGGCGTCACGCACGCCGCCAAGATCGAGAAGTCCGAGATGCGCCTCGACCCCGTCGATACCGCCCTCGCCAACCTGCGCCGAGTGCTCGCGTCGAGCGATGCCGCGCCCGCCCGCTGCATCGCGGCGGGACGTCCCGTGCGCGTCCTGCGCGCCCGGCTCGCCCCGGAGGGGGAGGCTGCCGATCTGCCCTCCGGTGCCCTTGCGGTCGCCGGCAAGCGGGTACTGCTGGGTTGCGCGGACGGCGCCCTGGAGCTCGTGGAGCTCAAGCCCGATGGCAAGCGCGCCATGGACGCCGCCGCCTGGGCGGCCGGGCTGCACGGCGCCCCGGGCATGTGGGAAGCGCTTTCGTGAGCGCGCTCTCCCCGGCGCGGGTCTTCGCCCTGCGCTGCCTCATCGAGGCGCGTCGCGACGGCTCGTTCGCACGTGAGGTGGCGGAGGGCGCTGCATACCGGCCTGCCGATGCGCGCGACGCCGCGCTCGGCCTGCGTCTGGTCCTCGGGGTCACGGCGACCTCGGGGGTGCTGGACGAGTTCATCGACCGCTTCCTCACCCGCCCGCGCGACGTGGCGCCCGCCGTGCGCGACGCGCTGCGCATCGCGGCGTTCGAGATCCTCTGCGGCGGGGCTCCCTCCCGCGTCGCGGTGAGCCAGGGGGTCGAGCTCGTGCGCTCGCGTGTCCCGCGCGCCGCCGGGCTCGCCAACGCGGTGCTGCGTCGCGCGGCATCCGCGCGGACGGACTTTCTTGCCGCCGCCGACTTCGACGAGCCCGCCCGGCCCGTGGTCGCCGCTGCGCGCCGGGCGGGCCTTCCTGTCTGGCTCACCGGCGTGCTCCTCGACGCCCTGGGGGAGGGGCGCGCGGCGCTCCTGTTTGCCGGGCAGCTCGATCCGGCGCTGCCCGCGGCGCACGCCAACCCGTTGCGCGGCCTCGATGCCGCGCGGTTCGCGGCAGCGGACGGCGAGGGCGACCCTACCGCTGGCGCGCTGAGCACCGTGCCCGGCGCCCTCGTGCCCGCTCGCATCGCGGAGCTGGCGCGCTCGGGGGCTTTCGTGCGCGGGGACGCCGTCGCGTCGGACCTCGCAGCCCAGCTCGTCGCGACGGCCTCGACGGCGCCCGGTTCGTGCTTGGAGATCGGCGCCGGGCGCGGCACCAAGACCTTCATCATGGCGTGCCAGGCCCTGCGCGCCGGCTTCGCGCGCGAGCACGTCGCGCTCGACCTGTACAAGGGAAAGTGCCGCGCCAACCTCGAGCGCCTGGAGCGCGCGGGTCTCACAGGCACCGCCGTCTTGGCAGGCGACGCCTGTGCGCTCGACGACGTGCTCGCGCCGCTCGATGCCGCGGCGGGGGAGCGGCGCTTCTTCGATGCCGTCCTCGTGGATGCGCCGTGTTCCGGCACCGGCACGATGCGCCGCCATCCCGAGATCCCCTGGCGCCTGGAATCCGGGGATGTCGCACCCGGTGGGGCGTTGCCGACGCTCCAACTGAGGGTGCTCAAGCAGGCCGCGTCGCGCGTGGCGCCGGGCGGAATGCTCGTTTACGCCACCTGCTCGGTGCTTCCGGCGGAGAACGCCGACGTAGTCGCGGCGTTCCTGGCGAGCGAGGAGGGGCGCGCCTTCGATGCGGAGCCCTTGAGCGAGGCGCCGATCTTTCGCGAGGACGCCTTTCGGGACGCTGGGGCCCTGGCGGCGCGCTGCGCGACTCCCGAGGGGTTCTTCCAGACCGTTCCCTCGCGCGGCGGGATGGACGGCCACTTCGCCGCGCGCCTCGTGCGGAGCCGCTGAGTTCCGCAGACTGATAGGGACGGCGCGCGCGTGGTCGCATGGCGCCATGAAAATCAGGTGCCGCCCGAAGCGACACCTGATCAAACCGGATGGAATGGATTCCGGAGCGGGCTCTTCACCCGTAGAGATGCGGAAGGGCCGCTAGGCGTCCTTGTGCGGGCAGTTCTCGCACCCGCAGCTCGAAGAGGCGCTTCCCGTCGAGTTGCTCTCGGAGCCTGCCGCGGAACCCTCGGAGGAACCGCTCGTGGCGGCGGTGCTCGAGGATCCGCCGCGCTGGTCGGTGTTGTAGAAGCCGCTGCCCTCGAACTTGATGCCGCTCGCGCTGAACACCTTGGTCGCGGGCTCGCCGCACGAGGGGCAGGTGATTTCGGGGTGCTCGGTCATGCCGTGTTCCACCTCGAAGACGTTGCCGCAGGACGTGCAGCGGTAATCATAACGTGCCATCGGTTGTACCTCTCATCTACACAAGAGACGGTGCCTCGCGGCACCGTCTAGATCGAACATAGGCTACTGTACCCAAAAGCTGCGGCGTTGTGAAGCCGGGGTGCAAAAGCCATAGGCTGCTCACGCCTCGGCGGCTCCCGTCGCCCGGCTGGCGCCGGCCTTCGCCTCGGCAGAGCCCCTGCCGGCTGCGGCGGCGCCGGTCCCGTTGGCGGTGGTGGGGGCAACCGGGGTGACGGTTGGGGACGCCGCCCCATCGCCCGCCTTCACATGCGTGCCGGCTGCATCGGAGCCGGCTGAGGCCGCGTCGGCGCCGGATGCAGGGCGCGCCCCGCCGGGCAGGGGCTCCTCGACGAAGCGCCCCGTCGCGCGCATGAGTTCTGCGAAACCTTTCTCGGCCGCGAGGATGTCCTCCTCATGCGCCTGCCAGCTCCAGTTGCCGTCGGCGACGCCGGGCACGTTCATGCGGCAGTCGTCACCGAGCCCCAGCACGTCCTGCAGGGGCATCATCACGACGCCGGCCTCGCTCGCGAGCGCCCGCTCCACGAGCGCGCGGGCGTCCTCGGCGGCCGCGCGCTCGTCGCCGCCGGTGAACGAGGCCGCGTACCAGCCCAGGAGGGTCGCGGTGTCGTGGGTGGAGGTGTAGAGGATCTTCTCGGGCTTGGGATAGATGCCCTGCCGCACGTCGTAGTCCTCGAAGAGCAGCACATCCATGCCGGGGAACCCGCAGGCGCTCACGAGCGCGCGCACGCCGGGGGTGAGCACGCCTAGGTCCTCGGCGATGAAGGGGAGCGGCCCCAGCTCGCGCTCGGCGAACTCGAAGAGGCTCCGGCCCGGACCGGGCACCCAGCGGCCGGCCGACCCGGGCTCGCCGGCCGGGATGGAGAAGAAGTTGTGGAAGCCCAGGAAGTGGTCGAGGCGCACGCGGTCGTAGATGCGCGCGGCACGGCTGAGGCGCGCGAGCCACCAATCGAACAGCTTGGTGCGCATAGAATCCCAACGGTAGGTCGGGTTGCCCCAGACCTGCCCCTCGGGGGCGAAGTTGTCGGGCGGCGCGCCGGCGATCTGGGTGGGACGCCCGTCGCGCCCGAGGGAGAACAACTCGGGATGCGCCCAGGCGTCGGCGGAATCGTCCGAGACGTACATGGGGATGTCGCCGATCACCTGGATGCCGTGGGCGTTGGCGTAGCCCATGACGTCCTGCCAGGCGAGCTCGAAGCGGTACTGCAGGTACGATTGGATGTGCGCCTCGTGGGCAAAGCGGGGATCGCGCAGCAGACGCTCGTCCCAGCGCGACAACTCGCGCGGCCAGCTCGAGCGCGGCGCCCCCTTGAGGGCGCGCTTGATGGCCATGAAGGTGCAGTACGGCTCCAGCCAGCCGCGCTGCTCCTCGACGTAGTCGCGGTAGGCGATGTCGGTTATCGCGCCGCCGGCCGCCTCCCAGCGCTCGTAGTCGGCGCGCAGCTCCTCCTCGGTCTCGGGCAAGAGGTCGATGTTGCCGGCGAAGGCCGAGGGGCCCGCATAGGGGCTGTGGAAGGAGTCGGTGGGATTGACGGGCAGCACCTGCCAGTACTTGAAGCCCATCGCCACGAGGTGGTCGACGAAGCGCTTGGCGGGCTCGCCCAGGGTGCCCGGGCGCCCCTCGGCGTTGGGCAGCGAGGTGATGTGGCAGACCACGCCGGCTCCCGCGTCGAGCGGCTTCTGCAGGCGTTGGGCGGGGTGGAAGGAGACGACAGCCGAGCCGAACTGCCACAGGTGCACCTCGACGGTCCCGTCCTCGGCGACGGGCAGCTCGGCGCCCGAGACCACGTCGGTCGCGCACTCGCCGAGCGCGGGGATGCGCACGGTGCACTCGTTCGAGCGGCTGCGGTTGATGAGCACGGTTGCGGCACCCGCCTCGCTGCGGCGCGTGTAGCCCAGCACGTCGGCCTCGGGCGCGAACGGCTCGATGGTGCCGTCGATGAGCTCGGGCAGCTCGCGGCGCACGCCCGCGGCGTTCTTGATGATGGTCTCCATGTCGTACTCGTGCGGGTCGCCGGGACGCGGCAGGCCGCGGCGGTTGCCCGGGTCGGAGAGGCCCTCGAGGCCGTACTCGTCGCCGTAGTAGATGGAGGGGACGCCCGTGAAGGTCATCTGCATGAGGGTGGCGAGCCAGAACCGGGCCTTGGCGAGACCCATGGCCTCGGGCGTGAGGCGCCAGCGGCCGCGCTCCTCCTCGGGGAGCTTGCTCTCGTCGGGGCCGCCGCCCAGCACGCTCGCGATGCGCGGGCGATCGTGGCTGCCGAGCAGGTTGAGGCAGCAGGCGAGGGCCTCGGGCGGGTAGTTCTCCGCGAGGCTCCAGATGACCTCGGCGGCCTCTGCGGCGTCGATGTTGCCCATGAGGAAGTCGATCACCATGCTGCGGAACGGATAGTTCATGGCGGAGTCGAGCTCGGCACCCTGCAGGTAGTGGCGCGGCTTGCCGTAGCTGATC
Organism: uncultured Coriobacteriaceae bacterium; assembly: GCA_963931435.1. Taxonomy (GTDB): domain Bacteria; phylum Actinomycetota; class Coriobacteriia; order Coriobacteriales; family Coriobacteriaceae; genus Coprousia. The sequence continues at coordinate 977,534 of OZ007012.1, forward strand.
TTGTTGGACGCGTCCTCCCACACCTCGCCCAGAAGCAGCGCGTCAGGCTTCTCTTCGGTGAGGACGCGCTTGATGTCGGTGATGAGGTCCTCTTCGAGCTCGTCGGCCACGTCCAGGCGCCAGCCGCGTGCCCCGGCGCGCGTCCAGTGGCGGATGACGCCGTCCTCGCCGAGCAGGAGCTCGCGCACGAGCGGCGAGCTCTGGTTGAGGTCGGGCATGTTCTCGACGCCCCACCAGCACTTGTAGGTGCCGTCCTCGTTGAACTCGTAGGCGTCGCGCCAGGGCGAATCGGGATGGTTCCAAGCGCCCTTGTTGGGGTAGTTGTCGAACCGGTTGAAATAGAGCGAGTCATCGCCGGTGTGGTTGAAGACGCCGTCCAGGATGATAGAGATGCCGTGCTCCTCGGCGGCGGCGCACAGGCTCCGGAAATCGTCCTCGGTGCCTAGGATCGGGTCGATCTTGAGGTAGTCGGCGGTGTCATAGCGGTGGTTGCTCGCCGCCTCGAAGATGGGGTTCAGGTAGATCGCTGTGATACCCAGCTCCGCGAGGCGGGGCAGGTCCTCCTCGATGCCCTTGAGCGACCCGCCGTAGAAATCCCAGTACTTGATGGAGCCGTCCTCGTTGCGCTCGTAGACGGGCGGCTCCCACCAGTCCTCGATCATGCGGCGCTGGACCCCGGCGCGCGGCTGTGCGAGCGCGGCCTCGGTGCGCTCGCGCCAGCGCTCGTCGCGGCGGTAGCGATCGGGGAAGATCTGGTAGACCATGCCGCGCTCGTACCAGGAGGGACGCGTCGCGCGGTGCTCGTAGACGCTGATCTGGAAGGACGGCACCTCGACGTAGTCGTACATGACGCCCTCGCCGCCGGTGCGCCCCTGGGGTGCGCCCAGATGGGCGTGGAAGACATCGCTTTCCTCGCTCGTGTTCTCATGCCAGGCGGCGTGGAACGAGTACCAGATGTTGGCCGGTCGGGGGCAGGCGAGCTCGTAGGTGTAGAGGCCCTCGTCGTCGGCGACCATGGGGTGCAGGCGCTCGCCCTCGCCGTCGACCCAGGTGCGCAGGACGAGGGCGACCGGAGTCGCCGGAGGCTCCTCTATGCGGACCGAGATGGTGACCGTGGTGCCGGCGCGCACGGCGCCGAACGGCGAGCGATAGCAGGAAAGCCTGCTGTTATGCGTTATCTTCATGGTTCCCCCGTGCTCCCGGCGCGCGTGGGCCGGGGCTCGAACTGCTTGGATTGCAACCCATCAAGTATATAAAATGCGTCACTGCCTGCAACGTATGATCGCATGAAAGGTCGACAAATATTGATGGACCGTCGATAGCGGCGGGGCGATGGCGGGGGATGGAAAAGCGCGGTGGAGCCGGATGGGCTCCACCGCGCTCAAGGTTCGCGCGGATATGCGGCAGGCGCCTTAGGCGTTGCGCTTGCGGGAGGCCGTCTTGCGCGAGGCACTCTTGGCGGAGGAGACGGTCTTTCTCGCCGCGGGCTTGGCGGCAGCGCTCTTGGCGGGCGCGGGCGCCGCGGGCTCAGCGGGGGAGGCGCCAGCCGCGGGCTCGGTGACCGTGGCGGCAGCCTTTGCGACTGCGGTGGCCGTCTTTGCCGTGGTCGCGGCCTTCGCCGTCTTGGATGCCGTGACAGCGGTCTTGGTCGCGGAGGCCTTGGCAGCCGGTGCCTTGGCCGCCTTGGCCGCGGGCTTCGCCGGAGTCTTCTCCGCATCGGGTGCTGCAGCGGGGGCTGCGGGCTCGGCAGCCTTCTTAGCCGCGGTCGCCTTGGCGGCCGTGGCCTTGGTCGCGGCCTTCGTCGCCGTGGCGGTCTTCGTCGTCTTGGCTGCGGGCTTCTTCGGAGTCTCGGCCGGGGCGGCGGGCTCGGTCTCAGTCGCGGCCTTGGCGGCGCTCGCGGCCTTGGAGGCGGTGGTCTTGGCGGCGCTCTTCGTCGTCTTCGTCGCGGTCCTTGTCGCCGTCTTCTTCGCGGCGGGCTTGGCGGCGTCGACGGGCGCCTCCTCGACCGCTGCGGACTTCGCAGCGGCCTTCGGAACGGTCTTGGTGGCTGCGGCTTTGGCCGTGGTGGCCTTGGTGGCGCGCTTGGCCGCGGGCTTCTTGGCGACCGGCGCCTTGGCAGCGGCCTTGGGCGCGGGCGCTTCCTCGGCAGCCGGCTCGGCCTTCACAGGCTCGGGCTCCGGCGCCGGCTCAGGGGCAGGCTCGGGCTCAGGGGCCGGCTTTTCCTCAGCGGGAGCCTTCTCGGGCTCGGCTGCGGGCTCCTCGGCGGCAGCCTCCTTCTCGGCGATAGGCTCCGGCTCGGGCTCGCTCGCCGCATCGGGCGCGGGCTCAGGCTCCGGAGCCGGCTGTGGTTCCGGGGCGGGCGGGACCACCTCGATCTCGGGATGCAGGCTCTTGTAGAGGTCCATGTACTGGTCGGCAGACTTGGTCCAGCTGAAGTCGCGCTCCATGGCCTGCTTGACCACGTTGTCGAACGCGGGGCGGTTGTCCCAGTAGAGGCGCGCGGCGCGGAAGACCGCATCTCCCATCTCATCGCCGTTGAAGTTGGCGAACGAGAAGCCCGTGCCCTCGCCGGTCTCGTAGTTGTACGGCGTGACGGTGTCGCGCAGTCCGCCGGTCTCGCGCACGATGGGCAGGGTGCCGTAGCGCATGGCGATGATCTGCGAGAGGCCGCAGGGCTCGAAGAGCGACGGCATGAGGAACAGGTCGGCGCCGGCGTACATGCGCCGCGAGAGCGCGGGGTCGAAGGTGATGCGCGCGGCCATGGTGCCGGGGTACTTGCCCTGGAAGTAGTTCAAGGCGTCCTCGTAGGCGCGGTCGCCGGTGCCCAGCACCGCCACCTGCACGCCGCCCGAGAGGATGCGGTCGAGCGAGTAGGTGACGAGGTCCATGCCCTTCTGGCGGGTGAGGCGCGTGACCATGACCATGAGCGGACGGTCGTCGCGCACCTCGAGCCCCAGCTCGCGCTGGAGGGCGTGCTTGCACTCGAGCTTGCCGGCCATGTCACCCACCGTGTAGTGCGCGGGGATCTGGATGTCGGTCGCCGGGTCCCAGCTGGGCAGGTCGATGCCGTTCAGGATGCCGCGCAGGATGTTGTTGCGGCGGCGGAGCACACCGTCGAGGCGCTCGCCGTAATCGGAGGTCTGGATCTCCCAGGCGTAGGTGGGGGAGACCGTCGTGATCGAGTCGGTGTAGTTGAGGGCGCCGAGCATGAAGTTGATCGAGGTGGCGTCGCAGCGCAGCTGGCGGGCGGCGGCGGGGATGTGCGCGAGGCCCAGCACGTCGTTCAGCATCTTGTCGGAGAACTGGCCCTGGAAGGCGATGTTGTGGATAGTGAAGACCGTCTTGACGCGCTCGTAGAGCGGCAGGCCCTGGTAGAACTCGCGCAGGAACACCGGCGCCATGGCGGTGTGCCAGTCGTTGCAGTGCAGCACGTCGCACTCGAAGCCGTCGGGCAGGTACTGCAGGCTCTCGGTCACGGCCTTGGAGAAGAACGCGAAGCGCTCGCCGTCATCGTAGAAGCCGTAGGGGTAGCTGCGGTCGAAGTAGTGCTCGTTGTCGAGGAAGAGGTAGGTGACCCCCTGGTACTCCAGGCGCTCGAGGCCGCAGTACTCGTTGCGCCAGCCCAGGCTCACGTAGAACTCGCCCACGTGCTGCATCTGGTCCTTGAACACCTGCGGGATCGAGGAGTACTTGGGCACCATGACGATCACGTCGGCGCCGGCCTTGACGAGCGCCTGAGGCAGCGAGCCGGCGACGTCGCCCAACCCTCCCGTCTTGATGAAGGGGGCTGCCTCGGCGGATGCGAAGACAACCTGCATCTTGTTCTTTGACATAGCGTCACTCCTGTTGCTCGAAGGGATATCGCCGCCTGGGAAGGGACGGCGATAAACGAGAACCGCGCTCGCGTCGGGTTGCGTCGCGGGCGCGGTGGATGCCATGAAGCCTAGTTCATAGCCGCCTTGCCGACGACCAGGACCGCATCGGGGGTGCCGCGCAGCTCGGTGTTCTCGGGGACGGTGTTGCTCTTGTCGATGATGGCGTTCTCGACGCGGGCGCCGCTCTTGATGGTGCAGCTCTGCATGATGATGGAGTTGGTCACCGAGGCGCCGCTTTCGACCTTCACGCCGCGCGAGAGGATGGAGCCGCGCACGGTGCCCATGATCTCGCAGCCGGCGGAGATGAGTGAGTTGGTGGCGTTGCTGCCCGCGGAGTACTTCGCCGGGGGCGCGTCGTGGGCCTTGGTGCGGATGGGACGGTCCTTCACGAAGAGCTGGTCGTTCGTGGCGGGATCGAGCTGCTCCATGCTGCGCCAGTAGTAGGTCTCCTCGTTGAAGACGCCCACGGCGAGTCCCTTGAACTCGTAGCTGCACACGTCGATGCGCTCGAAGTCACCGGCGATGGCCTCGAACAGGTCGAGGTAGTCGGCGCTCTGGTAGTTGTCGATGATGTCGAGCAAAAGATCGCGGTTGATGATGAAGCAGTCGAGGAACTTGTTGTCGCCGTACTCGCAGCCCACCTTGATGGACTTGACGCGGCCGCGATCGCCGATGTTCAGCGCGTTGATGTCGGCGTGCGGGCGCTCGGCCTTGACGTAGACCATCGTGATACCCGCGCCGGAGGCCTCGTGCGCGTCGATGATGGCGTTGAGGTCCATGTTGAAGATGATGTTGGAGCCCATCATTACCACGTAGGGGCGGTCAGAGCGCTGGAACAGCGTCTTGTTGGAGATGATGTCGCGCAGAAGGAAGCGCATGCCGCGCTTGGTCGTGCCATAGGGGTTGCCCGGCAGCAGGAACAGGCCGCCCTTCTTGCGGTCGAGCCCCCAGTCCTTGCCGTGGCCCACGTGGTCGATGATCGAGCGGTAGTTGCCCGGCATGACCAGGCCCACCGTGCGGATGCCGGCGTTGGTCATGTTGGAGAGCGGGAAGTCGATCAGGCGGTAGCGGCCCATGAACGGCAGCGATGCGATGGGACGGTTCTCCAAGAGCTTGCTGGGCGTGTTGCCCGAGTAGTTCGCGGTAATGTAGCCCAATGCCTTGAGGTTGTTCATAGGGCTCATTCCCCCCTTCCGATAACGACGTCGTTTCCGACGACGGCAGTGTCCTTCGTGGTGTCGACCGAGCCGAGCTTCACGCCCTCCTCGGCGACCGAGTTCTCACCCATGATGGCGCGGCACACGTGCGCGCCGCTCTTCACCACGGCGCCGGGCAGCAGGACGGAGTCCTCGACGATGGCGCGCTCCTCGATCACGCAGTCGGTGGAGATGATGGAGTGGCGCGCGGTGCCCATGATCTTGCAGCCGTTGGAGACCAGGCAGTCGTCCACGCGGCCGTCCGGACCGATGTAGTGCGGCGGGCGCGTGGTGTCGTTGGACATGATGGGGGTTTCCATGTCGTACAGGTCGAAGGAGGGGTTGGGGCCCAAGAGGTCCATCGAGGTCTCGTGGTAGCTCGCGATGGTGCCCACGTCCTTCCAGAACCCGTTGAACTCGTGCACGAACAGGTTCTTGCCGTCGGCGAGCGCCTTGGGGATGATGTCGCCGCCGAAGTCGTGGCTGGAGCGCTGGTCGAGCGCGTCCTCCTCGAGCGCGTTGATGAGGAAGTCGGCGGTGAAGATGTAGATGCCCATCGAGGCGAGGTTGGAATCGGGCTTCTCGGGCTTCTCGGTGAACTTCACGATGCGGTCGTCGTCATCGGTGGTGAGGATGCCGAAGCGGCTGGCGTCCTCCCAGGGCACGGGCATGACGGCCACGGTGAGGTCGGCGCCGTGCTCGATGTGGGACTGGAGCATCTTGCGGTAGTCCATGCGGTACAGCGCGTCGCCGGAGAGGATGAGCACATACTCGGGATCATGCGACTTGATGTAGTCGAGGTTCTGCGTCACCGCGTCGGCGGTGCCGGCGTACCACGCGCCGCCGTCCTGGGTGGCGTAGGGGGGCAGGATGGAGACGCCGCCGCCCAGATCGTCCAGATCCCACGCGGCGCCGGAGCCCAGGTAGGCGTGCAGCCGGTAGGGGCGGTACTGCGTGAGCACGCCCACCGTGTCGATCCCCGAGTTCGCGCAGTTGGACAGCGTGAAGTCGATGATGCGGTACTTTCCGCCGAAGGAGACCGCGGGCTTGGCGATCTTGGACGTGAGAGCGCCCAACCTGCTGCCCTGGCCTCCGGCGAGAAGCATAGCGATGCATTCTTTCTTACTCATCGATGTTCTCCTTCAGATACCTGTGCCAATTGATGCCTACTGCTATCGGAGCGGGGCGGTCCGGTGACCGCCCCGTTGCAGCCTTTGCGAAGAGCCTTCGCGCGCCGCCGAGGGAGCGGGGCCCCTACGCGTGCCAGATCTCGTCGCGGTACTCGCGGATGGTGCGGTCCGACGAGAACCAGCCCGAGGACGCCGTGTTGTGGAGCGCCTTGCGGTTCCACCCACGGCGGTCGGCGACATAGTCGCGGGTGAGCTCCTCCCACGCCTCGACGTACGAACGGAAGTCCTTCATGACGAAATCATAGTCGTTGCCGCTCATGAGTTCGTTGTGGATACTGCCGAAGTCACCGGAAAGGCCGGCGAACGTAGCGTCAGTAAGCTCGTCGATGACGCGGCCGAGGCGATCGCGGTCCTCGTTGTACATGTCCCACGCGAAATGGGAGTGGCTGCTGCGCAGCTCGTCGACCTCCGGCGCGGTGAGGCCGAAGATCTTCTCGTTCTCGATGCCGGCGAGGTTGACGATCTCGATGTTGGCGCCGTCCATGGTGCCGAGCGTGATGGCGCCGTTCATCATGAGCTTCATGTTCGAGGTGCCCGAAGCCTCCATGCCGGCCGTGGAGATCTGCTCAGAGATCTCGGCTGCCGGGTAGATGAGCTGGGCGTTGGAGACGCGGAAGTTGGGGATGAAGCAGACCTTCATGACCTCGTTGACGCGCGGGTCGTTGTTCACCACGTCGGCCACCGAGTTGATGAGGCGGATGGTCTCCTTGGCGAACGCGTAGCTCGAGGCAGCCTTGCCCGAGAAGATGAACGTGGTGGGCGCCACGCGGAAGTTGGGATCGGCCAGGCGGCGGTTGTAGATGTCCATCACCTTGAAGATGTTGAGCAGCTGGCGCTTGTAGGCGTGGAAGCGCTTCACCTGGACGTCGAAGATCGAGTTGGGGTCGATGACGAGGCCCGTCTCCTCCTTGACGTAGCGGGCGAGGCGGATCTTGTTCTGGCGCTTGGACTCGCCCACGCGCGCCAGGAAGGAGGCGTCGTCCTCGAACGTGGTGAGCTTGGAGAGCTCCTCAGCGTCATCGAGCCAGCCGTCGCCGATGGCCTCGGTGATGAGCTTGGCGTAGGAGGGGTTGGCCTCGGCCAGGAAGCGGCGGTGGGAGATGCCGTTGGTCTTGTTGTTGAACTTCTCCGGGGTGATGGCGTAGAAGTCCTTGAGCGTCTGGGCCTTGAGGATGTCGGTGTGGATCTGGGCCACGCCGTTGACTGAGTGGCTGCAGATGACCGAGAGGTTCGCCATGCGCACCTCGCCGTCCCACAGGATGGCGGTGTCGCGCAGAAGATCCTGCCAACCGGGCTGGGTGCGATCGAAGTTGTCGCGCCAGCGGCGGCTGATCTCGTCGATGATCTGGTAGAGACGCGGCAGCAGCTTGGAGAACGTGGTGATGGGCCACTTCTCGAGCGCTTCGGGCAGGATGGTGTGGTTGGTGTAGGAGACCGTGCGGGTCACGATATCCCACGCCTCGTCCCACTCGAGCTTCTCCTCGTCGATGAGGACGCGCATGAGCTCGGGGCCGCACATGGCCGGATGGGTGTCGTTGGTGTGGATGGCAACGTAATCGGGCAGGTGCTTCCAGTCGTTGCCGTGCTCGGCGCGGAAGGTGTCCAGCACACTGGAGAGACCGGCGGATACGAACAGGTACTCCTGCTTCAGGCGCAGCAGGCGGCCGTGCTCGCCAGCGTCGTTGGGGTAGAGGATGGCGCTGATGGCCTCGGCCTCGGCGCGATGACGGTCGGCGCCTGCGTAATCGCCCCGGTTGAAGGCATCGAGGTCGAACTGCTCCTCGACGGGCTCGGCGCTCCAGACGCGGAGCTTGTTGACGGTCTCTCCGCCATAGCCCACCACGGGGATGTCGTAAGGCACGGCGAGCACGTCGTCGGTGTCGACGGTGCGGTAGAACGTGCGTCCATCCTCCTCGTAGCCCTCGACGCGCCCGCCGAAGCCGATGCGCACCGCCTTGTCCGGACGGCGCACCTCCCAGGGATAGCCGTGGGAGAGCCATTCGTCGGTGGTCTCATGCTGGGCGCCGTTCACGATCTCCTGCTTGAAGAGGCCATAACGGTAGCGCATGCCGTTGCCGTACCCGGCGATGCCCTCATGCGCCATGGAATCCAGGAAGCATGCGGCCAGGCGTCCCAGGCCGCCGTTGCCGAGCGCCGGATCGGGCTCGAGCGTGCACAGCTCGTCCAAGTCGCAGCCCAGCTCCTTGAGCCCGTCTTCGACGATGTCGCGCACGCCGAGGTTGAGCAGGTAGTTGTCGAGCAAGCGGCCGATCAAGAACTCGATCGAGAAATAGTAGACGCGCTTCTGACCGCTCTCGGTCACGCGCTTCTCGGTCTCGGTCTGGATGGCGCGCGCCTTGCCTGCGATGAGCTTGGCCAGCGCCTGGAAGCGGTCGAGGTCGCTCGTCATCTCGAAGGGCTTGCCCGAGAGAGACATGATCGAGGACTTGTAATTCTCGATGAAGTCCTCTTTGTTTTCGAAAACCTTGTTCATGGGATCCTTTCCACCCGGTTTAACCAAAGACGGTCTTTATTCGACTAAAGACGCTCCTCTATTATCGCGCAATTCACGCATTTGTCTTGCTTGATGTGCTCGCGGAGCCAGAGCGGGAGCCGGAAGAGGCCTTCTTCGTCGTTCCCGCAGCGGTGGCTTTCGGGGTAGCAGCTGCCTTTTTCGTCGTCTTGGCCGTGGTCGCGGTCTTGCTCGCGGTCGTCGACGTTGCCGCCGCCTTGGTTGCGGTCGTGGCCTTGGTGGTAGTCGTCGCCTTTGCTTCCGCCTTGGTCGCGGTCGTCGTCTTCTTGGTGCGGGTGGCGCGCTTCTTGGGCTTGGGCGGCACGTAGGAGCTCTTGCCCACGCGCTTCAGCACGATGCCCGCCAGGCCCGGGATGGGCAGCTGGATGGAGTTGTCGCAGCCGTTCCACGGGTAGGGCTGGCTGGAGCAGATGGTCCCGTCGAGCTCATCAAGGTGATAGCCCGATCCGCCGAACTCGGGGCGATCGGTATCGAAGACGATCTTCCAGTCGCCCTCGCGCGGCACGCCCATGCGGAAGCTCTCGTAGGAGGCAGGATCGAAGTTGATGATGATGGCCAGGTCGTCGGCCGGCTTCTTGCCGTGGCGCACGAACGAGATGATGGACTGGCCCGAGTTGTCGGCGTCGATCCAGGTGAAGCCGTCCTCGGTGTAGGCGTGCTCCCACATCGCCGGCTCATCCAGGTAGAGGTGGTTGAGCGCCCGCACGAAGTCGCGATGGTGGCGGTGCGCGTCGAACTCATCGGCCAGGAACCATTCAAGCGACTCGTAGTAGCGCCACTCGATGAAGGGGGCGATCTCGTTGCCCATGAAGTTGAGCTGGGCGCCGGAGTGCGTGAGCTGGTAGAAGATGAGCGTGCGGAGGCCGGCGAACTGGCGCCACTGGTCGCCGGGCATGCGGCCCATGAGCGAGCACTTGCCGTTCACCACCTCGTCATGGGAGAGCGGCAGGATGAAGTTCTCGTTGAAGGCGTACATCATCGAGAAGGTGAGGAGCCGGTGCGCGCCCGGGCGCCAGGGGAAGTCGGTCTGCATGTAGTGCAGGGTGTCGTTCATCCAGCCCATGTCCCACTTGTAGTGGAAGCCCAGGCCCCCCTCCTCGGGCGGGTAGGTGACGAGCGGCCAGGCGGTCGATTCCTCGGCGATCATCATGACGTCCGGGAACTCGCGGCCCACGGCGCAGTTGACCTGGCGGATGAACGCGCTGGCATCGAGGTCCTCCTCGGTGCCGTACTTGTTGAACTTCTTCTGGCCGGGATCGTCCACGCCGAAGTTGAGGTAGAGCATGCTCGAGACGCCGTCCATGCGGATGCCGTCCGCATGGAACATCTCCAGCCAGAACAGGGCGTTGGACACCAGGAAGCTGCGCACCTCGCCGCGGCCGAAGTCGAACTTGTGCGTACCCCAGTTGGGATGGATCTCGCGCTCGTAGAGCATCTTGCCGTTGAAGGTGGCGAGGCCCTCCTCGTTGGCGCAGAAGCCTCCCGGGACCCAATCCAGGATCACGCCGATGCCCGCCTGGTGGCAGCAGTCGACGAAGTGCATGAAGTCCTGCGGCGTGCCGTAGCGCGAGGTGGCGGCGTAGTAGCCGGTGGGCTGGTAGCCCCACGATCCATCGAAGGGGTGCTCCATCACGGGCATGAGCTCGATATGCGTGTAGCCCATGTCCTTGACGTAGTCCACGAGCTCGACCGAGAGGTCCTCGTAGGTGTAGAACTCGCCGCGCTGCGCGGGGAACGGATCGCCCGGGCCGGGGTAGTTGCCGTTCTCATCGGGCTCGCCCTGCGGGTCGTTGCCATGGCGGCGCCAGCTGCCCAGATGCACCTCGTAGATGTTGAGGGGCCTCTCCATGTGATCGGTCTTGGCGCGGCGGTTCATCCAGGTGCGGTCGCCCCACTTGTAGCCGGTGATGTCGATGAGGCGCGATGCGGTGCCGGGCTGCTTCTCGGCGTAGAAGGCGTACGGATCAGCCTTGTAGAGGAGGGCGCCGTCCTCGGTCTCGATGACGTACTTGTAGAGCGCGCCCGCCTCGAGGCCGGCGACGAAGCCCTGCCAGATGCCGCTCTTGTCGAGCTGCTCGAGCGGATCGGCCTCGGGGTCCCAGGCGTTGAAGTCGCCCACCACGTGCACGCTCTTCACGTCCGGCGCCCAGACGGCGAAGTGCCAGCCGCGCTTGCCCCCCTGCACGTCCGGGTGGGCGCCGAGCTTCTCCCAGCTGCGCTGCCAGGTGCCGTTGGAGAACATGTAGATATCATCGTCGGTGATGATGAGCAGGGGCTTCTTGGTCGCTTTGCGCTGGGTTGCCGCGGGTGCCTTGGCGGGTGCTGCTGCCTTCGGGGTCGCTGTCGCTTCGGGCTTCTTCTCCATGGGGCACTTCCCATCTATCGGGCGGCGCCGGCGCGCCGCTGTGGCTAGAGAACCTTCTTGGGAAACGACGGTCTACCAGCTTGTTCGGGGCTGTTGACGTTATGTCGCCGCAAAATGCCCAAGAATCATCCTGAGCATACCACGCACGTGGGCGGCGATGAGGCAGAAGCAGAGGGGCGGTAGGTATCCGTTCGTGAACGTAGCGGCATGCACCGTTCACGGTCTGCTACGATGCCGTTGAACGGAAGCGGCGCCCGCGCGGAGCGCGGGCGCCCGGCGATGGTAGGGGGCGCTATGGCGGAGCGAGGGGCACGTGGGGATGCGGGCCGGACGGCGGGGGCGCGGGCGGCCGCGCCGCGCGTGCTCGTGATCGGCGGCTCGCCCGAGCCGGCCGCTCCGGAGACGGTGCGCCGCGCGGCGTTCGGCTGCGCGGCGGTGGTCGCCGTGGACCGGGGGCTCGATGCGGCACTTGCCGCCGGCGTGCGGTGCGACCTGTTCTGCGGCGACGGCGACTCGGTGGGGGAGCGCGCGGCGCGCGCCCTCGCGCGCGCGGAGGCGCGCGGGCGCGCGCTCGATGCGGAAGAGACGGGCGAGTGGCCAGATGGCGTCGACATGCGTGGGGCCGACGGGGACGACCTCTGCTTTTCCGTTGAGCGCTACCACCCTCATAAGGATGCGACCGATCTGGAGCTCGCCCTCGACGCGGTGGCGGAGCGCTGGCCGGGCGCGGTGGTGCGGGCGACGTGCCTGACCGGCGGCGCACCCGATCACTTCCTTGCCGTGATGGGCCGGCTCGCGCGCTGGCACGGCGGTACCGGCGGCGCGGCGGGGGTGGAGCTCATCGAGGACGCCTATGAGGCGCGCGTACTGCACGCGGGCGAGGCGTGGGACATCAAGCAGTCGCGCGACCAGCGCTTCTCCTTCGTGGCGCTCTCGCCCGAGGCGGTGGTTTCCGAAGAGGGGATGCGCTGGAACCTCGACCATAGGCGCGTGGAGCTCCTGGGCGATCTGGGCATCTCCAACGTCATCGACGAGCCCGAGGCGCGCTTCACCTGCCACGAGGGCACGGTGGCCGCCTTCCTCTTCGACGGCTACTTCGCCGGCGCGTAGGCTCTTTTGGCGCATTCGACGGTGCTGTATCCCCCCTGCTCCCGTCGCAGCGAGTTCGTCTCGCACCCTCCCATTCGATGCCGCCGGAAGATGCCGCTTATCGACAATGCGGCAAACGGTGGAGCCTTCCATTCGCCGGGCAATCTGCTCCGTTCAGCGAGGTTCGATCGCGTCCGAGCATGGCTCTTTTGAGCGGGGTAAAAAGAGGGTGCCGTATAGAATGGCTTCCTTCGGCTCGGTGGAGGCGGTTGTGTGAGGGAGATCCTTCTTTTGCTTCGAGTTGGGGGTGAGTTAATCACCCCCAAAACAAAGTACGTAGCGCCATTTTTTGCCAAGAAAGGTTGGGTATTATGTCTGGCTTGCCTACGAATATCTCGCGTCGTGCCCTGGTTGCTGCCTGTGGACTTGGGTTTGCAACGCTCTCGCTTCCAAGCATGGCCCGTGCAATGTCCGTTCCGTCATCAAGTGTGCTTGGAGATGCTACTGTAACCGAAACTTCAACCGGCTATAAGATTTACTTCCCTGATTCTGGCGCATCGAGTGAGGTTGTCTACACTGATTCGGGATTTGATTTACTCGTAAGCAATGAAATGTATATGCGGGTAGAGAAAACAGAGGCAAACGAGTTTTTCATTAATGGAGAGCTCGCAAGTTGGGAAAGTTCTGCGGTTCAGCCAAGATCTGTTCCTAGTGGTTTTTCTTATGTAACAACGATTTACTCTGGCCAGATTCAAGGCTACGCGGCTCTTGTTGGGGTGCTTGTTGGAATTATCATGTACAACCCTGCTTTGGGCATAACGATTGCGAACGAGATATCTGATTTCGTCCAAAATGCCCCCGTCTATCTTGCAACGGATTACTATAAGAATTACAGCACCAATCAAAACTATATTGTTATGAAGTTCTATAGAGATCAATATGTTTCGCTTATTAAATCTTATGAATACGGACCGTATAGCTGATGGGAGCAGCAGACCTGTTGTAGAAATGGTTAGGGGGTAGTGATGGTTGTCCCTAATCGACAAAAAAGTTCACCTGTGCTGATTAATGCTTGGAATACCTTGGAGAAGTCTACGCGGCAGAGCCTGTTGGGGGCGATGGTCCTCCGCCTTGTAGAAGCGTGTTCCGTTTTCTGCCTCAGCCTGCTTGGACGTAACGAGGTCATCGACTCATCAGCTACCGCCTTTGCGAGCTCGCTCGTAATTCTTGTTGGCATTTTATCGTCCATATTCTTGGTCTATCGGGCGTATCGCGCCGTTCGGCTGCGGTACGTAGCCGAGATGGGGTTGCAGCAAGAGCAGTGGTCAGTCGATGATGGAACAAGGCTAGGTGTATATCTATATATCGCTATCAGCATGCCTGGAGAGATCGTCGGACTTATCACAAATCTTGCGTTCGGCTTGGGAGGCCTTGTGCAAAACGGACTTCTCCTAGCGCTGGTGCTCCTAGCGCCTTATTGCGCCTTTAGGTGCGCACGCACATACATCCTCATCGAATAACGCGATTCTTGTTCTAGGAGCCGGGCAGGTAAGCGGCAAGAGGGAGATGGGTCGGACGGGCTGTTCGCCGTACGCGCGGGCGGCCCGTCCGCTTGTGCAGACCCCTAGGCGCCTTACCCCCGATGGCCGCAACTTCGCCTTGCGGGGGCACCCTGTCTGGTTTTCCGGGTATCTGGTCGAAAGGCGGCGCATCGCTCGAAGGTGATAGCCGAATCGTAAGCGCAGAAACGCTTCAGGGCTGTAAACGCAAGGAGCCCCCGGCGGTGACTCCCTAAGCCCGCAATCCGCAGGCGCGCAAGCGCCGAGGACGCGGGCGTGGGAACACCGCCGGGGGCTCCGGTCGGGTCAGATCAGGCGCGAGGCCGGTTGCTTACTGGTAATCGACCACGTCGACCCAGCTGAGCAGGAACTCCTCGTCGACCTTGCGCTTGCGCGCCAGCTCGGAGGCGGCCACGATGCTCATCCACTGGCGGACGATCTGCTGGGGCATGTCGGCGCGGTCGCAGTACAGCTCCAGGTACTGATCGGCCATCTCCTTGCTGCGCAGGCAGAATAGCAGGTAGGTCATGGCGACGTCGGCGGCAGGGGTGCCCTGGGTGGCGTGCGCCCAGTCGCAGACGTAGAGCTGCCCGTCATCGCCCACGATGACGTTGGAGGGGTTGAAGTCGCCGTGGCAGACATAGCCCTTGCTCTTCAGGCCGCCCAGGCGCTCGAGCAGGTTGTAGCGCGTGGTGGCGTTGATCTGGTCGAGCGAGTTGATCATGCGGGTGTACTTGTCGAACTGGCGGTTCAGCAGGGTGCAGGTGTAGCCGTGGATCTCGATCTGCAGGTCCACGAACTGCTCCAGGTACTCGCCGAAGCGCTGGGGCTCGGCCTCCATCTTCTCGGCCAGGGTGACGCCGGGCACCTTGGTGGTGATGAGCGCCCAGCCGCCCTCCTCGAGTTCGGCGACCTCGAGCGCCTTGGGGCTGCGGATGCCGGTCTCGTTGATGCGGGCGAGGTTGAGCGCCTCGTTGAACACGTCGGAGACGGGCTTGGTCTCGTTGAAGACCTTGGCGATCCTATCGCCGAGGTCGTAGACCACCTTGTTGCCGCGACGAACGATCTCGACCTTGGAATCGGGCAGGTTCATGGTGTGTCCTTTCAAACAGGGAAGAACAGGACGGGGCATCGGGGACGGGGCGCGAGCGATCCGTCCCCGATGCCATTATAGGCTCATGCCAGGTGCTTCCTAGGCCTCGTAGGACTGCGGCTCGCGGCCGTAGTACGCGTCGAGGAAGAGCTCCTTGATCTCGCTCATGAGGGGGTAGCGCGGGTTGGCGCCCGTGCACTGGTCGTTGAACGCGTTCTCGGTCATCTCGTCGAGCGTCTCGAGGAAGTACTTCTCGTCGACGCCGTACTCGGCGATGGTCTTCTTGATGCCGATGGTCTCCATGAGGTTCTCGAGCTTGGCGATGAAGTTCTCGAACACCTCGCGGTCGTCGGCGCCGGTGCAGCCGGCGTAGCGGCCGAGCTCGGCGTAGTCATGCAGCGCGTGCGGGTACTGATACTGCGAGAAGGTGCCCATCTTGACGGGCTTCTCGGCGGCGTTGTAGCGCATGACGCGCGTCAGGATGACGGCGTTGGCGATGCCGTGCGGCAGGTGATGGTAGGCGCCGAGCTTGTGGGCCATCGAGTGGTTGAGGCCCAGGAAGGCGTTGGCGAAGGCCATGCCGGCGAGGCAGGAGGCGTTGTGCATCTCCTCACGGGCGTGCGGGTCCTTGGCGCCGTTCTCGTAAGCGGACGGCAGGTTCTCGAAGACGAGCTTCACGGCGCGCATGGAGAGGCCGCGCGTGTAGTCGGAGCTCATGATCGAGACGTAGGACTCGATGGCGTGGGTCATGACGTCGATGCCGGAGGCGCAGGTGAGGCCCTTGGGCGCGGTCATGGCGTTGTCGACGTCGACGATGGCCATGTTCGGCATGAGCTGGTAGTCGGTGATGGGCCACTTGAGGCCGGTCTCGGCATCGGTGATGATGGCGAACGGCGTGACCTCGGAGCCGGTGCCCGAGGAGGTCGGGACGGCGACGAAGTAGGCCTTGTTGCCCATCTCGGGGAAGGTGTAGACGCGCTTGCGGATGTCCATGAAGTCCATGGCCATATCCTCGAAGTTCGCCTCGGGGTGCTCGTACATGAGCCACATGATCTTGCCGGCGTCCATAGCCGAGCCGCCGCCGACCGCGATGATGAGGTCGGGCTCGAAGAGCTTCATGCGCTCGACGCCCTTCATGGCGTCCTGCAGGCGCGGGTCGGGCTGGATGTCATAGAAGGCATCGTGGGCGACGCCGAGCTCGTCGAGCTTCTCCTCGATGGCGCGGCAGTTGCCGTTCTTGTAGAGGAACTGGTCGGTCACGATGAAGGCGCGCTTCTTGCCCATCGTGCGGCCGAGCTCCTCGATGGCGACGGGCGTGCAGCCCTTCTTGAAGTAGATCTTCTCGGGAGCGCGGAACCACAGCATGTTCTCGCGGCGCTCCGCCACGGTCTTGATGTTCAGCAAGTGCTTCACCCCAACGTTCTCGGAGACGGAGTTGCCACCCCAGGAGCCGCAGCCCAGCGTGAGGGACGGCTTCATGGCGAAGTTGTACAGGTCGCCGATGCCGCCCTGGCTGGAGGGCGTGTTGATGACGATGCGGCAGGCCTTCATCGTCTCCTGGAACAGCGCGATCTTCTCCTTCTCGGCGGGATGGACGTACAGCGACGCCGTGTGGCCCGGGCCGCCGGCGAGCACCAGGTGCTCTGCCTTGTCGACGGCCTCCTGGAAGTTCTTCGCGTGGTACATGGCGAGCACCGGCGAGAGCTTCTCGTGGCTGAACTCCTCCTTGAGCGGATCGGTGGAGGTGACCTCGGCGATCAGGATCTTGGTCTTGGGCGGCACGGAGATGCCGGCGAGCTCGGCGATCTGCGCGGCGGGCATGCCGGGGATGCGATGGTCGAGCGCGCCGTTCTTGAACATTGCGGAGCGCAGCTTCTCGGTCTCCTCGCCGGGCTTGACGAAGTAGCAACCGCGGTACTCGAACTCGGCCTTGACCTCGTCGTAGATGGAGTCGAGCGCCGTGACGGACTGCTCGGAGGCGCAGATCATGCCGTTGTCGAAGGTCTTGGAGTGGATGATCGAGTTGACGGCGAGCTTGATGTCGGCCGTGTCGTCGATGACGACCGGGGTGTTGCCGGCGCCGACGCCGAGGGCGGGCTTGCCCGAGGAGTAGGCGGCCTTGACCATGCCGGGGCCGCCGGTGGCCAGGATGATGTCGACGTCGCTCATGAGCTTGTTGGTGAGCTCGAGGCTGGGATGGTCGATCCAGCCGATGATGCCCTCGGGCGCTCCGGCCTTGACGGCGGCGTTGAGCACGACCTTCGCGGCGGCGATGGTGCAGGCGGCCGCG
Source organism: uncultured Coriobacteriaceae bacterium (assembly GCA_963931435.1). Classification (GTDB taxonomy): domain Bacteria; phylum Actinomycetota; class Coriobacteriia; order Coriobacteriales; family Coriobacteriaceae; genus Coprousia. The sequence goes on from OZ007012.1 coordinate 994,724, forward strand.
GCGGGGTGCGGGGAGATGATGATGGCGTTGCGGGTCTTCAGGCAGATGAGGCACTTGAAGATTGCGGTGGAGGTGGGGTTGGTGGTGGGGATAACGGCGCCCACGATGCCGATCGGCTCGGCGACCTTGGCGATGCCGTAGGCCTCGTCGCGCTCGATCACGCCGCAGGTCTTAGTGTTCTTGTAGGCGTTGTAGATGTACTCGGCAGCGTAGTGGTTCTTGATGACCTTGTCCTCGACGATGCCGCGGCCGGTGTCCTCGACGGCGAGCTTGGCCAGCGGGATGCGCTGCTTGTTGGCGGCCATGGCCGCCTGGTAGAAGATCTCGTCGACCTGCTCCTGGGAGTAGGTGGCGAAAACCTTCTGGGCCTCGCGCATCGCGGCGAGCTTCGCCTCAAGGGCATCAACGGAATCGATGACCTCGGGGACTGCGGGTGCCTTTGGCTTTTTCACCATGTGTCTCTCCTTGTGACTGGTGACTTACCCTACAGCCTGAATATTAGCAAGTATCTTCTCGGTAAACGGCAGATTTCCGGTAAACGGTATATTAAAACGCTTCAAACTTTTTAAACGTTTCAACTATTTTGTATGCGAGAGACAAGGCACGCTCGGATAGGGTCGCCGGGCACGCGCCGGCACGCGGCCGTCGCCATCGGGAGCGTGCTTCTGCCGAGAAGCCGAAATACGCCAGAACGCCCCGCGATTCGGTTCCAATCTGGCAGATATCGTCTTCTCGAGCCGCATCGCACGCGCGGGCCGAGGGCGTGTGCATGGTCAAGGGGTAATGAAAAAGCGCCCCGAAGGGCGCTTGCGTACTTAGAAAAGCTGCAAGGAGAGGAGAGCTTAGGAGCGAGCCACCTTGCCGGACTTGAGGCACGTGGAGCACACGTTCATCTTGCGGCGATGGCCGTCGACGACGACGTAGACGCGCTGGATGTTGGGACGGAACGTGCGGTTGGTGACGCGGTGGGAGTGGCTGATGGAGCGACCAGCAACGGGGTGCTTACCGCAGATCTCGCAAACTTTCGACATGGTTAAACCCTCCTTGAGCAGCATTCGGCAATGCCGCGTGAACAAACAAGTTGGAACTATAGCACAGAACCGGTCCTCTACGTGCAATCTTCATATCGTCGCGGACGGAAGCAGCGTGCCTCGGCGGGTAGGGGGACCGCTTCGGCCGCCTGCGACGGATACCGGTCGGCGCGCAAGACAGTATCGCAGGTCAACCGCGCGAATGCAAGGCCTATCCAGCGGGCCGCCGGAGATGCATGATGGACCCGTCAACAATTAGGTACCTCATTTATGTTGAGTCTGTGAGGCGCGGGGCGCATCGGGCGCGCGGTGATAGGGAGGGGTCGGCGCGTGGTATGTAAAGGTACGGTAAATCGGTCGGCTGCGGGCGGCCCGTGCTCGGCGGGCCGCCCCTCGTTTTGGGGAGGAAGGTGGACGCGTGAAGATCTTCACGTTCCTGTCGAAGCACAAGATCAACTTCCTTATCGCCTTGGTCCTGCTGTTCGCGCAGGCGAACTGCGAGCTCACGCTCCCGGGGCTCATGAGCAACATCGTGGACGTGGGTATCAGCCAGGGAGGCATCGAGAGCGCCGTGCCCGACGAGATCACCCAGGGCGATCTGGCGGATGTCGAGCTTTTCCTGGACGGGGACGCCGCCGAGCGCGTCGAGGCGCTCTACAGCGGCCCGGATGCGCAGGGCGTGCGCTCGTTCACGGGCGGCGATGAGGACCGCGCCGCCATCGAGGAGCCCCTCGCCGAGGCCGAGATGCTCGTCTACCAGATCAACCAGGGGATCGACGCCGGCGAGTTCGCCAAGACCCTCGACATGGACGCGGCCTCCGACGCCGCGGGCGGGGCGCCGGTCGTTCAGGAGCGCGTGCGCGCCCTCGTCGGCGACAAGGTCACCATGGACACCGTCCGCAGCCTCGTGGACGCGGGCCTCATCACGCGCGACCAGCTCGCCGAGGGTCGCCAGGCGCTCGTCGACTCGCTCGGCGACCAGGGTGAGACCATCATCGAGAGCCGCGCCATCGAGTTCGTGAAAGACGCCTACCGCGCCGCCGGCGTCGACCTCAACGTCGTGCAGACCGACTACCTCTTCTCCGAGGGCCTGACGATGCTCGCCTACGCGCTCTTCACGGCGCTCTGCTCGATCCTGGCCGCCTTCAACGCGTCGAAGACCTCCGCGGCCATCGCGCGCGACCTGCGCCATGATCTCTACGCGCGCGTGCTCGCCTTCTCGCCGGCCGAGATGGAGCAGTTCTCGGCCGCCTCGCTCATCACCCGCGCGACCAACGACATCCAGCAGATCCAGATGGTGCTCGTGATGTGCCTGCGAATCGTGCTGTTCGCACCGTGCATGGGCCTCGGCGCGGTGGTCCGCGTGCTCTCCACGCCCACCGGGCTGGAGTGGATCCTCGTGGTGGCCATCGCCATCATCGCCGTCGCGATCGGCATCCTCATGGGTCTCACCATGCCCAAGTTCCGCATCATGCAGAAGCTCGTCGACCGCAACAACCTCGTGGCCCGCGAGATCGTGACAGGCATCATGCCCATCCGCGCCTTCGGGCGTCAAGCCTACGAGCAGGAGCGCTACGACGAGGCCAACCGCGAGCTCACCGCGACCTACATCTTCACCAACCGCTGCATGACCATGCTCATGCCCGTCATGATGATCGTCATGAACGCCACCACCGTGGGCATCGTGTGGTTCGGCGGGCACGGGGTCGACGCCGGCACGCTCATGGTGGGCGACCTCATGGCCTATATCAACTACGTGATGCAGGTCATCATGAGCTTCATGATCCTCACCATGATCTCGGTGATGCTGCCGCGCGCCGACGTGGCCGCCGAGCGTGTGCTGGAGGTGCTGGGCACGAGCTCGAGCATCGCCGACCCCGCGCCCGAGCGCCGCGTCTCCCGCGAGCGCGGCGAGGGCTGGCGCGGCGAGATCGCCTTCAACGACGTCACCTTCGCTTACCCGGATGCCGACGAGCCCACGCTCGAGCACGTGAGCTTCACGGCGCGACCCGGCAAGACCTGCGCCATCATCGGATCCACGGGCTGCGGCAAGTCCACGCTCGTGCAGCTCATCCCGCGTCTGTACGACGTCACCGCCGGCTCTGTCACGCTCGACGGCGTGGACATCCGCGACATCGACCTCGAGGAGCTGCGCCGCGCGATCGGCTACGTGCCGCAGAAGCGCATGCTCTTCTCGGGCACCATCGAGAGCAACATCAAGTACGGAGACCCCGCCATGTCCGATGACGACATGGTGCGCGCCGCCGAGATCGCGCAGGCAACGGAGTTCATCGACGCCAAGCCCGACGGCTACCAGAGCCCCATCGCGCAGGGCGGCTCGAACGTCTCGGGCGGGCAGAACCAGCGCCTCTCCATCGCGCGCGCCCTCGCCATCCGGCCGAACGTGCTCGTGTTCGACGACTCGTTCAGCGCGCTCGACTACAAGACCGACGCGACCCTGCGCGCCGAGCTCGCCGAGCGGGCCTCCGACGCCGCCGTCATCATCGTGGCGCAGCGCATCGCCACCATCATGCACGCCGAGGAGATCCTGGTGCTCGACGACGGCCGCATCGTCGGGAAGGGGACGCATGAGGAGCTTCTGCGCTCCTGCCCGGAGTACCTCGAGATCGCCAAGAGCCAGCTGAGCCCCGAGGAGCTGGGGCTCGCCGAGGAGAAGGCGGCCGCCGCACCGGGCGATGACGCCGCGATGGGAGGTGAGCGCTGATGCCGGGCCCCATGGGACGTGGCGCGGCCGCCGAGCGCGCCAAGGACTTCAAGGGAACCATCAAGAAGCTCGTCGCCTACATCGCGCACGAGCGCGTGGCGCTCGTCATCTCGATCGTCTGCGCCATCGCCTCGGTGGTGTTCAACGTCGTGGGCCCGCGCATCCTGGGCCAGGCCACCACGGAGCTCTTCCAGGGCATCTCCGCCAAGGTCATGGGCACGGGCTCGATCGACTTCACCCGCATCGGCTACATCCTGGCCGGCCTTCTGTGCCTGTACGTCACCTCGGCCCTCATGAACTTCATCCAGGGCTGGCTCATGACCGGCATCACCCAGCGCGTGTGCTACCGCATGCGCCGCGAGATCATCGCCAAGATTGACCGCATGCCGCTCGGCTACTTCGAGACCAACTCGGTCGGCGACGTCATGAGCCGCGTCACCAACGACGTCGACATGCTCGGCCAGTCGCTCAACCAGAGCGTCACGCAGCTCATCACCTCCATCACGCAGATTATCGGCGTGGCCGCGATGATGATCTCCGTCTCGCCGGTGATGGCGGGCATGACCTTCCTCACCGTGCCGGTCTCGCTCGTGCTCGTCGTCGTGGTGGTGCGCTCCTCGCAGCGCTACTTCCGCCAGCAGCAGGCGATCCTGGGCCGTGTGGACGGCATCATCGAGGAGAGCTTCTCGGGCCAGAACGTCATCAAGGTCTTCAACGGCGAGGACCGTGCCGTGGAGACGTTCGACGTGCAGAACCGCAACCTCTACGACTCCGGCTGGCGCTCGCAGTTCTTCTCGGGCCTCATGCAGCCGATCATGAACTTCGTGGCCAACCTCGCCTACGTGGCCGTGGTCATCGTGGGCGCGTTCCTGGCCATCGCCGGCAGCATCACCCTGGGCGACATCCAGGCCTTCATGCAGTACGTGCGCAACTTCACGCAGCCCATCACCCAGCTCTCCCAGGTGTCCAACATGCTGCAGATGCTCTCGGCCGCAGCTGAGCGCGTGTTCGAGTTCCTCGACGAGCCCGAGGAGACCGCCGATGCCGTGACTCCGGAGCTCGCCGCCTGCAAGGGCGCCGTCGACTTCGACCATGTGCGATTCGGCTACACGCCCAACAAGACCATCATCCACGATTTCACCTGCCGTGTGGCGCCGGGCCAGACGGTGGCCATCGTGGGACCGACGGGCGCGGGCAAGACCACGCTCATGAAGCTCCTCATGCGCTTCTACGACGTCAACGCCGGCTCCATCAAGGTCGACGGTGTCGATCTGCGCGACTACTCCCGCGATGACCTGCGCAGAAACTTCGCCATGGTCCTGCAGGACACGTGGCTGTTCACGGGCTCCATCCGCGAGAACATCCGCTACGGGCGCGCCGGCGCCTCGGACGCGGAGGTCGAGGCGGCTGCCCGCGCGGCGCTCGTCGACCACTTCATCCGGACCCTGCCGGGCGGCTACGACTTCGAGCTCAACGAGGACGCCTCGAACGTCTCCCAGGGCCAGCGCCAGCTCCTCACCATCGCGCGCGCCTTCATCGCGGATCGCCCGATCCTCATCCTCGACGAGGCGACCTCCAACGTCGACACGCGCACCGAGGAGCGCATCCAGCGCGCCATGGACGCCCTCATGCAGGGGCGCACGAGCTTCGTGATCGCGCACCGCCTCTCGACCATCCGCAACGCCGACCTCATCCTGGTGCTGCGCGACGGCGACATCGTGGAGTCGGGCACGCACGGCGAGCTCCTCGCCGCGAACGGCTTCTACGCCGAGCTCTACAACGCCCAGTTCGCCGAGGGCCCCGAGGAGTAGCGCGGGGCCTCGATCTCGGTGCGGCCGAGCCGCGGCGCCGCGACCGTCGCTGTGGCTCCCGGCCGCACCGAGTCAGCTTTCGTGCGCATGTGTCGAGCGTGCCGCATTCACGAGGCGGACGGGAGGCCGTCGAAGGGCTATCATGGTTGCCAGAAGCCTTTCCGATGGAGGTTGGTCCGTATGCCGTTTTGTCCAAAATGCGGGACTCAGGTTCAAGCTGGCGCCAAGTTCTGCCCTCGGTGCGGCGCCACCGTCAGTCAGGCAGGGGGCGCCGCACCGAGGCAGGCGCCGGCTGCCGCCGCTTCCGCTCCGGCATCTTCGACGAACCGCGCCGTCGCGCCTGCGGGACCCGCTCGACGGCGCGGTGTGAACCCCTTGTTTGTGGGCATCGCTGCCGTTGCCGTGGTCGCGGTGCTGTTTATCGTCATCAATCCGCTGGGGTGGGGGAGGGCGGCTGCCCCTTCCGGGGATGCGGCTTCTCAACAGCAACAGCAGCCTGCCGTTCCGGCTACCTTTGAGGACTACCTTATCTCCCAAAATACCTTGGATAGCTTCTGCACCGATCTACGTGACCAGTTTCTTTCTATGTATCCGTTGCTTGGCGGTCAGATGAAGGACGTTCAAGTTGACGTGCAGGGCAACCAGGTATCAGTGGTTGTCACCATGGCTGTTTCAAGCGAGGATACCGGCTATTTTGGTGGCTTGATGGGTGCCTTGTCGGCTGAGGCGATGAATGAGTTTATTGAGAGTGATGAACACAACGCGGAAACCGTTGCTTCTTGGGAGCAGGCTTCCGGTATAGATGGCATAACCTACCGTTACGAGTTGCGCAATTCCGATGGCGGGCTGCTTTGGTCCCATGACTACACATCCACACCCTCGAGCTAGGGTAAGCAAACTGGAGTGGGATCCCCTCAATACCGATGCCGCAGCGCGTTTGATGGCGCTGCGCGGGAGTTCGGGTGAGGGCGTGTAGGGCGCCTGTTTTTCGCGCGCGATCGGGGCAGTCGTAGTAGAATCCGAGAGAGATTGCTCCCAGCGTGATGCAGTGCATCAGAAAAGGAGATACCTGTGTCTGGAACCATCAAAGGCAGCCTGAGCGTTTCCAACGACGTCATCGCCGATATCGCCGGCTACGCCGCGCTTTCGTGCTACGGTGTGGTGGGCATGGCCGAGCAGCTCCAGGGTGCGGAGAGCGTGCGGCTCCTCCCGGGCCAGCGCCTGCGCAAGGGCGTTCTGGTGTCGAGTGACGAGGACGGTCTGCACGTCGATTTGCACATCGTCGTGGAGAGCGACGTCAACATGAAGTCCGTGTGCGAGAACCTCTCGAGCTCGGTGGCGTTCACCCTGAAGGAGATCGCCGAGATCGATCCGGGCAAGCTCTCCATCGGCATCCACATCGAGGCTCTGAAAAGCCGCTCACTGTAGCGTACGGTTTTCGATTAACGGAGATACACGCCCATGATCACCAAGACCATTCGCACCTGCTTTCCCATCGCCGCGGCCGCGGTGTCCGAGAAGGCCGAGGACATCAACAAGCTCAACGTCTTCCCCGTGCCCGACGGCGATACGGGAACCAACATGTCGCTCACCCTGGCCTCGGTGGTGAAGGAGCTGGCCGCCCTTCCCGCCGAGGCGGACATGGAGGCCATCGCGGGTGCCATCACGCATGGCTCGCTCATGGGTGCGCGCGGCAACTCGGGTGTCATCACCTCGCAGATCCTGCGCGGCGTGGCCGAGGGCCTCGTGGGCGCGACCGACCCCGCCACCGCAGCTGACGTCGCGGCGGCGCTGCGCAACGCGGTCAAGGTCGCCTTCAAGGCGGTGCGCAAGCCTGTCGAGGGCACGATCCTCACGGTGCTGCGTGACATCTCCACCCGCGCCGACGCCTGCGCCAAGGCCAAGGACTCGCTCGAGGACGCCCTCGATGCCATCGTCGTCGAGGCCTACCAGTCCGTCGCCCGCACCCCCGACCTGCTGCCCGTTCTCAAGGAGAACGGCGTGGTGGACTCGGGCGCGTTCGGCTTCGCGATCTTCCTGGAGAACTTCGTGGCCGCGGCCCTCGGCCGCACCACCGAGGTGGCCGACATCGCCACCACCTTCGACGCGAGCGCAGAGGGTGCGCGCGAGAGCGCGCTCGACCGCGTGAAGATCGAGGCCAACGATGACTGGGAGGGCTCGGAGTACCGTTACTGCAACGAGTTCCTCTTCAAGGCCGACGCCCCGTTCGACGAGGACGAGTGCCTGAGGTTCCTCGCCTCCATGGGCGACTGCGAGCTTCTGGTGGGCGCCTACCCCGACTACAAGATCCACGTGCACTCCAACACCCCAAACCTCGTGCTCGAGCACATGCTCCAGCTCGGTCAGATCTACGAGGTGTTCATCCACAACATGGACATGGAGAGCGCCGAGCGCACCGCCAAGATCCACGAGGACGAGGCGGCCGCCTCCGAGCCCGCCAAGCCGCTCGGCTACGTGGCCGTCGCGGCCGGCTCGGGCGAGGCCGAGATACTGACCTCGCTCGGCGTGGACGTGGTGGTCTCGGGCGGCCAGACCATGAACCCGAGCACGGCCGACCTGCTCGACGCCGTCTCCAGGGTCAACGCCGAGTCCGTCATCATCCTGCCCGACAACGGCAACATCCGCATGGCCGCCGAGGCCGCGGCGAGCGCCTGCACGGACAAGAAGGTTATGGTGGTCCCGACCAAGACGGTGCCGCAGGCGTTCTCGGCGCTGTTCGCCGTCCTGCCCGACATGGGCGTCGACGAGGCGGTCGAGGCCATGACCGAGGCCGCCGCCGAGGTCCGCGACGGCGAGGTCACCCGTGCCGTGCGCGACAGCGCCGCGTCGGACGGCACCCCCATCCACGCCGGCGACGTGATGGGCATCATCGACGACTCCATCGACATCGTCGGCTCGGATGTGAAGCAGGTCACGCTCGACTGCATCGCGCGGATGCAGGACGCCGAGGAGGGCGACGCGCTCACCATCCTCGCCGGATCCGAGATGGATGACGAGGCGTTCCAGGACATCATCGCCGCCATCGAGGAGGCCCAGCCCGATCTGGAGATCGACGCGCACCGCGGCGAGCAGCCCCTGTATCCCATCATCTTCTCCATCGAGTAGGCCCCGTGCCCGACAGCTGCACCCTGCCGCCCGCATCCTCGCGCCTCGCTGCGGCGAACGCGCTCATGGAGGATTGCGGGCGGCTTCCGTATGTCGCGGGCGCCCGCGCCGAGGCGCTCGGCCGCCTCGGCGTCGCCACGGCGCGCGACCTCCTGCTGCGCATCCCGCGCCGCTACCTCGATTTCTCGCACGCCCTCACCATCGAGGAGGCGCCGATCGGCGAGGTGGCCACCCTCGTGGGCACCGTCGAGGGGGTGGCGGCAAAGCGCACGCGCTCGCGCATGAGCGTGGTTGAGGTGGCGCTCGTGGACGACACGGGCCTCATCAAGCTCGCCTTCTTCAAGCAGCCCTGGATCGTCCGGCAGATCGCGCGCGGCGACCGCCTCGCCGTCATGGGCAAGGTGGAGTTCGCCTACGGATTCAAGCAGATGAGCGCGCCGCACATCGAAAAGCTTGAGGCGGATGCGGGCTCGGGCACCATCCTGCCCGTGCATCCTGCGACCGAGGGGCTCTCGGCAGCATGGATGCGCCGCATCGTCTCGTCGGCGCTCGAGCGGGTGGGGTCGTTCCAGGATCCGCTGCCCGCGCCCCTGCGCGCCCGCCGCCAGCTCATGAGCGCCGCCCGCGCGCTGCGCGCCATCCACTTCCCCTCGGCGCTCGAGGAGGTCGCGCCCGCACGGCGGCGCCTGGCCTACGACGAGCTCCTATGCCTCCAGCTCGCCTTGCGTCTGCGCAACGACGAGAACCTCCTGGGCGTCCCCGCCCACGCGCATCAGGCGGGGGAGCATGTGGAGCGCCTGCGCGCGGCGCTGCCGTTTCGGCTGAGCGACGAGCAGGAGGGAGCCGCAGGCGAGATCCTCGCCGACATGGCCTCGCCCGAGCGCATCATGAACCGCCTGCTTCTGGGCGACGTGGGCACGGGCAAGACGGCCGTGGCGCTGTTCGCGCTCGCCGCCGTGGCCGATTCCGGCACCCAGGCGGCCGTCATGGCGCCCACGGGCGTGCTCGCCCAGCAGTACGCCGTCAAGTGCGGTCCCGTGCTCGACGCGATCGGCGTCTCCTGGGCGCTCGTCACGGGTTCGACCCCCGCTTCCGAGCGCGCCCGCGCCGCGGCGGGGCTGGCCGCGGGCGAGATCACCGTGGCGTTCGGCACGCAGGCGCTGCTCTCCGATGACGTGGCGTTCAGGCGCCTCACCTGCGTGGTCATCGACGAGCAGCACCGGTTCGGCACGCGCCAGCGCAACGACCTTCGCGCCAAGGGGCCCGGTGCCGACCTGCTCGTCATGACGGCGACGCCCATCCCGCGCACGCTCGCTCTCTCCGTCTACGGCGACCTCGACGTGAGCATCATCCGGCACCGACCGCGCGCGGGCGCGGGCGTCGCCACGAAGGTCCTCACCGAGCCGAGCCGCGATGTCGCCTACGGTGCCGTGCGAGAGGCGCTCGCCGCCGGCGAGCAGGCCTACGTGGTGTGCCCGCTCGTCGAGGAGAGCCTGGAGGACGAGGACGGTCCCGACGCCCTCGCGCCGGAGGGAGAGGGTACGGCGCGCCTGCACGACGTCGCCTCGGAGGCCGAGCGCCTCGAGCGCGTCCTCCCCGGAGCGCGGATCGGGCGCCTCCACGGACGGATGCGGCCGGCCGAGAAGGACGCCGCCATCGCTGCCTTCCGCGCCGGCGAGACCGACATCCTGGTCTCCACCACCGTGGTGGAGGTGGGCGTCGACGTGCCCGCGGCGACCGTGATGGTGGTGGAGAACGGCGAGCGGTTCGGGCTTGCCACCCTGCACCAGCTGCGCGGACGCGTGGGCCGCGGCGACAAGCCGGGGCGGTGCTTCATCATGGCGCCCGCCCGCGCCTCGCGCTCCACCCGCGACCGCCTTGAGGCGCTGGAGAAGACCGCCGACGGCTTCGCGCTCGCCGAGCTTGATCTGCGCCTGCGCCACGAGGGCGAGATCCTGGGCTACCGGCAGAGCGGTGGGGTTTCATTGAGGTTCGTTGACCTCGATCGCGATGTCGATATCATCGAGTACGCTCAGATCGACGCGCGGGAGCTCCTCGAGCGCTCCGGCGACCTCGGGTGCGGCGCGCTGCTGCCCCTGCGCCACGAGGTGATCGAGCGCTATAGGGACCTGTTCAGAGAGGTGAGCGGCGGATGAGGATCGTCGGGGGAACCTGGAGGGGGCGGCGCCTCTTCGAGCCGCGCGGAGCGGACGTGACGCGGCCCACCACCGATCGCGTGCGCGAGGCGTGCGCCTCGATGCTGGAGGCCGCGCGCGACGAGGGCATCGCGGGCGCCTCGGTGCTCGATGCCTTCGGCGGCTCGGGGGCCATGGGGCTTGAGCTGCTCTCGCGCGGGGCCGCGCGTGCGGCGTTCTTCGATTGCGACCGCGCGGCCGCCGCGCTCATCCGCCGGAACATCGAGCACCTGGGGGCCGGCGGGGCGGCGCGCGTGCAGGCGGCCGACGTGTTCGCCCGCGCCCGGTGCGGCCTGCTTCCCGGTGCGCCCTACGACATCGTGGTGCTCGACCCGCCCTACGCCTTCGCCGCCGAGCGCCTGGAGGCGCTGCTGGCGGACCTCGCCGGGCGCGGCGCGCTCGCCGCGGGCTGCCTGGTGCTCGCCGAGCACGCCGCCGAGGCGTCCGGCCCCCGGCCGGCGGGCTTCTCGGTGCTGCGCGAGAAGCGCTACGGCATCACGGCGGTCGACCTGCTTGGATACGACGGCGTGCCGGATGGCCCGGCGCGCGGATAGGGGAGAGCCATGAACGAGACCATCACGCACGTGCTCGTGCCGGGCACGTTCGATCCCATCACCTTCGGGCACCTGGACGTGGTGCGCCGCGCGCTGCGCATCTGCCCGCGCGTCACCGTCGCGGTGGCCGAGTCGCTTGGCAAGAACGGCGTGGGAACGACCTTCTCGCTCGACGAGCGGGTGGAGCTCGCGCGCCGGGCGCTCTCGGGCGTGGAGGGCGTCGACGTGCAGCCGTTCTGCGGCCTTCTGGTGGACTTCGCGCGCGAGGTGGGCGCCACGGCCGTGGTCAAGGGCCTGCGCGCCATGACCGATTTCGAGTACGAGCTCCAGCAGGCCGATCTCAACTACCGCCTGGACCAGGACCTTGAGTCGATCTTCGTCATGAGCAGCCCGAGCTACGGCTACCTCTCCTCGTCGGTGGTGCGCCAGATCGCCTCGTTTGGCGGAGATGTGTCCGAATTCGTTCCGCCCTGCGTCGTCGAGGCGCTGGCGCGGCGGTTCGGCGAATAGCGACCAGGGTATGTGGTAGTATCAGACGTTGACAGACAATCGACGAAGGGAGACGGGATGCCGGGCGACACCTTTCCAGGCGAGCGTATAGAGAGCTTGGTGGACGAGCTCGAGGGCATCATCGAGGAAGCGAAGCCGCCGTTCGGCAAGAGCGCGCAGTTCAAGGTCATCGAGACCGAGGTCTTCTTCAACATCCTCGATGAGATCCGCATGAGCTATCCCGAGGAGTGGCAGAAGAGCCGCCGCATCCTGAAGGAGCGCGACGAGCTCATCGCCTCGGCCACCGCTCAGGCCGATTCCATCATCGCCGATGCCCAGCAGCAGGCGCTCACCATCGCGGGCGAGCAGGAGATCGTGCGCCTCGCCCAGCAGCAGGCCGACGACATCCGCGACCGCGCCCAGCAGTACGAGCGTGAGACGCGCTACGCCGCCGAGGACTACGCCGAGCAGGTCTTCACGCATCTCGAGGAGAACCTGAAGAGCCTCACCTCCACCGTCGCGCGCTGCCGCCAGCAGCTCAACGAGGGCGCCAGCCAGGCGCAGAACGGCACCTGGTAGCCATGGCGTTTCTGGATCCCATCATCGTCGAGTTCGAGGGGCGCATCGAGAACCCCGGCGAGAGCTGCCAGCTCTCCGGGCGCATCGACGTCGACGGCTACGCGGTGGGCGAGAAGGAGTACACCCTGCCGGAGGGCATCAGCTACGACGCCGTGGTGACCAACGCCGGCGACGGCCTGCTGCTCTCAGGGCTCGTGCGGGCTCGCGCCTGCGGCGCGTGCGACCGCTGCCTCGATCCCGCCTCGTTCGAGATCGCCGGCGAGCTCCAGGATTATTACCTGTTCGAGGAGCCCGAGGACGCCTCGGAGGATGACGACTTCGAGCTTCTGGGTCCCAACCGCTCCTTTGACCTCGCCGAGCCCATCGCCGACGCGCTGGTGATGGAGACGCCCTTCGTGGTGCTGTGCCGTCCCGATTGCGCGGGGCTCTGCCCGGTGTGCGGCGCCAACCTCAACCGCGAGACGTGCGACTGCGCCGAGCGGGCGGAGGAGGAGCGCGTCATGAGCGACGCCAACCCGTTCGCGGCGCTCAAGAACCTGAAGCTCGGCTCCTGAGCCCCGGTGCAGATGTATGGTCATGCGGTGACGTGCGCGAATTATTTCTGTACACGGGCGCGGGCCATGTGCTAGTATCATCACTCGTGCGTATCATGCCTGTACGTTAAGGTAGTTTAAGGAAGGTCATCATGCCAGTACCCAAGCAAAAGAAGGGCCGCGGGGCTACCCACTCCCGTCGTTCCGCCAATATGAAGATCAGCGCCCCTTCGCGTTCCACCTGCCCGCGCTGCGGTGCCGTGAAGCTCCCGCATCACGTGTGCCCCAACTGCGGCTACTACAAGGACCGCGAGGTCATCGTCACCGAGTAGCTTCGGCGCAGAAGATCTAGATCCATCGGGCCGGCTCCTGGAGTCGGCCCGTTCGCTATCCTGGGAGGTTGTCATGCAGAAGGTAACCGTATGCGTTGACGTGATGGGCGGGGACGAGGAGCCCCAGGTGGTGCTCGACGGCATCGACGCCGCGCTCGCCGCCGACCCCGATCTGTGCGTGCTGGCGTGCGGCCCGGCCGAGATCGTGGAGCCGTTCGCCGGCGCGCGCGACCGCGTGGAGCCGCTCGTGGCGCCCGACGTCATCGCCATGGAGGACGACCCGATCAAGGCGGTCATGACCAAGCGCAAGTCGAGCATCGTCATCGGCTGCCGCGCCGTCAAGAAGGGGCAGGCGGCCGGATTCTTCTCGGCGGGCGCCACCGGCGCCATCACCGCCGCCGCCACCGCCTACGTGACGCCGTTCAAGTACGAGGAGGGCGGCGAGAAGCGACCCATCCGCCCCTGCATCACCACCACGGTGCCCAGCAAGACCGGCTTCACCGTCTTCTGCGACATGGGCGCCAACCCCGACGTCGAGCCGGGCGACATGGTGCGCTTCGCGCAGATGGGCAGCGCCTACGCGCGCGTGGTGTGCGGCATCGAGAACCCGCGCGTGGGCCTTCTCTCCAACGGCACCGAGGACACCAAGGGATCCCACTTCACCAAGGCCTGCTTCCCGCTCTTCAAGGAGCAGGTGCCCGGTTTCGCGGGCAACTGCGAGGGCGGCGATCTTGTTTCGGGCAACTTCGACGTGGTGGTCTCGGACGGTTTCGCCGGCAACGTGGCGCTGAAGGCGACCGAGGGCGCGGCCAAGCTCATCATGAGCGAGCTCAAGGCGGCGCTGCTGTCGTCCCTCAAGGGCAAGATGGCGGCGCTGCTCGCCAAGGACGCGCTGCTCTCCATCAAGGCGCGTCTCTCCGGCGACGCCAAGGGTGGTGCGATTCTCCTGGGGCTGCGCGGCGTGGTGCTCATCGGCCACGGCGCGACCTCGGTCGAGGCCGTCAAGAACGGGGCGCTCGCCACGGCCGAGGCCGTGCGCGCCGGGCTCGTGGAGCACGTCGCGGCATCCATGGACTCCATCGTGGCGTGAGGCGGCCCCCCGGGCGTTGAGCGCGCCGGGTATTGCGGGTAGAATCAGGTGCAAGGTCTGCGCGGCGCGCATCGCGCCGGATGAAAGGAGATCCGCCATGGACCGTTCGGAGATATTCGCCAAGGTCGTCGACGTCGCGAGCGACGTGCTGGGCACGAGCCCCGATGAGATTACCGAGGAAACCACGTTCGATGAGCTCGACGCCGATTCGCTCGATCGCCTGCAGCTGGTGACCGCCTTCGAGGATGAGTTCGATATCGAGATCCCCGAGGACCGCCTCCTCGCCATCAACTCGGTCGCCGATGCGCTCGACGCCATCCAGGCCACCCAGGAGGCTTAGGTTCCGTGCCGGTATCCGCTAGACTGGCGCGCGCCGAGGAGATTTGCGGCCATGAGTTCGGCGACAGGCAGCTTCTGCGTTGCGCCCTCACGCATCCCTCCGCCGTGGAGGGGGAGCCCGTGTGGGCGTCCTACGAGCGCCTGGAGTTCCTGGGCGACTCGATTCTGGGCGCCATCGTGGCCGACGCGCTCTATGAGAGCTACCCCTCCTTCGACGAGGGGCACCTGACGCGCCTCAAGGTATCGCTCGTCTCGGGTGCCATGCTCTCCGAGGTGGGGCTCGAGCTCGGGCTCGACCAGTGCATCATCTTCGGCGCATCCGAGACGGGTACCGGCGCGCGCGGGCTGCACTCGGCGCTGGAGAACGTCTACGAGGCCCTCGTGGGAGCGCTCTTCCTGGACGGCGGATGGGACGCCGCCCGGGCGTTCATCCTGCGCACGCTGGAGCCGCATGTTGCGGCGGACCGCGCCGAGCGCCCCGAGAACCCCAAGTCCTTCCTGCAGGAGTGCGTCCAGAGCGACCGGTGCGAGCCGCCGGTGTACAAGCTCGTGGACACCTCCGGTCCGGCGCATGCGCCCACGTTCACCGCGGTGGTGCTCGTGGATGGCGCGCGCCGGGGCAAGGGCTCGGGTTCCTCCAAGAAGGAGGCCGAGGCGGCCGCCGCGCGCGACGCCCTGGAGCGCATGGGCTACACCTCCGGCGGCGCCGTCGCCCGGCGCGGATAAGGCGGGTCGGACGTGTATCTCAAATCGCTGACGCTCAAGGGCTTCAAGTCGTTCGCCGACCGCGCCCACATGACCTTCGAGCCCGGCCTCACCGTCATCGTGGGGCCCAACGGCTCGGGTAAGTCCAACATCTCCGATGCGATCCTTTGGGTCCTGGGCGAGCAGAGCGCCAAGCAGCTGCGCGGCCAAGCCATGGAGGACGTCATCTTCTCGGGCTCCTCGGCGCGCCAGCCCGTGGGCGTGGCCGAGGTCACGCTCGTGCTCGACAACGCCGACCACGTGCTGCCCGTCGATTTCGACGAGGTGGCCATCACGCGCCGCATGTACCGCTCGGGCGAGAGCGAGTACCTCATCAACCAGAGCCCCTGCCGGCTCATGGACGTGCAGGACATCCTGCACGACTCGGGCCTCGGCAAGGACACCCATTCCATCATCAGCCAGGGCAAGCTCGACGCGATCCTGCAGAGCCGCCCCGAGGAGCGCCGCTCCCTCATCGAGGAGGCCGCGGGCATCTCCAAGCATAAGCGCCGCAAGGAGCGCGCCGCGCGCAAGATCCGCTCAATGGACGAGCACCTCACGCGCGCCCGCGACATCTCGCGCGAGATCACCCGCCAGCTCCGCCCGCTCGAGCGCCAGGTGGACCGCGCCCGGCGCTACAAGGAGCTCTCCGAGCGGGCGCGCGAGCTCACGCAGATCCTCGCCGTGGACGAGCTGAGGCGCCTTCAGCAGATGTGGGGCGACATCGAGACGCGCACCAAGGAGGCCGCCGCCTCGCTGGAGCTCGCGCGCTACCGCCTTACCGAGAAGGAGCGCGAGCTCGAGAAGCTCCAGGTCATGCTTGAGGAGAAGGGCCTCTTCGTCGGGGATCTGGGCGAGCAGCGCCGCCATATGCAGGACGTGGTGGGCAGAATCGGCTCGGACATGCGCCTTCTGGAGGAGAAGGGCCACAACATGGTGGCGCGCCTCTCCGAGATGCGCGGCACCCTCTCCAGCTCCGAGCACCAGCGCCGCCGCGTGGCCGAGGAGTTCGAGGACGCACGGCGCCAGGTGGACGAGGTCACGGCTGCCCTCTCGGTCGCCGAGGAGGACGTCTCCGAGCTCGCCCCGGCCGCCGATGAGCTCAAGCGCCGCCGCGCCGAGCTTGACGAGCGCCAGGCCGCGCTCGCGCGCGCGAGCCGCGAGCACCAGCGCCGCGCCGACGCGGCCTCGCTGGAGCTCGCCAAGCTCAACGAGTCGCTCTCCAACGCCGAGCTGGAGGACTCCCTCTACGCGTCGCGCATCGAGCAGATCGCCGAGGGCGCCGAGGAGGTGCGCGCCTCGCTGGAGAGCCGGCGCGACCGGGCCGAGGAGCTCGACGCGCTCCTCGCCGAGGCGCGCGAGGCGCTCGACGCCGCGCGGGAGGCCGGCGCCGTGGCCGACGAGGCCCTGCGCGACCGGCGCGACCGCGAGGCGGCCGCCCGCGAGCACCTGAGCGAGGTGCGCTCCGAGCTCTCCAGCCTGCGCAAGCTCGACGAGCGCCTGGCGGACGCGTCTCCTCTGGTGGCGCGCGTGCACGAGGCGCGCGCGGAGCGGATCCTAGCGCGCCTGGGCGACGTCATCGAGGCGCCCGCCGATCTGGAGGCGCTGGTCGAGGGCCTCCTGGCCGGCGACATCGACGCGCTCGTGGTGGACGGCGCCGAGGCCCTGCTCGACGCCGGCGCCTTCGCCCTCGAGCAGAGAGGCGTTTCCGGCGAGGCACTTCTCGTGGACCGCGCCCTCGCCGACGTCGGCTCGGCGCCGGGTGCGGCGGGCTTCCGGCTGGTGGAGCGCCTCGCGGTGCGCGAGGGCTACGCCGGCGCGGTGGGCGCGCTGCTGGGGCGCTACTACGTGGTGGACGACCTCGCCGAGGCGCTCGACGCTCCCGCGGTTCCCGGCGCGGTCTACGTCACGCGCGACGGGGCGCGGGTGAGCGCGGGCGGCGCGGTGCGCGTCGGCTCTGCCGCGGACGCGGCCGCGGGCGCCCTGGAGCGCAAGCGCCGCATCCGCGAGCTCGCCGGCATGGAGCCCGAGCTCTCCCATGTGTTCGAGCATGCGCGGGCCGCCACGGCCGAGGCGCAGGCCGCCCACGAGGAGGCCCGTCGCCGCGAGGCGGAGGCCACCGGCGAGATCGCCCGGCTGGAAGGCGAGCAGCGCTCGCTCATCGCCGAAATCGCCCGCCTGGAGCAGAGCCTCTCCAGCGCCCAGGCCGAGCAGCAGCAGATCGAGCGCCGCCGCGTCGAGGCGTCGCGCCAGGTCGAGGAGGCCCGTCCGCGCATCGAGGAGCTGGGCCGCGAGCGCGACGAGGCGCGCGCCCAGGCCGGTGAGGTTGCCCAGGAGCTCGCCGAGGTGTCCGACGAGCTCGACCGCGTCCGCGCTGACGACGCCGAGGCCGCCTCCAAGCTCGGCGAAGCCAAGGTGCGCCAGGCGCAGGCGCGCGAGCGGCTGCGCAGCCTCTCGTCGCGCGTGCCCGAGCTGGAGCGTCGCCTCGAGGGTCTCGACCGCCGCATCCGCGCCACGCGCCAGGCCTCGCGCTCCCTGGAGGTGCTGCGCCTGCGCGTCGACCCGCTGCACGACCGCTACGCCGCGCTCTCGACGCGCGCCATGGAATGGGCGGCCCGCCTGCGCGACCAGGCATCGATCGAGGAGGCGGATTCCGCCTCGCTCAAGAAGACCATCGAGGGCGCCAAGGCCGAGGTCGACACCGCCAAGCGCGCCGTGGACGGGGCGCTCGCCGAGCAGAACGAGGTCAAGGTCGAGCGCGGCAAGCTCGAGGTTCAGGTGGAGGCCGCCATCAAGGCCATCACCGCCGATGGCGAGACCGTGCTGGAGGAGGCCCTGGCGCTGCCCGCGCCCGAGGACCGCGACGCCTGCGAGCGCGAGCTCAACGAGCTGGCGCGCAAGATCAACAACCTGGGTCCCGTGAACCAGGTCGCGATGGAGGAATACGAGCGCCTGCGCGAGCGCGCCGACTACATCGAGAGCCAGCTGGCCGATCTGGAGAGCGCGCGCAAGGCGCTCACCAAGATCACCTCCGCTATCGACCGCAAGATGCGCCGCGCCTTCCTCACCACCTATGAGAAGGTGGACGAGAACTTCCGCGAGATCTTCGGGATGCTCTTCCCGGGCGGCCAGGCGCATCTGGAGATGACCGATCCCGACCACCCGGATGAGACGGGCATCGAGGTCGTGGCCCAGCCCCGCGGCAAGCGCATCACCAAGATGATGCTCATGAGCGGCGGCGAGAAGTCGCTCACGGCGCTGGCGCTGCTGTTCGCCGTGTACAAGACGCGCACCGTGCCCTTCTACGTGCTCGACGAGGTCGAGGCCGCGCTCGACGACTCTAATCTCTCCAAGCTGCTCGACGCCATCGACGTCCTGCGTCATCGCACGCAGCTGCTCGTGGTGTCGCACCAGCGTCGCACCATGGAGGACGCCGACGTGCTCTACGGCGTCTCGATGCAGGCAGACGGCGTGAGCCGCGTGGTGAGCCAGCGGCTTGACCGCGCTACCGGAAAGGTTGTGAACGCATAGCTATGGGACTGTTCGACAAGCTCAAGGCGGGCCTCAGCCGCAGTCGCGAGGCCCTGAACGAGATCTTCTACTTCGGCGGCGAGGTCGACGAGAGCTTCTGGGAGGATCTGGAGGACGTGCTCGTCATGGGCGACATGGGCGCCGACGTGGCGATGAGCGTCTCGGACGACCTGCGCGACCTCGCGGCCCGCAAGAACCTCAGGACCGCCGAGCAGCTGCGCGGCGCGCTCGCCGAGCGCCTGAGCGAGGACTTCGCGACCGCGAAGTGCGACCCCTTTCGGGACACGCCCTCGTGCGTGCTGTTCGTCGGCATCAACGGTGCGGGCAAGACCACCACGGTGGGCAAGATCGCCAGCGCCGCGCACGAGGCGGGCGAGCGCGTGGTGATCGGTTCGGCCGACACGTTCCGCGCCGCCGCCATCGAGCAGCTCGACGTCTGGGGCGAGCGCGCCGGGGTGCCCGTGGTCAAGCGCGAGCGCGGCGCCGATCCGGCGAGCGTGTGCTACGACGTGCTCGACGAGGCCGACCGCACGGGCGCCGATCTCGTGCTCATCGACACCGCCGGGCGCCTGCACACCTCGCCGGAGCTCATGCGCGAGCTCGCCAAGGTGGTGGGGGTCACCCGCAAGCGCGCTGAGAAGATGAAGGCCGGCCCTATGCCCGTCTCGGTGGTGCTCGTGATCGACGCCGCCACCGGCCAGAACGGCCTCACGCAGGCGATCGAGTTCAACGAGGCGCTCGGCCTCGACGGCGTCATCATGACCAAGCTCGACGGCACGGCCAAGGGCGGTATCGCGCTGGCGGTGGCATTCAAGCTGGGCCTGCCCATCCTGCGCGTGGGCGTCGGAGAGCAGGTCGAGGACCTGCAGGAGTTCGACGCGCACGACTTCTGCCGCGCCTTGGTGGGCGCCTGACCCGACCGCCTGGCTGAGGCACCCGACCTTGCCGTTCACTTGTCGGTCGCCGCACGCGAGGCGTGCTCCCTCCTCGTTCACGGCAATCTCGGGCACCTCAGCCAGGCGTCTCCGCGGTAGTGTTTTGGATTAAGCGAAGATGAACCCGTCTCCATCCATCCGTAGCATGGCACCTGGGCGCATGCCGGCGCGCGGGTGCGAGCCGCTGCGGTACAATACCGTTATCTGCGGTGGTGCCGTGACGCCCCGATCCTGTTCTTCTCGCCAAGGAGCTTAGACGCATGTTCAACAGCCTTTCCGATCGCCTGAACGATACCTTCGACCGCCTGCGCGGCAAGGGCCGCCTCACCGAGGCCGACATCACGAGCGCGATGCGCGATATCCGCATGGCGCTCCTCGAGGCCGATGTCAACTTCAAGGTGGTCAAGGACTTCGTCGCCAAGACGCGCGAGCGCTGCATGACCTCCGAGGTCATGGACTCGCTCACCCCGGCCCAGAACGTCGTCAAGATCGTGCTCGACGAGCTCACCGAGCTTCTGGGCTCCACCGAGAGCAAGCTCGTGCTCTCGAACCGCATCCCCAACGTGATCATGCTGGTGGGCTTGCAGGGCTCCGGCAAGACCACGGCGGCGGTGAAGCTCGCCTACCTGCTCAAGAAGCAGGGTCGCTCGCCACTGCTCGCCGCCTGCGACGTCTACCGTCCCGCCGCGGCCGACCAGCTCGCCACGCTCGGCGGCGAGATCGGCGTACCGGTGTTCCGCGGCGACGGCGCCCACCCCGTGGAGATCGCCCGCGCCTCCATCCGCGAGGCCGTCGACCACATGCGCGACGTGGTGATCGTCGACACCGCTGGCCGCCTGCAGATCGACGAGCAGATGATGCAGGAGGCCGTTGACATCAAGGCCGCCGTCAAGCCCGATCAGGTGCTCATGGTGGTCGACGCCATGACCGGCCAAGACATCGTCAACGTCGTCAGCACCTTTGCCGAACGCACCGATTTCGACGGCGTCATCATCTCCAAGCTCGACGGCGACGCCCGCGGCGGCGGCGCGCTCTCGGTTCGCGCCGTGACGGGCAAGCCGATCAAGTTCGTCTCGATGGGCGAGAAGCCCGATTCGCTCGAGGTGTTCAGCCCCGACCGCATGGCCAAGCGCATCCTCGGCATGGGCGACGTGGTGGGTATCATCGAGAAGGCCCAGGAGATGGCCTCCGAGGAGCAGCTCGAGGCCGCCGAGCGGATGCTGCGCGACGGGTTCACCATGAACGACATGCTCGACCAGATGCGCGCCGTGCAGAAGATGGGCGGCATGAAGAAGATCATCGGCATGCTGCCCGGCGGCGAGCGCGCGCTCGCGCAGATGGGCGGCAACCTGGACGAGTCGGTGTTCACGCGCATCGAGGCCATGATTCACTCTATGACGGCCGAGGAGCGCGTGCGCCCCTCCATCATCAACGGCCAGCGCCGCGCCCGCATCGCCCGCGGCTCGGGCACCACGCCCACCGACGTCAACAACCTCATGAAGCAATGGGGCGAGATGAACAAGATGATGGGCAAGATGCGCGCGATGGCCCAGCAGGCCGAGCGTGGCGGCAAGAAAGGGAAGAAAGGCAAGAAGGGCAAGCGCGGACGCGTGCCCGGCATGGGCGGCATGCCCGGGATGGGCAACCTCGGCGCGCTCATGGGCGGACGCGGGGGCAACCCGTTCGCCGGCATGGGCGGCTCGGGCAACGCCGACATGGACATGCTGCGCGCCATGGAACAGCAGATGAAGCGCCGTTGAGGCGGCGGGTCATGGTTGAGACGTTTCTTGTACCAGCTTGTTGTTGGTGACAAAAATGTCGACCATCCGCGTTATGGACTGAACGTGAGATAACGCTCCCGGAGCGGCCGAAGCAGCAGGCCTTTCTCCAAGCAGCCTATCAAGCCAATCGCTTTTCTGCTCGCTATAGCGATCGCAGATCATCAAAGCGACCATCAGCTCCTTTTCCACGTGCCTCCGATAGGTCTCGTGGGTTTCTGTGCACTTCGCTCGGAAAGGGGAGTCGGAGGCATCCCTCGGCGCTTGTGTTCCGTTCGGAGCAGGATCCGATGCGCCCCGGCAGCGACAGGCGCGTACCTTCCTGAGGTTGTCGGCGGATATGCTGTCGTAGATGAAGAACAGCTGCGGATAGTGGAAATGCAGGAACTTGCTGCTGAATGTTTCGGAGGGTTTGGCGCGTTTCGCCTTTTTGTCTCACGCGATTTCTGGTGCTAGCCGCTGTCGATCATTGGCGCGTCCGCTTTGGAGCTTGAGCTTAGGCATGCTGAGACATGAAAATGCATTGACGCTCGGTGCTTCCGTGCCCTGCCATGGCTTTTGATTTCATGATGACCAGGATCAACGGATTGATCCAACGGTTTCCCGTCTTCGTTGCCGGGCACACGCCTCGCGCTGAATCGCTGTCCGATCGATGCCGTATGCTATCGTTGGAAAGACGATCGACGATTGGATCATCGAAGAGGTGGAGGCAGCATGAGCAAGGCTGATCAGCAGTTCGTCCGGATGTGCCGCGAGGTGCTCGACCACGGCACCACGACCGAGGGCGAGAAGGTGCGCCCCCATTGGGAGGACGGCACCCCCGCCTACACCATCAAGACCTTTGGCGTGACGGCCCGCTACGACCTGCGCGAGGAGTTTCCGGCGCTGACGCTCCGCCGCACGGCGCTCAAGTCGGCGATGGACGAGATCCTGTGGATCTACCAGAAGAAGTCCAACAACATCCACGACCTCAAGAGCCACATCTGGGACGAGTGGTCCGACGAGACCGGCTCCATCGGCAAGGCGTACGGCTACCAGATCGGTCAGGTCTCGCACTATCCCGAGGGCGACTTCGACCAGATGGACCGCGTGCTCTACGACCTTGAGCACACCCCGTTCTCGCGGCGCATCATGACCAACATGTACACCTTCGCCGACCTCCACGAGATGAACCTCTACCCGTGCGCCTACAGCGTGACCTACAACGTCACCCATGCCGCGGGAGACGAGCGACCGACGCTCAACATGTGCCTCATGCAGCGCAGCCAGGACATCCTCGCGGCCAACAACTGGAACGTTTGCCAGTATGCGATCCTGCTCATGATGGTCGCGCAGGTGTCCGGCATGGTTGCGGGCGAGCTGCTGCACGTGATCGTGGACGCGCACATCTACGACCGGCACGTGCCCATCATCCGCGAGCTCATCGAGCGGCCGCAGTACCCGGCGCCCACGGTGCGACTGAACCCTGAGGTCACTGACTTCTATGACTTTACGACTGATAATCTGATCGTGGAGAACTATCAGCACGGGCCGCAGATCAAGAACATTCCGATCGCGGTGTAGGCCGGCTTTGTTGAGAGGACGGATTCGTGGCTGAGATCATGCCCAACCTGAAGGCCATCGTCGCCGTTTGCGACGACTGGGGCATCGGGCTCGGAGGCGATATGGTCGTCGCCAACCGAGCCGACATGCGGCACTTCGTGCGGTGCACGAAGGGGCATACCGTCATCATGGGGCGCAAGACCCTCTTGGGCTTCCCGGGCGCGCGGCCACTCAAGGATCGCCGGAACATCGTGCTCTCGCGCGATCCCGCCTTTGCGCCTGAGGGTGCCGAGGTGGCCCGATCCGTGGCCGAGGCGCTCGCGCTGCTCGCGCCCGACGAGGAGGCCTGGGTCGTGGGCGGAGGAGCGGTCTACCGCGAGCTCCTGCCGTGGTGCTCGACGGCGGTGGTCACCAAGAACCACTGCGTGCGCCCCTCGGACACGTTCTTCCCCGACCTGGATGCCGATCCCGCATGGCGCGCGGCGTCCGTCGACGGGTCTTATGCCGTCCAGCCCGGCGAGGGAGACGAGGGGCTTCTCTACGAGTTCGTCACCTATGTCCGTGCCGCGGCGGACGCGCTCTAGGAAGGGGAGGGACGATGGCGACCGTCATCCGCATCGACGCGCTCACCGATCCGCGTCTGGACGCCTATACGCGCCTCACCGAGCGCGAGCTGCGCTCGGTTCTCGAACCCGAGAAAGGCATCTTCATCGCCGAGAGCGCCAAGGTGATCGAGAGGGCGCTTGATGCCGGACTCGAGCCCGTGAGCTTCCTTTTGGGCGAGCGCTGGCTCGAGGCGCTGGGACCGCTCCTCGAGGGGGTGGACGCCTCCGTCCCCGTCTTCGTCGCGCCCATGGAGCTCATGGAGAAGCTCACGGGGTTCAACGTGACGCGCGGGGCGCTCTGCGCCATGCGCCGCCCGCGCCTGCCCGAGGCGCGGGCGTTTCTTGCTGGAGTCGTCGAGCGCACCGCGGGCTCCCCGGTGCGCGTCGCCGTCCTGGAGGGCATCGTCGACCACACCAACGTGGGGGCGATCTTCCGCTCAGCCGCCGCGCTCAACGTCGACGGCATCCTGGTGAGCCCCACGTGCTGCGACCCCCTCTACCGTCGCGCCGTCCGCGTTTCCATGGGCACGGTCTTCCAGGTGCCGTGGTGCCGCCTCGGAACCGACGCGCGCCACTGGCCCGCCGATGGGCTCGCGATCCTGCATGAGGCGGGATTCACCTGCGCCGCGATGGCCCTCACCGATGACTCGCGCTCGCTCGACGACCCCGCGCTCGCGGATATCGGGCGACTCGCGCTCTTCATGGGCACGGAGGGCACCGGGCTCGGCGCCCGGACCGTCGCGGGGGCGGATCTCGCCATCCGCATCCCCATGGCGCACGGCGTCGACTCCCTCAACGTGGCGGCGGCCTCCGCCGTCGCGTTCTGGCAGCTCTGCCCCCATGTGAGCAACGCCTACCATTACGCGCCGGGGCTCTACTCCTGAGGCCTTCCGTGTTTGAAGTTCCTTGAGCGGGGTATCCTCAGAGCATTGCAGATTTTCAGAAACGGAGCCCTTGACTATGGAGATGGATGACCACAAACGCAGACGGAACATGATCGTCTACGTGCTCATCGCGATCGTGATCTACCTGGTGCTCAACACCCTGCTGTTCCCTAACATGCGCCAGCAGGTCCAGGTGCAGAACGTCAGCTACTCGCAGTTCATCGACGACCTGGATGACAAGAAGGTCGACAAGGTCCAGTTCGACACGAGCGATTCCACGGCGCTCTACACCCTCAAGAACGGGGACGAGAACGTCGCCTACCAGACCACCACGATGCCCAACGACTCGGACCTCACCAACCGCATCGTGGACGCGGGGGCGACGCTCGACGTCGTCATCCCGAGCCAGGATTCCAGCATCTGGATGTACTACCTGCTCACACTCTTTTTGCCCATCGGCATCTTCCTGCTGTTCGGCTGGTGGCTCAACCGCCGCATGAAGAAGGCCATGGGCGATGATGCGCCTTCGATGAACTTCGGCGGCGGATTCGGCGGCATGGGCGGTGGCGGCCTCGGCAAGAGCGGCGCGCGTATCGTCGCCTCCAAGGACGTGGGCGTGACCTTCAAGGACGTCGCCGGCCAGGAGGAGGCCAAGGAGTCGCTCAAGGAGGTCGTAGACTTCCTCGAGAACCCCAAGCGCTACGAGGACATCGGCGCGCGCCTGCCGCGCGGCGCCCTGCTCGTGGGCCCTCCGGGCACGGGCAAGACGCTTCTGGCCAAGGCCGTCGCCGGCGAGGCGGGCGTGCCCTTCTTCTCCATCTCGGGTTCTGAGTTCGTCGAGATGTTCGTCGGGCGCGGCGCCGCCAAGGTGCGCGACCTCTTCAAGCAGGCCAATGAGAAGGCGCCCTGCATCGTCTTCATCGACGAGATCGACGCCGTGGGCAAGCGCCGCGACGCCGGGCTCTCCACCAACGACGAGCGCGAGCAGACCCTGAACCAGCTTCTCACCGAGATGGATGGTTTCGACAACCACAAGGGCATCGTGGTGCTCGCCGCCACCAACCGTCCCGACTCGCTCGACCCGGCGCTGCTGCGCCCCGGCCGCTTTGACCGGCGCATCCCCGTCGAGTTGCCCGACCTCGCCGGTCGCAAGGCGATCCTGGAGCTCCACGCCAAGGACGTGAAGACCCAGCCGCCGATCGACCTCTCCGCCATCGCCCGTGCCACGCCGGGCGCCTCGGGCGCGGACCTCTCCAACATCATCAACGAGGGCGCCCTGCGCGCAGTCCGCCAGGGACGCTCGCGCGCCACGCAGGAGGACTTCGAGGAATCAGTCGAGGTCGTCATCGCCGGCCAGCAGCGCAAGTCCACGGTGCTCTCCGACCACGAGAAGCAGGTCGTCTCCTACCACGAGATCGGCCACGCCATCGTCGCGGCCAACATGAAGGAGGGCGCGCCCGTCACCAAGATCACCATCGTGCCGCGCACCTCCGGCGCCCTCGGCTACACCATGCAGGTCGAGGAGGACGAGAAGTTCCTCACCACCAAGCAGGAGGTGCTCGACAAGCTCGCGGTGTACTGCGGTGGCCGTGCGGCCGAGGAGCTCATCTTCGGCGAGATGACCACCGGTGCCGCGAACGACATCGAGCAGGCCACGAAGCTCGCGCGCAACATGATCACGCGTTTCGGCATGTCCGAGGAGTTCGGCATGATGGCGCTCGGCACCGTGCAGAACGCCTACCTCAACCAGGACACCTCGCTCACCTGCGCGCCGGGCACGGCCGAGCGCGTCGACGAGGCGGTGCTCAAGGTGATCGAGACGGCGCATGCCCGCGCGCTCCAGATCCTGAAGGAGAACAAGTTCAAGCTCCACGAGCTCGCGCGCTACCTCTATAAGAAGGAGACCATCACGGGCGACGAGTTCATGTCGCTCCTGAAGCGCGAGAATCCGCTCATGCCGCCCAAGCCGCAGGCGTAGGCTGCGCCGCCGCTGGATGGCACCGCATATATCCGTCTGTGCTCAGACAGTCCTCGAAAGCCCCGCTTCGGCGGGGCTTTCTGCGGAACTGCGCCAGACGGATTTATGCGGTGCCATAACCGCTAGATCGGTTCGTCCAATAAAACTGCATTCAAACTTGTTACAAGTGGTGATGTGCTTCTATCATGGGGCTAGCATTGTCTCGTGTGAGGGGATTCACCATGTTCTGTCCCAAGTGCGGCAAGGAGCTGCCTGAAGGCTCGAAGTTCTGTCCAAAATGCGGTGCTCAGATTTCCTCGGAGGCGGTCTCACAAACGAAGCAGGGTACTTCAGAGGATCCGCGAGCCACCTCGATTGAGGGTTCAGAATCCCGTCCATCGCGCCGATCCCATCTTCCCCTGATTATCGGAGGTGCCGTGATTATTGTGCTCATTGCGGTCGCGGCATTCGTTCTACTTGGGGTGGGCAAGTTCGCAGCTGCGTCCAAGCTTCCGAATGGGACGTTCACGTTTAACGACGCCACGGTGTTCGGTTTCAGTTATAGGGTTTTCGACGGTGATGATGGCGAAGAGACCATTCAGCTTGGCGACCTGACCGATGCCGGAAAAACGTTCAATCCAATGTACGAAGGCGTGCTACACGAGGATGGTTCAAACGCCCAAGGAACGATTTGGAAGATTGAGAATCTTCAAGCGCTCGATAATGGTTTTCCCACTTTAGCCGTTTGGCCGGAACGCCACTCCAATGTGCGCGTTCAGTTTCCCGCCGGTGCCGCCGAGGGACATGTTGAAGGCCGCTGGTATTTCGAGGCGGAGGTCGTGGGAGATTCCGATGGGCAAAATACCACCGAGTTTGCAATCCGTGAATTTGACGAAGACGGCAGGGCGAAATGGGTGAGCGGGTCAGGCGAAGGCGTCATTGATCGAGGTCTTACCTATGACGAGGTTTTGGCGGACGATTCCCTTGATATCGAGATGACGCTGGAGGACGGGGATTCCGATGTCGAGAGCGGCGGTTACGGTCCCTGCACGTGGCGCGATGCGGGAGGCGGGCGGTTCGAGGTCGTCAATTCGGATGACATTGTAGTTTTGAAGGTGCTTGTCGATCCCGATAGTACAGAGTAGCTGGGGTAGCCTAGAGATTACGCAATACCTGGCTGGACGGGCGCTGAAGTCGTAGTTGCGAGTTCGGCGCCCGACACTTGCATTTTGCCGAAGCCGCTCCCTATCATGGAGTGAGGGCTGTCTCTTGTGAGGGGGTTCACCATGTTCTGCCCAAAGTGCGGTCAGGAGCTGCCTGACGGGTCGAAGTTCTGCCCAGGATGCGGCTCGCCGCTGACGCCTAAGGTTGAGAGTCAGACCAAGGCTACCCAGGCCGCCGTGGCTCCCAGTGCCGTAAACGCATCTATTGCCGGTGCCAAGAAGTCGCGCAAGCCGCTCATCATCGGCGGCATCGCCGTGGTAGCGGTGGCCGCTATCGTGGTGGCTGTTCTATTTGCAACGGGCGTGCTCGGTCGCAACGGGAGGCTCCCGAACGGCTCTTTCACCTTCGATGATAACGCGTTCGGTTTCAGCTATCACATTGAGCAACAGGGTGATGACCAGGTTATCGAGCTGTGTTCATATGATGACACCATTCTTACGTACCCTGTGATGTTCACGGGAACGCTTGAGGAGGACGGCTCGAACGAGCTCGGCAAGATCTGGAAGGTTGCGGATCTTGTGGATGCAGACGGACAGCCGGATACGGCCGTCGTTCGCCTGCAATTCCCGGAGGGAGCGTCTTCGGGCGAGCTCGAGGGTCGGTGGTACCTTGAGATTGAGCATGATGGCGTGACCATATATTCTTTGCGCGAATTCGACGCCGACGGTTCCGTCCATTGGGTCCTCGGGACGGGTACCGGGGTGCTCGATGATGCTATGGACTATGGCGAGATTATGCGCACGATGGATGTCCAGGCGACGTTGGACGACGGCTACGGAAGCGGCGGGTACGGCTCATGCACCTGGCATGAAGAAGGGGTCGGCTGGTACTCGATCCATGATGAGGATGGGGCGCGTATCATGGACGTGTCTGTTAGCACGGGTCATTGACGGCGAGGCGATCGGTTCAAGCCCGCTGGCAGGCGGAGTCATTCTGGGTATCATGAGTACACGTGCGCATGCCCTTAACCAGACCAGAAAGGCGACCATGGCTACCGATACCCCGAGCGACCTGCGCTTCGCGATCCTTATCGACGCGGACAACATCGCCCCCAAGTACGTTAAGACCATCCTCGATGAGGTGGCGAACTCCGGCATCGCCACGTACAAGCGCATCTACGGCGACTGGACGAGCCAGCGCCTCGCCTCCTGGAAGAACTGCCTTCTGGAGAACTCCATCATCCCCATGCAGCAGTACAGCTACACCTACGGCAAGAGCTCCACGGACTCGGCGATGATCATCGATGCGATGGACATCCTCTATTCGGGCAACGTCGACGGCTTCGCCATCGTGAGCTCGGATTCCGATTTCACGCGCCTCGCCGCGCGTCTGCGCGAGAGCGGCATGCAGGTGATCGGCATGGGCGAGCAGAAGACCCCCGAGCCGTTCATCTCGGCGTGCAACCAGTTCAAGTACCTTGATCTTTTGTACGCCGCCCGCAAGGCGGAGGAGGACGCCGACGAGGCGGCGGAAGAGGCCGAGGAGGCGCGCGCGAAGCGGCGCCGGCGCGCGAACGGCAAGAAGACGGCCAAGGGCGCCCGTGGAAGGGGCTCCGGCGCCGCAGACGGGGCGCAGCCGGAGGATGGCGTTCCAACCGAGGAGGCTGCAAGTGACGTCTCGGAGCTCGAGTCGGGCGCTTCTACCGTGATCGGGGCAGCAGACGAGGAACGCGGCGGCTCTGAGGAGGGTTCCGCGAGCGGGGAGGCTTCCTCCACCTCGGCACCGCGCCCGAAGCGGCATCCCGGTGACGCCGGCGGTGCCGTGTCCGAGGATCCGGCGCCCGAGGCGATCGATTTCGCTGAGATGAGCCGCGCCGCGCGCCGCAGCCACATGAAGCGCATCCGTACCGCGATCAACGCCGTGATCGACAAGTTCTCCGACGACGACGGCTGGGTGCCGCTCGGGCGTGTGGGCGACGAGCTCGCCAAGCGCCTGCCTGACTTCGATGTGCGCAATTACGGCTTCAAGAAGCTGCGCCCGTTCCTGAAATCGCTCGGCGTCTACGAGTTCGACGAGCCCGAGGCGGGCTCCGGCCAGCATCAGGTCTCCCTGCGCCTGCGCGACCAGGACTGACGCCTCGCGCCGGGTTCCGTTTGCAGGCATGATGACGACGACCGGTGATTGGACCGGTCGTCGCGAGGGGGGACGGCATGGCAACGATCGAGCGTGCCCACGGCGAGATTCGCTCATTTGCCCGCGTTCGCGGGATGCGGCGCGCGGTGCTGTTCGGCTCGCGCGCTCGGGGCGTCCAGGCGGGACCGCTTGAACGACACGGGGATCTATTGATCGGAACGGATGCGCTATGGACGGGAGCGAAACGATGCGCGTCGCGGTGAGCGCGTGCCTGCTGGGCGAGAAGTGCAAGTACAACGGCGGCAGCAATCGGCGCCCTGAGCTGATAGAAGCGCTGCGCGCAGCGGGATGCGAGCTCGTTCCGGTGTGCCCCGAGCAGCTCGGCGGGCTTCCCACGCCGCGCCCCCGCTCGGAGATCCGCGACGGAAGGGTGGTCAACGAGTTCGACGAGAGCGTCGACGATGCGTTCCGGCTGGGCGCGAAGCGCGCCTGGGATGCCACCCGGGAGGCGGGCGGATGCGACGTGGCCGTGCTGCAGCCCAGGAGCCCCTCGTGCGGGGTGCGTCGCGTCTATGATGGAACGTTCTCGGGCGCGCTCGTTGACGGGGACGGGGTGTTCGCCCGTCTTCTGATTGATAAAGGCGTTCCGGTCATGACCCCGGAGGGGTTCGTTGAAGAGTACGGCGGCGAGGAGGCCATCGTGGACAACGGTATCGTCAACCCGGTTGATGCGTTCGACATGCGCATCGCCCATATCGGGATCAACGCGGCGGATGAGGCGGAGGCCTCGAGTATCGCGGGCCTCTTCGAATCGCTGCTCGGCATGGCGCGCGTCGACACGCCGGTATCGGTGTTCGCCGACACGCTCGTGGAGGTCATGAAGGGCGACGGTCGCGGCGAGCGCGGGCACATCGGTCTGGCCGTGAACGACCTTCCCGCCGCGGAGGCGTATTTCAAGACGCGCGGCCTCACCATCAACGAGGCGTCGCGCGCCTTAAACCCCGATGGCACGACGAAGCTCGTGTACTTCAATGAGGAGATCGCCGGGTTCGCCATCCATCTCTGCTGCAGCTAGGTCTTCCGGTTTCGAGGCGCGCCGCGCTCGCCCGGAGTCTAGGCGATGAACGAGAGGAACGCCTTTGCCTGGCGCTGGAGGTAGGGGAGCGAGTCGCCGAGCTCCAGGTGTCCGTCGACCATCTTGGAGAAGCCGAAGGGCACCGTGAGGCGCGGCTTGTTCATGACGCGCATGTTGAGGAACGAGACGAGCGTCACCAGGTGATCCTGGGCGCAGGCCGTGCCCGAGCCGCCAGCGGACACGCCGCTGATGGCGCAGGGCTTGCCATCGAGCACCTGGCCCTGCGCGGCGTCGACGGGCCGTGAGAGCCAGTCGAGCAGGTTCTTGAGGGAACCGGGGAAGAAGTGGTTGTACTCGGGTGTGAAGAACCAGATGCCGTCGGCGGCGAGCACCTCGGCGCGCACCCGCGCGACCGCCTCGGGCGCGGGCCGCTCGATGTCCTCGTTGAAGAGGGGCACGTCCGCCCAGTCGAGGATGTTGAAGGCGGCGGATGGATCGAGCGCGGAGACCTCGCGCCGTGCGGCCTCGGCGAGCTGGCGGTTCATGCTGCCGACGCGCAGCGAGCCGGCGATGGCGAGAATGGTGCTCATGGGTGCTTCCTTTCCAACGTTTAGCGATTGCGGTGCATGGGTTTTCTGGCTCTTCGGTGGTTTCTGTGGGAGAGATTCCGGCATAGGCCCAGCTCAGCGGGCGAAAACAACGATCTGGAACTGAAACGGCCCCGGGAGGGGCCGTTTCCGCGTCATCCGCCTATGATTGCTAAGCCAAATTCAGACAACCGAAGAGGTGTGACGCATGAAGAGTCTACTACTTCTCGCCCTCGGTCTGGCCCGCACGGTCGTCCTGGGCGCGCGCATCGAGGCCGAGCGCATCGTCGTGAGCGTCCGGCCCTACAAGCGCGAGCAGCGCCGCTGCCCCGTATGCGGCAGGGCCTGCGACTTCTACGACATGGCGAACCGCGGGGCCCCCAGGCTGTGGAGGGCGATGGACCTGGCGCGCTCGGCCTGCTACCTGGAGTACGCGCCCTGCAGGGTGCGCTGCCCGGAGCACGGCGTGCGCACCGAGGCCGTCCCCTGGGCGCGGCACGGGGCGCGCTTCACGCGCGACTTCGAGGACTGGGTGGCGTGGCTGGCGGTCCGCTGCACCGCCTCGGCGGTCTCCGAGCTCGCCCGCGTCGAGTGGCACAGCGTGGGCGGCGTGTGCAGGCGCGTCTACGCCGAGCTGGAGGCCGCGCGCGGCGCCTCGAGGTTCGACGGCGTGCGCCGCATCGGCATCGACGAGACGTCGTACAAGAAGGGCCACAAGTACGTCACGGTGGTCGTCGACCACGACCGCGGCTGCCTCATCTGGGCGCACGAGGGCACCGGCAAGGACGTGCTCAACCTGTTCCTCGACGAGCTCACGCGCGAGCAGAGGCGCGCCATAGAGGTGGTGACCGCCGACGGCGCGAGGTGGATAAGGCAGCTGGTCAAGCGCCGCTGCCCCAACGCGAGGTGGGTCATGGACCCCTTCCACGTGGTCCAGTGGATGAACGACGCGCTCGACGCCGTGCGCTGCGAGGAGTGGAACGCCGCCAGGGCCGCCGCCAGGGCCGCCAGGCCCAGGCCCGAGGGCAAGCGCGGCAGGCCTGCCAAAGGCGAGCTGCCGCCCGAGGAGGTCAGGGCGCTCGAGGAGGAGGCGGCCTCCATCAAGGGCAGCCGCTACGCGCTCGTGAAGAACCCCGAGGACCTCACCGACGGCCAGAGGGCGAGGCTCGAGGCGCTCAAGAAGAGGGCCGGCTCGCGGCTGGTCAGGGCCTGGGAGCTCAAGGAGGACCTGCGGGCCGTCTTCCGGGCAGCCGACGGCTCCGAGGCCGCCGAGCTGCTCGACGACTGGATGCACAGGGCCGCCTACTGCAAGATCGCCAAGGTCGTCGCCGTGGAGAAGAAGGTGCGCCGCCGGCGCGACGACATCATCGCCGCAGTCGAGCTCGGCATCAGCAACGGGCGCGTAGAGGCCATCAACAACAAGATCAAGGTGGCGGTGAGGATGGGCTACGGCTTCCGCAACACCGACAACCTCGTGGCCCTGCTCATGCTCAGGTGCGGCGACTGCCAGCCCCAGCTCCCGGGTCGCCCGGTGAAGGCGAGGAAGAAGGGCGTGAAGGGAGCGAAGAGCGTTGCTGCCTAGGCTAGCCCCTTGTCACACAAACTACCGAAGCCTCGGTTTTCTTTACCCGCCAAGACGGGATCCGAGGCGCGTCTTCGGCGGTTGGTGTGAAAGCACGGGGACATTTCCGCATCGCGGCGCCTTGCGGCAATGCGCGTGCTACAATACCGCGCACAGGCTGTGATGGGGAGGAGTAGCCGGTCCCCGTGCAGAAGAGAGAGCGCGTCTGATGGCAGCGCCTCGCGCGTCGTCCGACTTGGGACGAGTGGAGAGGGGCCGCCTGAGCTGGGAGACGCGACTGCGCGCCCGCGTGAAAATCACCCCGGAGCCGCGGCCCCAACGGGTCGGCATGCTGCGATGGGCCGAAGTGCGCGCATCGCCGTTCCTGCCACCTCAGTAGGCGTCGCCGGGATGGTCGCCGTCATGGACCAGCCGAGTAACGGGTGCCCAGGGGCACCTAAGCTGGGTGGTTAAGCGGAGAGCTTCGGCTCGTCGCGCGGGCGGCTCCCGCGGTCGGAACCCGATCGCACGGGATGCCTTCACGTACGAGCTTCCATGAGCGCTTCGTCCCAGCTTGCAGGGACGGGCGCTTTTTTAGGCGCCCGATGGCTCGGGGTGCGCCGCACGCGGTGCCCCCGGCGACCCGGGGCGCATCCGCCAAGCGCCCCGGCACAGGAGGGGAGAGCGATGGCGAAGAAAGAGAAAAGCGTCTACCAGGACACCATGCACCTGCCCCAGACGGGGTTCCCCATGCGCGCGGGGCTTTCCAAGAGCGAGCCCCGTCGCCTGGCGATGTGGAACGAGAACCACCTCTACGAGCAGCTCCAGAAGAAGAACGAGGGCCACGACAAGTTCGTCCTGCACGACGGCCCTCCCTACGCCAACGGCCCGATCCACATCGGCCACGCGATGAACAAGATCTCCAAAGACTTCATCATGCGCTACCAGGCCATGAACGGCTACCAGACGCCCTACGTGCCCGGCTGGGACTGCCACGGCCAGCCCATCGAGCACAAGGTCGAGGAGGCGCTGGGCACGGCCAAGTTCAACGCCACGCCCACGGCCGAGATTCGCGCGATGTGCCATGAGTTCGCCGTCGAGAACATCGACCTGCAGCGTGAGGGCTTCAAGCGCTTGGGCGTCCTCGGTGACTGGGACCATCCCTATCTCACGCTCTATCACGAGCACGATGCCGCCGACATCGAGGTCTTCAAGGCTATGTTCGACAAGGGCATGATCTACCGCGGCCGCAAGCCCGTGCACTGGTGCAAGCACTGCCATACCGCGCTCGCCGAGGCCGAGATCGAGTACGCCGACGAGGTCAGCCCCTCGATCTTTGTGCGCTTTGAGATGATTGACGCGCCCGAGACGCTCCGTGCCTCCGGCATGCCCGTCGACGTGGTTATCTGGACCACCACCCCTTGGACGCTCCCGGCAAACTCCGGCGTGGCGCTTCTTGCCGATGCTGACTACGTCGCTGTCGAGGCAGAGGGCCGACTGGGTATCATGGCAAAGGCGCTTTGGGAGAAGGTCTTCCACGGTGTCGCGAAGCTTGAGGACGCAAAGCTCTTTGTGCCCGAAGGTGCTGCCGAGCCTTGGAGCGCGCACGGTGAGGACCTTGTGGGCCTCACTTACCAGCAGCCCATCTTCGAGGGTGTCACCGGTAAGGTCGTTACTGCTGATTACGTCACGCTCGAGGACGGCACCGGCTGCGTGCACACCGCCCCCGGCCACGGCGTGGACGACTACTACACCGGTGTGCGCTGCGACCTCCCCATCATCATGCCTGTCGACGACGACGGCCGATTCTACGTGGGCGATACCTACGGTACGGGCGGCCCCTTCTCCGGCCTGGACACCGATGAGGCCAACCCGAAGATCATCGCCTGGCTCGCCGAGCGCGGCATGCTGCTCGCCGAGGTCAAGATCAACCACTCCTATCCCCACTGCTGGCGCTGCAAGAACCCGACGATCTTCCGCGCGACGGACCAGTGGTTCGTCTCGATGGACGAGCAGGGGCTGCGCGAGCAGGCGCTCGACCAGGTGCTCAACCACGTGACGTGGTACCCCGATCGCGCCAAGAACCGCATCGGCGCCATGGTCGAGGGGCGTCCCGATTGGTGCATCAGCCGCCAGCGCAACTGGGGCGTGCCCATCCCGAGCTTCACCTGCGCCGACTGCGGTGAGAAGGTCATGAACGACGCGACGCTCGACGCCGTGATCGCGCTCTTCCGCGCCGAGGGGTCCGACGCCTGGTTCACCAAGGCGCCCGAGGACTATCTGGGCGACGCCTGCGTGTGTCCCCACTGCGGCGGGCACCATCTCAAGGCCGATCGCGACATCCTCGACGTGTGGTGGGATTCCGGCGTTTCCTGGAAGGCGGTGTGCGAGGGGCGCCCCGAGCTGCGCTATCCGGCCGACCTCTACCTCGAGGGTTCCGACCAGCATCGCGGCTGGTTCCAGAGCTCGCTTCTGACGAGCGTGGGCGCCAACGGCATCGCGCCGTACAAGGCGGTCGTCTCCCAGGGCTTCACCCTTGACGGCCAGGGCCGCAAGATGTCCAAGTCGCTCGGCAACGTGATCGATCCCAACAAGGTATGCGACGAGATGGGCGCCGACATCATCCGCCTGTGGGTGGCGAGCGTCGACACCTCGACCGACGTCGCCATCGACCACGAGATCCTCGCGCGCACTTCTGATGCCTACCGCCGCTTCCGCAACACCTTCCGCTTCCTCCTGGGCGAGCTGGAGGGGCAGTACGACGCCGCGCGCGACCACGTCGATTTCGCCGAACTCACGCCGCTCGACAAGATCATGGTGGCGCGGCTCACGCAGGTGCAGGCCGAGGTGGACGACGCCTACGCCGCCTACGAGTTCAACCGCGCCTACCGCACGCTCTACGATTTCGTGGTGACCGAGCTCTCCAACGTCTACCTCGACGCCCTGAAGGACCGTCTCTACTGCGAGAAGGAGGGGTCGCTCGCGCGCCGCAGCGCCCAGACCGTGCTCGCCGAGCTGCTCTCGATGCTCCTGCGCGACCTGCAACCCTTCCTCGCGTTCACCTGCGACGAGGTCATGGCCTACGCGCCCGCGGGCGTCCGCGACGGGCAGACCTACGCGGCGCTGCTCGATTGGTACCGCGCCCCCATCACGCTCGAGGAGGCCGACGAGCTGGCACCGGTGCTCTCCGCCGCGCTCGAGCTGCGCGCCCAGGTGACCAAGGCGCTCGAGGAGGCGCGCGCCGCGGGAGGCTTCACCAAGAGCCAGGAGGTGCGCGTCAAGGCGACGGTCCCGGCGGAGGCCTTTGAGCTGCTTTCCGGCGATGGCGCGCCCGATCTGGCGGAGTTCTTCATCGTCTCCGAGGTGGAGCTGGCGTGCGGTGACGGCTTCGCGGTCGAGGTCGAGGCGGCGCGCGGCGAGCGCTGCGATCGCTGCTGGAACTACCGCGCGAGCACCGGTGTCCACGGTGCCCATGCCCACGTGTGCGATCGCTGCGCCGAGGCCCTGGAGGCGTAAGGAGCCGGTTCGTCCCCATCGGGTGATACCGTGTTGTTGCGGCGCGCCGGAGCCCTCTCCGGCGCGCCGTTGTATACCATGGTCGTTACGGCCGCCTTCTTGCGGCTTGCTGCATCGCGCGTTGTGGAAGGAGACCGCGTGCCCAACCCTCAAAAGACCCCCGCCCCTCGCGCGCGCCTGGCCGTGGCGGCGCTGCTGGCCGCGGTGTTCCTCATCACCGATCAGGTGAGCAAGGGCTTCATCCTCGATCTCGCCCGGCGCGGAGCGTTTCCCATACCGGTCGCCCCCGGGGTGGTGGAGTTCGACTTCGTCGCCAACACCGGCGTATCCTTCGGGTTCGCCCAAGGGTTCGGCTCGGCGTTCGTCGTGCTCGCGGTCGCCATCGTCATCGCCTCCGCGGTGTATCTCGCGCGCGCCGAGAAGGTCTCGTGGTTCGAGGTCGCAGGGCTCGGCATGCTCGCGGGCGGCGCGATCGGCAACGCCATCGACCGAGTGGTCCTGGGGTTCGTCGTCGACTTCATCGCCACCACCTTCATTGATTTCCCTGTCTTCAACATCGCCGACATCGGCATCACGGCGGGCGTCGCGCTCGCCTTCGTCGGTTTCATGTGGTTCTCACCCGCCGCGCATGAGGACGGGTCCCCTGCCTCCGCCGCTCCCGCCGAGGCGAGGGCGGAGGCCACCGCCCCGGATCCTGAGCGGGAGGGCTAGATGGCTGCCGACCTGCATCTTCTCGTGGACGACGCCGATGCGGGCGCGCGCCTGGACGCCTACCTGGGCGCCCAGGAGGGTTGTCCCTCGCGCTCGGCGTGCGCGCATCTCATCGAGGCGGGCGCCGTGGCGGTGAACGGCGAGACCTGCCTTTCCAAGAAGCTCGCGGTGCGCGCGGGCGACCGCGTCTCGGTGGAGCTTCCCGAGCCCGTGGAGCCGGGCGCCGTCATACCCCAGAACATCCCGCTCGACATCCGCTACGAGGACGACTACCTGATCGTCCTCTCCAAGCAGCGCGGGCTGGTGTGCCATCCGGCGCGCGGGCACGAGTCGGGCACGCTGGCCAATGCGCTCGTCTACCACTGCGGCCTCGATCACCTGGGCACCCTCCAGGGCGAGGACCGCCCCGGGATCGTCCACCGGCTCGATCGCGACACCTCGGGGCTCATGCTCGCCGCCAAGGACGACGACACCCAGCGGGCGCTCCAGGACCTCATCCGCCTGCGCACGCTCGATCGCCGCTACATCACGCTCGTCCACGGCTACGTGGCGCATGACGAGGGTACCATCAGCACCGGAATCGCCCGCTCGACCCGCGACCGCCAGAAGATGGTCGTCTCGGACGACCCGTTCGCCCGTCAGGCCATCACCACGTTCCGCGTGCTGGAGCGCTTCGATGCGGGGCGCTTCGACGACGGTTACACGCTGCTCGAGTGCCATCTCTACACCGGGCGCACCCACCAGATCCGCGTGCACATGCGTCATATCAACCACCCCTGCGTGGGCGATCCGCTCTACGGGCGGGGCGGTCGCGGCGCCGAGCGCGCCGACCGTGGGCTCACCCGCCAGTTCCTGCACTCCTGGCGCGTGCGCTTCACCCATCCCGTGACGGGCGCGGTCATCGAGTGCCGGGACGAGCTGCCCTGGGACCTGGCGGCGGTGCTCGAGGAGATCGCACCGGCTTCGCTGGGGCGCACCGAGGCCGGCGCGCGCATCGTGGGCCAGCTCGGGCTCGCGGGGGACTAGGCAGTAAGGGGGACGTCCATGGATCTCATCGCCCAGGCTGTCGAGGGCATCGTGCCCGCCGGACCGCCCATCGTGGTCTTCAACGCCGCCATCGGCCTCATCATGACCGCGCTCTTCTTCTACCAGGCGATCTTCATGGTCGTAGGGGCTCTACGGGGCGAGTACCGCTATCCGGCAGCATCCAAGCTCCATCGCTACGCCTTCCTCATCGCGGCGCACAACGAGGAGCCAGTCATCGCCAACCTCGTCGAGTCGCTGCGCGCACAGGACTATCCCGCCGAGCTCTTCGATATCTACGTGGTCGCCGACGCCTGCACCGACGCCACGGCCGAGGCGGCCCGCGCGGCCGGCGCGATCGTCTACGAGCGCAACGATCTGGCACGCAGGGGCAAGAGCTGGGTGATGGATTACGCCTTCAAGCGCATCCTCGCCGAGCGACCCGGCCTCTACGAGGGGTTCTTCATCTTCGATGCCGACAACCTGGTGAGCCGCGACTACCTGCGCATCATGAACGACGCCTTCGACCAGGGTCACATGGTGGTCACCGGCTACCGCAACTCCAAGAACTTCGGCGACTCGTGGATCTCGGGCGGCTACGGCACCTCGTTTTTGCGCGAGGCCCGCTTCCTCAACAACGCGCGCATGCACTGCGGCACCTCCTGCGCGGTCTCGGGCTCGGGGTACCTGGTCTCGGCGCGCATCGTCGAGGCCATGCAGGGCTGGCGGTTCCACACGCTCACCGAGGACATCCAGTTCACCACGTTCTGCGCGGTGCACGGCGTGCGCATCGCCTACGCCCCGGCGGAGTTCTTCGACGAGCAGCCGGTGCGCCTCGCCGCCTCATGGAAGCAGCGTCTGCGCTGGTGCAAGGGCTTCTACCAGGTACTCTTCACCTACGGACGCTACATGCTCAAGGCGATCGTGCTGTTCCGACGCTTCGCCGCCTACGACATGTTCGTCACCATCGCGCCGGCGATCCTGCTCACGCTGCTCTCGGTGCTCACCAACGGCACCTTCCTGGTGGTCAGCTGGCTCAGCCATGGGTTTCTCGCCACCGATGCCGAGATGTCGATGTGCCTGGGCTCCATCTTCATGTCGTTCGCGGGCGTGTACGGGACGTTCTTCATGATCGGCCTCGTGACCACGGTCTTCGAGCGCGGTCACATCCACGGCGCGTCGCGCCGCCGTATCCTGCTCAACCTGTTCACCTATCCGCTGTTCATGCTCACCTACATCCCCATCAACGCCCAGGCGCTGTTCCAGAAGGTGGAATGGGTGCCCACGCCGCACACCGTCGCGGTCAAGCTGGACGACGTGATGGGGCGGACCCGGTAGCGCCCCATGGATGCGGCGTTCTGCGCAGCGCTCCTCTCGGGCGTCCTCGCAGCCGCGGGCGTCGTCGACGCGCGGACGCGGCGCCTGCCGCACGGGCTCGCCCTCGCGCTCCTTATCACCGCGGCCCTGTACGCTTTGGCGACGCGTGGGCTCTCGGGGCT
The DNA here is from genome assembly GCA_963931435.1 of uncultured Coriobacteriaceae bacterium. Classification (GTDB taxonomy): domain Bacteria; phylum Actinomycetota; class Coriobacteriia; order Coriobacteriales; family Coriobacteriaceae; genus Coprousia. The sequence continues at coordinate 1,034,773 of OZ007012.1, forward strand.
GGGGCGGAGCCTCGCCGCGGCGCTCGTCGCCGCGGGGGCGCTCACGGCCCTCGAGCTCCTCTGGCGGCGCGTGCGGGGAGCGGCGGGACAGGGGATGGGCGACATCAAGGCGCTCTTCGCCCTCCTGGTCGCCGACCCGGTATGCGCGGCGGTCGCCTACGTGCTCGCGCTCCTTGCGCTCGCGGGGGCCTGCCTCGCCCTGCGCCTTCCGTCGCTGCCCCTGCTGCCGTTTCTCGCCGCGGCGTTCATCGGCGCGCTGGTCCTGCTCTGAACGGAGCGTCTTGCCCGCGTCCTCACGGCGTGGGATGATAGCGGGAAGTTGCCCGATCGAGATGGGGAGGCGGCCATGGGTTCTGCGACATGGGACGCGCGTGGCGCCGCGCGCGCGAACAGGGATGCCATACCCGCTACGTTGAGCGAGGGGCTCGTCGAGCGCATGGAGCGCGACCGCGCGCGCGGCTGGGTCAATCCCTACCGCGCCGACGATGCCGGCGCCCTGAGGCGCGAGGCGCGGCCGGCGGATGCATCGAGCATCTGGCGCCCCGCCTACGTGCGTGATGTCGAGAAGATCATCCACACCCCCGCCTACAGCCGCTATGCCGGAAAGACCCAGGTGTTCAGCTTCCGCAGCAACGACGACCTCTCCCGTCGCGGCCTCCATGTGCAGCTCGTGGCGCGCGTCGCGCGCGACATCGGCTACGCCCTCGGGCTCAACTGCGACCTCATCGAGGCGATCGGTCTCGGGCACGATCTGGGCCACACGCCGTTCGGGCACGCGGGCGAGCGCTGTCTGAACGAGGTTTTCCATGCGCGCACGGGGCGGTGGTTCTTCCACAACGTCCACTCGGTGCGCGTGCTCGATGCGCTGTACGGGCGCAACCTCACGCTCCAGACGCTTGACGGGTGCCTCACGCACAACGGGGAGTACGAGCAGCGGGTGTTCGAGCTCTCGGGGCTCTCGGGATTCGATGAGTTCGACCGGATCGTGGAGCGCTGCTACGCCCAGGGCGATGTGGCAATCGGGCACCTCAGGCCCATGACGCTCGAGGGCTGCGTGGTGCGCATCTCGGATATCATCGCCTACGTGGGGCGCGACCGGCAGGACGCCATCGCGGCGGGGCTTCTTTCCGAGGACGCGTTCGAGGACGGCCTGGGCGGCGGGTACAACTCGTGGATCTTGAGCCACGCCTCTGCCGACATCATCGAGCACAGCTACGGCAAGGACCGCATAGAGATGAGCGAGGAGCTCTTCGCCGAGATCCGGCGCGCCAAGGCGGAGAACTACGCCAAGATCTACCGGGCGAGCGGCATCGAGGGGGAGCGGGCCGAGGAGCTCGCGCGCGCCTTCGAGCTCATGTACGATCGGTGCCTGGCGGACCTGCGCGCCGGTGACGAGTCGAGCTACATCTTCCGGCACCACATCGCGCGCATCGAGCGGTTCCTGTCCTACTATGGACGCGCCTACGACTGGCGCACCGACCCCGATCAGACGGTGGTGGACTACATAGCGAGCATGACCGACGGCTACTTTACCGAGCTGGCGGGCCGCTGGTTCCCCGAGATCCGCTTCCCGCGCCGCACCTACATCAACGAGTAAGCGAGTTCGGGCGGGATGGGTTCATGCGACGCTCGTGTGCGGAACCCGCAAAATCGAACAGATGTTTGTTCTTGATTCGGATGAGCCCGCCTCCATGCTATGATGGGGACGGGCTCGGCGTGGAGTCGGCCGGGAAGGGATGCCATGGAGACCTTGTTCAGCCAGGGGGAGACCGAGCGCACGCTCCGCAACGCCCCGCTCGCGGTGCGCATGCGCCCCGTTTCGCTCGATGAGTACGTGGGGCAGCAGAAGGCCGTGGGGCCGGGGTCGTGGCTTCGCTCGGCGATCGAGCACGACGTCCTCTCCAGCATGATCCTCTACGGACCGGCCGGCACGGGCAAGACCACCCTCGCGCACATCATCGCGGCGCATACCCGCAGCGAGTTCGTCGAGGTCTCGGCCATCACGGGCACGGTCAAGGACCTGCGTCGCGAGATCGACGAGGCCAAGCGCCGCCTCATGGCCTACGACCGCCGCACGGTGCTGTTCATCGACGAGATCCACCGGTTCAGCCGCTCGCAGCAGGACGCCCTGCTCCATGCCGTCGAGAACCGCACCGTGGTGATGATCGGCGCCACGACCGAGAACCCATACTTCGAGGTCAACTCGGCGCTGCTCTCGCGCTCGCGCGTGGTGGAGCTCGAGCACCTCTCCAACGACGACGTCGCGGTGCTCGTGCGCCGCGCGCTCGCCGCGCCGCAGGGGCTCGCCGGGCGCTTCTCGGCCGATGACGAGGTGGTGCGCTCCATCTGCATGCTCGCCGCCGGGGATGCGCGCTCGGCGCTCACCACGCTCGAGCTCGCGAGCGAGATCGCCCTCACGCGTCCGGAGGCGGGGGAGGATCCTGGAGGGTCCGAGAAGGAGGCGGCCGCGTCCGATGGGGGCTCCTCCATCGCCATCACGCTGGAGGACGTGCGCCAGGCGAACCCGCGCCGGGGGCTCTCCTATGACAAATCGGGCGACATGCACTACGACATCATCTCGGCCTTCATCAAGTCGATGCGCGGCAGCGACCCCGATGCCGCCGTCTACTGGCTCGCGCGCATGATCGATGCCGGCGAGGACCCCAAGTTCATCGCGCGGCGTATCCTCATCGCCGCCTCGGAAGACATCGGAAACGCCGACCCCCAGGCCATCCTGGTGGCTCAGGCCGCGTTCAAGGCGGCCGAGGTCATCGGCTATCCCGAGTGCCGCATCAACCTCGCCCAGGCCGCGATCTACAACGCGCTCGCTCCCAAGTCGAACGCCTGCGAGGCCGCCATCGACGCGGCGCTCGCCGACGTGCGCACGAGCGGCCAGCGCGAGGTGCCCGCCCATCTGCGCGACCGCCACCGTCCCGGATCCGAGGAGTACGGGCCCTACCTCTACCCGCATGATTATCCCGAAGGATGGGTGGACCAGAGGTATCTCCCCGAAGGCCTGGAGCGCGGGGCGTTCTGGAAGAGCGCCGGCCGCGGCTGGGAGCAGTTCCGCGTCGAGCGAACCGCACGCGATCGCGGCGGGAACGCTCCCGAGACCGGGGCATGAGGCGTGTAGTCATTTGTTTGCATGACGGCCCGTCCGGGTACAACGCGCACCGAACGGGTACCATGGACTTGATTGACGGTATGCAAAGGCCGGGTTCGGCCGCGGAAATGCTGGGAGGCAGCATGGATCCCCTTCAAATCATCTTGATCGTCCTCGCGGCGGTGGCCGTCTGGGCGGTGGTGGAGCTGGCCCTCTCGCTGCGTCGCGCGCGCTCAACCATGGACGGCGTCGACAAGGTGGTCGCCGAGGCGAGCGACGCCGTGGGCGAGATCAACGAGACCCTTGCCGAGGCCAAGCCCGTGATTGCGAAGCTCGACGACACCCTCGAGGAGCTGCAGCCGGCCATCCAGCGCGTCGAGCCGCTCCTCGTGAGCGCCAACGTCGCGGTCGATGCGCTCTCGGCGAACCTCGTCGAGGTCGAGGCCGTGGTGCGCGACGTCGCGTCATTCACCGACACCGCGGTGAGCGCCAAGAACGCGGCGCGCAACGTGGCCGGTTCCGCCTCCGACGCGGTGCAGCGCATCCTGGGTAGGAAGAAGTCCGCGGCAGATCCTGACCGCGCCCTCGCCGAGGGCGCCGCGGCGGCGCCCGCGGATGGGACCGCCTCCGATGCTTCCGATGATCCGTCCGCCGCGTCCGCCCGCTACTATACCTACGATGGCGCGTCCGCGCCGGAAGCTGCGAAGGAGAGCCATGAGTAACTCACCTGATTCCATCGAGCTCCGCGTCGCCGCCGATCCGCGGCTGGCGCGGCTCGTCCGCATGACCGCGGCCAACGCGGCGATGCTCTCCTCCATGTCGGTCGATCGCGTGGAGGATTTGCGCATGGCGGCCGAGGAGGCGTTCATCTACGCCTGCTCCCAGTGCCCGGGGGGCGACCTCGCCATCTCGTTCTCGGTGGACGCCCAGGGCGTGCGGATGGACTTCGCGCTCGCCTGCGACGCCTTCGCCCCGCTCGTCGAGGGCGATCCCGCCGCCTACGTCGACGTCATCCTGACCACGGTGTGCGACGCCTTCACCAAGTCCGAGGGGCCCGCGGCGCTGCACATCGAGATCGGAGCGGATGTCTGATATGCCTGAGATATCTTCCTCCGGCAAGACCGCATGGGACAAGGAGAAGACCCGAGAGCTTTTCAGGCGCTACAAGGAGGAGGGCGACAAGGACGCGCGCGAGAAGCTCGTCATGTCGCATCTCAACCTCGTGCGGTTCCTCGCCAACAAGTTCAAGAATCGCGGCGAGCCCATCGACGACCTGGTGCAGGTCGGCTATCTGGGCTTGCTCAAGGCCATCGACCGCTTCGATCCCTCGCGCGGGCTGGAGTTCACCACGTTCGCCACGCCCACCATCCTGGGCGAGATCAAGCGCCACTTCCGCGACAAGGGCTGGAGCGTGCGGGTGCCCCGCCGCCTGCAGGAGCTCTCCGCGAAGGTAAACCAGGCTACCGACACCTTGACCACGCAGCTTCTGCGCTCGCCGACGGTCGAGGAGATCGCCGAGTACCTGGGCGCCACGGTGGACGAGGTTCTCGAGGCCATGGAGTCGTCCTCCGCCTACAGCTCGGTGCCGCTCGAGGGCACGGGCTCCTCGGACGGCGACGACGCGCCCTCCATCCTCGACCGCTACGCCTCCGACGATACGGAGCTGGCGCTCACCGATGACCGCATCATGATCGAGGACGCGCTGGCAGAGCTCTCGCCCCGCGAGCGGGATGTCATCGACCTGAGGTTCCGCGAGGGCCTGACCCAGATCGAGATGGCCGAGCGTCTGGGCATCTCCCAGGTGCAGGTTTCGCGCCTGCTGCGCCGCACGCTCAAGAAGATCCAGGATCGGATCGATCCTGCCGGAACCGGGGTGAGATCATGACGGCGCGCAGCGGTGCGCCCGCCTCAGACGGGACGAGAAGCCTCGACACCGCCCGCCTCGTCGGGCTGCATGTCTGGATCGTGGTCGGCGCCATCATCATCGGGACGGCCCTCCTCAACGTCTTCGACGTGCTCGCGCCGGTCATCGAGTTCCTCGCGGTCGGCTCGCTCGTGGCGTTCGTCGCCGCGCCGATCGTCAACGTGCTCGAGCACCACGGTGTCTCGCGCGGGATCGGGGCGCTCGTGGGGCTCACCGTCGTGGTCGCCGTGGTGGCGCTCGTCGCCGTCATCGTCATCCCCATGATCGTCTCGCAGCTCTTCGAGCTCTTCACGCGCGTGCCGAGCCAGCTGCGCGGCATGGGCGACTGGCTCGTGAGCATCACCCATGACATCCAGTTGTTCTCCAAGTCCACATGGCCCACGGAGCTCAGCGACATGCTCGCCTCGCTCGCTGACGACGCCTCCGACATCATCCGGCAGGTCGCCGGCGATGTGGGGCGCGGCGTGTTCCCCTTCCTGTCCGGGGTGGGCTCCCAGCTGTTCGCGCTGTTCCTGGGGCTGGTGCTCGCCTACTGGCTCGCGCGCGACTACCCGCGCATCCATCGCGAAGTCGGCGTCATCGTGGGCGAGGCCCGCGAGACCACCTATCGGTTCATGGTGGCCATCCTCGCCCGCTCCGTGGGCGGCTACATGCGCGGGACCATCATCACCTCGGTGGTGGACGGCGTGCTCGCCTTCGCGGGCTTCGCGCTCGTGGGGCACCCCTACGCGCCGCTCATGGGCGTGCTGACCGGCATCCTGCATCTCATTCCGGTCGTCGGACCCGTCATCTCGTCCGTGCTCGCCACGGCGGTCGCTCTCTTCTACAGCCCCGCGATGGCGTTCTGGACGCTTGTGGTTACGGTCATCGCCCAGAACATCACGGACAACATCCTGAGCCCGAAGATCATGCAGTCCGCCGTCTCCGTGCACCCGGCCATGAGCCTTACGGCCATCGTCATCGGCTCGGCCCTGCTGGGACCCTTGGGCATGGTCATCGCCATCCCGCTCTCGGCTGCACTGAAGGGCCTCTTCATCTTCTATTTCGAGAACCGCACGCGCCGGCCCCTCGTCTCCTACGACGGCGCGTTCTTCCAGGGCACGCCCTACCGCGATGACAAGGGGGCTCCGGTCGCAGCGTTCGACGCGCTCGGCGACGACACCTTCGTCAACGATTCCGAGATCATCTCCGATGACGTGGTCCCTGCCGCCGAGGCCGTCCCACGCCCCGAGCTCGACAACCCCTGGAGCAAGCTCGCCTCGCTCCAGCCGGGCTCGACGGGGATGTTCCGCATGCCGTTCGGTACGGATGCCGAGCGCGGGGCGCGTGAGAAAAAACATGGCGATGCACGGGGCGATCGCCACGCGTAGCGCCCCGGCGGCGCGTTTTCGCTATACTTAACAGGTTTCGCATGCAAAGCGCCGCGGGCTTCGGCCCGCGGTTTGCTCGGATAGCAGGGAGTAGCCGCATGGCAGCAGCAGATTTTCCGACCATGACCACCGCCGAGATCCGCTCGGCGTTCCTCAGCTTCTTCGAGGAGCGGGGATGCAAGCTCTTTCCGAGCTCCTCGCTCGTCCCCGACGATCCGTCGCTGCTTCTGGCGAACGCCGGCATGAACCAGTTCAAGCCCTACTACCAGGGCAAGAAGACCATGCACGAGATCGGCGCGACCTCCTGCCAGAAGTGCGTGCGCACCAACGACATCGACATCATCGGCTCCGACGGACGCCACGCGAGCTTCTTCGAGATGCTCGGCAACTTCTCCTTCGGCGGCGTCTCCAAGGAGCAGGCCTGCGCCTGGGCGCTCGAGCTCTCCACCAAGGTCTTCAAGCTGCCGATCGAGCGGCTCTACTTCACGGTCTTCACCGAGGACGACGAGACCTACGACATCTGGCGCGGACTGGGGATCGAGGAGAGCCACATCTCGCGCCTCGGCGCCGACGACAACTTCTGGGCGGCCGGTCCCACGGGCCCCTGCGGCCCCTGCTCCGAGATCTACTACGACCAGGGCGAGGACGTTGGCTGCGGCAGGCCCGACTGCGCCCCGGGCTGCGACTGCGACCGGTTCCTCGAGTACTGGAACCTCGTTTTCACGCAGTTCGACCGCCAGGAGGACGGCTCGATGCCGGAGTTGCCGCATCGCAATCTCGACACCGGCATGGGCCTCGAGCGCATGAGCGCCATCATGCAGCACAAGAGCTCCTTCTACGACAGCGACATCATGCAGGGCCTCATCCGCCTCGGCGAGGAGGTCTCCGGCGTGATCTACGTCGCCGACGACTACGAGGGACCGAGCCGCAGCCTGCGCATCATCGCCGACCATGCCCGCTCCGTCGACTTCATGATCTCCGACGGCATCCTGCCGGGCAACGAGGGCCGCGGCTACGTCCTGCGCCGTCTGCTGCGCCGCGCGGTCTTCCACGGGCGCCTGCTCGGTGTCGAGGGGGCCTTCCTCGGCCGGTTCATCGACCGCGTGAACGAGCTCATGGGAGAAGCCTACCCCGAGCTCGTGAAGAACGCCGCGCTCGTCAAGGGGATCGTCGACGCCGAGGAGGAGCGCTTCTCCACCACGCTCGACAACGGCCGCGTCTACCTCGACGAGGCGCTCGCCAAGCTCGGAGAGGGCGAGACGCTCGACGGCGAGGCCGCCTTCATGCTGCACGACACGTTCGGCTTCCCGATCGATCTCACGGTCGAGATCGCCCAGGGCGCCGGCCACGACGTCGACATCGAGGGCTTCGACCGGGCTATGGAGCGCCAGCGCGAGCGCGCCCGCGCCAACGTCAAGGGCGACGCCTGGGGCACGTTCAACGACGTCTGGACGGAGCTCTCCGACATCCTGCCTGCGACCGAGTTCTGCGGGTACGGGGACGATGCCCTCGAGGGCGCGCGCGTGCTCGCCATCGTGCGCGACGGCGAGCGCGTCGAGCGCGCGGCGGCGGGCGATGAGGTCGAGGTCGTGCTCGACCGCACGCCCTTCTACGCCGAGATGGGCGGTCAGGTGGGCGACACCGGCGTGCTCGCCGGCGACGGCATGCGCGCGGTGGTCTCCGACACCAAGTCGCACAACGGCCTCTACGCCCATGTGGTCACGGTCGAGGAGGGTGAGCTCTTCGAGGGCGGCTTCGTCACGGCGACCGTCGACCATTACCGCCGCGAGCTTCTGCGCCGCAACCACACCGCCACGCACCTGCTCGACGCCGCGCTCAAGGAGGTCCTCGGCGACCACGTCAACCAGGCCGGTTCGCTCGTGACGCCCGACCACCTGCGGTTCGACTTCACGCACTTCGAGGCGCTCTCGGCCGAGCAGCTCGCGCGCGTCGAGGACCTCGTCAACGCGCAGATCTTCGCCGCCAAGCCGGTGGTGACGGCCGTCATGGGCATCGATGATGCCAAGGCCGCCGGCGCGGTGGCGCTCTTCGGTGAGAAGTACGGCGACGTGGTGCGCGTTGTCTCGGTGGGCACAGAGGATCGTCCGTTCTCGCGCGAGCTCTGCGGCGGCACGCACGCCCGCAACACCGCCGAGATTGGCTTCTTCCACATCACCTCCGAGTCCTCCACGGGCTCCAACGTGCGCCGCATCGAGGCCGTGACGAGCGAGGGCGCCGTCGCCTGGTGGCAGGAGCGCACCCGCCTGCTCGAGCAGGCTGCACAGGCCCTCAAGTGCCGCGTGGACGAGGTTCCGGCGCGCGTGGCGGGACTTCAGGCCGACCTGCACGCGAGCGAGCAGAAGCTCAAGGCAGCGCTCACGGGCGGCTCGTCCGATGTGATCGCCCAGGCGATCGAGGGCGCGACCGACCTTGGCGCCTATAGGCTCGTCGTCGCTGAGCTCAAGGGTCTTGAGGCGGCCGACCTCCGCAACGTATGGGACACCATCCGCCAGAAGGTCGCCGGCCCCGTCGCGTGCGTGCTCGCCACGGTGACCTCCAAGGGCCAGCCGGCGCTTCTCGCCGGCGCGACCGATGATGCCGTGGCCGCCGGGTTCAAGGCCGGCGACATCATCAAGAAGATCGCCCCGATCGTGGGTGGCGGCGGTGGCGGCCGCCCGACCATGGCGCAGGCCGGCGGCAAGAACGCCGCGGGCATCGCCGATGCGCTCGCGACGGCGAAACGCGAGCTCGGAGCGTAGCCGATTATTGATGGGACGGGGCGGCTCTGCAACGGGGCCGCCCCGCCCCACGTGCGGTCCCATCGCGGGACGCATCGAAGAGAGGGCGGCAGACATGGTGGCCATGGCACTCGATATCGGAGAGAAGCGCATAGGCATCGCGGTCTCCGACGCTTCGGGCCGCATCGCCTCGCCCGTGAAGGTCCTTCCTGCCCCCGAGGTGCTCTCGGGTGCCAGGAGCTTCCGCTACTTGGTTGAGGATTACGATCCCGAGGTCCTCGTCTTCGGGCGCCCCATGACGCTTTCGGGGGAGCGGGGCCCCCAAGCGGAGCGCATCGAGAAGCAGGCCCTCGCCATCGGGCGCATGTTGGGGCTGCCCGTGGCCTTCGAGGACGAGCGCCTCTCGTCGGCCGAGGCCAAGCGCATCCTCAGGGAGCAAGGTCTCAACGAGAAGTCGATGCGCGGCAAGGTCGACATGGTCGCCGCGAGCATCTTCCTGCAGACCTGGCTCGACGCCCAGCGCTCCCAGGCCTCTGCAGAGGGTTAGACGTTGATTCATCAATCTAATGAATCAACGTCTCTCTATGCATCACTGAGTTCTTATTAATTTCATGACATAAACTTTTAGCTGGAATCATCTTCATCTTCATAGCACTTGCAAACCATTTCATAAATCCCTTACAATTGGCTGGACCCTGCGTCAACACGCAGGTCAGTACTGGCCTCTCTAGGAGAAGGAGGTATGCATGGTTGGCATCGTCCTTGCTAGTCACGGCGACCTAGCTGCCGGCATCAAGCAGACGGCGTCCATGGTATTCGGCGATCAGCCCGATGTCGTGGTCGTCAGCTTGCAGCCCAGCATGGGGCCGGATGACCTCAGGGCGGAGATCGAGAGGGAGGTGGCGACGCTTTCCGATCCCGAGCAGGCGCTGTTCCTGGTCGACCTCTGGGGCGGTACCCCGTTCAACCAGATCAACGGCCTTTTGGACGGGCATCCCACGTGGGCAGCGGTCACGGGCATGAACCTGCCGATGGTCATCACCGCCTACACGCTGCGCATGAACCCGGAGGCGACCGCGCATGAGATCGCGGCGGGGCTCTTGGGCGAGTCCCGTGACGGCGTGCGCGTCAAACCTGAGTCGCTCGAGCCTGAGAAGCCGGCCGCCGCGGCTGCCGCGGCGCCGTCCCATCCCACGGGCGCCATCCCGCCTGGCACCGTGCTCGGCGACGGCCACATCAAGATCGCGCACTGCCGCGTCGACACCCGCCTGCTCCACGGCCAGGTGGCAACCACCTGGACCAAGCAGGTGAACCCCGACCGCATCATCGTGGTCTCCGACGGTGTGAGCCACGACGAGCTCCGCAAGACCATGATCATCCAGGCGGCGCCTCCCGGCGTCAAGGTGCACGTCGTCCCCATTCAGAAGATGATCGACGTCGCGCATGACCCCCGGTTCGGCACCACCAGGGTCATGCTCCTGTTCGAGACCCCCCAGGATGTGCTCCGCGCCGTCGAGGGTGGTGTGGACATCAAGAACATCAACCTCGGCTCCATGGCCCACTCGGTGGGCAAGGTGGTCGTCACCAACGCCATCGCCATGGACGAGGCGGACGTGGAGTGCCTGGAGGCGCTCGCCGCCAAGGGCATCACGTTCGACGTGCGCAAGGTTCCCGCGGATTCACCGGAGTCCTTCGACGCCATGATGAAGAAGGCCAAGTCCGAGCTGGCCGCTCAAAAGCACTAAGGAGGTAGCATGGACCCGATTACCGTCGTCCTCATCATCCTAGTCGCCTTCCTTGCGGGCATGGAAGGCATCCTGGACGAGTTCCAGTTCCATCAGCCGCTCGTCGCCTGTACGCTCATCGGTCTGGTGAGCGGGCACCTGGTCGAGGGCATCATGCTCGGCGGCGCCCTGCAGATGATCGCGCTGGGTTGGGCCAACGTCGGCGCCGCCGTGGCGCCCGACGCGGCTCTCGCCTCGGTGGCCTCGGCCATCATCATGGTGCTCGCGCTGCAGGACCCCAACGTCAACCCCGATGACGCCCGCACCACCGCCATCGCGCTCGCCGTGCCGCTCTCCGTTGCCGGCCTGTTCCTTACCATGATCTGCCGCACGCTGGCCATCCCCATCGTGCACGCCATGGATTCGGCGGCCGCCAAGGGCAACTTTAAGGCCATCGACGCCCTCCAGATCGTCGCCATCGCCATGCAGGGCGTGCGCATCGCCATCCCGGCCGCGGTCCTGTGCTTCGTCGATCCCACCATCGTCACGGCCGCCCTCGAGATGATGCCCGACTGGCTCTCCGGCGGCATGGCCGTGGGCGGTGGCATGATCGCCGCGGTCGGCTACGCCATGGTCATCAACATGATGGCCACCAAGGAGGTCTGGCCCTTCTTCGCGCTCGGCTTCGCCCTCGCGGCGCTCTCCGAGCTCACCCTCATCGCCCTCGGCGTCATCGGCGTCTCTCTCGCCCTTATCTACCTCGGCCTCAAGGAGCAGGCCAAGGCCTCGGGCGGCAGCGGAGGCTCCGGCGACCCGCTCGGTGACATCCTGAACGACTACGAGTAGGAAGGGAGGAGGACATCATGGCAGAGAACAAGGTCACCCTATCCAAGAAGGAGCGCATGGCGGTCGCCTGGCGCCACCAGTTCCTGCAGGGCTCGTGGAACTACGAGCGCATGCAGAACGGCGGATGGTGCTACTCGATCATCCCCGCCATCAAGAAGCTCTATCCCGCCAAGGACGATCAGATCTCCGCGCTCAAGCGCCACATGGAGTTCTACAACACCCATCCGTACGTCTCCGCTCCCGTCATGGGCGTCACCCTCGCCCTCGAGGAGGACCGCGCCAACGGCGCCCAGGTGGACGACGTCGCCATCCAGGGCGTGAAGGTGGGCATGATGGGACCCCTCGCCGGCGTGGGCGATCCCGTGTTCTGGTTCACGCTCCGTCCGATCCTGGGCGCGCTGGGCGCCTCGTTCGCGCTCTCCGGCTCCATCATCGGCCCGCTGCTGTTCTTCTTCGCGTGGAACATCATCCGCATGGCCTTCCTGTGGTACACCCAGGAGTTCGGCTACAAGGTCGGCACCTCCATCACCAAGGACCTTTCCGGCGGCCTCATGGGCAAGATCACCGAGGGCGCCTCGATCTTGGGCATGTTCATCATCGGCTCGCTCGTGCAGCGCTGGGTGTCTATCAGCTTCACGCCGGTCGTCTCCGAGGTGCCTCAAGCCGACGGCGCCTTCATCGATTGGTCGGCGATCACCGGCGACGCCGCGGGCATCAAGAGCGCGCTCGAGCAGTATGCCTCCCTCGGCGCCACGGGCCTGAACGAGATCAAGGTCACCACGCTTCAGGCGAACCTCGACTCGCTCATCCCGGGCCTCGCAGCCGTGGCGCTCACGCTGCTGTGCTGCTGGCTGCTCAAGAAGAAGGTCTCGCCGATCGTCATCATCTTGGCGCTCTTCGCCGTGGGCATCATCGGCCGCGTGCTGCAGATCATGTAGCGCCGGTACCGTCCGCGCCGCGTGTCCGCCGCGCGGCGCGGGGCACGTATCCCGGGCCGCATCGCGCGGGGCCGCCGATCCTGGAGGGACCGGCGGCGCGCCCGCGGGTGCGGCCCGCTTTTCTATCGGTCGGATCTTCAGCCTAGGGCTCCCGTACACCCGGTCGCGCGACTGCGCGAGTGGTGTGCCCTGCGGCCCCCTCGGCAGGGAGTGCTCGGTTCAGGGCCTGCATGCCGGCGCGTGGCTGGCGTATCATGGGACGGGATCTGGTCCGCGCGGGCCGGGCGGGCCGATGGGTCGCCTTGCTCGCGCGGACGATGCCGGTCATTCCGTCACGGCCCTCGAGGTGCATGCGATTTTGCGCCCGGCTTCACAATCGGATTCGTATCCCCGGGAAACGGGGGAGGGGAAGGGGGTCCTCATGGCCCAGTCGCAGAACACGCGGGTCGACTACACCGTGCGCGCCACCTCGTTTCTCGGTCTCACCTCCTATGGCGACGTCATGGTGGGCGATCGGGCCTTCGAGTTCTACAACGAGCGCAACGTGGAGGACTATATCCAGATACCCTGGGACGAGATCGAGCGCGTCTCCGCCTCGATCGTCGCCGGCGGCCGGTGGATACCGCGCTTCGCCATCGAGACCAAGTCGAGCGGAACGTTTTCCTTCTCCACGCGTGACAACCGCCGCACGCTCCGGGCGATGCGCGATCATCTGAGCGACGCCCAGCTCGTGCGCTCGCCGAGCTTCTTCCAGGTCATCGGCTGGGGCGTGCGCGGGCTCGTCCGCCGCGTCACCGGCAGGGGGTAGCGGACCTCCGTCTGTCGCCACGCCATCGGTTTTTTGTGAGGTCGTAGGGCGTGCGGTAAACTTACACACGTTTCTATGCCTTTTTGCGATGTGCCGCGCGCGGGGCGCGGCGGCGGAGGGAGAGCCTGTGCCCAACGAGAATCGATCCGGATCACGGTTCAACGGATCCCGCGCGTCCGAGCGGGGCGCCGCCGGCAGAGCGGGCGGCGCGCGCTTCCGGGCCGCGGCCCCCTCCGGTGGCGCGGCGCATCGCCACGTGCACGGCGGCGTCCAGCCGGCCTACACCCGGCGCGGCGCGCGGCGCGCGGGCTCTCCGGCGCCGGTCGCGGTCGGCATCGTGGTCGCCATCGCCGTGCTCGCCCTCCTCGTGCTCATCGGGCTTCCCGCGCTCGGCTCCCTTCTGGGCGGAGGGGACCAGGGCGAGATCCAGGCCGGCGTCCAGGTCGAGCTGACCATCCCCGAGGGCTCGAGCGGCGACGCGATCGCGAGCATCCTCTCCGAGAACGACGTCATCCCCGATCCGCAGGATTATTACGCCGCCGTGCGCGCCCTGCAGGCCGACGCCCTGCTCAAGCCCGGCACCTACTCGTTCCAGACCCTGCAGGATCCCGAAGAGGTCGTTCGCCAGCTCATGGAGGGTCCCAACGTGACGGGCCCCACCCTCACGATCCCCGAGGGGCTCACTGTCGAGCAGACCGCGGCGCAGGTGGAGGAGGCCCTCGGCATCCCGGCGGAGGACTTCATCGCCCAGGCGAAGGCGAGCAACTACGCGGACGACTACGCGTTCCTCTCCGGGGCCGCCGACGACTCGCTCGAGGGGTTCCTGTATCCCAAGACCTACTCGTTCGCCTACGACACCACGGCGGCGGGTTCGCCGGGGCCCAAGTCCGATGACGTCATCCGCGCCATGCTCGACCAGTACCAGCTCGAGGTGGCTTCGCTCGACTTCGATGCGGCCCGCGAGCTCGTGAGGGATCGCTACGGCATCGAGATGACCGATTACGACTTCCTTACGCTCGCCTCCATCATCGAGCGCGAGGCGCTGACCGACGAGCAGCGCTACAACGTCTCCTCGACGTTCTACAACCGCTTCGAGGCGGGCATGCCGCTGCAGAGCGATGCCACCATGATGTACGTCACGGGCGGCGAGGTCACCGCTGACGACCTCAAGGTCGAGAGCCCCTACAACACCTATCTCAACGAGGGACTGCCGCCCACGCCCATCTGCGCGCCCTCCCTCGCCTCCATCCAGGCGGCGCTTGAGCCGGCCGACACCGACTACCTCTACTTCTTCATCAACTACGACGAAGCGTACTTCTCGCGGACCTATGACGAGCACCTCCAAGCCATCGAGGAGAACCGCTGATGGGCATCGCCACCCCCGCGCGCTACGTCGCCTCGGTCGAGAGGATCGATCTGGGGGAGCTCTGGCGCTCCGGCAAGCGCGCCCTTCTGCTGGACCGCGACAACACCCTCGTGCCGCGCGACCGCGCCACGGCGCCCGCCTCGGTGGCGAGCTGGCTCGACGAGGCCCGTGCGCGGGGCTTCGAACTGTGCATGGTTTCCAACAACTGGCATCGCGACGAGGTGGCGCGCTCCTCGCGCGAGCTCGGACTCGACGCCATCGCCTTCGCCTGCAAGCCCCTGCCCTTCGCCCTGAAGCGGGGGATGGCGCGCCTCTCCGTCGATCCCGGCCGCGCCGTCATGATCGGCGACCAGCTCTACACCGACGTCATCGCGGGCAACCTGGCCGGTGTCGAGACCATCCTCGTGCGGCCCCAGGCCACGGCCGATCTGTGGTACACGCACATCTTCCGGATCTTCGAGCGCCGCGCGCTTTCCGGCGTGCCCTGCGAGGAGTAATCGCGCATGGGCGGTACCTCGAAGCGCGGCTGCGACCACATCTTCTTCATCGGGTTCCTCGGTGCGGGCAAGTCCACCCTCGCGCGCAACCTCGGACGGATGTTCAACCGGCGCTACGTGGACACCGACCGGCTCGTCGAGAGGAGGCGCGGCCGCTCGGTGGCGCGCATCTTCGCCCAGGAGGGCGAGGCGCGCTTCCGGGAGCTGGAGACCCAGGCGCTCGCCTCGCTCAAGGCCGAGCGCAGCCTGCTCGTCTCCTGCGGGGGCGGCATCGTGGAGACGGAGCGCAACATCGCCCTCATGCACGCCATGGGCTACTGCGTCTACCTCGATGGCGATCTGGCCGACTCGCTCCGCCAGATCCGCTCCACGGTCGCCCGCCCCGACTTCAAATCGCCCGAGCACGCGGCGCGGCTCCTTGAGCACCGCCGTCCCCTTTACGAGCGCGCGGCGGACATCATCGTCGACATCCGCGGCTCGTCCTTCTCAGAGGTAACCTATCGGTGTGCCGAGATGCTATTGGAGCGTGGTCTTCTATGACGTTGCGTCGTCTTCTGCTCAACTTCGGTCCGCGCAGCGTCGACTTCCGCATCGGGGTCGACGGGCTCTCCGAGGTCAAGAAGCTCGCCCTGGGCGCGGTGGGCGTGCCTCTGCGCTGCCTGGTGGTGAGTGATGGATCGCTGGGCGCAGAGCGCCTGGCCTCGCTCAAGCTCTCCCTCATGGACGGCGGCTTCACCGTCACCGTGCATGATGTCGCGACTGCGCCCCGCGCCCGTCTCGCGGACGCCGAGGACCTCTTCGACGCGTTCGGCCGCGCGGGCATCACCCAGGGCGACCTGGTGGTCGCCACGGGCGCCGCCGCGACCTGCGCGCTCGCGGCCTTCTGCGCGCGGCTGTGGTGCGCGGGCACGCCGTGCCTGCTCGTGCCCGCCACGCTCGACGGATTCGTCACCGCATCGACCGCAGGCCCCGTCTTCGACACGGACGCGAGCTTCGGCCTGGTGTCGCTGCGTCCCGAGCCCTCGGTGGTGCTCGCCGACGTCTCGCTGCTCGCGGGCGCGGCGCCCCGGGACCTCGCGCTCGGGCGCGTGCTCCTCGCCGGGGCGCATCTCGCCGACAGCAAGCGCAGCTGGACGCGCTTCATAGAGGACGCCCCCCGCATCGCCGCCGGCGACGAGCTGGCGCTCATCCAGGCGGTGTGCACCTCGCAGACCGGACGGCGCCTCGTGCTCACCTCGGCCAACCCCTCGTCGCGCCATGGGCTCGAGTTCGGCCAGACGAGCGCCCGGGCGCTCCGCGCCTGCCTGGGGCCGGACGTCCCCTGGGCCCAGCTGCTCGCCGAGGGCATGCGCTTCGAGGCGCGCCTGGGCGTCGACGCGTCCTCGTTTCCCGTCGACGACATGTTCTCCTTCGATGACGCCCTCGCCGACTTGGGAATCGAGGAGCTGCCGATGCGTCTCGACCCGGACGCGTTCGTCCGCGCGATTCGCGCCGACCAGGAGGCGCGCACCAACCGGCGCCTCTTCGCGCTTCCGAAGGCGCTGGGCAGCATCCGACTGGCCGGCGTCGACGACGACCTGCTGCGCGCCCACGCCGAGGCGTTCCTGGCGTCGCGCGCCGAGATCGCCGACGAGGAGGGGGCCGAGCGCTAGGCTTCCCGCCGCTGACGCCGCATCCGCATCACTTGAAGAGAAAGGATCACCCATGTCCCAGCCCACCGGTCCCGCATCCCGCGTCGCGCGCCTGCGCGCCCTCATGGTCGAGCGCGGCTACGATGCCGCCATCGTGCGCGACGAGGCCAACCTGCGCTGGCTCACCGGCTGCCAGGGCGTGTTCGATTTCACGGGCGAGCTGCCGCACTGCGCCTTCATCACCCGTGACGCCCTGTACCTCCATACCGATTCGCGCTATTTCAACAGCTTCGCCGAGCGCATGCCCGCCGGACACGGATGGGCCCTCGACATGGAGGTCATCGACATCCCCCGCTGGGCCGCCGAGCGCGCCCGCGACGCGCGCTGCCGGGTGGTGGCGATCGAGGACACCTGCGAGCTCTCCTTCCACACCGGGCTCGTCCGCGGGCTCGAGGACGCGGGCATCGCCTGCGCCGTGGCCCAGATGCATGGCGACCTGCGCTGCATGCGCGCCGTGAAGGACGCCGAGGAGATCGAGCTCATGCGCGCGGCCCAGGCCATCACCGACGAGGCCTTCCAGCACATGCTCGGCTTCATCCGGCCCGGCCTCACCGAGAAGGAGATCAAGCTGGAGCTCGAGAACCACATGTACGCCCACGGCGCCGACGGCCTGGCGTTCACCTCCATCGTCGCCTCGGGCCCCAACACCGCCAACCCCCACGCCATCAGCTCGGACCGCGTGGTGGAGAAGGGCGACTTCGTGCTCATGGACTACGGCGCGCGCTACCGCGACTACGACTCCGACATGACGCGCACCGTCGTGGTGGGCGAGCCGAGCGCCGAGCAGCGCGCGATCTACGACCTCGTGCAGCGCACCCACGAGGAGTGCGTGCGCGCCATCCACGGCGGCGTGGACGGCAGCGACATCCACAACCTCTCCGTCAAGATCATCTCGGAGGCCGGCTACGGCGCCT
Organism: uncultured Coriobacteriaceae bacterium; assembly: GCA_963931435.1. GTDB lineage: Bacteria > Actinomycetota > Coriobacteriia > Coriobacteriales > Coriobacteriaceae > Coprousia. The sequence goes on from OZ007012.1 coordinate 1,052,692, forward strand.
ACTACGGCCACGGCCTCGGACACGGGGTGGGGATCGACATCCACGAGCTGCCCAACTTCGGCCGCAAGAGCAACATCGTCGAGACGGGCGCCGTCATCACCGTTGAGCCCGGCGTCTACCTGCCCGGCGTGGGCGGCGTGCGCCTGGAGGACTACGGCGTGGTGACCGAGGACGGCTTCGATCCCTTCACCGCGAGCCCCCACGAGCTCCAGGTCATCGACTGCTAACAGGGGGCTGCCGGCGCCGGCCGGGGCGCGCGGCGCCTTCGCGCTCCGAGCCGGGCGCGCGGGGCGTCTGCGCCCCGACCGTCTCGGCTGGCGCCATCGCGGGCCCGCGGGCCGCGGCTTGTGGATTCGCGACGCCTCCACGCGCCGGAGTCGCGCAAGGAGGTATACTTACGAAACGAATGCAGAGTCTGCGCCTGCTTCGGGCGCGCGTTGTTAGAAAGGCACTTCATGGCGAGCATCACCACTGCTGACTTCAAGAACGGCATGGGCCTTCGCATCAAGGACAAGGTCGTCACCATCGTCGAGTTCCAGCACGTCAAGCCGGGCAAGGGCGGCGCGTTCGTGCGCTACAAGACCAAGGACCTCAAGAGCGGCCGCGTGGTGGAGAACACCTGCAACGCCGGCACCAAGTTCGAGAGCGTGACCCTCACCACCACCGAGATGCAGTACCTCTACAACGACGGCGACAACTACGTCTTCATGAACATGGAGACCTACGACCAGGTCCCCGTGCCGGAGGACTTCATCGGCGACAACGCCAAGTGGCTCAAGGAGAACGACGTCTGCCAGCTGCTCTACGCCGATGACGAGCTCATGGGCGTGAACCCGCCGATGTTCATCGAGGTCGAGATCACCCAGACCGATCCGGGCTTCAAGGGCGATACCGTCCAGGGCTCCACCAAGCCCGCGACCATCGAGACCGGCGCCACCATCCAGGTGCCGATGTACCTCAACCAGGGTGACATGATCAAGGTCGACACGCGCGACGGCAAGTTCGTCTCCCGCGTGTAGCCCCGATCCCCGTATCCAACGCTCAAGGAATGAGGGAGCACATGAGTCAAGAGATCTTCATCGCCGGCATCGGCATCGCGCCCGAGGTGCTCACCGCCATCGTCTCCCGCTCCGTGGAGGAGGTCGAGGGGATCGCCTCCGTGGGCATGAAGGACCTCGCCACGAGCCTGGTCTCCATGTTCGCCGCGCGTTCCACCGCGCCCGCGCCCTCGGTCGAGGCCACCGTGGTCGATGACAAACTCTCCGTCACCGTGCACGTCACGGTGTTCTTCGGGTATCCCTTCAAGAAGCTCGCCGAGGCCGTGCGCGAGGCGACGCTGCGCGCCATCGACGCCCAGGTCGGTGTCGAGGTCGAGCGCGTCGACGTGTGCATCGACGGCCTGGTGTTCCCCAAGGAGTAGACGCCCGTGAGTTTGAGAGTGGAACGCGGCCGCACGCGCGCCCGCAGCCAAGCCATGCAGCTCCTGTTCCAGGCTGAGGCCCTCGATGTGCCGCTGGAGGACGTCCTCTCCGGGGACTACCTGCTTTCCAAGGGTCCGCTGGATGATTTCGCCGTCGAGCTCGCCGAGGGGTGCTACGCCCATCTCGACGAGGTGGACGCGGTGCTCGGGCGCGTCTCGGACAACTGGCGGCTCGACCGCATGCCCGGAACCGACCGCAATCTCATGCGCATCGCCGTGTACGAGATGCGCTACGCCCCCGAGCGCCTGACGGACGCCATAGTCATCAACGAGGCCGTGGAGATCGCCAAGGCCTACGGCACCGACGAGTCCTCGCGCTTCGTGAACGGCGTGCTGGGGCGCGTCTCACGTCTTGATGCCTCCGTCTTCGACGCGGAACCCGACCAGGCAGCCGAGGCGGCGCCCATCGCGTCCGAGGCGCCGGCGACGGGGGACGAGGCCTGATGGCTGAGTCGACCGTCCACACCTTCGGCGACATCACCGAGCGCCTCGACGAGATTATCGCGCAGGTGCGCTCCAAGGACACCTCTCTGGAGCGCAGCCTCGATCTGTTCGACGAGGCCATCAAGCTCGGTTCCAAGGCGGTCGAGCTGGTGGACAGCTTCGACATGAGCGATGAGGAGGCCGCCCTGCTCGAGGAGGCGGCTGAGGCGCCGGACGCCCCGGTGCCGACGGCGGAAGGGGATTCTCCGCAGGCATGAAGCGCGTGAGACTTGATGACGAGCTCGTATCGCAGGGCATCTGCGCCGACCGCGCGGATGCCCTGCGTCTGTTGATGGCCGGCAGCGTCTCCTCGGGAGGGGAGCGTCTCACCTCCCCGGGGATGAAGGTGGCGCCCGGGATCGCGCTGCACGTGAAGGGGCGCCTGCCCTATGTGGGGCGGGGCGGTCTCAAGCTCGCAGGAGCCCTCGACGCCTTCGGCATCGATCCGGTCGGTCTCTCCTGCCTGGACGTGGGCTGCTCGACAGGTGGTTTCACGGACTGCCTGCTCCAGCGCGGTGCGGCGCACGTGGTCGCCGTCGACGTGGGCCGCGCGCAGTTCGACTGGTCGCTGCGGCGCGACGCGCGCGTGACGCTCCTGGAGCGCACCAACATGGTGGACGTGCCCGCGCTCGGCTATCGGGGCGCCTGCGACCTTGCGGTCTGCGACGTCTCCTTCACGAGCGTGCGCACCGTGACGCCGGCGGTGCTCGATGCCCTGACGCCGACCGGGACCTTTCTCACCCTCGTCAAACCGCAGTTCGAGGCGCCCGCCTCCGAGGTGGGGGAGGGCGGCGTGGTGCGCGATCCGGCCGTGCGCCGGCGCGTGCTCGCCGATATGGTCCGCTTCTTCGCCGCCTCGGGGCTCGCCCCCTGCGGCGTGTGCGCCTCGCCCATCACGGGCGCGAAGGGCAACGTCGAGTACTTCCTCTGGGGCAAACGGGGTATCCTTGAGGACATGGCCGCCGATGCGGCCGAGCGGATGGTCGGGGACGCGATTGCCGAGGCGGAGGCGCTATGAAGGTCTTGCTGGTTGCCAACTACGCCCGCAACGAGGCGGTGCAGAGCGGGCTCACGTTGGAGCTATGGCTCTCGCGCCAGGGCTTGGAGGTCGAGTGGGCGCCCGACCAGCGCTCCGGTATCGCGCCCGAGATCGATCTGGATGGCTGCGGGCTCGTCATATCGCTCGGTGGCGACGGCACGCTGCTGCGCGCGGCGCGCATCGTCGGCGCGCGCGAGATCCCCATCCTGGGGCTCTCCTACGGACACGTGGGCTTCCTCACCGCGGCCAGCCCCGATGAGACCGACATCCTGCGCGTCGTGGGCGACGCGCTCGCCGGCGAGCTGCACGTGAGCCGCCGCTCGACGCTCGCATGCCGCATCCTCACGCTCTCTAAGACCGGTGAGGAGCGCGCCCACGAGTCCGTGGCCCTGAACGACCTTGCCCTCACGCGCGGTCCCCTCTCGGACATGGTCGAGTTCGACATGAGCGTCTCGGGCCACCATATCGACCGCCTGCGCGGCGACGGGGTGGTGGTCTCGACGGCGACGGGTTCCACCGGCTACGCCCTCTCGGCGGGCGGACCCATCGTGAGCCCCGATTACAACGGCATGGTGGTCGTCCCCATCGCGCCGCACACCATCCAGGCGCGCGCCTTCCTCACCTCGCCTTCCGATGTGGTGGAGATCCGCATGTCCGACAGCCGTCCCTCGGTGCCTGCCGTCGCGATCGACGGGGTGTTCTTCGGGGGCGCCGATCCCGTGCACCGCGTCGAGGTGCGTCGCGGCGAGGCCGATGTCCTGCTGCTCGATTACGGTCCCGAGAGCTTCTACAACTCGGTGAGCCGCGTGTTCTACGGGGTGCGCCATGATAGATGAGATCCATGTCGAGAACCTGGCGCTGATCCGCGAGGCCGACCTCGCCTTCGCAAGCGGCCTCACGGTGCTCACCGGCGAGACGGGTGCCGGCAAGACGGCCCTGCTCTCCGCCCTGAAGCTCCTTCTGGGCGAGCGGGCCGACCAGAGCCAGGTGCGCGAGGGGGAGGCCGCCGCGCTCGTTGAGGGGCGCCTCTTCTTCGACGCGCGCGACACCGAGGGCCTGGTGGTGTCGCGGCGGGTCGCGCGCGACGGCCGCAGCCGCGTCCGCCTGGACGGCGCGCTGTCGAGCGTGCGCGAGCTCGCCGAGCGCGTGGCGCCCACGGTGGACCTCTGCGGCCAGCACGAGCACCAGCGGCTGCTCGATCCCGCCACGCATGTGGAGATGGTGGACGCCTGGGCGGGCGCCCCGGTGGCGCAGGCGCTCGATGCCTACCGCGCCGCGCTCGGGGCCGCCCGCGCCGCCGCGCGCGAGCTCGAGCGCGTCGAGGCGGCGGCCCGCACCGAGGGCTCGCGCGTCGAGGAGGCGCGCTTCGCCAAGGAGCGCATCGACGAGGTCGATCCCCGCGAAGGGGAGCTCGAGGAGCTCGAGGAGGAGCTGCCGCGCGCCGAGCACGCCGAGGCCCTCGCTGCCTGCGCCCATGAGGCGAGCGAGGCGCTCTCCGGCGACGAGGGGGCCCTGAACCCGCTCAACGGCGCCATCGCCGAGCTTTCGCGCATGGGCTCGGTCGACGAGAAGCTCGCGGAGTTCGCCGACGCCCTCGCGGGCGCCGCCATCACGCTCGAGGACGTCGCCTCGGACCTCAGGCGCTACCGCGATTCGGTGGATTTCGATCCCGAGGGGCTGGCGCGCAAGCAGGAGCGCTACGCGGAGCTCAAAGGGCTGCTCCGGCGCCTCGGCCCGCGCATGGAGGACGTGTTCGCACGACGTGAGGAGGCCGAGGAGCTGCTGGGTCTCGTCTCGGACGGCGATGCGCGCATTCGTCGCGCCCGCGAGGCTCTCGATGCGGCGGAGGACGAGCTCGCCCGGGCCGCCAAGGCGCTGCGTCGCCGGCGCGCCGAGTTCGCCCCGCGGTTCTGCCGCGAGGTGGGCCGCCAGATGGCGCGCCTCGAGATGGGGAGGGCCGAGCTCGTGTGGGATGCCCGGCCCCTGCCGCGCGGGCGCTGGAGCGAGCTGGGGCCCGATCAGTGCGAGCTGCTCTACCGCAGCGGCCCCGGCCTCACCCCCCGGCCGCTCAGGCGCATCGCCTCGGGCGGCGAGCTCTCGCGCGTGATGCTCGCCGCCACCGTGGTGCTCGGCGAGACAGACGGCGTGGACACGCTCGTGTTCGACGAGGTCGATGCCGGCGTGGGTGGCGCCACGGCTCGCTCGCTTGCCGCGGTGCTCGCCGACCTGGCTCGCACGCACCAGGTGATCGTGGTCACGCACCTCGCGCAGGTTGCCGTGGTGGGCGACACGCACTACGTGGTGCGTCGCGATGACTCCGATGTTCCCGAGACGCGTCTCGTCGCGGTCTCGGGCGAGGACCGCGTGCGCGAGATCGCCCGCATGCTCTCCGGAGACGCGAGCGAGGCCTCGCTCGCCCATGCCCGCCAGATGCTCGCCGAGGCGGGCGCCGATATCTAGGCGGCGCCTTCGGTTCGCAGGTGCTCGGCGAGCAGGTGCAAGGCGTGCGCGTAGCCTTCGATGCCCTCGCCGGTGACGCGCGCGAAGCAGGCCATGCCCGCATAGGACACCTGCCGGAAGTCCTCGCGCTCCTCGACCGCCGAGATGTGCACCTCCACCGCCGGGATCGACACGGCCTTGAGGGCATCGAGGATGGCCACGCTCGTGTGCGTGTAGGCGGCCGGGTTGATCACGATGCCGTCGTAGACGCCCCAGGCGCGCTGGATCTCGTCGACGATGGCTCCCTCGTGGTTGGATTGGAAGCAGTCGATGTCCTCGAATCCCAGTTCGGCGGCAGCCACCTCGCAGCGCTCGACGAGCGCCTGGTAGGAATCCCTGCCATAGATGCCCGGCTCGCGGATGCCGAGCATGTTGATGTTGGGTCCGTTGATGACGAGCGCCTTCATGGTCCTCACGCCTCCGTTCGCGCGAGCAGGGGATGGTTGTCGATGATCCAGCGGGCCGTGGCAGCGGCGCTCTCGCGCGAGGCGACGATCTCGTCGGCCCAGGCGCGGTAGCGCCCCATGCGCTCGGCGGCGAGCTTCTCCACGCCGTCGCGCTGCGTGATGGGCCGCCCGCGGGACGAGAGCTCTCCAAGCGGCCGGTCGAGCATGATGATGCGGCTGTTCTGGTGGAGGAGCGGGTAGTTGGCCTCACGGGTCACCACGCCGCCGCCGCAGGAGATGACCAGTCCGCTTCGCCCGGCCACGCGCTCGAGGCAGGCCGTCTCCGCGGCGCGGAACGCCTCCTCGCCGTGCCCGGTGATGAAGGCGTGGCAGCTCTGGCCGAACTCCTCCTCGAGCAGGCGGTCGATGTCGACGTGTTCGCGGCCGAGCCCGCGCGCGAGTTCGGCGCCCACGCGCGTCTTGCCCGATCCGGGCATGCCGATCAGCGCGATGCTCTCCTCGTGCGCGTCGAGCGCGCGGGTGACCTCGGCAATGCGCTCGGCTCCGATATGCTCGCCGGTGTAGCGCTCGACGGCGGCCGCCGCCTGCGCCACGAGCATGAGAAGGCCTCCCGCGCAGGGGATCTGCCGTCGCTCGGCCTCCATCATGAGCGCGGTGCGCGCGGGGTTGTAGACGATGTCCACGAGCGCCTCGAGCGCGGGGAAGGCATCGAGCGAGCAGGGCGCCGCAGGGCAGCGGGGGAACATCCCCACGGGCGTGCAGTTGACAGCGAGGGCCGCGTCGCGCACCCGATCGAGCTCATCGTAGGTGACCGAGGGCCATGCGGTCGCACTCGCGGACGCTTCCTCGCGCGCGCGGCAGACGGCGACGGGCTCCATCCCCAGGTCGCCGAGCACGGTCATGCAGGTAGAGCCCGCGCCGCCGTGCCCGCCGAAGACTACGGCGCGCTTGCCGGCGAGCTCGATGCCGAGCGACTCCACGAGCACCTTGAAGCCGAAGTAATCGGTGTTGTCGCCCACCAGGCGCCCGTCGGCGGCGCGCGTGACGGTGTTGACGTTGCCCAGCCTCTCGGCGGCCGGGGTGAGCTCGTCGACGAGGCCCGCCACGACCTTCTTGTACGGGATGGTGACGTTCACGCCCTCCCAGGCGTCGCCGGCGATGAACGCCGCGACGTCCTCGGGCTCCACCTCGAAGCGCCGGTAGTCGAGCCCGGCGAGCTCGCGGTAGATCCAGGGCGTGTAGCTGTGCCCCAGCACGCGTCCCAGGACGCCGTAGGGCCTCTTCGCCTGCTTTCCATCCATATCACAGCACCTCCGCATAGCTTCCCAGGTACCATACGCGCTCGGCGACGTCGTCGAGCGCGTCGAGGAGGGTGTCGAGCGCCTCGGAGCCCACCGGGGCGTCCAGGTCGAAGTAGAACAGGAACTCGAAGTCCTTGCCCGGGATGGGGCGGCTCTCGAGCTTCACGAGGTTGATGTCGAGGGCGTAGAAGCGCTCCAGCACCCGGTAGAGCGCGCCGGGTTCGTGCGGCAGGGTGAGCATGAGCGAGGTGCGCGTCGCCCCGGGATAGACGCGCGGGGTCGCGGAGATGATGACGAACCGGGTGTAGTTGGCGTCGGAGTCCTGCACGTCGGCCTCGAGGATGTCGAGGCCGTAGAGGGCTGCGCAGGAGCGCGAGGAGAGCGCGGCCACGTCCGCGCGGTCGCTTTGCGCCACGTGCTCGGCGGCCTGGGCGGTGTTCTGGCACATGTGCGTGGCGACGCCGAGCCCGGCGAGGTAGCCCGCGCACTGGTTGAGCGCCTGCTCATGCGACCATACCTCGTGGACGTCCTCAAGACGCGTCCCCGGGCGCGCGAGGAGGTTGTGGTCGACCTTGACGCGCACCGAGCGCACGATGCGGCAGCTATGGGTAGCGAGCAGGTCGTAGACGGCGTTGACCGAGCCGGCCGTGGAGTTCTCGATGGGCAGGACGCCGAACTCGGTGAGGCCGTCCTCCACCGCCTTGAACACGCCCTCGAACGTGGAGAGGTAGGTGATGGCGGGCACGCGGAAGGCGCGCGTCGCGGCGATCTGGCTGTAGGCGCCCTCGACGCCCTGGCAGGCGACGGTCGCGACCTCGGGGAAGGGCTCATCTGCGGGGAGGAGCGCCGCGCGCAGGGCCGCCGAGCGGCTGCGCGCGGGGGCGACCTCGGCGAGCACGCGCTGCTGCTCGGCCTTGTTCTGGCTCATGAGCAGGGAGAACAGGGCGACGGCCTGGGCGCGGTAGCGCTCGGGCGAGCCCTCGGCGACGCTGTGGAGCTTGGCGCGCTCGCGCGCCGGATCGAAGACGGCCCGGCCCATGGCGGCCTTGGCCGCGGCCACCTCGCGCGCGAGGTCGAGGCGCTCGCAGAAGAGGCGGAGCAGGTCGGCGTCGATCGCGTCGATTCGCTCCCGGATTTCGGATAGTTCCATGGGGCTCCTAACGGACGGGTGCGTGCGGGGAGCGCCCGCGTGGTGCGGGCGCGGGGAAGCGGCCGTCGACCAAGAGGGCGTCGAGCAGCGCGAGCGCGCAGACGGCCTCGGCCACGGGCACGGCGCGCGGCACGATGCAGGGGTCGTGGCGCCCGCGCACGGAGAGCTCGGCGTCACGGCCGGCATCGAGGTCGACCGAGGGCTGCGCGCGCGCGATGGAGGGGGTGGGCTTCACGGCCATCTGCCAGACGACGGGCATGCCCGTCGTGATGCCGCCCAGGATGCCACCGGCGTTGTTGGAGGCAGGCTTGGCGACGCCGTCCACCATGCGGTAGGGGTCGTTGTTCTGGCTGCCGGTGAGGTAGGCGGCGGCGAACCCGGCGCCGAAATCGACCCCCTTGACGGCGGGTATCCCGAACGCGATCCGCGCGATGCGGTTCTCGATGCCGTCGAACATGGGGTCGCCGATGCCGGCGGGCACGCCGTAGGCGGCGCACTCGATCACGCCGCCCACGCTGTCACGCGCGTCCTTGGCGTCGAGGATGACCCGGCGCATGCGCTCGGCTGCCTCGGAGGAGATGCAGGGGAAGTCGCGTGCGCGCAGGCGGGCGAGCTGCGCGTCGTCGCGCTCGAGGGGGTCGAGCGCCTCGTCCGCGGTCCCTTCGGGCCCCAGGCAGGCGATGTGCGCGGCGATCTCGATGCCGAGCGCGCGGAGCGCCTGCAGGGCGATGCCGCCGGCGATGCAGACGGGAGCGGTGAGCCTGCCGGAGAAGTGCCCGCCGCCCGCGACGTCGTTCCAGCCCCCGTAGCGCTCGCGCGCCGTGAAGTCGGCGTGTCCGGGGCGCGGCACGCGGCGGAGCTCGTCGTAGTCGGCGCTGCGGGTGTTGCCGTTGCGGATGAGCGCCGCGATGGGCGCTCCGTTCGTGCGCCCCTCGGTGATGCCGCCCAGAAACTCGGGGGCGTCTGCCTCGCGACGCGGGGTGGCGGTGTCGGAGCGGCCGGGGGCGCGCCGGTCGAGGAAGCGCTGGAGCTCGTCGGTGTCGACGGCGATGCCCGCGGGCACGCCGTCGAGGACGCAGCCGATGGCGGGGGAGTGCGACTGGCCGAAGACCGAGAGCCTGAGCACGTCGCCGATCATCGAGGACATGGTTCCTCCTCCAGGTTGACGCACCCGCCGAGGGCGCGGTAGTGGTCGAAGAACGCCGGATAGGACTTGCGCACGCATTCGGCGCCGTGAATGAGCACCTCGCCGTCGCAGCGCGTCGCGGCGACGGCGGCCATCATGGCGATGCGGTGGTCGTTGTGCGCCTCCACCACGCCGCCCGCGAGGCGGGGCTTGCCGGCGATCACGAGGTCGTCGCCGTCGATGCGCACCGCCGCGCCGAGCGCCCGAAGCTCGCGCGTCGTGGTCTCGAGGCGGTCGGACTCCTTTAGACGCAGGCGGGCGCAGTCACGGATGACGGTGCGGCCCTCCGCGCAGGCGGCCACCGCCGCGATCACGGGGACGAGGTCGGGGATGTCGCGCGCGCTCATGGTGAAGGCATGGAGGTGGTCGGGGCGCACGCAGGGGACGCCGCGCTCGCGGGTCACCTTGGCGCCGAAGCGCGACAGGGCGGCCAGCACGTTGCGGTCGCCCTGGGCCGAGGTGAGCGAGAGGCCCGTCACCGAGACCGGCTCGGTGCCCAGCGCCCCTGCGCACAGCCAGAAGGCGGCGTTGGACCAGTCGCCCTCGACCGCGATCGATCCGGGGGCGCGGTAGCCGCCGGAGGGCACCGTGTAGAGCTCCGCGTCGGTGCTGTCGTAGGGGTTGGGGACGCGCGCGCAGCCCACCTCGACGCCGAACGCGCGCAGCGCGCGCAGGGTGAGGTTCACGTAGGGCTTGCTCTCCAGGCGCCCCAGCACGAGGATCTCGCTCGGGCCGGGGAGCACCGGCGCGGCGAGCAGGAGCCCAGAGACGTACTGGGAGCTCACGTCGCCGGGCAGCACGAAGCGCCCCGGGCGCATGCGCCCCTCGGTCGCGAGCGGGAACGAGTCCAGGCCGGTGAGGTCGCAGCCGGCGGCGATGATCTCGTCGGCGAGGGGTCCCAAGGGCCGCTCGCCCAGGCGCCCGGCGCCGGTGAAGCGCGCCCGCGCGCCCAGGGCGCAGGCGACGGGCAGCATGAAGCGCAGGGTCGAGCCGGATTCGCCGCAGTCGAGCTCGGCGCCGGAGAGGGCCTTCAAGATCCCGTGCTCGCGGCTGTAGGGGACGGGGTGGACGGTGAGGCGCCCCCCGTCGCGCTCCACGCGCGCCCCGAGCGCAACGAGGCAGCGCACGGTCGCCTCGATGTCGTCGCAGGTGGTGGGGCAATCGATCTCGGTCACGCCGTTGGCGAGCGCCGCGGCGATGATGAGGCGGTGCGCCATGGACTTCGAGGCGATGGCCGGGACGGCGCCGGAAAGCGGGCGGGGCTCGATGCGGGCTAGCACGACGCGTCCTCCTTCGCGCTCTCCTCCACGCCCAGGCGTATGAGCTCGTGGAACTCCCCGAGCCCCACGCGCTCGATGGAGCAGGCGCCGAGGGCGCGAGGGATGACGAGGTCGATGGCGTCGCCCGCGCGCTTCTTGTCGTGCAGGGCGCACGCGAAGAGCTCGTCGGCGCCGAACCCCACCGAGGTGTCGAGCCCGTGGGCGCGGCAGAGCGCGTCGATGCGGGCGGGGAGCGCGGGCTCGCAGGCGCCGATGCGTGCCGCGGCGCGGGCGATGGCGACCATCCCGGCTGCGACGCAGGAGCCGTGCCCGCGGGCGTAGGCGCTTCTCGCCTCGATGGCGTGGCCGATGCTGTGTCCGAGGTTCAGGAGCTTGCGCGGACCGCTCTCGCGCTCGTCCATGGCCACCACGTCGCGCTTGATCTCGACGTTGCGCGCGATCACGGCGCCGGCGAACGAGAGGTCGCGCATGAGCGCCTCGAGCGTGAGGGGGGCGGCCTCAAGGGCCTCGAACAGGGAGGCATCGGCGATGACGGCGTGCTTGACGACCTCTCCGCACCCGTCGGCGAGCTGGGCGGGCTCGAGCGTGCCCAGGCAGCCGATGTCGGCGAGCACGAGCCAGGGCTGCCAGAAGGCGCCGGCGAGGTTCTTGCCGCCTTCGAGGTCGATGGCGGTCTTGCCGCCGACGGACGAGTCGACCATGGCGAGCAGGCTCGTGGGCATCTGGACGAGCTTGCAGCCACGCATGTAGGTGGCTGCGGCGAAGCCCGCCAGGTCGCCCGTCACGCCGCCGCCGAGCGCCACCACCACGTCGCCGCGGGTGAGCTCGAAGGCGGCCAGGTGCTCCAGCAGCGCCACATAGGTGTCGGCGCGCTTGCTGGCCTCCCCGGCGACGAAGGTGAAGGTCGAGACGGCGTAGCCCGCCTCCTCGAGGCTCTGCTGCACGATTCCGGCGTAGAGCGGCCCCACGTTGGTGTCGGTCGCGACGACCGCGCGGGTGCCGCCGCACGCCTCGCGGATGAGGGAACCCGCGCGCTCGAGCAGCCGGGTGCCGATATGGACCCGGTAGGGGCGTCCGGTCGAGACTTCTATGACGTGGTCCATGGCTGCCTTCCTATCGGTCGTCGGCGTCGTCGAGGGAGCGCTTGATGCGGTCGCCCTCCGCCAGAAGCGCCCTCAGGGCGTCGCGGTCGCCTGCGGCGAGGGCATCGCGGTAGGCGCTGAGCGCGTCGATGATGCCCTCGATCTCGCGCACCATGTTGTCGGCGTTGAGGCACATGAGCTCGGCCCACATGCCGGGGTTCAGGTGCGCCACGCGCGTGAGGTCGCGGTAGCTCCCTGCCGAGAACCCATGGTGCATGCGGGCCGTGGGGCTCTTCACGTAGGCGTTGGAGACGACGTGGGCGAGCTGGCTGGTGAACGCGATCACGCGGTCGTGCTCCTCGGGCGTGGTGACGCTGAACGAGCCGAACCCCGCGGGGGCGAGGAGGCCGTGCAGGTGGTCGAGGAGCATGAGCCGCTCGATGTCGGGGAGCGCCGGCGGCACGAGCACCATCGGCGCCCCGCGGAAGAGGTCGGCGCGCGCGTGCGCGAAGCCGGAGTGCTCGGTGCCCGCCATGGGGTGCGTCCCCACGAACAGTATGCCGCGCTCTGCGGCGAGGGCGAAGGCCTCGTCGCAGACGCCGCGCTTGACGCCCGCGGTGTCGATGACCACGGGTCCCGCGAGGGAGGCGGCGTCCGACGCGGCGGCGAGCGCGTCGGCGTGGGCGCGCAGCCACCCGAGCGACGCCTCGGGATAGGCCGCCAGGATGATGAGGTCGCAGGAGGGGATGCCGGCGTCATCGAGCGGGGCCTGGACCACGTCGACGCGCGCGGCGTCCAGGATGTCCTCGTCGATGTCGAAGGCGAGCACGCGGGCGCCCGCCTCGTGGTAGGCGCGGGCGAAGCTGCCGCCTATGAGGCCGAGCCCCACCACGCCCACGGTGAGCGGGGCGTCCTGGCAGAGGGTCGCATCCATGGGGCGCCTCCCTTAGGCCCGCTCGGGCGCGATGGCGCCGCGGATGATGCGGATGCGCTCCATCAGCTCGTCGAACATATCGGGGGTGAGGGCCTGCGCGCCGTCCGACCAGGCGTGGCTGGGGTCGTCGTGCACCTCGATCTCCAAGCCGTCCGCTCCGGCGGCGCAGGCGGCGAGCGCCATGGGGGCGACGTAGCGCGTGTAGCCGGTGGCATGGCTGGGGTCGGCCACCACGGGCAGGTGCGAGAGGTAGTGCAGCACCGGGACCGCGTTGAGGTCGAAGGTGTTGCGGGTGCGCGTCTCGAACGTCCGGATGCCGCGCTCGCACAGGATCACGTTGTCGTTGCCCTCGCTCATGATGTACTCGGCGGCCATGAGGAGCTCGTCGATGGTGCCGGCCAGCCCGCGCTTGAGAAGGACCGGGGTCCGGGTGCGCCCCACCTCCTTGAGCAGCGGGAAGTTCTGGGCGTTGCGGGCGCCGATCTGCATGACGTCGATCTTCTTCTCCAGGAAGACCCCCACATCCCGCGGGTCCATGATCTCGGTGACCACGGGCATGCCCGTCTCCGCGCGCGCCTCGCACAAAAGGTCGAGGCCGCGCTCGCCCATGCCCTGGTAGGCGTAAGGGGAGGTGCGGGGCTTGTAGGCGCCGCCGCGCAGCATCGTGGCGCCCGCCTTTTTGCAGCGGCGGGCGATGCGCACGAGATTGTCGCCCTCGACCGAGCACGGACCGGCGATGACCTGGAAGTTCCCGCCGCCGATGAGGCATCCCGCCCCGCAGTCCACCACCGTATCGGCGGGATGGAACTTGCGGTTGGCCTTCTTGAAGGGCTCCGAGACGCGCTGGACGCGCTCGACTATGTCCATCGATTCGAGCAGGAACGGGTCGATCTTGCTCGTGTCGCCCACGAGCCCGATGACGATCTCGTTCTCGCCGCGGCTCACGTGGGCCGTGAGGCCCTTCTTCTCTATCCAGCCGACCAGGTGCTCGACCGCCTGGTCGTCGGCGCTTTTCTTGAGGATGGCGATCATGGCTCGCTCCAATCGGCGCGCCCCGGACAGGCGGCGGCGCGGGTTCGCGGCGGATAAACCGGTCTATCGTATACCAAACGCCCGCGCGCCCTGCCCCCCCCCGCGACGGGCAACAACTTATTTACAGCCGCCCTGCAGCCGTCAGGGCATGGAAAAGGCCCGGACCCCGCAGACGGGGACCGGGCCTTCGCGTTCGCTGGTGTCCCGTGCAGGATTCGAACCTGTGGCCTTCTGCTCCGGAGGCAGACGCTCTATCCAGCTGAGCTAACGGGACGTGGCTCCCCATTATACTCATTTTGCCCCGGCGCGCCAGATGGTTTCGCGCTCCCGTGGGGCGTGCGGGCGCGCCGTTAGCGGGCGGCGCAACCGGGTATACGGTTCCCCGTATTCCCACATCCTGGAGGACGCATGTCGGTCGAAGACGAATCATACGGGGCGCCGCGGACACGTGGCCTTACCGCCGCGGAGGTTGCTCAGCGCATCGCGGAGGGCAAGGTCAACGTCAACATGGAGCTCAAGACCAAGTCGGTCCGCGAGCTCATCATGGAGAACCTGCTGACGCTGTTCAACCTCATCAACCTTGTGCTGGCGGTGCTCGTCATCCTGACGGGCTCCTGGAAGAACCTCACCTTCCTGGCCATCGTGGTGCTCAACACGCTCATCGGCGTCGTGCAGTCCCTGCGCTCGAAGCGCATGGTCGACAAGCTGACGCTGCTCGCCGCCAAGAAGGCGGTCTGCCTGCGCGACGGCGCCGAGGTCGAGCTCGACCTCGACCAGATCGTGCTCGACGACATCGTCAAGCTGGGGCGCGGCGACCAGGTTCCCGCCGACGCGGTGGTGGTCGAGGGTACGGCGCAGGTGAACGAGAGCCTGCTCACCGGCGAGAGCGACCTCATCAAGAAGGAGCCGGGAAGCGAGCTCATGAGCGGCAGCTTCCTCGATTCGGGGCTTGTGTACGCCCGCGTGGTGCACGTGGGCGCCGACAACTACGTGGCCAAGATCAACAACGAGGCCAAGTACGTCAAGAAGGTCAACTCCGAGATCATGTCCGCGCTCAACGCCATCGTGCGCTTCGCGAGCATCATCATGGTGCCCTTGGGGCTCGCCCTGTTCTTCGCGAGCCTGCACGACGCCTATATCGCCTGGGCTGACGCCGGCGGTGCCGCCTCGTTCACGGGATGGCTCCTCTCGAGCGGCGAGGCCTGGCCCGACGTCTCGGCGTCGATCCTCTCCACCGTGGGCGCGCTCCTGGGCATGATCCCGCAGGGGCTCGTGCTGCTCACCTCCTCGGTCCTCGCCATCGCCACCGTGCGCCTCGCGCGCAAGAAGGTGCTCGCCCAGCAGCTCTACTGCATCGAGACCCTCGCGCGCGTGGACGTCCTGTGCCTCGACAAGACGGGGACCATCACCTCCGGGCGCATGGAGGTGGAGGGCGTCTATCCCATCGCCCAGTCCCGGGGCGCCGGCGAGGCCGCTTCGGGCGTCGTCGCCGACGTGGCGCCCGTCGACTTCGCGCTCGCCAACATCGCCGAGGCCACCTCGGCCGACGCCAACGAGACCTGCAAGGCGCTGCTCGACTACTACGCCGACCGCCCCGTGCCGCGCGCCCGCCCCGTGCGCGTGGTGCCGTTCTCCTCGGCCAAGAAGTGGAGCGGCGCCTCGTTCGAGGGCGCGAGCTACGTCATGGGCGCCGCGCAGTTCGTGCTCAGCCCCTCCGAGCTCGCGCGCGTCGAGGACGCCGTGGCCCACCTGGCCGACACCTGCCGCGTGCTCGTGGTGGCCCAGGTGGACGGCTTCACCGACGATGACGAGATGGCCGGGGAGGCGCGGCCCCTGGGGTTCGTGGCCATCCGCGACGAGATCCGCTCCTCGGCGGCCGAGACCATCCGCTACTTCTGCGACCAGGGCGTGACGCTCAACGTGATCTCCGGCGACGACCCCCGCACCGTCTCCTCCATCGCCCGCGTGGTGGGCGTGCCCGGCGCCGACGCCTACGTGGACGCGACCCGGCTCGACACCCCGGCCAAGATCGACGCGGCAGTGGACCGCTACCACGTGTTCGGTCGCGTCACCCCGCAGCAGAAGCGCGAGCTAGTCCAGGCCCTGAAGCGCCGCGGGCACACCGTGGCCATGACGGGCGACGGTGTGAACGACGTGCTCGCGCTCAAGGAGGCCGACTGCTCGGTGGCGATGGCGGCCGGCTCGGACGCGGCCCGCAACGTCTCCGAGATCGTGCTCGTTGACAACGACTTCGCCTCGATGCCCGCCGTGGTGGCCGAGGGCAGGCGCTCCATCAACAACC
Organism: uncultured Coriobacteriaceae bacterium; assembly: GCA_963931435.1. Classification (GTDB taxonomy): domain Bacteria; phylum Actinomycetota; class Coriobacteriia; order Coriobacteriales; family Coriobacteriaceae; genus Coprousia. The sequence goes on from OZ007012.1 coordinate 1,068,867, forward strand.
TGCAGCGATCGGCGGCGCTGTTCCTCACCAAGACGCTGTTCTCCATGGGGCTCGCCGCCATCTGCATCTTTCTGCCGCCCTATCCGTTCCAACCCATCCAGATGACGCTCATCAACTTCTTCTGCATCGGCTACCCCGGCTTCGTGCTGGGACTCGAGGCCAACCGCCAGCGCGTCCAGGGGAGCTTCCTTTCCAACGTGGTCAAGCGCGCGCTGCCCGCCTCGGCCTCGGTGGTGGTCGCGGCGTGCCTCAGCATGGGCGTCGCCTCGCTTCTGGGATTCGACAAAATGGTGCTCTCCACTATGTGCCTCATCACCACGAGCAGCGTGGGGTGCTGCCTCATCTGGCGCATCTCCCAGCCCTTCACCCCGCTGCGCATCGTTCTGTTCGCCTCCATCGTCCTGGGGGTCGCCACGGGGATCCTGCTGTTCCCGGAGTTCTTCTCGATCGCCGCGCTCGAGCCGGCCGTGGCCGTCTCCCTCGTGGTCATCGCCGGGCTCTGCTGCCTGATGTTCTTCTACCTCGCGCGCCTCATGGACGCGCTCGAGCCGCGCGGCACCCGTTCGGCCACGGGGCTGGGGCGCGGCGTGCGCGTGCGGATGGGGCGCCGGGGGGCGCGCAAGGTGACCTCCACCGGGTCGGCCCCGCGCCGGTTCGTCCAGCGCGTGCGCGACGGCGTCCGCAGGCATCAAGACGAGCGGGCGCGGGAGCGTGAGGCCGAGAGGGCCGCGCTCGCGGCCGATCACCCGTCCGCTCCCGCAGGGGCATCGGGCGACGCCCCTGCCGGCGCCGATGCGACGGCGGGCGCCGCTCAGGGGCGTGCTTCCGGCCGGCCCCGGCGCACCGTGACCCGCTCTGCCGACGGCATCAAGGTCAAGATGGGGCGGCGCCCGTAGACCGCGCCTGCGGGGGTGCAGAGAGCGCGGAGCCCTTTCTGTTACCAATTGCCTTTCGCGGCGCCTGGGCGGCTCGCGCGCGCACGGGAGGGTAGGATGGAGTGAGCCTGCAACCCCGCGCGGGAGGAGAGCCATGCCTGCCAACCAGCCCCCTGAGTCCTTCGTGCGCACCCTCGATGTCGATGGACGGACGTACCGCTACGTCTCCATCGAGGGCGTGCCCGGCGCCGAGCGCCTGCCCGTGTGCCTCAAGATCCTCCTTGAGAACGTCATACGGCGCGCCCCCGATGACGAGGCGGCGCGCGCCGCCGCTCAGCGCGTCGTGCGCGCGGGGCTCGACGGCGCCCCGGGCGCTGAGATCGAGTCCATGCCCGCCCGCGTCCTCTTCCAGGACTTCACGGGCGTGCCCGTCTTCTGCGACTTCGCCGCGATGCGCGACGCCGCCTCCGCGGCCGGCTCCGATCCCGCGCTGGTGAACCCGCAGATCCCCTGCACGCTCGTCGTCGACCACTCCGTCACGGCGGACGTCTGCTCGCGCCCGGACGCGGCCGCGGTGAACGCTCGTCTCGAGGCGGAGCGCAACGCCGAGCGCTTCGCGTTCCTCAAGTGGAGCTCCGAGAGCTTCGAGAACGTCCGCATCGTGCCGCCCGGGCGCGGCATCTGCCACCAGCTCAACATCGAGCACTTCTGCCGCGTCGTCTGGACCGATCGCGAGGGGGAGGCGCCGCTCGCGTACTTCGACACGCTCGTGGGGACCGATTCGCACACCACCACCGCCAACGGCATGGGGGTGCTCGGCTGGGGCGTGGGCGGCATTGAGGCCGAGGCGGCCGCGCTCGGCCAGCCCATCTCGATGATGGTCCCGCCTGTGGTGGGCATCCGCCTCATCGGCGCGCCCGCGCCTGGCGTGAGCGCCATGGACGTCGCCCTCGCGTTCGCCGAGCGCCTGCGCGCCGTGGGCGTCGTCGGAGCGCTCGTCGAATGCTTCGGGCCCGGCGTCGCCGAGCTCAGCGCCACGCAGCGCGCCACCATCGCCAACATGACTCCGGAATACGGCTGCACCGCGACGTTCTTCCCGCCCGACGAGCGCGCGCTCGCCCAGCTGAACGCCTTCGGGCGCGACCCCTCGGAGGCTCGCCTCGCGCGCGCCTACCTCGCGGCGCAGGGGATCGCCGGGGGCGAGGCGGAGGTCGCCGTCTTCTGCCGCGTCATCGAGATCGACCTTTCCGCCGTCGAGCCCTCGCTCGCCGGGCCCTCCCGGCCGCACGACCGCGTCGGTATCGGCGGGCTCCAGGCGCGCTTCCGTGCCGCCCTTGCCGACCACGGGCGCGCCCCCGGGGAAGCGGAACCGGTCGAGCTAGGCGGCCGGGAGGTCGCGCTCGCCCATGGCGCCGTCGCGATCGCGGCCGTGACGAGCTGCACCACTGCGACTGATCCCGCGATGATGGTGGCCTGCGGCCTCGCGGCGCGCCGCGCCGTCGAGCTCGGCTGCGCCGTGCCGCCCTGGGTCAAGCGCGTGCTCGCGCCCGGATCGCATGCCACCTGCGACCTTTTGGAGGCAGGCGGCCTGCTCGGGGCGCTCGCCGAGCTGGGCTTTTCCGTCTGCGGCTGGGGGTGCATGAGCTGCATCGGCAACAGCGGGCCGCTCGACCCCGCCATCGAGGCGGCCTCCGACCGCGTCGAGCTCGTGAGCGTCCTTTCGGGCAACCGCAACTTCGAGGGGCGCATCAGCCCCTTCGTCTCGCAGAACTACCTGTGCGCCCCGGCCTTGGTCATCGCCTACGCCATCGCCGGGACCGTCGATGTCGACCTCGCGCACGAGCCGGTCTGCCGCACCGCACGCGGCCCGGTCATGCTCGCCGACATCCTGCCCTCTGACGACGAGGTGGCGCGCTACCTCGAGGACCATCTCACGCCTGCGCTCTATCGGCGCTCCGCCGCCGGGCTCTTCGAGGGCGGCGCGGCGTGGGAGGCGGCCGGCCCCGCCCCGAGCTCGACCTACGCCTGGGATCCGCGCTCGACCTACGTGCGGCGTCCGCCATTTCTGGACGAGGCGCCCCGTCGGAGGTCCTGGGGCATCGAGGGTGCCCGCGCCCTGGCGCTCCTGGGCGATTTCGTCACCACCGACCACATCTCGCCTGCCGGCGCCATCGCGGCGGGTTCGCCCGCGGCGCGCTACCTGGAGGAGCGGGGCGTCGCTCCAGCCGATTTCAACTCCTACGGCGCCCGCAGGGGCAACCACGAGGTCATGGTGCGCGGCACCTTCGCGAACCCGCGGCTTCGCAACCTCCTGGTTCCCGCGCGCCCGGGTGGATGGACGGTCGACCCGGTGGGCGGGGAGGAGGCGACCATCTTCGACGCCGCGGCGAGCGCGCGCCAGGCGGGGATCCCCCTCGTGGTGGTGGCCGGCAGGATGTACGGGAGCGGCTCATCGCGCGACTGGGCAGCCAAGGGTCCGGCGCTTCTGGGGGTGCGCGCGGTGCTCGCCGTGAGCTTCGAGCGCATCCATCGCTCCAACCTGGTGGGGATGGGCATCCTGCCGTTGCAGTTCGAGGAGGGAGAGACGCCCGCCTCTCTCGGCCTCACGGGTCGCGAGACCTTCGATATCGGCCCCATCGACCTCGAGGGCGCGGGCCGCGCCCCGGTGCGCTGCGAGGTCACGGCGCGCGGCGGCGCGCTCGGCACTCGTGCTTTTACCATGCTCGTTCGCGTGGACACGCCCACGGAGGCCGCGTACCTGGCGCGCGGTGGTATCCTGCCCTATGTATTGACGCAGCTGGTCGGGGCGCGCTCCCGCCCGGCATGAGGAAGAGGACGCCTTGATCTGCCCCCACTGCCTTAAAAAGGTGAGCGACGACGCCGTGAACTGCCCGCACTGCGGCTCCTATCTGGGGGCCGCCCCCGCCGCGCACGCGGAGTTCCTCTATTGCGAGGGGTGCGGCGCCCGGCTCTCCTCGCGCGACCGCACCTGCCCCAAATGCGGGCGGCCCGCGCCCGGGATCCTCTCCACGGAGGCCTCGGCGAGCGATCTGGCGGCGGGAAGGACCGCGAGCTTCCCCAAGGTGACCTCGGTCTCGGTGCCCTCCACGGAGGCGCAGCTGCCTTCCGCGGCCGACGTGCTGGAAGGGAGCTTCGACGCACAGGCCACCACCGTGTTCAGCGTGCCTGCCGAGGAGACTCCGGACGCACCGTCGCCCAAGGAGGGGGAGGACCGCTACCACCGGCGCCGGCGCCGGTGGCGGCCCGTCGCGGCCGCGCTGGGCGCCGTGGCGCTCATCGGCGCCGGTGCGTACCTGGTGGCCGCCGATCCCCTGGGCATGATGCCGGGGGTGTACCGCGCGGTCGAGGACGCGGCGGCCGACATGTTCCCCTCGCGCCCGGGCATGGGGGGCGGCTCCGCCGCGACGGATAAGGATGCCGGAGAGGACGGCGCCTCGGGCGCCGAGAGCGAACCCCAGCAGATCGAGGACGACGAGGTCCTCACCGACGACGAGGCCTATGGCGAGCTTTTGGGTCGCTGGGAGGAGATCGGCGCCTACCAAGATCCGCTGGGCGAGGTGATCGCCCAGTACAACGGCGGCTACCTGCTCAGCTCCCTTTCGGCCCGGCAGGCCGCCTCAGAGGGCGCCTACGCCCTGCGCGACGAGGTCCAGAAGACCATCGACGCCCTGAACGGGCTCTCCCTCGCGCACGACTCGGTCTACTCCGAGGACCGCGAGCACCTCCTGAGCCTCGCCACGTGGATGTACAACCGCGTGGACGTCCTGTGCGACTCCTGGGACATCTCGCTTTCCTATCCGGACGGCGAGGGGATGTCCGCGCACGAGAGCGAGATCCTGCAGCCCCTGCGCGACGCACTCGACGCGACCGGCCAGAACGAGAACCTGGTGCTGTTCGAGCAGAACTACAGCGCGTGGCATCCCGTGCAGAAATCTTGATGCGGGGCGCCGGCGGCCCCCGGGATGCGCGCCGACCTCCCAGAGCTGCTAGAATATGTATGTTTAATCTGATTGCATGCTAGCTGCGAGGAGGTTTCCGGCATGTTTGGAATGGGGAACGAGCTTTACACGCCTACCTATCCGGTGGCGGGCGACGAGATCGCCGTCATCGAGACGTCCCGGGGCACCATCCGCGTCCGCCTCGACGGCGCCGGCGCTCCCATCCACGTGGCGAATTTCTGCGAGCTCGCCGAGACGGAGTTCTATGACGGCTGCAAGTTCCACCGCTACGTGCCCGGGTTCGTCATCCAGGGCGGCGATCCGCTGACCCGCGACATGGCTCCCGAGGACGTCGCGCAGGGCCGCCCCGGCCCGGGCGGCAGGCCCGGCACCGGAGGGCCCGGCTACTGCATCAAGGCCGAGTTCGCGACCAATCCCCGCAACAGCCACGAGGACGGCGCGCTCGCCATGGCCCGCTCCCAGCACCCCGATTCCGCCGGCTCGCAGTTCTACTTCTGCCTGGGTCCGCAACACGGCCTCGATTCCGGGTACACCGTGTTCGGACAGACCATTGAGGGGCTCGACGTGATCGACAGCCTCCGCGCGGGCGACGAGATCGTGCACGTCGCCATCGAGCATGCGAGCGATAAGGAGTAACCGTGAACGCACAGTATCTCGATCAGGCTCGCGCCGCCTATCGCGCGGGCGACTTCTCCGCCGCCGTCCAGATGTTCAACGCCGCCAAGGACTCCTCCGAGGTCAACGGTGAGGTGGACCACCTGCGCGGCAACGCCCTGATGAAGCTCGGGCTGTACCGCGACGCTGCCGTCTCCTACGCTCAGGCCCTGAACGATGCCGCCTACGGTCACCGCGGGGCCCTGCTCACCAATCAGGGCAAGGCCTACGCCGCCGCCGGCGACTACGCCGACGCCCAGGTGAGCTTCACCGAGGCGCTGCGCGACGCCTCCTACGCGACGCCCTACAAGGCCTACCTGGGGCTCGGCCAGGCGCTCCTCGAGCAGGGGAGCGTCTCGGAGGCGGGCACGGCGTTCCGCCAGGCCGCCATCGACGGTGCCAACCCGGCGCCGGCGGGCGCCCTCTCGCAGCTCGCTGCCTGCTTCATCAAGCTCGGCCGTCCCGCCGACGCCGTCGAGTCGTACCGCACCGCGCTCGATTTCGCCGGCCCGCGCGACGACACCCGCGCCATCAACGCCGGCATGGGCCAGGCCCTGCTGGCGGCGAACCGCCCCGCCGACGCGGTCGACGCGTTCATGCGCGCCACCTCCGACGGGATCTACCAGCTCACCCCCGAGCAGCAAAACGACCTCTCCCGTGCCCAGGATGTCATCGCCGAGGCCTCGGCGCACACCTCCATGGCGCCGGCCGTCTCCGGCGCCCCCGAGCCCGTCGACCCGCTCGACCCGCTGGGCAAGTCGGGCGCCTTCATGCCCGACCCCTCGGACACCGGCTTCTTCACGCTCTCGGAGTCCGAGCTCATCCAACAGGACCGCGCGAACGCGAAGGTGCGCCGCAAGCGTCGCCACACCGGGCTCAAGGTCTTCATCGTCCTGATCGTCCTTGTGCTCCTCGCCGCCGGCGGCCTGGGCTTCGCCTATACCCGCGGGCTCGGCTTCCCCTCGCAGCAGGATGCCGTGAGCGGGCTCTTCCAGGCGGTGTCCGCGGGCGACGATCCTGCCGAGTGGCTCGATCCCAACCTCTCGGAGAGCGCCCGCACGCTGCTCGTGAACCGCCTGCCCGAGGGCGGCGAGCCCACCATCACCAACATGGACCAGTCCATGACCGAAAGCACCGCCAAGGTCTCCATCGAGCTGCCCCAGGGCGGCACTGTGGTCTACGACGTGACGTTCTCGCGCTCGGCCAACCATATCGGCTGGGTCGTCTCGAGCATCGAGATGGAGCGCGACGGCGCCGCGACCCTCTCGGACGGCGGAACCGGCTCGGCCGACGCCTCCGATACCGCTGCGGACGAGCCCACGGCGCAGGATGCGGACCAGACGGCCTCGATCGGGGAGGACGCGGACGACGCCTCGGCGCAGTAGTGTGCTTTTCGCCACGACGCGTGCCGCGCCCCCATCGCGCCCGCGACTTGCTCTAAACTCTCGCGCAACACACCTGTGCGCGCCAACCTTTTCGGGAGCAGCATGTTTTCTTTGATGGATATGTTATTCGGCCAGTACGGGGGCGACCTCGCCATCGATCTGGGCACGGCCAACACCTTGGTGTCCGTGCGCGGTAAGGGCATCGTCATCCGCGAGCCCTCCGTGGTGGCCATCGACAAGAACGATGAGCGCATCCTCGCCGTCGGCATCGAGGCCAAGCGCATGCTCGGCCGCACGCCGGGCAACATCGTCGCCGTGCGCCCCCTGAAGGACGGCGTCATCGCCGACTTCGACGTGACCGAGGCGATGCTGCGCTACTTCATCGACAAGGCCAGCGAGAAGCGCTACCCCTGGACTCCGCGCCCGCGCGTGGTGGTGTGCGTGCCCTCGGGTGTGACAAGCGTCGAGAAGCGCGCCGTGTTCGAGGCCACCATCCAGGCCGGCGCGCGCCAGGCCTATCTCATCGAGGAGCCGATGGCCGCCGCCATCGGCGCGGACCTGCCCGTCGAGGAGCCCACCGGCTCCATGGTCATCGACATCGGCGGCGGCACCACCGAGGTGGCCGTCATCGCCATGGGCGGCATCGTCGTTTCGCGCTCCATCCGCGTCGCCGGCGACGAGTTCGACCAGTCGATCCTCTCCCATGTGCGCGACGCCTACAACCTCGCCATCGGCGAGCGGACGGCCGAGGACATCAAGATCAAGGTCGGTTCGGCCGTACCGCTGAAGGACGAGCTCGACGTCGAGGTCAACGGCCGCGACGTCATCTCCGGTCTGCCCAAGACGGTGCGCATCGAGAGCGAGGAGATCCGCCGGGCGCTGCAGAAGCCGCTCGACGAGATGACCAAGGCCGTCAAGGACGCGCTCGATGCCACGCCGCCCGATCTGGCATCCGACCTCATGTACTACGGCATCCTCCTCACCGGCGGCGGTGCCCTCCTGCGCGGGCTCGACGTGCGCCTGCGCGACGAGACGGGCGTCTCGGTCAATGTGAGCCCGACGGCGCTCGACAACGTGGTCAACGGATGTGCCCGGGTGCTTGAGGCCAACGCCTTCGACGGCGGCTTCGTGCAGAGCAACGCCTAAGGGAGGTAAGCGAGCCTTTGCCACGCAACCAGGGCTTCTCTTCAAACTTGAATAACCGTGCGCGGCAATCAACGGGTATGCGCCCGTTGATTGCTTTCAGTATCGTCGCGGTGCTGCTGCTCACCTTCTACATCCGCGAGGGCGATGCAGGGCCCATCCACGCCGTGCGATCGGGGGTGAGCTTCATCACGAGCCCCGTGCGCATGGTCGGCTCGGTGGTGGCGTCGCCGTTCAACGCGCTGGGCAACGTCTTCGGCAACCTCACCGCCTCGCGCGAGACGCTGGAGGAGCTCGAGAGTGAGAACCAGGCGCTCACCGCGCGCGTCGCCGAGCTCTCCGAGGCCGAGGCCACCGCCGAGCGCCTGCAGGGCCTGCTCGACCTGCAGTCGACCTACAACCTGCAGTCCACCGCGGCGCGCATCGTGGGCGGCTCCAGCGACGCCTGGTCGCAGACGGTCACCATCAACAAGGGCGCCGCCGACGGGCTGGCCATCAACATGCCGGTGTGCAACTCCGCTGGCGTCATCGGTCAGATCATCGAGGTCTCGGCCAACACGTCCACGGTGCGCCTGTGCACCGACGAGAACTCCGGCATTTCGGCGATGGTCCAGGCCACGCGCGCCCAGGGGATGCTGCAGGGCCAGCCGGACGGGTCGCTCCTTCTCGAGTACGTGTCGGTTGATTCCGACGTTCAGGAGGGCGACATCATCATCACCTCCGGCATCGGCGGCGTGTACCCCAAAGGCCTGCCCCTGGGGACCGTCTCCTCGGTGTCGCGCGAGCCCAACGGCCTCTACTACACGATCGTGGTCTCGGCCGCGGCGAGCGCCGAGAACAACGAGGAGGTCCTCGTGATCACCTCGCTGACCGAGGAGCAGACCGCCTCGGACGACGACGTCGCGGCGGCCAACGACGACCCGCAGGGCGGCGCGCGCGACGAGGACGCCGATGCCTCGAACGCCGGCGACGACGCCCAGGATCAGGAATAGCGAGGTGACCGAATGCCTTTGAACGATCCCGTGCGCTCCTCGCGTGCCGTCGCCATCGCCGGCATCGTGGCGCTCGTGCTGCAGGTGGCGCTCGCTCCGCAGATCTCCGTCTTCGGCGGCCGCATCAACTTCATGCTCGCTTTCGCCGCCGCCGTGGCCCTCTCCGGTGACGCCAACGGCGCCGTGTGGGCCGGCTTCATCGGCGGGCTCCTCTACGACCTCACCTCCACCGCGCCGGTCGGGCTCATGACGCTCATCATGACGGTGGGCACCTTCGTGCTCGCCAGCGCCATCGGCATGGCGGGCGAGGGGCTCTCGGCCCGCTCCATGCAGTTCATACTCATCTACGCGCTCGCCGTGTGCTTCGTGAACGGCTTGTGCCTCTTCTTCATGGGCTTGGAGCACAGCCTCCTGAACGCGCTTCTCGTGCGCGGGCTCACCTCGGCGCTCGTCTCGACACTCGCCGCCGCCGGGTTCGTGTTCGCCCTCGGACGCACCGAGACCCGCACCCGCGGCTTCTCGGCACGCGGCCGCGGCACGCGCTTCAAGGGTCCACGCTAAGGGGGATCATGGACGCGCAGATCATCGTCGTCATAGCCGGCATCGTCCTCATGCTGGCCATCATCGGCTCCCTCGTCTTCCTGCGGGGCTATTCGGGACGCTTCACGTTCGATACCAAGAACGGCACGCGCCCCCGCGCCGCGGAAGGGGAGGGCAATACCTCGGGCACTGCCTTCAAGGGGCGCTTCACCCTGCTCACCGCGGGCGTCGGCGCGATGTTCGCCGCGCTTCTGGGCAAGCTGTGGAGCATGCAGATGGTGCGCTCCGACTACTACGAGAACCTCTCCACCCAGAACCGCACGCGCACGGTCACCACGCCCGCGCCCCGCGGGCGCATCCTCGACCGCAACGGGACCGAGCTCGTGAGCAACCGCGCCTCGCTCGTCGTTACCGCCTACCGCGACCTTGCCGACGACGAGGTGCTCGTGCGCCATATCGCCAACGTGCTGGGCATACCCTACGTGGCGGCCCGTCGCAACATCCAGGATTCCACCGAGGGCGCCCAGGCCCGCCACACCATCGCCTCGGACGTGCGCCGCTCCACCATCGCCTACATCCAGGAGCATGCCGGTGAGTTCGCGGGCGTCTACGTCGACGAGCGCACGGAGCGCCAGTATCCCAACGGCACCGTGGCGGCCCACGTGCTCGGCTACACCGGTACCGTGACCCAGGAGCAGCTCCAGGCGCAGGAGGATAGCGAGGACGAGGTCGGGCGCGGATCGATCACCTACTCCTCGGGAGACGTGGTGGGCCAGGCTGGCGTCGAGTACCAGTACGAATCGCTCCTCCAAGGCATCAAGGGCGAGCAGACCGTGACCGTCGACGCCTTGGGCAACGTCATGGGGCAGGCGGGCGCCGTGCCGGCGAGTGCGGGCTCCGACATCAAGCTCACCCTGGACCTCGAGATCCAGAAGGCCTGCGAATCAGGCCTCGCCCATGCCATCGAGGTCGCCAAGGAGGCCGGTTACGAGAACGCCGGGGCAGGGGCCTGCATCTGCCTGGACTGCACCAACGGCGAGATCCTCGGTATGGCGAGCGCCCCCACCTTCGACCCCTCCGTGTTCATCGGCGGGATCTCCTCGGACGACTGGGACGCGCTCACCAACGATGAGAGCGGCAACCCCCTGCTCAACCGCGCCATCGGCGGCCAGTACATGTCCGCCTCGACCATCAAGGTGCTCTCCTCGCTCGCAGGTCTGGAGTACGGGATCTACTCGTCGAGCCGCACCACCACCTGCACGGGCGTGTGGACCGGAAACGGCGAGGCCAACGCGCAGAAGTGCTGGCTGGAGACCGGGCACGGCACGCTCAACCTGCAGGGCGGCCTCGCCAACTCCTGCGACCCGGTCTTCTACGACATCGGCCATGATTTCTACTACAGCGCCGAGCATCCCGAGGGGCTGCAGGAGATGTTCCGCCGCTGGGGTCTGGGCTCCACCACGGGGGTGGACCTTCCCAGCGAGGGCGCAGGCCGCGTGCCCGACCGCGCATGGAAGGAGAGCTACTTCACCGATTGGTCGGCCGAGCAGCGCTCCTGGAACCCCGGCGACATGACCAACCTCGCGATCGGCCAGGGCGACATCCTGGTGACGCCGCTCCAGATGGCCTGCGTGTACGCGGGCATCGCGATGGGCGGGGTGGAGTACACGCCGCACATCTTCTACTCCGCCGTCTCCCGTTCCGGTGAGGGCGACGCCTACCGCTACAACGAGGGAGGCACCAAGGAGCGCCTGACAGCGAAGATCAACTCCCAGGCCGATCTCAGCCTCGTCAAGGCGGGCCTGCACGACATGGTCTACACCACGAGCTCCGCGACCGCCTCGCACTTCGAGAGCCTGCCCGTGGAGGTCGCGGCCAAGTCGGGCACCGGCGAGAAGTCGGGCGAGGACAACTACGCGTGGTTCTGCGCCTATGCCCCGGCCGACGACCCCGAGTACGTGGTCACCTGCGTGCTCGAGCAGGGCGGTGGCGGCTCCGACACGGCGCTGCGCGCGGTGCGCGACGTGCTCGGCGTGATCTACGACTCGCCCGACACCTCGACCTCGGCCGATTCCAACGTGCGATAGGAGGGACATGGCGCGATCTTTCCAGGGGGCCTCGCGGCGCGGCGACGCCGGCAGCCTCAAGCGTGTCAACAAGAGCAGGTCGGTGGCGCGCGGATCCATCCGCCAGTCGGTGCACCTGGGGGTGCTCGCGGCGTGGGTCGCCCTGCTCGTCTACGGGACGGTGGTCATGTGGAGCGCCTCGCTCTCCATCCCCGAGGTCTCCTTCTCACGGCACCTCCTCGGCATCGCCCTGGGCGTCGTGGCGGCCGCCATCGTCTGGAACACCGATCTGCGCAACCTCGCCAACATCTCGACGGCACTGCTCGTCGTCGATATCGTCCTGGTCTTCCTGCCCAACGTCCCCGGGCTCTCCTACAATGCCAACGGAATGACGGGATGGATCCGCATACCGCTGATCGGCCTCACCTACCAGCCGGTCGAGATGGTCAAGCTCGTCACCATCTTCTTCATGGCCTCCCTCGGCGCCCAGTACAACGGCCGCATCGACACCGTGCGCGACTACATCAAGCTCTGCGCCATGCTCTTCGTGCCGTTCGCCTGCATCATCATCCAGGGCGATCTGGGCTCGGGCCTGGTGGTGTTCTTCTCGGGCGCCGTCGTCATCATGATGAGCGGGGCCCGCAAGGAGTGGGTGCTCTCCACCCTGGCGATCATCGTGGGGCTCGTCTCGCTCATTCTGGCGACGGACTCGATCATCGACGGCATCCTCGGCGACGCGAACTCGCTCATCAAGGGCTACCAGATGAACCGTCTGCTCGTGTTCATCGACCCCTCCTCCTCCACGAGCGAAGAGGGCTACAACCTCCAGCAGGCCCTCATCGCGGTGGGCTCGGGCGGTTTTCTGGGCAAGGGCATCGGCAACGCGTCCCAGTCCTCCTCGGGGTTCTTGCCCGAGGCCCAGACCGACTTCGTGTTCGCCCTCACGAGCGAGACCTTCGGCTTTCTGGGGGCGTTCGTGCTGCTGGCCCTGTTCGCGCTGCTCATCGTCTCCACCATCCGCGTCGCGGTGAAGAACGACGACCTGTTCATGAAGCTTGCGTGCACCGGTATCGTGGGGATGTGGATGTTCCAGATATTTGAGAACATCGGCATGTGCATCGGGCTCATGCCCATCACCGGCATCCCGCTTCCGTTCATCAGCTTCGGATCGTCCTCGATGATCACCCAGTGCATGGCCGTCGGCATCGTGCAGTCCATCTGGCGGTTCCGTTCCAAGTCAGCCTAAAAGGAGCAATCCATGGATCAACCCTTCTCAGCCGTCTCCAAGGCGCTGCAGTTCGGCCTCGACGCCACCCTGGACGCCGACGCGCCCGTGCGCGTGGGCGTGTACGTGGACGCGACCGCCACGCGCTTCATCGTCGACACCGTGAAGGAGGCGTTCGTCCCGCGCGCCACCTCGGCGCTCGTGCGCGTCGACCGCCTCGGCGCCGATCCCGTCCAGCCCAAGCCCGACACCGATGTCGTGCTCGTGCTCACGAGCGGATCCGCCCATCTGGAGGGGGCCGTGCAGCGCCTCGTGATCGCGGGGGCGCCCGTGTGCGTGGTGTGCGAGTCGAGCGTCGAGGCACCCTTCATCGACGCAGACACGCCGATGCTCGGGCTCGTCGCCGCGACCGACAAGACCCATCTTCTGGAATCGCTCGCGCGCTGGATCCTCGACCGTACCGAGAAGGACACCGCCTTCGCGGCCAACTTCGCCTTCATGCGCGTCGCCGCCTCAAATCGCATCATCACCTCCGCGGCGCTCGCCAACATGGCAACCGGCGCGCTCCTGTTCGTGCCCGGAGCCAACTACCCCATGATGGCCATGACCGAGGTGGGCATGGCGCTGCGCCTCGCCTCGGCGTTCGGGCTGGGGCTCAAGGCCGAGCGCGGCTACGAGATCGCCGCGGTGCTCGCGGCGGGCCTGGCCCTGCGCGCCGCCGCGCGCGGGCTCTCGGGTCAGACGGTGTACTTCCGCTTCCTGGTCAAGGCCCTCGTGGCGGGCGTCGGCACCTTCGCGATGGGACGCGCCCTCGTCGCGTTCTACGAGACCGAGCCCGATTACGCCGTCGCCAACCGCGCCGTCGCCGAGGCGCTCTCGCGGGCGCGGCATGCGGCAGGCTCCGTGCTCGCCAGCCGCATGAGCGCTCCGGAGAGGGGGTAGGGGATGCGCGTCGCCTACGAGGACCGCTTCGCCGAGCTCGAGCCGCTGCTCGCGCAGGTGGAGAAGCCCGCCCGCTACATCGATCACGAATGGGGGGCTGCGCGCAAGTCCGATGCCGCCTACCGCGCCTGCCTCATCTATCCCGACACCTATGAGGTGGGCCTGCCCAACCAGGGTATCGCCATCCTCTACAACGAGCTCAACCGCCAGGAGGGCATCGCCTGCGAGCGCTCCTACGTGCCCTGGGTCGACATGGCCGACGCGATGCGTGCGGCGGGCGTGCCGCTGCTCTCGCTCGAGGGGGCGGCGCCTGTGGCGTCGTTCGACGTGGTGGGGCTCCACATCCCCCACGAGATGGCCTGCACCAACTTCCTCGAGGCGCTTGACCTCGCCGGCATCCCGCTTCTGGCCGCCGATCGCGGCGAGGACGACCCGCTCGTCATCGCGGGCGGCCCAAGCGTCTACAACCCCGAGCCCGTGTGCGCGTTCTTCGACGCCATGCTCATCGGCGAGGGGGAGGAGCACATCGTCGAGGTCTGCCGCTGCCACCAGCGCCTGCGCGACGCCGGCGCCCCGCGCGCCGAGATCCTGCGCGAGCTCGCCCGCATCCCCGGGACCTACGTCCCCTCCCTGTACGAGGTCTCCCATGAGGGGCCCTGCACCCGCTGGGGCTACACGGTGCCGCGCGCGGGCGAGGATGTGCCGCCCGTCGTCTACAAGCGCGCGGTGGCCGATTTCGGGGCGACCGACCCCGTGCCCCAGGCGATCGTCCCCTATGCGGAGCTCGTCCACGACCGCCTCTCCATCGAGGTGCTGCGCGGCTGCGCGCGGGGATGCCGCTTCTGCCAGGCGGGCATCACCTACCGCCCGGTGCGCGAGCGCTCGGCCGACCAGGTGGTCTCCGCGGTGGTCGCGGGGCTCGACAAGACCGGTTACGACGAGGTCTCGCTGACCTCGCTGTCGACCACCGACCATTCCTGCATAGGCTCCATCCTGACGCGTCTCAACCGGCGGCTCGAGGGCACGGGCACCCGCGTCTCGATTCCCTCGCAGCGGCTGGACGCCTTCGGTGTCGAGATGGCGCTCGAGGTCGCGGGCGAGAAGAAGGGCGGGCTCACCTTCGCGCCCGAGGCGGGCAGCCAGCGCCTGCGCGACGTCATCAACAAGAACGTGACCGAGGAGGACCTCGATCGCGCCGTCACGGCGGCGTTCCAAGCGGGCTGGCGGCGCTGCAAGCTCTACTTCATGATGGGGCTGCCCGGCGAGACCGACGAGGACGTCGTCGCGATCGCCCGCCTGGCCGACCACGTGCTGGAGCTCGCCCGCCAGGTGGTCCCCCGCGATCAGCGCGGCGGGATCGGCGTCTCCATCTCGGTGGCGGTGTTCATCCCCAAGGCCTGGACGCCCTTCCAGTGGTGCGCCCAGCTCGATGACGCCGAGGTCGTTCGCCGCCAGCAGCTCCTCCTCAAGAGCGTCCGCAACCGCGCGGTGCGCGTGCACTACCACGATGCCGAGACCTCGCTCATCGAGGCGGTCCTCTCGCGCGGCGGACGCGCCCTGGCGCCCGTGATCCTGGGCGCCTGGAGGCGCGGGCAGCGCTTCGACGCCTGGACCGAGCAGTTCGACATCACCCGCTGGGAGGAGGCTGCCCGCGAGCAGGGCATTGACCTGCGCGAGGTGGCGCACGAGCCCTTCCCGCTCGATGCGCGGCTTCCCTGGGAGCACACGAGTCCCGGCGTCTCGACGGGGTTCCTGAAACGCGAATGGCGCCGTGCGCTGGAGGGCAGGACGACCGCCGACTGCACGCGCGAGAGCTGTGCCGGCTGCGGCGTGTGCCCCACCCTCGGCGTCGACAACGTCCTGGCAGGTGATCGCTCATGACCGAACCCGCGCTCTTCCGCCTGCGCGTGCGCTACGTAAAGCAGGGGAGGCTCCGCTACCTGGGCCACCTCGAGGTAGCCCGCACCATCGAGCGCTCGGTGCGCCGTGCGGGGCTGCCCTTCGCGGTGACGCAGGGGTTCTCTCCGCACATGCGCATCGCGTTCTCCGCCGCGCTCCCGGTTGCGACGGCATCCGATGCAGAGTGGTACGACCTGGTACTCACCGAGTACGTCCCGGCGCCCGAGGTCCTCGCACGCCTCGCCGCAGCGACGCCCGCCGACCTGCATCCCGAGCAGGCGGGGTACGTGGACCTGCGCGCCGACACCCTCGGCATTCTCATCACCCGCCAGGACTACCGCATCGCGCTCGCCCTCGTCGGCGGCATTGACGCAGACTCCGCCCTGGATGGCGCGCGCAGGGCCCTGACCGAGCTTGATGCGGCGGGATCGATCCCGTACCTGCGCGGCCGCAAGGAGAAGGTCCTTGATTTGGGCGCCCTGCTCGTGGACGCCGGCATCTCCCGCGCCGGCGCGGACGCGCTCGCCCTGACGCTTCGGACGCGCACGAGCAACGCCGGGTCGCTCAGACCGGAGATCCTCATCGCCGCGCTCGACGCCCGCTTCGGCGCCGGCGACCCCGAGGCGCCCATCGTCTCGACCGGCATTCCGCGCCTCGCCAACTTCTCCCGCGTCGAGATCTGCCGCACCGCCCAGTACGGCATGACCGAGTCAGGGGAGCGCGTCGACCCCCTCTAGGGATCCCTGCCGATGCGGGGCCGCTTCTGTTCCTGTCGAAGTTCGGATCAAGGTATCGCCCCGTACCGCTGTTGAGTCGCAAGCCCGACCGATCCGCCCCCTTGGAGCCTTAGGCCCCGGCGGTCCTCCGCGTGCCGGGCGCATCGCACGGCGAGCCGAAGGCGCTAAGCCCGGCACGCGGAGGACCACTGGGGGCCGATCGGCTCGTTTCCCCTAAGTTGTGTGCAAGCAGGGGATTCACGCAACTTCCTCGTTGACGCGCCCCTGCGGGGCTGCTAACATATCCGGCTGTTGCACTACCAGATGCATGAAGGGTTACAGAATGTACGCAATCGTTTCAACCGGCGGCAAGCAGTACAAGGTCGCCACCGATGACATCATCACCGTCGAGAAGATCGAGGGCGAGGCCGGCGACAAGGTCGAGCTCCCCGTCCTGTTCCTGAACGACGGCAAGAAGATCGTCACCGATTCCGCAAAGCTCGCCAAGGCCAAGGTCACCGCTCAGATTCTCGAGCAGTTCAAGGGTGAGAAGCAGCTCGTCTTCAAGTTCAAGAAGCGCAAGCGCTATCGCCGCCTCAAGGGCCATCGCCAGCAGCTGACCAAGATCAAGATCACCAAGGTGCAGGCCACCTCGCGTGCCGCCAAGAAGACCACGGCCGAGGCCGAGGCTCCTGTCACCGAGTAGCACGCACCGATTTCGAAAGAGCAGGTAGAAGTTATGGCACACAAAAAAGGACTCGGTTCCTCCCGTAATGGCCGCGACTCCCGTGGTCAGCGCCTGGGCTGCAAGCGTTTCGGCGGCCAGACCGTGACGTCGGGCACCATTCTCGTTCGCCAGCACGGCACCCACATCCACCCCGGCGCCAACGTGGGCCGCGGCAAGGATGACACGCTGTTCGCGCTCATCGACGGCACCGTCGAGTACACCCGCAGCGACAAGCACCGCGTGCACGTCCGTCCGCTCGTGAACGCGTAAAGCTACCCTTCATAGCGCGTATACCAGGGAGGCCCTTCGCATGAGCGGGGGCCTTCTTTCTATCGAAAGCGAGTCCAGATGCCCCAGTTCACCGATCTCTCCCGCATCAACGTCAAGGGCGGCGACGGCGGCGCCGGATGCATGTCGTTCAGGCGCGAGGCGTTCGTGCCCAAGGGCGGCCCCGACGGCGGCGACGGCGGCCGCGGCGGCGACGTCGTGGTGCAGGCCTCCGCACAGCTGTCCTCCCTCATCGATTACCGCTTCAAGCACCATTTCCGCGCCGAGCGCGGGACGCACGGCAAGGGCGGCCGCAAGGACGGGCGCGCCGGCGAAGACCTCGTCCTCAAGGTGCCCGTGGGCACCGTGGTGCGCGAGCTCGATCCCGAGACTCAGGAGCCCCTCTACGAGATCGCCGACCTCACCCATGACGGCGAGCGCGTGATCGTGGCGCCCGGCGGCGCGGGCGGTCTCGGCAACACGCATTTCGTGACCTCCGTGCGCCGCGCTCCTGCCTTCGCCCAGCTCGGCGAGCCGGCGACTGAGCACTGGATCGAGCTCGAGATGAAGCTTCTGGCCGATGCCGCGCTCGTGGGCATGCCGAGCGTGGGCAAGAGCTCGCTCATCGCCCGCATGAGCGCCGCCCGCCCCAAGATCGCCGACTACCCCTTCACCACGCTCGTCCCGAACCTGGGTGTCGTTCGCGCCGGGGAGTACTCCTACGTGGTCGCCGACGTCCCCGGCCTCATCGAGGGCGCGAGCGAGGGCAAGGGGCTGGGGCACCAGTTCCTCAGGCACATCGAGCGCACGGCGCTCATCATGCACGTCGTGGACATCACGGGCGGCTTCGAGGGACGCGACCCGGTGGAGGACTACCATGTCATCAACGAGGAGCTGCGCCGCTACGCCGCCGAGCTCGCCGAGCGCCCGCAGATCGTGGTTGCCAACAAATGCGACGTCTCGGGCATGGAGGAGCGCGTCGCCGAGCTCCGGCGCGTCGCGACCGCCGACGGGCACGCCTTCTTCGCCGTCTCGGCTGCCACGGGCGCGGGTCTGAAGACGCTCATGCTCGCCTGCGGCGAGCAGGTCGCGCAGCTGCGCGCCGAGCTGGCTTCGGATGCGGCCCCCGTCGAGTTCGACGAGCGCTGGGAGCGCAGGCGCCAGGCCCGCGAGAAGCGCTTCCAGGTCGTCGAGGAGGCGCCCGGCGTGTTCCGCGTCAGCGGCACCCAGGTCGAGCGCCTGGTGGTCCAGACCGATTGGGAGAACGAGGAGGCCGTGATCTACCTCCAGCGGCGCTTCGCGCGCATGGGCGTCGACGACGCCCTGGAGAAGGCGGGCTGCCGCGCCGGCGACGAGGTGCGCATCGTGGGCCGCGCCTTCGAGTACGAGGGCGCCGACGACTTCGAGGACGAGGAGCCCCTCGATGCCGGCACCGTTGATGGTATGCTTGGAAATGACGGATCCCCGTCGGAGGTGGACGGGGACGAGACGAGGCGTTAAGGAGCCGCCCGTGAGCCACGAAATGCGCCAGAAGCTGCCCGAGCTCGATGACGGCAGGGCGGGGGAGTATCGCCTCGGCATCATGGGCGGCACGTTCGACCCCATCCACTACGGGCACCTTGTGACCGCCGAGCAAGCGCGCGAGGCGCTCGATCTGGACCTGGTCCTGTTCATGCCCGCCGGCGTTCCGGCGTTCAAGCAGGATCAGCGCGTGTCGAGCGCGGAGGACCGCTATGACATGTGCGTCCTCGCCACGGCGGCGAACCCCGCGTTCTACGCGAGCCGCTTCGAGATCGACCGCGCGGGCGTCACCTACACGGTCGACACCCTGCGTGCCTTGCGCGCCTTCTATCCGCCTCGCGTCAAGCTCTACTTCATCACGGGCGCCGACGCGATCATCGATATCGTCACCTGGCATGACGCCGGTGAGATCGCCGAGCTGGCGACGCTCATCGCCGCGACGCGCCCGGGCTACGACATCGCCCAGGCGCGCTCGCGCATCGAGCGCTCGGGCATCGACTTCGATGTGCGCTACATCCAGATCCCGGCGCTCGCGATCAGCTCGAGCAACATCCGTGAGCGCGTGGGGGTGGGCAAAAGCATCCGCTACCTCACCTCGGAATCGGTGATAGGGTTCATCCGCAAGAACGGGCTGTACCGTCTGGAGGGCGGCCCGGGGGCGGCTGAGTGAAAGGAGCGCGCCGCATGGGTGCATCATGGCTGCGCGATGACGGCTTCACGTTCTCGTCCGAGCAGCAGGACGTGATCGAGCGCGTGAAGGGGCTGCTCGACGTGCGCATGAAGGAGGCGCACCGGCGCCATGCCCACTCGCTCGGCGTCGCCCGGACCGCGGCGTCGCTGGCCGTCGCCTACGACGTCGACGTGTTCGAGGCCTACGTCGCCGGATTGATCCACGATTGGGACAAGGTGCTTCCCGATGACGAGCTCGTGGCGCGTGCGCTGCGCTACGGCATCGGGATCGAGGGGTCGCCGGCGCTCGCGGCGCCGCTCCTGCACGGCCCGGTCGCAGCCCGCGAGCTCCCCGAGCTCTTCAGCGAGCTTCCCTCCGCGGTCTTCCAGGCCGTCGCGCGCCACACCACGGCCGCGCCCGACATGGAGCCCCTCGACATGGTGGTGTTCGTCGCCGACGCCATCGAGCCGGGGCGTCGGGGCGATTACGCCGACCGGCTGCGGGCGCAGGCGGGCGAGGTCTCCCTCGACGAGCTCTTCTTCACCTGCTTCACCCAGGGGATCGTCTACGTCCTCGAGACGGGCCGCTACCTCTATCCCTCGGCGACCCGCATCTACAACCACTACGTTCTCAACCGTTAGAAAGGCAACCCATGTCCGAGAATCTCACCGATCAGGATTTCGTCATCACGCGCGAGGAGTCCCTCGCCGAGCGCCCCGAGCGCTTCGCCGCGTCCGCCTCGGCGAGCGGCATCGATGCCGAACAGGTGGCGCGCGTCGCGGCGCAGGCAGCCTTTGACAAGAAGGCCGAGGACGTCGTTGCGCTCGACCTGACCGAGCTCTCCGATGTGTGCGACTACTTCGTCATCGCCACGGGCACCAACGCCCGCCAAGTCGACACCATCGTCGACGAGGTCGAGGAGAAGGTCGCCGAGCGCTGCGCCGGCGAGCACCCCTTCTCCATCGAGGGGCGCGGCGAGCGCACCTGGATCCTCATGGACTACGGCTCGGTGGTGGTCCACGTGTTCTGCCCCGAGACGCGCGAGTACTACCGCCTGGAGAAGCTCTGGGGCGATGCGCCCCGCCTGGAGCTCGAGCTCGACTAGGGCGCCTCATGCCTCGGGCGGGTTCTGGTTGAGGAACTTGTCGGGCCGCACCAGGTCGCGCGCGAAGCGCCCGGCCCGTCCGAACTCCACCGATCCCGCGCCGAAGCGCTCGCGCACGCGGTCCATGGCAACCGACAGGCTCCGCTTGTCGCTCGCCATGGCGCCGCGCTCGTCCACCTCGCAGAACAGGTCGGTCTGGACGCCCTCCTCGCTCTCGAAGTCGCTGACGCCGATCCCGAGCAGGCGCACATGGGTGCCCTCCTGCCAGATCTGGTCCATGAGCTCGCGCGCCGCGGGCACGAACACGTTCTCGTCGTCCGTGGGGTGGGGGAGCTTGCGCTGGATCGTCCGGCCCTGGCTGTAGGCGTACTTGACCTTGACGGTCACCGTGCGCCCCGCGAGCCCCCGGCGCCTCAAGCGCCGCCCCACCGACTCGCCCAGAAGCGCGAGGGCGGCGTCGACGTCCGCACGGTCGGTGAGGTCGTGCGCGAACGTGCGCTCGTTGCTCACCGATTTCACCTCACGCGCCTCATCGAGCGCCTTGACCGCGCTCGCCTCGCGTCCCGCCGCGCGCAGCCTCATGGTCTCGGCGTTGGCGCCGAACACGCGTCTCAGGCGCTGCTCGCTCGCCTCGGCGAGCTGGCCGAGCGTGCGGATGCCCATCTTCCTGAGCGCCGCCTCCGCCGCGCCCCCGATGCCGCTCATGGCGCGCACGGGGAGCGGGGCCAGGAAGGCGGCCTCCGTTCCGGGCAGCACCACGGTGAGGCCGCGTGGCTTGTCGCGCTCGCTGGCGATCTTCGCCACGGACTTGCTGGTCCCCAAGCCGATCGAGCAGGTGATGCCCAGCTCGCTCACGCGCCGGGAGATCCTCCGGGCGATCTCGATGGGGCTCTCGTTGGCGAACCTTCCCGGCGTGATGTCGAAGAACGCCTCGTCGATCGACACCTGCTCCAGGTAGGGGGTCTCGTCGGTGATGATGGCCATGACGCGCGCGCTCATCTCGCGGTAGCGATCGAAGTGGCCGTGCGTCCAGATGGCGTCGGGGCACAGGCGCCTCGCCTGGGCCGAGGGCATGGCGGAGTGCACGCCGAAGGGCCGCGCCTCGTAGGAGGCGGTCGACACCACCCCGCGCTCCTCCGGTGAGCCGCCCACGATCACGGGCTTGCCGCGCCATGAGGGGTGGTCCAGCTGCTCCACGCTGGCGAAGAAGGCGTCGAGGTCCATGAGGCCTATCGCCGGACCCCGCCACCCCTCGAAGAGCCCTCCCACTATGTTCTCGATGCCGTCCATGTCCTCCAGTATATCCGCCTGCGCGCCCCCGCTTGTGTGCAATCGCCGGTAGCAGGCGCGCGCTGCTTGCAAAATAGGCGAGAGGGATTAATATATGGAATCGCCTGATAATTTCCGAGGAACATGCGCGTTGGCATGTCGCTGAGTCCCGTTCAGGCGTATCATACCCATCTGTCTGTTTGAAGTCGCAGCGCATGCTGCACGGTTGGAGGAGTTTTCATTGGCAGTCAAGATTCGCCTCGCTCGTCACGGCTCTAAGAAGCGTCCGTACTACCGCGTCGTCGTCGCTAACTCGCGCTCCCCGCGCGATGGCCGCCTGATCGAGGAGGTGGGCCGTTACAACCCGCTCACGAGCCCCAAGACCATCGATCTCGACCTCGAGAAGATCGCCGAGTGGCAGGGCAAGGGTGCCCAGCTCACTGACGCCGTCGCCGCTCTGGTGAAGGCCGCCCAGGAGGGCCCCAAGGCTCCCGCCGAGGCCAAGAAGTCCAAGAAGCAGCTGGCCAAGGAGGCTGCGGCTGCCGAGGGTGCCGAGGAGTAACCGGTGTCCGATCAGCTGAGTGACGAGCTCGCCCAAGAGGAGCTCCTCTCCGATCGCATCGCAGATCTCGTTGAGTATCTGGTCGTTCACATCGTCGATGATGCGGACGCCGTGAGCCTGGAGGTCATCGACCGTGCCCAGGCATCTACGATCGAGGTCTCCGTCGCAGAGGACGACGTCGCCAAGGTCATCGGGCGCCATGGGCGCACCATCAAGGCCATCCGGACGCTCGCCCGCGCGCTCGCGGCGCGCCTGGGCACGTCCGTCGACGTCGAGGTCCTGGGGTAGCGCCTTGCCCGCAGCCTACATGAACATAGCCCGCGTGCTCCGCGCACACGGGAAAGAGGGGGAGGTCGCCGTGCGTCCGGTGCGGGGCCTCCCTCTTCTGCTGGAACCGGGCATGCGCGCGGCCCTCACTCCTCCTGCACTCGATCGCGATCGCTTCTGCACGGTCGAGGCGGTCGAGGGCCGCGGGGACGACGCCCTCGTGCGCTTCTCCGGTATTGACACCATCGGCGCGGCCGAGGCGCTCGCGGGCTGCTACGTGCTCGTCGAGCGTGCATCCGTCGAGCTCGATCCGCTCAGCGCGCCCTACACGGAGCTCATCGGGCGCGCGGTGTGCGACGAGCGTTTCGGCGAGCTGGGCCGCATCTCCGAGATCATGGAGACGCCAGCTAACGACGTCTGGGTGGTCGAGGGGGAGCGCTACGGCGAGGTGTTGATACCGGTGGTCCCATCGGTGGTCCCGGGCATCCCTGAGACGGGCCCCATCGCCGTGCGCGTGATGGACGGCCTGATCGACCCCGAGCGGCTGAAGGGGCGCCCATGATCATCGAGGCCCTCACCGTCTTCCCGGGCATGTTCGAACCCGTCATGTCCACCTCGATCCTGGGACGCGCGCGACGCGCGGGCCTCTTCGAGTTCCACGCGCACGATCTGCGCGACTGGACGCACGACCGCCACCGCACCGTCGATGACGCGCCCTTCGGGGGCGGCCAGGGGATGCTCATGAAGGTCGAGCCCATCGCCGAGGCGCTGCGTGACCTCTCGGCACGGGGGCCGCGGCCGCATGTGGTCTTCTTCACCCCGTGTGGCGAGCGCTTCTGCCAGCAGACGGCCGAGCGGCTCGCCTCCTGCGAGCGTATCCTCTTCGTCTGCGGTCGCTACGAGGGCATGGACGAGCGCGCCTATGCCTTCGCCGACGAGCGCCTCTCCATCGGCGATTACGTCCTTACCGGCGGCGAGCTCGCGGCCATGGTGGTCGCCGACGCCGTCATCCGGCTCATCCCCGGCGCGCTGGGCGATGAGCGCAGCTGCCGCGACGAGTCGTTCGCGACGGGCGCGGGCGGCGGGCTCCTCGAGTACGCCCAGTACACCCGCCCCGCCGTCTTCGAGGATGCCGCGGTGCCCGAGGTGCTGCTCTCCGGCGACCACGCGCGCGTGGACGCCTGGCGCCGCGTCGACGCCATCGAGCGCACGTGCCGCTGGCGGCCCGACCTCATCGCGGGCGCCGATCTCACCCCGGAGGAGCGCGAGCGCGCCGGCGCCCTCATCGAGCGCTATCACGGCGCCGCACCGATCCAGGAGGCCTGATATGGTTTCGCATGCCTGCTCGTTCATCCGCGGCCTGCTCGAGTGGATCGTGATCTTCGCCATCGCGGCCCTCGTCATGCTGGGGCTGCGCACGTTCGTGGCCGAGCCCTACCGGGTGCCCACGGCTTCGATGGAGCCCACCATCATGGTGGGTGACCAGCTGATCGGCGAGAAGGTCACCCTTGAGCTCGGAATGGGCGTCGAGCCCGGCGACATCGTCGTGTTCCGCAACCCCGAGGCCTCCTCCGAGCACGACATCCTCGTCAAGCGCGTGATCGCCGTCGGCGGCCAGACGGTCGACATCCAGGGCGGCCGCGTGCTCGTCGACGGCGTCGAGCTGGATGAGCCCTATGTCCAGGGCGTCACCTTCCCACTGCCCATGCAGGCCGATGGCGTCCAGATCTCCTATCCCTACACCGTGCCCTCGGGGTGCGTGTGGATGATGGGGGACAATCGCGAGAACTCGGCGGATTCACGCTATTTCGGCCCTGTCTACGAGGACAACCTCATCGCCGTGGCCGTGGCCCGTTACTGGCCGCTCGACCGCATCGGCCTGCTCTCCTAGCGCGGAGCCCCCGGCTCGGGCTCTTTTTATCGTATCCGCTCGGGGCCGGTGGCCCGCTGCGCGCGCATGAGCTACCATAGCCCCTGTTGTATCCATCACGTCGAGGGGACCGAAGAGGCGCATGAACGCATCCGCACTCACCTTCCAAGACATCATCCTCAAGCTCCAGCAGTACTGGGGCGGCCAGGGCTGCGTCATTATGCAGCCCTACGATTCCGAGGTCGGCGCCGGCACCTTCCACACCGCCACGACGCTGCGCTCCCTCGGGCCCAAGCCCTGGCGCACCTGCTACGCGCAGCCCTGCCGCCGCCCGGCAGATGGTCGCTACGGCGAGAACCCTAACCGCCTGCAGCATTACTATCAGTTCCAGGTGCTCTTGAAGCCTAGCCCGGCGAACTCGCAGGAGCTCTACCTCGACTCCCTCAAGGCCATCGGCATCGATCCGGCTGACCACGACGTGCGTTTTGTCGAGGACGACTGGGAGAGCCCCACGCTCGGCGCTTGGGGCCTTGGCTGGGAGGTCTGGCTCAACGGCATGGAGGTCACGCAGTTCACTTACTTCCAGCAGGTGGGTGGCATTGAAGTAGATCCCGTGCCGGTAGAGATCACCTATGGCCTCGAGCGCCTGGCCATGTACGTCCAGGGCGTTAACTCCGTCTACGACCTGGTGTGGAGCTATCTGCCCGATGGCACCCCCATGACCTACGGCGACGTCTTCCTGGAGAACGAGCGCGAGTTCTCGGCCTACAACTTCGAGGTTGCCGACGTGGCGATGATGCGCCAGAAGTTCGACGACTACGAGCGCGAGTGCCACGCTTGCCTTGAGGCCAAGCTGCCGCTGCCCGCCTACGACTGCGTCATGAAGTGCAGCCACGCCTTCAACATCCTCGATGCGCGCGGCGCCCTCTCGGCGGTCGAGCGCGCCAACTACATCCTGCGCGTGCGCACCGTTGCCAAGGCCTGCTGCGAGGCCTACCTCGCCGAGGTGGCGGGCAAGACCGAAGAGTGCGTCCGGAAAGGGGAGGTGGCTTAAAATGGCCGAGACCCGTGATTTCCTGTTTGAGATCGGCACCGAGGAGATGCCCTCTGCACCGCTCATGAACGCCGTCAAGCAGTTCGGTCCGCTTGTGGAGCGCGGCCTTTCCGAGGCCGGGCTCGCCCATGGCGAGGTGCGCATCATCTCGTCGCCGCGCCGCCTTGCCGTTATCGTGACCGACGTTGCCACCGCAACCGACGAGGTCCATGAGGTCAAGCGCGGCCCCGCGGCGTCCATCGCCTTCGAGGCGGACGGCAACCCCACCAAGGCGGCCGAGGGCTTTGCGCGCAAGTGCGGCGTGCCCGCGACCGAGCTCATCCGTCGCGAGGACACCGACGGTCGCGAGTACGTCTTTGCCGAGAAGAACATCCCCTCCGCCCCGGCTGAGCCTATCCTTTCCGCACTCTGCGAGCGCGTGATCGCTGGGCTCGAGTGGCCCAACTACCGCAGCCAGCGCTGGGGTTCCACGCACGAGACCTTCGTTCGACCGATCCGCTGGCTCTGCGTGCTCCTGGGGAGCGAGGTCGTGCCCGTCCGTTATGCAGACGTCGTCTCGGGCAATACCACTCGTGGGCACCGCGTGCTGGGGCCGGGCGAGCATGTCGTGGCCGAGCCCGCCGTCTACGAGCAGGTGCTCGAGGAGGCCGGCGTGCTCTCCGAGGAGCGCCGCCGCGCCGTCATCGCCGAGGGTATCGCGCGTGTTGAGGCCGAGCGTTCGGGCGCGCACGTCGACACGCCCAAGAAGGTGCTCGACGAGGTCGTGAACCTCTGCGAGTGGCCGACGGTGCTCGTGGGGCGCTTCGATGAGGAGTTCCTCGCCGTCCCGCACGAGATCATCTGCGAGTCGATGCTCTCCAACCAGCGCTATTTCCCCATCTACGACGCTTCGGGCGCGCTCACCCGTGAGTTCGTGGTGGTCGCCAACGGGCGCCCCGAGTGCGCCGAGACCATCATCGACGGCAACGAGCGCGTGGTCCGCGCCCGCCTCTACGACGCCAAGTTCTTCTACGATGAGGACCTCAAGGTCTCGCTCGAGGAGTTCCGTTCGCGTCTGGCCGAGGTCGCCTTCCAGGAGAAGCTCGGGAGCGTCCTTGCCAAGTCGGAGCGCATCGAGGACCTCGCTCTCGCCATCGCTCACGAAGCGCGCGTGGGCGCCAACACCGCCTCCGACGCGCAGCGCGCCGCCCATTTCGCCAAGGCTGATCTCGTGTCCGGTGCGGTGGTGGAGTTTACGAGCCAGCAGGGCGTGATGGGCGGCTACTACGCGCTCGCCGCGGGCGAGACGCCGGAGGTTGCCGCGGCGATCCGCGACCATTACCGTCCGCGCTTTGCCGGCGATGCCCTCCCCGAGGGCACGGCCGGTTGCATCGTGGCCGTGGCCGACAAGCTCGACACCATCGCGGGCATGTTCGCCATCGGCGAGCCCCCGACGGGCTCCAAGGACCCGTTTGCGCTCCGTCGCTCGGCCATCGGCGTGATCAACATCTTGCGCGAGCGCTTGGGCTGCGGCTATGAGACGCTCGTGGAGGCTGCGCTCGACGCATATGCCGAGCAGGGTATCGTCTTTGATAAGGACGAGGTTGCCGCGGCCGTGTGCGACTTTTTGAAGGGCCGCATGGAGCAGATGGCGCGCGACGCGCACGTGCCGGCCGACGTTGTGACCGCTGTCTCGGCGGGCAGTGTCTCCGCTCCGGCCGACTTCTTCGCACTCGCCGAGGCGCTCCGCGACGCGCGCGAGAGCGACCCCGAGACCTTTGAGAACCTCGCCGTAGCCTACGCCCGCGCAAGCCATCTCGCCGATGCGACGCTGGGCGTGGAGGTTGACGAGTCGCTTATGGGCGAGGCCGAGCGCGAGCTCCTCCTCGCAACGGACGCCGCCCGCGACGCCGTCGCGCTCGCGCTCGAGAAGAAGGATTTCGCCGCGGTCATCGCCTCGCTCGCGGCGCTCCGCGAGCCCATCGACCGCTTCTTCGAGGACGTCATGGTCATGGACGAGGACCCGGCGCTCCGTGCGAACCGCCTCAAGCTCCTCAACCGCTTTGAGGCCGTCTTCGCCGATGTCGCCGACATGGGCGCGCTCGCCAAGAAGAAGTAGCCCGTCAAGGCTATCGGGGCGGGCTCGCTCCCTGCGCACGGTATGCGAGCCCGCCTTTGGCCCCATAGCTCCCGCCGATGTTCCGTGGAGAGAAAAAATCCTGCTTGCGCGCGGCGGACGCTTGCGTATACTTATTTCGTTTGTCAAACCCACGTGCCGGCTCACGGGTGCGGCACCTCTGGACAAGAGTGAGGAATTGAAATGGACTACATCCGCGCTATCGAGCGTCAGCAGATCCGCGAGGACATCCCGCAGGTCCGCGTCGGCGACAACGTCAAAGTGCACTACCGCATCAAGGAGGGCGACCGCGAGCGCATCCAGGTTTTCCAGGGTGACGTCATCCGCATGAGCGGCGCCGGTGCCCGCGAGACCTTCACCGTCCGCAAGATCTCCTTCGGCGTGGGCGTCGAGCGCACCTTCCCGCTCCACAGCCCCAAGATCGGCAAGCTCGAGGTCGTGCGCCACGGCCGCGTGCGCCGCGCCAAGCTCTACTACCTTCGCGACCGCGTGGGCAAGGCGGCGCGCATCCCCGAGAAGCGCTAAGCTCCAACTCGCTTTAGCATCTGGGCCGCCCCGAGGGGCGGCCCTTCTTGTATCCGCGCTCGGAGCACATCGCCTCGGAGCGCAGAGGCCGCATCCGGTCCCTTCGACCTTTATCCCAGAACCACTCCATTCCAGGGGGTGCCCCATGGCAAACCAGCACACGTCCGCCTCCGCCTCGCAGATCGCCGGCGAGCTCACGAGCGCGGCGTTCGACGAGATTCCCGCCCTCGTGGCGCGCTATTCGGACGATCCGCGCGGGCAGGTGCGCTCTGCTTGCGCACGGGCGGAGCGACGCCACGCCAAGGAGGCCGCGGAACGCGAGCGCGTGCTCGGCATGTACGCGACGATGCGAGAGCTCGGAGGTCCGGGCACCGTGGTGGGCGTGGACGAGGTGGGGCGCGGCTCGGTTGCGGGCCCGCTCATGGTCTGCGCGGTGGCGCTTCCCGATGAGCCCATCATCTGGGGCCTCAATGACTCCAAGAAGCTCTCCGCGGCGCGCCGGGAGCTCCTGGCGGCGCGCATCGCCGAGCACGCGCTGGCCATCGGCTTCGGCCGGGTTGAGGCCGCCGAGATCGACCGGATGGGCATGGCGCAGGCGCTGCGCCGTGCCGTGGAGTCCGCCGTGGCCGACACGGGTCTCGTTCCCGATTGCGTGCTCATGGACGGCAACCCGCTTCATGCCGTGCCGGACGAGCGCGACGTGGTGCACGGGGACGCGCGGGTGGCCTGCATCGCCGCTGCGTCGATCGTCGCCAAGGTCACCCGTGACGAGCTCATGGTCGAGCTCGATGCGGAGTACCCGGGCTATCACTTCGCTCAGTCGAAGGGATACGCCTCGCCTGAGCACATCACCGCGATCCGCGCGCGCGGACTCACCGAACAGCATCGTGTGAGCTTTTGTGGAAACTTCCTGCAGACCGAGCCCCTCTTCTAGGCGCCCTCGCCTTCCAATTCCGATTCACCGCGGCGTCTGAGCTGCCCGGTTGGATTTCGACCGATGCGCGTCCAATCGCCGTCGGATCCTGTTCAGACTCCTTCCGACGTCGTTCAGATCGCCCGTGGATGATGGCTCCCAAGTCGCAGACGGAAGGGAGTCAACATGGGTTACCGTCGCCATCACGCCACCTTCGAGCATGCCGAGATCGACGAGGAGGTGGTGCGCGGCCCATTCGACCTCGAGGACGAGCGCGGCGCCGTCGAGGACGTCCGGGGGCTCTCCCCGCGCGAGCTCGGCCGCCTCGGCGAGGCCATGGCCGCCGTCTACCTCGAGTCGACGGGCTGCACGCTCCTGGAGCGCAACTACCGCTGCCCGGAGGGCGAGGCGGACCTCGTCGCCTTCGACGAGGTCGACGAGTGCGTCGTGCTGGTCGAGGTGAAGACGCGCCGCGTTCCCGCGGGCCGCGAGGAGCTCTTCCCCGAGGAGGCGGTCGATCGCGCCAAGCGTCGCCGCTACCGGCGCATCGTGGGGTGCTACGCCATGGAGAACTATCCCGTCCCCGCCATCCGCTTCGACGTGGTCGCCATAGCCTTCACCGACGGGGACACCGCCCACATCGCCCACCACTGCGACGTCTTCTCCTGGGAGGCGGAGCTGTGAGCGGCTCGTTCGCGGTCCGGGCCGCCTTCATCCGCGGGGTGGAGGCGCGACCGGTCACCGTGGAGGTGGCGCTCTCGGGAGGGCTTCCCGGCATGCAGATCGTCGGGATGGCTGATTCCGGGGTGCTCGAGGCGCGCGGCCGCATACGGTGCGCCCTGCGGTCAGCCGGCTTCGAGGTGCCCCGGCGCAGCATCACGGTCAACCTTGCCCCGGGCGACGTGCGCAAGACGGGGACGGGGTTCGATTTCCCCATCGCGGTGGCGATACTGGCCGCATCGGGCCAGATACCCCCGGAGGGGCTGGACGGAGCGCTGTTCGTCGGCGAGCTCGCCCTCGACGGCGCCGTCCGGCCCGTGCGCGGCGACGTAGCGTTCCAGCTGCTCGCGCGCGAGCAGCGCCTCACGCTGATCAGCGCATGGGACCCCGACCACGTCGCGCTCGAGGGAGCGGTCGAAGGAAGGGTGTCCCATCTCGCCGACCTCGCCCGCGGCGCAACGGGCATCGACGCCGGCTCCGCCCCCGCCCACGCGCAGGAGGCGCCCGACGAGACGCTCGACTTCTCCGACGTCGTGGGTCAGGAGGTCGCCAAGAGGGGGCTCGCCATCGCGGCGGCGGGCGGGCTGGGTCTCCTCATGGTGGGCGCGCCCGGGTCGGGCAAGACGATGCTCGCCCGGCGCTCCGTCACCATCCTGCCCGAGCTCGATCGGCAGCGCCAGCAGGAGGCGCTCTGCATACACTCGGTCGTGGGGGAACGCCTGGGAGGTCTTCTGGCCGGGCGCCGACCGTTCCGCAGCCCGCACCACAGCATCACCGCGGCGGGCCTGATAGGCGGAGGGCGCCCGGTCCGACCCGGCGAGGCGAGCCTCGCCCACGGAGGGGTGCTCTTCCTCGACGAGCTCGCCGAGTTCTCCGCGAACGTCCTGCAGATGCTGCGCCAGCCCATGGAGGAAGGGGTGGTGCGGCTCGTCCGGGCCGAGGGGGTGTTCCGCCTCCCCGCCGCGTTCCAGCTCATCGCGGCGAGCAACCCGTGCCCCTGCGGCTATCTGGGCGACCCCGAGGTCCCCTGCACCTGCTCGGCGGGAGCGATCGATCGCTACCGCTCCAAGCTGGCGGGGCCGCTCATCGATCGCATCGACATCGTCCTGGAGGTGTCTCGCCCCTCGGCGGCGGCGGTCATGGAGGGACGCGAGGGGCTCTCGTCGGCTGACCTGCGCGCGATGGTCGCACGCGGCAGGGAGTTCCGTGCGCGGCGCGCCGAACGCTCTGAGACGCCCGCGGGCGCCTCCCTCGAGGGGAGGCTCGCCGCCCTCGCGCTCGATGGCGCGGCGCGCGACCTCGCGGTCGAGATCGCCGGGACGCAGTGCCTGACCGCGCGGGGGATCACGCGCCTGTGCCGGGTGGCGCGCACGATAGCCGACATGGACGGGTCTGAGCGGGTGGGAAGGGGACATCTGCTCGAGGCATCTCTCTTCCATGGGAGGGGAGCGCTGTGAGCGGGGAGGGCGCCTTCGGCGACGGCTACGTGGTGGAGCGCGGTGACGCGCGCTACCCGGCGCGACTGGAGGATCTGGAGCATCCGCCCGGGAGGCTCTACGTGCGCGGATGCATCGAGATGCTGGCGGGGGAGTGCCTGTCGATCATCGGGACGCGGTGTCCTACGCCCTACGGCATCGCCGTGACCCAGCTCGCTGCCCGCATGGCGGCGGCGCGTGGGATCGCGGTCGTATCGGGCGGCGCGCGCGGATGCGACCACGCCGCCGGCATCGAGGCGCTCGAGCGGGGCGGGCGCCACGTGATCGTGCTCGGGGGAGGGGCCGATGTCGCCTACCCGCGCTCGAGCGCGGCGCTCATCGAGCGCACGGTCGCCTCCGGCGGCGCCGTCCTGTCGCTCCAACCCTGGGGCGCCCCGCCCCGGTCCTTCACCTTCCCGCGGCGCAACCCCGTCATAGCCGCGCTCTCGCGCGCGACGTTCATCGCCGAGGCGTCCATCCCCTCCGGCACCTTCTCGACCGCCGAGGCCGCCTCGCAGATCGGCCGCGAGGTGCTCGCGGCGCCCGGCTCCATCTTCTCGCCCGCCTCGCGAGGCGCCAACTACCTCATCTCGGTGGGGGCGTGCTGCATCGCGGGCGAGAAGGAGCTCGAGGTCGCGCTGCAGCGGGTGTACGGCGCGCTCGCGCATGACGACTTCCAGGAGCTGCCCGCCCCCGGCGGGACCGCCCGCGAGCGCCGCATCCTGCGCGCCCTCACCGCCACGCCGCTCCCCATCGAGGCGATCGCGCCCGTGGCGGGGTGCTCGGTGCGTTCGGCGCTCGAGGTCATGAGCCAGCTCATCGTGACCGGCCTCGTGGAGCGCCAGCGCGACGGGCGCTATGCTGCTTCGGCGAGCGCCCTTCACGCCCAGACGATGATGGGTCACAATAGGGAGCCGGATACGCAGGGAAAGGAAGGCGATCATGGCTAACGATCGGGTCGACGTCGTCGGCGGCGGGCTCGCCGGCTGCGAGTGCGCGCTTCAGCTGGCGCGCCGCGGGGTGCCGGTCACGCTGTGGGAGATGCGCCCGGTCGCGTCTTCGCCGGCGCACCATACCTCGGCGCTCGCCGAGCTCGTCTGCTCCAACTCACTCAAGGCGACGCGTCTCGATTCAGCCGCGGGCCTCCTCAAGGAGGAGCTCCGCCGCATGGGCTGCGTCCTGCTCGCATGCGCGGAGGAGGCTTCCGTCCCCGCGGGCGGCGCGCTCGCCGTCGACCGCGACGCCTTCTCGCGCGCCGTCGAGGCCCGTGTCGCGGCGGAGCCCCTCATCGAGGTCGTGCGCGAGGAGGTGACCGAGATACCAGAGGGCAGGGTCGTCATCGCGGCCGGCCCGCTCTGCTCGCCCGAGCTCGCCGCGCGGGTGCAAGAGCTCGTGGGCGGAGAGGCGCTCTCGTTCTTCGATGCCGCCGCGCCCATCGTGGACGCTGCCTCGCTCGATCGCTCGATCCTCTTCACGCAGTCGCGCTACGATGACGCCGCGGGCGGCGACTACCTCAACGCCCCCTTCAGCAAGGAGGAGTACGAGCGCTTCATCGACGAGCTCCTCGCGGCCGACCGGGTGGTCCAGAAGGACTTCGAGCGGCGCGACCTCTTCCAGGCCTGCCAGCCCATCGAGGAGGTGGCCCGCACGGGGCGCGACGCGGTGCGCTTCGGGGCGCTCAAGCCCGTCGGCCTCACCGATCCGCGCACCGGTCGACGTCCCTGGGCGGCGGTGCAGCTGCGCGCAGAGAACCGCGAGGGGACGGCCTACAACCTCGTGGGATTCCAGACCAACCTCACCTGGCCGGAGCAGCGGCGCGTCTTCCGCATGATCCCCGGTCTCGAGCAGGCGGAGTTCTTCCGCTACGGCGTCATGCACCGAAACACCTTCGTGGACGCCCCGCACGTGCTCGACCGCACCTTCGCGGTGCTGGGTACGGACGTGCGCCTCGCCGGGCAGATCTGCGGCACCGAGGGGTACGTCGAGGCAATCGCCTCGGGGCTCCTCGCCGCGCTCAACACCTGCGCCGATATCGCCGGGACGCAGCCTTTGGAGCTCCCCGCCACGGGCGCGCTCGGATCGCTCGTGGCCTACGCGACCGACCCCGCCACCGAGGGATACCAGCCCATGCATGTGAACTTCGGGCTCGTGCCGCCGCTCGCGGACGGGCGCCGCCGCTCCAAGCGCGAGCGCTACGCCGCCTACGCTGAGCGCGCGCTGGCCGATCTGGACGCCGTGCTCGCCGAGCGCGGGGACCTCTTCCCGGCGGGGGACTGAGCCCATGGCGGACGGCGGCCCGTCCGCGGCGCTCTGGAACGCCGTCGACGGCTTCATCGTCTTCATCTCCCGCGTCGAGGGGCTCTCGCCCGAGACCGTCCGCGCCTACCAGCAGCATCTCGAGGCATTTGCCTCATGGGCCGAGGACCAGGTCGTGGACGGCCTCAAGATCTCCCCGCGCGCGATGCGGCGCTACGTGGCGCATCTCAGGGAGCGCGGGCTGGCGCCCCGCTCGGTCTCGGCGCACCTCTCGGCCATCCGGTCGCTCTTCCGCTGGTGCGAGCTCGAGGGGATCGAGGTGTCCGCCGCTGCAGCGGCGGTCCAGGCGCCCAAGATACCGCGCACCCTCCCCAAGACGCTCTCCTCCGACCAGATGGGACGGCTCCTCTCCACACCCGATCTCTCCCGCCCGGAGGGACTGCGCGACGCGGCGATGCTGGAGCTGTTCTACGCCACGGGCGCGCGCATCTCCGAGCTCTCGGGCCTCGACATCGAGTCGATTGACATGCGGGAGGGCACGGCGCGCCTGTTCGGCAAGGGCTCCAAGGAGCGCATCGTGCCGGTGTACCGCCGCGCGCTCGACGCCGTCGGGGCCTATCTGGAGCGGGGGAGACCCGCCCTCATGGCCGCTGCCGGCGAGCGAGACGAGCCGGGGCGGCGCCGCGCGCTGCTCGTCTCGCGGCGCGGTCGGCGCATGGACGCGGGGGCCCTGCGCTACCGCTTCCGCGCGCTCGCCCGGCGCGCGGGGCTCCCCGCCGACATCACGCCCCACGCCCTCAGGCACACCTACGCCACCGACCTCCTCTCGGGCGGGGCGGACCTGCGTAGCGTGCAGGAGCTCCTGGGGCACGCGAGTCTCTCCACCACCCAGCTCTACACCCATCTCACGCCGGAGCGCCTCAAGGCGGCGATCCGCGGCGCGCACCCGCGCGCCTAGGGCGCAGGGTCCCGTGCGGACTTTTCGTGCGCGGGCCTTGGAAGCGCGGGCGCGTCCTGCTATCATCGTTCGGGTTGCCCTAGGGCGACGCGTCATATCACGCACGCGCGACTACCTTCCCGCCGTGGTGCCCGGGCTCAAGGTAGCCCCATCCCGGGTGGTGGCGAAGGGTCGACCTCGCGCGGAGGAGAACCACAGGAGGTTTCACATGGCTACCAAGATCAACATCCGCACCCTGCTCGAGGCTGGCTGCCACTTCGGCCACCAGACCCGCCGCTGGAACCCCAAGATGAAGCCCTTCATCTTCGGCGAGCGCAACGGCATCTACATCCTTGACCTCAAGCAGACCATCATCAACGCCGACCAGGCCTACTCCTTCCTGCGCAACGCCGCCAAGGGCGGCAAGGTGCTGTTCGTGGGCACCAAGAAGCAGGCCCAGGAGCCCGTCCGCGCCGCGGCCGAGCGCGCCGGCATGCCCTACATCAACCAGCGCTGGCTCGGCGGCATGCTCACCAACTTCGTGACGATCCGCTCGCGCATCAACCGCATGGAGGAGCTCGAGGCCATGGTCGCCGACGGCAGCATGGCGCTGCGCGGCAAGAAGGAGCAGGCCGTGCTCGGCAAGGAGCTCGCCAAGCTGCAGAACAACCTCGGCGGCGCCCGCGACCTCAAGGCCCTGCCCGCCGCGCTGTTCGTCGTCGACACCAAGCGCGAGGAGAACGCCATCAAGGAGGCCCGCCGCCTCAACATCCCCGTGGTCGCCCTCATCGACACCAACTCCGATCCCGACGAGGTGTTCGAGAACGGCATCGGCATCCCCTGCAACGACGACGCCATCTCCGCGGTGACCCTCATGTGCGAGCTCATGGCCGATGCCTGCCTCGCCGGCGCCGGCAAGGAGCAGATCTCCGAGGCCGAGATGGCCGCCCCGGCTGAGGCCGCCGCTGAGGCTCCCGCCGCCGAGTAGTCCCTGCACAAGCCCTATCGAAAACCCTTCGTCGAAGGAAAGGAACCAACATGGCACAGATCACCGCCGCTATGGTCAAAGAGCTGCGCGAGATGACCGATTCCCCCATGATGGAGTGCAAGAAGGCCCTCGTCGAGGCTGACGGCGACATGGACGCCGCCGTCGACATCCTGCGCAAGAACGGCCTGGCCGCCGCCGCCAAGAAGGCCGGTCGCGCCACCAACGAGGGCGCCGTGGGCGCCTACGTCTCGGCCGACGGCCGCGAGGGCGCGCTCGTCGAGGTCGCCTGCGAGACCGACTTCGTGGGCTCCAACCCCAAGTTCACCGGTTTCGCCTCCGGCGTTGCCCAGGTCGCGGCCGACAACGAGCCCGCCGACGTCGAGGCCCTCATGGCGCTGCCCTTCGAGGGCGAGACCGTCGAGTCCGCGCTGACCGAGCTCATCCACACCATGGGCGAGAACATGAAGATCAACCGCTTCCGCGTGCGCAAGCCCGCCGCGGGCGCCGTCTCCAGCTACATCCACATGGGCGGCAAGATCGGCGTCCTCGTCGAGTTCGCGTTCGAGAAGCCCGAGACCGCCGAGGCCGAGGCCTTCAAGACCTTCGCCCATGACGTGGCCCTCCAGGTCGCCGCCGTCGCGCCCATCTGCGCCGTGCGCGAAGACGTCCCGCAGGAGACCATCGATCACGAGATGAGCATCTACATCGCTCAGGCCGCCGAGTCCGGCAAGCCCGAGGCCATCCAGCAGAAGATGGCCCAGGGTCGCCTGGAGAAGTTCTACAAGGGCGTCGTCCTCTCCGAGCAGGAGTTCATCAAGGATTCCAAGCTCACCATCGACGCCTACGCCAAGCAGGTCTCCCGCGAGGTCGGCGACACCATCACCATCACCGGCTTCGATCGTCTGGCCCAGGGCGAAGAGTAGCAGCTTCGCGCTCCAACCGATGCCATGAAAGCAGGCTGTGGGTTTCGACCTCCAGCCTGCTTTGTTATGGGTCGGATGCCCTTCTTTGCTAGAATAGGGCAAGCTTCGACAAAAAGGAGGACCATCTTGTCCGCATATCTGTACAAGCGCGTGCTGCTCAAGCTCTCAGGCGAGGCCCTCATGGGCGATCGGGGATTCGGCATCGATCCCGCGGTCACCGACCGGCTTGCTCGCCAGATCAAGGAGCTGCATGACGACGGCGTCGAGGTCGGCGTCGTGGTGGGCGGCGGCAACATCTTCCGAGGCATGGCCGGCGCCGCCTCGGGCATGGACCGCGCCCAGGCCGACTACATGGGCATGCTCGCCACCATCATGAACGCCCTGGCGCTGCAGGATGCGTTCGAGCGGGTGGGCTGCGAGTGCCGCGTCATGAGCGCCATACAGATGAACGAGGTCTGTGAGCCCTACATCCGCCGGCGCGCCATGCGCCACCTCGAGAAGGGCGACGTGGTCATCTTCGCTGCCGGATCGGGCAACCCCTATTTCACCACCGATACCGCCGCGGCGCTGCGCGCCTGCGAGATCGGCGCGGACTGCCTGCTCAAGGCCACCAAGGTCGACGGTGTCTACGACAAGGATCCCGTCAAGCACGCCGACGCCCAGCGCTTCGACCGCATCACCTACCGTGAGGTGATCGTGCGCGGGCTGCAGGTGATGGACACCACCGCCACGGCGTTGTGCCAGGACAACCACATGCCCATCATCGTCCTCAACATCGAGGGCGAGGACAACATCAAGCGCGCGCTTACCGGCGCGGCGGTCGGTACCGTCGTAGTTGAGGAGGACTAGCCATGGCCGATATCACCAACCACATGGACAAGACGCTGGAGAGCTTGAAGCACAACTTCTCCAAGGTGCGCACCGGACGGGCCAACGCAAACATCCTGAACGACATCACGGTCGATTACTACGGGGTGGCGACCCCCATCACGCAAGTCGCCGCGGTCAAGGTGCCCGAGGCGCACATGCTCATGATCGAGCCCTGGGACAAGGCGCTCGTCAACGCCATCGTCAAGGCCATCAGCGCCTCCGACCTGGGCATCACGCCCTCCTCGGATGGCATGGTGGTGCGCCTTCCATTCCCGGCGCCCACCGAGGAGCGCCGCCGCGAACTCGTCAAGGAGTGCCGCGAGCTCGCCGAGCAGGCACGCGTCTCGATCCGCAACATCCGCCGCGACTTCAACAACAAGCTCGAGCGCGATGAGGAGCTGACCGAGGACGACATCCGTCGCGAGCAGGCCAAGGTGCAGAAGCACACCGACGCCTACATCAAGAAGATCGACGAGATGCTCAAAACCAAAGAAGCCGAGGTCATGGAGATCTAGATTGCAACCGGACGATTCTACCTTCGAGACGTATTTCGCCGATGCGCCGGAGGGCCTCGATATGGGCGAGCTCGATCGCACGAGGATCCCCCGGCACATCTCTTGCATCATGGACGGCAACGGGCGCTGGGCCACGGCCCAGGGCCTGCCGCGCGGCGAGGGCCACAGGGCGGGCATCGTCTCGCTCCGAGAGATCATCACGGCCTGCGTTCGCATGGGCGTCGAGGTGCTCTCCGCCTACGCGTTCTCGACCGAGAACTGGCGCCGCCCCCAGCAGGAGGTCAACCTGCTCATGCACCTGTTCGCCCAGACGTTCATCGAGGAGCTCCCGCTGCTCAAGCGCGAGAACGTCAAGGTGGTCTTCCTGGGTGATATCTCAGCTCTGCCCGAGGAGACGCGCAAGGTGTTCGAGCGCGGCCTCGCCGAGACGGCGGGGCACACCGGCATGGTGCTCGCCCTCGCGGTGAACTACGGCGCCCGCGCCGAGATCGCCCGCGCCGCGCGACGTCTCGCCGAGCGCGCCGTCGCCGGCTCAATCGCGCCTGAGGAGATCGACGAGGCCGCGCTTGCCGGCGAGCTCTACACCGCGGGGCTTCCCGATCCCGAGCTCGTCATCCGCACCTCGGGCGAGATGCGCCTCTCCAACTACCTGCTCTGGCAGGTCGCCTACGCCGAGTTCTACATCACCGAAACCTATTGGCCCGATTTCAACCGCTGGGAGCTCGTGCAGGCCATCATAGCCTTCCAGCACCGGGATCGCCGCTTCGGCGGACTCAGCGCGAAGAAGGTGTCGCCCGATGCCTGAGAAGCGGGCGGACGAGGCGCCCGCGGGCGCCCGCGCGTTCCTCACCCGGTCGTTCATCACGCGCGTCGTCTCCGGCGCGGTGTTCGCCGGGGTCTTCATCGGCTGCCTGGTCGCGGGTACCGTCCCCACGGCGGTGCTCATCTCGGTCATGAGCGGTTTTTGCTGCTACGAGTTCCTGAACATGATGGTCATCGACGGCAAGATGCCCAACACGGTGCTCGGCCTCATCGCCGCTATGCTCCTTCCCATCGCTGCGCTCGGCCAGAGCGTCTACATCATCGCGGTGGTGTTCCTCACCGTAGTCGCCTGCGGGCTGTGGTACGTCTACTCCGCGCGCACGCGCATCTCGGATGTCGCGGTCACGCTCATGGGCCCACTCTACACGGGCTTCATGCTCTCCTCCATCGTCCTTTTGCGCGACGCGGTGCCAGGGTGGGCGGGCGCGTTGCTCAGCGTGGGCGCCTGCGCGTCGCTATGGGCCTCTGATTCCTGCGCCTACCTTGTGGGCCGCGCGTTGGGCCGGCACAAGATGGTCCCGAAGATCTCTCCGAACAAGAGCTGGGAGGGCTTCTTCGGCGGCGTCGCCGGATCGGTCGCGGTCTGGGCCATCCTCTGGGCGACGCGCCTGTACCGGCTCGAGCTCTGGTACGCCCTCGTTTGCGGCGTGGTGGTCTCGGTGCTCGGCGTGTTCGGCGACCTCATCGAGAGCCGCATAAAGCGCGGCGTGGGCGTCAAGGACTCCGGCGACCTCATCCCCGGTCACGGCGGCATGCTCGATCGCTGTGACTCGCTCATCTTCGGCTGCATCACCGCGCAGCTCCTGCTCATCATCGGAGGCGTGCTATGACCGATTCCGCGCGCAAGCGCATCGCGATCCTGGGGTGCACCGGCTCGATCGGCCGCCAAGCCCTCGACGTATGCCGCCAGCACCCCGACCGGCTCCAGGTCGTGGCCCTGAGCGCCCACAGGAGCGTCGGCGCCCTCGTGGAGGCGGCACGGGAGTTCGCCCCGTCGGTCGCCGCCTTGACCGATCCGGATGCCGCCCGCGATCCCATGCTCGCCGAGCTACCTCGGGACTGCAGGCTGCTTTGCGGCACGGATGCCCTCGCCGAGATCGCCGCGATGGACGGCATCGACATCGTGCTCGTCTCCGTCGTCGGCGCGGTGGGGCTCGATGCGAGCTACCAGGTGCTCAGGTCCGGGAAGCGCCTCGCGCTGGCCAACAAGGAGTCTCTCGTGGTGGGCGGCGACCTGCTCATGCCGCTTGCCGCGCCCGATCAGCTCATCCCCGTCGATTCCGAGCACAGCGCCATCTTCCAGTGCCTCCTCGGCGAGCGGTCCGAGGAGCTTCACGCTATCTGGCTCACTTGCTCGGGAGGGCCCTTCTATGGATGGGATCGCACAGGGCTCGAGGCCGTCACGCCGGAGCGCGCGCTCGCGCACCCCACCTGGCAGATGGGCGCCAAGATCACCATCGACTCGGCCACCCTCATGAACAAGGGCCTCGAGCGCATCGAGGCGATGCACCTGTTCGGCGTCGGCATCGACCGCATCAACGTGCTCATCCAGCGCCAGTCCAAGATCCACTCGATGGTGGAGTACGCGGACGGCGCGGTGATCGCCCACCTGGGGGCCTCGGACATGCGCCTGCCCATCCAGTACGCCTTTTCCTATCCCGAGCGGTGGGAGACGCCCGCCCCCCGCATCGACTTCCGCGCGCTCGGCGCCCTGGAGTTCGCTGCGCCCGACCCCGAAACCTTCCGCTGCCTCGCGCTCGCGGAGGAGGCGGGCCGCGCGGGCGGCACGCTCCCGTGCGTGATGAACGCGGCCAACGAGATCGCCGTCGAGGCGTTCCTCCAGGGCGGGTGCCGCTTCACGGATATCGATGCGATCGTGGAGGAGACCATGGAGGCTCATGACCGCCAGGACGTCGTCTCCCTCGACCAGCTCCATGAGGTGGACGGCTGGGCGCGGGAGCGTGCGCGCCGCGCCGTCGCCGCCCTCGACCGTTGATGAGGAGTCGCTCTTGATGGATGCCCTTCTTGGAATCGTCGCCCCCGTGTTCTGGGGGCTGCTGCTGCTCTCGACCCTGGTGTTCGTGCACGAGGGCGGGCACTTCCTGGCGGCCCGCGCCTGCGGCGTGCGGGTGACCGAGTTCTTCCTGGGGCTTCCCTGCCGCTGGAGCATCCACCACGTCTCCCGCCGCATCGGCACCAAGTTCGGTGTCACGCCGCTGCTGTTGGGCGGCTACGCCATGATCTGCGGCATGGAGCCCGTGAGCGGCGCGCACGTCCCGGCCGTCCTGGGCTTCGTGCACCGGCGCGGCTCCGCCTCGGTCGCCGAGATCTCTGCGGCGCTCGGCATCTCCGAGGAGGACGCCCTCGAGTGCTGCGTCTCCCTCATGGGCTGGGGCTCCCTCGCCCCGGTCTACGACGCGGCGAAGGGGGAGGGGCCCGACAGCCGCTACTATCCGGGCACCTATGCCGCCATGCCCCGCGATGCGGGGGGCAACACGATCTACGACGGGCGCCTGTTCGACCGGGCGCACGCCACCGCCGAGGGCGAGCCCTGGGAGCCCCCTGCGGGTGACGAGGCGTTCTTCGAGGTCGAGCGGTCGCGCACCTATCTGGGCAAGGGCTTCTTCAAGCGCGCGTTCATGCTCGTCGCCGGCATAGCGGTCAACATCGTCTCCGGCTTTTTGCTGCTCATGAGCATCTACTCCATCGCCGGCGTATCGGTGACCATCGACGACAACGTGATCGGCGCCGTCGAGGCGGGGTCCGCCGCCGAGGAGGCGGGCTTGCGCGCGGGTGACGAGATCCTCTCCGTCGACGGCGTCGCCGTGGATTCCTGGACCGCACTCTACCAGGCCGTTCAGGATGCCGCCGAGGGGGGTGCGGTCTCACTCGTCTGCGAGCGCGGCGGGGAGACCTCCACGATCGAGGTGCCCCTCGGCGCCGACGGCAGGCTCGGCATCTCGGCACCGACCGAGGTGGTCCGCCTGAACCCGATCGATTCGGCACGCGTGAGCTTCTCCTACGTCGTCATGACGGCGCAATCCATAGGCGACCTCCTCAATCCACAGCACACCTTGGAGGTACTCGACAACTCCACCTCCATCGTGGGCATCTCGGTGATCTCGGCCCAGGCCGCAGCCGAGGGGGCGCACACCTACCTCACGTTCGCCGCCCTCATCTCGTTCTCGCTCGGCTTCATGAACCTCCTGCCCATCCCGCCGCTCGACGGCGGCAAGCTCGTAATCGAGATCATCCAGGTCCTCATACGCCGCCCCGTCCCGCTCAAGGTCCAGACGGCGTTCAGCTACGTCGGCATTGCGCTGTTCGCCTTGCTGTTCATCTACATGCTGCGGGCCGACATCCTGCGCTTCATCCTCTAGGGTCGGTAGGTCCCGGACCGGGCACGGCGCACCGGTCCGACGTCAAACGGAAAGGCGGCCGCCATGGCAGGCAAGCTCCCACGTGACCTCACGCGTCCGGTTCGAGTCGGCTCGGTGCAGATCGGCGGGGGAGCGCCCGTCGTCGTGCAGTCCATGACCTCGACCGACACGGCGGACGCTCGGGCGACGCTCGCGCAGGTGCGCGCTCTCGCCGAGGCGGGCTGCGACATCGTGCG
Organism: uncultured Coriobacteriaceae bacterium; assembly: GCA_963931435.1. Classification (GTDB taxonomy): domain Bacteria; phylum Actinomycetota; class Coriobacteriia; order Coriobacteriales; family Coriobacteriaceae; genus Coprousia. Next base: position 1,111,272 of record OZ007012.1, read on the forward strand.
CGTCAGCGTTCCCAAGAAGGAGGCGCTCCCGGCCTTCGCCGAGGTCTGCGCCGGCTCCCCGGTTCCCATCGTGGCCGACATCCACTTCGATTACCGTCTCGCGATCGGCGCGGTCAAGGCCGGAGCGGCCAAGCTGCGCATCAACCCGGGCAACATCGGCTCCTGGGAGAAGGTCGACGCCGTGATCGATGCGGCGGGCGCCGCGGGAGCGGCGATACGCATCGGCGTGAACGCCGGTTCGCTTGAGGACGACGTCGCCGGGCGCGCGGACCTCACCCTGCCCGAAAAACTCGTCGCCTCGTCCCTCAGGTTCGTGCGCCACTTCGAGGACCGCGGGTTCGCCGATGTCGTGCTCTCCGCCAAGGCCCATGACGTCCCGACCACCATCGCGACCTACCGCGCCCTCTCGCGCGAGCTGCCCCAGGTGCCGCTCCATCTGGGCGTCACCGAGGCCGGTACCGTCCGCCAGGGGACCATCAAGAGCGCCGTCGGGCTCGGCGCGCTCCTGGCAGACGGCGTCGGCGACACCCTGCGCGTCTCGCTCACGGCCGACCCCGTCGAGGAGCCTCCCGTGGCATGGGGGATCCTCGAGTGCCTGGGGCTCCGTCGGCGGGGGCCAGAGCTCGTGAGCTGCCCTACCTGCGGACGCACGCAGGTCGATCTCATCGCGCTCGCCGAGGAGGTCGAGCGCCGGCTCAGCGGGATCACCAAGCCCATCTCGGTCGCCGTCATGGGCTGCGTGGTGAACGGCCCGGGCGAGGCATCCGGCGCCGACGTGGGCGTTGCCTGCGGCAAGGGCTGCGGCCTCATCTTCAAGCACGGCGAGGTCGTGCGCAAGGTGCCCGAAGACGCCATCGTCGACGAGCTCATGGCGGAGATCGAGCGTCTGTAGCCCGCCTCATCCTCATCGTCCCGGCAGCCGAGTACGGAAACGGGGCGCCGCATCGACCACGTGCGGTCCGCACGGGCCGCACGTGGTATCATCATGCAACGCTTAGCTGTTGAAAGTTCAGGAGGTCGCCTCATGGTGATGAAGATGTCCCGTCTGTACGCTCCCACCCTGAAGGAGGACCCGGCCGAGGCCGAGCTCGCGAGCCACAAGCTGATGCTCCGCGCCGGCATGATCCGCAAGCAGGCCGCCGGTCTCTACAGCTACCTGCCGCTCGCGTGGCGCTCGCTGCGCAAGATCGAGTCTATCGTCCGTGATGAGATGGACGCCGCGGACGCCCAGGAGATGCTCCTGCCGATCCTCACTGACGCCGAGCTCTGGCGCGAGAGCGGGCGCTGGAACGCCTACGGACCCGAGCTCATGCGCGTGACCGACCGCCACGGGCGCGAGTTCGCCCTCGGCCCCACGCACGAGGAGACCATCACCGACCTCATCACCAACGAACTCAAGAGCTACAAGCAGCTCCCCGTGAACCTCTACCAGATCCAGGACAAGTTCCGCGACGAGATGCGCCCCCGCTTCGGGCTCATGCGCGGACGCGAGTTCATCATGAAGGACGGCTACTCCTTCAACGCCACGCAGGAGAGCCTGCAGGAGACCTACGACGCCATGAAGCAAGCATATGCCAACATCTGCGAGCGCGTGGGGCTCAAGGCCCTTCCCGTCGTGGCCGATTCCGGCCAGATCGGCGGCGACACCTCCGTCGAGTTCATGGCGCTTGCCGACGCCGGCGAGGCGGCGCTCGTCTACTGCGACTCCTGCGGCTTTGCGGCCGACGAGGAGGCCGCAACGACCACGGTGCCCGTTTCTGAGGGCCCGGGCGACGGCACCCTCACCAAGGTGCACACCCCCGGTCTTGGCAGCATCGAGGCCGTGGCGGCGTTCTTCGGCTTCCCCGAGAACGGCACGCGCAAGTCGCTCGCCCTCATCACCGAGGATGGCACGCCCGTGGTGGCGATCGTTCCGGGCGACCACGAGCTTAACGATTGTAAGGCCGAGAAGCTCTTCGGTGCCTATCACCTCATGACCGAGGATGAGCTTACCGAGTACGGTCTCCACAAGGGCTTTATCGGGCCGGTCGGCCTGCCCGAAGGCATCCGCCTTGTGGTGGACGAGACCCTGCGCGACTCCAAGAGCTGGACGTGCGGCGCCAACGAGGTCGACTACCACTACACGGGCGCGTGCCCCGGCCGCGACTTCACGGTCGACGAGTGGGCCGACCTCATCACCGTGCACGCCGGCGACCCCTGCCCGCACTGCGGTGAGGCGCTCGCGGGTGCCCGCGGCATCGAGGTCAGCCAGGTCTTCCAGCTCGGCACTAAGTACTCCGCCTCGATGGGCGCCACTTTTACCGATGAAGATGGCCACGAGAAGCCCTTCCTCATGGGGTGCTACGGCGTGGGCGTGTCGCGCACGCTCGCCGCGATCATCGAGCAGCACAACGACGAACAGGGCATCATCTGGCCCGTCTCGGTGGCGCCCTACGAGGTCTCGGTCATCTCGCTCGACAAAAAGGGCGAGGCCCTCGACGCGGCGGCTGCCATCGCCGATGAGCTCGAGGCCTTGGGCATCGACGTCATCTTCGACGATCGCGCCGAGCGCCCGGGTGTCAAGTTCGCCGACAACGACCTCATGGGCTTCCCGTACCAGGTGATCGTGGGCAAGCGCGGTCTCGCCAACGGAACGGTCGAGCTCAAGTGCCGCGCGACGGGCGAGCGCGAGGACGTCGCGCTCGACGAGGTCGTCCCCCGCGTAGCCGACCTCGTGAAGGAGCAGCGCGCCTGAAGGGTCCGCTTCGGGGACCTGGGGGCGGCGGCCGATCTAGGATCAACTGCTTTTCCGTGACCATCCATCGTCTCAAAAAAAGTTCTTGCAATCGCCCAAGGCATCCCGTATAGTATTTCCCGCACCAGATGGGGGCGTAGCTCAGCTGGGAGAGCGCTTGACTGGCAGTCAAGAGGTCAGGGGTTCGATCCCCCTCGTCTCCACCATCGGCTTTTCTAGAGCATCTACCGAGGTAGATGCTCTTTTTTTCTAACTCTCCAAAGACCCGTGCGAAGGCCATCGACAGCGTCCGCAGCGGCAGCGCCTATGCCGCTTTCATCATCCCGAGCGACTTTACCTCGACGCTCTCCGGCGTGCTTAACGGCAACGCACAGCCGGCCCCTATCGACTACTACGTAAACGAGAAGGAAAACGCCATCGCCCCGAAGGTGACCGACACGGGCGCCACGACGCTCGAGAGCCAGATCTCGAGCGAGTTTGTTCGCACGGTGGGCGAGGTGGCGAGCGAGAAGCTCAAAGGTGCCTCGGGCGAGGCCCTCGACACCGCGCGCAGCGGCATCGATAGCGTGGCGAACACCCTGCGCGAGGCTGCCTCGCAGGCCTCCGGGCTCGCCGATGGCATCGCGGACATGGATGCCGCCGTCGCCACCGCGCGCTCCGCGATCGCGGATGCGCGCGACGCGCTTTCGAGCGCCTCGGCTCAGGCGGGCACGCTCGCCGGCCGCCTCGGCATGGCGCTCGCGAGCGCCAAGAGCACACGCGGCGACATACGCTCCCCGACGGGCGACCTGTCCGGTGCCCTCACGGGCGCCAGCGGAACGCTCGCCATCTGGATCGGCGGGGTGGTCCTCGCCGCGCTCACCAAGGCGACTCCGAGCGCACGGGCGCTGCAGGAGACGGGATGCACGGTGACGCAGGCCTACCTCGGGCGCCTGGCGCTCTTCTGCGGCACGGGTATCATCCAGGCGGCCATCATCTGCCTGGGTGACGTGGGCTATCTTGGCGTGCAGTGCGCGCACCCGGGGCTCTTCCTGCTCGCGGGATGCGTTGCGTCCGTCGTCTTTATCAGCATCATCTTTGCGCTGACCTCGTCGTTTGGCGATATCGGCAAGGCGGTCGCCGTCGTCCTCGTGGTCGTGCAGGTGGCCGGTGCCGGCGGGACGTTCCCCGCGCAGATGCTGCCTCCGGTCTTTCAGACGATCTACGCGTGGCTGCCCTTCGTGCACGCGGAGGGCGCCATGCGCGCGGCGCTCTTTGGCATCTACAACGGTGACTTCTGGATCCAACTGGCCATTCTCGCTGCCTATGCCGTGCCCGCAGTCGCACTCGGCCTGTTGCTGCGGCGCGCGCCGTCGGGCGCCGTCAAGCGCTTCGAGGAGGCCCTCGAGTCGACGCATGTGATGTAGACGGCTTCAATGGGAAAAAATGCTTGCAATCGCGCTGGCGTTCCCGTATAGTATTTCCCGCACCAGATGGGGGCGTAGCTCAGCTGGGAGAGCGCTTGACTGGCAGTCAAGAGGTCAGGGGTTCGATTCCCCTCGTCTCCACCATCGCAGATGCACAGCCTCTGGTTTCAGGGGCTGTTTTCATATCGGGCTCGTGGCGCAACGGTTAGCGCAGGGGACTCATAATCCCTGGGTTGCAGGTTCGAATCCTGCCGGGCCCACCATATGATCTCAACCCAGGGGCTTTGCCCCCTGGGTTTTCTCTTGGCTCCTTCGACGGAACGGCCTGATGGGGGTGTCCTTCAAGGACGTCCCTCCGGAAGTTTTTGAAATTGGGGGTTGGCGGGCTGGCGGGGCCATGCTATAGTAGCTATCGCTGAAAGGCACACGGGCGTTTGGCTCAGGGGTAGAGCACTTCCTTCACACGGAAGGGGTCACAAGTTCAAATCTTGTAACGCCCACCATCGACAGTTTGGAGCCGGGGATTTCCTCGGCTCTTTTGTTATCGGTTCGGGCCGCGCAGACGGGCGCGATCGAGAGGGCGGGTCGCCCGCCGCGCGGCGTGCAAGGGGAGAGGCACGATGATCCTCAACGTCGACAAGGTCGAGAAGAGCTTCGGTGCGCGCACGCTGTTCAGCGGCGCCTCGTTCCAGGTGAATGCAGGCGACCGCTTCGCCCTCGTCGGTCCCAACGGCGCGGGCAAGACCACCCTCCTCAAGATCATCATGGGCATCGACGCGCCCGATGCAGGGACCATCACTTTTGCCAAGGGCGTCAACGTGGGCTACCTCGAGCAGGAGACCAAGCTCGCCTCCGATCGCGCCGTGATCGACGAGGTCATGGCCTCCGCCCACGAGATCCAGCTCCTCGGCGCGCGCGCCGAGGAGCTCCAGCTCAAGATCGCTGAGGCGGGGGAGACCGGCGAGGTCCCCGGGTCGCTTCTTGACGAGTACGGGCAGGTGCAGGATCGCTTCGAGCGCCTGGGGGGCTACGAGCTGGAGAGCAACGCCCGCCAGATCCTCGCGGGCCTCGGGTTCCCTGTCGAGGATTTCGGCAAGCCCTGCCGCGAGTTCTCCGGCGGCTGGCAGATGCGCATCGCGCTCGCCAAGCTGTTCTTGCGCCATCCCGACCTGCTGCTGCTCGACGAGCCCACCAACCACCTCGACCTCGAGAGCGTGCAGTGGCTGCGCGGCTTCATCTCCTCCTACGAGGGCGCCGTCCTCATCGTCAGCCACGACCGCGCCTTCATGGACGCATGCGTCGACCACGTCGCCGCGCTCGAGAACCGGCGCATCACCACCTACACGGGCAACTACAGCTCCTATCTCAAACAGCGCGAGGACAATCTCGAGCAGATGCGCGCCAAGCGCGCCGCCCAGGAGCGCGAGATCGCCCACATGCAGGTCTTCGTCGACAAGTTCCGCTACAAGCCCACCAAGGCGGCGCAGGCCCAGGAGCGGATGCGCCGCATCGAGCAGATCAGAAGCGAGCTGGTGATCCTGCCGGAGGGCCACAAGCACGTCGACTTCAAGTTCCCCGACCCGCCGCGCTCGGGCGACATGGTGGTGAAGCTCGAGGGCGTCGCGAAGTCCTACGGCGCCCACCACATCTACGACGGCATCGACCTCACCCTCTACCGCGGCGAGCACGTGGTGCTCGTCGGACCCAACGGCGCGGGCAAGTCGACCCTCATGAAGATGCTCGCCGGCATCGAGGCGCCCTCGGCCGGCACGCGCGAGCTCGGCGTCAACGTGGGCGTGGCCTACTACGCCCAGCATCAGCTCGAGGGACTCAAGGAGTCCAACACGGTGCTCCAGGAGATCGACTCGGTGGCCCCCACCTGGACGGTTCCGCAGCAGCGCAGCCTCCTGGGCGCGTTCCTGTTCACCGGAGAGGACATCGACAAGCGCGTGGGCGTGCTCTCGGGCGGCGAGCGGGCGCGCCTGGCGCTCGCCAAGATGCTCGTCGCACCCGAAGCGCTCCTGTGTCTCGACGAACCCACCAACCACCTCGACATCGATTCGGTGGACATGCTCGAGAACGCGCTCAAGGCCTTCCCCGGCACTATCGTCCTCATCTCCCACGACGAGCATCTCGTCCGCTCGGTGGCCAACCGCGTGGTGGACATCCGCGACGGCAAGATGACGGTCTTCGACGGCGACTACGACTACTACCTCTACAAGCGCGAGGACCTCGCGGCGCGCGCCGCCGCCGAGGCCGCGGGCGAACCGGCGGCGGAGGCACCCGCGCGCAGCGTGCCGCGCACCCACCGCGTCGCGGACGGGCCGGACGCCGCGCCTCGCCCGCGCGAGGGGAAGAAGACGCGCGAGCAGCGCCGGGCCGAGGCCGAGGCGCGCCGGGCCCTCAACAGCAAGCTCAAGGACAAGCGCCGTCGCCTCGCGCGTATCGAGGAGGCGCTCGAGCGCGACCGGGCTCGCTACGAAGAGCTCATGCAGCTCATGGCCTCCGAGGAGCTCTACGCCGACCAGGATCGCTTCGCCGCGGCCCTCGCCGAGTACAACGAGCTCAAGAAGGCGATCCCCGCACAGGAGGACGAGTGGCTGGAGCTCTCGGGAGAGATCGAGGAGGCGATCGAGCGTGAACGCGCGTAACGCGGGCGCCGTGGCCCTGAACATCCTTTCCTACATCCTGCGTCTCTGCGGCATCGCCCTGTGCGCGCTCGTGATCGTGCTGTGCTTCAGCGGACTGGCCGCGCGCCTCGACATCGTGCGGCTCGTTGTGGACATCTCGCGCGCCATACCCGAGGCCATCGCCGGCTACGGACTGGTCGCCACCCCGTTCGGCGGCGTGTTCCGGCTCGATTTCGCCCTGATGGCCGCGGCGTGCTACGCGCTCGACTACGCGTGCCTGCGCGCCTCGCGGGCCCTCAGACGCTGAGGGAGGCCCCGATGGACTTCGATTACCTCACCTACCTGCTCATCCAGGTCGCCGCGCTCATCCTGGGGCTCTGCGTGCACGAGAGCGCCCATGCCCTCGCCGCGCTCGCCCTCGGCGACCGCACGGCCCGCGAGCGCGGGCGCATCTCGCTCAACCCGCTCGCTCACATCGATCCGTTCGGCACGGTGCTTCTGCCCCTCATCATGATCGCGCTCGGCGGGCCCGTCTTCGCCTTCGCCAAGCCCGTGCCCGTGCATCTGGGCAACCTCAGGCACCCCAAGCGCGACGAGGTGCTCGTTGCGCTGGCGGGTCCGCTCTCCAACATCGCCCTCGCCCTCGTCGCGGCCGCCGCCTGGTGGCTCGTCCCCGGCGAGGCCGTCTACGGGGCGTTCGGCTACGCGGTGTACTCCGGCTTCATGAACTTCATCGTCGTCTCCATCCTGATCAACCTTTCGCTCGCCTTCTTCAACCTCATCCCGCTGCCCCCGCTCGACGGATCCTCGATCTTGGTGCCGTTCCTCAAGGGCAGGGCCCTTGCCAGCTACTACCGCATCCAGCGCTACGCGATGCCGATCCTCATCATCGTGCTCTACCTGCTGCCGCAGATCCTGCGCATCGATCTTGTCGGCATCTACTTCGATCTGACGGTGTACCCCATCTTCTACGCGCTCGTGGGGGCGGGCGGCCTCTTCTGATAGAGCCCGAAAGTCCGATTTAGGCTAGAATGGCGGACGAGCGGACGCGCAGCTGCCGGAATCGAGGGGAGGGAGGCCCGATGTCATATCGTGTGAGCACCGCGGCCTATTCAGGGCCGTTCGACCTCCTCCTCCAACTCGTGTCGCGCCAGAAGGTCGACATCGGGGCCATCTCGATCACCGAGGTGGCCGAGCAGTACCTCGCCGAGATCGACCGGCTCGAGGCGCTCGACCTCGATGTCGCGAGCGACTTCCTGCTCGTCGCCGCGACCCTGCTCGACATCAAGGCGGCCTCGCTGGTGCCCGACGAGGAGCCCCGCGGCGGCCGCGACGATCTCGAGGAGGACGAGGATCTCGTGGGTCTCGACGCCGACGCCCTGCGCGAGGTGCTCATCCAGCGCCTCATCGCCTACAAGCAGTTCAAATCCGCCGCCGCGGCGCTCGGCGCGCGCATGGAGGCGGAGCGGCGCATGCACCCGCGCGTCGCAGGCCCCGATCCGGAGTTTCTGAACCTCATGCCCGACTACCTCAAGGGCATCACCCTGCGCGGGCTCGCTGTCATCTGCGCCGACCTGGACAGCCGGCGCGAGACCTTCCTGCTGGAAGCCGAGCACGTGGCGCCGCACCGCGTCCCGCTCGAGCTCACCGTCGCCTCGGTCGACCGCGTCACCCGTTCGCGGGGGCACCTGACGTTCGCCGAGCTCCTCGATGAGGGCGCCACCGTCGACCAGATCGTCTCGACGTTTCTGGCCATCCTCGAGCTTGCCAAGCGCGGCTCGGTGACGCTCGCGCAGGACGAGCTCTTCGGCACGATCACCATCGACCGCGTCGAGGGCGCTCCGGCCTACCATCCCGACCAATCCGCCTCCATCGAGGAAGGACAGGCATGACCGAACTTGAGCATCTGGATCCCTCGTCCAGCAAGGCGGCGCTCGAGGCGCTGCTGCTCGTCTCGAGCGATCCGGTGAGCGCGCCGGCGCTCGCCCAGGCGCTCGACATGACCCCCGGCGAGACGGCGTCGCTTCTTGCCGAGCTCAAGGTCGAGTACGAGGAGGCGAACCGCGGCTTCCAGCTGAGGGAGGTCGCCGGCGGATGGCGGCTGTTCACCCATCCGGCCTTCCACGACCAGGTCGAGGCGTTCGTGCTCTCGTGGGACACGCAGAAGCTCTCCCAGGCGGCGCTCGAGGCGCTCGCGGTCATCGCCTACCACCAGCCCGCTACGCGCGAGCAGGTGCGCGGCATCCGCGGCGTCAACTCCGACGGCGTCATCTCGTCGCTCGTGGACAAGGGCCTCGTGCGCGAGCTCGGGCGCGACCCCGAGCGCGGCCAGGCCATCCTCTACGGCACCACGGCGGCGTTCCTGGAGAAGTTCGGGCTGCGCTCACTCAAGGACCTGCCCGATCTCGAGCAGTTCGCCCCCGACGAGCAGGCGCGGCAGTTCATCCGCGAGCGGCTCTCGGGCCGCTCCATCCAGTCCACGCTCGAGGAGGCGGACGAGGACCTCTCCGAGGAGCGCGAGCTCATCGAGGATTACGACGAGGACGCCGACGACGACCTCATGCTCGTGGGAAACGCGACGGACGATGAGTTCGATGACTGAGGGCGGCGAGGGCATCTACCCCCACACCATGCGCCTCCAGCGCTTCCTGGCGCGCGCGGGCGTGGCGAGCCGGCGCGGGGCCGAGGCGCTCATGAGCGCGGGACGCGTCACGGTGAACGGCGTGGTCGCCACGGAGATGGGCACCAAGATCGACGTGGGTCGCGACAGGGTCGCGGTGGACGGCGCCCCGGTCGCGCTCGCTGACGAGGCGGCCTACCTCATGCTCCACAAGCCCGCGGGCTACCTGACCACCATGCGCGACCCCCAGGGGCGCCCCTGCGTGTCCGAACTCGTCCCCCGCGACCGCTTCCCGGGGCTCTTCCCCGTGGGGAGGCTCGATCTCGACACCACCGGGCTCCTGTTGTTCACCACCGACGGCGACCTCGCCCAGAGGCTGCTGCACCCCTCGCACCATGTCGACAAGAGCTACCTGGCCATCGTCGACGGGCGGGTCCGCGACGCCGATCTGGAGCCGCTGCGCGCGGGGATGATGCTCGATGACGGTCCCTGCAAGCCCGCGCGCTGCCGCGTGCTGGACGCCCGCGCCGCGCGCCCCGTCGCCCCCGAAGGGGTGCCATTGGGGACGACCGCCGTCCAGGTGATCCTGAGCGAGGGGCGCAAGAACCAGGTGAAGCGCATGCTCGGCGCCATCCACCATCCGGTGCTGCGCCTGCACCGCGACCGGTTCGGTCCGCTCGAGCTCGGCAGGCTCCGTCCCGGCGCCTGGCGCTCCCTGACGCCGGGGGAGATCGACGACCTCATCCGCGCCTCCACGGCGCGCGAGACACGTTAGACAAGGAGAGGAACAGATGATCATCGCCATCGACGGGCCCGCGGGATCGGGCAAGTCAACGATCGCCCGCGCCGTCGCCGACCGGTTCGGGTTCACCAAGCTCGACACCGGCGCCATGTACCGCGCCGTGACCCTCGCCGCGCTCGAGCGCGGGATCGACCTGACCGACGAGGATGCCGTCTGCGCCCTGGCGCGCGCCGTGGACATCACCTATCCCGCCGCCGACGCCGCCATCGCGGTTGACGGCGTGGACGTGAGCGCCGCTATCCGCACGCCGCGCGTCGACGCCCGCGTCTCGCAGGTCGCCGCCTATCCTGGGGTGCGCGAGGCCATGATGGAGCTCCAGAGGAGGCTCGCCCTCCGCCACGACGTGGTCGCCGAGGGGCGCGACATCGGCACGGTGGTGTTCCCCGACGCCGAGGTGAAGGTGTTCCTCACGGCCGATCCGCGCGAGCGCGCCCGCCGCCGCGTGCTGCAGCGGCACGAGGGGGAAAGGGTCCCGGAGGCCGCGCTCGCCGAGGAGATCGAGCGCACGCTCGAGGGAATCGCGCGCCGTGACGACCTCGACGCCCACCGCGCTGTGGCGCCGCTCGTCGCCGCCGACGACGCCGTGCGCATCGATTCCACCGCGTGCACCATCGACGAGGTGGTGGCGCGCATCGCCTCCCTCGTCGACGAGAGGAGGGGCGCATGAAGCTCACCAGCTACCATCTCGATGACTACTACGACAACGGCATGCGGGACTATCCGTTGGCGTTGCGCATCTTCTACTACGTGGTGATCGCGGTCCTCTACGCGTTCTCCAAGATCATGTGGCGCTGGAGCATTGACAACGCCGACGAGCTCAAGCCCCGCGGCGGGACGGGCAGCGTCATCATCTGCAACCACACCTCCATGGCCGAGGTCGTCTCCCTCGTGCCCTATATCGTGAGCACCGGCCGGCGCGTGCGCCCCATCATGAAGAGCGAGTTCAACGACAACCCCATCGTGCGGTGGTTCTTCGGCCGCGTGGGCGGCATCCCCGTCGACCGCGGCACGGCCGACATGAAGGCGCTGCGCCGCGCCCAGCACGCGCTGCAGCGCGGCGAGGACATCCTCATCTACCCCGAGGGCACCCGCATCCGCTCCGACGACCAGCCGGTCGAGGTTCACGGCGGGTTCGCGCTCATCGCGCAGATGGCCAAGGCCGACATCGTGCCCATGGCCGTGTGCGGCTTCCGCGACGTCACGCCCGAAGGCAAGCACCTCATGCGGCCCGTGCGCTGCTGGATGCGCGTCGGGAAACGCGTCACGTTCGCCGACGCCCCGGAGGGCCTCAAGCGCTCCGCCCGCCTCTCCTGGGTCGAGGACGAAGCGATCCGCCGCATGTACGCCATCCGCGACGAGCTGCGCCGCGAGCATCCCGGGAGGCGGTAGCCATGGTCCGGATCGCCATCGCCGAGCACGCCGGCGCCTGCTACGGGGTCGAGCGCGCCCTGCGCCTCGCCGAGAAGGCCGCCGAGGGCGCGGGGGGCGCCCTCACCCTGGGCCCCCTCATCCACAACCCGGTCGTGGTGGCTGAGCTCGAGGCGAAGGGGATCCGTCCCGCCGCCTCGCCCGAGGAGGCCTCCGAGGGCGTGCTGGTGATACGCGCGCACGGCGTCACGCCCGACGTGATCGAGGCGGCGCGCGCCCGGGGGCTCGAGGTGGTCGACGCCACCTGCCCCTACGTCAAGCGCGTCCACCACGCAGCCGAGCGCCTCGCGCGCGACGGCTACCAGGTGCTCGTGGTGGGGGAGAGCGGCCACCCTGAGGTCCAGGGTATCATGGGGCATGCCGGCGCGGGCGCGCTCGTCGTTTCCGACGACACGGACATCGATTCCCTCCCGCTCGCCCCCAAGGTGGGCGTGGTGGTGCAGACCACGCAGACCGCCGCTCGCCTCGCCGAGGTCGCGGGCGCCCTGGCGCCGCGCGTCGAGGAGCTGAAGGTCGTGAACACCATCTGCGAGGCCACCTCCGAGCGGCAGGACGCCGCGGCGCGCCTCGCCGCCGAGGCCGACTGCATGATCGTCATAGGCGGGAGGCAATCGGGCAACACGCGCCGCCTAGCGCAAATCTGCGCCGAGCGCTGCCCGCGCACCCACCATATCGAGGACGCCGACGAGCTCGATCCCGCCTGGATCGCCGGCGCCGGGCTCATCGGCGTCACCGCCGGCGCCTCGACCCCGGAGGCGCATATCGACCGCCTGCGCCGGCGCCTCGAGGAGGTGCTCGGATGAGCGAGCCCGCCGCGTCCACGCGTCCGCCCTATGCCGGCGGCGGCTCCGTCTACGGATCCGATCACGCCGCCGGGAACGTCGCGGGCGGCAGGATTCGCGCTATCCGCGAGGAGTCGCCCGCCTGGGACGCTGGCATCGAAGCCGGCATGGTCGTCACGCGCGTCGCCGGCGAGCCGCTCGCCGACATGATCGACTGGCTCTGGAGCGCCGACGGCGACGCGGTCGACCTGGAGGTGCTCGATCCCGCCGACGGGAGCCTCAACCCCTGCACGCTCGAGCGCCTTCCCGGCGAGGACTGGGGCATCACCTTCGACGACGCGGTGTTCGACGGCATGCGCACCTGCGTCAACGCCTGCGTCTTCTGCTTCATGGGCATGCTGCCCCCGCACATGCGCTCATCGCTCACCATACGCGACGACGACTACCGCCTGAGCTTTCTGCAGGGCAACTTCGTCACCCTCACCAACCTCTCCGATGACGAGGTGGAGCGCATCATCTCGCATCGGCTGAGCCCCATGAACGTGTCGCTGCACGCGGTCGATCCCGCGGTACGCCGACGCCTCATGGGCCGCAACGCCGCGCGCGGCATCGAGGTGCTCGAGCGCCTCATCGCCGCCGGCATCGAGATCCACGCCCAGATCGTGCTCTGCCCTGGGCTCAACGACGGCGTCGAGCTCGATAGCACGCTCGCGTGGTGCTACGAGCGCCCCGCCATCACGAGCCTAGGGATCGTCCCGCTCGGCTACACGCGGTTCCAGAAGCGCTTCGAAAGCTCGTTCTCGGACGATCCCGCCCGCGCGCAGCGCGTGGTGGAGCAGGTGCGCCCCTACCAGGAGCGAGCGCGGCGCGAGCGCGGTGCCACCGTGTTCCAGCTCTCCGATGAGTTCTACCTCGATGCCGGGTTGGATGTCCCCGAGGCGTCATGGTACGACGGCTATCCGCAGTTCTACGACGGCATCGGCATGATCCGGAGCTACCTCGATGACGCCCGGGTCCTCCAGACGGACGATCCGGGACGGCTCGAGCGCGTCGCGCAGGCCCTCGGGAGGCGGGGCCTGCGCCTCGCCGTGGTATCCGGCACCGCGGCCGCGCCCACGGTCGAGCGCCTCGTCGGCGCGGCGCCTCTCGCCGGGCGCGTGCACGCGATCCGCAACGACTACTTCGGGGGCAACGTTGACGTGACGGGCCTCATCTGCGGGGTCGACCTGCTCGCGCAGCTGCCCGCGCGCATGGACGGGGTTATGCTTATTCTGCCCTCGGTTATGTTCAACGCCGACGGCCTCACGCTGGACGGTTATCATCGTCAAAAGCTGATCGAAGCCATCGATGCGCGCGGAGCGCGCTCCCTTATCGCCTCGACGCAGCCCTTCGAGCTCATCGAGGCGCTCGAGGGCGCCCTGGGAGCGGGAGACGCGTGCGCGCCCGAACAAGGAGATTGATGCATGAAACCCATCGTCGCCGTCGTGGGCAGGCCCAACGTGGGCAAGTCCACGCTGGTAAACCGCCTTGCGCAGTCCGCTGACGCCATCGTGCACGAGAGCCGCGGCGTCACGCGCGACCGCTCCTACCATGATGCCGACTGGAACGGCCGCGAGTTCACGCTCGTGGACACCGGCGGCATCGAGCCGCTCAAGAGCGATGACGTGTTCGCCTCGTCCATCCGCGACCAGGCCCTCGCCGCCGCCGAGGAGGCCGACGCGGTGCTGTTCGTGGTCGACGGCACCGTCGGGGTCACCGAGGAGGACGAGACGGTGGCGCGCCTGCTCAAGCGCGTGAAGAAGCCCGTCTTCCTGCTCGTCAACAAGCTCGACAACCCCGATCGCGAGCAGGAGCGCCTCTGGGAGTTCTACTCGCTCGGCGTCGGCGACCCGCGGCCCATCTCGGCCGTGCACGGGCACGGCACGGGCGATCTGCTCGACGAGGTGGTGGCGGTGCTCCCCGACGAGGAGCCCGACGACGACCCGTATCCCGACGCACTCGGCGTCGCCATCATCGGCCGTCCCAACGCCGGCAAGTCCTCGCTCTTCAACAAGATGATCGGCGCGAAGCGCTCCATCGTCTCGGACATCGCGGGAACGACGCGCGACGCGATCGACACCGTCATCGAGCGGGACGGCCGCTTCTACCGGATGGTGGACACCGCGGGCATCCGCAAGAAGAGCACCGTCTACGAGAACATCGAGTACTACTCCATGGTCCGCGGGCTGCGCGCCATCGACCGCGCCGACGTGGCTCTGCTCGTGGTCGACGCCTCCGTGGGCGTCACCGAGCAGGACCAGAAGGTCGCGGGCCTCGCCATCGAGCGCGGCTGCGCGCTCGTGGTGCTCCTCAACAAATGGGACCTCCTCATCGACGACCGCGCGCGCGAACATGTCATGGAGACGGTCGCGCGGCGCCTCACCATGGCGCCGTGGGCGGAGGTGCTGCGCATCTCGGCGCTCACCGGCCGCTCGGTCGAGAAGATCTGGGCGCTCGTGGACGCGGCCGCCGCGCGGCGTGCGAGCAAGGTCTCGACGTCTCGGCTCAACCAGTTCCTCGCCGACCTGCGCGAATTCGGGCATACCGTGGTCGACGGCAAGCGTCGCCTGCGCATGCACTACGTCACGCAGACGGGCACGCGCCCTCCGGCGTTCACGTTCTTCGTCAACCATCCGGATCTCGTGAACGACACCTACCAGCGCTACATCGAGAACCGCATGCGCGAGAAGTTCGACCTCAAGGGAACGCCGATCCGCCTGCGCTTCCGCGCCAAGAGCGCCGACAAGGCGGGTGCGTAGCATGGGCACGGGACTCGCCGGCGCCATCGCCTCGACCGCCGTTGCGATGGCCGTCTCCTACCTCGTCTGCGGCATCCCCTTCGGCAAGATCCTCACGCGACTTCTCGCCCACAAGGACATCCAGGCCGAGGGCTCGGGCAACATCGGCACCACCAACGCCCTGCGCGTGGCCGGCCCCAAGGTTGCGGCGCTCACGCTCGCGTTCGACCTGCTCAAGGGCATGGTGTGCGTCATGATCTTCCGCGACGTCGTGGTCGCGGGCACCGACTGGGCCGCGGGCGTCCCGATCGACGTCATGGTCGCCCTCGTGGCTCTCGCCGCCCTCTACGGCCACATCTTCTCGCCCTATCTCAAGTTCCATGGGGGCAAGGGCATCGCGACGGGCGTGGGCATCCTGTTCGGGTTCGCCTGGCCGCTCGCCCTCATCCACCTCGCGATCTTCATCGTGCTCGTTGCCATCACGCGCTACGTCTCGGTGGGCTCGATCGCAACGGCGGCCGTGGTGCCGCTCACGGTGCACCTCATGTTTCCCGCGCTCGACTCCGCCGCGCTCGCGATCTGGGCGCTTCTGGGCTGGACGGTCGTCTGGGCGCACCGGGGCAACATCGCGCGGCTGCGCGCGGGCACCGAGTCGAAGCTCTCGTTCGGCAGCAAGAAGGGGGAGTGAGGCGCATGCGCATCACCGTCATAGGCGCGGGCTCATGGGGCACGGCCATCGCGGGCGTCGCCGCGGTGCGGGCGGAGCACGTGACGCTCTGGTCGCATGACGAGGAGTCCGTCGAGGGCATCAACGCACGCCATGTGAACCCACTCTACCTGCCCGACTACACCCTCCCCGAGAACGTCTCGGCATCGGGCTCCCACGCCGAGGCCCTGGGGGGCGCCGACGGCATCATCGTCGTCGTGCCGTCGCCGTTCCTGCGCGCGACCATCCGCGCGGCTGCGCCCCATATCGCGCCCGACACGCCCGTCCTCACCCTCACCAAGGGCATCGAGGAGCACACGGGCGCGCTCATGAGCGAGGTCGTGGCCGAGGAGATCGGCAACCCCGGCCGCGTGGCGGCCCTCTCGGGTCCCAACCACGCCGAGGAGATCTGCCGGGGCAGCCTCTCGGCCGCCGTGGTGGCGGCGCCTGCGCCCGAGGTGGCGGAGTTCTTCAAGAACCTCCTCATCTCGCCGAGCTTCCGCATCTACCATTCCGACGACATGGTGGGCATCGAGACCTGCGCGGCCGTGAAGAACGTCATGGCCATCGTCTGCGGCATCGCCGCGGGCGTGGGATACGGCGACAACACGCTGGCGCTCATCATGACCCGCGGTCTGGCCGAGATTAGCCGCCTCGTCGCGGCGCGCGGGGGCAACCCCCTCACCTGCATGGGGCTCGCCGGCATGGGCGACCTCGTGGTCACCTGCACCTCGCCCCATTCGCGCAACCGCTCCTTCGGCGTCGCGTTCGCCCACGGCGAGAGCCTCGAGGCCTACCAGGCGCGCACGCACATGATCGTCGAGGGCGCCGCCGCCGCCAAGAGCACCGCCGAGCTCGCCCGCGCCCTCGGTGTCGACGCGCCCCTCACCTTCGTCCTCGAGCGGGCGCTCTACCACGGCCTCGGCATCGAAGAAGCCCTCGGCATCCTCCAGGACCGCTTCCCCACAGAGGAGTTCTACGGCATCGACCAGACGGGAAAGGAATAGCCCCATGGCAGCACCGCTCATCGCCCCCTCCATCCTCTCGGTTGACCTCGGGCACCTCGCGCACAGCCTCGACGCCATCGCCGAGGCGGACTTCGTCCACGTCGACGTGATGGACGGGCACTTCACCCCCAACCTCACCTTCGGACCCGAGATGGTGCGCGCCTGCAAGAACATGACCTCGGTGCCCCTCGACGTCCACCTCATGATCACCAACCCCGATGAGACCATCGACTGGTACATCGATGCAGGCGCCGACCTCATCACCGTCCACTACGAGACGGCCACGCACCTGAATCGCGTCATCACGCACATCAAGAGCCGCGGCGTCAAGGCGGGCGTGGTGCTGAACCCGTCCACGCCGGTGTGCCTGCTCGAGGACATCGTCGACGTCGTGGACGTGGTCATGCTCATGAGCGTGAACCCCGGGTTCAGCGGCCAGAAGTTCATCGAGGGCACGGTCTCCAAGCTCCAGAGCCTTGATGCGCTCTGCCGGGCGCACGGCGTCTCGCCGCTCATCGAGGTCGATGGCGGCATCGCACCCGCGACGATCGACCGCGTGGTCGAGGCGGGCGCCAACCTGCTTGTGGCGGGCTCCGCGATCTTCGGTACCGACGATCCGGCCGCCGCGCTGGCCGATCTCAGGGCGCGCGGCGAGCGCGCCCTTGCGCGCCGCGGGGAGGCCGCGCGGTGAGCGCCGCGCGCACCGTGAACCTCGATTTCGCCGCCTCCACGCCGCTGCGCCCCTGCGCCTTGGAGGCGATGCGGCGCTACGACGCGAGTCCCATCGCCGGCGCCAACCCCAACGCCCTCCACTCCCTCGGTCGCGCCGCGGACCGCGCGCTCGACGGGGCGCGTCGCTCGATCGCCGCTTCGCTCGGCCGGGCTGCGCGACCCGGCGAGGTCGTCTTCACCTCGGGCGGCACCGAGGCAAACCATCTCGCCCTGCTGGGCATCGCCGAGGCCGTCCGCGCGCGGACGGCTCGGCGGCGCGCCGTCGTGGTCTCTGCCATCGAGCACGATTCCATCCTCGACAACGCGCGCCTGCTCGAGCAGCGGGGCTTCGAGGTCCACGTCGCACCCTGCAATGCGCGTGGCATCGTCACCGAGGAGGCGCTCGAGGAGGTCCTCGGCGACGATTGCGCCCTCGTCTCCATCATGTTCGCCAACAACGAGACCGGTGTCATCCAACCCGTTGAGGCCCTCGCCCGCCGCGCGCACGCCCACGGGGCCCTCTTCCACACCGATGCGGTCCAGGGCTACCTCCACCATCCCCTCGATGTCGCCGCGCTCGGCGTCGACGCCCTCTCGATCGCCGCGCACAAGGTGGGCGGTCCCGTAGCCACCGGCGTCCTGTGGCTCCGCGCGCGCACGCCGCTTCGCGCCCAGGTGCTCGGCGGGGGCCAGGAGGAGGGGCGCCGGCCGGGCACCCAGGACGTCCGCGGGGCGCTCGCCCTCGCGGCCGTCGCCGACGAGCATGCCTGCCGCGTGGAGGAGGACGAGGCGCGCGTCCGCGCGCTGGCCGACCGGCTCTACGAGGCGCTGCTCGCCTGCCCGCGCATCCACGCCACCATGGGGGATCCCGCATCCGTGCCGCGCTTGCCTGGGATCGTCTCCATCTACGTGGATGGAGCCGAGTCGACCGATCTCATCCTCGCCCTCGACGAGGCGGGGTTCGCGGTCTCTGCGGGATCGGCGTGCTCCGCCTCCGCTTCCGAGTCCAGCCATGTGCTCCGCGCCATGGGGCTGCCCGATCACCGCGCCTCGGGGGCCCTGCGCATCTCGTTCGACGACCGCGTCGATCCGTCCGATCTAGAGGCGTTCGCACGCGCCCTCATCTCGATTGCGAGGTAGCCCATGAACGTCCGCGCTCTCGAAGAGCTCCTTTTCGACGCGTTCCCCTCTGAGAACGCCGAGAACTGGGACCATGTGGGCCTCTCCGTAGGCGACCCGGAGGCTGAGGTCGGCCGCGTCATGGTCACGCTCGACGCCACGGCGGCCAACGTGCGCGAGGCCGCGACCCGCGGCGCCGACGTGCTTCTCACGCACCACCCGGTGTACCTCGCCGCTCCCGCACTGATCGCGCCGGCGCCCTCGCGCGCGGTCGCCCAGAGCGCTGCCGCCGCCTTCGAGGCCGCGCGGCTCGGCGTCTCCCTCATCGCGATGCACACCAATCTCGACCGCGCACCCGAGGCGCGCTCCATCCTGCCCCGCATGCTCGGCGCCGAGGCGTTCGGATCCTGGGAGCATCCGGATGATGACGCCGCGCCCGGCCTCGGCGCCCTGGCTCGCACGGGGCCGACCACCCTCGCCGCCCTCGCGCGGCGCTGCGCCGAGACGTTCGACATGCAGCCCCGCGTCTGGGGCGATCCTGAGGCGCCCGTCGAGATGCTCGCGACCCTGGGAGGCTCGATGGGGAGCCTGGGCGAGCGGGCGCTCGCCGCCGGGGTGCAGGCCATCGTGTGCGGCGAGGGCGGGTACCATGTCTGCCAGGATCTGGCGGCGCGCGGGTGTGGAATCGTGTTGTTGGGACATGATGTCTCCGAGATTCCCTTCGTCGAGCTATTAAGATTGGTCCTCGCGCGCTCCGGCATGGACGGGGAGCGCATAATCATCCATACCGAGCAACGCCAATGGTGGACACCGGAAGAAAGGGCGGCCGATGAGCACAGGTGAGAACCTTCTAACCCTGCAGGAGATCGATCTGGAGGCGGACCGGCTGCACGCCGAGCTCAAGGATCTTCTGGAGCTCAAGGAGCTCTCGCGCAAGCGCGCCGCTTACAAGAAGCTCAAAGCCGAGGAGGCGCGCCTCATCGCCGCCCGCAAGGATCTCGAGTTCGAGCTCGAGGACCTGGAGCGGACGCAGCGCGAGACCGAGCAGAAGGTCACCATCGCGCAGCACGACGCCCATGTGCTCAAGGACTACCGTGAGGTGCAGGACCTCGAGGTCGAGCTATCGCTGCTCGCCAAGCAACTGGACAAGCTCGCCTTCGACCAGGACGCCAAGCGCGCCGAGATCGATCAGGCCCGCGACCGCGAGGCCTACATCATCGACTACGTCGCCAAGTTCGAGGCCTCCCTGCTGCATGACGCGCAGGAGGTGCGCGAGGCGGCGCAGAAGCTCAAGGGCGAGCTCGCCGAGCTCGAAGCACGCCGCAAGAAGTGCGTCCACAAGCTCGACGAGGACGTTCTCGCGCGCTACGACGCCGTCCGCGCCGCGCGGGGCGGGGTGGCGGTCGAGAAGCTCGAGGGCGGCGTGCCCTCTGCCTGCCGCATGGCGCTCACCGAGTCCTCGCTCGCCGATCTCGCCCGCTCGGGCGAGATAGCGGAGTGCCCGTATTGCCACCGCATCCTCATACAGCGGGGAGGCGATCCCGATGCCCGATGAGGCGCGCGCAAGAACCGTCCTTCTGGGCGTGAGCGGCGGCATCGCCGCCTACAAGTCCTGCGAGATCCTGCGCCTGCTGCAGAAGCGCGGCTATCGCGTCAAGGTCCTCATGACCGAGCACGCCTGCGAGTTCGTCGGTCCCGCCACCTTCCGGGCCCTCACGCACGAGAAGGTCGCCATCGGCCTGTTCGACGATCCGTCGGACCCCATCCACCATATCTCGCTGGCCCAGGAGCCCGATCTGGTACTCGTGGCGCCCGCCACCGCCAACGTCATAGCCAAGATGGCGGCGGGCATCGCCGACGACCTCATGTCCACCACGCTGCTCGCCACCCCGGCTCCCATCCTCGTGGCGCCCGCGATGAACTCAGGCATGTGGCACGCTCCAGCCACGCAGGCCAACATGCGCACCCTGCGTGAGCGCGGCGTGCACGTCGTCGGCCCGGGCGCGGGGTACCTCGCCTGCGGTGACGTCGACGAGGGCCGCCTGGAGGACCCCGAGGTCATCGTCGAGGCGGCGCTCGACCTCCTTGAGGGCACCGACGAGCTCGCCGGACGGCGCGTCCTCATCACCGCCGGCCCCACCCATGAGGCGATCGATCCGGTGCGGTTCATCGGCAACCGCTCATCGGGCAAGATGGGGATCGCCCTCGCTCGGGCGGCGCGGCGCATGGGCGCCCGGGTCACCCTCGTCCTCGGTCCCACCTCGCTCAAGCCCGGACCGGGCATCGAGGTCGTGCGCGTCGAAACCGTCTCCGAGATGCTCGCGGCCGCCCAGCGCGCCTTCGAGGACGCCGACATCGCCGTGTGCGCGGCCGCCGTATGCGACTACCGCCCCCTCAAGGTGGCGCCGAGCAAGCTCAAGAAGGCGGACGGGCCGCTCACGAGCATAGCGGTGAGCGAGACCGAGGACATCCTCGCGACGCTCGCGGCCGCGAAGGGGGAGCGCGTCGTCGTCGGGTTCGCGGCAGAGACGGACAACGTCATGGGGTACGCGCAGGCAAAGCTCCTCTCGAAGGGCTGCGACGCCATCGTCGCCAACGACGTGTCGCGTGCCGATTCCACCTTCGGCTCCGATACGGACAAGGCGTGGTTCGTCCGCGCCGACGGCGTCGAGGAGCTGCCCCTGCTCTCGAAGGACGAGCTCGCCCGCGAGATCCTGCTGCGCGCGAAGGATTTATGACCGCGAGGCAAATTTCTGCTTGCATAACGCGCGGGAGTTGAGTAAAGTATTCTCTGCTGCCCGAGAGGGCACGCAGATTCGGGACGTGGCGCAGCTTGGTAGCGCACTTGACTGGGGGTCAAGGGGTCGCTGGTTCGAATCCAGTCGTCCCGACCAGGATCTTCAAGGCATCGGTTCGCCGATGCCTTTTTCGTATAGGTGCGGCGCGGCGTTGGCATCCGACTCCTGCGGGTATCATGGTCTCTGTGTCGTCTCGACAAGGTGAGTGGGGGAGTTCCGTGGGGCTCAGAAAGAAGATCAAGAAGGAGCTAATCGGCACCCCTGACTATCCCTCCAACCAGATTCTCACTATCTCAAACGTCATCACCGCGATGCGCCTCGTGCTCACCGCGGTGTTCCTGTATCTGTTCGCCGCGGACGTCAACCGCTACGTCGCGCTCGTGATCTACGCCATCGCGGCGAGCACCGACTGGCTCGACGGCCAGATCGCCCGCATGACGCACACCGTGAGCTGGCTCGGCAAGATGATGGACCCCGTCGTGGACCGGGCGCTGCTGTTCACCGGCGTGCTGGGCCTCGTTGTGCGCGGAGAGCTCCCTATATGGGTCTGCGTGCTGCTCATCGGTCGCGACGCCTACCTCGCGCTCGGGAACTTCGTCGTGCACCGCTTCCACAAGCGCCCCATCGACGTGGTCTACACGGGCAAGGCGGCGACCGCCCTGCTCATGTTCGGCTTCTGCCTCATGCTCCTGCGCCTTCCCATCGTCCCCGGCCTGGGGATCCTTCCCGGCACCGCGACGCCGTTTCCGGGCCTCGATGCCCAGAGCGTTCCGCTCGGCATCTACTTCGTCTACGCCGGCGTCGTGTTCTCGCTAGTGACCGCCGTCATCTACACCATCAAGGGGGCGCTCGCCATCCGCCGCGCGCAGGAGCATCCCGAGGAGGAGGACGAGGACTTCCTCAACCCCGAGATCATAGACGCTTAAGCGCTCCTGCCATCTAGGGTAGAATGGAGCAGTATCCCTTCGTCACGCCTTCCGCAGCATTTGGGGGTTTCTCATGTCCGAAGCTACCACCGACCAGACCCGCGTCTTCCGCATCCTGACCGATGACGCCACCGCGCCCGACCTCCTCAAGAGCGCCCAGATAACCCGCCCCGTCCTGAGCATCATCAAGGGGCCGCAGACGGGCAGCACCTTCGAGCTCGATGAAGCCGTCACCACCATCGGCCGCGACCCGGCCAACGCCATCTTCCTGAACGACATGACCGTCTCGCGTTCCCACGCCAAGATCGTGCGCGGGCCCGTCAACACCACCATAGAGGATCTCGGCTCGCTTAACGGCACCTGGGTCGACGGCGCCATCGTCAACTCCGCCGTGCTCCATGACAGCTCCACCGTCCAGATCGGTACGTTCACGCTCATCTACCACGAGAGCAAGCCGGAGCGCATCGAGACGGGTGAGTGACCTTGGCTGAACGCAGCTATCTCAGCATCGGCCAGGTCGTCAATCTGCTGCGCGGTTCCTATCCCGACCTCTCGAACTCCAAAATCCGCTTCCTCGAGGACGAGGGGCTCATCACGCCCCATCGCACGCCCAAGGGGTATCGCCAGTACTCCAAGGAGGACATCGACCGCCTGGAGGTCATCCTGCATCTCCAAAAGACCCGCTACATGCCGCTCAACGTCATCAAGCAGCGTCTGGAGAGCGCGACCGATCTCAGCACGCTCGCCTATGAGGTCGGCCTCCTCTCAGATGTCCCCCTCAAGGCGGAGCCCCGCGAAACCAAGCAGAAGCTCCATCCCATCGAGGACATCCCCGATCTCCTCGGCGTGAACATCTCCTTCATCCGGCAGCTCGCCGAGAACGATCTGGTGCGCATCATCCGCAGCCCCAAGAACCGCGAGCTCATCGACGGGCGCGATTTCGAGATCATCCGCTACTGCTCGGAGCTCTCGCGCTTCCACATCGAGCCGCGCAACCTCCGCCAGTACGTGCTCTCCGCCAACCGCGAGTCCACGATGTTCGAACAGGTCCTCATCGGCATGCTCGGTATGGATGCCAGAGACGAGGATCGCGACGCCAAGCTTGAGCGCGCGTTCAACAAGCTGCACGATCTCACCGACGGCGTCCATACGGCGCTGCTCAAGAACCGCGTCTTCGAGTCGCTGCACGCCGTGGTCGAGGATGCCGACGTCGATTCCATCGACGACGAGATCACGCGTACCGAGGCTGCGCGCGCTCGCAAGGCCGCAGAGCAGAAGGCACAGGAGGCCCAGCCCGCACCCGAGATCGAGCCGCTGCCCCTGCCCGGTTTCGACGCGCCCGCCTCCTCCGGCCGCAAGCGCACCCAGACGTCCCGTCGTTCCTCCAAGAGATAGGAGCCCGCCATGGCATCGATCGATTACGCTTCCTTCATCGCCGACATTCCCGACTATCCCGAGCCGGGCGTCGTCTTCAAGGACATCACCCCGCTCTTCGCCGACGCCGGTGCGCTGCGCAGCGCCGTGCACGACATCGCCAAACACTTCCGCGACGCGGGCATCACCAAGGTCGTCGGCCCGGAGGCGCGCGGCTTCATGGTGGGCGTGCCCGTCGCCATCGAGCTGGGTGCGGGATTCGTGCCCGCCCGCAAGCCCGGGAAGCTCCCGCGCGCCACCATCTCCGAAACCTATGAGCTCGAGTACGGGACGGATACCATCGAGATCCATGAGGACGCCTTGGGACCGGACGACGTCGTGCTCCTCATCGATGACCTCGTCGCCACCGGAGGGACCATCAGCGCCGCCGCGTCGCTCGTCGAGAAGACGGGCGCCCGCGTCGCGGGATTCGGCTTCATCCTCGAGCTCTGCTTCCTGCACCCGCGCGACGTTCTCGAGCAACGGGGCGTATGCGACATCTTCAGCTTGATCCAGGTCGCTTAAGGCCGAACAGTTCTAAGTCCAACCAGCCTAGCGTCGCGTGTCCTGGTCGTATCCCAAAAACTTCAGGTAACCCATCAGATTGGCCTTGGTGGCGAAGGCGGTCACCGCGTTGCGGACCAGAAGCGACTCGCGCGTGATGAGGCTCGCTGTGTCATCTGAGGGCACCGGGTCGGTCGAGAACGCCGTCCTGAGCGCTCCTTCGAGCTCGACCGCCACGTAATCATAGGCGCGCGGCACGCGGTAGGTGACCATCTGGATGCGGAACAGGCGGGCCACCGCGTCGATGGAGAGCACCTGCTTGAAGATGCAGATCACCAACAGGCGCGCGATCTGCTCGCGGTTGTAGAGGCGCTTGGCCGGGGGATCGAGCAGGCCCGCCTTGACGTAGTTGTTGACCATCGAGGGCGTGAGCCAGGGACCCTCCACGCAGAAGGCGAGGGGCTCGAGCTCCCCTTCGATATACGTGAGCACCTGCTCGCGGTACAGCTCGACCTGCGGAAGCTCGTCATAGCGGGGCATGTGGAACGAGGTGGCCGACTGCGCCTCCTGCGAGGCCACGTAGGCATCGGGCAGGATAGTGGGACGGACGTCGTCGAGCGTGATGGCCTCGGCGTCGTCGGACATCGGGATGACGTGGGGAGCGGACATGCGTGCCTTCCTGGCTCAAACGAATATCGAATACACGTTCATCTAGTTCTGTATACTAGGTATACTATCACCAGAAAACGTGTTCGTACCCAACGATATAAGGGGGCCGTCATGTCGTGGGCCATCATAGCCGATTCCAGCTGCAACCTTCGCGGTTGGAAACCCCAGGCACCTGAGACGATCTACGCGTTCGCGCCGTTGAAGATCAACGTGAGCGGTATGGAGTACGTCGATGACGAGGAACTCGATGTCGCCGAACTCAACCGCAGGGTCGCCGCCGAGGAGAGCGCCTCATCGAGCGCCTGTCCGAGCGCAGGGGAGTGGGCGGAGCTCTTCAGGATGGCCGACAACGTGATCGCCATCACGATTTCCGCCAACCTCTCGGGTAGCTATGAATCCGCCCTCATGGCACGCGACATGCTTACGGAGGAGGGTCGAACCAACATCCATGTCGTCAACTCGAGGGCCACAGGCGGCAAGATGGAGATGATGGTCGCCCTATTAGATAGGTACCTAACTGATAACGAGCCCAGCTTCGAGGAAGCCTGCCGCTATGTCGATGCGATCGAGGCTTCCTCGAACGTGCTGTTCTCGCTGAGCCGGTATGAGAACCTCACCAAGTCGGGTCGCATGCCCAAGATGGCGGGGATCCTTGCCAACAAGCTCAGCATCCGCGTCCTGGGTACGGCGAGCAGCGAGGGAACGATCAAGATCGTGGCGCCGACGCGCAGCCAGAAGAAGATGGTTCAGAAGGTCTTGGGCTCCATGGAGTCCGACGGGTTCACAGGTGGGCTCGTGTGCATCGACCATGTGGACAACGAGACGGCCGCCCGCGAGCTCGGTGACGCGATCGTGTCGCGGTGGCCTTCGTCTGAGATCATGATCATGCCCTGTGGCGGGCTCTGCTCGTATTACGCCGAGGAAAGCGGCCTCATCATCGGGTATGGCTGGGGACCTGCCGCGCACTAGCTTATCGGATTCCACGCGCGACCCCGAAAGACGAAACGGGTAGAGCAGGGCCCCGGAGATGATGCAGACATCTCCGGGGCACCTTGTTTCGCCTCTGTTTGGGAGCAACGCGGCATTCGTGCTCTTCCGCTATCAACCTTACATAAGATATATTATCGAGAATTAGCTTGAATCAATGCTCGAGAATGAACTGATACGCTGACGTCGCGGCGATCGCGCCGTCGGACGCGGCGGTGATCACCTGGCGCAGAGACTTGGAGCGGACATCGCCAGCCGCGAACAAGCCGGGCGTCATGGTCGCCATGTTCTCATCGGTCAGGATGCCGCCGTCGCGGCCCGTCTCGACCATGCCTGCGACGAGATCCGTGACCGGGCGGGTCCCCGCGAAGACGAAGATGCCGAACGAACCGGCGTCAAGCTCCTCGGTATAGGTCTCACCGGTATCGTTGTGACGGAAGGTGATCTGCGTCGGCATGGCCTCGCCGGCGAGCTCCACGATGGACTCCTGGAACCTGACGGAGACGTTGCCCTGCGCGAGCAGTCGATCGACCACGCCCTTCGGCGCGCGGAACACGCCCCGGCGCACCACCATGATGACCTCGCGGACGAAACGCGAGAGATACAGCGCCTCCTCGCACGCGGCGTTGCCGCCGCCGATGACGTATACGCGCTTGCCCCGGTAGAACATGCCGTCGCAGGTGGCGCAATACGAGACCCCGCGCCCCCGGTATACGTCCTCGCCGACAAAGCCCGCCTGGTTGGGCTGTGCTCCCGTCGCCACGATGAGCGCGGCGCTCTCATAGGTCGCGCCATCGCACACAACGATGAATCGGCCGCCCTCTTTTCGGAGCGCGGTGACCATGGTGTAGATCGTCTTGGCGCCGAGGCCCGCTGCATGCTTCTCGAAAAGATCGCCCAACTCGGTACCGGTGATGTGCGGTATGCCCGGATAGTTCTCGACTTCATCGGTCGTCGCGATCTGACCGCCGGGCATGCCCTGCTCGATCACCGCGACATCAAGACTCGCGCGCGCCGCATAGACCGCCGCCGCATATCCCGCGGGGCCACCGCCGATGATGATGAGATCGAACCTGCTTTTCTCCTCCATGATGCTCCGCCTTTCTTGCGGTCGCTGCGTTCGGTCCGCTCCAGTATACCCAAGCAGATTCCGTTAGGTACCTATATAAAGACCCGCCCCTGCTTGAGAGGCGGGTCCGAAAGCCAGATCGATCGAGAGCAGAACGCTACAGGACCGACATGATGAAGTACACCAGGAACGCCAGCGCGGCGACCCACATGAGCGGACGGATCTTCTTGACGTTGCCCGTGCAGACGGCGACGACCACGTAGGTGATGAAGCCCAGGCCGATGCCATTGGAGATAGAGTACGTGAACGGGATGCCGGCGATGATCATGAACGTCGGGAAGGAATCGAGCACGTCCGACCAATCGATGTCCACGACGTCGCTCATCATGAGGAAGCCGACGAACACCAGGGCGCCGCAGGTGGCAGCCGAGGGAATGCAGCTGATGAGCGGCGACAGGAAGGCAGCGAGCAGGAACAGCACGCCCGCCACGATCGAGGTGAGACCGGAGCGCCCGCCATCGGCGGCGCCGGACGAGGACTCCACGAAGGTGGTGACGGAAGAGGCGCCGAAGAAGCCACCCACGGCAGCCGCGATGGAGTCGACGATGAGGATCGGCTTGATATCCTCGACGCGGCCGTCGTCGGTGAGGAAGTCGCCCTGCTTGGCCACGGCCATGGCGGTGCCCATGGTGTCGAAGAAGTCGCTCATCATGAGCGAGAACGCGAAGAGCAGGAGCGCCGGAGTGGTCAGGGCCTGGACGATGCCCATGACGCCGTCCGGGGTGATGGGCTGAAACGGCGCGGCGAACGTGGTGAAGTCGAGCGGCGCCACGAACGCGGTGGGCAGCGGGGTCACGCCGAGCGGGATGCCGATGAGGGCGGAGATGACGATGCCCCACAGCAGGGCGCCCTTGACCTTCATCGCGTACAGGATGACGGTGAGGATGATCGAGAGCACGCCCACGACGAACGCGAAGTTGTAGCCGCCGTCGACGGCGATGGTGCCGAGGGCGACCATCGTGCTGTCGTTCGCCACGATGACGCCTCCATCCTTGAGGCCGATCATCGCGATGAACAGGCCGAGGCCGATGGAGATGCCGTGGCGCAGCGACACCGGGATGGCGTCCATGATCGCCTCGCGCAGGCCGCAGAGCACCAGCAAAAGGATCGCGATGCCCTCGATGAAGATGACGGCCATGGCGGTCTGCCAGCTGTAGCCCATGCTGCCGCACAGCGTGAAGGCGACGATGGAGTTGATGCCCATGCCCGAGGCGCAGGCAAGCGGGCGGTTGGAGAAGACGCCCATGGCGATGGTCATGATGGCGGCGCCCAGGCAGGTGGCCGTCACGGCCGCCGGCATCGGGATGCCCGCCGCGCTCAGGATGCTCGGGTTCACGACGATGATGTACGCCATGGCCAGGAAGGTCGTGAAACCGGCGCGCACCTCCGTCGCAGAGTTCGAGCCGCGCTCGGATAGCTTGAAGAACGTGTCCATCTACTCCCCTTTTCCGTTGATGTTGTTCTTCCTATATGCTCGGATGCCTAGCAGGCACCGCTTGAGCCGAACCCTCCGCTTCCGCGATCGGTCTCATCGAGCTCATCCACCTCGACGAGCTCCACCACGGGGACCTCCTGGATCACGAGCTGGGCGATGCGCTCGCCGCGCTCGATGTGGATGGTTTCGCGGGGGTCGAGGTTGATGGCGATGATCTTGAGCTCGCCGCGGTAATGGGCGTCGATGAGGCCCGGGGTATTGAGGATCGTGAGCCCTCGCTTGAGCGCCATGCCGCTGCGGGGCTGCACGAACCCGGCGAAACCGTCGGGCAGGGCGATGGCGAGGCCCGTAGGGATGAGCGCGCGCTCGCCGGGCTCGATGGCGACATCGGCGTTGGCGCGCAGATCGAGCCCAGCGTCGCCACTGTAGGCGTACGAAGGGAGCTCGACGGAAGGGTCGAGACGCTTGATGGAGACGGATACGCGCTGCACGGGCATCACCTTATCTTGTTGAGCTCTTCGACGAACTCATCGATATCCTTGAAATCGCGGTACACCGAGGCGAACCGGATGTAGGCCACCTTATCGAGGCCCTCGAGGCGCTTGAGCACCATGTCGCCGATGTCGTGGGAGGAGACGGCGGTGAAGGGCTTGGATCGGATCTCCTGCTCGATGGCGTCGATGAGGGAGTTGAGCGTGGAGATGGCGATATCGCGTTTGGAGGTAGCGCGCATGAGGCCCACGAGGAGCTTGTTGCGGTCGAACGGCTGGCGCGAGCCATCGCTCTTTATGACCTCGATGGGATCCTCGCACCGCTCGAACGTGGTGAACCGGTAGCCGCAGGCGCGGCATTCGCGCCGCCGCTTGATGGCGTTCATCTTGTCTTGCATGCGGGAATCTATCACGCGCGTGTCATCGGCACCGCATTTGGGACAACGCATCAAGCCTCCTCAGGAATTGAAACCCGATTAGGATAGCACAAGTTGGGTGCAACGAGCCCGATGCATCTACATGTTGTAACCGAGTGGACCCAAGCACCTCGGAAGCGATGGGGACCCAAGGAGGAGCCCCGCGCTGCAACCGAGTTCCTATCGCATAAGCGGTCTCGCCCATATGGGCGGGACCACCTGAGCGCAGGACGCCTCCCGCATCCGATCAAAACCCGCTACGATGGGTGGAGATCCCATCTAGGCGCAGGGAACCTCCAGCTCCATCCCCGGTTGGAGCAGCGCGGTCTCAAGCTGGTTGCGATCGCGAATGGCGTCGGAGGTCTCCTGGGTGGAGAGGCCCTCGATGGGATGCTCCGTGGCGAGGCTCCACAGGGAATCACCCGCCTCCACGGTGACGGGCTCGAACGTCGCCGAGCCCACGGCCTCGGTCCGCGCCGAGGCGGCACCGGCAGAGGCCGCCCAGCCGGCGCCGAGAAGAGCCGCGAGCGTGAGGATGAAGATGCCGGCGAGCATGATGGCGCGTTGCACGGTGAGCGCACGCGGGGCGCTGAGGATGCGCGGCGCGACCTTGACTGAGGAGGCGCATCGCGTCGCGCGGCCCCCTTCGACGAGCGTGAACGAACGGGAGGGCTGATCGGCGGGAACGGCGATCGCGAGGTTGCCCTGGACCGGATAAGCTGCAGCTGACATGTTCTATCCCCTTTCCGCTTGTTCGATACCGTATTTTTATCGGCTCGTGCGGACAAAAGACTGGCGTGGGAACGAGTGTTCGTATAGTATTATGTTCGAACAGTTGTTCTTGTCAAGAAGTTTCCGAACAAATGTTTGCTCGGTAAGGAGGAGACGATGGCACGAAAGATTACCAAGCGCCAGCGCCAGATCTACGACTTCATCCGTTCCTATCAGCAGGAGAAGGGCTATCCGCCCAGCGTACGCGAGATGGCGGCAGCCGTGGGGCTCTCCTCCCCCTCCACGGTGCACGCCCACCTCTCCGCCCTCGAGGAGCACGGCCTCATCAAGCGCGACTCCACCAAGCCGCGCGCCCTGGAGGTCTTCAACGAGGATGGCACCTCCGCCAAGCTGGCTGAGGTGAGCGAGGCCCCCGATCGCGGGACCATCTCCCTGCCGCTCGTCGGGCGCGTCGCCGCCGGCATGCCCATCCTCGCCGAGCAGAACGTGGAGGACACCTTCACCGTCCCCACCGAGATCGCGACCGACTCCAGCTCGTTCGTGCTGGAGGTGCATGGCGACTCGATGATCAACGCGGGGATCTTCAACGGCGACTACATCATCGTCCGCGAGCAGAAGAGCGCCATGAACGGCGAGATCGTGGTCGCCATGATCGATGGGGAGGCCACCGTCAAGACGTTCTACAAGGAGCAGGGTCGCGTCCGCCTCCAGCCGGAGAACGACGCCATGGAGCCTATCTACGCTCAGAACCCTGTCATCCTGGGCAAGGTCGTCGCCCTCATGAGGCGCTTCTCCTGATATGGCCGATGAACTCGAGATGTCGCGGCGCCCGCGCATCGTCGCCTTGGACACGCTGAGGGGCGCCACCATCCTCTCCATGGTGGCGTTCCACACCTGCTACGATGCCGCCTATCTATACGGGTTCTCGTTGCCGTGGTTCACGGGCACGCTCTTCCAGGACATCTGGCGCGCGACCATCAGCTGGACGTTCCTCGTCCTCGCGGGATGGATGACACAGTTCTCGCGCAGCAACCTGAGGCGCGGGGCGCTCTACGCCGTGGCGGCCCTTTCCGTATGGGCCGCCACGGCGCTCACGGGGGTCGATACGCCGATCAGCTTCGGCATCATCTTCTGCATGGCGGCTTCGACGCTCCTGTACTCCCTCTTCGAGCACCGATTCAAGCGTCTCCGCCACCCGCTGGCGCTGGCCGGGGCCTGCATCATCCTCTTCGTGGCGACCTACCATCTGCCTCAAGCCCGATACGATATCGAGGGGCTCGCATGGCTTGGCCTGCCCTCTCCCGCGTTCTCATCGGGCGACTACTATCCCCTGCTCCCCTATGCGTTGCTCTACGCCTGCGGAGCGCTTCTCGCCAAGGCCTACCACGATCGTCACGGCATGGCCTATCCCGCGTTCATGATGCGCGACTGGGCGCCGCCGCTCACCGCGCTCGGCAAAGCGAGCCTACCGGTCTACCTCGTCCACCAGCCCCTGCTCATCGCCCTGTTCGAGATCGTGACGCATTTCATCAGGTAGATAGGGGCGGCGGAAGCGCTCGAAATAGTCAGAGAGGCGGGCGGGAACCCGCGCGACGACATGTGCGCCCGCCTCCTCGAACTCCTCGGAGACGACCTGGCAGTATCGATGGACGGTGCGCATGGCCGCGCCCTGGTCGAAGGGTATGAGCATGTCGATGAGGACATCGGTCGCCGCCGCAGCGCGCCCGATCGCGTCCGCGAGGGATCCGAGGCCGGCGCCGGTGACGGCGGAGCAGAACACCGCATCGGGAGCGCGACGACTGAACATCGAGAGGTCAGAGGGATCGATCAGGTCGCACTTGTTGTAGACCGTGATGGCGGGCACCTCGTCGGCACCGATCTCGCGCAAGACGGCATGGACGGCGTCCTGCTGGCGCCGGGCGTCTTCGTCGGAGACGTCGACAACGTTGAGGATCAGATCCGCCTCGCGAACCTCGGAGAGCGTGGAGCGGAACGCGTCGACGAGTCCGTGCGGCAGCTTCTGGATGAAGCCGACGGTGTCAGTGAGCGTCATGACGCGCCCGCCGGGAAGCCGGTAGGTGCGCGTGGTGGGATCGAGCGTTGCGAACAGCTTGTCCTGCGCGAGCACCTTGGAGCCGGTGAGCGCGTTGAGGAGGGAGGATTTGCCCGCATTTGTGTAGCCTGCGAGCGCAACGCGGAACACCGGGGAGGAGATGCGCGAGCTGGACTGGACCGCCCGGCGCTTCTCGATGACGGCGAGCTCGCGCTTGATGGTCGAGATGCGGCCGCGGATGAGGCGGCGGTCGACCTCGAGCTGGCTCTCACCCTGCCCGAAACGGCTCCCGATGCCGCCGCGCGTCTGCTCCTTGGCGAGATGGCTCCACATGCCGCGCAGACGGGGCAGCAGGTACTGGAGCTGGGCGAGCTGCACCTGCAGGCGACCCTCACGCGTGGAGGCGTGCAGGCCGAAGATATCGAGGATGAGGGCGGTGCGATCGATGATCTTGACCGGCTCGCCCACCGCGCGCTCGAGGTTGGATTGCTGGGAGGGCGTGAGGTCGTCGTCGAAGATGACCACGTCCGCCCCCAGGCGCTCGACGAATCCCTTGACCTCCTCGACCTTGCCCGATCCGATGAACGTGCGCGGATTGGGGCGATCGAGCCGCTGCGTGAGACGCGCCACCTCGACGGCGCCCGCCGTCTCAGCGAGGCGCTGGAGCTCATCGAGCGAGCGCTCGACCGGCCAGGCGGCGTCGCGACGCTCGACGCCCACCAGCACGGCGCGCTCGGGATCGGGTTCGGTGGAGACGAAGGGGAACCGCGCCATCTCAGCAGCCCTCGCTCTCGCAGATGAGTTCCAGCGCCGCATCGGCGGAGACGGCATCCAGATCGATCCAGTGCACGCGCGCATCCCGCCTGAACCACGAGAGCTGGCGCTTCGCATAGCGGCGCGAACGCATCTTGATCAGATCGACCGCCTCATCGAGCCCGAGGCGCCCCTCGAGGTAGTCGATGAGCTCCTTGTAGCCGATCGCCTGGCGCGCCGTGAGGTCGGCACCGAATCCGTGGACGACGAGCTCCTCCACCTCGGCGAGAAGCCCCTGCTCCATCATGGCGTCCACCCGGGCGTCGATGCGCGCGTAGAGACGCTCGCGGTCCATGGTGAGGCCGTAGTACGAGGCATCGTAGTAGGGGCGGGGCGTCGAGAACCCCTCCTTCTGGCGGGCATAGCTCACCCCCTCGTCGCACATCTCCAACGCGCGGACGACCCGCTTGACGTTATGGGGGTGGATCACCGCCGCGCTCTCGGGATCGCGCTCGCGCAGGAGCCCGTGGAGCGCATCGGCTCCGATACGGCGCGCAAGATCATCGTAGGCGCGCCGCGCATCCGTCTCCTGCGAGCCAGCGGGGAAGCGCATGTCATCGAGGGCGGCGCGGATGTAGAGCCCCGTCCCCCCGCAGACGACGACCGGGGTCCCCTGGGCCCTCAGCTGATCGATCGCGCATCGTGCATCACGCTGGTAGAGGGCGGCCGAGTAGGCGACATCGGGATCGACGACATCCACAAGCAGGAGCGGCGCGCGGCATTCGCCGGGAGCGGCCTTGGCGGTACCGATGTCCATGCCGCGGTAGACCTGCATCGCATCGGCCGATACGACCGCGCCGCCCAGACGGACGGCGAGGGCGTCGGCAAGGGCGGTCTTGCCGACGGCGGTGGGTCCGACGATGGTTACGATCCGCTTCATCGGGGGTCGCTGCACACGGTTCCGGAGAGGTAGAAGGTACGCGCGCGATCGACGTGCACGTCGATGATCGAGCCGATGAGGGAGGCCGGATCGACGCCCTCGGGCACGGGAGCGTGCACCGTCTGGTTCTTGGGCGACTTGCCCTGCAGCATGTGCGCATCCTTCTTGGACGTACCCTCAACGAGCACGGGCACGATATGATCCAGCTCGTGCTGGTTGAACGCATACGCGGAATCCTCGATCACCTTCACAAGCCGATCGAAGCGGTCCTGGATCTCCTCTCGTGTCGCGTTGGCGGGCATCTCTGCTGCAGGCGTGCCGGCGCGGCGCGAGTAGATGAAGGTGAACGCCTGAGCGTAGGCCGCTTCGCGGGCAAGGCTGAGGGTCTCCTCGAAATCCTCCTCCGTCTCTCCGGGGAACCCGACGATGATATCGGTGGTGAGCGCGATACCGGGGACAGCCTCGCGCACCGCGCGCACGAGGCCGAGGTAGTCCTCGCGTGTGTAGCGGCGGTTCATGAGCTTCAGGATGCGCGTAGAGCCAGACTGGACCGCCAGATGGAGGTGCGGCATGACGGCGGGCACCTCGGCCATGGCCTCGATGGTCTCGGGCAGGAGGTCCTTGGGATGCGAGGAGGTGAAGCGGATGCGCTCCACACCCGTCTCCCCCACCGCGCGCAGCAGGTCGGCGAAGCGCGGGGCGCCATAGAGATCGCGTCCGTAGGAATTGACGTTCTGCCCGAGCAGGGTGACCTCGCGCACCCCGGCGCGAACGAGTCCCGTGACCTCATCGACCACCGACTCGAACAGGCGGCTCTTCTCACGGCCGCGCACGTAGGGGACGATGCAGTAGCTGCAGAAGTTGTTGCACCCGGTCATGATAGGGACCCAAGCGTGGTAGGCGGTCTGCCGATGCCAGGGAAGATCGGTCGCCGCCGCATCCACCTGCTCGGCGACGTCGACATGGCGCTCGTCATCCTCGAAGGCCTCCTCGATGAGGCGGGCCACATGGGTTATCGCGTGCGTACCGAAGATCACGTTGACGTTGTCGACGTTGACGAGCAAGCCCTCGCCGTCGCGCTGGGCGATGCACCCACCGACCGCGATGACGCGCTTGCCGGACGGGGGCGCAGGCAGGCTCTTGCAGGACGAGCACTGCCCATAGAGGCGCTGATCGGCCGCCTCGCGCACGCAGCAGGTCATGAAGACCACGATATCAGCCTCAGCGGGCTCAGACACCTCGAGGCAGCCGCACGAGTCAAGCAGGCCGCTCACGCGCTCGGCGTCATGCAAGTTCATCTGGCAGCCGAAGGTGCGGATGAAATAGGTCTTGCCGGAAAGGGCGGGCTGGGAGAAGCTGGTATCGTTCATGGGCTACGCCACCGTCTGCATATCGCCGGAATCGATCTGGTCGGAACCGTGCAAGCTGATCGCATGCACGTACACCGCGAGCTTGATGGCCGTGCGCGACTCGCCGTTGATGAGGATGTCGGAGAACACGGGGGCACAGGAGATGTCGTATCCCGTGGGGATGAGGAAGCCGCGCGCGATCGCGATGGCCTTGATGGCCTGGTTGACGGCGCCGGCGCCCACGCACTGGAGGTTGACGGGCACCCCGTCCTTCACCATGCCGGCGATGGCGCCGGCGACGGAGGCCGGGGATGATTTGCTTGAGACCTTCAGATAGTCCATCGACGTAACTCCTGCGTGTATGGTACGAATGACGTGCAGATTCTAGACTTTATCGCATGCGCTCCCGAGCGGCAAGCGCGCCTACTCCTCCTTGCTCACCGTGAAGGTGACCGTCACCTGGTCGCCGGAGACCTTCACGCGCGGCTCGGAGGAGAGCGAGAGGTAGTAGCGTTCTGAGAGATAGGAGAAATCCTTCTCGAGCATACGCGAGAAGGCCTCGATGTCGGAGCGGGCGATCTTGAGCCCCCTGCGGTCGCGCTCGAGGTCGACCTTGGTCGGACCCGGTTTGGCACGCCGTTCGCGCAGCAGACGCGATGCCACGCTGCGCAACGGCTCGAGCACCCCCGAGAGGATGCGGTGCGCCGTGCGCTCGGAGATGTCGATCCCCATGTCATGGGCGATGCGGATGAAGTCTGCAGCGTCCGAGGCGAACCCCAGTCGATCGACGAGGGGCAGCTCCTTCTCGTCATCGATGAACAGCAGGCGCGAGGCGTCGAGCTCATGGTTTGCGTTGGCATAGAGCGTCGAGGCGATCTCGGCGGGCGAGCCGAGGTAGACATCGCACCCGTGCAGCTCCTCCAAAGCGAACTCGCAGACGGTGCGGATGATGTTGTGGGGCCCGCGCGTGCAGACGAGGGCGCCCTCCTCGTCGCGCGACACCTGAGGCCAGCTCGATTGGTCGGCGCGCTCCGGCAGGGTGTCGGTCGCTGCGACCACCTCGAAGATCGAACCGAGTCCGGGAGCCGAATCGAGCACGCGCGCGGTTCGGCAGTTCTCCTTGATGGAGAAGAGCGCCATGCCGCGGCCGTGCACGCCCCAACGGTCCATGCGCATGGACTCAAGCTTGGAGGTAACGCGCGCCTCGAAGATCGCCTCGCGCATGTCGGACGGCACGCCGCAGCCGTTGTCGATAAAGAGAAGCCGACGCTCATCTTCGGTCCGGGTCATCGCGAGGTAGACCGCGGAGGCGCCGGCATCGCGCGCATTGCGCAGCATCTCGATGACGATGTCCTCGACATGCTGGATGTCGTGCTTGGCCTGCCTCCGCTCCGCCTCGGAGACCCGGAGCCGGACGAAACCCTCCCCCAGGTTCTCCTCGACCCGGAGGTTCTTCTCACCGGTCATGGAGGTGATGAACGAGATGAGTTCGTTGGAATCCGTCATCACGGGCTCCCGGTGCTACTTGGCGATATCCACGGCGCGGCTCTCGCGGATCACCACGACGCGCACCTGGCCGGGATATTCCATCTCCTCCTCGATCTGGTGGGCGATGTCATGGGCGAGCACCGTCGCCTCGGCATCGGAAATCTTGTCCGGCTGGACCATGACGTGGAGCTCGCGCCCCGCCTGCATGGCGTAGGTGCGCTCGACGCCCTCGTGTGCGTTCGAGATCTCCTCGAGCTTCTCAAGGCGCTTGATGTAGTTCTCAGCGGACTCGCGGCGCGCGCCGGGACGGGATGCCGAGATGGCATCACCGGCCATGACGAGCACGGCGAGCACGGAATTGGGGTCGACGTCGCCGTGATGCGCCTCGATCGCGTGGACGATGGCGGGTTTCTCGCCGTAGCGGCGCGCGAGGTCGGCACCGATGACGGCATGCGGGCCCTCGACCTCGTGGTCGATGGCCTTGCCGAGGTCGTGCAGGAGGCCGGCGCGCTTCGCCGAGGCGACATCGACGCCGAGCTCGGAGGCCATGACGCCGCAGAGCTCGGCGACCTCGATGGAGTGGTTGAGGACGTTCTGGCCGAACGAGGTGCGATAGCGCAAGGCACCGAGCGTCTTCACGAGCTCGGGGTGCAGATCGTGGATGCCGATGTCGAAAGCGGCCTGCTCGCCGGCCTCGCGCACGCGCTGCTGGACAAGGTTCGACGCCTTCTGGTACATCTCCTCGATGCGCGCCGGGTGGATGCGGCCGTCGGCGATGAGGTTCTCGAGCGCCACACGGGCCGTCTCGCGCCGCACGGGATCGAAGCTGGAGAGCACGACGGTCTCCGGCGTGTCATCGATGACGAGGTTGACGCCCGAGACCTGTTCGAAGGTGCGGATGTTGCGTCCCTCGCGGCCGATGATGCGGCCCTTGAGGTCGTCGGAGGGGATGTGGACAGAGGTAACCGTCACCTCCGCGGTGTGATCGGCCGCGCAGCGCTGGATGGCGAGCGAGATGATCTCCTGGGCCGTCTTCTGGCACTCGGCCTTGACGCGCTGCTCGGAGTCGCGGATGATCGACGCCGCCTCGTGCGTCACCTCGCCGCGGACCTTGTCCAGAAGCTCCTGATGGGCGTCCTCGCGCGTGAGGTCGGCGATGCGCTCGAGCTCCTCGGTCTGCTTGGCCATGAGCGCGTCGAGCTCGCGGCCGCGCTTCTCGATCTGCCCCGCCTGGCTGGAGAGCTGATGCTCGCGCTTGTCGAGCGCGTCGTTGCGGCGATCGAGCGACTCCTCGCGTTGCATCATGCGGTTCTCGAGGGTACGGAGCTCGCGTTTGCGCTGCTTCTCCTCCGCCTCGGCCGCCTGCTTGTTCTGGATGATCTCTTCCTTGGCCTCGAGAAGGGCTTCCTTCTTGAGCGTCTCCGCCTGACGCTGCGCGTCGCCAATCAGCTGGTCCGCCTGCGCGCGCGCCGACTCGATCTTGGAATCGGCCTCGCGAAGGCTCCCGTTCTTGGCGCTGCGCATGGCGACCGTCGCGCCGCCGGCACCCAGTGCCAGGCAGACGATGCCGATGATAATCTCCATGCTGAGCTCCTTGTCAAAAACTTCTGTATCAGATAGCAGCAGCCCGCCCGAGGGCGAGCCGGACATTTGCGTGGTATAGGCACCCGCTATGAAGATCTATATCAACTATGAGCATCTCATCGACGATGAGCGTATATCACAAGGCAAATGACTATTTCAGTCTACGTTGAGCAGCGGTGACTGTCAATTGTAAACGGGGTGTCAAGGAAGGCGACCGGGTCGGCAGCATCGTGACGTCATTCCTCGGCGAGGCGCTCCTTGACCGCGTCGCGGGCGAGGGCGTAAGGGAAGCCCTTGCCCATGAGGAACCGCACGAGCTTCTCGAATGCCCGCGTGTCAGGCACGGCCTTTCGATCAAGAAGCGCCCGAGCCCGGGAGAGGTCGTCATCTGCGGAAAAGAACTCCTCGGGATAGCCCGGCACGGAATCCGCGTCCACGCCGCGACGGCGGAGCTCCTGCTCGATCCGAATCCGCCCCCACCCGCGACGCTTGCGCTCGTCGATGAAGTAGCGCGCGAAGCGCGCGTCGTCAATGAAGCGCGCCTCGCGTGCACGGGAGAGGGCGGACTCGATGGAAGCGGCGCGGAACCCGATGGCGGAGAGCTTTTCTCGCGCCTCGGCCTCGGCATGGTCGCGCCGCGCGAGCGCATCCACGAGGGTGGTGAAGCAGACGCGAGCGTCGAGGGCGAGAAGGGCGTCGCGCACCTCCTCATAGGCTGCGGGGAGCGCAGGCGCCTCCTTCTCGAAGGCGCGCGCCACGCGCGAGGGCACGGAGAACTCGAGGGAATCCCCCGCTTCGAGCTCGAAGCCGACCGTCGCCTGGGGCTTCTTGCGCCGGTATTGGGCAGCCGCTCGCGCGGGTTTGTCGGGGTAGCTGAACGCCAGCCCCGTGACCAAGCGCTCCATCGACTATCAGATGTCCGCGTCCGCGGCGACGGCATCCCCCACGGGCTCGTCCGAGAACTCGAGCCCGCAAGCGACGCGCACCTTGTGCTCGATCTCCGACGAGAGCTCGGGATGAGTGCGCAGGAACTCCTTGGCGGCCTCGCGTCCCTGGCCCAGCCGGTCCTTGTCATAGGTGTACCAGGCGCCTGACTTGTTGACGATGCCCGATTCCACCGCCATATCCAGGATGGATCCCTCCTTGGAGATACCCGTTCCGTACATGATGTCGAACTCAGCCGTCTTGAAGGGTGCGGCCACCTTGTTCTTCACCACCTTGGCGCGCACGCGGTTGCCGATGATCTCGTTGCCGTTCTTGATGCTGTCGATGCGGCGGATGTCGATGCGCACCGACGAGAAGAACTTGAGGGCTCGACCGCCCGTGGTGGTCTCGGGGTTGCCGAACATCACGCCGATCTTCTCGCGCAGCTGGTTGATGAAGATACAGGTGGTGTTGGATTTGGAGAGGGATCCCGCGAGCTTGCGCAGGGCCTGGCTCATGAGGCGCGCCTGGAGGCCGACCGAGCTGTCGCCAATCTCGCCCTCGATCTCCGCCTTGGGGACGAGCGCGGCCACCGAGTCGATGACGATGGCATCGATGGCGCCGGAGCGCACGAGCATGTCGCAGATCTCGAGCGCCTGCTCGCCGGTATCGGGCTGGGAGATGAGCACCTCGTCGATATCGACGCCGATGCGCGACGCGTACGAGGGGTCGAGCGCGTGCTCGGCGTCGATGAAGGCGACGACGCCGCCGAGCGCCTGCGCCTCGGCGAGGATCTCGAGCGAGAGCGTGGTCTTGCCCGAGGACTCCGGTCCGTAGATCTCCACGATGCGCCCACGCGGCACGCCGCCGATGCCGAGCGCGGCGTCGAGGGCGAGGGCCCCCGTGGGTATGGCCTCGATCTCCATATCGTGGCCGTCGTCGCCGAACTTCATGATCGAGCCGCTGCCGAACTTCTTGATGATCTCCGCCGTGGTGGCATCGATCATCTTCTCGCGCTCCTCGCCGGTGGTGCGCTCGTGTACGGTCTTGGCGGGGCCGGAACTCTTCGCCATCCTGATCCTCCTTCGTTGACTGAGTCGATGGTAAACGAACAGCTGTTCGTAGTCAAGCGTCAACTATGAGCGTATCAGGGCAATCTGAACGAATTCGGAAAGAAGCTGTCACGCATCTGAACGGCCGAGAAGCAGCTGGTATCAGATCCCGGTCCCGTCGGTCAAACACAGCGAGGCTTCAATCAAAAGAGCTGCTGACGAACGTGGCCATCCTTCCAGGCGACGCAGAGGGATCTGAAGCACCGGCGATGGACGTGGCGCAGGGGGCGCCGTGCCTCCATCGAATCTACGCAAGCGCCTCGATGAGCAGCTCGAGCGCGCGGCATGTGGCACGCAGGCGCACCGCGTTGCGATCGCCTTCGAACGAGCAGCGGACGCACTCGACCCCCGCAGGGGTCGCGATACCGAGATAGACCGTCCCCACGGGCTCGGATGCCGTCCCGCCTCCCGGTCCCGCGTATCCCGTGGCGCTCACCGCCGCATCCGCCGAGAACAGCCTCAGCGCGCCCGCCGCCATCTCGGAGGCGCAGGCTGCGGAGACGGCGGTGTCGCGCGCGAGGGTCTCTTCGGATACCCCCAGGACACGGTGCTTGACCGCCTCGGTATAGGTGGCGGCCCCACCCTGCAGCACCTCGGAGGCGCCGGCGACGGATGCGATGGTCGCGCTGATGAGCCCGGCGGTCAGCGACTCGGCCGTGGCGACCTTCTTGCCGGCCGTCCGCGCGCGCTCCACGAGCCGCGCGGCGAGGGTGGCGACGCGCTCCTCAAGCATAGGATCGACCATGATCGGACCTCCCTACACGCGGAACACGATGCGGCGCGCGTTCCAGAAATACTGGACGCCCGACACCACGGTGAGCACCACGGCGGCGACCATGAGCGCCTGGGAGATGCCGAAGACCCAATGGAAGGGCACAGCCGCCTGAAAGGCCGCGAGGCAGAACGCGATGTAGAACCCGCAGAGCGACACCATGGTGACGGCCGTCTTGGCTTTGCCAAGCTGATCGGCCGCGATGACCTCGCCGGCCGCGCTCGCAACCATGCGCAGGGCGCTGACGAGGAACTCCCGCACCAGGATGATGAACACGAACCAGACGTTGACGAACCCCTGCTCGAGCAGGAGCAGCAACGCGGAGAACACGAGGAGCTTGTCGGCGATGGGATCGAGGAACTTCCCGAAATCGGTGATCTCGCCGCGCGAGCGCGCAAGCTGGCCGTCGAGCTTGTCGGTGAGGCTGAGCGCGATGTAGACCGCGCAGGCACCGACGGCGAGCGGCAGGTCGAAGGTGGCGGAAGCCGCGTCGAACGAGGCGGCGGCGAGCACCATGAACACGGGGATGAACAGGATGCGGACGCAGGTGACCACGTTCGCGGGCGTCCAGATACTCGTCAATTTCTTTTGCGGCGCGCTTGCCATCTCGATTACCTACCTCACCACGCGACCGATGAGCTCGTAGCAGAAGCTGTCGGTGAATT
The DNA here is from genome assembly GCA_963931435.1 of uncultured Coriobacteriaceae bacterium. GTDB lineage: Bacteria > Actinomycetota > Coriobacteriia > Coriobacteriales > Coriobacteriaceae > Coprousia. Next base: position 1,153,134 of record OZ007012.1, read on the forward strand.
CGACCTGAACTATATCACCGACGGCGGCCTCCTGGATGTCCAGATGGACCGCCCCGTCGGAATCGGGCGCCTGGAACCAGGCATGGCCCACGAGCTCGCAGCCGCCCTCGGTCTCCTCAACGCCGTCGACGATGACCTCGGCCGTCTCGCCCACATGCGCCGCCGTCGCGGCGAACCCGAGCGACTCGGCGAGATCCTGCGCCGCCTGGGCGCGCTCGAGCTTGACCTCCTCGGGCACCTGCCCCTCCATGCGGGCGGCGGCGGTGCCGTCCTCGCGGGAGTAAGCGAACACGCTCGTGTAATCGAACCCGGCCCGGTCCATGAAGCCCAGCAGCTCCTCGAACTCCTCATCGGTCTCGGTGGGGAAGCCCACGAGCGCCGTCGAGCGGATGACCATGCCGGGAATCTCGCGGCGCAGGCGCTCGAAGAGCTCCAGGTACTCCTCGGCCGAGCCCTCGCGGCGCATCGCGCGCAGGATGCGCGGATTGCAGTGCTGGACGGGGATATCGATGTAGGGCAGCACCTCGGGCACCTCGCGGAACACCGCGACGAGCTCGTCGGTCATGCCCTCGGGCTGAAGGTAGAGGACGCGGATCCACACCGGTGCGGGGCGCAGCGCCTCGGCGAGCGCGCGCATGAGCTGCGCGAGGTCGCGCGGGCCCGCCGCGTCGGCGGGAAGGTCGCTCCCCCAGACGCCCGTGTCCTGGCCAATCAGCACGATCTCGCGCACGCCGCCCTCCACGAGCTCGCGCGCCTCGGCGATGATCTCCTCGGCCGCACGGGAGCGGTAGCGCCCGCGGATGTAGGGGATGGCGCAGAAGCTGCACATGCGGTTGCAGCCGTCGGAGATCTTGATATAGGCGACGGCGCCCTCGACGGTGCGCTTGACCTCCGGCTCCGGCGCCGCCGCGGCGCGCTCGCGCTTGAGCAGCCCGTCGACCACCGAGACGATCCCATCCTCCTCGTCGGTGCGCACGAACGCGGCGACCTCGGGCAGCTCCGCGGGAAGATCGTCGCCATAGCGCGACGGGACGCACCCGCACATGATGATCGGAGCACTCCTCACGCCCTCTGCCACCTCGTCGGCGAGCTCGAGGGTGCACTCGATGCTCTCGGAGGTCGCCGAAGCAAGGAAGGAGCAGGTGTTGATGATCACGGCGTCGGCATCGCACGCCTCGGTCACCTCGCCGTAGCCGGCGGCGGCGAGGAGCGACCGCATGCGGTCGGTGTCCACCTCGTTCTTGGCGCAACCCAGCGTGATGTACAGGAGATTGGCTTGCTCTTGGGGCATGTGGCTCCCTTCGCGGCACGGCCTCAGGTGAGGCTAGCGATAGTTGGTGAACTGCAGGGGCTGGCCGTAGTCCTGATCGCGCAGGAAGGCGATGACGGCCTGGAGGGCGTCCTTGGAGGGGGAGCTCACGCGCAGCTTGTCGGACTCGATCGTCACCTTGACCTTGAGCTTCTGGTCCTTGATGTCCTTGTTGATCTTCTTGGCCGTGGGCTGGTCGATGCCCTCGACGATGCGGCCCGCGACGCGCACGGTGCCGCCCGACGCCGCCTGGGGAGCGTCCCAAGAGACCGCCTTGATGTCGACGCCGCGCTTGATGAGCTTGGAGTTGAGGATGTCGATCACCTGGCGTGCCACGAAGTCGGCGGGAGCCGTGACGGTGAGGGAGCACTCGGCCTTGGCATAATCGAGGGAGGCACCGGAGTCCTTGAGGTCGTAGCGCTGCGAGATCTCGCGCAGCGTCTGCTGATAGGCGTTGTCGACCTCCTGCGCGTCCACCTGGGACACGACGTCGAAGCTGGAATCCTTGGCCATGGGCCGTCCTTTCTCACAGGGCGCGCCTACGCGGCGGCGCCATCGGATTGATCGGTTGAGCCATCGGTCGATGCGTCCGTCGAGCCGTCGCCGGTCTCCCCGTCCGCGTCGTCAGTGGACTTCTTCTTGGGCGCGGTTATGTTGATGCGCGCCACGCCCGAGGTGCTCGTGTCCCAGCGCACCGTCTCGCCGTTTTGCTTGACGGTGACGCTGCCGGGGGTGTTGGCGGTGATGCGCAGCGAGTCCTCGACGGTGTACTCCTGCGTCCAAGGGCCGTACACCTCGTTGCCGAAGACGATGGTGCCGTCGAGGCGCACCTCCAGCCAGGAGGACTCCCCGTCCTTGACGGAGATGGTGACGACGGTTTCCTCCGGCTCCTTGCTGGCGTCGCCGTTTTGGCCGTCATCGTCCTTGCCGTCCGCATCCGCATCAGCACCGGCATCAGTATCGGCGTCGGCATCGGAATCTTGGCCATCCTTCTCCCCGTCGTTCGAGGAGCTGTTCGACCCATCCGTGCCCGCGAGCTTATCGACCGTGATGGTGGAGCCCGCCGAGGGCTCCTCGGCTGCGGGGGCGCAACCCCTGAACAGGAGCATGGCAAGAAGCACGATGATGATGAGCGCCGCCCCCGCTATGATGCCCATGAGGACCGTCGGGGACAACGAGGAGGAGGGCTGCGGCGGCCTGCGGAAGCCGCCTCGGCGGGAATCTCCTGCGCGCCCCTGCGGTGAGCGGCGGGCGCCGGAAGCGGGACGGGAGCCCCCTCCCCGGTACGCGGTCCCGCGCTGCCCCCCGGATGGAGCGGGGCGCCGTCCCCTCGCAGGGTCATCGTAGCGGCCACGCGGCGCGCGCCCCTGGTCGACCGGCCGGCCGAGCGAGGTGGTCTGCCCGGGCAGGGCGCGACCGGGCTGCGCGGGGCGCGGGCGACCGACGCGCTGCGGCTCATGCCCGGAATGGGCCTCCGAAACGTAGCCTGCCTGCGGGGGCCGCTGGCCGTAGCGCGAGCGAGGGGGCTCGACCATCATGAAGCGCCCCGTGGCGCTCGCCGAGCGGGGGCTCACGTAGCCCGCGGCGTCCTGGAAGCACCCCCCGGCCGAGGACGTCGTCTGCTCGTATACACGGAGCTCATCGAAGTAGGCCTCGACCACCTCGCGGGGGTTGAGCCCCAGGTAGCGCGCATAGCTAGAGATCATCCCCTGTGCGTAGCCGCGCGGCGGCATGGAGGAGAAGTCCCCCATCTCGAAGAACTCGATGATCTGCGGGCGGATCTTTACAGTGTTGGCGACCTGCTGGATGGACAGGCCCATCTGGCGCCTGCGGTTCTGGAGCATCTCGCCGAAACGAGCCGCCATCACATACCTCCCATCCTGTCCTCTTGATCCATGCGGGCCTCGAGCTCCTCGAGCTCGGCCAGACCCTCCTCATCGAGAAGGACCTCGCGCGGCTTGGAGCCGTCGGGCGGGCCCACGACGCCCTTCTCCTCGAGCATGTCCATGATACGCCCGGCACGGGCGTATCCGACCTTGAGACGGCGTTGCAGGCCAGAGGTCGAACCGAGCTGCGACTCAACGACGATGCGCGCCGCCTCCCAGATGAGGGGATCGTCATCGGAGGCCTCGCGCGCCGCGCCGCCGCCCGACATCATCGCCGGCGCCACGGCGGAGAGAATCTCCTCATGGTACTCGGCCTCGCCCTGCTCCTTGACGAACGCGACGACCTGGTTGATCTCGTCGTCCGAGACGAAGCAGCCCTGGATGCGCTTGGGCTTGCCCCAGTCCACCTTGGAGAACAGCATGTCGCCGAGGCCGGTGAGCTTCTCGGCGCCCATCTGGTCGATGATGACGCGGCTGTCGACGCCCGTGGCCACGTTGAAGGCGATGCGATTGGTGATGTTTGCCTTGATGAGGCCGGTCACCACGTTGGAGCTCGGGCGCTGGGTCGCCACGATGAGGTGGATGCCCGCGGCGCGGCCGAGCTGGGCGATGCGGACGATCGAGGCCTCGACGTCCTTGCCGGCGACCATCATGAGGTCGGAGAGCTCATCGATGATGATGACGAGGTAGGGCATCTTGGCGGGCGGGTTGTCGTAGTGCTCGAACTCGCCGGCGACCTGCTTGGCGTTGAAGGTGGCGATGTTGCGCACCCCGAGCCGCTCGAACACCTTGAGGCGGCGCTCCATCTCCGAGACGCCCCACTGCAGCGCGCTCGCCGCCTGCTTGGGCTCGGTGACCACAGGGACGTAGAGATGGGGCAATCCGTTGTAGCCGGCCAGCTCCACGCGCTTGGGATCCACCATGATGAGGCGGACGTCCTCGGGCACGGTCCGCATGAGGAGCGTGGTGACGATGGCGTTGATCATGACCGACTTGCCCGATCCGGTGGTGCCCGCGATGAGCAGATGGGGCATCTTGGCGAGGTCAGCCACGATGGGCGCGCCCTCGGCGTCGCGGCCGATGGCGAGCTCGAGCGGTCCGCCCTGCACATAGGGGAGCACGTCCCCGAGGTTCACCGTCTGGCGCGTGCGGTTGGGGATCTCGATGCCCACAAGCGAGGTGCCGGGGATGGGCGCGAAGATGCGCACCGACTGGGCTGCCAGCGCGAGCGCGATATCGTCCTCGAGGCTCGAGATGCGGCTCACCCGCTCGCCCTCGCCGGGTTGGACCTTGAACGTCGTGACCGTGGGGCCGCTGATCCAGCCCACCACGCGCGAATGCAGGTTGAACTCGCTCAGGGTGGATTGCAGCGACTCCGCCGTCTGCGCGAGCTCCTTGTCGGAGGAGGCGGCGCTCGCCGAATGAGGGTTGTGGCGCAGCATGGAGAGCGGCGGCAGCCGCCGCTCTCCCTCGGCGGTCTCTGGCTGCACCGAGCCCGCCGGCTTCACGTCGCGGGCGGGAACGCTGGGAGAGACCTTCTCCTCCCGTGACGGAGGAGCAACGGACGGCGCGAGAGCGCCCTCGGGCTCGCTCGGATCCGACGACTCGGCATCCGAGGTGCGCTCCCCGGACGGGTTTGCATCAGCGGAGCCCGCACCCCCGGAGCGCTTCGGGTTGAGCAGGAACGCGGGGATGGCCTGCTGGGTCGCGACACCCCCTTCCGTGACCGAAGTCGGCTCGAACGGGGGCTCGTCCCCATCATCCGCATCGGGCAGGGCGTCGAGGGGCTCGAACTCCCTCTCCCCCACCTCCTCCTTCTGGGTAGCTGAGGAGGCACGCGACGCACGGGCCCTGCGCACGTCCACGGGCTTCACGCCCGCGGCGCCGCGCTCCACGAGCACCGTGGGCGCGGATTCGGCGGCGAGCTGCTCGGAGAGGTCGACGAACGGATCGTCGTCACCGTCGTCGATATCCTCGAGAAGCGTCGTGGGAAGCTGGTCGGCGACCGCGGTGGGCGCGCCCTCGAAGGCGCTCGGCACGGCCGCATGGCGCCCGCGGCGCCGGGGCTGGGCATCAGGGACGGCGAAGGCGGCCTCCGCATCCTCGACGGAGGACGCGGTAGCAAGGTCATCGCCCCAGGGGCGATCGTTCAGATCGATGCGGCGCAGGCTCGCGAGGCGCTCGGCGCGGTCGCGCAGCTCCTGCACGAACCCGCTGATGGAGAAGCCGATGAGAACCGCGCCGCACGCGATGACGCCGACGAGCAGCACGGCCGTGATGGGCTTGCCGAACGCCTTGGCGATGGTCGAGGCGATGGCGAAGCCCACGTAGCCGCCGCTGCGGGCGAGATCGGCCTCGGAGACCGTCACGCCCAGCACCATGGAATCCGGCGTCATCGCGATCACGAGCAGGGAGATGACGGAGAGGAAGATGATGAGGGCGCCGGCAGCGGTGCGGGCGCGGACCTCGACACGGTCGCGCACGAACACGAGGGCCGCCGCGCCCAGGAGCACGAAGGGCAGCACATAGCCCCCGAGACCGAATCCCAGGTGGTAGAAGCCCGAAACCGCCTGCGTGACGGGGGCCGAGGCAGGAGCCACGACCGCGATGAGCGAAGCGATGGCCGCTACGGCCAGGATGAGCCCGGCGATGTCGCGGCTCACCCCCGCGTCGAGCAGGGGCTGGGCCGCTGCCGCGGAAGCGGCGCGGCCGGCGTTGGCGCGCAGGTTCCTGCCTGCAGCCGCCTTGCCGCCCGCGCCGCGGCGCTTTGCCTGGCTGTTGCCCGAACGCTGCGCCACCCTAGACCTCCATGACGACCGGGATGATCATCGGGCGCGTGTGCGTGCGGTTCCAGATGAAGTTGGAGAGCGAGTCGCGCACCGCCTTGCGCAGGGCGTCGGTACCGCTGCTGGTGAAGTTGAAGGAACCCTTCTCGATCGATTTCAGGATCGAGGCGCCGGCATCCGAGGAGAACGCGTCGTCGATGATGAACGAGACGCCGCGCCCGGAGAACTCGATGGCCTCGATGCGCTTGCGCTTGGGCGACATCGTGGCCACCACGGTGACCATGCCATCGTTGGCGAGCTTCTGGCGGTCGCGCAGCACGATCGGGTCGGTGTCGCCGATGCGCAGGCCGTCCACGTACACCACGCCGGACTCGACCGGCTGGCCGACGCGCACGATCCCGCCGCGCATCTCGAGGGACTCGCCGTTGTCGAGCACGAAGATGTGGTCGTCGGCGATGCCCATCTTGCGCGCCAGGCCGGCGTGCGCGCGCAGGTGCACGGCCTCGCCGTGGACCGGCATGAAGTAGGTGGGCTTGGCCATGGCGAGCATGAGCTTGAGCTCCTCTTGGCTGCCGTGGCCCGAGACGTGCACGAGCGTGCGGCTCTTGTCGTAGACGTCGCAGCCGATCTTGGCGAGCGAGTTGATGACCTGCTGGACGCCCTTCTCGTTGCCGGGGATGGGCGTGGCCGAGATGATCACGGTGTCGCCGGCATGCATGGAGAGCGTCTTGTGCTCGCCGTTGGCCATGCGCGAGAGCGCCGAGAGCGGCTCGCCCTGGCTGCCCGTGCACATGACCACGATCTGGTCCTCGGGGATGTTGTTGATCTCGTAGGCGTCGATGAGATCGGTCTCATCGATCTTGAGGTAGCCGAGCTCGCGCGCCACGCGGGTGTTGGTAAGCATAGAGCGGCCCGTCACCACGATCTTGCGGCCGCAGCGCTTGGCCGCGTCGCAGATCTGCTGCAGGCGGTGGATGTGGGAGGAGAAGCTCGCCACGAACACGCGGCCCGGCGCGTTCTTGATGGCGGCGTAGAGCGAGGGGCCGACCTCCGCCTCGGACTTGGTGAAGCCGGGCACGGTGGCGTTGGTGGAGTCCGACATCAGAAGGTCGACGCCCATCTTGGCGAACTTGCTGATGGCGGCGTAGTTGGGCCGCACGCCGTCGATGGGGGTCTGGTCGAGCTTGAAGTCGCCCGTGTGCATGACGGTGCCCTGGTTGGTGCGGATGAAGACGCCCAGCGCGCCGGGGATGGAGTGGGTCATCGAGAAGAAGTCGATCTGGATGCCACCCAGCTGGATGTGCGAGCCGTCCTTCACCTCGCGGAACTTAGGCGCCTTGATGCGGAACTCGGCGAGCTTGCCCTCGATGAAGCCGAGGGTGAGCTTGCTGGAGAAGATCGGCACCTTGTTGTTGAGGTCCTGCAGAAGGTACGGGAGCGCTCCCGTATGGTCCTCGTGGCCATGGGTCACGACGATGCCGCGAAGCTTGTCCTCGTTCTCTAGGACGTAGGTGTAGTCGGGGAGCACCAGGTCGATGCCCGGCTGGGAGTCATCGGGGAACATGAGGCCGGCATCGACGAGCACCATGTCGGGGCCGCACTCGATGACGGTCATGTTCTTACCGATGCCGTCCAGACCGCCGAGCGGGATGATGCGCAAGGGGGGATTCTTTTTTGCCATAGAGCGGTGTTGCTCCTTTCAGACGTATGAGTAGATACCAGCGCGGTCCAACCGCGCGAACAGCCGCATATGAGCACGCACGCCTGCGCGCATAAATACGAGTATTGTAACCATTTGCCGCATAGCGCCACCCCTACCCCGCCCTGCCCCACAGGAATAGCAGAGCCAGCGGGGTCACCTAAAGTTGCGCAACTTCTCAGGCGAACAGGTCCTTATACTCAAGCCATCGAACAGCCCCCCCATTTCAAGATCAACGGGGAAACGGGAAGGAGCTACCATGTTCTGTCCGAAATGCGGAACCAAGAATGAGGATACCGCGAAGTTCTGCGCCGCATGCGGTGCACCACTCCGGAGCGGCCAGCCTACGGCCGCCAATGCGAGCGCATCGGTCACTCAAGCCGGTCCACGCTCTCAGGCGAACCTGAAGAACGCGACCACCTTCATTGCCGGGCATCGCATCAAGCTCATTGCGATCACTGCAGTTGCCGTCGTTGCCATCGCAGGAGTGGTTCTCTTCAATCTGTTGGGGAAAAGCATGCCGCCACAGGGATCTTTCGTTTTTAGTTGGGGTTTTGGCATGTACATCGATGGCGATAACATCACAATAACCGCCGTTGACTTAGATGGCAGTGAGTCGGATGTGGGAAGTGGCGCATTCGTTAAGGAAGGCTCATATGACGGAGGCACGATCTGGAAGGGTAGTATCTCTGGGTCAGATTTGGACGCTGAGGCATACATCCAAATTCCTGATGCCGCACTAGAGGGTGATGTCGAAGGAACCTGGACACTCGTATTAGTCCTAGTTGATGCCGAAACCGGAGAGTCTCAGTACACGTCCGCACGCTATCAGTTCAACGACGATGGCACCCTCTACATTGACAACGTGGCGGGCACTAACCCTAAGGCTAACCTCATCGAGAACCAGACCCCTCATGATAATGTTGAGGACCTCGAGGATGTCGAGGGCATTGAGCGAGCGGCTGCCTGGCATACGACCTGGCGTGAAATCGCCGATGGAAAGTATTCCTTCACTATATTGGGCAACGACTATGCGGTAACGATTGATCCGACAGATTAACGGACCTTCTCATACGATTACTTCGGGGCGCGCTTCGTTAGTGCGCCCCGACAGCCTCGACTCACGATCAGCAAATGATGAACTCTTGGATCCACGGAGGCGTCATCGGCACGCATAACAAAGGGCCTGATTCCGACAGGATTTCGGAATCAGGCCCCTCTGCTAGCCAACGATCGTTATTTAGCTGATGCCTCCTGCGAAGATTCTTCGGCAGCATTATTGGCTGGAGCTTCGCCGCCAAGTCGCGTGCCGCAGCTCATGCAGAACATATCGCCCTCGGTAACAGGCGCGCCGCAGCTGGGGCATACGGGACCTTGCACCACGGAAGCTGCAGGAGCGCTTTGAGGCTGTGATAAGCCAAGCGCTGTCTGAATCTCTGCCATGGGCTTGCCACAACCACTGCAGAACAGATCCGATGCGGAGAGCCGGCTACCGCAGAACGGACAGGTAACCACTGCGGCGGCTTGCGCCTGCTCTTCTGATTCACGCTCCAACTGGTCAATCTCGGCCTGCAACCGTTCACGCTCGAGGTCGATCTGCGCGATAGCATCGTAAAGACCCTCACGACCCTGACGCAGCGTCGCATCTTCGCGCGTCACCTCATACAGGCTTGCACCAAGTTGAGCGGTAAAGCCTTGGCGCCGCTTGACCGCATCGTTCAGTTCTGACTTGAGTTTGACGATGCGCGCGGTGCGTCCCGTAGCCGCCACGCCGCGATTGAATGTGGACTGCACGTCATCCAAGAATCCCATAGTCGATCCTTTCCGGTTGAGCCCTCTCTCTTGCGCACGCGTTAGATGTGGAGGCGAGCCGTTACCCAGCGAGAACACCTCATGCGTACCATGCGCTACCGTCAATCTACCAACATGCCAGCATAAGATGTTGCGCAACCTTTTCTGGACGCAGAATCATACGATGACAATGTCAGAACAGCACTACCACCTGCGGAAAGTACACCTTTGCACTTTTCGCTCGCAACAAGGCAGCGTGAATGCGAGAATCTATTCAGAGGATGTCGAGCAATCGAGGGAGCACGGTGAACGACAAGAGCAACAGCAACGTTGAGCTTGCGGGGATGACACTCCTTGTGTTCGACTCGTTCGAGACCGCATTTCCCGTTTTCGGCGATCAATCAACTACACGGCGCCGATTCGCCACGCTTCTGGTGGACGAAAATAACGATCGGCAATCAGGGGGCAGCGGCTTCGTTTGCCGCGCATGCAACGTCACCGGCGAAACCTTCGCCTTGAAGCGCCTCCACATGGCGACCGGCATCCGCTCAGAGGAAGCTGAGCGCCAACAGGAGGGACGCGTCGCGGCATTTCGCGAAGAGTATACGACGCAGCTTGTACTCTCCCACCTTCGGGGCTTTCCCGCGGTCTATGGCTACGGAACCATTAAGGATACTCCCGCGATTCTGATGGAGTGGATCGAAGGCGTATCGCTTCGTGATGCGGCACGACGCCTCGGGGTGAAAGGTGCACGCACTCCCAACGAGAACCGCAAGGGCATTCCCGGCAGACTGGTCGCACGCATCGGTCTCTCCGTGGCCGATATGCTCCTTGCAGCGGAGACCCTGGATGAAAGCTTCATTCACCGTGACCTCTCCCCCACCAACATCATGATCTGCACCAAGCTGCACTCCCTCGAGGAGCAAGTGGCAACAGGACACTTCGACATCCGCATCATCGATTTCGGAAGCGCGATGTTCGACACCGGCGGCAATCAACCGACGTTCACCCAGCGAACCGACGTGTGGCGCAACGGTACACCCGCCTATGCTGCACCCGAGATGCTCACGCGCGACCTCGAAGGCTCCGAATCGCTGCGTCGTTCACCCTCGATCGATGTCTACGCCCTTTGCAGCGTGCTCTATGAGCTATACGCGGGACGCACCCCCTACCTCTTCGATGCAGACCCGCATGCAAGCCCCTACCTCATCAAGCGACGGGGTGAACCCGACCCGCTCACGCCACACGAGACTGGAGACGAGCCCCTGGTGCATGCCATTCTTGCCGGCATCCGGTCTGAGCAGGCTTATCGCATCGCGCTTCGAGACCTGCGCGACCGCCTCGCCTCGTGGCTTGGCATGGATTGCGATGCGGTAGATGACCCCACCTTTCAACGGGCGCGCGCTCAGGCACTTACCCATGAGCTGCAGACACATGGCGCGAATTGGAAGGTGAGCCAGGAGGTGTCGGGGCAGGTCCAAACGGCAACCGCTGACGCTCCGAGGCGCGTTTCCGCAGCGACGCGGCCCATGCCCTCAACGTCCGCCACGCCCGTCACCCGAACATATTCCGATGGGCCACAAACGAACAGGACTCCCTCGCCTCACGCGGCTGCACCACAAGGGTCGCGTCAGCAAAATCCGCAGCACTCCGTATCCAATCCTCAGGTTCAAGGCGCGCAACGCCCCTTGTCTCGCCGATTGATGGTTGTCGGGGGCATTGGCGCGGTAGCCGCCCTTACCTGTGCAGGGGCCGCCTGGGGCATCAAGCTGCTGTTAGAATCCATGCAAAGAGACCACGATACTTCGTCTGGCGCCACCACGCCCGACGAACCACAAAGCAGCACGGAACCGGATAATGCTTCGTCTTCGAAAGCATCCGCTCACCTCGCAGACCCGAAGAAGCTTGTTCCCGCACAGGATGCGGATACAGACCTTTGGGGATATGTCAGCGCCGAGGGCGCTTGGATCGTAGCGCCCACATGGGAGAAGGCGCCTGGCTTCTTCTCTGGCGGACTCGCAGCGGCCTGGGATTCCGAGACCGGTTTCTGGGGCTACATCAACACCGATCTCACCTGGGTCATCGACCCTTCCTTCCAGACCGCGCTCCCCTTTACCGAAGAAGGCCACGCGCCCGTGCAGGATGCCGCATCGCACCTGTGGGGCATCATCGACCAGACGAGCGCATGGACAACCTCACCCTCATTTGCTGAGATTTGCCCCTTCTCGCAGAATATGGCCGCAGCTCAGGCGCTCGATACGGAGGTGTCCGCTGATCTTGCGCGGTATGGTCAGACATGGGGCTACCTCGATACGGCGGGTTCATGGGTCATCGAACCCTCCTACGCAGAGGCCGCAACCTTCGGGGCATCAGACGTGGCCCCCGTCGCCACCTCGCCCCAATCGTGGCAGTTCATTTCCAAAGAGGGAGAAATCGTCTGGGACGAGGTGTGGAGCGGCGCGCAGCCCTTCCATGAAGGTTTCGCGGCGGTGCTGCAAGGGTCCTCAAAGCGCTGGGGATATATCGACGAAAGCGGAGAACTCTTGATCGACTACACCTTTGACGACGCCCTCCCCTTCTTCGACGGCGTGGCACCCGTACTCGATCGCGAGACCGCACGGTGGGGGCTCATCAACACCGCGGGCGTGTGGGTGGTGTCACCCCGATTCTCAGAAATGAAACCCTTTAACGAGGCAACGGGCCTTGCCGGCGCCTGCGATGAGAAGACCGGACTATGGGGCCTTGTTGATACTGAAGGTGCCTGGGTCGTGGAGCCCCTGTTCAGTGCGGTAACCGCCGTATAGGCATCGACGGTTTGCATGATATCCCTGCAGTTCGACGCATCTGAGGGAGCGCTATACTTTACCGAGTACCACGCCGCCACGCGCCGCTACAGGGAGCACCATGGAATCCGAGACACCGCTTTCATTTATGTTCGCTGACCTCAAGCAGTTTGCCGGCATCAGCAACCGCGATGCGGCACGCCTGCTCCTCACCGAGCGGCCCGTCCTCGGCGGCGTCTCACCCCGCGACAGGATCAACGAGCGCACTTTCCTCTCGCGCGAGATCGTGCACGCCACACCTGGCTATCTTCCCGCTTCGTTCTTCGCGCCGTTTGATGAGTCCATACCCGCCCTCATGGCGCACATGCGGCGCGCCCGTGGAAAGCATCTGAACGGCGCGGAAATCGAGCGACACGTCGCCCATGATATTGTGCGACCGTTTCGCACCGTGCTTGCTTCTTGGAACATCAACGACCGCCTCTTTGCCAACGCGGTGGAGCGCATCGGCATCATGCAGCTTACCTCCGATAAAAGCCGTTGCACTCTGTATCTGATGCTGTACTGCGCCACGGCCTGCTTGGGAGACCCCGCCCGTGCCATCGACCTCGCCGAGCACTTCGCCGCGGACCGAGCACTCGGCAGCCTTTCCACGCAGCAGACCGAGGTGGGTGCGAGCGAGCCGGTGGCGCCGTCCGTATCCTCGCTTTTGGGGCTCGTTCGGCTCGTCGACGGCAAGATCAGCGGACAGATCCACCCCCTTACGGAAGACCCTGAGGGCACCGTTATCGGCTCGCTCGCGTCGGGCACGCATGCCATCGTGGACGTGGGGTCTGATGTCTCCCGTGTCCATCTGCGCATACGGCGCACTGGTACCGCGTGGGTCGCAGAACCCCTCGGATCGACGAACGGAACCGACATCGTTTCAGGAGAGGACCGGCACCGCGACATCATCGAACCGCCTGCGCGCGAGCGCGACGGGTCATGGCATGCGGAGCCGTACGAGATCCTTCCCGGCGACATCATCAACTTGGGCGCATCGACGAGTTTCCTCGTACTGGAGCTTGCACAATAGCCTGATTATGCTCGCCGGTAAAGACGAGGGCCCAGCGCCCTCATGACACCGAGGCCCGCGGGGTATCTAGGCCTTCGACAGCTTGTAGGTATCTGTCGTGGTCTCAGTTGAGGCTAGGCCCGCATAAGAAGAGGGGAATTCTTTCGTGCTTTCCACTGTCACATTCAGCCGTTGACCATATGAGTAGGTCTTGGGGGTCACGTTGATTTCCATGGCGTCCCATTCGCGTCCCCCCTCGATATCAAAAGAGACGGAGAAACCCGTTTCCGCATCGAAGGTCGATGTCACATCGGAGAATGTGAGAACGGTATCTCCCTCGCAGGAGTCCGCATCCGACTCCAGCATCGCCTCATGATTATGGTAGAGCACCTCGAGATCAAATTTCATCTGGCCGGTGGTTTCATCGATGCTTTTGATGGTGAGCCTGAGAGGATGCGCCTCCGCCCCGTAGCAATGCAATCCCGACGTGTTGGTCTCAACAAGGTCACCGGTCCACGTGCCCACGAACGGCTGCAAGCCCGCATCGGCATCGTCCCCATCCCCATCAGACGCAGAACCACTTGCGCTCGAAGCTTCATCCGCGTCAACGTCCCGCCCATCACCGTTATCCCGTGATGAGTCGGACTCAGCTCCATCATCCTCCCTATCGGCCTTCTTGCCGTCCTCGCCTTCCTTCTCGTTCTGGCCGTCAAGCTGATCCTGAAGATCGTCGATCTCAGCCTGCATCTCACGGTTCTGCTGGTCCATCACAAACCAGATGCCGCCGCCCACGCCGCCCGCGATCGCCGCGATGAGGATGACCACCGCGGCGACCTTGAGTGCGCCGCCGTGCTTGCGTGGACGGCTCTCGGGGTTAGGCGAAGGCTCTGGTTGCTGCTCCTGCGCCTGAGGAGCCTCGACCGCAGGCGCGGCGACGGTCTCCGGTATGGTCTGCTCGGGCTGAGGGGTTTGGGGTACGGCTTGATTCATAAGGCGTGTGCAACCAGCATCAGAGCCCATGGATGCAGCGTTCTGCGCGCCGCCCTGCACCCCCTCGGCGACCCAAGCGGGCACCTCGGTACCACATTGGGGGCAGAATTGGGCATCATCGCGCATCTGGCCGCCGCAGTGAGGACAAAACATCGCCTTGCTCCAATCATCGGAAACGCACGGGGTGACTACCCGTCTGCGGTTCAATCATACAGAAGGATAAGTTCAGTTTGACCGATGGCCTCGCTGCAAAGGTTGCGCAACTTATCGCACGGGATGAGCGTACCATTATGAGCAGCGAATGCCGGGACAACGGTTGGGGCATTCCCCCGCCTCCCGCCTGTTGATACACCCCGACTGCCACCCGCACATGAAAGGAGCGATATGTTCTGCGTTAACTGCGGGGCCCAGCTGCCCGATGATGCGAAGTTCTGCACCAACTGCGGGGCGACCCTGCGCAAACCGGAGGGGACGCCGTCCACCGTAAACGCCGCCGCACCGGCGCCCAACACCCCCGCTCAACCGGTCGCCTCACCCAAACCGCGCAGTAAAAAGCCGCTCGTAATCGGTGCCGCAACAATCGCGCTTCTCGCCATCGTGGGCGTTGCCGGCTACTTCATCTGGTCGGTGTTCTTCGCTCCCTACCCCATCGATAAGAAGACGTTTCCCGATGCCGCGGTGCGCGCGTCCCTCTCCTCCTACGATGCCGACGGGGACGGCAAGCTCAGCCGCGAAGAGGCCGGCTCGGTGGAATACTTCTCCGTTACCGGCGCGCAAACGCTCGATGGCCTCGATACGTGTCCCAACATCACGTCCCTTGAAGTGTATTCGGAGGTTTCACCCATAACCGAACTCAAACTCAACGGGTTCCATGCGCTTGAAGATCTGAAGCTCGTCGGAAGCACCACTCAAAGCGAGCTCGATCTTTCGGGCAACACGAGTCTCACGGACATCTCCATCAGCCTCGACGGACTCCAGAACATCACGCTCCCCCGCACCGATTCGATCGAGCAGCTGTATGTGGATGGCGATGCCGAGGTCGAGGGCCTTGAGGAGGCCGGCTTCAGTGAGGTCTGGGTGCCCATGGAAGACGAGGAAGGGGTATTTTCCATTCAGCGTGATGACTCGGGTAGGATTCAGAGTATTGCGGTCGCAAACTACGATTATGACTACGAATACGACGAGGAAGGCAACCTTGCGTCCGTTGAAATCGATTCGGCTTTCCAAACAAGGCCTCAAACGACCGACTACTTTATCGATGATGACGGAAACCTTCAGGACTCGGATTTCGAGTACACCTACGACGACCAGGGCCGCATCACCCGCATGGAGTACCGGGACCTCGAAGGGCACTATCTTGAGTACACCTACGATGAAGCCGGCAACGTGGTCAAGATCTACGACGCACGTGGAAACGGCCTTCCGTACGAGTACACCTACGAATATGATGAGAACGCGCGAGTAACCAAGGCCTCTGAGCTTGATAGCGAAAGTGGAGAGGTGATAAGTGAACGCACGTTCACCTACGATGACGCCGGGCATCTCCAAGAGATCACGCACGACGGTACGAGCATGGCGGGTCGCGCTCCTATCGCAACGTTCTCATATGACGAAGAGACCCGCACGCTCACCGGCGTCTCATCTTTTTCCGAGGCAGCCGGCGCAGAGCCCCACTACCTCGCAATCCAATATGACGAGCAAGGCGATGTCATCGCGTTTGACGAGAGCAACCATGAGCTCACTTCCGCCGAAGATGGCAACAAGATCTCTTATGCGCGCTACTTCGTGAAAGAAGGAGCTGCGCCGCCGCCACAGGGAGTTCGCCTCGACTTGACCTATGACACGTATATCGCAGCACAGATCGACAGCATGTTCGCTTACTATATGGAAGGCCCCGAGATGGTTCTCGAAGCGAAACCATACGTTGATCAGAGCGCCTACTCCCTTTTCTAATACTGGCAACACTGGCGCTTCATAAACGCAGTTGTTGAATCACGCGCGGTCCCAGATGCATCTGAGGCCGCGCATTTTACAAACCCGCCGCACCATCGCGTATCCGCAATTTGCGAATACCCCACCCCGACTGATAGAGTGATAGCATCGCGCCTTCGTTACGCGACTGATTGAGGGGAAGGGACAGGATGCCGGAAACACCGAGCTCGGTGATGTATGCTGACCTGCGTGCGTTCGCGGGACTTTCAAACTGCGATGTCGCGCACGTCATCCTCTCTAATAGGCCCGCTGCGGGCGGCAAGATCCCCCGCCTTCGCGTCGACGATAAGACGTTTCTTTCACGTTCGGTCGTGCATGTGCGCCCGAGCGAGGTGCGCGCCGATCTCTTTGCGGATTTCACGAAAACCATCCCTGCGCTTGCGGCGCGCATCCTCAAGGAGCACGGCGCCCGCTCCGCTCTCGATCATTTCCGAAGTGACGCCTGCGACGCCATGTGCCAGGCGCTGGACAGCCACCATATAAACCAGCAGGCGTATCGCAACGTCGTGTCGCAAGTGATGATGAGCAACGCCTCGGTTGAGGACAAGGCACTGTTGCTCATCATGCTCTTCGTAAGCTGCGGCAGCCTTGCGGATCCCATGGCCGCAGGAGACATCGTACGCACCTACGGATCGCGTCAGCTGTGCATCTCGTTCGATACGCAGACGTGCGATGCGGCCCAAGAGGCGCCGTCTGCTCCCAGACCAGCGGGCCTCGGCTTGCTGCGCATCGTCGACGGCATCGCCAAGCCGCCCATCTACCCCATCGACGAAAGCCCGGAGGGAACGGTCATCGGGTACCTTCCCAACGGCGCCCACGTCATCGCCGACGTGGGGATGGACGTTTCCCAAAGCCACCTGCGCATTTTCAAGCAAGGGGATGGCTGGTACGCTCAGGATCTCGGCTCGCGCAACGGGACGGTCTTGATCTCCGGTGCCGACAAATCGATCTTCGTGCTCGGCGAACCGCAGGACAAGCCATCGGTCTCGCTTGGCACGCCCACCCGAATCGAGAACAGCGATCGTTTGCGTCTCGGTTCAAGCACGGTCTTTCTTGTGATGAGCATCGCCTCTTAACGCAGGTTGCGCAACCTGAGAACCGATGCTGGACATAGGCTTGGAGTATGCCGCGATGCGAGGAGGCTACGATGCCCTACGACTTCAAACCACTCCAACTCATCGAGTTCGCCTCATTCGAACCTGCATTTGCGACGCAGCGCAATCAAGCGGATGCGATGCTCAGAAGCTTCACCACCTTGCTTGTGAAAGAGGAAAGCCGCCCCCGATTCGGCTCCAGCAGCGTCCTTCTTCACGTGCAGAATACCGAGCAACGCGATTTCGCCCTCAAATTGCTGCGTATGGATGACGTTGCCGAAGAAGACCGCGATCGCGTGCTCGCTGCCCGCACACGGCAGTTTTACGAAGAGTACCGAAGCCAGCTTGCGGTCTCGCACCTCAAGGGATTCCCAAGACTGTATGGGTACGGCATCTGCAGTACCTACGGGGATGTTCCCGCCATCTTGATGGAATGGGTTCCCGGGTTCTCGCTCCGCGAGCTCGAAGATGCATACCTTTCCATTGCCGCTTCTCCTTGCGGTCTCACCGTCGCGGGCCTGGGAACATCGGTCTTGGAAATTCTCTCCTCCACGCAGGCGCTCGACGAGAACTTCGCGCATCGCGACCTCTCCAGCCGCAACATCCTCATCCGCACCGACCAGAGGACCATTGTCGACCAACTCAAGGCCAACCGCTTCGACATCTGCCTCGTGGACCTTGGAAGCGCCACCCTCTCGCATGGCGACACCTCGCTCACCATGGTCGCGAATATCTGGCGCGGCGGCACCCCTGACTATGCCCCACCCGAGATGCTCACGAGCGACGTGCCCTCCATGCTGGAACGCCGTGGCTCTCCGCTCATCGATGTGTACACGCTCTGCAGCGTCCTATACGAGCTCTACACCGCGCGCCCGCCGTTTGATTTCGCGGAGCATTTTGGTGAATCACCCTATAGGGTGAAGATGGACCATGAGCCCGAGCCGCTCAAGGCGCGCACCGTGAATGATGAGAGGCTGGTCCAGGCGATCATGAGCGGACTGGCGCGCGAACAGGAAGCGCGTCCGAACGTGGTTGAGCTGCGGGAGATGCTCGAACGCTATGTTGATTTGCGTAGTAATAAACAGATAACCCTCTCCGATGCGCTCGCGGGACGGCTCGCGCAAAAGCAGTCTGATTCGGAGTCGCATATTTCATGTTCGACCGACTTGGATGCATCGTCGGAAGAGGGCGCGTTAGCTCCCTCTATTTCTGAACAGGAGGCCATCGAGGCCCAAAAGGACTCCTCAACCGCGCAAGCGACTAGAGCTCCCTCAACCGAGGATGTGAAGCACGGTCACCCCGCGCTCATCACGCGACGTCGCGTCCTCATTGGCGCAGGTGTGGCTGGAGCCGCAGTACTTGGGGCGGGAGTGCTCCACGGGTTCGGTATCTTGAGCCCCAAGCCTCGTCGGCTCGCTGACTGCACATGGGCGGACTTACAGGCCATCGCGCAGGAGCTTGCGGATATTGAAGACGAATCCGTGCGTGATGAGGTCGCACAGCGTTACGGCCTGCTCGACGAAGAGGGCAAGCTCTATCTCGACCGTACCAAAACGGTGGAGGTGGAGGGACAGGCCCGCCACGTGATGCTCTGGGGCATATGCCATGACAGGCGCCCCGACGGCACGCTGTGCGGACTCACCTTCTCGTTCAACGAAGTCGTGGGCCAGCAACAGATGTGCACCGACCCCGCCTATGCGGCCGGTTGGTCGATGAGCGATTTGCGCTCCTGGCTCAACCAAGAGGACGGATTCCTGCTACAGCTCCCCGAAGACCTGCGCGAGGTCATCCAGCCTGTGCAGAAGTTCACTAACAACGTGGGCGCCGCGCACGGAGCCGGCGACGTCTCCCCTACCGAGGAAACTATCTGGCTACCCTCATACACCGAGCTCATCGGTGCGCGCGCACAGACCACCTTCTCGGACGGCTTTGGCTATCTTGGCGACATCCTCAACGCTGAAGGCACCCAGTACCGCATCTTCCGCCAGCAGAACGCCATCCATCGTGGCAGCGAGAACGTGTTCATCCGCAACCGCGACGGCGAGCCCGCCTACTGGTGGCTGCGCACGCCGAGCCCCGACGTGACCGAGAACAAGGGCGTGACGTATTTCAACCAAGCGGCCCCCAACGGCGATGTCTTCCACAACGCGGTGCCCGCAACGGAAACCTCGGGCATCATCCCTTGCTTCTGTCTGTAACGTGGGCGCGCGGGCACCCAGCAGGAAGTTGCGCAACTTTATTAGGGAGGCCGCCTATAAGATGAGCGCGACGTTCGGGGTGCACCACAGCACCCCTAAGAAGAAGGGAGATTGCCATGCGTGATCGCGGCGAATTGGTACATGTGGAAACACCGGATGTGGGACTCAGTCAGGCAGAATCTCTGTTGCGCTTGATAATCATGGTCGTGGTGATCGCGCTCGTGGTCCTGCTTGTGATAATGCTCGTGTCACGACTCATCGCGCACAAGCGCGCATCTGCAAATTCCTCGTATGGCGCACCCCAGAGGGCCATCGGTTCCAACCCACGGCCCCAAGCTCCCATCCAAGTGGCGCAAGCGGCACAGGCAAGACCATCGTTTTGCCCCCACTGCGGAAACCGACTCGAGGCGAATGCGATGTTCTGCCCCACATGCGGCACGAAGATCGGATGAGATCAACGGTCCCTCACCGAAACTGCCCCTCACCGATTGATTGCAAAGGAGGCGCGGCCGGAATTCGATCCGGCCGCGCCTCTCAACTTTTCAAACGGCATGTACGGCGCCGCACGTGTTACGCGGTGCGATCCTCTCGAAGACCGGTAAGAAGAAGCCCCGCGACGCATGCGATGGCGCAGATGATCGGGTTGATGCTGCTCGTGGATATTACTGAACCGATGCAGATAAACGCGGAGATTACCGCGACCGCCGCCAAGGCCACAAACCCGAGGCGCAGGATGCCGCGCTTGCCGGATATGAGTGCGAGAAGGGCGCCCAGCACAAGGATGATCACGGAAACGACCCAAACGGCACCGATCACACCGAACAGCGTCTCATACACGCTGCTGGAGCTGCCGTATGCATCGAGCACATGGCCGATCTCGCCGAACTCCCACGCATGGTAGCTTTCCGCAAGCTGATACCCTGACGCATCGGTACCGGATATCCAACCGGCGAATCCACCCACCGCACCGGTGGCCATGACAAGGTCTTCCGAGATGTTCGCCCACGGCATGCAGGCGAAGATGGCCGCCACCACCGCGCACGCAAGCGGTATGAGACGCGCGGGGCTCAATATGGAGCCAGCCGCACCCCCGTGAGAAGCTGCGCTCGCGACCGTTGGGACGACATGGGTCGTGGGTGCGACGTTGCGGACGGGCGGAGCCGGTTTCGCGGCATGGACCCACGCAGGTGCCGGTGATGGAGCGGAAGCAGAAGAGAGCGTAGCGCCGCACTTGGGGCAGAACTTGGTGCCATCGGGAACCTTGGTACCGCACTTGGGACAAAACATACCCGTACCTCTTGTCGTATAGAGCGATTACTTCCACAAGGATCAACATCGAAAGGGACCAGCTTGAGGGCCATCTCGGTCGTGTCCCTCGTCTGTATGAGTGAAAGTATTCTCGTTTAGCGCGCTCTTTGTTGCGCAACTTTTCCTGTGCGGACCCCACCGCGCAAATCAACTTGAAAACACGCTTCCGTCTAAAAGTTGCGCAACAGTCACGCCTTGCCGCGTCATGAGGTGATGCTACAGGCCGCCGCGATCTTGTTGGACTGAACGAGCACCGAATCGCCAGAGCTCATGCGCAGCACGACGGATTTGACACTGGTGGAGACCCGCACAAAATGCAAGATCAAGACTACAGCGAGAAAGATGATGCCAACAACCAGGCAGTACATCGTATGGAAGCCCACCAGGTCGATGAGGATAAGGAACACGCACCCAGCCACGGCCAACCAGGGGAACGAGCCGGTACGGCTCTCAAACTTGGAGGAACTCGTCTGACGTGTTGCAGAGTTGCCGGTGGCATTATTAAGTTGCGCAACTTTTCCCATATGGCGCAAACTGCGACTACCTACCGGACATTTCGCGATGCGGCTAAATGTTGCGCAACACAACGGAACCGTGCCGACATAAGGTGATGCTGTAGGGTATCGCAATATGTCGAATACGCAAAATGCGCTAAGGAGGCCTCATGTTTTGTACCAACTGCGGCGCACAGCTTCCCGATGGAGCCAAATTCTGCACCGAATGCGGTGCAGAATTCACGAGTGGGAAGTCTGCGCAGAACGAGGGCGCGACGACACAGAATTCGCTGCCAAACGAGAACGCGGGCGCATCGAGTTCCACGACCCATGTAGCACCTTCTGCTCAAGCGCCGTCTCGGCGACAAGGAAGAAAGCCCCTCTACCTCGCGCTCGCCTGCACGCTGCTGATCGCGGTGGTCGGCGGTGCCGGTTTTCTGGTGTACCAGATGTTCTTCGCACCCTACACCATCGACGAGGAAACCTTCCCCGATGCCGGGGTGCGCGCCGCCGTACAAAAGCTCGATGTCGATGGCGATGGCAAACTGGAGCGCGATGTCTGCGCGGAGGTGACCTCGCTCTCCATCTTCGACGCCTCTGAAATCAAGGGACTGGGCTCCTACTTCCCCAATCTCGACACGCTCACCGTGAGCAATTCGAACATCCTCACGCTCGACACAAGCGACCTTGGACATCTCACGCATCTCAGCGCATACGGTTCGGTCACGCTCGATGCCATCGACGTGTCCCGGAATACCGAGCTCACTGAGCTTGCCGTTCCCGATAGCACCGAAGTCACGGGGCTCAACAACACGCAACTGGTTGAATATTGGTTGCCCACAGAAATCATCAATGAGAAATTCAAACTCGCCTATAGCGCAACGTACAACGAGTCCGGTCAACCCATCGTAGTGACGTACCGCAGTTTGACGTACGGCAGTTCCGATCCCGTTGGGATTCCCTACCGCTATGATGATGAGGGGCGCTTGATAGGCTACGAGCAGGAGAGTCCGGATCTTAACTGCACATTCGTCTATGACGAGGACGGGAATCTCGTAGAGAAGCGGCGTGATCCGGACGCGGTCTCAAGCTCTGCGAAATATGAATACGATGATGAGGGGAACCTTGAGATCCAGTATCGCGTCATAAGTGGTGGCTCGGACAAGGAGATCCCCGCATACGAGTGGACCTATGACGACGAGGGGCGGCCCGTTTCCCTTATCCAACCGGAAAACAACCGCCTCATCCAAACGTGGGAATACGATGACGAGGGACGCCTTGCAACCCATACCTACCTTGGATGGGGTTTTGAGATGAGCGCTGAGACCAATGTCTATCGCGTTTCGTTTACCTACGATGAGAACGACCGCATCAACGGCACGTCCTACGAAGTCGGCCCCAATGACACCGACCACATGGATTCGCTCGACCCGAAATCCATCACGGAACGCGGTACCACAACCTACATCTACGACGATCAGGGACGCCTAACCGAGGCAAGCTCCAGTGACGGCAGCAGTGCGGTCTGCACCTACGATGATGCGGGCAACCTGATCTCGGTGAGCAATTTCGACGAGGAAGGCGACGAGACCACCTACGACGTTGATTACCAGCGTCTCTTCCTGAACAAGGAGGATTCTGAACCCCAGGCCCCCTTTGGCATCTACCCCACGTATGTCGCTTGCGGCAAGGAGCTCATGCACTTCGCATGGGCGAGCCCCGCGCTCGACAACGCCACGCCGGGGTTGAGCCCCTCCTTTGACTGCACCGGTTATTATCGCTGATAGACAGGACGCCAAGCTCCCTCGAACACAGAATCGGCGGGCCACCCACAAGGTGACCCGCCGATTTCAGTGATAACGATACTTTATCAAACGGTCCGCAGCGCCCTCACAGGGGTGCTGCGGGCAGCTTTAAGATATCTTACGCCTCGTGATGGCGGCGCGGCACGCGGCCGTTGCCGCCGTTGTCACCGGGACGGCGCGGACGGTCGCCGTGGCCGCGGCGCTCGCGATCCTTGGAGTCGCGGCGCGGACGCCCGCCGAAGCCGCGTCCGTCATCGTGGGACGCGGAGCCGGAGCCCTGCGGAGCCTCGGGCTTGTCGAGGCGGTCGAGGGAGATCTTGCCCTTGTCGTCGATCTCGATGATCTTGACCTTGACCTCGTCGCCCACATTGAGGACATCCTCCACGTGCTCGACGCGGCCGGTGGCCACGCGCGAGATGTGGAGCAGGCCGTCCTTGTTGCCGAAGAGGCGGACGAACGCGCCGAAGGGCTGGATAGTCACCACGCGGCCGTCGTAGACCTCGCCCACCTCGGGCTCCTTGACGATGAGGTTGATGCGCTCGATGGCCTCCACGACCGAAGTGCCCACGCCGCCCACGTAGACGGTGCCGTCCTCGTGGATGTCCACCGAGGCGCCGGTCTCGTCCTGTATGCCGCGAATGGTCTCTCCACCCTTGCCGATGACCTCGCGGATCTTGTCGACGGGAACCTCGATCGTGGAGATGCGCGGCGCGGTGGGACGGGGTTCGGCTGCGGGGCCGGGCACGGCCTCGAGCATCTTGGAGAGGATGAACGCGCGGCCCTGCTTGGCCTGCTCGAGGGCGGTCTTCAGGATCTCGAAGGTGAGGCCGGTGGCCTTGTTGTCCATCTGGAGCGCCGTGATGCCGCGCTCGGTGCCCGTCACCTTGAAGTCCATGTCACCGAGGAAGTCCTCGATGCCCTGGATGTCGGAGAGGACGACCGTCTTGCCCTCCTCCTGGATGAGGCCCATGGCGATGCCGGAGACGGGGCGCTTGATGGGCACGCCGCCGTCCATGAGCGCCAGGCAGCTCGCGCAGGTGGACGCCATCGACGAGGAGCCGTTGGACTCCAGGACCTCGGAGACCACGCGGATCGCGTAGGGGAACTCCTTCTCGTCGGGCAGCACCGGCAGAAGGGCGCGCTCGGCGAGGTTGCCGTGGCCGATCTCGCGGCGCTTGGGCGCGCCGATGCGGCCGGTCTCGCCCGTGCAGAAGGGCGGGAAGTTGTACTGGTGCATGTAGCGCTTGCCGTCGACGGGCTCGATCGTGTCGAGACGCTGGGCCTCGTTGAGCATGCCGAGCGTGAGGACCGAAAGCACCTGGGTCTGGCCGCGCTGGAAGAGGCCCGAGCCGTGGACGAGCGGCAGGTAATCGCCCAAGATCTTGAGCGGGCGGATCTCGTCGGCGGCGCGGCCGTCGACGCGCTCGCCGGTCTCGACGACCATCGAGCGCATGGCCTTCTTCTCGAGCTTCTTGAGGTTGACCGGGATCTCGCGCTCCCAAGCGAGCTGCTCCTCCTCGGTGAACTCGGCGCGGATGCGCTGTTTAAGCTCCTCAACGTGCGCGATGCGGCTGAGCTTGTCGGCGTCGGAGAGGGCGGCGTACATCTCGTCGTAGTGGGCGAAGATGCGCTCCTCGACCTCGGGCACGGGCTCGTCGAGGATGTACTCCTTGGGCTCGATCGCGCCGTTGACGCGCTCCCACTCCGCCACGAACTCGAGCTGGGCGTCGCAGAAGGCGCCGATGGCCTCCTGGCCGAACTGCATCGCGGCGAGCATGTCCTCCTCGGTCACCTCGTCGGCGCCGGCCTCGACCATCGAGATGAAGTCGCGGGTTCCCGCGAGCTCAAGGTCGAGGTCGGAGTTCTCGCGCTCCTCGTAGGTGGGGTTGACGATGAACTCGCCCGTCTCGGTGTCGCGGCCGATGCGCACGCACGCGAGCGGCCCCTCGAAGGGCACGCCGCCGAGCGTGAGGGCAAGGCTCGCACCCATGGTGCAGATGACGTCGAAGGGGTTCTTCTGGTCGGTCACGAGCGAGGTCGCGACGATCTGCACCTCGTTGCGGAAGCCGTCCGGGAAGCTCGGGCGGATGGGGCGGTCGATCATGCGCGCGGTGAGCGTGGCCTTCTCGGTGGGCCGGCCCTCGCGCTTGAGGTAGCCGCCCGGGATGCGGCCGGCCGAGTAGAGCTTCTCGTTGAAGTCGACCGTGAGCGGGAAGAAGTCGTAGTTCTTGCGCTCCTTGGAGACCACCACCGTCATGAGCATGGTGGTGTCGCCCTGTTTGACCAGCACGGCGCCCGTGGCCTGCTTGGCGAGCTCGCCGGCCTCGAGCGTGTAGGTCTTGCCGTAGAGCTCGAATGTCTTGGTTACCTTTTCCATATCTCCTCTTATCCCTCCCTGCGGCCCTTCCGCAGGGACCTCTCGGGCCGGGCGGGGCGCCCGGCGATGTGGAGCCGATCTTTCGGCCCCTACATGAAAGGAGCCCCCGCAGGGGCTCCGCATGTACCGCTTTACTGGATGTTGTCGCGGATGCCGAGCTTCGCGATGAGCTCACGATACTCGAGGATGTCGTTCTTCTTGATGTAGGAGAGAAGACGACGGCGGCGACCGACGATCATGAGCAGGCCGCGACGGGTATGGAAGTCCTTCGGGTGGGACTTCATGTGCTCGGTGAGCTCGCGGATGCGCTCGGTAGCGATGGCAACCTGGACCTTGGGGTTGCCAGTGTCCTGCGCGTTCTTGCCGAACTCGGCGGTGAGCTCCGCCTTGCGCTCCTTGGAAACAGTCATGTTTCACCTTTCTACTGGCAGGGGTGATCCCCTGCGTATCCGCCCGCACCGGGCGGCCGCCGGTGCAGCGAGCCGCTAGGTACGGGTAACCAACAGCTCGATATGGTAGCACAAGCTGGGCCGATGCATGAAATGCACATGCGCGGGTGACCGGCCTCACCCTGGCGGGGTCAGCAGCCGAGGAGGAACTCGAGGGCGCGCAGGCGGGCATCGAGGTGGACGGCCGCCCAGCCGTGGGTGAGCGCGAGCAGGAAGGTCGCCGTCGACGGGTCGATCGGGCAGGCGGCGAGCTCGTCGAAGCGCCGGCCCATGAGCGCGCGCAACCAGCCGACCGTCGCTGCGTCGACCTCCTCGGCGCCCGGCACGCTCGCCGCGCAGCTCGCGCACAGAAGGCCGCCGGCCGTGGCCGAGAAGTAGGTGACCGCCTCGTCCCCGCAGGCCACGCAGGAGGAGAGATCGGCCCGATAGCCGAGGTGCGCCAGGATCTTGAAGGCGTAGGCTGAGACGATGAGGTCGCGGTGCGCGCCGTCGAGCGCGCCCGCATCGCCGCCCAGCACGGCGAGGGCGCGCTCGGTCACGGGATAGACGAAGGGATCCTCGGCGTCCTCGAAGCAGCAGAACCGCGCGATCTCCAGCACGGCGCTTACGGTCATGAGGAGGTCGTAATCGGGGGCGGGCCCCAGCGGCGCGGCCATGAGCTCGGCCTGCGAGACGACGTCGAGCGAGCGGCCGCGCGCGAGCAGGAGGTCCACCGAGCACGCGAGCTCGCAGCGCGCCGCCAGGCGGCTGCCCGGCTTGCGGGCGCCCTTGGCGACGGCGCGCACCTGGGCCCCCGAATCGGCCAACAGGGTGAGGATGAGGTCGCTCTCCCCCAGCTTGGTCTTGTCGAGCACGATGGCCCGGCACCGATACGTTCTGGAGCCCGCCATGGCGCGCGGCTACTCGTCGGCCGCGTAGCCCAAGCGGCGGATCTCGCGCACATCGCTGCGCCAATCGGGCTTGACGCGCACCTCGAGGGTGAGGTGGACCGTGCAGCCGAACAGCTGCTCCAGGTCGCGCCGCGCATCGATGCCGATGTGCTTGATCATCTCACCGCGCCGGCCGATGATGATGCCCTTCTGGCCCTCGCGCTCCACGAAGATCGTCGCGCGCGCCGCGAGCACCGTGCCGCCCTTCTTGAACTCGAGCTCGTCGCAGGCAACGCCCACCGCGTGCGGCACCTCCTCGCGCGTGCGCAGCAGCACCTTCTCGCGCACGAACTCGGCCACCTGCGCCTCGTCGGTGGCGTCGGTTTCCATGCCGGCCGGGAACCAGCGCGGACCGGCGGGCAGGAAGCGCTCGACCACGTCGCAGAAGGCGTCGACGTTGAAGCCCTCGGCGGCGGAGACCACGATCTCGTCGTCGAAATCCATGAGCTCGCGCGCCGCCTCGATCTGGCGCGCCACCAGCTCGGGCGAGGCGATGTCGAGCTTGGTGAGCACGAGGATCTTCACGGCGGTGCTTCTCGCCACCCGCTCGGCGACCCACTTGTCGCCGCGACCGATGGGCTGCGAGGCGTCGATGAGCAGCGCCACGACGTCCACGTCGGCGAGCTCGGCCAGGGCGCTCTTGTTGAGCTCGCTGCCGAGCGAGTCCTTGGGCTTGTGCAGGCCCGGCGTGTCGACGAATACGATCTGGCACCCCTCGCGGTTGAGGATGCCGCGCATGCGCCGCCGCGTGGTCTGCGCCACGGGCGAGGTAATGGCCACCTTCTCGCCCAGGCAGGCGTTGAGCAGCGTCGACTTGCCGGCGTTGGGGCGCCCCACAAGCGCCACGAACCCGCTGCGGAAGCCCTCCGGCACGTCGGATGCCGCCGCGAGGCCGAAGGGGCTTCCCGCCTCGACGTCATCGGCCGCAAGCATCGCGTCGAGCTCGTCGTCGGTCAGGTTGGCGAAGGGATCGAAATCGGTCATCTGGTCCACCGGGATGCCTTTCTCGCTCGCTGGAATCAAAGCATGAGGTAGGCGCGCACGAAGACGATGAGGCCCACGATGCCCGCCGTGATGGAGAGGGTGATGACGCTCGCCGCGGCGATGTCCTTCGCGCGCTTGGCGAGCGGATGGAGCTCCTGGGTCGCGAGGTCGACGACGGCCTCGATCGAGGTGTTCACCAGCTCGGCGAAGATGACCATCCCGATGCACAGGATGACAAGCACCCAGGAGAGCCCGTCGATCTTGAGGATGAAGCCCGCCGCCACGGCGAGCGCGCCCACCAGGAGCTGGACCTTGATGTTGCGCTCCGTCGCGAGCGCCGTCGCGAAGCCCTCGATTGCATAGCGGAAGGACCGCAGGAACGTCGGGTGCTCGCGGTCTGAACCGGGAATCATGGCGCCTCCCTAATCGTCGACATGGCGCGTCGAGGCGCCCACCCGCACGCGGTCCGGATCGTCGCCGCGCCCGCGCGCGAGCTCGCGCAGAAGCTCGTCCTCGCGCGCCTCCATGACCTCTGCCTCGGCGTCCTCGATGTGGTCGTAGCCGAGCAGATGGAGCATGCCGTGGACGAGCATGAGGCGGCACTCGTCGGCCGGGTCGTTGCCGAACCCCGGCGCCTGCCGCGCGATCTGCCCGGGCGCCAGCACGATGTCGCCGAGCTCCAGGGGTTCCGAGGCGGGCAGGGCGTCATCGAAGGCGCTGTCGCACTCGAACGAGAGCACGTCGGTCACCTTGTCGATCCCGCGCCACTCGTGGTTGAGCGCGCGCATCTCCTCGTCGTCCACCCAGGTGATGGAGACCTCGACCGGGCGCTCCACCCCTTCCGCGGCGAGGACGCGCGCGCAGATTGAGCGCACCTCGGCCTCGTCGATCGGCGTGGTCAGGCCGGCGTCGTTGGCGATGAGCACATCCGGCATCGCGCTCACTCCCCCTCCCCTTTCGCGGTCGCGGCGCCCGCGCGGCGCCGGGCCTTGTTCTCCTCATAGACGTCGTAGGCCTCCACGATGCGCCCGACGAGCGCGTGGCGCACCACGTCGGCGCGATCGAGATGGATGAAGGCGACGTCCTCTACGCCCTCGAGGATGCACTCGATGTCGGTGAGGCCGCCCCGGCGCCCCAAGAGGTCGCGCTGGGTGGTGTCGCCCGTGATGATGAACTTGGAGTTGAAGCCCAGGCGGGTGAGGAACATCTTCATCTGCTCGGGCGTGGTGTTCTGCGCCTCGTCGAGCACGACGAAGGCGTCGTTCAGGGTGCGTCCGCGCATGTAGGCGAGCGGCGCGATCTCGATGACGCCCTGCTCGATCAGCTCGCCGCCGCGCTCCATGTCGGTCATGTCGAAGAGCGCATCGAAGAGCGGCCGCACGTAGGGATCGATCTTCTCCTGCAGCGTGCCCGGCAAAAAGCCGAGGTTCTCCCCCGCCTCGACCACGGGGCGCGTGAGCACGATGCGGCCCACCTCGTGGCGCTTGAGGGCGGCCACCGCCATGGCCATGGCGAGGTAGGTCTTGCCGGTGCCGGCCGGCCCCAGGCAGAACGTGACGGTGTTGGCGCGGATGGCGTCGATGTAGCGCTTCTGACCGCGCGTCTTGGGGCGGATCGCCTTGCCGCGATAGGTGAGCAGGATGTCGTCGGCGAAGCCGCCGATCTCGCCGGTCTCCTCGCTCAGGGCCTCCATGAGCCGCGCCGCGTCATCGGGACCGAGGGGGGCTCCGGAGGCGGCCTCGCGCATGAGATGCGTGAAGACGCGCGTGAGCAACTCGACCTCGGCGGGCGTGCCCGAGAGCGCGATCTGGTCGCCGCGCACCACGATGCGACCGGTGCTGCGGCGCTCGATGGCGCGCAGCACCGCGTCGCCGCCGCCCATGAGGGCCGCGGCGTCCAGCGAATCGGGAATGGTCAAGCGAACCCTGGCCTTATCCATCCAGCTCCTCTCGCGCGGCGCTGCGCGCCGCATCGATGCGGGCGTGCAGCGCGCCCTCGGCATCCATCCCTATGATACCAACCGATACGAGCGCCGGGATGCCGGAGTCGGGCGCATCGTCGACGATGACGCGGTGGAACGAACCGAGGGTTCCCGCGCGGCCCCGCTCCAGTACGGCGCGCTCGGTGGTGCCCACGCGGGAGAGCGCGTCGGCGCGAGCCATCTGCTCGGCGAGCTCGCGCGCCTCGCGTGAGCGCACGGCCATGACGCGGGGGTCCACCTGATCGGGGGCCTCGGCTGCGAGGGTGCCGGGGCGGGCACTGTAGCGGAACACGTGCATGCGCGCGAACCCCGCCCGGCGGCACGTCTCGAGCGAGCAGGCGAACTCCTCGTCCGTCTCGCCCGGGAAGCCCACGATGAGATCGCAGGAGAGCGCCGCGGCCGGCAGGATGGCGCGGATGCGGCGCGTGAGGTCGAGGAACTCCTCCGCCGTATAGGGGCGCCCCATGCGCTCGAGCGTCTCGGTGCAGCCGGATTGGAGCGGCAGGTGCAAAAACGGCGCCACGCGCTCGGGGTTGGCGGCCATGACGCGCAGCAGGCGCTCATCCACGTCCATGGGCTCGAGCGAGGAGAGGCGGACGTGCGGGACGGCGGTCTCGCGCAGGATGGCGCCGAGCAGCTCGTCGATCTCGACGTGGCTGTCGGTCGCAGAGGCTCCATCGTAGGCCCCCAGGTTGACGCCCGTGAGCACCACCTCGGGAACGCCCGCGGCCTCCGCGACGCGCGCACGCTCCAGCACGGCCTCGACCGGCACCGAGCGCTCCGGGCCGCGCGCCTTCCAGACGATGCAGTAGCTGCAGCGGTTGTTGCAGCCGTCCTGCACCTTGATGCCGAGGCGCGAGCGCCCGAGCAGCCGCGCGACGGCGGCCGGATCGACCGGGGCGCCCGGAGCCTGCGCGTCGCGATCGAGCAGCTCGCAAGCGCGCTGCGCGATATCGGACTTCATGCGCTCCACCGTGACGCGCCCCGAGAGCTCCTCGAACATCTCGGGATGCAGGTTGGCGGCGCAGCCCGTGGCGATCACGAGCGGACGGCCGGGGCGTGCGAGCGCATGGCGCACAGCCTTGCGCGTCTTGGCCTCGGCCTCGCCGGTGACGGCGCAGGTGTTGATGACGATGAGGTCGGCCTCATCCGGATCGACGAGCACGAGGCCGGCGCGCACGAGGTCTTCGGAGATGCGGTCGCACTCGACGCGGTTGACCCGGCATCCGAGGTTTATGACGGAGACGAACGGCTGGCCCACGGCTGCTAGTCCAGCATGTCATCGATGGCGTCGCGGATGCGCTCGCCCACCGTGCGTCGTCCGCCCTTGACGTCCTCGTGGTTGAGCTCGGCGTAGCGCTCGAGCAGCTGGCGCGCCTCGCCCGAGAGCTTGCGCGGCACCACGACGCGCACGAGCGCCACGGCGCGGCCGCGGCCGCCGGCGGCGCGGGGCATGCCCATGCCCTCGACCGCGACGGTGTCTCCGAACTGCGTGCCGGCCGGGATGTCGAAGGTGATGGTCTCGTCGGGAAGGATACCCTCGACCTCGACGGAGCACCCGAGCGCGGCCTGGGCGATGGAGATCTCGACCTCGCAGGCGAGGTCGTCGCCGCTGCGGCGGAAGCGCGGGTGCTCCTCGACGGCGATGCTCACGATGAGGTCGCCCGCGGGAGCGCCGCGCCAGCCCGCCTCGCCGAAGCCTTTGACGCGCAGCTGGCGCCCGGAGGCGGTGCCGGCCGGGATCTGGATGTCGATCTTCTCGTGGTTCGGGGTGCGCCCCTGGCCCCCGCACATCTCGCACGGATGGTCGATGACGGTGCCCTCACCGTCGCAGTCGGGGCAGGGCGCCGACGACTGGACCTGGCCGAAGATGGAGCGCTGCACGGTGGTGACGAAACCGGTGCCGTGGCAGCGCGGGCAGTCCTTCTCGTGCGCGCCGGGCGCCATGCCCGAGCCCGAGCAGTCCTCGCAGGGCGCGAGGCGGTCGTAGCTTATGGTCTTGGTGCAGCCGAGCGCGGCCTCCTCGAGCGTGATGGACATCGAGATCGCCATGTCGCGCCCCT
The DNA here is from genome assembly GCA_963931435.1 of uncultured Coriobacteriaceae bacterium. Taxonomy (GTDB): domain Bacteria; phylum Actinomycetota; class Coriobacteriia; order Coriobacteriales; family Coriobacteriaceae; genus Coprousia. The sequence continues at coordinate 1,185,103 of OZ007012.1, forward strand.
GGCGCCGCCGCGAGCGGCCCCGCGACCCGCGCGCGCCGCCGCCACCGAAGAACGACGAGAAGATGTCGTCCATCCCCATGCCGCCGAAGATGTCGTTGAGGTCCACGTAGCCGCCGCCCATCGGGCCCTCGGCGGTGCCGAACCGGTCGTAGTTGGCGCGCTTCTGCTCGTCGGAGAGGACCGAGTAGGCCTCGTTGAGCTCCTTGAACTTCTCCTCGGCCTGGGGGTCGTCCGAGACGTCCGGATGGACCTGGCGGGCCTTCTTCAGGAACGCACGCTTGATGGTTCGCTGGTCGGCGTCGCGATCGACGCCGAGCACCTCGTAGTAATCCCTCTTATCCGGCACCTTCTGAAAACCTTCCCCCGCTGTATCGAACGTTGTCAAATCTCACTGGGAGCGCCCTGCGGCGCAGCACACGCTACTGTACCCGAACGCCCGGGTGCATAAACCCGACGCCCCTACCACAGCATCCCGTAGTAGTAGGGCCGCATGAACAGCCCCGTCGAGCAGCTCATGAACCAGACGGCCACGAGCGCGTAGAAGAGCGCGTTGGAGAAGCCGCTCAGGAACTTGGCGCCCGCACGCTTCCACCACAGCGCCGGCCGGTGCAGGATGCCGCCCCGGAAGACCAGGAAGAGGCCGTAGACCGCGGGGATGAGGCACAGCAGCGTGAACACGGAGATGGAACCCGCGATGGCGGAGAGGATGAGGAACGGCGCGATGATGCCGAGGACCATGAAGCCCCGCGCGGAATCGCCCCCCAAGCGCTCGGCCGCCACGCGGGCCCGGCCCACCAGATCGCCCGACGCCGCCCCGTTGGTCCCGGCGTTGCCCATGCCCTTGACGCGCACGGTGTCGCCGTCATGCACGCCCGGCGCGAACTCGATGACCGCCTCGGAGGTCACCTGGCGCCGACCCGACCCGCCGCACTCCGGGCAGGGATCGGCCACCACGCGACCCGACCCGCCGCACTCGGGGCACACCATCTGGAACATGCCGCCCCCGAACAAAAACGACATGTCGACGCCGATGGCGCCGGTGCCGCCGCAGCTCGGGCAGGTGTGGGAGTGCTCGGACGAGACCGAGCCCGAGCCATGGCAGTGGTCGCAGGGCTCGTACCGGCGGTACTTGACGCCCTTGCGGGCCCCCGTCTTGACCTCGGAGGCGGTGAGCTCGACATCCACCACCACGTCTGCGCCGCTCTCGGGGTTGTAGGCGGCGCCGCCTTGGCGTCCCGGGCGGCGATGGCCGGAAAAGCCGCCGCCGAACGGGAACCCTCCGCCGAAGGGGTCGGCGTAGCCCCCGCCGTAGCCTCCCGCGTAGGGGCTCCCCGCCGCGCCGGCGAACGGCGCCCCCGAGCGCATCGCGTCGTAGCGGGCGCGCTTCTTCTCATCGGAGAGCACGGCGTAGGCCTCGGAGACCTCCTTGAACTTCTCCTCGGCGTCCGGGGCCTTGTTGACATCGGGATGGAGCTTGCGCGCCTTCTGCTGGAATGCCTTCTGGATCTGCTTCGCGTCGGCGTCCTTGGAGACGCCGAGGATCGCGTAGTAGTCCTTCTCGTTCATGGTTGGCATCGGGTACGGTTCCCACCTTCGCGGTATGAAGCGGCAGTAATGTTTGAAATTCTACCGAATTTATCGACTCCGTATGCAAGGGCGTCAACAGAGGGCAAAACGCCCACGCGGCGCACAAAAGCCCTGCGGGCGCCTCAGGCCTCGCAGGCAAGGTCCCACATGAGGCCGTAGAGCTCGTTGCCCAGAAGCCATCCCCGCTCCGCGGGGACGAGCCGTCCGCCCCGCCAGCGGGCCAGGCCGCGCCGGACGGCCTCCTCGAGCGCCGCGTCGACCGCGTCCGCACCGCAGAGGCACCGTGCGCGCTCGACGAGGCCGCGCGGCACCCCGGAGGTCATGCGCATGCCGAGCATGAGGTCCTCGGCCACCGCCTCGCGCGCGGAGAGCCGCTCGACGTCGCAGTAGCAGGCGGGGGCGCCGCCGGCCCACGAGCGCTCATCGACCGTGAAGCGCAGGCGCGCGGCGTCGCCGACGGCCCCGTCCAGACCCAGCAAGGGCCCGAGCGCGAGGGCGTCGGCGCGGTTGAGCATGCTCGATGCCGCCGGACCGAGCCCCAGGTAGCTCGCGCCCGTCCAGTAGGCGATGTTGTGGCGGCAGGCGCGCCCGGGGCGCGCGTAGCTCGCGACCTCGTAGCGCTCGAGCCCCGCCGTCCCGAGCTGCTCGGCGGCCCGCTCCATGCACGCAGCCTGGAAATCCGGATCGGGCTCCAGGCGCGGATCGCGCGCGGCGACGCGCGCCAGCGGCGTCCCCTCCTCGAGGGAAAGCGGGTAGACCGAGACGTGGCCGCACCCCGCGCCCACGATCGCATCGAGCGTCGCGTCCCACGTCCGAGACGTCTGGCCGGGGAGCCCGCACATGAGATCGGCCGAGACGGCCAGTCCGCGCACCCGGACGCGCTCGATGGCCGCGAGCGCATCGGCGGCGGTATGGATCCGCCCGATGCGGCGCAGCTCCCCATCGTCGAGCGATTGCACGCCGATCGAGACGCGCGTCACCCCCGCCGCCGCGAGATCGTCGACGAGCTCGGCGGAAAGCGACTCGGGGTTCGCCTCGCAGCTGAACTCGCCGGGCACGCACCAGCGCCTCACAGCCCGCACGATCTCAGGCAGGCGGCTCCCGAGCACCGTGGGCGTCCCGCCGCCGATGTAGGCTGTCTCGACGCTCCCGAGCGCCCCGGCGCGTCCCAGGCGGTCGATCTCGACCGTCAGGCGCGTGCAGAAGGCTTCAGCGGCGGCATCGAGCGCGCCGACGGGCAGCGCCCGCGAGTAGAAATCGCAGTATGCGCATTTGGCATGGCAGAACGGTATATGCAGGTAGAGCGCTCGAACGGCCATGATGTCCTCCTTCCGACGGCACGATCCCGGCGCACCCAGCGGCCCTCAGCAGGCGCGCCGGTGGGGCGGCTAGAGGACTGGCCGCTCCGACGGGCTGGGCGCCTCCGCGGCGCGCACATCGGCCTCGATCTCGTCGACGAGGGCCTGGAACCCCTCGTAGTCCGTGCAGCGCACCACGCGCCCGCGCCAGGCGGCAGCATGCGGCAGGCCCTTCAGGTACCAGGTGGCGTAGGTCCGCGCCCGCGCCATCGCGCGCGGGACGAGCGCATGGGTGAGTGCCAAGTGCTCGCGCAGGGCGTCGAGCCGCTCGAGCGCGCCATGTGCCGCGGGCGCCTCGCCGCACTCGAGCAAGCGGCGCGCGTCATCGAAGATCCAGGGGTCGCCATAGGTGCCGCGCGCGACGAAGACGCCCTCGGCGGCCGTCTCGGTGAGCATGCGCACCGCCGCCTCGGCGCTGAACACGTCACCGGAGCCGATGACGGGGACCTCCACGGCGCGCGCCACCTCGTCGATGACCGACCAGTCCGCCTCGCCGGTGTAGAGCTGCTTGGCGGTGCGGCCGTGCACCGCGATGGCGGCGGCACCGGCCTCCTCCAGGCACTGGGCGAAGACGGGCGCGGTGCGCTCGCGCGCCTGGAAGCCCGCGCGGATCTTCACGGTCACCGGGACGCGCGCCTCACCGACCGCCGCGCGCACGATCTCGGCGGCGCGCAGCGGCTCCTCCATGAGCGCGGAGCCCTCCCCCTTGGTGATCACCTTGCGCGCCGGGCAGGCCATGTTGATGTCGATGAGCGTGAGGCGCTCCCCCACCCGCTCCTGCACGGCGGCCACCGCTCCGGCGAACTGCTCGGGCTTGCTGCCGAAGAGCTGCACGCAGATCTGGGACTCCTCGTCGGCGGGGAGAACGAGCTCCCAGGTCTTCTCGCTGGCGTAGGCGAGCCCCGCCACGCTCACCATCTCGGAATAGGCGAGCGCGGCGCCGCGACGGCGGCACATGATGCGGTAGGCGGCATCGGTCACACCCGCCATGGGCGCGAGCAGGAAGGGCTGCTCGGAGAGGAGCGCCCGGATGTCATCGGCGTATGCCAAGGTGTTCTCCAATCATGGTGCGACGCGCAGGAGCGCGGCACGCGACGTGCTGGCACCCTGCGTCCACGGGGCGGCGCCGGAGCGCAGCCGCCATGCCGCCGGATGCGGCGCGACGTGCGCTTCGCTACTCGTCGACCTTCAGGATCGCCATGAAGGCCTCCTGCGGCACCTCCACCGATCCGATGGCCTTCATGCGCTTCTTGCCCTCCTTCTGCTTCTCGAGCAGCTTGCGCTTGCGGGAGATGTCGCCGCCGTAGCACTTGGCGAGCACGTCCTTGCGAACGGCCTTGACCGTGGAACGCGCGATGATCTTGTTGCCGATGGCTCCCTGGATGGGCACCTCGAACTGCTGGCGCGGGATGATCTCCTTGAGCTTGTCGCACAGCCCCCGCGCGAGCGGATAGGCCTTGTCCTTGTGGACGATGAAGCTGAGCGCGTCCACCTCGTCGCCAGAGAGCAGGATGTCGAGCTTGACGAGCTCGGAGGGGCGGTAGTCGGCGAACTCGTAATCGAGCGAGGCGTAGCCCTTGGTGCGGCTTTTGAGCTGGTCGAAGAAATCGAGGATGAGCTCGGCGAGCGGGATGTCGAAGCGCATCTCGACCGACTTGCCCGAGAGGTGGATCATGTCGGTCATGGTCGCACGGTGCTCGATGGCGAGCTGCATGACCGCGCCGGTGTAATCGGGCGGGACGATGATCTTTGCCTTGAGGTAGGGCTCCTCGATGTGGTCGATGCGGGTCGCATCGGGCAGGTCCTGGGGGCTGCGCACCTCGACCATGGCGCCGTCCGTCTGGTAGACGTGGTAGTCGACGCTCGGGCTCGTGGCGATGAGGTCGAGATCGAACTCGCGCTCCAGACGCTCCTTGACCACCTCCATGTGGAGGAGCCCCAGAAAGCCCACGCGGAACCCGAACCCGAGCGCCACGCTCGTCTCGGGGCTCCAGGTGAGCGAGGGGTCGTTGACGTGCAGCTTCTCGAGCGCGTCGCGCAGGTTCTCGTAGTCCTTGTTGTCGATGGGGAAGATGCCGGTGTAGACCATCGGCTTGGCCTTGCGATAGCCGGGCAGGGGCGCGTCGCAGGGGCGGTCGCGCCCGGTGAGGGTGTCGCCCACATGCACCGCCTCGGGATCCTTGAGGCCGGTGACCACGAAGCCCACCTCGCCCACGCCGAGCTCGTCCACGAGCACCTCGGCCGGGCGCTTGACGCCCACGCCGTCCACGAGGAAATCGCGGCCCGCCTGCATCATGCGCAGCTGGTCTCCCCGGCGGATCGCCCCATCGAACACGCGCACCGTGGCGACCACGCCGCGGTACTCGTCGAAGTACGAGTCGAGGATGAGCGCCTTGAGCGGCGCGGCGGCGTCGCCTGTGGGCGGCGAGATGAGGAAGACGATGGATTCCAGCAGGTCGTGGATGCCCTCGCCCGTCTTGCCCGAGACGCACACGGCGTCCTCGGCGGGGATGGCGAGCTCGTCCTCGATCTCGGCGCGCACCCGCTCGGGCTCAGCCGAGGGAAGGTCGATCTTGTTGATGGCCGGCACGATGTCCAGGTTCGCGTTCATGGCGAGGTTCGCATTGGAGACCGTCTGCGCCTCGACGCCCTGGGTGGCGTCGACCACCAGCACCGCGCCCTCGCAGGCGGCCAGCGAGCGCGAGACCTCGTAGGTGAAGTCGACGTGGCCGGGGGTGTCGATGAGGTTGAACTGGTAGGTGTCGCCGTCGTCGGCCGTGTACATGACGCGCACGGCGTTGGACTTGATGGTGATGCCACGCTCGCGCTCGATGTCCATCGTGTCGAGCAGCTGGGCCTCCATGTCGCGCTCCTCCACCGTGTTGGTGAGCTCGAGGATACGATCGGAGATGGTGGACTTCCCGTGATCGATGTGGGCGACGATCGAGAAGTTGCGGATGTGGGAGGTGTCAAACGTATTCATGATGCGTATTCTATACGAAAAAGGGCCCCGCGAGCGAGGCCCTCAGGTTCAGCGTATGCGCGACGTGCCTACTTGACCTTGTTCACGAGCTTCTGCACGCCGGACTTGCGGTTGGAGGCCTGGTTCTTGTGGATGATGCCCTTGGCGGCAGCCTGGTCCAGACGCTTGTAGACGCGCGTGGCGGCAGCCTGGGCGGCGGTGGCGTCGCCCTCCTCGACGGCAGCCTGGACGTGCTTGACCAGCGTCTTGAGCTCGGAGCGCACCGCGCGGTTGCGCATGCGGGCCTTCTCGTTGGTGCGGATGCGCTTCTTCTGAGACTTGATGTTTGCCACTTTCCTATGTTCCTTTCGATCTTTCCGATCAGCTCGGTGTCAGGCCTCTGAGACACGGATGAGGTCACAAGCAGGTAGTGTATCACGTAAGCGCAGCTGAGGAAAGTGCAGAAGCTGTGGAAACGCGCAGGAAGAGCGCCTCGGGAGGCCCGCTTCTCAGCGCCCGGTGCCGGCGATGGAGCACACCCACGTGACGAAGGCGCAGGATGCGTCGCGCGAGCCCTTGATGGCCTGCTCCACGTCCACGGCCGCGGCGAGCGCGCCGGTGAGCTCCTCCATGCGGAACCTGCGCGACCACGCCAGGTGGTTGCGCACCTGCCAGGTCTGCATCCCCAGCTCGCGCGCCAGATCGCGCCCGCGGCCGCGCGCGTCGAGGGCCTTGGCGCAGATGAGCTCGCGGATGCGGGAGGTGAGCAGCGCGAAGAGCCGCGCCTCGCTGCGCGGGGGCTGGAGGCGGTAGAGCTCGAGGGCGCGCGCGATGTCGCGGGCGCTGACGGCGTTCAGGAAGTCCCACGGCTTGACCTCGGCCGTGCGCATCACGAGGCGCTCCACGTCGCGGCGCGTGATGGTCGCCCCCGGGACCATCGAGGCGAGCTTCTTGAGCTCGTTGTCGAGCATGCGGGTGCCCTCACCCGAACGCGAGATCAGCTCCTCGGCGGCGTCGAGCGTGATGGTGCGCCCGTGGCGCTTGGCCATGCCCTGCACGAGGATGGGCAGGTCGCGGCCCTTCTTTGCCGAGCAGTCGATGATGGCGTGGGGCCCTTGCGCCGCGAGCGCCTTGTAGAGCTTCGTGGACTTGGCAAGCGAGTTGGCCGTCGCGAGCATCACCGTTCCCGGAGCGGGATCGGCGAGGTAGTCCACGAGCGCCTGGCGCATGGGCTCGGCAAGCCGATCGCACCCCATGAGGATCACGAGCCGGAAGTCGGCGCCCATGGGGAAGGTGTTGAGCGAGTTGATGACGGCGTCGACATCCTGCTCGCGCGTCATGTCGCGCTCGTCGATGTTGAAATCCGCCAGACCGCTCGCCTCGAGGCGGCCCTTGAGCCGCGCGATGGCGGCATCGCGCTTGACCTCATCCGGTCCGAGCACCAGATATGCGCGCAAAAGCTCCGTCGAAGCCAATCCGACCGACCTCCATCCCGTCGAGGCGCATCCGCTGCGCAGGTGTTCATTCTACCGTCAATCCCCGGAGCGTGCCCACCCGAAATCCCCCTTCCGCGGGCTCGAGAGCGACGTCCCCCGCCTCGATGGTGCACAGGAAGCGCGCGCCTAACTCCCGGACGAGCGCCACCGCCGCCGGGTCGGGATGTCCGTAGGCGTTGCCCTCCCCCGCGCTCGCCACGGCGAGCTCCGGATCGAGCGTTTTGAGCATCTCGGCGTCGACCGAAACGGCGGAGCCATGGTGGCCCATCTTGAGCACATCGATATCGCCCACGGACTCGGCGTAGCGCGCCGCCTCATCCGCCTCGGTATCGCCCGTGAGGAGCACTGAGAGGCTCCGGCCGTCCCTCTCGTAGCGCACGTCGAGCACGAGCGAGTCCCCGTTCTCCTCGCCCGCGACCGACCCTGTCGGCCATACGTCCCGGCAGCGAAAGCCACCCACCGCGAAGGCGTCACCCGGCCCCACCGTCTGCATCTCGGGAAGATCGAGGTCCGCGGCCTCGGAGGGCACGGAGCGTTCAGCACCCTCCGCAACGATGATGGCATCCACCTCCACCGCGTCCAAAACGGCCCCGAGCCCTCCCCAGTGGTCGCGGTCCCAATGCGTGATGACCACGGCGTCGAGGTGCATGACGCTCGCGCGAGCGAGCGCGGAGGCGACCGCGTCATCCACCCCGCAGTCGACGAGCACCGCATCGGTCCCATCCCTCACGAGGATCGCATCCCCCTGACCGACGTCGAGCACCGTGACCGCAGCAGGAGCGAAGAAGCGCCACCGGGCGGCGTGCGCCCCCGCGATCACGAGGAGGGCGGCGAGCGCGCCCACGGCGAACGCGCGCGGGATGCGCCGCCAGAGCGCATAGGCTCCCGCGGCGAGCGCAAGGAGCACCGCGGCAACGGGGAGTGTGGCCGATTCGGAATCCACGACGAGGAGCGCGCCAGGCGCGTCCGCCATGAGTTCCGCGGTGAACAAGGCGATCGAGGCGATGAGGTCGAGCGGGGCGAGCGCTGCGGCCGTGAGCGCCGGCACCGCCATGGCGACCGGCGCGAGTACGAGGCCCGCCACAAGAAGCGCGCTCATAACCGGACCCAGGACGAGGTTCGCCACTGGAGCGATGAGCGAGACCTCTCCGAAGACCGGTACGGTGACGGGCAGGGTGGCCCACTGCGCACTCAGCGTGAGCGCGAGCGGCTCGGCGAGAAGCGCGGGCGCACCCCACGCCTCGACGTGCCAGGCGAGGTAGCGGAAGAACAGCCCGATGAACAGGACGCTCGCGACCGACAGCTGGAAGCCCAGATCGAAAACCGTCCCGGGATCGACCGCGAGCATGAGCATGACCGCGAGCGAGAGGCCCGAGGGCCCGTGGGCGCGGCGCCCGAGCGCGCGGGGAGCCGAGGCAGAGGCGACCATGATGAGCGAGCGCACCGCCGAGGCGGCACCGCCCGTGAAGACGACGTAGGCGGCGGCGAGCGCGAAGAGCAGGCATGAGCGCGCCGCGAGCGGGGTGCGCGTGCGCTCGAGCACGACCCCCGCGAGCGATGACACGAAGGCGAGATGGCTTCCCGAGACCGCCACGAGATGGGAGGTCCCCGTCGCCGAGAACCACTCCTGACCCTCCGTCTGCGCGAGCTCGGTGGTACGCCCGCACACGATACCCGCGACCAGCGCCCGCGCAGGCGAGGAGGCGGGGTCGATGACAGAGAGCGCCTGTGCGCGCACGGCCCCGATGCCCGCCTCAGACGCACCCGCCTCATCTTGAACCCGCACGGCCTCGACCTCGGCGACGGCGCCGGCCATGAACCGGCTCCGATCCCAGGGTTCGTCCTCGAAGCGCACGCAGCGCCCTACGAGGCGCAGGCGCGCGGCCCGGGGCTCTTCGTCCAGCGAGAGCAGGACGCCCCCAACGCGGGTCCCGTCCGGAAGGAGCACGTCGGCAGCAACCTGGAACCCATACGCGCCAAATCTCCCATCCGCCGCAGGTGCGAACACGTAGGAGCTCATCGGATGCGCGACCAGGGCATCGAGCTCCCCGAAGCGCTCGCCGACGACGCACGCCGAGGAAAGGGCGCAGACCGCGAAGGCGCCGGCAGCCCAGACGGCCGCGGCAGAGATCCAACGGGACGCCCGCGACGTCCTCCTGGCAAGGAGAGCGCGCACGAGCGCGGCGACGAGGACGGCGAGGATCGAAGCTCCGCACGCCGCCGCCCAAAGCCCTCCCAGCGTCGCCGCGTCCGCGGAGACGAATGCCCTCCAGCCCGCCCGCATGAAGGCCGCCGAGCCCGTGCAGGCCGCCAGCGCCCCGGCCATGGAGGGAGGCAGGTAGGGACGGGGCGGCAGCGGTTCGCGCGCGGCTGCTGCGGAGCTCATACGCAGATCAGTCCCTCGATTTTGGCGTACTTCTTCTCCCCGATGCCCGAGACGCGCATGAGGTCCTCCGGAGAGGAGAACGGGCCGTTGGCCTCGCGGTCCTCGATGATGGCCGAAGCCGTGGACGGCCCCACGCCGGGCAAGGCGTCGAGCTCCTCGGCAGAGGCGGTGTTGATGTTCACCAGGCTCGCCGTGCCGCCGCTCCCCGACTCGACCGATCCGGTGGACCCGCCCGCGGGTGCCGTCTCGCCCAGGCACGGCACCACGATCTTGGCGCCGTCTGCCAACGTGGCGGCGCGGTTCACCTGCGCTAGGTCGGCGTCCTCGGCAAGGCCCCCAGCCGCCTCGATCGCATCCTGCACCCTGGAGCCCGCCGGCAGCGCGACCACCATGGGCTCGCGGACCGCGCCCGAGATGTCGACCACGATCTCCTCGTCGGAATCATCGGCGTCCTTGGCGGCCGGATCGTCCGCGTCCTCATCGTCATCCGCATCCCCAGCGGTCCCCACGTCCTCTCCGGATGCAGCGCCCGCCTCGGGTTCCCCAACCGCATCGGCGCGCTCGATCGTGAGCGTCCTGGATGCGAAGACGCCCGACCCGAGCGACACCACGGCAAGCACCAGCACGATGGCGCCGACGAGGCACGTCCGCACCGCGGCCGCGCCGTCCATCCCCCATCGCTCGCCCAAGCGCGCGAGCAGACCCATCCGTGAATGCTGCGCCATACGCATCGACCTCCCCACCGGCATCGTGACACACGGATGCGGCGGGGAGGCCGGAAGAGGCGCGGAGGTTCCCGCGTCTCTGAAGGCGCTCTGAAGGGCGTCTGAAAAGATCAGGCTCCCCCGCGCGCACGCGGGGCCAATTCGTTGTGGAGGTCTCGTAAAGCCCGAGGTCGCTGATAGGAACCACTCGGGAAATCGACGTACTCAACCTGCGCCACGAGGCGATTCACCATCTCTTCATGATCGAACGCCTCCCAGGCCTCATGCACCTCGTCGAGGCGCGCGTGGGTCTGGGGCCGCTTGGGCATGAAGAGGGTGCAGCAGTCGGGCGCCGTCTCGCAGGAGATGTCATAGGTGCCTATGGCCTCAGCCCGCTCGATGATCTCCTGCTTGTCCGAACCGATGAGCGGACGGAACACGGGAATGCCGACCACCTCGTCGACCGCCCGGATGTTCTCCAGCGTCTGGGACGCCACCTGCCCCAGCGACTCCCCCGTGACGATGGCCTTGGCGCCCTCGAGCGCCGCGATGCGCTCGGCGACCGCGTACATGATGCGGCGGTACATGATGACGCGCAGCGAGTTGGGGCATGCTAGCGAGATCTCGCGCTGGGCGTCCCCGAACGGCACGACGTAGAGCCGGCCGATCTGGATGGCCGGCGCGAGGGCGCGCACGATATCCTGGCAGAGGTATTCACTGGTATCAGCGGTCTGCGGACGGCCCGAGAAGTGCACGGGCACGCAGACCGCGCCGCGCCGCGCGAGCAGCCAGGTCGCAACCGGCGAGTCGATGCCCGAGGAGAGCAGCGTCACCACCTTGCCCGCGCTCCCCACGGGCAGCCCGCCCACGCCGGGCTGACTGCGCGCGTAGACGTACACGCTCCCCTGCACCACGAGGACGTTGACCGTGACGTCGGGATCGCGCATCTGGACCTTCTTGTCCGGAAAGGCGTTGCAGAGCGCCTCCCCCACCTGGCGGTTGAGGTCGAGCGAGGAGAGAGGGTAATCGGTGTTGGAGCGCCGAGCGTGCACCTTGAACGTCTCGAACGGCTCGGACTCCGCCAGGGCGCGCACGGCGGCACGGTGGTACTCGTCCGGCTCGCGGTTGGTGTGGTAGGCGAGCGAGACGCGCGCCACGCCCGGCACCCTGCGGATGAGGTCGAAGGCGCGCTCGGCCTCGCCCGCGCGCGAGAAGCTCACCAGGATGTGGCCGGATATGCGCGTGATCGTCGCAACAGAAAAGGCGGCCAGGGCCGCCTCGATGGAATCCATGAGCACGCGCTCGAAATGGGCGCGGTTCTTGCCCTTCAGGCCCACCTCGTGATAGTGGACCAAGCAGACGCGGCTCGCCATCTACTGCTGGTCCGCGGCGCGGTGCCCGAGGGCAGCCTCGAAGCGCTCGTGGTTGAAGGAGATGTCGCCATCCTCGATCTCCTCCATGGCGAGCGAGATGGTGTCCGTCCCCGAGAGCGCGACGGTGATGTCGTCGGTGTCGGTGACGGCGAGGACGCGGTTGTGCTGGCCGCGCAGCATGCTGTTGATGTCGCAGGCGCGCTTGGAAGCGAGCGCCGCGAGCAGGAAGCGGTTGTTATCGGTCTTCTCGAGAAGATCATCGATGGGAGGATTCACGACGGACATCTAAGATCAGATCCTTTCATGGGCGCGTATTATCTCGGCGAGCTCCGCCACCGCGGTCTCGAGATCGTCGTTCACCACGATCTCGTCGTAGCGCTCGGCGAGGCTGAGCTCGTGCTCGGCGTTCGCCATGCGCACCTCGATCGTTTGCTCGTCCTCGGTGCCGCGGCCGCTCAGGCGCGCGCGCAGGACCTCGAGCGAGGGGGGCTTGATGAAGATGAGGACCGCCCCGGGGAAGCGGCGCTTGACCTGGAGGGCGCCCTGCACGTCGATCTCAAGCACGAGCGAGGAGCCGCTCTCGAGCAGACGCGTGACCTCGCTCGCAAGCGTGCCGTAGCGGTTGCCGTGCACATGCGCCCACTCGATGAAGTCGCCAGCCTCGACGCGCCGGGTGAACTCCTCGTCGGAGAGGAAGTAGTAGCTCGTACCGTCCACTTCGCCCTCGCGGGGCGCACGCGTGGTAGCGGAAACCGTCAGGCCCAGATCAGGACGGAGGTCGCGCACACGTGCGACCAGCGTTCCCTTCCCAGCACCCGACGGTCCGGAGATGACGAAGAGTTTGGGGGATATGGCGCCCACTACTTGGTGAGGGCCTCGAGGAGCTGCTCGCGCTGGCGAACGCCCAGACCCTGCACGCGACGGGAAGCGGAGATGCCCAGCTCGTCCATGATCTTGGCGGCCTTGGCCTTGCCGTAGCCCGGAAGCGACTCGATGAGGGTGGAAACCTTCATGCGCGAGGCGATCGGGTCATCGGAGTTGAGAACGGACTCGAGGGTGACCTCGCCCTTCTTGATCTGCTCGCGAAGCTCGGCACGGGCATGACGGGCGGCGGCAGCCTTCTCGAGGGCGGCCTTGCGCTGCTCATCGGTGAGCTGAGGAAGCGCCATGAGAACCTCCAAAAACTAGGTGATAACCAACAAATCAAGCCTTTGAACTCGGCAAACGTCACCGGGCTCGCTCGACGGGAACATACATTAGACGAACCAGGGTGAAAGTTCAAGGGAAAGGGTGCCGAAAATGCCTCCTAAACGCCCCTGCTCCATAGAACGAACGCGAAAGGCGCAGGTACAGGCGGCACATCTCGGCACCCATCCGATTATTGAACCCCTCTCAGCTCGTCAACGACCGCTTCAAACGCCGCGACCGGATCGGCCGCCTCGGTGATGGGACGGCCGATGACCAGATGGCTCGCCCCGGCCTCGATGGCGGAAGCGGGCGTGGCCACGCGCGACTGGTCGCCCAGCGCCGCGCCCGCCGGGCGCACGCCCGGCGTGACGATCCAGGCATCCTCACCCAGAAGTTGACGCATGGCTTGCGCCTCCTGGGGAGAGCAGACGACGCCGTCGGTGCCGTTGTCGCGCGCGAGCGCCGCGAGGCGCGTCGCCTCGTCGGCAAGCGGCCCGGCGACGCCGATGGAGGCGAGAGCGGGCGCATCCATGCTCGTCAGAACCGTGATGGCGATGACCCGGGCGCGCTCGCCGCCGCACGCCTCGGCCGCCTCTCGCGCGCCCTCGCAGGCCGCGGCGAGCATCGGGCCCGCGCCCAGACCGTGCACGGTGAGAAGGTCGGCGCCGGTGGCTGCAGCGGAGCGGGCCGCGCCGCGGACCTGGTGGGGTATGTCATGAAACTTGAGGTCGAGGAAGACCTTGAAACCGCGCTCCTTGAACGCACGCACGATTGACGGCCCCTCGGCATAATACAGGGTCATGCCGATCTTGACCCAGCGTGCATGCCCGGCGAGGATGTCGGCGAGCTCGAGCGCCCGCGTACGGTCGACGTCAAGCGCGACCATGATCCGGTCGCGCGCGAGAGCCTCTAGCATTCGAACGCCCCAATCAGCTCGTTGATATCGCGCACGCCCTGGGACTCGGCCCAGGCCTCGAGCTCCGCCAGGATGCGGACGGCGGCATCGGGCTCGGGGAAGCTCGCCATGCCGACCGAGACCGCGCGGGCGCCCGCCAGGATGAACTCGGCCGCATCCTCGCCGGTCATGACGCCGCCGACGCCGCATACGGGGATATCGACCGCCTGGCAGACCTCCCACACCATGCGCACCGCGATGGGATGCAGAAGCGGACCGGAGAGCCCGCCGGTAGGCTTGGAGAGCTTCGAGCGCCGGGTCTGCACGTCGATCGACATACCCGGGATGGAGTTGATGACCGTGAGGCCGTCGGCGCCCTCCGCCTCGAGGGCGCGCGCGATCTCGGGCAGGCGCACCGGCGCCATCTTGACGAGAAGGGGGCGCTTGGTCACGGGCCGGCAGGCGCGCATGACCTCTGCCGCGCCCTCAGGCGTGGAACCGGCCGCGGCACCGCCCTGATCGATGTTGGGGCAGCTTACGTTGAGCTCGAACGCCGCAGCCCAGGGGCAGAGCTCCTCAAAGAGCTCGAGGGCGGCGACGTACTCGGCCGTAGAATGACCTGCCACCTGGCAGATCACGGCCGTGCCCTTGGATGCGAGATCGGCGAGGAACTCACCAGACTCGGCGACCATACCGCGCACGCCGGGGTTCTGGAGGCCGACGGAGTTCATCATGCCGCCACGGACCTCGGTCATGCGGGGCTTAGGGTTGCCCGGCCACGGCTCGGCGGCGCACCCTTTGGTGGTGATGGCACCGAGGCGAGAGACGTCGAAGAAATTCTGGAACTGCCAGCCAAACCCAAAGGTACCGGAGGCGGTGTTGATGGGGTTCTTAAGCTTTATGCCGGCGAAATCGACGGCCATGGACACGCTGCTCACCAGACGACCTCCTTAGCATCGAAGACGGGACCGCACATGCAGGCGCCCTTCATACCGCTTTTGGTCTCGACCGCGCAGGTGGCGCAGGCACCAAAGCCGCAGCTCATCATGCGCTCGAGGGACGCCTCGCACGCAACGCCGGCGCGCTCTGCGGCGGCGGCGACCTTTGCCATCATGGGCTCGGGACCGCAGGTGGCAACGTAATCGAAGTCGTCGCCCTCGGTCTCAAGCACCTGCTCGGCAGCGGCGGTGCAAAAGCCGTGGTATCCGGCGGACCCGTCATCGGTCGCGATGGAGATGACCGGCGACCCGGCCGCCTCGAACTCGGCCTCGCCCACAAGGCGGTCGGCCGATGCGGCACCGATGCAGACCGTATAGGGGATGTTACGACGCGCGAGCTCGCGCGCAAGGCAGAGGATGGGGGGCACGCCGATGCCGCCTGCGACGAGCAGGGCGCGGCGGCAGCCCTCGGGGATGGTCCAGCCGTGACCGCCGGGGCCGAGCACCGTGGTGGTGGCGCCGGGCTCCATACGAGAAAGGCGCTCGGTACCCTCCCCCACAACGGCATACCAGATATCGATCGTTCCGGCCTCCGCATCCGCCTCCGCGAAGGACAGCGGGATGCGCAAAAGGCTCATGGCGTTACCCGGAACGGCAATATCCACGAACTGACCGGGTTCGAGCATGCGCGCGAGCTCAGGAGATGCGATGCGCAGGGCAAAGATGTCCTGCGCGATCGGCTCGTTTTTCACGACCGTGCACTCATGCACGCGAGCCGGAGAAGGTGTAGGCATAGCTCTCCTCTCTTGGATGCGCTTGGTCTGCGGCGGGCAGTTCGCCCCAGACCAAGCGCGCTACAGGACTACAGGACGACGCCGTCGCGGAGCGTCTGCTTGCCGCCGACAAAGACGTCGGTGGCGCGACCGGTGACCTCGGTCCCGTCGAAACCGCAGTTGCGGGCCTTGGACTCATAACCGTCGGCACCGACAGTCCAAACGATATCGGGATCGAAGACGGTGATGTCTGCAATGGAGCCCGCCTGGATGCTCACCGGGTCGACATCGAGAATCCGGCGCGGGCCGATGCTCATGAGCTCGACCATGCGCCCGTAATCGATAACGCCGGTCTTGACCAGGTTGGTGATGACGAGCGCGAGCGAGCACTCGATGCCCGTCATGCCAAAGGGCGCGTACTCGAACTCGCGCGCCTTCTCCCAATCCGCATGCGGAGCGTGGTCGGTGACGATGGCGTCGACGGTGCCATCGGCCACACCTGCACGGATCGCCGCAGCGTCCGCGGCGGTGCGCAGGGGCGGGTTCACCTTAAGGCGGGTATCGTAAGTGCCATCGATGCGCTCGTCGGTCAAAAACATGTGGTGAGGCGTCGCCTCGCAGGTGACGGGCAGGCCCTCGGCCTTGGCGGCGCGGACCGCCTCAAGACCGCGGGCGGTGGAAATGTGCTGGATATGAAGCTTGGCTCCGGTCAGGCGCGCAATCTGGATATCGCGCAGAATCTGGAGCTCCTCGCCCTCCGCCGGCCAGCCGGCAAGACCGAGCTTGGTAGAGACCGGGCCCTCGTTGATCTGGCCGTCGCCCACGAGGTCCTCGTCCTGGCAGTGGCTCATGAAGACCTTGCCGAACATCTTGCCGTAGTCCATGCAGCGGCGGAGCATGCCTGCTCCCTGCACGCCGCGGCCGTCGTCGGTGAAGGCGACGGCGCCGTGCGCCACCATGTCGCCCATCTCGGAGATGATCTCGCCCTTAAGGCCCTTCGTCATGGCGCCAGAGGGGAACACACGGCAATGGCCGGCGCGCTCGGCGCAGGCGCGCACGTACTCGACAACGGTGCCGTTGTCGGTCACCGGGTCGGTGTTGGGCATGGAGCACACCGCGGTCATGCCGCCCTTGGCGGCGGCGCGGGTCTCCGTCTCGATAGTTGCCTTGTGCTCGAAACCGGGCTCGCGCAGGTGAACGTGCATGTCGACGAGACCGGGCACGAGGTACTTGCCAGAGAGATCGATGACATCGGCACCCTCTTCGGCCAGTCCCTCCCCCACCTCGGCGATGTGATCGCCGTCGATGAGGACGTCAAGAACGCCGTCCAGACCCGCAGCGGGGTCGACGACATGGGCACCCTTAAGAAGCAAGGCCATTATCGGCACCTCCCAGCAAGAGATAGAGCGCGGCCATACGGACGCAGATGCCCGCATAGACCTGGTCGAGAATGACCGAGCGCTGTGGATGGTCGGCCATGTAGGAATCGAGCTCAACACCGCGGTTGATCGGGCCCGGGTGGCACACGATCGCCTCGGGCTTCATGAGGCGCTCGCGCGCCTCGGTAAGACCGTAGAGCATATGGTACTCGCGCTGGCTCGGGAAGGGCGCGCCTTCGAGGCGCTCGCGCTGGATGCGGAGCATGTAGACAACGTCGAGCTCGGGCAGGACGTCGTCCAGGCTTGCGCTCACGCGGTCCGCACCGAGGACCTCGGGGTTCATGGGGATGAGTGTGCCGGGCGCGATGAGGGTCACCTCGGCGCCCACGATCTTGAGCGCGGGCACGAGCGAGCCGCAGACGCGGGAGTGCGAGATGTCGCCCACGATGCCGACCTTCAGGCCCTCCAGATGTCCAAAGCGCTGCCAGATAGTGTAGAGGTCGAGCAGGGCCTGGGTGGGATGGCCGTGCTTGCCGTCGCCCGCATCGATGACCGCGGCGGGCGTGTGCTGCGAGACGATATAGGGCGCGCCCTCGTGCTTGTCGCGCACCACGACCATGTCGATCTTGTAGGAGTTGAGCGTCATGACCGTGTCGATGAGGCTCTCGCCCTTAACCGTCGAGGTGGACGAGCCGCCGAAGTTGAGGCTGTCGGCCGAGAGGCGCTTCTCGGCGAGCTCGAACGAGCTGCGCGTGCGCGTCGAGGGCTCGTTGAACATGTTGACGATGGTCTTGCCCTTGAGCGTGGGCACCTTCTTGATGGTGCGCTCGTTCACCGCGGAGAACGCCTTGGCGGTCTCCAGAATGGTCATGATGTCGGTATCGGAGTACTCGGTGATATCGATGAGGTGCTTGTGGTTGAACGCCATGGGCTACTCACCTCCCAGGGGCGCGGAATGGGCGCGGTCGCCGCGCTCGATGTCGGTGATCTCCACCGAGGTGCGCCCATCGACCTCGGAAAGGTACAGCCGGACGTTCTCCTCGTGCGAGGAGGGGACGTTCTTGCCCACGAAATCCGGGCAGATGGGAAGCTCGCGGTGGCCGCGGTCGACGAGCACCGCCAGCTCGATGCGGCTGGGGCGCCCCAGGTCCATGATCGCGTCAAGGGCGGCGCGTATGGTGCGCCCGGTGTAGAGGACGTCATCGACCAGAACGATGCGCTTGCCGTCGACATCGAAGGGGATGCGCGTGGCATGGACCTCCGGCGCGATGCTCGTGAGGTAGTCGTCGCGGTAGAAGCTGATGTCGAGGCTGCCGAGCGGCACGCGCACGCCCTCGATCTCCTCGATGCGGTCGGCGAGCTGCTTGGCCAGCAGGTCGCCGCGGGTGACGATGCCCACCAGGGCGAGATTTCCGCAGCCCTCGTTGCGCTCGAGGATCTCGTGCGCGATGCGCGTCATCGCACGGCTCACGGCGGCCTCATCCATGATGACGGCCTTCGGTGTGGTGCCCATCGAACTCCTTTCCCTCTCGGTCGTTCGGAGGCCGGAGCGCAACGAAAAAACGATGCCCGGCCGCCCGGCGGCAAGACATCGTGAGGAAAGCGGCAGCTGGCGCCTATGTTCATCCTTGCGGTGTCTCGCACTCGCTTAAAGGTCGCCTCGCATTATACACGAAAACTTTTTTGAAATTCTTCTTGTCAATCCGCACGCGTTCGCTATACTAGTTTTCGTTGCTTGAGAGCAGCCAGCACATTCCTCGGTAGCTCAATGGTAGAGCCCGCGGCTGTTAACCGCGTTGTTGTAGGTTCGAGTCCTACCCGGGGAGCCATCGCTTGTCCGGCGTCCCGTGTCAAACGGGACGTTTTTTAATATGAGCTGAACATTGTCAAGAGGCAAAACCGGCCCGCCCCCTCCGGAGCTACCGGAGGCGGCGGGCCTGCCTATCTTCACCCGGCGGCAGCGCCGCTTGAGGGCGTGTCTGTTCGACGCACGTTCGGCATTCTAATATCCGCGCGTGGCCTCGTCGGCTGCGCATTTCGTTGCTACGGCTGGGGGCCTCGGCCGAAGTCTTGATGGCGGGCGTGGCGCTGGGCGCTGCCCATAAAAAAGGCTCGAGTGGCCTCCCAACGGCCTCGAACGCGGCGCCTGCCGGGGTCGGACCTCCTGCTGCCGGGGCTACGAGGACGCCATCCTCGCTATCGCCCACACCCAGCACGCCATCTCGCGCGCCGTGGCGCAGTTGGCGGCGACCGCCCTCTTGCCGGCCGCCGCCATCGCCTCCCTTCGGTCCTGGAGCCTGCGGTTGCACTTCGCCGCGTGCCGCCTGACCGCGGGGGAGGCCTCCTGCCCGCGCGCAAGCGGCTTGGGCTCGCGCGACGACATGGGCACGTGCCAGGCGGCCTCGACGAGCGCGGAGCGCACGTGGGCGTTGCCCGCCCGCGTGATCCCTCCCCTCGAACAGGTCTCCCCGCTCGAGTGCTCCGAGGGCACGAGCCCGCACCACGAGGCGAACGACGGGGCGCTCGGGAAGCGGGAGGGGTCGCCCATCTCGCAGGCGAGCAGGAACGCGGTGGCGACGTCGATGCCCTTCACGCACCTCAGCGCGTCGACGGTCGGCTTCCACTCGGGGCGGCCGGCCGACTCCGCGACCCTCGCCGCCAGGTCGTCGCGCGCCTCCTCGCAGCGCCTCACGCAGTCGCGGTAGTGCTCGTAGGCGGCCGCGTCGTCGGACTCGTCGAACTCGATCGCGTCGGCCCACCTCCAGTAGGCGCGCGTCCAGCTGCCCCGCCTGCGGCCGGCCGGGGTCGTCTCGTCGAAGACGTGCCCGTGGCGCAGCAGGAACTTCGACATCCGCTGCTTGGCCCGCTGCAGGTCGTCGCGGGCGTCGGCGAGGGCGCGGGAGAGGTCCCGGGCGGCCTCGGTGCGCCCGTCGGGGACCCATACCTCGACGACGTTGCGGGTGGCGAGCAGGCGCGCGAGGAACTCGGCGTCGCGGCGGTCGGTCTTGCGCCCCCGGTCGGCGGCGGGCCGCTGCATCCTGGAGACGGCCCCCACGCGGCAGTCGACGCCGAGAGCCCTCAGGGCGCGGCAGAGGTGGAAGCCGGTGACGCCGGACTCGTAGACCGCCCTGGGGGACTCGAAGCCGAGCGCCCACCCTGCGACCGCTGCGGGGTCGCGGCCGAACGAGGCGCGCTCGACCTCCCCGGTCATCGGGTTCAGGGCGCAGGCCTTTATGCTGCGGGCGTGGACGTCGAGGCCGACGGCTGTGACATAATCGGACATGGGGCCCTCCCTCTTCGCATGTGGCGCGCGGCCACGGTTGGTGGTACGACCATTGTCGCCCGACCCACGGAGCTGCGACAGGGGGAGGGCCCAATGTTCAGCTCATATCGTCTTATACAGCTTCTCCTTGCAGAATGTGGATACACCCCCGAGCGATCAACCCGAAGGATGGGGAAGCTGCGCCACCCCTTGAGCGTCGTGCTTTGTTCATCACTTTGTTCATCAAGATCGAATGACGTTCTCATGAGCAAAGGTTTACTTCCGCTCCGTGCGCCTATCGTCCACATGGGCACGATGCGCGCTTTCGATCATGGCGGAAACGATCCCGGCCGGCAGCCTTCCTTCTCAGGGTGACAACGTGTTGGTCCTCGAATCCAATGCCATGAGAAAGCCTCCCGTTCTCGTTGTCCAAGAAACGGGAGGCGGATAAAGGCAGAGGGGAGGCTCGATGGCGATATGCCGATGGACGCGTGCCCTAGCTCTCGATGTAGTCCTTGAGCTTGCTCGAACGGCTCGGATGCCGCAGCTTGGCAAGGGTCTTGGACTCGATCTGGCGGATGCGCTCGCGCGTGACGCCGAACTCGCGCCCGACCTCCTCGAGCGTGCGCGGATGGCCGTCCACGAGACCGAACCGCAGCTCGATGACCTTGCGCTCGCGGTCCGCGAGGCTGTCGAGCACCTGCGCGAGCTGCTCCTGCAGCATCGAGAAGCTCGCCGCGTCAGGAGGCACGACGGCTTGGGAATCCTCGATGAAGTCGCCCAGCTGGGAGTCCTCCTCCTCGCCGATGGGCGTCTCCAACGAGACGGGCTCCTGGCTGATCTTCTGGATCTCGCGCACGCGATCGGCCGACATGTCCATCTCGGCGCCGATCTCCTCGGGAGTCGGGTCGCGGCCCAGATCCTGCAGAAGCTGGCGCTGCACGCGCACGAGCTTGTTGATGGTCTCCACCATGTGCACCGGGATGCGGATGGTGCGGGCCTGGTCGGC
This sequence comes from uncultured Coriobacteriaceae bacterium, assembly GCA_963931435.1. Classification (GTDB taxonomy): domain Bacteria; phylum Actinomycetota; class Coriobacteriia; order Coriobacteriales; family Coriobacteriaceae; genus Coprousia. Next base: position 1,206,413 of record OZ007012.1, read on the forward strand.
GATGGCGCGCGTGATGGCCTGGCGGATCCACCACGTGGCGTAGGTGGAGAACTTGAAGCCCTTCTCGTAGTCGAACTTCTCGACCGCGCGGATGAGGCCGAGATTGCCCTCCTGGATGAGGTCAAGGAAGAGCATGCCGCGGCCCACGTAGCGCTTGGCGATGGAGACCACGAGGCGCAGGTTGGCGCTGATGAGCGCCTGCTTCGCCTCGAGACCCACCTGCTCGACGCGCGTCAGGCGGCGCATCTCGGCGCGCGTGAGCGTCGTCTCGCCGCGATCGGCCGCCTCGAGCTGCTTGGTCGCCTCGAGGCCCGCCTCGATCTTCATCGCCAGGTCGACCTCGTCGGCGGCGGTGAGCAGATCGACCTTGCCGATCTCCTTGAGGTACATGCGCACCGGGTCGCCGGTGAGCATGACGGTGGAGGCGTCGATGCCGCGCACGCGTGAACGCGAGCGCGAGGTGCGCACGCGGGACTTCTTCTTGGGCTTGGCGGCGGCCATCTCGGCATCGGCGATCTTGGCGACCTTGATGTCGTGGTCCTCCATGCTCTCGTCATCGAGCTCGTCGTCGAGCCCGCCGTCGTCGACGTCCAGATCGACGTCGTCCAAGGGCGCCTCGCCCTCGTTCTGCGAGAGGACCTCGACGCCGCGGTCGCGCAGCGTCTGGTAGACCGTGGTGAGCTGCTTGTCGGTGATATCGACGTCCTTCAGTGCTATCTGGATCTCGTCCTCGGTGACTGAACCCGTTTTAGAGCCTTGGTCAATCAGCTTCTCAAGGTAGGAATCAAGCTCGGTTGCCCTTGTATCGCTCTTCTTCGGCACGAAGTCTCCCTTCCTTTTCCCACAGGACTCATTACTTTAACACATCCCCATATACCCCAAACGCACGTCATCAGACGCATGGAGAAACCGTGCGCCGGGGCCTCAGCGCGCTGCTTCGCGGGGCGCCTCGTCGGGGTTGACGAGGGTGGCGAAGGGGTCCGCCACGCCCTCGAGCATCCGCTCGAGCTCGCGGATGCGCGCCGCGCCCTGCGAAGCCGCGATCACGAGGCCCCGGCGCTCGTCGGCGTCCAGCCCGCGCCCCTGGCGCAGGCGCGCCTGGGCGGACTTGAGGCGACGGCGCTGCGTGTAGAGCTCGAGGGTGTCGAGCAGGAACTTGATGTTGACCTCGGTGGGATGCTTGCTCGTCACCGAGATGCTGCCCGAGGAGACGAGCTGGGCCGCCTCGGGGCACACCGCGCGCGCAGCCGCCATGACCTCGGCGGGCGGGGTGCCCGCCGGCGTCGCGAGCACGGCCCAGGCGATGGCCTCGTGGCGCGGGTCGACCCAGGAGATGTCCACGATGCGCTCGGCGAACGCCCGGAAGGCATCCGGGTAGGCGGTGAGCAGGGTGAGGAGCTCACGCTCGCTGCGCAGCGAGCGGCGCTCGAGCTCGGTGAGCACCGCGGGCGCGGCGTCCGGGACAGCAGACACGGAAGGCTCCTCAGGCGCCACCGCGCCCGCTGCCCCGTAGACATCGGGCGGCACCTCGTCGAAGGCGCCGGCCCCGTCCGAGGACGCGGACGCGGCGGGTGCGGGCGCACCGGCTCCAGCGCGGCGGACGCGGGCGGCCTCGCGCTCCCGCTCGCGGCCGCGCTGCGCCTCCTCCTCGCGCTGCACCTCGCGGAACACCCGCGCGGCGGCCGAGCGCACCGCCTCGACGTCGAGGCCCACGCGGTCCGCGATCTGGACGTAGTAGGTGTCGATCATGTAGCTGGCGCGCAGCGGGTAGATGAGACGGCAGGCATCCTCCAGCGCCTTCGCCCGCCCGCCGGGCGTGGTGAGGTCGCTGCGTTCCTCGAGCTTGCGGAACACGAAGTCGAGCAGCGGCTCGGCGGCGTCGAGCAGGGCGCGCAGGGCATCTCCCCCGCGCTCGCTCAGAAACTCCATCGGATCGCGGTCATCGGGCAGAACCACGCAACGCAGGTCGAGCGAATCGCTCTCGATGAACTGGATGGCGCGCTCGGCGGCCTTCTGGCCCGCCGCATCGCCGTCGAAGAGGTAGATGATCTTCTTGGCGAACCGCGTGAGGGTCTTGACGTGGTGCGCGGTGAGCGCGGTGCCGAGCGTCGCCACGACGTTGCCGATGCCCGCCTCGTAGCAGGCGATGGCGTCGGTGTAGCCCTCCACCACGATGGCGGAGCCCTCGGCGATGATGGCGTCCTTGGCCCAGTTGAAGCCGTAGAGGTTGCGCTTCTTGTGGAAGAGGGCCGTCTCGGCGGTGTTGAGGTACTTGGGCTCGCCCGTCCCCATGATGCGGCCGCCGAACGCGATGCACTGCCCCCGCTCGTCGAAGATCGGGAACATGACGCGGTCGAAGAAGCGATCGACCATCCCGCCCCGGTCGCGGCGCAGCGCCACGTTGGCGTCGATCATCTCCTGCTGCGTGAAGCCCGCCTCCGTCAGATGGGCCACCAGGCTTCCCCGCCCCGGTGCGAAGCCCAGCCGGTAGCGGCGGCACACCGCCCCGCCCATGCCGCGCGAGGCGAAGTAGGCGCGCGGGCGGTCGTCCTTGCCGCGCATGAGCATGGTGTGGTAGAAGCGCGAGGTCTCCTCGCACACTTCGATGATGCGCGAGCGGCGCGTGCCGCGGCGGGCGCCCTCGTAGTCGTCGGCGATCTCGATGCCGGCGCGGTCGGCCAGGTAGCGGATCGACTCGGGGAACGAGAGGTTCTCGCGCTTCATGACGTAGGTGAAGCAGTCGCCCCCCTCCCCGCAGCCGAAGCAGTGCCATACCTGCGTAGCCGGGATGATGTGGAACGACGGCGTCTTCTCGCCGTGGAACGGACAGCAGCCCCAGAACTCCTGCCCGCGCTGCTTGAGCTGCACCGTCTCACCCACGAGCTCCACCAGGTCGGTCGCGGCGCGCACGCGGTCCTTGTCCTCGTCAGATATCATCTCTCAGGCGCACCCCGGCTTCCCCATAGCGCTCACGGATGTAGTCGATGTTACCCAGAACGGTCGCGATGAGCTCATCGACCGAGTCGAAGACACGCAAGGGCCGCAGGAACTCGCAGAACGCGAGCGCCACATCGGCTCCGTAGAGATCTCCCGAGAATCCGAGGAGGTTGGCCTCGAGTGAGGCGGAGCGCGCCTCGTCGCGAAACATCGGGGACACGCCGACGTTGATCGCCGCGGGCCATGCGGCGCCCCGCGCCAAGGCGTAGCCGGCGTAGACGCCCTCGCCGGGCATCTGGCAGGCGGGATCCACCTCGATGTTGGCGGTGGGGAACCCCATGTCCCTCCCCTGTCCCCGCCCGCTGCGGACGCGTCCGCGCACCATGTGGTCGCGTTCGAGCTCCATGCGGGCGTCCGCGACGCGGCCCCGCGCGATCAGGTCCCGGATGCGCGTGGCGGATATGGGGACCCCCGCGTCCGAGACGAGTTCGTGGCCGAACACCTCGATGCCGCGCTCGGCGCACCATGCGGAGATGACGGGCACGGTCGAGGCCCCGTGGGCGCCGAGCCTGAAGTCGCTCCCCACATGGATCGCGCGGACCGGGCACACCGGGAAGAGCACGTCCTCGAAGAAGCGCGCATGGTCGAGGGCGGCGAGCTCGCGCGTGAACGGCACCACGATGACGCCGTCCACCCCCGTGGAGGCGATGAGCCGCAGGCGGTCGGCCGTGGAGAGGAGATGGCGCGCGGGATGCGCCGAGACCACGCGGTCGGGATCGGGGTCGAACGTAACGGCCCAGCCGGCGACGTCGCGCGAGCGCGCGTCGGCGACGGTGCGCGCGAGAAGATCGCGGTGCCCCGCATGGACGCCGTCGAAGACGCCGATGGCGACGGCGCCCGGCGGCAGGGGGCTCCCGTCGAGCTCGCCGAGCCTCCACACGGGCGCCGCGGGCTCCGTGATGAGGAAGTCGCGCTCAAGCTCCGACCGATCGCGCATCATGGGCGAACGCCTCCGATCCCCTGGGGAAACACGCTCGTCATGACGAGCCGCTCGCCCTCGCGCCTCACGAGGGCCCTGAGCTCGCCGTCGATGGCGAGCGCCGCGGACGCACCGTCGGCGAGCGCGGGCGCCGCCTCCACGCGCGCCACCGGGAGGGCGCGCCCGCAGAGCACGTCGTCGAGCGCCCGGGCGGGCGCGGACACGGCCGGCATGCCGAGTGCGCGGGCGGGATCGATGGCCCGCGCCGCGGCGCGGGCGGGATCGAGCTCGGTGGCGTCGAGGCAGTCGGAGAGCGTGACGCATCCCGACGAGGTGCGCCTCAGGCTCGAAAGGTGCGCGGCCGCGCCTATCGAGCGGGCGATGTCGCGCGCGAGCGCGCGGATGTAGGTGCCCTTGCTCACCGTGAAGGCCACGGTCCAGACCGGATCGTCCCCCTCGCGCTCCACGTCGAGCACGAGGGCGGCGCGCACGTCGATGGGCCGGGCGGCGAGCTCGACGTCCTCGCCGGCGCGGGCGCGCTTGTAGGAGCGCACCCCGTCGACGGATATGGCCGAGAACGCGGGCGGCACCTGCATCTGGGGGCCGACGAAGCGCGAGACGGCCTCGGCGGCGAAGCCGGGGTCAACAAGCTCGGGCGGGTTGGCCGCGCGGCGGCCCGGCTCGCCCTCGGCGTCATCGGTCGAGGTCTCCCAGCCGAACCGGATCCGGGCCAGATAGCTCTTCTCGTCGAGCGCGAGCCGCCCCAGAAGGCGCGTCGCCTGCCCCACGCCCAGAACCAGCACGCCCGAGGCGAGCGGGTCGAGCGTGCCGGCATGACCAACGCGCCGCTCGCCGAGGGCGCGGCGGGCGCGGGCGACCATGTCGTGCGAGCTGCAGCCGCAGGGCTTGTCCACGCCGATGAGGAGGTTGATCGCGCTCGGGGTGCGCCGTGCCACGGGCACCACCTACCGATCGATCGAGACGGCCTCGCAGCCGTCGAAGCCGACGAGGCGGGCGAGCATGGGGAGCGCCCGGTTGAGCGCGTCCTCGATGGAGCCCCGGCAGGTGAAGCCCGCCGCGGCGGCATGCCCTCCGCCGCCGAAGGCTGCGGCCACCCCGGAGACGTCGAGCGGGCCCTTGGAGCGCAGGTTGCCGCGGACGCAGCCGTCGCCCACCTCCTTGAGGAACAGGCAGACCTCGACGCCCATGACCGAGCGCACCACATCCACGAGGCCGTCGCACTCGTCCTGGGACACGCCGAGGCCCGTGAGATCGGCCGCGCGGGCGTAGCTGCAGGCGACCTTGCCGGCGCAGAACGTGCGGATGCGCCCCATGACGAGGGACTCAAGGTGCAGGTACTCGATCCGCTGGCTCTGGTACACCTCGAGCGCGATGCGCGCCGGTTCTGCCCCGCAGGAAACGAGATGAGCGGCGCAGGCGAACGCCTCGGCGTCGGCGTTCTGATATTGGAAGCGGCCCGTGTCGGTCACGATGCCGCACAGAAGGCAGGTGGCGACGTCCGGCGTCACGGGTATGTGCGCCGCGCACAGAAAGCCGTCGATGAGCACCGCGGCGGCGGCGCTTCCCTCCCGGCGGACGGAGACGTCGGCGAACTCACGGCGCGAGGGATGATGGTCGAACGAGGCGACGACCCGCGCGCGCCGGGCAACGTCGGCAGCGTTCTCGAGCCGCTCGATCACCGGACAGTCGACCGCTATGAACAGATCGGGATCGCCCTCGTAGGCCGAGGCCGGCACGAAGGTGTCGGCGCCGGCGAGGAAGCGGTAGATGCGCGGGACCGGCGCGTCGTCGGCCAGAAGGCAGGCGACGTCCTTCTCGGGAAAGTGACGCCTGAGCGCGAGCGCCAGCCCCAGCACGGACCCCAGGGCGTCCCCATCGGGGGACGTGTGCCCTGAGATCGCTATGGTGTCGGCGCTCATGATGTGCGCGCCGATGCGCGCATGGAGGGGCGCGAGCTCTTCGAGGGGATCCCCGGCCGCGCTATGCATCCCGGGCCTCCTGCGTCGGGGCGGGCTCGATGGGATAGCCCTCCTCGTCCTTCTCGACGGAGAGGGTCTCCGGGACGTTCTCGAGCGCGCGGCTGATGCGCTCGGCCTCATCGGTCGAGCGGTCGATGCGGAACTCCAGCTCGGGCGTGACGCGCCAATCGAGCGAGCGAGCGAGCAGGCTGCGGATGCGGCCCTTGGCGGCGCCGAGGGCCGCCAGGACCTCATCGTAGCGGTCGCCGTCGCACGAGACGAACACGCGCGCGAACGAGCGGTCGATGGCGACCTCGACGCCCGTGAGCGTCACGAGGTCGAGCCGCGGATCTGAGATCTCGAACAGCAGGATGTACCCGAGCTTCTCACGCAGCTGCTCGGAGAGCCTGCGCGTTGCGGCGTTCTGCTTCACGGTGCGGACTTCCTCCCCTACTCGGTGCGGGCGACCTCGATGATCTTGTACGCCTCGAGGATATCGCCGACATGGATATCCTGGAAGCGCTCGATCCCGAGACCGCACTCGTAGCCGGCCTTGACGCTCTTGACGTCGTCCTTGAAGCGGCGCATCGAGCCGAACACGCCGTCGAACACGACGACGCCGTCGCGCACGACGCGGACCTTGTCGTCACGGCTGATCTCGCCCTCGGTGACCATGCAGCCCGCGATGAGGCCAGCCTTGGGTACGCGGAAGGTCTCGCGGACCTCGGCGGTGCCGGTCTGGACCTCCTCCTCGGTGGGCTTGAGCATGCCGATGCGCGCCGCATCGATGTCCTCGATCGCCTTGTAGATGATCGAGTAGGTCTTGATCTGCACGTTCTCGCGCTCGGCGAGGTCGCGGGCCTTGGCCTGCGGACGCACGCCGAAGCCGACGATGATGGCATTGGACGCGGCGGCCAGGATAACGTCGGTCTCGGAGATGGCGCCCACCGCGGAGTGGATGATGTTGATGCGCACCTCGGACTGATCCATCTTGCCGAGCGCGTCGGCGAGCGCCTCGATGGAGCCCTGGACGTCCGCCTTGACCACGAGGTTGAGCTCCTTGAGCTCGTTCTCGTTCATCTCGGAGAAGAGCGTCTCGAGCGTGACGTGCTTGACCTTGGACTGCTCCTCGATGCGGGCCTTGAGGGCGCGCTCGTCGGCGAGCTTCTTGGCGTCGCGCTCGTCCTCGAACACGCGGAACTCGTCGCCGGCGACGGGCACCGAGTCGAGGCCCAGGATCTCGACGGCATCGGAGGGCTTGGCCTCGGGCTTGTGGTCGCCATGCTGGTCGAGCATGGCGCGCACGCGCCCGAAGCACGTTCCCGCGACGATGGCGTCGCCCACGCGCAGGGTGCCGCGGTTGACGAGCACCGTGGCGACCGGTCCGCGGCCGCGGTCGAGCTTGCCCTCGATGATGTAGCCCGAGGCGAACGTGTCGGGGTTGGCCTTGAGCTCGAGCACATCGGCTTGGAGCAGGATCGTCTCGAGAAGGTCGTCGATGCCGGTGTGGGTCTTGGCCGAGACGTTCACGAACATGTTCTGACCGCCCCACTCCTCGGGGATGACGCCGTACTCGACGAGCTCCTGGCGCACGCGATCGGGGTTGGCGTCGGGCTTGTCGCACTTGTTGACCGCCACGACGATGGGCACGCCGGCGGCCTTGGAGTGGTTGATGGCCTCGATGGTCTGGGGCATGACGCCGTCGTCGGCCGCGACCACGAGCACGACCACGTCGGTGATCTTGGCGCCGCGGGCGCGCATGGCGGTGAAGGCCTCATGGCCCGGGGTGTCGACGAAGGTGATCTGGCGGCCGTTGATCGTGACCTGCGAGGCGCCGATGTGCTGCGTGATGCCGCCCGCCTCGTGCGCGGCGATGCCGGTGTGGCGGATGGCGTCGAGCAGGCTCGTCTTGCCGTGGTCGACGTGGCCCATGACGGTGACCACGGGCGGGCGCGGCTTGAGGTCGGCCGGATCGTCGTAGAACTGGAAGGAGTTCTCCTCCTCGGAGCTGATGATCTTGATCTGGCGTCCCAGGTCGTCGGCGACGAGCTCGACGAGGTCGTTGGACATGGTCTGCGTCATGGTGAGCGGGGTGCCCAGCAGGAACAGGCGCTTGATGATGTCGTTGGCAGGCACGTCGAGGGCCTCGGCGAGCTCGGCCACCGTCACGCCCTCGGAGACGCGCACGGCGTCGAGCTCCTCGACCGAGATGCCCTGCGCCTTGGCGGCCTCGAGCTTCTGCTCGGCGGCGGCAGCCTCGGCCTCGCGCTGGCGCTTCTCCTTGCGCTTCTTGCGGCGCCCGGTGGACTCGCGGCTCGCTTCCTCGACGGCGGCGCGGGCCTCCTCGAGCACCTTCTCGCGGCTGTACTCCTCGGCCTCGCGCGCCATGCGGCTGTAGCGGTCCTCCTCGACGTGGCCGCCGCGGCGGCGCTTGCCCTTCCCGCCCTTGTCCGGCGAGGGCACCTCGACGCCCGCGGGCATCGAGGGGGCGGAGGAGGTGCGGCGCGAGCGGGTCGGGGCGGCGTCGGCGGCGCCGGAGCCGCGGCGGTCGCGGGAGCGCTTGGGGCGCTCGGCGGCGGCCGACGCCTTGCGGGCGGCCTCGGCCTCCTTCTTCTCCTTCAGGACCACTTCCTGCGCGGCGATCTGGTCGAGGAGCGACCGGAAGCGCTGGCCCGAATCGCTCGCCGGCACGGCGCGGCGCTTGGCCTCGTGCTCGGCCTCGCGGGCGGCCTTCGCGGCGCGCTCGCGCGCCTCGCGCTCGGCCGCCGCGGCAGCGGCGCGGGCGGTCTCCTCGGCCGCGAGGGCGGCCTGCGACAGGCGGCGCTCCTCCTCGCGACGGGCCTCGGCGGCAAGGCGGGCGGCCTCCTCCTCGGCGCGGCGGGCGGCCTCCTCGGCCGCGGCGGCCTGCTCCTCGGCGCGGCGGGCCTGCTCGATCTCGGCAGCGCGGGCCTCGAGCACGGGCGCGAGCTTCTTGCGCACCAGGTTGACGTAGACGTCCTCAAGGGCCGAGGACGGGGTCTTCGCGGGGATCTTCATCTCTTCCAAGTGGGCCATGAGCTCCTTGGAGGTCATTCCGAATTCTTTGGCAAGGCTGGAAACGCGGGTTTTCGCCATTTGCCTCATCACCTACCTCTCGGGCGCGCAGCGCGCACCTCATCGCAGCACCAATCGAGCACGCTTAAGGGTTCGCCGCGGACGCGGCGCCGCGCGCTAGATCAGATCCTCCGCGGCATCGATGGCGTCCTGCTCGTGCACGCCGCAGAACCTGGAGCCCGGGCGCGCCTGGTTGCGGCAGCGCACGCCGTCCTCGCTCACGTACTGGCAGCGGCTCGGCTCGGCGTCGTCGATCAGGTCGTCGTCCGGCACCGGGGCCGCCGGGATGTTCTTCAAGATGTCGGCCGCCAGGCTCTCGCTCTTGATGTCGATGTGCCAGCCGGTGAGGCGGGCGGCGAGGCGGGCGTTCTGGCCCTCCTTGCCGATGGCAAGAGACAGCTGGTCGTCCGGCACGATGACGCCGGCGTAGTTCTTCTCCTCGTCGATGAGGACGCGCGTGACCTTGGCCGGCGAGAGGGCGTGCGCCACGTAGGCCGCCGGGTCGGCGTCCCACAGGATCACGTCGACGCGCTCGCCGCGGAGCTCGGAGACGACGGTGCGCACGCGGCTGCCCTTGGGGCCCACGCAGGCGCCCACCGGGTCGAGGCGCGGATCGAGCGAGCGCACCGAGACCTTGGAGCGCTGGCCGGGCTCGCGCGCCACGCTCATGACCTCGACCGTGCCCTCGTAGACCTCGGGCACCTCGAGCTCGAACAGGCGCCGGATGAGCGCCGGATGCGTGCGCGAGATGACGATCGGCGGGCGCGAGTGCTCCCCGCGCACAGGCTGCGCGGTGGAGTTGGGGTCGCGCACGTCGATGATGACGGCCTTGATGCGCTGGTTGTGCAGATAGCGCTCGCCGGCCGGGCGCTCGTTGCGCTCGGTGGGGCGGCCCTCCTCGTCGTGGTGGCGGCGCACGTCGAAGTGCGGCAGCTCCGCCTCGACGCCCTCGCGGATCTTCACGATGGTGAAGTCGGGCGTGGACTGCAGCACGGTGCCGGTGATGATGTCGCCGATGCGGTCGGAGAACTCCTCATAGATCTGCTGGCGCGCGGAGTTGCGCACGATGGCGTTGATCTCGTCCTTGGCGTGCTTTGCCGCGATGCGGCTCGTGTCCTTGGGGGTCACGTCGCGCTTGGTGAACTCGGCGTACTCGTCGGTCTCCTCGTTGTAGGACTCCTCGACGGGCACGAGCTCGTAGACGTAGACCTTGCCCGTGGCGCGGTCGATGGTGACCTCGGCGCCGAACGGCAGGTGGAGGATGTCGGTGTAGCTCTTGGCCAGGGACTCCTCCAAGCGGTCGATCAGGTAGAGCTGATCGATGTGCTTCTCCTGGCAAAGCTCCATGAGAGCTTCCATCATCTGGGACGCCATCTACTTCTCCTTATCCTTCTTGCCCTTGAAGTCGTAGACCGGCTTCAAGGTGCACTTCTTGACCTCGTCGTAGGCGATGCGCTGGGCGCCCTCGCCCTCCACCTCGAGCGTGACGGCCTGGTCGTCTGCCTCGGCGATGCGGCCCTTGTACTTGCGCCGGCCCTCGGTGGCGGTGGTGACGAGCTCGACGTTCTCGCCCGTGAAGCGCATGAAGTCGCGCGGGCGGCGCAGGGGCCGGGCCATGCCGGCGGAGGAGACCTCCAGGGTGTAGGAGCCGCTCACGGGATCGAGAGCCTCGACGGCCTCGCCCACCCACGACGTGTGCGCGGCGATCTCGTCGAGCGAAAGCGACGAGCCGTCCGCCCCCTCGATGCGCACCCGCACGCACGGGGCCTTGGTCGCGCCGGTGAGCTCGACGTCGACGATGTCGACCCCTCGCTCCGGCGCCACCGCCTCGAGGGCGTCGATGATGCGCTGCTCAAGCGCGCTCTTGACCATGCGGCACCTCCTCATACAAGAAAGGAAGCAGGACCTCCCGGCCCCGCTCCCTTCTCAAGAGCACTTCAATTACCTCGGCTATCTTAGCACAAGCAGCCGAAACGGGCGCGATGCGCCGGAGAGCGCGGCGAAAGCCGGCCGGCGTCTTCGCAATAGCTCCACAATTGGCGCCGTCCCGCCTACTTCACCACGAGGTTCACGAGCTTTCCCGGCACGCAGACGGCCTTGACGACGGTCTTTCCCGCGATCCACTTCGCGGCGGCTTCCTCGGCGGCGGAGCGCATCTCGTCGGAGGTCGCCGTGGTGGAGACCTCGATGCGGCAGCGGAGCTTGCCGAGCACCTGCACGGCGATCTCGACGGTGGCGCTCTTCGCCTCGGCGGCGTCGAAGACCGGCCAGGGCGCCGTGTAGGCGCTGGTCTCGTGACCAAGCGCCTCATGCCACAGCTCGTCGGCCCAGAACGGGCAGATCGGCGCCAGGAGCTCGACGATGTCGCTGGCAACGAGCCAGCAGAGCGCGGCGTCGCGCGAGCCGGGCGCGCCCTCGGTGGCGTTGAGGTAGGCCGAGGCGGCGTTCACGAGCTCCATGATGGCGGAGATGGCGGTGTTGAACTGCTGGCGGTCGAAGTCCTCGGTGCACTTGGCGATCGTGCGGTGCCGCTCGCGGTAGAGGGCGAGCGCGGCGGCATCGAGGGCACCCTTGTCGAGGCGCGCCTCAAAGCTGCCGGATCCGGCGAGCTGCCAGACGATGCGCCAGGCGCGGCGGATGAAGCGGTTGGCACCGGCCACGGCGTCCTCGTCCCAGTCGAAGTCCTTCTCCGGCGGCGCGATGAACAGGATCGCGAGGCGCATGGTGTCGGCGCCGTAGGGCTCGATGACCGAGCTCGGTGGGACGACGTTGCCCTTGGACTTGGACATGGTCTCGCCCTTGGCGTCCTTGACCATCCCCTGGCACAGCAGGTTGGTGAACGGCTCGTCCACGTCGAGGAGCCCCATATCGCGCAGCGCCTTGGTGAAGAAGCGGCTGTAGAGCAGGTGGAGGATCGCGTGCTCGATGCCGCCGATGTAGTTGTCGACCGGCATCCAGCGGTCCGCGGCCTCGCGCGAGAACGGCAGCTCGGTGTTGTGCGGGTCGCAGTAGCGCAGGTAGTACCAGCTGGAGCACGTGAAGGTGTCCATGGTGTCGGTCTCGCGGCGCGCCGGCCGTCCGCATACCGGGCAGGTGGTCTCGTAGAACTCCTTGCACTCGGCGAGCGTCTCGCCGGCGCCGAGGTCGAGGTTGTCGGGCAGCATCACGGGCAGCTGGTCGGCGGGCACCGGCACGATGCCGCAGTGCTCGCAATGGACGGCGGGGATGGGGTTGCCCCAGTAGCGCTGGCGGCTGATGAGCCAGTCGCGCAGGCGGAACTCCACCTTGCGGCGCCCGGAGCCGGCCGCCTCCAGATCTGCCACGATCGCGGCCTCGCCCTCGGAGTGCTTTCCGCCGCGCATGCCGGTGTACTTACCGGACTGCACGAGCGTGCCCTCGGCGGCGTGCGCCGAATCCCAGTCCACGGTCTCGGCGTGGTAAGTGTCGATGGACTCGCCCGCGGCCTCGAGCTCGGCGAGCTCGTCGTCCATGAGGATGATGGGCACGATGGGCAGGCCGTACTTGCGCGCGAACTCGAAATCGCGCTGGTCACCGCAGGGCACGGCCATGACGGCGCCGGTGCCGTAGTCGGCGACCACGTAGTCGGCGACCCACACGGGCACCTTGGTGCCCGAGACGGGGTTCACCACGTAGCGCCCGGTGAAGGCACCGTGCTTCTCGAGCGCGCCCTGGGCGCGCTCCACCGCCGAGATCTTCTTGGCGCCCTCCACGACGGCCATGACATCCGCCTCGTAGGACGTGCCCGCGACGAGCTCGTGGAGCCCCTCGTACTCGGGCGCGAGCAGGAAGAACGTGCAGCCGAACAGGGTGTCGGCACGCGTGGTGAAGACGGTGATCTTGCGATCGGTGGGCTCGCCCGCCTCGTCGCAGAGCGTGAAGTCGACCTCGGCGCCCTCAGAGCGGCCGATCCAGTTGGCCTGCATCTGCTTGACGCGCTCGGGCCACCCTGGGAGCTTCTCAAGGTCGTCGAGGAGCTCCTGGGCGTAGTCGGTGATCTTGAAGTACCACTGCTCGAGGTCGCGCTTCTCGGGCTCGGAGCCGCAGCGCCAGCACTTACCTTCGGTCACCTGCTCGTTGGCGAGCACCGTCTTGCAGCTGGGGCACCAGTTGACGGGGCTCTTCTTGCGGTAGACCAGGCCGCGCTCCCACATCTTCTCGAAGATCCACTGCCCCCAACGGTAGTAATCCGGGTCGCAGGTCTTCACCAGCCGGTCCATGTCGTAGGAGAAGCCCATGCGGCGCATCGTGGCCAGCGCCTGATCCATGTTCTTGTAGGTCCACTCGCCCGCCTGCGTGTTGTGCTTGATGGCGGCGTTCTCGGCCGGCAGGCCGAAGGCGTCGAACCCGATCGGGTGCAGCACGTCGAAGCCGCGCATGCGCGCCTGGCGCGCCATGGCGTCGCCGATGGTGTAGTTGCGCGCGTGGCCCATATGCAGGTCGCCCGAGGGATACGGGAACATCTCGAGGACGTACTTCTTGGGCTTGGAGGGGTCCTCGTCGACGGCGAAGAGGTTCTCCTCGTCCCAGATGCGCATCCACTTGTTCTCGATGGCCTGGGCGTCATAGGGCGGGATGGCGTGCTGGTGATCGTGATGATCGTGCTGGTCGCACATGTGGTTGGCTCCTTCATCTCCGGCCGGCGCCGCCGGGGGCGGCACCGGACCGTTCGCGGTAACGTTCAAAATTCTAGCAGGTTTGACCGCGCGCTACAGCGCTACAGATACGATGAGCCGCGCGACTGCTCGACCGAGCGGATGGTCTCGGCGTTGGCGATCTCCACATCGGAGAGCGTCACGTTGGCGTCGAACTCCTCGGGGCTGTAGAGAGGCTCGTACCAGTCCTTGCCATCGAAGTAGGTCTGCAGGTCCTGGTTCTGGAAGCGGCGGCCATGGCGCGCGTAGATCTCGTTGCGGGCCACGTAGAGCTCCCAATCGGTGTAGCCGCTGAGGTCGGAGGCGCTCAGGCGCCGGGTGGCGCTGTCGGCGATCATGTAGTCGTCATCAGCGTCGTCGGCGGCGTCATCAGCGTCGTCGTCGCTCGTCGGCGCGGTGAACGAGGCGGTGGCCGTGCCGGCAGCGCCGCTCATCTCGTCGAGACGAACCTTGACGGTGCGCGATGCGCCCTCGCCGAGCTCAGAGGTGTAGACCAGGCGGATCTCGTCGCCCGCATCGGAGACCGTCGCGCGCGTCGCGGCCGGCTCGGAGGAGCCGCCGTCGGGCGTCGTCTCGGTGATGAGGAAGTCGGCCGCCGTCAGGGCGTCGACCACGTCGGCATCGGCACCCTCGACCTCGATGTCGAGCGAGACCTGCGGATACGAGGAGGTGTCGAGCGAGGAGATCTCGAGATCCAGGCGGACGGCCTCCGGCACGTCGCCGGCGTCGTCGGCGTCGGGGGCGTCCTTGTCGGCCTCCTGGGTGGGGGCGCTCTGCGTCAGCGCGCCGAGCGCGAGCCACGTGGCGCCTCCCACGACGGCCGCGACGAGCACGCACGCGAGCGCGATGAGGGCGATCTTGGGCCCGCGCCCCATGCGCTTCTTGGGCTGGAAGGCGATGTCATCCTGGGGGATGGTGGGCGGCAGGTCTCCGATGCCGGGGGCCGTGGAGCCCGGTCCCTGCTGCGGCGCGGCGGGACGGGGCATCTGCGTCGTCTCGCCGGGAGCCATCCCCGCGGGGGCCGCGGCGGGGGCAGCCCCTGCCGGCTGCGCCCCAAACGCCTGCGACGCGGCGGGCTGAGCCCCAGTCGGCTGCGATGCCGCCTGTTGGCCCGTTGGAGCCGGTGCGCCCGGCGCCTCCCCCGTCTGGCGCGCCGCCTGGGCGGGCTGCGCGGCCGCGGCGCCGGCCACCGGCGCCCCGCAGTTCGTGCAGAATCTCATGCCGTCGGGTATCTGCGACCCGCAACGCGTGCAGAACATGGCTACTCCCCTGTCTCGTCCCTATATGATCGATGGTCCTGGTAGTTTGCGAGATAGCCGGCGAACTCGGCGGAGGTGTCGGAGTTGCCCGTGCGCCAGGCCTTGTGGTCGATGATCTCGCTTTCGAAGCCGTAGTGCGCGTCTATGAGGGCGATGACGCGGTCGAGGGCCTCGAGCTGCGCCTGCGGATAGTCGCCCTCGCCGCCTCGATGCACGAGCTCTATGCCGATGGAATAGGAGTTCATGCCGTAGTCGGATGCCCATGAGCCGATCTCGGTGGTGCCGACGCGGTCGTCGCGCGACTCGTCGGTCGTGCCGTAGAACTCGTTGTGGCCGGTATCGCCGAACCCTGCATGGTGCGCGATCTCGTCGAGCGGCACGCACTGGACCACATGGCCGTCCTTACCGATCACGAAATGCGCCGCGACGCCGTTGTCGGCGCCGTCCCAGTAGCTCACCACCGATTCGGGCGTGCCGGCGCCCTCGGTGTCGTGGAGCACGATGTAGCGCTGGTACTCGGAGCCCTTGGGGCCGTGCGAGAACTCGTCCCGGTAGTCCTCGACCAGATCGATCTCGGCGCGCAGCTCCTCCTCCGAGGGCGCGAGCGATTCCTCGACGAGCCCGCTCGCCTGCGCAAAGAGCCCCGGGAGCTTCTCCGAGCAGAGGACGCCGGCGGCATCGGAGGCGAGGTGCGCACCCGCGACCTCCGGCGCCTCGGCGCAGCCCGCGATCGGGAGCGCGCACGCGAGAACCGTCGCGCACGCCGCCGCGATCCGGCGCGCGGATCGGTGGGGCGCCGGGCCGAAGGCGCGCCTTGGGAAAAGGTAGAGCACGATGGGGGCAGCCATGACGCTCACATCCCCGGCACGCGGTACGTCACCGAGCACTTGCCCCGGTAGTCGCTCGCCTTGTCGAGGGCGACCACGACCGTGCGCTCCGCGCCGAGCGCTGCGGCATCGGTGTCGAAGCCGATCCGGCACGCACCGGAAGCGGGGTCGAACGAGAAATCGCCGACGGCGCGTTCCTGCGAGCGCTCCTCGGCATCATGCTCGCTCAGCTTGAAATCGGAGGCGGCGAGCACCGGCATCTCCTGTCCGGCGGGAGGACTCAGGCGCAGGTCGAGCGCGATATGAGGGAACGCGGCGTCATCGAGCGCAACGAAATGCAGTGCGAGATGCGGGAGCTCGGCGTCCTCGACCGGCGCGACGTAGCCCGCCGTCGGACCGCCCTGCTCGATGTTGTCGGAAGCGCTCTTGAGGGTGAGGTTGATGGCCAGGGCGAACGCCGCGATGACGACTGCCACCACGAGGCACCAGCCGATGACGCCCGCCGCGAGGCGGTGCCGGGCGGACCAGGCGCGCAGCGCCTCCCACGCCGCAGCGACGTGAGAGGGCGACGTGGAAGAAGCGGCGCGCCGCGATCCGTCGCCGGCCTCCCATCCGTCGACGGGCTCGAGCTCATCGGTCGCGTCGGGAACGGCCTCTGGGTCGGAGCCGGACCCCGCGCCAGCCTCTGGGTCGGAGCCGAGCCCCGCATCGTCCTGTTGGGCAGGCGTCGCGCCCGCATCGCGGTCGGCATCGGCACCATGACCGAAACCTCGTTCCAACGCAGGGACGCCCTCAGATTCCACATCCACATCGCTCCCGGGGACGCCCCAGGACCCCGCGTCCACGTCGCTCCTCAGCGGGGCGGCATCGTCTTCCGGAAACAAGGCGCCATCCGCCTGGACTTCATCCGAAACGGCGGGAACATCGAGGGAGCCGGCAGGTGAGGCGAAGGTGCCCTCGACGAAATGGGCTCCGGATGAAGCGGGCGCGTCCGCGCCGCCGGCTTCCTGCGCCCTGTGTGCGGCAGCTCCAGCCCCGACCTCCTCGAGCGACAGCGCGAACAGGACGTCATCGGGATCCCCCGCAGGAGGCTCCCCCGCCGTCCGCCGATCTTCGCGTCCCTGTCCGGGATCGTCGTCCAGACGCTCCATGATCCGCTTGCCCTCCCGTGCATCCAACCTTGCCGCCTAGTATACGTTACCGCGCGGACGCCCCGATCGAACTGTTTCGGGCGTGTTACAAGCGGGCCCGCGACGCCGTGGTCGCGGGCCCGAAGCATTGAACGATCGATTGAAGCGGGCTGGCTTGAGAACCCGCAACGACCTTACTGGTAGCTCACCGTCTGGTGGTTGCGGTCCTTGACCACGACATCGTGCGCGCCGCCCTCGACGATCGAGGTGGAGGAAACGAGCGTCAGGCGCGCCTTCTGCTGCAGCTCCTTGATGGTCTTGGCGCCGCAGTTGCACATCGTGGACTTGATCTTGTAGAGCGTCGCCTGCACGCCCTCCTTGAGCGAGCCCGCATAGGGGACGTAGGAGTCGACGCCCTCCTCGAAGGCGAGCTTGGAGGCGCCGCCGAGGTCGTAGCGCTGCCAGTTGCGGGCGCGCGCCGAGCCCTCGCCCCAGTACTCCTTCATGTACTGGCCGTTGACGTTGACGCGCGAGGTCGGGCTCTCGTCGAAGCGCGCGAAGTAGCGGCCGAGCATCATGAAGTCAGCGCCCATGGCGAGCGCGAGCGTCATGTGGTAGTCGTAGACGATGCCGCCGTCGGAGCAGACGGGCACGTAGACGCCGGTCTCCTCGAAGTACTCGTCGCGCGCGCGGCACACGTCGATGAGGGCCGTTGCCTGGCCACGGCCGATGCCCTTGGTCTCGCGGGTGATGCAGATCGAGCCGCCGCCGATACCCACCTTGACGAAGTCGGCGCCGCAATCGGCGAGGTAGCGGAAGCCCTCGGCATCGACCACGTTGCCGGCGCCCACCTTGACGTCATCGCCATAGCGCTCGCGGATCCAGTCGATGGTGAGCTTCTGCCACTCGCTGAAGCCCTCGGAGGAATCGATGCAGAGCACGTCGGCGCCCGCCTCGATGAGCAGCGGCACGCGCTCGGCGTAGTCGCGCGTGTTGATGCCGGCGCCCACCATGTAGCGCTTGTTGGCGTCGAGCATCTCGTCAGGGTTGGACTTGTGGGAATCGTAGTCCTTGCGGAACACGATGCCGGTCAGGCAGTCGTTCTCGTCCACCACGGGGAGGGCGTTGAGCTTGTTGTCCCAGATGACGTCGTTGGCGCGCTTGAGAGTGATGTCCTTGTCGCCCACGATGAGCTTGCTCCGCGGGGTCATGAAGGTCTCGACCTTCATCTGCGGGTCGTCGCGGCTGGGACGGTAGTCGCGGCTCGTGACGATACCCAGGAGCTTGCCGTGCGGGGTGCCGTCGGCGGTGACGGGCATGGTGGAGTGCCCGGTGCGCTCCTTGAGCGCCATCACGTCGGCCATCGTCATGTCGGGCGTGAGGGTGGAGTCGGACACCACGAAGCCCGCCTTGTAGTCTTTGACCGCCTTGACTATGGCGGCCTCCTGCTCGGGGGTCTGCGAGCCGTAGATAAAGGCCATGCCGCCCTCGGTGGCAAGGGCGATGCCCATGCGCTCGCCCGAGACGGACTGCATGATGGAGGAAACCATGGGGATGTTGAGGGAAATCGCCGGCTCCTCGCCGCGCTTAAAGCGGGTCAGCGGGGTCTTGAGCGAAACGTTGGCCGGCACATTCTCAGAGGAAGAGTAGCCGGGAACCAGCAGGTACTCAGAAAACGTATGGGACTCACCGGGGAAGAACATCGCCATGGGTACTCCTTCTCTGTTAGGCGCAAGCGCTCCCCGGGCACAGCGGCAACGAGGTGCGATGCGCGATGTAACCTTGCGAACCGCCTGGCACGCGGTCCGCCTGCAGGCATTGTAATGCAGCCGAAACAATCAAATGGCTGAAACTCTGAGTTGGGTCAATTAACACGGGACTTCCGCGAACGGTAGGAAAGTCGTCGCAGACGGTACCCGTGCGCTTCGTGGTATCGTGCTGCGCAGAGGAGGTACTCATGTCCATCGTTGCATCCGCCCGCATTACGCTCAAAAACTCCGAACTCGATCTGCCCGGTGCCTTTGGACTCGGTTGCGTGCAGCTGCTTGAAGGTGTGGCGACGGAGCACTCGCTCAACGGTGCCGCCAAACGGCTCGGCATGGCCTACTCCAAAGCGTGGCGCATCGTCCGCGAGGCCGAGGCACATCTGGGCTGCGTGCTCCTCCTGCGTGACGGTGCCCGCGGGTCGACGCTCACCCCCGAGGGCGAGCACGCCGTTGCGGCATATCGCGCCCTCCAAGCCGAGGTAAACGAGCTCCTCGCCCAAAGATCTGACGAACTCTTTGGCTAGTCTGTTGGCAGCGCGGGCAGTTGCGCACATCTTGGCACTGTCTTGATAGCTCCCCTCTTGGCAAACCTTATCAACCGTTTAGCTAGCGTCGATGCGGTGGCGCTGAGGTGCAGGTGACCAAGCATTCCTCAATCTGAATAGTTACGCACCATCTGTTGCGCAACATGTGTTACTATTCAGTGCACCGGAGAAGGGAGTGTCTATGCCGCCGCAACCTAAATTTGACCGAGCGTCCGTTATCGAGGAGGCTCTCGAACTCGCGCGCGAAGGCGGGCTCGATGCCGTCAACGCGCGCGCCCTCGCTGCACGGCTGGGCACGTCGACCAAGCCCCTCTTTCGGCTCTTTACAGGCATGGAGGAACTCAAGGCGTGCCTCGTCGACGAGCTCAACGTTCGGTATAACGCGTACATGGACGCGCGCATGACCGATGCGAACCGCTTGATTAGCCAAGGCATCGCCTACATCTCGTTTGCCCGGGAGGAACCGAAGATCTTCAACGCCCTTTTTATGAACCGCACCATGGCGGGGTCCACCTTGCAGGGCGTCGCCGACGCCGAGTGGAACCGTGCAACCATTGAGAACGTCCGGGCAATCGCCGGGTGCGAACAGTCCGAGGCCGAAGCGGTCTTTCTCAAGGTCTGGCTCTTCTCGCATGGCATCGCCACGCAGATCGTCTCCAACCAGATCGCCATCAGCGACTCTGAGGTCGCAAGCCTGGTGACGGACGCCTACCAGCGCTTTCTCGCGCCTACCGCTGGCAGCGCGGCATAACCCAACCCCCTGTCTTGCACACCACCACGAAAGGATCGACCATGCTTGAGCGAATGGACGAGTTCTTTGACTCCCGCCTTGCCATCTACGACGAGCACCAGCTCGACGCCATCGCCTCGGCACGCGACTTCTATCCGTTCACGGCGGGACTGCTCCCCCGCGAGCCAGGCGCTCGCGTGCTCGACCTGGGCTGCGGTACGGGACTCGAGCTTGAATGGTACTTCCAGCTCAACCCGACGGCGCGCGTCACCGGAATCGACCTGGCACCCGGGATGCTCGACGCCCTGCGCGCGAAGTTCCCCGAGCACAACCTCGAGCTCATCTGCGACTCATATTTTGACGTTCCCTTGGGAGCGCAGCGCTTTGATGCAGCGGTCTCGGTCGAGTCGCTCCACCACTTCACTCAAGCGGAGAAGATCCCGCTCTACACGCGCCTGTGCACCGCGCTCGTTCCGGGCGGCAGCTTTATCCTCACGGACTACTTTGTTGCCGCGGGCGCCGAGGAAGCGCGGCTCCGCGGGGAGCTTGAGCGGCTCCGCCGCGAGCAGGGCATCGAGGACGGCGAGTTCTACCATTTCGACACGCCGCTCACCGTCGCTCACGAGATGGAGGCGCTCCGCGCAGCAGGCTTTACGCAGGTTGAGGTGCTCGGCTCCTGGGCCTCGACCGCAACGCTCCGCGCCACCCGATAGAGCGATGCCGATTGCCCACGTCACCCTCGTGCTCGTAAGCGGCGGCATGGGCCCGGGCCTTGCGCAGCAAACCGCTGACAACGCAAGGCAAGCACGTGCCCACGTAAGAAGGCGAGCAAGATACGGGCAATCGGCCAACTCGTGCCGCAGGCGCTCACGCAGCAGCACATCTACGAGAGAAACGCCCGCAGGCCGATGATGATGAGCACGATGCCGCCCACGACCTCTGCCCGCGGGCCAAAATGCGCCCCGAGCCGCCGCCCAAGCGCGATCACCGCGAGGCAACACACAAGCGTCGTGATACCGATGGCGGCACCGTAGAGCACGATGTTGGCACCCGCCGCGGCAAGCGACACGCCCACGATAAAGGCGTCGATCGAGGTCGCGATCGCCTCAAAGAAGATGGTAGGGTACGTAAGGCGCGTGGTGGGGCACTGCTCGGGCTCGCGCAGATCCTGTACCGCCTCCCAGATCATCTTGCCACCCACAAAACCAAGGATAACAAGGGAAACGATGCCCGCATACGCCTCGATAAGGGGCGCGACCAACGTGCCGCCAAAAAAGCCGGCGATGGGCATCGCCATCTGAAAGAGCGCAAACAGGACGGGCATCGCGAGCTTTTTGGATGTCGGCATATCGGGCTCACAGAGCGAGTTTGAGAGCGTGACCGCCATCGCGTCCATGGCTAGCGCCACGCCAAGCACGAGCGCCTCGAGCGCATCGCCCGAGCTCAAGAACGAATTCACTGCAACCTCCCAGGGGCAGAGCCGATTAAACGTAGGCGCGATGCATGCGGCTCGTTAGGGCTCAGGGGGATTGCAGAAGAGGCGAAGCGCCTGGTCGAGACTATCGGCAACATAGAGCGGGTCATCGGTGCCGGCGAACATGCGCAGATAGCTCGTGTCGCGGTGCCGAGCGATGCCGATGCGCGTGGCGGCGCCGCCTGCGGGCGCGTTACGGTGCGCAACCTCGCAGAGCGCCAGGAAGCGCTCGTGCCGCTCCTGCTGCGGCTCATCGGCAGAGCCGGTGAGCGAGAAGTCGATGGCGGGCCCGAAACCGTGCTCGAGCGCACCGGTGGCGCAGACGTGGTCGGCATGGGTCTTGAGGCCCGGATAGAAGACGCGCCCGATCGCAGGATGGCAGCGGAGGTATTCGGCGATGGCGCGCGCATGATCGAAGTGGCGCTGCATGCGCGCGGCGAGCGTGTCGAGACCCTCAGCGAGCGCTGCGAGGTCGCAGGCGTCAAGCTCGAGGGCGGCGGCAGGCGCCGCGGGATCCCCAAGATCGAAGGAGAGCAGGCGGAAGGCGTCCTCCGCCTCGGGACGCACCACGCGGCGACGGCCGCGCCCCGAAAGGGAGCGCGCCACCGAGACGGCGACGGCCTTCTGAGAGAGGGCACCGGCCGCCACGCGGTCGAGCGCCTCGAGCGAGATGGTCGCCCCGAGTTTGAGCGGATGGCAGCCGAAGGCGGAGGGAACGGTGTTGTCCACGATGAGGAGCGCACCGGACGCGGCCGCGGCGCGCGAAAGCTCCCGCAGGTCGGGTACGCGCAAGCCGAACCCGCCGACGCTCGGAACGAACCAGAAGGTGCGCCTCGAGACGCGCCCCGCAGGATAGGCATAGGATGCGGGCGACCCCTCTGCCGCAAGGCGCGTGTCGCCCCAGCCGAGCTCCCGAGGGCCGTCGGACGCCTCAGCGGACTCCTCCTGCTCCTGAGTGCCGGCGTCCTCTCCCCACCCCGAGGCGACCAGGAAGGCAGCCGGAGAGGGATCGGCCGCGAGCGTCACCCGGCGCCCGGGAAAGAGTTCGCCAAACGCGTCGGCGAAGTCGTCAGCGAAGGCGACGAGGTGGTCCTCGGGCCCCACGAGGCCGATCTTGGCGAGGACATCGACCGTGTGGCGCGCCGGGACGAGCCAGGTGGCACGGGCGCCCTGCAGCTCGGCGAAGCGCTCAGCGAGCGCACCCTGCGTCTGGTCCATGACCCCTCCCCTCGTCTGCGACGGAACAAGTATACCGGGTTTGCCCGCACCGTGCGGGGCGCACGGCAAAACGGGTGCAACGGTCGGCGGGCGGCACGGAAGCAGCGCCGGCGCTCCCCTTCCATCGCACCCCGATAGCCGAATGGCGACACCATCGCTCCGGAGGCAGATGGTGTCGCCATCCCGTCGCGCTGCGCTTACCGGCGCTCGGAAATCTCGGCCTTGACCTCAGCGATGAAGTCATCGAGGTCGGCAGCGTGCGTCTCGTTGGTGCGGTCGCGCACTGAGATGTTCCCGGCCTCGACCTCCTGCTCGCCAAGGATGAGCATGTACGGAGGACGGTCGATGTTGCGCGCCTCGCGAATCTTGTAGCCGATCTTCTCGTCGCGCTCGTCGAGCACCGCGCGGATGCCCGCCGCCTCGAGCTTCTCGGTCACGCCGCGCGCGTAGTCGCGGCTCTTCTCGGAGACGGGCAGGACCTTGACCTGGACCGGTGCGAGCCATGTGGGGAACTTGCCCTCGTAGTGCTCGATGAGGATGCCGATGAAGCGCTCGATGGAGCCGAAGCACACGCGATGCAACATGATCGGGCGTTTCTTGGACCCGTCGGCGTCAACGTATTCGAGATCGAAGTTGAGCGGCATCTGGAAGTCCAGCTGCACGGTACCGCACTGCCAGGTGCGTCCGAGCGAGTCCTCCAGGTGGAAGTCGATCTTGGGGCCATAGAAGGCGCCGTCGCCCTCGTTGACCACGTAGTCCTTGCCCAGGCGCTCGAGCGCCTCGCGCAGACCCGCTTCGGCGCGCTCCCAGTCCTCGTCGGAGCCCATCGAGTCATCGGGACGGGTGGAGAGCTCGAGGTGGTAGGTGAAACCGAACTTCTGGTAGACGGAGTCGATGAGGTTCACCACGCCCACGATCTCGTCGGTGAGCTGGTCGGGGCGGACGAACAGGTGCGCGTCGTCCTGGTTGAAGCAGCGCACGCGGAACAGGCCGTGGAGGGCACCGCGCATCTCGTGACGGTGCACGAGACCGATCTCGCCGGCGCGGATGGGCAGCTCGCGATAGCTATGCGGCTTCGACTTGTACACGAGAACGCCGCCGGGACAGTTCATCGGCTTGATGCAGTACTCCTCATCGTCGATGATCGTGGAGTACATGTTGTCCTTGTAGTGATCCCAGTGGCCCGAGGTCTCCCACAGGCTCTTGCTCATGATCTGCGGGGTCGAGATCTCCACGTAGCCCGCCTTGTGGTGGATCTCGCGCCAGTAGTTGAGCAGCTCATTTTTAAGGATCATGCCGTTGGGCAGGAAGAACGGGAAGCCCGGCGCCTCGTCGCGCATCATGAAGATGTCCATCTCGCGGCCGATCTTGCGGTGGTCGCGGCGCTTGGCCTCCTCGATGAGGCGCAGGTGCTCGTCGAGCTCGGCCTTGGTGGCAAAGGCGGTACCATTCACACGGGTGAGCATCTTGTTGGCCTTATCGCCCTTCCAATAGGCGCCCGAGACGCCCGTGAGCTTGAAGGCCTTGAGCGCCTTGGTGTAGGTGAGGTGCGGCCCGACGCACATGTCGATGTACTCGCCCTGCTGGTAGAAGGTGATGCGCGCGTCTTCGGGCAGGTCGCCGATGTGCTCGACCTTGTACTTCTCGCCGCGCTCCTCCATGAGCGCGATGGCCTCCTCACGCGGGAGCTCGAAGACGGAGAACTTGAGGTTCTCCTTCACGATCTTTCTCATCTCGGCCTCGATCGCGGGGAAGTCGTCCTCGGAGATCTTCTGGCCCTCGGGGAGGTCGATGTCGTAGTAGAAGCCGTTCTCGGTCGCGGGACCGTAGGCGAAATCGGCCTCGGGATAGAGGCGCTTGATGGCCTGGGCCATGATGTGGGCGGCGCTGTGGCGGATGACGTGGGTGACCTCGTCGACCGGGCACTCGTCGACGTGGCCGTCGTTGTATAGGACCTTCATGGGTTGCTCCAATCTCAGGTATCGGACAGCGGAATCGATCAACAGAAAAACGCCCGGACGCCGAACGGGCGGCGCCGAGCGCTATAGGGCGTCCGCCCGTGGCCGCGCGGCCATTCCGAGGGGCGGGCGCCTAGATAGTCTGCGTGCGAACGATGTTTGCGCAGCGAGATGGCATCGGTGAGAGCCCTTCCACTCCCTACTGGATGTGCGTGCGGCAGTAGGGGCAGACCTTCCAGTGCGCCTCGAGCGGACGGTGGCAGCTGGGGCAGACGTTGCGCACCTGCGTGTTGCACACCGGACACACCACGAAGTCCTTCTCGATGGGGCTGCCGCACTTGGGGCAGGTGCCGTAGGCGGCGAGCTGGCGCTCGCGCAGGGCCATGTCGAGCTCCTGTTCCTCGCGATCCACCAGGTAGGCGCTGGGACGGAGGGCGAGGTAGGCGATGAGCCCGACGAAGGGCACGAGCGCGACGATGCCCCACGCC
The DNA here is from genome assembly GCA_963931435.1 of uncultured Coriobacteriaceae bacterium. Classification (GTDB taxonomy): domain Bacteria; phylum Actinomycetota; class Coriobacteriia; order Coriobacteriales; family Coriobacteriaceae; genus Coprousia. The sequence continues at coordinate 1,231,469 of OZ007012.1, forward strand.
CAGAACGCGGCGATGCCGCGACGGCGGGCGTCGACGAAGACGTAGACGACGGAGAGCACGTAGAGGACGGCGACGAAGCCGATGAGCAGATAGAGCACCGGCATCAGCGGCTCGAGGAGCTCCTTGATCATGTCCATGCGAAAAACCAAACCTTCCCTCGCGGTCAACATGCCGCAACATTGTATACCGAACGGCCCCGCGATCCGGCTACGACACGTCAACGACATAGAACGGACCCCGCGGAGGGAAATGCGCCAGAACGTGTCAGAGACCGGAAGGCGACACATCGCGGGGAGGGCCGAGGGCCCTTGCGGCGCGCCGTGCGCGAAAAGACGTGCCAGACCCGCCCGCCGAGCTTGCCGCAGGCGGCGCGCGGTGGCACGATTGCGAGGAGCACCGCGATCCAAAAGACGCTGCGACCCGACCCGAAGGGAGCCCCCATGCTCGCCGACTACCATGTGCACTCAGAGTTCAGCGACGACTCCACCTATCCCGTGGACGAGATATGCCGCGACGCCATCCGCCTGAACCTCGCCGAGATCTGCTTCACCGACCATGTCGACTACGGCGTGAAACCCGATAGGGACCACGTCGAGGAGGCCCGCATCGTCGAGGGCGAACCCATGTTGAACGTCGACTACGAGCACTACTTTCCGACGCTTGCCCGCGCCCGTGAGACCTACGCCGGCGAGCTCACCGTGCGCTGCGGCCTGGAGCTGGGCGTGCAGTCGCACCGCATCGAGCCCAACCGCGCGCTCGTGGAGCGGTGGCGCGACGAGCTCGACTTCGTGATCCTCTCCATCCACCAGGTGGACGACAAGGAGTTCTGGACCGGCGAGTTCCAGGAGGGGCGCACGCAGAAGGAGTACAACGACGCCTACTGGGAGGAGATGCTACGCGTCGTCGAAAGCTTCGACGATTACAGCGTGCTTGGCCACATGGACCTCATCAAGCGCTACGATCCGGCGGGTCCCTACCCCTTCGAGCGCAGCCGCGACGTCATCGCGGCGATCCTCGAGCGCGTCATCGCCGAGGGCAAGGGCATCGAGGTGAACACGTCCTCGTTCCGCTACGGCCTCGCCGACCTGCAGCCCTGCACGGAGATCCTCGAGCTCTACCGCGATCTGGGGGGCCGCGTGATCACCGTGGGCAGCGACAGCCACGAGCCGCGGCACCTGGGCGCCTACCTCCGGCGCGTGCGGCGGCGCCTCGCCGCGCTGGGCTATACTGAGTTCGCCACCTTCGAGCACGGTGAGCCCCGATTCCATCCCATCGACGCCTAGATGCCGGGGCCCCTCGGCCCCGCGATCCGGGCCGAGCGAAAGGACCCCTTCATGAAGCGCATCAGCTTCCTGGTCAAACCTGCCTCTTCGCTGTGCAACATGCGCTGCCGCTACTGCTTCTACGCCGACGTCGCCGAGCACCGCGCCCAGAAGAGCCATGGCGTCATGAACGACGAGGTCATGAGCGCGCTCGTGGACCGCGCGCTCGCGCTCGGCGACGACGCCGAGATCACCTTCGCCTTCCAGGGCGGCGAGCCCACCTGCGCGGGGCTGGACTTCTTCGGGAGGTTCTGCGAGCGCGTCGACGCGCGGCGTACCAACCAGACCGTGCACTACGCCCTGCAGACCAACGGGTATGTGATCGACGAGGCGTGGGCGGCGTTTCTGAAGGAGCACGGCTTTCTGGTGGGGGTCTCACTCGACGGCTACCGCGACCTGCATGACTGGCTGAGGCCGGACGCCGCGGGCGCGGGCACGTTCGATCGCGTGATGGGGGCGGTCGAGACGCTGCGCGCCGCGGGCGTCGACTTCAACATCCTCACCGTGCTCACCGCGCAGCTCGCCCGCCACCCGCAGAAGCTCTACCGGTTCTACCAGAGAAACGGACTCGACTACATCCAGCTCATTCCCTGCCTGCCCGGCCTCGAGGAGGATGAGGGCAGCGCCTTCTCGCTCACGCCCGAGCTCTTCGCCTCGTTCTACCGGGTGTTCTTTCGCCTGTGGCTGGAGGAGTTCCGCCGCGGCACCTACCGCTCGGTCACGCTGTTCGACAACGTCATCCCGCTCTTCGCCGGGCGCCCGCCGCAGCAGTGCGGCATGCTGGGATCCTGCGCGCCGCAGTTCGTGGTCGAATCCTCCGGAGAGGTGTACCCCTGCGACTTCTACGTGCTCGACCGCTACCGCATGGGCAGCATCGTGGACGATTCGCTGGAGGAGCTCGCCCGCTCCGAGCCCCTGCGTGCCTTCCTCGCCGAGCCGCGCCGCCCCTGCAGCCAGTGCGCGGACTGCCCGTTCGAGGGCATCTGCCACCGTAACTGCAAGCGCCTGAACGTCGCCTACTACACCGAGGACTACTGCGGCTACCGGGCGTTTCTGGAAGAGGCCGCACCCGCCATGGCGCAGATCGCGCGCGGCCTGCGCTGAGGGAGGCGCACAAGGCAGGAGGCGCGGGCGCTAGAGCGTGTCGAGCACGAGCGACGCGGCGTCGAGCGGCTCGTCGCGCATGAGCTCGCCCGCATGGTCGAGGAGCGCCTCGCGCATGCGCAGCGCCCCGCCCAGGATCGCGGCGTCCGAGCCGGCCTGCCCCGCAAGCAATCTCGTGGCACCGGGCACGCCGAGCGAGGTGAAGCCGTTGGGCACGGCCAGGATCTCGTCCAGGTACTCGGCCAGATAGCCGCCGAGCACCACGCAGTCGGCGGTGAGGAGCGTCAGCGCGACCTCGATGGCGACGCGGATATAGCGCAGCGCCTCGCCCACCACCGCGCGCGCCTGCTCGTCGCCCGCGAGCCAGCGCTCGCGCAGCTCCGCCACGGCGGCTTCGCGGCCCTCCTCGCGCGCGAGCTCCGCAAGGCCGCTCTTGGCGAACAGGGCCTCCGCCCCGGCCAACGTCTCCAGGCACCCGCGCTTGCCGCACGCGCAGAGCTCGCCCTCGGGATCGAGCTGGATGTGCCCTATGGTCATCGCGGTGCCCAAGGGGCCGTTGTAGACCCTGCCTTCCACCACGTACGCCCCGCCGATGCTGCCGTCGCTCGTCATGTAGAGCAGCCCTCGGGGCGCCGGGCCCTCCCCCCGGGCGAGCAGATGGTATTCGAAGGCGGCGGCGCAGTCGGCGTCCTTGAGCAGCGCCACCGGCATGGAGAGGCCGCGGGCCGCCAGCGCGTCACGCACCTGCGCGCCCAGATCCTCCACGCCCCATCCCGTCTCAAGGTTGCCGAGGATGGTCGAGCGATCGGAGAGCACCGGCGAGGGCGTGACGAGGCCCGCGGCGCGCAGGGGCGCCACGCCCTCGCCCCCGAGAAGCTCAACGCCCTCGGCCAGCAGGTCGGCGACATCGGCGGCGAAGTCCTCGATCGGACGCTCCTGGTAGCCGGCGGGGCGCTCCTCCTCGATGAGCACCTCACCCGAGAGCGCCTCGCAGCGCAGGCGCAGCGCCCCGGGCGCGAGCTCGATAACGGCGACGGGATACGAGCAGCGCGCGAGCGCGAGCTGCTTCTTGCGGCGCCCGCCCTCGGCATCGGTCGCCGCCGCCGTCTCAATGAGGCCGGCAGCGCCAAGCTCGTTGACGAGCAGCGTGACCGCACCTGCCGTGAGCCCCGTGGCGCGGCACAGGCGCGAGCGTGAGCAGCCCCCGACATGGAAGATCTCGTGCAGGACGAGCGATAGGTTGAAGTCGCGCATCGACCGGTTGGTCAGATGAGCCGCAGACACCCGCGTCGCACGCGCCATGGGCACGATCCCCTCCCCCTCTTGGATGCCGCGCGGCGGGCGCGGCCGGACTTGACGCCTCTACAGGACCAGATGCTTCGCGGCGTTGTACACGCAGATGAGGACGATGACCACCATGAGACCGCTGAAGAGCTTGTCCACATGCTTCTCGTCGATATGCTTGTTGATGATCCGCCCGAAGATGCCGCCGGCGATGCCGCAGCAGATCATGCCGGCGATGAGGACGCCGTCGATAACGCCGAAATCCACGGTGGGCAGGCTCGTCGCGGTGCTCGCCGCCTGCGAGCACAAGATGATGAAGAGCGAGTTCTGCGCCGCCTGCTTGGTGCCCATGGAGAAGAAGTAGTAGAGCACCACCAGGTTGATGGGGCCGCCGCCGATGCCCAGAAACGACGACATGACGCCGAGCGCGAAGCCGATGACCACACAGGCCACGGTTCCGGTGATGTGGCGCGTGGTGATCTTGTCCTTGTTGAGGTTGTAGGCGAGCGTGCCGAGCGTGATGATGCCGAGCGCAACCGCCTGCACCGCGCCGGCGAGATCGGGCGTGGCGAAGAGCCCCTCGACCAGGTCGAACAGCTGCTTGCCGGCAAGGCCGCCCACCGTCGCGCCCACCGCGAGCGGCACCGCCGTCGCGCCCTCGATGGAGGTGGCGCCCGAGAGGCGGTTGCGCAGCACCGAGTAGCAGGTCATGGCGAGCACCGTGCAGCCCGAGAGGAAGTTGATGGTGCCGGGCAGGAGCGTCCCGCTGGCGTCGAGCACGGGCTTGATGATCACGCCGCCGCCGATGCCGCAGATGGCGCCGATGATGGACGCCCCGAAGCTGATGATGAAGAAGAGCAGGTACATGGCATCCCTTCCGGACATAGATGAAGCATCCGCCTGCCCCGCGGGGCAGGCGGATGCCTTCGAGTGTACTCCCATCGCCCGGACGCGGCAAACGCGCCGACCCGGGTTCGCGCTCGATGCGCGGCTTCTAGCGATGGTTCTCCGTCCACTTGACCATGATGCGGTCGATGATCTCGGCGCACCGCTGTGGATCGAGCTCGAGGTCGCGCACCGCGGCGATGAGAATCTCGGCGCACTTCTCGCGGCCCAGCAGGTCGGAGTCGAGGCAGAGGTCGTAGCTTTCCTTGACGCCCCAGGCAGCGTCGGTGAGGGCGTCTCGGTAGGCGGCGCGGTCGGCGTCCTGGCTGCAGATGAACCGGACCACCTCGTCATGGCTCTTGCCTGCAAGATCGAACGTCGGATCGCTCACGGCGCGCGGGATGCGATGCTCCATGCTCTTGTTGTAGAGCATGACCCGCATGCTCTCGGGCGTGTCACCCAGAAGCGCGCCGAGCGCCCGCTCGTGGATGATGCAGGGACCGGCGGCGATGGCCTTCCGGGCGGCTTGGAGGAGCGCGGCGTTCACGCGCTGGAACTCCTCGTCGCCGGCGAGCTCCTCGGCCGTCTTGCCGGAGATGCGGTTGTCGAAGTCGTTGAGATAGGCCTTCGTGAGCCAGGGCTCGTCCGAGAGCTCGGCGAGATCGATGCCCTCGTAGAGCTTCATGCCGCACACCTCGCCCACGATCATGGATATCCAGCGGCCCATGCTGCAATACGCGCTGTCCATGAAGATGTAGTTGATCATGATGGCTTCCTTTCCTTGAACCGATTGGAACGTTATCGCATGGGGGGCAGCGGCTTGACGCCAGACCCCTGCTCCCTCACGGATGCGCAGCCCGACCCGGTTCCCGATTACGCGTCGATGAGATGCCGCGCCGGGCGCGACGCCGAGGGCCGAGCGGCTGGGCACGGAGCTGCAGCGGGCCGGTCGGCCCGATCAGAGCCCCTCATGAAGCGATGCGCCGTTGGTGGCGATGACCCGCTGGTACCAGGCGAAGCTGCCCTTGCGGCTCCACGTGAACGTGCCGCGGCCCTGATCGTCGACGTCGACGTAGATGACGCCGTAGCGCTTCTTCATCTCGCCGGTGGAGGCGGAGACGATGTCGAGCGGACCCCACATGGTGTAGCCCATCACGGGCACGCCGTCATGGTCGATGGCGCGCTCGAGTTCAAGCAGGTGATCGCGCATGTAGGCGATGCGGTACGGATCATGGACGCCGTCATCATCCGCACCGGGAACCGCAGGCGGATCCTCGTCCTCGGCCAGCAACGGGTTGCTGCTGATGCGCCGCGCCTCGAACTGACGGCGCATCGCCACGCGGCATCGAGGAGGCCGAGCGTGTCGTCCACGATCTCCTGGTAGAGGGCACCGATCTTGTGGGCGACCACGTCGCGGCGCTCACCGAACGAGAAGGGGTAGTTGGGATCGACATGATCGAAGTGCGAGACGATGTAGCGCATCTCCGCCAGGAACTGCGCGCGAAAGTCATCGTAGCCCGCGAAGCCGAACCGCTGGCAGAATCGCACGACGGTCGAGGGGCCGCATGCACGTCGCGCGCGACCTGCCGGGCGCTGATGTGCGCGATCTGGTCGCGCTGCACAAGCAGGTAGTCGGCGATGGCACGCTCGGCATCCGAGAGTGCGCCGCGGCGGTGCATGAGGTCTTGCAGCAGCATGGTGAACCTCCTGTACCAAAGAGGATGATGTCATTGTTGCACAGGCGACATCGGAAGGTCCGGCACCCGGGGAAACGACGGCCGACGCATCCGATGCACCGGGCGATGAGGAACGCAAGAAGCCTTGGAGGCATCCCGCTAGGCGCGCAGAATCCCCGCCACCTCGCCGGCGAGCGTGATGGTGCCGGCCGCGATCACGGGCTCCCCCGCCGCCCGGAGCGCGTCGAGCGCCGCGGAAACGGTGCCGTAGACGCCGGCGAGCTCGGACGCGTCCCGCCCGAGCGAGGCGAGCTTGGCGGCCACGAGCCCCGCGAGCTCGACGGCCGGCATGGCGCGGCCGCTCGCCGTCTGCGTCACCGCGACGCGCGGGAACGCCGGCACGAGCACGTCCACGATGCCGGCGACGTCTTTGTCGGTGAGGGCGGCGACGAGGAGCGTCGGCCGCTCGTCACGGGAGGGCGCGAGCTCGCCGAGCGACGCCGTGAAGGCAGCGCACGACTGCGGGTTGTGGCAGGCGTCCACGAGCACGAGCGGGTCGCGCGCCACGACGTCGAAGCGCCCCGGCGTGGGGCACGCGGCGAGGCTCGCCTCGAGGGCTGACTCATCGAGCGGGCGGCCCAGGTAGTCCTCGGCGAGCTGGATGGCGCAGGCGGCGTTCTGCGCCTGGTAGACGGGCTTGCGCAGGGCAGGGGTGTAGATGGCGCGGCGGGTGGTGGTGGAGAAGCGGAACGCCTCGCCCAGGCGCGCCGGGCGCTCGAGCACCACGTGGTTGGCGACGGCGGGCACCACGCCGCAAGCGCGGCAGCGCGCGTCCATCACCTGCTGCACGCTCGGCTCGTGCGTGCCCGCGCCGAGCGTGACGGCGCGGCCGGGCTTGATGACGGCGGCCTTCTCCCCGGCGATGGCCGCGAGCGTGTCGCCCAGGATCCGCATGTGGTCGAGGCCGATGCCCGTAATGGCCACCGCGACCGGATCCGTGGCGCTCGTGGCGTCCCAGCGCCCGCCCATCCCCACCTCGAGGACCGCGACATCCACCCCGGCCTCGGCGAAGATGACGAGCGCCGCCACGGTGAGCAGGTCGAAGGGGGTGATGGCGTAGGCGCCCTGGCCCGAAGCGCGGCGCCGCGCGTTGACGCGCGCGCCGGCCGCGCGCGCCGCGGAGACGCCATGGGCGAACGCCTCGTCCGAGACCACGCGTCCCGCGATCTCCATGCGCTCGGGATAGCGCACGAGCTGGGGCGAGGTGTAGAGCGCCGAGGTGAGCCCCTCGCCGGCAAGGATGGCCGCGCAGAAGCGCGCCGTGGAGGTCTTGCCGTTGGTGCCGGCCACCTGCAGGCAATCGAAGTGCCCGTCGGGCCGCTCGAGCTCGTCGAGCATGTCGACGACCGTCTCCAGAAGCGGCCCCGCGTCGCCCGAGATGGTGCCCGTATCGGCCGCGAGGGCCACCGCCTCCGCGAACGAAAGCTCCTCGATCTCGAATGGCACCCGGTAACCGCCCCTGCTCGCCATGCCGCTCCCCTTCCGGCCGATACCCTGACGTTTCCGCCATGGCATTATGGCCCGGTTCCGCCGGGCGCGCAACGACCCCTGCTAGCGCCCGTTGAGTCCCAGCAGGCGCAGGGCCTCCTCGCGCGTCTTGATGTCGTTCTTGAAGCCGCCGCGCACCGCCGAGGTCACCGTGAGGGCGCCCGCCGCACGAATCCCGCGCATCGTCATGCACGTGTGCTCAGCCTCGAGCACCACGAGCACGCCGAGGGGCGAGAGCTCGGCCATGAGCGCGTCGGCGATCTGGGCGGTCAGGCGCTCCTGCAGCTGCAGGCGGTGCGCATAGCCCGCCACGCAGCGGGCGATCTTGGAAAGGCCCGTGATGCGGCCGCCGCGCGGGATGTAGGCCACATGCGCCCTGCCCGTGAAGGGCAGGATGTGGTGCTCGCACAGCGACGAGAAGGGGATGTCGCGCACGATCACCATCTCCTCGTTGCCCGACTCCTGGAACTGCTTGCGCAGGTGCGCCGCCGGATCCTCGTCGTAGCCGCTCAGGAGCTCCGCTGCCGCGCGCGCGACGCGATCGGGGGTCTCCATAAGACCGGGGCGATCGGGGTCCTCGCCCACCGCCACCAGGAACGCGCGCATCGCCGCGCGGGCGGCTTCCAGATCGACTGCCATGGGCTACTCCTTTGCATCGGCCGCAGGTGCGGCGGGATCGGTCGGGGGAACTGCAGGATCGGTAGACGCGAGCGAGCACTCGGCCGCTTCGACCACATGGCGCGCGAGGACGGCGGTGGTCACGGCGCCCACGCCGCCGGGAACGGGCGTGATGGCGGCGACGAGGGGCTCCACCTCATCGAAGGAGACGTCGCCGACGAGCCGGCCGGCGGCGGCATCCCAGTTGACGCCCACGTCGATCACCACCTGGCCGGGACGCGCGCACGCAGCTCCCACGGTGCCCGCGTGCCCGGCGGCGACCACCAAGACGTCGGCGCGGGCGCACTCCGCGGCGAGGTCGCGCGTGCGCGTGTGGCACACCGTGACCGTGGCGTCGCGGGCCGTGAGCAGACTGGCGACGGGCCGCCCGATCACGAGCGAGCGCCCCACCACCGTGACGCGCGCGCCGGAGAGCTCGACGCCCGCCGCGTCGATGAGCGCGAGCGCCGCCTCGGCCGTGCAGGGGGCGAAGCCCGCCCCGCCGCCGGCGAACACCCCGGCGAGCGAGACCGGCGTGATCCCGTCCACGTCCTTCGCCGGATCGAGGGCGGCGGCGACCGCGTCGCCGTCGAGCCCGGCCGGGAGCGGACGGAAGACGAGGCACCCGTGCAGGGCGGGATCGGCGTTGACCGCCTCGATCGCAGCCATGAGGTCGGCCTGCGAGGCGTCCTCGGGCAGGACGATCTTGCGCAGCGCGATGCCGACCTTGGCGGCGCGCCTCTCGATCCCCCGCTCGTAGGAGAGGTCGTCCTCGCGCGCGCCGGCGCGCACCACGGCGAGCGCGGGCTGGACGCCGCGCTCCAGGAGCGCGACGACGCGGGTACGCAGATCCTCGGTGATGGCGGCCGCCACGGGGGCGCCGCGCAGAAGCTCGGCCACGTGATCCTCCTCTATGCGTCCTCGCGGATCTCCTCGGCGATGCGCGCGGCGAGCTCGTCGGCGCGCGGGATGTAGGTGGCGAGCAGCCGGTCCGCCTCCGCCTCGAGCTCGCGCGCCACCGGATCGCCCGCGAGCGAGGTGGTGTTGACGAGTACCGTGAGGTGCGCGGCGCGCAGCGCCCCCGCCGCGAGCGCCGCCCCGCAGCCGACGTCCGAGCGCATCAGGCGGCTGCCCTTGGCGCCCATCTCCTCCAAGAGGTCGAGCGCGCGGGCGCAGGAGCGCATGATGTCGATGGGGACCGCGCAGGCGCCGTGCAGGGCGCTCTCGAGCACCTCGGTGCGCGAGGGGTCGTCGGCCGGGATCTTGTAGGCGTGCGCGAGGGGCTCGAACGCATGCGCGTCGGCCTCCACGAGCGCCAAAAGGTCGCCGCGCAGCCCCTCGGCCTCGGCGAGGAGGCGCCGCATGTCGTCCTCGACCTCCGCGTAGCGTGCCTTGCCCTGCGTGAAGTTGCCCGCCATGGAGCACAGCGCCACCGCGAGCGCGCCCGCGAGCGCCGCCGCCCCGCCGCCGCCCGGCGCCGGCACCTTGGCCGCCAGCTCGCGCGCGAACGCGGTGCAGCTCAAATCCGTCAGAACCTCAGCCATGCGATCCTCTCAACGTCCCTTCGACCCCCCCATCGGGGTCCTCTGCCCTGAGTGGGAGGCGCCTTGCCCCGGCCGCGTCCTCGGGCGCTGCGCGCCCTGCGGATTGCGTCCGGAACAAGGTGCCTCCCACCCCGTCGCGCCGTCCTTGGACGACCGTTGGAAAGCTGTTAGAACAGCCCCACGATCGTGCCGTCCTCCAACACGTCGATCTTCTCCGCCGCGGGCACCTTGGGCAGGCCCGGCATCGTCATGATGTCGCCGGTGAGCGCCACGACGAACCCGGCGCCGGCCGAGACCTTGAGGTTGCGCACGGTGATGCGGAAGTGCTCCGGCGCGCCGAGCAGGTGCTGGTCGTCGGTGAAGGAGTACTGGGTCTTGGCGACGCACACGGGCAGGTTGCCGAAGCCGTTCTCATGCAGCTGCTTGAGCTGCTTTCTCGCGCCGGGCGTGTAGTCGACGCCGTCGGCGTGGTAGATCTTGGTGGCGATGGCCTCGAGCGCGTCCTCAATCGCGGAGCCCGTCTCATAGGAGAAGTGGAACTCGTGCGGCTCCTCGCACAGGCGCATGACCTCCTGGGCGAGCGCCTCGCCGCCGGCGCCGCCCTTTGCCCACACCTCGGACAGCGCCACGTTGACGCCGAGCTCGCGGCACTTCTCCTCCACGAGCGCGAGCTCCGAAGCGGTGTCGGTGGGGAACGCGTTGATGGCGACCACCACGGGCAGGCCGTAGACGTCGCGGATGTTGGAAACGTGGCGCAGAAGGTTCGGGAGCCCCGCCTCAAGTGCTTCGAGGTTCTCGTTCGTGAGCTCGGCCTTGGGCACGCCGCCGTTGTACTTGAGGGCGCGCACCGTGGCCACCACCACGACGGCGTCCGGATCGAGCCCGGCCATGCGGCACTTGATGTCGAGGAACTTCTCGGCGCCCAGGTCCGCGCCGAACCCGGCCTCGGTCACCACGTACTCGCCCAGCTTGAGGGCGGTCTCGGCGGCTTGGACGGAGTTGCAGCCGTGCGCGATGTTGGCGAAGGGTCCGCCGTGGACGAAGGCCGGGGTGTGCTCGAGCGTCTGCACGAGGTTGGGCTTGATGGCGTCCTTGAGCAGCGCCGCCATGGCGCCCTCGGCGTGCAGGTCGCTCGCCGTGACGGGTGCGCCGGCATAGGTGTAGGCAACGACCATGCGCCCGAGGCGGCGCTTCAGGTCCATGAGGTCGGAGGCCAGGCAGAAGGCGGCCATGACCTCTGAGGCGACGGTGATGTCGAACCCGTCCTCGCGGGGCACCCCCTGCATCTTGCCGCCCAGGCCGTCCACGATGTGGCGGAGCTGGCGGTCGTTCATGTCGACGGCGCGCTTCCACACGATCTGCTTGGGGTCGATCCCGAGGGGGTTGCCCTGCTGGATGTGGTTGTCGAGCATCGCGGCGAGCAGGTTGTTGGCCGCGCCGATGGCGTGGAAGTCGCCCGTGAAGTGCAGGTTGATGTCCTCCATGGGCACCACCTGGGCGTAGCCGCCGCCCGCGGCACCGCCCTTGATGCCGAAGACCGGCCCCAGCGACGGCTCGCGCAGGGCCAGCACCGCCTTCTTGCCGAGGCGGCTGAGCGCATCTGCCAGGCCGACCGAGGTGGTGGTCTTGCCCTCGCCCGCCGGCGTGGGGTTGATGGCGGTCACGAGCACGAGCTTGGCGCGACGCGGCATGTCCCTGAGCGCGTGGATATCGACCTTGGCCTTGTAGCGGCCGTAATGCTCCAGCTGGTCCTCGGCGAGGCCCACCCGGGCCGCCACCTCGGAGATGGGCAGCATCTCCGCCTCCTGCGCGATCTCGATGTCCGACTTGTAGTCCGCCATGCCGCACTCCCCTCTTCTCGCGCCGCCCGCATCGCAGGCGGCCTTGCAAAGCAGGGTTCCAGCATAGCCCATCCGGGGCGCCGCGCGCACCGCGTCCGCCAAACGGCGGCGGCGGTTACGCAAACGACACGGCACGCGGACGCGGGCAGGCGGCGTGGGCGCGGCGTTTCGGGAACGCCCGGTTTCCATGCGGAGCCAGCCCACCGCGCGCGAGGAGAGCCCGGCGGCGCGGGGCCGTCAGGCTCTCTATCAGAGGGGGCTTCGGATGCGCGCCGGGATGCCCACGCACTCCCTGATGGCGGGCGGGTTCATCCCGGGGCGCGAAGCGCGGCGCCTCAGCGCTTGTCGAAGCGCGGGGGCACGTAGTCGGCAGTCTCCATGTAGAAGCGCAGCAGACGGGTGCGGAGCTCGGCGAGCGCCTCCGCGTAGGCTGGGTCGTCGATGAGGTTCACCGTCTCCATCGGATCGGTCGCCAGGTCGTAGAGCTGGTCGCCCTCGTAGAGGCGCATGGTGTACTTGAGCGAGCCCATGCGCACCATGGCTGCCTTGGTATGGGCAGGCCCCTCCTCGTGCTGGGCGGAGATGCGGGGCCAGTAGGCCGACTCGGGGCCGTGCTCGGGCTCCATGGCCTGCCACTCGCCGTGGATGCGGCCGCCCTCGCTGAACACCGCGTCATCCGGGGTCGCGCCGCCGGCGACGGCGTCCATGAGCGAGTGCCCGAACTGCACGTAGCCCAGATCCACACCGGCGATCTCGGCCACCGTGGCCGGCAGGTCGATGAGGCCGACCGCACCGGGACGCACGCCCGGCTCGACCGCGAACCGCGCCGCGGGCTTCACCACGAGCGGCACCCGCGTGAGCGGATCCTCGAAGGTGTTCTGGCACTTCTCGGCGATGCCGTAGTCGCCGGTGAAGTCGCCGTGGTCGCTGAACGCGAAGATGCTCGTGTCGTCATAGAGGCCGCGCTCGCGGAGCTTGTCCACCACGAGGCCGAGCATGTGGTCCCAGCGCGCGGTCATGCCCAGGTACACGGCGCGCATCTCGTCGTATTGCGCCTCACCCCAGTCCCGCATGCCCTGGCGCTCGCGAATCGTGGTCAAGATGCTCGCCTTGCCGGAAAGCGTCTCCACATCCGGACGGCGCGGCCAGGGGCCTCGCGGTCGATGAGCCCGCGGACATGAACGGGCGCGGGCGGGTGCAGGTGGAACGGCTCAGCGGGGTTCCGCGGTGCGCACCGCGGCGAGGGCCGCGTCGCTGTCGCGCGCCTCGCCCGCCTCCATCGCATCCACGACGGCGCCGGCAAGCGGCCAGTAGCGCTTGCCGAAGGGATCGTGCCCCTCCAGCCATACGAGCTCGCTGTCGGCGATGAAGCGCGCATGCTCGATCGCCGAGGGCAGCTCGCGTGCGTAGCGGCGCATCCATGCGGCGAGGAGGTCCCATTCGCGCGCGCAGGCGGCGGCGAGGGCGTCTTCGAAGGGGCGTTCGGCGAGCTCGTCTGCGGCGAATCCGGGATCGCGCGCGGCGATGTCGCGGGCGAGCGCGTCGATGAGCCGTCGTTCGGCTTCCTCGACCGCGCGGGCGCTCTCCTCACGGGGCCCGTCGAAGGGCTCGGCGAGCTCGCGTTCGCGATCGGTGGCCTCGGCGGTGAGGCGCTCGATCTCCTTGGCGCGCCGTGAGGTGCGCGCCTCGACCTCGCCGCGCAGGCGCTCGAGGTGCTCGGCGGCGCGCCGGTGCTGGGCGCGCGCTCGGATGCGGCGGATGAAGCGACGGATGATGCCGTCCTCGGTGGCCACGGCGTCCTCGGAGGCGGAGGCGACCTTGGCCTCCAGCTCGGCGACCGAGCGGGTATCCTCATCGTTGGCCTTGGTATAGGCATCCACCGCGTCGAGCGCCTTGCGGCGCGCATCATCGTCCTCGATGGCGGCGCGGCGCTGAGCCTCGATGGCGCGGAGCTTCAGGCGCTTCTCTTCGAGATCTCCGCGCAGGGCGGCGATCCCCTCCCAGGCGCGCCAGTCGGCATCGACGAACCACCAGCCCCAGACGGGCTCGGGCTCGCGGGCGGGACGGCTCGCGGCGGCCGCGTCGATCGCGCGCCTCACGATATCGATCTGGTACAGGGGATGCTCGGGCTCATCGGTGGGAAAGCCCGCGCGCGCCGTCTCGTCCAGCGCGTCCACATCCACGGGGACATCCCGCAGCAGGTGCTCCAAGCGCTCGGTCTGCGCCCGATACGCCTCCCAGTGCCCCAGGAACTCGCGCATCTCATCCAGGTTCGCCATGGTGTCCCCCATCGCAGGTCGGCGTCGAAAGGTTCAGTCGTGGTGTTCAGCCGCCCCTCCATACTAACCCGCGCGGTGGTCCCGTCAACAGATCGACAAGCAAACGACAAGCCGATTTCTGCCGGAAACGACCCGCGAAGGACAGCGGTTTGGCAGAAAACGGCTTGTCGATCCTCGGACTAGCCGATCATCGACGCGGAATACGAAAGCGCCGCCGGGAGCTGACCCGGCGGCGACGCATCCGCCAAGAAGGAGGGGTTTGCCATGGAGGACGGTTCAAATGACAGGGTGCGCGGCATGTGCCATTTGCACCCATCCCCGATGACACGCTAGGCGAAATCGGCGAGCTGCGCGGTGAGCGCGGCGATCTCGGCGGCGAGCTCCTCGGCGCGCTCGCGCTTCTTGGCCACCACCTCGGGCGCCGCCTTGGCGATGAAGCCCTCGTTGGCCAGCGTCTTCCTGGCGCCGGCGAGCTCCTTCTCGGCCTTGGCGACCGCCTTCTCGATGCGGGCGCGCTCGGCGGCGAAATCCACCAAGTCGCCCACGACCACGTAGGCGTCGAAATCGGGCCCGGCCAGCGCGATGGCGTTCTGGGGCTCGGCCAGCTCGGAGGGCTTCGTGAAGGCGCCGTCCGCGCCGAGCACCAGCTCCCCCACGTTGGCGAACGCGCGGATGAACTCCGCCATCCCGCTCACGGCCTCGGTCGCGGCGGCGCTGTGGGCGCACACGTGGACGTCCAGGCGCTCCTTGGGGCTGATGCGATAGCGGGCGCGCGTGGAGCGCACATCGGTCACCACGGCGCGCGTGAGCTCGAAGGCGAGCTCCGCATCCTCGTCGATCCAGCGCTCGTAGGCGGCCGGCTCGGGCCAGCGCGCCACCATGAGCGCGTCGGCGCGGGCGGGCTCACCGGTCGCGGGATCGATATCGAGCCAGCTCGCCGGCATCGCGTCCCAGATGGCCTCGGTCACGAACGGCATGAACGGATGCATGAGGCGCAGGCTCGTGTCGAGCACGAAGATGAGGTTGCGCTGCGCCTGCAGGCGGGACGCCTCGTCCTTCAGGCGGGACTTGGTGACCTCAACGTACCAGTCGCAGACCTCGTTCCAGAAGAACGCCTGCACGCCGCGGACGCACTCGCCGAAATTGTAGGTCTCGATGCCCTCAGTCACGGCGCGCACCTGCTTGGCCAGGCGCGAGAGCATCCAGACGTCGGCCGGCGTCTCGGCAACGGGCTCGCCGGGGGTGTAGCCCTCCATGTTCATGAGGAGGAACCGGCTCGCGTTCCAGATCTTGGTCACGAACGCCCGCGCCTGCTCGGTGCGGGGGCTGCCCAGGAACTCGTGGGTGTCTTTGTCGATGTCGGCGTCGAACTTGACATCCTGGTTGTTGGTGAAGAGCGACAGCAGGTTGAAGCGCATCGCGTCGGCGCCGTACTTGTCCATGAGGTCCATGGGGTCAACGCCGTTGCCCTTGGACTTGGACATGCGGCTGCCGTCCTTGGCGAGGATCGTCGGGTAGATGACGACGTCGTGGAACGGCTCCTCATGGAGGAAGTACTCGGAGCTCATGATCATGCGGGCCACCCAGAGCGCGATGATGTCGCGCGCGGTGACGAGCGCCGTGGTGGGATGGTGCCCCTCGAGCCTCTCGGGGTGCTGCGGCCAGCCCTGCGTGGCGAAGGTCCACAGCTGCGAGCTGAACCAGGTGTCAAGCACGTTCTCGTCCTGGTGGACGTGATGTCCGCCGCACTTGGGGCACACGTCGACGTCCTCCATGAGGGCGTCCTCCCAGCCGCAGTCCTCGCAGTAGAAGACGGGGATGCGGTGGCCCCACCAGAGCTGGCGCGAGATGCACCAGTCCTTGAGGTTCTCCATCCAAGTGAGGTAGGACTGCTTCCAGCGCTCGGCGTTGAAGCGCACCCGCCCCGAGGTCACCGCCTCGATGGCCGGGCCCTTGAGCTGGTCGACCGCCACGAACCACTGCTCGGAGAGCCAGGGCTCGAGCGTGGTGTCGCAGCGGTAGCAGTGCATGACGGAGTGGTCGTGGTCCTCGATATGGTCGAGAAGGCCGTGCTCCTCGAACCACGCCACCACGGCCTCGCGGCACGCGTCGCGCGTCATGCCGGAAAACTCTCCGTAGCCATCGACCACGACGGCATGCTCGTCGAAGATGTTGATCTGCGGCAGGCCGTGCGCCTGGCCCATGGCGTAGTCGTTGGGGTCGTGGGCGGGGGTGACCTTCACGAAGCCCGAGCCGAAGCCCGCGTCGACGTGCCAGTCCTCGAAGATCGGGATCTCGCGGTTCACGATGGGAAGCATCACCGTCTTGCCCACGAAGGCCGCCTTCTCGGGGTCCTTCGGCGAGACGGCCACGCCCGTGTCGCCGAGCATGGTCTCGGGGCGCGTGGTCGCCACCACAATGTAGTCCTGGCCGTTCACCGGCTCGGTGAGCGGATAGCGCAGATGCCACAGATGGCCCGACTCCTCCTTGTACTCCGCCTCGTCATCCGAGATGGCGGTGGTGCAGGAGGGGCACCAGTTGACGATGCGCTTGCCGCGGTAGATGAGCCCGGCGTGGTACCAGTCGCAGAAGACGCGGCGCACGGCCTCGGCGTAGTCGGTGTCCATGGTGAAGCGCTCGTTGTCGAAGTCGACCGAGCAGCCCATGCGCTTGATCTGCTCCTTGATGGTGCCGCCGTACTCGCGCGTCCAATCCCAGCAGGCCTCGATGAAGGCCTCGCGGCCCATCTCCAGGCGATTCTTGCCCTCGGCCTTGAGCTTCTTGTCGACCTTGGTCTGCGTGGCGATGCCCGCATGATCGGTGCCCAGGATCCACTGCGTGGAACGGCCGCGCATGCGCGCCTCGCGCACGATGGCGTCCTGGATGGAGTCGTCGAGCGCGTGTCCCATGTGGAGCTTGCCGGTGACGTTGGGGGGCGGGATGGTCACGGTGCAGTCGCCCACGCCGGGACGGCGCTGGTAGTACCCGCCGGCGAGCCACTTCTCGAGGATCTTGGGCTCGGTCTCGGCCGGATCGTAGGTCTTGGGCATATCGATCATCGGGTTGGTGCTCTCCATGGGATACCGTCCTTTCGGCTGCATATAGTCGATAAGGATAGCACAGCGCCGACGCGTCCACCGCGTGCGCTGCCGCAACAGAAAGCGACCCTGCGGGCGCTGCGCCTGCAGGGTCGCCGAACTCGTGCGAAACCGTCCTTCGCGTCGCGCCTCACGCCGCGCGGTAGATGCGCTCGGGCTCCTCCTCGCCGCGCACGGCCGCCGCCGTGACGACGACCCGCTCGACGCCCTCCTCGCTGGGCAGGTCGAACATCGTCTTCTGGAGCAGCTGCTCGCAGATGGAGCGCAGGCCGCGCGCACCGGTCTTGCGGGCGAGCGCCATGCGCGCGATCTCGCGCAGCGCGTCGGGCTCGAACGCGAGCTCGACGCCCTCGAGCTGGAACATGCGGCGGTACTGCTTGACGATGGCGTTCTTGGGCTCGGTGAGGATGCGCACCAGGTCGTCCTCGTCGAGCGCGCGCGTCTCGGTGATGACGGGCGTGCGCCCGATGAACTCGGGGATCATGCCGAAGGCATTCAGGTCCTGCGGCAGCACCTGGTGCAGAAGGTCGTTCTCGTCGGTTGAGGTGGGGCCGGCGATCTCGGAGTTGAACCCGACGCCCTTGTTGCCCACGCGGTCCGCGATGATCTTGTCGAGACCCACGAAGGCGCCGCCGCAGATGAACAGGATGTTGGTGGTATCGATCTGCAGCAGCTCCTGCTGCGGGTGCTTGCGGCCGCCCTGGGGCGGAACGCTCGCCACGGTGCCCTCGAGGATCTTGAGCAGCGCCTGCTGCACGCCCTCGCCGGAGACGTCGCGCGTGATGGAGAGGTTCTCCGCCTTGCGAGCGATCTTGTCGATCTCGTCGATGTAGATGATGCCCACCTGGGCGCGCTCGATGTCGCCGTCGGCGGCGGTGATGAGCTTCAGGAGGATGTTCTCCACGTCCTCGCCCACGTAGCCCGCCTCGGTGAGGGCGGTGGCGTCGGCGATGGCGAAGGGCACCTCCAGGATGCGCGCGAGCGTCTGGGCCAGAAGCGTCTTGCCCGTGCCCGTGGGCCCGAGCAGCAGGATGTTGGACTTGGCGAGCTCGACATCGGCCAGGTCGCCGGTGGCGGCGTGCTTGCCGATGGGCTCTGCCTCGGCGCGGCCGTCGCTCTCGTCGCGGGCACCCTCGGCCGCGCCGCCCTCGATGACGCGGCGGTAGTGGTTGTAGACCGCCACCGACATCGCGCGCTTGGCGTCCTCCTGCCCCATCACGTACTGGGACAGCTCGTCGTAGATCTCATGCGGCGTGGGAACGCGGCGGATGACCTGCTTGGCGTGCTCGGGGGCCTCCTCGACGGGCGCCGGGGCGGACTCGGCCTCGAACCCCTGGGGCGCCATGCCGGGCAGGGTCTCCTGGGCGAGGAAGTCCTGCGCGAGCGACTCCTCCAGGATCTCCACGCACGCCGCCACGCACTCGTCGCAGATGAAGATGTCGGTGGGACCCTTCACGAGCTTGCGCACCTGGTCCTGCTCCTTGCCGCAGAACGAGCAGCGGATGGGGCCGTACAGGTAAGGGTCGGAGAACGTGTCGCGCGGCATTATTCGGAGCCTTTCGCAGCGTCGGAACGGGTCTGGATGATGCGGTCCACCAGACCGTAGTCGAGCGCCTCGGCGGCGCGCAGGTAGTGGTCGCGCTCGGTGTCGCGCGCCACCTTCTCGATCGGCTGGCCCGTCGCATCGGCGAGGATGCGGTTGAGGTTGTTGCGAGTCTCCTTGATCTCCTGGGCCACGATCTCGATCTCGGTCTGCTGGCCCTGGGCGCCACCGCTCGGCTGGTGAATCATCACCATCGAGTTGGGCAGGCAGAAGCGCTTGCCGCGGGCGCCGTTGGCGAGCAGCACCGCCGCCATGGAGGCGGCCATGCCCACGCAGATGGTGGAGACGTCGGGCTTGATGAAGTTCATGGTGTCGAGGATCGCCAGACCCGAGTAGACCTCGCCGCCGGGCGAGTTGATGTAGAGCGAGATGTCCTTCTCGGCGTCCTGGCTCTCGAGATGCAGCAGCTGCGCGATCACGAGGTTGGCCGTGACGGAGTTGATCTCCTCACCCAGAAAGACGATGCGGTCGTTGAGCAGGCGCGAATAGATGTCGTAGCTGCGCTCGCCGCGAGGGGTCTGCTCGATGACGTAGGGCACGAGCGCGCTCTGGATATGCGAAACCATCCCTTGCTCCTTTCTTGGATGCTTCTTTACGCACCGCGCGGTGCCCGGCCCCCTGAGAGCCGCGCACCGCGCCGCGTTACTCGTATTGCCGGTGCAACCATACCCCGTAACCGGAGGCGGTACACACCCGGGGACTCCCGTCCGCTACGCCTCGTCGCCCTTGGCGGTCTCGTCCACCTCGGTGACCTTGGCGTTCTCGACCAGCCAGTCGCACGCCTTGGAGCGGCGGATGGAATCGCGGATGGCGGGCATGCGGCCCTCGGCGGCGAACTGCGCCTTGGAGGCCTCGACGTCCTCGACGCCGGCGCGCTTGAACTCGTTGTCCACGTCCTCGTCGGTGACCTCGATCTTGAGCTCGCGGGCGAGCGCGTCGAGCGAGAGCGACTCGCGGGCGACGTCATCGGCCTGGCGGTGCAGGTCGGCGATGAACTGGTCGGCGGAGAGGCCGTTGGCCTGCAGCCAGGCGTCGAGGCTCATGCCGCGCGCGGAGAGGTTGGAGAGGAAGTTCTGGCCCAGCTCCTGGAAGACGGACTGCTCGTAGTCGGCGTCCATCTCCTCGAGGTCGAGGCGCTCGGCGAGCTTGGCGACGGCGCGGTTCTCCTTGAGCTGCGGCAGGCGCGAGGTCTTGTCGGCGGCAAGCTCCTCCTTGACGGCGTCGCGCATGGCGGCGATGTCGTCGAACCCGAAGGAGGTCTTCACGAACTCATCGGTGAGCTCGGGGAGCTTGCGGGCCTTGATGCCGTTGACGGTGACCTCGACGGCGGCCTCCTCGGCGCCCTCGACCTCGGGGGTCCAGGAGATCTCCTTGGTCTCGCCGATCTTCATGCCCATGAGGCCCTCGTCGAACGCGGCGGGCAGGCCGCCGGAGCCCATGGCGATCATGCGCGAGTCGGCGGCGAGCGCCTCGGCGTTCTTGATGTTCTTGATGCTCGCGGTCACGAAGTCGGTGCCCTCGACGCCGCGATCCTCGACGTCCTCGAACGTGGCGTGGTAGCCGCGCAGCATCTCGACCTGAGCGTCGATCTCGGACTCGGTGACCTCCGAGGGGGGCATCTCGATCTCGACGGGATCATAGGAGCTGAGCGGGGCGGCCGGGCGCAGGGTGAACTCGACGTTGTAGGTGTAGTCCTCGTGGTCCTTGACGAGGTCGATGTCCTTGTACTCGCCGTCCTTCACCGGGACGATGTCGAGCTCGTTCAGGACGGCCGGCTCGTTGGCGCCGATGATGTCGTTGGTGGCCTGCGCGAGGGTGGCCTCCTTGCCCAGCATGTTGTCGATGACCGGGCGCGGCGCGTGACCGGAACGGAAACCCGGGAAGCGGTACTTCTTGGCGGCTTCCTTGTACGCCGCGCGGATGGCGGCGTCCACGTCGGCGGCGGGGATGGTGACGGTAGCGGTGAGCTTGGAATCCTTCACCTCAGACTGAGCGATGTTCAACGTTCCTCCTCTATGCGCCAGCTGCTCCCTGGGTGCTGGCTACCCCTTGTTGACGACCGTTGCCGGGCGGGAACGACCGGCGCGTGCGCGCCCCATGAGGACCATGGTGCGGGCGAAAGGACTCGAACCTTCACGGGAATCCCACTGGAACCTAAATCCAGCGCGTCTACCAATTCCGCCACGCCCGCGCAGAGACGCACAGCTCAAGCATGATAGCAGATAATGCGGCGCGCGTGCAGGGGACGGGCGGGGGCGCGGGGGCGCCCGAGCGTCCAACCACACGAAGGGCGCACATCTGCGCCCCGCCGCCCGCCGCGCCGGGTGCGGACGGCGGGCGGCGGGGCGGGGCTAGTCCCCGATGCCGAGCAGGATCTTCTCGGGCGTGATGGGCAGCGTGCGCACCTGGACGCCCGTGGCGTGCGCCACGGCGCTCGCGATGGCGGGCGGCGGGGTGTTGATGACCACCTCGCCGATCGACTTGGCGCCATAGGGTCCCGTGGGCTCGTAGCTCTCGCAGAAATCAACCCGGACGCGCTTGACGTCCTCGCGCGAGGGGATCTTGTACTGCAGGAAGGTACGGGTGCGCATGCGCCCGGTGGGGCCGCGCTGCACGTCCTCGGTGAGCGCCATGCCGATCCCCTGCCCGATGCCGCCCTCGGCCTGGACGCGGGCGAGGTTGGTGTTCACCACGGTACCGCAGTCCACCACGCCCACGTAGTCGACCACCGAGACCTCGCCGGTCTCCTTGTCCACGTCGACCTCGGCGATACCGGCCATGAAGGGCGGCGGGCTCGTGGGCGAGCTCGCGGCGGCGTGCGCCGTGAGGCAGTCGCCGTCGCCGCCGCGCACGCACGCGTTGGCGAACGCCCTGAGGTCGAGCTCGCGCGCCGCGGGCGCATCCGGCGCCTCCGGTGCCGAGACGCCCGGGGCGCCCACGACGCGGTAGGCGCGCGCCATGTGGTCGATGTCGCCCGTGACCTCGCTGAACTCGGGGGCATCCGACACCTCGGCCGCCGCGGCCCCGGGCACCGCGTAGAGGCGGCGCCCGTCGAAGAACACCTCGTCGGCGGGCACGTCCCACAGGCGGGCGGCGTAGGCGCGCATCGAGGCGATGAGCTCCTCGGCCGCCTTGATGACGGCCATGCCCGTCACATAGGTGGTGGCGCTCGCATAGGAGCCCGTGTCGTAGGGCGAGACGTCGGTGTCCACGCCGTGCACCACCACGTCGTCCACCGAGCAGCCCAGCGCCTCGGCGGCGAACTGCGCCAAGATGGTGTCGCAGCCGGTGCCCATGTCGGTCGCGCCGATCGAGAGCGTGTAGAAGCCGTCCTCCTCCAGGCGCAGGTCCACGCTGCCGATGTCAATGCCGGCGATGGCCGAGCCCTGCATGGCGAGCGCCACGCCCAGGCCCCGCACATGGGTGCCCATATCGCGGCGCAGACCCTTCTCATCCCAGCCGATCATCGCGCGCGCCCGCTCGAGGCAGGCGGCCGCCCCGGTGGAGAAGAGGGTGTTTCCATAGTATTGCCCCATGACCTCGCCGGCGCGGGTGAGGTTCTTGAGGCGCATCTCGATGGGGTCGAGCCCCAGCAGGTCCGCCATCTCGTTCACGGCCGATTCAAGCGCGAAGAGCCCCTGCGTGGCGCCGTAGCCGCGAAACGCCCCGGCGGGCTTGGTGTTGGTGTAGACCACGTCGTAGGAGAAACGGCTTGCGCGCACGCGGTTGTACAGCGGCAGACTCTTGTGGCCGGCGAGCCCGATGGTGGTGGGGCCGTGCTCGCCGTAGGCGCCCTGGTTGGAGAGCGCGTAGAGGTCGATGGCCACGAGCGTGCCGTCGCGCTTGGCGCCCAGGCGCACGGTGAGCTGCATCTCGTGGCGCGCGTTGGAGGCGGTGTTGGTCTCCTCGCGCGTGTAGACGATCTTCGCGGGGCGACCGGTCTTGAGCGTGACGAACGCGCAGAAGATCTCGTTGCAGCCGCTCTGCTTGGCGCCGAACCCGCCGCCGATGCGCGGCTTGACCACGCGCACCCGCGCCTGCGGGATGTCGAGTGCCGCGGCGACCATGCGCCGCACGTGGAACGGCACCTGCGTCGAGGCCGTCACCACCACGCGCCCGTAGGCGTCCAGCTCGGCGAACGCCTGGAAGGTCTCCATCATGGCCTGCTCGTTGGCGCGCGTGTGGTAGGTGCGCTCAATGACCTCGTCCGCCTCGGCGAAGGCCGCCTCCAGGTCGCCCACTGCGCTCTCGCCCGAGCTGACGACGTTGCGCAGGCGGTCGTTGTTGATCCACGCGCCGTTGACGTGGTAGTCGTCCTCGGGGTGGATGACGCTCGCCGCGCCCTTGGCCCGCGTGAAGTCCAGCACCGGTTCGAGCACCTCGTAGTCGACGCGGATGAGGCGCAGCGCCCGCTCGGCGGCGCGCTCGGTCTCGGCAGCGACGATCGCGACCTCATCGCCCTCGTAGCGCACGAGCTCGTCGAGCAGCAGCCGGTCGTAGGGCGAGGCCTCGGGATAGGACTGCCCGGCCAGCGTGAAACGCCGACGCGGCACGTCTCGGTAGGTGTAGACGGCCACCACGCCGGGCACCTTGAGGGCGCGGGAGGTGTCGATGGCGGCGATGCGCGCGAACGCATGCGGGCTGTGGAGGATCTTCACCACGAGCGCGTCGGCGGGCGCGATGTCGTCGGTGTAGACGGGCTTTCCGGATAGCAGGGCGCGCGCGTCCTTCTTGACTTCGGGGGCGTGCAGGCGCTTGAGGTCGCGGCGCGCGTCCTCGCGCGTGACGATCATGCTCATCGGGCATCCTCCTCGCTCGCCCCGGCGCGCTCGGCCGCGGCGGCGGCCAGGTAGCGCGCGATGCCGCGGCGCTGGGACATGTAGCCGGTGCACCGGCAGAGGTTGCCGGCGAGGTAGCGGTCGATCTCGTCATCGGCGGGCGCGGCGCCGTCGGCGCAGAGCTCGTCTTCCATGGCGAGCACCGTCATGATGAGACCGGGCGAACAGAAGCCGCACTGCTCGGCGCCCTCGGAGGCGAGGCACGCCGCGAGGCACTCCGCGCGGGGCCCCGCGCCCTCGAGCGTGGTCACCTCGTGACCCTGGGCGCGCGCGGCGAGCGTGGAGCAGCCCAGGCGCGGGCGCCCGTCCACAAGGACGGTGCACGCCCCGCAGTTGCCCGTGTCGCATCCGCACTTGACGCTCTTGAATCCATGCTCGCGCAGCACCTCGAGAAGCGTCGCATCCGCCTCGGCATCAATCTCGATGCGCCGGCCGTTCACGTCGAGCTTCATCAGCATGGCTGCATCACCCCGCCCTCCCCGGCCGCATCAAGCGGCGCCGGATCCGCTCCCAGCGCCCGCTGCATCGCGCGGCGCGCGAGCACCGGCGCCACCTGTGCGCGATAGGCCGCGGACGCCCACATGTTGCCTCCGAACGGCAGCGCCGCCACGGCCTCGGCGATCGCGTCTGCCGCCGCGTCGCCGGCCTCGGCCGCGACCAGCCGCGCGCGGCCCGGGCGGGCGCCCACCGCGACGCGCCAGACGGCGCCGTCGAGGACGGCGCAGGCGTTGAGGACGGGGATGTCGGTCGCCGCGCGGCGCACGTCCGCATAACCGGCGCGCACGGCGCGGCGCGGCACGTAGATGCAGGCCAGAACGTCGCGGCGCCGCCCCGGCTCGGCCAGGAAGCCGGCGAGCGGCATGCGCCCCGCACCCGCGAACTCCACCTCGGCGCCAAGCGCCAGAAGCGCGCAGCACACGTCGGAGAAGCCGAACCGCCCGAACACGCTGCCGCCCACCGTCGCCCCGGCGCGGAACTGCACGCCCACGATGCGCTCGACGGAACGCGCGAGCACGCCTGCGCACGAGGCGTTCAGCCCCTCGTGCCGCTCCATCTGGCGGAGGGTCGCGTAGGCGCCGATGCGCCAGGACTCCCCCGCCTCCTCGATGGCGTCCACGTGGCAGTCCGTCAGGTCGACGGCCACGGGCAGCGGCGAGCGGCCCAGCCTGAGCCACGCCCCGCCACCCAGCACGCGGGCGCGCGGGCTGCGCTGGATGATGGCGTACGCCTCCTCCAGTGTCTCAGGCCTCTTGTACGATGCGAATCTCAGCATGGCGCTCCCCTCCCGCCACGCGGGGCCCGGACCGGGGCGCGCCGGCGCCCCGGTCCGCCTCTCGGCGGGACCCCTGGTTCCTGGCCCCAGCATACCTGACCCGCCCCGCCGCTCCTGCGCACGTCGGCGCGCGGAGGCCTTCTCAACACCACAAGACCATGTATAGAGTCTCCGTTGCGACCGCCCGCGCGCCGGAGCCTCCACCCACCCGGGACACCGGCTGGCGCATCGGGGCGCCTCGAGCACGGCAGCTGCCGGGTAGACCCGGGGGGCGGCCCGCCCCCACGGCGAAACACCGCTTCCCACCTAAAAAAAGAGGGCCCCGAAGGGCCCTCCCAGGTTCATCTGGACGCGCAGGCGGAACGCTAGCACACGCCCTGGGCCATCATGGCGTCGGCGACCTTCATGAAGCCGGCGATGTTGGCGCCCATCACGAAGTTCCCCTCGTGTCCGTAGGCGCGGGCGGTGTCGTCCACGTTGTGGAACATGCCGCGCATGAGGCTCTCGAGCTTGCCGTCGACCTCCTCGAAGGTCCAGGAGAGGTGCTCGGCGTTCTGGCTCATCTCCAGGCCGGAGACGAGCACGCCGCCGGCGTTGGCCGCCTTGCCGGGCATGAAGGCCACGCCGTGCTCCTGGAGATAGGTCGTGGCGTCGGGCGTGGTGGGCATGTTGGCGCCCTCGCCCACCACCTTGCAGCCGTTCGCCACGAGGGCCTCGGCGTCCTCGAGGAGAAGCGTGTTCTCGCGGGCGCAGGGCAGCGCGATGTCGCAGGCGAGCTGCCACACGCCGCGGCCGTCTCCGGCGTGCCAGGTGGCGCCGGGACGCTCGTCCACGTACATCGCCAGGCTCACGCCCTGGTCGTGACCGGAGCGCTTCTTGTTGTAGATGTGCTCGAGCACCTGGTAGTCGATGCCCTCGGGATCCTCGACCCAGCCCTTGGTGTCGGAGCAGGCGATGGTCGTGCCGCCGAGCTGCGCGACCTTCTGGATCGCGTAGATGGCGACGTTGCCCGAGCCGTGCACGACGACCTTCTTGCCCTCGAACGAGTCGCCGCGGCTCTTGAGGTACTCGTCCACGAAGTACACCAGGCCGTAACCCGTTGCCTCGGTGCGGGCCAGCGAGCCGCCGAAGGAGAGGCCCTTGCCGGTGAGCACGCCCGACCACTCGTCGCGCAGGCGCTTGTACTGGCCGAACATGTAGCCGATCTCGCGGCCGCCCACGCCCAGGTCACCGGCCGGCACGTCGGTGTTGGGGCCGATGTGGCGCGAGAGCTCGGTCATGAAGCTCTGGCAGAACGCCATGACCTCGCGGTTGGACTTGCCCTTGGGATCGAAGTCGGAGCCGCCCTTGCCGCCGCCCATGGGGAGCGTCGTGAGCGCGTTCTTGAAGATCTGCTCGAAGCCGAGGAACTTGAGCATGCCGAGGGTGACCGTGGGATTGAAGCGCAGACCGCCCTTGTAGGGGCCGATCGCGGAGTTGAACTCCACGCGGTAGCCGCGGTTGACCTGCACCTTGCCGGCATCGTCGACCCACGGCACGCGGAACATGATGACGCGCTCGGGCTCGACGAGGCGCTCAAGCAGCGATAGCTCCTCGAACTCGGGATGCGCCTCGACGGCCGGCTCGATGGTCTCCAAGACCTCCGTGGCGGCCTGGAGGAACTCGGGCTGGTCGGCGTAGCGCTCGTTCAGATCGGCGATGACCCTGCTGGTATAGCTCATGGTTGCTCCCATCTTCGATGCGGCGGGCCGCGCGGATCCGCGCGGGCGGTTGCTGCCCGCCAAAAATGCCCGGACCAGTTTAGCGCAGAGCGATTTCGGCACGGGTGCGCACCCGGATGGAAACGCAGACGCAACACGCCCGCAACAGTCCCGCCAAGGCGCCGCGGGCGCCCGGCGCCGGATGGCCCCTGTGTTTCCTGCGTCGAATGGCGCCCGGGGACGCCCCGCGCACCCGGGCGCGGGTATCATCTTGCCCGTATCCGTTTCATCGCATGCGAGAGCGCCGGCTCCGAGCGCCCGCGCCGCCGGGAGGCACCATGGACATCACCGCTACCGTCGAGGGCTGCCGCGCCCATTTCGCCACCGGCGCCACCATACCGCTCAAGGCGCGCCTCGCCGCGCTCAAGTCGCTCGAGCGCGCCATCGCCGCGCACGAGGCCGAGATCCTCGCCGCGCTCGAGCGCGACCTGGGCAAATCCGCCACCGAGGCCTACATGTGCGAGGTGGGCACCACCCTCGCCGAGCTGCGCTACCAGATCCGCCACGTGCGGCGCTGGTGCGCGCGCCACCGCGTGCCCACGCCGCTCTCCAGCTTCCCCGGCACGAGCTTCACCATCGCCGAGCCCTACGGCACGGTGCTCATCATGAGCCCTTGGAACTACCCGTTCATGCTCACCATGGAGCCGCTCGCCGGCGCGCTCGCCGCCGGCAACGCCTGCGTCGTCAAGCCGAGCGCCTACGCGCCCGCCACCTCGGCCGTGATCGCCGCCATCGTCGGCGAGGCGCTGCCCGCGGGCCTCGCGAGCGTGGTGGAGGGCGGCCGCGCCGAGAACGCGGCGCTCCTCGACCAGCCGTTCGACTACATCTTCTTCACCGGCAGCGTCGCGGTGGGGCGCCTCGTGCTCACCAGGGCGGCCGAGCGGCTCTGCCCCGTGACGCTGGAGCTCGGCGGCAAGAGCCCCTGCGTGATCGCCGCCGACGCCGACCTCAAGGTCGCCGCGGCGCGCGTGGTGTTCGGCAAGTACCTCAACTGCGGCCAGACCTGCGTGGCGCCCGACTACGTGCTCGTGGACGAGCGCGTGCACGACGCGTTCCTCGAGCGCGTGCGCCAGGAGATCACCCGGATGTTCGGCGAGAAGCCGCTGGAGAACCCCGCGTGGGGAAAGATCGTCAACGAGAAGCATTTCGAGCGCCTCAAGGGCCTCATCGACCCGGCCAAGGTCGTCGTGGGCGGCGGCTCGGACCCCGCGACGCTCCAGATCGAACCCACGGTGCTCGACGGCGTGGATGCGGACGACGCCGTCATGGGCGAGGAGATCTTCGGGCCCATCCTGCCCCTCATCACCTACCGCGCGACCGAGGACGCCGAGGCGTTCATCAAGGCGCGGCCCAAGCCCCTCGCCTGCTACCTGTTCACGCGCGACCGCAAGCTCGAAGACCGCTTCACGCGCTACGTGCCGTTCGGCGGCGGCTGCGTGAACGACACCATCGTGCACCTCGCTACGAGCGAGATGGGCTTCGGCGGCGTGGGGGCCTCGGGCATGGGCAGCTACCACGGCAAGAAGAGCTTCGACACGTTCAGCCACGAGAAGAGCATCCTGAAGCGCGGCCTCTGGGCCGACCCGCCGATGCGCTACCAGCCCTATGCGAGCTGGAAGGACAAGCTCATCCGCCGTTTCCTGCGCTGAGAAGGGCCCCGCCGCTCTTGCGGTTCCGTCCCCTCCCGCCAGCCATCCGCTTCATCCCGTGCTGGTCGCAGCGGAGCCATCAGACAGCAAAGAGCCCCCGCGGGCAAGGCGGCCTGGCCGGTCCTTGCCCGCGGGGGAAGATGAACGGACGCATAGAGGCGGGTGCGCCGGCTGCCTACGCGACTGAAGGCATATAGCAAAGCGTGACGTCGATGTAGAGCGGCATATCGGGCTCGGGGAGCTCGCTGCCCTCAACAGGCAGGAAGATGATGATCGAGTACTCGGTCTCCCGCCCGTTGAACGTCGAGGGGCCGTTGTAATTTCCCAGCATCCTGGTCTCGTCAAACGGGCTCACGTCGGTCGAAGAACTCGTCATGGGCTCGAGGCCGAACGCATCGACCGCCTGCTGCGCCAGTCCCTCCCATTCCGAGGAATCAACCTCTGGGTGGTACATCGTGACATCCATCCCAGAGACGATGGTATTGGGGTCGAGCGCCTCGAGCGTCTGCTCGGAATCGCCCTCAAACACCGGATGGTCTATGGTCAGCTGAATCTGCAGATTCTTGCTCGTCCCCTCGATGAGCGGTTGGTCGACCTCCCCCTTCAAGATGATATAGAAGCAGCTGTAATCGTTCTCCTGCTTGTGCGCAGCCGGCACACCGAGCTGGTTCTTGGCGCGTCCGAGCACTTTTTCGCAGTTGTGGCCCATGTCCGCGATGAACATCAAGGCATGGGTCGCCTACGGCTGCGAGGAAAGCGTCGAGGAGATGGTCCACGTTTTCGAGGCCTCGCTCAAAGGGTACCTGGACCTCGGATGAGGGAGGCAAGGCATGCTTGCAACGTTTCCTCTTCCCCTTCGAGCCAACTCCATCTGATCGGGAAACCGAAGCGAGACAGGGCGCGCTGCGTCTAGCCCAGCAGGCGGAAGGCGAGGCTGCTGATGGCCTGAACGCGCGCGGGGGCCGGGTAGCCGCAGAACTCGCGGTAATAGTCGAGGGCGCGGTCCTGTCCCGGCGCGAGCCCCTCCGAATCCGCCGGGCGCAGCCCGTCCGCGCGCCGGACGAACTGCGTGGGCACCCATGCCCAGCGCGGCCGGCCGCCCGCAGCCGGCCCATCATCCACCTGCGCGTACTTCCTGCCGGTCGCCAGCTGGTCGAACATCACGTCGAGCGGGCAGCCGCGCCGCCCGTCGAACTCGGCGAGCGAGAGCAGGGTGCGCAGGGCCTCGGGGGTCTGGTCGGCGGGGCCGAACCAGTCGCTCAGCAGGTGGTAGAGGGCGAACAGCAGCGTGACCTCGGCGAGCGCGAAGCCGTGATCCACATGGACCCCGCTCCCCGTCACGCTCACCCCGCCCGTGCGGCGCAGCAGCGCGGCGGCGAACCCGGTCGCGTCCGCTCCCAGCGAGCGCGTCGGATCGAGATTCTCTCCGCCCTGCGCGGCGGCGATCCTCTCGTTGACGGCGCGCAGGAGGCCGTAGGCCGCCCTGGCGTGGAGGCGCTCCGAGCGCGAGGCGCCCGCGGGCACCACATCCGTCGCGGCAGGGGCCGCCGCGCGGCGCTCGATGGTGAAGGCGAGCGCTCCTTCGCGCGCGGTGACCGTCACGCCCGCCACGGTGTCGCGCGGCGGCAGGGCGCGCCACACGGCGCCGAACACCAGCTCGTTGAGCTGGCGGTTGATGGAGCGCGCCCCGTAGTGCTCGGCCAGCGCCCGGGAGACGATGAGATCCTCCGCGTCCGCGTCGATCGTGAAGCGCGCGCCGTCGGGCAGCATCGCGCGGTACTCCTCCTGTTTGATCGCGTGGACGATGCGGTGCAGGGCACGGGCGCCCAGCGCGGAGATGAAGTGCACCGTCGAGATGCGGCCGCCCAGCTCGCGCGGCATGCCCCACGCCTCGATGTCATCGAGCGTGATCCGGGCGCGCAGGTCCGCCTCATCCGAGGGCGCGGCGCCGGCGGGCGCGGTGAAGCCGACGCCGCCCGCGGCGCGGCCCAGGCGCCGCGCGATGATGTCCTCGATGCCGGTGAAGGCCCCTGCGAGCACGAAGACGCACCGGTCGCAGTCGAGGGTGAAGGGACGCGAGGGGTTGTTGTCGGTCATGCCGCTGAGCCGGCCCCCTTCGAGGGGCTTGAGCAGGTCGAACTGCGCTGAGCCGCCCTGGCCGCGCGCGCCCGCGTCGAGCATCTTGTCCACCTCGTCGATGAAGACCAGCGCGTTCGAGCCGGGGTTCGCGTCGAGGAACTCGCTCACCTGGAGCCATTGCTCGCTGAACGAGTTGCCCCGCCAGCCCTCGCCCGTCATCTGCCCGCCGTCTATCTGGTGGAGGTGGAGTCCCGAGACCTCGGCGAAGGTCTTGAGCAGATGCGACTTGCCCGATGCGGTGGGCCCCACCAAGAGCGCCGAGGCGATGTCGGGCAGGCGCTGCGGGCTCACGCCCTCCTCCACCACGCGGCGCGAGCGCTCGCAGGCCGCGTCGACGAACGCGCAGAGCCAGTCGACTGCCGCATCCTGCCCGATGACGCGCTCCTTGACCTCGGACGCGACCTCTTCGAACCCCTTGTCGTTGCCGCCGTACACGAGGGCCCCCTTAGGCTCTAGCAAAAGACCCGGCGCCTGCGGGCACCGGGTCGTATCGCGCGATGGAGCGGGCGACGGGAGTCGAACCCGCCTCATCAGCTTGGAAGGCTGAGGTTCTACCGATGAACTACGCCCGCATCTATGGTCGGGACGACAGGATTTGAACCTGCGACATCCTGCTCCCAAAGCAGGCGCGCTACCAAGCTGCGCCACGTCCCGACGTCCGTAGACGGAAGTATACGTTGAATCGCGGCGAGGGGCAACCGGCACGGGGAACTTGCGCAGACCCTCCACCGCGCGGGGCTATCCGGTCGCGGGCGCGCATCTGAAGCCGCGGCGCACGGTGATGATCTCCGCCGCGATGGAGATCGCGATCTCGGCGGGCGTCTCGTCGCCCAGGGGGATGCCGACGGGCATGCGCAGGCGGGCGATGTCCTCCTCGGAGAGGCCCCTCTCGGCGAGCCGTCCACGGATGAACGCCGCCTTCTTCGCGCTGCCCAGGCACCCCACGAAGCGCGCCCGCGCGGCGAGCGCCTGGCGGACGACCGCGAGATCCGAGCCGTGTTGCGGGGTGCACGACACCACGTAGTCGCGCGGGGTGATGCCCACGCGCGCGGAGAGCTCGGCGAAGGGGGCGCAGACCACCTCCGCAGCGGCGGGGACGAGCTCGGCGCGGGCGAGCCCGGGGCGCTCGTCGAAGACCAGCACATCGAAGCCGATGCCCGCGAGCACCGGCGCGAGCGCGGCACCGACATGTCCCGCCCCGCAGATGATCGCACGGCCCTCCGGCGCGCAAGGCAGGATGAAGGCGTCACCGGCGCGGTGCGGCTCCTCGCAGGCGAGGATCTTCTCCTCGAGGCCAGGGGTGACGAGGCCCTCGGCCCCCAGGGCCCCGGTGAGGGCATGGGCGCGCAGCGGGGCCGCGGCGCCGGTGGCGGGCGCCTCCTCGATGAGGAGCACCGCCTCGGGGGCGCTCGCGACGAGGCGCACCGCGAGCCAGCTCCGCCCGCGCTCCGCACGCGAGCGCTCGAGCGCCTCCCAGGCCCCGCGCCCCGCCGGGCCGAGATGGAGGTAGCAGACCGTCGCGTCGCCGCCGCAGATCATGCCCGTATCGCTGCCCGCGCCGTCCATGGTGTAGGAGCGCACCGCCGAGGCCCGCTCCGCGCGCAGGGCGGATGCCTCCTTGAGGACGAGGCGCTCCAGCGCGCCGCCGCCCACGGTCCCCGCCGCGGACCCCTCCCCCGCGAGCACCAGGCACGCCCCGGGCTTGCGGGGCGCCGATCCGCGCGTGCCCACCAGGAGGCAGAGCTCGGCGTCCCCGCCCGCCCGCAGCGCCCGCGCGACCGCCTCGACCACGCTGCCGTCCATCGCCTACGCCCCTTCCGCCACGCGGCCCGCGCCCGAAAGCGCCCCGGTGAGCGCGAGCACGGCCTCCAGCACGCCGCCGCCCACGGCGCGCGCCTTGTCCGATATGGTGAAGCAGTGCGCGCGCACGCCGCGCGGATCGATGTCGCCCGCCTTCATGCCCCGCTTGACCGGCACGCCGTCGGCGAGCAGCCCGCGCAGCACGCCGTCGATGGTGCAGACCACCGACTCGCCCGCCACGTAGGCGGCCACATCTCCGGCGCGCACCGCGTCGCCGATCTCGAGCACCGGCTCGAAGGCGCCCGCGGCTGGGGCGCGCAGCACGCGGTCGGCGCCGTGTCCCGCGATGAGGCCGGGCACGCCCGTGTCGGGGGCGGCCGAGCCCGAAAGGATCACGCGGCCCAGGTCATGGCCGCGCTGGGTCTCCACCACCGCGTGGCAGTCGACGCCCGCCGTGAAACCGGGCCCCACGCCGACGACGGCGGGCGCCATGTCGATGCTCGTGCCGAGGTTGCGCTTGGCGATGATCGCGTCCACCACCGCGTCGGGGTTGAGCGCGCGCACGCAGCGCGCCGAGGGATCGACGAGGACGGCGACGGCTCCCGCGCGTGCGATGGAGCGCGCCCGGGCGGCGTCCGGGGCGAGGACCGCGCGCACGCCCTCGACCTCGGTCTCGCCCCGGCGGACCGCCTCGGAGAAGGCAACGGTGCGCCGCACCGTGGTGGGCTGGGCGATGTCGCACGCGACCACCTCGAAACCGCTGCGCACGAGGCGCACGGCAACACCCGTCGCCAGATCGCCCGCACCGCGCATGACCACCAACATGGACGCGCCTCCTTGGTCCCGCCTCCGCTATCGTACAATCAGCTTACCCCAAACGCCGCGCCGCGGCGCCCCGCGAACGATTGGCCCGCCCATGATCGAAGAACCCCCTCGCGCGACCCTCCTCGAGGCGCTGGGCGTCACGCCCGGCCTGACCGCCGTTGCGGGCAGCGGCGGCAAGTCGTCCCTCGTCGCCGCGCTCGCCGGCGAGCTCGCGGCATCCGGCGCACTCGACCGGGCGCCGGCAGGCGGGCGGGACCGGACGCCGGGCACCGCGGCGAGGGGCCCGCGGGAAGGGCGGGACGGAGCGCCCCCAAGCGGCTGCGCGCCCACCGTCATCGTCGCCACCTCCACGCACATGCGCCCCGCCCCCGGCATGCCCCTCTACACGAGCGCCGACGAGCGCGCGCTCGCGCGGCTGCTGGAGGCGCATGGGGGCGTCTGCTGCGGCACGCCCGCCGGAGCCGGCAAGATCTCCGCGCCCGCGCTCGGCTTCGACGAGCTCGTGCGGTGCGCGGGCCACGTGCTGGTGGAGGCGGACGGATCGCGCGGGCTGCCGCTCAAGGCGCACGCCGCGCACGAGCCCGTCGTCCCGCGCCGCACCGCGCTCGCCGTCATCGTGGTGGGAGCCGCCGGCTTCGGGAAGCCCATCGCCGAGGCGGTCCATCGACCCGAGCTGTTCTGCGCGCTCGCCGGCGCCGCGCCGCAGGACGCGGCGGAACCCGAGGCCGTCGCACGCGTGCTCGCCGCCGAGATCGGCGCCGGATGCTTCGGGCCCGGCCGCGGCTGCGCAGTGGAGGGCGCGCCGCCGCGGGAAACCGCGCCGGCGGACGCCGCCACGAGGCGTCTCGCCATCTTGGTGAACCAAGCGGATACCGAGGGGAGGCGCGGGCAGGCGGAGCGGTTCCTCGAGGCCCTCGCCACCCACACGCCCCGCCTCGCCGGCACCGCGAGGACGGTCGTCGCGAGCCTCGGGCACGGAATCATCTGGAGCACGGGAACCCTGTGACGGACGCGCCGCGCGGCCCGATTCCGCGCGAGACCGGTCGGGGCCGCAGCGTCCTCAGCGCTTCACGTACCGGCCGGACATGGCGCCGGTGGGCTCGCCGTCGCAGGCGGCCAGGACGCCGTTCACATAGACCAGGTGCGCCCGCCCGTGCGCCTCAAAGCCCTCGTAAGGGGTGTAGTCCACCGCCTGGTGCTGCGTCGCGGCGCGTATGGTCCACCGCGCGGCGGGGTCCCACACGCACACGTCGGCGTCCGCGCCCGCCTCGAGCCGCCCCTTGGCGGGCCACATCCCGAAGACGCGGGCGGGGTTCTCGCTCATGAGCCGGCACAGGTCCTCGGGGCCCAGCGCCCCCTCGAACGTCGTGGCGATGAGCGCCGGCCGATGCTCCAGGCCCGGGACGCCGTTGGGGATGCGCGTGAAGTCGCCCCGGCCGCGGTCCTTCTGGCCGTGCAGGTTGAACGAGCAGTGGTCGGTGGCGATGGTGTCCACCTCACCGGAGAGGACCGCGCTGCGCAGGGCGCGCACGTCGGCGGGCTTGCGCAGGGGCGGACTCATCACGTACTTGGCGCCCGCGAAGCCGTCCTCCCCCGCCTCGAGGTAGCGCGTGTCATCGAGGAGCAGGTACTGCGGGCAGGTCTCGACGAAGATGCCGCGCTGCCCGCGCGAGCGCGCCGCGCGCACCGCCTCGAGCCCCAGCGCGCTGGAGAGGTGCACGACGTTGACCCGGGCGTCCCCCGCCAGATGCGCGAGGTAGAGCAGCCGCGACACGGCATCGGCCTCCGCCTCGGCCGGGCGCGAGAGCGCGTGCCCCTCCGGTCCCGTGATGCCGCGCGCGAGCATGCGCCGCTGCAGGGCGTCCACAAGGTCGCCGTTCTCGCAGTGCACGCACAGGATCGCGTCGAGCTCGCGCAGGGCCTCCAGCATCTCGAGCGTCTCGGAGTCGCTGAGGCGCAGGTGGTCGTAGGCCAGGTAGGTCTTGAAGGAGCGCACGCCCTCCGCGCGCATGGCGGCGAGGTCGGCGCGGGTGCGCTCGTTCCACTCGGTGACGGCCATGTGGAAGGCGTAGTTGGCCGTGCAGGAGCCGTCGGCCCGCCGGTGCCACTCGGCGAGGGCGTCGGGCAGCATGACGCCGCGATCGGCCGTCGCGTAGTCGACGACGGTGGTGGTGCCGCCGCAGGCCGCGGCCCGCGTGCCGGTCTCGAAGCTGTCGGCCGTCCAGTCCATACCGGTCCAGCACTGCAGGTGCGTGTGGGCGTCGATGAACCCGGGGAAGACCCACATGCCCGAGACGTCGCGCACCTCGTCGCCCGACGCGGGCTCGATACCCTCGGGCGCAACGCGGGCGATCGCGCGCCCGTCGATCGCGACGTCGGCACGGATGACGCCCTCGGGCGTCACGGCGAGGCCCCCTGCCAAGATGATCATGCCTGCCTCCTCTCAGCGGTCCCGCCCCAGCTGCGCGCGCACGCGCCTGAGGTCATCCCGCGTGTCGATATCGAAGAGCTCGCGGGCGGCGCGCGCCTCCACGAGCGCCACCTCCTCGCCCGCGAGCGCCGAGCGGCCGCCATCGGATCCCTGAAGCGCCATGAGCGCTGGGAAGAGCCGGCGCGGGAAGAGGACCGGGGCGGCGAGGACCCCGCCGAAGGCGAGGCACGCCGGGCGGTCGGGATCGGAGCGGAACGCCTCCGCGAGCGCCTCCAGGCTCTCGGGGCGGACGAACGGCTGGTCGCCCGAGAGGAACGCACACGCCTCCCAGCGCCCGGCCCCGAAGGCGAGGCCGGCGCGCACCGAGTCGGAGCGCTCGGCGCCGGCGGGCGCCACGCAGGCGACGCCCCTTTCGCGCGCGACGTCCGCGACGTCGGGCCAGCGCGTCACCACCACGCGCTCGAAGGAGGCGGGAACGGCGTCGATCACGCGCTCGACCACCACGGCGTCGCCGAGCGATGCCAGGAGCTTGTTGGCGCCGAACCGCCTGCCGGCGCCCGCCGCCATGATCACGCACCCGATCACGCCGCCTCCTCTCCCCGGGCCTCCTTCCACTATACCCCGGGGCCACGGATCACGGCACGATGCGCGTCCCCGTGGCGCCGGCGATGCCGTCGCGCGCCTTCTCGAGCAGGGTGATGAGCGCCTCGCGCCCCTCCCCCGACTCGACGAACGCGACGCAGGCCTCGACCTTGGGCTTCATCGAGCCCTCGCCGAACTCGCCGGCGCGGGCGAGCTCGCGCGCCTCGGCGGCGGGGAGCTCGTCGAGCCAGCGCTCGCGATCGGTCCCGAACCCCACGGCGACCTTCTCCACCGCGGTCAGGATGATGAGCGTGTCGGCGCCGAGCTGCTCGGCGAGCTTCTCGGCGGCGAAGTCCTTGTCGATGACCGCCGCGGCGCCCTTGAGGTGGAACCCCTCGGTCGGCACGACCGGGATGCCGCCGCCCCCGCAGGCGATGACCACGTGGCCGGTCTCGAACAGCGCGCGGATGGTGTCGATCTCCACGATGGCGCCGGGTCGGGGGCTCGCGACCACGCGCCGGTAGCCGCGCGCGGGATCGAAGACGAAGTCGTAGGCGCGCTCGCGGCGCAGCGCCTCGGCCTCCTCCTCGGTCATGTAGGAGCCGATGGGCTTGGTGGGGCGCTCGAAGGCCGGATCGGCCGGGTCGACCTCGACCTGCGTGAGCACGGTCGCCACGCCCTTGTCGATCCCGCGGCGCAGCATCTCCTCACGTAGGGCGTTCTGCAGATCGTAGCCGATGTAGCCCTGGCTCATGGCGCCGCAAACCGAGAGCGGGCAGGGGATGTAGCGCTCGGGATCCGAGCGCGTGAGCTCGGTCATGGCGTTGGCGATCATCCCCACCTGGGGCCCGTTGCCATGAACGACCACCACCTCCTTGCCCTCCTCGATGAGGTCCACGATGGCGCGCGCCGTGTTCTGCACGGCGACCATCTGCTCGGGCAGGTTCGAACCCAGGGCGTTGCCGCCGAGGGCGATGACGATGCATTGCGACATGGGTGCTCCCTCCTGGGACCGAGCGGCCCCTTGAGAAACGAATGCCCGGGAAGATGCGCTTGTCGCGCACCCACCCGGGCGAAGCGGGACGATATGGTCGCGTTTGAGAGAGGGCTGCCCGGGACGGCGGGCGCGGCGGCGCCCCGAAGGCCCGGGCCGTGCGGCCCCGATCTCCTTTAAGCCTGGTACCAGCGCGGGGTGGCCTGCTCCTCGAGGGCGCGCAGCGTGGCCACGGGGTCGGCGACCTTCTGCAGGAAGATCATGGCCGCGATGGCGTACGGCTTGTAGCTCGCCTCCTTGTACATGCCGACGCGGTGCATGTCGAAGACGTCGGCCATGACCTCGCCGTGCTCGCAGGAGACGCCGGAGATGTCGGCGGGCAGCGGGTGCATGTAGATGGTCTCGTCGCCGTGCGCGGTCAGCGCCATGAGCTCGCGCGTGGAGCACCAGTCCTTATGCGTGGCGTTCTGGGCGAGGAGCTCCTTCTCGAGCGCCTTGATGCCGGCGTCGTCGCCCTCAGCGTAGAGGTTGGTGCGGCGCTCCATGGCCGCATAGGGCGCCCAGCTCTTGGGGATGACGATGTCGGCGCCCTCGAAGGCCTCCTCCATGGTGCCCACCTGGCGGAAGGCGCAGCCGGACTCGGCGGCGTAGGCGCGCGCGGCCTCCACGCGGTCGCCCATGAGGTCGTAGCCCTCGGGATGCGCGAGCGTGACGTCCATGCCGAAGCGCGGGAGCAGCGAGATGAGCGACTGCGGGCACGAGAGGGGCTTGCCATAGGAGGGTGAGTAGGCCCAGGTCACGGCCACCTTCTTGCCGCGCAGGTTCTCCAGGCCGCCGAACTCGTTGATGAGGTAGAGCATGTCGGCCGAGGACTGGGTGGGATGGTCGGAGTCGGACTGCAGCGAGATGAGGGTCGGGCGATGGTCGAGCACGCCGTCGGCGTAGGCCTCGGCAACGGACTCGGCGACCTCGGCCATGTAGGCGTCGCCCTTGCCGATGTACATGTCGTCGCGGATGCCGATGACGTCGGCCATGAACGAGATCATCGTGGCGGTCTCGCGGACGGTCTCGCCGTGCGCGATCTGGCTCTTGCCCTCGTCGAGGTCCTGGAGCTGGAGCCCCAGCAGGTTCGTGGCCTTGGAGAACGAGAAGCGCGTGCGGGTGGAGTTGTCACGGAAGAGCGAGACGGCCAGGCCCGAGTTGAAGATGCGCGGGGAGATGTTGCGCTCGCGCAGGTCGCGCAGCGCCGCGGCCACGGCGTAGAGCGCACGGAGCTCGTCGCAGGTCTTGTCCCAGGTGTGCAGGAAGTCGGCGTTGTACATGCCGGAGAAGTCGTAGCCGGAAAGCTCGTCGAGCAGCGCGGAGAAGTCCTTTGCCATGGGTGGGTTCCTTTCTTGCGTGAGCCTACTTGATGTCGTTGTCGGTGGCGCCGGCGCGGAAGACGGTGACGTCGCCGGTCTTCTTGGCGGGATCGTAGAGGTTGAGCGCCGCGGTGTAGAGCGCCGCCGCCGTGACGAGGTCCTGCTTGTAGGTGACCTCGTTGGGCGCGTGCGCCTGGCTCTCGGCGCCGGGACCGAAGCCCACGCAGGGGATGCCGTAGCGCCCCTGGATGGAGACGCAGTTGGTGGAGAAGGTCCACTTGTCGGTCAGCGGGCGGCCGGCGCGCTTGTCCATCGACTGCGCGCAGCCGATGCGCTCGTCGCCGAAGAGCGCATGGTGCGCGTCGACGAGCGCCTGCACGTGCGCGGCGTCCTCGGCGTTGATCCACGTGGGGAAGTAGGACTCGGTCTCGTAGACGGTGCCCTTCCAGCTCGGGCGGTCGTACATGTACATGCTGACCTCGACGTCGTCGCCGTACTTCTTGACGGCGGGCAGGTCGCGGATCTCCTGCAGGCAGGAGTCCCAGGTCTCGCCGGCGGTCATGCGACGGTCGATCGAGATGGCGCAGGAATCGGCCACGGCGCAGCGGCTGGGGCTCGTGTAGAAGATCTGGCTGACGGTACAGGTGCCCCGCCCCAGGAAGCGGGCGTCGAGGTAGTGCTCGGGGTTGTACCGGGGATCGAGCATCTTGACGAGGCCCTTGATGGAGGTCGACTCGTCGCAGCCGTTGTTGTTGAGGGCGCGCACGTCGGAGATGATGTCGGCCATCTTGTAGATGGCGTTGTCGCCGCGATCGGGCGCCGAGCCGTGGCAGGAGACGCCGTGCACGTCGACGCGGATCTCCATGCGGCCGCGGTGCCCGCGGTAGATGCCGCCGTCGGTGGGCTCGGTGGAGATCACGAACTCGATCTTGTCGCGCGCGTCGGCGGGACCGTCGAAGTAGTTGTTGACGATGTACTGCCAGCACATGCCGTCGCAGTCCTCTTCCTGCACGGAGCCCACGACCATGATCCTGTAGCCCTCGGGGATGAGGTCCAGGTCCTTCATCATCTTGGCGGCGTAGGTGGCGCTGGCCATGCCGCCCTCCTGGTCGGAGCCGCCGCGCCCGTAGATGAGCTCGTCGGTCTCGTAGCCCTCGTAGGGGTCGGCCTCCCAGTTGTCGCGGTTGCCCACGCCCACGGTGTCGATATGGGAGTCGATGGCGATGATCTTGTCACCCTCGCCCATCCAGCCGATGACGTTGCCCAGGCCGTCGACCTCGACCTTGTCAAAGCCGAGCTTCTCCATCTCGGCTTGGATGCAGGCGACGACCTCGCCCTCCTCGCAGGACTCAGAAGGGTGAGAGATCATGGCGCGCAGAAACGCCGTCATCTCGGGTCCGTAGCCCCAAGCCGCCTGCTTGATCTTGTCGAAATCCAAATCCGCCATCGCTTGCACGCCTTTCTCTCGCGGGCTCTCTTTCTTGTATCTCACCTGCCTGCCGGCAGGAGGGGTTCCTTTTTGGCGGCTTCACGCCTCGGGCACGGGATAGGCGCCGTCCCAGACCACCTTGCGGTAGTTCACCGGATCGGTGTCGCCCTCGGTGGAGAAGAGCAGGACGCTGCTCGTCTCGTCGAGGCCGATGGCGGCGCGCAGGTCCGCGTAAGCCTCGTCGGTCATGATGGTGTCGATGAGGCCCGCGCCCACGGCACCGGACTCGCCGGAGATGACGCGCGGATCGCCCGCGAGCGGGGCGCCGAGCACGCGCATGCCGCGCGCGGCCACCCAGTCGGGGCACGATACGAACACCTTCACGTGGTTGCGCAGGATGTCCCAGCCGAGCGTGTTGGGCTCGCCGCAGGCCAGGCCCGCCATGATGGTGGGCATATCGCCCTCGACGATGCGCGGCTCGCCGTCGCCGGCCACGGCGCCCTTGTACAGGCACGCGGCCTCGGCGGCCTCCATCACCACGAAGGTGGGCGGGTCGTCGGGGAAGCGGTTGGCGAAGTAGCCCACCACGGCCCCTGCCAGCGATCCCACGCCCGCTTGCACGAAGACGTGCGTGGGGCGCTCGACGCCCGCCTCGGCGAGCTGATCGGTCGCCTCGGAGGCCATGGTGCCGTAGCCCTCCATGATCCAGCTGGGGATCTCCTCGTAGCCCTCCCAGGCGGTGTCCTGCACGATGACGCCGCGCTCGCAGGCGTCGGCTTCGGCGGCCGCCATGCGCACGCACTCGTCATAGTTCACGTCCTCGATGGTGACCTGGGCGCCCTCCTTGGCGATGTTGTCGAACCGGCTCTTCACGCTGCCCTTGGGCATGTGCACCACGGCCTTCTGGCCGAGCTTGCCGGCTGCCCACGCCACGCCGCGGCCGTGGTTGCCGTCGGTGGCGGTGAAGAAGGTCGCCTGGCCGAAGTCGCGGGCCAGCTCGTCGCTCGTGAGGTAGTCGTAGGTCATCTCGGACACGGGCTTGCCGGTCTCCTTGGCGATGTAGCTCGCCATGGCGAACGAGCCGCCGAGCACCTTGAACGCGTTGAGGCCGAAGCGGTAGGACTCGTCCTTGACGGCGAGGCCGGCGAGCCCCAGATCGGCCGCGAGGGCGTCGAGCTTCGCGAGCGGGGTCACCGCGTACTGCGGGAAGCTGCCGTGGAACGCGCGCGCCTGGGCGACGTGGTCCAGCGACATGATGGAGAGGTGCGCGTCGTCGCTTCTCTCCATGCGGTTCTCAACCCAGAGGATCTTGTCTGCCATGTGCCTCGGCGCTCCTTCGCTCGCATGGTTGCTCACTCTTCGTCTTGATACCAGACAAAAAGTTTTGTCGTACTGTTTGTACCACAGCTTCCAAGCATGAGTCCAGAAATTTTGTCTGGGCAAGCGACCGGTAGGTTTTCAGCGGTAAACGGTATGGTTTTCTGCTACTTGCGCAACGTTTCACGGTATGCGACCATGAGCCTAACAGAAAGTTTGTTAGGAGTTGCCATGACGCAAGCGCAGATCGAGTTCTACCGGCGCCTCGCCCACGGACTCGCCCTCCAGTTCGGCCCCCACTGCGAGATCGTCGTGCACGACCTCGAGGCGGACGACCTCGACCACTCCATCGTCGTCATCGAGAACGGCCAC
This sequence comes from uncultured Coriobacteriaceae bacterium, assembly GCA_963931435.1. Lineage (GTDB taxonomy): Bacteria > Actinomycetota > Coriobacteriia > Coriobacteriales > Coriobacteriaceae > Coprousia. The sequence continues at coordinate 1,273,080 of OZ007012.1, forward strand.
ATCAGCGGGCGCGCGATCGGCGACGGCCCCAGCCACGTGGTGCTCGAGGCCCTGAGCGGCGAGGCGGACGAGCTGCGCGACCGCCCGCCCTACCTCACCACCACCGCGGACGGCAAGCTGCTCAAGTCGAGCACCATCTTCATCCGCGACGAGACGGGGCGCGCCTGCGGCATCCTCGCCATCAACTTCGACATCACGCTCATGAAGGCCTTCGCCGGATCGCTCGCCGCGCTCATCGGCGCCGGCGGCGCCCAGGCGCCCGAGCCCATCACCCGCAACGTCGGCGACCTCCTCGACGACCTCTTCCGCGAGTGCGAGCAGGTGGTGGGCAAGCCCGCCGCCTTCATGTCCAAGGAGGAGCGCGTGCGCGCGATCGGCTACCTCGACGAGCGCGGGGCGTTCCTCATCAGCAAGTCGAGCCAGAAGGCGTGCGAGTTCTTCGGTATCTCGAAATACAGCTTCTACAGCTACCTCGACGAAGCCAAGGCCGGGCGCGCGGCGCGCGGAGACGGCGCGCGATAGAGGAGCCGCGCGCTCAGGCGCGGACGCCCTTGGCGCGCATGACGCGGTTGAGCTTCTCGGCGGCGAGCACCATAACGACGAGGATGGCGGCCAGGTAGACCGGGTAGAGCCCGACGCCCACCGCCTGCGCGATGACGCCGAAGAGCGGCGACATCGCGAGCGTCCCAACGTAGGCCACCGCCATCTGCATGCCGGTGAGCTCGAGCGCCACGTCGTCACCGAACCGCGCCGGCGTGGCATGGATGATGGATGGGTAGACCGGCGCGCACCCCAGCCCAACGAGCACCAGGCCGGGCAGCAGGGCGAGCTCGCCGAACGGGAGGAACAGGCAGGCCACGCCCAGGGCGATCAGAGCCTGGCCCAGGCGGATCATGCCCGCGTCGGAGACCTTGAGCGAGATGAAGCCGCTCGCGGCACGGCCCACCGTGATGCCGATGTAGAAGAGCGACGCCCAGCTCGCCGCCGTGGAAGCGTCGACCCCGCGCGCCAGATTGCAGTAGGTGGCGGCCCAGTTGCCGCAGGTGCTCTCCAGGGCGCAGTAGCAGAAGAAGCACACGAGCACCGCCACCACGCCGTCGATGCGCAGCAGCGCGCGGCGCGTCTTGCGTGGCGCCGGCTCGGCGCCATCGGGCTGGTCGGGGACGGATGGATCCTCATAGGCGGGGAGCTTCCGCTCGCGCCACAGGGGCAGCGAGAGCGTGAGCACCAGGCAGATGACCACCTGGATGGCGCCGAGGACGAAGAACCCCAGCGACCACGAGCCCGCGCCGATGCACTGCGCCATGATCACGGGACCGCCGCTCGCGCCGACGCCCCACATGCAGTGCAGCCAGCTCATGTGCTGCGACTCGTAGTGGACGGCGACGTAGGCGTTGAGGGCCGCGTCCACCGCGCCGGCCCCCAGACCGTAGGGAACCGCGATGAGGCAGAGCTGCCAGAACTCCCGGGCGAGGGAGAACCCTACGAGCGCGAGCGCCGTGAGCGCCACGCTCACCACGGTGACCTTACCCGTGCCGAAGCGGTCCACCACGCGCACCGACATGAGGCTGGAAACGATGGTGCCCAGCGAGATGATCATGGTGAGGGCGCCCACCCACGAGACCCCCGCCCCTAGATCGGGCGCCATGGTGGGCCAGGCGGAGCCGATGGCGGAATCGGGCAGGCCCAGGCTGATGAAGGCCAGGTAGATGATCGGCAGAAGACCGGCGGGCACGGGAATCGACCTCCTCGGGCGGCGCGGGGCCGCGAACGATGGAACCACCGTCGAAACGGTAGCCCCGCCGAGCGCCCCGCGCAAGGCGCATCACCCGATCTGAAACCCCGCGAGCCCGTTTTGAACCGCCCGCTGCACGCAGCTGGAACGTTTTGGCACCCGTCCCAACCGACGCCGCCACCTACGGAGAGTGTCCTTCAGAGAGCTTCCGGGACACTCCCCTGCTCCGAGTCGTCTACCAGCACCACGTCATCGCGCGCCTCCGCAATCAAGCGAAGCTCATCCGTGAAACCGCTCACGCTGAAGAGCACGAACCCGTCCACCCGCTCGCCCTTCTGCCATGGCACGCGCGCCGCCTTCTCCTCCAGCGCCCGCAACACGTTCGCGCCGACGGGATCCCTCCAGAACTTGCACTCGCCCCAGACGGAGCGTCCCTCTCCGGTACTCAGGCCTGCGACGTCGATCTCATCACCACCCGACCACCAGCGGCCCACGCGCTCCGGCACGAACCCCAGCTCACCGGAATCCGCCAGCTCCCACAGGCGCTCACGGCAGACGTCCTCGTACACATAGGCCACGTGTCGATGAAGCCCGTTGCCGTCAGATACCCAGAGCGGGCACAAGGACCGCCCTTGCAAGACCCCGGAGGGTCTTGCAAGGGCGTGTCTGGAAAAGCGGATGCGCTCTGGTTTTATGCCGCACTGGCGCCGTCAGCGCTCGTGCGCGTAGTAGGAGTGCTTGAGCGGCAGCTCGCACTGGAGCTCGCCGGTGAGGGCGCGGTAGGCGTTCTGCACCGCGGGGGCGGTGGGGATCGTGGCGATCTCGCCGATACCCTTGGCGCCATAGCCCACGTCCAGAAGCTCATCCCTCTCGACATAGATCGCATGGATGTCCGGGGTGTCCGGCGCCCTGAAGAGCCCCAGCGTGCCGAACTTGTCCTGCGGGACGCAGTCCTTGAGGTCGAAGTGCTCCGTGAGCGCGTAGCCCATGCCCATGAGCACGCCGCCCTCGATCTGGCCCTGGATGGAGGTTGGGTTCACCACCTTGCCGGAGTCGTGCGCGGCGTGGACCTCGGTCACGCGGCCGTCGTCGTCCAGGATCACCACGTGCGTCGCGTAGCCATAGGCCACGTGGCTCTTGGGGTTGGGCACGTCCGCGCCGAGCTTGTCGGTCCTCTCAAGGTACTCATAGGAGAACTCGCACCCCTCGAGGGCAGCCAGCGCGGCCACGGGGTCGGCCGCGTGGCAGCCCGCGCCCGGCCCGGTGTAGGGCGTGCCGTCGGCGTACTCGATCACGACGCCGTCGCCGTGGGCGGCCACCGGGGCACCCGGGGCGCCTGCCCCCTCCTCCACCGCGAGCATGGCGTCGCGCAGCAAAAACGCCGCGCCGCGCACGGCCTCGCCGGTGATGAGCGTCTGGCGCGAGCCGGAGGTGGTGCCGGAATCCGGCGCGTTCTCGGTGGAGCACTCGCCGTTGGCGATGCTCGCCAGCGGCAGCCCCGTGGCCTCGGCGACATCCTGGAGGAACACCGTGTTGCAGCCCTGGCCGATGTCGGACGTGGCGGAGTAGACCCGCGCGCGTCCGCCCTCGACGCGGATCCTGCAGCGCCCGGCGTCGGGCAGGCCCACACCCACGCCCGCGTTCTTCATCGCGCACGCGATGCCGGCGTGTCCGGGGTGCGCCTCGTAGACGTCGCGCACCGCCAGCAGCGTCTCCTTGAGCGCGGTGGAACGGTCCGCGATCTGGCCGTTGGGCAGGACCTTGCCCGGCTCGATCGCGTTGCGGTAGCGGATCTCCCACGGGGAGATGCCCACCTCGTCGGCGAGCAGATCGATGAGGCTCTCCAGCGCGAACTCGCTCTGGCACACGCCGAACCCGCGGAAGGCGCCCGCGGGCGGATTGTTGGTGTACCAGCCGTATCCGCGGATATCGGTGTTCTGGTAGCAGTACGGCCCCACGGAATGGGTGCAGGCGCGCTCCAGGACCGGGCCGCACAGGCTCGCGTAGGCGCCGGTATCGAAGTTGATCTCACAGTCCAGGCCGCAGAAGATGCCGTCCTCGTCGCAGCCGAGCGTGAACGTGCCCTCCATGTAGTGGCGCTTGGGATGGAAGTTGACGGACTCCTGGCGCGTGAGCCGGCATTTGACGGGACGGCCCGTGGCGAGCGCCGCGAGGGCGGCCAGGTGCTGCACGGATACGTCCTCCTTGCCGCCGAAGCCGCCGCCCACGAGCATGGTCTCCACGACCACGCGCTCCGGCGTCGCGTCCCAGCCCAGCATGTGGGCGATCTCCTTGCGCGTGTCGTAGGCTCCCTGATCGGACGAGCACACCTTGACGCCGTCCTTGTACGGGAAGGCCACGGCGCACTCCGGCTCGAGGAACGCGTGCTCGGTGAACGGCGTCTTGAAGGTGCGCGTCACCTTGTGCGCGGCGCCCGCGAGCGCCGCGGCCGCGTCGCCGCGGACCACGTGGCGGCTCTGGCAGACGTTGTCCTCGGGCGTGACCCAGTTGCCGAAGGCCAGGTAGGGACCGTGCAGCACGGGCGCGTCCGGGCGGCGCGCCTCCTCGATCGAGCGCACGGGCTCGAGCACCTCGTAGGACACCTTGACGGCGCGCTTGGCCCTCTCGAGCGCGGCGGGGTCCTCGGCCACCACGAGCGCGATCGCGTCGCCCACGCAATGCGTCACGTCGCCCTCGGCGATCATCACGTCCCAGTCGTAGAGCAGGTGCCCCACGGCGTTCACGGGAACGTCGGCGGCGGTGAGCACCGCGAGCACGCCCGGCATCGAGCGGGCCCGCTCCGCATCGATCTTAAGCACGCGGGCGCGCGGGTGGCGGGAGCGCACGGCCCCCGCGTAGGCGAGACCGGGAAGGTCGGTCTCGTCGATGTCGTCGGGATACTTGCCGAAGCCCAGCACCTTGGGGCGCACGTCGACGCGGAAGGCGGGCTCGCCCACGCCGTAGCGCTCGCCCCGCTCGAGCTCCGGATCGATCGCGGCCTCGCCGCGCAGGACCGCCGCCGCGAGCGCGATGCCCTCGATGATCTTCTTGTAGCCGGTGCAGCGGCAGACGTTGCCGCGGATGGCCTCCTTGATCTCGGCCTCGGTGGGATCGGGCACGCGGTGGATGAGCGCCGCGCCCGCCATCACCATGCCGGGGATGCAGAATCCGCACTGCACGGCGCCCACCGCGCCGAAGGCGTAGACGAACGCCTCCCGCTCGCGCTCGGGCAGCCCCTCGACCGTGACGATGTCGCGGCCGCTCGCGAGCTCGGTGGTGAGCACGCACGCCTTGGTGGCGACGCCGTCCACGAGCACCGTGCACGCGCCGCACGCGCCCTCCGAGCAACCGTCCTTGGCCGAATGGATGTGCAGGTCGTCGCGCAGGTAGCGCAGCAGCGGCTTGTTCTCGGCCGTGATGCGCTCCCGCCCGTTCACCCGGAAGGCGTAGGTCTTCCCGCTCATCGTGATCCCTCCCTACCGGTCCGCGAAGATGCCGAGGGCATCCCGAATCGCCTTCTTGGGGCACACGGTCGCGCACATCCCGCACGAGATGCAGCGCGCATGGTCGATGACCGCCCGCGCGCCCTCCATGCGGATCGCGCCGACCGGACAGGCGCGCTCGCAGCGCCTGCAGCCGATGCAGTCCTCCGCGACGATGTGGATCCTTTGCGTCGCACCGTCCATGGGGCGCTCCTCTCTCGCCTGCGCCCAGCTTACCCCTCCGTGCGGGCACGCGGCGCGTCCGATGCCGCCAACGCGCTATCCGAGCAGGTAGGCGTAGCCGTCGCGCGCGGCCTTGATCACGCGGCGCACGTCGTCGGGCAGCCCGCAGGCCTCGTCATCGACGTCGAAGACACCGGAGAGCTCGGCCAGACGCACGCGGAACGCGCCGTCGCCGCGGCGCAGGAAGCCCTCGTTCTCGCTCGCATCCATGTCCGCGTCGCTCCAGAAGACGGTGAGCTTGCCCTTGTAGGGGCGCCCCTCGTAGGGGCAGAACACGGCGCAGTTGCCGCACTCGTTGCACATGCCGTCGATATGCAGGATCTGCTTGCGCTTGAACCCGGGCACGTCGATGAGGACGTTTGCGCGGTTGGGGCACACCGTCACGCAGGCGCGGCACGCCAAACAGTCCAGGAGCGGGAGCGCCGCCGGCAGCGAGCGCTTGCCCTGGGCGCGTTCCGGGCGACGGTAGGCGTCGCCGGCGACGCTCGCCTCGTCGAGCGCGACGACGGCCGCCACGTCGACGTGCCGGCGGCTCACGTTCTCGACCGTCCCGACGTTCTCGGCCATCTTGGCGAAGCGGTCGTAGCCCTGCGGGCGCAGAAGCGCCGTGGCCAGCGTGACCGGCCAGATGCCGGCGTGGTAGAGCTCGGCGATGTTGTTCTCGTCGGCGCCGGCGGAGAAGGAAACGTGGATGTTGCCGTCGAAGCGCTCGGCGATGCGGCGCACCACGGCGATGGCGAGCGGGAACAGCGCCACGCCCGACATGTACATCTGGTCGGCGGGCAGCTCGTTGTACAGGACGTTCACCGGCAGCGTGTTGCAGACCTTGATGCCGAACTGGCGGCCGTGGTCCTTGGCGACCTGGATCAGGCGCTCGAACATCGCCTCGGCATCCTCCCAGGCGAGATCGTTCTCGAAGCTCGAACGCTCCATCGAGAGCGCCTCGTAGCCCAGCCCGTCGAGACGCTCGCGCACGAAGTCGTAGCCCATGAGGGTGGGGTTGACCTTGACGCAGGTGTCGAGGCCCTTCTCGGTCAGGAGGTAGGAGACGATCGACTCGATCTCGCCCGCCGGGCACCCGTGCATGGTCGAAACGGTCATGGACGTGCTCACCTGCGGCGTGATGGACGCGACGAAGTCCGCGTCGACGTGCTCGAACCGGTCGAAGTTGGCGAGCGCCCACGAGCGGCACTCCTCCCATGCCGGGGTGGCGGAGGCGTCCTTCAGACCCTCGATGAAGGCGTCGACCTTCTCGCTCTTGATGCCGGCGAGGTCGTAGCCCACGCTCATGTTGTAGATGAAGCCGTCCGGCGCGCCGAGGCCCCACTCGCGGGCGAGCAGCTTGCTGGCGAACCAGCCCTTGATGTACTCGGCCTGGGCGTCGGCGCAGGTGAGCTCGGTGGACCACTCGCAGTTGTAGCACACGTCGCCGGGGGCGATGCAGGGCTTGGGGATGCAGGCCGAGAGCTCGGCGCCATCCATGACCTGGACGGTCTTGAGTTCGAAGAAGCGTGCGCCGGCGTAATAGCCCGCCACGAGGTTCTGCGCGAGCTGGGTGTTGGGGCCCGCGGCGGGGCCGAACGGCGCCTCGATGCGCCCGCCGAACAGGTCGATGCCGCTGCCCGGCTCATAGGAGGCGCTGCGGCGCACGCCGAAGACGCTGCCCTGGCTCTCATGCTCGGTCAGGGCCCAATCCATCAGCTGCGCGAAGGGCATCGGTTTCATAACGTCGCTCATGTGTATCTCCCCTCTGGGGCGGCGCGGCGCCGCCCGGATGCCCGCCCCGGCGGCGGTGCCGGGGCGGGGCGCTTGCTCAGTACGCGCGCCCGTTCAGCTCGCTCCACAGGCCGCGGGCCTGCTCGAGCGTCCAGGCGTTGATGCGCTCCTCGTCGAACGCGACGAACACGCGGTCCTGGTACAGGACGCGTCCGTTCACGATGGTGGTGCGGCAGTTCTTGCCCATCATGCCGAAGAGCATGTGCCCGTCGATGTTCTCGTCCGAGAACGGCGTGAACGCCGGATAGTCCATCACGATCACGTCGGCCGCCGCGCCCGGGCGCAGCACGCCGATCTCCCGGCCGAAATAGGTGCTCGCCAGGGCCGGGTTGTTCTTGAAGAGCATGTCCATGTCCTCGACCCAGCCCACGTTGGGAAGCCCCGCGTTGTGGCGCTGCGCGATGATGAAGACCTTGAGGCTCTCGAGCATGTCGTGCGTATAGGCGTCGGTACCCAGGTGCACGGGGATCCCGCGGCGGTAGAACTCCAGCACGGGCGCTATGCCCACGGCGTTGTTCATGTTCGACTCGGGGTTGTTGACCACGTGGGTCCCGGTATGGCGGATGATCTCCATCTCGGCCGGCGTCACGTGGATGCAGTGGCCGAGCATGGTCCGGGGGCCCAGCAGGCCGTGCTGCAGCAGGCGCTCCACCGGCGGGATGCCGCCGCGCCGCTCGCGGGAGTCCCACACGTCGTTCATGCCCTCGCACACGTGGATGTGGAAGCCCGTGAGGCCGTCGTTGGCCTCGGCCATCAGGTCCATCGTCTCATCGGAGAGCGTGAAGGTGGCGTGCCCGCCGAACATCGCGGCGACCATGTGGTTGCCCGCTTTCTGCTGCTCGGCGGCCCAGCGGGCGAAGGCGGCGTTCTCGGCGATGGCCTGGTCGCGCTTCTCGGTGCCGTCGCGGTCTGAGGTCTCGTAGCACAGGCAGGCGCGCATGCCGAGCTCCTCGGCCACGTCCTTGATCGCGAACAGCGACCCCGGCACCTCGCGGTAGCTCGCGTGGTGGTCGAAGATGGTGGTCACGCCGTCGCGGAGCGAATCGAGGATGGTGGCGTAGGCGCAGGCGCGCGTGCGGTCGAGCGTGAGCGCGCGGTCGATCCTCCACCACTGCTGCTCGAGGTTCTCCAGGAAGTTGGTGGGGTTGCAGCCCTTGATGGAGAGCCCGCGGGCGAGCCCCGAGTAGATGTGCGTGTGGCAGTTCACCAGGCCGGGCATGATGACGCCGCCCTGGGCATCGACGTACTCCGCATCCGGGTACCGCTGCGCGAGCTCGGTCTCCGCGCCGACCGCGACGATGGTGTCGCCCTCGATGGCGACCGCGCCGTGCTCGAGATACGGGTGCCCGGCATCGCGGGTGATGACGCGCCCGTTACCGACCAGCAACATAGGCGCTCCTTTCTCTTGGGCGGCGGAGGGCTCCGCCGCGTGCGCGGGCGCCCGGCACGGCGCCCGCGCGGTTCACTTCCCAGATCGAGGCGCTAGACTCCGACGTCGGGCTCTTCGCGCGCCGCCTCGGCCTCGGCGCGGGCCTCGGCGTCCTTGGGCAGCACGAGGTTCAAGATGATGGCGACGATGGCCGAGACCACCAGCTCGGACGCCCCGAACACGCTCGATACCCACGTGGGCATCCCGGGACCGGCCAGGCACCCCGAGACGTGGTAGATCCCTAAGCCCAGCGCGATGGACGTGCCGACGATGAGCTTCTTGCGCGGGGTGAAGCCGCCCTCGATGATGAGGTCGAGGCCGCTCGTGGTGATGGTGGCGAACACGCCGAGCACCGCGCCGCCGATGACCGGCTGCGGGATGCAGGTGAGCAGCGCCGCCAGCTTGGGCAGGAAGCCCGCCACGATGAAGACGACCGCCGCGAAGGTGAACACGAGGCGGTTCTTGACGCCGTTGGAGATGATGATGCCGGTGTTCTGCTCGTAGGTGGACTGGGGCACGGCGCCGATGAACGCGCCCAGGATCGACATCAGGCCGAGCGAGACGATGCCGCCGGTATACTCGCGGCTCGTGGGGATGCGGTGCTCGACCGCGTTGGTGGTCATGGCGACGCCGCCCATGTTCTGCAGGCAGTTGACCACGTAGACGATGGCGGCCGTGGCCATGGCGGCTGGCGCGAAATCGAGCCCGAAGTGCATGACGCCCGGCACCGAGAACCATCCCGCCGCCGAGAGGTTCCCCAGATCGAGCATCCCGAAGGGGATGGAGACGATGGTGCCGATGATGATGCCGAACAGCAGCGACCCCTGGCTCAGGATGCCCTTGGTGAAGTTGGTGAGTATGAACACGACCACGAGCGTCACGAGCGCGATGAACCAGTTGAGCGGGCTGCCGAAATCGGGCGCGCCCTCGCCGCCGGCCATCCAGCGGATGGCGATGGGATAGAGCGACAAGCCGATCGTGAAGATGACCGTGCCCGTGACCACCGCGGGGAACAGGTGCTTGATGTACTTGATGAACAAGCCGACGATAATCGCCACGACGCCGCCCACGATCTCGGCGCCCAGGATGGTGCCGATGCCGAAGTCCGCGCCGATGGTCTGGAACACCGGGACGTAGGCGAAGGCGGCGCCCATGATGATCGGCAGCCCCGTGCCGATGCGCCCGAACAGCGGAAACAGCTGGATGAGCGAGGCGATGCCCGTCATGATGAGCGATGCCTGGATGAGCAGGGTCTCGTCGGTAGCGGACAGGTCGCACACGCCGGCGATGATCATGGCGGGGGCCACCACGCCCATGGCGGAGGCGAGCACGTGCGAGAGGCCGAGCGGGATGATCTGGACGAGCGGCGGCCTTCCCTCCCAGGTGAACAGCGGGTTATCCCCGCTCGTCGCCGCGGTAACGTTATCGGACATGCGCCTCTCCTCTCAGGGGCCCTGGGGCCCCGCCGTCACGTCGCGGGAGACATGCGTCCGCGCCCTCGCGCGCCGCCGCTCCCCCATCTGTCCTACAACGTCATAGTAAAATAATAATTTCTCATCTCTAATAAGAAATTATTAGCTTCTGAAGGAGATGATCGTCGCTGTCCACTGTTTCCGCAGGTAAATAATACTAAAAAATTGTACGCTTTCCTAAAAAATTTTCTGGTCACACCGTTCACGGGTCCATTCCTACCGTTGGCAGCGCGGCGGCACCGGTCTCCGTGCACGGGCGGGCATGGCGCAGGATGCCAAGACGCTTGATGCCGCTATCACCGGTCTCCGCGGGCGGGCGTGGAGACCGCAAAGGGGCCACGGGGGCCCGGCAGTTGCGACGCGGGCCGGACGGTCCGCTCGATCAGCGCTCTTCGCCGTCCCCATCGCCGGCCCCCCGGGTCGCGGGCGCCGCCGGGACGGCAGGCTGATCGCCGGGGAGCACGAGGTTCAGGATGATGGCCATGAGAGCGCACGGGGTGATGGCGTTGGAGCCCACCACGGTGGAAATCCAGGAGGGCATGCCCGCGCCGGCGAGGCAGCCCGAGGCCATCCAGATGCCCAGCCCGAAGCACACCGAGGTGCCCACCACGGTAGCGGTGCGGGGCGTCAGCCCCTCGCGCGTGAACATGCGCACGCCGTTCATGGTGATGGTGCCGAACACGCCCACCGTGGCGCCGCCGATGACCGGCTGCGGAATCGCGGTGAGCGCCGCCGAGAGCTGGGGCAGCAGGCCGGCGAGCGCGAACACGAGCGCCACGAGGCCGAAGACCCACTTGTTGATGACCTTGTTGGACACGATGATGCCGACGTTCTGGCCGAGCGCGCTGGTGGGCAGGCCGCCGATGAAGGCGGAGACGAGGCTCGTGACGCCCTGGGAGACGATGGCGCCCGAGAGCTCGCGTTCGGTGGGCATGCGGTCGAGGCCGCCCAGGCACGCGGCCGAGACGTCGCCGATGACCTGGATGGCGACCATCGGGTAGACCACGGCGAGCGTGATGCACACCTCGGGGTGGAACTCGAGGGCGTAGGGCATGAACTTGGGCAGGGCGAAGATGCCTGCCTGGCCCACGCTGGAGAAGTCGAGCATGCCGAGAGGCGCCGAGACGAGGATGCCCGCGATCATGCCGAAGAACACGCTGCCGAGCTTCCACGTCCCCTTGGCGAAGTTGGAGAGCGCGAACACCACGGCGAAGGTGACGAGCGCCACGAGCCAGGCCCGGGGCGTGCCCCACAGCTCGGTCCCCTCGCCGCCGGCCATGTACTTGATGGCCGTCGGGTAGAGCGAGACGCCGATCGTGAAGATCACCGTGCCGGTGACCACCGGCGGGAAGAGCCGCTTGAGCTTGTGGTAGAAGAGCCCGAAGAGGATCGCCGCGGCGCCGCCCACGATCTCACCGCCCAGGAGCGCGCCGAAGCTGAAATCGGCGCCCATGGCCTGGAGCGCCGGCAGGAAGGCGAAGCTCACGCCCATGACGATGGGAAGGCCGCCGCCGATGCGGCGGAAGGGGGCGAACGCCTGCAGGGCGGTGTCGAGCGCGGAGAGGATGAGGGCGACCTGGATGATGTCGGTGCGCGCCTGGGGATCCCAGTCGTAGAGCGTCGCGATGATGATCGCGGGCGTGATGATGCCGGCGAACGAGGCGAGCACGTGCTGGAGGCTGCAGGGCAGCATGTCCTTGAGCGCGGGAACCCCCTCGCGCTGGAACAAGGCCTCCGTGGTTCCGGTCCGAGATGGCTTCATGGTCACGCGTCGCCTTTCCCGTCGGGCCGCCGTCCGGCAGCCGGTGTGCCTATGCTCATTGTACGGATAGCCCGCCGCCGGCACGACAATAATTTATGCTTTTAATGAACGTGCGGACGAGAAGGAGGCTGGCCGTGAACGCGACCGTCGCGAAGTACATCCCCCTGGTCGATTTCCTCGAGACCGTGCTCGACAAGAACAGCGAGATCGTCCTGCACGACCTCACCGACCTCTCGCACTCGGTGGTCGATATCCGCAACGGCCATGTCTCGGGCCGCCAGCTCGGCGCCCCGGCGACCGACTTCGTGCTCAAGGTCATCTCGGGGGAGGCGTTCCGCGGGCTCGACAGCACGCCGAGCTACCTGTCACACAGCGTGGCGGGCAAGCCGCTCAAGTCGGCGTCGTACTTCATCCGCGAGGGCAAGCGGATCGTCGGCATGCTCTGCGTCAACACCGACACCTCGCTTTTCGACGAGCTCGCGAGCACCGTCGCGGCCATCACGCGCGCCCATCCCTCGGCCGCGGGCACCGCGCCGCTCGACACCGGTCAGGGCGCGCCGGGCATCGAGCACCTCACCACCTCGGCCGACGACCTGATCGGCAAGACCGTCGACGAGATCGCCGCCGCCAAGGGCCGCGCGCCGCGGAGTCTCTCGGCCGCCGACCGGCTCGAGACGGTGCGCGAGCTCGACGCCGACGGCGTGTTCCTCCTCAAGGGGTCCGTCACGCGCGTGGCCGAGATCCTCGGGGTGTCCGAGCCGAGCGTCTACCGCTACCTTCAGAAGGCCCGCCGGGAGGGCAGGTAGCCGGCGGGCTGCCGAAGTCGCGGGGCGGCCCCGCGGATATCGCTTCATAAAAAATAGGAGGCTTCGGTAGTTTGTGTGACAAGGGGCTAGCCTAGGCAGCAACGCTCTTCGCTCCCTTCACGCCCTTCTTCCTCGCCTTCACCGGGCGACCCGGGAGCTGGGGCTGGCAGTCGCCGCACCTGAGCATGAGCAGGGCCACGAGGTTGTCGGTGTTGCGGAAGCCGTAGCCCATCCTCACCGCCACCTTGATCTTGTTGTTGATGGCCTCTACGCGCCCGTTGCTGATGCCGAGCTCGACTGCGGCGATGATGTCGTCGCGCCGGCGGCGCACCTTCTTCTCCACGGCGACGACCTTGGCGATCTTGCAGTAGGCGGCCCTGTGCATCCAGTCGTCGAGCAGCTCGGCGGCCTCGGAGCCGTCGGCTGCCCGGAAGACGGCCCGCAGGTCCTCCTTGAGCTCCCAGGCCCTGACCAGCCGCGAGCCGGCCCTCTTCTTGAGCGCCTCGAGCCTCGCCCTCTGGCCGTCGGTGAGGTCCTCGGGGTTCTTCACGAGCGCGTAGCGGCTGCCCTTGATGGAGGCCGCCTCCTCCTCGAGCGCCCTGACCTCCTCGGGCGGCAGCTCGCCTTTGGCAGGCCTGCCGCGCTTGCCCTCGGGCCTGGGCCTGGCGGCCCTGGCGGCGGCCCTGGCGGCGTTCCACTCCTCGCAGCGCACGGCGTCGAGCGCGTCGTTCATCCACTGGACCACGTGGAAGGGGTCCATGACCCACCTCGCGTTGGGGCAGCGGCGCTTGACCAGCTGCCTTATCCACCTCGCGCCGTCGGCGGTCACCACCTCTATGGCGCGCCTCTGCTCGCGCGTGAGCTCGTCGAGGAACAGGTTGAGCACGTCCTTGCCGGTGCCCTCGTGCGCCCAGATGAGGCAGCCGCGGTCGTGGTCGACGACCACCGTGACGTACTTGTGGCCCTTCTTGTACGACGTCTCGTCGATGCCGATGCGGCGCACGCCGTCGAACCTCGAGGCGCCGCGCGCGGCCTCCAGCTCGGCGTAGACGCGCCTGCACACGCCGCCCACGCTGTGCCACTCGACGCGGGCGAGCTCGGAGACCGCCGAGGCGGTGCAGCGGACCGCCAGCCACGCCACCCAGTCCTCGAAGTCGCGCGTGAAGCGCGCCCCGTGCCGCGCCCAGGGGACGGCCTCGGTGCGCACGCCGTGCTCCGGGCAGCGCACCCTGCAGGGCGCGTACTCCAGGTAGCAGGCCGAGCGCGCCAGGTCCATCGCCCTCCACAGCCTGGGGGCCCCGCGGTTCGCCATGTCGTAGAAGTCGCAGGCCCTGCCGCATACGGGGCAGCGGCGCTGCTCGCGCTTGTAGGGCCGGACGCTCACGACGATGCGCTCGGCCTCGATGCGCGCGCCCAGGACGACCGTGCGGGCCAGACCGAGGGCGAGAAGTAGTAGACTCTTCATGCGTCACACCTCTTCGGTTGTCTGAATTTGGCTTAGCAATCATAGGCGGATGACGCGGAAACGGCCCCTCCCGGGGCCGTTTCAGTTCCAGATCGTTGTTTTCGCCCGCTGAGCTGGGCCTATGCCGGAATCTCTCCCACAGAAACCACCGAAGAGCCAAAAATAGACCCCTCGTCCGCGCCTTGATCGGCATGCGGACGAGGGGCCGTCTCCTTGATCGAGTAAGGGTGATCGGGATGGGGCGTCCGCGCGGGGCGGCCTCCTCCCGCGGCCGCGCTTGCTAGCGGGTGGCGACGACCTCGATCTCCACGAGGCCGCCCATGGGCAGGGCGCCTACGGCGAAGCAGCTGCGCGCCGGGAAGGGCTCGGGGAACACGTCGGCGTAGACGGCGTTCACGGCGGCGAAATCGTTGATGTCGGCCAGGAGCACGGTGGTCTTCACCACGTTGGCGTAGGTGAGGCCGGCGGCCTCGAGCAGCGCGCCGATGTTGGCGAGCGACTGCTTGGCCTGCGCCTCGACGCCCTCGGCGAGCTTGCCGGTGGCCGGATCGAGGCCCAGCTGGCCCGAGAGGAACACGGTCTCGCCGCAGTCGATGCCCGCCGAGTACGGGCCCACCGCTGCCGGAGCGTTGCTGGAGGCGACGACGTTCTTGCTCATAGGATCTCTCCCTTTCTTCTTCAACCGGACGGAGGCGGGCACCGCGCCCGCGCACCTTGCCGTTGGTACCGATGGCTATCCTAATAAGGATTTCTTATCTTTGCAAGCGCGAAGCCCGCATCGCCCCGGGTGGCGCCCGCGACAGGGCGCACGGCGCGGCGACGCAGGACCCAGGGACGCCCCGCCCGGCGCCCCTAGAGGAAGATGAGCTTGCCGGTATCCGCGGGGCGCGGCAGCATGCGCCCCACCGCGTGGGCCGCGACGCCGGCGGAGGCGAGGTCTGCCAGGAGCGGCTCCAGGTCGCCCTCGTCGACTGCCATCATGAGCCCGCCCGAGGTCTGCGGATCGAACAGCACGTCCTGCAGGTCGAGCGGCACGGCGCCGAAGTCGACGCGCTCGGCGGCGAAGCGCCGGTTGCGGTAGACGGCCGCCGGCAGGATGCCCATCGCGGCCAGCTCGCGCACGTCCGGCAGCAGCTCGAAGGCGTCCGCGTCGATGCGCGCGGCGAGGTCGGCGCCCTCGGCCATCTCCAGCACGTGCCCCAGCACGGCGAAGCCGGTGATATCGGTGCAGGCGTGCACGCGATGCCGGACCATGGCCTCGCCCGCGGCGCGGTTGAGCTCCGTCATCGCCGCGATCGCGGCCGCCTCGAGCGCGGGCGCGGCCACGCCGCCCTTGACGGCGGTGGCGGCGATGCCGAACCCGAGCGGCTTGGTGTACACGAGCACGTCGCCGGGGCGGGCGCCGTCGTTGCGCAGGATGCGCGCCGGATCGATGACGCCCGTGACCGCCATGCCGTACTTGGGTTCCCGGTCGTAGATGCTGTGCCCGCCGGCGAGCGAGGCGCCGGCCTCGACGACCTTCGAGAGCCCGCCGGAGAGGATCGCGCGGACCGTCTCGGCGGGCATGTCCTCGGGCACCGCCATGACGTTCAGCGCCGTGATGGGGCGCGCGCCCATGGCGTAGAGGTCCGAGAGCGCGTTGGCGGCCGCGATCTGCCCGAAGAGGTACGGGTCGTCGACCATGGGCGGGAAGAAGTCCACCGTCTGGACGATGGCCAGGTCGTCGCGCAGGCGGTAGACCGCCGCGTCGTCCGCATGGTCGAACCCCACGAGCAGATCGGGGTCGCGCGGGGCGTCGAACCCCTCGAAGAGCTCGGCGAGCTGCCCGGCGCCCACCTTGGCGCCGCACCCCGCGCACTCCGCGAGCTTGGTGAGCTTCACGTCCCCGGACACGCGCCCTCCCTACAGCTCGATGCAGAAGACGTAGTCGCCGCCGGCATCCTGCTCGATCTCGTCGGAGCCCAGCGTGGAGAACGAGGCCGAGTCGAACCCGGCGTCGACGGTGAAGAACATCTTGTAGCCGTCGAGCGAGGCGGCCTGGTCGTCGGAGAGCGTCGCGATGACCATGAACGGGCAGCTCGCCCCTGGCTCGAGCTCGAAGCTCCCCAGCGTGCTGCCGTCGGCGGGCGCCGCCCAGATGGTGCCCGCGGAGAGCTCCATGGAGTTGCCGGTGTAGAGCAGCGCGGGGCTGGAGATGGACATCGTGGTGCCGTCGCCGATGGACGCGGCCTCGTCGCCGGTGTTGGTCACCTCGCCGTGGACCACGAGGTACTTCGAGCCGTCCTGGTCCTCCATGTAGACGTAGTAGCCGTTCGGGTTGGCGGGCTGGACCTCGTCCATCACCTCGTAGCCGGTGAGCGTCGCGGAGAAGCCGTCGCCCTCGAACGCCTCATCAAGCTCGACGTTCTGCTGGCCCTCGAAGGTGACGGGGTCCTCGAACGAGCCGGTCGCCTGCGGCTCCTGCTCGGCCGCGGCAGGTGCGTCGCCGCCAGTACCGCCTTGGCATCCGGCGCTGGCGAGGGCGAGGGCGCAGGCGGCGGCCCCGACGATGAGAGAACGGATGCGCATGGGATTCCCCTTTCCTCTGAGAAGCGATGCCCCTCCACCGTATCATGCCCGCCGCGGCGCGGCAGGTCGCGGACGGGCCGACGGGCGGCACGCACCGGTGAAAGGAGGGCGGGGCTCAGAGGGCGTCCTCGAACCACGCCGCCACGCGCACGCGCCCCGCGACGGCCCGCTCGAAGCGCTCGCGCGCCCCGGGGGCCGCGGGCATGCGCCAGGCGAGCCCGCACTCGGCGGTGATCCACGTGGGCGTGGGCACGAGACGCCCCGCGACGCCGGCCCCGCCGCACAGGCGCTCGGCCTCGAGCGCGTCGAACGTGCTCGGAAACGTCGCCACCGTCCATGCGCGCCCGCCGCTCATCGTGGCTCCCGGGCGATGAGCGCGAGCGCCTCGAGCGCGGCGTCCACCTCGGATACGTCCGTGTACCACCCGAACGAGAAGCGCACCGCACCCTGACCGAGGGTGCCGAGCGCGGCGTGCGCCCGGGGCGCGCAGTGCAGGCCCGCCCGCACCGCGATCCCGAAACCCTCCGCGAGGCGGTCCGCCACGCGCGCGGAATCGAGGCCGCGCACGTTGAGGGCCACCGTGGCGACGTGGTCCATGCCATCGCGCAGGCCGTAGACGGTGACGCCCGGAATCGCGCGGGCGCCCGCCACGAAGCGCCCGCGCAGCTCCGCGTCGTGGGCGCGGACCGCCTCGACGCCGGTATCGAGCAGGAAGCGCGCCGCGGCCCCCAGCCCAGCGATGCCCGGGGTGTTGAGCGTGCCCGCCTCCAGGTGCTCGGGGTAGGTGTCGGGCTGGTGCGCGAGCGCGCCCTGCACGCCGGTGCCGCCGCTCACGAGCGGCCGCACCTGGACGCCCTCCCCCACCACCAGGCCGCCCGTGCCCTGCGGCCCCATGAGCGCCTTGTGGCCGGTGAACGCGAGGAGGTCGGCCCCGAGCGCGTGGAAGTCGATGGGCACGGCGCCGGCGGTCTGCGCGGCGTCGACGAGCAGGAGCGCGCCCGCCGCGTGCGCGATGCGCGCGATCCGGGCGACCGGCAGCACCACGCCAGTGAGGTTTGAGGCGTGCGGCACTACCACGAGGCGCGTGCCCGGGCGCACGAGGCGCTCGAAGTCCTCAAGGTCGATCGAGCCGTCCGGCGCCACGGGCGCGAAGGCCGCCTCCGCCCCGCGCTCGCGCACGAGCGCGCCGATCGGCCGGAGCACCGAGTTGTGGTCGAAGTCCGTCGCCACCACGCGCTCGCCCGCGCCCACGCAGCCCAGGATCGCCGTGTTGAGCGCCTGCGTGGCGTTCGCGCAGAACACGACGCGCTCCGGATGGTCGAACGAGAAGAGCTCGGAAAGCGCGAGGCGGGCGCCCGCCACCGTGCGCGCCGCGGCCAGATCGCCCGCGCCGGCGCCGCGGGCTGCGCTCCCCGCCCCATCGAGCGCCGCGAGCACGGCGGCGGCCACGCATGGCGGGCGGCGCGCGGCGGTGGCGGCGTTGTTGAGGTAGATCACAGCGTGACGACCCTCCCCGTCCCCATCATGGCCTCGGTGATGGCGTACAGGTTGGTGACGCCGCCCACGGCGAGCTCGTCGGTGATCCCCAGGTAGTCGAGGCAGGTGCCACAGGTGAGCACCTCGGTGCCCCGGCGCTCGAGCTCGCGGATGTCCTCGAGCGCGGGCGATCCGGCACTCGTCAGCCGCGCGCCGCCGTTGTAGAAGATGATGGTGCGCGGCACCTCCGCGCGCTGCGAGAGGGCGTAGAGCACGCCGCGCATGAGGATGCCGCCCAGCTCGTCGTCACCGCGGCCGAGCCCCGCGCCCCCGATGAGCACCACCGCCGGCGCATCCGGACGCGCGCCAGCGGCCACCGCCGCGGCGGCATCGGCGGATGCGCCGCCCGCGTCGGACTCGACCGGCCCGATCTCTCCGGTACCCGATGCCGCGGGAGCGCCCGGCGCCTCCGGGCCGTCCCCGGCGCCCGGCGCCTCCACGATCTCGACCGACCAGCCGCCCGGGATCTCCTCCACCCGTGCCTCAGTCTTCCGGCTCGCCGCCAGGCGGCGCAGGTTCTCCACGGCGACCTCGTTGTCCACCGCCACGCGCACCGCACCTGCGGACGCCGGATCGGCGAGCGCCTGCAGGGCGCGCACCACCGGCTTGGGACAGGTCTCCCCGAAGCAGTCGAGCTCGATCATCGCGCGCCTCCTTTCCGCCGACCGCGCCCGCGCGATCGGCCATGCCGTACACCCCATGATACGGCCTTGTCGGCGTCAGCGTCGCGAGGCAGCGCTTTTTTGCACCGAGAGCGCTCAGGCGCGCACCAGGTGGATGCGGTGCGCGTCGAAGTGCATGCGCAGCACATCGCCCGCCTGCGGCAGCGCGCCGCCCGCCGCGCTCCTGAGGTCGATCTTCCACTGCAGCCGGCTCGGCGAGTCCGCACGCGGCGGATCGAGCAGCACCAGTCGCTCGAAGCGTGCGTCGCTCACGCGCGCCACCCTGAGGTCGTAGGTGTTGCGCCCGGGCGCCTCGCGGTTGTCGAGATGGAAGTACGAGGCGCGGATGCCCAGATAGGCCACGTCGTCGGGCACGGGGGCGCCCACATCGAAGACCATGCCCCAATCGAGCGCCTCGACGAGCGTGGCCCCCGCCTTGCGCGCCGGGCTCGTGTTCTTGCAGCCCGTGAGGCGCAGGGCGGCGAGCGTGCGCGGGCGGCGCATGAGCTCGCGCGGCGTGCCCTCCTCGGCCACGCGCCCCGCCTGCATCACCACGATGCGGTCGCACAGCCGGCACGCCTCGTCGATGTCGTGGCTCACGTAGAGCACGGTGGCGTCGAGGGCGTCGAACAAGTCGAGCAGGTTCTGCTCGAGCGCGCTCTTGAGGTAGGAGTCGAGCGCGCTCATGGGCTCGTCGAGCAGATAGATCCCCGGATGCGCCGCCACCATGCGGGCGAGCGCCACGCGCTGCTGCTGCCCGCCCGACAGCCCCGCCGGGAACCTTCCGGCGAAGCCCTCCATCCCGAAGAGCGCCAGGTAGCGGCGGGCGAGCTCGGCCTGGCGCGCGGGACCCAGCGCGGCGTCCATGCCGGCGCGCACGTTCTGCTCGACGGTGAGGTTGGGGAACAGCTGGTAGTTCTGGAACAGCAGGGCGCACTTGCGCTGCTGCGGCGGAAGGTCGATGCCGGCGGCGGAATCGAAGAGCACCGTGCCGTTCACCACGATGCGGCCCTCGTCCGGCGTCTCCACCCCGGCGATGCAGCGCAGGGTGCAGCTCTTGCCGCAGCCCGAGGCGCCCAGCAGCGCCACGCGCTCGTCCCCGGCTTCAAGCTCGATGTCGAGCTCGAAGCCCGGGTAGCGTTTCCTGATCGAGAGCTCGAGCGACATCAGGCGCCCCCTTCCCGGCGCGCGGCGGCATCCGGCGCCGAGGCGCGTATGAGCGCGCGGAGCTCCTCGGCGTCGATGCGCAGCACGTCGCCGCCGTGATCGGCCGCCGTCCAGGCCCCGAGCGCGGCACCGGCAGCCGGTCGGGACGAGGCCGGCCCGTCCGCGTCCGGATGAGCCGAGCGCCCGCGGCGATGCCACCGCACCGCCCCCGGCACGCCGCCCCGGGCGCGGTAGCGCTGGCTACGCGCCGTGTATATGTTGATGGCGAGCACCACCGCGAAGCTGAACGCGATCACCACGGCCACCCAGAAGAGCGCCACGTCGGTGTCGCCGCTCATCCACTCGAAATAGATGGCGATGGGGATGGTCTGGGTGACTCCCGCGTAGTTGCCCGCGAAGAAGAGCGTGCAGCCGAACTCGCCCATGGCGCGGGCGAAGGCGAGCACCGTGCCCGCCGCGATGGAGGGCCAGGCGAGCGGCATCATGAGGGTGCGAAAGATCCTCCCCTCGCTCCAGCCGAGCGTGCGCGCCGCGTCGAGCACGGCCGCGTCGAGCGACTCGAAGGCGCCGAGCGCGGTGCGGTACATGAGCGGAAAGCTCACCACGACGGCCGAGATGACGGCGGCCGGCCAGGTGAACACGAGCGAGACGCCGTGGGCGATGAGCCAGCGCCCCACGGGCGTCGCCTGCCCGAACAACAGCAGGAGCAGGAAGCCGCATACCGTGGGCGGCAGGACCATTGGGATGGTGAACACCGAGTCGAGGAGCCCCTTCAGGCGGCTCGAGGCGCCCAGGGTGCGCCATGCGGCGAGAAGCCCGAGCACGAAGGTGATCGCGAGCGCCGCCGCGCTCGTCTTGAGCGACACCCAGAAGGGGGCGAGGTCCACTCCCGCGAGGAAGTCCCCCGCGCGCTCCAGGGGGCCCGGCTCGGCGGCGGGATCGACGGCGGAGGCCGGGACGAGCACCCCGCCGTCGCACCACAGGGCGCCGGAGGCAAGGTCGAGCCCCATCGCCGCGGCCGCCGCCGAGGGCGCCGCGCCGGCGCCCGCCGCAGCGGGCTGCACGCTCGCGTAGCGGCGCCCGCCCGCCTCCACGCAGAACCGGTAGCGATACGCACCCTCCACGACCTCGGGGGCACTGGTCAGGCGCAGCTCCTTCTCGCCGACCGCATCGGCGATGGTCGCTCCGCCGCGCGACCCCTCCTCGTCGAGCGCGGTCACGAGCGCCTCCACGGCGAGCGCGGCGCGCGCGTCCGCAAGGTCGAGCCCGAGCTCCGCGGCCGCGGCGGGGTCCACCCAGATGAAGACGCTCTCCTCGGTCACGAGCGCCACGAGGTTCACCCCTTCGGGCAGCGGATAACGGTACCCCAGGTCGACGCCGTCCGCGGGGCGCGCGGCGCCCTTCTGGTAGCGCTTGAAGCCCTGGACGGCGATGCCCGCCTCCTCCGCGACGGCGGAGCCCTCCTCGGCGCCGGGCGCGACGGCGGCCTCCGCTGCATCCTGGGCCCGGGCCGGGTGCGGCCACGCGATGCAGCAGATGAGGGCGAGGGCCAGGGCCAGGAGCGTGCGGGCAAGGAGGGAGCGCCGCGCCGATGAGGTCGCGCCGTCCACTGGGACCGCGCGTCCTGTCAAGATCGCACCGCACAACGAGGCCTCACCACCAGACGCACCCGCTTCACCCGACGGAACGGGCGACGCAGGCCGGTCAGGGTCCAGGGAAGAAGACATCGAGAGCGCACCCGCCGTCGGCGCGCCCTGCGCCCGTCCCTTCATCCGCATCCCCGCACCCCCTCCGGCGCCGTCCATCTCCCTCATCGCAGACGGCCCCGGCTGCATGGGGGACCGCCCGGCTACTATACCGCAGGCGCCGGCCGTCGGGGCCCGCAGGTGCCCGCCGCAGGCCCCGCGCCCCTCCCCGTGCCCGCGCTACGCCAGCTCGAAGCCGTACTCCGCCCAGACGGCGAGCGCGTCCTCGTCATCCATGCAGAAATCGAGATAGGCCGCGGCCTCCTCGGGATGCTCGGAGGCGGTGGCGACGGCGCCGGGGTAGACGATCGGCTTGTGCGACTCGGCCGGGCAGATATAGGCCACCTCGATGCCCTCGTAGCGGTAGACGTCGGAGGTGTAGACGAACCCGATCGCGCAGTCGCCCGTGGCCACGTACTGGGCGGCCGTGCCCACCTTGTCGGCCTGCACCACCTTGCCGGCGATCGCGTCGGCGTATGCGCCGCCCTCGCCGCTGTCCTCGCTGTAGAGGCCCACGCTCGCGAGCGCCTGGTTGGCATACGTGCCCGCGGGCACGGCGCCCGGCTCGCCGATGGCGATGCCGCCCTCCACGGCGGCGACGTCCTCCAGCGAGGATATCTGGATGTCCGAGCCCGCGGCGCGCACGATCACCAGGTCGTTGGTGAAAAGGTCGCGGCGCGTCGCCGGATCCACCAGCCCCGCCTCCTCGGCATCGTCCATCGTGCCGGAGGACGCCGTGATGAGCACGTCCACGGGCGCGCCGCCGCGCATCTGCTCCACCAGGTCGCCGGAGCCCTTGTACTGGGTGTCCGCGAAGGTGACGCCGGCGGCTTTGGTGTAGAGGGACTCGACCTCGGGCATGGCCTTCTCCAGCGAGTTGGCGGCGAAGGTCTGCAGCTCGACGGCGTCGGCGGCATCCGCGGCGGCGTCGGCGCTGCCGGCGGCGGGCTGCTCGGCGCTGGTGCAGCCTGCGGCAGCGAGGGCGAGCGCGGCAGAGGCGCCGGCGATGAAGGAGCGGCGCGAGGTGATGGCGGCATGCATGAGGGGTCCCCCTTCCCGTGTGCGCGGCGGCGGAGACTCCATCGTCGCGCTCTCATTATTCTTGCAGCAGATTATACTCTTTTGAGAATAATCTTATGGGGAAAACACCTTGTAGAGCCAACGGTTGGAATCCGCCGATGCGCCGAGGCTTGTGAACCTCCGCTGCTCTCAGTGCCCGCCGCCGGCGGCCATCTTGACCGCGTGCTCGAGCTGGTCGGCCACGGCCTCCCAGCCCTCGCGCGCCGCCTTGGTGGAGCCGGGCAGGTTCACCACGAGGGCGCGTCCGCGCTGCATGCAGCGGGCGCGCGACAGCATGGCGCGGCGCGTCTTGGTCATCGAGTAGGCGCGGATCGCCTCCGCGATGCCGGGCACGTCGCGCTCGCAGGCCGCCGCGGTCGCCTCGGGCGTCACGTCGCGGAGCGAGAGCCCCGTACCGCCGCAGGTGAGCACGATGTCGGCCGCGCGCTCGTCCACCGCACGCACGATCTCGGCGCTGATGCGCGCCGCGTCGTCGGGCACCACCACGTGGCTCACCGCGGTCCACCCCGCGGCGCGCACCAGCTCCTCGAGCGCCGCGCCCGCCTCGTCCTCGGCGAGCGATCGCGTATCGGAGCAGGTGATGATCGAGAACCGGATGTCCATAGGCTAGAGCACCGTCCCCTCCGGCAGGTCGATGCGCACCACGTCCGCCTCGTCGCCCGCCGCATAGCCCTCAAGGCCGTCGGGGACCATGAGGACGCAGTTCGCGCGATGGAGCGTGCCCAGCAGCGCGGAGTTCTGCGAGTGCGCCTCGGTGACCGTGAGCTCACCGGTCTTCGCGTCGCGGACGAGGCGCGCGCGGTCGTAGTAGCGGCGCGCCTGCTTCTTGGGCACGTCGTGCGTCACGCGGGCGCGCTGGTGCGGACGGGGCGCGAAGGCGAAGCCGCGCATGGCGCGCAGGGCTGGACGCGCGAGCATCTCGAAGCCCATGTAGGCCGCCGCCGGGTTGCCCGAGAGCCCCAAGAAGGGCACGCCGCGCACCATCCCGAACGTGATGGCCTTGCCCGGCTTCATGGAGATGAGGTCGAACACCATCTCGCCCTCGCGCCGCACGAGCTCGGGCACGTAGTCGTAATCGCCCTTCGAGGCGCCGCCGCTCGTGACCACCAGGTCGCACTCCGCGCAGGCGCGCAGGATGAGCGCGCAGATGGCGTCCCCGTCATCCGGCGCGATGCCGTAGAAGACCGGCTCGGCGAACGCGGCGGCGGCCTCGGCCATGAGGGCGGAGGAGTTGGCGTCGCGGATCTGCCCGCGCCGGGGCACCGCGCCGGGGGCGACGAGCTCGGTGCCGAGCGAGATGATGCCGACGCGCGGGGCGCGGTGCACGAGTACCTCGGAGCGCCCCGCCGAGGCCAGAAGCCCCGCGCCGGCAGGCGTGCAGACCTCGCCCGCGGCCATGACCACCGAGCCGCGCCGGGCCTCCAGCCCGGGCTCGCGCACGTTGGAGCCCGGGCGCTCGGGCGCGCGGAAGGCGACGCGCGAGCCCTCGTTGCCGTCGCCCTCGAGCACCTCGGTCACCTCGTACTTGACCACCGCGTCGGCGCCCTCCGGACAGGGCGCGCCCGTCATGATGCGCACCGCGCAGCCCGCCTCGACCGCACCCTCGAACACGTGCCCGGCCGCCTCGTGGCCCACCACGTCCAGGACCACGGGGGCCTCGGGCGTCGCTGTGGCGATGTCGGCGGAGCGCACCGCGTAGCCGTCCATGGCGCTCGCCGCGAAGGGCGAGAGGTCGATGTCGCTTTCCACGTCCTCGGCGAGCGGCAGCCCCGCCGCGCGCCACACCGGCACCGCGACCGCCTCCGTGGGCGCGACGCGCTCCAAGATGAGCCGCTGCGCCTCCTCGACGGTGATCATTTCCGACATGGTGAACCCCCTGTTTGCCTCCCCCGCCGCGTCCGGGCGCGGCGGTCCGTCTTGCATTGTTCTCATTCTAGTATAGAGATGGGCGCCCGCGACGCGACGCCCTCGCCCGCCCCATGAGCGCCATGTCGGGCGGCTCGGTGCTGCGGACGCACAAGACCGCAGCCCCGCAGCCCCGCAGCCCCGCAGCCCCGCAGCCCCGCAGCCCCGCAGCCCCGCAGCCCCGCAGCCCCGCAGCCCCGCAGCCCCGACGGGCGGAGTATACTAGCCGCAACGGATACGCAGACGACGGGCGGAGACCATGGTACGAGATTCCACACCCCTGCGCCGCGCCGCAGCGCGGGCGGCCGGCACCCTGCGCCAGTGCCTCGGCGCCGCCGAGGAGGCCGCGGCGGGGCGCGAGCGGCGCATGGCGGCCGACGCTGCGCGCGACGTCCGCAACGCCCGCGCGAGCGCGCGCCTGATGGCGCTCGTCGTCGTGGTCTCGCTGGCCATGGGTGCCGCCGCCTGGCTCTTCCTCGCCTGCCTCGACGCCGTGACGGGCCTGCGGGAGGGCTGCCTGGCGCTCTTCGCGCTCCTTCCGGCGGTCAACGTCCTCACCGCCTGGCTCTACCGCACGCGCGGCGGCGAGGCGGCGCGCGGCAACAACCTCGTCATCGACTGCGCCCTCACGGGCCGGCGCGTCCCCGCCATCATGGCGCCCCTCACCTTCCTCTGCTCGGTCGCCACGCACCTGGCCGGCGGCTCGGCGGGACGCGAGGGCACGGCCGTGCAGATCGGCGGCACCATCGCCGACGCCGTGTCGCGCGCCTTCCGCCTCACCGGCCGCGACCACCAGGACCTCATGCTCTCGGGCATCTCCGCCGCGTTCGGCGGGGTATTCGGCACGCCGCTCGCCGGCGCGTTCTTCGGCATGGAGATGTGCTTCGTGGGCAAGCTCACCTACAGCGCCGGCATCTACTGCCTCACCGCGTCGTTTCTGGGCAGCGCGGTGGCCAGCGCCCTGGGAGCGGTGCGCGAGGCCTACATCATCGGGCGCGTGCCCGAGCTCACGGCGGTCTCCATCGCCGCCGCCGTCATCGCCGGAGCGCTGTTCGGGCTCACGGCGCGCGGCTTCTCCGCAGCCATCCGCGCGGTCCGGCGCTTCTGGGCCCACCGCGTCACCAACTACCTCGTCGCGGCGGCAGCCGGCGCCAGCGTGCTGCTCGGCGTCTACCTCGTCTTCTCGCTCGAGCGCTACGGCGGACTCTCCACCTGGCTCGTCGAGGCGGGGTTCGACGGCGCGACCACGCCCGCCGACCCGCTCATCAAGCTCGGCGTGACGGCGCTCACCCTCGGCGCGGGCTTCCAGGGCGGCGAGGTGACGCCGCTGTTCGGCATCGGCGCCTCGCTCGGCGGATGGCTGGGCTCCGTCGCCGGCTTCGCGCCCTCGTTCATGGCGGCGCTGGGGCTCATCGGGGTGTTCGGCTCCGCGCTCAACGTGCCCATCACCGCCATCATGCTCGGGGTCGACCTGTTCGGCGGGCACGCGGCGCCCTACTACGTCATCGTCTCGTTCGTGGGCTACCTCGTGGCCGGGCACCGCGGCGTCTACCCCGCCCAGCGCATCGCCACGCCCAAGCGCCGCTCGCTCGCCGGCGAGCAGGGCCTCACCGTGGACGAGGCCATCCGGCGCCACGACGCCGTGCGCCCCGATGCGGGGTGCGACCGGGAACGATCGAAGGAGCACACCGCATGAAACGGCGCATCGATACGGGAAAGACCCTCATCATCGCCAACCCGCAGGCGCAATCGGGACGCAGCCGCGTGGTCGCCGAGCGGCTGCGGCGCTTCCTCGCGCTCATCCTCGACGACCCTGATCAGTTCGACCTGGTCTACACCGAGCGCCCGCGCCACGCCATCGAGCTCGCGCGCGACGCGGCCGGCTACCGCACGGTGATCGCGCTCGGCGGCGACGGCGTCATCCACGAGGTGGCCTGCGGCCTCATGCTCCATCCCGCGCAGACCCGTCCCACCCTCGGCATCGTGCCCGTGGGCTCCGGCAACGACTACGCCATGACGCTCGGCATCCCCGAGTGCGACGGGGACGACTTCTCGCCGCTGCTCTCCGCGCGCCCCCGCGCGCTCGATGTCGGGCGCGTCCTCATCGACCGGGGGCTTCCCACCGAGCGCTGCGAGTACTTCGTCGAGACCTGCTCGGTGGGCCTCGACGCCGCCATCGCCATCGACACCTACCGTCTGCGCCGGACCACGCACCTCAGGGGCAACGCGCTCTACCTAGCGAGCGGCCTGCGCATGTTCGGACGCGGCTACCGGTCGTTCCCCCTGAGCGCGGCATTCGACGGGGCGCCGGCGCGAGAGCTCGAGCCCCATATCTTCACCGTGCAGATCGGCCCCACCTACGGTTCCGGCTTCCGCGTGTGCCCCGAGGCCGATCCGGCGGACGGGATCTTCGACATCTGCTACACGGATGGACCCCTGCCCCGGCGCGTCACGCTGCCGGTGTTCCTCGCCGCGCGCGACGGACACCACGTGGGGGCGCGGGCCATCCACTTCGAGCGGGCGCGGCGCGTGGTGCTGGAGCTCCCCGAGCGCGGCTACCCCATCCAGACGGATGGAGAGCAGCAGGAGGCGTCGCGCCTCGACATCTCGATCGAGCCCGCCGCGCTCACCGTGCTCGCCTCGCCGCGTTGACGCGATCGAAAAGGCCGGCGCCGCAGTCCCAGGACCTGCAGCGCCGGCCATCCGCCAGCTCTTCCCAGCGCAGCTTTGCATGCCGCGCCTGCGCCTACTCCGTGCAGAACGTGATCGCGCCGGTCTCGCCGTCCATGGACGCCACGCGCGCGAGCGACTCCACGCGGTAGCCCCGCTCGCGCAGGCGGTCGCCGCCGCCCTGGTAGGCCTTCTCGATCGCGATGCCGATGCCCGCCACGTGCGCGCCGGCCATGTCGCACAGGCGGATGAGCCCCTCGAGCGCGCAGCCGTTGGCCAGGAAGTCATCGAGGATCAGCACCTCGTCGCCCGGCGCGAGGAAGCGCCTCCCCACGATGACGGGGTACTCGCGCTGCTTGGTGTAGGAGTAGATGGTGGTCGCGTACTGGTCGCCATCCAGGTTGATGGAGGGCGCCTTCTTGGCGAACACCACCGGCGCGCAGCCGAAATGCCGCGCCGCGATGCACGCGATGCCGATGCCCGACGCCTCGATGGTGAGGATCTTGTTCACGGGCACGTCCGCGAAGCGCCGCGCCCACTCGGCGCCCATCGCGTCGAACAGCCCCACGTCGCATTGATGGTTGAGAAACGCGTCGACTTTCAGCACGTTGCCCGGCTTCACGACGCCATCGCGGCGGATGCGCTCTTCCAACAGCTCCATGGTGCTCCCCTCTCGCCCGGCCCGGGCGGCACGTCAACGTTGCCTAGCAGGATACCACGACGCCGGGGGATGCCGCGACGCGAGAGCCTCCGGCAGCCGGGGCGCAGCCGGTGTGCGATTTGCGAGTTGAAAAAGAGCCAGCCCGGAGGCTGGCTCAAGCTGCAACGGACGGCGCGCCGCCCCCGACGACGGCTCCGCGCCCCTCTAGATCTGGTCGAGCGCCTGGGCGACGTCGGCGATGAGGTCCTCGGTGTCCTCCAAGCCGCACGAGAGGCGCACCATGTCCGGCGCGATGCCGGCGGCCTCGAGCTCGGCGTCCGTCATCTGGCGATGCGTGGCGTTGGCCGGATGCAGCACGCAGGTGCGCGCATCGGCCACGTGCGTGGCGATCTGCGCCACATGCAGGTTCTTCATGAAGGTCTCCGCCGCGGCGCGGCCGCCGGTGAACCCGAAGGAGACCACGCCGCAGGAGCCGTTGGGCAGGTACTTCTGAGCGAGCTCGTGCCAGGGGTCGCCGGGCAGGCCCGGATACTTGACGAAGCGCACCTTGGGGTGCCCCGCCAAAAACTCCGCCATGGCCTGGCCGTTGGCGCAGTGGCGCGGCATGCGGACGTGCAGGCTCTCCAGGCCGAGGTTGAGGTAGAAGGCGTTCTGGGGCGACTGGATGCACCCGAAGTCGCGCATGAGCTGCGAGGTCGCCTTGGTGATGAAGGCGCCCCCCTGCCCGAACTTCTGCGTGTAGACGACGCCGTGGTAGGTCTCATCAGGCGTGGTGAGGCCGGGGAACTTCTCGGCATGAGCGTCCCAGTCGAACTTGCCGGAGTCCACGATGGCGCCGCCCACGGCCGCGCCGTGCCCGTCCATGTACTTGGTGGTGGAGTGGGTCACGATGTCGGCGCCCCACTCGATCGGGCGGCACATGATGGGCGTGGGGAACGTGTTGTCCACGATCAGCGGCACGCCGTGGGCATGGGCCGCGGTGGCAAAGCGCTCGATGTCGAGCACGTCGAGGGCGGGGTTGGCGATCGTCTCGCCGAAGACGGCCTTGGTGTTGGGGCGGAAGGCCGCCTCGAGTTCCTCATCCGTGCAGTCGGGCGCCACGAAGGTGCTCTCGATGCCCATGCGGCGCATGGTGTGCGCGATGAGGTTGTAGGTGCCGCCGTAGATGGCCGAGCTCGCCACCACGTGGTCGCCGGCGCCCATGATGTTGAACAGCGCGAAGAAGTTGGCCGCCTGGCCCGAGCTCGTCAGCATGCCGGCGGTGCCGCCCTCGAGCTCGGCGATCTTGGCCGCCACGGCGTCGTTGGTGGGGTTCTGCAGGCGCGTGTAGAAGTAGCCCGCCTCCTCAAGGTCGAAGAGGCGCCCCATGTGCTCGGAGGTATCGTACTTCCAGGTGGTTGACTGGTAGATGGGCACCTGGCGCGGCTCGCCGTCGCCGGGGCGGTATCCGCCCTGCACGCAGGTGGTTCCGATATGCTCTGCCATAGAGGCTCCTCACACTCGATTGATAATCCAACTTGATAGCATAGCGCACCCGTCGCGCCCCCGATACCGAAACGGAGACCCGGAAACACGGCGGCAAAGCGATATGGTGCGAAGCGCGCACCGGACACGAACTCCGGAGACTCATCCCCCTGGCCAGATCGGTAAAACACCTCATCATGGTGACAAAGACGGGGGAAGTCATTGCCTTGACACGCTGATCTTGGGCATCATGCGATCGAAGGCCGCAGCAGGGTGCGGAAACACCGAGCGCCACGGCTTTTTTCATGTCGCGACATACTTATACTCGGCGCGACACAGTCGAAACTTGCATCCCATAACTCGGTAAGTTACCCCTTATCGCCCCTGCGCGGCGTACCTCGCCTCGGTGGCGGCCTTCGCCGGGCGCCACCAGGCCTCGTTGTCGCGGTACCAGGCGATGGTGGAGGCGAGGCCCTCCGCGAAGTCCGTGTGCACGGGCTCCCAGCCGAGCTCGCGGCGGAGCTTCGTCGGGTCGATCGCGTAGCGGCGGTCGTGGCCCGGGCGGTCGCGCACCCAGTCGAAGTCGTCCGGGTCGCGCCCGAACGCCTCGAGGATCGCGCGGAGCACGTCGATGTTGGAGCGCTCGCCGTCGGCGCCGATGAGGTAGGTCTCGCCGACGCGGCCCCTCGTGAGGACCGCCCAGACGGCGCTCGAGTGATCCTCGGTATGGATCCAGTCGCGGACGTTCAGCCCGTCGCCGTAGAGCTTCGGGCGGATGCCGTCGATCAGATTCGTGATCTGCCGGGGCATGAACTTCTCCACGTGCTGGTAGGGCCCGTAGTTGTTGGAGCAGTTGGAGATGGTGGCGCGCACGCCGTAGGTGCGGACCCAGGCGCGCACGAGCATGTCCGAGGCCGCCTTGGTGCTCGAGTACGGGCTGGAGGGGTGGTACGGCGTCTCCTCGGTGAAGCGCGCCGGGTCGTCGAGGGCGAGGTCGCCGTAGACCTCGTCGGTCGAGACGTGGTGGAGGCGGACATCGTATTTCCGGCACGCCTCCAGCAGGCGGAAGGTCCCCTCCACGTTGGTGCGCAGGAACGGCTCGGGGTCGGCGATGGAGTTGTCGTTGTGGGACTCCGCGGCGTAGTGCACGATCGCGTCATGGCCGGGGACGATCCGGTCGAGCAGCTCCGCGTCGCAGACGTCGCCCACGACGAGCTCCACGCGGTCCTCCGGCAGCTCCGCTATGTTCTCGGGGTTGCCGGCGTAGGTGAGCTTGTCGAGCACCGTCACGTGCACGCCGGGGCGGTTCTCGACCACCCAGCGCACGAAGTTGCTGCCGATGAAGCCGCAGCCGCCGGTGACGATGATGTTGGCGGGATTGAAAACCTCAGCCATCGCACTCCCCTGTCGGAAGGAAAGATGAACTTGCATTCCAGCTTCCGACCCTCAAGGCAGCGTTGAGGACCCAAGGCAAACGCGCGCCCCTCTTCCGAATGATTAAAGACCCTTGAAGGCGATGGCAACCGAGATGGCTATAGCCAAAGCCGCCAAGGCCCACAGGGCGAAGCAGACGGATTTCCTCTCCGACTTGAGAACGAGGACGATTATTCCAGCGAGGAACGCGAAGCTTCCCATGGTGGCGAGATCGACCACGACGATCAGCATGGCCGCCTCGTTGGCAGCGAGGAGCTGCACGTTGATGTTCACCAAGCTGAATATGGCGGCAAAGATGGCCATGAGCGCGAGAACGTTGCCGTACATACGCTTCTCGATGCCCTTGACCTCGTCTTCCTTCTTCTCCAGCTTCTTGATATCCGAAGCATAGATATCGGAGTAGCCACCGAGGCCCCGGTAATCGAACTCATCGCTGAACGCGCCATGATAGGGATGCTCGACGACGCCCCCGACATCTTCAAAGGTGATCTGAGCGATTCCCTTCGCCGTATCGAGGACGATCTCATCGGCGCTCACGTTGGACACACGAAAATACACGACCGTTTCGTGGCCGGGAAAATACAGCGGGGCATCCAGCGCAAGACCCTGACGCATGCGCGAGTTTCGCAGCAGCACGCGCGCGACGAGATCCCCTGGGAGATGGATCGACTCGCGCGCGGCGACGAAAACTGAATCCCCTGGTTGTAGCACGGCCTCCGCCGACTTGCCGTCGTTCGTATAGAATGCCGCCGTCGAAAGGTCATAGGAAACAGGGCCGAGGTTCCGCTCGTCGGCATTTGACAGAACCCCGCTCTTGATAAGCTCCCTGATCCTGCTGTCCGCAAGCACCATAAGCGCCTCCTCAACGACTTGGCACAGCAGTATAGCACGGGACGCAAAGCATCACAGACAGTGCAGTTCGCCATGTCAACCCCGGCAGACGGGACCCAACCTATCGCACAC
Organism: uncultured Coriobacteriaceae bacterium; assembly: GCA_963931435.1. Taxonomy (GTDB): domain Bacteria; phylum Actinomycetota; class Coriobacteriia; order Coriobacteriales; family Coriobacteriaceae; genus Coprousia. The sequence goes on from OZ007012.1 coordinate 1,305,105, forward strand.
CGCCCTTATCTACAACCGGTAACGTACAATTTCTTGCGCACTTTGACAGCGGCATAGCGTCCAGATAGAGAGGAGGGCACGGCCCGCCCCGGTATGATTCGAGTTGTCGAGGCAAGAAGCATATTGGAGGAGAGCCATGCCCGAGCCCATCGTAACACTGAACGAGGAGTCCCTGAGGTCCGACCTGCGCGAGCTGGTGAGGAGGACGGACGAGGAGATGCTCAACGGCCTTCTGGACGAGGAGGCGGGCGACCTCGTCGGCGCCGAGCGCCACGGGCGCACCGCCGAGCGGGAGGCCTACCGCGCCGGCCACTACGAGCGGAGCCTGACCACGTCGTCCGGCGAGGTCACGATCCATATGCCCAGGCTCGAGGGCATGGGGTCCACCACGGCGACCATCGAGCGCTGCCGGCGCCGGGAGACGAGCGTCGAGGAGGCCATGATCGAGATGCGCCTCGCGGGCGTCCCGACCCGCGGGATCGAGGACGCCTCCGAGGTCCTCTGGGGCTCCAGCGTCTCGGCTGCCACCGTCTCGAACCTCAACGAGAAGGCGTTCGCCTCGGTCGAGGAGCGGAGCGACCGCCCCCTCGAGCGCGCCTGCCCCTACGCCTGCGTCGACGGGATCTACCTCAAGCGCAGCTGGGGAGGCTCATGCGAGAACGTCGCCGTGATGGTCGCCATCGGCGTGAACGACGACGGCCGCCGCGAGGTCATCGGCGCCGCCGAGGGGTTCACCGAGTCCGCGAGTGCTGGCGGGGGCTCCTCTCGTGGCTGAGGTCGCGCGGGCTGCGCGGCGTCCGCATGCTCGCCGGCGACAAGGCGGCCGGGATGGTCGGCTCGATCGCCGAGGTGTTCCCGGGGGCGGCGTACCAGAGGTGCACCGTCCACTTCTACCGCAACGTGCTGGCCAGGGTGCCCAAGTCCAAGCGGCCGAGGGTCGCCGCGATGCTGAAGGCCATCCATGCGATGGAGTCGCGCGAGGCGGCCGAGGCCAAGGCGCTCGAGGTCGCGTCCGAGCTGGAGGCCTCGAGGCTCAGGGAGGCCGCCAAGGTGGTACGCGAGGGCTTCGCCGAGACCCTGACCTGCACGCGCCTCCCCCGCGAGCACCGGCGGCGCATGCGCACCGACGACGCCATCGAGCGCCTGAACCGGGAGATCCGCAGGCGCACCCGCGTGGTCGGTACGTTCCCCGACGGGAGGAGCGCCCTCATGCTCGTGACCGCGAGGCTCAAGCGCGTCGCCGAGAGCGAGCGGGGCTCCCGCCGCCACCTGGACGCGGCGCTGCTGGAGGAGGCGCACCGGGAGGCGGGCAGATAGGGCTGTCCGAAAGTGCGCAAGAATCTTGACGGTGCCGAGTACGAAATCCTTACAAAGGCGCCGCGTGGACCATGTATAATCCCCATAGGTTTGGGTTTGTGAAACGTGTACCTTTTCAGGCATCCCGCGCTAGAATTCGGCGAAGACGGGTGCGGATACCTCGAGCTGCACGCGGCCCGCCATGAGCTCGGTCAGCGCCGTGCGGAAGGCCTCCTCGGCGCCGGCGCGGAACACCGCGTGGATGCAGACATCGGCCGCGAAATCGCTCGAGGCCACCTTGCCGCCTGCCTGCTCCACCAGCTTGACCGCCTGCTCGAAGCGCGCGTAGTCGACGCGCGCATCTACATGGGTGACGAGCGTCATCTCCACCAGATCGCCCGCCGCGCGCGCCGCCTCGACGGCCGCCTGGGCCGCCGCCGTGTAGGCGCGCACCAAACCCCCCGGCCCCAGGAGCGTCCCGCCGAAGTAGCGCGTGGTGACGCAGCAGACGTCGCGAAGCCCCGCCCCGCGCAGCACCTCCAGCGTGGGCATGCCGCTCGTGCGCTGGGGCTCGCCGTCGTCGCTCGCGCGCTCGGTGCCGTCGGCCAGGATCCAGGCGGGCACGTTGTGCCGCGCGTCGAAGTGCCGGGCGCGGACCGCCGCCTGGTGCGCCGCCGCCTGGGCCTCGGTTTCAACGTGCACGAGCTGCGCGATAAAGCGGCTCTTGCGATCGGTGAACTCGCCCGTCGCCTCGACGCCGGTCCGAACGGTGATGTAGCTATCCACGGCAGCCCCTCCGCTTCCGTCGCGCCGCGCGGCGCGCATGCCCAATGCTGCCCAACCAGTATAGATGAGCCCCGGGCGGACATGAACGCGCAGGCGCGCCGCCGCAGGGAGCGGCGACGCGCCTGGAAGGTCGAAAAAGGGGCCCAAGCAGACCGAACCCAGAGACAGGGGTCAGCGTGGCAAGGGCCCGTCCTTACGCCTCGGCGTCATCGGATGAGGAGGCGCCCTCCGCTCCGTCGCGGCGGGCATGGGTCTTGCCGGCGTAGATGGACGTCGCGCCGAAGGTCGCCAGGCTCGCGCTCGCCAGCACGCCGATGGTCACCAGGTCGCCGGTGTGGGGCATGGCGTCCGCAGGCGCATCGTCACCGCCCGACGTGGGGGTCGGAGTGGTCTTGGGATCCGCAGGGTCCTCTTCCGGGGTGGTCTTCCCGTCGTCATCGGTCTTCTCGGCAGGGTCCTCGGTCTTCTGGGGATCCTTGCTCTCGTCGTCGTCCTTCTTGTCGGATTCGTCGTCGTCCTTCTTGTCGGACCCGTCGTCGGTCGAATCGTTGCCGGAGGCATCGTCCCCGTTCGAGGTAACGCCGTTGGAGCCGTTCGCGGCCGGGAGCTCGGGGGTGGAGGGCGCTATGACGTTGGAGCCGCCGCCCGCGCTCCCCTCGGAGCCCGTGCCGTTGGAATCGGAACCGGAACCGGAGTTGGGCCCGCCGTTATCGGACGCGCCTCCGTTGGACGAGGAGCCGCCCGATGCGCTGCCGCCGTCGGAGGCGTCGCCCGAGCCGTTGGTCGAGCCGGCGCCGTCATCGGAGACGTTGTTGTCGGAACCGTTCCCGTCGGAGACATCGTCGCCCGAGCCGTTGTTGCCGGCGTCATCGCCGCCGGAGACGATGCCGTTGGAGCCGCTGTTGCCGGCGCTGTCGCCGCCGGAGACGATGCCGTTGGAGCCACCGTTGCCGGCGCCGTCATCACCCGCGGCACCACCGCCGTTGGATCCGGCATTGCCGTCGGTCGCACCCTCATCGGCCGCGCCGCCATCCGTGCCCGCATCGCCCGCGACGTCGCCCTGGGCGCCGTCGTCGCCGGCGGGCTCATCGACCACCGCATCGTCATCGGGCTGGGTGGCGCCCGCCGCGGCCTCGTCCTCGGCGATGTAGGCCAAACACGTCGCGCGCTCCTTCTCGTAGCGGTTCACGTAGCTCTGATAATACGGCGTGTCGGGCAGGTAGTCCGCAAGCGCCTGCGGAAACGCGTCCACTATGGCGTTCACCATCTCGCGGTCCGTCATGTCGTTCGTGAGGTTCACGGGCCCCAGGATGTAGTGCACGCCACCCACGCCGAACAGGTTGGTGAGGCTCCACACGAGCCCCTTCACGCAGTCGGCGCGCCCCTCCATCGAGATCCCGCGGCTGGCGAGCCAGCTCTCGGTGGGGCGGTAGTAGTTGGAGATGGCGTACTCGTCCTGCAACGCGGCGAAGAGCGTGGGATTCGCTGCGTAAGCCGCGTGCCAGGCGGAGTCCGCCAGCTCGCCGATGTCGGTCAGGCGGCCCGTCGCGGCGTCGTACATCGACACGCGCGCATCGGAGAGCTCGTAGGCGCGCTCCAGCACGGCGTTGAACATCGAGAACGTCGAGGGGTCGTAGCCCACGCAGTAGCGCATGAAGCTCACGAGCGAGTGGCGGCGGTCGAACTGGTAGTAGCCCAGGGCGTTGTAGCCGTCGCCGTAGCTGAAGCCCTGGTCGTAGTTCTTGCCGCTCTCGTAGAGCGTGAAGTACTTCATCTCGTCCGAGACGGGCTGGAGCGTGGCGCGCGCCGCGGAGAGCGGGCTGATGGCAGCGGCGATCGAGGAGCCGACGGTTCCCTGGTAGGCCTCCAAGCGGTCCACCTCGGCGGGCACGGCGGCCTCGGCGGAGGCGCCGTCTGGCGCATCCGAGGAGGTACCGGCAGCGGCGACGCCCCCGTCTGTTGCGGCAGCGCCTTCTGCGGCGGAATCGGCCGCCTGGTCGGCCGGCTGCGCGAAGGCCGCGGCGGGAGCCGAGGCGGCGCCGAGCGTGAATGCGAGCGAGAGCCCCGCGACGAGGGCGCGTGAGCGGTTGAGCATGTCTTCCTCCTTGATCTGCGGCGTGACGCCTTGTGCGTGTGCGGTGCGATCGGATCAGTCGCACAAGGGGGTTGGCAACCATACTGACCGCCACCCCGCTCCCAAATCAAGGGAATCTCAGGGTCACCATGAAATTCAATTAAGGTTGAAGTTGAGGTCGAAGGCGCGGCGGACGCCCGGCGCGCCCCCGGGCGGCGCGCTCAGGCGGAGGGCCCGAGGCGCAGGTCGATCTCGGGCACGCGGGCGAGCTCGGCGAGCGTCACGCCGTCGACGTAGCGCTCGATGACCTCGTCGAGCCCCGTCCAGAACTTCACCGTGGAGCACAGGCCCGCGCGGTAGCACGCCCCCTCGATGCCCTCGCAGGCCACGGGCGCCGTCGTGCCCTCGGCCGCGCGCAGGATGTCGCCCGCGCGGATCTCCTCGGCCGGGCGGGCGAGCACGTAGCCCCCGCCCTTGCCGCGGACGCTCCGCAGAAGCCCCGCCTGCATGAGCGGACGCACGAGCTGCTCCAGGTACTTGAGCGAGATGTCCTCCCCCGCCGCGACCTCGCGCAGCGCAACCTTGTGGCCCGCCTCGTCGCCGAACGCGGCGATGTAGATCATGAGGCGCAGCGCGTAGCGCCCCTTGGACGATATGAGCACGGCACCTCCCTTGCCTCGATCTGCCGGATATGGGCGCCGCCGCACGGGCGCCGCCGTATTCCTAGTGAATCAGTCGGATTATATCTTGACTTGCACCGCGAACATCTTATCTTTATTCCCAGAGAATTGATAGGGTTTATCCGCCGCGGCGGCCCGCGACCACGCGGAGCCGGCCCCGCGACGGCCGACCCGACGGCGAGAAAGGTACCCTATGTCCGCCTCAACCCCGCTCCTTTCCATCCACGGACTCACCGCCTCGGTCGATGAGAAGGAGATCCTGCACGACATCGATCTTGCCGTGGCCGCTGGCGAGACCCATGTGCTCATGGGCCCCAACGGCGCGGGCAAGTCCACGCTCGGCCACGTCATCATGGGCGACCCGGTGTACACGCAGAACGCCGGCGAGATCCTGTTCGACGGCGAGGACCTGAGCGGCCTCGGCCCCGACAAGCGCTCGCGCGCCGGGCTCTTCCTCTCGTTCCAGGCGCCGGTGGAGATCCCCGGCGTGCCGCTCTCGAGCTTCCTGCGCGCCGCGCTCGCCGCGCGCCCGGGCCGCCAGCTCAAGGGCAAGGAGTTCCGCCGCCGCGTGAAGGAGCTCTGCGCCGACCTGGACATGGATCCGGCCTACCTCAACCGCGAGCTCGGCGTCGGGTTCTCCGGCGGCGAGAAGAAGAAGGTCGAGATGCTCCAGCTGCTGCTGCTCGAGCCCAAGCTCGCCATCCTGGACGAGACCGACTCGGGCCTCGACGTCGACGCGCTCGGCGTGGTCAGCCGCGGCATCGACCTCTACCGCAAGAGCTGCGCGGGGTCGCTCATCATCATCACCCACAACACCCGCATCCTGGAGCATCTGGACGTCGACCGCGTGCACGTGATGGTGGGCGGGCGCGTGGTGCGCGAGGACGCGGCCGACCTCATCGGCTGGATCGACGAGCACGGCTTCGAGAGCTTCGAGCGCGCCGCGGGCAGCGCGGGCGCCGAGGAGGCGGCGGGCGACGGCATCTCCGCGGCCGACCTCTCCGCCGCGATCGAGCGCTAGGAGCCGCATCATGGAGAGACAGCGCACCGAGGTCGCGGACATCGACCGCAGCCTCTACGACATCACCGACAGCGAGGAGGGCTTCGAGCGCCTCGACGAGGGCCTCACGCCCGAGATCGTGACCGAGATCTCCCGCCGCAAGGACGAGCCCGCCTGGATGCTCGACTTCCGCCTGAAGTCGCTCGAGATCTACCGCTCGATGCCCGACCCCACCTGGGGGCCCTCCATCGCCGGGCTCGACATGGACCACATCGCCACCTACGTGAAGCCCAACACCGACCAGGCCGCCACCTGGGACGAGGTGCCCGACGACATCAAGAACACCTTCGAGCGCCTGGGCATCCCCGAGGCCGAGCGCAGCTACCTCGCCGGCGTGGGTGCCCAGTACGACTCGGAACTCGTCTACCACAACATGCAGGACACCGCCGCCAAGATGGGGATCGTCTACTCGGGCATCGAGGAGGCGCTCCACGAGCCCAAGTGGGAGGAGCTCATCCGGAGCAGGTTCATGACGCTCATCCCGCCGAAGGACCACAAGTTCGCCGCGCTCCACGGCGCGGTGTGGTCGGGCGGGTCGTTCGTCTACGTGCCCGCCGGCACCAAGCTCGACTTCCCGCTGCAGAGCTACTTCCGCCTCAACGCCAAGGGCGCGGGGCAGTTCGAGCACACGCTCATCATCGTTGAGGACGACGCCGACCTGCACTTCATCGAGGGCTGCTCGGCGCCCAAGTACAACGTGGCCAACCTCCACGCCGGCGCGGTGGAGCTCTTCGTGGGCAAGCGCGCGCACCTGCGCTACTCGACCATCGAGAACTGGTCGAAGAACATGTACAACCTCAACACCAAGCGGGCGCGCGTGGAGGAGGAGGGCGAGATCGAGTGGATCTCGGGCTCGTTCGGCAGCCACGTCGGCTACCTCTACCCCATGAGCGTGCTCGTGGGCGCGCGCAGCCGCTCCAGCTTCACGGGCATCACCTTCGCCGGCGCCGGGCAGAACCTCGACACCGGCTGCAAGGCCGTGCTCGCCGCGCCCGACACCTCGGCCACGGTCGAGACCAAGGGCATCTCCAAGGGAGGCGGCATCCAGACGTTCCGCTCCTCGATCGTGGTGACCGAGAAGGCCGAGGGGGCGCGGGCCACGGTGAGCTGCCAGTCGCTCATGCTCGATGACGAGAGCCGCTCCGACACCATCCCCTCGATGGACATCCGCGCCAAGAACGTGGACGTGGGCCACGAGGCGACGATCGGGCGCATCGGCGACGACAAGGTGTTCTACCTCATGAGCCGCGGCATCTCCGAGGAGGAGGCCCGCGCGATGATCGTGAACGGCTTCGCCGACCCGGTGGCCAAGGAGCTCCCGCTGGAGTACGCCGTGGAGATGAACAACCTCATCAAGCTCGAGATGGAAGGGGCGATAGGGTGACGGGGCGCGCGACGCCGCGCCCGCTTCCGACCCGTCGGTCCTCATGCTAACGGAGATGCAGATGGATGCTTTGACCATACAACACGCCAGCGCCATGCCGGCCCCCACGTGGAGCTGGCTCAAGATGAACGACGCCGCGTTCGAGATCCCGGCGGGCACCGTGCCGGCCGGCTCGGTCGAGGTGGAGGCCGCCGAGAGCGCCCTGGGCGCGCCGGGCGCCTTCGAGGCGGCCGTGGCCGCGCTGCAGGGACGCGTCGACGCGGCGCGCCCGGCCGACGAGCGCGCGCGGAGCCTGGAGCGCGCCTGCGTCCGCGCCGCGCGCGCGGAGGGGAGCGGCAGCGCCGCCGAGGGCGACCTGGGCGATCTGGACACGCCGGCGCTCTCCGCCTACCAGCGCCGCGCCACCCTCTCCGAGGTCGCCGGCGACGTCGCCGCCGACTTCGAGACCGGCATCGGGACCGATACCCGCTCCTACCTCAACTTCGTCGCAGGCGAGCCCACCGTGCTGCGCGTGCGCCCCGGCGCGCATGAGACGGCCGTGGTGCGCGTCGGCGCCGAGGACGGGGAGGCCGCAGCCGCCGAGGTCGACGCCGTGGTCGAGGCGGACGGGGCACTCGAGCTCTCCATCGTGCTCGACGGCACCGAGGCCGCCGGCGAGGCGGACCTCCTGCTCGGAAGCGAGCTGCGCGTCTTCGCCGGCGCGCGCGCACGGGTGGGCGTCGTCGTCTACACCCTGGGCGGCCCGCGCGCCCGCGCGCTCGACGACTCCGGGTTCGTGCTCGACGAGGGCGCGCGCGTGACCGTGCGCCACGTGGTTCTCGGCGGCGCCGCCACGGCCACGGGGCTCGCTGCCGACCTGCGCGGCGACCTCTCGCGCATCGACATCGACACGCGCTACCTCGCCTCCGGCGACGAGCGGCGCGACTTCAACTACATCGTCCGCCAGCGCGGGCGCCGCACCGTCTCCAACATGGACGCCAACGGCGTGCTCGCCGGGCGCGCCCGGAAGGTGCTGCGCGGCACCATCGACCTCGTGCACGGCTGCAAGGGCTCCGAGGGCACCGAGCGCGAGACGGTGCTTCTGGCCAACCAGGGCGTCGACAACAAGACGGTGCCCACGATCCTGTGCGACGAGGACGACGTCGCCGGCAACCACGGCGCGACCATCGGGCACGTCCGCCCCGACCAGCTCTTCTACCTGGCCTGCCGCGGCATCTCCGAGGCGCAGGCCGAGGAGCTGTTCCTGCGCGCCAAGCTCGAGGACGCCTGGCTCGCCGCCCCCGATGAGCGCACCCGCGCCGCCGTCGGCCGCCTGGGACGGGCCCTCGCCGAGGACTTCGAGGAGGATCTCTCATGATCGACACCGAGCACGTCTCCTGCGACACCTGCACCGCGCCCGGCGGCCCCGTGGTGGACGCCACGGACGCCGCGTCGCGCGCCTGGCCGCGCGCCGACATCGCCGCCAACCCCTACAAGGACGCCTTCCCGCTGCTCGCCGGCCATCCTGAGATCGCGTTTCTGGACAGCGCCGCCACCGCGCAGCGCCCCTCCTGCGTGCTCGACGCGCAGCGCCGCTTCTACGAGACCATGAACGCCAACCCCCTGCGCGGCCTCTACGGCCTCTCGGTCGAGGCGACCGAGGCCATCGCGAAGGTGCGCGCCCAGATCGCCCGGCTCATCGGCGCCGTGGACGAGGCGGGGCGGCCGCGTACGGCGGAGATCGTCTTCACCCGCAACACGAGCGAGTCGCTGAACCTCGTCGCCCGCGCCTTCGCGCCGGTCGTGCTGCGCCCCGGCGACGAGGTGGCCATCACCATCATGGAGCACCACTCCAACCTCATCCCCTGGCAGCAGGCCTGCCGCGCCGCGGGCGCCAAGCTCGTCTACCTCTACCCCACCAAAACCGGCGAGCTCACGGACGCCGAGATCGCGGCCAAGATCGGCCCCCGGACGCGGATCGTCGCCGCGACCATGGTCTCCAACGTGCTGGGCTGCCGCGTTCCGGTGGAGAAGCTCGCCGCCGCGGTGCACGCCCAGGACGGCTACCTGGTCGTCGACGGCGCGCAGTCGGTCCCGCACATGCCGGTCGACGTGCGCGCGCTCGGCGCGGACTTCCTCGCCTTCTCCGGGCACAAGGCGCTCGGCCCCATGGGGATCGGCGTGCTCTGGGGGCGCAGGGAGCTCCTCGAGGCGGCCGAGCCCTTTCTCACCGGCGGCGAGATGATCGACTCCGTGACCGAGCAGGGGGCCGTCTGGGCGCCCGTGCCCGAGAAGTTCGAGGCCGGCACGCAGGACGCCGCGGGCATCTACGCCACCGGCGCCGCGCTGGACTACCTGGTGGATCAGGTGGGCTACGACGCCGTCCAGGAGCGCGAGCAGGCGCTCGTCCACTACGCCATGGCGCGCATGGTCGAGCTGCCCTGGGTATCCATCCTGGGTTCCATCTACTGGGACCGCCACCACGGCGTCATCAGCTTCAACGTGCGCGGCATCCATCCGCATGATGTGGCGAGCATCCTCGACATGTCCGGCGTCTGCATCCGCGCCGGGCACCACTGCGCCCAGCCGCTCCTGGCGTGGATGGGCTGCGAGAACCTCGCCTGCTGCCGCGCGAGCCTGGCCTTCTACAACGACCAAGCCGATATCGACCGCTTCATCGACGGCCTCGAGGCCGTCTGGAAGACCTTCCACGCCTAGATTCCGCGCGATGCCGCGTGCCGGCGACGCCGCGTCTGCTCCGCGTCATAGGGGGACGTGCCCCGCTCATCCCATAAAGGGGTCGAAAGGAACACGTCCCCAACCAACCCAGGGCACCGCCCCCAGGCCCGGCCCCGGGTCGAAAGGAACACGTCCCCAACCAACCAACCGACCAACCCTCGACCAATCTCCAACCAACCGGCACCGCACGGCACGCCCCGAAAGGACCCCCATGGCCAGCATCTACAGCTCCACCACCTTCATGGAGCACAACGCCCACCCCGACTACAAGTACGCGATGGACGCCCCCACCCATAGCCACGACGGCATCAACCCGAGCTGCGGCGACGAGCTCACGCTCCAGCTGCGCGTGGAGGGAGGCGTCATCGAGGAGGCGAGCTTCACGGGCCACGGCTGCGCGATCAGCCAGGCCTCGGCCGACATCATGGCCGAGCTCATCACCGGCGAGACCGTCGAGGAGGCGAAGCGCCTCTCGGGGCTCTTCCTCGCGATGATCCGCGGCGAGGAGCTCTCCGAGGAGGACCTCGAGGATCTGGACGAGGCCGCGCAGCTCAAGGACATCTCCCACATGCCGGCGCGCGTCAAGTGCGCCGAGCTCGCCTGGCGCACCCTCGACGGCATCCTCGACGAAAACGTGTAGCGCGCCGATGCGCCCCCTCCCCTCGGGCGGTTCGGGTACACTGGCTAGGAACCCTACCGGATAGGAAGCTGCCGTGGCCCATCGACCCGATCGCAAGCGCCCCGCCGAGAGCCGGAGCGCTCACGCCGCCGACTCCCCGCGCGAGCGCGCGGGCGCCGCACCCAAGCTCTACGTCGGCGACGCGTGGTCCGCGCGCGACCGCGACGCGGATCGCTCCTCGCTCAAGCAGGTGCGCTTCACCTTCATCATCCTCGCCGTCGTAGGCGTCGCCTATGCGGTCTACCTGGTGCTGAGCGGACAGGCCGATGACTTCATCCGGGCGCTGGCCGGCGTCGACTTGGCGTGGATCGCAGCCGGGGTCGTCTGCTTCCTGTTCTACTACGTCTTCGGCGTCCTCGCGTTCGCCGTGCTCACCGCCCTCGACCACGACTCGCCGGTGGGGTACCGCGACCTCATGAGCGTCGAGGCCTCGGGCGTGTTCTTCATGCGCCTCACCCCCGGCGGCGCGGGCGTCATACCCTCGCAGATCTACCGCCTCACGCGCGCCGGCCTCTCATTCGCCGACGCCACGGCCCTGCAGTCCGTGCGCTTCACCCTCTACGAGGCGGGCGAGGGCATCTTCGCCGCCATCATGCTGCTGTTCTGCGGGGGCTACTTCCTCACGACCTTCGCCGACGTCCGCATCATCGGCCTCGACGTCACCTGGATCGGCATCTTCATATTCGCCGTCAAGTTCGTGCAGGTCTCGGTTGCCCTCCTCATCTGCCTGCTCCCCGGCCCCATCAAGGCGGTCGCGCACGCCGGCCTGCGCGCGGGGCACGCGGTGCGCATCCTGAACGATGAGCGCTACCAGCGCCTCCGCGACCTGGTGGACACCCAGGTCGCCACCTTCGCCCGCGCCTTCCGCAACGGCGCCGCCCACTGGCGCGTCATGCTCGCCGCCGAGCTCATCACGCTCCTCCAGCTCGGGTGCATGTACGCGCTCCCCTACTTCGTGCTCCGCTCCTTCGGGCTCGAGGCGGACCTCCTCATCTGCCTCGCCTCGGGGTCGCTCGTGGAGCTGCTCGTGAACGCGATCCCGCTGCCCGGCGGCGCCGGCGGCGCCGAGGTGGGCTTCTCCTACCTGTTCGGCGGCATGTTCGGCTGGCACCTCTCCGCCGGCCTCGTGATCTGGCGCAGCATCGAGTACCTGCTGCCGGTGCTCATCGCCGCCCCCTGCATGGGCATGCGCTCCGCATCGGGCGAGAGCATCTACCACCGCTTCATGCGCTGGCGCGCCAACGCGCGGCGCCTCATCCGCCGCGACCGGGGCGCGCTCGAGCGGCCGCAGGGCATCTCCTACCGGCCCCGGCGCGAGGGGCGCCGCCGGTCCAGCGACGACGATCAAGCGGTCCCTCCCGCAGCCGCCCGGCATCAATCCGAGGACGACACGTCATCGCAGCGGTAGCGGGAGCCCAGGCTCGCCCGGCGCGCCATCACCGCAAGCTCCCCGGGCCCTCCCATGCGCCCCTCCTCCCGCCGCCTTTCCGCCAGCATACCAGCTCGCCTCAGGTTTCGTAGCGGAATCGTTTTTCGCTCCATCAAGTGGCGATGCGACGGGCGATTCGCGCTACAATGATTCTGCATGTCAGTGCCCGGCGACGCGCATCGCCGCGCACCGGGATTCAACACGAAAGAGAGGAGAGGCATGCAGTACACAGCAGAAGTGGAGAACATGTGCCCCGTCGCCAAGGGCGCATACCACGGCCCCGCGCCCATCCCCGAGGAGGGCAAGTGGGTCCAGGCCAAGGAGATCTCCGACATCTCCGGTCTCACCCACGGCGTGGGTTGGTGCGCTCCCCAGCAGGGCGCCTGCAAGCTCACGCTCAACGTCAAGGACGGCATCATCGAGGAGTGCCTCGTCGAGACCCTCGGCTGCTCGGGCATGACCCACTCCGCGGCCATGGCCTCCGAGATCCTTCCCGGCAAGACCATCCTCGAGGCGCTCAACACCGACCTCGTCTGCGACGCCATCAACGTCGCCATGCGCGAGCTGTTCCTGCAGATCGTCTACGGCCGCAGCCAGACCGCCTTCTCCGAGGACGGCCTGCCCGTGGGTGCCTCCCTCGACGACCTGGGCAAGGGCCTGCGCTCCCAGGTGGGCACCATGTTCGGCACCAAGCTCAAGGGCGCTCGTTACCTCGAGCTCGCCCAGGGCTACGTCACCCGCATGGCGCTGAACGAGAACAACGAGATCATCGCCTTCGAGTTCCTGAACCTCGGCAAGTTCACCGATGCCCTCAAGAAGGGCGTCTCCCCCGAGGAGGCCATCGCCGGCGCCATGGGCCACTACGGCCAGTGGGAGGCTGCGGCCAAGTACATCGACCCCCGCACCGACGAGGAGACCCATACCGTCGCCTCCACGTTCCCGGTTCACGAGTAGAAAGGGAGGGAATAGACCATGGCTGTAAGCTTCGAAGGTTACGAGCGCCGCATCGACAAGATCAACGTGTGCCTCGCTGAGAACGGCATCTCCTCCCTCGAGGAAGCCGAGCAGATCTGCCTCGACAAGGGTGTCAACCCCCGCGAGATCGTCGAGGGCGTCCAGTCCATCGCGTTCGAGAACGCCAAGTGGGCCTACACCCTGGGCTGCGCGCTCGCCATCAAGAAGGGCGCCGCGAACGCCTCTGAGGCCGCCGCGATCATCGGCGAGGGCCTCCAGGCCTTCTGCGTGCCCGGCTCCGTCGCCGAGGACCGCAAGGTCGGTCTCGGTCACGGCAACCTGGGCGCCATGCTCCTCGGTGACGACACCGAGTGCTTCGCGTTCCTGGCCGGTCACGAGTCCTTCGCGGCCGCGGAGGGCGCCATCGGCATCGCGATGAACGCCAACAAGGCCCGCAAGAAGCCGCTGCGCGTCATCCTGAACGGCCTCGGCAAGGACGCCGCTCAGATCATCGCCCGCATCAACGGCTTCACCTACGTGAAGACCCAGTTCGACTACTTCACGAGCGAGCTCAAGGTCGTCGAGAAGATCGCCTACTCCGACGGCCCGCGCGCCGAGGTCAACTGCTACGGCGCCGACGACGTCCGCGAGGGCGTGGCCATCATGTGGGCGGAGAACGTCGACATCTCGATCACCGGTAACTCCACCAACCCCACGCGCTTCCAGCACCCCGTTGCGGGCACCTACTTCAAGGAGCGCGTGCTTGCCGGTAAGAAGTACTTCTCCGTCGCCTCCGGTGGCGGCACCGGCCGTACCCTGCACCCGGACAACATGGCTGCCGGCCCCGCCTCCTACGGCATGACCGACACCATGGGCCGCATGCACTCCAGCGCCCAGTTCGCCGGCTCCTCCTCGGTGCCTGCGCACGTGGACATGATGGGCCTCATCGGCATGGGCAACAACCCCATGGTCGGTGCGACCGTCGCCTGCGCCGTCGCCGTGAACGCCGCTCTGAACGAGTAACGTCGGCTGCGTTTCGCGCACGCTCATGCGCAACCTCAAGGCGCCGTCACCTTCGGGTGGCGGCGCCTTTTGCGTGCATGGGACACGCTGGCGCATCCCGCAAGGGCCGAGCCCCTCAGTGAAGGTCGGCTATCCTTCCGCGCGCGACGTCCCTCCCCTTGCGATCAGGGCGCACGAAACCGGCGCCAGATACAGCAGCGGCATAAGGTAGCGCATCGCCTCGCGCGTGACCGAGGTGGGCGAGATCCACAGCACCGCGTTCGCGGCGATGAGCGGCACGAGCCAGATCATGCGCTCGGGACAGCGGTGCAGGCAGGCGACGATAAGGAAGGCGAGCATCCACGTGCTCCAGAAGCCCTTGGAGAACACAATCATACCCAACGGCGTACCCTGCACCCATTCGTCGATGGCCTCGAGTGCCGTGCCGATGGTGGTGTCAGACCATGTGAAGCCGATGGCGCTTGAGCCCGCAAAGGTATGGTCCATCTCATGGGCGTCGATGGGCGTGCCGTACATGATGTAGGAGCCGTCGCCCATGGTGGGCACCGCGTACCAGCCCACCTGCGTCGCCAGGTACGCCTCGAGGGTCGTCACGGGATAGTGCACGGCCTGCGCCGCCCAGACCGGCAGATAGGAGCCCACGCGCTCACCCAGGGGCGTATCGATGGTCTCGTCCTTCACCGTGTCGGTGATCCACCAGGCGTAGCGCTGCGCCACGTCATCCCCCAGCGTGGTCTCGATCACCTCGAGCTCCTCCGGGGGAAGCTCGTCACCATGCTCGCGCACCACGCGCGCCGACTGCTGGAATAGCAGACCGTAGACCTCCTGCGCGCCTCCCGGTTTCGCCCCCAGGGCGGGAAGCACCGCAAACGGCATGATGAGGAACATGAGCAGCGCCGAGATGCCAAGCGCCACCAAAGGGACCACCATCGGGCATGTCAGCGCGCGGGAGCACTCCTCCGGTCGGCCAGGCTCGCGCATGGTGGAACGCATAAGAGGTTCCGCAGGCCCTCGTGTGCCTCGTACGCGATGCCGACGCAGGCAGATGGCAAGAGATGCGCACATGATCGCCACGATGATGAGACCCGTCTTACGCGTGAGGCACATGGTGAGCGCCAACCCGAAAAAGAGCACTATGCCCCGAGGCGATACCAACGTCTGGCCGCGAGAACGCACCGCCTCGATATACACGACGGCAAACGCGAGCATGAACGGCAGGAACGTCGCGTCCTTCGCCATGGCGGACGCGTAGAGCGGCAGATGCGGGAAGAAGCACAGCACCGCGAGCAGCGCCATGAGCACCCGCGAGGTGGCGCCCGCACGGCGCACCAAGATCACGCAGGCGCCAAGCGCCGCCGCGGTGGCCGCCGCCTGGACGAGGCAGAACAGGTACGCGCCCACGTCCGCCGACCCAAACCATCGTCCCACCTGTACGAACGAGCCGTACAGCAAGGTGTCGAACACCGGATGATGGTCGGAAAGCGCGCCCGAGGTGAACACGTTGGGCAGGCCGAAGAACTGCAGAAGCTGCTGGCGCGCGTCATACCAGATCACCCCGGGGAAGGTGAGCACCAGCCATGGCAGCCAGCACACGAAGATGATGGCCGCAAGGCGCGCGATGGCGCGCGCCCCATAGCGGTCAGGAACCTCCAGGAGTGCCCCGCGCGACGCGGAAGGGCGCGCCATCCAATCGAGGAACCAGAAGCCAACACGAAATAGCACCGCGAAGAGAACCGCATATCCCACCGCATGCGCAAGGTACACCGGGTGCGCCGAGAGACCCGTGGTATCGCGCACCATATCGGCGATGGTGGCGAGCATCGTGAGAATCGCTATGGCGATGCACGTGTCGCGCGCGAAAAGCGTACCGCCGAGGCGCGCGGCGGACGCGCGGGAAGGCACGCCCGCAGACGCATCGCGCGCCCTCGTGCGACGCGGCGCCATCGAGCCTCAGCGCCTCAGCGACGTACCGCAGTGGGGGCAGAAGGCGGCATCGGACGCCTCGACCCGCCGCCCGCATTGCGGACAGAAGGACACGGCGGACGCCTGGGCGGAAGCCGGTGCCGGAGCGGGAGCTTGAGCAGGCGCATTTGGAGCCTGAGCGATGGGCGCCTGGGTCTGCGCAGGGGTCTGTGAGGCAGCCTGAGCCGTAGCTATCGGCCCCCTATTCGCCCCGGCAACCCCCGCGGCAGGCACGCGCCGCCGGCGTCCCATGAAGATGAGGAGCCCGACCACGACGAGCGCGAACAGCACCAGCGCCACGACCACGATGATCAGCACCGGCATGTTGCCCATAAACGAGAGGAAGGAGCCGCCAAGACCGGTGTCGTAGACCGCCAACGCCATGTTCATGCTGCCGTCCGCATGGTCCACCGTGAGGATCACCAGCTTGCCATCATCCGGAGTGAGGTATGCCGCCTCGACCTCCGCATCGGAAGCGCCCTCCCATGGGGCACTCGACGTCGCGCCCGTGGAGACGTCTACCACCGCCACCTCAGACAGTGCGTCATTCCTGTCAATCGGGACAAAGAGATAACGCCCGTCATTCGACAACGAGGCATCCGTCATGGCGTAGCCCACAAGGTCGGTATCCTCGAAGCGCAGCGGCAACTGGCACTGATACCGCAGCTCGCCGGTGGCGATATCCACCGTCTGCAACTCGATGCGCCCCAGCGAGTCGTAGCTGAGGTTGTAGCCGGCCGGCGTAAAGGGGTCGACGGCGGCGCAGGTATAATCGCCGCCGTAGGATGACATGTTGCCCGCGACCGCCGTATCGAACAGGGCATCGAACGTGCCGGTGGCGCAATCCATTCTGCAAAGCGAATAGGCATAGTTCACGAACGCGATTGTCAGGAGGCTGTTCTCGTCGATTTCACCCACAAGGATCGGCGGAACGGGCAGGTTCTCCGGCAGATTGGCAAAATTCACCGCGGACACGGGGTCTTCGCTCTCAAAACGATACGTCCGGAACTCGTAGTCATCATCAGATGACGAATCGGGTGACCAAAACGTATACACGCGCTCGAGATCGTCTGAGATGAGGACCTGATACCCCTCCACTTCGACCTCTTTGGTGATGGTATCGGAGGAGATGTCATACACCAGCGCGTAATGGGTGTCGCTCTCCCCCACCGCGATCGCGCGCAACGCGCGACCATCTTGCGTGGGCGACACGCTGGTTATCGGATGCTCCTGCTCGTCATACTGGTTGAGCGCGGCGAGGGGCTCCAGTTCCGTGGTGGACAGATCGCACGTATAGACGGCATCGCGCGTGTAGGCGACGGCACGCGAACCGTCGAGCGCGCTGAAGTCATACCCGCCCTCGACGTCGGGCAGCCGGCGTGTCTCCCCCGTGTCGAGATTGACCACATAGGTCATCTCGTAGTCGTCGCTTGTGGATGACACCACCGCGAAGCGACCGTCCTTTGAAAGGCACTCGAGGGTCACGTAGTCCGAATAGCCGCCGCCCAAGTTGTATGACGCCAACAGCTTGGGTGTGGGCGGGGCGCTTTCCGCATAGGCAGGCGCCGGAACGGAAAATACCCACGAACTGACGACAAGGAGCAATCCCGCCAGAACGCAGCGGGCAATCCTTAGTGCCGCCCCGTGCATCGCGCCGCAACGACGTGCCTGCGACCGCCCTGACCGTGCATCCAGTCCACAGAACATGATGCCCCCCATCTTCGCGAAGCCCATATTGCCCCCGGCAACGAGTTCCTACCCCGCATGGGATATTTGAGTTGAAGTATACCCTTGGGAGAAACGCATCTAGGCAAATAAAGAAACAGCCCGGTGAACGGGCTGCGAGAAATCGTGGTGGACCGTCAGGGATTCGAACCCTGGACCTTGGGATTAAGAGTCCCCTGCTCTAGCCAGCTGAGCTAACGGTCCGTATGTAAGGACAAAGTGGGGTGGGTACAGGGACTCGAACCCTGGACCTCCGGGACCACAACCCGGCGCTCTAGCCAACTGGGCTACACCCACCGTGTGTCCTGCGCCAAAGCGCTTGATTATTATTGCAGTCCCGCGCGTGAGATGCAAGGGGTAATTTCAACTAATTTGAGAATCTTTTTCTCCCCTGCTCCCCCAGCGCCTCCGCAGCCAACGGATGAGTGTGTAGGAGAGCGCCACGCCGCACGCCGCCCCGCAGCAGTCGAGCGCGACATCGGTGATCTGCGCCGAGCGGCCCGGTGAGAACAGCTGGATGGTCTCGTCGACAGCGGGCGTGAGCACCAGGAGCGCCGCGAGCACCGTGAGCGTCACGCGGTTGCCGCTGTAGCGCGGGTCGAGGGCGCGGCAGGCCACCATGCCCAGCACGGCGTATTCGCTGAAATGCGCCGCCTTGCGGATGAGGAAGTTCGTGACCCACTCCCAAGGCAGGCCGAAACCCCGGAGGAACCCCTGGACGGCATCGAGCACCGCGAGGCTCAGCCCGGAGCTTCCCTCGCCCGGCACCAAGGAATTGCCCCAGATGACGGCGATGACGCAGAACGTCGCGACGAGCCAGGGCTTCGATACGCGCGCCACGGCGCCTAGGCCTCCGCCTGCACGCGCGGCAGCGAGGCGGTGCCGCCCTGGATGACCCGCAGGTACTCATGGCTCGTATGGCGCACGCTGGAGGAGGACGCGTGGTTGAACTCCTCCTCGATGAGGCTGTTGACGTGCTCGTGCACCCGGTTGGCGCGCGCTCCCTCGGCGGCGCCCGGGCTCTTCACGGACGAAGGGGGCTCGTCGGCCAGGATGGAGAGCGCCTGCGCCCACATGTCCTCATGGCCCGCGAAGTCCGCGGTGGAAACCTGCGCTGCGGAAGCAGGACCCGCACCGGGCTGCGGAACCGCACCCGCCGGACGGACGCCGGCGGCGCCGCGCGAGGAGTCGACGATGGGGGCGATGGGCTGCGATGCGCGGGCGGCGAACGCGGCGGCGGCGGACTGGCTGACCGATCCGTCCTCCATGTAGTCGAGGGAGGCGAGGGCGGCACGGCGCTCCGCCTCCAGATCGCCGTCCATCTCGGCGGGAGCGCCGGCGCGCGAAGCAGCCGCCGCCCCATATCCAGCGCCGGCCACCCCATACGGGTACGCCGGCTGCTGCGCCGACGCAGCGGGCGCGGTGCGGTTCAGGGGCGCGGAAGCGCCGCCCTGAGCCGCAGCCTGCGGAAACGTAGCGGATCCGGAAGCAGGGGCCGTCGGACGAGAAGCGGTGCCGTACACGGAAGCGGCTCCATACGGCGCGGCCGTCGCTGCGGCGGCACCGTACGGCGCGCCGGGAACTTGGGCCCCGGCGCCGAACGAGGACGCGGCGTTGGAACCGGCCTGGCGGTTCGCGGCGCCGTAGGCGCCGACGACACCGGCAGCGGGGGTATCCGCCATCGGGCGAGCGGCGCCCGCGGCGGGGGCGGCACCCGGAACGGAGCCCGTAACGCCGGCGCCATACGCAGCCGAAGCGGCGCCCATCGCGGCGCCGTAGGCGGCGTGAGTCGACGCGGCGGAAGCCGGGGTGGCCGGCATCGTGGCGGCTCGGCCGGCGAGCGCCATGTAGACCGCCGTGCTGGCGGCGCCATAGGCGGCTGCCTGACGTCTCAGATCACCCGTCTGGGCCGCTGAGGGCGCCGCAGCCGCGGGCGCGCCCCATGCCGCCGGCCCTGCGGACGCGGCGGCACCCGGGGTCACGCCGGAAGCGGCGGCACTCCCGCGACGGAGCTCCTCGAGGGCGATCTCGTAGATGTCCTTGGAGCGAGCCGGATCGCAGCTGATGGGCGAATCGTCGTTCAGGAGCTCGTCGATCTCGGCCCAGGCCTCCTCCTCGGAGGGAGCGCCCTCGGCGCGCGCGATGATGGGCACGCCCTTGGGGGCGCCATGGCGGCCGAAGAAGCGCTCGGAGGCGTCCGCCTCCTCATGCTCGGTAAAGGCGGCGGAGGGATGGGCGTAGGAGACGGCGTCATCCGCATCCGACTCACCGCGCTCCACGATGCGCGCGGCAAGCGCGAAGGTGCCCACGCCGGCGAGCGCGCCCACCGCGAAGGGGACGGCCCCGGCGGCGACGATCTGATGGGGACCGTCGAACGGCAGCGTGGCGGCGAACGCCACCACGGGCACCGCCAAGCCGATGCCGCAGGAAAGACCCGCGCTTATCGCATAGGTTCGATTGGAACGACGAGCCATGCCACTCCTCCATCCCGCCATGTTCGGTTACAGCGTTCGCGCGAGAACACGATGAGAGGTGGCTTCGGGCACGCTGGCGCCCTAGGCAACGGATTGCTGGTTCGTTTCATCTGCGTTTTCCGTCGCGATCGTTGCCCCTATTATGGGGAAACACCCTGTCAAATGCAAGGGTCGCCGCAGGTGGTTCAACGTACGGTGCGCCCCGCGGGAAGATTCGCCTCCGGCACCGACCGCCTCGGCGCGGGCCCCGCCGGCGCGCCGCGTTGGAAGAGGTTGCTTGGGGGAACAAGGAACGGTAGCCCGCCGCCGGGCGGGCCTCTGTCTCACGTGCCATCGGAGGGAGCCCCGCCATGCCTACCATCGCCTTGATCACCGGAGCGTCGTCGGGTCTGGGTCGGGCGCTCGTGCGCCAGATCGACCGCAGCGCGCGGTGGCGCGTCGACGAGATCTGGGCCGTCGCCCGCCGCGCCGAGGGGCTCGATGCGCTCGTGCGCACCACCGGAACGCCGGTGCGGCCCTTCTGCCTCGACCTCACCGATGCCGATTCGTTCGACATCCTGGAATCCGCCCTGGGCGAATCGGGAGCGACCTGCACCTTGGCGGTGAACGACGCGGGCATGGGGGCGTTCGGCGCCTTCGCCTCGCAGGCGCGAGAAGACGCGCAGGACATGGTCGAGCTCATGGTGCGCGCGCCCGTCGAGATCACCTACCGCGTGCTGCCGCACATGGCGTCCGGCTCGCGCATCATCAACGTCTCGAGCGTCGCGGCCTTCCTCCCCCAGCCCGAACTCGCCGTCTACGCCGCGGCGAAGCGCTTCGTGCTCGATTTCTCGCGCGCCCTCGACGCCGAGCTCGCACCCGTGGGCATCCATGTCACCGCGCTCTGCCCCAAGTTCATGAAGACGCCCTTCCTCGACGCCCCGCGCGACATGGGCGCCGCCGCGCGCATGGAGCGCGCCATCGGGTTCGAGGATGTGGGACGCGTCGCCGCCAAGGCCCTCGCCGCCGCGCGCGCCGGGCGCGACCTATGCATACCCTCGCTGGACATGAAGCTCCTGCACGCCGCGACCAAGGTGGCGCCCTATCGCGCGGTGCTCGCGATCGAGCGCGCCCTGGGCGTCATCTCCTAGGCGACCCGGGGCCCGGTCGCGCTATGCCAAGCGCTCCATCTCCTGGACAAGGTGACGAGAGTCCGGGAGATGGGGCGCTTCTCAGGAGGGATCCGACATGCGCGAGCGCGCGGCCTTACACGTCGCCGTGCTCCTGGGCGCGCTTGGCGGAGCGGATCAGGAACTCGCGGTTGGAGTTTGTGCTGCGCAGGCCCTTGATGAAGGCCGAGGCGCTCCGCTCGGTGTTGTTCATGCTCGCGAGCACGCGGCGGATGCCCCACACGAACGGCCGCATCTGCTCGTCGATCAAGAGGTCCTCGTTGCGCGTGCCGGATGCCACCGGATCGATGGCCGGGAAGATGCGGCGGTCGGCGAGGTCGCGGTCGAGCTTGAGCTCCATGTTGCCCGTGCCCTTGAACTCCTCGAAGATCACCTCGTCCATCTTGGAGCCCGTGTCCACGAGGGCGGAGGCCAGGATGGTGAGGGAGCCGCCGTTCTCGATGTTGCGCGCGGCGCCCAGGAAGCGCTTGGGCGGATAGAGCGCGGCGGAGTCCACGCCACCCGAGAGGATGCGCCCGGAGGCCGGCGCGGCCAGGTTGTAGGCGCGCGCGAGGCGGGTGATCGAATCGAGCACCACCACGACGTCGCCGCCGAGCTCGACGATGCGCTTGGCGCGCTCGATCACGAGCTCGGCCACGCGGGTGTGGTTGTCGGCCGGCATGTCGAAGGTCGAGGCCACGACCTCGCCCTTGATGGAGCGCTGCATGTCGGTGACCTCCTCGGGGCGCTCGTCCACCAGAAGGCAGATGACGTGCACCTCGGGGTTGTTGATGGAGATGGCCTGGCAGATCTTCTTCAAGATCGTGGTCTTGCCGGCCTTGGGCGGGCTCACGATGAGGCCGCGCTGGCCCTTGCCCACGGGCGCAACGATGTCGATGGCGCGCCCGGTGATGGAGTCCTTGCCGTGCTCCATGCGCAGGGGCTCGTTGGGATAGATGGGCGTGAGGTCGCTGAACTTGGGCCGGTTGCGCATCTCCTCCGGGTCGCGCCCGTTGACCGTCTTGATCTTGGCGAGACCGGGGTACTTGTCGTTGGCGCGGCTGGGGCGGCAGGTGCCGGTGATATGGTCGCCGGCGCGCAGACGCGCCGCGCGGATGAGGTTGGCGGGGACGAAGGCGTCGTCGCGGCTGGGGCTGTAGCCGTGGACGCGCAGGTGGCCGAAGCCCTCGGATGAGATGTCGAGGATGCCGTCGACGTCGCGGAAGCCCTCGGCGCGGGCCGCCACCTGGTAGACCTCCTCGACGAGCTCGGCCTTCTTCTTGCCGGCGACGTCGATGTCGAGCTCGCGCGCCTTCTCGCGCAGCTCCGCCACCTTCATGGCGGCCAGCTCCTCGTGGCTCAAGGTGGGCTCGGAGGGCACGTTGTAGCGGTTGTTGCGCTGCTGCTTGCGGTTGCTGCGGGAGCGGTCCTGGCGGTCGCGGGCGCGATGCTCGTCGTTGCCGGCGCGCTCGGCCCCCGCGTTGCGCTCGCCCTTACGCCCCACGTGGACGCGGCGGGCGCGCCCGCTCTCGCGGTCGGAGACGCCGTCCTTCTTGGAGGCGCCCTCGGACTTGGCGGCGTCGGACGCCGCAGGCTGCTCGACGGGCGCCTCGGAAGCTGGGCGGGCGCCATCGGCCGAGGCTCCCTCGGCATCAGGCGCTGCCGGCGCCTCGGCGGGCGCCGCGTCCGCGGAGGCGGCGTCGGACGTGGCCTTGCGGGAGCGACGCGTGCGCTTGGGGCGCTTCTCCCCCTTCGGCGCCGCATCGCCCTCGGCGGGCGCGGCGGGAGCCGCCGATTCGGCGTCGAAGAGCGGCGCCTGCACGGGCTCCGCCGCGGCGGGAGCCTCGGCGGGCGCGGGAGCCGCCCCGCTCTCGAGCGCCTGGGCCGCCGCACGGGCGGCGCGCTCGGCCTCCACGTAGGCCTTGGGCTTGCGGCCGCGGCGGTGCGGACGCAGGGCAGGGTCCACGAGCGGCACGTCCTCGGCCGCGGGCGCGGCGGCATCGGACGCGGCGAGCATCTCCTCGGCTGCGGCGGCGGCGCGGCGCTGGCGGCGCACCACCGAGGCCTGCGAGACCTGCGCGAGCGCACGGGCCTGGGCGACCTCGGGCGAGAGGGGCGCCGCGGCGACGCCTTCGGCCGGCTCGGACGCGGCCGCTTTGCGCGCGCGAGCGCGCTTTGGCTTAGCGGGCGCGGGCGCGGCCTCGGCGCCCTCGGCAGGCGCGGCATCGGTGGGCGCCTTGCGGGTGCGGCGGCGCGGCTTGGGCGCGGCCTCCTCGGGCGCCGGAGCGGCGGCGTTCTCTGCAGCGGAATCGTTAGCAGCGGTGATTTCGTCTGACACTTGACTCAACTTTCTTCCAGACGGATACCCTGTCCGCGCTCCCCGGCGAGAAGCGGACCCGCAACGGATCCGATCAACGGGCTCCACGGCCCATCAGGCGCTTCACAATCCCCATTCGGTGCGCGTCATGCGTCACGAGCGATATCGATTGAGTTGTAGCCATGGATAAATTGCCGGTAGGAGCGCTTTCAGCACGGTGCCAGTGTAGCACAACTTCGCCGGAATGCAGGGAAAACCCGCAAAGGCGGCAGAGGACCCCTCACAGGAAGCGCCTTCCCACCCCCGGAATCGGGACGGGAAGGCGCATTTCGTTCCAAGCGAACCGGATGCCCGGGCTCCTGGGACGGGAGGACGCGGGCGTCGGTGATGTGCCATGATCGCGCCGCCCCCCCGGGCCCTGGGAGGGGCGGGCGCGGACCGCGGAGCGCACGGCGACGCAGGCGACGCCGAAAAGCCATCTGCACGCGCAACATCGGATGCAGAGAACGCAGACGGCCCGGCGGAGGGAACGTTCCGCTACCTACATCTGCTGCGGGGCGCTCACGCCCACGAGCGAGAGCACGAGCGCCAGCGCGATGCGCACGGCGTCGCAGGCGGCGAGGCGCGCGCGGGAGAGCTCGGCGTCGAGCGGCCGCCCCTCGGAGGGAAGCACCTGGCAGTCGTGGTAGAACGCGTGGAAGAGCCCGGCGAGCTCCTCGGCGTAGTGCGTGAGGCGGAAGGGCGCGCGGTCGCGGGCGCAGGAGGCGATGAGCTCGGTGAGCTCGCCCAGCTTGCGCGCGAGCGCGAGCTCGGTCGAATCGGTGAGGAGCGCCAGGTCGGCGTCGGCGCCCACCGCGCGGCGGGCGACCTCGTCCATGCCGAGCGCCTCGGCCTGATCGGCCGTCACGCCGGCGACGCGGCGCAGGATCGAGCAGATGCGGGCGTGGGCGTACTGGACGTAGTAGACCGGGTTGTCGTTGGACCTCTCTTTGACCGCGTCGATATCGAAATCGATCATCTGGTTGGAGGAGCGGCGGATGAGCGTGTAGCGCGTGGCGTCGGCGCCCACCTCGTCGAGGAGCTCGCGGAACGTGATCATGGTGCCGCGGCGCTTGGACATGCGCACCGGCTTGCCCGAGCGCAGCAGGTTCACGAGCTGGCCGAGCAGCACCTCGAAGCGGCCGGGGTAGCCGAGGGCGTCGCACACGCACTCCACGCGCTTGATGTAGCCGTGGTGGTCGGCGCCCCATATGTCGATCACGTGCTCCACGCGCTGGAACTTGTTCCAGTGGTAGGCGACGTCGCTCGCGAAGTAGGTGTACTCGCCGTTGGCCTTCACGAGGACGCGGTCCTTGTCGTCGCCCAGATCGGTCGAGCGGAACCACAGCGCCCCCTCGCGCTCGTAGAGGTAGCCCATCTCGCGCAGGGCCTCGAAGGCGCGCTCGACGGCGTTGGTCCCGGTCTCGTCGCGCTCGTAGAGCGTACGCTCCGAGAACCAGACGTCGAAGGTGCAGTTGGCGTCGGCGCAGGTGGTACGGATGTCCTCGAGCATGCGGCGGTAGCCGGACTCGCGGAACGCCGCGACGCGCTCCTCCTCCGGCACGGACTCCCAGCGGTCCCCGTCGACCTCGACGATGTGGGCCGCCTCGTCGATGATGTAGCCGCCGCCGTAGGCGTTGCCGCCGAGCGTCTCGTTGAAGGCGTCCTGGAAGGGATGGAGCTCGGGATGCGCGCCGTCCTCGTCGTCGGCGTAGTTGCCGCGGTCCTCCTCGAGCACGGCGTGCGCCGCGGCCAGGTCGATGCCGCGCTCGCGCATGAGGGCGATCAGCTGCAGGTAGCGCACCGAGAGCGAGCGCCCGAAGACGTCCATCTGGCTGCCGTGGTCGTTGATGTAGAACTCGCG
This sequence comes from uncultured Coriobacteriaceae bacterium, assembly GCA_963931435.1. GTDB lineage: Bacteria > Actinomycetota > Coriobacteriia > Coriobacteriales > Coriobacteriaceae > Coprousia. The sequence continues at coordinate 1,330,717 of OZ007012.1, forward strand.
CTCGATGCGGTAGCCGGCATGCTCCATCACGCGGCAGAGCGAGTCGCCGAGCGCCGCCCAGCGGCCGTGCCCCACGTGCATGGGGCCCACCGGGTTGGCGGAGACGAACTCCACCTGGCAGAGCTGCCCGGCGCCCACGTTGGAGCGCGCGAAATCGAAGCCCTCGGCGCGCACCTGGGCGAACACGGCGTTCTTGGCGGCGACGGACAGGTAGAAGTTGATGAAGCCGGGGCCGGCGATCTCGACCCGGTCAATCGCGGGATCGGCCGGAAGGTGGTCCGCGATGGCCTGCGCGATGGCGCGCGGCGCGGTGTGGGCGAGCTTGGCCGAGCGCAGGGCGCAGGTCGAGGTCCACTCGCCGTGGTCGGTGTCGGCGGGGCGCTCGATGCCGCAGTCGTCCAGCTCGAACGGCGGCAGCGCGCCGGCCTCCTGGGCGGCGGCGAGGGCCTGGCGGACGAGGTTCTCGATCTTCTCGGGCATGCGCGATCCTCCCCTACTCGGCGCGGAACGGTTCGAGCGCGGCCAGCACGATGGCGTTGGCCTCGCGGCAGAGCTCGTCGGTGGGCGCCTCGGCCAGCGTGCGCACCACCGGCTCGGTGCCGCTCGCGCGCACCAGCACGCGCCCCTGGCCCTCGAGATGCGCCTCGGCCTCGCGCACGGCGGCGAGCACGCGCTCGTCGTTCATGGCGAGGTCCTTGTCGGTCACGCGCACGTTGACGAGCTCCTGCGGATAGAGCTTCACGGGACGGCAGAGCTCCGAGAGGCTCTCGCGCTCGGCACGGATGACCTCCATGACGCGCAGGCTCGTCATGATGCCGTCGCCCGTGCGCTCCATGTCGCCGAAGATGATGTGGCCGGACTGCTCGCCGCCCAGGCTGTAGCCGTTGGCGCGCATGCAGGCGTAGACGTTCTTGTCGCCCACGGCGGTGGTCTCATAGGAGAGATGCGCCTCATCGAAGGCCTTGAACAGGCCGTAGTTGCTCATCACGGTGGGCACCACGGTGCCGCCCGTGAGACGGCCGTGCTTGTTGAGGTACACGCCGCAGACATAGAGGATGAGGTCGCCGTCCACCACGTTGCCGCGCTCATCGACCGCGATGCAGCGGTCGGCGTCGCCGTCGTAGGCGAACCCCACGTCGAGTCCCTGCTCAACCACGTGGCGGCGCAGGCGGTCGATGTGAGTGGAACCGCAGTCCACGTTGATGTTGAAGCCGTCCGGCGCGTTGTTGATCACGCGCACGTCGGCGCCGAGGGCGTCGAACACGGGCTTGGCCACCGAGGAAGCCGAGCCGTTGGCGCAGTCGAGGCCTACCTTGACGCCCTGGAGCGAGAAGTTGGCGCTTGCCACCAGGTGCGCAATGTAGCGGTTGCGCCCCTGCATGTAGTCAACCGTGCAGCCGATGGCGTCGCCCGTGGCGAGCGGCACCTCGCTCTTGCCGTCGATGTAGTCCTCGATGAGCTCGAGCACGTCCTCGTCCATCTTGTAGCCCTCGCCGTTGACCAACTTGATGCCGTTGTCGGTGTAGGGGTTGTGCGAGGCGCTGATGATCACGCCGCAGTCGAACCGCCCGTCCACCGTCTCGTAGGCAACGCCGGGCGTGGGGATAACGTGCAGCATGTAGGCGTCGGCACCGGAGGCGACGAGGCCCGCGATGAGGGCGCTCTCGAACATGTAGCTCGAGCGGCGGGTATCCTTGCCCACCACCACGCGCGCTTTGGTCCCGCGGCGCGCGCCGTAGTACCAGCCCACGTAGCGTCCGATCTGATAGGCGTGGTCCACCGTGAGGCCCACGTTGGCCTCGCCGCGGAAGCCGTCGGTGCCGAAATACTTCATAGCAGGGAATCCTTCCGATCAGCCGCCCACTAAGGCGGCGGGATGACAGGGCTGGAACCCGTCGCGATCGCGCTCGGATCAGCCGGGCGGCGCGTCTCGGGCAAGCGCCCTAGCTATTGTAGCCTGAACGGGCAATGCGGGCGCGCCGGGTGACATCTTCCATGAAACGCCCTGTTCGCCCGGCACGTCCCGAGATAAAAAACGGGCGCGGCCGAGAAGCCGTGCCCGGAGGGCCCAAAAGACCATGCGCCGGCCGGCGGCGCGCCTAGGAGTTCTTCATAACGATGCTGTCGACCGTATCCGCGACGTGCTCGCACGAATCGACGCAGTACTCGAGGAAGGTGTAGACCTCGTGCCAGGCGAAGACCTCGCGGAAGTCATCGCAGGTGGTGTGGAGGTTGCGCATCGCGTTGATGTAGAGGTGGTCGGCCTCCTCCTCGATGCTGTTGATGGCGATCACGTGCTGGCGCAGCGTCTTGGAGCGCTTGAACTGCGGGAGCTCGCCCAGAAGCGCGCGCATCTCGGTGCAGACGCGCTCGATCATGTCGACCAGCTCCAGGGCGTCGGGACGGATGGAGCGGATGTTGTCGAAGTACAGGCGGTGCAGCACGCCCTCGATGCGGTCGGTCACCGTATCGAGGTTCTCGCTCAAGGCGGCGATGTCCTCACGCTCGATGGGCGTCACGAACGCGGTGATGAGCGCATCGTGGATCTCGTGCTTCTTCTCATCGGCCGCCTGCTCGATCTCGTGCATCGCGTCGATCGAGCCCTTGATGTTCTCGGGATCGAAGTCGCGCATGACCTCGGCAAGCAGCTTGGCGGCCGCAAGCGAGAGGTCCGCGTGGGCGCAGAACGTGTCGAAGTAGAACGAGTCCTTCTTCTTTGCCATGGGGGCATCCTCCTCTAGACGATGAGCAGAAAGAGCTTGGCCATCACGAAGCTGATGAGGCCGCAGCCGGGGAACGTGAAGATCCAGGTGAGCAGCATGTCCTTCACCACGGAGAAGTTGATGGCCGAGAGGCGCTTCACCGCGCCGACGCCCATGATGGCGCTCGTCTTGGTGTGCGTGGTGGAGACGGGGATGCCGAACACGGTGGAGAGCAGGATGCACACCGCGCCCGCGAGATCGGCGGAGAAGCCCTGGTACTTCTCGAGCTTGACCATGTCCATGCCCACGGACTTGATGATCTTCTCGCCGCCGACGCTCGTGCCCACGCCCATCACGGTGGAGCACAGCAGCATGAGCCACACGGGGATGACCGCGCCGGTGAGATCGGGCTGGCCGTTGCAGAACGCCACGCCCAGAAGCAGGACGCCGATGAACTTCTGGCCATCCTGCGCGCCGTGCATGAAGCTCATGGCTGCGGCGCCGAAGATCTGGGCGCCGGTGAAGAAGCCGTTGGCACGCCGCCGGTCGATGCCGGCGCATAGGAACGTGACGGCCTTGCAGATGCCCCAGCCGAGCGCGAAGCCGAGGGCGAGACTCAGGACCAGGCCGTAGATGACCTTGATCCACTCCTCGCCGTTGACGCCGTCTAAGCCGCCCTGGATGGCGAGGGCCGCTCCCGTGAGGCCGGCGATAAGCGAGTGGCTCTCGCTGGTGGGGATCCCGAAGATCGAGGCGCCGACGCTGTAGACCACGATGGAGAACAGCGCCGCACACAGCGCCACGAGCGCCATGGACGTGTCGGTGCCGAAATCGACCATGTTGGAGATGGTCGAGGCCACCGAGGCGTTGAGGTGCGTCATGATGAGCACACCCAGGAAGTTGAAGACCGCGCTCATGATGATGGCGGGGCGCACGTTCATGCAGCGGGTCGATATGCAGGTGGCGATGGCGTTGGGGGCGTCGGTCCAACCGTTGACGAAGATGACGCCCAAGGTGAGGAGCACCGTGATGGCAAGGATGGGATTTGCCATGAGCTCCTGTAGAAACACAGCTAGAGAGATGTCCAAGGAAGTCGCTCCCCCGAGCTAAGGCGCCGAAGCCCACGGCGCCCGCGCGTACAATACGGCATCATTCTAGCGGTTCTTGATGTTGCGCTGATGCTCAGATGATATTTTGTTGACGGGCGCGCAGTATAGTTTTGACTAATCGCGGCTTTTTACCTGCTCGTTTATTGAATGACGCCCTGATGGCTTACGAATCCCTAACAATTCTCTTACTGGGCGCTTATGCGCTGGAAGACCTGTTCGAGGTGTGATGGCCCCGTGCGCGTCCCGCACGGGTGCCGAGCATGGTACAATGCCTCCCAGCGAAGCGGGCCGGACGGTCGCGCGCGGTGGCGCTCGTCGCCAGCCGCGTGAGGAAAGTCCGGGCTCCACAGGGCAGGATGCTGGCTAACGGCCAGGCGGGGCGACCCGACGGATCAGTGCCGCAGAAAAGAAGACTCCCACCTGCGCGCCTGCGCGCAAAGGGAAAAGCTGAAACGGTGGTGTAAGAGACCACCAGCGCCGCGGCGACGCGGCGGCTTGGTAAACCCCATCCGGAGCAAGCGCAAATAGGAGCGCCACGGGTCGGCCCGGCCCGCGCTCGGGTAGCGTGCGAAGAGCCGCATGGCAACATGCGCGCCAAGATAAATGATCGTCCGCGACAGAACCCGGCTTACAGGCCCGCTTCGCCCCTATCTCGCTTCCATCCCGCGCCCGCTTAGAGACCCATCTCCTCCTTGAGACGCGCGAGCTCGTCATCCACCGCAGCGGAGCTGCCGGCGTCGGCGTACTTGCGCTCGAGCGCCGCGGCGGCGTCCTCGGGCACCTCGTTGAGCTCGCTCATCGCGTTGGAGCGATCGAGTATCTCGTCGGCCTTGGCCTCCATGCGGTCGAACGCGCTCATGGCTGCTGCCGCCCCATCGCCGGCCGTGGACACCTTGTTGACCTGGTCCTGCGTGCGGGCGACGGCGACCTTGGCCTTGATGGCCTCGCGCCGGCCGCGCAGGGTCTCGATATCGGATACGAGCTTGTCGTGCATCTCGCGCATCTTCGAGGCGTTGCCATGCGCGGCGTCGGCCGCCTGGCGCAGGCTCTCTCCCTTGGCGGCGAGCTGCTGCTTCTTGGCGAGGAACGTGCGCGCGTCCTCCTCGCTGCCCGCCTTGAGGGCGCGCTTCGCCAGCTCCTCGTATTTGGCGACCTCGCGCTCGTTCTCCGCGACGAGGCGCGCGGTGCGGGCCTCCTCGGCCATGACGCCGGCCGTCTCCTCCTTCACCTCAGCGAGCGCCTCGGTGAGGTCGCGCAGGTACTGGTCGACCATCTTGGCGGGGTCCTCCGCCCGATCGAGCAGGTCGTTCACGTTGGCCTTGATGATGTCGGCAAAACGGCTGAGTATACCCATGACGCACTCCTTATGCGCTCGGCCGCCCTCGGGCGGGTCCATCCTCCCCGCGCGATCGCGCGCGGATGCCTCTTCTTCTACCCAGGCGGGCGCCCGCCCTTACCGGGCGGCGCCGTCTCCATCATCCGTTGAGGCGGTGCGGTACTTCCGCTCCAGATCATCCAGGTCGGTGTCTCCGAACGACTCGAGCGGCGTGTTCAGCACCTCCTCCAGATGCTCCCGCTCGCGCTGGCGCTCGGCGGCGCGGCGGCGAACGATGGCGAAGACGATCGCCGCCACGGCGACCACCGCCACGCACACGACGACGGGCCCCACCGGCGAGGGCGTAACCGACATGATGCGCTCGCCCGTGTCGGCGAAGGCCCGCGCGAAGATCTCCTCCTCGGAAAGCGAGAGATCCTGATAGTAGCGGTCGAGGTAATCCTGCAGGATGCCCACGGCCTCGTCATCCATGACGGTCTTGGCCTGGCTGCCCACGGTGTAGCCACAGGCGAACGACCCCTGGCCGTCGTCGCAGAACACGAGCAGGAAATGCGCCTCGTCGTCGAAGAGCTCGCCATAGAGCTCCTCAGCCCGCTCCTTGAGGGCGCTGGCGCTCGTCACCGAGCCGTTGGGCAGGATGTAGACGTAGGGGCGCACGCCGGTCTCGCGCCAGAACGCCTCGAGGCCCTCCTCCAGCTTGGCGGGGTCGTGGATCCAGTCGCCGTCCTCATCGGTGTACCAGGAGGTCTCATGCGCCGCGGTGGCGGGAAGCGCCGTGCGCTCGACCGTTGAGGAGGCGATCGCCGAGCCCGAGCTGCACGAGGGCAGAAGCGCGCCCAAAAAGGCGACGACGAGCGCGAAGACGAGCACCGCGACCAGGATGCCCGCGCAGCCGCCGGCGGCGCAGCCCGGGGAGCCGCCCGGCTCCGGAGCGGGGCCCGCGGGATCGCGGCGGCGCGAGGTAGCGCGGCCGACGCTCATGCCCGCCATGAAGGGCCAGAAGCCCCCGTCGCCCCGATAGATGCGCCGGGGCGGGGGCGGCGCGAACCCGCCGCCGAACGACCCGAACCCGCCGCCGAGGCTGCGGCCCCCGGAGCGGCGCCCGCCGGAGAACCCTCCCGAGCTCCTGCCGCCGCCGGAGAACCCGCCGCCGAAGCTGCGGCCGCCGCCCCCGCCTCCGCCCGATCTGCCCATGGCCCTTCCCTTCCACACGTGCCAGCGATGCCCGCATTATGCCCCAAACGCGCACGGGCCGTGCGCGCTTCAAGAAAAAGAGACGGCCGCAGCAAGGCGGCCGTCTCCAGCTGGATACATCGATGCGAAGGGGCGATGGCGATCCTAGTCCAGATCATCCATCCCGAAGTTGTCGATCGGCGCGAACGGATCGATCGCGGGCTGCGGCGCCGGAGCGGGCGCGGGAGCCACCGGGGCGGGCGCCGGCTCGGGAGCAGGCTGGACGGGTGCGGAGCCCACGGGGGCCGCGGAGGAGAGCAGATCGGACGGGAAGGAGTTCTGGGCATCGTCCATGAAGTGCTGGATGAGCTTGAGGTACTCGTTCTTGAACTCCTCGCGGGAGGCCTTGAGGCGATCGATCTCCTCCAGCTCCTTCTGCTTCTCCTGCAGCGCCTGGCGGATCACGTCGCGCGCCTTGGCATCGGCCTCGCTGCAGATGTGGTCGGCGTTCTTCTGCGCCTCTGCCACGATGTTGTCGGCCGTCTGCTGGGCGGCGATAAGGGCTGCGGAAATCTGGCGCTCGGAAGCGGAGTAGTCGGGCGCCGGCGCGGGGGCCACGGGGGCGGGCGCCTGGACGCGCTCAGCGAGCTGCGCGTTGGCGGAGGCAAGCTGAGCCTGGGTATCGGCGAGCTGCTGCTCGGTGGCGGTGAGGCGGTTCTTCAGATCGACGATCTTGGAGAGCATGGCGTCGACCTCGGCGGAAAGCTGCTCGAGGAAGACGTCGACCTCGGCGGGATCGTAGCCGCGCTTGGCCTCGGAGAAGGTCTGTGCCTGGATGTCGGCAGGTGTGATAGCCATCGGATACTCCTTTACATCGCTGGGCGGCGCCCGTCGGCGGGCGGCTTGAGCGTTCTAGACCAGTATACCTATTACCAGCCGCGCCACGACATTCAACGCAAGAATCGCAACAACCGGCGAGAAGTCCAGCCCGCCGAGCGGCGGGATGATGCGCCGGAAGATGCCGAGGAACGGCTCGCAGATCGATTGGAGAACCATGCCGATATCGTAGACGAGGCTACCCTGACGGATGGGGAACCACGAGAGCAGGATATAGATGATGATCAGCGTCTCGTAGAAGTTCACCAGGGTCGAGACGAGCTGGGCGATCTGGTAAATGGTCATCAGCTCCTATTACTTGAGGTAGCCCTGCGAGCGCAGCTTGGAGAGGTCGGAGTCCTTGACCTCGCAGCCGGCCGGCAGCACGATGAAGACGCGGTCGCCCACCTCGCGCACCGTCGCGCCGAACCCGCAGGCGAACCCGTAGCTGAAATCGAGCACGCGCTTGGCGACCTCGGTGCGCACGCCCACGAACACGAGCGCGACGGGCTGTTTGGTGCGCACGCGGCGCACCACGGTCTCGACGTCGTCATAGCTCTCGGGCCTCAGGATGTAGGCGGGGAGCTGCGCGGTGGCCGTGAGGATCTCGGAGGCGCGCGACTCCACCTGCGCGGTGGAGGGAGCGGGCGCCTGGGCCGCCTGGGCGCGGGCCTGGGCGGCGTAGCTCGAGGGCGTGTCGTACGCGCCGGGGCGGTACGGCGTCTCCTGCGAGCGGGCGGGCGGGTTGTAGGTGGTGGCGTGGCGGTCCGCGTCGCCTACGAGCTGTCCGGAGCGCGTGTAGACCGCGACCGACTCGGCCTCGCCGCGGCGCGTCTGGCCGAGCACGCCGTTGCCCGCCTCGTGCTGCCGCTGCGGCTGGCCGTAGCCCGAGCCGCCCTGGTAGCCGTCATCGGCGCCGTAGCCGTCGTCGTAGTAGTCGTCGTATCCGTCCTGATCGTAATCGTCATGGCCGTAACCGCCCTGGTTCTGGCCGAACGGAAGCCTGCTCTTGATATCGTCAAGTAAGCCCACGTTACCCAACTCCCCTGTCGAAACGAGACATACTGGCTATCTTAGCTCAAAAGACGGGTCGAACACCACCCTGCCCAGGCGGATGAGGGTCGAGCCCTCCTCGAGCGCCTCCTCGAAGTCCTCGCTCATGCCGCACGAGAGCTCCGTGAGGGGCGCGTCCGGACAGGAGGCGGCGAGCTCGTCGCGCAGCGCGCGCAGCCCCGCGAAGCAGGAGCGCGCCACCTCCTTATCCCCGCGCGGGGCCATCGTCATAAGCCCCCGGAGCCTGATTCCACGAAGTTCGCGCAGCTCCCCGAAGGCCGCGCGGAGCTCGTCGGGAGAGAAGCCCGATTTGGACGCCTCGCCCGAGACGTTGACCTCGAGCAAGACGTCCTGCGCGCCAGCGAGCTCGCCGGCCTCGATGCGGCGCTCGGCGCGGCTCGACACCGCGCGCGCCAGATGCAGCGAGCTGATGGAATGGATGAGCCCCACGCGCCCCAGCACAGCGTTGATCTTGTTGGTCTGGAGGTTGCCGATCATGTCGAAGCCGTAGGGCGGCAGGCCCGGCTGCGCGGCGAGGGCGTCGAGCTTGCGCGCGAGCTCCTGCGGGCGGTTCTCACCGAACCGGCGGTACCCCGCCCGGAGCGCGGCGACCACCTCGTCGGGCCCCACCGTCTTGGACACCGCGACGAGCTCCACCTCGTCGCGGCGGCGCCCGGCGCGCTCGAGCGCGGCCTCGACGCGTTGCTCGATCTGCTCGCGCCGGCGGGCGATCAGATCCTGGTAATCGGACATGGCGTCCATCTTCCCTCCTCCTCGCATGTGCTTCCCCCATACTAACGCAGCGCGCGGCCCCGCCGAGCGGGACCGCGCGCGCTACATGCAAGGTTTACGCGCCCCTCAGGGCGCCGACCGGAGAAGGCGGCTACGCGAGCTCGTCATCATCCTCCTCGTCATCTTCATCATCGTCCTCGTCCACAGGGTTCTCGATGAGATCCTTGAGGGCGCGCGAGACCTCCTCCACCGGGATGCGCGCGACGTAGGCGGCGTCCACCTCCGGGCGCAGGATGACGCCCTCGCCCGAGGGCACCCGCATGGCCTCGAGCTCGTCGTCGTCGAACCCGGCGATGTCGACCGAGTTCCAGCGCTGGCCGGTGAGCAGGAACATGATGCGGGAGGCGGCGTCGATGCTGTACTGCGCGCAGCGATCCAGGTAGCGCGAGATCATGATGACGCGGCGCAGGTTGTCGTAGGCGGCGTCGTCGGTGAGCTCCACGGTGGCCATGCGGTTGTAGGCGCGGAAGAACTCCTCGTAGATGCCGTGGGCGGACTCCTCCTGGTTGTTGAGCGTCCGCAGCAGCGCCAGGTCGTTGGTGACGAGCACCGAGGCGGCGGTGCCCATGACCTTGTAGACGCTCTGGGCCTCCTGCTCCACGAGCTCCACGAGCTCGTCGGGCAGCGCCAGCGCGCTCGAGGACGCCTTGAGCTTGGCGGCGCGGGCGGCGCGGCGGACCTTGTCGTTCATGCGCTGCAGGCAGAAATCGGTGTAGATGATGGTCTGGAGCAGGCGGAAATCGGAGGCGACGGGGCCCTGCGTGGCGATGAGGTTGTAGCAGACGGCCTCCAGGTTGGCGCAGCGCGCGTCGATGTGGAGGCTCTTCTTCATGGTCTTGCTGGCGAGCTTGCGGTCATCCGTCGTGAACGCGCGAATCGCGTCATGCAGGCCGAGGTCGATCGCCTCGTAGATGGCGAGCATCTCATGACGCGCCTCGATCAGCTGGCGGGAATACAGTTTGCGCATGGTGTGTCTCCAATCACAGATCCGCGCGGCGCCCGGGGCTGGAGCCGGGTGCCGTCCCTTGTCCCAGCGGCGGCGCGGGCACGCTGGTCATACACCGATAAAGTGTAGAGACCCCGCATCAAGGGCGTGTAAGGAAACGGCCAGAGGACGGTCTGCGCCGGGTCCGTCAGGCGCGCGCGGCACGCAGCACCGCCACCGCCCCGTGCCGGCCGCAGACGCCGACCTCGGCGCGATAGGAGAAGAATCGGTCGTTCAGGCGCATGGTGGAGAGATGCGGGTCGCAGACGGCCTCGGAGGGGACGCCCTCCTCGATGAGGGCGCGGCGGATGCAGGCCGAAAGATCGAGCAGGCGCGCGGGCGCCGGCGCGACTGTGCCGGGGAACTCCCCGGCGAACCGCTCGATGAGCTCCGGGGAGACCTCGTACTCGTCGCCCAGGATATGGGGGCCTAGGTAGGCGCGAATCTCGGAGGGCGCGCAGCGCGCCTCGCGCGCGAGGACGCGCGCCGTCTTGCCGGCGATGCGGGCGATCGTGCCCTTCCAGCCGGAGTGCGCCACCGCGAAGCCGCCCGGACAGGTGAGCACCACCGGCACGCAGTCGGCGAAGCACAGAAGCACCGGCACGCCGGGCGCGGTGCAGACCACGGCGTCGGCGCCGGCGGCCGCCGCGCCCCGGACGCGCTCGAGCTCGGCGTCGTCCGCCGAGCGGACCGCGACCACGCGGTCGCCATGCACCTGGTTGGGCACGATGAGCCGCTCCGTCGCGTCCGCGCACCCGAGCGCATCCAGGACTCGCCGGCGGTTCTCTGCCACCGCTGCGGGGTCGTCGCCCACATGGGTGCCAAGGTTGAGCGAGGCGTAGGGCTCCCGGGAGACGCCGCCCGTGCGCTCGGTGAACCCGAACGCGCAGGAGCCGCCCCACCTCCCCACCATCGCGACGCCGTTTGCGAACGTTTCGCGTCTGAGCCCGTCTTCCATGGCATGCCCTCCATCGAATCCATCATCTTGACCAGTCGTCTACCCGCACGCGGACCCCGGATGCCGCGGACGCGCCGCCTCCACGAAACGCACCCTTGGCGGGCGCGCCCGCTACGAAAAAAGGGCCCCGGTACGGGGCCCTTGCGCGATCGGACGGGACGCGGCTCCTAGAAGCTGCCGCGCTTGAGGAAGTCCGGCAGCTCGAACTGGTCGTTGCCGAAGTTGTGGACCTCCTGGCCGCCGATCATGCGGCTGCTGGCGGTGCTGCCCTGGTTCGAGGAGGAGGCGGCGTGCTGCGGCTCGCGGTCGCGCTCGGCCTTGGAGGAGGCGAACAGGTCGTCCTGGCGGTTGACGTTGGCGTCGGAGAAGCCGGTGGCGATGACGGTGATGCGCACCTGGTCGCCGAGCGACTCGTCCACCACGGTACCGAAGATGATGTTGGCCTCGGGGTCGACGGCATTGGCCACGAGGTCGGCCGCGTCGTTGATCTCCTGGATGCCGAGGTCCTTGGAGCCGGCGATCGAGAGCAACACGCGCGTGGCGCCGTCGATGGAGCTCTCGAGCAGCGGGCTGGAGATGGCCTGCTGGGCGGCGTCGACCGCGCGGGTGTCGCCCGAGGCGGTGCCGATGCCCATCATGGCGGTGCCGGCCTGCTTCATGATCGTCTTGACGTCGGCGAAGTCGAGGTTGATGACGCCCGGGACCGTGATCAGGTCGGTGATGCCCTGGGTGCCCTGCGACAGCACGCCGTCGGCGTTGGAGAAGGCCTCGAGCATGGTGGTCTTCTTCTCGGCCGTGGCGAGCAGGCGGTCGTTGGGGATGACGATGAGGGTGTCGACCGACTGGGAGAGGGTGGTGATGCCCTCCTCGGCGGCCTTCTTGCGCTTGCGGCCCTCGAAGGTGAAGGGCTTGGTGACCACGGCGACGGTGAGGGCGCCGATGTCGTTCATGGCGATGTCGGCCACGATGGGTGCCGCGCCGGTGCCGGTGCCGCCGCCCTCGCCCGCCGTGATGAAGACCATGTCGGCGCCGGCGAGCGCCTCCTTGATGTCGTCGCGGCTCTCGTCGGCCGCCTTGCGCCCGATCTCGGGGTTGGCGCCGGCGCCCAGGCCGCGCGTGAGATCGGTGCCGATATGCACCTTGATGTCGGCATCGGAGATCGCCAGCGCCTGCGCGTCGGTGTTGATGGCCACGAACTCGACGCCGCGGATGCCCTCCTCGATCATACGGTTGACCGCGTTGGTACCGCCGCCGCCGACACCGACGACCTTGATGACGGCAAGATAGTTGTTGATCTCGTTCTCGTGCATGTCGGTCCTCCGATACGCGCCTGTGTTCCGAACCCTGACTTTAACCTTCAAGTTTACATTAAAGTGCGAGGTAAACCGGCACATGTTTGCATAAAAAGCTGGTAGATGTCAAATCCGGTGCCCCGAAATGTGGAGGCTGGCGAAAGTGCGCAGGTAGATAGCGCAACCGTTCACCGAGCCGCCAGCGGCGCGCAGGCCGGGAGCATCAGCTGGTCGGCGCGCTGCGGAAGGTGTAGGCGTCCGGCGTGCGCACGTTGACGTAGGTCACCCCCTGCTGCTGCTCCAGCAGGCGCGTGACGATGAGCTCCTTGTCCTCGATATCGTCGGGCGCGCCGAGGGCGACCTCTACCCCCGAGGTCAGATAGGCCGTGATAGCGTCAACCGAGGGGAGCGCTATGTGGTCGATCTGGGCGATGAGGGCGTCGGAGAAGCCGTTCGCGTAGGCGAGGCCGGCCTGCACGATCTCGGAGTTGGACTCCATGCCCGAGGAGGGCGCGACGTCGGCGGGCACATCGGTGAAGAGCACCGCCCCGTCCTGGTGCGCCAGCACCCGGGCCGCGTCGAGTCCGCTCAGGCGCTGGGAGCCATCGGGCAACGCATCCGAGCCGTCTTTCGCGGCGGCGTCATCGCCCGCCGCGTCTCCTGCATCGGCTGAGGCCGCGCCGTCCGAACCGTCGGTTGAGGCGTCGCCCGCCGCGGCGTCGCCGTCCGTAGCGCCCTCCGAGCTCTCGGGGACGGAAGCGGCCTCGTCGACGACGTTGCCCTCCGCGTCCACGGTGACGGCGAGCGATACGGGCGCGATCCAGCAGCCATCGTCGCCGATCGCCCAGGCGACGTCATCGGTGGTGATGTAGACGATGGCGGCCACCGAGCGCTCGTGCGGCGTGATGACGAGGGTGTGCGGGAACTCGCGCTCCACGTCCACCCCGCTGATCCAGGGATTGCCCATGAGCGACTCGGCGAGGGCCGAGGTGTTCACGTTGAGCAGCGTCGTGCCGCCCGGCACCTCAAGGAGCCGCTCGGCCGTCTCGCGCGAGACGTGCTCGCTGCCGTTGACCACGATGGCGGTCGCCCCGAAGAGCGGCGAGTTGACGACGAAGATGCCGCCCACCACCAGGACCAGGACGAGCGCGATCCCGATAACGAGCGCCTTGCCCGAGGCCAGGGCGCCGAGCACGCGGCCCGCGCCGCCGAGCACACCGGCGAGGGCGGGAGAGTTCTTCTTGCGCGGCTCGCTCTGCCGGGGCGGGGCGGCCGCGGCGACGCGCGTGGCGGCGGCGCGGCGCGGCTGGGCGATCTTGCGGGCGCCGGCCGGCGCCTTGGCGCGGGCGGGCTTGGCCTTGGCCGCGGGCGCTGTCGGCGTCGCGAGGGGGCGCTTCGCGGCGGGACGGGGAGCGGCCGTCCGCGCGACGGAGGCGCGGGCCTTGCGGGCGGCGGCGGATTTGGTGGAGATGGTGCTCACGCGCGCGGGGCGCGGGGCGGGGACGGCGGGGCGCGGGGCGCGCGGGGCCTTTGCGGCGGAGGTGGGCTTTGAGGAGCCCGCAGCGCGGCGGAAGGTGGGCTTTTGAGCCCTAGAAGCCGAGGAACTTGACTTCCGGCTGGAGCTCGATGCCATAGACCTCCCGTACCTCCTCATAGATTCGCTTGATGACGGCGGCGACGTCGGCTGCGGTGGCGCCGCCCGTGTTCACGATAAAGTTACCGTGGATGGGCGAGATCTCGGCGCCGCCGACCGAAAAACCCTTCAATCCACAGTCCTCGATCATCTTTCCCACACTTCGGTCGGGCGGGTTCTTGAAGACCGAGCCGCAGGTGGCGCTCCCCACCGGCTGGGTATGCCGGCGCCGCGTGAGCGCCTGCTCCATCTTGGTGCGGATATCGGCCTTGGAGCCCGGCGCCAGCTTGAGCGTCGCCTCGAGGACGATCTCGTTGCGGGGCAGCCCGCACATGCGGTAGCCCCAGGCGATGTCGTCGTGCGCGTAGTGGCGCATCCCCGCGCCGGGTTTGAAGGTCACGACGTCCTGGATGAGCGAGCCGATCCACTCGGTGCGGCTCCCCGCGTTCATGGAAACGGCGCCGCCCACGGTGCCCGGGATGCCCACGGCGAACTCGAGGCCGGTGAGCTCGCGCGAGAGCGCGTCGTTCACCAAGCGCGCCAGGATCACGCCGGCGCCCACGGTGCACGTGACGCCATCCTCGGCCACCACGGTGCGCTGGAACTCGCGTCCCAGCGTGATGACGGCGCCGTCGTAGCCCTCGTCAGCGACGAGGAGGTTGGACCCCTTGCCGATGATCACCCACGGCACGCGCTCGGCCTCGAGCACCTCCACCGCGCGCCGCAGCGCATGGTAGCTGTGGCACACCAAGAACAGCGCGGCGCGGCCGCCGATGCGGTAGCTCGTGTGGCGCGCAAGGCGCTCGTTCTCGATGAGGTCGGTGTCGGCGGCGCCCGAGAGCGACATGACGGCGTTGAACAGGCCCATGCGCGCCTACGCTTCCCGGGATCGGGCGAAGTCGATGAACTCCGGCCCGATCTGGGTGACGTCGCCCGCGCCCATGGTGATGACGAGGTCGCCGGGCTCGGCCACCTCGGCGATGGTGCGCGCCACCTCGGAGCGGTCGTGCACGTAGACGACTTCCTTGCCCGGATGGCGGCGGCGCACGGTGTCGGCGAGCATCTTGGACGTGACGCCGGGGATGGGCATCTCGCCGGCCGAGAACACGTCGATGAGGATCAGGCGGTCGGCGTCGGCGAACGCGTCGGCGAAGTCGTCGGCCAGCGCCTGGAGGCGCGAGTAGCGATGCGGCTGGAACACCACGTCCACGTGCGCGAAGCCCAGGCCCGCCGCAGCGGCGAGCGTGGCCTTGATCTCGGTGGGATGGTGGCCGTAGTCGTCCACCACGGTGATGCCGTCCACGTCGCCCACGTGCGTGAAGCGCCGGCGCACGCCGTCGAAGCTGGAGAGGGCGCGCGCGGCGGCCTCGGTATCGAGCCCCAGCACGAACGCCACCGCCAGCGCCGCCGTGGCGTTGAGCATGTTGTGGCGCCCCGGGTTGCTCTTGATGACGAGCTCATGGCGCGCGCCGCCCGGCAGCGTCACGCTGAAGGCGCTCGAGAGCGAGCGCTCCTGCGGATGCGGCTCGCACACGATGTCGCACCCGGCGTCGAATCCGTAGGTGAGCACGCGGCGCCCCGACTCGTGCGCGAGCTCGACGAGGCGCGGGTCGTCGCCGCACGCGATGACGGTGCCGTCCTCGCCCACGAGGCCCATGAACTTGACGAAGGTCTGCTCGATCTCCTCAAGGGAGCCGTAGTGGTCGAGGTGGTCGGCCTCCACGTTGGTGACGACGACCACCTGCGGGTTCAGATAGAGGAAGGAGCTGTCGGACTCATCGGCCTCGGCCACGAAGTAGCGCCCCCGGCCGTTCCTGCCGTTGGTGTCGTAGCCCTCGACGATGCCGCCGATCAGGAAGCTCGGGTCGGCGCCCATGCGGTCGAGCATGGTGGCGACCATGGAGGACGTCGTGGTCTTACCGTGCGTGCCCGCCACCGCGACGGTGGTGTAGCCCTCCCCCAGCGCCGAGAGCATCTTGGCGCGCGGCCACACGGGGATGCCCAGCTCGCGGGCGCGGGCGAGCTCGGGATTGGTCTCGGGGATGGCGGTGGAGACCACCACCACATCCGGGGCGACCTCGTCGATGGTCTGGGCCTTGTGCCCGATCCGCACGTCGACCCCGGCGCGCGCGAGCTGCCGGATGTAGCGCGACTGCTTGAGATCGGAGCCGCTGACCGCGTAGCCGCGCTCGTGGAGCACGAGCGCGATGCCGCTCATGCCGGCGCCGCCGATGCCGATGAAGTGCGCGCGGGCGAAGGGCACCGCGGTCGGGGTGGTCGGAGTGTCTGCCATAACACATGCTCCCTGCGGATCATCTATCGATACATACCGAGCATACTTTACCGCAAACAGCCCGCTCTCATTGACACATTCTGGGGCCGGGGCGCCCGAGGAGCCCCGCGACGGCTCCCCTAGGCCAGTTTCTCCAGCTCGTCGGCGAGATGCTCGGCGGCCTCGGCCTGGTTGAGGTCGCGGGCCGCGGCGCGCATCCGCGCACGGCGCTCCGGATCGGCCAGAAGGCCCATCAGCTCGCGCTCGAAGGCGGCGCCGTCGATGTCGGCGTCCTTGAACATCACGGCGGCGCCCGCGTCCACGAGCAGCCGCGCGTTGGTGGTCTGGTGGTCGGCGGTGGCGAAGGGATAGGGCACGAGCACCGCCGGGACGCAGAGCGCCGCGATTTCGGCGATGCTCGAGGCCCCGGCGCGCGAGAGCACCAGGTCGGCGGCAGCGAGCACGTCTCCCATGTCCTCGATGTAGCCGCTCACGCGGTAGCGTGCGGCCTCCGATGCGGTGAGCGCCAGCGCGTCGCGGGTCGCCTCGAAGTCGTCGGCGCCGGTGGAGTGCAGCACGTTGAGGCCGGGGACGGCGAGGAGCTCGCGCTTCAGCGCGACCATGCGCTCGTTCAGGTGGTGCGCGCCGAGCGAGCCGCCGAACACCACGAGCAGGGTCTCGTCCGCGCCCACGCCGAGCGCCGCCCGGCCGCGCGCGCGGTCGCCCTCGAGCACCTGGCGGCGCACGGGGTTGCCCGTGAAGCGGATGCGATCGGCCCGCGCGCCGGCGCGGACGAAGACGTCGGCCACGCTCGGCTGGGCTATGGCGATGAGCGCGGCGTCGCGCGCGGTCTTCTTGTTGGCGAGGCCCGGCACCGAGTTCTGCTCATGCAGGGCGATCGGGATGCCGAGCCGCTTGGCCGCGCGCATGAGCGGCAGCTCCACGTAGGCGCCGAACCCGATGGCGACATCGGGTCTGAGCGCGGCGTCGGCGCGGAACGCCTTGGCGAGGCGTCGCTCCTCGTGGGCGAGGTGCGCCAGCGCCGTGGCGAGCGTCCAGGGGCGCTGGCGGTCGAAGCCCGTCACGTTCACGGGGAAGAAGTCGAAGCCCGCCTCGGGGACGAGCCGTCCCTCGAGGCGGCGCGTCTCGCCGAAGAAGCGGACCGCGTGGCCGCGGTCGCGCAGCTCCTCGGCGAGGGCGAGCGCCGGGTTGACGTGTCCGGCCGTGCCGCCGGCGGCGATGGCGATGTTGAGCTTACCGGTCACAAGCCTCTCCTTCCCGCGGGCGGTCGGGCGCCGCGCGGGCGCGCCCCTCCCGCCCCGTCGCGGTCGCGGCGCTGCGAGCGCAGCCGCTCCACCGGATCGTATCCAAGGTCGACGCGCCCATAGGGCCCCGCTCCCCTGCGCGCCGGGCCCGAAGCGAGAGGCGCCCCGCGCCGCGGGGCCGAGGCGGAGCGGCGATGCGGCTCGGGAACCGCCTCGGCGCGGCCCGTGCCGTCCACCACCGCGAAGCCCCTGCGCGCCGAGCGCGGCCGCGCCTCGCCGGCGGTGCTCCCCTCGATGGTCCCCGGCGCGCCCGGGTCCCCGGCGCCCGGGTCCTCCGGACCCATCACGGCCATGCGCGAGCGCAGCGCGTCATGCACCGTGCGCGGGTTGCTCTCCATCGAGACCCTGAGGATGAGCCCGCAGATCATGAGGGTCGACATCACCGAGGCGCCACCGTAGGAGATGAGCGGCATGGTCTTGCCCGTCATGGGCGTCACGCCCAGGATGCCGAGGGCGTTGACCAGGAACTGCAGCATGATGAGCACGGCCGAGCCGTAGGCGATGAGCCTCCCCTGTATGGTGGGCGCCTGGGCGGCGATCTTGAACGCGGCGTAGACCATCATGAGGTACACGCCGATGAACACGAGCATCCCGACGAACCCGAGCTCCTCGCCGATGATGGCGAGGATGTAGTCGTTGTGGGCCTCGGGCAGGTAGTTGTACTTCATGGTGGAGTTGCCGATGCCGCGGCCGAACAGCCCGCCCGAGGCGAACGCCATGATGGCGAGCGTGGCCTGGTAGCCGTCGCCATACGGGTCGGACCAGGGGTCGGACATGAGGCGCGCCGAGCGGTAGCCCGACTTGATGATGAACAGGAACGCCACCACGAGCGCCACGCCCACGAGCGGCAGGATGAGCCGGTAGGAGAAGCCCGCGAAGTAGCACATGCTGAACACGGTGCCGCCGATGATGAGGCAGGTGCCCAGATCGGGCTCGGCGATGATGAGCGCCACGGGCAGGATCACCGCGCCGGCGAGCATGACCACGAACGTGAGGGTGTCGAGCGAGCGCTCCTCGTAGTACTCGTGGAAAATCTTTGCCGCGGTGACGATGAGCAGAGGCTTGGCGAACTCCGAGGGCTGGAACTGCATGCCGATGTTGATCCAGCGGCGCGCCCCTCCGGCGTCGACGCCGACGGCGAGCACCGCGAGCAGGAGCACGAGCATGCCGATCCACACGCCCCAGACGATGGGCGAGCGCATGGTGGCCAGGCTCACCCGCGACACCGCGAGCATGAGCACGAGGCCCATGGCGATCCAGCCCGCCTGGCGCACGAGGTAGTAGGTGGAGCTGCCCGTCTCCTTGAGCGCCTCGACCGACGAGGCGGAGTAGACCATGAGCAGGCCGAACGCCAGGATGGCCCCCAGGCAGGACAGAAAGACGAGACGCGGGCGCATGATGCGCGCCGGCACGCCGGCGATGAGGCGCTCCCCCAGGCGGGCGGCGCGGCCGCGCCGGGTGCGGGCGCGGTCGGCGTCGCCGTCGCGGCGCGCGCGGACGTCGTTGCTGTTGCGGGCGGCCTCCACGAAGGCCCCCTAGCGCTCGGAGCGCGCCTGGGCGGCGAGCTCGGACACGTACTCCTTGAAGCGCGCCCCGCGCTCCTCGAAGCCCGAGAACTCGTCGAACGACGAGCATGCCGGTGAGAGCAGCACCACGTCGCCACGCCCGGCGAGCGAGCGCGCCACGTCCACGGCGTCGCGCATGTTGGACGCCTCGGCGATGTCGACCTCGTTGCCGCAACGCGCCTCCTCCATGGCGTGCATGAAGCGCTCGCGCGCCTCGCCGAAGCACACCACGGCCGCGACGCTTGCCATCACGCGGCGCGCGAACGACTCGAGCGGGGTGCCCTTGTCGTGGCCGCCGAGCAGCAGGATCACGCGGTCGGAGGGGAACGCCGTGAGGGCCTTCTCCACCGCATCGGTGTTGGTCGCCTTGGAATCGTTGAAGAACCGCACGCCGTCGACCTCGCCAGCCGGCTCGACGCGGTGCTCGAGCGGCTGGAAATCAAGCAGCCCCCGGCGCACCCCGTCCGCCGCGGCGCCCGCGAAAAGCGCCATCGCGGCGGCGGCGAGCGCGTTCATGGCGTTGTGGCGGCCCGCGATCTTGAGCTCTCCGGCGCCCACCAGCTCGACCTCGACGCCGGCGAGGCGCACGCAGAGCATGCCGGCGCGCACGAAGGCCGCGTCGGCCGTGCCGGGATCCTCGAACGCCAGCGACAGGATCCGGCGACCGGGGGCCTCGATCTCGCCGAGCACGGCGCGGACGCCCTCGTCGTCGACGTTGACAACGGCCAGGTCGTCCGGGCCCATGTTGCGGAAGACGCGGCACTTGGCGCGCGCGTAGGCCTCGTGGCTGCGGTGCCAGGCGAGGTGGTCGGGCGTGATGTTGAGCAGCGCCGCCGCGCGCGGATGCAGCTCGATGGCGCAGGCGAGCTGGTAGCTGGAGAGCTCGGCCACGAACCACGATCCGCTCTCGCGCCGATCGACGCGCGAGATCGCGGTGTCGCCGATGTTGCCCACCGCCTCCGCGGAGAGGCGCGCGGCCCGCAGCAGATGGCAGGCGAGCGAGGTCGTGGTGGTCTTGCCGTTGGTGCCCGTCACGGCGATCCAGCGATCGGGCGAGAGGCGCCAGGCGAACTCGGGCTCGCCCATGATCTGTCCAGCATGGTCTCGCGCCGAGGCGAAGAAGGCGGAGAACTCGGAGATGCCGGGGCTCGCGACGCACACATCGAAGGAGCCCTCGACCTCCTCGCTCCCCAGGACCACGGTCGCGCCCGCCTCCTCGAGCGCGCGGGAGGCATCCGAGGGGCGCGCCGAGGCGCCGCCGTAGACGGTGACGGACGAGACGCGCTCCGGGTGCGCGAGCGCCCAGCGCGCGACGTCGCCCCCCGTGGTGCCGATGCCCAGGACCAGCAGGCTCATCTGATGAGGTAACGACATGATGCTCCCTATCCCAACTGGATGAACAGCGCGAGGCCGAGCGCGCCGAACGCGGCCGCGACGATCCAGAAGCGGATCACGACCTTGGTCTCGGCCCAGCCGAGCTTCTCGAAATGATGATGGATCGGCGCCATGAGGAAGACGCGCCTGCCCGTGAGCTTGAAGCTCACCACCTGGATCATGACGGAGAGCGCCTCCACGATGAAGAGCCCGCCGATGACGAGCGAGGTGACCTCGGTGTTGGTCATGATGGCCACGCAGGCGAACGCCGCGCCGAGCGCGAGCGAGCCGGTGTCGCCCATGAAGATGCTCGCCGGGTAGCAGTTGAACCACAGAAAGCCCAGGCAGGCCCCCGCGCAGGCGGCCGAGAAGATGGCGAGGTTCACATCCCCGTGCAGAAACGAGATGGCCGCCATGATGAGCATGGCGATCATCGAGGTGCCGCCCGCCAGGCCGTCGAGGCCGTCGGTGAGGTTGACGGCGTTGGAGAGGCCGGCGATGAGCAGCCACGCGAACGCGACGTAGAGCCAGGGGATGCGGAAGGGCGCGCCCGCGATCTCCACCGTGGTGGTGAGCACCCCCAAATCGATGGCGAACCCGCCCGGGAAGCGCACCTCCGGCGCCACCCCGCACCAGTTGACCGCCAGCAGGCAGAACGTGAAGCAGATGATGGTGAGGCCGATCATCTTGGCGTGCGGCGTGAGGCCGAGCGAGCGCCCGTGCGTGACGGAGGTCACGTCGTCGATGAGGCCGAGGAGCCCCGTGGCCGCCGTGGCGGCGAGCACCAGGGCGAGCTCGGTGGTGAGCCGGCCCATGAGCAGGCACGAGATGGCGACGGCGACGAGTATCACCACGCCGCCCATGGTGGGCGTGCCCTGCTTGACCAGATGGCGCTGGGGCCCGTCGGCACGCACCTGCTGCCCGAAGTGCTCGACCTTCATGAGGCGGATCCACGCCGGCATGAGCGCCAGCGCAGCCAGCGCGGCGATGCCGAGTGCCAGGAACGCCTGATAGGTTGGGTAGGCGGGATTACCGAGCATCGGCGCACACCTCTTCCGCGAATCGATCGAGCCCGACGGCGTTCGAGCCCTTCACCAGCACCAGGTCGCCGGGCCCGAAGGCGCCTCCCCACCGCGCGCAGGCGCGCTCGGCGCTCTCCACGTGGAAGATGCGATCGGCGGGCATGCCCATGAGGCGCGCCGCATCCGCGATGCGGCGGGCGTTCTCGCCGCCCACGCACACCAGAAGGTCGAGGTGCTTGGCGGCCGCGTAGGCGCCCACCAGCTCGTGCAGGCGCGGGGCCTCATCGCCCATCTCGCCCATCTCGCCCAGCACGGCGCTGCGCGCGCTCGCGCCCGGCAGAGCCACCAGGAGGTCGAGGCCGGCAGCCATGGACTCGGGGCTGGCGTTGTAGGAGTCATCGATGACGCGCGCGCCCGAGGCGCACGCGCGCACCTGCTGGCGCCGCCCGGTGATGGCGAGCTCGTGGAACGCCTGGTCGATCTCGAACTGGGGCACGCCCAGGCGCCGCGCGACGGCGGCGGCGAACAGGGCGTTCTGCACGGCCGGCAGCCCCGGGATGGAGAGACCCGTGCGGTACTGCGAGCCGTTCTCGAGCATGATGTCGAACGAGGCGCAGCCGGCATCGTCGAGCTCGATGGCGCGCGCCGAGACGTCGTCGTCGGCGCTCATGCCCGCCAGCACCACCTCGACGCCGGCCGGCTTGGCGAAGTTCTCGATGATGAAGGGGGTGAAGTCGTCCTCGCCCGAGAGCACCAGCGCGCTGTGGTGCCCCTCGAAGTTCTGGGACGAGGGCGGCATGCCCTGGATGATCTCGGCCTTGGCGCGGGCGATGTTCTCGCGCCCGCCCAGAAGGCCCACGTGCGAGGTGCCGATCTTGGTGATGACCGCGTAGGTGGGCTGGGCGCAGCGCGTGAGGCGCGCGATCTCGCCGGGGGCGTTCATGCCCATCTCGAGGACCATGATCTGGGTGTCCTTGGGCGCCGCCAGGATGGTGAGCGGCATGCCGATGAGGCTGTTGTAGTTACCCTGGGTCGCGTGCACGCGGAAGCGCTTGGCGAGCACGGCCGCCAGGATGTCCTTGGTGGTGGTCTTGCCGATGGACCCCGTCACGCCCACCACGGTGCAGCGCATGCGGGCGCGGTAGCCCTGGGCCAGGCGCAGGAGGAACTCCGTCGGGTCCTCCGCGACGAAAATCGCCGCCTCGTGGTCGTCCGCGCTGCGCACGAGCGCGCGGTCCGGCTCGCGCGTGAGCACCACGGCCGCCGCGCCCGCCTCGATGGCGCGACCGGCGAAATCGTTGCCATCCACGCGCTCCCCGGGGAAGGCGACGAAGATGCAGTCGCGCTCGACGGCGCGCGAGTCGATGACGCAGCCGCGGCACACGCGGTCGGCCACCCCCGTGACGGCGCGCGCGCCCGTGACGGCGCCGATGTATCTCACGGCGATCTCTACCATGATCTAGCTCCTTGCTCGCGATTCATGCCAGCTGGTTATTGTATCCCAGGCTGCGTGCCGCTGTGGTGCAGGCCCTGTGAACATGGCGGCGCCTCAGCGCGTGCGGGGGACGCCCAGCACCGAGAGGGCCGTCTCCATGACGGATTTGAACGGGATGGCCGCGGCGTCCGAGCCCTGCGGGGTGTCGTCGAGCGTGACGTACACGAGCACACGCGGGTCGCTCGCGGGCGCGAACCCCAGAAACGAGGCCATGTACTCGCCCTGGGCGTAGCCACCCGTCGCGCTCGCGCGCTCGGCCGTGCCGGTCTTTCCCGCCACGTCGTAGCCGTCGATCTTGCCGCCGACGCCCGTGCCCTCGTCCACCACGGTGACCATCATCGACGTGACCTGCTCGGCCGCCTCGGCCGAGACGGTGGCCTTCTCGCCATCGGACCAGTCGAGCTTCTCGCCGCCCTTGGCCTGGAGGAAGTGCGGCTGCACCATGACGCCGCCGTTGGCGAGCCCCCCGACCGCGCGCGCCACCTGGATGGGCGCCACGGCGATGCCCTGCCCGAACGACATCGAGCCCAGGCTGGAGCCGTCGTAGTCGGCGCGGTCGCGCACGGTGCCCATCGACTCGCCCGGGAAATCGACCCCCGAGCTGCTCCCTATGTCGTAGAGCTTCAGGTACTCGGCGAACTTGTCGGCCCCGATCTTCTCGCCCACGAGCACCATGCCGGTGTTGGACGAGCGCTTGATGATCTCGCGCAGGCTCATGGTGAGGCCGTAGTCGCGCTTGTCGGCATCGCTCACCATGTCGTCGCCCACCTTGACCTGCGCCGGCACGTCGAAGGTGGTGTCGGGCGTCATGAGGCCCATGTCGATCGCGGCGCCCGCAACGAGCGTCTTGAAGACCGAGCCCGGCTCGTAGGAATCGGTCACCACGCGCAGGTTCATGTCCTCGCTGCGGGTGTTGGCCAGATCGGTCTGGCTGTAGGTGGGGTTGGAGCAGCACGCCAGGATCTCACCCGAGCGCGGGTCCATGACCAGGATCGATCCGTAGGCGGCCTTCGTCGACTCGACGGATTCCGCCAGGGCGTCCTCCGCTGCGCGCTGGATGTTCATGTCGATCGTCAGAACCAGGTCGGTCCCGTCCTGCGCGTCCACCTTCTCGTAGGCGCCGCCGGCGATGTAGGAGCCGTCGCGGGCGCGCTCGCGCACGAGCGAGCCGTTGGTGCCCGTGAGGATCTCGTCATACTGGCTCTCGAGGCCCGAGATGCCCTCGTTGTCGATGTTCACCACGCCGAGCACCTGCGAGGCGAGGTTGCCGTTGGGGTACACGCGCATGATGGAGGGCTCGAACTCGATGCCGGTGATCTCGCGCGCCGCGAGCTCGTCGGCGACGTCCTGCGTCACCTGGCGCTTGATGTAGGCGAAGGTGGTGTCCAGGCCCACCAGGTAGCGGCAATCGTCCTCGTCCACGCCGAGCACCTCGACGAGCGCGTCGACCGCCTCGTCCTCGTCCTCGATGAGCTGGGGGTTGACGTAGACGTTCTGGCACTCGACGCTCGAGGTGAGCACGTTGCCGTTGCGGTCGTAGATGGTGCCGCGCTTGGCGTAGAGGGTCGTGGCCGAAACGCGGCGCGCATCGGCCTCGTCGCGATAGGTCTGGGCGTTGATGATCTGGTAGTCGGCGAGCTGAGCCACGCCCGCGAGCGTGCCGAGCCCGAGGAGCCCCATGACCACCGCGCGGCGGGGCAGGGCCTCATGGTCCAGATCGCTGTGGAACAAATCGACCTGCACGGGCTGGCGGCGTCCGCGCGGCGGGCGCGCCTCGCGCGGATCGCGCGGGCCGGCCCCGGACGAACGAGGGCCGCGGGGGTCCTGCCGCCCGCGGCCCTGATAGCTGTCTCGAGCCATGGAGGGGCTCCTAATCCTGGGCTGTGGTGGATGCCGGCGCCGCGTCCCGGGCGCTCCCCGCGCCGGCGTCGCTCAGATCGAGGGTGACCCGTCCGGAGGGCTCGACCATCCCGAGCGTCTCGGTGGCGAGGTCGCGGATGCGGGTGTTCGATCCATAGACCGAGCGCATGACCTCCAGATCCGAGCTGGTGTCCTGCGCGGCCGAGAGCTCCTCGGCGACCTCGGCGTTGGCGTTCAGGGACGCCGCGGTCGCGCTGGCGATGGCCACGCGCGCCAGGCCGACGCTCACCACGAGGGCGACCAGCACGCAGAACACCTTGATGACGTGCGTGAAGGCGGGGCTGACCTGCTGGTTAGCCTCGCGGCCCGCGCCGGTGAGGACGTCGAAGCGGGGGCGCTCGGGGCGCACCTGCTCGCGCCGGGGCTCGGCGGGGGCGTATGCGGGAGCGGCCTGCATATCATAGGCGTAAGCTGTGTTTGAAGTGTAGTAGCCCATGATATGCTCGGCCTCCCGTCCCATGGGGTGCACTGTCGTGCGAGTAAGCTGCGTTTATCGTGCGCGGGACAGGCAAGGGCATCGCGGCAGGCTAGATCCTCTGCGCGATGCGGGTCTTGGCCGATCTCGCCCGCGGGTTGCGCTCCACCTCCTCGGTGGTCGCAACGAGCGGTTTGCGGGTGATGACCTTCAATACCGGCACGTTTCCGCACACGCACACCGGGATGTCCGGCGGGCAGGTGCACCCGCGGCTCCGCTCCTGGAACAGGCGCTTGACGATCCTGTCCTCGAGCGAGTGGTAGGAGATGACGCACAGCCGCCCTCCCGGGTTCAGCCAGCGCACCGCCGCATCGAGCCCGCGCTCCAGCACGTCGAGCTCGTGGTTGACCTCGATGCGTATCGCCTGGAAGCTCTTGCGGGCCGGATGGTGGCCGTGCCGGCGCGCCGCGGCGGGTATGGCCGCCTTGATCGCGTCGACCAGCTCGATGGTGGTTCGGATGGGCTCGACGGCGCGCCGCCGGCAGATCTCGCGGGCGATGCGGTCGGCGAACTTCTCCTCCCCGTACACGCGAAGAATCCGGGCGAGGTCGGCTTCGTTGTAGGTGTTTATGACCTCAGCTGCGGTTAGGGTGTCGTTACCCGGATCCATCCGCATATCGAGCGGGGCGTCCTCATGGTACGAGAAGCCCCTTCCAGGGATATCGAGCTGCGGGCTGGAGACGCCCAGATCGAACAGGATGCCGTCGACGCCGGGCACCTCGGCCCGGCACAGCAGCTCGTCCAGATCGCCGAAGTTGCCCTTCAGCAGCCTGGTGGGCACGCCCGGCGCCTCGTCGGCGAGGCGGGCGCGCGCGGCGTCAAGCGCCATGTCGTCCTGATCGATCCCGATAAGCAGTCCCTCGGCGCCCACGGCCCTCGCCATGCGCACCGAGTGGCCGGCGCCGCCCAACGTGCAGTCGCACGCGACGGAGCCCGGCTTGAGATCCAAGCCCTCCAGCACCTCGTGTACCATCACGGGTTCATGCCGATATTCTCGTGTCAACGAACTCGCTGCCATGCCGTGCCCTTCCAGCTACTCGTCCATGAAGAAGATGTCGTCCTCTTCGTCGGCCGCCTCGGCCTCCGCCCAGCGGGCGCGGTCCCAGATCTCCAGGTGGTCCCAGTTCCCCACCACGGTAACCTCGCGGTCGAGACCGACCTTCTGACGCAGGGCCTCCGAAAGGCCGATGCGCGAGGCGCTGTCGATGTCCATCGGCGTCGCCTTCGAGGTGACCTTGCGCATGAGCGCCTGATCCTTGCGGCTGCGGGAGTTGAAGCCCCCGCGCTTCTCGAAGAGGCCCAGCACCCACTTCTCGAACTCGTCGCTCGAGAACACGTACAGGGCATCGACATCCGGAGCGGGCAGAACGTACACGTGGTCCTTGAGCTCGGAGCGGACGGCGGCGGGCAGGGACAGGCGACCTTTCGCGTCGAGATTGCGCTCGAAGGTTCCGGTCAACATCGCTGCTGCGCCCTCCTCTCGGTTGCTCGGTGCGGGCTGTGTACGGGGAACCACCCCGTGTGTCGACGCATTCAATCTTATGGGCTCGGCCGACTTTTCGCAACATTTTTTCCCACTCTCTCCCCCACACGCCGCACGCTTTCCCACCGGCGGTCGCGGCGCCCCCGCCAACGGCCGGCAGGGCCGCACAAGATGTAGTGCCCGAACTGTCCGATCGGCGCAACGTATCGATCCGCCGCGATGAACCCGAACCTTTAAGTTGAGCTTGAACCGATTTTTGAAACGCGCGGCCCGGGATGTGAAGAAAGAAAGAACCCGCAGGCAGCGGGTTCATACGGTCTTCATCGCGCGCGGGGGTGGGCGGAGAGGTAGACCTCGCGCAGGCGGCTGCGGTCGATATGGGTGTAGATCTGCGTGGTGGCGATGTCGGCATGCCCCAGAAGCTCCTGCAGCACGCGCAGGTCGGCTCCCCCGGCGAGCAGGTGGGTGGCGAAGGAATGGCGCAGGGTATGGGGATGGAGCCCCTCGATGCCCGCCGCGCGGCCGCAGCGCTCGCACACCGCATGGACCGCTTGCCGCGAGATGCGGCGTCCGTTCTTGTTGAGGAAGACCGCCGGCGAAGGGTCGAGCGAACGCGCATGGGCGGCCAGCGCCGCGCGCGGTCCGTCGAGGTAGGCGCGCAGGGCCTCGAGCGAGGTGCCCATGATGGGCACGAGGCGCTCCTTGGAACCCTTCCCCACCACGCGCAGGAACTCGTCGTCCAGGTGGAGGCTCCCGACGTCGAGGCCGGTGAGCTCGCTCACGCGCAGCCCGCAGCCGTAGAGCATCTCCAGCATGGCGCGGTCGCGCGCTCCGGCGGGCGTATCGGGGAAGGGCTGCTCCAGGAGGCGGCGCGCCTGATCGACCGTGAGATAGTCGGGCAGGTGCTCAGAAGTGCGCGGCAGGCGCACGGCGGCGGTGGGATGCGCGCGCGAGATCCCCTCGCGCGCCATGAACGCATGGAATCCCTTCACCGCCGAGAGGGCGCGCGCCACGGAGGCGTCCGCGAAGCCGCGCGCCCAGCGGTCGGCCACGAACGCCTCGACGTGGCGCCGCTCGACCGCGTCGGGGGCGTCGACGCCCTCATCCGCGAGGAAGGCGAGGTAGGCCGCGAGATCGCGCCGGTAGGCGGCGACGGTGTTGGCCGAGGCGTTGCGCTCGACCGCGAGGTAGTCCAGGTACTCGTCGACCGCCTCGGCGAGCGCGCCGCGCCCGCCCGACGCGCCCGCCCCCGCCATGCGCGCTAGTTCGCCCGGGCGTTGAGGGGCGTCACCTCGTGACGGCCCACGCCCTCATGCCGCGCGATCGCGGCGCGCATGAACTCGCGGAACAGCGGCTGCGGCTTGGTCGGGCGGCTCTTGAACTCGGGGTGGGCCTGCGTGGCGACGAACCACGGGTGCACGCTCTCCGGAAGCTCGATCATCTCCACCAGGCGCTCGTCGGGCGAGACGCCCGCGATCACGAGGCCGGCCCCCTCCAGCTCGTCGCGGAAGGCGTTGTTGAACTCGAAGCGATGGCGGTGCCGCTCGTACACGAGCTCCTCGCCATAGGCCTCGCGCGTGAGCGTGCCCTCGGCGAGGCGAGCCGGATAGGCGCCCAGGCGCATGGTGCCGCCCTTCTCGGTCACGTCCTCCTGCGAGCTCATGAGGTCGATCACGGGGTAGGCGCAGTCGGGGGCGAACTCGGTGGAGTTGGCGTCGGCGAGACCGGCCACGTCGCGCGCGAACTCGCAGACCGCCACCTGCATGCCCAGGCACAGGCCCAGGTACGGGATCTTGTTCTCGCGCGCGTAGCGGGCCGCGGCGATCTTGCCCTCCAGACCGCGCACCCCGAATCCGCCAGGAACCACGATGCCCGCGGCGCCGCCCAGCACCTCGTCGCAGGTCTCCCAGGTGAGCTCCTCACCGTCCACGAGGCGCACGTCCACGTGGCGATCGAAGAAGATCCCGGAGTGGTGCAGCGCCTCGATGACCGAAAGGTACGCGTCGGGCAGCTGGGTGTACTTGCCCACCACGGCGATCTTGACGGTATCGGCATGGTGGTTGGCGTGGTCCTGCTTGTCGAGGAACGTGTACCAGTCCTCCATGTGGCGCTCGCGGGGCTCGAGCCCCAGGCGCTCGCACACACGCAGGTCGAAGTCCTGGTCGGCGAGCATGCGCGGCACGTCGTAGATGCTCGCGCAGTCCTCGTTGGTGAACACGCAGTCGACGTCGACGTCGCAGAAGCTGGCGATCTTGGAGCGGATGGAGTCGTCGATCTCGTGGTCGGAGCGCAGGACGATGATGTCCGGCTGGATGCCGAAGCTGCGCAGCTCCTTCACGCTGTGCTGCGTGGGCTTGGTCTTGACCTCGTGGGCGGCCGAGATATAGGGCACGAGCGAGACGTGGATGTAGCACACGTTCTCCGCCCCGGCGTCCTTCTTGTACTGGCGGATGGCCTCCACGAACGGCTGGCTCTCGATGTCGCCGATGGTGCCGCCCAGCTCGGTGATGACCACGTCCGAGCCGGTCTGCTCCTCCACGCGACGGAACTTGTCCTTGATGGCCCCGGTCACATGCGGGATCACCTGCACCGTGCCGCCCAGGAAGTCGCCGCGGCGCTCGCGGCGGATGAGGCTCTGGTAGATGGCGCCGGTGGTGAAGTTGGAGTCGCGGGTGAGGTTCTCGTCGAGGAAGCGCTCGTAATGACCCAGGTCGAGATCGGACTCGTAGCCGTCCTCGGTCACGAACACCTCGCCGTGCTGGAACGGGCTCATGGTACCGGGGTCGACGTTGAGGTACGGGTCGGCCTTCTGCATGGTGACTTTGTAGCCGCGGCTCTTGAGGAGGCGGCCGAGGGAGGCGGCCGTGATGCCCTTGCCGAGCGCCGAGACGACGCCACCGGTCACGAAGATATGCTTGGTCATGAGATTGTACCTGCGCTTTCCCGCTTGGAACCTGTACTCCTTACGGGGTTTTATCGTAGCACTCGCGCACGCGGCGCGCGCCGGCGATTTACGGTTCACACAAGCGAAACCGCCCGCGCCGCCGGCGGGCGCAAGATCGGGCGCTCACCTGGAGCCATATTCGCTGAACAGCCAACTGTTACGGATAAGGTAAGCCGAGCGCAGCATGCCCACCGGCGTGACGAGGCGCCTTCCTCCCGGGCGGCGGCCCCCAGCCGATCGCGACGTACGCGGCGGCACGCCCTCGAGCTTCACGGCTCCCCCGTCCGACCAATCGCCGGTGAGCCGCTCAAGCGAGGCATCGCCCAGCTGACGCGCAAGCTGGGCGAGCCCTCCCTCGTCGACATCCAACGCCACCGCGAACTCCAGGAGCCGCCCGGCATCCCGCCCCGAAAGACCTATGCGCTCTCCCGTCTCCAGCGCGCGCTCGATCCGTGAGCGCAGCGCGTCGAGGCGGACCGCCACCCGGGCGCCCGCGGGCGTGAGGCCGCGCCTCCGGGCGCTGACGCCTCGCATGCCCAGGTACAGCGAACTAGCCATGAAGATAAGGAAGGCGCAGACGGTGGGCACGCCCATCGCGAACCAGATCGTGCCCGCAAGCCCCGCGATTACAAACGCCACCGCCCAGCCGTTGTACCGGTCCGAGGCGCGCGTACTCTCGGACAGGGTGAGGCCCGCCTGCCGAGAGGCCTGCTCGAGCGCCGTCTCATACGCGCGCACGTTGGCCCCCTGCTCCTCGTAGGTCCACGTCCGGCTGTCAAGCGCCTCGCGCATGGTGAGGCGCGTGCCCCCCGTGCAGAAAAGGGTCTTCAGCGCCGCGCGGCCGAGGACGTCCTCGTCGCGCGCCCGCGCGCAGGAGCGCACCACGGCACCGCCCTCGCCGGGGTCGCCGCGCTCGATGCGCAGCACGCCCTCGCGCACGAGGCGAAGCGCCGTCGCGGCGAAGGCGCTCGCAAGCGAATCGTAGTCTACGGCGCAGGCGACCTCGTCCGCCTCGAATCCCGGGGCCATAAGATGCCCCCATGTCTCGTCGGCATGGCCGCGGACCCGCTCGGCCGCCTCCGCGGCGGCGCGCTCGCGGCGCTCGGCAGCCCCGCGGTCGGCGCGCATCCGCCGAACCAACAGGTACGATGCCGTTCCATATACGCCCGCCATGACGAGCGCGAGCATCGCCGCCGCCGCGAGGTCCGCCCACGCGCCCAGCGCGGGCGCCCACGCGCCCGCCAGCGCCGCCCGCGCACCGGCCCATAAGAACAGCAGCTGCGCTATGGCCTCCATCGCACCCCTTCAATCGGATCGCCCCGGGGCCCAGCCCCGCAGCCCCTTCTTCTTGAGGGTACGTCGTGAAGCGCGCGCGTTGCGTAAAGCGCTGGTAAGGTTTGCGCGCGGACGTTTCGAGCGGTGCGCCGCCGATAGACGCGCGCAACACCCGGTTGGCAGCAGGCGGTAGTTCGGATCGACCGGGCAGGCGCGGGCAGGCGCCCGCGCCACAGGCCGTCGCCGTCGAATCGGGGGGCGCTACTTGTGGTAGTAGCTCGCGCGCTCGAACTTGGGCTCGCAGCACACGTTGATGCCGAGGCGCTTCAGGAGCGCCTCGTCGGTCGCCGAGATGATGACCGAGAAGAACGCGTCGCAGCCGCGCAGCTGCGGCAGGCCCGCGAGCACGCGCGCCGCCACCTCGCTCGTGGCCGAGGTGATCGAGAGCGCGATGAGCGTCTCGTCCGGATGCAGGCGCGGGTTCCTGCTGCCCAGCTGCTGGGTCTTGAGACGGCTGATGGGCTCGATCGCCTCGTCGGCGATGACCTCGAGCTCGATGTCCACGCCCGTCACGCGCTTGAGCGCGTTCATGAGAAGCGAGCTCGCCGCGCCGAGGCGCTCCGAGGTCTTCCCCGTCACCACCTGGCCGTCCGGCAGCACCATGGCGCCCACCGGAGCGCCGGTGGTCTCCTCCTTGAGCAGCGCCGCCGAGCGGGCGGGCGAGAAGTCCTTCCCCACCCCGGCACGGTTCATGATGAGCTTGAGCTTGTCCACGTGCTCCTGGCCGGTGCCGGTGCGCTTGACGTGCACGGCGGCCGTGAAGTAGCGCCGGACGATCTCCATCTTGGCCGCCTCGCGGCACGCCTCGTCGTCGGTGATGGCGAACCCGACCATGTTGACGCCCATGTCCGTGGGGCTCTGGTAGGGGCTCTCGCCCAGGATCTTCTCCATGAGCGCGCGCACCACCGGGAACGCCTCGACGTCGCGGTTGTAGTTGACCGTGGTCTCGCCGTAGGCCTCCAGATGGAAGGAGTCGATGATGTTGGAGTCGTCCAGGTCGACCGTGGCCGCCTCGTAGGCGATGTTCACGGGGTGCTTGAGCGGCAGGTTCCACACCGGGAAGGTCTCGAACTTGGCGTAGCCGGCCGCGATGCCGCGCCGATGCTCGTGGTAGACCTGCGACAGGCACGTGGCGAGCTTGCCCGAGCCGGGGCCCGGGGCGGTCACCACCACGAGCGGGCGGGTGGTCTCCACGTACTCGTTCTTGCCGTAGCCCTCCTCCGAGACGATGAGGTCGATGTCGTGCGGGTAGCCCTCGATGGGGTAGTGCAGCTTGCAGGTGATGCCGAGCATCGCCAGACGGCGGCGGAAGGCGTCGGCCGCCGGCTGGCCGGCGTACTGGGTGAGCACCACCGCCGCCACGGAGAGGCCGTTGGAGCGGTAGATGTCTGCCAGGCGCAGCACGTCCTCGTCGTAGGTGATGCCCAAATCGCCGCGCGCCTTGTTCTTCTCGATGTCGCCCGCGTTGATAGCGATGATGATCTCGGCGTCGTCCGCGAGACTCTTGAGCATGCGGAACTTCACGTCGGGCTCGAAGCCGGGAAGCACGCGGCTCGCATGGTAGTCGTCGAAGAGCTTGCCGCCGAACTCCAGGTAGAGCTTGCCGCCGAACTGCGCGATGCGCTCGCGGATGCGCTCGGCCTGCAGGCCGATGTACTTGTCGTTGTCGAATCCCTGGCGCATGGGCGGCACTCCCCTTCTCACGGCTAAGCTGACCCGGCAAGTATAGCGGATGCCGGCCGCGGGGAGCCGCAGCACGTCCGCCGCGCGCCCGGAAAGGAACAACCCTCCACGCCCGGCCCTGGGAAAAGGAAGCCGCAGCGCCCGAGATCGCCCTGAAAGCCAAGGGCGCCCCGAGGGCTCAACTACGGAGACGGCCTTCCGTGGTGCCCGAGATCGCCGCGAAGCGAGGCGGCATAGGCCTTCGCGCCATGCCGCCGAAGCTGAACGGCGAGGTCGGGTGCCACGGGAGGCCGCTCTGGTCCGTCACCTCAACGTGGCGTACATGACCGCCTTGATCGTATGCATCCGGTTCTCGGCCTCGTCGAACACCTTGGAGCGGCGCGACTGGAAGACCTCGTCGGTGACCTCCATCTCGGTGATGCCGAACTCCTCGGCGATGCGCGCGCCCGTCGAGGTGCGGGTGTCGTGGAACGAGGGGAGGCAGTGCAGGAAGATCCCGTCCGGTGCGGCGAGGGCCATGAGCTCGGCGGTGACGCGGTAGGGCGAGAGCTGGCGGATGCGCTCCCCCCAGATCTCGGCCGGCTCGCCGAGCGAGACCCAGACGTCGGTGTAGATCACATGCGCGCCCGAGCAGGCCGCGACGGGATCGGTCTCGAGGGTGACGGTGCAGCCGTTCTCCGCGGCTATGGCGCGCGAGGCCTCCACCACGTCGTCGGCGGGCATGCACGCCTCGGGGCCGCAGGCCACGAAGTCCATCCCGAGCTTGGCGCACACCACCATGAGCGAGCGCGCCACGTTGTTCTTGGCGTCGCCCATGAAGACGACCTTCCTGCCGCGGAGGACGTAGTTGAAGTTCTCCTGGATGGTGAGGACGTCGGCGAGCATCTGGGTGGGATGCCACAGGTCGGTGAGGCCGTTCCACACCGGCACGCCGCTTTCGCGGGCGAGCTCCTCGACGTCGGCCTGCGCGAACCCGCGGAACTCGATGCCGTCGAACATCCGCCCGAGCACGCGCGCCGTGTCGGCGATGGACTC
Source organism: uncultured Coriobacteriaceae bacterium (assembly GCA_963931435.1). GTDB lineage: Bacteria > Actinomycetota > Coriobacteriia > Coriobacteriales > Coriobacteriaceae > Coprousia. The sequence continues at coordinate 1,364,554 of OZ007012.1, forward strand.
CTTGTGGCCCATCTGCGAACCGGATGGATCGAGATAGGTCACGCCCATCCCCAGGTCGTGCGCGGCGACCTCGAAGGCGCAGCGCGTGCGCGTGGAGGTCTTCTGGAAAAGCAGCACGATGTTCTTGCCCTCCAGATAGCGGTGCGGAGTGCCCGCGCGCTTGAGGTCCTTGAAGTTCTTGGAGAGCGCGAGCAGGTACTCGATCTCCTCGGTCGAGAAATCGAGCAGCTTGAGGAAGCTCCTTCCCGAGAGGTTGACGCCCATGTGCAGAGATCCTTTCCCTCGTGTGCGGCGGCGCCCGCGGGGCGCCGGGAACGTCATCGTAGCGGATGGCGACCCCGCGGCGCCGGCGCGCCGGCGATGTTTCCGACTGTTTACGCGCGCGGCGGGCCTACCCCAGATCGCGTCGCACGAGCGGCATGCTCATGCAGCGCGGGCCGCCCCGGCCGCGCGAGAGCTCGGCCGACGGGATGACCAGAAGCTCCAGCCCGGCGCGCGCAAGCGCCTCGTTGGTCAGCGTGTTGCGCTGGTAGACGCAGACCCTGCCCGGGGCGACGGCGAGGGTGTTGGAGCCGTCGCTCCACTGCTCGCGGGCGGCGGCGATGGGGTCTCCCCCGCCGCAGGGGATGAGCTGCACCCGATCGAGCCCCAGGGCGTGCGCCAGGATGTTCTCGAGCGTGTCGTTGATCTCGCGGATGCGCACCTCCCCGGGCACGGTGCCGCAGGTGAGGTCGAACACCTGGAGCGTCTGCAGGATGGCCGGGTGGATGGTGAACTTGTCGACGTCCACCTGCGTGAACACGGTGTCCAGATGCATGAACGCCCGCGAGACGGGGATGTTGAACGCCAGGATGTGCTCGAAGGGCGCATCGGAGTTCCAGAAGACGTTCTGCGCCATCACGTCGATGGCCGCGGCCTGCGTGCGCTGCGAGATGCCGATCGCCAGGACGCGGTCGGAGAGCACCAGCACGTCGCCGCCCTCGATGTGGAACGACGCGTTGCGGCGGTAGTACAGCGAGACGTTCCGGTAGAAGGGGTGGTACTTGAACAGGTACTTGCCGTAGATGGTCTCGCGGTTGCGCGTCTCGGAGTACATGCGGTTGAGGCTCACGCCCTCGCCCACCACGGCGAACGGGTCGCGCGTGAAGTAGAGGTTGGGCATGGGCTTGACCACCAGGTCGGAATCGGTCTCGACGCTGACGAGCGCATCGAGGGTGTTGGGGCTCTCCCAGGAGAGGTCGATCTCCGACTTGGTGAGACCCGCCATGGTCTTGCGGACGAACTCCCGGTTGTCGGTGATGGCGTCCAGGCGCTCGCGCACGGCGCGCGGCAGCTCGGTGCCGCGCACGCCTGCCTCGCGCAGGTACTGCTCCAGGAACTCCTCGCGGGTGCCGGGCACCTGGTCGAACACCTCGGCCACGAGGTCCTCCAGGTACACCACCTCAACGCCCTCGGCGCGCAGCACGTCCGCGAACCGGTCGTGCTCGGCCTGCGCCGCCTCCAGGAACGGGATGTCGTCAAACAGCAGCTCGCCCAGCTCGGCGGGTGGAAGGTTGAGCAGCTCGTCGCCGGGGCGGTGCAGGCACACCCGCTCCAGCTTGCCGATCTCGCTCGTGACGTGCACGCTCGCCGCCATAGGCTGGCCTCCTCTGCCGTCATGGCGCCGCATCCAGCCGGAACCCGCGCGCCACGCACGTAACCTCGAGAGCTACGGTAGCAAACCGGGCGGGGCGCTGCAAACGCCCGCGCGCCGATTGCGCAGCATCGACGCAGAACGCGTAAGGGCTTTATCAAGGTTTGCCCGCCGTGCGGCGCGCCCGGACGCCGACGCGCTACGGTAGAGGCTATATACTGGTGGCAGTAGAAGCGGGGGCCGCGCCCGGCGCCCGCAGGAGATATGGGGAATGGAGCCGACGATGGCATCGAAGGTCGACAAGGACGAGAAGCAGAAGCGCCGCAAGGCCAAGACCGGCGAGCTGTCGCGCGCCGAGCGCTACGACTTCTCCTACACCCAGAACCGCGAGCTCAGCTGGCTCAGATTCGACGACCGCGTGCTCTCGGAGGCCTACGACGAGACGGTCCCGCTGTTCGAGCGCCTGAAGTTCGCCGCCATCTTCCAATCCAACCTCGACGAGTTCTTTATGATCCGCGTGGGCGGCCTCTCCGACCTGGCCACGCTCAAGCGCCAGCCGGTCGATAACAAGTCCAACATGACTCCCTCCGAGCAGATCGAGGCCATCTTCTCCGCCCTCCCGCCGCTCGTCGAGCGCCAGAACGCCATCGTGGAGCGCATCGAGAGCGCGCTGGAGGCCTCGGGCGTGCGCAGGCTCGGCGCCGACGACCTCGCGGGCGCCGACCGGACCTACGTGGAGCGCTATTTCCAAAGCTACGTCTCCCCGGTGATCTCGCCGCTCGTCATCGACCCCCGGCACCCCTTCCCCAACCTGCGCAACGGCGCCCTCTACATCGTGTGCGCGCTCGGCAGCCCCGACGAGGAGAACCTCATGGGCCTCATCGAGGTGCCCACCTCGATGAGCCGCGTGGTGGTGATCGCCTCAGACGAGAAGACCTACCGCTACATCCTGCTGGAGGACGTGATCCTCGCCTGCCTGGGCACCTGCTTCGGGCAGTACGAGCCACTCGACCGCGCCGTGGTGCGCGTGACGCGCAACGCCGACATCGATCCGGACGGCGAGGGCGTCGAGGAGGACGAGGACTACCGCCAGCACATGAAGAAGATCCTGAAGAAGCGCCTGCGCCTGCAGCCGGTGGCGCTCCAGGTCCAGGGCGCGCTGGAGGCGCCCACCTTGAAGGGCATCCGCAAGGCGCTCGGCCTCGCGTCGCGCTCGGTGCTGCGCTACGCCACACCGCTCGACCTCGACTACGTCTACAGCATCGAGGGGCACCTGCCCGAGCGCGTGCGCGCCGGGCTCCTGTGCGCGCCCTTCCGTCCGCAGGCCAGCCCCGTGATCGACGCCGCGCGCCCCATGAAGGAGCAGGTCATCGAGGGCGACAAGCTGCTGTTCTACCCGTACGAGTCCATGAACCCGCTGCTCGACCTCATGCACCAGGCTGCGTTCGACGATTCGTGCATCTCGATGAAGATCACCCTCTACCGCGTGGCCAAGCAGAGCCGCCTGTGCGAGTCGCTCATCGACGCGGCCGAGAACGGCAAAGAGGTCACCGTGCTCATGGAGCTGCGCGCCCGGTTCGACGAGCAGAACAACATCGAGTGGGCCGAGCGGCTCGAGGAGGCGGGCTGCACCGTCATCTACGGCGCCGAGGGCTTCAAGGTGCACTCCAAGATCTGCCAGATCACCTACCGCGAGGGCATGGCCATCACGCGCATCACGCTGCTCGGCACGGGCAACTTCAACGAGAAGACGGCGCGCCTCTACTCGGACTTCATGCTCATGACCGCGCACCCCGGCATCGGCGAGGACGCCAACGCGTTCTTCCGCAACCTGGCGCTCGGCAACCTCGCCGGCGACTACCGCTACCTAGGCGTGGCGCCCACCGGGCTCAAGCCCCTCATCATGAACGGCCTCAACCGCGAAATCGAGCGGGCACACGCCGGCGAGCCAGCGCGCGTGTTCTTCAAGATGAACTCGCTCACCGACCGCGAGGTCATCGACAAGATTGCCGAGGCCAGCCAGGCCGGCGTCGAGGTCCAGATGATCATCCGCGGCATCACGTGCCTGCTGCCGGGCGTGCCGGGCAAGACCGAGAACGTCCACATCCGCTCCATCGTGGGGCGCTTCCTGGAGCACGCGCGCGTGTACTCATTCGGCGTCGACACCGACATCGTCTACCTGTCCTCGGCCGATATGATGACGCGCAACACCGAGCACCGCGTGGAGATCGCCTACCCGGTGCTCGACCCGGGCTGCCGCGCGCTCGTGAAGGAGTACATGCAGGCGCAGCTCGATGACAACGTGAAGGCGCGGGCCTGCACGCCCGAGGGCACCTGGGCGCCCATCGAGCGCGCCGCCGGGGAGCCCGACTTCAACTCGCAGGAGCATCTGCTCGAGCGCGCCTACCGTCTCGCCCGCCATCCCAAGCGCGCCCGCGCCGAGCGCGCCGCCGCGGCCACCGAGGCGGCGAGCAAGGCAGCCAGCGAGGCAGCGGCCGAAGCCGAGGCTGAGGCGGCCGCGCGGGCCTCGTTCGCCGCGGCGCTCGCCGAAACCGAAGCCCGCGCGCAGGCCGCGGACGGTGCCGAGGCGGCGCCCGCCGATGTCACGGCGGCACCCGTCGGCGCCGCACCGGCAGACGCCGGCTCCCCCGCCGCGCCGGCGAGGGACGAGGCCGGCGCTGCAGCGCCCGCTGACACCGCGTCACCCGCTGTCGCAGCGCCGGCACCGGCCGTCGCGGGCGACGCGGACGCTGCGGCACCGACCCGGCCCGGCTCCGCATCCACCCACCCCGACGCCGCCCCCGAGGCGGTGCCCGTGCAGGCCACCGTCATCGACCGCTCCGAGGACGCGGCACCGCGCCGCGCGAGCGCCGGCGCCGCGACGCGCACGCTCGCCAAGCGCCCCGCGGGCCGCGTGCGCACGGGCCTCGCCCTCATCGGCCTCGGCCTCAAGACCCTGCTGCGCGGCGGCGACGCCAGGCGATAGACGGCGAGCGGGCGGGCGCCCGACAATCCGACCACACCCATCCCGAACGGCGCCGGACGGCCGCCGTTCGGGATATACTTTTGTATCCACGATCAGCCCCTCCCGAGCACGACAGGAGACCCGAGATGCAGCTCACTATCGAACGCATGGTATACGGGCCCGACGGCCTCGCGCACACGCCGGAAGGCAAGACGGCCTTCGTCGCGGGCGGCCTCGCCGGCGACACCGTCGAGGCGCACGTCGTGAGCGAGGAGAAGTCGCTCGTCCGCGCCGTCGCCGACCGCGTCGTGGAGCCCTCGCCCGCACGCGTCGAGGCGCCCTGCCCCTTCGTCGGCATCTGCGGCGGCTGCCCGTGGGGCGCGCTCTCGATCGAGGCGCAGCGCGCGGCCAAGGAGGCCAACCTGCGCGACGCCCTCGTGCGCATCGGCGGCTTCGCGCACGACGCGGTGGAGGCGGCGGTCAGGCCGCTGCGCCATGCGAAGGACGCCTGGGGCTATCGAAACAAGATCGAGCTCGCACCCGTCCTGCGCGACGGCAGGTTCCGCCTCGGCATGCACGGCCGCGAGACGGACGGGCACGTCCTCATCGACCGCTGCCCGCTCTTCGAGAAGAAGTACCCCAAGCTGGTCAAGTCCGTCGCGGGCGCCCTCTCCTACCTGGGCAACTCGCGCGACCTCTCCTTGGAGCGCGTGGGCATCCGCGCCAGCCGGCGCACCGGCAGCATCGAGGTGGCGCTCTGGACCCCCACGGGGGGCTTCCCGCGCGCGCAGGTGGCCCGCGTGCTCTCCGACGCCGTATCCGATCGCGCCGGCATCGTGCGCGTGATGAGCAAGGGCGAGAAGCGGGCGCGGCGCGTGAGCGCGACCGAGGTGCTGGGCGGACGGGGCCGCTGGCGCGAGAAGCTCGGCGAGGAGGACATGTACCTCTCCGCACCCTCGTTCTTCCAGGTCAACACCGCGGGAGCGGAGATCCTGGTCGAACTCGTGCTCGAAGCGCTCTCCCCGCGCGAGGACGAGCTCGCCTGCGACCTGTACTGCGGGGCGGGTACCTTCACGCTGCCGCTCGCCCGGCGCTGCTCGTTCGTCTCGGCCGTCGAGGCCTATGGCCCGGCCGTGCGCGATCTGCGCCACAACCTCGAGCGCGCGCGGCTCGACAACGTCGACGTCATCGGGGGCGATGCGGTGCGCGAGTTCCCCGACGCCGACGCCGACGTGCTCGTGGTCGACCCGCCCCGCGCCGGGCTCGCGCGCGAGGCGGTGGAGCTCATCGCCTCGACCTCGGCGCGCGACGTCGCCTATGTATCCTGCGACCCCGCGACGCTCGCCCGCGACCTCGCGCGCTTCCGCGACGAGGGGACGTTTTGCCTGGTCAGCGCCACGCCGGTCGACCTCTTCCCGCAGACGTTCCACTGCGAGACGGTCGTCCACCTCACCCGAAACAGCTGATAGGGCCGCTATCGCGCGGGTATAAGGCACGTTGTCGGTTCCATCCGCCCCCGTGAACGGGGCGCACGAGAAAGGGTCGCCTATGTCCGCTGTTGCCGTGCTGGTCGCCGATGGGTTCGAGACCATCGAGTGCCTGACCATCGTCGATGTCCTGCGCCGCGGGGGCGTGCGCACCACACTCGTCTCCATCATGCCCACACGCGACGCGGTGAGCGCCCAGCAGATCGGCATCGAGTGCGACTGCACCTTCGACGAAGTCGATTTCGACGAGTACGACTACGTGGTCCTGCCCGGGGGCATGCCCGGCACCACGCATCTGCGCCAGGATCCGCGCGTCTGCGACGTGGTGAGCGCGTTCGCCACCACCAAGCATGTCGCCGCCATCTGCGCGGCCCCCTCCATCCTGGGCGAGCTGGGGCTCCTCGTGGGCCGCAAGGCCACCTGCTTCCCCGGGTTCGAGGGAAGCTTCCCCGCCGGGACGTACGCGGGCGGCAAGACCGTCATCGTGGACGGCAACATCATCACCGCCTCGGGGATGGGCCAGGCGCTGCCCTTCGCCCTCGCCGTGCTCGGCGACATCGCCGGCGAGGCGGCCGTCGACAAGGTGAGCGAGAGCATCCAGCTCTAGGGGGCGCAGCACATGATTCTTGCCTCCCAGTCGCCGCGTCGCATCGAGCTCATGCGCGAAGCGGGCTTCGACGTGCGGGTCATCCCCGCCGATGTGGACGAGACCCCGCGCGCAGACGAGTCGCCTTTCGGGCTGGTCGAGCGCCTGGCTGCGAGCAAGGCAGAGGCGGTCGCCGCGACGAGCGCCGCCCCCGGCGAGTTGGTCCTCGCGGCGGACACCATCGTGACCATCGACGGCAAGGCGCTCGGCAAGCCCTCCGATGCGGCGGATGCGCGCGCCATGCTGCGACGCCTTTCGGGCCGCACCCACCAGGTGGCGACGGGCGTCTGCCTGCTGCGTACGGCATGCGAGGGCAGCGAGCCCGACGCCTCCGGGCGGCCGCCGGCGCGCGACGTCTTCACCGTGGTGACCGACGTGACCTTCTACGACCTTGCCGATACCGAGATCGATGCCTACGTGGCAAGCGGCGAGCCCGCCGACAAAGCGGGCGCATACGGTATCCAGGGCACCGGTGGCCGCCTTTTGGTGCGCGGCATCAACGGCGACTTCTACAACGTCGTCGGTTTGCCCATCGCCGAAGTCGTCCGGCGCATCCGCGCACTGGGCGCCGAGCCTTGCGACGATTCGGTTCGCATCCAACGATAACCCTGCCCTCATAACGGCACATAACGGCATCTTGGCTCGCGTAGCATGACCCCGTTTTGCACGCACCCGCCGATCGCCCTCGAAAGGAGCCCCATGGCAGCCACGAACCTCTCCCCCATCCCCCTCACCGAGGTTGGAGCCCTGCGCTTCGGCCACTGGACCGACGCGGCGGCGGGCACGGGCTGCACCGTCATCGTGGCGCCCCATGGCGCCACAGGTGCTGTGGACGTGCGCGGCGGCGCCCCTGCCTCGCGCGAGACCGACCTGCTCAGGCCTGAGAACACCGTGCAGGAGGTGCACGCCGTCTGCCTGTCGGGAGGATCGGCCTTCGGCCTCGAGGCGGCCTCCGGCGTGGCCCGCGAACTCGAGGCGCGCGGTATCGGCCTCGACGTGGGCGTGACGCGCGTGCCCATCGTCTGCTCGAGCTGCATCTTCGACCTCGCGTTTGGCAGCGCCACGGTGCGACCGGGTGTGGACGCGGGCATCTCCGCCACACGCGCCGCGCTCGACGGCGATTCGGACGCCCCGCTTGCCGAAGGGTGCGTGGGCGCCGGTACCGGGGCGACCGTCGGCAAGCTCAACGGTCCGGACCGTGCCACGAAAAGCGGTCTCGGCGCCCGCGCCTTCAAGCTCGATGGGCTCCGCATGGGCGCGATCGCCGTGGTCAACGCCTGCGGCGACATCGTGGACCCCGCAACCGGGCGCACCGTCGCCGGCATGCGCGCGGCGCCTGACTCGCTCGAACTCGCCGACATGGAGGAGGCCATGCTCGCCGCCGGCGCCCAGATGGAGATGCCGCTCGACCGCACCAACACCACCATCTCGTGCCTCGTGACCAACGCGCACCTCACCAAGGCCGAGGCCACCAAGGTCGCCCAGATGGCTGCCGACGCCTACGCACACGTTATCCGACCCACGCACACCACCAACGACGGCGACACCATCTACGTGCTGGCCACCGGCGAGCTCGAGGGCCCCACACCCCCGCTCGATCTCATCGGGCTCGTTGCCACGCGCACACTCGAGGCCGCACTCGTCGCCGGCGCCACCGAGGCCACTGCGCTCCACGACCTCCCCGCCGCGCGGGACCTCGCGTAACCCTGCACTCGTCATTATCTGGAGACATTAGCGAGCCGCAACCCCCTACCCTCCTCCGCATAGGAGGTAAGCGCAGGTCGGGGGGACGCCGCCGTTCCTCGCGACGAGTTCCGCATGAGCCGAAGGCCCCCGTGGGGCCTTCGTGCGAGTCAGGACTGTTTGAAGTCGCAAGGAACGGCGGCGGCTCCCGACCGGTGGGAGCGCACCCTCTGTGCACCTCTAATTGAATTTGAAAATCTTCTGCGCCGCGCGATACAGCCCGATGGACACCTTCTCGCCCACCGGTGTCGGCAGGTTGGTCCAGAAGCCCAGAAGGCCCCAGCGCGCGTGATGGTACATCTTCTTGTCGAACGCCTTGAGCTCGGCCCAGATCTTGATGACCTCGTCCACCTTGGACTTGTCATGGGCGAGCTTGGAGAAGATGGAGCACACGACCATCATCATGGTGAAGTAGCCCATCATGCAGGAAGCGAGCGGCTTCTCCTCGATGTCGTCGTAGAGATGATAGGCCTTCATCATGATGCGCGTGATACGGAACTGCTGATCGATGCGCTTGACCATCGTCGACTCGTTGACGCTCTGCCCCTCGCGACCGATGAAATAGCGGTAGAGGTCGATATCGGCATAGTAGAGCGTCTTGCAGCGCGGCAGCGGCACGTAGGCGTAGATGTTGTCCACGTAGAAGGTGTGCGGCGGCAGCGGCAGGTCGCCGGCACGCAGCACGTCGGTGCGGTAGCACAGGCTGTGCATGAGCAGATGCTGGTCGGGGCGGAAATAGCCCACGTCGTTCCAGGAGATGATCTTCTTGCGCGGGATGGCGAAGCGGTAATCGATCGTGGTGTGCGTGCCCTCGTGCACCTTCTCGTACACGTAGTTGGAGATGAAGAGGTCCACGCGCAAATCGCGCTCCACGAATCCGCGCAGGATCGAGAGCATGGTGCCGAGCGCCGAGGCGTCGAGCCAGTCATCGGAGTCGACGACCTTGTAGTAGACGCCCGTCGCCTCGCGCAGGCCCGTGAGCACCGCCGTGCCATGGCCGCCGTTCTCTTGGTGCACGGCGCGGATGAGGCCGGGGTAGCGCAGGGCCCACTCGTCGGCCTTGGCAGGAGTCTCATCCTTCGAGCCATCGTCCACGATGATGATCTCGATATCGGGGGCGTAGCCGCTGCCCTCGAGGATCGAGGTGATGCAGCGGTCCATGTCGGCAGCAGAGTTGTAGCAGGGTATGCCGAAGGTTGCGATCTTGAACATGGTTTGCGTGGGGCTAGGCATGGCAGGCGATAATCTCATCGGACAGATCGAGGGCGGAAGCGGTCACGGCATCCATGTCGTAGTAGCGGTACTCCGCCAGGCGCCCGACGGGATGGAAGTTGGTCAGGTTCTGGACGCGCTCGAGGTAGCGCTCGTACAGCTCGCGATTCTTGGGATCGATGATGGCGTAGTAGGGCGTCTGGCCGCTACCGGGCTCGTAGGCGTGGCTGTACTCCTTCATGATGGTGGTCTTGCCCGGTACCACCTGGCCGGTCATGTTCTTGAACTCGGTGATGCGCGTGTAGTCCTCGCTCGTGGTGTAGTTGACCGTGCCCACGGGCTGGAACTGATCGACGTCGAGGGTCTCGAACACCATGTCGAGCGTGCGGTACGGCAGCGCCCCCAGGTCGAGGCCGAAGAGCTCGTCGAGCGGGCCGGTGTAGACGATCTCGCCGCCGTACACCTTGCCGCAGACCTTGACGTTGGTGTCGGTGATCTCGAAGATGTCGCGGGCATCGACGTTCACGAACACGTCGATGAGGTCGTGGTCGAGCATGTGCTCGAAGAGCTTGGTGTAGCCCTCCGCCGGCATGCCCTGGAAGGGCGCCTGCGGGAAGTAGCGGTCGTCATCGCCGATGAAGACGGGCACGCGCCCGGTGACGGAGGGATCGATCTCGTCGGGCGTCTGGCCCCACTGCTTCATGGTGTAGTAGAGGAAGACGTTCTCGTAGACGTAGTCGGCGACCTCCTGCAGGTCGGGGTCGTTCTTCTTGCGGAGCTCCATGATCGGGACCTTCTTGTTCTCGCCGAAGGTCTCGATGAGCTTCTGGTAGAGGGCCTCGCCGCGCTCTTCGCCGAAGGCGAGCTTGAGTGAGGTGTGGTTGAAGGGCACCGGCATGAGCGTGCCGTGGATGTTGGCGAGCACCTTGTGCTGGTAATCGGTCCACTTGGTGAAGCGCGAGAGGAAGTTGTGCACGCGCTCGTCGAAGGTGTGGTAGATGTGCGGACCGAACTCGTGGATCAGGATACCGGCGTTATCCAGGCGATCGTAGGCGTTCCCGGCGATGTGGGAGCGGCGCTCGAGCACCGCGACCCTGAATCCCGCGCTCTCGGCGAGCCGGCGCGCGCAGACGGAGCCCGCGTAACCGGCACCGACCACGATCATGTCGTAGGAATCAGGATTGAAGGACTCGGGCAGTCCAGATGCGATATCCATCGATACTCCTCACGAGGTCCCGGACGTCCGGGCGCCTCATCCTCGTTTCCCGACCACATGGGCCGAATAGCTAGAGCGATTATAGCGCTCGGCGCACTATAATATGAAACGCCACACAAGGAATGCTCAACATGGGACCGGGGTGGACGGAGGCGCCGCAGCAAGCCGCCGGCGCCGCGGCGGACATGGTGAGCGCGTCTGCAAGGAGCTTACATGAGCGACTTTCTAACCCGCATGAAGGACGCCGCCAAGGCGGACAAGAAGACCATCGTCCTTCCCGAGGGCGAGGATCCGCGCACCATCGAGGCAGCCAAGGCCATCATCGAGGAGGGCCTGGCCAACCTCGTCATCCTGGGCGATCCCGCCAAGATCGACGTCCCCGGCGCCCAGGTGATCGATCCCACGAGCCCCACCGCGCCCAAGCATGAAGCCTACGCCCAGAAGTTCGCCGAGCTCCGCGCCAAGAAGGGCGTCACCATCGAGCAGGCCCGCGCCCAGATGATGGACGCCACCTACTACGGCACCATGATGGTCAAGATGGGCGACGCCGACGGCCTGGTATCGGGCGCCTGCCACTCCACCGCCAACACGCTGCGCCCCGCCCTGCAGATCCTGAAGACGGCCCCGGGCACCAAGCTCGTCAGCGCCTTCATGGTCATGTGCACCCAGACGCCCGAGTTCGGCGCCGACGGCACGCTCGTCTTCGCCGACTGCGGCCTCAACATCGATCCCACCTCCGACGAGCTCTCCGAGATCGCCATCGCCTCGGCCAACTCGTTCAAGACCTTCATGGGCGATGTCGAGCCCAAGGTCGCCATGCTCTCCTACTCCACCATGGGCTCCGCCGGCGGCGACACCGCCAAGAAGGTCCAGGAGGCCACCAAGTTCGCCAAGGAGAAGGCCCCCGAGCTCGCCATCGACGGCGACCTGCAGCTCGACGCCGCCATCGTTCCCGAGGTCGCGAGCCTGAAGGCCCCCGAGTCGACCGTGGCGGGCCATGCCAACGTGCTCGTGTTCCCCAATCTTGAGACCGGCAACATCGGCTACAAGCTCGTGCAGCGCTTCGGGCGCGCCGAGGCCTACGGCCCCATCCTCCAGGGCATCGCCAAGCCGGTGAACGACCTCTCGCGCGGCTGCGTGGCCTCCGACATCGTGGGCGTCGTCGCCATCACCGCCGTCCAGGCCCAGATGGCTGAGTAGCGGCGGCTCGTCGCCAGAACCCCTGGATCCGCCTGCCCCGGAGGACCCCCGCAGACCCGGCGCCGCGCGCCCGGAACCAGCGGAGAACCCTCCGGGGCTTTTTGATGCGCGGCATCACTGGCGCCGGCGCTGAAACCCCGTCACCCAGCCGAGCATGCGGGTTGCACGAAAAGCCTCCCCCTCCCGTACCGTCACGGAAGGGGGAGGCTCGTTTCAACGTCTCAAAACAGACGCGCTGCACGCGGTCGGCGCAGCAACCGCACACACGGCGATAGATGCCCGGGGCTAGCCGAGCAGGGCCTCGACGTCAAGGGCGATCATGTACTCCTCGTTGGTGGGCGCCACGAGCACCTTGACGGTGGAATCGGGCGTGGAGATGACGCGCGGATCGTCGGAGCTCACGGCGTTGAGCTCGGGATCGACCTTCACACCGAGCCAGCCCAGGCGCTCGCAGATGGCGGCGCGGATCTCGTCGGAGTTCTCTCCGATGCCCGCGGTGAACGCCATGGTGTCCATGCCCTCCATCGAGGCGGCCATCTCGGCGATGAGCTGGGAGGCGCGGTAGTTGAACATGTCGAGCGCCATCTGGCAGTTGGCGTCGCCGGCGGCAGCGCCCTCGCGCACGTCGCGCGAGTCGCTCGAGACGCCGGAGACGGCGAGCAGGCCGGACTGCTTGTTCATCATGGTGTCGATCTCGTCGATGGAGTATCCGCCCACGCGGCTGAGGTAGAACACCGTAGCCGGATCGATGGTGCCGGTGCGGGTGCCCATGATGAGGCCGTCGAGCGGGGTCAGGCCCATCGTGGTGTCCATGCAGCGGCCGTCCTCGATGGCGCACAGCGAGGCACCGGAGCCCAGATGGCAGCTCACGAGCTTGTGCGTCTCATGGTTGGTGAACTCATCGACGGTGCGCCAGATGAAGCGGTGGCTCGTGCCATGGGCGCCGTACTTGCGCACGTGGTACTTGTCCACCACGTCGCGCGGCAGGGCGTAGCGCCAGGCGCGCTCGGGCATGTTGTAGTGGAACGCGGTGTCGGGGACGATCACGTTGCCCAGCTCGGGGAACATGTCGCGGCAGATCTCGATGACGTCGGCCTCGGCGTAGTTGTGCAGCGGCGCCAGCGGGGCGACCTCGCGCACCTGGGCGAGCGTCTCGTCGGTGACCACGGCGGACTCGGGGAAGTACCAGCCGCCCTGCACCACGCGGTGGCCGATGCCCTCGACCGGGGCGTCGACGCCCTTCAGCAGCTCGAAGACGTGCTTGACGGCGGTGCGGTGATCGGGGAGCTCGACCTCGAGGCGGCCCTTCTCGCCATTCAGCGTGTAGCCGATAAACGAGTCATCGATGCCGATGCGCTCGCAGTTACCCTTGGCGAAGACCTCGCGCGTCTGGGTGTCGAGCAGCTGGAACTTGAGGCTCGAGCTACCGGCGTTGATAACGAGAACGTTCATGGCACTCCTTTTTGTCCTGGGCGGCGCGGGGCCGCATCCTGCACATAGCTAGGCTAATGATACTCCTAATCCGCCTGTATAAGACCCTCGCCGAGCGGGCGTCCGCCGAGCACGTGCATGTGGAAGTGCTTGACCGTCTGGCCCGCGTCGGCACCGGTGTTGGTGATGACGCGGAAGCCCGCATCGAGCCCCTTGGCGCGCGCCACCTCACCCACCGCATGCACCATGGCGGCGAGCACCTCGGCCGGGACGTCGTCGATGATGCTGTCGAAATGCTGCTTGGGGATGACGAGCGTGTGCACCGGCGCCTGGGGATTGAGGTCGTCGAAGGCGATGACCAGATCGTCCTCGTACACGATGGTCGAGGGGATCTCGTGGGCGGCGATCTTGCAGAAGATGCAATCGGACATGGTTCCTCCCTAGATGCTCAGGTCGTTCGAGGTGGCGGCGGCTTCGCCCGCGACGAGCTCGCTGGTGCCGTCGGCGTTCTGCACGAGCACCTTCACCTGCTGCTCGGCCTTGTCCAGGCGCTCATGCAGGCTGCGGATGAGCTCGACGCCGCGCGTGTAGGTCGTGAGCGAGTCCTCCAGCTCCATGTCGCCGGACTCGAGCGCGCGCACGATGCGCTCCAGCTCCTGCGAGGCCTCCTTGTAGGTGAGGTCCTCGATCTTCTTCATCTCGGCCATCTTCTATTCCTTCCTGATGCCGGGCCCGGGTTGCGGGCCGCCTTGTAGATGAAAGGGGTCGCCGGAGGCGTCCGCCCCCTCGACCGTCCCCCAGACCGCGCCGTCGGCGAACGCCACGCGCAGGGCGTCGCCCGCGGCGAACGAGGCCGCGCTCGTCGCCACCGACCCGTTGCGGTAGGCGATGCCGTAGCCGCGGCCGAGCACCTTGAGCGGCGAGAGCGCGTCGAGCGCCGCCGCGCGGGCGCCGAGGACGGAGCGCCGGCCCTCGACGAGCCCGATGCCGGACGCCTCGAGGCGGCGCGCAGCGAGATCGAGCTCGTGGCGGCGCTCCGCGAGCATCGCGGCGGGCGCTGGCAGGGTGAGCACGAGACGGGAGAGCGCCTCGCGGAGACGCTCGAGCACGCGGTCCTGCGCCGCGACGAGGCGGTCGGCGGTCTGCTCCAGGTCGCGGGCGCGGTCGCGCACGAGCGCATCGGGGTGGGTGAGGCACGGCCTCGCGGCGAGGGCGTCGAGGCGCTCCCGCGCGCGGTGCAGGCGGGCATCCATCGCGGCGACGAGCCGGTCGCTGCGAGCGTCGAGCAGCGCCGCGAGATCGGATGCGGCCGGCGCCACCGACTCCGCCGCCGCGGTGGGGGTCGAGCAGCGGCGGTCGCTCACCATGTCGCAGATCGAGGTATCGGGCTCGTGCCCGATGCCCGTCACCACGGGCACGGGCGAGGCCGCCACGGCACGGGCGAGCGCCTCGTCGTTGAAGGTCATGAGATCCTCGAAGGAGCCTCCGCCGCGCACGAGCAGGATGCAGTCGGGAGCGGGATCGAGTGCGGCGGCACGGCCGAGCGCGGCGATGAGCTCGGCCTCGGCACCCTCGCCCTGCACCTTGGACCCCACGCAGACGAGCTCGACGAGGGGGTTGCGGCGCCGGAGCGTGCGCTTGACGTCGTCGATGACGGCGCCGGAGAGCGAGGTGACCACCGCGACCCGCGTGCAGAACGCCGGGATGGGCCGCTTGCGCGCCTCGTCCATGAGGCCCTCGCGGCGGAGCTTCTCGGCGAGCGCCGCGACCTGCTGGCGGAGCAGCCCCTCTCCCACCGGCTCGAAGCGCGAGATCTGGAAGCTCATCTTGCCGGTGCGCTGGTAGACGGAGAACTTGCCGGTGAAGCGCATCTTGAGGCCGTTGCGCAGCTCGTAGGGGCTCGCCTTGTAGGTGCCGCCCCAGATGATGCACTCCATCGAGCTGGACTCGTCCTTGACCTGGAAGTAGCAGTGCCCGCGCGCCCCGTAGGGCCCGCGGAACCCCGAAACCTCGCCGAGCACGGTGATGGCGGGCAGCGCGTCAAGCGTGCCCGAGGCGAGCTGCACCGCCTGCGTGACGGAAAGCGGTCCGTCGCCCTCTCCACCCGGCGCCTCCACGCCCTCGCGCGCCTCCACCGGACCGGCCGGGACGCCTTGCTCCCAGGGCAGCGAGCCGCCCGCGCGGCCGCGTGCGCCGAAATACGCCGTGCCGCCCGTCAGATTCCATCCCGTCATAGGTTCCCCCTGAACCGTATCCATCTTCTCTGAAAACAAGTCTAGCGTGTCGTGCGGACAAAAGGGTCGCCCCTCGTCCGAGGCGGCACGCGCGCGCCGACGGCACCCTCCGCGCACGGGCCGACCGGCGGGACATGCCGCCCGAGCCGCGCCCCGGCGCGGGGCGCACTACTCCTCGCGCGAGCCGCGCGTGCGGGCGAGCAGGTAGAGCAGCTGCAGGATCGAGGTGAGCGCCGCCGCCACGTAGGTGAGCGCCGCGGCGGTGAGCACCTGGCGGGCGCCGCGCACCTGCGCCTCGCTCATGCCCGACGCGCGGATGTAGGCCACTGCGCGGCGGGACGCGTCGAACTCGACCGGGAGCGTGACGAGCTGGAACAGAACCGAGAACGCGAACAGGACGATGGCGAGCGTCGTGAGCCCGGCGAGGTTCATCATCACGCCCAGGAGGAACACGAGCATCCAGGCGTTCTGGGCGAGGTTCACCACCGGGACGAGCGCCTGGCGCGCGCGGAAGAAGGCGTATCCCTGGGCGCGCTGCACGGCGTGGCCCGCCTCGTGGCAGGCCACCGCCACGCTCGCCACCGAGCCCCCGGAGCGGTTCTCGCCCGAGAGGTAGAGGTTGTCATCGCGCGGATCGTAGTGGTCGGTCAGGTGCCCCGGCGTCGAGCGGATGCCCACCCGCCCGCAGCCGTAGGCATCGAGCATGCTGCGCGCCACCGCGGCGCCCGAGGCGCCGTCCGAGCGCACGCGCGACCATTTGCGATAGGTCGCGTCGATGTAGCCCTGCGTCGCCAGCCCGAGCACGAGCGAGATGATCACCAGCAGAAGATAGGCCGGGTCCACGCCCCAGCCGTAACCGTAGTAGAAAGGCATGCCGCCTCCGCCCCTTCCCGTGAAAGCCCTCAAGGTCCGGCGGGATCGCCGGGCAGCACACCTTGTACCCGCGGCGCTGCCTAGAGAATCTCGACGCGCCGATCCTTCACGGTAAGGCCCATGTTGCCGGCGAGCAGATCGTCCAGGCGCGTGCCCACCAGCTCGAACCGCCAGCCCTCGCGCAGGGCGCTGCGCTCGGGATGGTCGATGTAGTCCAGCAGGTCGTCGCGCGAGGCGATCATGGCCGTCGCCACGCCCGAGCGCTCGGAGACGAGGCGTATGAGCGCGTACATGAGGTCGCAGACGCTGTCGGTCTCGGCCGAGGGGGTCTTGCGGGCGTGGTGCACGGGCGGCAGGCGATCGGGCGGGCAGCGCCGGCCGCGGTCGATGGCCACGAGCGCCGCGGCGACATCGTTTTCCGAGAGCTGCTCGGTGCCCCGGATGCTGCGGAAGTCGTCCACGGTGCGCGGGGCGCGGCGGGAGAGCGCCACCAGCACCTCGTCGGACATGACCCATTTGCGCGGGATGTCGCAGCGCTCGGCGCGGCCCTCGCGCCACGCCGCCAGCTCGCGCGCGACCGCCATCTGGCGGCGCGTGAGCGAGGTGATGCGCTTGACGCGCTTGTACGCCTCGCGGCGGTCGGTCTGGTAGTGCGCGAGCGACGCCAAGGGGCGCGTCTCATCGAGCACCCACGAGAGGCGGCCGAGCTCGGCGAGCCGCGCGCGCATGGCGCCGTAGGCGCGGATGAGGTAGCGGACGTCGTCCAGGGCGTACTCGACCTGGCTCTCCGTGAGCGGGCGACGCGACCAATCGGTCAGCGACTCGCTCTTGGGAAGCGTCACCCCGCAGAAGGCGTGCACGAGCCCGTTGTAGGAGATCTGCAGGCGCTCGCCCAGGAACGCCGCGGCGACCTGCGTGTCGAAGATCGGGGCGGGAAGCGCCCCCAGCGTGCCCAGGAGCACCTCCATGTCCTGCGAGCAGGCATGGAAGACCTTGATGACGGCCGGGTCGCTGAGGAGCCCGGCGAGGGGCGCGAGGTCGTCGAGCGCCAGGGGGTCGATGGCCACGACCTCGCCGGCCGGCGTCGCCACCTGTACCAGGCAGAGCCGGGGGTGGAAGGTGCGCTCGCGCAAAAACTCGGTGTCGACGGCGACGGCATCGAAGCCGCGCGCCCGCGCGCAGAACGCTGCGAGCTCGCTCTCTGTGGAAATAATCATGTTATCGCATACCTTGGTTACTCAGGCCGGACGCACGGGTAGAAACGTATCCATGTAACTATACTCGCCTATCCTTGGAACAGAAAGCCGTGACCATGCGCTGCCTCATCATCCACAACCCCTCCTCGGGAACGCGTTCCGATGAGATCTACACGTTCTGTCATGCGCTCGCCGCCGCCGGCGACGAGCTTGTGGTGCGCCTCATCGGGAACGGCATGGAGCCGGATCGCGCCGTCGCCGGCGCCGAGGCGTTCGACCGCGTGGTGGTCTCGGGTGGCGACGGCACGGTGGCGAGCGTGCTGGACCGCCTGCGGGACACGGGCCTGCCGGTACTCGTGTTCCCCTCCGGCACGGCGAACCTGTTCTTCAACAACATCGGCAACGCCCCCGACACCGCGGCGCTCGCCCAGACGTGCCGCGCCGGGCGCGTGGCCAAGGTGGATATGGGCGAGCTGTTCTGGCAGGACGAGCACGGCGAGATCGAACGGCACGGGTTCACCCTCATCGCGGGGTCGGGCTTCGATGCGACCATCATGGGAAACGCCGAGGAGGCCAAGCGCGACCTCGGCGAGGTGGCCTACTTCCTCTCCGCCCTGCAGACGCTCGAGCCGCAGGTGGCGCATTTCACCATCGAGCACGACGGCGAGGTCGACGAGCTGGACGGCATCTCGTGCATGGTGGGCAACACCGCGGTCATCCAGAACGGCATCAACCTCTTCCCCTCCTGCCGCATGGATGACGGCCTGCTCGACATCGCCGTCATCGAGCCGGTGGGGCTCGTGCAGCTCCTGCCCACCGTGGTGGCGAGCGTCATCGATCCGGCGGGCAAGGGGCTGGGCCGTCCGCAGTTCACCATGTTCCAGGCGCGCGAGGTGCGCGTCACCTGCACGCCGTCGCTCGGCATGGAGTACGACGGGGAGCTCATCCCCTCCAACACCGGCGTCTTCGGGGCCCGCGCGCTGCCCGGCTGCCTGGACATCATCGTGGACGACTTCGCCAACCTGGAGCCGGTCGCGTAGGCGCGCGGCGCCACGAAACGATTCGGCAACAAAGGAACGGTCCCGCGGCGTCTCCGCCCACGGCGCGCTGCAGTGTGCTATAGTGCCCTCATCATCAACCGACCGCACAGGTCTCGAACGCGAAAGGAGCCACCAGATCATGATGAGCATGCAGACCTCCCTCAAGAACTGGTGGTGGCGTGGTGAGCATTCGGCCGGTCAACGGTGAGCCCTTCGCGCCAGCTTTTTCATCTCGCGCAGCAAGGCCCCCGGTTTGACCGGGGGCCTTTTTCGTAGCACGGCACCCCGGCATCCGGCATCGACCACCGAGCGCGCACCACGCGCCTCCACCCCACCGATCACCCCTCCCTCGAAAGGATGCAACCATGTCGCAGAACACCACCGCCGCCCAGCCCCGCACCGTCACCGCCGTCGACCGCGGCAAACTCGACATCAAGGCCCTCGTCCTGCTCGCCGTCCTGCTCGCCGCCGGATACATCATGAACTTCACCGTCGGCAAGGCGATAGCGGGTGCCTCGCTCAACATGATCAGCCCCGAGTTCATCATCTCGGCCTTCTGCCTCACCATCCTCATCGTCCGCCCGAACCTGGTCCAGGCGCTCGGCATCGGCCTCGTCTCGGCCGCCGTCATCCAGCTCACCACGACGCTTCCCGGCGCCGACTTCGTGGCCGAGGGCGTGGCCGCCGTGCTCATGGCGCTCATCGTCAACGCCGGCATGAAGACCCCCGCCAAGCCCCTCGTCCCCGTCGTGGGCACCTTCATCACGACCTTCGTCTCGGGCGCCATCTTCATGCTCATCCGTATGGCGGTCATGCAGTTCGACCTGACCATCGCCGCCACCATGCTCCCCGTGGTCGCGCTCACCGCCGTCTTCAACGCCGTGCTCGTGGCCGCGCTCTACATCCCCATGAAGATGGCGCTCAAGCTCGCCGACTAACCCGGAAGTTCCGTACCCGGGTGGGCCGTGCCCCAGCGAGGGGACCGGCCCACCCGCACGGCCCGCCGGCGGCGCCTTCGCCATCCTCCCCGTCCACCCCGACCAGAAAGCTCGCCCATGTCCTCCATCATCGAGCTCGACGACGTCTCCTTCTCCTACGCGGCGGATGCGCCGCGCGCCCTCGACCACGTCGCCCTCGCCATCCCCGCCGGCTCGTTCACGGGCGTCATCGGCCCCTCGGGAGCTGGCAAATCCACCCTCGCCGCGGTGCTCTCGGGCGCCATCCCGCACCACTTCCGCGGGGAGTTCTTCGGAGCGGCGCTCGTCGAGGGCCGGGACACCTGCGAGATCACCCTCACCGACATCGCGCGCGTCGTCGGACACGTCAACCAGGACATCGACGCGCAGATGGTCGCCTCGGTGGTTGAAGACGAACTGCTCTTCGGCCTCGAGAACTTCGGCATCGCCCACGAGCGCATCGAGGAGCGCATCAGCGCGGCGCTCGGCGCCGTGGGCATCGCCGACCTGCGCGACCGCGAGATCGCCACGCTCTCGGGCGGGCAGAAGCAGAAGGTCGCCATCGCCGCGATCCTGGCGCTCGCACCGCGCGTGCTCGTGATGGACGAGCCCACCGCCGCGCTCGACCCGGTGAGCTCGCGGATGGTCTTCGAGGTGCTGCGCGACCTCAACGAGCGTGAAGGAATCACCGTCGTGGTCATCGAGCAGAAGGTCGCGCTGCTCGCAGAGTTCTGCGACCGGCTCGTGGTGATGGACCACGGGCGCATCGCGCTCGCGGGCACGCCGCACGAGGTCTTCGCACATGCCGACAAGCTGCGCGCGATCGGCGTCGACAGCCCGCGCACGGCGCGCGTCTCCAACAGCCTCGCGGCGCGCGGCCTCTGCCCGGCCGAGCCGCCGGCGCTCAGCGTGGACGAAGCGGTCGAGCTCATCGAGGGGATCCTGCGCGGACGCGAGGCGGGCGGGTCCGCAGCCGGCCCGGAGGCGCCCCTTGCCGGCGGGCGCGCATCGGCGGGCGCCCCCGCGTCCGCCCCGGCGGCATCCGTCGCTGCCGCGGACGGCGATCCCGCGAACCGTGAATTCTCAGCATCCGGCGAGCCCGTCCTCGCCTTTCGCGGCGTCACCTTCGCCTATCCTGGCGGCGGCGCCTCGGTCAACAACCTCGACCTCGCCGTCTACCCCGGCGAACTCGTGGGCATCATCGGACAGAACGGCGCCGGCAAGACCACGGCAACCAAGCTCATCAACGGCCTCCTCAGGCCCTCCTCAGGCTCGGTCGCGGTCGCGGGGCTCGACACGCGCACCGTCCCCGTCTCGCAGATCGCCCGCCACGTGGCGACCCTCTTCCAGAACCCCGACCACCAGCTCTGCAAGAACACCGTCCTCGATGAAGTCGCCTTCAGCCTCGAGCTCGCCGGGACGGATAAAGAAGAGGCCCGCCGCCGCGCGCGGCGCGTCATCGAGCGCTTCGGCCTTCCCGCCGACGAGGCCCCCTTCTCGCTCTCGCGCGGGCAGCGCCAGATGGTCGCCCTCGCCTCCGTCGTCGTCACCGAGCCCGAGATCGTGGTGCTCGATGAGCCCACGAGCGGCCTCGACTACCGCGAGTGCATGACCGTCATGGAGACGGTGCGCGAGATGGCCGCGCAGGGGTCGGCGGTCATCATGGTATGCCACGACATGGAGGTCGTCTCGGATTTCGCCGAGCGCCTCGTGGTGATGGCGGACGGCTGCATCCTCGGCGCCGGCCCCACGCGCGCGATCTTTGGCGACGCGGCCCTGATGGAGCGCTCGCGCGTGGCGCCGCCGCAGGTGACGGCGCTCTCGGAGCGCCTCGCCCGCACGGTCTCGCCCGCGTTCGCCGGCCTCTCCGAGGTGGCCGAGATCGTCCAGACGACCGAGCGTCTGGCAGGCGCGGCGCCAATAGCGCGCGCCGACCCGTCGGCGAAGGATCCGGATACCCCGAGCGGAAAGGCGGCGCGCCATGCTTAACGTCATCGACTACGTACCCGGCACCACTCTGCTCCACCGCCTGAACCCCGTGACGAAGGTGGCGCTGGCCGCCTCCATCATCGCGGCGACCTTCCTCGCCAGCGAGTACGCGGCGCTCATCGGGCTTCTGCTCCTCACGCTCCTTCTGGGCGTCTACGCCGGCAGCGGCAGCCGGCTGCTCTCGCTCCTCAAGGTGCTCGTCCCCATCTCGCTGCTCATGTTCATCCTCCAGGTCGCCTTCGTGCGGAGCGGCACGCCCGTCTTCCTCTTCGCGACCGATGCCGGTCTCGTCTCGGGCTCCAAGGCGTGCCTGCGCCTGGTGGGCGCGGCGCTGCCGCTCGTGCTCATGCTCACCGTCACCAAGACGACCGATCTGGCGAACGCCTGCGTCGAGCGGCTGCACATCCCCTACAAGTACGCCTTCACCTTCACCACGGCGCTGCGCTTCGTCCCCGTCTTCACCCAGGAGATGAACGCCATCATGGAGGCCCAGACGGCACGGGGGGTCGAGTTCGACACCAGAAACCCCTTCAAGAAGCTCTCGCTCATGCTCCCCGTCTGCGTGCCGCTGCTCGTGACCTCGGTGGGCAAGACCGACGCCACGGCGCTCGCCGCCGAGCAGCGCGGCTTCTACCTGCGCACGCGCGAGAGCAGCTACAAGCGCTACCCCTTCGCCGCACGCGACGCGGCCGTGGGCGCGTGCTGCGTGGCGCTCATCGTGCTCGGCTGGCTGCTGTAGGCAGCTGCGGCGAACGCTCGCGCCCGATGCGCGATCGCTCCGCGCGGCGAGCGGACCGTCGGCTCTGCTACCATGCTGGGAGCACCCGCATGGGAAGGACCACCATGGACGAACCCCGCACCGCATCCAATCTGCCGTCGCTGCTCGAGGAGGCGCTCGCTCGCAGTTTCGATGCCGATGACGCCGCCCGCGTCCGCGCGGGCCTCTCGGCGGCACGCGAGCGCCCCGTCACCCTGCGCGCCAACACCCTGCGCGCCGGGCGCGACGAGGTGGCCGCCGCGCTCGACGCCGCCGGCATCGCCTGGGAGCCCGTCGCGTGGTATCCCGACGCCTTCGTGCTCGGGGATGTGCGCGAGCGCGCCGTGTGGGACCTGCCGATCTACCAGACGGGCGGGGTGTACCTGCAGAGCCTCTCGTCCATGATGCCGCCGCTCGCGCTGGGCGCCGTCCCCGGCGCCGACGTGTTGGACATGTGCGCCGCGCCGGGCGGCAAGACCTCCCAGATCGCCGCCCTCGCTTCAAACCGGGCCCATGTGACCGCCTGCGAGATGAAGGCGCCGCGCGCCGAGAAGCTCGCCTACAACCTGGACAAGCTCGGCGTCGCCGGAGCCAACATCATGCGCGTCGACGCGCGCCGGCTCGATTCGTTCTTCTCGTTCGATTTCATCCTGCTGGACGCGCCGTGCACGGGTTCGGGCACCCTGCGCGCGGGCGACGAGCGCGCATGCCGCCGCCTCACTCCGCAGCTGCTCGCCAAGGTGACCCGGAGCCAGCAGGCACTGCTCGATCGCGCGCTCACCGTGCTCAAGCCGGGCGGCACCCTCGTGTACTCGACCTGCTCGATCCTCCCCCAAGAAAACGAGGAGCAGGTCGAGCGGATGCTCGCGCGCCATCGCGATTGCAGCTTGGTGCCGATCGCGCCCACCGGAGACGGCGATGCCGCCGACGCGGGGTCCAACGTGGAGCGTCCCTCCCTCGCGCGGGGGCTGGCCGGCGCCGTGGCCGCGGGAACGGTACCCACCCTCCCCTGTCGGCTGCCCGAAGCGCTCGCCATCTGCCCGACGCGCCTCTACGAGGGATTCTTCATGGCGCGCATCGTGAAGGAGGGCGGGCGCTGAGGCGCTGCGGCTACCGCCGGTGCGCCCCGCGCCCGGACCCGCGGCGCTCACGGCCCTCGGAGACGCGGCCCTTGATCCACGTCACGATGAAGTAGACCGCCGCCGCCAGCACCACCACCCCGAGAAACAGGGCGACGGGCATGAAGATCTGCACGTAGTCCATCGTATCCTCCTGATTATTCCGACGGCTGGCGAGCAGCCGGGCGCGTTCTGCACCTCAAGCTTAGCAAAGCGCGCGGCGTGCGTCAGACGATGCGAGATGAAACCACCGTCCCGCACCCCGAGCCCGCCGATCGACGAGACGCCCCGATGGGTACACGGTAGGCATCCCGCACATCCACCCGGCGCACGCCCGCGCCGGACCGTCCCGCAAAGGAGCCGCCATGTCCTTCATCGACCTCGCGCGCGAGCGCTTCTCCGAGCGGCGCTTCGCCCCCGATCCCATCGAGCCCGAGAAGCTCCAGGCTATCTTGGAGGCGGGCCGCCTCGCGCCCACCGCGCGCAACCTCCAGCCCCAGCGCATCCTCGTGGTGCAGAGTGCCGAGGGCCTCGCGAAGATGGACCGCTGCACCGACTGCCGCTTCGGGGCGCCGGTGGTGCTCGTGCTCGCCTACGACATGGAGGTCGCCTCGCACAATCCCGACGTGGTCGACTTCGGCATCGTCGATACCTCGATCGTCGCCACGCACATGATGCTCGAGGCGGCGGACCTGGGCATCCACAGCTGCTGGGTGGGCCTCATCGATCCGCCCGAGCTGCGCCGGCAGTTCGGTGTGCCGCGCAACCTGCGCATCATCTCCGTGATGCCCCTGGGATACCCCTCCGCGGAGAGCCATCCCGCGCACCTGCACGCCGAATCGCAGCCGCTCGAGCGCCTGGTGCGCTACGAGACCTTCGCCGACCACTGCGGCTGAGCGGGACGCGCCGCATCGAGCCGGACCCTGGCGCGCACGCGGCGCGGGGTCCGGCACCCCGGATGCGGCCCGCGGCGCTAGTCCACGCGTCTGTCGCCCATGAAGAAGAGCGCCACGGTGCCGGGGCCGGTGTGCGAGCCGATGACCGTGCCGATGTCATGGATGACGATCTTGCCCTTGAGCTGCGGGAACTTTGCCTCGATGCCCGCCACGACAGCCTCGGCCTCCTCACGGCACGCCGACTGGCTGAGGCAGCACTTGCCCGTGTAGGCGGCCCCGTCCGCGGCATGGGCCTCCATCATGCGCACGAGCTCGGCGATGGCCTTCTTGACGGTGCGAATCTTCTGACGGGGGATGAGCTTGCCCTCGAAGTCCACGTTAAGCACGGGGCAGATCTTGAGCGCGTTGGCGAGCAGGGCGCTCGTGGCGCTGACGCGGCCGCCGCGCTTCAGGCACTCCAGATCGGAGACGAAGAACCAGTGGTTCATCTCGAGCTTGTGCTCCTCGGCCCAATCGCCCAGCTCGGCGAAGCCCATGCCCCCGTCGCGCAGGTCGGCGAGGTACTCGACGAGCAGACCGTAGCCCGCCGACGCGGCGAGCGAGTCGACGACGCGCACGCGCCGGCCCGGATAGGCCACGCGCAGCTGCTCGGCGGCGACGCAGGCGGAGTTGTAGGTGCCCGAGATGCCCGAGGAGAGCGTGAGGTGCAGCACGTCCTTGCCCTCCTTGAGGAAGGGTTCCCAGAGTTCCACGTACTCGCCCACGCCCACCTGGGAGGTCGTGGGCTGGGCGCCCGCCTTGATCTTGCCGAAAAACTCCTCGGCCGTGATGGACTGGTAGAGATCGTCCGGATAGCTCGTGCCGTCGATCGTGTAGTGGAAGGGCACCCACGCCACCTGGCGCTCCTCGAAGAACGAGAGCGGGTAATCCGCCGTCGATTCGCACGAGATGATGTAATCGCTCATAAGCATCGCTCCCATACCCTGGTTGCGCCCGATGCGAGACGGGCCGCGAACGCGAAACATACACGCGCATTATCTCATTGATTGACGATGCGTGAAAGACTCGCGGAAGGTACCGGAGGATGGACGCCCCGTGCAGCGGGCGCGGCGCGGGGCCGCGCCGGGACGGCGCCGCTATAATGGGATGGTTTCTTCAGAAGGAGGATTGCCCATGCAGAAGCTCCTGGCCCAGATCGTCAAGTTCGGCATCGTGGGCGTGATAGCGTTCGTCATCGACTTCGGCGTCATGGTGTTCCTGACCGAAGTCTTCGAAGTCGACCCCGTCGTCTCGGCAACCATCTCGTTCATCGTCTCGGTGGTCTTCAACTACGTGGCGAGCATGCGCTACGTGTTCAGCCACCGCGAGGGCATGAGCCGCCGGCGCGAGTTCGCCATCTTCGTCGTGCTCTCCGTCGCGGGCCTCATCATCAACGACGTCCTCATGTGGGCGGGCACCGCCTTCACCCCCATCGACTACCGCATCGTCAAGATCATCGCCACCGCCGTGGTCATGGTCTGGAACTTCGTCACCCGCAAGATCTTCTTGGAGGGCGACGAGAGCAAGGCCTGAAGACCGCGCTCCGCGCCGGCAGCGTGCCTCCGGCCAGACCCGGCACGGCACGGCGCCGTGTGCTCAGAATATGCGTTCTTCCAGCGAGGCGGCCGCGCACGCGGCCGCCTCGCCCGTTTGGCGTATAGTAGCGTGACCGGCCGGGCGACCACCCGGCCCCCGATACCGCGCGGCGCGTGAAGCCGCGCCCGCGAAGGAGAGACGATATCCGTGCGCCCCGCGCTTGCCCATCCCGTCACCCGGCAGTCTGCCCGGCAGTTCATGAAGTTCGCCGCCGTCGGCCTCGTCTCGTTCGCGGTGGACTGGGCGCTTCTGGTTCTCATGGTGGAGGTCTGGGGCGTCAACTACCTGCTGGGCACCACCATCTCGTTCATAGCCTCCATCGCGCTCAACTACGCCCTGAGCATGCGCTACGTATTCGACCACCGCGACGACATCAGCCGCAAGCGCGAGTTCACCGTGTTCGCCATCCTCTCCGCCATCGGGCTGGGCCTCACCGACCTGGTCATGTTCGTGGGCGTCGCCGTGCTCAACATCGCCTACGTGGCCATGAAGGTCATCGCCACGTTCTGCGTCACCTGGTACAACTTCTTCAGCCGCAAGCGCTTCCTCGCTGGCCCCGCGAAATAGCGCCCGGGCGCGCCATAGGGAGACGGTCCCGACCCGATGTCTCTCGGGTCGGGACCGTCTCATCCTGCGGCAGTTGTGTCCGTGTATCAGAACTCCGTCACATAGGTCCAGGTGACGACGTCGCCGTCGGCGAGCACGTGGTCGCCGGCGCTGTCGCTCGGCGACTCGCCGTTGACCTCGTACATCCAGCCGCTCATGTCGCCGTGGTCGCGCTCAGCGAGCCCGCCGATGCCCGAAACGTAGGAGCCATAGGCCGAGTCGGTTATGTTCACCGAGATGTCCTCCTGCTCGGCGAGCGCGTTCAGGGCGTCGAGCACCGTCGCGCCCTCCTCGAGGCCGATCTCCTCGTCATAGCTCACCGGGCTGTCCACCGAGGTGGAGTCGATCACGACCTCGACTTTGAGCGCCGCCTCGGGCTCGGATGCAGCCGATCCCTGGGCCTGGCCGGTGCTGCAGGCGGGCAGCGCCACCAGGCTCACGGCGAGCACGGCGGCCGCGAGCGCGCGCAACGCCGTCTTGGGCAGGAAACGATGCGAATTGGACATGGGAATCCCCTTCCTCCAGGGTCCTGCGCGGCACCTGTTGCCGCGCACGTCGATGGGAGGCGATCCGGCTTCCTGGTCGCGCGGGCCCCGCGCCGTCCGATCTACGGCGCCTCGAGGGGCGAACGCTCAGGTCACGGTTACTGGCATAGCCGGGGATTCGCACCCCGTTCCCCTGGACGCGCCGCGCGCGCCCGCACGTCTCCGTACCACCATCGGGACCAATGACGGGGACCATGCTACCATATCGCGCCCCGCCGACCGCGCGCGGGCGCTCAAGGAAGATAGACGGCGCCCGAGCGGACGATGGCCTCGCGCACGAGCGCGTCCATGGCGTCGAGCACCGCAGGCGGCATGGCGCGGTGGCGCTTGAGCACCGAGAGCTCGGTGCAAGCCAGGATGACGCGGTCGCAGCCCGCCTGCTCGAACTCCTCCATCACCCGGTCGAACAGCTCAAGGCGCGGCGGGCGGCCCGCCTTCACGTCCTCGTAGATGAGCGCCATGACGTCGCGCTGGCGCGGCGCGCTCGGCACCACGGCCTCGGCGCCCGCATCGGCGCAGGCGCGGGCGTACACGCCCGAGGAGACGGTGCCGTCCGTCCCCATGATCCCGATCCGGCGCACGGGACGCTCGAGCAGCCGTGCGCTCTTTACGGGATCGAACCCACCGCGGCCCGCCACGGCTCCCGCGACGGCGTAGCGCACCGCCTCGCGTGGCATGTGGATGATCGGCACGCGCGTCGTCGCCTGGATGTCATCGAAGAAGAAGTGCGAGGTGTTGCAGGGGATGGCGATGTGCGCGCAGCCCCAGGCCTCGAGCGCACGGGTGCACGCCGCCATCTTGGCCAGCAGGCCCGCGCTCTCGCCCGTGGCGATAGCACGGGTGCGGTCGGGCATCGAGGCGACCGAGAGGATCGCCATGTCGAGATGCTCCTGGTCGCGCTCCGCGCGGGTGTGCTCGATCATCTGCTCGTAGAAGTACGCGGTGGCCTCGGGGCCCATGCCGCCTATCACGCCCAGCTTCTCCAAGATGCCTCCCCTCGCCGCCTGCCTCGGATGCCGCCTCGCCGGTCCTAGCGATAGTAGCGCTTGTACAGCCCGAAGTGCTGCAAGTGCGTGTGGACCATGCGCAGCCAGCGGTTGAACGTGAAATCGCCCTTCATGAAGATGGGGTTCACCCACTTGCCGGCGCGCACGAGCTCGGCGGCCCTGGCGCGCAGGGAGGGATCGGTCACGTAGCGGCGGATGATCGCGCGCGGCACCACGCACCACAGATACTCGTCGCGCGCGAACTCGATATCGTGCTCGAACGGGCGGTCGTAGACGTACTCCTCCACCACGTAGCGCGCCACGTTGAACCCCGAGGCGGTCACGTAGTAGTTGCTGCGCCCCTGGCGCGTGTTGAAATCGAAGAACTTGAACGAGCCGTCCCGCTCGTCGTACTTCACGTCGAAGTTGGAAAACCCGACGAAGTGCAGGTCCTCCAAAAGGCCGCGCACGCGACGGCAGAGATCGTCGTTCACCTCGGTGATGATGGCCGCGTGGTTGCCCACCGCATGCGGCTCGTGCTCCTCCAGGAGCACGTGCCCCAGGCACATCATGCGCACCTTGCCCGTGCGGTCGGAATAGCTCGTGAGCACGCGCATGTACTCGTCGTTGCCCGGCACGCGGTCCTGGATGATGAGGTCGTCGGTGTAGCCCGAGGCGTAGACGTCGCGGATCACGCGCTCGAGCTCGGCGCGGTCGGCGATGGTATAGGCCTTCTTCTGCGTGGCGAAGGGATGCTCCCAGTACATGATGCCGTCGGAGGGCTTGAGGATCATCGGGAAGGGAAAGTCGATCGCATCGAGGGCGGCGAGCGGCGCGCCCGCGGGCTCGAGCATGGCGCGCGTGAAGGTGAAGGTGTGCGGATAGGGCACGCCGTGCTTCTCGCACAGGGCGTAGAACACCTCCTTGCGCTGCGCTTGGTCCATGAGCTCGAACGGCGCGTACGGCGCGATGATGTTGCCCTCGAGCTCGCCGGCGTCGCGCGCCTGGGCAATCAGGGCCACGTAGCCGTCGCCGCAGCCCATGAGCACGATCTTCTTGTCGGCATGCTCGCGCGCGAAGGCGTTCACCTTCTCCAGGAACACCGGGCGGGTGTCGATGGCGGGATCGGGGTGGTAGTCGATCATGCGACTGCGGTAGGCCGGTCCGGTCCGGTACTTGCCGAAGCACGTGGTCTTGACGCGGTACTGCTCCCAGAACGCGCGCGCGACCGAGTACACGTTGATGTCGCCGCCCAGAAGCACCGGGATGAACTCCCGCTCCACAAACTGCATGGCTGCCCTCTTCCCTACCGGACGATCCGCCGGAATAACGTCGTTCACGCCTTTGGGTAGTATAGCGGCAAACCCGATGCACCATTAAAGTACGACACCTCCGACGCCTGCCGGGCCGCTTCCCGGCGCCCGAAGCTACCGGATGATTAACCTTAGACTTGAACTTGAAACTCCATCGTTTCTTAACGACTCATTAAACGCGCAGGTAGCGGGCCATCCTAAACCTTCAACTTGAGCCTTAAGGATTCTATAGGGGGTTATTACTTGTTCAGCGGGTGCTAGAATCGGTTTCGCATGGTAGGCAGACTGAATATCGAGGTCATAGATGCGCTACTCACAGCATTCGATCGTCCGCGTCATCGCGAGCAGGCCGGCACGCGCCCTCACGTGCGCCGCCCTCGCTGTCGCTTTCGCGGCGACCCCGGTCATCTCCCCCGTCGCGGCCTACGCCGTGTCCGCCGAGACCCAGGCCGAGATCAACGAGGCGGCCGAGCAGGTCGATCAGTACGCCGCCGCCTACAACGAGGCGGTCGAAAAGCTCGACGAGCTCCAGAAGCAGATCGAGGACAACACCGCCCGCATCGAGGAGATCGAGGCGGAGCTTCCCGAGATGCAGCAGCGCGCGAGCGACGCCATGCGCGAGATGTACAAGTACCGCACGGGCACCAACCCGCTCGCCAACCTCGTGCTCAAGTCCGAGAGCCTGAGCGACTTCATCACCACCTGCGTGTACATGGAGGAGGTCCAGTCGGCCAACCTCGACGCCATCGACGGCCTCACCGCCGCGCAGCAGGAGCTCGAGCAGAAGAAGGCCGAGCTCGACGACGCCAATGCGCAGCTGGAGGACGAGAAGGAGAAGGCCGAGGAGGCCCTCAAGGCGGCCCAGCAGGCCCGCTCCGAGGCCCAGGCCAAGGCCGAGGCGGAGGCAGCCGCCGAGCTCGCCGCGCTCCAGGCCGAGTCCGAGGCCGAGCAGACCGCCCCCGGCACGGGCTCCGGCGTCTCGGGCGACAACCCCTACGGCACCGCCACCCCGGGAGACACCGTCGACACGTCCGTCTCGGCAGGCGGCGTGAACTGGAACGTCACCTATGACGAGTTCGTCAACGAGTGGGGCACGCGCATCGACAACTACCTCGCCGGCTCCCCCATGGCGGGCACCGGTCGCATCTTCGCCGACGCCGCCTGGAACAGCGGCACCGATCCGCGCTGGTCTCCCGCCATCGCCTGCATCGAGAGCACGAAGGGCCTCTACGTCCCCTATGGCAACAGCCACAACGCCTGGGGCTGGACGTCCGTCAACGGCGGCTTCCGCACCTTCAGCAGCTGGGAGGAGGGCATCCGCGCGCACGTCCCCTATCTCATCCAGGTTTACGGCCCGACGCTCACCGTCGCCGCCGCGCAGAAGTACTGCCCGCCCAACTGGCAGAGCTGGTACAACAAGGTCGCAAGCGAGATGAACCGCATCTAGCGTCTGTCGACGCACGGGAATCACACGAAAGCCACCCTCCGGGGTGGCTTTTTTAGGCGCGTCTCTTTCGAGCACGCCTCTATTCCATTCCAGTACCCCCCGATGCTTTTGTCTAGCGCCCCAACGCTTCCCGCTCTTTCGGAAGGTACAGAAACCCGAGTAGGGAACAGTTTAGTGCGCTAGAAGCTCGAAAACGAGCCGATTCCGCATTTTAAGTCGAAAGACCACCATCATCTAGCAGGTGTTTTTCAAGCTGCGCACTAAACTGTTCCCTAAACTGTTCCCTACTCGGTGTTTTGTACCAGAGGCCAAGTGAAGCGCAACCGCCCGATGGAACAAGGACCGAGCAAGGGTGCTGATGCCCAGCCCGAAATCAGCACCGAGAGCGTTCTGCCCTCCGCGCCGACGCGCTGGAGGCGGAGCAATCGGCTTGCAAGGGTCCGGGGACCATGCCCGAGGGCCTGATCGGCAAGGTGGCGTGCTACAGTGGGCCGGCCTGGTTAGTGGACCTTGATGGCGCCGCGATCGCAGCGATTCCCCCACGAGTCGATGAGCTCGTTGTCGCGGTAGACGCAGACGATCTCGCAGTGGTTGGCGCAGTGGCCGCAGACCACCTCGCGCGTGCGGAAGTCGAAGTCGTCGATGTCGAAGCGGAAGGGCTGCTCGCGCATCCGGGGCGCGTCGGCTGCCAGCAGCGCCGCGCCGAAGCAGCCCATCAGGTGCCCGTCCGGATCCACGATGACCTTCTTGCCGAGCGCCTTCTCGAACGCGTCCACCACGCCCACGTTCTTGGAGACGCCGCCCTGGAACACCACCGGGCTCTCGATCTTCTTGCCCTTGCCCACGTTGTTGAGGTAGTTGGTGGCCACGGCGCGGCAGAGCCCCGCGATGACGTCCTTCTTCTCGTAGCCAACCTGCAGCTTGTGCACGAGGTCGCTCTCAGCGAAGACCGTGCAGCGCGCGGCGATGTTTGCCGGCTTGTCACTCGTGAGCGCGATCTCGCCGAACTCCTCCACCTCGACGCCCAGGCGGTGCGCCTGGCTCGAGAGGAAGGAGCCCGTACCCGCCGCGCACAGCGTGTTCATGGCGTAGTCGACGGCGATGCCGTTCTCGATGCAGATGATCTTCGAGTCCTGTCCGCCGATCTCGAGGATCGTGCGCACGTCCGGATGCAGGAAGGTGGTGCCCACGGCATGCGCGGTGATCTCGTTCTTCACCACCTGCGCGTCGAGCATCGCACCCACGAGGCGCCGCGCCGAGCCGGTGGTGCCGATGGACATGACCTCCACCTCGTCGAGGTCGATCTGGCCGCGCAGGTCGTCCACCACGCGCCTCACCGCGCCAGCCGGGTCGCCCTCGGTCCACAGGTAGCTGCGCGCGATGATCTTCCTGTCCTCGTCGATCACCACGCCCTTGGTGGAGATGGAGCCGGTGTCGATTCCCAGATATGCCTTCATGAGCGAACCTTCCTCATCGCGATCATGTCGTAGAACGCCTCGAGGCGGGTGTCGAGGCCCGCATCAGAGGTCTGCGTGTCGAACGTCAGGAACAGCACGGGCACGCGGTAGTCGCGGCTGATGCGCTGCAGCGGCGGCATGACGTCGATCTCGGGCGTGCAGCCGGCGCTCTTGATATGCACGATGCCGTCGAAACCCTCCTCGGCGGCGCGCTTGGCCGCGGCGATGTTGAAGCTGGAGGTGGGCCCCATGTCGTGCAGGCTGTACTCGGTGATGCCCGCGCGCGTCGCCTCGACGTTGTAGTGCAGGTTGAAGTTGGAGATCGACATGTAGTTATGGAGCTCCACCCCCATGTCGAGCAGCTTCTGCTCGACGCCCAGGTTGCTCGACGGATCCTGCGCGGTGTAGTACTCGCCCAGAATCGCCACGCGCACCGGGTCGGCGGGCTTGTCGATCGGCAGCGCATCGAACGCGTCGACCGCGGCGCGATAGCCGGCCTCGATCTCGGCAAGCGAGGTCGCGGCGTTCATGCTCGCCAAGAAGCTCTTGCGCACCCGCTCGAACGAGCCGTGCTCGACCTCGAAGCCGGTGTCGGCGAGGAACCTGTCGCGGATCTGGTCGATGTGCTCAACCATCCGATAAGCGGCGTAGAGCCCCTTGACCCCATGGGCGACGGAGAGGTTGGGGTTTACGACCTTCTTGCAGTAGGCCACGTAGTCGCGGATCCTGCCCGTGCCCACGTCGGAGAAGTTGAGCATGTCGAAATCGCTGTAGCCCATGTCGCGCAGGATCATCTCGGCCAGCTCGCCGTAGTAGTTGAGCCGGCAGAAGCCCGTGACCTGCACGAGCACGTCCGCACCGCGCTCAAGGGCCTCGACGTAGTCGCCCAGGATGTGCTTGAAGGGCGTGCAGACGTAATCGGTGGAGTTCTCCTCGCCGATCTTGACGGTGCGGCGCGTAGGCGGCGGCAGCGGGATGAAATCGGCGTCGAGTACCTGCTCCACGAAGTACTTGAACGCCGGCTCGTAGTTGCGGAAATGGAAGAACGCCACCTTGCGGCGGGAATGCCGGTCGCGCTTGGGGCGCTTGCCCGTGAAGAAGAGCGGGCGCGGGCGCCCCGGCTGCATCACGATGCGCCCGTGCTCCTCGGTCGCGCGCTTGGGGCGCCGCGGCTCGCCGGCGCTCTGCTCGGGCTCAGACGTGAGGTCACGCATGCAGGTAGCCTCCCTTCTTCTGGTAGGAGAGGATGTCCATGAAGCTCTCGACGCGCGTCTCGACACCGGCGGTGCCGCCCTGCGCGTCGACGGTGAGCGTGAGAATGGGCTTGCCGTGGATGCAGCGCTCGATGGCGTCGTCGGCCATGGAGTCGGGTCCGCAGGGGTAGGCGCTCATGAGCACGATGCCGTCCACGTGCTCGTGGAGCATGAGGATCGACCCGATGAGCTCGCGGTTGACGATCCAGGGGATGGACCGGCTGAACTCGTAGCTCTTCTTGAGCGCGCGGGCGCGATCGGTCTCGTCGGCGAACAGCACGCAGGCCCCTTGCTCGCGCAGGGCGTCCTCCACGATGCCGCCCACGAACGGGTCGTGGCTCACATAGGGATGCGCCGCCACGAGGATGGTAATCGGACGCTGCGCGGCGGGCAGCTTGACGAGTCCTTTGATGAGCTTCTCCTGCTCGCGCGCCATGCGCTCGTCATAGGTGCGCTGCGCGGCGAGGGCAGCCTTGTAGGCGCGCTTCCCCTCCTTGCGCGTGGCACCGAGCTGCGCCGCCACGCCCAGGTAGGCGTCCTCCTCGGAGGTGCCGCGCGGCTCCTCCACGCGCATCGAGATCACGCGCAGGCCCTCCCCCGCCACCGCGAAGGCGCTGACCGCGAGATCGGGCAGCGCCTGGAACTTGGTGCAGAAGGTCTCGAAGCGCCCGTAGCCCATGAGGCTCGGGATGAACACGGCGTCGCAGCGGTCCTTGAGCGCGGCCACATGTCCCATGAAGAGCTTGGAGGCCAGGCAGCACTCATCGACCGAGAGGCGGTCGCCGGTCTCGAGCGTGGCGCGATCGGACGGGGCGTCGACGACGACCTCGCGGCCGAGCTGTTCGAAGAACGTCCGCCAAGCGATACCGTAGCGGTAGTACAGAAGCGCGCGCGGTATGCCGACGCTCCGCACGTCGGCGAACTCGGCGCGTTGGCCGAAATCCAATTGCACGGAATCCTCCCTTCGGATAGGGCAAATGGTTATTATGCACCTTGTCAAGAGACAGAATGACGGGCGCCGCTGTTCTTAACACGTAAAAAGAAGAATGGCACCAGAGCGGTGGCAGATGAGCGCTGGAACGCTGGCGCCGAGCTGGGGAGCATGCGGCCGGCAACCGTCGCGGCAAGAATGGATCAAACGGAAGGTCAAACGGAACACGTCCCCAAGCAACCCGTTAGCTGAGGAGCATGCGGGCGATGACGGTCGCCACGAACGTCGCCACAGCGACGAGGACGACCACGAGCGCATCGCGTCCCCAGGGGCGACCGCCGAAGGCCGGCATGACCCGCTCGATGGGGCGCTTGTCGAGCAGCAGCCAGCCCGCGCCGATGAACCACGACATGAGCATGACGAGGTACTCCAGCGCGCGGAACCAGAAGGGCAGCACCGCGTCGGCGGGTATGGGGTCTATGACGGCGTTGACGCAGCCGACGCCCACGAGCAAGACGACCGCGACGACGAGGAAGTCCCAGATGAGGCCCAACGCCAGCGGCACGCGCTCCAACTCCGCGCGCAGAGCGGCGGAGAGATCAAGGAGCCGCCGCTCGAAGGCGTGGAGGAGATAGAGCGGCGAGGGAAGCGCGGGAGCGGGCTGCGGGCCGCTGGAAGCAGGGACGGACGGCACCTGGGAGCCCGCCCGCGCAGGAGCCGCGGACGCAGACCGCAGGCCACGGGAAGCGGGAACAGGCGAATCGGATGATGCCTGAAGAGATGCCGACGCGAGAACGGCGGATCGACGCGACGGACCCGCTGAAGCCCGGGGCATCATCGGCTCGGACGCCGAAGATCGCAGCGGTGGGACCGAGGACGCGGGCTGCGGCGGCAGATCCACCGACACGGCCGCTCCCGCCGCAGCGGTTGAAGCGACGCCATCGCCCCCGGAGACGAGACGCGCCGCACCCCCGGCGCCGGGGACGCCGGCCTCGTGCAGGAACGCGGCGCGCAGCTCACGGGCCGACGCATAACGCGCGGCGGGATCGAGCGCGGTGGCGCGCGCCATGACGCGAGCCAGTCCCTCCCCCATCACCGGCGCGAGCTCGCCCGCGCCGCGGCGGCGGGTGGGCTCCGCCCCGGTCATGCAGAACTCCAGAAGGCGCCCCAGGGCATAGACGTCGCTGCGCACATCGGTCTGCCCGAACCCGTACTGCTCGGGCGGAGCGTAGGCGCGCGTGCCCAGGTGCACCGTGTCGTGGTCGGCCCCGGCACGCACCTGCCGCGCGATGCCCAGGTCGATGAGGAAGAGCCCACGCGAGGCGACGATGACGTTCTGGGGCTTGAGATCGCGGTGCACGAGCGGCGGCAGCGTTGCATCGTGCAGCTCGGACACCGCGTCGCACAGGCCCGGGAAGACGGCGCGCGCGAACCCGGCGGGATCTCCGGCAGTGAGCGCGGCGAAGCGGCGCTGCGCGTATGCCAGCAGGGTCTCGCCGGGGACGTGCTCGCACACCACCACGAGCTCGACGGAGGTCTTGTAGCAATCGAAGATGAGGGGCAGGTGCCGAAACCTCTGACCGGCGCGCTGCAGGCGCCAGAGCGTCTCGTAAGCGGCGCCAACCCCGCTCTCCAAGGGGATGCGCTTGCGCACCATGGGGCCGAGCGCGCCGCCACCAGCGCCCTGAAAGCAGACGAGCTCCGTCACCGCGCCGACCCCGTCTGCGGCGCCGCCCAAGACCTCGATCACATGGTAATCATCGGCACAGGCAAGGGAGCCCAGGTAGCGGGCGAGATCATCGGCCCCGTCCCCGCAAGACGGATCGTCCATGCGGAGATCTGGGACCGGATCGTTGTCGAGAGGCGTCTTCATGATCGGCATCATAGCAGAGCCCGGTGCGGCGCGGATCGGCTCGAGCGGCGGAGCCGGCGGACGAGCCGGGCGCGGGCGCTCAGGCACCCAGCGTGGGCTCGTCCCAGCGGTACAACTCCTCGTCCACGCGCTGCAGCGTGTAGCCCCGATCGATGCAGAAGGTGATGATCGCGTCGCGGCGGTCCTTGCAGTAGAGCTCGTTGACGCCCGCCGCCTTGAGCAGCCGGCCCGTCTCCACCAGGTCGCAGCGCAGGGCGAGGGCGAGCTGGAGCACCTTGTCGCGCGAGGGGTTGCGCTGACCCTTGAAGATCTGGTAGCCGAAGGTCTCGTTGATGCCGGCGGCGCGCACCACGTCGGCGCGCTTGAGCCCCTTCTTGTCCAGCAGCTGGTTGAGGTAGTCGGCGAGCGAGCGATGGCCGATGCCGTGCGCTTCGGTGAAGGCGATGGGGCTCGGCGAGGCGAGCAGCTCCCGCAGCAGCTCCTCGGTCAGTGGCTCCTCAGCCGTTGTCCCGATGGCGGATCCGGCGTCTCCCACAACAGTGAGATGGCCTGATTTGCCAGAGCGTCCGGGAGCGCCAGACGAAGCGCCACATCCCTGCCGACCAGGATCTACAAGCATCTTCCAGCACTCCTTCGAACCCCCGCCCGATACCGTCCCCTGCACGATACCACGTCGGATCCGACGCTTGACGCGCGACCGGGCCCGTGTCTCGCGAGCCCGGTCGTGTCCGCGGTCCTCGTTGCGCGGATGCAGCGACCAGCGCTTCCCCCTTGCCATCGATTCCGCTTGTCCCAAAGCCTTGCGAACGGCTACCGCTCACACGCCGTGCGCTGCGCCTTGCGCATCTGGGCAAAGGCAACGCCGGGAACCATCGCGATGATGAGCGGAATGTTCTTCTTCTCTTTCATGGAATCCCCCTTGTTCCACACCGGGCAGACCCGTCGGGCAGACCGGATCGCGCTCGACGGCTAGGCGAGGTTCCAGCTCGCCGTGGGCTCGTCGTCAAGCAGGGTGTTGGCAAAGTAGAGAAGCTTCTGGGTACCGCCCTTGAAGTACATGTTGCCCGAGACCGTACCGCCCGCGGCAAGTGACCCCGAGTTCAGCTGGTCGGTGCACTCGGAGTAGTAGACCGTGGATTCCTGGGCGCCGTTGGCGTCCTCGCCCTTCCAGTCGTAGGGGTTGTAGTTGGCGGTGTCCTCGCCGCCGTTGACGTAGGTAACGTGCACGCCAACGATAGCCGACCCGTCGTAGTTGACGAGGCTCGTGTCTACCGAGTCGACCGTGATGGTGAGGCCGTTATCGAGCTCGGCCGAGGTGCCCACGGCAAGGTCGAGCGTGCTCGGCGCCTCCTGCTCCTGCGCGGGTGCGTCCCCGCCGCTCGACGCATCGTCGCCGCAGCCCGTGAGGGCCACCGGCGCGATGCAAAGCGCCGCCGCAAGACCCGCAACAACCGCACGACGCCCAAAGCTCTTTCCAACCCAAACGCTCTTGCCCATCCCTATCACCCATTTCTCTCGAGGGAACGCAACGTAGGCCCCAGCATAGGGATTCGAGGGGTGGGTTTCATTAGCTCCGAGCTAATTTAGGCGATGCGGACCGGCTCAGTACGGGCGGCCCGCATCCAGGCAACGGGGTGCGAGGGCGTCCTCGTGCGCCCCTTTGCGAAGTGTCGAGAGGCGCGGTCGGCGCGCCCTCATGCGAACAGTCCGCCGATGAGCAAGACGTAGCTCTCCGCGAGCCGTCGGGGGTCGTCCGCAAAGCCCTCGCGCGCAACGGGAATCCGCGGCGACGAGGCTCCGCTCTCGCGCTGGAACTGCCCCTACGTCCTCGGGATGATCGCCCTGGACGTAGGGGCGCCCATCCTGCTCATCCAGTCCTTCGGGAAACCCATGGGGATAAGGCTGACGGAAGGATGTTGTTCGATGCAGGAGGCAAGCTCATCCAGGAGCGACTCCCATTCCTCAGACCAAGACTTCTCGTATATTCTGCGAATCACGAGGAAGGTCGGGAACTGCTTGCTCATGTCGCGTCGTCTGACGCACTTCTCGTCCCTCTTCAGGAGAGCGGAACGGATGGTCATCACGCGGTTGTAGAAGCGGTCGTGGTGGGCGGCAATATTGCGGACCGTGGTCAGATGGTGCATCCAGCTTCTCAGGTAGTACGGCTTTGTGCCAAAGGCTTCCGCGACCTCCGCCTGAACCCCTCTCGAGCTGTCGCTGGTGCCCGTGTCGGGGTCGAGGTTCCCGTAGAGCATCGAGAGCGTGCCAAGCGACATGCACTCCACCGCTGCCCAAACCGGCAGCTTTCCGTACCTCAGCTTAATCTCAACGGGTGCTATCGCGCGCCAGAGCCACGTGCGAAGTCCACGATCGAGCTGGTAGATCTCCCAAATGTCATCGAAACTCGCGCCCTCGATGAAGGAACCGTCCCGCTCGAGCGTGAGCCAGTAGCCGCGGAGCCGATAGTAGTTCAGGTCGCGCAGCCGGGCGATGGCAAGCCCCTCGTCGGCAACGGCGAGGCCTCGCCCCTTCATTTTGGAGAGCTGCTCGACGTAGGTCGTTGCTTCTGGAAGCGGAGAAAAAGATGACCCCGCCTGGTTCGCTGCGTTGCCGCTCGCGTGCGGGGTACTGTCGATATGGTTTATACCACCATCGGCCAATTTCAAGCAAGGCGAGTCCT
This sequence comes from uncultured Coriobacteriaceae bacterium, assembly GCA_963931435.1. Lineage (GTDB taxonomy): Bacteria > Actinomycetota > Coriobacteriia > Coriobacteriales > Coriobacteriaceae > Coprousia. The sequence continues at coordinate 1,403,872 of OZ007012.1, forward strand.
CGCGGTGCTCGGCAACGGGATCGAGCGATGAGCGCCGTCATGAGGTCAGATGGCAGCACTGTCATCTTAAAGAACTCTTCTTGCGAATTGACAAGTTGAGGCGGAACTCCTCGTGGGCCAGTGGTGGCTGCTTTTACCTCCATCTTTTTACCGTTACTGGCAGTAAAAAGATGGTGGCGTGCGCTGCAGCTCGGAGCCGGCGGCGACGAAGCGGTCGAGCACGCCCGCCTCCTCCGCGTCTATCATGTCGGCCAGCAGTCTGATGCCGCGGTCGTAGTTGAACGTCTTGGTCTCGAACTCGTAGGTGATCGAGCCCGTCTTGTTCCCCACGTTGCGCGTGTAGTCGCCGAGCCCCGAGACCTGGATCTTCGGGATCATGATCTCCTTGGCGTTGCGCCCGGCGCGCACCATGCGGCGCGGCGAGTTCAGGCACGTCGAGCACGCGGCCCTCTTGTAGACCTCGTCTAGGACGGCGGTGTAGTTCCTGGTGTAGGCGATGCTGTTTGCCATCAGTTACTCCTCGCTCTCGGGAATGCCGGCGATCTTGCGCCAGCGGCTCATCTGCGTGGACTCGTCGGCCCCGGCGGCGCCGGCGCTCGGGAGCCCCGTCGCGCCCGCGGGCGCGGGGGCGGGAGGCGCCGAGAAGAGCCACGGCTCGGCTGCCTTCAGCTTCTCGACGTCGTCGTGGTCTGCGAGGAGCGCACGGACGGCCTTGACGTTGCGCGCGCCCGCGAGCTGCAGCTCGAAGCCGACGCGCTCCTCGTCGCCCCTGCGGCGCAGCTCGTCCATCTCGGCGCGCAGCTTCTCGGCGCCCTCGGCGGTCTTCGCGGCCTCCGCGATCTCGCCCTCCAGCTCCGCGATGCGTTCGTCGCACTCCTTCAGAGCCGCCTCGTAGTCTGCGCGCGCCTTGGCAGCCGCGTCGCCGCCGGCAGCTGCGCTCACCTGCGCCTGCGACGCCTCGCCCTGGTCGTCGCGCTGCGACGCCTGCTGCTGCGCGCCCTGTTCCTCGAACTTCGCCTCGTCCTGCAAGCCATCCATCTGCCTGTCCTCTCACTCAGGCGGGCATAGAAAATGCCCGCACCTTATCGGTACGGGCATCATCGATGGATGTCACAAGATGGAAATCGCATGTGGCGGGAGGGGTTGTCCGCTAGGCTTCTGGCCGCGCGCCTCCCGTTGCCGGCCCCTACTGCGAAGTCGTTACCCGCTCAGCGAGGCCCTACGCCCTCTTCCGAATAGCGACGAAGGCGACCGCGAGTTCGGCCACCGCGGTGACCGCGGCGAAGAGCGCCTGCGCGGGAAGCTGCGCGGCGGTCCCGATACCGCAGACGATGGCCAAGGCTCCCATGTGCGTTGGAACGGGCGCGCCCGACATCTGGGCGACGAGGCCGGCGACCGCGAGGACGATCACCGCCGTCGCGGCGACGGGCCCGACGCCGAGCAGGACGAACGCCGCCACGGAGAGGCACGCGAGGCTCGCCGCGACGAGCGCCGCGACCGCGAGGCGCGGGAGGAGCTCCTCCGCGACGGCCGCCGGCGCCGCGCCGGACGCCGCCCCGAGCGCGCACGCGGCGACAAGGCTCATGGCGGTGAAGGGCACGGCGACGCCGGCGGAGACGATGGCGGCGCTGCGGGCGAGCCATGCCCCGCGCCGCGCCCCACGGGCGAACGATACGGCTGCGGCGCCGCTCGAGAACCCCTCGCGCAGCACGAGATAGGCGACCGCGACCGCCGCGACGGGGAGCACGGCCGCGTGCGCGAGCGCAGCGGCGGCAACCGCCTCCGCAGCGCCGCAACCGGATACCCCTGCGGTGTAGGCGGGGTCGGGCAAGAAGCCGAAGACCTCGCCGGATGCGGTGAAGCCCGCGGCCCAGGCGCCCGCGCCGGCGAGCAGGTAGAGCGCCGCCGCGGCGGAGACCCAGGCGACCACGGCGAGCGGTGCCCCGCTCGCGAGCGCCACGCGTGCCTGGGCGACCAGGGGTTTCGATCGTGCCATGTCAGACCTCCTTGAGGGAAGAGGCGGCCGAGGCCGCCGCGACGCCCCCGGCGAGCATTCCGGCACAGGCGGCGAGGGCGAGCGCCGCCTGCGCGGCGTCGAGGCAGAGCGCCGAGGCGTTCAGCAGATAGAAGACGGGGTGGAGCGCCCAGGGGAGGATTGGTGCCGCCGCCCCCGCCGCCGACGCCGCCCCGTAGGAGCTCGGGTAGCCGAGCAGGACGAGCGCGGCGAGGGCGAGCTGTGCCACGACGGTGATAAACGAACCGCGGGACATGGCGTAAAGCGCGGCGGACCACGAGGCGAGCGCGCAGAGGCCGAGCGCGTTGACGGCAGCTGCCCCGGTGAAGGCCGAAAGCTCGACGGAACCGATGGCGACGCCGTACTGGGCGGCCTTGAAGGCGAGCGCCGCCCCGCACGACGCGGCGTAGAGCGCCGCCATCGCGCAGCAGGAGACGAGGACGCGCGCCGCCCCGAGCCCCGCGAGCGAGGCGCCCCGCGCCCGCGAGACGCGCGCGGCGCCGCACGCGAAGTCGGCGGAGAACGTCGCGAGCCCGAACGCAATCGCCACGGGGATCCACAGCGCGGTGTAGACGAGCGACGTGCGCACCGCCGAGAGCCCGGGCGCCGCCGGGTCGACGACGTTGCCGATGAAGCCGATCGCCCCGCCGATCCGCGAGGGGTCGGGGCCCGCCGTCATGAGGAGTGGGCCGCCCGGGAACTCGGCGGGAGAGGATATGGTCAGGGCGGCGAGCACCGCGGCGCAGACGGCGAGCGCGGGGAGCGCCCGCGATGAGAGGAGCTTGCGCGCCTCGACGCAGGCTGCCCGTACGAGGGCACTCATCGGTCGCCCCCGCGCACGAGCCTCCCGTAGAGCGCCTCGAGCGAGCCCGCGCCCGCCGCGTCGCGCGCCGGGACCGTCCCCGCGAGGCGCCCCTGGGACACCACGACGTAGTCGGTCGCCACCTCGGCGAGCTCGGGCAGGATGTGGCTCGAGACGAGGAACGTCGTCCCCCGCTCCCGGTTCACGCGGCGGACGAGCTCGCGCACCTCGATGATCCCGGTCGGGTCGAGCCCGTTCACCGGCTCGTCCATGATGACGAGCTCGGGGTCGCCCAGCAGCGCGACGGCGAGGTCGAGGCGGCGGCGCATGCCCATCGAGAACGCGCGGACCCGCTTTTTGCCGGCGCGCCCGAGCCCGACCGTCTCGAGCAGCCCGTCTATCCCGGAGGCGGGGACGCCCCACTCGAGGCAGCGGACCTCCAGGTTCGCCCGCGCGGAGAGCCCCGGGTAGGCCGAGCTCGCGTCGGGCATGTAGCCCATGCGCCTCCGGGCGGCGGCGAGACCGCGCCCGCCGCGCTCGCCGAACAGCTCGACCGAGCCCGAGCTGGGGCGGGCGGTGCCCGTGACGATGCGGATGAGCGTGGACTTCCCGGCGCCGTTCTCGCCGATGAGCCCGTAGACGCGCCCCGCCTCGAGGGCGAGGTCGATGGGGCTGAGGACGGTCCTCCCGCGGTACGCCTTCGTGACCCCGTGAAGGCGGAGGGGCATGGCTGTCGTCATTGCGTTCCTTTCTCCTCGGACGGATTTTGGGTATGCGTCACGGGCCCCGCGTAGGGCGGGGAGCGAATCGACATGGGTTCAAGGTGTAAGGGCTGAGGTTCGAATGCCGTCGGCTTACGCGGCGAGGCGACCGAAGCACGCCTAGGGCACGGCAGGTGCCTCTGGGGCCTCGGGCGCCTCAGGTGCGGTGGGAGCCTCCGGCTCCTCGTGTGCAACGACACCGGTAGTGTCAATCTCGCCAAGCTTAGCCAGCTGCCCGATGAAGGGAAGCCCCACCAGATCATCCACTTCAACGCCGCCGAGAATGACGGTATCATCACGCATGTCTATCTGGGTCGTGAACACAGTCGAATCGAAGCCGGAGAGGGCAAATCCGATGCCCGCGAGAACGATGCCCGCCGCGACGAGCCCTCCCGCGACGGCGAGGTAGATCTTCCTAGCACTGGTCATGATGCTCACTCCTTCCTATGCTGCGAGGTGCGTCGGTACGGGTGCGGCCCCATCGCTTTTCCCGCCCTTGCTCTTCCAGAAAGGTGAAACGGCCTTTCTCGCCCAGAGCGCCGAGAGCCGCGCAATCTGCTTGGAGGCCGCCCAGGCCCCCGCGCCCACGAGGAGTGCCGCCCCGATAAAGGCAAGGCCGCAACCCAGCATCGCGAGCACATAGGGCACGTGGCAGATGGCAATGCCCGCCGCAACGAGCGCAAATGCCGCCGCTCCCACAGCGCCGAACGCCGCCGCGATGACCCACACGCAGAATGCCAGCACCCAGATGCAAAAGTAGATGCTGAGCGCCACGATGACAAAGGCGATCAGAAGCGGCACCCACACGGGCGACCCCACGATGGTGAGCACCCACAGAAGAACGGTGCTTCTGCGCCTCGTCCTCGCGATGGCGCGCGGCACGGCAGGGAGATCGTCGAGCGTGGCCTCAGCGACCTCGCCGGGCGCGCCCATGGCGGCCACGGCCTCTTCCTCGCTCATGCCGTCCTCCATGCGATCGGCGATGGCCTCCGCGTAGAACTGCTTGGTCTCCTCAACCTGATCCGCCGGTAGACAGGCCAAGAGCTCGCCCAGCCGGTTCAGAAACTCATCGCGCGTCATGGTGCGCCTCCTCCACGTACCGATAGATCTCCTGCACGGACGGCCACTCGGCCAGAAACTCAACGATGCGCTCGCGCCCGGCGTCCGTGATGCGGTAGTACCGGCGCAGGCGCCCGTTGTGCTCCGCAGAACGCGCCGTTATGCACCCCGCCTTCTCCAGGCGCTTCAGGAGCGGATAGAGCGTGGACTCCGTGAGCCCCATGCTCGCAGGGACGTCCTTCACGATCTGGTAGCCGTAGGACTCCTCGCCCGAGACGGCCGCGAGCACGCAGGCCTCCAGGAAGCCGCGCTTCATCTGGGCCTCCATCCGCACACCTCCCCTCGTCGTATACTGTGCTACGCACACTATACGACGCATGGTATGTGACGTCAACTCTCATCGCGAATAATCTCCGGTCCCCGCGTGCTGCGAACGCGACGTCGAGGGGCGGTTGACTATATGCACGAAACATCAACCAACGCTCCTTTGATTCCACTGTCACTCGACCTCATACTGGGGATAGCGAAAGTCGCCACGTCGAGGGGGCATCATGAACGCAACCGTCAACATAGGCCGCACGATCGCGCGGGAGCGCCGTGACAGGGGCGTCACGCAGGAGGCCCTCGCCGCCCACCTGGGCGTCTCGAAGGCTGCCGTATCGAAGTGGGAGGTCGGTCAGAGCCTGCCGGACGTGAGCCTCCTGCCGCGTATCGCCGCGTACTTCTCGCTCACCATAGACGAGCTCTTCGACTGGCGCGGCGAACTCACGGAGGAAGAGTCCGCCGCGCTCTACGCCGAGGTTTACGCGCTGAGTGAGAAGGGCCTCGTCGCCGCGCACGACCGGCTGCAAGAACTTGTCGCTGAGCACTACTCGGACGCGAACCTGCTCCTCATGCTGGCGTCGCTCCTCACGGTGTGGGCGGCGGGCATGGCCACGCCGTTCGCTCCGGCGGGCGAGAGGGACAGCGCGCTCGACTCTGCCATGCTCGCCGATGAGGCACTCGTCCTGCTCGATCGCGCGTTCGAGGTGGCGACGGACCCCTCGACCCTGTACCTCGCGCAGCAGCAGAAGGCGACAACGCTCTTCCAAACGAGTCGTTACGAGGAGGCCGCGACGCTGCTGGAGCCGCTCGTGCGCCGGCAGGACGCGGGCGCCCCGACGATGCTCCTCGCCTCGGCCTACCGCAAGCTCGGTCGTGACGGCGAGGCGATCGAGCTCCTGCAGGCGGAGCGCCTGCGCGCGGCGAGCTTTGTGCTCTCGTCGCTCACGCAGGAGGTCGGGATGCGGAGCGACGCCGCGTTTGCGCTTGCTGCCGGCGACGCTGCCGAGGCAATCTACGCCTCGCTCGACATGGGCGGGGTGAACCCGTTGTTTCCGGTCACGATGTCCCTCGAGGTCGCCGAGACCCTGCGCCGCGCGGGCGAGAAGGACGGGGCGCTCGAGGCCCTTGCCCGTGCGGTCGATGCCCTGTCCGCGACCCCGGTGAATCCGGACCCGTCCAGCTCCCCGCTGTGGGACCGCATGGCCGACCGCCTCGACCCCGCCCAAGCCGGTGAGGCATGGGCAGAGCACAAGGCCCGCCAGGCAGGCGGGGCCGCCGCGCTCATGCGCCGCGCGCTCGTCGAGGAGGTCACGTCCCCCGAGTGGCGCGAGCTTGCGGGCGACGACCCGCGCTACCGCGAGATCGTCGGGGCGGCAACGCGTCTTTCCGGCGAGAAGGTGGCGGCCGATGGCGATGCCTGACCTTCGGGCCCTGCGCCTCATCGCCCCGGCCGTCCGCTCGCGCGCAGCGTCGCTCGCAGGCGCCGCCGCCCTGCTCGTCGCCTACTCCGCCGTGGCGGTCTCGCCCGCCCTCATCACCCAGCAGCTCATCGACCGGGGTCTCGCCGCCGGCGACGTTACCCCCGTCGCGGTGCTCGCGTGCGCGCTCGTCGCCGCGGCCGCCGCGGGCTCCGCGCTCTCGGTCCTCGCGGCGCGGACCCTCGCCGCCGCCGGCGAGGGCGTGGCCGCCGACCTCAGGGCGGACCTCGTGCACCGCACCCTCAATGCGTCGGCGGGCTGGATGTCCGGGCGCGACGACGGCTACGTCGCGGCGCGCATCGCCGAAGCGTCGGGCGTCTCGGCGCTCTTCTCCAAGACCAGCTTCACCTTCGCGAGCAGCGTGCTCCAGGCGATGGGCTCGGCCATCGCCGTTGCTGCGATGAGCCCTGCCGTGCTCGCCCTTGCGCTCCTCCCGGTTCCCGCCTACGCCTGGTGCGCCGCACGGTCGCTGAGGGCATACCGGGTCTCAGTCGCCGCCGCCCTAGAGGCGAACGCCGGCCTCACGGGCAGGGTTGCCGAGGCGGTCTCCGGCCGCGAGGAGGTTAGTTCCTCGCCCGATGCCGCGAGGTCGGTCGCCGCGAGGGTCGGTGATGCGAGCGAGCGCGTCAGGTCGAGCTCGGTGCGCCGGAGCGTCCTCGCGGCCCTCACGGGCGAGGGGATGTCGCTCCTCTCCACGGCGAGCGCTTCGCTCGTCTACGTCGCCTGCGCGGCGCTCGCGGGGTCGCTCTCGGTCGGCCGGGTCGTCGCTGCGGTCCAGCTCGCGGCGCGCGTCTACAGTCCCTTCCTCGTGGCCGTCTCCGCAGCCATCACGGTGCAGCCGGCGCTCGCGGCTCTCGGGCGCATCGCCGAGGCGTTCCCGGAGCCGCCGCGGCGGGGCGGGGTCGAGCTCACAGCCGCTCCGCGCGCGATCGAGCTCAGGAACCTCGCCTTCCGCTACGAAGGCGGTCGCCCGCTCCTCGGCGGCCTCACCGCCACGCTTTCGCACCCGTCGCTCGTGGTGGTGAGGGGTCCCAACGGCTCCGGCAAGTCGACCCTGCTCAGAATCCTGCTCGGCGAACTTTCCGGCTGGGAGGGCGAAGTCCTCATCGACGGCGTTTCGCTTGGGAGCATCTCGCCGGAGTCCTGGCGCTCGCACTGTGCCGCCGTGCGGCAGCGGCCCTTCCTGCTCAACACGAGCCTGCGCGAGAACGTCCTGCTCGGCACCGAGGACTCGAGCGAGAAGGCGTACCGCGCTGCGCTCTCCGCGTCGGGGCTCTGCGACGTCTCGGCACGACTCCCGGAGGGCGACGCCACGCCCGTGGGGCCTGCGGGGTCGCTCCTCTCGGGCGGGGAGCGACAGCGGGTGGCCATCGCCCGCGCTCTGCTGCGCGGCGCCGACGTGCTGCTCCTCGACGAGCCGGCGACCGGCCTCGACCCCGCCGCCAAGGCCTCGCTGCGCGACCTGCTCGCCCGCCTCGCGCGCGAGCGCCTCGTCGTCGTGGTGGACCACGAGGGGATCTTTGACGGCGTGGCCGACCAAGTTATCGATCTATAACTTCCCTGGTCTATACAATCGTCATGCCAGGCGACGCATATATGGGAATCCGAAAAGACGCAAGCTACGCCAGCTGGCGCTTCAGGGGCACGACCTTGTATTCGCCTTGGTCAATCGGCGTGCCCGCCTTGACAAAGCCCCACTTCCGCCAGAGTTGCGAATTGATACTCAACGACCCCGGCCAGCACGGCAGCGAGGGGGCGGATCCGAGTTCGAGGACTACTGCTGGTGCTACGACGGAGGCGCATGCATCTGCGAGACCGGGATGAACGAGATGAATCCAGGTAGCGCCGGGGTCTTCTGTCACCTGAGACGAGCAGGTCAGGTAATGGCCCACACCCCACCACCGCCCGCTCGTCGTCGAGGGTCGTCCGCAGCCCACCTGCCTCCGCTCCGTTGCGCGCACGGCTCGGAAACCGCCCCGCCCTGCGCGGAGAGCGCCACTCACGGCCATGCCCGCCGCTCCGGCTGTGTATTGCTCCGCGGCTCGGGCCAGCCAGCTCCGCCTACGTGTCGCTCCCGGCTCAGGTCAGCCGGCTGCGCCGTCTGCCCTTCGCGACGGTCGCACACTCCGGCTACGCTGTCTGTCCCTCGCGGCGCTGCGCATACACAGCCTACGCTCTGGGCATGGCCTGATGGGAGTTTGACGCGCGCAGGGCGGGGCGGTTCCTCGCGGCGGCGCGCACTCCGCTGCGGCAGATGGGCTGCTGCTCTCTCGTACTCGTTCGCGGGCGGTGGTGGGGTGTGGGGGCGGACGGGCGGCGACCCACTGCACTCTCCACCGTTGACCAATGTTCAATCGAGGTGTACCATCCGTCACGAGGAGGTGGCCGCCGTGACCAGAACCGTGATGGACCCCGAGGAGCGCAGACGCGAGCTGCTGGCGTGCGCGATGAGGCTCTTCGCCGAGGAGGGCTACGACAACGTGTCCGTGCGCGCCGTGGCGCGCGCCGCGGGCGTGGCGCCGGGGCTCGCCTACCACTACTTCGACTCCAAGGAGAGGATGTTCGCCGAGGCCATCGGGGACTACGCCCGCCGCTGCGCCGAGGGGATTAACGCGGTGCTGGACGAGAGGGACCTCCCGTTGGACGAGAGGCTCGGGCGCGCCCTCGAGCTCGGCGCGGGCGGCGGCTACCCCTACGCCGCCTTCTTCCACGCCGAGGGGCACGGCGCCCTCCACGACCGCCTCTCGCTCGCCATGTGCGAGGCGGTGCGGCCCCACCTGCGCGCCGCGCTCGAGGCCGACGCCGCCTCGCGCGGCTCGTCGGCGCCCGACGCCGACGAGCTCGCCGCGATCATGACCTACGGCGCGGTGGGCCTCGCCTCGGGCCCGGGCATGCCGGACGGGGATGCGACCGCCGCCGCCCGCCGCTACCTCCGGGCGCTCCTCGCCGAGTTCCGCTCGGGGGGTGCCGCCGACTAGGGATCCCGCCCCGGCTCCGGCCGGGGCTCTTTTCGGCCGATCGTATTGAACAATGCTCAACAGAAAGGACGACTGATGGACAACAGGATGGACGAGGAGAACGCCGAGCTGCTGCGCTCGCGCTCCCGCGCGGCCTTCGACGCGCAGGCGCCGACCTACGACACCGGGACGGGGGGCGAGCACGCGAGGCGCCTCTACCCGCACGTGCTCGCTGAGGTGAGGCGCGCCGTGGCGGGCGACCCCGCCCCGCGGCTGCTCGACCTCGGCTGCGGCACGGGCGCCCTCGCCGAGCTGGTGCTCGGGGCGGTCCCGGGCGCGCGCCTCAGCTGCGTGGACCTGTCGCCTAGGATGGCCGAGGCCGCGAGGGCGCGCCTGGGCGAGCGGGCAGAGGTCCTCCTCTGTGACGCCGAGCGCCTGCCCTTCCGCGAAGGTTCGTTCGACGCTGCCTGGTGCAACGACTCCTTCCACCACTACCCGGACCCCGAGCGCGCGGCCTTCCAGGCGTGGCGCGTGCTCGTGCCCGGCGGCACCTTTATCATCGGCGACGCGTGGCAGCCGGCGCCCGCCCGCGCGATCATGAACGCGTGGATGCCGCATTCGCACGAGGGCGACGTGCGCATCTACTCCGAGGCCGAGATGCGCCGCATCCTCGGAACCTGGTTCAGCGACGTGTCCTGGCGCCGCGCGGGCTCGACCGCCTGCGTCGCCGTCGCGCGCAAGGGGGCCTGAGGCGGACCGTCCCCAACCTCTCCCGATAACAGATCCATCAATGCAGGCGGTGACAAACGAGAGGGACGAGAAGGACGAGAAGGACGTCGAGCCATCCGCCGCCACCCGGGGCGCCGCCACCGCCGTCCGCTGCCCATCGAGGGCTGTCCGCAGCCCGCCCGCCTCCGCTCCGTCGCGCGCACGGCTCGGGCCCGCCCCGCCCCTCGCGCATAAGTCAATCCCACGGCCGCCCCGCCCGCTCCGGCTGTGTATTGCGCCGCGGCTCGCTCCAGCCGGCTGCGCCCTCGCATCGCGCGCATACACAGTCTCCGCGTCCGGGGCGGCCTGACGTCGGCCAACCTTCGCGAGGGGCGGGTCGGTCCCTCGCAGCGGCGCGCACTCCGCTACGGCAGGCGGGCTGCTGCGCCGTCTCGCTCGTCCGCTGCCGGCGGTGGCGTCACCCCAGCCCGGCGGCGGATGGACCTGGCCGCGCGGCTGTCCTCGCGGTCGCCTCGTCCTCCCCACGCCACTTGGCCCGGTACTCCCACGGCTCCAGCAGGCCCGCCGCCACCTCGTCCATGTCCTGCCGCTTCTCGGCGCTCGTGTCTGTGATGATGCTGTCGTCGAACGTCACGCGCACGAGACCCTCGTCGGGCAGCTCCACCCCGAGCCCGCGCTCGGCCGCCATGAGCGCCCGGCAGATCCCCGCGATGGCGCCCTCGAGCGCGTGCTCGTGCCGGCGGATGTTCCGCATCAGCGCCGAGTTGTCCGCCGACACCTCCGTGGCCGTCTTCACGTAGCCGACGTTCTCCAGGTCGAAGTAGTTGATGCCGAGCCCGCACAGGTCGCCGAGCGTCTGCAGCGCCACGCGGAACGCCCGCGCCTGGTCCTCCGTGCGGAGCGCCGGCGCGAACTCGTGGATCGTGTCCTCGGTGCTCATGACCTTCCTGAACACGGTGCAGTCCGCCTTGCCGAAGGGGATGGAGACGCGCCCGCCCTTGCCGTCGCGCTCGACGTCGAACATCACGTCCGAGAGGAACACGCGGATCTTCCCGTTGTCGATCTCCGACATCATCGCGTCGTAGCAGAGGTCGACCGCCTGGATCGCGTCCACCGCGTCAGCGAACACCGACTGCCCGTAGGGCGACATGTCCACGCGCGTGTTGTCGACGGCCGGCTTCACGATCGAGAAGGTCGGCCAGACGCTCCCCGTGTCGTACACCGGGCACACGCCCTCGGGCTCGACCCTGCTCCCGTCCCGGTCGAAGCAGGCCGTCACGATCCTATACGTGCCCTCGCTTGCATCGTCGGTCAGGCGAGAAGGACCCGCCGCCGCAGCGCCTCCAATAGATTCGCCAGGCGAGAAGAACGCTCCACCCGAACCCTTCAGGTGCAGCTGCACCTGGTCGACCGCGCGCCCGCGCCAGAACGCCCGCGTCACGAACGCGCCTCGGTCACGCCCTCCTCGTCCCACGTGAGGGGAACGACCATCCGAGCGTCGTAGCGGCGCACGCGCACCTCGCGCGCCCCCGCGTCCACCCAGAGCACCCATGCCCCGGTCCCCAGGCCGAACGCGCGCACCACGCACTCCTGCGCCGAGGCGAGGAAGCCGGTCCGCGCCATCCACGCCGCGAGCCAGTCCGTGCACGCCTGCTCGGCGCACGCCACCTGCGTCCGGTCGTTCAGCAGCAGCGACCCCCACTCCCGGCACACCCGCATGGCGGGGTGGATCGACCGGCGGTGCACCTCGTACACCCGCCCCACCCCGTCCGTGTCGCGGTAGTCGTAGAAGTCCCCGAGCGCCCGCATCCACCGGTCCCACGCCCGTATGTGCGGCTCCATGTCCTCCAGCGGCAGCGAGAACCCCATCCCCTTTAGATACGCCCTCACATGCTCCGGCACCCAGTACTCGTCATCGTTCACGCCCATGGCCCGCCTCCCGCCTCGTCCGAACACGCCCATTGAACCCGCCCGTCACAAAGGCCGAGCAGTGCCCCAAAACTCAGTAGCCAACTGAATTGCGAAATGGGCGAGAAGAACGCTCGAGCACGCACCGCAACCAGCGCTTTTGCACATTCGTCCGAGAAGATGTTGATAACCTCACGGCGCTTTGCGCGAAGCGTCGCCCCGTGTTCCAAAGCGTCTCATGCCGAGAAGAACGGCCGAGAGCCCCAATGTGGAAAACTCCCGCACACCGCCCGTATAATGGGGCGCACGGGGCGAGAAGAGCCGTGTGCCCATGCGTCGGTCCAGGCTCGCGGGAGCCTCCAACGGCGCCGCCCGGGCAATGTCTCCGTCGAAAGGATCAAGATGGTCACTCACACGCTCGGCTCGGGCCCGCGGACGGCGGTGCTCCTGCACGGGGGCGGCCTCTCGTGGTGGAACTACCGGGCCGTCGCCGACCTGCTCGCCGCCAACGGGTACCGCGTCGTGCTTCCCGTGCTCGACGGGCACGCCGGCTCGGACCGCCCGTTCACCTCGATCGAGGACAACGCCTCCGAACTCGTGGCCCTCATCGACCGCGAGCTCGGCGGGCGCGTCGACGCGCTCGGCGGCGTCTCCCTCGGGGCGCAGGTCGCCCTCGAGGCCCTTGCGCAGCGGCCGCGGATCGCGGGGCGCGCCGTCATCGAGAGCGCGCTCGTGCTCCCCATGCGCGCCGCCCGCGCCCTCGCCGCGCCCGCCGTCGCCCTGAGCTACCCGCTCGTGCGGCGTCCCTGGTTCTCGCGGGCGCAGTTCGCGAGCCTCCACCTCCCCGAGGAGCTCTACGAGCCCTACTACCGCGACAGCTGCGCCATCTCGAAGCGGGACATGACCGCCTTCATGCGGGCGAACAGCTCCTACCGCCTGAGGCCCGAGCTCGCTGGCTGCGGGGCGCGGGCGACCATCCTCGTCGGCGGGAGGGAGCCCCGCGTCATGGTGCGCTCGGCGCGCGCCTTGGCTAAGGCCTTGCCGGGCAGCACGCTTGTCGAGCGCCCTGGCTGGCGGCACGGCGAGGCGAGCTTGTGGCACCCCGAGGTCTACCTCGAGGCGCTCGAGGGTCGCCTATAGGCAAGCGCTCAGGTGCCACCACACCGCCGCAATGCCCTGCGCATCGAAGTAGGGCAAGAAGAACGCTCGCAAGCCTAGCCCCTCAGCACGTCGTCCATCATCGCGTATCTCACCGCGTCGATCGAGTGGTCATTGCCGTCCGGGATGTCGTCCAGCCACGTTCCGTCACGGTCGCGGTCGTACTCCTTGAGGCGGAACTCCTCGTAGGCGAGCGGCGCCCGCTCCGGGTCGATGCAGATCTCGCGGAGCCCCGCCAGCCACTCGTACGACAACCGCCGCATGTTCGACTTCCTTGCGGGCCGTACCCGTAGCCCCGCCTCGCGCCGCCACACTGCCATCGACTGCTTGCCGTCCGGCGTGTCGTCGCACCAGATCAGCTCGTCGTGGAGATAGGGATCCTCGCCTGGGGCGTCCGCGTAGGTGAGCGCATCGGTCACCAGCGCCGCCGTCTCGGCAGGCGTCTTCCTGTTCGCCGAGAGCTCGCCGAAGATCGTGAGCCTCCTCTCGCCGGGCTCCCAGCCCATGCGCACGAACCTCCAGGGGTCGGGAAACCAGCCCCAGTCCACGCCGCACCGCGTGCGCGAGAAGCCCCGGCACGCCGCGTCGGACAGGCGCGTCGAGACGACGTTGTTGAACACCGAGCCGCCCGTGCCCGTCACCTCTCCCAGGTACTCGCTCCTCCACGCCCGCTCGTCGACCTCGCGCAGGTACTCCGCCTCCTCCACGAAGGGCCCGCCCAGCCACTCCGGGTGGCTCTCGATCACGTCCAGATACGAGCTCTGGCGAACGAGCGCGTCAGCCCGCCGCTCGCGCTCCAGCTTCTCGCGGTTCACCCAGCTCCACAGCGTGCGCGGCGGGTTGTAGCTGTAGAAGATCCAGAAGTCGTCGCCTCCGCGCCGAAGCGAGTTCAGGATGCTCCGCACCGCGTCGATGCCGTCGAACTGGTCCAGCTCCTCGAACCAGACCACCGCCGCGTAGCCCCGCGCGAACTTCACGCCCTTGAGCTTGAGCGGGTCGTCGGCTCCTCTGAACACGATGCGCTGCCCCGTGGGCAGGTACGTGAGCTCCATCGGGGAGATGCGTGCCCGGAACCACGCGTCGAGCCCCAGCGCCGCGATCGCCCATGTCAACTGCGAGAACACGGAGTCGCGCAGCGTGTTCGAGAACCTGCGCACCACCACCGCGTTCGCCTCCGGGTGCGCCAGGAGGAGCACGATGCACACGCTGATGAAGCTCGACTTCGTGGATCCGCGCCCGCCGTGCAGCCAGTAGTGCGTGTGCCCGTGGGCCATCACGTCGCCCAGCACGTCGTGGAAGCGCGGGATGACGAGCGAGGAGGCGTCAACCATCGGAGCGCCCCTCCGCCGTCTGGTCGAATCCCGGCAGCTTCTCCTGCACCGGCTGGGCCACCACGCCGAGCACGATCCTGGGCGCCGCGTCCGCCTTGGCGTCGTCGCGCTGGCGATCCGCCTTGCCGAACTCGTCCGGGTACTTGCGCTCGAGCAGCCACGCCGCCGCCGTCCAGTACTGGTTGCGCGCGAGCGCCGCCGAGCGGATGGTCGTGAGCAGCGTCCGCTTGAACGCCGACTCCTCCTTTTTTAGTCCCTCGCTTAACGCGCGCTGCAGCTTGTTCTTGGGATCTCCGATCCAGCGGTAGAACGTGGACTCGTGGATCCCCAGCGCGCAGATGATGTCGCCGTTGGAGAGGCCGTCCGCCTTGAGGCTGATTGCCTCGTCCACCATCTCCTGCGTCAGCTTCGGACGCCTCGCCATGCGAATCACCCCCCGTGAAACGTCGATAGACTTTCTCACGGTGGATTCTCGCCACGCGTCACAAGAAGGGTCAGCGGGCGAGCTCTTTCAGCGCGTCCCCGAGCGCGGAGATGCGCTCGCGGTCGAGGGTGTAGCGCAGCCAGCGACCGTCTTTTCGGGCGCTGACCAAGCCGCACTCGGTGAGGAGCTTCATGTGGTGCGAGAGGGTCGGCTGCCCGATGCCGAGGCCCTCGAGGAGCTCGCAGGCGCAGGTCTCTCCGCCCTCGGCGAGGGAGGCGACCACAGCGAGCCGCCGCTCGTCGGCGAGCGCCCGAAGGACGTCGGCGCGCACGGGCGCGGTCACGCCGGGAATCTCGCCGCGCTCCACGCGGCATGCCAGGTCGCGCACCCTCGCCTCGATGACGCGGGCGGTCTCCCGGAACGCCTCGGGGCCGCGGCCGGCGGGGTCCTCGAGCCCCCAGTCCTCGCGGTGCGCGCACGGGAACACGGGGCACCGGACCCCGCACCCCATAGTCACCACGATGTCCGCCTCTCCCAGCTCGTCGAGCGTCTTGGGGCGCAGGCCCGTTCCGTCTATGCCGTAGAGCTCCGAGAGCGCCCGCAGCGCACCGGGATCGACCTCGGGCGCGGGGTCGGTGCCCGCGGAACAGGGGTCAAGCACGTCGCCCGCGATTTGGCGTGCTATTGCTTCCGCCATCTGGCTCCGGCACGCGTTGTGCGTGCAGACGAAGGCGACGCGCGGCCGCCCGATGCTCCGTGCTCCCATGTGGCCCTCCCTGTTCTGAAAGCGTGACTCACGCAATTATTCTACTATATATCGACGCTCTTCGATGTATAATATTTCGACATCCATCAATGTGTTTACAGAAAGGGGAGCTATCATGGCTACGAGCAACGACGTCCCTTCCTGGGCTTCCGTCATCTGCGAGAACAGCACCTCGACCAGCCCTGCGGATATCCTGGAGGACCTCATGGCAGCACCCGAGTGCGCGGCGTTCGGCCCCGTCCACCACTTCCTCGTGGGGGCCGCCCTGCTGGCGTCCGTGCGCAACGCCACGGGTTCGGGCGACCTGAGGGGGCAGCTCCAGGAGCTCTCCGAGCGCTCTGGCGCGGTTCCCGGCGGCGCGTGCGCGCGCTGGGGCGTGTGCGGTGCTGCCGCATCGTGCGGCATGGCGCTCTCGATCCTGCTTGGCAATGCCCCTCTCAAGGCCGAGGGCTGGAGCGAGACGCAGAAGATGGTCGCCGACCTGCTGGGGCAGATTGCCCAGGCCGGCTCCCCGCGCTGCTGCAAGCGCGACTCTCGCGTGGCCGTGCGGGGCGCGGTCCGCTGGTTCAACGAGGTGCTGGGCGTTGACCTTCGGCAGCCGACCTCAGAGCCGGTCTGCGCCGTCTCGTCGGACAACGTCGCGTGCATCGGCGCGCGCTGCCCGTACCACGGTTAAGAGTGAGAGCGGCGGAGCGAATCACCCCGCTCCCGCTTCCCCGCAAGCCCGTACTTCCTGCACAGCTGCGACCCCAAGCGGCAGCAACTCGCAGCGCAAAATCCGGTAGATCTCAAACGTTTGCGCCTGCGATGCAGGACGACGGCTACGGGATCGTGGACATCAAGTTCGACTCCATACAGGGCCAACTCCATACAGGGCCAAGGGCTCACCGGCAACAGGGAGGGCTTCCACACGCCCATCCTCTATCGATAGCGCCTTCGTTTCAAGTTGATGCATTTGTTCGCGTGCGAGCGCTTCAAACGGGAGCGCATGGGGTACCATATGCATCGCGGCTCGGGGGCTCCCCGGCCGTGTTTGTTTCCGCGCGCGAGCGCACGATCTGCCCAGCAATGGGCGCGATAGAAAGGCACGTCATGGCACAAGGAACTGTCAAGTGGTTCAACCCGGACAAGGGCTACGGCTTCATCTCCCGTGAAGACGGCGACGACCTGTTCGTTCACTTCTCCGAGATCCAGATGGACGGCTACAAGACCCTCGACGAGGGCCAGGCCGTCGAGTTCGACATCACGACCGGCCAGAACGGCAAGCTGCAGGCTTCCAACGTCCGCAAGCTCTAAGCAGCACCGGTCAAGCCGCGTTTCGGGCTTATAGGACAAAATGTGTGTCCGCTTCTGGGGCATCGACGCAGGTCGATGCCCCTTTTCCATGCGTTTAAATCTGCGGGGCGAATTTAACCACTCGGACAGAAAGTGTGTCCGGATTCGCACCTTCCCCGCAGGTAGATGACTGAAAATCAGGCCGTTAAAATCCCGATTTCCGAGGAGCTGGGGATGAAGGCGGTCAGGTGCCCCTCATGCGGGGCTGCGATGAAGAGGAACGGGAGGACGAGCGCGGGGTCCCAGCGATGGAGGTGCAAGGCGTGCGGGGCCTCGAACACGGTCTCCTACGACGACGCGGCGGCGAGGCTCGGGGAGTTCCTGGCGTGGCTCACCTCCAAGGACACGCAGCTCTCGATGCCCGGCCAGGGCAGGACGTTCAGGAGGAGGACCGCCGGGTTCTGGCGCGTCTGGCCCATGCCCGAGCCGACCGGGGAGGTGCACCGGGTGCTCTTCGTCGACGGGATATGGCTCGCCCGCGACCTCGTCGTGCTGATCGCCTACGACGGCGAGCACGTCGTCTCGTGGTACATGGCCCAGGCCGAGACCTCGAGGGCCTGGGAGGCCCTGATGGCGCCGATCCCGGCCCCGGACGTGGTGGTGTGCGACGGCGGGACGGGCTTCGAGGGGGCGAGGCGCCGCTCCTGGCCCCGCACGCGCGTGCAGAGGTGCCTCTTCCACGCGTTCTGCCAGGTCAAGCGCTGCACCACGACGAGGCCGAGGCTCCAGGCGGGCAGGGAGCTCTACGCGCTCGCGCTCGAGCTCATGCACCTGGACACCCTCCGCCAGGCCGACTGGTGGGTCGAGCGCTACCTGCAGTGGTGCGAGTTCTGGGCGGACTTCCTCGAGGAGAGGTCCATGCAGGACGGCCGGCTCGTCTACACCCACGAGAGGCTCAGGAGGGCCCGCTCGTCGCTCTCGCGGCTCGTCTCGCGGGGGACCCTCTTCACCTACCTCGACCCGGCACTGACCGCGGAGGGGCCGCTGCCGCGCACCAACAACCCGATCGAGGGAGGGGTCAACGCGCAGCTCAGGGACGTCCTGCGCAACCACCGAGGCCTGTCGTCAATGCGCAGGGTCAAGGCGGTCTTCTGGTGGTGCTACCTGCACACGGAGTCGCCGAGGCCCGCGCGCGAGGTCATTGCGGCCATGCCGACCGACGACGACGTTGACCTGCTCTACAGGACCTACTCGGCGGGGCCCAAGCGCGACGACGGGGGCCCGGAGTGGGGCGACCGGGTCGTCTGGGAGGAGCTCCACCACAAGGACCCGTACCCCTTCTGGCTGGACTAGGACAGATGTTCTGTCGAGACACACATTTTGTCCTATAACCCGCGTTTCGCGGCAGCCGATCAGGGAGGTGCCCCGCGGGGCGCCTCTTTTTTTTATTCATCAACAGGGTCGCTCGGATCAATCGTGCGTCTCCCCTACCCGCTCCGATTCCGCCCCATCTCTGCTCTCACGGCCGGCTGCCGTCAGCGTTCCCGTGTGCGAGATCGCCACTTTTGCCGCCCCTGAAGGGCAAGAAGTGGCGATCTCGCACACGGGAACACGAAACCGCCCCCGGACACAAGGTCCAGGGGCGGCGATACGGACGGAGGGCGCCGCGGGCAAAGGAACAGCATCTTGTCCGGCGCCGGGTGTCCGGCACTCGACGCCCAGGCACCCGGCATGGCATGCAAAGCGGCACGGCAAGCGGGGGGGCGCGACGACACGGGGCGCCCCGGCGCATCGCACCATGGGCGCCCCGCATGCGGTGCATCTGACAGCAGCTGCGAAGATATGCGCCGGCGCCGAACGGCAACCGCGGCGACTACATGCGCAGCAGGAGCTGCGCGGAGCACACGGCCCTTTGAGCGTAGAGCTCCTAGTCCAGATCCGCGCCGTTGGTGGCGATGACCTTCTGGTACCAGGAGAAGCTGTCCTTGCGGTAGCGGTTGTACGTGCCATGGCCCTCATCGTCCACGTCGACGTAGATGAAACCGTAGCGCTTCTTCATCTCGCCGGTGCCGGCCGAGACCAAATCGATGCAGCCCCAGGGCGTGTAGCCCATAAGGTCCACGCCGTCGATCTCGATGGCGTCCTCCATCGCCTTGATATGCTGGCGCAGGTAGTCGATGCGGTAATCGTCGTGCACGGTGGGCGTGCCGTCCGGACCCTCGACGAGCTCGTCGAAGGTGCCCAGACCGTTCTCGACGATCATGAGCGGGATCTGGTAGCGCTCCCAGAACAGGTTGAGCGAGTGGCGCAGCCCGTACGGATCGATGGACCAGCCCCACGGCGTCTGCGGGATGTAGGGGTTGGTGTAGCCCGTCTCGGGGCTGCCCATGGACACGTCCATCCCCTCGCCCTTCTGCCCGACGACCATCGAGAAGTAGTAGCTGTACGAGAGGAAGTCGACGGTGCCGGCGCGCAGCAGCTCGGCGTCACCGGGCTGCTCGGGCAGCACGATTCCCTTGCGCTCGAACTCCTTGAGCTTGTAGGAGGGATAGTAGCCCCGCACCATGACGTCGGGATAGAACATCATCGTGCGCATGAACTCGTCGTTGGCCTGCACGTCCTTGGGGTCGCAGGTGTTGGGATAGCTGAAGATGCCGCCGTACATCATGCCGACCTTGTTCTCGGGGTCGATCTCGTGCGCGAGCTGGACGGCGCGGGCGCTGGCGAGGAACTGGTGGTAGGCGGCCGTCATGCGCGTCTGCTCGTCGGCGTCGTTGGGCACCCCGCCGGCGGTCCAGGGCATCATCGACATGCAATTGATCTCGTTGAAGGTGAGCCAGTAGCGCACCTTGCCCTTGTAGCGGCGGAAGCACGTCTCGGCGTAGCGCACGAAGCAGTCGACGGCCTCGCGCCCCACCCAGCTGCCGAACTTCTGCATGCCCAGCGGGGTCTCGTAGTGGGAGAGCGTCACGAGCGGCTCGATACCGTGCTCGCGGCAGCAGTCGAACACCTCGTCGTAGTGGGCGAGCCCGGCCTCGTTGGGCTCGGCGTCGTCCCCGTTGGGGAAGATGCGCGCCCAGTTGATGGACATGCGGTAGCACTTGAAGCCCATCTCGGCGAAGAGCTCGATGTCCTCGCGGAAGCGGTGGTAGTGGTCGATGGCGGTGTGGCTGGGGTAGTTCAGCCCTTCGATGACGCCGTCGGTGATCTGGCGGCGGGTCTTCACGTCGCCCGCCGTCATCACGTCGGCGGTGTTGAGTCCCTTGCCGTCATCGAGGTAGGCGCCCTCGCACTGGTTGGCGGCGGTGGCACCGCCCCACAGGAAGCCTTCGGGAAACGCCATGATATTGCTCCTTTCGATCGAGCTTACGCCTCAGCGGCCTCGGGCTTGTAGAGGAACATCGTCGCGATGAACGTCACCACGACGCCCACGGCGACGCCGGCGACCATCCAGATGAGGTTGGAGATATCGCCGCCCAAGAAGACCGGCAAACCGCCCAAAAGGCCGGCCGAGCCGGTGATGGCATGCGCCGCCGCGCCGCCGAAACCGGCGACAAGCGCGCCGCAGAAGCTGCCGATCATCGCGCCGTACATAGGGGTCTTGTAGCGCAGATTGACGCCGAACATGCCCGGCTCCGTCACGCCGCCCACCATGGCGGTGATGGCGCAGGAGATGGCCGTGGAGCGCACGTTCTTGTCGCGGGTCTTGACGGCCACGGCTGCGCAGGCGGCGCCCTGGTCGATGTTGGAGATGATCATGCCGGGCAGCACGATGAACTCGGCGCCGGTCGCCAGCGCGTCAAGCATGTAGGGCATGAGGGCGGAGTGCATGCCGGTCATGACCACCCACGGGCAGATGCAGGCGAACACCGCCACGCCGAAGAAGCCGGTGGTGTTGTAGAGCCACAGGATCGCCTGGGAGAGGTAGGTGCCCAGGAAGCTGCCGAGCGGCGCGAGCAGACACAGCGTGAGCGGCACCATGACGATGAGAGTGAGCAGCGGCTCGGTGATGGAACGGATGGAATCGGGAGAGATCCGGGCGAAGAACCGCTGGACCGGCGCCATGACGGCCACGGCGAGGATCGCGGGGATGACGCTCGAGGAATAGCTCGCCGCGTAGATGGGCAGCCCGAAGATGTCGAGCGCCGTGCCCTCGCCCACCGCGGCGACGAAGTTGGGATGGATGAGCATGGCGCCCAGCAGCATGCCCAAGCCCTGGCTCGCGCCGAACTTCTTGGCAGCCGTGGCACCGATGAACACGGGCAGGAAGTAGAAGCCCGCGTCGCCCACGAAGGTGAGCACGATATCGGTGGGCATATCCTGCGTGAGGATGCCGAACTGCTCCAACAGCAGCACGATGATCTTGATGAAGCCGGCGCCGATGAGCACGTCGATGAGCGGCGTGATGGAGCCCGAGATGGCATCGAAGACGGTGTTGATAGAGAACTTCTTCTTGGGAGCATCCCCCAGGTCCTCGGCCACGGCGTCCTGGCGCGCCAGGCCAGTCTTCTCGGCGATGAGGTCGTAGGCGTCCCCCACGGACTGGCCGATGATGATCTGGAGCTGGTCGCCCACCCACTGGCAGCCCATAACGCCCTCGATCTTCTCGATATCGGAGACGTGGACGATGCTCTTGTCCTTCACGTTGAAGCGCAAGCGGGTCACACAGTGCGTGAAGAAGCTGATGTTGTCCTTGCCGCCCAGCAGCTCGACCACGCGGTCGGCCAGCTCGGCATAGCGCTCTTTCTTGGCCATGATGGCGTCCTTTCGTATCGACGGTCGCAGCGCGTCCGATGCGCGGCCAGGCTAGCGAGTACCCCTCCCCGTTGCCTGATCCTGCCTTGGCGCGTCTCCGCCCGTCCCCTTGATGCAGATCCTGCTCACATGGATCACCAGATAGAGCTTCTCATCCGGCGAGAGCTCGGCGCCCTCCCACGTCTCCGCGATATGGCGCGCGATCTCCTCGACGCAGGCGACGCCCTCCGGATAGCGCTCCTCGATGCCGCGGAACCCCTCGACCACCGAGCTGTCCAGCGCCGTGCCGGCGTGGAGGCGCTCGAACAGGTAGCGCATGTGCGTCACATAGCGCGAGAACGCGAACGAGCCGCGATCGACCTGGATCTCGAAGAAATCCTCGATGATCTCGGTCACATCCTCGAGCATGTCCTCGTCAGCGCGCACCCGGGCGCGTTCCTCGGCGCTCGCCGCCCCGGCGCGGGCGTTGACGATATTCATGGCGATGCCCGTCGCCTCGTCGTCACGCAGCGGAGCGTTGAGGCTGCGGCGGGCGCGGCGCAGGACGTGCCGCGCGAGCCGGTACTCATCCGGATAGGTCTGCTCGACGTCGTAGGCGAGCGGCATGCGCACGTGCATGCCCTGCTCGGCGCGCTTGATGGCGAAGGCGAGATGATCCGCGAGGATGAAGGCGAAGTTGGGGCTCAGCGCGTAGGAGATCTCCGAGCGGATGTAGTCCGCGCTCTCGACGGCGAAATCGAGCACCGGCTGCGGCAGGTCGTTGATCGCGGTGATGAACCGCGCGTCCACGTTGTAGAACGTGCGCTCCACGTCCGCCAGCGCAAGCGTCCGGGGCATCTCGCCGAACCCGATGCCCCGGCCCATGGCCAGGAGCTCGTTGCCGGCGTCGTCCTCGCATACCGCCACGTTGTTGTTGATGCGGCGAATCGCCTTCACGCGCATCCTCCTCCCTCATCCCCGGCACAGCGCATCCGGTTCCGCCCCTTACGATCGATCGAAACGAAAAAACTCTCCGAGACGTGCGAACCAGCGCCGCGGGGCGCGGGCTCGGTCATGCCTCAGAGAGTAACATTCCGGATGAGCTATGCGGTTGTGAACAGGTGCCGGTCATGCCCATGCGGTAACATTCCAGCCTTGACGATGGTAGGGAAGAATGAGCGCCGAATCAACCGGCACGACGGCGATCCTTCCGCGAGCGGTCGATCTTCTCCGGCGGACGGCTCCGACGAGGCGCACCGAGCCCCTACGTCATGCGCAGCAGGCGCTGGTAGGCCTCGAGTCCCCGGAGCAGCACGCGCTCATCGAACGCGAAGGTGTCCGCATGGAGCGGTATGCCCGTACCCGTGCCCAGAAGCAAAAAGACGCCCGGCAGGTGGCGCTGGTAGAACGCGAAGTCCTCAGCGATGAGCAGCGGCTCGGGGACCGTCTGCAGATCCGGCAGCGCCCCGGCGACCGCCTCGAAGAGCCGCTCGTCGTTGACCACGGGCGGGTACCCCTCGGAGAAGGAGAGGTCGAAGGTGCAGCCCTCCTCGTCGGCTGCGGTCTGGGCGAGCGCGCGCACCTCGCGCTGGGCGCGCTCGAACATGGCATCCGAGAACACGCGCAGGCTCCCCTCCACGCGCGCCTCGGCTGCCACGGCGTTGCGCACCGTCCCCGCCGTCATGCGGCCGAACCGCAGGGTCATCGGCTCGTCCTGCGCCAAGCGGTTGGAAAGCCACTTGGAGCCCACCACGAAGCGCGCCGCCGCACCGAGGGCGTCGCGGCCCTCGCGGAACTTGGCGATGTGGCTCGACACGCCGTGGAACATGAGCGTGGTCTCGCTCGAGCGCGCGAGCAGCGCCCCCGGGCGCGAGGCGACCGCGCCCGCAGGCAGATCCGGCCAGAGGTGGAAGCCGAAGATCCGCGTGGCGCGCACCCGCTCGAAGATGCCGCTCGCGCACACGCGCGCCGCGCCGCCCGTCGTCTCCTCCGCCGGCTGGAACACCACCAGCACGTTGCGCGGGAGGTCGTCGGCCGAGACACCCCCGACCGCGCCGGCGAGCACGCGGTCCACCCAGACGGCCGCCGCGAGCGCCATGGCCATGTGCCCGTCGTGCCCGCAGGCGTGCATGCGGCCCGCGTGCTCGCTCGCGAACGGCACGCCGCTCGCCTCCGTTACCGGGAGCGCGTCCATGTCCGAGCGGATCGCCACCGTCTCGGCGCGGCCCAGATCGAAGTAGGCGCACACGGTGGACGCGCAGGGCTCGATGAGCTCACAGGCGAGGCCCTCGAGCACCCCGCGGACGTAGGCGATGGTCTCGGGCAGGTCGTCGTCCAGCTCGGGAATGCGGTGCAGGTCGCGCCGATAGCGCGTGAGCTCTGCGAGCGCCGTCCGCTCGCCATCCTGGTACAAGGTCGCCATCGTCTCCCCTTTCGCCGCGGCGTGGCTTGCACGGCATCATAGCAGCACGGGCCCCGCCGCGCACGGCGCGCCAAAAGCGCGCGTCGCGTCGGCGTCACCCGCGCCGCAGGATCAGGGCATGGCGGGCAGGGACCGGGGCGGGCGGGGCACGGTGGTCGAACCCGGACCCGCACCCGTTGTGTTAACACTTCCCTCGCCCGCAGTAACCCCTGGCCGTATGCTACAGTTAATGGACTCGATAGAGGAGCGGGCGAGATGGTCCGCGGGAGAGCCGGCAGGCATCGACCCCGCGGGGAGGCGGACCCGCCGAACTCGGCCTCCCGGGCACGGGAGCCGGGTGGGCCCGCGGGAAACACCCGTGGGACTGTCTGCACGTTCGCAGGAGCGCTACTCGAGAAGGAGCCGAGCATGTCCCAGCCAGACCCCGTCGCGGCGTCCGACGCATACGCCGCCAAGCAACCGTTCGCCACGAAGGACCAGCTGGTCGCCCTGGCGGATGCCTACCCGACGCCTTTCCACCTCTACGACGAGGCGGGTATCCGGCGCAACATCGAGGCGGTGCTCGACGCGTTCGCGTGGAACCCCGGGTTTCGCGAGTACTTCGCCGTCAAGGCCAACCCCAACCCCTCGCTCATCAAGATCCTGACCGAGTACGGCTGCGGACTCGACTGCTCGAGCGGCACCGAGCTCATGATCGCCGAGGCCGTGGGCGTCACGGGGCACGGCATCATGTTCTCCTCCAACGACACCCCGGCCGCCGACTTCCGCCTCGCGCGCGAGCTCGGCGCCATCGTGAACTTCGACGACATCTCGCACATCCCCTTCTTCGAGGAGGTCGCAGGCCCCATCCCTCGGACCGTGAGCTGCCGCTTCAACCCCGGTGGGCTCTTCAGGCTGGCCAACGGCATCATGGACAACCCCGGCGACTCCAAGTACGGCATGGCCGAGGAGCAGCTCTTCGCGGCGTTCCGCCTGCTGCGCGAGCGCGGGGCCGAGCGGTTCGGCCTGCATGCGTTCCTCGCCAGCAACACCGTGACCAACGACTACTACCCCGCCCTCGCCCGCATCCTCTTCGAGCTCGCGGTGCGCCTCGAGCGCGAGACGGGGGCGCACGTGGCGTTCGTGAACCTCTCGGGCGGCGTCGGCATCCCCTACCGGCCGGACCAGGCGCCCAACGACATCAGCGTCATCGGCGAGGGAGTGCGCCGGGCGTTCGAGGAGATCCTGGTGCCCGCCGGCATGGGCGACGTCTCGATCGCGACCGAGATGGGGCGCTTCGCGATGGGGCCGTTCGGCTGCCTGGTGACGCGCGCCCTGCACGAGAAGCGCATCTACAAGGACTACATCGGCGTCGACGCCTGCGCGGCCGATCTCATGCGCCCCGCGATGTACGGCGCCTACCACCACATCACCGTGGCGGGACAGGCAGGCGGCCCGGACAAGACGCACGCCCCGGCGACGCGCGTCTACGACGTGACGGGCGGCCTGTGCGAGAACAACGACAAGTTCGCCATCGACCGTCCCCTGCCCGAGATCGAGCGGGGGGATATCTTGGTCATCCACGATACGGGCGCCCACGGCCACTCGATGGGATACAACTACAACGGCCGGCTGCGCTCGGCCGAGGTGCTGCTGCGCGCCGACGGCACGAGCGAGCTCATCCGCCGCGCCGAGACGCCGCTCGACTACTTCGCCACGCTCGACGCCACCGCCGACGGCCGCGCCGTCATCGAGACGGCCCGCCGGCACCTATCTGGCACCCATTCTTCGGGAAAGGAGTAACCGCACATGGACATCCGCAACCTAGAGGGATCGATCGTCGCGCTCATCACGCCGTTTGATGCGGACGGATCGGTCGATTTCGAAGCGCTGGGGCGCCTGGTGGACTTCCACCTCGCCCACGGCACCGACGGCATCCTCACCCTGGGCACCACGGGCGAGAGCTCGACGATGACCGACGAGGAGGATGACGCCGTCTGCGCCTTCGTGGTGGAGCGCGTGGCCGACCGCGTGCCCGTCATCGCGGGCTCGGGCTCCAACTCCACCGCCACGATGCTCGCCAAGAGCCTCTCCTACCAGAAGATCGGCGTCGACGGCCTCCTCATCATCACGCCCTACTACAACAAGGCCAACGAGGAGGGCATCTACCGCCACCTCGCCACCGTGGCGGACGCCGTCGAGATCCCCTGCATCCTCTACAACATCCCCGGGCGCACCGGCTGCTCCATCAGCGTCGCCAACGTCGAGCGTCTGAGCGTCCACCCCAACATCATGGGCATCAAGGAGGCATCAGGCTCGATCGCCTACGCGACCGACATCGCGCACACCCTGGGACCCGATTTCAAGATGTTCTCGGGCAACGACGATATGGTGGTACCGCTGCTCTCGCTCGGCGCCTCGGGCGTCATCTCGGTGTGGGCGAACATCCAGCCCCAGCTCGTGCACGACATGGTCGCAGCCTGGTTCGCCGGCAACATCAAACGCGCCCGAGAAATCCAGGTGGCGGGGCTGCCGCTCGTACGCGCGCTCTTCAGCGAGGTGAACCCCATCCCCGTCAAGGAGGCCCTCGCGCAGATGGGCCTCATCGACCTCAACTACCGCCTGCCGCTCTGCCCTATGGCCGAGGGTGCGCGGGCGCGGCTCGTGGACGCCATGAAGGGGGCTGGTCTCGTTGCTTAGGATCGCCATCATGGGTGCGGGCCGCATGGGCTCGCTCATCCGCACGTGCGCCGAGGCCGCGCGAACCGATGCCGGCGAGCCGGCGTTCGAGGTCGTGGCGCAGATCGGGTTCGAGCTCGACGCGCTCGGGGACGCGCCCGCGGCCGACGCGATCATCGACTTCTCCAACGTCGCGACGCTCGATGCCGTCGCCGCCTACGTGCGCCGCACCGGAGCCGCCCTCGTCTCGGGCACCACGGGCTACTCCGACGAGCAGCTCGCGACGATCCGCGCGCTCGGCGCGGTCGCGCCGGTGCTGTGGAGCGGCAACTACTCCATCGGCATCGCGGCGCTCAGGCACCTCGTGGCGCAGGCGACGCGCGAGCTGCCGGGCTTCGACGTCGAGATCGTTGAGTGCCATCACAACCAGAAGGTCGACGCGCCGAGCGGCACCGCCAAGATGCTCCTCGACGAGGTCGTGCGCACCGAGGCCGAGATCGGCGCCGGGACGTACGAGCCGGTCTTCGGCCGCTCGGGCGTCTGCGGCGCGCGCGACCCGCGCGAGATCGGCGTGCACGCGCTGCGCGGCGGCACCGTCGCCGGCGTGCACGAGGTGCACTTCTTCGGGCCCAGCGAGGAGCTCACCCTCACGCATCGTGCCGAGAGCCGCGAGATCTTCGTCCACGGGGCGCTCGCCGCGACGCGAAAGCTCGTCGGCCGAGAGCCCGGGTTCTACACGTTCGACCAGGTCATGTTCGGATAGGAGACTCATGAACGCACAGGAGATCATCGATTTCATCGCTACGGCGCCCAAGAAGACGCCGGTCAAGCTCACGGTGCGTGAGAAGCGTGGAGCGCGCATCGATTGGTGCGCCGGCGACGGCAGCGGCGCGGCCGATCCGGTGCGCGTCTACGGCGGGCGCAAATGCCGCGTCGTCTATGGCAACTGGGCTGATCTCGAGCCCGTGCTCGAGCGCAGCCGCAAGCAGATCAAGGATGTCGAGATCGAGAACGACTGCCGCAACTCCGCCGTGCCCCTTCTGGACCTCAAGGGCGTGAACGCCCGCATTGAGCCGGGCGCCATCATCCGCGACCAGGTGGAGATCGGCGACAACGCCGTCATCATGATGGGCGCGATCATCAACATCGGCGCCGTGATCGGCGCGGGCACCATGATCGACATGGGCGCGGTGCTCGGCGGGCGCGCCACCGTGGGCAAGAACTGCCACATCGGCGCCGGCACCGTGCTCGCCGGCGTGGTGGAGCCCGCGAGCGCCACGCCCGTCATCATCGAGGACGACGTCATGATCGGCGCCAACGCCGTGGTGCTCGAGGGCGTGCGCGTGTGCCACGAGGCGGTCGTCGCCGCCGGCGCCGTGGTGGTCGAGGACGTGCCGGAGCGCGCGGTCGTCGCCGGCGTGCCCGCCCGCGTCATCAAGTACCGCGACGCGCGCACCGACAGCAAGACGGGCCTCATCGAGTCTCTGCGCCAGCTGTAGGCGTCCGCGAAACATCTCCGGCACAAGACGCGGGGTGCCTCCCTGCGCACCATCCTGTTCCCTATCCTGTTCCCTACTCCGGTTTTTGCCCGGAAACCCCGGCGAAACCCTGAGTAGGGAACAGTTTTGTGCGCTCGGACGCCCGCAGCAGGCAGCCTCGGCATGCAAGCGAATGAAGGGACGCGGCGCGTCCGGCCGAGAACCCCACCGAGGGACACGCGGAGCGAGTCGCGAAGCGAGCCCGCAGGGCGCCGAGCCCCCGGGTGTCGCCGGCGGGGTTCTCGGCCAGACGCACGGGAGCCGCCTCCTACCGGTTCTCGATGCTGCCGATATTCTTGAGCTCGATGGAGATGAGGCCGTTGGGCTCGTTGACGAAGTTCACGTACTCGGAGTTGCGCGCCATCGCCGCGGGGATGGAGATCTCGATGCCCGTGTCGGTGCGGATCTTCACGTTGCGCACCGCCGCGCGCTCCACGTGCGCGCGCTCGACCGGCACGTGCTCGGGCACGTGCTCGTCGGAAAGCGCCTGCTTGACGGCATCACGCAGCACCGGCTCGTCCTCGAACGCCTCGTCGATGACGTCCCAGGGTGGCAGCTCCTCGTCGGCCTCCACCGCATCGACCATCGCGGCCTTCGCGGCGGCGAGCGCCGTGGCGGTGTTGGCGCCGTGGTCCTCGGCGACGGCGGCCACCACGCGCGACACCGTGTCGATGACCTCCTTGGCGGAGATGCCCTCGTCGCACTGGAGCAGACCCTCGGGGATCACGAAGCGCTCCTCACCGGCGATCTCGCGCTTCCTGTCCTGGTAGAGCACCTCCATCGAGCTCGCGCGCACGAGCGCGTACGAGGCGATCTTCTGCGAGGGGCTCGGCAGGATGGCATAATGGCGGGCGATGTTTGCGGCCGGCGCGCCATGGGCGCTGTCCACCTCGTGCATGAACGCCATACGGCTCGCGAGCAGCAGCACCGCGAACCAGCGGACCTCGTCATCATCCTCGAAATCGGCGACGAGGATGTCGGTCGACTCGGGCTTGTCGGCGCGGGAGAGCTCTCCGGCGAAGAACTCCGCGATGTCGAGCGAGAGGTCCAGGAACTCCCGATCGCCGAAGTAATAGCGCTTGAGCTCGCCGGCGAAGGCGCTCTCCGGCGCGAACGAGCCGCGCCGGCTGTCCGCGGCGGCTCGGGCGCGCGCGAGATGCTTAGACACGAACGAGCGCGCCGTGCGCGTATCGAGCTCCAGCTCGCGCCGGCTCATCACGTTCACCGCGGAGTCGAAATCGAGCACGTGCAGCACGGCATGGTTGATCTTCATCACAGACGCTCCCCTCGCATGGTCGGTGGATGCGCGCGGCCCAACGCGGAGGGCGCGGCCCGGTTATGATAGCGCAACCGGCGCGTCCGCATCCCCATCAGCCGCCGTGGCGGCACCGTCGCCGTCCTCCTGCGCGGCTCCGCGCTCCTCCGAGCCGGGCAGCATGGACGAGACCCTGCTGGCCACGCTGGATGCCGCATCCGATATCTGGTCCAAAATCTCCGCGGCCCGCCCCGCCGCCGCGGAGGCGCGGCCCACGGTGGCGGAGCGCGCCAGGACCTTGAGCGTCTGGATGATGAGCGCGCGCGTCTCGGGATCGAGCTCGCCGGCCGCGGCGATCATCTTGGGGACGTTCTCGCGCCAGTCGGCGCGCACGTCGGCGAAGCGCTCGGCATCCGTCACGTCGAGCACCGAGAAGAGCGCGTCGATGAAGCGCCCGCGCTGATCCGGGGACACGCCGCGCAGCCAGTCGGCCAGCGTGGAATCGAGGTAGCGGGCGCCCGCCGAGATGCGCTCGACCCGCTTGAAGTCGGCGCCCTCGACCACCCAGGTGAAGGGATTGTGCTGCAGCAGCGAGAACCCCGTGCTCTCAACGATGGCGTAATCCTCCTGGTCCTCGAAGATCATGCCGAAGACCGAAGACTGCGGGAGCGTCTTGTCGATGCGCTCGCGCATGCGCGCGAAGCCCGCTCCGCGCAGGAACCGCTCGTTGAACCCCGGCCCGTCGTGCGAGAAGGCGCGCACGATGCGGTCCTGCTGCGCGTGCGGGCACATGATGGACGCGTACACGGCCAGGTTCCCGCCCTTGGAGTGGCCTCCGACGTAGAGCGGACCGGGCAGCGCCGTGGCCGCGTCGACGAGGTAGCGCGCAGCGGACTCCTGCGCGGGCACGGGGCTCTGGAAGGCCATGTTGAAGTCTTCTTTCCATCCCACGATGGTCGAGTCGGTGCCGCGGAAGGCGATGTAGGCCGAGCCGTCGCCCAACCTGAACGTCATCGCGGCGAACTGCTCCTCCTGCCCCTCGTCGAACCGGGTGGTGTATCCGGCCACGCGCATGGTGCGGAACCGCGGGCTCGCGCACACGGCGCACAGCAGGGCACGGCTCCCCTCCGGATCCCAGGTGCCGCCGAACATGCTCTCGTAGCACTCCGCACGCAGAAGCTCGCGCACCGGGGCGCCCTCCCATGTGGCGAAGCGCCCATCGTCGGCGGGCAGGCGGAAGTAGGCGAGCCACGAGAGCACCAGGCTGTCCACCGCGCAGAAGGGACGCTCGTCCAGCGCGTCGAGCTGCGTCTCGGCATAGGTGACGAAGTTCCCCGCCACCTCGGGGGCGCGCTGCGCTGCCTCGGCGGCGGCAACCGGGTCGGACGCGGCGCCATCGCCGGCGGCGTCCGCGGCGGCTGCGCCGCGGACGGGCAGGAGGGCCCTCACCGCAGGGGCGCCGATGCCCTCCGGCATGCGGCGCTCGTGCGCCTTGGCCCCTTTGAGCCTCGACGCGATGCGCGCCGCGCTCCCTTTCGTGCGGTCCGCCATGGCTCCCCCTTCCCCTTGGAAACGCCGAGCACCCCGGCCCGTTTCGGACCGGAGCGCGTCAACGGGCGACGCATGCCGCGCCGAGACGGCGCAGACTCGGTCGCCGCGGCATCATGCCTCGAAATCCACCTGGTCCATGATCGCCCGGAGCGCCGCGGCGGAGTCGTTGAGCTTCGCCAGCTCGTCCGGGGAGAGCGACACGGGCACGCGGCACACCACGCCGTCCTTGCCGATGATGGTGGGCATGGAGATGGCGATGTCGTTCAGGCCGTATTCGCCCACCATGAGGCTCGAGACGGGCAGCACGCAGTCCTCGTCGCGCATGATCGCGGTGCAGATGCGGCGCACGCTCATGGCGATGCCGTAGTAGGTGGCGCGCTTCTTCTCGATGATCTCGTAGGCGCTCATCTTCACGTTCTCGGCGATGCGCTCCTCGGCCGCCTTGTGGTCGCGGTGCCCGAGCATCTCGCAGAACGTGTTGAGCGGCACGCCCGCCACCATGGCGCTCGACCACGCGGCGAACTCCGAGTCGCCGTGCTCGCCCATGATGTAGGCGTGCACGTCGCGCGGGTCGACGGAAAGGTGCTGGCCGAGCATGAACTTGAGGCGCGCCGTGTCGAGCACCGTGCCCGACCCGATCACGCGGCCCTCGGGCAGGCCGGACATGCGGATGGCGGCGTAGGTGAGCACGTCCACGGGGTTGGAGACGATGAGCAGGATGCCCTCGAAACCGCTCTCGCGGATCTGGGGGATGATGGACTTGAAGATCCCGACGTTCTTGTTCACCAGGTCGAGGCGCGTCTCGCCGGGCTTCTGGGCGGCGCCGGCGGTGACCACGATGATGGCGGCGTCCGCCGCGTCGGCGTAGTCGCCGGCGTAGATGCGCATGGGGCTCGCGAACGGGACGCCGTGGGCGATGTCGAGCGCCTCGCCCTCCGCGCGGGCGCGGTCAACGTCGATGAGCACCATCTCCGAGAACAGCCCGCTCTGCATGAGCGCGAACGCGGACGACGAGCCCACGAACCCGCAGCCCACCACGGCGACTTTGCGATCGTTGATCATGGGAAACCTCCTTTTTGCGCGGGCACCGGGTCCGCGCGATCGGTCTCGGACCATTATCCCCGTCCCGCGCCGCGCTATACGGTGCGGCGCGCCTCTAGCAGATGCCGGCGGCGGCGATCGCTTCGACGGCGGCGGCGAGCCCCTCGGGCGGCAGCACGAGCGCCATGCGCACGTAGCCCTCGCCATGCGGCCCGAAGCTCGCGCCCGGCGTCACCACCACGCCCGCGCGCTCCATCAGCTCCTCGCAGAACGCCATAGAATCGGTGCGGCCGCCGGGGAGCTTGGCCCACACGAACATGGTGCCGTGGGCGTTGGGGCGCTCCCAACCGATGCGCTCCAGTCCGTCGCACAGCGCGTCGCGCCGCTCCTGATAGAGGCGGCGCTGGTGCTCGACCTCGTCGAGCGGCCCGGTGAGCGCGGCGATCGCGGCACGCTGGATGGGATAGAACATGCCGAAGTCGGTCTGTCCGCGGAGCTTCGCGAAGGCGGCGACCACATCGGGTCGCCCCACCAGGAAGCTCACGCGCGCACCCGTGACGTTAAACGACTTGGAGAGCGAGAAGAACTCCACGCCCACCTCGAGCGCGCCGGGACGCGCGAGGAAGCTCCCGCCCGCGGGGCCGTCGTAGACGATGTCGGAGTAGGCGTTGTCGTGGACGACGATGAGGTCGTGTGCGCGGGCGAACGCGATGATCTCGTCGTAGAGCTCAGGGGTGGCGACGCTGCCCACGGGGTTGGCCGGCAGCGAGACCACGATGTACTTGGCCCGATCCGCATCGGCCGGATCGATGTCGGCGACATGGGGCAGAAAGCCGTGCTCGGCCGCGAGCGGGTAGTAGACGCAGGTGCCGCCGGCGATCTTGACCCCGCCGGCGAACACGGGGTAGCACGGATCGGGCACGAGCGCCGTGTCGCCGGGATCGAGCAGCGTGAGCGCGAGGGCGCCCATCCCCTCCTGGGTGCCGGTACAGGAGGTGACCATGTCGGGCGTGATGCCCGCCACGCCGAAGCGGCGCTCGTAATAGGCGCA
Organism: uncultured Coriobacteriaceae bacterium; assembly: GCA_963931435.1. Classification (GTDB taxonomy): domain Bacteria; phylum Actinomycetota; class Coriobacteriia; order Coriobacteriales; family Coriobacteriaceae; genus Coprousia. Next base: position 1,437,108 of record OZ007012.1, read on the forward strand.
CACCGCCTGTTTGAGCTCGGGCAGGTCGCCCAGGCTGTACTTCCAGTCGTTCGGGTCGCGCGCGGAATCGATGAGCGCCTGCACCACGTGATCGTACGGATGGAAGTCCGGCGTGCCCACCGAGAGGTTGTAGATGGTGCGCCCCTCGGCCTCCAGCGCAAGGCGCCGCTTGTTGAGCGAGGCGAACACCTCGTCGCCGAACTGGTCCAGACGCTTTGAGAACTGCATGATGGTTCCTTTCTCGTAGAAACATGCCGCGATGCCGAGCGGCGGGACGGGGCGCTCCAGCCGCGGGGCCGGCCTTCCGCAATGGGTCAAGCGGAACACGTCCCCAACTGACCGACATCCCCGCGACGGCGGGGCCGGCCTTCCGTAGTGCCCGGGGTTGGCTCGAAAGAGGAGGGAGGACGCCTGAGGGCGCCGACCGACGATTGAGGACCAAGATCGGGTGCTACGGGAGGCCGGGCGGGTCAGGAGAGGTTGTCGATCTCCTCCAACCACAGCCGCGCCGCCGCGTCGCTCGGCATACGCCAGTCGCCGCGGGGACTGAGCGTGACCGAGCCCACCTTGGGGCCGTCGGGCAGGCAGCTGCGCTTGAACTGCTGGGCGAAGAACCGCCGATAGAACACGCGCAACCAGGAGAGGATCGTCGCGCGGTCGTAGGCGCCCTCGAAGCTCCGGCACGCCATGCGGAAGATCTTGCCCGGCGTGAAGCCGAAACGCAGCAGGTAGTAGAGGAAGTAGTCATGGAGCTCGTAGGGCCCCACGAGGTCCTCGGTCCGCTGCGCGATCTGGCCGTCGCCCGTCGGCGGCAGGAGCTCCGGCGAGACGGGGGTGTCGAGGATGTCGAGCAGGGTCTCCTCGATCCGACCACCGAAGACGCCCGCCGCGTAGCGCACGAGGTGCCGCACGAGGGTCTTGGGCACGCTCGCGTTCACGCCGTACATGCTCATGTGGTCGCCGTTGTAGGTGGCCCATCCCAGTGCGAGCTCAGAGAGATCGCCCGTACCGATCACGAAGCCGCCCTGCTGGTTGGCGAGGTCCATGAGAATCTGGGTGCGCTCGCGTGCCTGGCTGTTCTCGTAGGTGACATCGGTGACCGCGGGGTCGTGGCCGATGTCGGCGAAATGCTGCTCGACCGCCTTGTGAATCGAGATCTCGCGGAAGTCGACACCGAGGGTCTCAGCGAGCGTCTGCGCGTTCGTCTTGGTGCGCGTGGTGGTGCCGAAGCCCGGCATCGAGACCGCCGTGATGCCCGTTCGCTCGAGCGAGAGGATGTCGAAGGCGCGTACGGTGACGAGGAGTGCCAGCGTGGAGTCGAGACCGCCCGAAAGGCCTATCACGGCGCGGCGCGTGTTCGTATGCGCGAGGCGCGTGGCGAGGCCGTGGGCCTGCAGGTTCAAGATCTCCTCGCAGCGACCGGCGAGGTCACCCGCATCCGCCGGCACGAAGGGCGCACTCGGGAAGACGCGGTCGATGTCGAGGGCGCTTCTCAAAGGGCCTTGCCCCTGCGCGCTGGCGAGGCTGAACTCGACCTCGAGGACGCGGGAATCGGCACCACAGGGCTGCGTCCAGCTCGTGGAGCGGCGGCGCTCGGCGGCGAGTCGGTCGATGTCCACGTCCGCGGTCACCATCTCGCAGGTGAATGGCTTCGTGCGCGCGAGGAGCGCGCCGTTCTCGGCGATGAGGTTCTCTCCCGCGAAAACGAGGTCGGTGGTGGACTCGCCCTCGCCCGCATCCGCGTACGCGTACGCGCAGAAGAGCCGCGCGCTCTGCCCGCGCACCAGATCGGCGCGATACGACGCCTTGCCGATGATCTCATCGGAAGCCGAGGCATTGAGAATCACCGTGGCGCCCGCGCACGCCATGTCGATGCTCGGCGGCGCGGCGACCCACAGGTCCTCGCAGATCTCGACGCCCACGGCAAGATCGCGGGCACCCTCGTCGATGCAGCGATAGACGATGCGCGATGCGAGCGGCGCCACCTGCCCCGCAAGCTCGACCACGAGGGCATCATCGGGACCGGGCGCCGGGGTGAACCAGCGGCGCTCGTAAAACTCGGCATAGTTGGGCAGATGCTGCTTGGCCGTGAGACCCAGAAGCTCGCCGCGGCAGCACACCGCGGCGCAGTTGTAGATGGCGCCCTCGACGGCAACGGGCAATCCCACCGTGAAGAGCACGGGCGCTTCCCGCGTCTCGTCGAGAATGGAGGCGAGCGCGTGCGCGCACGCTGAGAGCAGCGTCCTATCGAAGAAGAGGTCCGCGCAGGTATAGCCTGTAAGGCAGAGCTCGGGCAACGACAGCACCGCCACGCCGGCCTCCTGCGCCGCGCGCACCGCCTCCACGATGGCGCGGGCGTTGCCCTCCACATCCGCCACCCGGATCCGGGGTGTCGCTGCGCCGATCCGCAGGAAGCCATCCTGGTTCGTCGTCCCTTCGAGTGTTGCGGACATCATTGCGCTGTGATCGTGCATGTCCCTATTCCTCCCCGGAATCTACCTGCGTCGAAACACGCGTTCAACACATTGTACGAGTCCGCGCGTCGCCACAAAGAAGCGCATCAGGTCAATCTTACTCAAACGCACGCCCTTCTCGGCATGGGCCACTGCCTGCGCGGCGCGGCGCACCGCGGCGTTCGCGGGCACGGTGAACCAGGACTCCCCATAGGCGTCTGTCAGCAGTCCCGAAAGTCGATGCGCCGCCATCATCGCGGAGCTCTCAGAAACACCGGCGATATCAAACAGTGTGAAGTCGAGGCACCAGGCGATCATCTCCGCTGGACAAAGGGGATCTATGCCGTGCGCGCGCCACGAGAGAAATATAGACTCGAGCACATCAAGGTGCTGCATGAGCTTGCGTTCGCGCGATGCGCTCGCATTATACACATGTGTGAGCGAGCCTTCGACCATACGGTAATGGTAGAGCTTGTCTGATAGCAGCACGGTGGTGCGTGCGAGCGGATACACCGTGAAATGAAAGGGCACATCCTCGGCAAATCGCAGGGATTCATCGAAGCGAATGCGTTCGCGCTCGCAAAATGCCCTCGTAAGCACCGTTCTCCATGCATAAGGCTGCGCGTTCGCCGAGAAGAGCAGCGACCCATCGAAACCCGCATAAACCGCATCCGCAGGACTCAGCAGACGCTTGATGCGCGCGGAAGCACGGTCGTCGGGTTCGCACACCGCCCCGAACGTCACCACATCGACATCCGTCGCCGCACCAAAAGCGGCAAGCACCCGCTCGCACAGCACGGACTCGATCGTGTCGTCTGAATCGAGGAATACGAGGTACTCGCCGCGCGCGGCATCAATACCTGCATTGCGCGCTGCGGAGAGCCCCGCATTTTCCTGAGTGATCACGCGAATGCGCTCATCGCGTGCGGCATAGTCGTTCAGGATGTTCGCCGACCCATCGGGCGAGCCATCATTTACGCAGATAACCTCAACATCTTGAACGGTCTGCGCAAGCGCCGAGTCGAGACAGGCGGGCAGCGTGCACTCGGTGTTGTACACCGGGACGATGATGGAAAAGAGGGGATGGTCGTTACTCATGGCGCAGCCTGCTCCCTGCGTATGCCAGAAGCAACCCCGGTCCCCCGAGCTTCAGGTAATGCATCATGCGACCAAGCGTACCGGCGCTCGCATAGGATGCGTTCGCGCGCGCCCATTCGGCGGGGTCACGCATAATCGAGACAAGGTTGGCGCGTTTCCACGGCTTGAGGTCATCAAGCGCCATCTCCCCCCGCTCAATTGACTCGGAAAACTCTCGCGCCATACGTTCGAGAAACAGCACACGGAATTCCGGAGCCAGGCGAACATAACTCCACATGTAGGAATCGTACTTGGCGACATGCGCCACGCGCAGGAGGCGACGTGCCGCATCGTCACCATGCTCACGAGCAAATTCGTCACGCAGCCAACGCTCGATCTCGGCATATTCGTCACACGTGCAGAAAACCTTGTTCTTCGCATTGACTGAGGAGCCCTCGTTGTCCTGACGATACCGCAGCATGGCATCGTGCACATACACGACGCAGTTCGCTGCGGCGAACGCCTTGAATGAGAATGAACAATCTTGAAAAGAAGCCCCCGGTGTTGGGAGAAAACGAATGCCCTGCGTTTCCAGGAATTCACTACGATAAACCGCCGACCAGATCGAGGGCTTTTGGAAAAAGATGAATTCGTCATCGCGCGGACACGAGGACGCACCGCACTTCCGCTTTGCCGCAATCTCGAAAAACTCCGTTCGCTCCTCGGGCTGAGACCAGAAGAGCTCAAAGTTTCCCTTGGCGATATCCGCATGCACCGCGTCTGCGGCAACAGTCAGCTTCTCGAGCGCCTCCGGATACATGATGTCATCGGGTTCGAGAATGCCTATGAACTCACCCCGCGCCGCTGCGAGACCCTGATTCATGGAATCCCCGTATCCGGAATTCGACTTGGTGATGACTCGAACCCGCTCGTCGCGCTTGGCGAACTCGTTGATTATTTCAGGCGACGAGTCAGTCGACCCGTCATCGATGCAGATGATCTCGATGTCCTGCAGGCTCTGGCCACATGCGGACCCAAGGCTTTCACGCAAATAACGCTCAACATTCATGATGGGCATAAGTAGCGAAACCTTTGGGCGCGCCGCGGCGCTTGGCCCCATCTTGTTCACGCGGTCCTCCTCATGCACTCGTACGTATGGACCATCATACCGCGCATGGGTCCTCCCTTGCCCTGTGAGCGCATGTACCACCTCGTTTTCGAGGATTTACCGCAAGACGCTGAGGCATTATCCACACGTGCCGCTCCTCGCCTATAATGGGTCTGCGCGTCAGCGCACACGATGATACGTACCGCAGAAGGGCTCCGTAACGTGAGCGATCGCAAGACAGGCACCAGGGCATCGATCGCCCCATCGATCAGCAGCATCGACCACCTCGCCATCGTGGTGGTGACCTATAAGCGTCTCGAGATGCTGCAGGACCTCTTCGCCTCGTTCACCACACTCACCTCGGCGCCGTGGCGCATCGTGATCGTGGACAACGAGAACTCCCCCGCCACCGAGGAGGCGGTCCGCGCCTTCGACGCACGTACTCGCGAGGCCTGGGGCGACGCCGAAACCGATGCCGAAGGCGGAAGCCACCGCGTGGTCTACGCTCCCCAAGAGGAGAACATCGGCGGCGCAGGCGGCTTCTCCGCCGGCGTCGAGCGCGCGTTCAACCTCGGTGCGCAATGGTTCTGGCTCATGGATGACGACGTCACCGTGCTGCCCGACGCCGTGGAGAAACTCGCGCGCTGGACGAACCGCTTCGACGTGATCCAGGGTTCGCGCTTCGATTTCGACGGCGGTCCGTTCTATTGGCAGTACCAGTTCATCACCACGCTGGGCATTCCCAACCCCATCGCGAAATGGGATTTCGACGAGAGCGGCTTCAAGCCCATGAACCAACTGTGCTTTGAGGGCGGTCTGTTCTCGCGCCGCGTGGTGGAAAAGATCGGCCTGCCCGACTACCGCTACTTCATCTACGGCGACGACGCCGTCTACGGCTACCTGGCGAGCAAGCGCTTCGCCGCCGCCGTGGTGCGCGACGTGGTGCTCAAGCGCGCCCGCACGGTCTCGAACTGGGACATCGCCGGCAAGCGGCAGCTCAACTCGACGAGCGACTTCAACCGCTTCTACATCATGCGCAACCGCGGCTACACCGCGCGCTACATGCAGCTGACGGGCGATTACCACCGCTTCCTCTACGGGGTGGGCACCGCCGCCACCTTCGCCAAGGAACTGATCCGCCTCATCGCCGTGGACCGCACGTTCAAGACGGGCGTTCCGGCGCTCGTGCGCGGCATGCGCGCGGCGCGCGAGATCTACCGCGACCGCAGCTGGCAGCCCATGCCCCCGCTCGCCCCCGGCGACGGGCTCGCCTGATCTGTTTCATCTTTCTGTTCTTCCTCCCACGGGCGCCATCCCCGCCCCCGTTCGCGGGTAGGACTGCTAGCGTAACCGATATGCCGCGCGGCACCGCGCCGCGCGGACGGAACCGCTTTCACGCCATGACGGGAGGACGACATGGCTTCCTATACCGATCAGCAGCCCACGCGCATCTACCGGCGCGAGGGGGATGCCGAGCCGCGCCGCAGCGCGATCGGCAACACGCAGCCCATCCCGGCCAAGAAGGGCCTTTTCGAGGGCATCTCTGCATCGCAGATCATCGCCGGCGCCGCGGCCGCCGCCACCTCGATGGTGCTGGCCTCGAAGCTCGGATGGGCCGGCTCGGTCATCGGCGCCGCCGTCAGCTCGGTGGTGACGGTGATCTCTTCCCAGATATACCGCAACTTCCTGGTCGCCGGCGCCGAGAAGCTCAAGAGCGGGCGCGACGCGCTGGGCGGCGCCCTCTCCGGCAGCGAGGGCGCCGTACGGTACCCGGGTGCCTACGATGCGCGCGCGACCACGCAGATGCCCGCCGCCGTGCGCGGGGCGCGCATCGCCCCCGCGAAGCTCCAGGCGCGCGCCGCGGCCGAGCGCGCCGGCACCCAGCGCAAGGTCATCGCCTTCTCCATCCTCGCCGCCGTCCTGGCCGTCGCGGTCTCGGCGGCGATCATCCTCGCGACCACCGCGGGCGAGGGCCTGGGCGAGAAGGCCCAGCCCCTCTTCACCCGACCGGAAACCGTCACGGAGCCCGAGGAGAAACCCGTCGCCCCGCCAGCGAATGACGACGCATCGGGGTCTGACGGAACAACCCAGCCGGACGCGGGCAAGGACGCGGACGGCGACGCCCCCACCTCGACCGGCGACGGCACCGGCTCGACCGGAACCTCCGGGGACAACCAGAGCGGCACGGGCTCGGGGTCCTCTTCGAGCGACGGCTCGACCGACGACGGCTCCTCGAGCGCAGGCCAGGGCGGGTCGACGGGATCGGGATCGGGATCGACCGCAGACGGCAGCACGGGCACGGGTACGGGCGAGGGCACGGGAACGAGCGGCTCGACCGGTGACGCCGCGACCGGCAGCGCGGCCTGACGTCCGTGCAGTCGCAAGGCGCCCGTCAAGGAGCCACCCATCGGCTCTCCGCCCATTGACAGCCGTGCGCTCACGGGGAATCCCTACGGCGTCGACGCCCGTTGCATGCGGGACGAACTCTGCATACCCGGCCTTCGAGACTCCAGCCGCACCCCTGCGGGCGTGCAGGACGAAGCACGCGGTCCGCAGCGGACCCCCGGCATCGGCGCCCGGGCCGTGCGGAGTGCGCGTGCTAAGATGCTTACAGACTTCGAGGAGGATCCCATGGCACGACGCGTGACGCATACCGAGCTCTCGCTCGGCAACCATATCTATCTCTACCGCCTGCTCCGCGACCGGATCGGTTGCGGGAAGCAGACGTTTCTCCCTGCCGTCGAGGAGGCGCTCGAGGCCGAGGGCTGGACAGCCCCTGACCTGGGCTTCGCCTCGACGCGCGAGGTGCTGGAGGCCCTCGACGACTTCATAGCCCTGACCGTCTTCAAGGGAGGGCGCGTCTACGCGACCGTCGTCGCGCAGCCCGCATGGGACGAGGCCCTCGCCGCGTCCGCCGAGACCAAGAAGGCGGCGGGCGGCAAGTCCTGGAAGCGCAAGCGCACCGACAAGGCCCTGAAGCCGGTCGCCCCGCGGCGTCGGAGCGCCCAGAAGGCCGAGGACGAGGCCGAGGGGACGGCTGTCGAGCCCGATCCGTCGGACCGGCGGACGGCAGATCCCGACGCAGCAGCGGACGCGACCGGCGACGGCGCGATGGCCCCACGCGACGCGGCGGGATCGTCTTCCGCAGGCGACGAGTCCTCTGAATCAGACCGCAGCGCGGAGGCGGGCGACGCGCCGCAATCCGGAGAAACGGAATGCGCTGCCCCGGAAAGCGCCGACGCGGCTGCCGCCGCGGTGAGTAGCGGCGACACGGACACGTCCGCCTCAGCACCCCAGACGTCCGGACAGGCGGCGGAAGACCGAGAGCCGGGCGGCACCGCGACCGGAAGCCCCATGGACACCGGAACGGCAGACAGTGCGCACGCTAAGGACGCCGCGCACCCCCGTCCCGAGGCGCCCGCGGTCGCACCGGCGTTCTCGCTCACGGTCACCTTCGATCCCGACAACGCCGATGCCGGAGAGACGCTCCTCTCGTCACGGCCCGCGCCCGCACCGGACGCGGCCGTCCCGGCAAGCGCTTCCGTGACCGAACAGGCCCAAGCCGCCGCATCCCCCGTGCAGGCCCCGATCGACCTCGGCATCTACCCCGTCGACTTCGCCGCCGAGGTCTACTGCCCCGGCCTGCTCCTGAGCCAGCTCGCGGCACTCCTGCCCCTCGGCGCCGACGCCCTGGGCATCGCGGGCGAATGGTTCGCCGCCGCCTGCGAGCGCGGCACGGCCGAACTCGGCCGCACGCGCATCGCGTTCCCGCTGCGCTATCTGCGCGACGGCGTGCGCCGCACCGCCATCGTGCGCATAAAGAAGCGCCCCGGTGGTGCCGGGGCGCCCTGGGCCATCACCGCGGTCGAAACCGATGATGAGTCTGAATCGTAGCTGATGACAGGGGCGGGCAACCGCCCCTCATCTTAATCACGCGTGAGCTTGCGATGGATGCGATGCGGGCGCGAGGCGTCCTCGCCCAGACGCGCCACGCGGTTCTCCTGGTATGCGGCGAAGTTGCCCTCGAACCAGTACCAGGCGCCGGGATTCTCGTCCGTACCCTCCCACGCGAGGATGTGGGTGGCGACGCGGTCGAGGAACATGCGGTCGTGGCTGATGACCACGCTGCAGCCCGGGAACTCCAGCAGCGCCGCCTCGAGCGAGGAGAGCGTCTCGACGTCGAGGTCGTTGGTGGGCTCGTCGAGCAGCAGCAGGTTGCCGCCCTGCTTGAGCGTGAGGGCGAGGTTCAGGCGGTTGCGCTCGCCACCCGAGAGCACGCCGGCGCGCTTCTGCTGGTCGGAGCCCTTGAAGCCGAAGCTCGCCACGTAGGCGCGGCTCGGGACCTCGGTCTCGCCCACGAGCATCTTGTCGGTGCCGCCCGAGACGACCTCCCACAGGGTCTTGCTCGGATCGATGCCCTCGCGCCCCTGGTCGACGTAGGAGATCTTCACCGTCTCGCCAAGCTCGATCGTGCCGGAGGTGGGCTGCTCCTGCCCGATGATCATCTTGAAGAGCGTCGACTTTCCCACGCCGTTGGGGCCGATGACGCCCACGATGCCCGCGCGCGGCAACGTGAAGGAGAGGTCGTCGATGAGCACGCGCCCGTCGAACTCCTTGTGCAGATGCTCGACCTCCAAGACCTTCGCGCCCAGACGCGGCCCCACGGGAATGCGGATGTCGGTCCAGTCGAGCTTCTGACTCGCGCGTGCCTCCGCCTCCATCTCCTCGTAGCGGGCGAGGCGCGCTTTGTTCTTTGCCTGGCGGGCCTTGGGGCTGGAGCGCACCCACTCGAGCTCGGAGGCCATGCGCTTGGCGAGCTTGGCGTCGCGCTGCCCCTGCGCGGCGATGCGCGCCGCCTTGGTCTCGAGGTAGGTGGAGTAGTTGCCCTTGTAGGGATAGAGGTGCCCGCGGTCGACCTCGCAGATCCACTCGGCGACGTTGTCGAGGAAGTAGCGGTCGTGCGTGACGGCGAGCACGGCACCGGGGTAGTTTTTGAGGAAGTGCTCGAGCCACAGCACCGATTCCGCGTCGAGGTGGTTGGTGGGCTCGTCGAGCAGCAGCAAGTCGGGCGCCTCGAGCAGCAGCTTGCAGAGGGCCACGCGGCGGCGCTCGCCGCCCGAGAGCACCGAGACCGGCGTGTCGGAATCAGGCAGCTGCAGCGCGTCCATCGCCTGGCCGAGCTTGGAGTCGATGTCCCAGCCGTCCGCGGCGTCGATCTCGTCCTGGAGCGTGCCCATCTCGGCCATGAGGGCGTCGAAGTCCGCATCGGGCGCGGCCATCTCCTCGCCGATCTGGTTGAAGCGCTCGACCTTGGCAAGGAGGTCGCCGAAAGCCATGCGCACGTTCTCGATCACCGTCTTGGTGTCGTCGAGCGGCGGCTCCTGCTCGAGCAGCCCCACGGTGTAGCCGGGCGTGAGGCGCGCCTCGCCGTTTGAGACCTCCTCCTTGCCCGCCATGATCTTGAGCAACGTCGACTTGCCCATGCCGTTGGGGCCGACGACGCCGATCTTGGCGCCCGGGTAGAAGCTCAAGGTCACGTCGTCCAGAATGACCTTGTCACCATGCGCCTTGCGCGCCTGATACATCTGGTAGATGAACTCTGCCATTGAAACTCCTTGTCCTACTGCACGGGACCGCACACGCGCACCCGGCCGGTTAGCATCCGCCGGCGGCGCACACGCGCTCCCGTGCTCTTTTGCTCTGCACCATACTCTCAGGTAGCGCGCGCAAACGCGAGTGCGCCCGGCCGTCTCCACCACGAAACCAGAGGCTGATGCGGACCCTCCTCGCAGAAGACTATCCCTCTCTCGCAATGACCGATACGCGCTGGGGTGAGAGCCCGATCAACGAGGCGATATCTCTCAGCGTCAATCCTTCCGCCTGAAACAGCCTGATAGCCCTTTTGGTCATGTCAGAGGATTCTTTTTGTAGCGCTTCGGCTTTCGCACGCGTCTCCCCCAGTTCCCGCAACATTATCTGGGCGTCCTCGTCCAAGACGGGAACCACCTCGACATGCGAGACATCTTTGTTCAACAGGGAGGCAGCATCCAAAACCATCCGCTCGACCTGATCAAGCCTCTTCGCCTGCGTGAACAGACCGGGAATCTCGGGGACAGAAATCGCCCACCAGCCATTTGACCTCGTAACGCGCGCCGTAACATCAATTGCCATCGTTACCTCCGAACAGATACGTAAGAATCGCCCGAGCCGTAATCTCATTCACCTCGCTATGCCGAGGTATGGTCGTCGTCCGTCCACCAACCGAAACTTTCGCGTGACTGGAGCCCTCGCTCCAAATCACTGGCAAACCCTGTTTGCGAGCAAGGTCTCGAATGCGCTTCCGTAGCATGCGGTACTTCATATCCACCTCTATTGATAGCATAAGTCAATGGCCATTTACAAAAGTGATACCTCCCATCAGAACTAAATCCGCCAGCTGAACGTGTGTTCGTATGCTCTCATGTCGTGCGGACAAAACCCGGTGCGTTACAATGCCAGAAACTGCAACCGAAAGGGCCGGTCATGAATCTTGAACAGGGTGAGACGCCGCTATCGACGGATGCCCATGAGACACCCACCTCGCGCCTCGAGCTTGTATGGGGTGCTCCCGGGCTCGCGGGTCTCGCCGCCTCGACCGTCATGGTCCTCGGCTGCGGAGGCGTGGGCTCCAACTGCATCGAGGCGCTCGCGCGCGGTGGCGTGGGCACGCTTGTCGTGGTCGATGGCGATGCAGTTGCACCCTCCAACATCAACCGGCAGGCCATCGCCTACACCACGACCGTCGGCCGTCGCAAGGTCGAGGTGACCGCAGAGCTTGTGCACGCCATCAACCCCGCCGCGCGGGTGGTCGCGCTCGACCGGTTTGTGCTCGCTGACGACGTCGAGGGCCTCTTCGCCGAGGTGCTCGCGGCATGCGACGGTCGCATCGATTACGTGATCGACGCGATTGACACCGTCTCAACTAAGCTCGCCATCGCCGAGTGGGCGGAGCGGACCGCGACGCCGTTGATCGCCAGTATGGGCGGAGCGAACAAACTCGACCCCGAGAAGCTGCGCATCTGCGATATCGCGCAGACCTCGCACGACCCGCTCGCGCGCATCATGCGCAAGGAGTGCCGCCGCCGCGGCATCCGGCACCTGACGGTGCTCTCGTCTTTTGAAGAGCCCTGTGACCTACCCGTTGCATATGCCGATGAAGCCGCTTGCCCCGCAGCGCCACCCGCCCAACACGGAGCGACCGCTGCCGATGGCGCGGGAGCCCACCAAGCCGCCGAAGCAAGCAACTCCACCGCGGAGCCCGGCGACAGCCCGCGCTCAAACAGATGCGGCGACAATCCCCTCTCCAGCAATGAAAAGACCCCCGTCGGCGGTACCAAGCGCCCGACCCTCGGCACGGTTTCCTACCTGCCGCCCATCATGGGGCAGATGATCGCCGGCTTCGTGATTCGCCAGCTGGTCGAGGCGGGCGGGGGCGACGCGTCATGACGCGCTGGCGCCTGGTGGACATGCATTGCCATCTGGACCGTATGAGCAACGCGGAAGAGGTCGCGCGCGATGCGGCGGAACGCGGCATCGCCATCTTCGACACCCCGGTTACGCCAAACGATACGCTTGCGGCACGGGAGCGCCTCGGCCGGTATGCCAACGTGCGCGTGGGGGCGGGCATGCACCCTTGGTGGCTCGCCAACGGCACCTGCGGGGTCGGCGACGCCGCCCTCGCGGCGAAGCTCGCGGGCGAGAGCGCGTATGTCGGCGAAGTGGGGCTCGATTTCGGACGGCGCGGCGGCGATACGCAGGAGCTGCAGCTGGCCGGCTTCGAGGGAATCTGCCGTGCGGTGGCGGAGCATCCGCTCCCCCGCCGCGTCATCTCCCTCCACGCCATCCGCTCTGCCACCGCCGCACTCGACGTACTCGAGCGCACGACCGTGATCGGCCATGACGCGCATCCCGGCACGACCGTGATTTTCCACTGGTTCAGCGGCAACTCCGAAGAGTTTGCCCGCGCGCGGCGCCTCGGCTGCTACTTCTCGGTAAGCGAGCACATGCTGGCAAGCAAACGGGGGCGTGAGTACGCGCGCCAGACGCCGATCGCGCGATTGCTGCTCGAGACGGACGCGCCCCCGGGGCTCGACGCGCCCTATAGCGCCGACGCACTCGAAACCTCCCTGAGCAGAGCGCTTGCGACCCTAGCGGATATCCGCCATCAATCGCCGGATGAGCTTGCCCGCGCCATCGCCGCCACGGGCGCGCGGTTGCTAGGGCCCTCTTAACGTTCGATGGCGCGGGCGATCATCCCTTGCCGGGAGCTCACGCTCAGAACGAAAGGGCCGTTGCTGAGAGAGCGCTAGCCGAAGAGCCGCGGCGCGACCTCAAGGATGTCGTCCACGCGGTCGAGGATCGCGTCGGCCGCGTCCTGCGAGAAGCCGAAGCGGTCCTCGCGCTTGGCGAACACGGTGAGGCCGGCGCGCCTGCCGGCGGTGATGCCGGGCACCGAGTCCTCGACGCAGCAGCACGCCGCGGCGGGCAGACCGAGCTTGTCGAGGGTGTGCAGGTAGATATCGGGGCTCGGCTTGCTCTCCGTGAAATCGACACCCGAAACGATGACCTCGAACGCCTCCGCAAGGCCGCAAGCGGCGAGCACGGTGCGAATGTTCTCGATGGGCGACGAGGACGCCAGCGCCACGCGCACGCCACGCGCGCGCAGGCCGTCGATGGCCTCATGCACCCCGGGGTTCATGATCGCGGCGTAGTCGCAGGTCCGGCCCTGCGCCCAGGTGCCATAGAGGGCAGCGGCCTCGTCGATGCTCATGCGCCCGCGCCCGGCGCGCTCGTACCAATCCACGAGCATACGCAGAAACGCCTGCGTGGACTGACCCACCTGGGCGTTCAGCTCTTCATCGGTCACGGCGATGCCGAGGCTGTCCGCCAGAATCCGCAGCTCGTCCCAGTAATAGCGTTCCGTATCGACGATCACGCCGTCCATATCGAAGATGACGGCAGCAAACGGGAAGGTCGCGCTCATGTACGGTCCTTTCGGGCGGTTGAGGGGATCTGACGAAGGCGCTGGCGGCGGCCAAGGCCGCCCCATGAAAAACAGCGCGGTAAAAGAGAGAAAACTGGCTGCAGATTACGCCAGGATCTTCTCGAGGGCGAGCGCGATACCGTCCTCGTTGTTGGAGGCGGTGACCATGTTCGCCGCTGCCTTGGTCTCGTCGCAGGCGTTGGCCATGGCTACGCCTGTGCCCGCCCACGTGAGCATCGCCGCGTCGTTTTGCCCGTCGCCGAACGCCGCCACGTCCGCAGCATCGATGCCGAGCTTGGGAAGCGCCCCGGCGAGCGCATGGGCCTTGTTGATGCCCGGCGCCATGTACTCGAAATAGAAATCCGCGGTGAACATACCCGAAAGGCGGTCGCGAAACGGCGCGTACATCTCGGCGGCGTGCGCGGCCATGTAGGTGTCGGTGCCGGCGGTGAGGATCTTGTCCTGCGGATGGTCGAGCACCTCGGCCAGGTCGCGCACCTCGCGGATGATGAGGTCGCAGGCGTCGCGCTCGTATTTCACGATGTTGATGGGGTTGCCCTTGTGGAGGATCTCGCAGCGGTAGGCGTCCTCCACATAGAGGTACTCGCCCTCGGTCACCCAGGGAATCACGTCGAAGCCGCGCAGATGGTCCAAAAGCTCGCGCATGACGGCGGGCTCCATCGGCTGGTCGAACAGGACCTCGTCGCTTTCGGCATCCACCACATGGGCGCCGTTGTAGGCCACCAAGAGGCCGTGGTAGCGGTCGAGTTCCAGCTCGCGCGCAAGCGCCCTGAGCCCTTGGGCGGGACGCCCCGAGGCGAGGATGACGCGGATGCCCGCGCGCTGCGCCGCGAAGAGCGCCTCGGCGGTGCGCGGGGTCACCACCTTGTCATCGTTGGTGAGCGTACCGTCGATATCGAGCGCGATCGCTTTGATGGCCATGGGGCACCCTTTCTGCTGGATTCTTCCGAGGGCCATGGTACCACGGCACGGCGCGAGCGCACGGGCACGGGCATAAAACGCAAAGGCGGCGGCACCGCGCTTGCGATGCCGCCGTCCTCTTGAGCTATCGATGCAGCCTGGCGCTACGCATGCGCAGCGCCTCCGCGCCACCGCCTACTTGCGATGCGCGCGGTAGAACGCGATGAGCGCCTTGGTGCTCGCATCCTGCTCGGCGAGCGCCGCGTCGTCATGGAACGCGGGCGTGATCTGCTTGGCGAGCTGCTTGCCCAGCTCGACGCCCCACTGGTCGTAGGAGTCGATGCCCCACACGGTGCCCTCGACGAACGTGATGTGCTCGTAGATGGCGATGAGCTCGCCCAGCGCGTACGCGTTCAGGCTGTCGCCGAAGATCGAGGTGGTGGGACGGTTGCCCGTGAAGACGCGCGCCGGCACGATCTCCTCGGACGTGCCCTCGGCGCGCACCTCGTCGGCCGTCTTGCCGAACGCGAGCGCCTTGGTCTGCGCCAGGAAGTTGCCCAGGAACAGCTCGTGCACGTCCTGGCCGCCGTCCACGTAGGGGTTGGCGGTGTTGGCGAAGGCGATGAAATCGGCCGGAACCATCGCCGTGCCCTGGTGGATGAGCTGGTAGAAGGCGTGCTGGCCGTTGGTGCCCGGCTCGCCCCAGAAGATCTCGCCGGTGTCCGAGGTCACGGGCGTGCCGTCCCAGCGGACCTGCTTGCCGTTGGACTCCATGGTGAGCTGCTGCAGGTAGGCCGGGAAGCGGTGCAGGTATTGGTTGTAGGGCAGCACCGCGTGGCTCGCCACGCCGAAGAAGTTGCGGTACCAGACGTTCAGGAGGCCCATGAGGGCGACGGCGTTCTCCTCGAGCGGGGTCTTCTGGAAGTACTCGTCGATGGCGTGGAAGCCGGCGAGGAACTCCTCGAAGCGCTCGGGGCCGTAGACCACGATGAGCGAGAGGCCCACGGCGGAGTCCACCGAGTAGCGGCCGCCGACCCAGTTCCAGAAGCCGAAGGCGTTCTCGGGGTCGATGCCGAAATCGGCAACGAGGTCGAGCGCGGTGGAGACGGCGACGAAGTGCTTGGCGATGGCCTCGGCGTCCTGCTCCTCGGAGCCGTCGATGGCGCCGGCGGCCTTGAGCTGCTCGAGCATCCAGGTCTTGACCTCGCGCGCGTTGGTGAGGGTCTCGAGCGTGGTGAAGGTCTTGGAGACGATGATCACGAGGGTGGTCTCCGGGTCGAGCCCCTTGACCTTCTCGGCCATGTCGTTCGGGTCGATGTTGGAGATGTAGCGGCAATCGATCCCGGCATCGGCGAAGGGCTTGAGCGCCTCGTAGACCATGACCGGACCGAGGTCGGAGCCGCCGATGCCGATGGAGACGAGGTGCTCGATGCGCTTGCCGGTGACGCCGGTCCACGCACCGGAGCGGACCTTCTCCGCAAAGGCGTACATGCGGTCGAGCTCATGGCGGACGTCTGCCACGCAGTCCTGCTCGCCGTCGAAGACGGTGCCGATCTCGCTCTCCGGACGGCGCAGCGCCGTGTGCAGCACGGCGCGGTCCTCGGTGGTGTTGATGTGGACGCCGGAGTACATGGCGTCGCGGCGCTCCTCGAGGTGCACGGAGCGGGCCAGATCGGCCAGGAGCTTGACCGTCTCGGTGGTGATGAGGTTCTTGGACAGATCGACGTACAGGTCGCCCACCTCGAAGCTCAGCTTCTCGACGCGCTCGGGGTCGGCGGCGAACCAGTCTTTGAGGCTGATCCCCTGCTCCTGAAGAGCGCGGTAGTGGTCCTTGAGAGCCGCCCAGGCAGCGGTCTGGGTGGCGTCGATCGGCGCGGAAACTGCTGACATAACGTTCTCCTCCCGGCGCGGCACCCGCCCCGCAGGTCCCCTCTGCGGACGGCGCCGACGACCTCTGTGTTGGATGACGGTATTCTACCGCAGGCGCCCCGCGTGGCGCGCCGCGGGCGCCCCCGCTTGCGAACAAAACCATTGACGGACACCCGCGGCGGGCATATTATCGAACATATGTTCAGGTTGGGAGGTGCACCGTGACGGGATCCATCGAGACCGAGACCGGAGATGGGCGCACCTACCTGTGCATCGACCTCAAGACGTTCTATGCGAGCGTCGAGTGCGCGGACCGCGCGCTCGACCCCGCCGAGACCAACCTGGTGGTCGCCGACCCCGCGCGCGGGCCCTCGACCATCTGCCTCGCCGTGACGCCGGCCCTGAAGGCGCTCGGGGTGCGCAACCGCTGCCGCATGTTCGAGATCCCCGCGGAGATCCTCGCCGACACCATCGTCGCGCGGCCGCGCATGCGCCACTACATGGAGGTGTCGGCCCGGATCTTCGGGATCTACCTCACCTTCGTGAGCCCCCAGGACATCTACCCCTACTCAATCGACGAGTGCTTCATCGACGCCACCCCCTACCTGGCCCTGTACGGCATCGGCGCCGAGGCCTTCGCCCTCCGCCTCATGGACGCCGTGAGGCGCCAGACGGGCATCCGCGCCACGGTGGGCATCGGACCAAACCTCTTCCTCGCCAAGGTGGCGCTCGACGTCACCGCCAAGCACGCGGAGAGCGGCATCGGCATCCTGGACGAGGAGGGCTTCCGGCGCGACATCTGGCCCCACCGCCCCATCACCGACATCTGGGGCATCGGGCCGGGCATCGCGCGACGGCTCGCCGCCTACGGCGTCCACGACCTCATGGGCGTCGCGGCCCTCGACGAGGAGGTGCTCTACCGCGAGTTCGGGGTGAACGCCGCGTACCTCATCGACCACGCCTTCGGGGTGGAGCCCGTGACCATCGCCGAGATCCAGGCCTACCGCCCCGCCGAGACCTCGTACGTGAACGGCCAGATCCTGCCCTCGGATTACACATGCGACGAGGCGCGCCTGGTGCTCAAGGAAATGGTCGACACCGCGGTGCTCGAGCTGGTCGATCGCGGCCAGGTCACCGGGCACATCTCGCTCTACGTGGGCTATGCCGGGGGCGCGCGGCAGGGGCGCGGCGAGATGTTCGTGGGCGAGCACGGCACGCGGCGGCGTGGGGGCTTCGCGCACGCCGGCGGCTCGCGCAAGCTCCCGACGCGCACCAACTCGTTCCGCAAGCTCATGGCCGCCTTCGACCGCCTGTGGGAGGAGACCGTCGACCCCGCGCGCGCCGTACGCCGCATCAACGTGGGCTTCGGCAGCCTCCTCCCCGAGGAGTTCGCCACCTTCGACCTGTTCGACGACGCCGAGGCGGCCGGCCGCGAGCGCGAGCTGGCCCGCGCCGTGCTCGCCGTCAAGGGAAAGTTCGGCAAGAACGCCCTCATCAAGGGCATGAGCCTGACGGAGAAGGCGACGGCGCGGGAGCGCAACGAGCAGGTAGGGGGACACCATGCCTAGCGACCAGGACGGGCGGCAGACGCGCGCGGGAGCCGGGACCCGGCGGGCGCAGCGCATCGATACGGTATGGGGCGAGCTGCTCTTCGAGCCGGTCGAGCGCCCCGGCGCCCCCACCGGGGAAGCAGGGCGCCGGGCGGACGGGACGCCCGATGCGGAGGCCGGGGCGCGAACCGGGACGTGGGGCGATGCGGCGGAGGTACGCGCGGACCGAGTCCCTCTGCGGGAGCCGGGCGGAGACGGCAGCCGAGGGGCGGGGGCGGCGGGCGCGTCTCCACGGGCCCAGACTGCGCCTCCCGGGGACGGTGCCGCGCTGCGCGCGCGGGCCGAGGCGCATGCCGCGGCGCGCTCCCTCACCGCGAGCGGCCGGCCGCGCGCCGACCGCGCCGCGCAGTTCATGCCCTTCGCGGCGCTGCGCGGCTACTACGAGCTGGTGCGCGAGCAGCAGCGCGTGCGCGAGCCGCGCCACGAGCTCACCGACGAGGAGGCCCTCGCCCTCTCGCGCACGGCGGCGCGGGTGCGCCCCGGCATGCTCGTGCGCGTGACCTACTACGATGTCGACGCCTACGTGACGCTCACCGGCTGCGTCGCGCGCATCGAGCCGGACCTGCGCCGCCTGACCGTCATCAAGACGCCCGTCCCCTTCGACGACATACGCGCCCTCGAGGTGATCGAGGCGTGAATCCCCTGCCGGGGGGCGCCCAACGGGGCCGGAAGGGGTATCTTCGAACAGGCGATGCGCGCGCATCGCATCCAACCACGATCGGATAGGACGCTGCCATGAACGATTTCACCTTCCATGCACCCACAGCCATCACCTTCGGACGCGGCGCCTGCGCCCGCACCGGGGAGATCCTCGCGCAAGCCGGGCACCATCGGGCCCTCATCGTGTACGGAGGGGGATCGGCGGTGCGCAGCGGGGCGCTCGAGCGCGTCGCCGCGTCGCTCGACGCCGCCGGCATCGCGCATACCGAGCTGGGCGGGGTGCGGCCCAACCCCGAGGTGGGCGTCGTGCGCCGGGGCATCGAGATCGTCCGGAGCGAGGAGTGCGACGTGGTGGTCGCGCTCGGCGGCGGCAGCGTGATCGACACCGCCAAGGCCATCGCGCTCGGCGTCCCCTACGCGGGCGATGTGTGGGACTTCTTCGCCAAGCGGGCCGTCCCCGCGCAGAGCCTGCCCGTCGCGGCGATCCCGACGCTCGCGGCATCCGGCTCGGAGGCATCCGACTCGGCCGTCATCAGCAACGACGCCGAGCACCTAAAATGCGGCCTCAACACGGACCTCAACCGCCCCGCGATCGCCATCATGGACCCCGAGCTCACCCTCACCCTGCCCGCCTGGCAGACCGCGGCCGGCGTGACCGACATGATCAGCCATGTTCTGGAGCGCTTCTTCTCGGGCGAGCCGGCGGTCGCGGTGACCGACGGCGTCGCCTGCGCCCTGGTGCGCGCCGCCATGGAGGCGGGCACGCGGGCGATGGAGGATCCGGGCGACTACGAGGCCCGCGCGAACCTCATGTGGATCGGCACGCTGGCGCACAACGGGCTCGCCGGCTGCGGCCTCAACGTTCCCGGCGGGCGCGACGGCGACTGGACCTGCCACGGGCTGGAGCACGAGCTCTCGGCACGCGACACCTCGATCACCCACGGCGCCGGCCTTGCCGTGATCTTCCCCGCCTGGATGCACTACGTGTGGCGCGAGCATCCCGAGCGGTTCCTCGCTTTCGGACGCGAGGTGTTCGGCATCGAGCCGGTCGACCCGGAGGTGGACGATCTCTCCGCGATCGAAGAGGAGATCGGGCCCGAGCGCGCCGTGGCCGACGCCGTCGAGGCGACCATCGACGAGCTGCAGGCGTTCTTCGTCTCGCTCGGCATGCCGGCGACCTTGGGCGAGCTGGGCATCGGCGCGGACGACCTCGACGCCCTCATCGCGGGGTTGCGCGTCAACCGCGGAGAGGCGTTCGGATCGTTCAAGCGTCTCACACTCGACGACGCCCGCGCCATCTACCGCTCCGCCCTCTAGACACGCCGCCGCGCCCGCTACGCCTCCGCGGCATCCCCGGCGTGGGGCAGGCGATCCGGATGCCCGCCGGCGGCGAGCGCGCGCAGCCAGGCGATCTCGCGCGCGTAGCCGGCGAGCTCGTTGGGCGTCTCGAGGATGAAGGGCAGGCCCCGCAGGCGCGGATCGCGCACGATGCGGGCGAACGCCTCGGGGCTCCCGCCCAGCTCGGGCGACCCGATGTAGCCCTCGCACAGGCGGGCGTGCCGGTCCTTGCGCGAGCCGAGCGGGTTCTTGGAGTCGTTGAGGTGCACCGCCGCCAGGCGCTCCAAACCCACCACCCGGTCGAACTCGTCCAGCACGCCGTCGAGGTCGTTCACGATGTCGTAGCCGGCGTCATGCACGTGGCAGGTGTCCAGACACACGCCCAGGGCGCCCGCGAGATCCGGGCGCAGGCGCTCGGCCGCAGCGATGATCGCGGCGAGCTCCTCGAAGCGGCCGCCCACCTCGGTGCCCTTGCCCGCCATGGTCTCCAGCAGCACGCGGGCGCGCATCCCGGGCTCCATGATGTCGGCCAGCGCGCGGGCGATGAGCTCGATGCCGGCATCGGCGCCCTGCCCCACATGCGAGCCCGGATGGAAGTTGTAGCAGTGCCCGGGCAGCGCCTCGAGGCGCTCGAGGTCCTCGCGCATCGCCTCATGGGCGAACGCGCGGGCGCTCTCTTTGGCCGAGCACAGGTTGTAGGTATAGGGCGCATGCGCGACGAGGACGCCGAAGCCCTCCTCGGTCAGGAGCGCGCGCAGCGCCGAGGCGTCCTCGAGGTCGAGCGCCTTGATCGCTCCGCCGCGGGGGTTGCGCGTGAAGAAGGCGAAGGTCGTCGCCCCGATCCCGCACGCCGTGCGCCCCATGGCGGCGAACCCCTTCGCAGAAGACAGATGACAGCCGACGAACAGCATGGCTCACTCCTCCCTACCGCCACGGGCGGCGTAGCGTTTGAGGACGGCGCCTACCGGACCGGGGGTCAGGCGGCGGCGCACCTCGTCCAGACAATCGGGGATGGCGATGTGCTGCGGGCACTTCCGAGCGCAGGCCCCGCACCGCACGCAGTTGGTCACCAGCTTGGGGTGGTCGGTGCGGATGGCCGAGGCGGTGAAGTACTGCGCCACGCCGGTGAACCAGCTGTGCGCGAACGAGGCGTTGTACGCCGCGAAGCACCCGGGGATGTTGATGCCGTACGGGCAGGGCATGCAGTAGTTGCAGCCGGTGCACGGCACGCGGTTGGCCTTCTCGAACTGCGCGCGCACCCGCTCGATCACCGCGTGCTCCGCCTGCGTCATCCCGCCGGGGAGCGCTCGGACGGCCACGCGCGCGTTCTCGTCGATCTCGGCGACCGAGCCCATGCCGGAGAGCACGCAGGTCACCTCGGGATGGTCCCATACCCAGGCGAGCCCCCAGGCGGCCGCGCTCCCCCACCGGTCATCCTCGGCGCGATCGAGCTCGCGCCGTGCCGCCGGCGGCAGCTTGCCCGCCAGCCGGCCGCCCAGCAGCGGCTCCATCACCATCACGGCGAGCCCGCGCGCCGCCGCCTCCCTCAGGCCGGCCGTGCCCGCCTGATAGGTCTCGCCGGCGTAGTTGTACTGGATCTGGCAGAAATCCCAATCGAACCCGTCGAGCACGCGCGCGAAGTCGCCGGCGCTGCCATGGTAGGAGAACCCCATCGCGCCGATACGCCCAGCGCGCCTCTGCCGCTCGATCCAGGCCTCGATGCCCAGGCCGCGCAGGCGCTCCCATTGATCGGGGCTGGTCACGTTGTGGATGAGGTAGTAGTCGATGCGATCGGTGCGCAGGCGCCTCAGCTGCTCGGAGAAGATCCGGTCGAGATCTGCCGGAGCGCGGCACGAGCCATGGGGCAGCTTGGTCGCGAGGAAGACCGCGTCGCGCGCGCCGAGCCGCTCGAGCGCCGCGCCCACGCAGGCCTCGTTGCCGGGATAGAGGTAGGCGGTGTCGAGGTAGTTTATGCCACGCTCGATGGCGTGGCCCAGAAGCGCCTCGGCGCGACGGGCGTCGGGCCTCCCGGGCACGCTGGACGGCAGGCGCATGCACCCCATCCCCAGCACCGAGAGCTCGTTGCCCGTACGCGGATCCTTTCTGTACTGCATGCCGCTCCCGTCTGCCGCCGCCTGCCACCCTCCGAGGAGCACGCATCCGCGCCCGGCAACCGCCAGAACCCGGACCCGGCGCCCCGAGGGATGCGCCCTATTCTAGCGCGGCGCCCGGACACGTGGGGAGCAGGCGATGGCGGCAAGCACCGCACCGCAGATCATGACGCGGGGCCCCGACGCGCAGGACGGGCGCGACGATGCGAGAGGGGCGCGGTGGTTCCGGCGTCCACGCGCTCTGCTGGTCATGCGCGGCAACGCGGGGCTCAGCGCGTCTCCACCGACGCCTCGCATGCCGGCTCCTCGGCCGGCGTCTCCTCGCGCTCGATGGCGCGCAGCACCTCCGCGGCGACGGCGGCGACCGCCGCGACGACCATGACGATGAGGCCCATCGGCTCCGCCATATCGGCACCTCCTTTTCTCAGATGACGCACCAAACCTTACGCGGCGCGGAAAAGCGCGGCGCAAAGCACGTGTAAGGCGCCTGCAAAGGACGGATGCGTCCGCGCGGCACGTTCTGCATCTTTTCTGCGCGACGCCCCGCCGCCGGGGCGCCCGGGCGGGCACGGGGCGATAATGGCCGGGGCGCCGGCACGACCCGGCGCCGCACGGATGTATCCCGCAAGGCAAAGGACGCTCGTGATCGTAACCATCTACACCGACGGATCGGCCCGGGGCAACCCCGGCAACGGCGGCTACGGCGCCGTGCTCAGCTACACCAACGCCCAGGGCAGAACCTTCACCCGCGAGCTCTCGGAGGGCTTCGCGCGCACCACCAACAACCGCATGGAGATCATGGCCGTCATCGCGGCGCTCGAGACCCTCAACCGGCCCTGCGAGGTGGAGGTCCACTCCGACTCGCAGTACGTGGTGAACGCGTTCAACCAGCACTGGATCGACGGCTGGATCAAGCGCGGCTGGAAGACCGCCGCCAAGAAGCCCGTCAAGAACATCGACCTGTGGAAGCGCCTGCTCGCGGCCGTGGAACCCCACCGCGTGAAGTTCATCTGGGTCAAGGGACACGCGGGGCACGCGCTCAACGAGCGCTGCGACCAGCTCGCGACCTCGGCCGCCGATTCGGGTAGACTCTCAGAAGACGTCGGATTCATCGAAGGCGACGCCGACTGACCGAAAAACGAGCGATCCGCCGCCCGGCCACCGATGCGGCGGGAAGGGCAGGGAGCCATGCTTCGCATCGCCACCATCGGCACCAGCATGATCTGCGAGAACTTCCTCGAGGCGCTGGCCGCCTCGAGGCGGGCGCGGTTCGCGGGCACGCTCTCGCGCGACGCCGAACGGGCGCGCGCCTTCAGCGCCGCGCATGGAAGCGACCTCTCGTTCAGCTCGCTCGACGCGCTGGCAGCCTCCGACGCGGTGGACGCCGTCTACATCGCGAGCCCCAACGCCCTGCACGCGCCGCAGGCGCTCGCGCTCATCGCAGCGGGCAAGCACCTCCTGGTCGAGAAGCCTTTCGCGTCGAACGAGCGCGAGGCGCGCGCCGTGTTCGACGCCGCCGAGGCGGCCGGCGTCGTGGTCCTGGAGGCGCTGCGCACCCTGCACGATCCGGCGTTCGCCCTCATCAAGCAGAAGGTGGACGAGATCGCCCCGGTGCGGCGCGCGAGCCTCCGGTTCGGCAAGTACTCCTCGCGCCACGACGAGATCCTCGCGGGCAGGCGCACCAACATCTTCGACTGCGCCATGGCGTCGGGCGGCCTCATGGACATCGGCATCTACTGCGTGGAGACCATGGTGGCGCTCTTCGGCGCGCCCGAGGGCATCAGCGCCGAGGCCGTGCTCCTCGACGAGGCGTCGCGCCCGCTCACCGGCGGCCCCCTCGACGGCGCCGGATCGCTGCTGGCGCGCTACCCCTCCGGCATCGTGGAGCTCGCCTGGTCCAAGATCACCGACGACTACCTCCCCTCGCAAATCGAGGGCGAGCGCGCGACGGCGCTCATCGACGCGCTCTCGCTGCCCTCGCGCCTCACGGTGCACCGCCGCGGGCGGGCCCTGCGCGGCGACGCCAAGGCCGTGCGCGCCGAGGTGGGCGGGTCGGTCGAGGAGATCGACCTGCCGCAGGTGCCCAACACCATGGCCTACGAGCTCGACCACTTCATCTCCGCCGTCGAGGCGGTGCGCGCCGGCGCGGAGCCGTCGGCGGCGCCGGCAGGCCCCCTGGGCACCGTCGGCGCGATGCGCGCCATCACGCTCGCCTCGCTCGCCGTCACCGATGAGGCGCGGCGGCAGTGCGGCATCGTCTTTCCCGCCGACCGGGCTGAATAGGAGGAGGACATGGGATACCTCGACCGCCTGCGCGCGCTGCTGGGAGCGGATGGAGCGGACGCCGAGACGACACCCGATGCGGACGGCGCCGACATGAGCGAGGGCCGCAGCCCCCTGGAGCTGGAGCTGATCGGCAGGCTGCAGCGCGCGCTCGCCGACCCGGCGTCCGCGCAGGCACCCGTGCGCCTGGCGCTGCGGTTCCGCGGGCGGGTGCAGGGCGTGGGCTTCCGCTGGTCCAACCAGGGCACGGCGCAGGAGCTGGGGCTCACCGGCTGGGTGCGGAACAACCCGGACGGCTCGGTGTCCATGGAGCTGCAGGGGGCTCCGGGGCGCATCATCCGCCACCTCGACGCCATCCACGCGCGCTACCGGCGCATGGGCTGCCGCGTGTGGCTCGACTCCGTCCGCGAACTCGCCCCGCACGCCGACGAGGACGATTTCTCGGTCTCGTACTAGATCCGGCGTCCAACCCTCTTCCGGCCCTCTGGAGGCGGATCAGGGGGCCGGTTTATCCTCATCTGTTGAGCGGTGTTGAGCGCACGCGCAACTTCTGGTGAAATGTTGGGGTGATGTGGCACCGCGATCCGCGATTCGGAAGGGGGCAGACATGGACGTCCAACGCCGCACGACGCGCCAGCGGCAGCTGATCCTCGACACGGTCAAATCCCTTGGCAACCACCCCACCGCCGACGCCGTGGTGAACGCCGTGCGCAGCCATGATGCGCACGTGGGGCGCGGCACGGTGTACCGCAACCTCAAGCTGCTCTCCGAGGAGGGCCTGATCCGCGTCATCAAGGCGCCGGGCGGCAACCGGTTCGACGCGCGCTGCGACGAGCACGCGCACGCCATCTGCACCTCATGTGGCGCCGTCGCCGATATCGAGCTGCCCTACCGCGAGGACCTCGACCGCGCGGCGGGCGCGCAGTGCGCCTATCGGATCGACTCGCATTACACGCTGTTCGAGGGCGTCTGCCCCGCCTGCCGCGCGAAAGAGGGCGCCTGCCCGGTCCCGCGCACGCAGCCGGACGAGGCGCCCCGTTGACCTGGCCCGCGCCTACTCGTCGACGATCTCGACGAGCTCGATATCGAAGTTGAGATCCTTGCCGGCCATCTCGTGGTTGGCATCGAGGATGATCGCGTCGTCGCGCACCTCGATGACCGTCACCGGGACGGGCTGCCCGCCCGGGCCGGACAGCAGCAGGCGGTCGCCCACGGAGATCTGCTCGATGTTGGGCACCTGCGTGGCCGGGAACGTGAGAACAAGGTCGTCGCGACGCGGGCCGTAGGCCTCGGCGGCGGGGATGTGCACGGTCTTCTTCTCGCCCACCGCCATGTCCATGACGGCCGCGTCGAACCCGGCGATCATCTGGTGCGCGCCGCAGGTGAACTCGATGGGCTCGCCGCGGTCGTAGGAGCTGTCGAACTGCGTGCCGTCATCGAGCGTGCCGCGGTAGTGCGCGCGGACCTTCTTACCTTGGTTGGACATGGGGACTCCCCTCTCTCGGGGCGAGAGGACGGGTTCGATCGACCCCCGGCATCAGCCCCATCTGGCATCGCCTACTATACCTGAGTAAACACCCTGTCAGGCGCACGGCAGGCAATCCCTTACAATTGCGGGCGGCGCGGGCGATGCCGGCTCGGACGAGAGGGGCGAATCGCGCGGGTGCCGGCACAAGCGGTCAGCGTCGGCGAGGCGCCACATGCGGGACGCGGGCGATGCGGAAGATCGGGAGGTCGACTATGGGATGTGAGGGCGCTGCAGCTATGGCGCCTGCGCGTTGGGCCCCGGGCAAAGCGGCACAGGATCCGGCAGCACCGGGCCCAGCGGCGCCGGCATGCCGCAACGAACGGCTCGATGGGACGCTTTCCGCCAACGAACCGAATGCCGACGCGTCCGCGCACACCGGGCACGCGCTCGCCAAGCACGCGCTCTCCGCGCGCCGTGTATCGGATGCGGGCGGCTCCTTCACCCTCGTCGTTCCCGGCACCGGCGGCCGAGCGCCCATCGAGATCGCCGTCACCCGCAAGCGCGTGAAGAACCTGAACCTCCGTGTCCACCGGGACGGCTCGGTGAGCCTGAGCGTCCCGCTCGGCACCCCGGTCGCCGCGGCGCAGGCGTTCCTCGACCGCCGCGCCGGCTGGATCGCGGCGCACGTGGAACGCATGCGGGAACGTGCCGAGGTGGAGCGGGCCGCCGGAACGCGAGCGGACGACGCGGCCGCACCGACGACCATCCCTCTGTGGGGCGCGCTCGTCCCCACGCGGGAAGCCCTCGGGCGCGCCGGGCTCCTCCTCCGCCCGCGCACTCGCACCTTCGGCGAGCTCCGCACGACGCGCGGGACGCCCGGTGGGCTCGACGCAGCCGAGGTCGAGCGCCTCGTACAGGAACTCTACCGGCGCGAGGTCGCCCGCGCGCTACCGGACGTCGCTGAGCGCGTCGAGACTCGCGTGGGCGTCCGCGCCGCGAGCTGGCAGGTGCGCCGCATGACGAGCCGCTGGGGCTCCTGCACCCCGGCCAAGCGCGCGATACGCATCAGCACCGCGCTCGCCGCCTATCCGCCGGAATGCCTGGAGATGGTCGTCGCCCACGAGCTCGTGCACCTCATGGAGCCGAGCCACGACGCCCGCTTCCACGCGCTCCTCGACCGGTTCTGTCCCGAGAACCGCGGACTCGCCCGCCTCCTCAAGCAGCCCGCACGCGAGGTCGCCCGCAGGGGATCCGCCGCCACGCAGGATCCTCAGGGCGGCTGAGCCGCGCGCAGACCTGCGTCGCGCGTCCACGGGCGTGATCCACGCGGCGCGCGGCACGGAACGGAATCGGTTGGTCTTGCGGGCCCGTATCCTACCGCATGCGCTCGATCTCGACCGCCACGCTCGAGAGGGGCAGGCCGATCGGCGCCCATGGCTTCTCGATCTTGAGGCGCACGGCGATGAGCGCCGGATAGTCCTCGAGCAGGCGCTGCGCGCAGGCCTCGGCGGCCGCCTCGATGAGCTTGAAGGTGTGCGTCCTGAGGAACCCGTCGATGGTATGGGCGACCTCGCCGTAGTCGATCGAGGCCGCGAGGTCGTCGCCCTCGCCCGCGGCGCGCAGGTTCGCGAAGAGCGTCGCCGAGACCACGAACTTCTGCTCCAGCTCGTTCTCCGCCGGGTAGACCCCATGGTTGGCGAAGACCTCGAGCCCCGAGATGATGATCTTGTCCGCATGCTCGAGCGCCTGCGGATCGCGCACGGCGAGCTCGCGGCGCGTCGCCGGCAGGCCCGAGGACGGCGCGTGCGCGAGACGCGTCTCCTCACCCGCCGAGGTGTCTTCCGGAAGATGCTTTCCCATGTTCGGTTGAGCCATGATGATCCCTCCCCTGCGGCCGGCCCTTGTGTCGAGCGGGCCGCGCTATCGAGTTGAACGGTTCTCTCTATACCCGAAACCACCACGCCTGGCACCCGTTTACCGCTCACGTCGACTAAATGTGTCCAAAAGCCGCCAAGCACGCCTCACCGCTTAGCCGCTTCGCTATGATCTGGGGTTTTATGAAGCAGAAGACGTGTCTCCCCGCTTTGCCGCGCATCGGGCACATTTAACCTGCCCGAGCGATGGAGACTACACGCGCACGCTGAGATTCTTCTTCGCATCAGGCCAGCTACAAGCCCGGCGGACCAGCTCAGAACAGGCGAAGCAGGGACGCGAGGCCTTGTCCGCCCGGAAGAGCAGCCGCTCCAGCGGCTCGGCATCCGGACGCAGGCGCCTGTGGCCCCGGATGGCGGCGACCATCTGGCGCCGCTCGTCCGCCATGAAGGCGACATCGCCCGAGAGGTCCGCCAGGATCCCGGCCGCGAGCCGCGCGCCGGCCTCCTCATGCGGCACGCCCCGCGTGTACTGAACGGGCTTGCCGATATCGTGCAGAAGGGCCGTGCCGTAGACGACCTCGCGATCGAGCCCCAGTCCCTCCTCAAGGTTCAGGATCCACATGATCCGCGCGGTATCCATGAGGTGGCGCAGGCCGTGCCGGCAGAACGCCCGGTCGCGCTCAAGCCGCTCGAGCCAGGTGCATGCCGTCCGATACACGGGATGCTGCCAGATCGCGTCCACCCTCAGCATGCCCGTGAGGCCCGCCTTGTGCGCCCCCGCGTCCCGTCCGGCATCCGTCCCCGTCGTATCCGCCATCGTGCATCCCCCTCTTCGCGACGATACCCCGGCTCGGCGCGCCCGCGCGTCGGACCTCTCCTGTCTTGTCGGCTACATGGTGTGCGTGGAGTAGACCTCCTCATCGCGCCAAGGCACCACGGCCTCGGCGAGCGGGCAGCCCCGCTCGGCCGCCGCGGCGCGCGTGGCGTTGAGATCGATGATCCGCTGGTTGGACGATCCGTGGAAGCGCAGGCTGATGTCGTAGAGCTCCTGCACCCAGGGGCCGTCGACAAGGATGTCGATGGTGTCGAGCAAGCGGTCCGTCACCTCGGTGTGGTGGCGCGCCCCGGGCATGAGCTCGTCGAGCGTGTCGCCCGTAAAGCACCAGATGGTCTTGGCGGGGCCCCCATGAGCGCCCGCGCCGCGCGGGAACCGCTCGCGCACGCGCTCGAGAAAGCCCACCAGACCGTGCTGGTTCTCGGGCTCCATGGGCTCGCCGCCGAGCACGGTGAGGCCGTCGCTGAAGGGATGGTCGAGGCTCGCGATGATCTTGTCCTCGACCTCGCGCGTGAACGGCTCGCCCGCGGCAAAGCTCCAGGCCCCGGAGTTGAAGCACCCCGGGCAGCCGCGCCTGCAGCCGCTCACAAAGAGCGAGGTCCGCACGCCCTCCCCGTTCGCGATGTCGGAATACTTGATCTCTGCGTAGTTCACGCCCCGGCCCTCCCTATGAAACGGCGCACTTTCCCCAGAGGAAAAAGTGCGCCGGACGCCTCGGTTCCCGCTGCCGTTACAGATGCAGCACGCGGTCGCGGATCTCCTCGGTGCGGCCTTGGTTCCAGAACTGCGTTCCGATGTAGCCGCAGGTGCGGCGCGCCACGTTCATCTTCTCCTGGTCGCGGTTGCCGCAGTTGGGGCACTCCCACACGAGCTTGCCGTCGTCCTCCACGATGCGGATCTCACCGTCGTAGCCGCACACCTGGCAGTAGTCGCTCTTGGTGTTGAGCTCGGCGTACATGATGTTCTCGTAGATGTACTGCATGACGCGGATGACGGCCTTGAGGTTGTCCTGCATGTTGGGCACCTCCACGTAGGAGATGGCGCCACCGGGGCTGAGCGCCTGGAACTCGCTCTCGAACTTGAGCTTGTCGAAGGCGTCGATCTTCTCGGACACGTGGACATGGTAACTGTTGGTGATGTAGCCCTTGTCCGTCACGCCCGGGATGATGCCGAACCGGCGCTGCAGGCACTTGGCGAACTTGTAGGTGGTTGACTCCAGCGGCGTGCCGTAGAGCGAGTAGTCGATGTCCTCGGCGGCCTTCCACTCGGCGCACTTGTCGTTCATGTGCTGCATGACGGCCAGCGCGAAGGGGGTGCCCTTCTCGTCGGTGTGGCTGGCGCCCGTCATGTACTTCACGCACTCGTACAGGCCGGCATAGCCCAGGCTGATCGTGGAGTAGCCGCCGTAGAGCAGCTTGTCGATGGTCTCGCCCTTATCGAGGCGCGCAAGCGCGCCGTACTGCCAAAGGATCGGCGCCGCATCGGAGAGCGTCCCCTTGAGGCGCTCGTGGCGGCAGCGCAGAGCCTTGTGGCAGAGCTCCAGGCGCTCGTCGAAGATCTCCCAGAACTTCTGCTCGTCGCGCCCCGAGGAGCACGCCACGTCCACCAGGTTGATGGTCACCACGCCTTGGTTGAAGCGACCGTAGTACTTAGGCTTGCCCGGCTCGTAGTTCTTGGCGCGCGCCACGTTGTCGTAGCCGTTGCCGGAGCGGTCGGGCGTGAGGAAGCTGCGGCAGCCCATGCAGGTGTAGACATCGCCCTCGCCCGGCTTCTCACCCTTGGAGAGCTTGAGCTCGCGCATCTTCTTGGCCGAGATGTAGTCGGGCACCATGCGCTTGGCGGTGCACTTGGCCGCGAGCTGGGTGAGATAGAAGTACGGGCTGTCCTCGTAGACGTTGTCCTCGTCGAGCACGTAGATGAGCTTGGGGAAGGCGGGGGTGATCCACACGCCCTGCTCGTTCTTGACGCCCTCGTAGCGCTGGCGCAGCGTCTCCTCGATGATCATCGCCAGGTCGCGCTTCTCAGCCTCGGAGCGAGCCTCGCCCAGATACATGAACACGGTCACGAACGGCGCCTGGCCGTTGGTGGTCATGAGCGTCACGACCTGGTACTGGATGGTCTGCACGCCGCGGCGGATCTCGTCGCGCAGGCGGTCCTCCACCACGCTGGCGATCTTCTCCTCGGGAGCGGCCACCCCGAGCTCGTCGAGCTCGGCCTCCACCTGGCGGCGGATCTTCTGGCGGCTGACCTCCACGAAAGGCGCCAGATGGGTGAGCGAGATGGACTGCCCGCCGTACTGGCAGCTGGCCACCTGCGCGATGATCTGCGTGGCGATGTTGCAGGCGGTGGAGAAGCTGTGCGGGCGCTCGATGAGCGTGCCGGAGATGACGGTGCCGTTCTGCAGCATGTCCTCGAGGTTGACGAGATCGCAGTTGTGCATGTGCTGCGCGAAGTAGTCGGAATCATGGAAGTGGATGAGGCCCTCGTTGTGCGCCTTCACCACGTCGGCGGGCAGCAGCACGCGCTGCGTGAGGTCCTTGGAGACCTCGCCGGCCATGTAGTCGCGCTGCACCGAGTTCACCGTCGGGTTCTTGTTTGAGTTCTCCTGCTTGACCTCCTCGTTGTTGCACTCGATGAGCGCGAGGATCTTGTCGTCGGTGGTGTTCTTGGTGCGCTTGAGGCCCTGCACGTAGCGGTAGATGATGTACTTGCGGGCGACCTCGAACTTGTCGAGCTTCATGAGCTCGTCCTCGACGAGGTCCTGGATCTCCTCGACCGACACGGTGTGGCCGGCGTTCTCGCATGCCTCGGTCACGTTCTCGGCGGCGAAAACCACCTGGCGCTCGGTCATGCGGTCGGCCTCGGCGACCTCTCCGTTGGCGGCGCGGATCGCGTTCTCGATCTTGTGGATGTCGAATGCCACCTCGGTGCCGCTGCGCTTGATGATCTTCATGGAAGTCCTCGTATCTCCTGGGCGTCGTCGTCAATCTGTCGCTCGCCCGCGCCGAGCGCGAGCGCGGTATCCATCTTACGGCACGCGGTTGCCCCATATACGGGTAAACTTTTTCTGCATAACACAACATCTTGTGTTTCTGCAGGTAAGAGCAATTGGCTTGATTTGCGGCACATTAGTTTTGGGTTGAATCTCCAGACCGCATCCGACGGGCTCGGCGCCCTCACCTGCAGGGGGATGCCGCACGCGGGCGGGCGCCGTGGAAACGGCTCCACAACATCGACCGCTGGGCTATCGGCGAACGGCGCGGATTGGCCCTTGACCAAGATGTTGTGCGCGTGCCGGGACGGACGCGCGATGGGATGGCGGGCGCCATGGCAGACGAAACGGCCCCAAGCGTCAACAGCGCCGGACGGACGCGGAGCCGTCCGGCGCCGGCGGGTCCCGGGAGCGCGCCGGCCGTACGGGAGCGTCCCGCGCCGACGGCCATCCGGCAACATATCCGGCCGCCCACCCGGCCGCTCCCGCGCCGGAGGCGTCATCCGGCCTCCCGCCCGGCCGACCGCACGTGCCGGCCCCTCCTCTACGCGCCGACAGCCCAGAGGTTGGCGCACTGGTCGATCACGCGCTGGAGGTCCCAGGACCGCGCGGTGCGCTCGGCGCTGTTGGGGTCGCGCACCGCGACCGTGCCGTCCGCGTTGAGGCCCGCCAGCACGATGAAGTGGCCCGTGGTGGTGAAGTCACCGGGGAGCACGCTGCAGATGACCACCTTGCCCGCCCCGAGCGCGGCGCGGACGGCCTCGGGGTCGGCGGAGAGCTCCTCGCTCGAGAGCCCCAGCGCTGAGGCGCCGTCGACCATGAACGACCACGCCGTCATGCCGTCGACGGTGCATCCCAGGCGCTCGGAGAGCTCCGCCATCTCCACCGGGCCCCGGTCGCGGTTGCCCGTGAGGGCGATGTAGGCCATAGCCAGGCAGGTGGGGCCGCAGCCGTTCTCGCCGATGGTGCCGCCCGCGTAGGGCTGACCGGCCCAAGCCGGATCGGTCTGGTAGAGCGCGGGCACCTCGCCCAGGCGCCACTGGTCGATGGGCGTCGAGGCCTCGGGCGCCGTCGCCTCCCCCGCCGCGCCTCCCGCGAGCGAGCCGAGGACGCCCACGACCGGCGCGAGCAGGAGCGCGGCGAGCGCTATCGCCACCGCGAGCGCCACGAACGCGGCCGCCAGGCGCCGTTCGCGGCGGCGCGCCGCCCGTGCGGGGCGGATCGCGAAGCGCTCCGTGCCCCCGCAGCCCATGCGCCGTCCCGCCTCCGGTTGCGTCTCCCAGCCGGTGCTCGGCACCGCACGCGCTCCGGTCCCCTCGCATGCTCCGTCCTCCGCGCGCGACGCGCGGGCCGCGCGGTACCGCTCCGGGGCGATCCTCGTCTTTCCCATGGCTCCTCCTCGTCTCTCGCTGGTCGCAAGGCCAGTCTGCAGGAGGGCACCTTAACGAAACGAGGAGCGCGCGGTTAAGATTCGCCTAAGAGGGCGCCCAAGGGGGGTGCCCATGAGCGCTCAGGCGGGAAGGTCGATGGTGAAGACGGTGCGGCCCGAGGCGCTCTGCGCCGAGATGGTGCCGCCATGCAGCTCCACGATCTCGCGGGCGATGGCGAGTCCCAGACCGGCGCCGCCGGTAGCGGTCGCGCGCGTCTCGTCCAGACGGAAGAACTTGTCGAAGATGGCCTCCAGCCGGTGGGGCGGGATAGTCGCGCCCGTGTCCGCGACGGTCACGCGCACGATGCGGCACGCGGGCGCGCCGGGCGCTGATGCCGGCGCCCCCTTGGCGGAGGGGTCCGCCACGGCAGCAGCCGATGAACCCGGCGCCACCCGCGGCGTCGCCGAGGCGCCCGGCTCCACCACCTCTGCCGCGACCTCGATCGGCGTGCCCTCGCGGCTGTAGGCGATCGCGTTCTTGAGCACGTTGTTGAACACCCGCGCGAGCCGCCCCGGATCGGCCTCGATCGCGAGCTCGGGCGCCTCGCCGCCCGGCTCCACCCGCTGTCCGCGCACGGTGAGCTCGACCTCGTTTCCATGCGCCGCGAGCTGCGGGTAGAACTCGTCGACCATCTGGACCAGCATGAACCCCAGGTCGACCCGCTCCACCTCGAGCTCGATATGCGAGAGACTGTAGCGCGTGATGTCGAAGAACTCGTTGATGAGCCGCTCCAGGCGCCTAGCCTTGTCGAGCGTGATGCCCACGTAGCGGCAGCGCTGCTCGCGCGGCATCTCGGGAATCTCGTCGAGCAGCGCCAGGTAGCCGATCACCGAGGTGAGCGGCGTCTTGAGGTCGTGGGCAAGATAGGTGATGAGGTCGCTGCGACGGCGCGCCTCGTCGGCCAGGCGCCGCGCCTGGTCCTCGGAGGCGCGCTTCGCGTCCGAGGCGACGAGCGCCAGCTCCTCCCAACCCGCCGGGAACGCCTCGGCGGCATCGAGGTCGTGCGCCATATAGGTCTGAACCAGCCGCGCCGCCTCGGCCCGTGTCGTTCGCTCCGTGTGGCGCGCGGCGATGAGCACCGAGGCGATGACGGCGACCACCAGCACGATGATGATGCAGATGCCCAGCTCCAGGAAGAAGAACTTGATACCGGAGACATCCAGCACGAGCTCGGGCCACAGCCCCATCTCGTCGAGGTTGTTGATGTTCAGGAACTGCGGGGTCACCCAGTCGATGAACGAGCCGTTCCACGCCTCGTCCACGAAGCCGAACACCGTGTTGAACGCGCCCACCCCAATCAGGATGGCCGCGGCTCCCGCCAGAACCGCGGCGGGCGCCACGCCGATCCGCTCGCGCAGCGTCCGCCACCAACCCAGATTCCTATCGCTCAATCTTGTATCCGCACCCCCAGACGGTCTTAATATAGGTGGGGTCCTCGAACGAGTCGCCCATCTTCTCGCGCAGATGGCGAATGTGCACCGTGATGGAGCCCGAGCCCCGCGCGTAGTACTCCTCCCCGAAGATGCGCTGGTACAGCTCGCGCGCCGAGACCACCGTGCCGTTCGCCTCGAGCAGGATGCGCAGGATGGAAAACTCGGTGGGCGTGAGCGCGAGCGGGCGCTCGTTGAGCGTGCAGGCGTGCGCGGGCACGTCCATAACCAGCCCCGCGAAGACGATGACATCGCCGGCATGGCGGCCGCCCTCGGGCGCGTCCGGCGAGTCGTCCGCCGAGCCGTAGCGCTTGAACCGCCTCAGCTGCGCCTTCACGCGCGCCACGAGCTCGAGGGGCAGAAAGGGCTTGGTGACGTAGTCGTCGGCGCCGAGCGTGAGCCCGCGCACGCGGTCGACTTCCTCGCCCTTGGCCGTGAGCATGATGACGGGGAAGGTGTGATGCTCGCGGATGCGCCGGCATAGCTCGAACCCGTCCACACCGGGCATCATGATGTCGAGGATCGCCAGATCGATCGGGGGCGCGCCGGCGTCCTCGACGCGCACGAGCGCCGCGGCGCCGTCACGGAACGTCTCGACGGCGAACCCCTCGTTCTCCAGATACAGCTTGATGAGATCGCAGATCTCGCGCTCGTCGTCCGCGACGAGGATGCGCTCGGCCATGGCCCTCCCCTTCATCGTCCAGCACGCGCACCAGCCTAGCGCAAGCCCCGCGCCAAGAGGTGAAGGGAAGATTAAGAAACGCCGCCCGGCTGGGGCAGCGCGGCGTGAACCGCGGCCGCCGACGTGCTAAAGTGTTGCGTTTGCAAACCGGATCCACCCTTCAGAGCGACAAGGAGGCAGCGCTATGACCGAATGGCTGGTCCGCCGCTTCGTGAAGAACGCCGACGACACGAGAAACGCCGCGGTGCGCAGCGCCTACGGGCAGTTCGCGGGCATCGTGGGCATCGCGTGCAACATCGCGCTATGCGCCGCGAAGGCCCTCGTGGGCTTGGCGTCGGGCTCCATCTCCATCGTCGCCGACGCCGTCAACAACCTCTCGGACGCGTCCTCCAACATCATCAGCCTGCTGGGCTTCAAGCTCGCCAGCAAACCGGCTGACCCCGGCCACCCCTACGGTCACGGGCGCTTCGAGTACCTCTCGGGTCTGGTCGTGGCGGTGGTGGTGCTCGCCATCGGACTGGAGCTCGTCAAGACCTCGGTCGAGAAGATCATCTCCCCCACCCCGGTCGAGTTCTCGGCCGCCCTCGTCATCGTGCTCGCCCTCTCCATCGCCGTGAAACTATGGATGGCGGCATTCAACCGCACCATCGGGCGGCACATCGATTCGGAGACCCTGCTCGCCACCGCCGTGGACTCGCGCAACGACGTGATCTCCACGGGCGCGGTGCTCGTCTCTTCGGTGGTCGCGCATCTGACCGGGCTCAACCTGGACGGCATCGTGGGCGCGGCCGTGGGCGCCTTCATCCTCTGGAGCGGCGCGGGGCTCGTGCGCGACACGGTGAACCCGCTTTTGGGCCAGGCGCCCTCGCCCGAGCTCGTGGAGCACATCCGCTCCAAGATCATGAGCTATCCCGGGGTGCTCGGCACCCACGACCTCATGGTGCACGACTACGGCCCGGGCCGCCAGTTCGCGAGCGCGCACGTCGAGATGGCCGCCGAGGCCGATCCGATGGAGAGCCACGACCTCATCGACAACATCGAGCAGGACTTCAAGACCGAGGACCACATGATCGTGACGCTCCACTACGACCCCATCGTCACCGACGACCCCGAGGTCGCGGACATGCGCAACTGGATCAACCAGGCCGTCAAGATCATCGACCCGCGCATCTCGATCCACGACCTGCGCACCGTGCCCGGCCCTACGCACACCAACGTGATCTTCGACTGCGTGCGCCCCGCCGACCTCGAGTTCGACGAGGAGGCGCTCGCCCGCCGCGTCGATCAGATCGTGCGCGACCATTACCCAGCGACGCGCTGCGTCATCACCGTGGACGAGAGCTACGTGAGCTCCGCGCAGTAACGTGCGGAGCCGGAACATCTCTCAACCCTTTTTTACGCACCAATGAAACGCAGAAAGGCGCCCCGGCAAACACCGGGGCGCCTTTCTAAGAACCGGCACCGAGAAAACCGGAGCCAGCACGCCTACGATAACGACCGCGCGTGCGGTGCGGCGACTTAGCCGAAGTAACGGTCGAGCAGGCCCTTGAAGGCGCGGCCGTGACGGGCCTCGTCGCGGGCCATCTCGTGCACGGTGTCATGGATGGCGTCGAGGCCGGCAGCCTTGGCGCGCTTGGCGAGGTCGGTCTTGCCGGCGGTGGCGCCGTTCTCGGCCTCGACGCGCATCTCGAGGTTCTTCTTGGTGGAGTCGGTCACGACCTCGCCGAGGAGCTCAGCGAACTTGGCGGCGTGCTCGGCCTCCTCGTGAGCGGCCTTCTCCCAGTACAGGCCGATCTCGGGATAGCCCTCGCGGAAGGCGACGCGGCTCATGGCCAGGTACATGCCGACCTCGGAGCACTCGCCCTCGAAGTTGGCACGCAGGTCGCAGATGATGTCCTCGGGGACCTCGGGGAGCTTGCCGACGCCCACGACGTGCTCGGCGGCCCAGGTCATCTCGGTGTCGGACTGCTTGATGAAGCGGTCACCGGAGACGCCGCACTGCGGGCACTTGAAATCGGCCGGCAGCTCCTCGCCGTCGTACTCCTCGACGTAACCGCACACAGGGCAGACGAACTTCATGTTGCACTCCTTTTTGTTGCAGGAACAGGCGATGCGCCCGGGCCGCAAGGGACCCTTCTTAGGACGCTGTCTCAGTATAGCATACCGAGCCGCCGTCGGAGGCGGCGTCCCCGGGATCGAAACCGTACTTCTCCATCTGACGCACCACCAGGCGCTGGCGCTCCCAGGCGGCCTCGAGATCCATGGAGAGGATGCTCGGCGCGTTGGGGATGCCCGCCATGAGCGTGCTCTCGCAGTCGCTCATGGCCCCGGGCGCGCAGCCCAGGTAGCCGGGTGAGGCCTGGCCGATGCCGGTGAAGCCGTCGCCGAAGTAGGCGGAGTTGACGTAGAGCTCCAGGATCTCGCGCTTGGAATAGCGCGCCTCGAGATCGAAGGCCACGAACACCTCGGCGACCTTGCGCTCGAAGCGCTTCTCCTGCGTGAAGAAGAGGTTCTTGGCGAGCTGCTGGGTGATGGTGCTGCCTCCCTGCTCCAGGCTCAGGGTGGAGAGGTCGTGCAGGGCGGCGCGGCCGATGGCGATCACGTCGACGCCACCGTGCTCGTAGAAGCGATGGTCCTCGATGGCCACCACCGCGTCCAGGTACACCTGCGGCAGCTCGTCTATCGGGGTGTAGCCGTCCCGCGCGCGGAGCTCGGCGACCGCCTCCTCGATGGATGTCACGGCCAGGGTGTCGCGGTAGAGGCTGTAGCCGTGCCAGGCGACGAGGGCGCAGGCGATGGCCGCCGCCGCGAAGAGGGGCACGAGCAACCACTTGATGAACTGGACGAGCGACCTCATGCGCGCCTCCCCTCCGGGCCCGCCGCATCACCTCTTAAGTATGGCGCACCCCGCGCCCGCACGGAACCCGCAAAACCGCCGGGCAGGTGACAGTTTTGCAAGGGGCGCGGCCCTCACGCCGAGGTGGAGAAGAACGCCGCGTCGGCCGGGCGCCACGGGCGCATCCGGGCGGGGTCGACCGCGACGTGCGCGCGCTCCGGAACCTCGTCCCAGGGCACGGGATATCCCGCCCCGTGCGCGCAGAACACCGAGTCGGGCGTGTGGGGCAGGTCCGCCTCGGGACGGTAGGCGGCGCGCGCGACGACCTCCTCCGCGTCGTGGCAGGGGCGGTAGCCCCCGAACGCCAGCGCGATGCGCCCGCGCCCCTGCGTGTACCCGCTCACCTCGAGCGGGTAGGAGCGCATCTCGGACACGGGCGCGGCGCCCTCGATGCGCGCGCGGTCGGCGGCGATGGCCGGCGTGTCGAACTCCGCCCCCATGCGCTGCAGATCGGCCAGCGCCCGGCCCACCCGCTCGGCGGGCACCTGGAGGGAGAACCGGTACCAGGGCTCCAGCAGAAGGCAGGCCCCGGCCGCGCGCGCCCGCATGAGGCCCTGGCGGATGGCGCGGTAGGTCGCCTGCCGGAAGTCGCCGCCCTCGGTGTGCTTGGCGTGCGCCCGCCCGGCGAGGAGCGAGATGCGCACGTCGTCCAGGGGCGCGCCGATGAGCACGCCGCGATGGCGGCGCTCCAGCACGTGCGTGAGGACGAGCCGCTGCCAGTTGCGGTCCAGATCGTCCTCGGAGCAGCGCGTGCCCGCCGTGACGCCCGAGCCGCGCGGCGCGGGCTCGAGGCCCACGTGCACCTCGGCGTAGTGGCGCAGCGGCTCGAAGTGCCCCACGCCCTCGACGGGCGCCGTGATGGTCTCGCGGTAGAGGATGCCGCCCGGCCCGAACGCCACGGAGAGCCCGTAGCGCTCGGCGAGCAGGCGCTGGATGACCTCGCACTGCACCGCGCCCATGAGGTGCACGCGCAGCTCTTGGAGCTCCTCCTCCCAGGAGGCGCCCAGCAGCGGGTCCTCGTCGGCGAGCTCGCGCACGGCGCGTGCCACCGCGGCCATGTCGCAGCCCTGCGGCAGCACCTGGTAGGAGAGCACCGGCTCGAGCGCGGGCTGCGGGCCCCGGGGCTCGGCGCCGAGTGCGCTGCCGGGCACCACGTGCGAAAGGCCCGTGACCGCGCAGATGCCGCCGGCGGCGACCTCCGTCACCGTGCGGTACACGTCCGCGTCGTAGAGCCGCACCTGATCGACCTTCTCCTCCCAGGGCCGTCCGTCGCGCACGCCCGCGAGCACGCTCTTTGCGCGGAGCACCCCGCCGGTCACCTTGAGCCAGGCCAGGCGCTCCCCTCGCGCGCCACGGCTCACCTTGTACACGCGCACCGCGAACGCATCGGGCCAGGTCTTGCGCGGCGCGAGCAGGCAGAGCGCGTCGAGGAACGCCTCCACGCCGTCGAGCTTGAGGGCCGAGCCGAAGAACACCGGCGCGACCTTGCGCTCTGCCACGAGGCGGCGGAGCGTCTCCGGGACGAGGGAGCCCGAGGCGAGGTACTCGTCGAGCGCCGCCTCGTCGGTCGCGGCGGCGTCCTCCAGCGCCGCGGCCGCGCCGGCGAGGAGCGCGGCGCCGTCCATGCAGGAGCCGGAGAGCCGCCCGCGCAGCTCGGCAAGGAGCGCCCGGGCGTCGGCGCCGGCGAGATCCATCTTGTTGGCGAAGACGAGGACGGGCACGCCGTAGCGCTCGAGCAGCTCCCACATCGTCTCGGTGTGGCTCTGCACGCCGTCGTTGGCGCCGACGACCACGACCGCGCAGTCGAGCGCCTGCAGGGTGCGTTCGGCCTCGGCGGAGAAGTCCACGTGTCCCGGGGCGTCGATGAGCCAGAGGCGCATGCCGCCGTGCTCGAAGACGGCCTCGTGGGAGAAGATGGTGATGCCGCGCTCGCGCTCCTGCGCGCTCGTATCCAGATGGGCGTCTCCGTGGTCGACGCGCCCCTGGCGCCGGATGGCCCCCGCGCAGAACAGGAGCGCCTCGGCAAGCGTGGTCTTGCCCGCATCGACGTGCGCGAGCAGCCCTGCGACCGCCTGATCCACCCGCCGCCCCCTTCCTCGTCCGCGTATACGAGCATTGTATAGGATGCGCACGGGTGCGCGCGCTACCGTCGGCCGAGCCGGGCGAGCCTTTCGCGCGGAGAGACGCCGGCGAAACGGGGCGCGCGGGTATAACAAGCTGCGACCTGTTGTCTCCGGAAAGGAAGGGACGACCATGCTGTACAAGAAGGTCCTGGTTCCCTACGACGAGTCGGAGCACGCCCTGAGCGCGGTGCACACGGCCTTCGACCTGGTGGGAGATGACCCCGAGGCCGAGGTCCACATCATGAGCGCGGTGACCATCTCGGCCGTGCCCAACCCGCTGTTCGCGAGCGCGGCGGCGGAGGACCCCTTCTCGGCCGCCAGCGAGATCGACTACGACGACATGATGGGCGCGATGCTCCACCGCATCCGCTCCGACATGGAGAAGATGGTCGAGGGGGCGCGCGACGACGCCCGGTGCAAGGTGGTGGTCAACGTGGTGATCGCGTCCTCCCCCGTCGAGGGCATCGCCGAGTACGTCGACAACAATGGCATCGACCTCATCGTCATGGGGAGGCGCGGGCTGGGGGCGCTGCGCGGCATGCTCGGCAGCGTGAGCTTCGGCGTGCTGCGCTCGGTGGACGTGCCCGTCCTCACCGTGAAGTAGCCCCATCGCACCGCCCGGGGACGCGCCGCGGGAGCGCCCCAGGGCGGGATGCCCTCAAGATGAGCCCGCACCGACCGCGCCGGCGGCACGCCGGCGCCCCGAGCCGCTTTTCATCCGATTCGTCCCGAGCGGGAGCCGCGGATAAAAAGCGGCTCTTCACGTGCGACGGGCACCGCGCAGGCCATATAATGGAGATAGCTGTGTAGGTACCTTGGAAGGAGACCCATGGCATCCAGAACCTCTTCCACCGGACGGAAGAAAACGCAGGCGGCTCCCGCTGTGAGGGCATCCGCGAGCAAGAAGGCGACCGGGTCGGCTGCAACCCCCGTCGCCACCGGCACCGGAGCCGCCGAAGCGAAGACACCGGCGCCCGGCGCGGAGCCGGATGCGGCACCCGCGAAACCAGCGACCGCGCAGAAGACGGCGCCCGCCGCATCCGCCAAGACCCCGGCCGCGCGCGCCGCGAAGGCGCGGGCGACGACCACGGCCAAGGCGTCGGAGCCCGTGAAGGAGCCCGAGGCGGCGCCCGCGAAGAAGGCGCCCGCGCGGAAGACGGCCTCCACCAAGGCCGCGCCCGCGACCAGGAAGCCGACGGCGAGGAAGACCGCGAAGCAGACGGCAGCCGAGAAGGCCGCCGCGACCGACGACGCCCTCTTCCAGCAGCGCCTTGCGCGCCATCAGGACGAGCTGCGCTGGCTCTACATGGAGCTCTACGACAACGGCGACATGTACGCCGAGCTCGTCGACCAGATGAAGGCGTTCTTCGACGCGCGCGACGCCAAGCTCAAGGCGCTCGACGCCGAGCGCGAGGCCGTCGGCGCCTGGTACCGCAACCAGGACATGCTCGGCATGCAGATGTACATCGACAACTTCGCAGGCACCATCAAGGGCGTCGAGGACAAGCTCGGCTACCTCGAGCAGTGCAACGTCAACTACCTGCACCTCATGCCGTTCCTCGACACCCCGGCCGACAAGAGCCGCTCCGACGGCGGCTACGCCGTGAAGGACTTCCGCCGCGTCAAGCCCGAGCTGGGCACGATGGAGGACCTGGCGCACCTGGCCGAGAAGTGCCACGAGCGCAGCATCAGCCTGTGCATGGACTTCGTCATGAACCACACCTCGGAGGAGCACGAGTGGGCGCGGCGGGCACGGGCCGGCGAGGGCGAGTACATGAGCCGCTACTTCTTCGAGTCGAACCCCGCGGTGATCGAGCAGTACACGCGCGACGTGCCGCAGGTGTTCCCCACCACGGCGCCGGGACACTTCACCTACCTGCCCGAGCTCGGCCAGAGCGTCATGACGCAGTTCTATCCCTACCAGTGGGACCTCAACTACCGCAACCCGCGCGTCTTCAACGAGATGATGTACAACTTCCTGTTCCTGGCCAACCAGGGCATGGACATCATCCGCATCGACGCGGTGCCCTATATCTGGAAGCAGCTCGGCACCAACTGCCGCAATCTCCCGCAGGTGCACACCATCGTGCGCATGATGCGCATGATCGGTGAGATCGTGTGCCCGGGCATCGTGCTTCTGGGCGAGGTGGTCATGGCGCCGGTGGAAGTGGTGCCCTACTTCGGCACGGTCGAGAAGCCCGAGTGCCACATGCTCTACAACGTCACCACCATGGCAACCACCTGGCACACCGTGGCCTGCCGCGACGTGCGGCTGCTCCGCCAGCAGCTCGACGCCGTGTACGGTCTGCCGCACGAGTACACCTTCCTCAACTACCTGCGCTGCCACGACGACATCGGCTGGGGCCTGGACTATGACACGCTGGCCGGCTGGGGCATGCAGGAGGTGCCGCACAAGAAGTACCTCAACGACTACTTCCAGGGCTTCATCGAGGGCAGCACGAGCCGCGGCGAGCTCTACAACGCCGATCCCGTGACGGGCGACGCGCGCTTCTGCGCCACCACCGCCTCCATGTGCGGCATCGAGGCCGCCGGCTTCGAGGGCGATGAGCAGAAGATGGGGGTAGCCATCCGCAAGGACGTGATGCTGCACGCCTACCTGCTCGCCCAGTCCGGCCTGCCCATCATCTACAGCGGCGACGAAGTGGGCCAGGTGAACGACTACACCTACAAGGACGATCCCGAGAAGGTCGAGGACTCGCGCTACATCCACCGCGGCGCCTTCAACTGGGACCTCACCCGGAACATCAAGAAGAAGGGCACCGTGCAGCAGCGCATCTTCAGCGCGCTCGACGAGCTCGAGGGCATCCGCCGCGCCGACCCGCTCTTCTCGGCAGACGCC
This sequence comes from uncultured Coriobacteriaceae bacterium, assembly GCA_963931435.1. GTDB lineage: Bacteria > Actinomycetota > Coriobacteriia > Coriobacteriales > Coriobacteriaceae > Coprousia. Next base: position 1,480,150 of record OZ007012.1, read on the forward strand.
GAGGTCTGCACCAAGGACTACAGCGACGAGTCGATCCTGTGGATCGTGCGCCGCGCGGAGGGGCGGACGCTGCACGCCGTCTTCAACTTCAGCGACGACGCCAAGACCATCTGGATGCCCGAGGTGGGCTCCTACACCGACCTCGTCACCGGCAAGACGACCGATATCGAGACCGTCGAGCTGCCCAGCTGGGACTTCTTCTGGCTCGTCCAGGAAGACTAACCGCGCGGGATCTGGAGCCAGGCTCCTGAGCACGCGCAAACGCATCAGGCGCTGCGGCCGCACCGGTCGCAGCGCCTTACTTTTTCTCGTGCAACAAGGCGAAAGATACCGGATGTCAACCCTTAGGGAATCACCGCGGAGTCAAAAGTTTGCAATTGCGTTGGAACGAGGGGCTATTCGCGCACTGGATTGCGACGGGTGCGATGCGGAGCCGGGTCCCGCATCGCGCTAGCGCTTCATGTCGATGATCACGTTGAGGGCGCGCTCGGTATCGGCTGCGCAGCGCAGCGCCTCCTCGATATCGTCGAGCGTGAACTCCTGCGTGATGATGGAAGCGATGTCCCAGCGTCCCGACGCCATGATATCCATCACGGCGCGCACATCGTCAGGACGGTAACCGCCTGATCCGGCGATGGTCTTGGAAGCGTACACCAGCGCGAGCATATCGAGCGCGCGCTCGCCCTTGCTCACCGCGACGGAGACCATGCGGGCGTCCACCTTGGCCCGCGCCATGAACTCCTCCATGATCTGCGGAGCCCCCGCCGCGTCGATGATGATATCCGCATCCGCAGTGGCGCCGTTCAGGCCGTACGCGCTCCCAAAGAGCTCTTGGGCCGCGCGATAGGGGTCCTCGCGCGCATTGTTGCAGGTCGCGAAGCCCAGTTCACGGGCGCGCGCCAGACGGAAATCGGAGAAGTCGCACATGAGCACCTGCTCGACACCCGCCCACATGAGCCGAATCGCCGCCGCGATGCCGATGGTGCCGCAGCCGTACACGATAGCGTGCTCGCCGGAGGCGGGATGCGCCTGCATCGCGGCATGCCCGCCCACCGTGAAGGGCTCGATGAGGCAGGCGGTGCGGTCATCGATCGCATCGGGCACGCGGTACAGCTCGCGGCCCTCCACGGGATGCGGGACGACCATCCGCTCGGAGAACGCCCCCATGGTGCCGGCGCGCGAGGTATCGCCGCGCGCGTAGAGCGGATAGGGGTACACGCGGTCGCCCACCGCGAAGCCCTCCACGTTCGCGCCCACCTCGATCACGCGCGAGACGGCCTCATGCCCGAACTCCCCGCCCACGGTGACCTTGTGCCCCGTGTTGGGACCATGCGTGAACACGGCGACGTCCGTGCCGCAGATGCTCGCGTAGACGTTCTCTACCACCACGTCGTCGGGCCCGCAAACCGGGTCCTCGACCGTGCGCACCGCGACCTGCTCCTTACCGAGATATACCGCTGACCTCATGACGGCTCCTTTCTCTCGCCTGCCCGCACCCCTATGGTCTCGCGCGCGCCCTGCGGGTACAATCATCAATAACCCGATTTGTGTTGGAATAATCGAAAAGAAGCTCGGAGGCAGAAGGAAGCATGGCGAACAGGAAGAACAACGCCCGGTTCCAAGAAACCGAGCAGCGCCTCATGGACGCGGCGCTGGAGCTCATGGAAGACGCGGCGCCGGAACGCATCACGGTGCGCGCCGTCTGCGAGCGGGCGCAGGTGAACCGTTCGACGTTTTACGCCCACTTCCTCGACGTGCCCGACATGGTGGACAAGATGGAGGCCCGCCTGCACCGCAAGATCATGGAGGGCTATCCGCGCGCCGGCGAGGTCGTCCCGCTCTCCCCCGCCTCCTTCGTCCCGTTTCTGGAGCACGTGCGCTCGTACCAGGCGTTCTACCGCGTCGCGCTGCCCTTGCGGACAAGCTTTCCGCTCAAGCGCGGCTACGCACCGCTGATGGAACAGGTGGTGCGACCCGCCTGCCGGCGCTACGGCATCACCGACGAGGAGGAGGTGCTCTGCATCCTCGTGAGCTTCCAAGCGGGGTTCACGAACGTGCTGAGGCGATGGGTCGAGGGCGGCTGCGCGCAGGAATGCGCCATACTCGCCCGCATCCTCGCGGAATGCGTCCCCGCGCCGCTCAGCCCGCGAGCCCGTTGACGCCTTGTGGATTTGCTACGCATCCGGTACCAGATTGCTGATGCGGACGTCGCGCGGCGGGTAGGCTGTAGGGGAACAGACAACGCATGGTTCGCGGCGGCGCCCTTTGCGAGCGCCGCTCTTTTTGAACCGGGCCCGGAAGCGACAGGAGGGGCGATGGCCCTGGAACTCGTCTTCATCGTGATCGGATTCGCCTTGCTCATCGCGGGAGCCAACCTGCTGGTGGACGGATCGTGCGGGATCGCGCGGCGGCTCGGCATGAGCGATCGCGTGATCGGCCTCACGCTCGTCGCCGTGGGCACCGCCGCGCCCGAGATCGTGGTGAGCGTGAGCTCGGCGCTGGGCGGCTACACCGATATGGCCGTGGGCAACGTGGTGGGCAGCTGCTTGGCGAACCTCTTGCTCATCTTAGGTCTCTCCGCCCTGATCACGCCGCTCGGGCTCTCGCGGCAGACGCAGCGTTTCGAGATCCCCGCGAGCATCGGCGCCATCGCCCTCGTCGCCATCCTGGCGAACCTCGATGGCGGGCTCTCGTTCTTGGACGGCGCGATCCTGCTCGCCGCCTTCGTCGCCTTCATGGCGCGCACCGTGGTGGTGGGCATGCGCGAGGGCGCGGCCGGGACCGGCGAGGACGAGCAGGCGGCCATCGAGGAGGCCGTGGCCGAGGCGGATGCCGAGAGCAACGCTCTGGAGCGCGCCTCCATCGCCGCGATCCGCTCCGCCATCGAGAGCGCCCGCAGCCATCCACTCGCCGCCGCCGTCCTCATCGCGGTGGGCATCGCGCTGCTCAAGGTGGGCGCCGAGCTGGTGATCGACAACGCCGTCGTGCTCGCGGGGGCGCTGGGCATCTCGGAGCGCGTGATCGGCATCACGGTGGTGGCGCTGGGCACCTGCCTGCCCGAGCTCATCACGAGCGCCGTGGCGGCGCTGCGCGGCAACACCGATCTGGCCGTCGGCAACGTGGTGGGATCGAACGTCACCAACCTGCTGCTGGTCATGGGCCTGCCCGCGCTCGTGGCGAACGTGCCCTACGCCGCCTCCTACAACCTGGATCTGGCGCTCATCGCCCTCGGCACCGCCGCGCTGGCGCTGTTCGCCTTCATCGGACCGCGCCATGTCATGAGCCGCCGCAACGGCCTCGTCTTCGTGCTGCTGTACGTGGTCTACATCGTCGCCGCGTCGCTCGGCTGATCGGGCGCCATCCTGCCGAGCAGGCTCTGGAGCCTCTTGTCGAAGGTGAGGACGGAGCGCCCGTTCTCGCTCACCGGAATGGCCGCGCGCCGTTTGCAGGGGAGCTCCCCTATAATGGGTGCAACCCCGTGGGAAGGAAGATGACATGCGCCGCGCCGTCGCCACCTGCGCCCTCGCGCTCACCCTCGCCGCATCCGCCCTGCCGCTCGCCGGCTGCTTCAGCGTGCTCGACGCGCAGGACGTCGCCGACGCCGCGACCGACCTCGCCGAGCAGGCGACCGATCTCGCCGACGCGCTCTCGAGCGTCGAGTGGGGCAAGCTCAGCCGCCTCGTCATCCGCGACGCGGAGACGGGCGCGGTGACCGGCGAGCTGACCGATCAGGCGCGCATCGAGGACGCGTTCGCAGCCCTCTCCGGTGTCAACGACGTGGCGCCCGAGCCGGACGCCGCCGAGGAGTACCTCTTCGAGGTCTGGCAGCCCGAGACCATCAAGACCGGCCAGACCGAACCCGCCGGCGAACTCCAGGTGCTCGGCGTCACGACCTACCAAAGCAGCGATGTGATCTCGCTCACCGTCACGCCCATCGGTCTCACGCTCCACCTCTCCTCCCCCGAGACCGCCGACACCCTGCGCGCGCTCGCCGAGGCATGAAGCCTGAAAAACTCATCCACCCGTTAAGGCTTCGTTAGAAACGCCCCTCATCCTTGATAAGCGTCGATCGAGACACGCTTGAGAAAGGATGAGGCACATGGACTGCATGCTCGAGACCCGCGGGCTCACCAAGCGGTTCGGCCGGGGCGAGGGCGCCTGCGCCGCCGTGGCCGATGTGGACCTGCACGTGGAGCGCGGGGCCGTCTACGGCCTGCTCGGTCCCAACGGAGCCGGCAAATCGACCACCCTGAAGATGATCTGCGGGATGCTCCGCCCGACCGCGGGCGAGGTCCTCTTCGACGGGCGCCCGTGGCGGCGCGAGGACCTCTACGCCACGGGATCGCTCATCGAGGAGGCGCCGCTCTACCCCAACCTCACCGCGCGTGAGAACCTGCGCGTGCGCACCACCCTGCTGGGGCTCCCCGAGAGCCGGATCGACGAGGTGCTCCGCCTCGTGGACCTCGCCGGCACCGGTCGCAAGCGCGCCGGGCGGTTCTCGATGGGCATGAAGCAGCGCCTCGGCATCGCGCTCGCGCTGCTGGCGCGCCCGCGCCTGCTCATCCTGGACGAGCCGACCAACGGGCTCGACCCCATCGGCATCGAGGAGCTGCGCGATCTCATCCGGAGCCTCCCCGCGCAGGGCATCACCGTGCTCGTGAGCTCGCACATCCTCTCCGAGATCGAGCAGACGGTCGACCGCGTCGGCATCATCTGCGCCGGGCGCCTCGCCTACGAGGACGAGCTCCATCCCGACCAGGACCTTGAGACGCTCTTCATGGACGTGTGCCGCGCGGCCCGCGGGGGCGCGGCGAGGAGGTGGGCCGCATGAGCGGACTCGCGACGGCTCCCCGGCGGGACGGGGAGCGGCTGGCAGGTGGCACGACGAAGCTGCAGCGTGGGGGCGACGTCCCGATTCCGCGGCAGCAAGACGACGTGGCGGGGCCGCAGCGGCGCGGCACCCTCGGCCAGGCCTTTCGCGCCGAGGCGCTCAAGGCGCGCCACGCGGCGCCTCTCCGGCTCGCCGTCATCATGGCGCTCCCCATGCCGCTCCTGGGCGCCATGCCCTACCACGGCTACCAGTCGTTCTCGGCATGGAACTACTGGTACGCCCTGTTCCTGCCCGTCGCGCTCGCCCTCGTGACGGGCTGCGTGGCGCAGGCGGACGCGCGGTGCGGCATGCGCGGCGTGCTCGGCCAGGGCGCACCGCTCGGCAGGACTTGGTGGGCCAAGGCGCTCTGGTGCCTCGCGCTCTCCGCCCTCTCCAACCTCATCGTGTGCGGCATCTACCTCGCGGGCTCCGCGTTCAGCGCGCAGGGCGCCACGGTGGCCGGCACGCTCACGATGCTCGCCTGCGCCGGGGTGAACGTCGTCGCGAGCGCCTGGATGATCCCCGCGGGACTCTTCCTCGCCGTGCGCGCGGGCATGCTCGCCGGCATCTTCGCGCCGCTCGCCGTGCAGCTCGTCGGCGGCTTCGCCTGGTCGATCATCCCGGTGCCGCAGCTCTTCCCGCCCTCGGCGAGCATGGTCCTGCCCACGGCGTTCATCCCCGTGCTCCCCAGCGGCGAGCCCCTGGCGGCCGACACCGTCCTCGGTGGCGCGCTCGCCGCGAACGGCGCGATCACCCTTGTCGGGATCGCGGTGTGCGCGGCGGCGTTCGCGCTGCTCACCGCTGTCACCGCTACCTGGTTCGCACGATCGGAGGCGCGCTGATGGAACGCATCCCGCACCCCGCCGGCGCGCCGGGCGCCGCACCGGCCGCCGTTTCCGCCGCGCGGCGGAAGAAGGCGCCGCGCATGACCCTCCCGCGCGCGCTGCGCGCCGCGCTCCGGCGGCTCGCGCGCTCCTCCCTCGCGCCCGTGCACCTCGCCTGCGGGCTCGCCGGCGGCGCGGCGTGCGGCGCCTACTTCGCCGCCGCGCCCTGGGACCCGGCCTTGGGCGCCGACGCGTTCGCGCAGTTCCTCGGCGCGCTCATACCACTCATGGCGGGCATCGCCTGCGGGCTCGCCATCGACGAAGAGCAGCGCGCAGGCCGTCTCGCCAACCTCGTCGGCGTCCCCTCGCGCGGCCGGGCGGCCCTCGGCTTCTTCGCCGCGCTCTCCCTCATGGGCGCCGGCGCGCTCGCGATGGCGTTCGGGACCTTCGCGGGCATCCTCGCCGCCGCGGGGCGCCTCACCGTGGAGGCGGGCCCGCTCGTCGCCGCATGGGCCGGATGCGTGCTCGGGAGCCTCCCGCTCTACGCGCTCCTCATCGGTCTCGCGGCCCGCTTCGGCCGCAACGCCGTCATCGGGGTCGGCGCGGCGGGGCTCATCCTCGCCTTCTTCTCGGTCGGCGGACTCGCCCACGGCCTCATGACCGGCACGCTCACCGGCGTCGCGCCGGCGGGCCTCCTCGGCGCCATCCCGTTCTCGTGGCCCGCGCGGCTCGCCTCGCTCGCCATCGAGCTCGATATCGCGCGCGGCGCAGGCGATGCCGCGCAGCTTACAGACATCGCGGGAACCGGGACGGCCCTCGCCGTCGCGGCGCTTGCGCTCGCCGTGCTCGGCGCGGGTGCACTCGCCGCATGGTTCACCCGCTACGAGGAGAGGAGAGACTGATGCCCTTTTGGAAGCCGATGCGCACGTTAGCCCGCGGAGTTCTGACCGTAACCTTTGCGCTCGCTGCCGCAGGGAGCCTTGGCGGATGCTCTACGGGCGGCTGGGGCGCTGTCATCCGCTCGAGCATCGACCGCCTCATCCCCCAGCCCGAGGTCGTCCGCTATGCCCGCACGCCGGCGGCGGGGAGCCATGTCGACGCCTATGCCGACGCCACGGGGGCGGGCACCAACTACGTCTATCTGGTGGAGGCGGCCAGCGCCCAAGGCGACGTGCGCAAACTCCAGCTCATCTACTTCGGCGCCGAGGCGGACGGGACGGCCTGGCTGGAGGTTGAGAGCAAAGGCGGCACCGGCGTGCGCTACCGCGCGATCGACGAGGGGGACGTCCCTGCAGCAGCGGCAGAATCGCTTGCAGGCTGAACACCAACCCGCGCAGCCCGGAACGTCGGCGGTGAGCCGCATCCCGTACGACGGATGGGACAACAGGGCAGAATCAAAACCGACAGGGCGACCTACCATTCGGGAGCGTGATGGCATGCCGGCTATCTCCCTCTTCCTGGGAATCAAGATTACCGTGTACTTGACGACTATGGCCCTCCGCACTTCCGCGCCGAATATGCCGGCTTCAAAGCGCTGTTTGATATCCGGCATGGCTGCGTAATGAGCGGGTCACTCCCCAGCCGCCAGCTCAAATTCATGTAAGGAGCCCACAATGGATTACCAGCCCGTTGTCATCCAAGCCGTTCCCGGTCCTAGATAAACCGTGTACGCCTCTTTTTCCGATGGCTCCATACATCATGTCGACGTGCAACCCCTGATCGAGCGCGGTAGGATCTTCGCCACGCTCGCAGACGATGCCCTCTTCTCAAGTCGGCTCACCGTCCTCAACGACACCGTTGCCTGGGATATCGCCGGCAACCGCGACGAAACCCGCTGCATCGACCTCGACCCATGGCAGCTCTATCAAAACTCGCCTGCTGTCCCTGACCCCTTGAACCCCGCCGCATAGCCAACCCCCTAGGGAGACGCTGATACAGCGCTCACCCCGCTGCCGCGCTGCACCGTTATGGTTTCGTTAGACATTCCCGGTATCATTGCCTGCGGTATCGAAACGCGGCGAAGGGCGGCATGATGGCGCGCATCCTCTGCATAGACGACGAGCAGGCGGTCCTCGATGCGCTCGAGCGCGTGCTCCGGCGCGACGGGCACGCCGTGGAGACCACCGCCGACCCGGCCTCCGTCCCCGCGCGCGACCTGGCGCGCATCGACCTCATCCTCTGCGACGTGATGATGCCCGGCCTCGACGGCTTCGAGCTCGTCCGGCAGATCCGCCCGCGCTTCGACGGGCCGATCCTCTTCCTCACCGCCAAGATGGCCGAGGAGGACGCCGTGACCGGCTACGGCCTGGGTGCCGACGACTACATCCGCAAGCCCTTCGGCGCCGCCGAGCTGCGCGCCAAAGTGGCCGCGCACCTGCGGCGCGAGCACCGCGAGCGCACCCACGCCCTCAGCTTCGGTGCAGCGGGCGAGGTGCGGCTCGATCTCGGTGCCAAGCAGGTGAGCGTCGGCGGCGCGCGCATCGCCCTCACCCCCACCGAGTACGAGATCGTGGAGCTCCTGGCGCGGCGGCGCGGCCAGGTGCTCTCGCGCGCACAGATCCGCGAGGCGCTCTTCAGGTGGGATCGCGAGGCCGATGACGCCGCGATCTCGATGCACGTGAGCCGCGCCCGCAAGAAGCTCGCCGCCGCGGGCGCCGACCCGATCGCGACCGTCTGGGGAATGGGGTACAGATGGCAGCTGTAGCAAAGCGGCCGCATGCGGGCCGGGGCATGCCGCTCGCGCTCGTCATCGTTCGGTACTTCGCCTACGTGGTCGCCGGACTCGGGGCGGTGTGGCTCGCGACCTTCCTCATCTTTTCCGCCACCATGAACATGGGGCTGGTCTGGTCGGCCAACTACGGCCCCTCCCATGTGGACGAGACGGCCGCGCTCGTGCGCGCGGGCTCCTTCACGGCGGAGCGCATCCCCACGGCCTACCGCTACGCGCGCCTCGCCTCCGACGGCTCGGTCATCGCGACCGATCTTGACGAGAAGCACCTCGAGCGGGCGCTCATCGTGGTGGACGAGCGCTTCGGGGGCGTCTCTGGGCTGGGCGGCGCCGACGACCCGGCGCAGATCACCGGGCAGGATGGCACCACCTACGCGGCCTTCGCGCTCGCCGATGGCACCGCATGCATCCTCACCTGCACCTACATGCCGCAGTTCGCCGACCGCGCGCTCGCCGGTGCCCTGCCCAACCCGCAGGACCTGATGCTCGCCGGCGGCGTCGCGGGGAGCATCGCCGCCGTGGCGCTCATCGCCCGCCGCGCGAGCCGCGTCCTCGCGCGCAAGATGGCGCCCCTCGCCGAGGCCGCGCGGCGCATCGGCGCGCAGGACCTCGACCACGCGCTCGTGCCGGACGGCGCGGCGGCGGGCGGCGTGCGCGAGGTGAACGAGGTGCTCGCCGCCATGGACGCCATGCGCGCCTCGCTCAAGGACGCGCTCGAGGCGCGCTGGGCCGCCGAGCAACGCGAGCGCGAGCAGGTGGCCGCGCTCGCCCACGACCTCAAGACGCCCCTCACCGTGGTGCGCGCGAACGCGGAGTTCGTGTCGGAGGAGGCCGGTGAGCTTGCGGCGCGCGTCGACGACGCGGCCGAGCGCCTCGCCGAGGTCGCCGCGGCGGCACACGACGCCGCAGCGGGTGCCAAGCGGCTCGACGGCTATGTGCACCTGCTCATCGAGGCCTCAAGGGGCGCGGCGACCGTGAACGCGACCAAAGACGTCGCTGTCACGGCGCTCTTCGACGCCATCGAGGACCAGGGCCGCTCCCTCGCCCGCACCGCCGGCCTCGCGTTCGACGCCGAGCTGGCACCCGATGCGGACGGTGCGCGCCTCGTCGCCGACCGGGACGCCCTCGAGCGCGCGGTCATGAACGTCGTCTCCAACGCCTGCGACCACGCGCGCACCGAGGTGCGCGTGCGCTTCGTGCTCGATCGCGAAGGCGCCGAGGCGGGCCCCACCGGCTCTGAACGAGCATCCGAAGGCCCCGAACCTGCGTCGCGCTACGCAGCGTCCGCCGAACCTCGACCTACCCTCGTCATCACCGTCGAAGACGATGGGGCCGGCTTCTCCCCGGCCGCCCTCGTCCACGGCTGCGAGCGCTTCTTCCGCGACGATGCGGCGCGCTCGAGCGGCGGTGCGAGAGAGAGCGCGGGCGCCCACTACGGGCTCGGCCTGGCCACCGCGGTCGATATCGTCCGCGCCCACGGCGGCACCATCGTCCTCTCCAACCACATCGATGCCGCAGGGCACCCCACCGGCGCCCACGTCACCCTCACGCTCCCCCTCCGACAGCAGCGAGGTGCTTGATTACAAAACCGTCACCGCGGTGTAAGGCAAATCGATGGCTCCCACAGGCGGCGGGCGGCACAATACCCTTGACGTCGCACGCGGCCGCCTGAAGCGGACCAGCGCGGCGCCGTGCCCCGGATAGATCCGGGTGCGCCGAGACGCCGGAGCGGACGCCGCCCCGGCACAACCGATGGAGGCGGACGCGATGACGCACCGAATGGCCGCTCGACCAAGCCAAGACAGCGGCATCCCCCACGCTCGCGCGTCCCAGCGCCCGCCCCATCGACCCTGGCCGGTCCGCGCGGTGCGCCGCGCCGCGGCCTCCCTCGTCTACGCCCTCACCATGGCGGCGCTCACCGCCGGCGCCCTCGTCATGCTCCGCCGTCTCGACCGCTGAGGCGGCGGGAAGGAAAGGACCTGTCCCCATGGCGCTCATCAAAAGATTCCTCTCCGGCTACACCGAGAGCTTCCTCGCGGCGCTGGCCCTGTGGCCGCTCGCCTCGGCGGCCCTCACCCTGCCCATCCTCGCCTACCTCTACCACCGCGACGGGCGCCTGCGCTTCATCTCGGTGGCGAGTACCTACCTCGCCGTGCTCTACGTGCTGGGCCTCGGCTGCTTCACCCTCTACCCCCTCCCCACCGACCCGACGGGCCCCGGCATCGCCTACGGCGTCCCCTGGCAGCTCGATCCCCTGGCCTTCGTGGGCGATTTCGCGCGCGAGGGCGTCTCGACCCTGCCGCAGATCCTCTTCAACGTGGTCCTGTTCCTGCCGCTCGGCTTCATCGCGGGGCGCCTGCTGCGCTGGGGGTTCTGGCGCTCTCTCCTCACGGGCCTCGGCGCCTCCCTGCTCATCGAGACCGCCCAGGGCATGGGGCTCTTCGGCCTCTACCCGTACGCCTACCGCACCGCCGACGTCAACGACCTCATGTACAACACCGCCGGCGCGGCCCTCGGCTGGTGGGGCGCCGCCGCGCTCGCGCGCGTGCTGCCGCCGGGCGTCCTCGCGCGCCAGGACGAGGTGACGCACGCGCCGGGGTTCGTACGGCGCTGCGTCGCCTTCTGGCTTGACATGCTGCTCTTCGGGCTCGTCACCTTCACGGCGAGCGCCGCCGTCTCGATCGTGCTCGCCAACATCCCGGGCGGCGGGCGCCTCATGCAGGAGCCCTGGCCGCTCGCTGTCGCCGCGGCGGCGTTCCTGTGGATCGAGGCCGTGGTGCCCTGGCGCCACGACGGGTCCACCCCGGGCGGGGCCTTCGTGCGCATGAGCTGCGAGACCCGCCCGCGCACGGGCGCCCGCCGGGCGGCGTTCTACCTCGCGCGCGTCGCCGTCCTCGGCTTCTTCATCCTGCTCCCCGGCCAGATGGCGACGCTGCTCGGCCTGTTCTACCTCTTCGCGCGCAGGATGCCCTACGACCTCATCTGACCGTCACGCGCCGAGCGGAGGACCCATATCACCGCGCTCGCGCTCGTGCTGGAGCCCGACACCGGCGCGGGTGCCACAGGAGCGGCTAGAACGTCACGTTGCCGAACTCCGAGAGCTTGAGCTCGGGGTTGTGCTCGACGGCCCAGTCGACGTTCCAGGGGCTCGTGAACAGCAGGAGCTTGCCGCCGCGCATGTCCTCGACACGCAGGGTGTCGCGCGTGAGGTTGAGCTTGGCCGGGTCCACCTCGCCCGGCTCGTTGGCGATCCAGCGGATGTCGGTGTAGCCGAGCGGAGAGCGCCGCACCTCCACGCGGTACTCGCTCTTGAGGCGCTGCTCGAGCACGTCGAACTGGAGCGTGCCCACCACGCCCACGATGACGCTCTCCATGCCGGCCCCGAGCTCGCGGAAGATCTGGATGGCGCCCTCCTGCGCGAGCTCCTCCATGCCCTTGATGAACTGCTTGCGCTTCATGGTGTCCACCTGGCTGACGCGCGCGAAGTGCTCCGGCGCGAACGTGGGGATGCCCGCGAACCGCACGCGGCGGCGCGGCGCGCAGATGGTGTCGCCGATCGAGAAGATGCCCGGGTCGAACAGCCCCACGATGTCGCCGGCAAAGGCCTCGTCCACGATGGCGCGGTCGTCGGCCATCATCGCGGTGCCCGTCGCGAGCTTGATCTTGCGACCGCCCTGCACGTGCCAGGCGTCCATGCCGCGCTCGAACCGGCCCGAGCAGATGCGCACGAAGGCGATGCGGTCGCGGTGGTTCTTGTCCATGTTGGCCTGGATCTTGAAGACGAAGCCCGAGAAGTCCTCGTCGGTCGCCTCGACGGGCTCGCCCGTGAGCGCATCGGTGTGCGGGCCGGGCGCCGGCGCGTAGCGCAGGAAGTCCTTGAGGAAGGGCTCGACGCCGAAGTTGGTGAGCGCCGAGCCGAAGAACACCGGGCTGAGCTTGCCGGCGCGCACGCGCTCCAGATCGAACTCGTCGGCCGCGCCGTCCAAGAGCTCGATGTCGTCCATGAGGGCGCGGTGGTTCTCGGCGCCGATGAGCTCGTCGAGGGCGGGGTCGCCCAGCTCCGCCTCGATCTCGGTGACCTTCTTGGCGGCGTTGGCGCGCCCGTCGCCCTCGAAGGCGATGACGCGGCGGGTCGCGCGCTCGAACACGCCGCGGAAGTTCCTGCCGCAGCCGATCGGCCAGTTCATGGGGCAGGTGCCGATGCCCAGCACGTTCTCGATCTCCTCCATGAGCTCGAACGGGTCGCGGATCTCGCGGTCGAGCTTGTTCACGAAGGTGAAGATGGGGATGCCCCGCAGGGCGCACACCCGGAAAAGCTTCACGGTCTGCGCCTCGACGCCCTTGGCGCCGTCGATCACCATCACGGCGGCGTCGGCGGCCATGAGCGTGCGGTAGGTGTCCTCTGAGAAGTCCTGGTGACCGGGGGTATCGAGGATGTTCACGCAGCAGCCGTCGTAGGTGAACTGGAGCACGGAGCTCGTGACCGAGATGCCGCGCTGCTTCTCGATGTCCATCCAGTCCGACACCGCGTGCTTGGCGCTCGACTTGCCCTTGACCGAGCCGGCCGACTGGATGGTGCCGGTGTAGAGCAGCAGCTTCTCGGTGAGCGTGGTCTTGCCGGCGTCCGGGTGCGAGATGATGGCGAACGTCCGGCGCGCGGCGATTCTGTCGGCGAGGCTTGGCATGGTCCCCCTCCCGCCGCGCGGCGGCGCGGCATGTACGACGTAGCGATAACCCGACGTATTGTAGCGAAACGCGCGCGGAGGAACCGTGGAGAGGGGTCGGACGGCCGAGACCCCGTGGAGCCCGAGGGCGGCCGTCGTCAGGCGCGCCACCGATTGAGGCAGGCGAAAACCTCCTGGCGGCGCGGGAGCGCGAGGCCGCAGGCGACGGCGCGACCGCCCGCGAGCGCCTCCCAACCGTCGCGATCGAGCTCGTCGAGGAGCCCGTCGACCACCTCCACGAGCGCGCGGCTTCCGTCGAGCAGCCGGCGCTCCAGCACGAGCCGCGCGAGCTGGGCGAGGGCTGCCGTCTGCTCGGCATCGACCAGCTGCTCCACGAGGCGCAGATCCGCCGAGCCGCCGCCGACCGAGAACCCGTCCCGGCCCTGGACGCGCACCTTGAGGCGATCTTTGCCCGCGCCCGCGCGAGGGCGTCCGCCGGCATGCGAACCACCGTGCCACCCGCCGCGCGACCCGCCGCCCGTTGTCCCGGCGCGCAGCACGAGCCTTCGACCAGAGCGCTCGCCCAGCGCGTCGATCGGCACCGTGCCCCCATCGACCTTCGAACGAACCGCGTCCCGCTCGCGCGCCACCGCGACGTCGTCCTCCGGCGCGCCCGCCACCGTGCGCACGCCCCCTGCCGCCGCCGCATCCGCCACCGTCCGGATGCCCCGCCCGCTGCAGACCGCGCGCACCCGCTCGGTCACGTCGCGCGCCTCGTAGCGATCCATCTGCAGCACGGTATCGGCAACCGGGAAGAACGCGCCCGAGCTCCCCACCACGAGCACCGTCGAGACGCCGCGGCGCTCCCAGAGCCCACGCACGCGCTCCACGAAGGGCGTGATGGGCTCATGCTCCGCCGCGACAACCGCCTCCATCAGCTCGTCGCGCACCATGAAGTTCGTGGCGGAGGTGTCCTCGTCCATGAGCAGCACCCGCGCACCGGCCTCCAGCGCCTCCACGGTGCCCGCCGCCTGCGAGGTGCTGCCACTCGCATCCTCCGTGGAAAACGAGCGGGTGTCGCGGCCGTCGGGCAGGTTGGAGATGAAGGGCGCTATGTCGACGACCTGCACCGCGCGCCCGTCCTCGGCGCGGAGCTTGACGGCGGTCGCGTCGGTGACGACGAGCTCGCGCCCGTCGCCCGCCACATGGTTGTAGACGCCCTCCTGCAGGGCCTTGAGCAGGGTCGACTTGCCGTGGTAGCCACCGCCCACGATGAGCGTGACGCCGCGCGGGATGCCCATGCCCGGCGTGGGGCCGCGGTGCGGCAGGTCGAGCACGACGCGCAGGCTCGCCGGCGAGCGGAAGGGTGTGGCGCCCGCGAGCGGGCGCGCCGAGACACCGCTCGCCCGCGGCAGCACCGCGCCGTCGGCCACGAAGGTCACGAGACCGCGGCGTCGGAGCTCGGCGCGCACCGCCGCCTGGTCGTCTGCCAGATCAGCCGCAGCCCGGGCCGCCTGCAAGAGGTCGCCATCCCAAGCTTCTGCAACGCCGTCGGGCGTCGCGCCACGCTCGGCATGCCTCCCTCGAACCGCCTCCGCACGCACGGCGGCATCCGCGCCCACAGCCTGCGGCCCGCGCGCCGTCAACGCCCGCTCCACGCAGCGCGGCACGAGCTCGAGAAGCATCCGCGCAAGCGAGCGCGCATCGGTGCTGCGCCCGTGCGCCGGGAACCCCGCCACGAAGCGCAGAACCGCGCCGTCCTCGTAGAGGTCGCAGGCAGAGCGCGCGAGCACCTCGGGGCCGGGCGCGCTCGTGGCGATGAGCCCGCTTCTGCCCGAACCGCCCACCGTACAGCTCACCCGCGCTGCCTCGCGCGCGAACCGCCGCACGAGTAGATCCTCCACTGCGATGCGCCGGTGCGGCACGTCCATGAACTCGAGCGGCAAGCCGAGCGCCTCCATCGGCACGAACACCGAGAGCTCCGAGGGCGCCGCGAACGGGTCGCCCTGCACGTGGTCGATCGACAGCTCAAAGGTACCGAGGTTGTACACGCCCCGGAGCTCCTTGTACGCCGGGTAACCGCGCCGGTCGATCGCGACCAGCCGCCGCCTCAGGTCGTCGCTCGTCTGCATGCGCCCCTCCTCTTTGTCTTGAGGCGGCCGGGATATGAGACGCCCGACCGCCGCAGCCCCTTCGCTGCCGCTGCTCTCCTTATCGTCTCTCCATGGTAGGCGCAACGCGCTGCGCGGGGCGGCCGGGCGCCCCAAACGGGTACAACTTCCTCAGCAGCCGAGAGAAAGGACCATCATGGACCTCGATCGCATCGACGCACGCTTGCTCGCCCATCCGGGAGCCACCAAGGCCCTGCACGAAAAGTGGGGCTGGATGGTCTATTGGGTGGGCGGCAGGCAGTTTGCCTGCGAGTTCACGGCAGGCGCGGCTGCGAAGGCTCCCTACGCGGGCCGGCACCTGCTCTCGCTCAAATGCGATCCCGACCGCATCCGTGAGCTGCGCGCCGCGCGGCCCGAGGTGGTCCTGCCCGCCTACTATTCCGACGGGCGCACGTGGATCTCCATCGACCTTGACGCCGACTTGCCCGAGGAGCTGGTGCTCGACCTTTGCGACCAGAGCTACCGGCTCGTCTTCGCCAGGCTCCCCAAGCGCGCGCAGCGCGAGATCGAGCTTTTGCAGGGTTGCCCGCTGACTCAAAACAACCCCGTCCCCAAATGAGTCACTTGCCGGATAGGCGCTCCGCTCGGTGGATGAGGTCGCGATAGCGCGGGTCGTGGCCGGCAGCTTCTCGCCATGCAGGGTCGGCAAGGCGTTCGGCAACCGCCCGCTGCATGAGGGTCTGCATCTCATCCGCCTGATGCGCTTTGTGCGCGACCCAGTCCTCCCCCACGTTTGCCGGGTCGAAACCATCCGACACACGATCGAAAAGCGGCATGCCGCGCGCGGCATCGCTCTGCCGTGATGCAAGCTGCTCGGCCATAACGACCGTTTGCTCGAGCGCATCAAGCGCACCATCTACATCGCTCGCGCGGCGCAGCGCATCCGCAAGCTCCAGCGTCATGGTGAGACCGTAGTGCGGGTTCACCGCTTCCATACCAAGCGCCTCGCACACCGCAAGACCCGCATCCGCCGCGCGCCGCTGCAGATGCGCATGCGCCGCCGGCAGGTCGTGCGCGATCGTCTTGCCGATGTTGACCGTTGCATCCATGCGCACTCCCTTCGATCGACCCGCCAGCGCGCAGGGCCGGTGCGGGCGGGCGGGTCTTGAACAATCGGAAGCCAGCTTCTGCCTTTCAGTATGAAGTCGCGTTCAAGTTGAATCAAAGGAGCGTTGGTTGACTTTGGCCGGTCCATGTCAACCGTGCGCACGGTCTCGGCTCCTCCCCGCGAATGGGTTAAAACGAACACGTCCTTGGGGCAGTGCCGTTTTGCTCATGTGCGGCCGGGCGGGGCACGATCACGTCAGGGCCCCTTACACGCCCGTCGTGACGATGTACTCGAAGCCCGCCTGCTCGTACTCGCCCGAGATGCGGGCGCGCGGCAGGGCCATCGGATCGTCGCCGATGCTCGCCCAGCTGTTGACCGTGGTGAACGCGCAGACGACGCCCGCGTCGGCGACCGCCTGCTCGGCCTCGTCCGTCACGTCGCCGAACGGGTAGGCGAACGCCTGCGTGCCGCCGATGAGCTCCTGCGACTGCTTGATGTCGGCCGTGATCTGCTCGACCGTGAGCGCGCTGACGATGCCTCCATGCCCCACGGTGCCGCCGGCGCGATGCATATCGAACGAGTGCGACTGGAAGCTCACGTAGGGGCTCGCATGGGTCTTGACGGTCTCGGACCCGTCGCCGATGAGAAACGACGTCGCCGGTATGCGGTACTTCTCGAGCAGCGGGATGCCGATATCCAGAAAGCCCTGCTCGCCGTCATCGAAGGTGAGCGCCACGCTCCGCGCGGGCAGCGGAGCGCCGGGCCGCGTCCGCCGACCGCGCCGTCGATAATCGACCAGCCGCCGGAGAAGCGCCCGCGGGCCGAGCGCTCGCCGCGCGGGCTCCACCCTGGCCCGGTCGCGCGCCCGCCGGACGCGGCACGTGCCGCGCCGGCTGGGGACGATTCGGTTTCCTCCTATCGCGCGGGCCCTCCATCGCATCCCCTTCCCCACATCGATCAACCTCCTCAACATAAATGGCGCCCTCGGTGCCCGACGCCGAAGGCACCGGGCACCGAGGATGAGCTCCGGGCGGCGGGGAGGCGGCGGGGTAGTTCTTCTGGCGACGCATACATGGCATCACCCCGTGGTACATTGACCATGCAACCATGTTGTACCGGAAGGAAGCTCATGAACGACACGGTAGACCGCATCAGGCGCGAGCTCGAAGCGCTCGCCGACCCCACCTATCGCGATTTCCAAGCGAAGCTCGTACCGACCGTCGATTCCGCGCGCATTCTCGGTGTGCGCACGCCCGCGCTGCGCGCCTATGCCCGCGCGCTCGTCCGCGAGCGCCCCGACGAGGTGAGCGCCTTCCTTTCAGAGCTCCCCCACGAGACCTACGACGAGAACAACCTCCACGGCGAGTTCATCAGCCGCGTCGCCAAAACGCCCGCAGAGGCGTTCGCGCTGCTCGACGCCTTCCTTCCGCACGTCGACAACTGGGCTACCTGCGACCTCATCCGCGTACCCGCCTTCAAGCGCGACCTGCCGGCGGTACTCGAGCACATCCGCGACTGGATCGCCGCTGAGGCGGAATACATGGTGCGTTTCGGGGTGGTCCGGCTCATGGCGCTCTTCCTGGACGACGCTTTCGAGCCCGAGCAGCTCGCCTTGGTAGCCGCCATCGACCGCCCCGAGTACTACATCAACATGGCACGCGCCTGGTACTTTTCGTTCGCCCTCATCAAGCAGCCAGCGGCGACGCTCCCCCTCTTTGAGCAGCGACCGATCGCGCTCGATAGCTGGACGCACAACAAGGCGCTCCAGAAAGCCCGCGAGAGCCGCCGCGCCACACCGGAGCAGAAGGCGCGCCTGCAGTCGCTCAAGGTGTAGGCCGGGGACGCAAGTACCGCTGCCAGAGCACTTGCGCTGGCAGCCCCGGCCTCGCAGCGACCTCTGCCCGCACCGCGCGGGCACCCGGTCCCGCGGAGGGGGTAGACAAAATTCCGCAACAAAGCCCCGCAAGAGAGCAGCGCGCTTCAAAGATACTATGGTAGAAAACCCTTCTAAAGGAGGATGTATGCCGCGCAAGCCTATCGCCGATCTCTCGTTCTCGCAGATCTATCCCCTGCTCATGCAGAAAGCCGGGCGCAAAGGACGCACGCGCGCGGAGGTGGACGCCGTCACCTGCTGGCTCACCGGGTACGACGAGGCCAGCCTTGCACGGCAGCTCGAACGCGACCTCACCTACCGAGAGTTCTTCGACGAGGCGCCCGCCCTCAATCCCAATCGCGTGCTCATCGCCGGCAAGATCTGCGGCGTGGACGTCTCCACCATCGAGGACCCCATCGAACAGAACGCACGCTACCTAGACAAACTCGTTGACGAGCTTGCCCGCGGCCGTGCGCTGGAGAAGGTGCTGCGCACACCATAGGCGATAGCGATGTCCGCCTTCAGCCCCCATCCTTTGGCTGCCAAGGGCCGTTCCACCGTTCATGCTGACGAATCTGGTCAAATTGCCCCTCGAAAGAGTATGTTGACCCCGACTTGAGCTCTTCAATCATACGAGCACGGGACAAAAGGCCCTCCCTATCCGAACATAACCCCGCCCGCCACGCTCATTCCTGCGCTTGTATTGAGAGAAGGCCTGCCACACGAGCGTTCAGACAAGCCGTCCGACTTCCCACCTCGCCCCGTATTACCCTTTCGAAGGGCAATTTGACCATACCGGCAATTTACCGCGGCAGAAACGTCGCCCCGAATGTCCGCACACCGGTTTTCCAGGCGATGGGCGCACTCTTCTCCGACGCGGCCAGGCGTTCCTTCTCGAACGAGCTGCTTGTCGCGGCAGAACACCTCGCGACCTCGCACGCCCGCATCAAGAGCGGTGCAGGCAGCAGAAGCCAAGCTCGCCAGCTTCGCGGTATGGGCCCTGTTTTATCTCGGCCTCTCAACCGTGGAGCGGCTGATCTACGCGCTTGTTCGCCGCAGTGCATTCTCATAGAGGGTTGCCAGGAACGCGTCCCCACCAACCAACGAAGCCGGACGCCTAGTCGCGCGGGCGATACCACGTCAGAAGCTCGTTCGTCGCATCAGCGGATAGGTCGCGCACCTCAAGGCCGTCCGCAGCGCTCGCAGCAGTACGCACGGAAAGCGTAGCCACCCCCGCGCGCCGCTGGAAGGGGTTGGCGCGCACCTCCATGCGCTGCAGGCGCGTGCGGGGCGCGATCGCGGTGAGGCGCGTGAAGCCGCCGGTGATGAGCACCAGCTCACGGGCAGTATGCCCGTAGCGCGCCGCGCCCCAGGCGCGCAGCGCGTCCACGACGAGGCCCACGAGCAGCACCATGCCCAAGACAACTGCAGCAACGAGGAGCGGCCGCAGCAACCACCCCGCGCTTGCGAGCAGGCCGGAGAAACCGAAAAGCCAATGCGCACCGAAGAAGATCGCCGTCGCAAACGGCCACCAGACCACCGCGCGCACCACGGCGCGCCGACGCGCGGCAGCACCCAAGCGCCCCAGGCTCACGCGACCAAGGGCGCCCGCGTAGTCCGGCAGCACCTCGGCAAGAAAGGAGTCGAGCTCGTCCATGCGGATGAACGGGTGCAGCAGCACGCTGCCCGAGGACTCGCCGTCGTTCTCGCCGGGAGCGGCAACCACCTGCGCCGTGACCTCGGCATACCCGATGACCTGGCGAATGATGCCCTGCCGTATCGCCACGTACTGCACGCGCCCCACGGCGAGCGCGCGCGACGAGCGCGAAAGCACATACCGCCCCGGTTATCGCGCACCCCCGATGCCCGCTTGCCCGTCCGCAAGCAGGGGCTTCAATCAGGCCGAGAGCAGGCTTGGGTCGATGTAGTCGGAGAGCAGCGTGTCGGCCATCCACGACGAGTTGTACGAGCGGCCCTGGAGCGCCGGGTCGTCCTGGGCGAGCATCAGGTACTCGTCGGACGAGGTGGTGTTGGACTGGTCGCCCGGGTCGTTCCAGGTCGGGTCGACCACGACCCAGCTGCCGTCGATGTTCACGAGATTCCAGGCGTGGTCGGTCGCGTAGACGCCGGGCTGCGGTGGCACGTTGCCGGACGCGTACACCGACTCGAGCCCGGCGCGGTCAGCGAGGAGCTTGAAGGTCTGCGCGTAGCCGGAGCAGATCGAGCCGCCGTCGAGGATGAGGGTGCGCACGGTGGACGGGTCCTGGGTCGCGGCGTCCATCGAGAAGCTCCCGGAGCTGATGGCGTCGTAGTTGTACCAGAGGTTCTCGGCGATGTAGTCGTTGATGGCGCGCACCTTGTCGGCGTCGGACATGCCGTCGGTGATGATGCCCGCGACGATCTCGTCGGCCTTGTCGCTCACCTGCTGGCGCTGCTCGTTCAGGACGTCCTGGTCGTTGACTTGCTCCCACGGGGTCAGGCTGGTGACGGTGAGGAGCATCCTGCCGTCGCGGCGCGTTACCTGGTAGGTGGGGTTGCCGTTGAAGATGAGCGGGTTCTGGGCGCATGCCTCGAAGAGCGCGTCCGCGACGTTCGTGGTGCCGGACGCGTTGGCGTAGTCGGTGACGTCGATGAAGGTGTTGCCCGCGAGCAGGTTGGCCGCGATGTAGCGCACGAGGTCGGATGAGGCGTTGACCTCGTAGGGCACGTCGGGCATCGTGGTGGAGGGCTGCTGGCTCGCCTGGACGGCGTCCCAGTCGATGCCATCCTCGGCGTCGATGCGCGTGGGGATGCCCGACGGCGGGTTCTCGCGCTGGAGCTCGTCGAGCGCCTGCGTGGCCGCCTGCTTGACCGACTCGATGCCGCCCGGCCAGTACGGCGCGAGCACGCCCAGCTCACCGGAGAGCGCGGTGCCCGGCACCGTGTAGGGGATCACGTACATGTCGACGTTGCCCGTGGTGAGGTGCTGCTCGTCCGGGCCGTACGTGAGGTACTCGTTGTCGGTCCGCGCGTTGTCGTAGTCGAGCTGGAGGCGCTGGATGCCCACCGTGCCGTCGGCCATGGAGACGTACTCGAACAGGCGCCACTTCATGTAGCCCACCGGGTCGGTGGCCTGGTCGGGCTCGGTGTCCGATCCCTGGTATATGAGCGCGGTGTAGGTCGCCGAGTCGATCGGCATCTTGCCCAAGAGGTCGTTTATGTTCCGGAAGTCGAAGGGCGACTGCTCGTCGTCGGGGCCGACCGCGATGACCGAGACGGACGCGTCCTTGACGTGCTCGGCGTTGGGGACGTAGTCGGCGACCTCGAGGCCCTGCTGCCCGGCGGCGGCGTCCTGGCGGTTTTCGAGGATCTCGTCCTCGGATTCACCGACGAGCAGCTCGTCGAAGCGGCTGTTCTGCTGGAAGGTCCCTGCGACGCCGTCGTCCTGCATCATTTGGTTGAACTCGGCGGAATCGGCGTCGTAGTCGGCCGTGTCGATCGAGGTGTCCTGCGTCGAGGCGAGCAGGTCGTAGGTGTAGCGGTCGAGGGAGCTCGTCGATGTCTCGTCGACGGCCGACAGGTAGACCTCGTAGTGGTCGGCCCCCTCGACCGGGTCCCACGAGACCGAGAGCGTGCCGGTCCCGGTCACGCTGATCTGCACGTTATCCGGCTCGGCGAGCGCGTCCTCGTCCTTGTCGACGTCGTTGGCGACCGTGAAGTAGGTGACCTCGGGCTTGTCGAGCTTCTCGCCGTCCGAGCCTATGTAGCGGACCAGGTAGTAGCCGCCGAAGCCGTACCAGCGCCCGAGCGGGACGAACTCGTCGGACTCGGCGTCGTCGAGGTGGAAGATGTCGATCGCGTCGGTGTCGTTGCCGTTCTCGTCGCGCACGCGGGGGTCGGCGGGCGACACGTAGAGGGCGTTCTCCCCGTCGTCGCTCTCGAACATCGAGACCGTCGTCGGGAACTCGTGCGAGAACGAGCTGTCGGTGTAGACGCGCACGGCGTCGTAGGGGTTCGTGTTGCCGATCTGGTCGAAGCTGTCGAAGGTCATGTCGATGCCGTCGTCGAGCGGGAACTCGAACTCGTAGCAGTCGTCGAGGTCGAGCTGGGCCTCCTGCAGGCTGTACTTATCGGGGTCGAGGGCGCTGTAGTACGCCGGCCCGCCCGACGCTCCCGCGCCGCCGCCGGAGCCACCGGAACCGCCCGAGACCATGGGGAGGACGACGAAAATGCCGAGCACGGCGACCAGCACGACCACGACCGCTACCGCCACGGCGATCGGCAACACGCGCCGCTTGGGGCCAGGGGGCGTCGGAGATGCGGGCGCCTTGTCGGAGCTGGGGTCGTCGAGCTTGGCTCCACACGCCGGGCAAAATCTCGCATCGTCGGAGATGGGCTGGTTGCAGTGAGGGCAGAGCATGTTGCCTCCCTAGGTCGTCTGGCTGTTCCCATTGTATTCCGCCGTCGCGAGCTCCCCCGCGTGTTTTGGAAACCTTTACGCAGCGTTCCGCATGGGAAGCAGACACCCTACTCGCAGATATGGCGAACGTAATGGCATCGCCACGATATGGGTACCGGGAGAGCCTTACCTCTATACCCGCATCACGATCAGGCACGGATTGCGTCGCGAAGGATACGGGCGCCGAATCGACCCATTAGAGAACAGCGGCAACCTGCGACCAGGGCTTGATCTTCTTAAGCTCAGGCTCTAGCTTACGCCGAGCAGCCTCGATGTCGTATGCCGCCTGAGCGCGAAGCCAGTATCCATCAGAGAGCCCGAAGAAGCGGCACAGCCGAAGATCGGTGTCCGCGGTAACAGAGCGCCGTCCTAGCACGATCTGTCCAATGCGCTGCGCAGGGATGCCCGTCTCCTTCGCTAGGCGATACTGGGGCAGTCCTATCCCGACTTCCAGCGGCTCGTCCTTCTGGCCGACTACTACGAGATGAGCCTCGACGAGCTCGTAAGGGGCGTCGACGTGGGAGACGTGCGCGCCCTCAACGAGTCCGAGAAGCAGATCTCCTCGATCTACGCGGACGTGGAGCGGGGCAAGGAGGCCGTCTCCCGGGCCTGGCGGGCGTTTCTTGTCGTCGGGTGCATTGTCCTGGCGCTCTTCGCCTTGGTGGTGGCCTACGGGGTGGCGAGCGGGGGCCTCTTTGTGAGGTAGGCGCCCTCGTCATTCCCGCCGAGCGGGAACGCCATCACGGCCTCCCCGTCGTCGCCGGAGACTTCCCGGAAGCCGAGCCTCTCGTAGAGTCGCGCGGCGGGGTTGGAGCGCTGAACCGAGAGCGACAGTGCGGGGCAGCCGAGCCCGGAGCACCACCCGATGAGGGCGGAGAGCAGCGCGGTCCCCACCCCGCAGCCGCGATGACCGGGCAGGACGGAGACGGCGAGCTCCGGCACGCCGTCCCCCGCGAAGCCGTAGCCGCGCATGAGGCGCGCCCAGGCGGCCCCCACGACCTCGCCGCCCTCCTCGGCGCAGACAGCGGCGTCGCCAGTTCGGCCGAAGCCCTCGACGTAGGCGCGCAGCGCCGGGTCCGCGGTCACGGAGCGCGGCGGGCGCGCCTACGCCATGCGCGAGCGACGGGCGATGAGGATAGCCGCGTCCGCCGTGAGAAGCACGATGCCGTAGGCGAGCTGGAGACAGTTGGCAACGCGCACCCAGCCGTCCTCGACCATCCAGGGACACAGCACGCCGAAGGCGTTGAGAGCGACGAACAGCATGATGAAGGCGGCGAGGGCCGCGACGGAGACGACCCTGCGGCCGCGTTCGTCGCGCCCCTCGCGGGAGAACCAATACGCCAGGAAGATCACGAACAGCACCACGCCGACGCCCACGTTGGCCTTGAGCGCGACCGAGCTGTCGAGCAGCGCGACGAACGCGTCCATCATCCCCTCTTCCTACGAGAAGCCTTTTTTGCGTCCTTATTATTCCATCGCCCTGTGCCCCGAGCAAACCAAAACGGGTTGAAACGTACCCGGCCCTATCCAACCCGTTAGTCCCCATCCAACCTGTTACGAGAGGGCTACCTGCACCACCTGAACGAGCGCCCAGGCGCAGAGCAGCACGGCGTCGACGCTCGCAAGGGCGCTCACGGCCCGCACGCCGGCGGTGCGGCGCGCGCGGCGCTTCGGAAGGCGCATGAGAGCCGCCGCATCTCCCCTGCTCAGAAGGCCTATCTGCAGACGCTCAAGCGCCCGCGGGCGGCGCGCGGATAAAAAATCGATCCGTCCAACCGACTTTAGGCCAAAAAACACTTGCACTGTGTATAGGTGAGTATATACTGTAGCTATCGGGTATATACACTATGCCCGACGGGGAGGGTCGAAGACGTCCGACGCCCCCGCGCCGCCAAGGGGGACGCCCCGCAGCGGCGAACCCCTCGCGGGGACGCCCGCGGGGGCGAACAGGAAGGACACCGATTTGGACATCATCATCTCGACCTCGAGCGGCAAACCCATCTACGAGCAGATCGTCGAGCAGATCAAGACCGCCATCGTGACCGGCGCCCTCGCCGAGGGCGAGCAGCTCCCAAGCATCCGGGCGCTCGCCAACAGCCTGCGCGTGAGCGCGATCACCACCAAGCGCGCCTATGCCGACCTCGAGGCCGCCGGCTTCATCGAGACGGTTCCGGGCAAGGGCAGCTTCGTGGCAGGCGGCAACGCCGAGCTCATCCGCGAGGAACAGCTGCGAAAGGTCGAGCAGCTCATGGCGCGGGCCGTCGAGGCGGGCAGGGCCATGGGCCTCGCCAACGAGGAGCTCACCGAGATGTTCGCTTTGGAACTCGACGACCCCGCCGCCCCGACGTTCGACGCGTAGCCATCGCGCCCGCATGGAGGAGCGAAGATGAAGTGAGCCCGCCCCCACCCGTCAAGGGGTCGGACGGAACACGTCCCCAACCAACCCATTACGAAAGGATCGCCATGTTGTCCGATATGTCCGACGGCGCCCCGCTCATCGAGGCGCGCGGCATCACCAAGCGCTACGACGGCTTCACGCTCGACGCCGTGAGCTTTGCCGTGCACGAGGGCGAGATCGTGGGTTTCGTCGGCCAGAACGGTGCCGGCAAGTCCACCACCATCAAGGCCCTCCTGGGCCTCATCAACCTCGACGGCGGCGAGGGGCAGATCCTCGGCGCGCCTTCGAGCGAGCTTTCGCGCCCGGCGCACGCTGCCACCAAAGAGCAGATCGGTGTGGTCTTCGACACCATCTCCATGCCGGTGCACCTGCGCGTGGCCGACGTGGGCCGCGTCTTCGGCCGCGCCTATCGCACCTGGGAGCGACACCGTTTTGACGCGCTCGCGCGCGACTTCGGCCTCGACGCCGCCAAGCAGGTCAAGGACCTCTCCCGCGGCATGGGCATGAAGCTCTCGCTCGCCTGCGCCCTCTCGCACGACGCCCGGGTGCTCATCCTGGACGAGGCCACCGCCGGCCTCGACCCCATGGCGCGCGACGAGCTGCTGGACCGCCTGCGCGACTTCGTGGCCGAGCCGGGCCGCGCCATCCTCATGTCGAGCCACATAACCTCGGACCTCGAGCGTATCGCCGACCGGGTTCTCTGCATCGACGATGGGCGCATTATTTTTGACCTCGCCAAGGACGATATAACCGATGAGATGGGCATCGCCCGCTGCCGCGTGGCAGACTTTGAGCGCGTGGCGGCCTCGGGGCTCATTCCCGAGCGCGAGCTGCGCTGGCGCAAGCACGACTACGGCATCGACCTTCTGGTGCCCGACCGCTTCGCGTTTGCCGAGCGCTTTCCGCAGATCTCCGTCGACCGCATGACCATCGACGACTACCTCACCCTCACCCTGAAAGGCGGTGTGCGATAGATGAAGCGCGCATACCTTATGGAGATGACCATCTTTCGCGACTATATCAAGCAGCTCATGGGCGTCGGCTTCTTCGTGGCGATCTTCGTGAGCGCCGGCATGGGCTCCATCGTGGCCGCGCCCGCCATCCTCACCATGATGTTCTTCATGATGGGCACCATGGCCGCGGCGGCCTACGACGAGCAGAACGGCTGGGGACGCTTTCGGCTCACCATGCCCGTGAGCCGCCGCGACATCGTGCTCGGGCGCTACGGCGTCATCGTGACGCTCGGCCTGGTGGGGCTCGCGGCGGGGTGGGCCGCCTGTGCGGTGTTGCTCGCGCTCTCCGGCGTGATCGACCTGCCATTCGGCCTTTCTGAGGCCATCGCCTTCGATGGAGAGATGCTGCAAGGCGCGATCTTCGCCACGGCGTTCTGCCTGGCGCTCGGCGCGCTCATCGCCGCGATCGAGACGCCCATCTACTTCAGGTTCGGCCAGAACAAGACTACCCAGTGGCTGCCCATGATCACGGTGCTCCTCTTCGTGGGACCCATGCTCATCGTCAACGGTACGGGCATCCTCGATAACGGCGCCGTCCACATGGAGACGATCGCTCAGCTCCTCGGCTTCATCGAGACGCCGATGGGCGTGGCGACCTGCTCGGGCGTCGCCGTGGCCTTCACCGTCGCGGTGCTCGGCATCTCGGCCGCCATCTCGCTCAAGCTCTACGAGCGCCGCGAGCTGTAAGGGGTCAGTTGGGGACGTGTTCCATTTGACCCCTTTAGACAGCGGCCCCTCCCCGCCGTCCCGCCACCCGCGGACCTCCGGGCACCCGCCGGCGCGAATGGCCTAAGATGGGAGGACGGGCAAACCCTCATCTTCGGGAGGCACCATGGACCATGCGCAAGCGGAACCGGCACGCAGCGGGGCGCAGCACGCCCCTTCCGAGACGGTCGCGGCCCTGATCGCGCGCAGCCGCGCCTGGGCGCGCGAGCAGGCCGGCGTCGACCGCGCGCGCATCGACGCCTCCCTCGCGGCGGATCCGGACGCGCGGCGCGCCCTCGAGGGGTTCGAGGTGCTCGAAGACGAGGTCGCCGCCAGCGTGCGCGCGATTCGCGCGCACCCGCTCATGCCCTCCGGCGTGCGCGTGGCGGGCTGCACCATCGACATCGAGACGGGCGCGCTCGCCGCCGTCGACGCCTGATCCGGAGGGCGCCGTGTTCAACCTCGTCCTCTATGAGCCGGAGATCCCCGCCAACACCGGCAACATCGGGCGCACCTGCGTGGTCACGGGCACCCGGCTGCACCTCATCGGCCCCTTGGGGTTCTCGCTCGACGAGCGGGCGCTCAAGCGCGCCGGCCTGGGCTACTGGGACAACCTGGACGTGGCGGTCTACGAGGATTGGGGCGATTTCCTCGCCCGCAACGCCCTCGCCGCGCGGGGCGCCGAGCCGCGCCTGCACCTGCTCACCAAGAAGGCCCGCCGCCTCTACACCGAGGCGCCCCACCGCGCCGGCGACTTCCTGGTGCTCGGCAAGGAGAGCTCGGGCATCCCCGAGGAGCTGCTCGCGGCCTACCCGGCGAGCTGCGAGCGCATCCCCATGCTCGCCGACGCCCAGACGCTCTCCAACCGCGGCTCCTGGAAGCGCCCGGCGCACGCGGACACCGGGCACGCCGCCCTGCGCGCGCAGGACATCTGCGGCAACTTCATCGATCCCGAGGACTACCGCATCAGCGCCCTCAACCTCTCCAACGCCGCCGCCGTGGTGCTCTACGAAGCGCTGCGCCAGACGGGGTTCGCCGGCTTCCCCGGCGCCTGAACCCGGCGGACGGGGCCCGCCGCGCGGCGACGTGGCCGGCGCCATCCGACCGCGCCATCCGCCGGACGCGCGCCGACTTGCCCGCGCCGCGGCGTCCGGAACAGCCTATGATGGAGATAGCGAACCGAGCGAGAGGGGATCCCATGCGCTATCTCATCGTGGGCGGCGTTGCCGCCGGCACCAAGACGGCCGCCAAGCTCAAGCGGCGCGACCGCGCCGCCGAGGTCAAGATCATCACCAAGGACCGGGACATCTCCTATGCGGGATGCGGGCTGCCCTACTACGTGGGCGGCGGCATCCAGAACCGCTCCGACCTCATCGTCAACACGCCCGAGTCCTTCTCGGCCCTCACGGGGGTCGAGGTGGAGACGGGCGTCGAGGCGACGGCGCTCGACGCCGCGGCCCACGAGGTTTCCGTGCGCCGCGCCGACGGCGCCTGCGGCACCGAGCGCTACGACAAGCTCGTCATCGCCACGGGGGCGGCGCCGTTCGTGCCGCCCGTGCCCGGCACCGACCTCGAGGGCGTGTTCTGCGTGCGCACCCCCGATGACGCCGAGGGCCTGCGCGCCTACGTCGAGGGGAACGCCTGCCGCCGCGCCGTGGTGGCGGGCGCCGGCTTCATCGGCTTGGAAGTGGCCGAGAACCTCGCCGCGCGCGGCCTTGCCGTCACGGTGATCGACGCCGCGAGCCAGATCCTCCCCAACATCTTCGACACCGAGATGGCCGCTTGGGCTACCCGCCAGCTCAGGGCCTCCGGCATGCGCGTGCTCACCGGCACGGCGCTCGCGGCCATCGAGCCGGGCGCGGGCGCGGCGTCCGGTCGCGCCGCCGGCGTGAGGACGGCCGGCGGAACCCTGCCGGCCGACGTGGTGGTTCTCGCCATCGGCATCCGCCCGGCGACCGCGTGGCTCGAGGGCTCGGGCATCGAGACGCTCAAGGGCTGCATCCTCGTCGACGAGACGATGCGGACCAACCTGCCCGACGTGTACGCCGCCGGCGACTGCGCCGAGGTGCGCAACGCCCTCACCGGCGCGCCGCAGTGGAGCGCCATGGGGTCGACCGCCAACATCAGCGGCCGCGCGCTGGCCAAGACCCTCACCGGAGCGCCGACCCCCTACCCCGGCGTGCTGGGCACCGGCGTGATCAAGCTCACCGCCACCCTGAACGGCGGCCGCTGCGGCCTCACCGAGGAGCAGGCGCGCGCAGCCGGGTTCGCCGCGGAGAGCATCGTGTGCGTCGTGGATGACAAAGCCCACTACTACCCCGGCGCCTCGAGCTTCTTCATCAAGCTCGTCGCCGACGCCGCCACGCACCGGCTCCTGGGCGTGCAGGTCTTCGGCTCCGGCGCCGTGGACAAGGTGGTGGACGCCATGGTGGTGGCGCTGTACCAGAAGCTCAAGGTCGAGGACCTGGACCTCATGGACTTCGCCTACGCGCCGCCCTTCTCCACCGCCATCCACCCGCTCGTGACCGCCGGCTACATCTTGGAGAACAAGCTGGCCGGCGACCTCGAGAGCTTCACCCCGGCCGAGTACGCCGCGGGCGCGGCGGCCGGCTACCGCGTCATCGACGTCCTGCCCCAGCCCACCATCCCCGGCGCCGAATGGGTTGACCTCACCAAGATCGGCGCCGCGGGCCTGCCCGGCCACACGCGCGACGAGAAGCTCCTGCTCGTGTGCGCCAAGGGCAAGCGCGGCTACTTCGCGCAGAACCGCCTCAAGGCCGCCGGCTACACCGCCACGCGCGTGCTCGAGGGCGGCATCACCTTCAACGAGGTGCGCGTGCCGCGCGAACCCGGCAACAAGCTCCCCGCCGCCGAGATCAAGCGCCTGAAGGGGCTCGGGTGCCTCCAGGACAAGCGCTACGACGACGTGTTCAACGTGCGCGTGATCACCCGCAACGGCAAGCTCACCGCGACCGAGCAGAAGACGGTGGCCGAGGCGGCCGAGCGGTTCGGCTCGGGCGAGGTGACCATGACCACGCGCCTCACGCTCGAGATCCAGGGCGTGAGATACGACGACATCGAGGGCTGCATCGCCTTCCTGCAGGAGCACGGGCTCGACGCCGGCGGCACCGGGTCAAAGGTGCGCCCCGTGGTCTCCTGCAAGGGGACCACCTGTCAGTACGGGCTCATCGACACGTTCGGCCTCTCCGAGAAGCTCCACGAGCGCTTCTACGTGGGCTACCACGACGTCGAGCTGCCGCACAAGTTCAAGATCGCCGTGGGCGGCTGCCCCAACATGTGCGTCAAGCCCGACCTCAACGACCTGGGCATCGTGGGCCAGCGCGT
Organism: uncultured Coriobacteriaceae bacterium; assembly: GCA_963931435.1. Taxonomy (GTDB): domain Bacteria; phylum Actinomycetota; class Coriobacteriia; order Coriobacteriales; family Coriobacteriaceae; genus Coprousia. The sequence goes on from OZ007012.1 coordinate 1,510,227, forward strand.
GCCGCGCATCGACCCCGCGCGCTGCCGCGGCTGCAAGGTCTGCCAGGTGGTCAGCACCTGCCCCATGGGCGACGCGCAGATCGGGCCGAACGGCAAGATCACCATCGACGAAGCGCTGTGCAACCGCTGCGGGCGCTGCATCGGCACCTGCCCCTTCGACGCCGTGGTCGAGGACCAGGTTGCCTACAAGGTCTACATCGGCGGGCGCTGGGGCAAGAAGACCGCGCACGGCATCCCGCTGCACCGGCTCTTCACGAGCGAGGACGAGGTCATGGACGTGGTCGAGCGCGCCATCCTCTTCTTCCGCGACGAGGGCGAGAGCGGCGAGCGCTTCGCCGACACGGTGGCGCGCCTGGGCTTCGACTACGTCGAGGAGAAGCTCCTCACGGCGCCCATCGACAAGGAAGCCATCCTGAGCAAGCAGGTGACGGGCGGCGCCACCTGCTAGCAGGGCCCGCCGTCCCATCCGCCGGACGCCCGCCGCGCCGACGCGCCCGGGCGTCCGGCGTCCGCACACCCCACGCACCCGAAGGAGTCCCTTCCGATGAACCAGCCCCTCGCGCTCTCGCGCCGCGGCCTCGTGTCCGCAGGCGCCCTGGCAACGCTTGCGCCCCTCCTCGCCGGCTGCACCGGCGACGCGGGCGCCGGATCGTCGGCGGCGGGATCAGCCGGATCGGCCGGGGCGGGCGTGGCGGCGTTTCGCGACACCGATCTCGGATGCGATCTGGGCGCGGCCGAGTCCGTCGCGCTCGCCTGCGCCCGGCGCTACACGCTCGACGCGTACCCGGACGGCTATCGGCTCGCCTGCATGGACTCCGGCGAGCGCTACCTGATCGTCCCCTCGGGCGCGCAGGCGCCCGAGGGGCTCGCCGAGGACGTCATCGTCCTCCAGCAGCCGCTGCGGGACGTCTACCTCGTCTCCACCGGCATGATCTGCCTGCTCGACGAGCTGGGGGCGCTCGATGCCGTGCGCGTCGCCTCGGTGAGAGCCGAGAACTCCCCCAACGACGCCCTCGCCGCGCTCATCGACTCCGGCGCCGTGGTCTACGGCGGGCGCTACCGCGACCCCGATTTCGAGCTCATAGCCGCCGAGGGCTGCCCCGTCGCCATCGAGAACACGCAGATAAACCGCTACCCCGAGGTCAAGCGCAAGCTCGAGGAACTGGGCTGCGCCGTCCTCACCGAGCTCTCCAGCACCGAGGACGCCGTGCTCGGCCGCCTCGAGTGGATCCGCCTCATGGGCGCGCTGTTCGACCGCACGCAGGAGGCGGACGCCTTCTTCGACGAGGTGCGACGGCGCGTGGAGGAGGCGGCGGAGCGCGAGCCCTCGGGCAGGAGCATCGTCTTCTTCTACCTGGACGAGGACGGGGCGGCCGTGGTGCGCCGCGCGGGCGACTACTTCACGCAGATGATCGAGCTCGCCGGAGGCATCCCCATCTCCTTCGACAAGGATCCGGATGCCGAAGCCTCCTCGACCACCTACATCACCGTCGAGATGGAGAGCTTCTACGCCGCCGCGAAGGACGCCGACATCGTCATCTACAACGCGACCGTCGACGAGAGCGTGGGGAGCGTCGCCGACCTCGTCGCGAAGAACGACCTGCTGGGCGACTTCGCCGCCGTGCGCGCGGGCGAGGTCTTCACCTGCGACAGCAACCTCTACCAGCAGATGACGGCGACCCCCGACATCATCGATGAGCTCGCGCAGGTGCTCGCGGGCCAAGACGGGCCGGGCCGCTTCATCTGGCGTCTGGGGTAGCGCCGTGGCACGCGGATCGTCCAGAAGCGCGGGCGCGCGCCGGGCACGAGCGGGCGGCGGACGCGTCCGGCGGGCGCTCGCCGTCGACGCCGCGCTCATCGCGGCGCTCGCGGCGCTCTTCCTGGCGAGCCTCGCCACGGGTTCGGTCGCCACCTCGCCTGCCGAGGTGGCGCGCATCCTCCTCTCCGGCCCCGCCGACGCGACGGCGAGCCAGGTGATCTGGCAGATCCGCCTGCCCCGCGCCCTTGAGGCGCTCCTGCTGGGCGGGGGCCTCTCCCTTTCCGGGTTCCTTTTGCAGACGTTCTTCGCCAACCCCATCGTCGACCCGTTCGTGCTCGGCATCTCCTCGGGCGCGCGGCTCGCGGTCGCGATCCTCATCATCGCCGTGCTGGGCGGCACCCAGGTGCTGAGCCCCGCCCTCTCGGTGGGCGCCGCGCTCGCCGGATCGCTCGCCACCCTGCTCATCGTGCTCGTCATCGCCCGGCGCGTGCGCACGCAGAGCATGCTCATCATCGCCGGCATCATGGTGGGCTACATCTGCTCGGCGGCCACCAACTTCCTCGTCGCCTTCGCGGACGACCAGAGCATCGTCAACCTCGAGAACTGGTCGCAGGGGAGCTTCTCGGGAGCCGCCTGGTCCGATGTCGCCGCCATCGCGCTCACGGTCGCCGCCACGACGGCGGCGGTGTTCGCGCTCTCGAAGCCGCTCGGCGCCTACCAGCTGGGCGAGGGCTTCGCCCAGAGCGTCGGGGTCGACGTGCGGCGCCTGCGCCTCGCCATCGTGCTCGCCTCGAGCATCCTCTCCGCCTGCGTCACCGCCTTCGCGGGACCCGTCTCGTTCGTGGGGATCGCCGCCCCGCACCTCGCGCGGCTCGGCGTGGGGTCCTCGCGCCCCCTGCTCGTCACACCCGCGTGCTTCCTGGCGGGCGCCGTGTTCTGCTGCGGCTGCGACCTCATCGCGCGCACGCTGTTCGCACCCGTCGAGCTGCCCGTGAGCTCAGTCACGGCGCTGTTCGGCGCGCCGGTGGTCATCGCGCTCATGCTCAGGCGGAGGTCCTACCGATGAGCGCGCCGGCGCTCGAAGCGCGGGGCCTGGCGGCCGGCCACGGGAGGCGGCCGCTGGTTGAGGGCATCGAGCTCGCCGCCGAAGCCGGGACCCTCACCGCGCTCATAGGCCCCAACGGATCGGGCAAGACCACGGTCCTGCGCACCCTGGCCGGCCAGCTCGCACCGCTCGCCGGCACGATCGAGCTCATGGGGCGGCCCCTGCCCGAGCTCCCCGGGACCGAGCGCGCGCGGCTCCTTGCATGCCTGTTCACGCGCCATCCGCGCTGCGAGATGCTGAGCGCCCAGGAGGTCGTCGACGCCGGGCGCTACCCCCTAACAGGCCGCCTGGGGATCCTCGGCGCCGAGGACGAGCGCCGCGTACGGGAGACGATGGAGGAGGCGGGCGTCTGGGAGCTTCGCGACCGGGACTTCGCCCACATGAGCGACGGTCAGCGGCAGCGCGTCCTCATCGCCCGCGCCCTCGTGCAGGAGCCCCGCGTGCTGCTTCTGGACGAGCCGACCTCCTACCTGGACATCCACGCCCAGATCGAGGTGCTCGCGCTGCTGCGGCGCTGGGCGCGCTCGCGCGGCGTCGCCGTCATCGCCTCGCTGCACGACATCGGGCTCGCCCTGCGCGCCGCCGACCGCATCGCCTGCGTGAAGGACGGGCGCCTCTCCCCGCCCGAGGCGCCCGAGGACGCGCTGCGGCCCGAGCGGGTGGGCGCGCTCTTCGGGCTCCCGTCCGGGGCGTACGACCCCGATTTCGGCACGGTCGAGCTGGAGCGCGCGCCCGGCGCGGCGGAGGTCTTCGTCGTCGCGGGCGGCGGCTCGGGGGCGGCGACGTTTCGCGCGCTGCAGCGCGCGGGCGTGCCCTTCGCCGCCGGGGTGCTCGCCCGCGGCGACGTCGACTGCGCGCTCGCGTGCGCCCTGGCGGAGCGCGTCATCGCCTGTGACGCCTTCGAGCCGGTGGGCGCCGCGGAGCTCGCGGCCGCGCGGGAGGCGCTCGCCTCCTGCCGCGCCCTCATCTGCTGCTGCCCCGGGTTCGGCACGCTGAACGCGCGCAACGCCGAGCTCGTCGCCTTCGCGCGGGAGCGGGGCATCCCCTGCTATCCGGATGCGCCGAGCTACCTCGCCAGGCGCGCCTGAGCGCAGAGAGGCGAACCGCCGCATCCAGCCCTTCCGCGCTGCGGCCCCGGCGCCGCCGAGGTGCCGGGGCCGCCGGATGCCGCGGCACCCGGCGGACGGCGCCGTGCTATGCTGGTGCGTCGAAACCAAAAACCGCCTCCGACCGACCAGGAGCATCCATGTCCGAGACGACCCCCCGCACCCCGCAGGCGCCCAACGCCTTCGAATACACCTACTACGTGCGCTACAGCGAGGTGGGGCACCGCGGCCTCATGACGCTGCCCGCCGTGGTCAACGCGTTCCAGGACTGCAGCATTTTCCAGTCGGAGGCGCTCGGCGTCGGAATGGCCTGGCTCAAGCACGCGCAGCGCGCCTGGGTGCTCACCAACTGGACCATCCGCATCGACCGCTACCCGTCGCTGTGCGAGGAGATCTGCGTGGGGACGTTCGCGACGCAGTTCCGCGGCATCGCCGCCAAACGCAACTTCTACCTGCGCGACAACGCCGGCCGCCTCATCGCGCGCGCCGATTCCACCTGGGCGTTCATCAACCTGGAGACGGGGCGGCCCGCCAAGCCCGAGCCCGAGCACGTCGAGCCGTACGGCACCGCCGAGCCGCTCGCCCTGCCCGCCGAGCCGCGCCGCATCGCCCTGCCCGCCGATCTCGTGCCACGCGACCCCGTAGCGGTGCGCCCCGGGCTCATCGACACCAACGAGCACGTCAACAACTGCCAGTACGTGCAGATGGCGCTCGAGCTCCTGCCCGCCGACACCCATGTCGGCACCCTGCGCGTCGCCTACCATCGCGCCGCCGTGCTGGGCGACACCATCTACCCGCGCTGCGGCACCGAAGAGGGGCGCCACGTCATCTCGCTCGACGACGCTGCCGGCGCCCCCTACGCCGTGGCGGAGTTCCGCCCCTAGCCTTTCGCCGAGCAGGCGAGCAGGTAGCGGACCTCGAAAGGCGCGAGCGCGAGCGCGCCGTCGAGCTGGATGACGTCCGCCGCATGGGTGGGCGCACCGGCAGGGACCTCGCCGGACCGAGGCGCCTCTTCGATAAGAGCCCCCTCGGTGGAAGGCTCCTCGCCCGCTGCCGCCGCCTCGTCGTCAACAGGCGCACCGCAGCCCCCGGCCGCGCCGGCCCTGACGCCCGGCGTGGCCTCCGCACCCGCCAGAAGGTCGGTGAAGGAGCCGCGCAGCTCGTCGGCATGCAGCTCGAACAGCTCGTCGACGGCGTTCACCGCCACGAGCACGCGCGCGGCCGGCTCGTCGCCGCAGGGCTCGACGGAGCGCTCGAACAGCAGCTGCTTGTTGGTGATGACCACGTTGCGGTAGCCGCCGTGGCAGAGCGCACGCGCCGCCGCGCCGGCACGGCGCACCGCCGCGAGCCGGGCGATGAACGCCGTGAGGTCGTTCGGCGCGGGGGCGTCGAAGACAGGACGCAGGTCCCAGTCATCATGGGCGCCCTTGACGCCCGTCTGGCCCCACTCGCTCCCGTAGTACAGGCAGGGTATGCCCGGCATGCCGAACAGCACCCCGTAGGCGGGCCGGATGCAGCGCGCGTCGGCCAGGATGCTCGCCAGGCGTGTGACGTCGTGGTTGTCGGCGAACGAGAGCAGGTGCTTGCCCCGGTAGATGCACCAGGGATCGCCGCCGAACTGCCGGTGCAGCGAATGGGCGATCTCGAACATGTTCTTGCTGTTGAAGCTCGAGTAGAGCCCCTTGTAGCACTCGTAATTGGTGCACGAGTCGAGCATCTCGGGGTTGACGAGCTGGTTGTAGTCGCCATGGAGCGTCTCGCCGATGAGGACGAAGCCCGCGTCCCCGACGAGACGCGCCGCGATTCCGTCCTCGTCCGCCGGCGCGCTCGCGGCGCCGCCCACCCAGGCCGGCGTGCGCGAGAGCTCGTCGGCCTGCCGGCGCAGCGCGCGCAGAAAGTCATGGTCGAGCGCATAGGCGACGTCGAGGCGCAACCCGTCGATGCCGTACCGCTCGCGCCAGGAGCGCACGCACCCAAGCAGGTAGTCCACCACGGCGGGGTTGCGCAGGTTGAGCTTCACCAGGTCGTAGATGCCCTCCCATCCCTCGTACCAGAAGCCGTCGCCGAAGCACGAGTCGCCGTCGAAGTTGAGGTTGAACCAGTCCCGGTAGGGTGAGTCCCACCGCCGCTCGCGCACGTCCCGAAACGCCCAGAAGTCGCGGCCGACATGGTTGAACACGGCGTCGAGCACCACGCGGATGCCGTGGGCGTGCAGGGCGGCGACCACGTCGGCCAGGTCGGCGTCGTCCCCCAGCCGGCAATCGACGCGCATGAGGTCGCGCGTGTCGTAGCCGTGCGAGCCCGACTCGAACACCGGGTTCAGCAGCACCGCGCCCACGCCGAGTCCCTCGAGGTAGGAGGCCCATTCCGCGACCCGGGTGATGCGGTGCGCCGGCACGCCGTCGTTCACATGCGGGGCTCCGCAGAAGCCGATCGGGTAGATCTGGTAGAACACGCTCTCATACGCCCACATGGCAGCCTCCCACCGAGAAGGTCCCCGCGACGCCCCCAGCGTCCGCGGGATTAGTTGACGATCCGTCATCTCGCATTATAGCGTCGTGCGCGGGCCCGAAGACCCGCGCGCGCCGTCACCGCCCGGGATGGTCCCCCGCGCGCGGGCCCCGACGGGAGCGGCCGCGCCGGCGCCGCCGGATCCCGCCGCGCCCCTCCCCGTCTCCGGCGCACCCGGTCCCGCCGAAGTTCAGCCAGCCGCGCCTGTGGAAGAACGCCACCTCGACGACGATGATCACCGCACAGAGCGCCACCACGAACGCATAGCCCCACGCGACGCCGAGCAGCCCCATGTGCGGGAAATTCATCCCGTACCAGCCCGTCACCACGGTGAGCGGCATGGCGATGGTCGTGACCACCGTGAGCCACTGCATGACGTTGTTCTGTCGCACGTCGATGCTCTCCTGGTAGAGCCCGTGCACCTGGAGGCTGTAGTCCTGCAGCGACTCGAGCCGGGCGGCCAGGCGGTCGAGCTGACGGGCGAGCGACTTCATGCGCAAGCGGTCCGTGGCGCCGACCAGCTCCCCGCCCTCCTCGGCGAAGGTGCTCGCGATGTCGGACATGCCCTGGTAGAAGGTGTCGAGGCCGAGCATGCGGCGCGAGTCCTCCATCATATGGGCGCGGTTGACGCGCTCGCGCCCTTCGAGGATGACCTCCTCGAACAGCTCGAAATCCTCGCGCACCCGCGAGAGGGCGGCCGGATGGTCGCGCAGCAGGCAGCGGAAGAGCGCGATGAGCACCGCGGCGGGCGAGCCCAGGGGCTCGTCGCCGGCCGCGAGGCGCTCGAGGGCCGGCGCGCAGACGGCCCCGGGGTGCGCGGCGTCCTCGACGAGCACGAGGGAGGAGGTGCCGAGCACGAAGGCGAAGCGGGCGCTCTCCCGTTGCCGGCGCTCCCCCGAGGGCATGGCGACGATCCCCGCCGCGGCATGCGCGTCGCGCTCGACGAAGCAGATCGCCGCGTGGGGCAGCGCGTGCAGGACCTCGCCCGCGACGGCGCCGAGCGCCATGCCGGCCGCCTCTTCGGGCGAGACGAGGACGACGGCGGGCGAAGCGCCGGGCGCGGCATCCGCCGGGGGCGCCGATGCCTCCCCGGTCGCCATGCGCTCCAGCCGACCGTCAACGATGCGCCACGCACGCACCATCCCCATCACGCCCCTTCCCGCATCGCCGCCGCGTCCGCGCGCCCCGGACGCGGCGGCATCCCATCCGAGCAGCGTCCCGCCGGACGGGCCTCCTCATGAGACCGCGCCGGCGGGCGCCCTACGCGACGCTCTGCCGCCTGAGGAAGGCGCAGGCCAGGTCGAGCCAGGGCGCCACGGCCTCCTGCTCGGCCGCGTCGTCGACGCGCGTGTTGGCGTTCGCGACCGAGAGGCCATGGTGCCCGTGATCGAAGACGTGCACCTCGTGCGGCACGCCCGCGCGCGCGAGCGCCGCGGCGAAGGCATGCACCTGGATGATGGGGCAGGTCTTGTCATCGGCGGTGCCCCACACGAAGGTCGGTGGCATGCGATGATCGAGGTGGTTCGCCGGCGTGGCCGCCGCGAGCGCCTCGTCGGTCGCGACACCGCCCATCACCTGGTTCATGTACTCCATCACCAGGTCGCGTCCCGTCTTGCCGCCCGTCTTGGGCACGCGCAGGTCGATGCGCGGGTCGCTCAGCTGCGCGTCGCGGAAGACGATGGGGTCGAGCAGCGGATAGCCCAGCACCACCGCGTCGGGCCGCGCCTCCTCGGGGCGCACGCCGGCGAGCGCGGCGAAGGGGCCGCTCTTCCATCCCGCCGCCACGGCCGCGCAGATGAAGCCGCCCGCCGAGAACCCCGTGCAGGCCACGCGCTCGGGATCGACCCGCCAGGCGGCGGCGTTGGCGCGCACCGTCGCCATCATCTTGGCCAGATCGACCTCGGGGCTGGGGTAGCCCGCGTCCCCCGTCTCGAGCGTCACGTAATCGAGCACGAACACCTGGTAGCCCCGGTCCAGAAACGCGAGCGCCACCGGCTCCTGCTCGTGGCGCGCGATGCGGCGGAAGCCTCCCCCGCCGCAGACGACCATCGCCGGGCGCCGCGCGTCGGGCGCTGCCGGCAGAGCGTCGGCCAGGTAGGCGGTGTAGGTCGCGGGCTTCTCCGCAGTGGGCTCGTCGCCCCAGAGCGCATGCTGTTCGATGATCAAAACGACTCCCTCGTCCTCGTCTCTCGCGCCGCGCCCGGCGCGCGGCCGGCGCGGTCTTCTCCGTCCATCGTATACCCAAGCGCGCCCGCGCGCGGCGGGAGGGCGGCAGAGCGCCTGCGGGACGAAGCGCACCGGTGGGCGAAAAAACGTCAATCACCCTTGACATATGAGCATACGTTCATATACTCATGCTTAGAAATACATGAACAGTTGTTCATACGTTGAAAGGACGAGTATGAACGCCATCGCAGCCGACGACCAAGACGCGGCGCCCGAGCACCCGGGCGAGCCCTGCATGCCCGACGAGGAGCTCCTCTACGACCTCGCCGACCTCTTCAAGGTCTTCTCCGACACCACGCGCATCAAAATCCTCTACGCGCTCTTCGACACGCCTCGCTCCGTGGGCGACATCGCCGAGACCATCGGCGCCACCCAGAGCGCCGTCTCCCACCAGCTCCGCATCCTCAAGCAGGCCCGCCTCGTGCGCTTCGACCGCGACGGGCGGAGCCTCATCTACTCGCTCGCCGACGACCACGTGCACACCATGCTCGCCCAGGGCATGAACCATATCTGCGAATAAGGCCGCCAGCGCCCCGCGGCCCCAAGGGAAAGGAACCCATCATGCGCAAATCATTCAAGCTCGACGAGATCGACTGCGCCAACTGCGCGCTCAAGCTCGAGGACGCCATCAAGAAGGTCGACGGCGTCGATGACGCCCGGGTCAACTTCATGACGCAGAAGCTCACGCTCACCGCCGCCAACGACCGTTTTGACGACGTCGTCGAAGACGTGGTCGCGCTCGTCTCAAAGATGGAGCCCGACTGCGAGGTCATCCGCTAGGAGGGCGCCCATCAGCGCGTTCACGCAGACTTCCGCCCCCCCTCTTCTGCCGGGCGCGACAGCGCCTTGCCGCCGTGCCCGGTTACCGGCCGCCCTGAGCGGCTATTTGCCCGTCTATATATGATTGTTTGTTCATATATACATACGAACTACCTGCAACGTTCATCGCCAAAGGAGCACTCATGAACAAGAAGCAGCGGAAATGGCGCAACCGCATCCTCATCGCCATCGCCCTGTTCTTCGCGACCATGGTCCTCGAGAAGACCGGCCTCATCGCGGCCGCTTTCGGTCCCGCCGAGGTCTACGTCGCCTTCGCCCTGTACTTCGCGGCGTTCCTCATCGCCGGCTACGACGTGCTCATCAAGGCGTGGAACAACATCCGGCGCGGCGACCCCTTCGACGAGGCCTTCCTCATGACCGTGGCCACCATCGGCGCCTTCGCCACGATCCTGTTCCCCGAAACCGAGCCGCAGTCGGCCGAGGGCTGCGCCGTCATGCTGTTCTACCAGGTCGGCGAACTCTTCCAGAGCTACGCCGTGGGCAAGAGCCGCAAATCGATCAGCGAGATGATGGACATCGCGCCCGACTACGCCAACATCGAGCGCGACGGCGAGCTCGAGGAGGTCGACCCCGAAGAGGTCGCCGTGGGCAGCATCATCGTCGTCAAACCCGGCGAGCGGATCCCCATCGACGGCGTCGTCGTCGACGGATCGAGCCAGCTCGACACCGCCGCCCTCACCGGCGAGAGCATCCCGCGCCATGTCGAGGCGGGGGCGGAGGTCATCTCCGGCTGCATCAACATGACCGGACGCCTGCGCATCCAGACGACCAAGCCCTTCGGCGAGTCCACCGTGAGCCGCATCCTGGAGCTCGTGGAGAACGCGAGCGAGAAGAAAGCCAAGACCGAGAACTTCATCACGCGCTTCGCCCGCGTCTACACGCCCGTCGTCACCCTCGCGGCGATCGTCCTCGCCGTGGTGCCGCCCGTGCTGGGCATGGGTCCCTGGACCGACTGGGTGCTGCGCGGCCTCACGTTCCTCGTGGTGAGCTGCCCGTGCGCGCTCGTCATCTCGGTGCCGCTCTCGTTCTTCGGCGGGATCGGCGGGGCCTCCAAGCTCGGCATCCTCGTCAAGGGCTCCAACTACCTCGAGCTGCTCTCCAAGGTCGACACGGTCGTCTTCGACAAGACCGGCACGCTCACCTCGGGCACCTTCAACGTGGTGGCCGTCCATCCCGAGGCGGGCATCGACCCCGACTACGTGCTCAGCAACGCCGCCTACGCCGAGGCCTTCTCCGACCATCCCATCGCCGTCTCGATCAAGCGGGCCTACTCCGGCGAGATCGACCAGCGACACATCCGCGACGTCCGGGAGGAATCGGGCCACGGGGTATCGGCGGTGGTCGACGAGCACGTGGTCATGGTGGGCAACGACAAGCTCATGGCCGAGCACGGCAGCTCCTGGCACGAGTGCGATCTCACGGGCACCGTCCTGCACGTCGCCGTCGACGGCGTCTACGCGGGGCACATCGTGATCGCCGACGCGGTGAAGGACGACGCCGCCCAGACCATCCGCGATCTGCACGCCGCCGGCGTCAAGAAGTGCGTCATGCTCACCGGCGACCGCCGCGACGCGGCAGAGGCCGTCGCGGAGAAGCTCGGCCTGGACGAGGTGCACGCCCAGCTGCTGCCCGAGGACAAGGTCAACGCCGTCGAGCGCCTGCTCAGCCTCGAGCGCGGTGACGGCAAGCTCGCCTTCGTGGGCGACGGCATCAACGACGCGCCCGTGCTCATGCGCGCCGACGTGGGGATCGCCATGGGCGCCATGGGGTCGGACGCGGCCATCGAGGCAGCCGACGTGGTGCTGATGGACGACAAGCCCTCCAACATCGCGCGCGCCATGCGCGTGGCCCGCAAGACCATGTGGATCGTCTGGCAGAACATCGTCTTCGCCATCGGCGTGAAGGTGCTCATCCTGGTGCTCGCCGCCCTCGGCATCGCGAACATGTGGCTCGCCGTCTTCGGCGACGTGGGCGTGGCCATGATCGCGATCCTGAACGCCATGCGCGCGATGAAGGTCGAGCGCTAGCATAACCGCCCGCATCCGCGCCGGAAGGCCCCGGGCCCGGCATCCCCCTTCGCTCATGCGACAAGCGAAATCGCTCAGGGGGAAGCCGGGCCCGGGGCCTTCCGGCGCCCTGCGCACACCATCACTCGAAAGAAAAAATGATGGTCTATAGAAATCTATCTGCTGTAACAAGCCTTACGCCGGGAGCTTGCAGACGTCGATCCAGGCTACGGGGTGGGCGTAGCGCTCCAACTCCTCGCAGGTGAGCTCGATGGCACTGTTGGCGCTGCCGCAGGCCGGATAGACCGTTTCGAAGCGGCGCAGGCTCTCATCGAGATACACGTCGCAGCCCTCGTTGACCGCGAACGGGCACACGCCGCCCACGGCATGCCCGATGAGCCGCTCCGCGTCGTCGGCGGAGAGCATCTTGGCCTTGCAGTGGAACCGCGCCTTGAACTTTGGGTTGTCGATCCGGGCATCACCGGCGGCCACGATGAGCGCCACCCGGTCGCCCACGGCAAACGAAAGCGTCTTGGCGATGCGCGCCGGCTCGCAGCCCACCGCCTCGGCCGCAAGCTCAACCGTGGCGCTCGACGTATCGAACTCCAAGATCCGCTCCGCGATCCCCTCTTCTGCAAAATACGCCCGCACCCGTTCAATGGCCATGGCATTTCCTCCTCGCGTCGTGCTCGGGTCCTAAGTGTGACCCTAATTCCCGATTTGTCGAGTAGACGACCCAGCGAGCACACGTTTCCGCAGGTCGCGCTGACCGCAGTCGGCATCTACTCCGCAAGCGTGATACTTGGGTCACGTTTGCGACGTGAACCCTGCACGGCATGCGATGATGGAATCGATGCCGGACCGGGTATATCGAGGATATGCTCGGCCTCGTCCACGCCCTGCGCAGCCGCGGCGCGCGATATCAGACTCGCCGTGCTCAGCGACCGGGTCTTCCGCACGCGCCGACGCGGCGCCGGAACGGCTCGACACCCGAGATGCGCGCTAACGCCGGCATCGCGGTAAACCGCCCACGTCGCACGCCCGTTTCTTTAGGAGGCATCCATGAAGCAGCTCATCCTCATCCGCCACGGCAAGCCCGAGCCCGGCCGCGACGGCGAGCCCGACGCCCTGCGTGAGCTCACCCCGGCCGGCCGCGCCGCCCTTGCCGCGCCAACCGGCTTTGCGCACACGTTTGCCCAGATTGCGGCCGATGCCGCGGAGGCGGGGCTCGCGCTCTCCCCCGCCGAGGGCGCGCTCGAGCTCTGGGCGAGCCCCGCGGTCCGCGCCCAGCAAACGGCGCTCGAGGCCGCAGCCGCTCTCGAGCGCATCCACCAGCCCGTCACCGCACCGCAGACGTGCGAGGCGCTCTGGGAACAAGATGCGCAGGCCTTCTTGGCGGCACTCGCGGAAAGTGATGCCACGACCGTCATCGCGGTGGGGCACATTCCCTTTATGAACCACCTGACCGACTTGCTCACGGGTGAGGAAGTCAGCTTCTCGCCCGGCGCCGCCGCGCTCGTACTCGTTCCCGACCTTGTGGGCGAGGGAACGTCGGCGCTCATCTCGTTTGTCCCCGGGCCGGAGGTCGAGGACCGCTGACGACGCGGCCTGCGGGCGGGTCTGCCACGGGGCAGATCTCTGTGACACGCTAGGCGTAGGCCAGGTGCGCCTCGTCGATGCTGTCGAGCGTGCGCTCGAGGTAGCGCCGCGCCCACCACTGGGCGGCCGGCAGATTCTGGTCGAGGTAGTTGCCGCACTCCTCGGGCCGCGCACCGGGGATCTCGCCCGAGAACCCCGCCACGAACCCGAAGAGCCCGCGCACGAGCGGCAGCACCTCGCGCGAGGCCACCTCGCCAAACACCACGAGGTAGAAGCCCGTGCGGCAGCCCATCGGCCCAAAGTAGACCACGCGCCTCGCCCACGCGGGATCGTTGCGCACGTAGGTGGCGCCGAGGTGCTCGATGGTGTGGACCTCGGCCGTGTTCATGACGGGCTCCCGGTTGGGCGCCGTGAGGCGCAGGTCGAAGGTGGTGACGACCGCGCCCGTCGCCGGGTCGCGGTCCACGCGCGAGACGTAGACGCCCGGCTCCAGCGTGAGGTGGTCGACGGTAAAGCTCGCGATCTTGTCCATGGTGTCCATGCGGGTGCCTTCCTGGTTCCAGAGGTTGCGTGCAGCCGAGCGGGCGCGGGGCAAGGGGCAAGGGCCTTCCGGGCGCAATCCCAAGCCGCGTCGCCCGGGCCCCGCGCCCGAGGGCTGCAGCCCTCGCCAGCGCCATCGTGCTTGCCATGATACCGATTTGCCGGTCGAGCGCGCCGTGGCGACGTTCGGATTCGCGGCGAAAACCAGGGTAGGTGGAAAGACATGGGAGGCACGCAGGCGGGCAACGGCTGCATCGTCCTTATTGACGACCTCGAGGGAGCGCTCGGCATCCTCGGGGTCGCGGGCAACGTGATGCACCCCGCGCGCAACGGGAACCCCGCCCCGAGCGCGGTCGCAGGCCGCCGAGCTCCGCGAGAAGCCCGGGCAATCCAGGCGCGAGCGGGATCCGCAGGCCGCTCCGCCTTCGTGGAATGTCCCTGCAGGCGCGCGAGTAGCCGCGCGGGCGCCGGGGCCATCCGCTACACTGGTGCGAATGCCGGGACGAACCCCCATCTGCACGTGACGCCCCCGGCCCGCGAAGGGAGAAATCCAACCCATGGAAGAGCTGTTCTTCAACTTCATCAACCAGTTCGGCTACGTTGCCATCGGCGCGCTCATCTTTATCGAGAACGTCTTTCCGCCCATCCCGAGCGAGGTGATCCTGCCCCTCGGCGGCTTTTTCACCACCACGACCGACATGGTGCTGCCCGGCGTGATCATCGCCGCCACCTGCGGCTCGGTGCTCGGCGCGTTCATCCTCTACGGAATCGGCTGGGTGCTCTCGCGCGAGCGCCTCATGCGTTTCTTCAACACGCGCCCCATGCGCCTGCTCGGCTTTAAGGACACCGACATCGCGAGCGCCATCGACTGGTTCGACCGCAAGGGGCAGTTCACCGTGCTCATCTGCCGCTGCATCCCCGTGGTGCGGAGCCTCATCTCCATCCCGGCCGGCACCGCGCGCATGAATCCCGTCAAGTTCACGCTCTTCACCCTCGTGGGCTCCGCCGTGTGGAACACGGTGCTCTGCTCGCTCGGCGCCGCGGCCGGCAGCGCATGGATGCAGGTGAGCGAGCAGGCCGAGTGGGTCTCGGACATCGTCAAGTACGTCATCATCGCGATCGTGGCGGTGGTCGCCGTGTTCTGGATCGTCAAGCGCATCATCCCCAACCTGCGCCAGGAGCGCAACACCGCCAAGGACACATCGGAGACGGACCACGCGCCCAAGCACATGCGCTAAAGGGGCGCCCAAGCGCCTGAGCATCGGATGAGACGCGCCGTCTGCGGCTGGATCGCAGGCGGCGCGTCCCATCTATCGCCACCGGGAGCCCGCGACGGCAGGCGATGCGGACAACGCCGGCGGATAGCCGGCAGCGGGCGCCGGGTGCTGAGGCGGGCGCCCCCTCCTCAGCGCGGGCGCGCCCCTACCACAGCCCGAGGCGCTCGCAGGCGTTCCAGATGCCGTCGGCGTCCACGTCGTCGGTGACGAGCGTCGCGCGCGCCTTCACGCTGTCCCACGCGTTGCCCATGGCGATGCTCGTGCCCACGGCCTCGAACATGCTGATATCGTTCTCGCCGTCGCCGAACGCGACCGCCTCCTCCGGCGCGATCCCGAACCGCTCCAGCACCGCCGCCACGCCTGCCGCCTTGCCGCCCTGGGCGGGCACCACGTCGCAGAACAGATTGGTCCAACGGGTCGTCTTGACCGAACTCGTCGCGTCGAGCAGGATGCGGTCGTCCTCGGGCTCGAAGAACGCGCAGAACTGGTAGACGGGTGCATCGAGGGCGCGCTGGATGTCGTCGGCGGTGTAGACGAGCCCCGCCGTGCGGGCGGTCTCGAGCACGCGCGGGGAGAGCTCGCTGGCGAAGGCGCGCTCGCGCTGCAGCACCAGCACGTCGTAGAGGCCCTCCTCGACCTGCCGCACCACGGCGCGCACGTCGGCCGGGTCGATGGGATTCGAGCGGAACACGCCCGCGTCGTCGAAGCACAGCTGGCCGTTCAAGGTGATGTAGGCGTCGAAGCCCGTCGCGATGCAGGGTGGCAGTTGGTAGGAGGGGCGCCCCGAGGACACCACGCAGCGCACGCCGCGCTCGCGCAGCGCCGCGAGCGCCCGCACGGTCGAGTCGGGCATGCGGTGGGTCTTGAAGCTCAAGAGCGTGCCATCGATATCGAAAAACGCGGCCTTGATCATGAGCGTCGATCTCCCTTCGAGACAGGTTGCCGGCAGCACGACGGGGCGCGAGGCAGATGAGGGTGCGGATACCCGCGTTCGCAGGGACGCGCGCCGTCGCCTCCCCTATTCTACGGAAACAGTCCCGGCGGTGGCGAGGCCGGCGGGAGCGTCATGCAACCGCCATCGCGCTCTGCTAGGATGCTGGGGTACCGCGATGTTTCCGGGCCGCGCCGCGCTGGCAGGCGCCGCCCTCTTTTGGAAAGGCGCACCATGGCGATTCTTCTGGGCTGCGACTCCCTCTCGCTCGATTTCCCCACCAAGCGCGTGTTCAGCGATGTCACCCTCGGCGTCAACAGCGGTGACCGCATCGGCATCGTGGGCAGGAACGGCGACGGCAAGTCGACCCTGCTCGCGCTTCTTGCCGGCACGCTCGAGCCGGACGCCGGGCGCGTCACGCACCGCCGCGACGTGAGCATCGGCCTTCTGGGCCAGAAGGACGCCCTCGCCGACACGGACACCGTCCACCGCGCCGTGGTGGGCGACATGCCGGAATACGAGTGGGCATCCTCACCGCGCGTGCGCCAGGTACTCGACGGCCTCATCGCCGACGTCCCCTGGGAGGGCACCGTCGGCGAGCTCTCCGGCGGGCAGCGGCGCCGCGTCGATCTCGCGCGCCTGCTCATCGGCACCTACGACGTCCTCATGCTCGACGAGCCCACCAACCACCTCGACATGCGCACCATCAACTGGCTCGCCGAGCACCTGAAGAGCCGCTGGCAGCCCGGTGCGGGCGCGCTTCTGGTGGTCACGCACGACCGCTGGTTTTTGGACGAGGTCGCGCTCTCCATGTGGGAGGTGCACGAAGGCGAGGTCGATCCGTTCGAGGGAGGCTACTCCGCCTACATCCTGCAGCGCGTCGAGCGCGACCGGCTCGCGGCAGTCGCCGAGGAGCGACGGCGCAACATGGCCCGCAAGGAGCTCGCCTGGCTCTCCCGCGGCGCGCAGGCGCGCAGCACCAAGCCCAAGTTCCGCGTCGAAGCGGCCCGCGAGCTCATCGCCGACGTGCCGCCGCTGAGAAACGAGCTCGAGCTCAAGCGCCTCGCCGTGGCGCGCCTCGGCAAGCAGGTGATCGATCTCGTCGACGTGACGGCCGGGTATCCGGCACCCGCCGCGTCCTCTGCCGTTGCCACCGACGGCGCGGCAGACGATGCGCCCGCGGCGCAGCCGGACGCGGACGGGGCGCGATCCGCCAGCGCGGCGGGCGCGAGCGAAGGCGCAGACGCCATCCGACCCATTCTCGAAGACGTCACCTGGCTCATCGGGGCGGGCGACCGTTACGGACTGCTCGGCGAGAACGGCGCCGGCAAGTCGACGCTCATCGACGTCATCCGGGGCCGGCTCAAGCCGCTCGCCGGCAAGGTGAAGATCGGCCAGACCGTGCGCTTCGGCGTGCTCTCCCAGCAGCTCGAGGAGCTTGCGCCCCACCGGGACGAGACCATCCGCGAGGTGCTCGGGCGCTTCAAGCGCAGCTACGTGATCGACGGCAAGGAAACCTCCCCCGAGAAGCTCCTTGAGCGGCTGGGGTTCGAGACCAAGCAGCTCTGGAGCCGCATCGGCGACCTCTCCGGCGGCCAGCAGCGCCGCCTCCAGCTCCTGCTGACCATCCTGCAGGAACCCAACGTCCTCATCCTCGACGAGCCCGGCAACGATCTGGACACCGACATGCTCGCGATCGTCGAGGACCTGCTCGACGGCTGGCCGGGCACCCTCATCCTCGTCACGCACGACCGCTACCTCATGGAACGCGTCACCGACCAGCAATTCGCCCTCATCGACGGGCACCTGCGCCACGTGCCGGGCGGCGTGGACGAGTATCTGCGCCTGGTGAACGGCCGCGGGGGCGCGATGGGCAGCGCGGATGGACGCAGGAGCAAAGACCGCGCCGCCGCAAACCGGAAGGCAGCGGACGGCGATGGAGCGGAAGCGGCCCAGGGGACGCGCAGAACAGCCGGCCCCGCGCAGACCCCCGCTCTCTCCAACGCGGAGCGCCAGCGCCTGCGCAAGGAGGTCGCCTCGCTGGAGAGGCGCATGGAGACGCAGCGCGGGCGCGTCGAGGAGGCCGAAGCGGCCATGGCCGAGGTCGACCCCACCGACTACCAGGCCCTGGAGGACCAGCAAGCCCTTATCGCCGAGGCGCGTGCGGCCCTCGACGAACTCGAGACCCAATGGCTCGAGGCGAGCGAGCGGTTGGAAGGGTAGATGCCGCATGCGCATGATTGGACTGTCCCTGCCGCACGGCGCGGCAGGGACGAGACGCCCCGCAGGCGCTTGCAGGTGCCTCTCGGGCACCATCCATGAAGGAAGGGGGCGAACGCCATGCAGATTCCCATCCACACCCTGAGCCGCGCCGAGCGGGCGCGGCTGGAAGCCGGCACGATGAGCGATGTCCAGATCACGGCGCTCTTCGGCGCCATCGAACGCAGCCACCGCGCCCGGGTGCGCGCCTATCGCCGTGTCTGCCTGTTCGTCGTCATTCTCTCGGTCGCGCTGCTGGCGATGACGGTAGCGACTGTTGGCCCTACGCCCGCGATCCTTTTCACCTGCGCCGTCATCGCCGCCCTCGACCTCGTGATCCTCATCGCCGTCTGGTATCTGGCCATCGACATCTTCCGACGGCAGTTCAACGCCGCCCTCATGAAGGGCCACCCCGCCTTCGCCAGCCGGCATCAGCTCTAGGCAGAAGGGCGGACGATCTGGGACTATAGTTTGTATCCAACCTCTGATTCTTACAAAAAGAAATATTTAGATTAAATGAGTGCACAACGCCATCAGCTCTACGCCGCGCGTGATCTGGAGCCTGGCTCCGAATTGCCAGTTACACACTCGACAACAAGCTACGGCCTTTCCAGGTGCCGCAGATTCGCCTGAAAGAGGAGGGCATAGGCCTTTGGGCCATGCCCGACGATTGAAGGCGAAGGTGCGGTGCCTGGGAAGGCCACTCAGGTTAGGAAGACTACGAGAACATGCCCGTCAGGTAGTCGTTCAGTCGCTTGTCCTTGGGGCGCTGGAAGATCTGGTTGGTCTCGCCGTACTCCACCATGTCGCCCATGTAGAAGAAGGCGGTGCGGTTGGACACGCGCGAGGCCTGCTCCATGTTGTGCGTCACGATGATGATGGCGCGATCCTTGACGATGGAGTTCATGAGGTCCTCGATGGCGAGCGTCGAGATGGGGTCGAGCGCCGAGCACGGCTCGTCGAACAAGATCACATCCGGGTGCATGGCGAGCGTGCGCGCGATGCACAGGCGCTGCTGCTGGCCACCGGAGAGCGCGAAGGCGCTCTGATCGAGCTTGTCCTTCACTTCATCCCACAAAGCCGCGCCGCGCAGGGACTCCTCCACCATCTGGTCGAGCACCGCCTTGTCGCGGATGCCGTGGCGCTTGGGCGCGAAGGTGATGTTCTCGCGGATGGACTTGTGGAACGGGTTGGGCTGCTGGAACACCATGCCGATGGACTTGCGCAGCTCGTAGAGGTTCTCGGTCTTGGTGTTGATGTTGTGCCCGTCGTAGATGATCTCGCCCTCCACGCGGCAGCCGCGAATCTCGCGGTTCATGAGGTTCAGGCTGCGCAGGAAGGTGGATTTGCCGCAGCCGGAGGGGCCAATGAGCGCCGTGATCTCGTTCTTATGGAACGCGAGCGAGGTGTCGTGCAGGGCGTGATGGTCGCCGTAGTAGACGTTGACATCGTGCGTCTCGAGCATGACCTCGTCTGAGACGGCCACGCCGGTGGTGCGCTTGCCCGCGTGCTCGCTCGAGTCAACGCTCTTCAAAAACGCGTCGGTGGTGTTGCTCATTCGGCGGTCATCCTCCTTGCCAGGGCCTTGCCGGCGATACGGGAAAGCACGTTGAACAGCAGCACGCAGATCATGAGGACCGCCGCGGTACCCCAGACGATGTGCTGGGCCTCGGGTGAGCCCTCGCCGTAGATCTTGTAGATGTGCACGGCGAGCGACTCGCCGGGACGGAAGATGTTCCACGCGCACGTGGGGCTCGCGAAGTTGAACGAGAGGAAGTTGAGGCGCGCCGGGCTCGACATACCCGAGGTAAACAGCAGCGCCGCCGCCTCGCCGAACACGCGGCCGGCGGAAAGCACGATGCCCGTCACGATGGCCGGCATGGCCGCGGGGATGAGCACGTGGATGGTGGTCTCCCAGCGGGTGAGGCCCATGGCCAGGCACGCGTCACGCTGGCTGGCGGGCACGTCTTCGAGCGCCTGCTGGATGACGCGCGTCAAGATGGGGATGTTGAACATCGTGAGCGCGATGGCGCCCGAGATGAGCGAGTAGCCCCAGCCGAAGTTCACGGAGAACATGAGGAAGCCGAACATGCCCACCACGATCGACGGCAGCGAAGACAGGGTCTCGATGGCGGTCGACGCGATCTTGGTGATGGGACCCTCGGGCGCGTACTCAACCAGGAACACTGCGCCGCCCAGCGAGATGGGCACCGAGATGACGAGCGTCAGGATGAGCAGATAGAACGAATCGAAGAGCTGGTAGGCGATACCGCCCTCGGTACCGTTGGAGCGACTGGCCTCGGTAAGGAAGCCGGGCTGGAAGAGCTGACCGACGCCCTGCGCCAGGATGTAGACGACCATGGCGACCACGATGAGCATGACGACGCCCACGATCGCGGCCAAGATGCCGGTAGCGGCCTTGTCGTTGCGCATGGAGCGCTTGATGCGCGCCTCCTGCTGCGCGGTGGTTACGCTAGCCACGAGCCTTCGCCCCCTTCGCGCCGATGAGATGGATGATCATGATGAAGATGAGCGACATGCCCATGAGCAGCAGGCCGAGCGTCCACAGCGCGTCGTTCTCCACCGAACCGGTGGCGTAGACCGCCATGGAGGTGGTGAGCGTGGTGGTGATGGTGGACGCCGAATCGAGCAGCCCCGCCGGCATGGCCTCCACGCCGCCGATAACCATGCGCACCGCGAGCGTCTCGCCGAAGGCGCGGGTCATGCCCAGGATGACCGCCGTCATAAGCGACGGGGTGGCGGACTTGAGCACCACGTGCCAGATGGTCTGCCAGCGCGTGTAGCCGAGCGCGAGCGAACCCTCGCGGTAGCCCTGCGGCACGGCGCGCAGCGCGTCGATGGAGAGCGTGGTCACCGTGGGCAGGATCATGAGGGCGAGCACGATCGAGCCCGGCAGGATGCCCAGGCCCAGCTCCACGTTGAAGATGGCGCGGATCGCCTGCACGATCACATGGAAGCCGATGAGGCCGAACACGACCGAGGGAATACCCACCAGAAGCTCGATGAGCGGCTGGAAGTACTTCTGGCCGAACTTGGGCGAGATCTCGACCACATAGATGGCCGCGCCGATGGCAATGGGCACGGCGATCACGGTGGAGATGATGGTCACCGCGAACGAGGTCACGATGAGCGGCAGCGCGCCGGTGAAGGGCAGGCCCGTGGCCTCGTTGGTCATCGCGAGGTTCCACTTGGTACCCGTGAAGAACTCTGCAATATCAACGCCATCCTTGAAGAAGGTGGAGAGCCCGCGCTGCGCGACCATGAAGATGAGCGCCACAACAACAAGTGTCACGAGCGCAACGCACGCGCCCGTGACACTGAGACCTACCTTCTCAAGGCTGCGTTTCGGCATCTGTTTTGCCATAACGCACCTTTCGAGACGTATTACGTACAGGCGGAGTAATCGAGAGAAGCGGGATTACTTCTCGGTGACGTTACCCTCGGCGTCCTTCACCACGGTCATGCTGGACACGGGAATGAAGCCCTGCTCCTCAACAAGGGAGCCCTGAACCGCGTCGGAGAGCATGTACTCGAGGAAGGCCTTGGTGACCTCGTCGGCGTCCTCCTGGCAGTACATGTGCTCGGTCGCCCAAATGACGAAGGAGTTGTCGGTGACGTTCTCGCTCGTGGGCTCGACGCCGTTCACCTTGATGGCCGTGAACTTGGTGTCATCGAAGTGCGAGAAGTCGAGGTAGGAGATGGCGTTGTCGGTGGAGCCCATCTGGGTCTGCACGTCGCCGGACTTGTCGAGCTCGGCCTCACCGGCGAAATCGGGAATCTCGTCGCCGAAGACGGCGGCCTCGAAGGTGGCGCGGGTGCCGGAGCCGGCCTTGCGGTTGAGGACGTGGATCTCGGCGTCCTCGCCGCCCACCTCGGACCAGTTCGTGATCTGGCCGGAGAAGATGCCGGCGAGTTGCTCCAGGGACAGGTCGTCCACGGTCACGTTCTTCGAGACCACGGGACCCATGCCTACGACGGCGACCTCATGGTCGACGAGGGTCTCGCACTGCTCGGGCTCGAGCTTGGTCTCGGCGAACACATCGGAGTTGCCGATGTTCACGGTACCGTCGGCCACGGCGGTGAGGCCGGTGCCCGAACCGTTGCCGGAGCCGGTGATGGAGACGTCGGGGTTCTCGATCATGAACTGCTCGGCGGCAGCCTCGACGAGAGCCTGGAACGAGGAGGCGCCATCATAGGTGACGCTGCCGGTCAGCGTGGAGCCGGCGGCGGGAGCGGAGCCCTCGGCAGCGGGGGCAGCACCGCAGCCAGCGAGGCCGAGGCCGGCGAAGGCGGCCACGCCACCGGCGAGACCGATAAACGAGCGACGAGAGCAAGCGATGTCGAACATGGTTCTCCTTTCGCGAATGATGCATTCGCAAGACCCTGCGGGCGCTTGAAGCTCGCCCGCGTTTCGACTTCGTACTCTATCGCGCGCCTGCGGCGGTTCCCCGCTCGACGGCAGCTTATTACTCTGTTCTGACCAACCATTACTCGCTGATGGCGTCGAATTTACTCGGTGTTTACATTCCCGGGTGCGCGACCTGGCGAACGCGAAGACCCCGCCTCCGGCGCGAGGCCGAAGGCGGGGTCGGATGCCGGGAAGACCCATCGGACATGCGTCCGCGACCGCGTCGCTACAGGTCGAGCTCCATGAGGCGCAGGATGGCGAGAACGTACATCTTGAGGGCGCGGCGCAGCAGCTCCTCGTTGGCGCCCTCGTCGGCGCCGTGCATGGGACCCACCCATGCCGGAACGTGCTCCATCTCCTCCTCGGGACCGAACGAGACCGCTTTCTTGAAGCAGCGCGCGTAGGTGCCGCCGCCCATGGCGAAGGGCTTGGCGTCCTTGCCGGTGACCTCGTTGTAGGTGTCGATGAGCGTCCGCACCGCCGGATGGTCCGCGTCGACCGAGAACGGCACCTTGGTCATGTCGATCTCGAGCGTGGCGCCGTAGCGCTCCGCGAGCGCGGAGAGCGTCTCGGTCATCTCGTCGGCGGAAATGCTGTCGGGATAGCGGGAATCGATGGTCTGGCGGATGCGGCCGTCCCCCACCGCGACCACGCTCGGGATCACCGTCAGCGGACCGAACGCCTCGTTGGCGCTCGCGATACCCATCGCAGCGCCGTCGGTGCCGGCGTGCACGATGGAGAGCAGCTCGATGAAGGGGCGCTCGCCCTCGGCGAGGAGCTCAGGATGGGCGGCGAGATAGCCCACGATGACGCCCACGGCGTTGATGGTACCGGCGGGCATCGAGGCGTGGCCGCCCACGCCCTGCGCCGTGATGCGCGCCACGCCGGGCCGCACCGCCTCGAACGAGAGGCGGTCGGCGTCGCGTACCGGGGCGGGCAGCTCGGCGGCGTCGCAGGCGATCTCCAGCACCGACGCACCGGGGATGGCGTTGGTCACCTCGGCGCCCGACCATGAGAGGATGCGGCCGCCCTCGACGGGGCCGCTCACGAAGGTCGCGTTGTAGAGGCCCTTCTCCGCGTTGCAGACGGGGAACTCCGCATCCGGGGTGAACAGGAACGCCGGATCCTCATGCCCGGCGAGGTAGTGGTGAACGTCGGTCATGCCCACTTCCTCATCGCACCCCAAAAGCGCGCGGAACGTGTAGCGGGGACGGATCCCCTCGCGCAGCAGGAAGGCGCCTGCGTAGAGCGAGAGGACGGCCGGGCCCTTGTCATCGATGACGCCACGGCCCAGAAGCCACCCCTCGCGCTCGCGGACGCGGAAGGGATCGTCCGTCCAACCGGGACCGGCGGGGACCACGTCCACATGGGCGATCGTCGCGACCTGCTCGCCGCGCTCGCCGGGGATGTCCGCCCAACCGATGTAGCCGTCGTCGTCGCCCGTCTCGTAGCCCAGGCGGCGCGCGATGGCGAGCGCGCAATCGAGCGCCTCGCGCACCGGCCGTCCGAAGGGGGCTCCGGGCTCCGCCCTCGACACGTCGGCGACGGAGGGGTGGGAGACGAGCTCCTTGATGTCGGCGATCACGCTCGACCATACCTCGTCGATATAGGCGTCGACGCGCGCCTCAAGCTTGGTATCCATGGCATCCTTCCTCATCCCGCCGCGTCAGCGGCGCCGGTTGGCAAGCATACGGTCCCTATAGTACCCCGAATGGACGCGCCCGGTCCGTCACGCCCCGAGCAGGGGCGCCGCCTCCGCGGCGCCCGCGCACAAGGCGTCCGCACCGGCTGCGGCGAGCTCGGCGCGAGCAGCCTCGTCCTGGTAGATGCCGATGCAGGGCACGCCCGCCGCATGCGCCCCCTCGACGTCGTGACGCCGATCGCCCACGTGCACCGCCTCGGCAGCCGACGCGCCCAGAAGGTCGAGCGCCGCGCGGATGCTCTCCTCCTTGGTGTCGCGCCCCGGCTCGAGGCGTCCGGCGATGGCATCGAAGGCGGGCAGATCGAGGGTGGAGAGCATCGCGCGGGCCGAAGACTCCAGACGCGACGTGGCCACCGCGATCCGCGCACCGCGCGCCTTGAGGCCGAGCAGAAGCTCGGCGATGCCCGGCAGCACGGGATAGTCAGCGGGGCCCACCTCCTCGGCGAAGAGCGCGCGATAGGTGGCGACCATGGTCAGCGCCTCGTCGCGCGTCACGCCCGCGACCTCCATGAACCCGTTGACGAGCGGCGGGCCGATGAACCTCCTGAGATCCCCCACCTCATCGGGATCGATGCCATGCGCCCTGAGAGCGCCCGCCGCGCAGTGCACCACGGCCGGACCGGTATCGGCGATGGTCCCATCGAAATCGAACAGGACCACCGGACGGTCGGCGAACGTCGTCATCAGAACCAACCTCCTTCTTCAGCAAAAGGCCCCGCCGCTCAAGCGACGGGGCCTGCGTTCAAGCTATGGGAACCGGAGTGGAGCGCCTACTCGGCGTCCTTCTCCTCGGGCTTGTCCAGCGGAGCAACCTCGATCTCCACGCCGAGGGTCTCGGCGGCGGACTTCATCGAGAGGCTGATGCGGCGACGGTCGAGATCGATCTCCATGACCTTGACCTGCACCTTGTCGCCCACATGGGTGACCTGGCTGGGCTGGTCCACGTGCTTGTTGGCCATCTCGGAGATGTGCACGAGGCCCTCGATGCCCTCACCGAGATCGACGAACGCGCCGAACGGCACGAGCTTGGTGACGGTGCCCTCGACGATGGCGCCGACCGGATACTTCTTGACGAGCGAACGCCACGGATCCTCGGTGGTCTGCTTGAGGCCGAGCGAGATGCGCTCGCGGTTGAGATCGACGTCGAGCACCTCGACCTCGACCTCCTGGCCGACCTTGACGACCTCGGAGGGGTGGTTGACGTGGTTCCAGGAGAGCTCGGAGATGTGGATGAGGCCGTCGATGCCGCCCAGATCCACGAAGGCGCCGAAGTCCACGATCGAGGACACGGTGCCCTTGAGGCGCATGCCGGCCTTGAGCTTGGAGAGGATCTCGGTGCGCTCGGCCTTGCGGGACTCCTCGAGCACCACGCGGCGGGACAGCACGACGTTGTTGCGGTTGCGGTCCATCTCGATCACGCGGGCCTCGATGCGGGTGCCGAGATAGGAGCTGAGGTCCTTCACGCGGCGCAGGTCCACGAGCGAGGCGGGCAGGAAGCCGCGCAGACCGATGTCGAGGATAAGGCCGCCCTTGACGACCTCGATGACCTCGCCCTCGACGTTCTCGCCGGAGTTGAACTTCTCCTCGATGCGGTTCCAGGCGCGCTCGTACTCGGCGCGCTTCTTGGAGAGCACGAGGCGACCGTCCTTGTCCTCCTTCTGGAGAACCAGGGCCTCGATGGAGTCACCGAGCGAAACGATGTCAGCAGGATTGGCATCCTTGCGGATGGAAAGCTCGCGCACCGGGATGACGCCCTCGGACTTGAATCCGATATCGACCAGGACCTCGTCCTTCTCGATCTTGACGACGGTGCCGCTGACCAGGTCGCCCTCATCGAAGTCGGTGATGGTGCCGTCGATGAGGCTGTTCATCTCCTCCTCGTTGACATCATCGAGGGAGAAGATGGACGCGTTTTGAATCTCACTCAAAGGTGGACCCCTTTCGATGTACGGGGCCCCGATTGCAAAGACCTGCAGATGGGCACGGCTCGCGCCGCGCACACCGTTGGAACACTCGGGGGCCGACAGATACTTTCGTGAACCCTACGTTCACAGGCCTATAGAATACGTTGAAACGACCGCTTTTTCAAGGATGACTTGCCTGTTTTTTCATACGCAGGCACCTTTCGCGCCCCTCTTCGCCCAGCGGTCGGGCGGACACGGTGAACGGCATGGCGCAAAATGGGTACAACCGCAAGAACCCGGTTAGGAGGAACGCGTGCTCAAGGCCGTTTGCTTCGACATGGACGACACCCTGCTCAGCATCAACCTGGGCGCGTTCATCGCCGTCCTCATGAAGGACGAGTCCGGCCTGATCGCCGACATCGGGCGCCGCAACCCCCTCTCGATGATGGCGGCGTGGGGCGGCGCCATGCTCGACCTCAACAACAACGCGCGCCCCGCAGGCGACGAGCGCACCAACTACGCCTTCTTCTGCGACGTCATCCGCGAGCGGAGCGGCGTGGCGCTCGACGACCCGGTGGTGGCGGACGCCTTCGCCTTCTACGAGCGCGAGATCCTCCCCTGCCGCAACGACGCGCTCATCGCGGCCTGCCCGCGCGCGGGCGCGCACGAGGCCGTCGAGGCGGTGCTGGCGCGGGGCCTGCGCATCGCGCTGCTCACCAACCCGAGCTTCACCGTCGACTGCATCCGCTGCCGCATGGGCTGGGGCGGCATGCTCGACATGCCGTTCGAGCTCGTCACCACGATGGAGAACAGCACCCGCTGCAAACCCTCCCCTGCGTACTATCTGGAGAGCCTCGAGGAGCTGGGGCTCACGCCGGATGAGGTCCTCATGGTGGGCAACGACCCCAAACGCGACTTCCCCACCCCCGACTGCGGCATCCAGACGGCCTACGTGGGCGGCGGGCGCGCCCCGGTGCGCGCCACCTGGGCGGGATCGATGGCCGATTTCGCCCGCAGCCTGCCCGAGATCGAGGAGCGCTTCGCCGAGCGCCAGGAGCGCGGCCTCATGGAGATCGTCCAGGACACCGCCGCGCGCCGCTAGCATC
The DNA here is from genome assembly GCA_963931435.1 of uncultured Coriobacteriaceae bacterium. Taxonomy (GTDB): domain Bacteria; phylum Actinomycetota; class Coriobacteriia; order Coriobacteriales; family Coriobacteriaceae; genus Coprousia. The sequence continues at coordinate 1,537,527 of OZ007012.1, forward strand.
CGTCTCCCGGGCGCCCTGTCCCTAGGCCCCCTGCCCCATGTCGATCACGGTTCCGAGCGCGCCGAGCCGCTCCCCGTCGCGCTCGAGCGCCTCCTCCACGAGCTCCAGCTGCTCGGCCACGCGCTCGGGCGCGGTGCCGCCCTGCGTCGTACGCGCCCGCACCACGGCGTCGAGGTCGAGCGCGCCGGTGATGTCGGGGTCGAACAGCTCGCTCGCCGCCTGGAACGTCTCGAAGGGCAGCTCGGAGATGTCCACGCCCGCCTTCTCGGCCTCGAGCACCAGATGCCCCACCACCGCGTGCGCCTCGCGGAACGGCATCCCGCGCTTGGCGAGGTAGTCGGCCACGTCGGTGGCCGCCAGGTGCCCCCGGTGCATGACGGAGCGCATGCGCTCGGGTCGCACGGTCCAGGTGCTCACCATGCCCGCCATGACGCCCAGGCACTGCAGCAGCGTGTGCGCCGCGTCGAGGGCGCCCTCCTTGTCCTCCTGCATGTCCTTGTTGTAGGCGAGCGGCAGCCCCTTCATCGTCACCAGGAGCTGCATCAGGTCGCCCACCACGCGCCCCGTCTTGCCGCGGATGAGCTCGGCGAAATCGGGGTTCTTCTTCTGCGGCATGATCGAGGAGCCGGTGGAGAAGGCGTCGGAGAGCGTGATGAAGCCGAACTCCTGGCTCGACCACAGCACGATCTCCTCGCTCATGCGCGAGAGGTGCACCGCCATGACCGAGCAGGCGTATTCCAGATCGAGCAGGAAATCGCGATCCGAGACGGCGTCGAGCGAGTTCTCGACCACGCGCGCGAACCCCAGGCGCTCGGCCGTCATCCGCCGGTCGAGCGGATAGCTCGTCCCGGCGAGCGCCGCCGCGCCCAGGGGGTTGGCGTCCGCCGCGTCGAAGGCGGCGGAGAGGCGGCCGAAGTCGCGCGCGAGCATCCAGGCGTAGGCCAGCAGATGGTGCGCGAAGAGCACCGGCTGGGCGTGCTGCAGGTGCGTCATGCCCGGCAGCACCGCGTCGCCCGCATCGCGCGCGGCCGCGACCACGGCCCGCCTCAGGCGCAGGTTGGCCGCCATGAGGTCGCGCGCGAGCGCCTTTGCGGCGAGGCGCGTGTCGGTCGCCACCTGGTCGTTGCGGCTGCGCCCCGTGTGCAGGCGCGCGCCCGCCGCGCCGATGCGGCGCGTGAGCTCGCTCTCGACGGCCATGTGGATGTCCTCGTCGTTGATGTCGAAGGTGAAGCGGCCGGCGTCGATATCGGCCTCGATGGCATCGAGGCCCGCGCAGATGGCGTCGCGATCGGCCTCGGATATGACGCCCTGCGCCGCGAGCATGGTCGCATGCGCCTTGGATCCGGCTATGTCCTGCCGGTAGAGCTTGCGATCGACCGGCAGCGACGCGCCGAACTCCTGCGTGGCCTCGGCCACGTTCTCCTCAAACCGACCGCCCCAGAGCGCCATCTCGGCCCCTTCCTCTCGAACTGAAACGTTGGTGCACAGCATACCGCAGCCGCTCCCGGCCACCGGCGCCAACTCGACCCGGAAAAATGTGCGGGAAACGGGAATCTCCGAGCAGCCGCCCTTGAGCCCGTAGAAAAAGCGCAGATCAAAGGCGCGGCTCCCAATGGGCCACGCGCTGCAGGGCGCATCAGGCACATTTAACCCCGTTGAGCTGACGCGGATCGGACGGAAACGAGAACGTCCCATCGGGGTCCTCCCCGATGGGACGCCCGAACGCGTTGTTCTCGCCCTCCAGATGACCGCAGCGCGTCATGTCACCCCCGAAAGGCATCCCTTGGCGCCGCAGGTCGACCCGCCGAGCGCCGAGATGCGGTGCCTGGGATGCTTCGCAGCACGCCGCGCCACCCCGCAGGTCGGCGAGCGACACCGAGGTGCGTCAGATTGCCGTGAACGAAGAGGGAGGACGCCTCAGGGCGCCGACCGATGAGTGAACGGCAAGGTGGCGTGCCTCGGCGCCGCGCAGCAGCCCGCTACAGCTGCGAGCCCGGCCCCTGCATGCGCGACCAGGTCCGCGACTGCATGCTGTGCAGCTCGATGAACCCGGGCGCCGCCTCGTGCGGGAAGATGTCGCCCTCGTCGTAGGTCGCGAGCGGCTTGGAGTAGAGGCTGTACGGCGAGCGCACGCCGTCCATAAAGAGGCCGCCGCGGCAGAGCTTGAAGCGCACCTCGCCCGTGACGTACTTCTGGGTGTAGGCGTTGTAGGCGTCGATGGCCTGGCGGTTCTGCGAGTACCACAGGCCGCGGTAGACGGCGCTCGCCCACTCGACATCGAGCTTGGCCTTCTCCTTCAGGGTCTCGTAATCGAGGCAGAGGGTCTCGAGGGTCTTGTGCGCCTCGATGAGCAGGAGCGCGCCCGGGCACTCGTAGCACTCGCGGCTCTTGATGCCCACCACGCGGTCCTCGATCATGTCGAGGCGGCCGTAGCCGTTGCGCCCGGCGATCTCGTTGGCCTTGATGATGAGGTCCAGAAGCGGCATCTCCTCGCCGTTGATGGAGGAGGGCACGCCGCCCGCGAAGCCGATCACCACGGTCTCGGGCTCGGCGGGAGCGTCCTCGGGCGCCGCGGTCATCGTCCAGATGTCCGCCGGCGGGGTGTTCCAGGTGTCCTCGAGCACGCCGCACTCGATGGCGCGGCCCCAGAGGTTGTCGTCGATGGAATAGGGCTTCTTCTTGGTGGTGGGCACCGGCACGTCATGCGCCGCGGCCCACTCCATCTCGGACTCGCGGGAGGTCAGATCCCACTCGCGCACCGGCGCGATGATCTCGAGGTCGGGGTCGAGCGCGCGAATGGAGGTCTCGAAGCGCACCTGGTCGTTGCCCTTGCCCGTGCAGCCGTGCGCGACGTACTTGGCGCCGTACTTGTGGGCCAGCTCCACGAGGTGCTTGGAGATGAGCGGGCGCGAGAGCGCCGAGAGCAGCGGGTAGACGCCCTCGTACTTGCCGTTGGCCCACACGGCCTTGGAGAGGAAGTCCTGCGCGTACTCGGCGCGCATGTCCACGGCCTCGCTCGCGATGGCGCCCATGTCGAGCGCCTTCTGACGGATCCACTCGAGGTCCTTCTCGTCCTGCCCGACGTTGCCGCAGATGGCGATCACGTCGAGGTTACGCTCGACCTGGAGCCACTTTATGCAGACCGAGGTGTCGAGGCCGCCGGAGTATGCGAGGACTACCTTTTCTTTCTCCATGTTCGTTCCTTTCCAAATATACGCAAATCTGTATATTTTTACCTCTGAAAACGCTTCTATGTATATTACACGATTCCATCGCATGCGTTGGGAGTTTCTTGATTCGGGCACAAACGAGCCGGGTTTGTTTCGAGCCCGTGAACGGCCCCGCAGCGGCAACCTGTTAGAATCCAAGGGAATACGCCCAGACGCGAAGGGACCCGCATGCTCGACTACACCCAAGACCGTGACCTCGGCGGCATCAGGCTCATCGCCTGCGACATGGACCACACCCTGCTCGACGACGACCGCACCCAGCCGCCGGGCATGGCGGAGCGCATCACCGCCCTCGAGGAGGCCGGCGTGGTCTTCTGCCCCGCGAGCGGCAGGCCGGGCCCCACACTGCAGATGATGTTCCCCGAGCACGCGCACGACATGGCGTTCTGCGCCGACAACGGAGCGGCCATCACCTACCGCGACGAGCTCATCTACAAGAGCCTCATCGCGCCCGCGCTCTACCACGAGCTCGCACGCGAGACGGTCGCGGCGGACGCGGGCGTGCCCGTGCTGTGCGCGTTCGACCGCGCCTACGTCCCCGAGAGCGGACGCGTGCACCACGAGGCGCTGAGCGTGTACTACAAGCGGATCATCTACGTCCCCTCCATCGAGGAGCTCGAGGTGGAGGCCAACAAGTACACCATCTACGCGGCGCGCAACGACAGCAAGGAGCTGTTCGACGCCGTCTTTGAACCCGCCTTCTCCGACCGGCTCGACGTGGCCTGCGCGGGCGTGGAGTGGATCGACTTCATGAACAAGGGCGTCAACAAGGGCGAGGGCCTGCGGCACCTGTGCCAGGTGCTCGGCATCGCCATCGCCGACGCCGCCGCCGTGGGCGACACCTATAACGACACCGAGATGCTCGAGGCGGCGGGCCATAGCTTCATCGTCGCAAACGCCACGCCCGGCATGGAGGAGCACGCGGACTTCCGCATCCCCAGCAACAACGATCGCGGCGTGGCGGCGCTCATCGACGCCATCCTCGCCGCCAAGCGGGCGCGGCGCTAGAGCGCTGGCGCCCGACGCGCGTCGTCGCGCAGCGGAGGCGCCGGCGCCGTCGAGCCGCACCCGCAGGCGCTACACCTTGGTCTTGCCGATCATCACGTTAAGGATCTCGACGTCGGTAGGATGCATGCCCACGCGGCCCACGTAGCCCATGCTCGCGATGGTGTCCTCAACGGTGTCCTGCACCAGGCCCTCGCCCGCATGGAAGCTCCTGCCCACCATGGCCATATCGTGCCCCAGGATGGCCGCGTCCACCGCGGCGGAGATCTTCGCCGCGCAGCTGGACTTGGCGCCGTCGCACACGATGCCGCCCACGTTGCCCAAGGTGTTCACCACGGTGGCGCCCACCTGCTCGCGCGTGCCGCCCGCCATCCACGTGATAGCGGCGCCAGCGCCGCAGGCCGCCGTGACCACGCCGCAGAACGCCGAGAGCGCGCCGATGTAGCTCTTCACGTGCACGGCGACCAGATCCGAAAGCGCCAGCGCCCGCAGCAGCCCCTCATGGGGGACGCCCAGCTTCTGCGCGTACTCCACCACCGGCATGCATGCCGTGATGCCCTGGTTTCCCGAACCGCACACGATGACCACCGGCATGGAGCAGCCGTTCATGCGCGCGTCGGAACCCGCGGCGGCGCGGGCCCGGGCGCGGCACGAGGCGTCCTCGCGGCGACTCGCGAGCAGGGTCTTGCCCACCTGGGCGCCCCAGGGGTTGGTGAGACCCTCGTCCGAGATGGCCGTGTTGAGCTGGATCTGGCGCTCGAGCGCATCGCGCGCACCAGAGATGTCGCCGTGGCGGGCGAAGTCCATGATGAGGTCGAGGGTGAGCAGCGCGTCCTGCTCGTGGGAGGTATCCGCGATCTCCTCGCAGCGTCGCGCCGCCTCGAGCGAGCCCTCCTGAGCCACGCCGTCGAGCGCGCGCACCACGACGTTGGTATGGTGCTCGGCGATGACGACCTCGGCGGTGTGCTCGCCGGCCCGCGCGACCACCTGGATATAGAGGTTTGGTACGTGCTCGGCCAGCGAAACCTCGCAGGCACCGGGAGTGGCGAGCAGCTCGCGCGTGCGCGCGAGGTCGCGCTCCCCCACCGATTCGAGCACCTCGAGCGCGCTCGACGCATCGCCGCCGACGGCGCCGAGCAGCGCGGCGGCCTCGATGCCGTGCATGCCACCCGAGTTGGGCACGGTCACGCTCTTGACGTTCTTGATGATGTTGCCCGAGCAGGCGACCCGCAGGCGCTCGGGCTCCGCCCCCAGCGTCTCGCGCGCCAGGGCGGCGGCGTACGCCACGGCGATGGGTTCGGTGCAGCCGAGCGCGCACACCAGCTCCCGGTTGAGGATGTCGCAAAGCAGCTGGTCGCGTTCGGCTGCGGTGAGTGAGGCGCTTGATGTGGCCATGGCGTGCTCCCGAGGACGAGGGTGATCAATCTGATGCCTTCATTTTAGGCTCAGCTCGGCTGCCCGCGCCACGTATCCGGCACGGTGGGGGCAAACCGTAACGGAGACTTGGACATACGGCCTCCTCCATGCATAGAATCAGCCCTTCTTCGAGCGCAGTTCAACCTATTAATTCGGTGAGATATCTCAAAAGTCGCGGATTTGATCCCCGGCCCCGCTTTGCACTGCTAACGCGCGGTATCACGTGCATAATCTCACGGCACTGAGCCTCCAGTCTGCCCTGCTGGGGGCAAGATGCATGACACGGCGTCCCCTATGCGTCGTGCTCCCCCGCACGCACACCGATACCGTGGAACACCACGTCGAGCACGCCATGGACGAACGCCTCGGTATCGTTACCCGTATCGACCCCTTCGCCTGCGTACTCCGTGATGGCGAACGCACCGATGATGGCGACCGCTACCAAGTGGCTGTTGGTGCCCGGGCGCACGAGCCCCTCGACCTTCGCGCGCTCAAGCTGCGCCTCGAGCACCGCGATAATGCGCTCCATGTGCTCCTTGATATGCGGAAGCACCTCGCGCTCGACATCCCACAGACCGTGGGCGAGCGCCAACGTGAGCGCACTGCCCGGCTGGACGGCATGGGCGACAGCCTCAACGAGGCCCAAGATCGACGCACGGGCAGACGGCGCCTGCGCGACAACCGCCTCGACATCGGAAACGAGCCCCTCCATCGATCGGTCGAAGATCGCCTGGACAAGCGCTCCCTTGTCGGCAAAGTAGTAGTAGAGCGCGCCCTTGGACATGCCGCAGCGCTCCGAGACCTCTCCGATCTGAAAGCCGGTGCCCCCGCGCTCGATCATGAGGTCGGTCGCAGCTTCCATGATCCTCTCGCGCGTCGCCGCGCTCTTGGATGTCTTCGCGCCGGGATGCATCCCTGGTTGACCCGCCTGCTTTGCCACGATTGCCACCTCCCGTCGTAGATTCCGCCTTCAGAAAGTGTACCATCGCTTAAGATTTTTGAATCTTTTTTAAAAATCTTTGATAGAGGTGCATAAGGTGTCAATCCGGGGATACAGTCCTTCAACACCTGCATGCTTGCTTCAGAGGGGACCACCGTGAACACCATACTGCGGATCTTCGTCCGCGACCTCAAGCGCATCGCGCGCAATCCCGCCGCTATCGTCATCGCGCTCGGCGTGTGCATCATCCCGTCGCTCTACGCGTGGATCAACATCCTGGCCAACTGGAACCCGTACGAGAACACCGGAACCGTTCCCGTCGCCGTCGTCATCGAAGACGAGGGCACAACCATCCCCGACATGGGATTCGTGAACGCAGGTTCGATGATCCGCGAGAAGCTCGAAGAGAACCATCAACTCGGCTGGGAGTTCGCCGCCTCCGAAGACGAAGCTATCTCCGAGGTCGAGGCAGGCCACGCCTACGCGGCCTTCGTGATCCCGCGCGACTTCTCCGCCACGCTCGCCGGCGTGCTCGATGGCAAAACGGAACCGGCGCACCTCGCCTACTACGTCAACGAGAAGGCAAACGCTATCGCGCCCAAGGTGACCGATACGGGAGCGACCACGCTCGAAACGCAGATCGAAAGCGAGTTTCTGCACGTCGTGGGCGATACGGTTGCCGAAAAGCTCAAGGGCTCCGCCGCCTCCATGGCCAACGATGCGGACCAGGCGGTGCAAAGCACGGCGGGAAAGCTGCACAGCGCCGCCGACGGGCTTACCGCACAGGCAGACAGCCTCGGCGACGCGCAGCGGCTTATCACCTCATCGCGCAAGGCCATCGATGGCGCACGCGCCTCCTTGGACCAGATCTCGTCGTCGGCAGACACGCTTGCCGACTCCCTTGACCACGCGATGGGCGTGCTCGGCGACGCACGGGCAGGCACGCAGGCGCTTGCGACCGATCTCGCGGGCGACCTGGGGGCAGGAGCGGGAGCAATCGCGGGCATCTCCTCGACCGCCGCCTACGATATCGGCGAGATCGCCGGCGATATCGGCTGGGCGCAGGGGAAGGTCGATGCCGCCATCACGCAGATCCGTTCCCTCAACGGCACGGTTCAGAACCTGAAGACCTCCCTTGAGCTCACCCGCACCACCATCGTCGGTCTCGAGCAAACCGAGGGCCAAGATGGGCAATCCGCTATCCAGACGCAGGTGGTAACGCAGCTCGACAAGGAGATTCAGGCGCTGATCAGCCTCTCCGACGAGCAGCTGGCCCAGCTCGACCGCCTGCAGGCGCTTTCCGATGACATCAAGGCCTCCGCCGACGACGTGCGCAACCTGTCGGGTGTGGTCAACGATGCCATACAGCAGGGAAACCAGGCCCTGAGCGGCCTGCAGACGCAGCTCGCCACCGTAATCGGGCCGGGCGTTTCGTCGGCACTCGATACGTTTGCCGACGCAGGCGGCCACCTCGAAGGCACGCTGAACTCGATCGGCCCCCTCACGTCGCAGGCGAACTCGACGCTCGACCAGCTCGACACCCTGCTGCAGCAGGGTGCGGGCACCATCGACCAAACCGCCGCTTCGCTGCGCGAGGCGGCAGACGGCATCGGCGACCTCGCGAGCGACCTCGATGCCCTCGAGAGTGCGCAGACCTTCCGCGGTCTGTCGGATCTCATCGCCCTCGACCCCACCGAGGTCGGCTCGTTCATGGGCGCGCCCGTGGCACTCAACACCCATGCGGTCTTCCCCGTGAGCACCTACGGTTCAGGCGTGGCGCCCTTCTACACCAACCTGGCGCTCTGGGTCGGAGGATTCGTGCTCGTAGCCATCTACAAGCTGGAGGTTGACACCGAGGGCATCGGCACCATCCGGCCCTGGCAGGGCTTCTTCGGCAGATGGCTTCTGCTCGCGCTGTTGGGACAGGTGCAGGCCATCGTCTGCTGCACGGGCGATATCGTGCTCGGCGTCCAGTGCGTATCGCCTGTGGCGTACATCTTCGCAGGCATGGTCGAATCGCTCGTGTACGTGCTGTTCGTCTATGCGCTCGCCGTCGCCTTCAAGCACATCGGCAAGGCCCTCGGAGTCCTGCTCGTCGTGCTTCAGATTCCCGGCACCTCGGGCACCTATCCCATCGAGATGATGCCCGGCTTCTTCCAGGCGCTGCACCCCTGGCTGCCCTTCACCTACGGCATCGACGCCATGCGCGAGGCGGTTGCCGGATTCTACGGCGATACCTACCTGCGCTGCCTGGCGACCCTGCTGCTGTTCGCCGTACCGGCGCTCATCATCGGTGTCGGCGCGCGGCGGCATCTCGTGGGCATCAACACGCTCTTCGATCGCCGCCTCGCCGAGACCGACCTCATGATCGCCGAGCACACGGGCGCGGAAGATTCCCTTGCCGCCGGATCGGAGCGCTTCGCGAGCGCCGGAATCTGGGTTTCAAGCCCTGGGCGCGCCCAGCGATTCGAGCGGCACTATCCCGTGCTGGTTCGGCGCGGACTCTTCGCGCTCGCCGCGGTGCCCGCCGCCCTGCTGCTCGCACTGTTCGTCCTGCCCGCAAAGTTCGCCCTGCTCATCTGCTGGATCGCCTCCCTCGCCGGCACCTGCGCGTACCTGATCGTCGTGGAATACCTGCACAGCCGCGCGCTCGGCGTGATCGCCGGAGCCGCGCCGCAACGCGCCAGCCGCCCTCGCCACCTGTCCAGCTTCCCTGCAGAAAGGTCGTAGCATCATGCACGCCATCTGGTCATATATCCGCCGCAACGCGCGGCATGCCTTCGCCAACGCCGTCAGCATCGTCGTCATCGTGGGCATCGTTGCGGTTCCGTCGTTCTACGCATGGTTCAACATCGCCGGCAGCTGGGACCCCTACGGCAACACGAGGAATCTGAAAGTGGCCATCGCCAACGACGATGCAGGCTACTCGAGCGAGCTCGTTCCCATCGAACTCAACCTCGGCGACCGCGTCGTGGAAAACCTACTCACATCGACCACCATCGGCTATACCGCCACCACCCGCGATGAGGCGCTCGAGGGCGTCAAGTCGGGCGCCTATTACGCCGCCGTCGTGATTCCCGAGGATTTCTCGGCCTGTCTGATGAGCGGCTTTTCCGACAACCCCCGGCAGGCGGAGGTCGCCTTCTACCAGAACCAGAAGGCCAACGCCATCGCCGAGATCGTGACCGACAAGGCGTCCGCCGCCATCCAGCGCGATATCGACGAGGGCTTCGCGCGCGCCGTGACCGACGTGGGTGCCGGCGCCCTCGACGAGCTGGGAAACCTGCTGGATGACAAGGAGCTCGCCCCGCTCGCTGCGCATCTCGACGATGCGCTCTCGACCGCAGCCGACACGCTCGGCACCACCGCGCAGACGGCGCGCTCGTTTGCAGACCTGCTCGGCTCCTCGCAGGCGCTTATCTCGTCGAGCTCCAGCTCGCTTGCCAACGCCACGGCACCGACGCAAGACATCACCGAGGCGCTGACCCGGAGCGCCGATGGCCTGCGTGGTCTGGGCGATACCATCGACAGCGCGGCTGAATCCGCGGGTGACGCGCTCGAGCAGGGAGCGGCCGGCTTGAGCGGAATCGACACCGCCATCGACCAGGCCTTCGACACCGCGAACGGCCAGACGGACAAGCTATCCGGCGCCCTTGCCGAGGTGCAGGGTACCGTCGACCGCCAGCTGGAACTGCTGCGGCAGCTCTCCGATGACCTTGCCGGCAGCGACACGCTCGTGAAGAGCCTTGAAAACCACTACGAGCCGGGGTCGCTCCAGGTTACCCGCATCCACGAGGCGAGCCTCACCATCGAGGGCATCAACGACCGCGTCCAGCAGGCGATCGCGGAACTCGAGGACCTCTCGAAGGGCATCGGCAAGACCGCCGATGATATCGCTCAGGCGGCAACGGACGCCGACGCCGCGCGCGGCGAGCTGCACGGCATGGTGGCGAACGCGGCATCGAGCCTCGAGGGTGCCCGATCGACGTACGACTCGACACTCAAGGGAACGCTTGGCGAGCTCGCCGACTGCATCGACGAGGCGGTTGCCGGCGTGAACGGCACGCTGCAGGGGCTCTCGGGCATCACGGCATCCATCTCGAACAGCGCTGCGGCGGCGGCAGACGGCCTCGGAAACGCCCGCTCCTCGCTTGGCGACACGGCTCAGGCGCTTGACGGCACCGCAAATGACCTGCGCGACCTGCAGGGTCGCATCCACGCCGCGCTCGCCGACAACGACCTTGACAGCGTGCGCGCGATCCTCACGACAAGCCCCGTCGACCTAGCATCGTTTATCGCCGCGCCCATAACGATGGACCGCCACGCCGTCTTCCCCGTCGAGAACAACGGGTCGGCCATGACGCCGTTTTACACGGTGCTCGCCATCTGGATCGGAGGCGTGGTGATCGCAGCGCTTATCATGGCGACGCCGAGCGCGGCCGCGCTCGCCCAGACGGGATGCTCGCAGACGCAGGCCTACGTAGGCCGGCTGGCGCTCTTCGCGGCGCTCGGAGCGGCCCAGACGCTCCTGATCTGTGGCGGCGACCTTTGCTACCTGGGAGTTCAATGCGCGCATCCCGCCCTGTTCCTGCTCGCAGGGCTCGCCGCATCCTTCGTGTTCGTGAACATCATCTTCGCGCTGACCGCGTCGTTTGGCGACGTCGGTAAGGCCGTCGCCGTGGTGCTCATGGTCCTGCAGGTGGCGGGCGCCGGCGGAACGTTTCCCCAGCAGATGCTGCCACCGGTCTTTCAGGCCATCTACCCGTGGCTTCCCTTCGTGCACGCGGAAGGCGCCCTGCGCGCCGCGATGTTCGGACTATATGGCAACGATTTCTGGATCGAGCTCGGCTTGCTTTCCGCCTATCTCGTACCAGCGCTGCTGCTGGGACTCGTGCTGCGCCGCCCCGTCATCCGCGCCAACGAGCGCCTGGAGCATGCACTCGAGTCTACGCACATCATGTAGAGCGTCGTCCGGCGCGCTCGGCTGAACGCGAGCAATCGGAATCGCGGCGAAATACAGCCCGATTCCGCACCTTCGCGATGCCAGATTCCCGCTACCTGGACAATCTGACCAGATATGTACTTTTTTCCAGCCGCGATGGGAGCGTTCGATCCCCCATCGCGGCTGGAACAGCCAGTCTTGAGCGAATCGAAAGCGGACATAGCGCGCAAAACGCTCAAAACGACATGCGCGCAGCCCTCAGCTTGAAACGATTCGTCGACCGAACGGCCCCGAAAAGATGCATATCTGGGGAGATTGTCCAGGTTGCCCGACATGGCGCCGCTTTCGGCGGCAAAACGCCTTCACCCCGGTCGCACTGACCGCGGTCAGGCTGCTCCATTACCGCACGCGCTCGGGAACAAGAAGCTGGCAGCACTCGACACGACGCTCGCCGAGCAGCTCGACATCGCATTCCCTGCGATACCGGAACTCGAAGCCGAGCTTCTCCTGCACGCGGTGCGAGCGCTCGTTGCCCTCGTAGTATCCGGCCCAAATCGCCGAAAGACCCAGCTCGTCGAACCCGTATGCCACCGCGGCGCGCGCCGCCTCCGTAGCATAGCCGCGGCCCCAGTACGGCACGCCGATCCAGTAGCCGAGCTCCGCCTCGCCCGAACGGGCCATCTCCGAGACCTCCGGGTGCTTGAGCGCCATGGCGCCCACGAGCGCGCCCGTCGCGCGCTCGATGACGGCAAAGCTGTCGGGCATCATTAGGACGTCGCGGATAACGGCCGCGCTCTCCTCCGCACTGCTATGGGCAGGCCAGCCCGCAGACAGGCCGACATGCGGGTCGCGCGCGAGCAGACGGGTTACCGGCTCTCCAGATATCCGTCAGCGTCGCGCCAAGGGCGCAGGCGGCCGGAATCGATCGCGACATGCGCCATCGAAGGGACCTCGTGCCATTTGACGGTGTAGCCCGCACCGTGGCTGCAAAACACTGAGTCGGGCGTATTGGGAAGGTCGGAATGGGAAAGTTTCCTGACCGACATGACTGCACTGCTGGGCGCGTCACCGTTCATCGTATCACCCGCCGGTCGTTCTTCTAGTCACCGCATGGCATCCAGCATCAATTAAGGCCCCATAAACAACTAGAGCCAGTCCCCGAGAGGACCGGCCCTTACAAAACCTCGAAGGTTTTTGCATCTGCGTACATCATGGCATCAGCCTCGTGCCACGTCAAGAACCCTTGCAAGAAACGCAAGATGAGACACGAGAGGGTTCTGCGTCCCATAGCGCGCAATCGCGTCGTCCATCAGGGGACGGAGGCCAGCAACCGCGTCAAGCGCCGCCGGGGAGGCATGCTCGCCCGCAAGCATGTCATGCAGTGCCACGGTGGTTACGAGCTGTTGCGTACGTCGGTTGCGCAATCTGGCTCGACGGCCCTTGCTGTTTCGGATGCCGTGGGCGTTCAGCCACTCGAGCACGACCCCCGAGGTTGCGTGCCTCGTCTCGCGCTCGGGCACGAAGCCGTTGCACAGGCAGCCCGCATGGCTCGCGCAGTTGCGAACGGCCTTCACATCCTTAAGAGCGTAGTGAATCTCCCGCCTTTCCGCCTCGTCCCAGCGCTCAACGCAAAAGAGGTAAAAGGCGAGCAGCGTCCCGAACGGCACCACTTCCAGCAGCACCCATACAGGCATGGCATCCCGGTAGTGGTCGATCAGCGACCCCGCGTACTCGTCCGCCTAGGAACGCGATACGAGATCGCGTCTCAGCCCCTCGCGGAAGCCGCGCGGTAGGAAGGACACGAAGTCGGCGACAATCCCATAGCCATCCTCCCCGCGCTTAGCGGCATCGGACACGAGCCATGCCCTGACCGCGCGCTCGACATCCCATAACTTGACATTCCATATCGTCCGGTGAATCCCACCGAATTTGGACAGCTGTTTGGACACCATTTGGACAGATACAAAAACAGCTCAGAGCGAATATGCTCTGAGCTGCGAAAGTTTGGTGGGCGTTACAAGATTTGAACTTGTGACCTCTTCCGTGTCAGGGAAGCGCTCTCCCCCTGAGCTAAACGCCCTTATGCACGCCTGCGAGCAAGCGCAGGAGATAATATACCTAAGCCCGCGCGGTCTGTAAAGCAAAAGTTTGAAAAACTTGGAAACGCGCTCCGCCCTACTTGTTGGAGATGGGGATGTCCTCGCCGATGCGCACGTTCTCGAACGTGCTGGCGATGAACTTGTCGTCGAAGTGCATGTCCACGTACGACTCGAACGGGTTGCGCGGCGGCACGCCCTGGAAGCGCTGGCCCGCGCGCCAGAAGCACGCGATGGTCATGACGACGTCGAGCACGATGAACGCCGAGAGCAGCGTCACCACCACCACCTGCCTGCGCGAGACGGGCTCGCCGATGCGGTAGATCATCTCGGGCATGATGGCACGCGCCCACACCACGCCGAGCAGCCCCCACATGGCCAAAAACCGCCAGGCGATCCACTGGGTGATGTGGTCGGGCAGACCAAGGTAGGTCCAGGACTGGGCGTGCATGAACGTCTCCATGCTCCAACCGGCGAACTGCTCCAGGAGGCCCCCCAGCACCGCCGATATGAGGAAGAGCCTCCACACCGGCTGCTTGCGCAGCGGCCAGAGCACGAGGGTGAGCAGCACCGCGCCCACGCCGTAGAGCGGCGAGAACGGCCCCCACACCAGCCCCACCCGGCTCTCGAAGATGCCGAAGACGATGTAGATGTAGACGGTCTCGATGACGAGCCCCAGCACCGAGGCGATGAGGAAGATGATGATGTACTGGTAGAGACCGGGCGCGTGGTCGTCGAGGAAGTCCTCGCGCATCTGCAGACGGGCGCGGGCGATGGCTTGCTGCTGATCGCGCGACATCTTCGCCCGGACGCGGCCGCTGGAGTCCTGCTCGGACCACTTCGCCGCACCGTACACGCCCGCGTCGATGCGTCCCTGCTGCAGAAGGCTCCTGAACGCCCGGCCGCGGGCGCGGCTCTCGAGCCAGCGCTGCACCACGCCGATGATGAGACGGATGAGGAGGAAGGCGGCGAATATGAAGAGGCTTACGGTGAGCACACAAATCCTTCGAACGGCCTCGCGGGAGATAAAACCCCTGTTCGGGCGTCTTGACACGTTGTTATATTCTACCGCAAAAAATTTTTTCTAAACAACGCTTGCATCCTCCGGGGAACTCGCGTATATTATGTTCTCGCCAAGCGGACATGGCTCAGTTGGTAGAGCACAACCTTGCCAAGGTTGGGGTCGCGGGTTCGAGCCCCGTTGTCCGCTCCATTGCATGTCAAAGGCCGGATGTAACATTCGGCCTTTTTCATCGGCGACGTGGCCAAGTGGTAAGGCAGAGGCCTGCAAAGCCTTTACCCCCAGTTCGAATCTGGGCGTCGCCTCCATAGCCTTGAGAAACCGGCAGCCTCGCGCTGCCGGTTTTTTCATCATGCGGCGCGCACAAGGAGCTTAACGAGGCGGACCATGGTCCCCGGCGCGTCCTGCCGCCGGCGCACCTCGACGCTGTCCACGAGCATTCTCATGAGCTTGATGCCGCGGCCCCGCTCCTCGGTCTGCTCGGGCTCCTCGTCGGGCGCGATCTCGAACCCGCAGCCGCCGTCGCACACCTCGATCACCACGCGGTCGCGATAGGCCCGCACGTTCATCACGCACGCCGCGCCGTCGGCGTGGTCGTAGGCGTTGCCCAGCGCCTCGCTGGCGGCGAGCGCGGTATCGTACACGGCGCCGCTCTCCATGGGCAACCTGCCCAGCATCTCCACCAGGCGATGGCGGTAGGAGCCCAGGTGCTCGACCCCCTTCTGCACGGCGATGGTGCGGCTCCAGATGGGCGCAGCCCCAGGGGTGAGCGTGGGGACGGGCGGCTTGTCGGCCAAGGTGACGTGGAGCACGTCGACGAGGCGCGCGATCTGCAGGAAGCGCGCCACCGCAGGAGAGGCGTTGACGAGCGAGAGCATGCCGTCGCGGCACATGAGCTCGCGCGCCCGCGTCAGCAGGAACGCTACGCCCGTCGAGTCGATGAACGCGACGTGCTGGCAGTTAACGAGGATGCGACGCGTCCCCGCGTCGATCAGGCCGTCGACCTGGTCGCGCAGAGAGGGCACCGCGGCGATATCGATGTCGCCGGCGGGGGCGATCACGGCTATGTCGTTCCATTCGCGCATACTCGGATTGTTTCCCCGCGGGGATCTCTTTAATCAAAGCGCAGCGCGACGAGCGCGACATCATCTTCCAGCGCGGAATCCGTGAACGCATCGAGCTCGCCCAGCACGCGGCCGCACACGCCCTGGACGCCCTCCCCCACCGAGGAGAGCAGGATGTCGCGCAGACGCTGCTCGCCGAAGAAGCCGCCGGAGGGACTGCGCGCCTCGATGGCGCCGTCCGTGTACATGAACAGCACGTCGCCCGGAGAGAACGTGAAGCTCCCCTGCTCGTATGCCATGCTCTCGAACGCGCCCACCACGCCGGACTGCACGCTCAGAAGCTCGATCTCGCGCGTGATGGAGGAGGCGTCGCCCTCGCCGAGCGCCGTCGTGCGCACGAGCATCGAGGGCGGGTGCCCAGCCGAGCAGTACCGGGCGACATGCTGCTTGAGGTCGATCTTCGCCACGAACATGGTCGCGAAGGTCTCCAGGCGCGAGAAGCTCATCATCATGCTGTTGAGCGAGCGCACCATGTGCACCGGCGACATCCCCTCCCAGGCGTAGGCGGAGAGCGCCGTCTTGACGAACGCCGACATCGAGGCCGCCTCGACGCCTTTGCCCGAGACATCGCCCAGGATCATGACCGCCTGGTCATCAGGCAGGCGCATGAGCGTGTAGAAGTCGCCGCCCACGAGGGCCTGCCGCGTGGCCGAGGAGTAGAGCGCGTCCGAGGTGATGCCCGGCACCGCATCGAGCGAGCTGCGCATGCCCGATTGCAGTGCCTGGGCGATATGGCGGTCCTCGCGGCTCTGCATGGCGCTGCGCTGGAACAGCTCGAAATCATGCACCATCTGCACGAGGTAGTCGTACTCGACGTCGTCGATGGGCTCCTGGCTGCCGTCGCGCAAAAGCAGCATCATGCGCGGGGGCGCCTGCCCGGCCCGGGACGCGAGGGACCCCTCGGCTGAGGACGAGGCGGGTGCGGGCGCCGCATCGTCGCCCAAGTCGATGAAGACGCCCTGACTGGGAAGGCCGTGCGTGGTGAGCCAGTCGCCCATCCACGAGAGCTGGTCGATGCGCGTCAAGCGCGCATGGCGCAGGTCGCGCTCATCGAAACCGCGGTCCGCGGAGGCCGCCCGATCGGCGGACGCGCCCCCGACGCTCGCGGCCGGGGCGGTGGTCGAGAAGAACATGCGGTCCACGTCGCCGGGCAGGGACACGACGCTCGCGCCCTCGTAGTCTATGACGTAGCAGCCGCGGTCGTCATCGAACACCACAGGGCACAGATGGCAGCGCAGCACGCGTTTAACCTCGGAGGAGAGCTCGCCCCACACCAGATAGCGGTCCCCATCGAAGCCGTAGAGCGTGTCGCGCACGTGGTTGAGCGACGCGGTCAGCTCGGCGGCGCGCTGCGAGCGCAGGGTCTCCATGAGCCCCACGAGCTCGATGGAGAGGTAGTCGCAGACCACCTCGAGCACGTTCACGTCATAGGTGCGCGGCAGCATGTGGCGCTTCCACCCCAGCTCCAGCACGCCCAGTATCTGGCGCCCGTAGAACACCGGCACGGCGATGAGCGCCTTGAACGGCGGCGTGTCCTGCGTCCACAGGGGGCGGCTCACGCGCTTGTCCAGATCGTAGAACGCCGCGTCGCCTCCCCCGTCGCCCTCGGGGGGTGCGATGGAGAGGCGGCATGAGCGCGCCTCGAACATCACGTAGGTGGGCACGCCCGCGCCATAGGGGATGAACTCCGGCGCGCCGCTGCCCTCCAACCCCTCTGAGAGCCCGCGCAGCTTGAACCCGCCGTTCTCGACGAAGTAGAGCGTGGTGCCATCGGCGTCCAGCGCGTCCACGAGCCGGTTGAGCACCGCGTGCAGCAGCGTCGACAGGTCGTTGGCTCCCACGGTGGACATGATGACCGAGAGCGTGCCCGAAAGGCGCTTGTTGGCAGCCTGGAGCTCGGAGAGGGCGCGGCGCACCTGGCGTTCGCGGGCGTACTCACCCTCGAGGCTGCGCACCACCACGAGCACGCGCTCGCGCGGCTGCAGGCGGCCGGGGAGCTTGCGGCGGAGCTCGGCGAAGCGCGCCGAGAGGCGGCCGGCACGCGCCTCGACGGGAACGAACGAGCCGTCGCGCAGCTTGAGCATGAGCGTCGTGGGCGTGCCGTCGACGGGGAACGGCAGGCGGTGCCCGTCGGCGCGCTCGAACCGCTCGCTGTACATGAGGTCCTTGATGTCGGTGCCCACGATGGCAGAGCGGTCGCGCCCGATCAGGTCCTGCATCCGGTGGTTGATGTGACCGATGGTGCCGTCATCGCTGCAGATGGCCACTGCATCGCTGGTCAGTTCGCCAAGCCGGGCTATCTCCTGAAGCTCTTCCCTACCCGCTGACTCCATGACCACTCCTTAGCATCGATAAGAAAAAAGCCTCCGAAGAGGCTCGTTGATTCGATGGTGTCGGAGGCGGGACTTGAACCCGCATGACCGTTGTGTGGTCACTAGCACCTCAAGCTAGCGCGTCTGCCAATTCCGCCACTCCGACAAAAGCAGCAAGGAGAATAATACCCAAGGGGGACCCGGTGCGCAAGGGGGATTTTCAAAAAAGTTCGAGCGATTCGAACTGCAGAGGAAAGCGCCTGTTCAAAGCCCCGTCCAGCAGAATGGGGCCCCTCAGCCGCCCCGCGTCGCCAGGCGCGCGTCACCCAGATGGGCGAAACCCAGCGGATCGACCTCGAGCTCCTCGATCTTGTCCGAGGCGACCGTCGCCCGCGCCGGATACACCAGAGGAATCACCGGCGCCTCCTCCCCTATGAGGGCATCGGCCTCGCGCAGGAGCTCCATGCGCTCGTCGATATCCGCCGTGGCGCGCGCCTCGTCGATGAGGCGGTCGACGTCCTCATCGGAGAAGCGCGCGTAGTTGCGCGCGTCGAGCGACGACGCGTGGAACCAGGGATAGAGGATGCTGTCAAGCGTGAGGGAATCCGTCTGGGCATCGAGGCGCGCCAGCTGGAAATCGCCCGCCTCGAGCCGCGCGTACAGCTCATCGAGCTCCAGGGCCTCGAGCTCGCAGGGGACCCCCGCCGCCTCCAGGTGCTGAGCCACGCGCTCCATCACCTTCTGATGGCCGCCGTCGGCATGGTAGATGATGGTGAGATCGAGCTCACGGGTGCCATCCTCGCCGCGCGGATGCCCTCCGTCGAGCAGCTCCTGCGCGCGCGACAGGTCGAAATCCGCATACGGCCACGGCGACTCGCCCCGCCCGTGCACCGCCGGGGGGACGACGTCGTCGGCCGGCGCGGCGAGGCCGCGGAAGACCACCGAGCACAGGTCCTCGCGATCGATGGCGAGCGAGAGGGCGCGGCGCACCGCCGCGTCATCGAGCGGCGCCGCGGCGGTGTTCATCACCAAGCAGCTGCAGCAGGGCAGCGCCGTCTGGGCCAGGCGCCCGTCCGCGCCGAGCGTCATGCCATCCTCGGCGGAACCGTACCGCGAGGCGGCGCCCTGCACCTCGTCCACAGGGCAGGCGCAGACGTCGGAGCCCCCGGTGAGGAACTCGCGATACCCCGCCACCACGTCGTCCTCGATCACGAACCGCACGCCCTGCGCCTCCGGAGCGCCGCCGCGGTAGCCCTCGAACCCCTTGAGCCGGACCGCCGGCGCCCCCGGCTCGAACGAGCCGTCCATCGCGAAGGGCCCGTTGCCCACGGGCGCCTGCGCGAAGGCTGCAACATCGTCCTCCGCGGCGGCGGGGACGGGCGCGAAGGAGGGATGCGCCACGATGAAGGGGAAATCCGCGTAGGGCGCGCTGAGGCGCACCTCGAGCGTGCGGTCGTCCAGACAGGAGAGGCCGGCGAGATCCCGCGCGCTCCCCCGCCTGAGCTCCGCATAGCCCTCCACCAGAGCGAGGCGCCACGCATGGGGCGAGTCGCCGTAGCGGGCGGCCAGCGCGCTCATGGGGTCGACGATGCGCTCCCAGGCGCGCTTGAACGCCGCAGCCGTCACGGGCTCCCCGTTGTGGAAGGTCGCTTCCCGCAGATGGAAGGTGAACGTGCGCGCATCGTCCGCGACGTCGAGAGAGGCCGCCGCCCGCCCCGCGAGCGCGCCCGAGGCGAAATCGTAGGCGAGAAGCGGCTCGAAGAGCTGCCAGACGATCTGCAGGCTCGCTTGATCGGGTGCGGCGCCGGGGTCGAGGCAGGAAGGCGCGGCGAGGCAGACCTCGATCGAGGGTTCGGGCTCCTCCCCCTCGTCAGAGGACGCGGCGCCCCAGGCGCAGCCCGACCCGAACAGGCAGGCCGCGCCCGCCGCAGCCGCGATGAGGCTCCGGCGCCCCACCAGGATCGCGTCTCCATGCACGGGCATAGCGGGCACCGCCTCTCACTCGAAAGCTCCAGATACAAAAAGACTCGCAGGACATGGTACGACAACCCTGCCCTGCGAGCGAACGTCATCTCATGGCGCGCATAAACCCCGCGCTAAAGCTCGATGCTCGATTCCTTGATGGGAAACGGCTCGGCGAAATGGCACGCGCAGAAGTGCCCCGGCGCGACCTCGCGGAACTCCGGCTGCTCGGAGGAGCAGCGCGTCTGCGCGATCGGGCAGCGCGTGTGGAAGCGGCACCCGCTCGGCGGATCGAGCGGCGAGGGCGGGTCTCCCGCCAGGATGATACGGTTGCGCGTCTTCTGGATGTCCGGGTCGGGCACGGGCGCAGCCGAGAGCAGCGACTGGGTGTAGGGGTGCTGCGGCTCGGCGTAGAGCGTCCGCCAGTCGGAGAGCTCGACGATCTTGCCCAGGTACATCACGGCGATGCGATCGGAGATGTGCTGCACCACCGAGAGGTCGTGCGCGATGAAGAGGTATGCCGTGCCGAACTGCCTCTGCAGGTCCTTCAGGAGGTTCAACACCTGCGCCTGAATCGAGACGTCGAGCGCCGAGACGGGCTCGTCGCAGATGATGAGCTTGGGATGCAGGGCGAAGGCGCGGGCGATGCCGATGCGTTGGCGCTGGCCGCCGGAGAACTCGTGCGGATAGCGGTTGATGTGCTCGGGGTTGAGCCCCACCACGTCGAGCAGCTCGCGCACGTACTTGGTGCGCTCCTCGACACTGCGGCCGTCGCCGTGGATCTGCAGCGGCTCGGAGATGATCTCGCCGATGGTCATGCGCGGGTTCAGGCTCGCATACGGGTCCTGGAAGATGAACTGCATCTGGCGACGGAGGTCCTTGAGCTCCTTCTTGCTCATCTTGGACACGTCGCGGCCCTCGAAGTACACGTGGCCAGCCGTCGGGCTAGTGAGGCGCATGATGGAGCGGCCGGTGGTGGACTTGCCGCAACCGGACTCGCCCACGAGTCCCAGCGTCTCGCCCGCGTGGATCTCAAAGCTCACGTCGTTGACCGCGGAGACCTTCTTGGCGAACCGGCTCATGAACATGCCGGACTCCGCCGGGAACTCCTTGGAGAGGTGCTCGACCTTGAGCAGGGGGGTGTTCTCGGTCATTATGCCTCCTCCTTCTTTGTCGAGGCGCTGCGTCGCCGCTCGTCGAGGTCGGCGCGCGTGCGCGAGTTCTCGGGCGCGAACTTGAGGAACGCCGGGTCATCGGCGAAATGGCACGCCGAGTAGTGCCCGGTCTCGGTGGTGATGTGCCCGGGCACCTGCTCGTGGCAGATATCAACCGCATACGGGCAGCGCGGCGCAAAGGGGCAGCCCGCCGGCAGGTTCACCAACGACGGCGGGTTGCCCGCAATCGGGGTGAGCTCCTTCTTCTCGGAGAGGCCGTGGTCGGGGATCGAGCGAATGAGGCCCCAGGTGTAGGGATGGCGGCTGTCGTAGAAGATCTCCTCGGCCGTGCCGAACTCCACGGGGCGCCCCGCGTACATGACCATGATCTTGTCGGCCATATCGGCCACGACGCCGAGATCGTGCGTGATCATGATGATGGCATTGCCGTTCTTGGCCTGCATCTCCTGCATGAGCTCGATGATCTGCGCCTGGATCGTCACGTCGAGCGCGGTGGTGGGCTCGTCGGCGATGAGGATGTCCGGGTCGCAGGCGAGCGCCATAGCGATCATCACGCGCTGGCGCATGCCGCCCGAGAACTGGTGCGGGTACTCGTTCACGCGCTTCTCGGGCTCGGGGATGCCCACGAGGTCCAGAAGCTCGACGGCCCGCTTGAGCGCCTCCTGCTTGGAGTAGCCGCGGTGCAGGCGCAGCCCCTCGCCCACCTGGCGCCCGATCTTGTAGACCGGGTTCAGCGAGGTCATGGGGTCCTGGAAGATCATGGCGATGTCGTTGCCGCGGACGTGCTGCATCTCCTGCTCGGTCATCTCCAGGATGGAGTGGCCGCGGTAGCGGATGTCGCCGCCCTCGATCTTGCCCGGGGGCATCTCGATGAGGCCCATGATGGTCATGTGCGTCACCGACTTGCCGGAGCCCGACTCGCCCACCACGCCGAGGGTCTCGCCGCGGTCGAGCGTGTAGCTCACGCCGTCCACCGCGTGCACGATGCCGTCCTGCGTGTGGAAGTACATCTTGAGGTCGTCAACCTCGAGCAGGTGCCCGCCCTCGGGGATCGGCTGCTCCTTGAGATCGACATGGTTCTTATCGTGCTTAGCCATTATGCATCCTTCATCTTGACATCGAGCGCGTCGCGCAGGCCGTCGCCCAGCAGGGTGAAGGCGAGCACGGTGGAGAGGATCGCCAGACCCGGCAGGATCATGAGCCAGGGCTCGGTCTGCAGGAACTGCTGGCCGCTCTGGATGAGCGTGCCCCAGCTGGGATCAGGCGGCACGACGCCGAGGCCGAGGAACGAAAGCGCGCTCTCGGTGAGGATGGCGCCGCCGATGTTCATCGTGGCGTACACCACGATCGAGGCGACCGAGTTGGGGAAGATGTGGCGCGCGATGATGCGCACGTCCGAGGCGCCCATGGCGCGGGCCGCGTCGACGTAGTCGTTCTCCTTCACGGAGAGGATCGCCGAGCGGAACACACGCGCGATCTGCGGCCAGCCCAGGAGGCCGATGGCGATGAACACGTTCTGGATGCCGTTGCCGATCACCGCGATCATCGTGACGACGAACA
The DNA here is from genome assembly GCA_963931435.1 of uncultured Coriobacteriaceae bacterium. Taxonomy (GTDB): domain Bacteria; phylum Actinomycetota; class Coriobacteriia; order Coriobacteriales; family Coriobacteriaceae; genus Coprousia. The sequence goes on from OZ007012.1 coordinate 1,560,310, forward strand.
GCGTGTACGGGAACGCCAGGAAGATGTCGGCCAGGCGCATGATGATGGTGTCCCAGATGCCGCCGTAGTACGCGGCGAGGGCGCCCATCACAAGACCGATCACGGTCGAGATGCCCGTGGCGACGACGCCCACGGTGAGCGAGATGCGCGCGCCGTAAATGACGCGCGAGAGCACGTCGCGACCGAGCGAGTCGGTGCCGAAGGGGTGCTCGAGCGAGGGCGCCAGACGCGAGGAGGCGGCCATGTCCGAGGCGGTGGCGTTGGGATCGCCCAAGGTCTGCGGCACCCACAGATCGGCCGTGAGGGCCACGACCACCATGAAGATGATCCAGATGGCGGCGATGATGGCGAGCTTGTTCTTCTTGAGGCGGCCCCAGGCGTCGCCCCACAGGGTGCGCGAAGCGCCCGCCGCTGCGCCATGCTCGCAGGCGACGGCCTCGAGAGCGTGAGCGGGCTGCTGGTTAGGATAAATCATGCTTCTCCCCCTAGCCCTCGTTCTTGGAGCTGCCGAGCCTGATGCGCGGATCGAGGAAGGCGTAGCTCACGTCGACGATGAGGTTGATGACCATGACCACGAACACGATGACGGTGACCGAGCCCATGACGATGGGCCAGTCGCGCTGCGTGATGGCCACGTAGGTCTCGCGGCCGATGCCGGGCCAGCTGAAGACCGTCTCGGTCAGGATGGCGCCGGCCAGCATCGCGCCGAAGTCCATGCCCACGTAGGTGACCACGGGGATGAGGGCGTTCTTGAGCGCGTGCTTGCGGATGATCGCGCCACGCGAGAGGCCCTTGGCCTTGGCGGTGCGGATGTAGTCCTGGTTCATGACGTCGAGCAGCTGCGAGCGCATGATGCGCGCGGTGTAGGCGGTGGAGACCGCCGCCAGCGTCAGCGCGGGCAGGATGTAGTAGGCCCAATCCGGGAAGCGCGAGATGGGCCCGGCGACGCCCGAGATGGGCAGCACGCCCAGGTCGACGCCGAAGATGAGTTGCAGCAGCATGCCGAACCAGAACGCCGGCATGGCGACCAGAAGCGATGTCACGAGCGTGACGAGGATGTCCCAGAACGAGTAGCGCTTGATGGCCGAGATGATGCCGGCGCCTACGCCCAGCACGGCCTCGATGCATATCGCCACGAGCGCCAGCTGTACCGTATAGGGGTACTTCTGCGCGATGATGGAGGAAACCGAGGTGCCTCGCTGGTACGACGTGCCCAGGTCGCCCTGGAGCAGGCCGCCGAGATAGTCGAAATAGCGCGTGACCATCGGCGTCTCGATGGTGTCGCCGTTCTCGTCGTAGACCGGATCGCCGTTCTCGTCGGTGACGATGAGCCCGTGCTGGGCCCGGATGTTGATCTCGGTCTGCGGATCGAGCTTCCTTTCGCCGGCGATCAGCTTGATGGGATCGCCCGGGACGACGTTCTGCATGATGAACAAGATCAGCGTAACGCCAAGGAAGACAGGGATGAACTGCAGGATTCGCTTGATGATGTACTTGACCACCGCGATACCCTCCCTTGTCTGATGGACATGCCGCATGGCCCGCTGCGGCCATGGCGCTCTACTATAGCGTATCGGTGTCGGAGTCGATGTTTTTTGCATAAAACGACCAGCTGATGCATCTTGTTCGCGGTTGCGCGCATCAGCCGCGGCCCACGGGCCGTCCCTATACGAGGGCAGGGCGCCGGCTAGGGCGCCCTGCCGCAGGCCCGCTCAGCACATGCGGGCGTCTCGCTTGGGCTCTGCCTTAGGCAAGTTCGGCCGTCTCGAAATGCGGGATGGTGGCCGCATCGAAGAAGAAGCTGTTCAGGCGCTCGGAGCCGATGTAGTTGTGCGCGTAGAACATGATCGGAATGATCGGCATGTCCTCACCGATGGTGGCGCAAATCTTGCGGTAGGCGGCGCGGCGCTCCTGCTCGTCGGCGATCTGGCGGGCATCGAGCATCGCCTGGTCCATCTCAGGGTTGCTGTAATGGTTGTAGTTGTTGTCCGCCGTGCTGTAGAAGTTGGGGTACAGGAAGTTGTCCATGACCGGGTAGTCGGCAGTCCAGCCCAGACGGGCCAGCTTGTAGGTGCCGTCGTCCAGCGAATCGAGGTAGGCGGCCCACTCCATGGTGTTCTGGGTGACCTTGATGCCCAAGGCCTCCAGGTCGGCCTGGATGGAGCTCATGATGTCGCCGTGGTCGCCGTCGCCGTTGTAATCGAGGGTGATCTCGATGGTCGAGGGATCGATGCCGGCGTCGGAGAGGATCTTCTTGGCCTCGTCCAGATCGTAGCGGCAGTAGGTCCAGTCGTTCTCGGCGTTGTCGTCGATCGAGCGCGGCATGATGGAGGTAGCCGCCTCGCGGTAGCCCTCGTAGAGCGAGTTGACGATGTTGTCGCGGTTGATGGCCAGGCTGATGGCGCGGCGCACCTCGGGCTTGGAGAGGTTCTCGTCATCGAGGTTGCAGATCAGGTAGTAGGTGGACAGCTCGGTGCCCGTCAGGACCTGCTTGCCCGGCGTGCTCGTGAAGCCGTCCTCGGACTGGCCGTACTGGTCGATGTTGTCCTGGATCTGGCCGGTCGGGATGGCGCAGAAATCGATCTCGCCCGCCTGGAAGCCACGGTAGGCGGTGTCCGGATCGGCCTGGATGGAGAAGTAGATGCCGTTGATGGTGGGGACGGTGGCGCCGTTGTAGTCCTCGAAGCGCGAGCACATGATGTACTGGTTGTGCTGCCAGGCCTCGTCCATCTTGAAGGCGCCGTTGCCGATCGGCTGCTCCAGGAAGCCCGCCGGATCATCGAGAGCGACCTGCGGAGTCGGAACGAGAGCCGGGTGGCACACCACGGCGGTGAAGTCGGCCATGGGCGCTGCGAGGGTCACCTGGAGGGTGAGATCGTCGAGCGCGACGATGCCGGAGATCCCGTCGGCATTGCCGGCGTGGTACTCATCGTAGCCGGCGATCGGGGCCAGGTGGTAGCAGATGTCGGAGGGAGCCGCCATCGTGGGGCTCGCGACGCGCTCCCAGCCGCGCTTGAAGCTCTCGGCGTCGACGGGGTCGCCGTTGTGGAACTTGGCGCCCTCGCGCAGGGTGAAGGTGTACACCAGGCCGTCCTCGGAGACGGTGGGCAGCGCGGTGGCGGCGAGCGGCGTGGGCTCGTTGGTGTCGTAGTCCCAGGTCAGCAGCGAGTCGAAGAGGGCGTGGATGACGGCCATGCCCTGGTTCTCCTGGCCGTTGTAGGGGTCGATGTACTTGGGCTCGTTGATGTAGAAGCTGACGTAGCCCTCGCCCACCTCGGGCGCGGCGGCGCCGGTGGAACCGGTATCGGACCCGCCGTTATTGGTGCAGCCGGCGAGCGCCGCGAGGGCGCTCATGGCCAGGGCGCCGCCCACGAACTGGCGACGACCGACCATCGGCTGGAGCTTGCTGAGATCTGCCATTGTTCCTCCTTCATAGACGGGTATGCTTTTTGCATAACCCCTTTACGAACGCTTCATGATCCGGCGCCTCTGTAAGCGCCGAGCACAAACAGGTAATACTTTACCTGAAAAAAGCGCTTTCTATACCTTCATTCCGCCAAACGGCGCCCTAATATCCGCCAATTGGCGCTCGACAGGGTGCTTGAAAAATGGGCATCTTTGTCGTCGTTTTTCTCACAAACCCCCTGTCTGAGCTGGGAGGATTTTGCATAATGTTTGGGTTATAGGACAAAAAGTGTGTAAGCACTAATCCCAGTCCATCCGGTAGGGTTCGGAGTTATGGAGCTCGGACCAGACGATGGCATCGCCCCATCGCGGAATAGTCCCCTCCAGTTTTTGTCGCTCGTCGAGCCGCCCGTAGATGGCGGCGATCGAGCGGTCCGTCGGCATGACGCGCAGGATCTCGGCGGCGGGCAGGGGATCCGGCGAGTGCATATAGCACCACCAGAAGATCGCCTTGATCCTCCTCTCCACGGAGAGACCTCTGTGGTCCCTCAGCATGGCTCTGAGCTGCGCGTTGACCCCTCCTTCGATGCGGTTGTTGGTTGATGGGAGCGGCTCTGCGGAGGCAAGTGCTGGGTCGAGGTAGGTGAAGAGCGTCCCGGCGTTGACGAGCCTGACGAGCGAGCGCCTGGCCTTCACGAGCCGCTCGTGGGTCAGCGCCACCCTGCCGTCCTCCGAGCGCGTGGTCTCCGCCAGAAACCCGGCCCAGCGATCCGACCACGCGAGCAGCGCCTGCACCCAGCCGTCCGCCTCCTTGATGGTGGTGATCGCCAGCAGCGCCCTCGCGAGCCCGTAGAGCTCGACCCCTGCCTGGGTCCTCGGCCTCGTCGTGGTATATCGTCTCACCTGGGAAAAGGCGTGGAAGACGCACCTCTGGTGCCTCGTCTTCGGCCAAGTTTTTCTCAGGGCCTTGGCAAAGCCGTCCCCGCCGTCGGAAACGACGACCTCTGGCGCAGCGATGCGCGACATCAGCGCCGCCCAGGCGCGGCTGTTCTCCGACCTGCATAAATGCCAGCCGAGCGCCTTCTCGTCGTCTGAGGCTATCAGCACGACGGCCTTCCTGCCCAGATGGATCCCGTCCACGTAGACGACCCTGCGAGGCCTCTCCACCTTGGGCGGCATCGGCCAGATCTCCCAGAACCTCCCGCACCTCCTGCGGAACGTCCTGCCGCCTCCCGGCATGTCCGCCTGCCTGGCGCGGGTCAAAAGCCAGCCGAGAAAGCCGTCGAGGAGCTTGGCCGCGTTGTCAATCCTCTGGGTCGCGCTCGCGCCGCACGAGGTGCACCTCCACCGCGTCCTGCCCGCGGTCGTCTTGCCATTTTTCGCCATCTTCCTGCCGCATACAGGACAGTGCGGTGCGCTCATAGGGGGCCTCGCTGTCTTTGAGCAACTTGCTAGTCAAAAACAGCATGCTCTGCCTGCAGAAACCCCTGTACTCTTACACACATTTTGTCCAGGTGGGAAGTTGGCACAACGCAACTCGAAAGGCCAAGAACCGGTACGCTACCTGCACTGATAATGCAGGTTCTTACACACTTTTTGTCCTATAAGCATAATGTTTCCGTCTTGTTGCCCATTTGAGCGGCAGTCGGAGCGCTCTTGCGCCACCATCGAACGCCCATGAAAAAGGGCGCCCGTAACCGAGCGCCCTCGCGATAGCATCTGGTTGGAGCCTGCGGTCTACCCCACGTAGCTCGCCATGTCCACGAACCCCTGCGGGAAGAAGAACATGCACAGCACAATGCAGGCGGCGAACACGCACGCCACGATGATCGTGAGGCGGTCGAGGTTGCGCTCCATGACGCCCGTGGCGGCGCTGGAGTTGTAGAGCGAGCTGGCGATCATGTCGGACACGCCCGTACCCTTACCGGAATGCATGAGCACGAGCGCGATGAGGGCGAGCGCAGAAAGCAGCCAGACAGCGAAGAGGATGATCTCAAAGGGACCCACGATGAACTCCTTAGCGAAGAAATACGAACCTCGCAACTATACCACACCCCGCACCTCCCCGCGGGTCATTTGGAGACGTTGTGCAGCGAGAAGGGCGATCCCCTCAGGATGCTGCCAAGCGCACGACTCCGGACAGGTCGCATCGATCAACTTGGCATAGGCCGGTTGGAAAACAGTTTCGCGCTCAATCGATTGGAAAAGAGGGCCGCTGCAGCGCGATTGCTGCAGCGGCCCTCCGACGGATCGGGATGAACCCGCCCCCCCCGTTGCCCGGTTCTACTCCTCGGTGGCGAGGACGCGACCGGTCATCTCGGGACTCGGCTCGAGGCCGGCCAGGGTGAGAAGCGTCGGCGCGATGTCCGAGAGGCGCCCATCCTCGATGCCGGTGAGCTTGGCAGCCGGATCGACCACGATGAACGGCACGCGGTTGGTGGTGTGGGCGGTGAAGGGGTGCTTCTCGCCCTTATCGTCCACGTCGTACATGTGGTCGGCGTTGCCATGGTCGGCGGTGATGAGTGCGAAGCCGCCCTTGGCGAGAATCGCAGGGATCACCTTGGAGAGACCGTCGTCGACGGCCTCCACGGCCTTGACCGCGGCGTCGAAGACGCCGGTGTGGCCGACCATGTCGCAGTTGGCATAGTTGACGATGTAGAAGTCCGCGCGGTCCTCGTTGATGGCCTGGACCAGCTTCTCGGTGACCTCGGGCTCCGACATCTCGGGCTGCAGATCGTAGGTGGCCACCTTGGGGCTGGCGACGAGCACGCGCTCCTCGCCCTCCTTGGGCTCCTCGATGCCGCCGTTCAGGAAGAACGTCACATGGGCGTACTTCTCGGTCTCGGCGGTGTGCAGCTGCTTCAAGCCGTTCTGCGCAATGACGTCGGCGAGCACGTTCTCGGGGAACGTCTTGGGGAAGGCCACCTCGACGTTGGTGAACGTCTCGTCGTACTCCGTCATGGTGACGAAATGGCTGAGCTTGGGCGCGACCTTGCGCTCGAAGCCGTCGAAATCCTTCTCGGTGAAGGCGCGCGTCATCTCGCGGGCGCGGTCGGGACGGAAGTTGAAGAACACCATCGCGTCGCCGTCGTGCACGCCCTCGTTATGGCAGGCGAACGGCTCGATGAACTCGTCACCGCGCTCGTCCTTGGCGTAGTAGGCCTCGACGCCCTCGACCGGATCGCGATCGGTCTCGGAGGGCAGGGTGACCACGTCGTAGGCGCGCTCGACGCGCTCCCAGCGGTTGTCGCGGTCCATGGCCCAGTAACGGCCCGAGACGGTGGCGATGCGCGCGTCGACGCCCGTGTACTTGGAGAGCGCCTCGAGGTTCTCCTTCAGGGTCTTGATGTAGCCGGCACCGGAGTGCGGGTCTACATCGCGGCCGTCCATGAAGCAGTGGAAGCGCACGCGCTCCACGCCGTGCATGGCGGCGATGGCGGCGAGGTTCTCGCCGTGGCGCTGCATGGAGTGCACGCCGCCCGGGGAGACGAGGCCCAGCAGATGCAGGGTCGCGCCGCTCTTGGCGACGTCGTCCATGGCGCGGGCGAGCGTCTCGTTCTCCTGGATGGAGCCGTCCTTGATGGCGTTGTTGATGCGGCTGAGCTCCTGGAACACGATGCGGCCGGCGCCGATGTTGAGGTGGCCGACCTCGGAGTTGCCCATCTGCCCGTCGGGCAGGCCCACGTCCTCGCCGGAGGCGCCGAGCGTGGTGTGGGGGTACTCGTTCCAGAGCTTGTCGAGGTAGGGCTTGTTCGCCTTGAAGACGGCGTTGTTGTCGCCCGCGGGCGCCAGGCCGAAGCCGTCCATGATGACGAGCAGCGCCGGGAGATGACGCTTGTTCTCAGCCATTACTCAGCCGCCTTCTCGACCATGGCCGCGAAGCTGTCGGCCTTGAGCGAGGCGCCGCCCACGAGCGCGCCGTCGACGTCTTCCTTCTCCAGGAAGCCGGCGATGTTCTCGGGCTTGGCGGAGCCGCCGTAGAGGATGCGGATGCCCGCGGCGGTCTGCTCGCCGAAGATCTCGGCGAGGGTGGCGCGGATGGCGCCGCAGACCTCCTGGGCGTCATCGGCCGTGGCGGTCTTGCCGGTGCCGATGGCCCAGATGGGCTCGTAGGCGATCACGTACTTGGACGGATCGGTAATCTCGAGGCCGGCGGTGTCCTTCTTGATCTGGTCGACCACGAACTCGACGTGCTTGCCCGCCTCGCGGACCTCGAGGGACTCGCCGCAGCAGCTGATCGGCGTGATGCCGGCCGCCATGAGGGCCTTAGCCTTCTTGTTGACGTCCTCGTCGGTCTCGTGGAAGTAGTCGCGGCGCTCGGAGTGGCCGATGATGCAGTACTCGGCGTTCACGGACTTGAGCATGTCGCAGGAGATCTCCCCGGTGTAGGCGCCGGAGGCCTCCCAGTACACGTTCTGGCCGCCGAGCTTGATGGGCGACTCGGCGATCTTGTGCGAGGTGCAGGCCAGATCGATGGCAGGCGGGCAGATGACGACCTCAACCGCGGTGGTGGTGATCTTCTCGGCGAGCGCCTCGGCCAGCTCCTTGGCGGCCGGGACGTCGTTGTTCATCTTCCAGTTGCCTGCGATGAGGCGGGTACGGTTACTCGGCATCGTTCAGAGCCTCCACTCCAGGAAGGGCCTTGCCCTCGACGAGCTCCATGGAGGCGCCGCCACCCGTGGAGATCCAGGACATCTTGTCGGCCAGGTTGAACTTGTTCACGGCCGCGACGGAGTCGCCGCCGCCGATGATCGAGGTGCAGTCGGTGTTGGCCGCGACGGCCTCGGCAACGGCCTGGGTGCCGTGCGCGAACTGATCCATCTCGAAGACGCCCATGGGGCCGTTCCAGAAGACGGTCTTGGCCTCGGCGATGGCGTCGGCGTAGAGCTTCTCGGTCTTGGGGCCGATGTCCATGCCCATGCGGTCCGCCGGGATCTTGTCGGAGTCGACGACCTCGCCCACGGCGTCCTCGCCGAAGTGGTCGGTCACGACGTTGTCGACGGGGAGCAGGATCTTGACGCCCTTCTCCTCGGCCTTCTTGAGCATCTCACCCGCGCGCTCGACCCAATCGGGCTCCTGAAGCGAGGTGCCGACGGTGTAGCCTTTGGCCAGGAAGAAGGTGTAGGCCATGCCGCCACCGATGATGAGGGTGTCGGCGGAGTCGATGAGGTGGTCGAGCACGCCGATCTTGGAGGACACCTTGGAGCCGCCCACGATGGCCACGAACGGGCGCTCGGGCTCGGCGAAGATGCTGGTCAGGGTGTCGACCTCCTTCTCGAGCAGGAAGCCCGCGACGGCCGGCAGGTACGCGGCCGGGCCCACCACGGAGCCCTGGGCGCGGTGCGCGGTGCCGAAGGCGTCGAGCACGAAGATGTCGCCATAGGAGGCGAGGATCTTGGCGATCTCGGGGTCGTTCTTCTTCTCGCGCTTGTCGAAGCGCACGTTCTCGAGCACGAGGATCTCGCCCGGCTCGAGGGCGTCGACCGCAGCCTTGGCCTTCTCGCCGTAGGTGTCATCGATGAACTTGACCTCGTAGCCGGTGAGCTCGGCGAGCTTGTCGGCGGCCGGCTTGAGCGAGAGCTCGGGCTCGGGACCGTCGCCCTTGGGGCGGCCGAGGTGGCTCATGAGGATGATCTTGGCGTTGTGCTCCTTGAGGTACTGGATGGTGGGGATGGCGGCGCGCACGCGCGTGTCATCGGTCACCACGCCATCCTTCAGGGGCACGTTGAAATCGACGCGCATGAGGACGCGCTTGCCGTCGACGTCGATGTCGCGGACGGTCTTCTTGGTGAAAGCCATGTGCATCTACCTTTCTCGTTCGAACTTTTTCCGTCTGATCGGGGCCCTAAGGGCGCCCATCGAAAAAGGGGCGCGGCTTCGGGCTTGAGCCCAAAGGCCGCGCCCCTGTCAGACGCTAAACGCGCTCAGAGCAGAACGCCTCCGCTTAGGCGACGAACTTCTCGAAGTACTTGATGGTGCGGACCATCTGCGAGGTGTAGGAGTTCTCGTTGTCGTACCAAGAGGTGACCTGCACCAGGGTCTGGCCGTTGCCCAGATCGGAGCACATGGTCTGGGTGGCGTCGAAGATCGAGCCATGGGTCTCGCCGATGATGTCGGTGGAGACGATGTCGTCCTCGTTGTAGGCGAAGGTCTCGGGGATGGTCTCAGCGTAGGCCTTCATGGCAGCGTTGACCTCGTCCTTGGTGACGACCTTGTCGACCACGGCGTAGAGGTTGGTCAGCGAACCGGTGGGGGTGGGAACGCGCTGGGCGGCACCGATGAGCTTGCCGTTGAGCTCGGGGAGCACCAGGCCGATGGCCTTGGCGGCACCGGTGGTGTTGGGGACGATGTTGACGGCGCAGGCACGGCTGCGGCGCTTGTTGCCCTTGCGCTGCGGGCCGTCGAGCGGCATCTGGTCGCCGGTCCAAGCGTGGATGGTGGTCATGATGCCGGACACGATGGGCGCGAAGTCGTTCAGGCCCTTGGCCATCGGGGCGAGGCAGTTGGTGGTGCAGGAGGCGGCGGAGATGATGTTGTCATCGGCCGTCAGGCTCTCATGGTTGACGTTGTAGACGATGGTCGGCAGGTCGTTGCCCGCAGGAGCGGAGATGACGACCTTCTTGGCGCCGGCGTTGATGTGGGCTTGGGCCTTCGCCTTGCTGGTGTAGAAGCCGGTGCACTCGAGCACGACGTCGACGTCGAGATCGCCCCACGGCAGGTTGTTGGCGTCGGCCTCCTTGTAGATCTTGATCTCCTTGCCATCGACGATGATGGAGTCCTCGGTGGCCTCGACCTTGTGATCACGGGAGTAGTTGCCCTGCGTGGAGTCGTACTTCAGCAGGTAAGCCAGCATATCGGGAGAGGTGAGGTCGTTGATGGCGACGATCTCGGAGCCCTCGTGACCGAACATCTGACGGAACGCCAGACGGCCGATGCGACCGAAGCCGTTGATAGCAACCTTTACTGCCATTGTGTCTCCTTTCGTTAGGCCCCGGCGAGCTTTCTGCCCGCCGTCAGGGCCCACAAACTAACCACGCGTTCAATATACCTGTTTTTCGCAAACCGATTCACGTCGTTGCCGAGAATTTGGCGAAAGGCTGATGTTTATGCACGCTTCAATTTACGCTGGTATAGACCTATTGAAACGTTTTTACTCGGGACGCTCCTCAGGCGCCTTCCTCTTCCAGGATCTTCTCCAGGCGCAGAACCCTGTGGTAGAGCGCGGATTTGGAGAGCGGCGGCGAGGCCATCTGCCCAAGGTCGCGCAGCGAGAGATCGGGGTGCGCCTCGCGCAGGTCGCAGAACGCCCTCAGCGCATCAGGCAGGCCCTCGCGCAGCCCCCTGCGATCAAGTTCCTCGATGAGCTCGAGCTGGTGCTGGGCGGCGCCGGCGGTGCGCGTCTGGTTGGCCACCTCGGCGTTGACCTTGCGGTTCACATCGTTCTTGACCGACTTCATGGTGCGGGCGCCCTCGATGTCGCCGACGCTCCTGCGCGCGCCCACCGCGCGCAGGAGGCGGCAGATGTCCTCGGCGCTCTTGAGGTACACCGCGAAGGCGCCACGGCGCTGGTTGACGCGGGCGCGGGCCCCGGTCTGCTCGATGAGCGCGCGCAGGGCCTCGGCGAGCTCCTCGGTCGCCACGGCGATCTCCAGATGCAGGTCTCCGCGCGGATCCGCCACGAACCCGCCCGCGATGAGCGCGCCGCGCAGGTAGGCGAGCCGGCAGCAGGGCCGGGCCACCACGTGCCGCGGGATGCCGGCCACGAGCCCGCCGCGCCTGTCGAGGATGCCCAGGAGCACGAGGGCCTTGTCGAGCCCCGGCTGCTCGGGCAGGGTGATGAGGTAGTTGCGCACCTTGTGGAGCACCGAACGGCGGGCGGTGAGCTCGGTCTTGAGGCCCAGGACCTCGTGCGTGAGCCCGATCATGGTGCGCGCCACCGCGCCCGTCTCGGTGGCGACGGTGAGGCGCACCCCCTGCCCGGTGATGGAGAGCGTGCCGCTCACGCGCACCAGCGCCGCGAGCGTCGCCAGGTTGCAGTACTCGCATGTGGGCGCGCAGCGCGACAGCTCGTCGCGCACCTCGGCCGTAAACGACACGTTCCCCTCCCCTCTTCGTCCTGTCTCCGCACCGGCGCGCCCTCAGTGCGCCTCGCCCTCCGCGGTGAGGTTCGCGCGGGCGAGGTCGCGATGGGCTATGGCCACATGGTAGCCCTGCCCCGCGAGGTAGCGCCCCGTCGCCTCGGCGATCGCCACCGAGCGGTGCTGGCCGCCCGTGCAGCCCACCGCGATGGAGAGCTGGGGCTTGCCCTCGGCGATGTAGCCGGGCATCACCGCGTCGAGCAGCTGGCACCAGGCGCGCCAGAACTCCTGCGTCTTGGGGTGGTCGAGCACGAACGAGGAGACCTTCTCGTCGAGGCCGGTGAGGCGGCGCATCTCGGGGTCGTAGAACGGGTTCGGGAGGAACCGCACGTCAATCATGATGTCCGCCTCGGCGGGGAGCCCGTGCTTGAAGCCGAACGAGAACACGCGCACCTCCATGAGCTGCTGGTCGGTGAGCTCGGAGAAGGCGGCGCGCAGCATCGTGCGCAGCGTCGAGGTGGCCAGGTGCGAGGTGTCGATAATCATGTCGGCCCGCTCGCGCACCGCGGCGAGCTGCCGGCGCTCGCGGGCGATGGCGTCGGCGGTGCTCTCGCCGGGCATGGCGAGCGGATGGCGCCGGCGGTTCTCGTTGTAACGGCGCATGAGCACCTCGTCGGAAGCCTCGAGGTAGACGAGGTCGACCGACATCTCGTGTTCCTCGAGCGCCTCCACCACGTCCACGAGCTCGTCGAAGAGCCCCTGGCTGCGCAGGTCGCAGGTGACGGCGAGGTGCCGCCCCACGCCGGCGTTGATGCCCACGAGCTCGGCGAGCTGCTGGATGAGGCGCGGTGGCAGGTTGTCGATGCAGAAGTAGCCCATGTCCTCGAAGACGTGCATGGCCTGGGTGCGGCCGGAGCCGGACATGCCGGTGATGATCACGATGTCGGGCACGCGCTCGGCGCTCTCGCGCCGGCGGATCGCCTCGTCGCTCGCCATGGTCTACCTCCTTAACACGTTGCGCCTGTGGATAAGTATAACCGTGCGGCCGCGGGGACAGGCGCTTGGTCGCGCGCACCTCGTGGGACAAAGAGCCGGTCCCCTTTGTCGCACCCTCTGCTACGGAGCCGGGCTTCCCAGGTGCCGCAGATTGCCGCGAAAGATGAGGGCATGGGCCTTCGCGCCATGCCCGAAGTCTTGAGCGACAAAATGCGGTGCCTGGGGAGGCCGACGCCGCCCCGCTGCAGTGCGCCAGATCGGCCTGAAAGAGGAGGGAGTACGCCTTGCGCGCGGCGACCGACGATTGAGGGCCGAGGTGGCGTGCCGCAGCGGGCCGGCAGGGTTAGTCGGCGTTCTTCCAGGCCCGCAGCGTCTCGTACACCGCCTCGGCCACCTGGCGCGGGACGCCCTTGACCTGTGCGATGTCGTCCACGCTTGCCGCGCGCAGCCGCTTCATCGAGCCAAAGTGCCGCATGATCGCCTTCTTGCGCGTGGGGCCCACGCCCTCCACCTCGTCGAGCACGCTCACGGTCATGGCCTTGTCGCGCAGCTCGCGATGGAAGGTGATGGCGAAGCGGTGCGCTTCGTCGCGGACCTGCTTGATGAGGTAGAGCGAGGCCGAGCCGTTGGGCAGCACGACGGGCGTGTCGTCCCAGGGGACGAACACCTCCTCGTCGGCCTTGGCGAGGCCGCAGACCGGGATATCGAGGCCCAGTTCCTCAAGCTGAGTCAGGGCCGCGGTGAGCTGAGGCTTGCCGCCATCGACCACGAGCAGGTCGGGACGGCTGCCGAAGCGCTCGTCGGCCATGCGCTCCGGCGCGTAGCGGCGGCCCAGCACCTCCTGCATGGAGAGGAAGTCGTTGGCCTCCCCCGTGATGGAGCGGATCTTGAAGCGGCGGTACTGGCCCTTGTCGGGCTTGCCGTTGGTGAACACCACCATGGACGCGACGGTGAACGCCCCGTGGATGGTGGAAATGTCGAAGCACTCGATGCGCAGCGGCGGCGCGGGCAGCGCCAGCGCGCTCTCCAGCTGCAGGAGGGCCTGGTTGGTGCGGTCGTCGGCGTAGCCGGTGCGCATCATGTAGCGCATGAGCACGTGCCGGGCGTTGCGCTCGGCCATCTCCATGAGGCGGTGCTTCTCGCCGCGCTGCGGGCGATGCAGGCGCGCGACGCGCCCGCGCTTGCCGGCGAGCCACTCCCCGATCACCTCGGCATCCGCCAGATCGACGGCGAGATCGACCTCGGAGGGGATGTCGGAGGTCTCGTCGTAGTAGCGCTTGATGAACCCCGCGGCGAGCTCCTCCTCGTCCACGTCGAGCCCCTTGTCCAGGATGAACTCGCAGGTGCGCACCACGACGCCCTCGCGCACCACGAACACGCAGGCGCCGGCGATGGTCTCCTCGCGGTAGAACCCGATGGAGTCGATGTCCACGCTGGAGGGGAAGACCACCTGCTGGCGGTCGTCGAGTCCCGCGATCACCTCGAGACGTCGCTTGATGCGCCCCGCGCGCTCGAAATCCAGGTCGGCAGCCGCCTCGGCCATCTCCGCCTTGAGCTCGCCCACCACCTCGGAGCGCTTGCCGGAGAGGAACCGCTCGACGCGGCGGACGTTTCTGGCGTACTCAGCCGGCGTGACGGCCCCCACGCACGCCCCGGGGCCGCGTCCCACGTGGTAGTCGAAGCACGGGCGCCCCTTCTCGGCGCAGATGAGATTGATGATGTCCTCGTCGCCCTTGTGCGCCTCGGCGATACGCCGGCAGCGCTTCCACTCGGCGCAGGTCGCGATGCAGATGGGGATGACCTTGCGGATGGTGTCGATGGTGTCGCGCGCGGCGCGGCTGTCGGTGTAGGGCCCGAAGTAGCGCGTACCCGGCCGGTGCCGCTCGCGCGTGTACTTGATGGCCGGGAAGAGGTCACCCTTGGTGAGGGCGATGAAGGGGTAGCTCTTGTCGTCCTTGAAGTCGACGTTGAAATAGGGATGGTACTGCCCGATGAGGTTGCGCTCCAGCACGAGCGCCTCGTGCTCGCTCTCCACCACGATGTAGTCGAAGCTGCGCACGAGCTGCATCATGAGCGGAATCTTCTGGCGGTCGTCGGTGAGCGTGACGTACTGGCGCATGCGGGCGCGCAGGTTCTTGGCCTTGCCCACGTAGATCACGGTGCCCGCGGCGTCCTTCCACAGATAGCACCCCGGGCTCGTGGGAACCTTCGCCACCTGGTCCACCAGGCTCGGCTCCACGCCCGCCGCGCTCACGGCCGCGCGGGCAGCCGCTGCGCTGCCGGGCAGGGCCTCGTCGAAGCCCGCGGGAACGCCGTCTGCCGGCGCCGGGGCGCCTTGCGCGGGATCGGCGGGCGCGGCGGGCTCGACGCGGTAGCGGCCCTTCTCCTCCGCCATCAACGGCTCCTACGCGTGAAGCGGCCGAGGAGCACCGTGAGCATCGAGGCCTCGGGGAGCCTGAGCGCCACGGCGGGCGCGAACGTCACCACGAGCGAGACGGTGCCAGAAAGCGCGACGTAGCCGACCGTCTGCAGGATGGGCGCGACCTGCGCGGTGCCATCGGCGGCGTAGGTGACGAGCGGGGCGACGAACGCCTGCAGCAGCTGCAGCACGCCCGCGCCCGCCGCCGCGCCGAGCCCGCCCAGGACGAGGCCCCACACGAGACCGCGCGCGATGACGGCGAGGTGCATGCCCTTGAGGCGGCGACGCATCCACACGAGCGCCGCCAGGGCCGTGGCGCCGTAGGAGGCGAGCATCGAGAGCGCGATCTGCGGCATGCCGCCGGCCGCCGCGACGCCCAGCCCCAGCGCCCACGCCATCTCAGCGAGCGCGCCGAGCAGCACGAATGCAGCATAGGGGCGCATGTCGCGCAGGGCGGAGCACCCCTTCTGCATGAGCATGCTCACGCCGTACAGCGGCAGCGACGGCGCCAGGAAGCACAGGTACTCGCTCACGAGCGCCACGCCATCCAGGTCGAACTTGCCCGAGCAGTAGATCATGTTGAGTGGGAAGCTGAACACCATGAGGTAGAGCGCGAACGGGATGAGCAGGAAGAACTGCTCGGCGATACCCGAGGCCAGCCCCGAGCGCACCGCGTCAAGGTCGTCGGCCGCCGCGTCGCGGGCGAGCTCGGTGTAGAGCGCCGTGTTGAGCGAGGCGGAGATGAGCGCGTAGGGCAACGTGTACCACAGGCGCGCGTAGGCGGCCACCGAGGCACCCGTCTCGGGCTGGACGGCGAGCGCGGCCGAGTTCTGCACCGAGGCGGTCACGAGCGTGCACACCGCCGCGAGCACCGTGGGGATGCCGAGGGCGAGCGTCTTCTTGAGCAGGGGGTCCTTGAGGTCGATGTGCAGACGCGGGTGTATGCCGTACCTGGCGAGCGCCGGGATCTGGCAGGCCATCTGCACCGCGACGCCCGCGGTGGTGCCCACGGCGACCACGGTGATGGCGAGCCCCTGGTTGATGGGCTCCAGCACGGGGAACGCCGCGAAGCTCGCGATCACCACGATGTTGTTGAGCACCGGGGCGAAGTTGGACCAGAAGTAGTCGCGATGCGCGTTGAGCACGCCCGAGAACACCGATCCCAGGCCGTAGAAGAGGATCTGCACCGCGAAGATGCGGAAGAAGTACACCGCGACGTCGAGCTCATCGCCCGCGCTCATGAACGCCTGGGTCCAGATGAGGCCGGGTGCGAACACGATGGCCGCGACCGACACCGTGCCCAGAAGCACGAGCAGGATCGAAAGCAGGTTGCCCACGTAGGCGTTGGCGCCCGCGCGCCCGCCGTTGCGGCGCGCCTCCATGTACACGGGCAAAAACGCCGTGACGAGCATGCCGCCCACCACGAGCTCGTAGAGCATGTTGGGCAGGTTGTTGGCGATGTTGTACGAGGAGGCGAGAAACGAGACGCCGAACGCCAGGCCCATGACCCAGGTGCGCGCGAACCCGGTGATGCGCGAGATGATGATGAGTCCGGTCATGAGGCCCGCCGAGCGACCCACGCTCGCGTAGTCGCCGGCGCCGGAGAGATCGTCGTCCTCATCCGCCGCCGGTGCCCCGGCGGCACCGACAGAGCCGGTGCGCCCCGCATCCGGCACGTCCGCGTCGTCCGGTACGCTAGGTGCGTTCGGGACGAAGAGGGCGTCATCCGGAGCGCCCGTCGCCTCCCCCATCGGGCGCGCGTGCCTGCGGGAGCCCCGCTCCAGAGGATGTGCGGCGCCCGCCTCGGCCGCCGCGAGGAAGACGGCGGTCTCATCGGGGCGCACGCGGGGCCGAGCAGCGCGATCCGCCTCGGCGGCGCGGGCCGCGGCGAGGAACACGGACGTCTCATCGGGGCGCGCCGCCTCGGGCGTCCGCTGCCCGCCCACCGTCTTGAAGTGCTTGCCGCGCGGACGATCGCCCTCGCTCATGAACCGCTCCCCTCGCGCACGATGTCGGCGAGCCGCGCACCGCAGAAGCGCGCGAGCTCCATGGGATCGACCTCCAACTGCAGGCCGCGCCGGCCGCCGGAGATGAAGATGGTGTCGAAAAGCTGGCACGTCTCGTCGAACACGGTGGGAAAGGCCCGCTTCATGCCCACGGGCGAGCACCCGCCGCGCATGTAGCCGGTGACGGAGACGAGATCGCGCACGTGGATCATCGCGAGCGCCTTCTTGCCGGCGCACGCCGCGGCCGCCTTGAGGTCGAGCTCCGCGGCGACGGGGATGCAGCACACCACGTGGTCGCCATCCGGCGCCGCCGTCACGAGGGTCTTGAACACCTGGTCGGGGTCTTCGCCCAACTGCGCCGCCGCATGCACGCCCGAAAGGTCGCTCTCGTCGACGGCGTACTCGACGGCGCGGTACGCGATGCCCGCGCCGTCGAGCATGCGCATCGCGTTGGTCTTCCTCTCACGGCTCATGGACGCGGGCGCACCTTAGATGGGGCTGCCGCCGCCGCAGGGGGTGCCGCAGTAGTAGATGCTCGTGGTGATGACGCCCGTGCTGTAGTCGCTCGCATGGGTCATCATGCCGCCGCCGATGTAGATGCCCACGTGCCCCACGTAGCCGCCGTAGCTGTAGAACACCAGGTCGCCCGCGACGAACGTGCTGGGGTCGGTCTTGAGGTTGCCCGCGGCGACCACCTGGTTGTACTGGCCCTGCGCGGTGCGGCTGAGGCCGATTCCCGCGCAGCTGTAGGCGTAGCTGGAAAGGCCCGAGCAGTCGAACGAGACGCCCGGGTTCATGGCGCCCCAGCCGTAGGCGCATCCCACCTGAGAGTTGGCGACCGAGACGATGGTGTTGCGCGCGGACTGGCTCAGGTTGCCGGTGCCGCCCGAGGGCGCGGTGGTGGAGCCGCCGGTGCTGCCCCCGGCGCTGCCGCCCGGAGTCTGGCCGTCGCCCGCGTTGCCCGTGTTCCCGGTGCCACCGGTGCCGCCGGCGTTCCCGGTACCGCCCGTGGTCTGGCCGCCCTGGTCGGCGCCGGTATCGGTGGAGCCGGCGTTCTGCTGCTGTTGCTGCGACGCGGCAGCCGCAGCGGCGCGCTCGGCGTCGAGTGCCTCCTGCAGGTCGGCGGAGAGGCCGTTGACGTACGACTCGGCCTCGGACTGGGAGGAGGCGAGCTCCTGCGCGCTCGCGGTCTGCTGCTCCAGGAGGTCCTTGAGCTGCTGCTCCTGATCGGAGAGCTCGGTCTGCTGCTGGTCGAGGCTCGTCTGCAGCTCGCGCACGCCGTCGATGCGCGCCGACTGCGCGTCGGCGACCTTGTTGGCGTAGTAGATGCGCGAGGCGAGCTCCTCGAACGAGGTCGAGGAGAGCAGCACGGAGGCGAGGGTGACCTCGCCGTTCTTATAATCCGCCGCGATCTGCTCAGCGAGATCGTCCTGGGCGCCGGCGAGCTCCTCCTTCGTCTCGGCGATCTGCTCCTCCAGATCGGCGATGCGCTGCTGCGTGTCGGAGAGCTCCTGCTCGGTCGAGACCACGACGGCCTGGGCCATCTCGAGCTGGCGCGTGAGATCGGCCAGGCGCTGCTTGGCCTCATCGAGCTGGGAGGAGATCTGATCGCTCTCTTCGGCCCAGACGAACGCGGGAGCGCTGAGGACGGGGCCCGCGGCGAGGGCGCAGGAGAGGAGAAGGGCGGTGGCGCGACGGGCCGTCAGGAACCTGCGCGCGCCCAGGGGAGTACGGTTGAGCTTCATACCTATGCCTTCCTAATGGCGTTCCGGCATGTCGGTTCAATCCATCATAGCAGGCTTCGGACGGCCCTAAGAACACTCCACAATGCGCCCTACCGCCCGGCGGCCTCCTCCATCCGCGCCCGGTCGCGCTCCAAGATGGGAGCCAGGAAGCGCCCCGTGTAGCTCTCGGGACAGGCAGCCACCTGCTCGGGGGTGCCCGACACCACGATCTGTCCGCCGCGCGCGCCGCCCTCGGGACCCATGTCGATGATGCGGTCCGCCACCTTGATGACGTCGAGGTTGTGCTCGATCACGAGCACCGTGTTGCCGGCGTCCACCAGGCGCTGCAGCACGTCGATGAGCTGGCGCACGTCCTCGAAGTGCAGACCCGTGGTGGGCTCGTCCAGGATGTAGAAGGTCTTGCCCGTCTGCTTGCGATGCAGCTCCTTGGCGAGCTTCACGCGCTGCGCCTCGCCGCCCGAGAGCGTCGTTGCGGGCTGGCCCAGGCGCACGTAGCCCAGGCCCACGTCGTAGAGCGTCTGGAGCTTGCGCTTGATCTGCGGGATGTTTCCAAAGAACGCCAGCGCCTCGGTCACGCTCATGTCGAGCACGTCGGCAATCGACTTGCCGCGGTAGAGAATCTCGAGCGTCTCGCGGTTGTAGCGCGTGCCGCCGCAGACCTCGCAGGGCACGTAGATATCGGGCAGGAAGTGCATCTCGATCTTGATCTGGCCGTCTCCCTTGCACGCCTCGCAGCGGCCGCCGGAGACGTTGAACGAGAAGCGCCCCGGCGAGTAGCCGCGCGCCTTGCTCTCCGGCACGCTCGCGAACAGCGCCCGCAGATCGTCCCACAGGCCGATGTAGGTCGCCGGGTTGGAGCGCGGGGTGCGCCCGATGGGCGACTGGTCGATGTCGATGACCTTGTCGATCTGGTCGAGCCCCTCGAGCTTCTTGTACGGGCCCACGGGGCGGCCCGAGCGGTGGATGGCGTTGGTGAGCGCCGGCGCGATGGTGTCGGTCACGAGGCTCGACTTGCCCGAGCCCGAGACACCCGTCACCACGGTGAAGGTTCCGAACTCGATCTTGGCGGTGACGTTCTTCAGGTTGTTGGCGCAGGCGCCCGTGATCTTGAGGCAGCCGCGGCGCGGGTTGCGGCGCGCCTCGGGCAGCTTGACCATGCGCGCGCCGGTGAGATAGGCGCCCGTGATGGAATCCGGGCAGGCCATGATCTCCTCCGGCGTGCCGGCGCACACCACCTCGCCGCCCAGCTCGCCCGCACCGGGCCCCATGTCCACCACGTAATCGGCCGCGCGGATGGTGTCCTCGTCGTGCTCCACCACGATCACGGTGTTGCCGATGTCGCGCAGGCGCTCAAGCGTGGCGATGAGGCGCTCGTTGTCGCGCTGGTGCAATCCGATCGAGGGCTCGTCCAGGATATAGAGCACGCCCATGAGGCCGGCGCCGATCTGCGTGGCGAGGCGGATGCGCTGCGCCTCGCCGCCCGAGAGCGTCGCGGAGGCGCGGTCGAGCGTGAGGTAGTCGAGGCCCACGTCCACCAGGAAGCGCAGGCGCTCCAGGATCTCCTTCACGATGCGCCCGCCGATGAACTGCTGGCGCTCGTTGAGCTCGAGCTGCTCGAAGAACTCCAGCGACTCGCGGCACGAAAGACAGCAGACCTCGTAGATGGACTTGCCCCCCACCGTGACGGCGAGCATCTCGGGACGCAGGCGCGCGCCGTCGCAGGCGCGGCAGGGCTCCTCGCGGATGTACTTCTCGAGGCGCGCCTTGGTGTTCTCGTTGGTGGTCTCCACGTAGCGGTCGTACAGGATGTTGCGCACGCCCGCGTACGTGGTGAACCAGTGCGTGTCGCGTCCATCCTGGGTGTGGTAGTCCACGCGCATCTTCTTGTCGCCCAAGCCGTCCAGGAAGACCTTCTTCACGCGGGCCGGCAGATCGCGCCACGGGGTCGCCGGGTCGACCTTGAGATGCTTGGCGAGGGCGCGGAAGATCTGCGGGTAGTAGTTGGACTTGCCGAAGAAGCTGCCGAACACGCCCTGCTCGATGGAGAGCGAGGGGTCCTCGATGAGCGCCTCGGCGTCCACCACCTTCTTGAAGCCCAGGCCGTCGCACTCCGGGCAGGCGCCGTAGGGCGCGTTGAACGAGAAGTCGCGCGGCTGCAGGTCGTCGATGGAATGGCCGTGCTCGGGGCAGGCGAGCGCGAGCGAGTAGGTGATGAGCTCACCCTGGGTGCCCTCGGGGGCGTCGCGGTCGGGCAGCAGGTACACCGCCACGCGCCCGTGCGCCAGCGCCGTAGCCTGCTCAACCGCCTCGGCGATGCGGCCCACCGAGTTCTCGCGGATGACGATGCGATCCACCACCACCTCGATGGTGTGGCGGAACTTCTTGTCAAGCTCGATCGGGTCGTCGAGCGAACGCACCTCGCCGTCGATGCGCACGCGGCTGAAGCCCTCGCGGCGCAGGTCGTCGAGCAGCTTGTCGAACGCGCCCTTGCGGTCGGTCACCACGGGCGCCAGCACGAAGGCGCGCCGGCCCTGCCCAGCCTCGAGGATCTTGTCGGCCACCTGGTCGGTGGTCTGGCGCTCGATGACGCGCCCGCACTCCGGGCAGTGCGGCGTGCCGATGCGGGCGAACAGCAGGCGCAGGTAGTCGTAGATCTCGGTCACCGTGCCCACCGTGGAGCGCGGGTTCTTGGAGGTCGTCTTCTGGTCGATGGAGACGGCCGGGGAAAGGCCGTCGATGCTGTCGAGATCGGGCTTGTCCATCTGGCCCAGGAACTGCCGGGCGTAGCTCGAGAGGCTCTCGACGTAGCGGCGCTGGCCCTCGGCGTAGATGGTGTCGAAGGCGAGACTCGACTTGCCCGAGCCCGAGAGGCCCGTGACCACCACGAGCTTGTCGCGCGGGATCGTGACGTCGATGTCCTTGAGGTTGTGCTCGCGGGCGCCGCGGATGACGATGGAGGAATCGGACATGGAACCCCTTTCGCTGGGACCGTGTACGAGGCGGATGCGTTGGATGCCGGGCTGCTGGGACAGAATCCCGGCAGCATTTCAGTGTAGCGCCCAAACGGGCGGACAGATGTTCGCGTCTTGGCCCCTCACGGGATATCCAAGCCTTGTGCGATGCGGACGGGTACAATGGGTGGCGCATGAACCAAACCCGCCCGCCGCGCGCGGCGGGCTCATACGAAAGGATGCGCCCATGGCAACATGCGAGCATGCCGCGGCCGCGGGCGGGCAGACCGCCCCGCTGCAGTTTGAAGAGAACAGCCTGTCCCAAGCGAAGCGCGTCATCGCGGTGCTCTCCGGCAAGGGCGGCGTGGGCAAGTCGCTCGTCACCGGCTCGCTCGCCATCGAGCTCGCGCGCCGCGGGAACACCGTGGGCGTGCTCGACGCCGACATCACCGGCCCCTCCATCCCCAAGATGCTCGGCATGAGCGGGCGCCATGCGAGCGGCATCGGCAACCTGCTGCTCCCCGAGGTCTCGTCCACCGGCATCAAGGTCATGTCGTCCAACCTGCTGCTCGCCAACGAGACCGACCCCGTGCTCTGGCGCGGCCCGGTGATTGCGGGCGCCATCAAGCAGTTCTGGAGCGACACCTCGTGGGGCCCGCTCGACTACCTGCTCGTCGACATGCCCCCGGGCACGGGCGACGTGGCGCTCACCGTGTTCCAGTCGCTGCCGGTAGACGGCATCGTCGTGGTCACGAGCCCGCAGGACCTGGTGAGCATGATCGTCGCCAAGGCCGTGAACATGGCCGAGAAGATGAACGTGCCGATCCTCGGCCTCATCGAGAACATGAGCTACGTCACCTGCCCCGACTGCGGGCGCAAGATCGAGGTCTTCGGTCCGAGCAAGCTCGACGAGGTGGCCGCCGGCTACGGCCTCGAGGTGCTCGGCCGCCTGCCCATCGACCCGGCGCTCGCCCTCGCCTGCGACGCCGGCGCCCTGGAGGAGGCGCTCCCAGCCGATTTCCTGCCCGGCGCCGTCAAGGCCTGCGAGGCCGTGGCCCCGCACGAGGGCGCCGACGCGCCTGAGGCGGCGGAGTAGATAGAAGCTGAGCGGGGCGCGTTGCGGTGCGCCCCGCGTCTTGTATCCACCGGACAGGTGCCCAACGGACGGGCAGGCTGCCGCGACGCGCTCGGGACGAGGCCGCTGAGACGCCGGCCGGGGAGCGTCGCAATCGAGCGCGCCAGGTGCGTCTGGCGCTGCCCCCGCCCTCGATGGGCGGTGCGTGGGAATGAAGGGACGCCCCATGAAGACACCGGAACTCGCATGCGACGTCGCCATCATCGGCGGCGGGGCCTCGGGCCTCGCCGCCGCCCTTTCCGCCGCGCGCGCCGGGGCGTCGGTCCTCGTCATCGAGCGTGACGTCGAGGCGGGGCTCCCCATCCTCGCCACCGGCAACGGGCGCTGCAACGTCTCGAACGCGCGCCTCGATCCCGCGCGCTACCTTCACCCCGAGGCCGCCCGCGCCGTCATGGGCCCCGCCCCCGAGGCGGAGCTCGAGGGCTTCTTCGCCTCTCTGGGCCTCATGACCGCGCGCGAGGGCGATCGGCTCTACCCCTACAGCAAACGCGCCGCATCGGTGCGCGACGCGCTCCTCTCCGCCTGCCGGCGCGCGAGGGTGCGCATCGTCTGCGGGGCGCGCATCGCATCCGCCCGCCCGGCCGACGACGGATGGCTGCTCGTCCTTGAGGTGCCCGCCGCGCCCCTCAAGGCCCCCAGGCGGGATTCAGCCCACGCCCGTCTGCGCGCGCAGCGCCGCGCGCTCGATGCCGTCCCCAAAGTACGGCGTCCCCTCGCCGCTCAATCCGTCATCATCGCCGTGGGCGGACGCAGCGCCGAGACGTCCGCGCTCTTCGGGCTCCCCCACCATGACGAGCACCCTGTGCTCTGCCCCGTCTCCTGCCGCCTCGCCGCGGCTGACGCCGAGGCCTCCCAGACCCTCATGAACGCGCTTGACGGCGTGCGCCAGGAGGGCGCTCTGGAACTCGAGCGCGCCGGCGCCCCGATCTGGCGCGAGCGCGGCGAGGTGCTCTTCCGCGCCTACGGGCTCTCGGGCATCGTCGCGTTCGACCTCTCGCGACGTGCCCTCACAGGTGACCGCCTCTCGTTCGACCTCTTCCCCGATCTATCCGAGGCCGGCCTCGCGCGCCTTCTCGAGGCCCGCGAGGCGCAGGTAGGGCGCCTCGAGCAGGCGGGCCCCACCTGGTTCGACGGCGTCATCGCCCCCGAGCTCGCCCGGGCCGTCTGCGCCTGCGCGCCCGCATCCACCCCGAAGGAGGCGGCCCGTGCCTGCAAGCGCCTCCCCTTCGCATTCGAAGGCCTCGCCGAGGAGCGCTCGGCCCAGGTGCGCCGCGGCGGCATCGCCCTCAACGCGCTCGAGCTCGGCACGCTCCGGGTCCGCGCGGGAGCCGCAGGCGGCCTCTTCGCCTGCGGCGAGGCGCTCGATCAAGACGCCGACTGCGGCGGGTTCAACCTCGCCTGGGCCTGGCTCTCCGGCCTGCGCGCCGGGCGCGCCGCTGCCAAGGCTTGCGAGCGCTGACCCGATTCCTCCATCGCCGTGCCGGCAGGGTACAATCGGGGGTACCCTAAGCTGCACCATGCACCGCAACCGTCTGGGGGAATCGCCATGATCGAAATCTCGGGCATCTACGCAAGCCTCGCCCAGGGACGCGGCGAGCAGAGCTGCCTCGCCGTCGGCCTCACCGAGGCCGTCAACCTGCTCAAATGCCTGCCCCACCAGATCGATTCCATCGAGCTCACGGGTCGCTCCGTCGACGCCCGCCAGCGCGACCGCGTGCACTTCGTCCTCGGCATCCGCTTGAGCCTCGTCGAGGGGCTCGACGAGCAGGCGTTCGTCGAGCGCGTCCCAGAGCGGGAGCGTCGGCGCGTGCGCGTGGTCGATGTCGAGGCGCCGGCGTTCGCCCCCTCGCTCGACCTCACCCCGCGCCACCGCCCCGTCGTGGTGGGCGCGGGCTGCGCGGGACTCTTCTGCGCGCTGGCGCTCGCCCATGCCGGGCTGCGTCCGATCCTCATCGAGCGCGGCGACGACGCTGCGCGGCGTACCGAGGCCATCGACGCGTTTATCCGCACGCGCGTGCTCGATTCCGAGAGCAACATCCAGTTCGGGCTGGGCGGCGCCGGCACGTTCTCCGACGGCAAGCTCTCCACCGGCACCAAGAACCCCGCGCACGCGCTCATCTTGAAGACGTTCGTGGAGGCGGGTGCCGCCCGCGACATCCTCTGGGACGGCAAGCCGCATATCGGATCGGATGTGCTGCCCCGCGTGGTCACGCATATCGCCGAGGAGATCCGCGCGCTCGGCGGCGAGGTACGCTTCCGCACCAAGCTCGTGGGCATCGACCGCTCCGACGCGGGCGTCGCCGGCATAACGGTGACCTCGACGGTGTCCGGCGCTGAGGGCGCCGAAGCGCCGTCAGCCGAGCGCATCCCCTGCGACCGGCTGGTGCTCGCCTGCGGGCACTCCGCGCGCGACGTGTTCGAGCTGCTGGACCGCCTCGGCGTCGCCCTCCAGCGCAAGACGTTCGCCATAGGAGTGCGCATCGAGCATCTCCAGGCCGACATCGACCGCGCCCAGTACGGCTCGGCGGCCGGACACTTCGCCCTGGGTGCGGCACCCTACAAGCTCGTCGCCCATCCGCAGGGCGAGCGCGCCGTGTTCACGTTCTGCATGTGTCCGGGCGGCAGCGTGGTAGCAGCAACCTCAGAGGAGGGCGCCGTGGTGACCAACGGGGCGAGCGAGCACGCGCGTGACGGCGTCAACGCCAACGCCGCCCTTCTGGTGAACGTCAACCCCTCCGATCTGCCCGGCACCTCGCCCCTCGAGGGCATCGCGCTGCAGCGCGCCTGCGAGCGCGCCGCGTTCGAAGCGGGCGGCGGCGCCTATAGCGCGCCCGCGCAGCTCGTCGGCGACTTCCTGGCCTCCCGGCCCAGCCGCACCGCGGGCGGCATCGAGCCCTCCTATCCGCTCGGGGTCGCCTGGGGCGATCTGGCGAGCCTGCTGCCGCCCTACATCATCAGCGCGCTGCGCGCAGGGCTCCCGTTGCTCGACCGGAAGCTCCATGGCTTCGCGCGCGAGGACGCCGTGCTCACGGGCGTCGAGACGCGCTCCAGCTCGCCCATCACCGTGGTGCGCGACCGCGCCACGTTCGCCTCGGTCAACACGCCGGGCCTCTACCCCTGTGGTGAGGGTGCCGGGTACGCCGGTGGCATCATGAGCGCTGCGACCGACGGCATCCGCTGCGCCGATGCCATCGTGGCCTCGCTCATCTAAGAGTCGCAAGCAAAAAGGACGGCGCCGCGGACCTTTGCCCACGACGCCGCCCTCGAAGCGACATGCGCCGCACCCGTACCCGAGCGCTGTGACAGCCTGCCTACGCGGCAGCCTCCTCGACGGCGGACCCATCGTAGAGCTTGATGGCGCCGTAGACGAACCCCCAGGCGGCGATGAAGAACGCGACGCAGGCGAAACCCACCTGCGCGGCGTCGGCAGCCATGTTGAGACCGCCCGCCATGGAAACGACCCAGACCGCCGCCGCGAGAGCGAGCTCGATATACCAGCGCTGCGCACCGCGACGGAAGAGCTCGAGGGCGATGGCAGCGAGATAGAGCGCCAGGTACACGCCGGCGAACAGGTACACCGAGCTGAAGGAGCCCAGCTGGCTCATGGAGTAGATGCCCCAGAGGCCGGCGAGCAGCATGAAGACGTCGAACAGGGGCTCGATCCAGCCAAGGACCCAGGCGGGACGCATGGCGAGCGTCACGAGCGAGGTGATGAAGCCGAGCGCGACGGCGCACCAAGGTAGCAGGGCGACGAGCCCGGCGGGGCCGTCGGTGGGGGTGATTGAGAACAGGCCGGCACCGCCCATGACCGGGGTGACGAACATGTAGACCGACCATGCGAAGCAGAACGCGGCGAGCAGGATGAAGCCGACCTTGGAAGCGGAGAGCTTGCGCGCGAACCCCTTGAAATCGAGCTTCTTGTACTCAGGCATGTATTCCGATGACATAGCTACCCCTCATTTCACGCTGCAGCAACGCTGAGCCGGCATGCCGCCGCCCCCTGACGCCCCATTATACATGAACCGTGCTCAATGCTTGGACCGCGTGCCCTGCCGCTTGCGGCCGCCGCCGAAGACGGACCCCTTGCGCGCGGTGCGGCGCAGCTGCTCGATCACCTCGTCCTCGGTCGAGCCCTCGGCGAGCGCGCGCAGGTGGACGATGGCGTCGCGCAGGCGCGCGGCCTCCTCGAAATCCATCGCCTCGGAGGCGCTGCGCATGTCCTCCTCCATGGTGGCGACCATGCGGGCGAGCTCGTCCTTGGGCAGGCCGGAGAGCTCCTCGGCGAGCCGCTGGCCCGTCGACTCCGCGTAGGCGGGAGCCTCGTCGGCGCCGTCCTCCCCCGCCGGGGTAAAGAACGCGCCGTGCCCCAGGGTGTCGCCGCGGCTGCGGTCGCGCTTGCCCACGCTCTCGGTCGCCTCGGCGATGAAGCTCGAGATGTCGTTGATCGCCTTGCGCACGGTGCGCGGCTCGATGCCGTGCTCCTCGTTGAACGCCATCTGGATCGTGCGGCGGCGGTTGGTCTCGTCGATGGCCTCGCGCATCGAATCGGTGATGGTGTCGGCGTACATGATGACCTCGCCGTCGGCGTTGCGCGCCGCGCGCCCGATCGTCTGGATGAGGGAGCGGCGGTTGCGGAGGAACCCCTCCTTGTCGGCATCGAGGATCGCCACGAGCGAAACCTCGGGCAGGTCCAGTCCCTCGCGCAGCAGGTTGATGCCCACGAGCACATCGATCTTCCCCTGGCGCAGGTCGCGCAGGATGTCCACGCGGTCCATCGTCGCGGTGTCGGAGTGCATGTAGTTGACCTTGATACCCGCATCGAGCAGATGGTCGGTGAGGTCCTCGGCCATGCGCTTGGTGAGCGTGGTCACCAGCACGCGCTCATGGCGCGCCGTGCGGACGCGGATCTCGTCCAGCAGGTCGTCGATCTGGCCGTGCACGGGCCGCACGTCGATCTTCGGGTCCAGAAGGCCCGTCGGGCGGATGATCTGCTCCACGTTGTTCTGGCTCACGCGCAGCTCGTAGTCACCGGGCGTGGCGCTCACGTAGATGAACTGCGGGATGCGCGCCTCGAACTCGTCGAAGCGCAGCGGACGGTTGTCGAGCGCCGAAGGGAGGCGGAAGCCGTGCTCCACGAGCGTGACCTTGCGCGAGCGGTCGCCTTCGTGCATGCCGCGGATCTGGGGCACGGTCACATGGCTCTCATCGATGATGCAGAGCATGTCCTTGGGGAAGTAGTCGATGAGCGTGAACGGCGGCTCACCAGGCTTGCGGCCATCGAGATGGCGGGAGTAGTTCTCGATGCCGTTGCAGTACCCCATCGTCTCCAGCATCTCGAGATCGTAGTCGGTGCGCTGCTGCAGGCGCTGGGCCTCCAGCAGTTTGTCGGCCGCCTTGAGCTCGGCCACGCGCCCCTCGAGCTCCTCTTCGATCGTCTTGAGAGCCGCGGTGACCTTGGGCTTCTCCGTGACGTAGTGCGAGGCGGGCCACACGGGGATCGCATCGTACTCGCGCTGGATCTCGCCGGTGACCTCATCGATCTCTGCGATGAGCTCGACCTCGTCACCGAAGAACTCGAACCGCAGGGGATGCTCGGCGTAGGGCGGGTACACGTCCACCACGTCCCCGCGCACGCGGAACGTGCCGCGCGACAGGTCGAAATCGTTGCGGTCGTACTGGATGTCGATGAGCGCGTGGATGAAGTCGTCGCGCTCGAGCGGCACCTTCTTGTCGACGTTGGGCGCGAGCCCCGCGTAGTCCTCGGGCGAGCCGATGCCGTAGATACACGAGACGGAGGCCACCACGATCACGTCGCGGCGGCTGAGCAGCGATGCCGTGGCCTGATGGCGCAGCATCTCCACTTCCTCGTTGATGGAGGCGTCCTTCTCGATGTAGGTGTCCGACTGGGGCACGTACGCCTCAGGTTGGTAATAGTCGTAGTACGAGACGAAGTACACCACCGCGTTGTGGGGGAAGAACTCCTTGAGCTCGCTCGCGAGCTGGGCAGCGAGCGTCTTGTTGGGTGCCATGACGAGCGTCGGCTTGCCGAGCGCCTCGATGGTCTTGGCCATGGTGTAGGTCTTGCCCGATCCGGTCACACCCAGGAGGACCTGGTAGCGGTCCCCCTCCTCGACGCCCTTGACCAAAGACGCGATGGCCTGCGGCTGGTCGCCGGATGGTTGGAACGGCGAGACCACCTCGAACTTCACGGGATCGCCCGCGACTCCGAACCGCTTGAGCTCGCCGCCGACGCGCTCGACCTGAAACGCCTCCATGCGATCACCCTTCCTCTTGAGAGAGTGAGAGAACTTCCTGTCCATAGAGCTCACGATAACGCTGCCATGCGTTGTTCACGCGGATGAGATAGGCCTGCGTCTCCGGAAACGTGATGGCGTTGTGCAGCACGGTGTCTTCCTGAGACCACTGGCTGGCGTTGCTCAGCCCCGCGTTGTAGGCGGCGATGGCCAGATCGATCGACCCATGGAAGTAATCGATGAGGTAGGCGAGGTAAGCGCAGCCGATCTCGATGCTCGTGGCCGGATCATCCAAATCATCGGGGTCGTATCGGTCGCCATCGACCAGCCCCAGCTTCACCATATCAGATGCCGTCTCAGGCATGAGCTGCATGAGGCCCTGTGCGCCCTGCGTCGACGAGGAAGCAGGGTCCCAGTTGGATTCCGCCTTGATGACCGCGGCAACCAGGAGGGGATCCACCGTATGGCGCTCTGCAGACTGGGCGATGTAGGCGCGATATTCAAGCGGGTAGAACGGCTTGAAGAGGATAGACGGAGCAAAGGTATAGACATAGGCGATGAACCCGAATACGGCGACCGCGGCCAGGGGCACCGTTCGATACCAAGTTCGTAGAAGCAGACGGCCGATCATAGGGACGCCCGCTCTTGGTTGCAGGCGACGAACCCGTGTCCCTCAAGCCAGGCGTCCAGCTCCGCGAAGAGGGAGTCATCGGCGGCGCTGTTGTCGATGACGACCGATGCCAAAGCGCAGAGCTCCTCCTCAGAAGGCTGCACCTCTGCACGGCGATCGAAGTCCCCAGACGCCATGCCTCGCTCAACAGCCCGCTCGCGACGCAATTCGAGCGGTGCGGTGATGGCGATGACCTCATCCGCCAAGGGGAACGCTTGGACGAACGACGCCGCAACAGAGATCTCGACCACCGTGAACAGATAGCCCGAGGGCGCAGCGGCGCAGCACTGAGGTTCGACCAGGATATCCGCGAGCTTCTGAAGAAGCCTCGGATGAACGAGAGCGTTCAGGCGACTCGTCGCCTCAGGTGAAGCGAAGGCGCGCTGCGCGAGACGAGCGGTAATGATGCAGCCGTCATCGTCCAGAACATCCGAGCCGAAGGTATCAGCGATCTCGATGATGAGATCGGAACCGGGTTGATACAACGTCTTGGCGAGTTGATCAAGATCGATGAGACGCCCGCCGTGCATCTCGAGATAGCGGGCAGCGGTCGATTTACCAGAAGCGATGTTGCCGATGACGAAAACGGTATACACGCTCCGCCTCCCCGTGACGTATGGAAATGAGCCGAATGGATACTGTACGCCAAAGCGCGATACGAGGAAAGGGGCCCCGACGAACACGTCGGGGCCCCTCTCGAAGGCGGTGAAGACGGCTGGTGCCGTCCACCGGTCAGCGGCGCCCTGCCCTCCCACGGACTAATCCGCAGTACTCTCGGCGCGGGGGGTCTTAGCTTCCGGGTTCGGAACGGGTCCGGGCGTGCCACCCCCGCCATGGCCGCTGACCGGTGGGCGGCGCCCTCCGGTCCCGGGGGGACCGCGTGCCCTGGGGGCCGCACAGCGCATGGAGCGTGCCCGTCCGACGGATGATCCGGATGTGGGGCGTCCGACCGCGCGGGACCGCGCGGGTCCGCGCGCCCCGTGAGGGGCGCGGGGAAGAGCTCGGGCTATTAGTACGCCTCGGCTGAGCGCGTCGCCGCGCTTGCACCTGGCGCCTATCGACCGGGTGTTCTACCCGGGCCCTTACCGGAAGGAGAACTGATCTCGGGAACGGCTTCCCGCTTAGATGCCTTCAGCGGTTATCCGATCCGGACGCGGCTACCCGGCGATGCCGTTGGTCGACAACCGGTGCACCGGAGGTCCGTCCACCCCGGTCCTCTCGTACTAGGGGCAGCCTCCCTCGATTCTCCTGCGCCCGCGGAGGATAGGGACCGAACTGTCTCACGACGTTCTGAACCCAGCTCGCGTACCGCTTTAAACGGCGAACAGCCGTACCCTTGGGACCTGCTCCAGCCCCAGGATGCGATGAGCCGACATCGAGGTGCCAAACCTTGCCGTCGATGTGGACTCTTGGGCAAGATCAGCCTGTTATCCCCGGAGTACCTTTTATCCGTTGAGCGACGGCCCGCCCACGCGGAGCCGCCGGATCACTAGAGCCTGCTTTCGCACCTGCTCGACTCGTGGGTCTCGCAGTCAAGCCCGCTTGCGCTCTTGCACTCAAGAGGGCGGTTGCCGACCGCCCCGAGCGGACCTTCGCGCGCCTCCGTTACCCTTTAGGAGGCGACCGCCCCAGTCAAACTGCCCGCCTGGCACGGTCCCCCCGCCGGCTCACGGCCGGGGGTTAGGACGCCGCACGGGAGGGGGCGGTATTCCAAGGTCGGCTCCGCCGGGGCTGGCGCCCCGGCATCTCAGCCTCCCGCCTATCCTCTACGCTCCCGTGCAGCGGCCAATGCCAAGCTGCAGTGAAGGTTCACGGGGTCTTTCCGTCCTTCCGCGGGTAGGTCGCATCTTCACGACCAGTGCAATTTCACCGGGTCCATGGTCGAGACAGCGCCCAAGTCGTTGCGCCTTTCGTGCAGGTCGGAACTTACCCGACAAGGAATTTCGCTACCTTAGGACCGTTATAGTTACGGCCGCCGTTTACCGGGGCTTGGGTTCGGGGCTTCGCTCGCGCTAACCCCTCCCCGTGACCTTCCGGCACCGGGCAGGCGTCAGACCCTATACGTCGCCTTGCGGCTTCTGCAGAGTCCTGTGTTTTTGGTAAACAGTCGCTTGGGCCTCTTCACTGCGGCCCGCCTCCGCTCCCCGGGCAAGCCGGTTCACGTACGCGCGGGCACCCCTTCTCCCTAGGTTACGGGGCCATTGTGCCGAGTTCCTTGACCATGGTTGACCCGATCGCCTCGGTATGTTCTACCCACCCACCTGTGTCGGTTTGCGGTACGGGCGCGCACGCGCCTGCCTAGCGGTTTTTCTAGGGACCTCGGGCTCACTCGCTTCGCTGAAACGCTTCGTCCGGAGCCTCGCCCACACGCGGGGGGGACTTCCCTCCCCCGCGGGCCGCGCTCCATCACCGGGACGTCCAGAACCCGGCCGAGCCACCCCCATCCGTCGCCGCGTCGGTCAATAGCGGTTCGTGCGCGGTGCAGGAATGTCTGCCTGCTGCGCGTCGGCTACGCCTGCCGGCCTCGCCTTAGCCCCCGACTGACCCTGGGGGGATTAGCCTCGCCCAGGAAACCTCGGGTTCACGGCGGACGAGTTACTCTCTCGTCTCTCGCTACTCATGCCAGCATCCTCGCTCCCCTGCGGTCCACCGTCGGTCGCCCTCCGGCTTCGCCCCCCAGGGGACGCTCCCCTACCATCGGATATCCGATCCGCCGCTTCGGCTCGACGTTTAGCCCCGTGTATTGTCGGCGCATGTCCACTCGGCCAGTGAGCTGTTACGCACTCTTTGAAGGGGTGGCTGCTTCTAAGCCAACCTCCTGGCTGTCTGGGCGGACGCACATCCTTTGCCACTCAACGTCGAATTGGGGGCCTTAGCGGGCGGTCTGGGCTGTTTCCCTCTCGAGCACACAGCTTAGCCCACATGCTCTGACTCCCGGGCTCCTGGTCCCGCGGCATTCGGAGTTCGGTCGGGGTCGGTAGGCGGCGAAGCCCCCTCACCCGTCCGGTGCTCTACCTCCGCGGGAGAGCGCCCGAGGCTAGCCCTAAAGCTATTTCGGGGAGAACGAGATATCTCCGGGTTTGATAGGCCTTTCACCCCTATCCCCAGGTCATCGGAGCGCTTTTCAACGCACCCCCGTTCGGCCCTCCACGGGGTCTTACCCCCGCTTCAGCCTGCCCAGGGATAGCTCACCCGGCTTCGCGCCACGCGGCGCGGGACTCATGGGCGCCCTGTTCGGACTCGCTTTCGCTGCGGCTCGCTTCCCAGCTAAACCTCGCCCCGCGCCAGCGGCTCGCTGGCTCATTCTACAAAAGGCACGCCGTCACACCACAAGGGTGCTCCGACTGCTCGCGGGCGCACGGTTTCAGGTGCTGTTTCACTCCCCTCCCGGGGTGCTTTTCACCTTTCCCTCGCGGTACTCGTGCGCTATCGGTCGCAGGGTAGTGTTCAGGCTTGGATGGTGGTCCACCCAGCTTCGGACCGGGTTCCCCGTGCCCGGCCCTACTCGGGGACTGGAACCGTCCCCCCGCCCTGGGTTCGCGTACGGGGCTCTAACCCGCTGCGGCCGGCCCTCCCATGCCGTTCCGCTCCCCAGGCGGGGGCGGCGCCGGGGACGGCAGTCCCCGGGCGTCCAGCCCCGCAACCCCGGCGGCGCAAACGCTGCCGCGCGCACGCGCTCGCCGGTTTGGCCATCGGCCCCTTTCGCTCGCCGCTACTCGGGGCATCTCGCGATTGATTTCTCTTCCTCCGGGTACTTAGATGTTTCAGTTCCCCGGGTTGGCCTCCCCGAGGCTATGCGTTCGCCTCGGGGATGGCGGGACTCCTCCCGCCGGGTTCCCCCATTCGGGCACCCCGGGATCGAGGGCCGTGTGCGCCTCCCCCGGGACTATCGCGGCTTGCCGCGCCCTTCGTCGCCTCCCTGCGCCAAGGCATCCGCCGTGCGCCCTGCGTATCTTGCCCGCGCCCGGAGGGGCGCGGACCGCGCAAGGCCGCCCACTTGGAGCTGCCTTCGTGATCTCATATACAGGTATATGTATCGTGGGTCTCGCATACCGGCCCCCGGAGGGGCCGGCTGATCAGATGCTCCCACCGAAGAATGAGTCTTGTGAACTTATCTTCGATCTCATGCTTTCAATATCTACTCTCATGAATTTCCGGATCGCTATCTAGTCCTAGTCAATCTAGCCTAGATGGAGAATCTTCCGTCGGACCGGCGGCCTCGGCCACCGGCCCGCTCCTGCGCTATGCGGCTCTCAAGGTACGCGGGGCGAACCCCCGGGGACCGGGCACCGCAGGCTGGGCTCCCTCCAGGTCGGGACGGCCCGGGCTCGGGCCCGGGATCCGTGCATGGATTCTTGTCTTGTGAGAAAGATTCGCGTGATCTTCCCAGGGCTTTCTCCCTAGAAAGGAGGTGATCCAGCCGCACGTTCCCGTACGGCTACCTTGTTACGACTTCACCCCCCTCGCCCTCCACACCTTCGACGCCTCCCCCCTCGCGGTTGGGCCGGCGGCTTCGGGTGCAGACGACTCGGGTGGTGTGACGGGCGGTGTGTACAAGGCCCGGGTACGCATTCACCGCGGCATGCTGATCCGCGATTACTAGCAACTCCGACTTCACGGGGGCGGGTTGCAGCCCCCGATCCGAACTGGGGCCGGCTTTCCGGGATCCGCTCGGCCTCGCGGCTCCGCATCCCTCTGTACCGGCCATTGTAGCACGTGTGCAGCCCCGCGCATAAGGGGCATGATGACTTGACGTCGTCCCCGCCCTCCTCCGCCTTGGCGGCGGCGGTCCCGCGTGGGTTCCCGGCATCACCCGATGGCAACACGCGGCGGGGGTTGCGCTCGTTGCGGGACTTAACCCAACATCTCACGACACGAGCTGACGACAGCCATGCACCACCTGTGACCGCTCCTCTCGGCCACCGCGTCTCCGCGGCTTCACGGTCATGTCAAGCGCGGGTAAGGTTCTTCGCGTTGCTTCGAATTAAGCCACATGCTCCGCTGCTTGTGCGGGCCCCCGTCAATTCCTTTGAGTTTTAGCCTTGCGGCCGTACTCCCCAGGCGGGACGCTTAATGCGTTGGCTGCGGCACGGGGGGATCGCCCCCCCACACCTAGCGTCCATCGTTTACGGCTGGGACTACCAGGGTATCTAATCCTGTTCGCTCCCCCAGCTTTCGCGCCTCAGCGTCGGTGCCGGCCCAGAGGGCCGCCTTCGCCACCGGTGTTCCGCCCGATATCTGCGCATTCCACCGCTACACCGGGCGTTCCACCCTCCCCTGCCGGACCCAAGCCGCGCGGTTCGGGGCGCGGGACGGGGTTGAGCCCCGCCATTTTACGCCCCGCCTGCGCGGCCGCCTACGCGCGCTTTACGCCCAATGAATCCGGATAACGCTCGCCCCCTACGTATTACCGCGGCTGCTGGCACGTAGTTAGCCGGGGCTTCTTCTGCAGGTACCGTCTTGTCTCGTCCCTGCTGAAAGCGGTTTACGACCCGAAGGCCTCCATCCCGCACGCGGCGTCGCTGCGTCAGGGTTGCCCCCATTGCGCAAGATTCCCCACTGCTGCCTCCCGTAGGAGTCTGGGCCGTGTCTCAGTCCCAATCTGGCCGGTCGGTCTCTCAACCCGGCTACCCGTCGCGGGCACGGTGGGCCGTCACCCCGCCGTCTACCTGATGGGCCGCGGAGCCATCCCCCTCCACCTGGGTTTTGCCCGGCCGGCCATGCGGCCTGCCGGGGTCATCGGGTGTTACCCGCCGTTTCCGGCGGCTATCCCCGAGAGGGGGGCGGGTTCTCCACGTGTTACTCAGCCGTTCGCCACTCGCTTCTTCCCGGAGGAAGGTGCCGTTCGACTTGCATGTGTTAGGCGCGCCGCCAGCGTTCATCCTGAGCCAGGATCGAACTCTCCGTCCAATGTGTCGAAATCGACCGGACTCGGAGCCCGGGCCTGACCGGCTCAACGCCGATCGGATCCATCGTATCGAAGCTCTCTTGCCTGGGACGGGGTCTGTCCTCGAAGGACCTCCCTGTCCTCTGCTGGAAAGGTTCCAATATAAGATGGTTCATGTCCATCCCTGGAAGGACCGCGGGACCATGGCCCCGCGTCCTGCCTGCGGTATCCGGTTCTCAAGGTGCCCGCCGCCCGGCTGGGCCGCGCGGCAAGGAGTTATATTGCCAGCCCCCGGGGCCCGGCGCAAGGGGGAGGGCGGCTCTCCACAAGGTGAACACAATTCTTGAACTTCTCTCCAACCTGCTTCGCGAGCCCCTGCCACAAGAGCTCAACGTTCAACGGGACTCTTGCTGCTGGCGCTTATGCTGGCCCTCATGACTATTGCAAGCATGTAGACCTGCATGTAGGCCGCTCTCACTTGTCCCCATGGACCTCTCTGTACTGAGCTGAGCATCCTTTACTCACATCCGTATCCTTTGCCCACGCTGGTCCAGTCGATACGAAAACGGGGCACCCGCAGGCGCCCCGTTGAGATGCATTGCTTGATGCATGCGGTTTTAGGTGAGAAGCCTTACGCCTCCAGCGCCTTCTTGGCGATAGTGCAAAGCTCGTTGAAGCTCTCGGTGTCCTCGTAGGCCATCTGGGCGAGCACCTTGCGGTCGAGCTCGATGCCGGCGACCTTGAGGCCGTGCATGAACTGGCTGTAGGAGATGTCGTTCAGGCGGGCGGCAGCGTTGATGCGCTGGATCCACAGGCTGCGGATGTCGCGCTTCTTGTTGCGGCGATCGCGGTACTGGTACTGGAGCGAGTGCTGGACCTGCTCCTTGGCATGACGATAGGTACGCGAAGCGGCGCCGTAGTAGCCCTTCGCCATCTTCATAACGGTGCGGTGGTGCTTACGCGCCATAACGCCGCGCTTGATACGTGCCATAAAGAATCACTCCTCGTGTGTCAGGACGGTCGAACGGTTGGAAAGAAGCCTTAGGCAAGGCGCGAGACGACGGTCTTGCGATCGGCGGAAGAGACGGTGGTCTCGCTGCGGAAGTTGCGCTTGCGCTTCGTGGTCTTCTTGGTGAGGATGTGGCTCTTGAAGGCCTTGGCGCGCATGATCTTGCCGGAACCGGTGACGCGGAAGCGCTTCTTGGTGCCGCTGTGGGACTTCATCTTAGGCATGAGACTTCTCCTTAACTAGCCTTCGGTTACTTCTTCTTGTCTTCGCTCTTCTCGGGCTTCTCATCGAAGGCGCCCTTGATCGGAGCGAGGAGCATGAGCATGTTGCGGCCCTCGAGCTTGGGCTGCGACTCGACGGTCGCATAGGGCTTGAGATCGGCGGCAAGGCGCTCCAGCACGTTCAGACCCTGCTCGGGATGGGCCATCTCGCGGCCGCGGAACATGATGGTGATCTTGACGCGCGCGCCCTTCTTGAGGAAGCGCAGAACGTGGCCCTTCTTGGTCTCGTAATCGCCCACGTCGATCTTCGGCCGGAACTTCATCTCCTTGACCTCGACCCTGGACTGGTTCTTACGAGCAGCCTTGGCCTTGATGGCCTGCTGATACTTGTACTTGCCGTAGTCCATGACGCGGCAGACCGGCGGATCGGCGTTGGGCGCGATCTCGACCAGGTCGAGACCCTGCTCATCGGCGACACGCTGCGCATCGCGGATGCCGAACAGGCCCAGCTGCGATCCGTCGACGCCGATCAGGCGGCAACGCGTCGCGGTGATCTCGTCGTTGATGCGCGTGTCATCGTGTTTAGCTATTTTCGGTACCTCCCCATCTATAAGAAATGCCCGGAGCCAGCGAGGGCATCCGGGCACATCACATCCATCTCGAAGGCGCCATGGCCTTCGCATGCATCATGTTGTACGACCAGACAGCAACCTCTTTGGCGCCGAAAGGTGGGGGCGTGAGCCCCGCTTT
Source organism: uncultured Coriobacteriaceae bacterium (assembly GCA_963931435.1). Classification (GTDB taxonomy): domain Bacteria; phylum Actinomycetota; class Coriobacteriia; order Coriobacteriales; family Coriobacteriaceae; genus Coprousia. The sequence goes on from OZ007012.1 coordinate 1,597,836, forward strand.
CCCATGCTGCGTGAAGCAGCTCGGGTAATGATAGCACGAACGCCTGCCATGCGGCGCAATCCATGCTTTCATCACGAGCAAAAGGGCCCCGTGGGGCCCGCATGCTCACGTGGTGCCCGAAGTGAGACTCGAACTCACATGTTGTCACCAACGGCAGATTTTGAGTCTGCTGCGTCTGCCAATTCCGCCATTCGGGCGCATCACGGGCGATATGGTACCACAGAACCTCGCGCCCGTCCGGCATCAGGCGCGTAAACGCAGGAATCCCCCGGGAGGATCCCCGGGCGAACAATCCGCAGGCCGAAGGCCGAGGACGTTCGCCCGGGGAACTCCCGGGGGATTCCGGTCAAGAGTTTACGCAGCTGCTACGCCTTGTTGGCCGAGCCGAACTCCTCCATGAGCGCCTTGGTCTTCTCGACGATGGCGTCGCGACCGGGCTTGAGCACCTTGCGCGGATCGAAGCCCTTGCCCTCGAGGTCCTTGCCGGCCTCGATGTACTTGCGGGTGGCCGCCGCGAAGACGAGCTGGAGGTCGGTGTTGACGTTGATCTTGGAGACGCCCAGCGAAATGGCCTTCTTGATCTGATCCTCGGGGATGCCCGAGCCGCCGTGCAGGACGAGCGGCAGATCGCCCACCTGCTGCTTAATCTCGTTCAGGCGATCGAACGACAGGCCCGCCCAGTTGTCGGGGTACACGCCGTGGATGTTGCCGATGCCGCAGGCAAGGAAGTCGACGCCCAGATCGGCGATCTGCTTGCACTCAGCCGGATCGGCCAGCTCGCCGGAGGAGGTCACGCCGTCCTCGGTGCCGCCGATGCCGCCCACCTCGGCCTCGATGGAGAGGCCCTTGGAGTGGGCGAGCTCCACGAGCTCCTTGGTGCGGTCGAGGTTGAGCTGGAAGGTCTCCTCATGGGAGCCGTCGTACATGATGGAGGTGAAGCCTGCCTCGATGGCCTTGAAGCAGTCCTCATACGAGCCGTGATCGAGGTGCAGCGCCACCGGCACGGTCACGCCCGTGGCCTCGACGCAGGCCTTGACCATGTCGGCGACGACCTTGAAGCTGCCCATCCACTTGGCGGCACCGGCGGTGGCCTGGATGATCAGCGGGCTCTTGGCCTCCTCGGCGGCCTGGAGGATGGCGAGCGTCCACTCCAGGTTGTTGGTGTTGAAGGCGCCGAGCGCGTAGTGGCCGGCCTCCGCCTTCTTGAGCATGTCAGCAGCGTTGACGAGCATACAGAACCTCCTAGTAAAGGTTGCCCAATGACGTCACTAGTGTACCACGCGGCCCCCGCCATGTTCCGCTGAACGAGTCGAGCGGGGCCACGCCTAGCGTACGGGGCTCATGAACGGATTGGTCTCGAGCTCTTGGCCGATGGTCGTCGTGGGGCCGTGGCCCGTGCAGCAGAGGGTCTCGGCGGGGAGCAGGCGCCCCAGGCGCTCGAGCGAGGCCAGGATGGCATCGTCATCGCCGCCGAAGAGATCGGTGCGCCCATGGCTGCCCGGGAAGAGCGTGTCGCCCACGAAGGCGACGGACCCCTCCTCCGACGCGACGAAGAGCGTGACGCCGGCCGGGGTGTGGCCGGGCGTGGAGATGACCTGCAGGCGCGCCGCGCCGCAGGGGATCTCGTCGCCCTCGCGCAGAAGACGCGTCGGTTCGCCGGGATCCTCGGTGTCGATGCCCCAGGAGCCCTTCTGGTGAGCTATGTTGATGCGAGCGCAGTCAAGGTCGCCCTCCGGAAGCAGGAAGGGGACGTCGGGGCCGAGCGCGCGGCGCATCCCCGCGACGCCGCCCAGGTGGTCGGCGTGCCCATGCGTGCACACGATCGCCACGATACGGCCCTCCGGATGCGCCTCGGCGAACATCTGGACAAGCCGCTCCCCCTCCCATGCCGGGTCGATGACCACCGCCTCGCCATCCGAGACGACGAAGTAGGTGTTGGTCTCGATCGGGCCGTTCACCACACAGGAGACCTCGACGGGCCCGCAGGGCGCGGTGTCCAGCACGAAATCCTCTACCATGATCCCTCCTTGTTCGGATCTGAACGGGGACGCGGACGGCTCCGGTGCCGCCGGTCCGCACGCGCATGAGCGCTTGACGACCTGTACCTCTGAGGGGACGGCCGCCATACGCGATGCAGCGCGCTACCCGCGGCGCTTCAGCGTCTTGGAGCCCTCGCCGGGCATGAGGCGGCGCGCGTCGTAGACGCTCTCGACGCGGCTGATGGCGGCCAGCAGCGGATCGAGCCCGCTGGCGTCGGAGATCTCAACCAGGAAGCGCAGCACGGCCAGGCCCTCGCGGTTGGTGGAGGTCGCCGCCGAGAGGATGTTGGCGCCCGCGTCGCCGATGGCGATGGTCACGTCCTTCAGAAGCCCCATGCGGTCGAGGCACTCGACCACGATCTCGACCTGGAAGAGGGCGTCCGCCTGGGTATCCCACTCGACCTCGATCATGCGCTCGGGGTGCTCCATGAGGCCCTTGACGTTGGGGCAGTTGGCACGATGCACCGAGACGCCGCGACCGCGCGTGATGAAGCCCACGATATCGTCGCCGGCGACGGGGTTGCAGCAGTGCGCGAGGCGCACCAGGAGCCCGGCGTCTTCGGCGCCCTTGACGCGCACGCCCGAGCTCCCCTTCTCCTTGCGCTGCGGGCGCCGGTTGGAGCCGCGCGCCGGATGGGCCGCGACCTCGGCGGCGACCCCGGTCGCCGTCTCCTCGGGCTTGGGGTCGAGGATGTTCTGCACCTTGTTGCCCACCAGGCGCGGGGCGACCTTGCCCGACCCAACGGCGGCGAACAGGTCCTCGAGGCGCTTGTAGTTGAGCTGCTCGCACACCTGGTTGAGCGCGCGCGTCGAGCGCGGCGTCGAGATGCCGTAGCCGCGCTTGCGCAGGTCCTTGGCGATGATCTCGCGACCCGCCGCCGCGTCGTCGTCCTTGGTGACGGCGGCGAAGTAATGGCGGATCTTGGACTTGGCCGAAGGGGTCTTGACGATGTTCAGCCAGTCGCGCGAGGGCTTGGCGTTCTTGTTGGTGAGGATCTCCACGCGGTCGCCCGTGAGCAGCACGTGGGTGAGCGGCGCGACGACCCCGTTGACCTTGGCGCCCACACAGTGGTTGCCCACCTCGGTGTGCACCGCGTAGGCGAAATCGAGCGGGGTCGAGCCGGCGCGCAGGTTCATGACCTCGCCCTTGGGCGTGAACACGAAGATCTCCTGGTCGTACAGGTCGACCTTGAGCGAATGGAGGAACTCCTTGGGATCGTCCATGTCGTCGGAGGCGGCCCAGTCCAGCGAGTGCTTGAGCATGTTGATCTGCTCGTCGAGGCGCTGCTGGTCGGTCGACTTCATCGACGTCGAGCCGCCCGAGCGCTTGTAGAGCCAGTGCGCGGCGATGCCGTACTCGGCCTGCTCGTGCATCTCGTAGGTGCGGATCTGGATCTCGAGCGGGCGGGCGGTGGGGCCGATGACCGTGGTGTGCAGCGACTGGTAGTTGTTGAACTTGGGCATGGCGATGTAGTCCTTGAAGCGCCCCGGCATGGGGTGCCACAGGCTGTGCACGGCGCCGAGCGCCGAATAGCAGTCGCCCACGGTCCGGCAGATGACGCGCAGGGCCACCAGGTCGTAGATCTCGGAGAACTCCTTGCCCTTGCGCTTCATCTTCTGGTAGATGGACCAATAGTGCTTGGAACGGCCGTTGATCTGGAAACCGGTGAGCCCGGCACGGGAGAGCTCGTCGGTGAGGGTGCGGATGGTCTCGGCCAGGAAGCGCTCACGCACCTCGCGGCTCTCGGCCACCATGCGGGCGATGCGCTGGTAGGCCTCGGGCTCCAGGTAGAAGAACGAGAGGTCCTCGAGCTCCCATTTGATGGAGCTCATGCCCAGGCGGTCGGCGAGCGGCGCGTAGACGTCCATGGTCTCGCGCGCCTTGAACAGGCGCCGGTCCTCGCGCAGGGCCGCCAGCGTGCGCATGTTGTGCAGGCGGTCGGCCAGCTTGACGATGATGACCCGGATGTCGCGCGACATGGCGAGGAACATCTTGCGCAGGTTGAGCGCCTGCTTCTCGTCCATGCTGTCGACCTCGATGTTGGTGAGCTTGGTGACGCCGTCCACCAGCTCGGCGACGGTGTCGCCGAAGATGCCGCGCACGTCGGCGAGCGAGACCTCGGTGTCCTCGACGGTGTCGTGCAGAAGCGCCGCGCAGATCACGTCGCAATCCATCTTGAGCTCGGCCAGGATGATGGCGACCTCGACGGGATGGTTGATGTAGGGCTCGCCGGAGCGCCGCTTCTGGGCGGAGTGCTTCTCGGCGGCGAAGCAGTAGGCGTGCTCCATGAGCGCGCGGTCGGCATCGCTCATGTACTTGGCGCACAGCGCGGCGAGCCTGTCGTAGTCGTCCGCGCAGATCTCGGGCGGAAGGTCGGCCGCCTTGGTGTAGTGGACCATCTGGGAAAACGCCGTCAACGAGGCGTCATGAGCCGCGCGCGCAGCAGCATCCATCTCCAACCTCCTTACCCGACATCATCCAGCCCGCCGGGCGTGATGGGTCGGATGATGTGAGAAAGCATATCATGAGCTGGGGCGTTGAGCGCCCACGTGCGGAATGTTGCGAACGCGAGACGCGCGTGCAGGCCCTCGAGGTAGCGGGTCGAGCTCGTGAGCGCCATGCGGCCGGGCTGCTCGCGCATCTGGATGCGCCTGCCCTCGTCGAAACCCTCGATGCGCGCGAAGCCGAGCTCCTCGAAGATGCCGATGCCGCTGGACACGGCGCGCTCGTCCGGCGCACAGCGGCGGTCGATGGCGGCGCACATGCCCGCGATGTCGCGATCGGTCGCGCAGAAGCTGCCCTCCCCCGTCTCGGCGCGGTGGTTCCGCCACATGGTCTGCAGGGCGCGGTAGAGCGTGACGAGCTCGTCGCGCTCGGGAGCGGCGGCATCGAGCATGCGCTCGTTGATGCGGGCGTCGCGCGCCGAGTACATGAGGTGCACGAGCGCCGGCTGGCCGTCGCGCCCCGCACGCCCGCTCATCTGGTTGAACTCGGTGGCCGAGAACGGCATGTGGTACAGGACAACGTGGCGGATGTCGGGCAGGTTGACGCCCTCGCCGAACGCCGAGGTGGAGACGATGCAGGTGATCTCGCCCGCGCGAAAGGCGCTCTCGACCCGGGCGCGGGCGGCGCGGTCGAGCCCGCCGTTGTAGAAGGCCACCGCCCCGGCGACATCGGGAACGCGCTTGCGCAGCATGCGGGCGAGCGCCACGGACTGGTCGCGCGAGTTGACGTACACGACGCACTTCTCGCCGGAGGCGACGATGGAGACGAGCCGGTTCTCGCGCGCCGCGTTGTTGCGATCGTCCTCGAGCGCCAGGTTGGGGCGCTCGGCATCGTCCACGAGGACCTCGTCGATCCCGAGCAGCCGGCGGATCTCGGCGGCGCAGGCGCGATCGGCCGTCGCCGTCGCCGCGAGCACCACGGGCGAGCCCGCGCGCTCGAGCGCCGCCGGCAGATCGAGGTAGGCGCTGCGGTCACCGCCCTTGGCGCCCGCGATGTGATGCGCCTCGTCCACCGCGACGAACCCGATGCGCCCTCCGGCGGCGAAGCGGTCGGCGTGGATGATGAAGAACTCCGGCGTGGTGAGCACCACGTCGAGCGCACCCGTGGCGAGCGCGGCGAAGCGCTCGCGGCGCTCGTCCTCGGGCGTCTCGCCGGTGAGCACGCCCGCGCGCAGACCCAGGCCGGAGAGCGCCGCGCCGAGGTGGAAGGCCTGATCGGCGATGAGGGCGCGCAGCGGGTAGATGAAGACGCTCGCCCGATGGCGCGCGATGGCCTCGCGCGCCGCGTGCACCTGGAAGATGAGCGACTTGCCGCGCCCCGTCCCCATGACGACGAGCGTGCTGCGCCCCCGCTCGAGCGCCCCGAGCGCCTCCTCCTGCACCCGATGCGGCGCCGCGCCGCCGATGAGGGCGTGCACGAGCGAGCGCGTGAGCTCGCGGTACGGCAGCTGCTCGTAGCGGGCGCGCCGGTCCGCATCGGCCGGCGGGCACGCCGGCGCGGCGGCGCGCGGCGGCGCGGGCTGCAGGCACCGCTCCAGGGCGGAGACGTGGTCGGGGGCGGGCTCCGCGGCGTCGTGGCGCAGGATGTCCTTGACCATGAGTTTGGGTTTGACGCGCCCCTGCCACCGCTCCGCGACCGCCTCGAACACCACGTCCACGACGCTGTCGCACGCCAGGAGCTCCTGGGCGCCGGGGGCGCGGAACATGATGGCGGGCACGGAGGAGATGCCGTCGGTCGCGGTGAAGCGCAGGTGGTCGGCCGTCTTGCCCACGCACGCCCGGTCCTGCATGGTGACGCCCGTCGCCGCGAGGAGCGGTACCTTGTTGCCCTGGCCGAAGGGCTCGAGCCGCGCCACCTGCTCGATGGTGGCCACGTCGAGCTCGGAAAGCGAGACGATGGAGGCGATCTCACCGGTGTCCTCGAAATCCTCTGCGGGGAGCTCCGCGAGCACGGCGCCGAGCCGCTCGCGCAGCTCGGGCAGCCGCTCGGCCGGGAGCGTCACGCCCACCGCGCCGGCGTGCCCGCCGAAGCGCGTGAGCAGGTCCGAGCAGCGCGCGACCGCGTCGAACAGGTTGACCGACCCTACCGAGCGCCCCGAGCCGCGGGCGACGCCGTCCTCGATGGAGAACAGCAGCGCCGGCACATGGTAGCGGTTGACGATGCGGCTGGCCACGATGCCCTTGACGCCCTCGTGCCAGCCCTCGCCCGCGGCGACCACCACCCGGCCGCCCTCGTAGGTCCGCTCGACCTGGGCGAGCGCCTCATCGGTGAGCGAGGCCTCGATGTCGCGCCGCTCGCGGTTGATCTCCTCGAGCTGCGCGGCCAGACGGGCCGCTTCGACGGGGTCGCGCTCCAGCATGAGCTCGAGCGCGAGCGCGGGATCGGCCATGCGCCCTGCGGCGTTGAGGCGCGGGATGAGCGAGAACGAGAGCGCGTCCGCCGTGATGGAGGCGAGGTCGCAGCGCGCCGTCGCGGCGAGCGCGATGAAGCCGGGGCGCGCCGTGGCGCGCATGCGGGCGATGCCGTCGGCCACGAGGGCGCGATTCTCGGGCGTGAGGGTCATCATGTCCGAGACCGTGCCGAGCGCGGCGACCTCGGTGAACGAGCGCCACAGCTCCGGGGCGCCCAGGCGCGCGCCGAGCACCTGCACGAGCTTGAGCGCCACGCCGGCGCCGGCGAGCTCGTGCGAGGGGCCCTCGGCGACGAGCTTGGGATCGGTGAGGGGGATGCCCCGGGGCACCATGTCGGAGGGCTCGTGGTGATCGGTCACCACCAGGTCGATGCCCTGGCCGGCGAGGTAGCCCACCTCGTCCCGGGCGGCGATGCCATTGTCGACTGTGACCACCAGATCGGGCGAGCATGCCGCGATCACGCGCTCGAGCGCCGCCTGGCTGAGGCCGTAGCCCTCGTCGAACCGGCGCGGGATGAAGGGGTGCACCTGTGCGCCCAGCGCGCGGAGCGCCTCGGTGAGCAGGCAGGTTGAGGTGATGCCGTCGACATCGAAATCGCCGAACACCGCGATGGTCTCGCCCGCGCGCACCGCGCGCTCGACGCGATCGGCCACCTCCCCCACGCCCGGGATGAGGAGCGGATCGGCCCAGTCGCGCTCCAGCGACGGCGTGAGGAAGAGCCGCCCCTCCTCCACCGAGGAGATGCCGCGCGCCACCATGATGCGCGCGACGAGCGGGGCGACGGCGAGTTCTGCGGAGAGCTCCTGCGCAAGATCGGGATTATCGGGGGCTACCACCCAACGGCGGCTCGTTTTAAGCGATGCCATGAGAAGACGTCCTTGTAAAGAGGGCCCGCTGCGGCGGGCCGAGCTGTTGAACGCCCCCATTATACGCGCTTCGTGCGGACAAAAGAGTCGGTCGCCGCACCAGAAACGTCCCCGGCGGGCTGGCCATCCTGCGGGCTTAGCGCCTTCGGCTCGCTGCGCGATGCGCCCGCCGGGAGGGAGGATCCCCGGAGCGCGACAGAAATGAAATGGACGGAAAAGCGTTCAGGTTATCCCACTCGAGGAAGCCTGCTGCGGCAGATTCTGTAGGCACCGCCGCGCGCCGCTCGTCCTATTCCTTCGAAGGGAGCCCGAACCAGCTCTGGATGGTGTCGACGCGCCGCAGGCCCAGCTTGCGCTGGAGCGCCTTCGACGCCTCGTTGTCGAGGGCGACGTGGCAGTACGGCACGCGCCCCGTCTCCTTGAACGATGCGATGAGGGACGCCTCGAGCGCCTGGGCGTAGCCGCGGCGACGCGCCTCGGGAAAGACCTCGAGCATGCCCATGGACGCCTCGTCGTGCTCGCCGATGAACCCCACGAGCGTCCCGTTCGCATCGTAGCCGCCACGGATCCAGCCGCGCTCGAGGTGGTCGCGAATGCCCTCGGAGGAGAGCAGGCGGTAGCGGGCGCGCACCACATCGAAATCATCGGGGCCGAGCGGACGGATGGTGAAGCCCTCAGGCGCCAGCGATTGCAGGCGCTCGGAATCATCCCGTTCGCCGCCTGACGGGCCGCCCTCGTAGACCCAGAGCTCGTAGCGCCCGGCATCGACCTCCGCCCCACCGGTGAAGAGGGGACGGTACCGGTCGTCCGGAAGACTCACCAGCGCCTCGGCCGGCAGCATGCCCGCCATGACGCGCGCCGCCTCCTCGCCGAAGGGCGCGGCGAAGAACGCCCCCTCGCGCTTGAAGCGCACCAGCACGCCCAAGTCCTCCGCCGCCGCAACCACCTGGACGCGCCCGAGCTTCAAGGGCTCCAGGATGCTGAGGAACCGCGCCGGGTCGGGCTGGGCCAGAAGGATCGAGCGCGCACGGAGGGCGAGCTCCCCTTCGGCGGAAGAATCGGCAGAGCACTGGCAATCGGAGGGCTCGTCACGACGCTCGTTCAGGACCGCGCCCGCATCTCCCTGGCCCGATACGTTCTCGTTCTCAGTCTTCTCGGCCATATCTTGCTCCCCATTACAGTTTGAGCCGTCCCGGAGGGCGGCTCTTTTTTTCATTCCCCGATCTGGGAAATACCATGGTGCCAGGCCCCTCGGGGCCGCCGGCCCACCGCCCCGGATGGCCCTTTTTCCCTGCCCCGCGAGGGCCCGGGGGGTGCTGCCACCGGGGCGGAGAGGCCGCGGGAGACGACTGATAGAGAGATGCCGGGCGCGCGGCGCCACGGCCGGGTAATGTGGCTGTCGACCCCGCGGCGGAGTCGGACCGGCCGACCTGATTGGAGGATACACCATGGGAAGGCGCAAGAGGAAGGTCCCCGCCGCCGTGGTCGGCTTCGACGTCGGCAAGTCGTTCCACTGGGCCTTCGGCGTCGGCGCCGGCGGCGAGGCCGTCCTCAGCGAGCGGGTCGACAACCGGCCCGCGGCGATCGACCGCGTGCTCGCCGAGGCGGGCGCCGGCGCCCTCGTCGTCGTCGACCAGCGGCGCAACATCGGCGCGCTCGTGCTCTCCAGGGCGCGCGGCGCGGGGATGCGCGTCGCCTACCTGCCCGGGAAGGCGGAGAAGCAGGCCCGCGAGATGTTCCCGGCGACGGCCAAGACGGACGAGCTGGATGCGGAGGTGATCGCGCGGACGGCGCTCGGGATGCCCTGGACGCTGCGCGAGGTCCCCGAGGAGGACGAGCGGAGGGCGTCCCTCAGGATGCTCTCGTCGCAGCGCTCGTTCTGCATAAAGGGGCGCACCGAGTCGCTCAACCGGCTCCGGGCCGTGCTCCTCGAGGCCGACCCCGCCCTCGAGGCGGCGCTCGACCCGTCCAGGCGCTGGCAGCTCGAGGTGCTCGCCGCCCTCGGGTCGGCGCACGGCTGCGCGGCCGCGGGCGAGGAGCGCTACCGGCGGCTCGCCGGCGCGCGCGGCGGCAGGGAGGACACGCTCTGGGAGGCGCTCTCCGCCTCTGCTGCGTCGCGCCCGGAGGTCCGCGCCGAGGGGGCGCTCGTCTCCATGCTCGCGGGCCAGGTCCTCGCCCGCGACGCCGAGGTCGACGCCCTCGACGCGGCCATCGGGGAGCTGCTCGAGGGCGACGCGACCTACGAGGCCCTGCTCACGGTGCCCGGCGTCGGCCCCAGGACCGCCGCGGCGCTCGTGACCTCGGTCGACGTGGCGATGTTCCGCAGCCACGACGAGCTCGCCAGCTACTGCGGCATCGCGCCCGCCGACAGCCAGTCGGGCACGAGCGCAAGGTCGACGAGGCCGAAGCGGGGCGGGAGCAAGCCCCTCAAGAACCTGCTGATATTCTCGTGCAACTCCCTCATCGGGACGAAGAACGAGTTCGGCAGGTACTACGACGAGTGCCGGGGGCGCGGCATGCGGCACAACAAGGCGCTCAAGGCGGTCGCCCGCAAGCGCCTGAAGGTGATCTACGCCATCATGCGCGACCGGGTCCCCTACCGGGCGGCCTAGGCCCTCTCAAGACCATATGGGAGAGCGCCCGCCCCGCCGGGCGCGCCGCGGCATGCCGAGATTCCCTCGAGGGATTGACAAAACCATAGAGACACCCCCCCTTCGTCTCTTTCAAATAACGTGCAGCGAAGGCCGACGGCGACCTCGTAGCCGCAAATCCGGTCACGGCGACGCTGCGCCGACCGGATCTCGGTTCCTGGCGCCCATCCCGACGGCGTGGAACGCGGAAAACCTCGACCAGGCCGCCCTAGGGCAACTGGACGATCTTGGTCCCGTGGCACTCGGCCACGTCGAGCTCCCCGGCTATGGAGTCAACGTTCTCCCAGGTGATGCCGCCGCCCGGCAGGATGATCAGCCGGCTCGCCGCGCGCTCGATATAGGCGCGCAGGCGCGCGATGTTGTCCTCGATGGGCGTTCCCGCGGGGCCGCCATGCGTGAGGATGCGCGTGAAGCCGAGCTCCGCGATGCGGTCGATGGCATCGAGCCGACGCGCGGCGGGCAGGGCGTCGAACGCCATGTGGAAGGTCATGTCCACCGCCTCGCCGCGCTCCTCCGCCGCCTCGCGGGCGATGGAGGCAAGGCGTTCGAGCGCGGGGACATCGAGGTCGAGCGAGCCGTCTGCCGCGGCGCGCAAGCATCCGAGCACGATGCCGTCGGCACCGAGCGCGAGCGCGATGCGTGCATCGGCCTCCATGATGGCAAGCTCGTCTTGGGTATAGACGAAATCGCCGCCCCGCGGACGAACCATCACCATCACGCGCGCGCCGTGCGCGTGAGCGCACTCCACCGCGGCACCGATGACCCCCATGGAGGGGGTGGTTCCTCCAACCGCCAGGTTATCGCATAGCTCGATACGGCGAGCGCCGGCCTCGAGCGCCGCGGGGACCAACGTGTAATTCTCAGCGCAGAACTCAAGCGTCAAATCCGATCCAAGCATTTCCTCTCCCTGGGTACCGCCTTCGCCTCGCTCTCCCTTGGAGGCTCGCAGCTTTTATCATCCATCACTAACTGCTACGAATACCTGCGAGATGGCGCGCAGGTAAACCGAGGCCGCGCCGCGCAAAGCCGCGCCGCGCCTACGCCTGGCCGCGCCCCACGCGCAGGGCTGCGCCCCACATCGTCCTCGCCCCTATCGTCCCTCTACCGCAGCAAGTTGCCGAAAACTCCCCAGCAGTATTCAAGGCAACCACGGGCCACAGTCTAGTACTTTTTGCAACGATTGGTACTATCGGCCCGTTAGAGTACGAATGTCACCGCCATAATGGGCAGTTTGTACCAATCGTTGCAAAAAGTACCTGACGTTGTAGAAAGTACTTGACGATGCAGGCAATACGTGTCGGCAGCGGAGCACCATGACCGCAGAGAAGCACGATGAGAGTTCGGTGGACTCCATCACCCACCGGCACGATCAAAGAGGACGTGCGTAGCAGGGCATGCACGGCCACCCCCCTGCACTTTCCCTTACTTGGAAAACCTTGTGTGCGCTGGCGATGCATAGTAACTTTTAACACGTAAAAAGAACGTGTCGATAACGGGTGATCGCGTGAATACTGTCGTGTCCTTGTTGCTCATGCTAATCAATAGCGATTTTTCTTGCAGCTCGCAGCGTGATATCGCGATAGCGCTTGTCATGCTTGCAAACAGCCCCAAGATGCTCACCGCATCTCATGTGGCCGAGCTTGCAAACACGAGTACTCGGCTCGTCAATAAACTTTGCTCGAGCCTGGGCTATCGCAACTTTACGGCCCTCAAAACTGATCTTGAATCAACTTGTGAAATCCGCCGTCGGCAGATGGCGCTTCATTATAAGAAGACAGATATTGCTGCACTGGAACGATCCATCGCCCACCATTCTGAAGAACCCTTTGAAATCGACCGATTCCGGAAAGAAGCTTCGTCATTAATCGAGCTTATATATGCTTCATCTCGTACCATCATTCTTGGGGCAGCGTTTCCCCAAGCCCTCTTCCTTCATTTTGAGGAAGATATGCTTATGATGGGCAAGCTCGCGTACGCCGTTCCCATCATTCGTCATCTCAATCTCCCCGATCAACTTGACCAAAACGATCTCCTTCTTTTTGTCTCGATCACCGGGCGCATCTTTTCCTACTACCCGGACGAGTTTCAATCCCTTGCTCAATGTCCTTGCAAGGTGGCCTGCATTTGCGGGTGTGGTGCAGATATCGATCGGTCACTGGTAAACGCGAGGCTGACACTTCCCTTCACGGATGACGACGAGTCGGCAAATACCGTCCTGCTCGAAACATCGCGCTACCTGAAACATCAATACTACGCTAAGCACTATCAGGGGTGATTGCGACGTGTCCGTCTATGAACACCTCAAGCACCTCAACACTTCTAGCAAATATCAATCCATCGATGCAGAACTGAGTGGCTGGATGCTTGCGCATTTCAGCGTGCTTGGCTCGCTCACACTCTCACAGATCGCCTCAAGCACCTTCATCGCAAAGGGATCGGTTTCAAAGTTCATTTCCCGGCTCACGAGTCAGGGCACCTTCCACTCATTTCAAAACGCTGTTGCATGCGAATATCATGAGTACGTGAAGCGCGTGCATCAAGCACTCGGCTTCTCTTCGGCAATAAAGCGCTCCCCCTCTCTCGTTATCAACCCACAAGACATCAGCCTACTCGCCGACGCGCTCGCCCGGGCCGAACGCGTAATCTTTATCGCTGACCATGCAGGCTCTGTACCATGCGAAGCTATCGCCGACGTGCTTTTAGCATGCAGCATCAATACCAAGGTCGTTGGAGCCTATTACACTGAAGACCTACGACGCGAGATCGAATGTATGAATACCGATGGTGTTCTCGTCTTCGTCTCGGATGCGATCTCGATGTACGAATGGCTTCTTCGCCTCAATCTCGAGATGGATATCATGCAAACGGTCGACTCGACCAAGGCTCGGATCTTTGCTGTTGGGCGAGGTCGGAATCATCTTGCAGGCATCACCGGAATCGAACTGAGCAGTTCTATCAATCATACGAACCTCAAAGCGGGAGCGATTGCCCATTTTGCTTCAATGACCATCGACTCGCTCTTGAAGCATCCTTCTCAAAGAATGGATACCCTTCGTCTCTACCGTTTCCAAACTGGAAACGATGTGCATCTTTGAATCTAGTCCGAAATCGTATCTGAAATTAGACTGAAGCCAGGGTGCATACACCCGACACAGGAAGAGCGGCCGCTTTCCATGCTAAAGAACACCTGCACGCGCAGCTACATGCTTCATAGGTTGCGCTAGAGCAGGCCGACGCGATGGAAGGGATAGGCTCGTTATGGCTGTATTACGTAAACCGGTTGCTCGTCGTGACATTCTTGCCGCCTGCGGAGCCGTTGGCGCCATAGGAGGTATCTCGGCATTTCTCGCTGGCTGCAGTAACGGACCCTCCACAGCAGGTTCCAGCTCGGGAACCGGGGCGACTGCAGGAGCCGTTTCTATTCCCGCTACCGCCACGGCTGCATCGCTTATTGAAATATCCCAAGGTAGACTACTTGGCTTCCAATACGACGGCGTCTATGCATTCCGCGGGATCCCCTATGCAACAGCGGAACGGTTCCAAGACCCCACGCCCGTTACCTCTTTTGACAACGGATACCGCAACGCACTGCTGTACGGCGAGGTATCGCCGCAAGATCGCACGCTCTCCGCAACAGCCGTCGTAAATCCCAATGAGTTCTTCAGCCCTTCCAACGGCACCGCTGACATGGTGGGCAACGAGCGCTGCCAATACCTCAATGTTTGGACAGGATCACTTGATGGCTCAAAGCCCGTGATAGTCTTCTTCCATGGTGGCGGGCTGAGCAACGGCGCTTCGACAGAACTGTCTTATTATGACGGCTTTTACCTCGCAAAATCGCAAGATGTTGTCTTCGTTTCTGTTAACACGCGCCTGAACGTTCTTGGATTCCTCGACATGAGCGCTTACGGGGAGCAGTTTGCCAATTCAGGCATCGCCGGCATGATGGACGGCGTCGTTGCGCTTCAGTGGGTACATGACAACATCGCATCCTTCGGCGGTGATCCCGCAAACGTCACCATTTTGGGTCAGTCCGGCGGCGGCACGAAAGTCACTACCCTTGCCTGCATGGCCGAAACAGCCGATTTGTTTGACAAGGTTGTAATGATGAGCGGAGGCTACTCAACATCCACCAAGGAGGACGGGCTCGCCAACACGCAAAAGCTTGTCGACTATCTGGGTCTTTCCGCTGAGAATGCAGCTGAGACGCTCGTCAACATGCCGTATGAGGAGCTTTATCAGGCAGCGACCGAGGCAGGGTGCAGCTGGTCAACCTATACGGGCACCGGAACCTTTGAGACTCCGCTCATCGATCCCGCAACCGGCGAGGTCAACCAGTACGCCGCAGCGCGCACGTGGATGATCGGCAATGCCTATGCAGAGTTCAACTGCAACATGGGCGCCTTCAGCCCCTATATGGTCAATGGACCAGAAGATCTCCCCAACGCGGATTACACCAATATCGATGAGGATAGCGTGCGAGCTGCTATTGATGCTCAATACGGCGATGATGCCGATGCGTTCATTGAAGCATTTGAAAAGGCTTATCCTGACCACAAGCTGGTTGATTCTCTCTGGATCGCATCGGGTAAGGCTGGACTTTCGCATTGGGCGGTGACCAATCCAGAAACCGGAACCATCACGCTCATGAATAAAGCGGGCATCCCGGTATACAACTATGTCACCGCCTATGTCATTCCCTGCTTCGGCGGTATCACCATGTCGCACACACTCGATATCCCCTTTATGTTCAACTCCATCGATGAAGCTCCCTATCTGATCGCCGGCGATGCCGACAATGCCCATGGCGTAGCCCAGGCTATGTCTTCGGCACTCGCTGCGTTTGCGGCAACAGGAGATCCGTCGACGGACAACCTCAAATGGGAGCCCTATGAATCAGACAACCACGCCTGCATGGTCTTTGATACCACATCCGAAGTGCGTGTGGGTTACGATGAGGAACTGATGACAATCATGGACGCCCATCCGACGGCTTCGCCGTTTTAATCTAGCGTCAAGCCAGTAACTGGGAACCATACGATGCAGGGCGGCTCCGCTTTGAGCGGAGCCGCCCTGTGTTGCTGAGGGAGAAAGAATGACTAGCGTCTTTGCCGCTTCTCACCAAAGAGCCCGCTAGCCACCAAGGTAGGCCTTGCGCACATCGTCGTTGGCAAGGAGCTCCTGACCGGTACCGGAGAGCGTCACGCGGCCGGTCTCCAGCACGTAGCCGCGCGTGGCGACCGAGAGCGCCATCTGAGCGTTCTGCTCCACGAGCAGGATGGTGGTACCCTCCTCATGGAGCACCTGGATGATCTCGAAGATCTGCTCGACCAAAATGGGAGCAAGGCCCATCGAGGGCTCATCGAGCATGAGCAGCTTCGGGTTGGCCATCAGGCCGCGCCCCATGGCGAGCATCTGCTGCTCACCACCGGAGAGCGTTCCGGCAACCTGTCGGCGACGCTCTGCAAGCCGGGGAAACTGCTGGTAGACCCGCTCAAGATTCTCTGAGATGGTATCTTTGGGCTGGGTGTAGGCACCCATGTCGAGGTTCTCCTCCACCGTCATCTGCTGGAAGATGCGCCTGCCCTCGGGTACGTGCACCAACCCGTGCCCCACGATCTTCTCGGCGGGCATGTGCATGATATCCTCGCCCATGAACTCGATCGAACCCGAGCGCGACCGCAGCAGGCCGGAAAGCGTCTTCAACGTGGTGGACTTACCGGCGCCGTTCGCACCGATAAGAGCCACGATCTCGCCATCGTTGACCTCGAAGGAGACGTTCTTGATGGCGTGGATGGCCCCGTACCATACATTGATGTTGTATACGGAAAGCATTTACTCCTCGCCCTCCTTCTTAGCCTGTTTGCCCAGGTAAGCCTCGATGACCGCATCGTTTTGCTGGATCTCCTCGGGCGTGCCCTTGGCGATGATCTTTCCGAAGTTGAGCACGCAGATGCCCTCGCAGATGTTCATGACGAGGTTCATGTCGTGCTCGATGAGCATGATAGCGATCTGGAACTTGTCGCGGATCTTGACGATGTTCTCCATCAGCTCGGCAGTCTCGGACGGATTCATACCGGCTGCGGGCTCATCGAGCAGCAGCAGCTTCGGGCCGGTGGCAAGAGCACGGACGATCTCCAGGCGGCGCTGCGCGCCATACGGCAGCGAGCCCGCCTCATGATCGGCCAAGCCCGTCATGTCGAAGATATCCAGCAGCTCCATGGCCATGGCGTGATAGGCCTTCTCGCTCTTCCAGTGGTGCGGAAGGCGCAAGATGCTCGTTGCCATGCCGCAGTGAAGCTGGTTATGCAGGCCTACCATCACGTTCTCCTCGACGGTGAGCGTGTTGAACAGCCGGATGTTCTGGAACGTACGCGCGACGCCAAGCTGGTTCACCTTCGCCGGGCTCAGGCCCGCGGTGTCCTTGCCGTCCACCATGATGGTGCCGTGCGTGGGATTGTACACCTTGGTGAGCAGGTTGAAGACCGTGGTCTTACCCGCGCCGTTGGGGCCGATGAGGCCGCAGATCTCGGTGGGGCCCACGGTGACGTTGAAGTCGTCGACCGCCTTCAGGCCGCCGAACTCGATGCCCAAGTGCAGGCACTCGAGCGCGGGCGCCTTGCCCAGGTCGCGCTCGGGCACGATGGAGACGCTGGGCACGGGCACCATCTTGGTCTCCTCGCGACGCTTCTTGCCGAAGTCGGTGAGCCTACTCATGCGCCTCGCCCCCTTCCACGGCAACGGCCTCTTCAGCCATGGCATCCTCAGCCTCGCCCTTGCCGAAACGGCTACGCACCGCATCGGCGATGCGCTGGTAGATCTTGGTATGCGGCACCACCATCACGAGGATGAGCACGATGGCGTAGAGCAGCATGCGATACTGGTTGATGGGACGCAGCACCTCGGGCAGCACCGTCAAGAACGCCGCCGAGATGATGGAGCCCCAGATGTTGCCCATGCCGCCCAAGACCACGTAGACGAGGATCAAGATCGACTGGTTGAAGTCGAACTGCGAGGGCACCACGGTGGAGTAGTTCATGGCGTAGAGCACGCCCGCCGCGCCCGCGAGGGCCGAGGCCACCGTGAACGCCATGAGACGGTACTTGGTGGTGTTGACGCCCACGCTCTCGGCGGCGATGCGGTTGTCGCGCACCGCCATGATGGCGCGGCCGTCACGGCTGTGCATGAGGTTCAGCACCACGGCGACCGTGATGAGCACGAGCAAGATGCCCAGCGCGAAGGTCGAGACCTTCGAGATGCCCACCGCGCCCTTGGGGCCGTTGATGAGGATCGTGCCGGCGTTCATGCCGAGCGACGCCGAATCGGTGAGCGAGAAGTGCAGCCCCGCGTCATCGACGCCCACGTAGAAGATGTTGAGCAGGTTCTTGATGATCTCGCCGAATGCGAGCGTCACGATGGCGAGGTAGTCGCCGCGCAGGCGCATGACGGGAATACCCACGAGGAAACCGATGACACCGGCGGCGACGGCGCCCGCCACCGCGGAGAGCGCGAAGAGCAGAAGGTCACTCTCGACGCCGAAGCGCGTGAGGCATCCCGCCACGATGACACCCGTGAAGGCGCCCACGCTCATGAAACCGGCATGCCCCAGCGACAGCTCGCCCGACACGCCCACGACGAGGTTCAGCGACACCGCGAGCGACACGTACGCGCAGATGGGCACGAGCTGGCCCGAGAGCGAGTGCGAGATGAGCCCGAGCCCGTCGAGCACCGTCACGACGATGAAGGCGCCGATCACGAGCGCATAGGTGATGATGGTGGACCGCGTCTGCGGCTTGAGTTGCTTGATACCCATGTCGCTCACCTACACCTTCTCGTTGACGGGTTTGCCGAGCAGGCCCGCGGGACGGATGAGCAGAATCACGATGAGCACCGCGAACACCACCGCGTCGGCGATCTGCGTGGAGATGTAGGCGCGCGCGAAGATCTCGATGACGCCCAGGAGGATGCCGCCCAGAGCCGCGCCGGGGATGGACCCGATGCCGCCGAGCACGGCCGCGGTGAACGCCTTGATGCCGGGCATGGAGCCGGTGGTGGGCATGAGGATGGGGTAGGACGCGCACATGAGCACGCCCGCGATCGCGGCGAGGCCCGAACCGATGGCGAACACCATCGAGATGGTGGAGTTCACGTTGATGCCCATGAGCTGGGCGGCGTCGCGGTCCTCGGAGCAGGCGCGCATGGCCTTGCCCATCTTGGTCTTGGTGGTGAACAGCGTGAGCGCCACCATGATGGCCACGCATGCGAGGATCGTGAGAAGCGCCGTCGAGGAGACGATGAGCTTGCCATCGAAGAGGCTCAAGGCCGGCAGACTCAAGATCGACGAGAAGCTCTTGGGATTGGACCCCATGATGATGAGCGCCGCGTTCTGCAAGAAGTAGCTCACGCCGATGGCGGTGATGAGCACGTTGAGCGACGGCGCGGTGCGCAACGGCTTGTAGGCGAGCCGCTCGACCACGATGCCGAGCACCGTGCACCCCACGACGGAGAGCGCCACGCCCGCGATGACGGGCACCCCCAGATAGGTAACCGCGCAGAAGCAGATGTAGGCGCCCACCATGATCACGTCGCCATGCGCGAAGTTGAGCATCTTGGCGATGCCGTAGACCATCGTGTAGCCGAGCGCGATGATGGCGTAGACGCTGCCCAAGCTCATCCCGTTGATGAGGTTGGTGAGGAACTCCACGGTCCCCTCCCTTCAACAGATGAGCGGAGACCACCTGGCGGGTGATCTCCGCTCCCGAACCTATCAGATCAAAGGCGAGCCGTTAGGCGTCGAGCGGCATGTACACGCCGTCCTCGATGACCATGCCCATGGGCTGCTTGGAGATCTCGCCGGTATCCGACCAGGTGGCCGCCTCGCCGGCGGTGGTGAGGCCGGTGAACGAGAAGTCCTCGGCCACGAACTGCTCCATGAGGCCGTCGCAGAGCTCGGTGAAGTCCATGTCGGAGGTGAGCCCGGCCGCCTCGATGGCCTGCTTGAGCGCGTAGATGCAGTCGTAGGCGTCGGCCGCGAACTGGTTGGGGGTCTCGCCGTAGTTCTCCTCATAGGTGGCGACGAACTTCTTGGTGGCCTCGTCCTCGGCGGTGGCGACGAACGGCGTCAGGAGCATGCAGCCCTCGGCGAGCGCGGTGTCGAAGCCCTCCTGGGTGAGCAGGCCGTCCATGCCGTCGACGCCGAACCACTTGGGCGCGTAGCCCATGTTGTTGGCCTGGGTGAGGATGAGCGAGATGGGCTGATAGTAGATGGGGAGGAACACCAGGTCGGCACCAGCGTTCTTGGCGTCGTTCAACTGGACGGAGAAGTCGGTGGCGGAGTCATCGGTGAACGAGGTCTCGGACACGATCTCCACGCCGAGCTCGGCCGCCTCGTTCTTGAAGCTCTCATAGATGCCCGTGGAGTAGGTGTCGGAGATGTTGTAGATGATGGCGATCTTGGTGCCCAGCCCCTGCTCGGAGATGTACTGCGCGGACGCGGCGCCCTGGTTGGGGTCGGTGAAGCACATCTGGAAGACGTTCTCCTTGCGCTGGATGGAGATGTTGCCATCGGCGTCGGGCTGACCGCCGATGACGTCGGTCGAGGAGCCGGACGGGGTGAGCTGGAACATGTGGTCGTTGTTGGTCTCGGCGGACACGGCGACGCAGGGCGTGGTGGTCACGGTGCCCATGAGGATCTGCATGCCCCAGTCCTTCAGGTTGTTGTACGCGTTGACCGACTTCTCGGCGTCGTTCGCGTCATCCTGGAAGTTGAGCTCGAACTGGATGTCGCCACCCTCGGCGTTGATCTCGTCGACGGCGATCTGAGCGCCGTTCTTGACGGCGTTGCCGTAGATCGCGGCGCCCTCGGTGGTGGGTCCGATGCCGCCGATCTTGAAGACCGCGCCGGAAGCGGCCGACGAGGTGCCGGAGCCCTCGGCGGCATCGTCGCCGCCGGAGCAGCCGGCGAGGATGCCGGCAACACCCAGCATGCCCGCGCCGGCAACGAGGGCGCGGCGGCTCATCTGGGGATTGAGGTTGATTCGGGTCATGGTTCTCTCCTTCCCGAAGCGCGCCTGCCGCATGCGCGGGCGCGTCGCTCTGCCTGTTCCCGTCCCGCACCCGGCGCGCGGCGCCGATGACCGGACGTTCCTGATACCTTACTCGTTTTCGGCCGCATTGGTAAGGTGATCGGCGCAGGTTGGGACCCCCGCGGCCGGGAGGGGAGCCGCTTACGCGCCGCTATGGTAAAGTTTACCTGCGCTTTGCAGCCAAACCGCAGCGTAGGAACCATGTTACATCTTGGTTTCGCCCCGCCCCGCCACACGGGGCGCCGGTGCCGCCGCGTACCCTCGTCGGTGCGCGCGGCGGGAAGGCCGCCCCCGACCCTAAGGAGACACAATGGCAGATACCGTGCGAACCGTCGAACTCGGCCTCATCGGGCTCGGGACCGTGGGCAGCGGCGTGGCCAAGCTCATCGCCCGCCATCATGACGAGTACCTGACCGCCTACGGGGTCGACGTGCGCGTGAAGCGCGCCTGCGGGCTGGAGCCCGAGCGCGCCGCGGAGCTGGGGTTCACGGGCGACGCCTTCACGACCGACTGGCGCGAGGTCGTCGACGACCCCGCGATCGATATCGTGATCGAGCTCATCGGCGGCGAGCACCCCGCGACCGAGATCTTCGAGGCGGCGCTCGCGAGCGGCAAGCACATGGTGTCGGCCAACAAGGCGCTGCTCGGCCGCCACGTGGAGCGCCTGGCGGCGCTCGCCGCGGAGCACGGCGTGCAGCTGCGCTGCGAGGCGGCGGCGGCCGGCGGCATCCCGGTGGTCAACGCCTTGGAGCACGCGCTCGTGGGCAACGACATCCTCACCATCGCCGGCATCCTGAACGGCACCACCAACTACATCCTGTCGCGCATGACCGCCGAGGGGCTCGACTTCGACGAGGTGCTCGCCGAGGCGCAGCGCCTGGGCTACGCCGAGGCCGACCCGTCGGCCGACGTGGACGGGTTCGACGCGGCGAGCAAGGTGGCCATCCTCTCCTCCATCGCCTTCCACACGCGCGTCACCACCGACGACGTCTACATGCAGGGCATCCGCAGCGTCTCGGCGGCCGACATCGAGCAGGCGCGCGAGCTGGGTTACGCCATCAAGCTGCTGGGCATCGCGCGCTGGACGCCCGCGGGCATCGACGCGCGCGTGCACCCCACCATGATTCCTGCCGACCACATGCTCGCCAGCGTCTCGGGCGCCATGAACGCCGTGTACGTGGTGGGCGACGCCGTGGGCGAGACCATGTTCTACGGTGCCGGCGCCGGCTCCTTCCCCACCGCGAGCGCCGTGGTGGGCGACATCCTCGAGCTCGCGCGGCCCATCGCGGCGGGCTCGGCCCCGGCGCCCGAGAGCGAGCCGTTCGAGCGCGTCACGCCGGTCCGCGCCATCGACAGCCTGCGCACGCGCTACTACGTGCGCATCTCGGTTGCCGACCGCGTGGGCACCCTCGCGCCCGTGGTGGACGCGTTCTCGCGCGCGGGGATCTCGATCTCTGCCATCCACCAGCTCCAGGACGGCGACGGCACGTACTGCTCGGTGGTGTTCCTCACGCACGAGGCGCTCGAGCGCGACATGCGCGACGTCTGCGCCGCGCTCGACGGCATGGACGAGGTCGAGCGCGTGGCGAGCGTCATCCGCATCGAGGACGTCGACGCCTGGTGCGAGGGCATGGAGAAGAACGACTAGCACCGGTCGCATCGTTGCGGCGAGAGGCGGAGGAACCTCCCGTGCGGGACGGCGTTTCTACAGGCGCATGGCGCCGGTGCCGTCCGCGGGGTTCCTCCGCCTCTTTCTGTCCCGCCGCCCCCTCCCATCTGCACGACATCCCAGCGGACCATCCACGCTGGGTTCCGTTGAGCCGCTCGCCCGAACGCGTCCTCTGAAGATGAACCCGCGACTATGCCGTGGGCTACTCGGAGAGGGTAAAGGGATCGGCTTGCGCTTGAGACGATACGGAGCATGCCTGACGGGCGCCCAGAAGCTCCAACGCCCTGCCGGGGGTTATGCAGATCTCCGGCTGGTGTTTGAGGAGCCCTTCGTCAAACGTCACGAGAAAGTCCGCGCCGCATGATTCTGCTGAAGCGATGAGCAGGTTGTCCTCATAATCGTTGTGCACCGTTCTGAGCAGGTACGCGAGCTCGCCCTCGGCTTGGCTCAAAGGCGAGACGGCGGCGATCTCGCCCATCTTGCGAATGCACGCCCAAGCGTAGGGCCGATACGAAGTGGAGTCGGCCGCGGTACCCGCTTGGAGGGCGCGCCGGCGCATCACACGGGGAACGGTATAGAAGACGTCTTTTGCCGAGCTCGGCGCATAGAGGAGCCCGGTGCCCGAAAGGACGCACTGCTCGATGAAGCGGCACGCCTCCTCGTAATGGATATCGTCACGCAAAAGGTAGTACACCCACACATTGGTATCAACGAGAAAAAGGTGCTCCTCCTTACGCTTCATGGTGAAGATCCTCCCCAGCGTGCGCTGAAAGCTCGGCAAACAGCTCATCGACCTTCTCTTCGTACAGTTCATCTTTAAGCTGCCTCCAGGGGATGTCCCCGAGCAGCGGAACAGAGCCCCATCCGCGATTTCCGCGAAGGCGCGCTGGGGCTCCTCATGTGTTGGGCGTCGCTGCTATCATGGTGGCGGTTTGCAACCCACCCATCAGAAGGGCAGGCGCTATGGTCTCGCGCATCTATGTAGAGAAGAAGCCGGGTTTCGATGTGGAGGCGACGCAGCTGCTATCCGAGCTGCGCACCGTCATCGCCGGGGGGCTGCCCGCAGAGGCGACCCTGCGCATCGTGAACGTCTACGACATCGAGGGCATCGACGAGGAGCTCTTCGAGCGCTGCATCCCCGTCGTCTTCTCCGAGCCCCAGGTCGACGCGGCCTCCCGTGAGCTCGACATCGAAGGCGTGCGCATCGGCGCCGCCGGCACGGGCGAGGGCATCCAGGTGAGCGAGCCGGGCGTCACGGCGTTCGCTGTCGAGGCGCTCCCCGGGCAGTTCGACCAGCGCGCCGACTCCGCCGCCGAGTGCGTTCAGCTCATCTCCCAGGGCGAGCGCCCGACCGTGCGCTGCGCCAAGCTCTACGTGATCACCGGTGCCCTTGCGCAGGAGACCATCGACGCCATCAAGCGCTACGTCATCAACCCCGTCGAGTCCCGCGAGACCGCGCTGGTGCTCGGCGACACCCTCGCGACCGAGGTCCCCGAGCCCGAGCCGGTCGAGGTGCTCGACGGCTTCCGCGAGCTCGACGAGGAGGGGCTCGCCGCGTTCATCGCCGAGCGCGGGCTCGCCATGGACCTCGCCGACATCACGTTCTGCCAGGAGTACTTCGCCGGCGAGCACCGCGACCCCACCATCACCGAGATCCGCGTGATCGACACCTACTGGTCGGACCACTGCCGCCACACCACCTTCGGCACCGTGCTCGACGACGTCCAGATCGATGACGCCGTGGTGCAGGAGGCCTTCGACCGCTATCTCGAGATGCGCCATGAGCTTGGACGCGACGAGAAGCCCGTCTGCCTCATGGACATGGGCACCATCGGCGCCAAGTACCTCAAGGCGACCGGCAAGCTCACCGGGCTCGACGAGTCGGAGGAGATCAACGCCTGCACCGTGAAGGTCACCGTCGACGTAGACGGCGAGGACCAGGACTGGCTCTTCCTCTTCAAGAACGAGACCCACAACCACCCGACCGAGATCGAGCCCTTCGGCGGCGCGGCCACCTGCATCGGCGGCGCCATCCGCGACCCGCTCTCGGGGCGCAGCTACGTCTACCAGGCCATGCGCGTCACCGGTGCGGCCGACCCCACCGTCCCCGTCTCCGAGACGCTCGCCGGCAAGCTCCCCCAGCGCAAGATCGTGACCACCGCGGCCGCCGGCTACTCGAGCTACGGCAACCAGATCGGACTGGCCACCGGGCAGGTCTCGGAGCTCTATCACCCCGGCTATGTGGCCAAGCGCATGGAGATCGGCGCCGTCGTGGGCGCCACCCCCGCGAGCCACGTGCGTCGCGAGGAGCCCGAGCCCGGCGACAAGATCATCCTGCTTGGCGGCCGCACCGGGCGCGACGGCATCGGCGGCGCCACGGGCAGCTCCAAGGCGCACAACGTCGAGTCGATCGAGAAGGACGGCGCCGAGGTGCAGAAGGGCAACGCCCCCATGGAGCGCAAGCTGCAGCGCCTCTTCCGCCGCGGCGACGCCTGCCGGCTCATCAAGCGCTGCAACGACTTCGGCGCGGGCGGCGTGTCGGTCGCCGTGGGCGAGCTAGCCGACGGTCTCTATATCGACCTCGACCAGGTCACCAAGAAGTACGAGGGCCTGGACGGCACCGAGCTCGCCATCAGCGAGAGCCAGGAGCGCATGGCGGTCGCCGTGGCCGAGGACGACGTGGACGAGTTCATGGGCTACGCCGAGGAGGAGAACCTCGAGGCGACGGTCATCGCCGAGGTCACGCACGAGAAGCGCGTGCGCATGGCCTGGGACGGCGACGTGATCGTGGACCTCTCGCGCGATTTCCTGGCTTCCAATGGCGCGCCCAAGCATCAGCGCGTGCATGTGGTTGAGCAGGGCATTGCCCCCATCGACCCCGAGAGCGAGCTTGCAAGCGCGGCGCTCGACGAGTTCGGCAGCCTGGAGAACGTGTACGAGAGCACCATCCCCCTGCCGCCCGGCGCGGAGGAGGTCGACTCCTTCGCCGACGCCATGCGCGCACTCGTGACCAACCTCAACGTGGCCTCCAACAAGGGCCTCTCGGAGCGGTTCGACTCCACCATCGGCGCGGGCACCGTGCTCATGCCCTTCGGCGGCTCCACGCAGCTCACCCCGGCGCAGGCCATGGTCGCCAAGTTCCCGGTGATGGGCGAGACCACCACCGTCTCGGGCATGGCCTGGGGCTTCAACCCCTACATCATGTCGGCCGACCAGTACCGCGGCGCCTACCTCTCCGTGGTGGAGAGCGTCGCCAAGCTCGTGACGACGGGCTTCGACCACAAGCGCGCCTACCTCACGTTCCAGGAGTACTTCGAACGCCTGCGCGACGTACCCGAGCGCTGGGGCAAGCCCATGGCGGCCGTACTCGGCGCGCTCATGGCGCAGGTCGACCTGGGCATTGGCGCCATCGGCGGCAAGGACTCCATGTCCGGCTCCTTTGAGGACCTCGACGTGCCGCCCACGCTTGTGAGCTTCGCCGTCGCTACCGGCTCAATCGACCAGATCGTCTCCCCCGAGTTCAAGGGCGCCGGCCACCGCGTGGTGCTCATCGAGCCCGCCTACGGCGCTGACGACCTGCTGCCGGATCCCACCTCGCTGACAGCGGTGTTCGAGGGCGTCGAGGCGCTCGCGCGCTCCGGTGCCGCGCTCTCCGCGTCCACGGCCGGCTTCGGCGGCCTGGCCGAAGTTCTCTTCAAGGCATGCGTGGGCAACCGCCTGGGCTTCGCCGTCTCAGACGCCTACTACGAGGCCGAGGCGCGCGACCTGCTCGACAACGCCTACGGCTGCTTCATCGTCGAGCTCGCCGAGGGTGCCAAGCTGCCCGCCATCGAGGGTGCCACCGTGGTGGAGCTGGGCCGCACCACCGAGGCCTACGCGCTCGAGGCCTACGGCGAGACGATCGACCTCGCCGAGCTGCAGGAGGCTTGGGAGGGCGCCCTAGAGGGCGTGTTCCCCTACCGTTCGACCGGTGACGCCGAGGCGGAGTCCGCCCCCGTCGAGACCGAGACCTACCGCTGCGCCGAGACGGGCCGCATCGCGCCCGTCTACGCCGGCGAGAAGTTCGCCCGCCCGCGCGTGATCATCCCGGTCTTCCCAGGCAACAACTGCGAGTACGACACCGCGCGCGCCTTTGAGGCCGCCGGCGCCACCTGCGACACCTTCGTCATCAACAACCTCACGCCCGAGGCGGTGGCCGAGAGCACCCGCGAGCTCGCCCGCCGCATCCGCGAGAGCCAGATCGTCATGATCCCCGGCGGCTTCTCCGGCGGCGACGAGCCCGATGGCTCCGCCAAGTTCATCACGGCGTTCTTCCGCGCGCCCGAGGTTACCGATGCGGTGCGCGACCTGCTCCAGGCACGTGATGGTCTCATGCTCGGCATCTGCAACGGCTTCCAGGCGCTCGTGAAGCTCGGGCTCGTACCCTACGGCGACATCGTGGATGCCACGCCGGACGCGCCCACGCTCACCTTCAACACCATCGGCCGCCACCAGAGCAGGCTCGTGCGCACGCGCGTGGCGAGCGACCTCTCCCCCTGGCTCTCGGCCTGCAAGCCCGGCGAGGTCTACACCGTGGCGATCAGTCACGGCGAGGGTCGCTTTGTAGCCAACGACCAGGTGCTCAACGAGCTGCGCGAGGGCGGGCAGATCGCCACGCAGTACGTCGACGAGGCAGGCACCCCGAGTATGTCGCTCGATGTCAATCCCAACGGCTCCGTCTGCGCCATCGAGGGCATCACGAGCCCCGACGGCCGCGTCTTCGGCAAGATGGGCCACGTGGAGCGCCGCGGCAACGGCCTCTACCAGAACGTCCCGGGCGAGAAGTTCATGCCGCTCTTCGAGGGTGGCGTGGCCTACTTCGCGTAGAGCGCGGACGCGAGAACTTCCGCGGGAGTAAGCGACCTCGCATTTGAGGGCCCGTCGGCTGCCTGGCAGTCGACGGGCTCCTCGCTTTCAGGAGGCGCACATGCGCTCCAGAGAGTGCATGGGGGAACCATCCATCTTCATTGAGGAGAGCGGGGACTTCGACCCCCATGAACCGCATACGCCGTACTATCAATAGGCGGACAGCGCAAGGAACCAGTCAGAAGTTTTCCCATCCGGAATTGTTTGAACAGGGGTGGTTCGATGATGGACAGCAACGAGCCGGTCGAGGCGCCGGCCACGATCGACCGCGAGCGGGCGCTCGCAGCGTTCAACCGCTACGTCGAGCCCTACGACGCGAGCAACCCGCGCATCGCCCTCAAGGTCGACCACACGCTGCGCGTGGCGGAGCTCGCCGACCGCATCGCGGCGGGCAGCGGCTTCACGCAGGCCGGGCGCGACCTCGCCTGGCTCTGCGGGCTCCTGCACGATCTGGGTCGGTTCGAGCAGCTGCGACGCTGGGACACGTTCAACGACGGCGCATCCGCCTCTCATGCGGCGCTCGGCGCGCACATCCTGTTCGGAGGAGACGCCGCATTCGGACCGAGTGCGGCGATCGAGCCGGACGCGGACGCTCCGACCGCGGATTGCGGCACGCTGCCAGAGGACGACGCCTTCGCGCGCCACAACCGCACGGCGGGCTTCATCCGCGCGTTCTGCGACGACGCCGACCTCGACGGCATGATCCGCGCGGCGGTCGCCCACCACAGCGACTTCCGCCTGCCCGAAGGGCTCGCTGTGCGCACCCGCGCGATCTGCGACATGGTGCGCGATGCGGACAAGATCGACATCCTGCGCGTCACCTGCACCGACACCGCCGAAACGGTGCTCGGGGTGAGCGATGAGGAGCTGATGGCGAGCGCGGTCTCCCCCGCCGTCGAGGAGGCGTTCTTCGCCCACCGCACCGTCATGCGCGCCGAGCGAGAGACGCCGGCGGACTACCTAGTGGGCCTCGCCTGCTTCACCTACGAGCTCGTCTATCCCACCAGCCTGGAGATCGCGCTGGAGCAGGGCTTCCTGTTCCAGCCCTTCGAGCGCCCTTTCGGCATCGAGCGACCGTTCACCGAGCCCGCGACGCGCTTCCTCATGAACCGCATGGATGGCCACCTGCGCGCCTGGGTCGACAAGCGCCTCGAGGCGTAGGCACACGGGCGGTGGTATCATCCCGGGCATCGATGCCGTCCGAGGGGGATTGAGATGAGCGTTCTCGAGGCACGCGATATCGCGTTCGGCTACGGACGCGCCAACGTATGGGAGCACGTCTCGCTCGCGCTGGAGGCGGGCGAGGTGACGCTTCTGGTCGGGGCGAACGGCGCGGGCAAGTCAACGCTGCTGCGCTGCCTCGCGGGATGGGAGCACCTGCGCACCGGTGAGATTTCCTTCGAGGGAACGCCGCTTGAGAGGCTCCGGCCCGCTCGACCCCGCCTCCGCCGCGATCCTGGAAGACGAGCTCTCCCGCATCGCGCGCGAGGGCTGCGCGATACTCATGAGCTGCCATCACGAGCTCGAGACGCGAGAGCCAATGCGCCGGCAAGCTGCTTGACGGCGCATCGGGTGCGAGCGCATGCGTCCTACACATACTGATACCGATATGCAAGGGCCGGCTCGGCGCGACATCCATCGCACCGGGCCGGCCCTTGGTTCACGCAACCGTTATGTCCGCGTTAGGCTACCGCGACCTCCTTGGCAGCGTCGCGCTTGCCCAGCACGAACGTCGCCGCGAAGGCGATCACCACGGCGAGCACCATGATGATCATCGCCCACATCAGGTTGTCGGGCGAGCCATCGGGGTTGATATAGGCGGCGAACGAGATGAAGCCCGGGGTCGAGATCACGTACTGCGTCATGCCGACCAGGCCCGTGATGAACCCGCCGATGCCGCCACCGATCATCGCGCCGATCAGCGGGTAGCGCTTCGTGAACAGCACGCCGTACACACCCGGCTCGGTGATGCCGCACAGCGCGGTGATGCCCGCGCCCACGGCGACGGAACGATCCTCGACCGACTTGGCGATCAGCGCCGCCGCCAGGCAGGCGCCGCCCACGGCAACGTTCGCCGGCGCCATGCCCGCGCAGATGAGCGGGTCGGAGCCAACCTCGGCCAGCAGGGCGAACACCACGGGGTAGGTGGCATTGTTCATGCCGAAGAACACGAGCCACGGCGTGCCGGCGCCGATGATGGCGACGGCGATCGGAGGCGCGAAGCGGTAGATGGCGAGCACGCCGTCAGAGAGCCACGTGCCCACGGTGTTGC
This sequence comes from uncultured Coriobacteriaceae bacterium, assembly GCA_963931435.1. Lineage (GTDB taxonomy): Bacteria > Actinomycetota > Coriobacteriia > Coriobacteriales > Coriobacteriaceae > Coprousia. The sequence goes on from OZ007012.1 coordinate 1,627,240, forward strand.
CGATGGGCCCGAGCACGATGAGCGTCACCGGCACGGTGATGAGCATGGTGATGAGCGGCACGAAGATGGTGCGCATGAACACCGGCATGTGCCCCTGCAGGAAGCGGTACACCACGCTCATGAACAGCACGCCCAGGATGATGGGAAACACGGTGGAGTTGTAGGTGATGGACTGCACCTGGATGCCCAGGAAGCTGATGGGCTCCTCGCCGATGTTCATCGTGAAGAACAGCAGCACCGCACCCAGAAACGCGCCCAGAAAACCGTTCGACTTCAAGCGCTGGGCGGCGGAGAAGCCGATGAACACGGGCAGGAAGTAGAACGTCGCCTGGTTGAGGTAGTAGAAGACGAGATAGGTGCCATCCGTCGCCGGGACGCCGGCGAAGGTGGTGAGCAGCGTGAGCACCGCGCCCGTCAAGCCACCGGCGACGAGCACCGGGATGACCGGCGAGAATGTGCCGCCGATGAACGAGAGAACCGCGTTCACCACGCCGCCCTTCGCGGCCGCTGTATCCTCGGCCAGAGCCGCGTCGTCTTCCACGGCGCCGCCCGTCTTGATGTCGAGCTTGGTGAACTCCTCATACAGGCTCGCCACGTCCTGCCCGATCACGAACTGGTACTCGCCGTTTTGCACGACGAGGTTCAGCACGCCCGGGATGGCCTTCGCCTTGTCCTGGTCGATCTTGCCCGCATCGCGCAGCTGCAGACGCAGGCGCGTCATGCAGTGGGAAGCGTTGGCGATGTTGCTTTCACCGCCGCACACCGCGACGATGGCGTCGCGCAATGCCGCGTAATCTTTCTTTGCCATGGTAATCCCCTTTTGATCCAATGCTTTGCACGTATGGGGGAACGCGCGAGCGGCGTCACGTGGATCGGGCGCCGCCCGCGGCGTCGTCTGCGCCGGGTTACCGGTCGCCGAACGGCTTGTCGTCGTGGCCCGTCATATCGCAGCCCCACTCCTGTCCGTTCGAGCGGATGAGCGCGGAGTACCACGCGAACGAGTCCTTCTTGATGCGCGCCATGGGGGGAAGCGTGCCGGCGGCCTCGGCGGCGTTGAGCTCGTCATCCGTCGCGTCGATGTACACCAGGCCGTAGCGCTTCTCGATGCCGTTGCCCGTGGAGAGCAGATCGGTGAACGACCACGGGTTGTACCCGATCACATCGCAGCCATCCTCGATAGCGAGACCGAGCTGGTAGATCGTCTCGCGCAGGAAGTCGATGCGATACTGGTCGTGGATCTCGCCGTGTTCATCCTTGTGCTCGTGCGCGCCATAGCCGTTCTCGGTGATCACCATGGGCAGATGGTAGTGATCCCACATGTAGCGCAGCACGTAGCGCATCGACACCGGATCGATCTCCCAATCCCAGTCGGTGTACTCGACATGCGGGTTGTACACCAGCTGGTACTCGCCCGGCACCACGGGGAAGACGAGCTTGCCCTTCTCGCCGGTCTTGTTCATGTCGTAGCTGTGCGCGGTGGCGTCGGCCGGAGCCCACTTTGCGGTGTTGGAGCGATAGCAGTTCACCGCGAAGAAGTCGATCTTGGCCGCCTTCATGAGCTCCTCATCGCCCGGCTCGATACCCGGGTCGATGTCGTTGTTCTTCCAGTAGTTCCGGATGAATGCGCTGTACTCGCCCGTCACGTAGGTGTCGTTCCAGAGCTTCTCGGTGAACTCTTCGGCGTTCATGGCCGCGATCTGGTCCATGGGGTCGCACGAATACGGGTAGATGGGCACCATGCCCGGCACGGGACCGATCTTGCCGCCGGGTACCAGCTCATGGCACGCGATGACGGCCTTGGCATGGCAGAGGTTCATGATGTGGTTGATCTTCCACTTGTCACGGAACCAGTCATCGCACCCCTTGGACACGCCCAGCCAGTCGCCGTAGCAGATCTGCATGTTCTGCTCGTTGATGGAAAGCCAGTACTTCACGCGGTCGCCGAAGCGCTCGAAGCACACGCGCGCGTAGTGCTCGAAGGCGTCCACGGTGGCACGGCTCTTCCAGCCGCCCAGCTCCTCGTCAACCCAGACGGGCATGTCATAGTGGTACAGCGTCACGATGGGTTCGATGTTGTGGGCGACCAGCTCGTCGATGAGCTCGTTGTAGAACGCCACGCCCTCCTCGTTCACCACTCCGTCGCTCGCCGGGATGATGCGCGGCCATGCGAGCGAGAAGCGGTAGCTCGTGAAGCCGCACTCGGCCATAAGCTCCACGTCCTCCTTGACGTGGTGATAGTGGTCGGCGGCGATGCTGTTGTCAGCGAAGGGCTTCTTCGTCTTGGAGTTGAGATCGATGATCGCCGGCGTGCGCCCGCCCTCGGCGGTGCCGCCCTCAACCTGCCAGGCAGCGCTGGACGCGCCCCACAAGAACCCCTCCGGGAACCGCGGATTGTGATCGTAATGCATGCGGGCTGATGCTCCCTTCCCATCCCTTGTTGAACCGGTGTGCTCGAGCGTCTCGTACGGTATCAGCGGCGGAAAGGAGCGCGGGGTCCCGAAATGGGACCCACTTTTGCGGGTCCAGAATATGAACCCGGCGAACGGGCGGCGGCAGCCCGTGAGCGGCGGCACGGGAGCTTGACGCGCGCGTCCAGAGATGTTTATGCGATGTGCGGCGCCTCCGATGCGCCGGATGCATCGGCCAGGGGCATGGCCCGCGCGCCGCGATCGGATACAGCCGCGGCGTCCAAGGTGGACGATTCCAGCGCTCCCGCGACGTCGCAGTACGCATGGTATAGAAGGTCCAGGAAATAGCTCATGCCGTACTTGGCGTACACGGAGCGCTCGCGCGTCAGATGGTCTTCGGCCAGGTAGAGCACGGCGTCATAGGGCTCGGCCAGCTCTTCGTCGTGGCTGACCGTCACGAGCACCCGCTGGGCGCGCGTGCGCTCGATGAGCACCTGAGACACGCGCGCATAGTTGCCCGATATGGAGCACATGATCACCACGTCGGCCGGGCCCAGCGCATCGATGTGCGCCTCCTCGCCAAACGAATCGGTGAAGATGCGCACGATCTTGTGCATGTAGAGCATCGACTGCTGGAAGTCGTGTAGAGACGCACTCGAGAAATCCGATGCCGCCAGCACCACCTCATGCGCCGCGCCCATCGCCGTCGCCAACGCCTTCAGATCCTCCTCGCTCACGAAATCGTTGATGGTGCGCATCATCGTTGCGAGCTCGTCAGCCAGATGCGTCCGGAAATCAGGATGGTCGACGTAGCCCACGAAATAGTCGCGATGGCGCTGCCACTCGTAAGCGCTCGCCTTCAAACCGGAGAAGTTGTCGAATCCGATGGCCTGGCAGAACCGCCGGATGCCCGACCGCGAGGTATAGCATGCCTCTGCCATGTCGTACACGTTGAGCGCATCCAAGTGATCGAAGTTCGCTAGCAGATACCGGGCGATCACGTTGTCGGGATCATCGTCCCCCGTGGAATTGAGCACGGAGAACAGCGCGTTCATGAGGCTGAAACGGCGGACCGACAGCCGCGTGACGCTTTGCGGGCCCAAGATGCTGCTCAACGAGATGCTTTCATCCATCTTGGCCTCCCTCGCTTGCCATGGCCGGGTCCCACGCGACATGCCGCAGGCACCTTTTCAGTGTACACCACGCATCCGCCGCCCAGCATGGGGCGGGTTCGTGCCTTGACCTGAGTGAATCCCGTGCGGACGCACCCGGTTCCAGCGACCTCCCGGCCGGGGTGACGTGGACGCCGCGCCATGAGCTCCGAGACGCGGGCTGCAGCAGCGAGCTGGGTAGAATGAGGAAACCTTTCGCCGATCCAAGGAGCCACCATGCCCGTCGACCGCCGTCCCGCACCTGCGCCCGCGCTCACCCGGCGCTCATCCATCAAGCTCGCCGCGCTCCTGGGAGGCGCGCTGCTCGCACCCTCGGCCCTTGCCGGCTGCGACGCCGCGCCTGATGCCGCCGAGCTCACCGCGACGGACCTCACGGCCGCGGTGCGTGCGAATGACGGCGGCGTCCCAACGGCGGACCTGGCATCGATCCTGACCGAGCCCGAAGTCCGGACGGCGGCCTACGGTCTCGCAGCGCGCCTCGTGCAAGCCTGCTCGGAGACGGACCGCGCGCGGGACCCGCATGCCCGCACGCTGGTCTCGCCGCTCTCGGTCGCCTACGCCCTGGCGCTCGCCCAGAACGGCGCCGCCGGCACCACGCTCGACGAGATCGAGCGGGTGACGGGCCTCGAGACGGCGACCCTCAACGATGCCCTCGGCGCCTACGCCTCCTACCTCGCCTCGGGAACCCTCTACCCGGACGAATCGGCGAATGCGGACGCGCCGGCGATGCCCCTCCATATCGCCGATTCCATCTGGTTCAAGGACGCCCCCGAGCTCACGGTGAACGACGCCTATCTCGACGTCTGCGCCCGAGAGCTGGATGCGACCGCCTTCGCGGCGCCCTTCGATGCCACGACGGTGGCCGACATCAACACCTGGGTGAGCGAGCAGACGGACGGCATGATCGGTGATCTGATCGACGGTATCGACGACGGCGCCCGCCTCTTCCTCGTGAACGCGCTCGCCTTCGAGGACGCCTGGGAGGAGCCCTTTGACGAGGATGACGTCGAGGTCGGAACGTTCACCAGCGAGGACGGCGTCCAGCAGCAGATGCGCCTCATGCGCTCGCATGAGGGCAGCTATCTGGCAAGCGATGCGTTCGAGGGCTTCATCAAGCCCTATGCGGGCTACCGGTACGCGTTCGTCGCGCTCCTGCCGCGCGAGGGCACAGCGCTCGCCGACGCGATCGCCGCACTCGACGGCACCGGACTCGCCGAGCTGCTGGACCCGGTCTGGAACGCGGAAGTGGAAGCCGGTCTGCCCAAGTTCAAACTCGAGTATGAGGCGGAGCTCGTCGAGGCCCTGCGCGTGCTCGGCATGGACGCCGCGTTCGACCCGCGCAGCGCGGACTTCACCCCTATGGGCTCGGACGCGGACGGCCCCCTCTTCATCAGCAAGGTGCTCCACAAGACCTTTATCGACGTGAGCGAGGAGGGGACGCGCGCCGCCGCCGCGACCTCGGTCGAGATGGAGGCGCGCGCGTCGGTGATCCAGGAGGAGCCCGTCGTGCACGAGGTCGTCCTCGACCGCCCCTTCGCCTTTCTCGTCATCGACTACCAGGTGGGCCTCCCCGTCTTCATCGGCACCGTCCCGGAGCTGTGACATGCGAAACCGGGACGGGGCGCCCGTTGATACGCGAATCCCAGAGCCTCTCGGCACGTACTGTTTACACCGAGAGGCTCTGACTCCATAACGCGCCTAGAGGTTTAATGCGATCGCATGGCCCTCGAAGGTCGCCTCCATGATCTTGCGCGGCTTAACGCAGTCGCCAATCATCGTTGTGTCGGGTGTGATGCCGTAGAACGACTGCGCAAGTGACGAACGGGCCCTGAGCCCCGTGCACAAGACAACATGATCTGCATGGATCACATGGACCTCGCCTGCCGCATCGCGCATGATGACCTCATGGTCGCCGATCTCGAGGCAGCGGCTCTCCAAGAAGACATCGAGCGACGTGCAGCGCTCCATCGTCTGCCTCAAGCCGATCTTGTACAGCATGTTGCCCTGCGCCGCCAATTCGGGACCCATCTCGATGATCGTCGCATGGTTCCCGAACACGAGGGACTGATCGAGCGCGAACTCCGCGCCGATGGTCCCTCCGCCGATGACGACTATGTCACCCGAGAGCTGCTCCTGCCTATCGATCGCCTCGATACCGTGGAGCACGAAGGGCCTCCCGGTACCCGGGATGGGCGGCGTGGTCTCCTCGGCACCAACCGCAACGATGATGGCATCGGGATCGAGGGCCGCGACATCCTCGAAGCGCACCTCTGTGCCCAGCCGCACGTCCATATCGCTTTTCTCCATCTGAACGCACAGGTAATCGAGATAGCGCGCGATATCCTCCTTGAAGTGCTCCTTCGCGATGTGGCGCAGCTGGCCGCCGAGCTCGTTCTCGCGCTCGAAAAGCACCACCTCATGCCCGCGCGCGGATGCCGTGAGCGCGGCGCGCATGCCACCGGGGCCACCGCCTACGACAACGACACGCTTGGCCTGATCTGCCGACACCGAATCGATGCGCCGGGGTATGAACGCCTCGTTCTTGTAGCGTGGATTCACCGAGCAGCCGACGTTGCGGTGATTCGTCGCGATGTGGTAGCACTGCAGGCAGCGCAGGCACGGCCTGATGTCCTCAGCATGTCCCGACATGGCCTTGTTGGGCCAATCCGGATCCGCGGTGAACGCACGTCCGAATGCGACGAGGTCGACGGCGCCGCGCGCGATGAGATCCTCCGCTTCATCGGGCGACATGACGGACCCAATCACCGAGACGGGAATCGAGACGGCGTGTTTAATCTCAGCCGCCCAGGCGACGTTGGGCATATGCTCGACGAAATTCGTCGCCATGCAGTGCACGTTGGCCTCGCGGTTCATATCGAGGCCCGCGGAAACCTGCACGGTGTCGACATAGGATTCCGCCGCCGCGACGAATGTCTTGACGTCCTCGAACGAGATGGAGCCTGAAACCCACTCGTAGGCGCTGATGCGCATGTCGACAGGGAACCGCGGACCGACCGCTTCGCGAACGGCGGCGAGGATTCGCAGCGGAAACCTCATGCGGTTCTCGATCGGGCCGCCGTATGCGTCGGAACGATGGTTGAAGTGCGGCGAGAGGAACTGCGCCGGCAGCCACCCGTGTCCAAAATGCAGAAACACCATGTCGAAGCCGATGTCTCGTGCGTTTCGCGCTGCGATGGCATACTTCTCGCACACCTCGCTCATGAGCGCTTCATCCATCGCGCGCACCCGAACGCCATCGGTGCGGACCTCCTCATCGGGTCCGATCGCATAGTCGAGGACGCGCGCTTCGCGCCCACCATGGAACAGCTCAATCGACGCCTTCGCGCCACCGGCATGGATCTTGCGGACACGCTCGACGGCCCCTTCGACCTCGTATTTTGAAAAGATGTCCGGTTCGGTGGGGCTCGCGAAGCTCGACCGTCCGTAATCGACGATCGCGTGGCCCGCGATGACGATCCCCGCCCCTCCCCAAGCCTTCTCCTCGAAATCATCCCCCGTCGGCGCGGCAACGATGCGATTCTTCGAGATCATGCCGTTGATGATGATGGGGCTGAACAGATGCTCGTATACCATGCGCCTATCAATCCTCCTCTTCTTGGCGAGGGGCGACGGACCGCGCCGTCGCCCCTCGCGAACACCAGCTTTACTGGAGCCGTAGAATGGCTGCTACTCCAGCCCCTTCATGCCACGCGTCTTGATGAGCGCGAACGTGAGACCGAACCCCGCGGCGATGGCGACCGCGATGGACGCGACATAGCCGTACAGGTTAATGGTCCCCAGCCAGCCACCGAACGCCAGCAAGCCAGCGAAGGCGAAGTTAGTCGCCGAGACATCGGTGAGCGCGCAGACCAAGCCGGCAAGGCCGCCAGCGATGCACATGGTGGCGATCAGGCGCTTGTCGCGCAGGATGACGCCGTAGAGCATAGGCTCGGAGATACCGCAGAGACCCAACGAGAACGAGGCGGACGCAGCCGTCTGCTTGAGGCTGTTGGACCGGGAAAGAACCAGGACCGCCAAGCCGACACCCAGCGCCGCGTAGTTGCCCATGCCGGAAGCGGCGAGGCCGAACTCCGACCCCTGCTGGGCGAGGAGGGCAAGCTGGATGGGGGTGAGGGCCCAGTGCATGCCGAACAGGATGACCAGGATGAAGAACGCTCCGCACAGGATGCCGGCAATGATCTTGTAGTTGATGATGGCCATATAGACCGTCGTGATACCGTTGGCGATCAGGCTGCCGATGGGACCGAACACCATGATGGTGAGCGGAACGAACGCCGCCAGGCAAACGAGCGGAACCATGGTGAACTGGATCACCTGCGGCATCACGCGCTTGAGCCAGCGCTCGAGCAGGCTCATGCAGAACACCGCCATGAGGATCGGCACGAAGGAGCCCGCGAAGTTGAAGGCCGGGAACGTGATGCCCAGCAGGTTCGCAGTCTCACCGTTGACCAAAAGATCCGACACGCCCGGGTAGACGATGGAGGCGCCCAATGCCGCGGCAACGTACTCATTGCACTTGAAATGCTTGGCCGCCGTATAGGCCAGCATGATGGGGAAGAAATACACCAACGCATAGAAGATAGCGTAAAACGCCTGGTAGGTGAGACTTTCAGTAGAGATGATGCCGATGTTGGACAGAAGTCCCACCACACCGCTTGCGATACCGCCCACGGCGAGTACGGGGATGTAGGGCGAGTACACCGCCGACATCATGCGCGTGAAGCGATCGAACAGGCCGATCTTCTCCTTCGCTACGCCTGCGTCATCTGCAAGGTCGTCTTCGACCTCTCCACGCCCCACGATGCCCGGTATCTGCACCAGCTCGTCGTACACCTCGCCCACGTGCGTTCCGATCAGCACCTGATGCGTGCCGGTGCCGTACTGCGTACCGAGAACGCCGGAAATGCCGTCGATGGCGTCCATGTCCGCCTTGGACTTGTCCTTGAGTGTGAAGCGAAGGCGCGTCGCGCAGTGCGTCACCCCTTCGATGTTTCCCACACCGCCCAAGTGCTCGACGATCTCATCAAGCATCTCAGCATATTTGCCCATCAGTTGTCCTCCTTCGCATCAGTCGGCCCTTGAGGCTGGGCCTTTTCCACCACGCGCTGGATATGAATCATCAGATACAGAAGCTCCTCGTTGCCCACGTCCTTGCCCAGCACGATCCGCACCAGCTCCCGGATATGCAGTACGCATCGATACACGTCGGGATATTGGTGACGCACCATATCGAACATGAAGCTGTCGTGAAGGTCACTTGAGCGGTACTCGTCGCTTGTAAGGCCCAACACGAAGAAGCGCAGATGGGTCATCAGCCTGTTGAAGTCAAGTCCCTCTTTGTCGAACTCGACTTTGAAGTCGGATTGGATGACGCCCACGATCTTCGAAATGAGCTCAATCGCTTGATAGGAGCTCTTCAGATGGCGCTTGGGGTCTTGAGCATTGAAATAGTGGATGGCAATCGTCCCCGCCTCGTCGGCGGGGAGCCTCACCCCCGTCTCCTCCTCGATGATATCCAGCGTCTTGAGGGCTGCGGCGTACTCGGCGCTGTACGCGCTGCGGATCTCCCACAGAAGCGGGTTGGTCACGAAACGACCCTTTTGCGCACGGCTGAGCGCGAAGTTGACGTGGTCGAGCACAGCGATGAACGTGCTGCTTCCAAACTCGGCGCCCAGATCGGCCTCCGCCTGCTTGACAGCCCGCCAGGTCATCTCCACGTATGCGGTGGGAATCTCCTGCATCAGGCTTTCAAAGTAGGCGTTTTGCTTCTTGTTGGTGACGAACATCTTCTCGATCTTGCGCGCATCGACTCGATCACCATGCTTTTTCTGGTAACCGATACCGCGACCGAAGATAACGACCTCGTCGTTACCACGATACGCAGAGATAGCGTTGTTGTTGAAGACGCGTTTGATGCGCACGAGCAAGCCTTTCCCTCTCGTCTTCTCTACAAAGACGGCGTAAGCCGGACCGCTGCGCTTCTGCAGCAATCCGTTTACTTAGGCTTTGCCCACTGGCGCGGTAACAACCCTAAGAACCACACGGCGAGCGTGTGTGCGACTAGTCGGTTGTTAGCTTATCACTCTTTCCTCCCCATGTATCCCTCGTCTTGGGCGAGCGGCGAAGTTTTTCCGTTCAACTCAAGTCCTCGGAGCTTATTGACCCTCAAAGCATGGGGTTATAACGATCACATTCCTACACCCACCGCAGCGATGATTTCAGCGCCTTCAACATGCCCGCACGACGCATATGACAACCTCTAGAGCACCATCAGCAAGTTCTGCGCGCAAACATCGGGCAAAGCGCGCCGCCGGTGAACGGTTGGTTTCGGCCCGCAGCGCGGCATCAGCGCGGCGGGCGCGGGACTATCATGAAGCGTTGCACACGCGGAAGGGGCGCCCCGCCTCCTCCGCCCCGCCCATCCGATCGAGAAGGAGCGCACCATGAGCCTCTGGCCCGAACTCGAGAAGCTGCAGTCCGCAACGTGGGTCGACCTCACCCACCCCCTCACCGACGACAGCCCCTACTGGGCGGGCATCCCCGAGGGATCCGTCGAGCTGTGCCGGACGGTCTTCGACTACGACGAGGAGATGCTCTCCTGCCGCATCCACACCTACAAGTTCCCCGGGCAGTTCGGCACGCACGTGGACTTCCCGAGCCACTTCACCCCGGGCAAGCCGGGCTCCGAGGCCTACGGCGTCGACAAGATGGCCATGCCGCTTTGCGTTATCGACCTCACGCCCAAGATCGCCTCCGAGGGCCCCGACACCGCCGTCACCGTCGAGGACATCGCGGCGTGGGAGGCCGAGCACGGGCGCATCCCCGAGGGCGCCTTCGTGGCGCTGCGCACCGACTGGCATCTGCGCTGGCCGGACAACGACGCCCTCAACAACTTCGACGCGGAGGGCGGCGAGCACTGCCCCGGCTGGTCGCTGCCGGCGCTTGAGTTCCTCTACGAGGAGCGCGGCATCCGCATGAACGGCCACGAGACCTTCGACACCGACGCCTCGTTCCTCGCCGCCGAGACCGGCGACCTCACCTGCGAGCGCTGGGTGCTCGACCACGGCCACCTGCAGGTCGAGGTCATGGCGAACCTCGACAAGGTGCCCGCCACGGGCGCCATCGTCTTCGTGACCTGGCCGCACATCGAGGGCGCGACGGGCCTGCCCGCCCGCGTAGTGGCCGCCTTCGCCTAAGCACCTGAATCGCTCCGGCCGAGGCGGGGCCGTCCTCGGATGCCCCGCCGCCCCATGTTCCCGGATATGCCCATGATCGAACCTTCTACGCGCGTCGCCGGCGCCGCGCGACCCGAAACCATGCCTCGTCGGCGCACGGTGGCGGCCACCTCGATCGAGGGCGTCTCGTTCGCCATGACGGGGCTCTTCGTGGTGATCTTCCTCGACCAATGAGAGAAGGACGCCCAGCATCTGAGCGCCATCGCCGGCATCGCGAGCACCGCCGTCTACATGCTCCTCGTGAACCTCGTGTTCTGATCGGCGCGCACTCAGGCGGAGGCCGCGGCATCGCCTCCCGAGGCACGCGCCTCGAGCTGCTCCACCAGCTGGCGCGCGACCTCGATCGCGTCGCCCACCACCCGGTAGCGCGCCGCGCCGAAGATGGGGGCGGCGGAATCCTCATTCACGGCGATGACGGTCTGTGCGCCGCCGATGCCGGCGAGGTGCTGGATGGCGCCCGAGACCCCGAAACTCAGCAGCACCCGGGGCGCCACCGAGACGCCGGTCTGTCCCACCTGGTGTGCGTAGTCGAGCCAGCCCGCCTCGACGAGGGGGCGGGTGCAGCCCAGCTCCGCACCGAGCAGGCGCGCCAGACGCTCGAAGAGCGGCAGGTTCTTCTTGGAGCCGATGCCGCGCCCCACCACCACGAGCACCTCGGCTCCCGCGATGTCGGCGCCTGCGTCCGCGGGCTCGAAGGCGAGCTCGCGGACCCGCGGGACCGCCTCGGGAGACAGGCGCTCGTCGAGATGGATCGCGCAGGGGCGGGCGGGGGCGGGCAGGGGCACGGGGAAGACTCCGGGCCGGACGGTTGCCATCTGGGGACGGTGCGCAGGGCACTCGATCGTCGCCATGAGGTTGCCGCCGAACGCCGGGCGCGTCTGCTGCAGGAGCCCGGTCGCGGGGTCGATCCCCAGCACGGTGCAATCGGCCGTGAGACCCGTCTCCAGACGCACGGAGACGGCGGGGGCGAGCACCCGCCCCCATGCCGTGGCCCCGATGAGCAAGATCGCCGGCCGGTCTCGGCGCGTCAGATCGCAAATCCAGCGGGCGTGCACGGCGACGTCCGGTGCGCCGAGGCGCCCGTCCAGGCAGCAACGGACCTCGTCGGCACCGGCGGCGACCAGGTCCTCGGCCATCTGCCGGGCGGCGTCGCGCGCCTCCGCGCCCGCCGGCGCGCCGACGGGCACGAGCACGCACACCTCGTCTCCGAGCTCATCGGCCAGGGCCCGGGCGCAGCCGGCGAGCTCGAGCGACACCTGCGCCAGCGCGCCCGCGCGATCGAGCTCGGCCACGACCCAGACGCCGCGGTACCCGGACGCGCCCTCCGCGCCCCTCGTGCCGCGGTCGATCGCGATCGCGCCGACCGGGCACGCCTCCACGCAGGCGCCGCACAGCACGCAGCCGTCGGTGGGACGCGCCACACGGTCGATGACCTCGATGCCCGCCGTGGCGCAGGCGCGCACGCAGCGTCCGCATCCGATGCAGAGCTCCCCGTCGATCGCAAGTCCCACCATCACGCCTCGCCTCCCAGGATGTCGAGCAGGCGGGCCGCCTGCTCCCGTGTGTTCCCCACGACCTCGATCGAGGCGTCCGCGCGCTCCGGCACGAAGGTGCGCACCACCTGCGTGGGCGAGCCGGCGAGCCCGATGCGGGCGGGATCGGCGCCCACATCCGAGGCGGACCACATCTCGATCGCCGGCGCGGGAGCCTCACCCGGGCGGTGGAGGGCGCAGGCGGCATCGGTCTCGGACGCTGCCGCGGAGGCTGGCGCCGGGCGGCCCGGGACATCGGGCACGGCGCCGCCCGAGGCGGCCGCCTCGGCCGCGAGAACGCCCTCGATCGAGGGCATGCGCAGCTGCGCCGCCTCCTTCGCCACCGTGAGCACCACGGGGTAGGGCGCCGCGAGCAGCGCGGTCCCCCCGTCGACGCCGCAGCGCGCGACCACGCCGTCCGCATCCGCCGCGACGACCTCGCGCACGTCGGCCAGGCAGGAGGCCCCGAGCGCGCCCGCGAGCTCGGGGCCGATCTGGGCGGTGTCGCCATCGACGGCCATCTTGCCGCACAGCACCAGGTCCGCGCCACCCAGCTTGCCGATTCCGCAGGCCAGAGCATGCGTGGTGGCCAGGGTGTCGGCCCCGGCGAACGCGCGGTCGGTCAGCAGGGCCGCGCGGTCGGCGCCGCGGGCGATGCAGTCGCGCAGCAGCTCCTCCGTCGCGGGGATGCCCATCGAGAGGACGCTGACCTGAGCAGCCGGCTCCTCGTCGGCGCGCGCCGCCGTCCGATCGGCCCCGCCGCGCGGCACCGGCGCGCCCTCGGCCGCGCCCTCGTGGTCGGCGCGCGCGGCGCGGCGCCCCTCCGCGATCTGCAGGGCGATCTCCAGCGCCGCGGTGTCGAAGGGGTTGAGCACGGCCGCTCCCCCGTCGCGCACGATGGTGTTGGTCTCGGGATCCATCTTCACCTCGGTCGAGGCGGGAACCGCCTTCACGCATGCGACGATTCTCATCGGCCGCCACCTCCCTCCTGCGCCGCCGCGGCTCCGGCGCGGGCACGCTCCTCGTCCAGCAGCTCCTCGCTGAACAGGTTGCCGCGCCCCAGGCGCGCATCCGGGTCGAAGGCGAGCTTCACCCGGGCCATCTCGTGCACATGCTCCTCCCCGTACATGGTAACGAGGAAATCGCGCTTGATCTTGCCCACACCGTGCTCAGCCGAGACGGCGCCGCCCCGTGCCGCCACCTCCCGCGCCCAGAGCACGAGTAGCGCATGCCCGCGCTCGTATTCCGCATGGTCGCGTGGCAGGATGTTCACGTGCAGATGGTTGTCGCCGATGTGCCCCCAGATGGCCGATTGGAGACCGGCTTCTGCCAGGCTCTCGCGGTAGACGTCCACGATCGAGCGCAGGCACCCGTCGGGCACCGCCATGTCGCCGGCCAGCTTGGTGATCGAGGGGTCGCGGCGGCGGCGCACGTCGATGAGCATGTTCACGCTTTCGGGCACCGCGTGGCGGAAGAACTGAAGCCGCTCGCGGTCCACATCGGTGCGTGCAACCCAGCTGCCCACCACCTTGATGCCCTCGGCGCGGACCGCGCGATCGATGCGCGCAAGCCCGGCGAGAGCATCGGGCGCCGAATCGGTCTGGATCTCGACGTAGACGCACGCGCACGCGCCCGCGGGTGCCTTCGGCAGCGCGGCGAACGCGGCGGCGTGCTCGCGCTGCCCGTCCAGGATGCGCAGGGCGTCGCCGTCGAAGTACTCGATCGCCGCCACATGCTCCTCGATGCGGCGCACGAGCTCGGCGAGCGCGACGGCATCGTCCTCCGAGCGCAGAAAGCAGCTCACGCCCCACGTCACCCCGGGGGCGGGCATGAGCGCCAGCTCGAGCTCGCTGATGACGCCGAGCGTCCCGTCCGACCCGATGACGAGGTCGACGGCGTCCATGTCGTCCGCGACGAAGTAGCCCGATGCGTTCTTGCAAGCCGGCATCGCATAGCGGGGCAGGTCGAGCGCGATGCGGCGGCCGTCCTCCGTCTCCAGCTCAAGATGGCGCCCGCGCGCCTGGTGGTCCCCGCGGCGCAGGGCCACCACCTCGCCCGAGGCGAGGACCAGCCTGAGCGCCTCGACATGCGCGCGCATCGCGCCGAACCGGTAGCTGCGCGCGCCCGAGGCGTTGCACGCCGCCATGCCGCCCAGGCAGGCTGAGGTCTCGGTGGGGTCGGTGGGAAACATCTGCTCGGGGGCCTCGCGCAGCGCGGCAAGCGCCGCGAGAGACCCCTCGTCCCAGCCGCCATGGGGGATGTCGCGCGCATGCAGGTGCTTACGCAGCTCCGAGAGGACCACGCCCGGCTGCACGCGCAGGTAGAACCGGCCGCGCTCATCCCTCCGCAGCCCTAGGCAGCGCGTCTGGCGCGAGAGGTTCACCACGTGGCCGCCCCGCGGCACGGCGCCGCCCGCAAGACCCGTGCGCGCGCCCTGCACGGTTATCGGCGTCCCCGTCGGGCCCAAGGCCCTCAGGACCGCGCGCAGCTCGGCCTCATCGGCGGGAAACGAGATGCTCTCCGCCGTGCCCTGGTTGCGCGACTCATCGTGCCGGTAATCGGCATACTCCGAGGTAAAGGGATGAATCAGGTCGTCTCGGCCTCGCTGGGTCATGCTCTCACCTCTTTAGCGTAGCAAAGTGCGTGCCGCCCATTGTATCGTGCCCGGAGGCGCGGGGGCGCACGCCGGCTGCCTGTAACGCACGCGAAAGAATGCGCGGCGCCGCTGGTCGGCCGCCTATCGACGGCCCGTCGCCCCGATGCGCGAGGCTCGTCCCTCGAGTCCTGGCCATTCCACGCGGGGCGATGCGCCTTCGCCCCGATGCGCAGAGCCCCCGGAAAGCTCCTTGCTCCTTGGCCTCGCGCAACAGAGGCTCGGCGCGCACCGCTCGCGGGCGCGCACGCACCGCTCGCCGAAACGCGGGAAAATCGCGTGCGGGGACCGCATCCCGCGCACGCTGCCGCTTTCAGATTCCGGCCAGAAGCCTTCGGACATCGTTCAGATTCGCCTGATACGCTCCAGCCAAAGACGTCTTGACCCATCTTGTCCCCAACGCGAAGGAGCATGACCCATGGCGCTTTATTTCCCCCGTTACCACGTCGCCCTCGAGGTGGTGGACGACCCGCTCAACATGCCGGTGGACCGCGAGGCGTTCCCCGGGATGACGGTGCTCTCGCTCACCCGCGCCGAGGTGCTCGACTCAGTGGTGCTCGACCGCCTCGCTGAGCGCATGGCATCGGACAACGCGCGGCGCGGCGGGCAGATCGGCGAGGACGCCCACACCATCAAGCGACGGCTGCGGCGCGTGCTCGACACGAGCGGCCTCGAGGGGCTGCTGAGCCCCGATGCGCCCCAGCCGGCCGCGGCGTCCTGAGGGGCGCCCACGCATCCGCTTCACGTCTTCCCCTCAAATAGAACACCTGTTTGCATTCATGGTAGAATAGGAGGTTAGTCAAGCGGGATAGCAGGGAGGTGGAGGCCGTGGCAGCCGACGCGCAGGCGATACAGGAGCTTATCGCGCGCATCAACGCCAGCGAGCGCGTGCGCTCGAGCGCCCACTTCTCCGACATGGTCTACCGCGGCGAGCCCATCGTGCGCACCGGCCGCCAGATGGCGAGCTACCTGCCCGAGCGGTACCGCGAGATGCGCGCAATCTCGCGGTACCGCTCCGAGGACGGGAAAGGCCGCTGGCTGTCTGGAGCCGAGCTCTTCTACCGCCAGGCTCGCTTCATGGAGGACTTCGAGGACGATTGCCCCTACCACGGCCGATTCACCTCGTACTATCCCACGTACAACGACATGAGCGACCAGCAGCTGCGCGGGTACTTCACCTGGCGCGCGGCCGTGCGGCGCGGCGACGTCCAGCAGACATGCCTCTCGTTTGCCTATATCTACCTGTACGAGCTCATCTGCGGCATCGGCGTGGCGAGTCCCGAGGACGGCTTCGCCCGCATGAAGGCCTTCTGGCTCGCCTACCGCCCCTTCGAGCCCGCGCTCGACCGCTACGCGCGCACCTGGCTGCACGACTACGTGGTGTACCACGGACTGGACCCCGCCCTTCTCGCCGACGACCCGGCGGTGGCCGCGGACGCGGCCCTCGTCGACCTGCTGCGGGCGAGCGCCCCCTTCGATCCCGCCCTAGCCGGGCTGCTGGACCTCGTGCGGGCCGATGCGGCGCCGAGCGCGCCCGGCGCGACGCGGCGCGGGCGCCGGCCGGCGCTGCCGCTGCCGCCCGACCAGGAACTCGAGGACCGCCTGATCGACGCGCTGGCCGCGGTATCCACCTACCGCATCAAGAGCTCCCGCCTGTGGCGCGAGCACCCCGAAGACCTCCGCCACGTGGCGTGCGCGGTGTATGTCCGCATGCTCGACTACTATCGGAGGAACCGCACGCGCGGCTTCATCGAGACATCGTTCGGAGAGGAGGCCGAGATGAGCTACACGATGTTCGGCTCCGCGGTCTTCTTCGAGGAGCATCGCCATCCGGATGCCGTGTACGTGCTGGACCCCGTGCGCAGCTACCGGTGCCGCAAGGGTTACTGGACCTGCCGGCGCATCTACGGAGGGCGCGACAAGAGCCGGGCGTTCGGCTCCCTCGCCAAGGCAGTCGACGCCCGCCTGCGCGAGCGCATGGAGTTCGAGCCCCGCCTGAAGGAGCAGAAGGTCCCCAAGTACCTCGCCAAGATCATCGACCGCGAGATCGACGACTGGCTCGCCTGGAAGGAGGCGCACGCGCCGCGCCGCATCGAGATCGATCTGGGCAGCCTCGAGCGCATCCGCAGCGCCGCCGCCGTGACGCGCGAGGCGCTCCTCATCGACGAGGAGCGCGATGACGCAGCCGTTCCCGACGGGATGGAAGCCGTGGCAGACCCGCTCGATCGCGGTAGCACCGAGGCGCCCGACGCGCCCCGCAGAGAAGGGCCGGCGCCCATGCGCCCCGCGATGCATACCGGGGCCTCCGCAATCGGCGCGGCACCATCGACGAGGCATCATCCCCTCGACGAAGGAGCGCCCGGATGGACGGGCGGCGCCAAGCCGCCCCGCTCCGCCGGAAGCGTCGCATCCCCGGGCACCGACCCAGACGAGCCCGGTCATGTCCAAGCGGCCGCTACGAGCGCCATCGGCCCCGCGGGCGGCACCACCGCGCCTCAAGCGCCGTCCCTCGGCAGAGCAACGCCAGGCGCCCCCGCCGCGCAGGGTGGCACCCTCTCCCCCGCGGAGGAGGCGTTCCTGCGAGCGCTCCTTCTCGGCGAGGCTCCTGTCGCGCCGCCGGGCACCAGCGCGGACATGCTCGTCGACGCCATCAACGAGAAGCTGTTCGACCTCGTGGGCGACACGGTCATCGAGTTCGGACCCGAGGGCCCCCGCCTCATCGAAGACTACGCAGACGACATCCGGGAAGTGATCTCAGCATGAATCCAGCCAGCACGCCCGCGAACCCCGGCGCTCCGCGCGTCCCCAAGCGCGTCGCGGCCGTCATCCTGAACTCGCTCAAGGGCGGCGTCGTGCCGCGCATCGGCCTGCCCTACATCACCGTGGGCCGCGAGGCGGAGATCCGCGCGCTGCTCACCGACCTCGCGCTCATCGCCGACGGCGGAGCCTCCTTCCGCTTCCTCGTGGGCCGCTACGGATCGGGCAAGAGCTTCCTTTTGCAGACCATCCGCACGCACGCCATGGGCGAGGGCTTCGTAGTCGCCGACGCCGACCTCTCTCCCGAGCGGCGCCTGCAGGGCGGCCAGGGCCAGGGGCTCGCCACCTACCGCGAGCTCATCCGCAACCTCTCCACCAAGACCCGGCCCGAGGGCGGGGCGCTCACGCTCATCCTGGACCGCTGGGTTGCCAACCTCGAAGCCGAGATCGCCGCGGAGCTGGCGTGTGGGGCGCACAGGGACGCGCATGATGAGACCTCTGGCGCCGCCCAACTCGGCAGCCTCGACGCGTCACCCGACACCGCGCCCGGTGACACGCCCGCACCCGGCAGCGTGCCCGCACCCGGCGATCCCGTCTTCGACCAGATGGCCGAGGCGCGCATCCGCGCGGAGGCGGCGGCCCTGGAGGAGATGGTGCACGGGTTCGACTTCGCGCGCGTGCTCGCGCTCTACTACCGCGCCAGTGCCTCCGGCGACGACGAGCTCAAGAGCAACGTCGCGCGCTGGCTGCGCGGCGAGTACCGCACCAAGACCGAGGCGCGCGCCGACCTGGGCATGACCGTGATCATCGGCGACGACGACTGGTACGACTACATCAAGCTCTTCGCGCGCTTCCTCACCGGCGCCGGCTACAAGGGCATGCTCGTGCTCATCGACGAGCTCGTGAACCTGTTCAAGATTCCCAACGCCGTCACGCGCCAGTATAACTACGAGAAGATCCTCACGATGTACAACGACACGCTCCAGGGCAAGGCGCACCACCTGGGCATCATCATGGGCGGCACCCCGCAATCCATCGAGGACCGCCGGCGCGGGGTGTTCTCCTACGAGGCCCTGCGCAGCCGCCTCACGCAGGGGCACTTCGCGCGCGAGGGCATGCGCGACATGCTGGCGCCCATCATCCACCTGCATCCCCTCACCTATGAGGAGCTGATCGTGCTCATCGAGAAGCTCCAGCAGATCCACGCCGGCTACTACGGCTACGCGCCGCGCCTGACCCAGGACCATCTGGTGCGCTTCCTTCAGATCGAGTTCGGACGCGTGGGCGCCGACACGCACCTCACCCCGCGCGAGGTGATCCGCGACTTCATCGAGCTCATGGATATCGCCTACCAGAACCCCGAGCTCTCGATCGACAGTCTTCTGGCCGAAGTCGGCGCCGCGCGCGCCGCTGCGGCATCGCCATCCGCTGCGCCGAGCGACAGCCCGGTCGGCAGCAGCGCGTTACTTCCCGGCTACGAGGCCGCAGCCGGTGTTCCGGCGCCCCGGCCAACCTCTCCCGTGTACGAGGGCGACGGTCCCGCACACGGGAACCCGGACGGCGCACACATGGGAACAGGCGCCGGAAAGCCCGAGGGCCCCGGAGAGCAGCTGCAGCCCTTCCAGCCCGCAGCTACCTCCGCAGCGCCCGGCTCGTCCGGGCTTCCGGGTGCTCACGCCCCCAGGAGCCCCGCGCCCACCGGCGACGGCGCGGCGCATGTGGCAGCCGGCGCCCCTCCGCGCGACCCCGCCGAGTTCGCCGAGTTCACCATCTAGCGACCGGAGCGGAGGCACCCCGCTCCCGCCCGGCCCCATCCCGTCCACGTCCCCAGAAGGTTGACCATGGAACAGACCGCACGCTTCCGCCCCATGCGCCGCAAGCGCCAGCAGCTCGACCTCGCCGCATGCGCCGAGGTACTCGAGCGCGGCACGGCAGGCGTCCTCTCGCTTTCCGGCGACAACGGCTACCCCTACGGCGTGCCGCTCAGCTACGCCTACGTCGCAGACCCCGGCTCGGCACCGAACGCCGATGGGCCGATGGCGAACGCCGATGGGCCGGCGACGGGACGATCCCCGGTCTCCACCTGCGCGACGGTTTCAACGGAACATGCCCCGGCCTCCGCCTGCGCGGCGCCCGCCCAGGCTCCCGCTTCGCTCGGGCGCCTCATCTTCCACAGCGCGCGCACGGGCCACAAGATCGACGCCATCCTGCGCGACGCGCGGGCATCGTTTTGCGTCATCGACCAGGACCGGATCGTCCCCGAGGAGTTCACCACCTACTTCCGCAGCGTCATCGCCTTCGGGCGCGTGCGCATCATCGAGCGGGACGCCGAGAAGCGCACGGCGGCCGAGCTCCTCGCCCAACGTTACGCACCGGGGGTAGGCATCGAGCAGCAGACGGCGGAGATCGACCGGTTCTGGAAGACCCTCACCATGCTGGAGATGGAGATCGAGCACCTGAGCGGCAAAGAGGCCATCGAGCTCGTGCGCGCCCGCGCGCGCTGAGCGCCGAAGGAGGACTCCATGGGCGTGTTCGAGCGCTATGCGCCGTTCATCCAGGATTTCATCTACGACCACGACTGGGAGGGCCTGCGCTCCATCCAGGTGGCGGCGGCCGAGGCCATCTTCAACACGGACGAGCACGTGCTCCTCACCGCCCAGACCGCCTCGGGCAAGACCGAGGCGGCGTTCTTCCCCATCCTGACCGAGTTCTGGGAGGATCCACCGGCGAGCATCGGCGCCATCTACATCGGCCCCCTGAAGGCGCTCATCAACGACCAGTTCATGCGCTTGGAAGATCTCTGCGCTGAGGCGGACATCCCCGTCTGGCGCTGGCACGGCGACGTCGCCGCGTCGCACAAGCGCAAGCTGCTCAAGCACCCCTCCGGCATCCTGCAGATCACGCCCGAGTCGCTCGAGGCGCTGCTCATGCACAAGCACTCAGCCGTGCCGCGTCTGTTCTGCGACCTGCGCTACGTGGTGATCGACGAGGTCCACTCGCTTCTGCGCGGCGACCGCGGCGGCCAGACGCTCTGCCTCATCGA
This sequence comes from uncultured Coriobacteriaceae bacterium, assembly GCA_963931435.1. GTDB lineage: Bacteria > Actinomycetota > Coriobacteriia > Coriobacteriales > Coriobacteriaceae > Coprousia. The sequence goes on from OZ007012.1 coordinate 1,648,061, forward strand.
GCGGCTCTCCCGCATGGCGGGCGTCGACCCCCGCCGCATCGGGCTCTCCGCCACCATCGGCGACCCCGAGCGCACGGGCGCCTTCCTGGCCGCCGGCACGGGGCGCGGCTGCATCATCCCCCGCTTCGAGGAGCCCCGCCGCACCTGGCGCCTCTCCATGGAGCACTTCTACATCACGGGCCCGCAGGCCACCGAGCGCGCCCGCGAGGAGGCGGGTCCCGGGGGCGCGGCACTCGCGCGCGCCGACGGCACCGTGCCCGCCGACGTGGTCGCGATCGAACGGATCGACGGCGCCAATGCCAGCACTGCCGCCGGCAATCCGGCGGGCCGCGGCGCGAGCGCTGCCTGCGCCCCGACCCACCCAGCCGATTTGGGAACCATATGGACGGAATCCGGGGCAAACGGGCCCGATTCCGTCCATATCCGTCCCCAATCGCAAACCGATGACGGAGCGGCCGCCGCAAGCGAGGGCGGGCACGCCCCCTGCGATGCCCGGCGCGGCCCGGAGCCCGATGACGCCGTCACCATCCCCCGTGTCGATGAGCAGGCCCTGCTCGCGCCGACCGACCGCGCCCCCGCCGACGCCGATCCGGGCATCGGCTACATCTTCGAGCGGACGCGCGGCGCCAAGTGCCTCGTCTTCGTCAACTCGCGTGAGGAGGCCGAGGCCGTCTGCACGATGCTGCGCGCCTACTGCGAGGCGGCGCACGAGCCGGACCGCTTCCTCATCCACCACGGCAACCTCTCCTCCGCCATCCGCGAGACGGCCGAGGAGGTCATGCGCGACGACGAGCGGCTCGACACCACCGTCACCACCGCCACGCTCGAGCTGGGCATCGACATCGGCCGGCTGGAGCGAGCCTTCCAGATCGACGCGCCCTTCACCGTTTCGAGCTTCCTGCAGCGCATGGGCCGCACGGGCCGGCGCGGCGCCCCACCCGAGATGCACTTCGTCATGCGCGAGGAGCAGCCCGAGCCCCGCACCACCATGCCCGAGACCATCCCCTGGAAGCTGCTGCAGGGCATCGCCCTCGTGGAGCTCTACCGCGAGGAGAAGTGGGTCGAGCCGCCCCGGCTGGACCGCCTGCCCTACAGCCTGCTCTACCACCAGACCATGGCGACGCTCGCCTCATGCGGCGAGCTCTCCCCCGCCGAGCTCGCATCCCGCGTGCTCACGCTCGCCTACTTCCACCGTGTGACGGCTGAGGACTTCCGCGTGCTGCTGCGCCACCTCGTCAAGACCGAGCACATCCAGCAGATGGAGGGCGGCGGCCTCATCGTGGGGCTCGCCGGCGAGCGCTATACCAACAGCTTCAAGTTCTACGCCGTCTTCCAGGAAAACGAGGAGTTCACGGTGCGCAGCGAGAGCGCCGAGCTGGGCACCATCGTCAACCCGCCGCCGCCCGGCGAGCGCATCGCCATCGCCGGGGCCTGCTGGGTGGTCGAGGAGGTGGACTGGAAACGCCACTTGGTCTACGCCACGCAGGTCAAGGGGCGCGTACCGGCCTACTTCGGCGACTGCCCCGGCGACATAAACACGCATATCCTGGAGCGCATGCGGCGCGTGCTTGGCTCACACGAGACGTACCCCTACCTGCTCGCCAACGCGCGGGCGCGCCTCGCGCAGGCGCGCCATACCGCAGAGATCTCGGGTGCGGCGACCGAGCCGCTCATCAACCTGGGCGGGCGCACCTGGGTGCTCTTCCCGTGGCTCGGCAGCTACGCCTTCCTCGCGCTCGAGCGCCTGCTCAAGATCAAGTGCGCCGCGCGGCTGGGCCTGCGCGGGCTCGATGCGAGCCGCCCGTACTTCCTGCAGTTCCAGATGAACGCAGGGGCCGAGGAGTTCTTCCAGGTGGTCGCCGAGGAGGCCGAGGCCGATTTCGACCCCATCGAACTCGTCTACCCCGGCGAGGTGCCCTACTTCGACAAGTACGACGAGTTCCTGCCCGAGGAGCTCGTGCGCAAGGGCTTCGCTGAGGGGGTGCTCGACATCGCCGGCATGCGCGAGCGCGTGCTGGGATGGAGGCTCCGCTGATATCGCTCGTCGTTCATGACGAGCGATTCGGCGGAGCGGCACGCGCCGGGCTCCGCGGACTCCGTCGGCGAATCGGGCACGCTGCCGAATCGGGCGGGCAGGCTACATCAAGCGCGTGTGGAAGGCGATGTGTGGGAGGCGATTCTATCCAGCGGTTTGACTGCAGGAATAGTGCGCAGCTTGTGTTACTAGTTGAAATACCTGCGAGTTGACACTGACAAATGGGTCAAATTGCTGTTAGCTTTATCGTATCCTTTTCTATACCTAGTCGGCATGGTGCCCGATCGAAGGAGTGAGATCCCATGGTACTGGACAGAAGGACGTTCCTGGCAGCTATTCCCGTGGCGGCGGGCGCGGTGGCGCTCGCTGGCTGCACCGGCGGTGAGACCGCGCAGGGCTCCGGCGCTGCTGAGGGCGATACGCAGAACCTGAACGTGAGCGTCGCCGCGTTCGGCAACAACTACGACGTGCAGGACATGGGCTGGCGCTGGATGATGGCCGCCTGCTACGCGGGCATCTATCGCGATATCGCCGATGAGGAGAACGGCGAGCAGTTCGTCCTCGACGGCGCCGAGAGCGTCGAGATCTCCGATGACCAGAAGACCTACACCTTCCACCTGCGCCAGGACGCCAAGTGGTCTGACGGCCAGCCCGTGACCGCCAACGACTACGTCTACGGCTGGAAGCGCCTCGTGAACCCCGAGTACGGCTATTCCTACAGCTGGTAAATCGACAACGTGGTGGGCGTCGCCGAGTACAAGGCCGGCACCGGCTCCGCTGACGATATCCAGATCGTCGCCACCGATGACTACACCTTCCAGGTGACCCTGACCGAGCCCGATGCCACCTTCGAGGCCAAGCTCGTGGCGACCCCGCTCTACCCCACCCGCCAGGATATCGCCGAAGCCGCCGGCGACCAGTGGGGCAAGGACTGGAGCCTGTGCGTCTACAACGGCCCGTTCTGCATGAGCGAGCTGGTCGAAGACAACCGCATGGTCTGGACCAAGAACCCCGAGTACTGGGACGCCGACAACGTCAAGCTCGAGTCGATCACCTGGAACCTCATCGATGAGGACTCCACCGCCTCCGGCATGTTCGACAACGGCGAGCTCGACGTGCTGCAGACCACCGGCGACTACTCCATCCAGTACGCCGAGAAGGCCGAGGCCGGCGACATCCAGCGCATCGTCACCGACTACCCCGGCACCCAGTGGCTCGTCTTCGCCAACTCCGGCAGCGGCAAGTCCGGCGTGGTGGGCAACGCCAAGGTGCGCAAGGCGCTCTCCTATGCGCTCGACCGCCAGGACATGATCGACGTCGTGTTCGGCCGCTACGAGCCCGCCTACGCGGTCGTCTCCCCCGCTATCCAGTTCGACGGCTCTTCCTATCGCGATCAGGTAGCCGAGCCGCTGAAGGACGAGTACGACCAGTACAACGGCGACACCGAGGCCCTCACCGCGCTGTTCCAGGAGGGACTGGAGGAGCAGGGGCTTGACACCGATCTCTCCCAGATCACCATCACCCTGCTGACCCAGGGCAACACCACCGAGGTCAACTCCATGCGCGAGTACGTCCAGCAGATGTGGCAGCAGATCTTCGGCATCACCGTCGAGCTCAACACCGTGGGCGACTACACGCTATTCGAGGCTGAGCGCGAGGCCGGCAACTACGATGCGTACTATAACGGCTGGTACAGCGACTACAACGATCCGCTGGACTACCTGAACTGCTTCTACACCGGCGAGTTTGAGAGCGTGAGCGGCGACTACAGCAACCCCGAGTTCGACGGCTACATCGACGCCCTCGAAGGTGAGACCGATATGGCCACCCGTCTTGATCTGTATACCAAAGCCGAGACCCTGCTCATGGACGATTGCGTCCTCGTTCCGCTCTATTACGCCACCAAGGAGTACTTCCTCCAAAATTGGGTGAAAGACTTCTGCTGGTCCTCGTTCGGCGCCAGCCAAGAGTTCTGCCACACCTACATCGAGGGTCGCGGCAACTGACGCATCGCGTCGACCGCGCTCGCGCGGATCGGCACGGACGCGGACGCGGACGCGCTCGCGCGAACCGCGTCCTACCAACTAAACGCCTGACCCCAGGGAAGGGGCCCGCCAACGGGCTCCTTCCCCGCCTTTAAAGGCGACTACCTTGGAGGCAGCTCTATGGTGAAGTACACTATCCGCCGTTTCTTCGAGATGATCCTGACGCTCTTCCTCATCGCAACGGCAACGTTCTTCCTGCTTGAGGCGGTACCCGGCGACCCGCTCACCGAGCGCGCCAACAAGCTCCCCGTCGAAACCCGCGCCCAGCTCTACGAGCGCTACGGCCTTGACCGCCCCATGATGGAGCGCTATGTCACCCAGATGGTGAACATGGCCCAGGGCGACTTCGGCGAGTCGTTCGTCTACGCCGGCCAGACCGTCGAGGGCCTGCTGCAGTCCCGTCTGCCGGTTTCCGCGCGCCTGGGCATCCAGCAGATGCTTCTGGGCGTCACCATCGGCCTTGGCCTGGGCATCCTCGCCGCCACCAAGCGCGGCCGATTACCCGATTACCTCGTGGTGGGATTGTCGGTGCTGCTGATATCTATCCCCCACTTCGTCTTGGGTCTGCTGCTGCAGAAGGTGTTCGCGGGTGAGCTGCGCATCTTCCCCAGCATCGGCTGGCCCAGTGGCTCCGAGCTCTGGTTTGGTGGGTGGCAGTACACGGTGCTCCCCACGCTCACGGGTTGCTTCACCTACGTGGCAACCTACTCGCGCCTGCTCAAGTCGTCCATGCTCGACGTGGTCAACCAGGACTACGTGCTCACCGCCGAGTCCAAGGGCCTGAACCGCGCGCAGGTGGTGCGCCGCCACATCCTGCGCAACTCCTTCATTCCCGTGATGACGCAGCTGCCGATGTCGGTTGCCATGTGCATCACCGGCTCGTTCTTCATCGAGAGCATCTTCGCCATCCCGGGAATCGGCCAGTACTTCGTCACGTCCGTCAACAACCAAGACCTGTCGATCGTGCTGGGGCTCACGGTGTTCCTCTCGCTCATCTACATCGTGGTGCTGTTTATCACCGACATTCTGTACGCATTGGTCGATCCGCGCATCTCCATGCCCGGATCCGAGGGCCGTTAAGGAGGGGCACCGATGGCAGATACCACTGTTGCCGCGACGAACGCCGTCGCAGGGGCCGCGGACGGGCTCACCCCGGAGGACTTCACGGTCGTGGGCTTCACCCAAGAGGAAGCCAACCGCATCGATCGCCCCACCATCTCCTATTGGGCCGACGCCTGGCGCCGGCTGCGCAAGAACCCCGTCGCCATGGGCGCGCTCGTGGTGCTGGGAATCCTGCTGATCATGGTAATCGTGGGCCCCTACATGCGCGGATACTCGCTCGTTGACATGAACACCGCCGACCGCAACCTCGGTCCCAGCGCAGAGTACTGGTTTGGCACCGACAGCCTGGGGCGCGACCTCTTTAGCCGCGTGTGGATGGGCGCCCGCGCCTCGGTGATCATCGCGCTCGTGGCCACCGCCGTGAAGCTCGTCTTCGGCACGCTCTACGGCGCGATCATGGCGCACTTCGGCGGCTGGGTCGACGATCTTCTGATGCGCTTCATCGAGGTCATCAACTCGCTGCCCAACCTGTTGCTGGTCATCCTCGTCATGATGGTTTTGGGCAACAACCTGTTCGCCCTGCTCGTCGCCTTGAGCATCACCGCCTGGTGCAACACCGCCCGCCAGGTACGCGGCATGATCAAGCAGCTCAAGGAATCCGAGTACGTCTATGCGGCCGAGGTCCTGGGCGCCAGCCCCCTGCGCATCATCATCAAGCACTACGTGCCCAACATGATCAGCATCCTCATCCTCGATGCCTCCACGGCCATCCCCAACTTCATCTTCACCGAAGCGGGCTTGAGCTTCTTAGGCATCGGCCTCACCTCGCCCGAGATCAGCCTGGGCGTGCTTATCTCGATGGGTCAGCAGACGCTCGACTTCTATCCGTCCCAGCTGCTGTTCCCGTGCCTCGTGCTGTGCATCATCGTCATGGCCTTCAACCTGCTGGGCGACGGCCTGCGCGATGCCCTCGATCCGAAGCTGCGCGACTAGCCGGCGTACCAGAGAAGGGTGCATCATGTCAGAAACCAACAACATCTTGGAGGTACGCGATCTGCGCGTCTCCTACCATACGTACGCCGGCGAGGTCAAAGCCGTGCGCGGCGTATCGTTCGACGTGGAAACCGGCAAGGCCATCGCCATCGTGGGCGAATCGGGCTGCGGCAAGTCGGTGACCGCCAAGACCATCATGGGCCTCATCAAAGGCCCCCAAGGCGAGATCAAAGAGGGCAGCGAGATCCTCTACAAGGGCGAGAACATCCTGGACTACACGCCCAAGCAATGGCAGGCCTACCGCGGCGACGAGTGCGCCATCATCTTCCAGGACGCCTTGGCGGCGCTCAACCCCACCATGCGCGTGGGCAAGCAGATCATGGAGAACCTCATCGCCCATCGCCATATGAGCAAGGCCGAAGCCAAGGCCGAGGCCATCGAGATGCTGCGACGCGTCGGCATCCCCGAGCCCGAGAAGCGGTTCTCGGAATACCCGCACCAGTTCTCAGGCGGCATGCGCCAGCGCGTGATGATCGCCATCGCGTTCGCCTGCGATCCCAGCCTGCTCATCTGCGATGAGCCCACCACGGCCCTCGACGTGACCATTCAGAGCCAGATCCTCGATATCATCAAGGGCCTGCAGCACGAGCACAAGACCTCGGTCATCATGATCACCCACGACCTGGGCGTTGTGGCCAACATCGCCCAGACCATCGCGGTCATGTACTCGGGCATCATCGTCGAGCGCGGCACCTGCGAGGACATCTTCTACCGTGCGCGCCACCCCTACACCTGGGCGCTCATCGAGAGCGTGCCGCGCCTGGACCTGAAGAACAAGCAGCAGCTCGCCTCGATCCCGGGCATGCCGCCCGACCTGCTGAACCCGCCGGCCGGATGCCCGTTCTCCACCCGCTGCAAGTACTGCATGGCCGTCTGCAAGGAGAAGATGCCCCCATTCACCGATTTCGGAGGGGAGCACTCCGCCGCCTGCTGGCTGCACCATCCCTTGGCGCCCCGGGTCGCCATGCCGGATAAGACGCCCGCTCTGAGGGCGACGAAGGAAGAGGTGTCGCGATGAGCGCAGGAAACGACGTGCTGCTTTCGGTGCGGCACCTGAAGAAGTACTTCAACGTGGGCCGCAACGCCGTGCTCAAGGCCGTGGACGACGTCTCGTTCGACATCTACAAGGGCGAGACCCTGGGCATGGTGGGCGAGTCCGGCTGCGGCAAGACCACGTGCGGGCGCACCTGCATCGGCCTGTACAACAAGTCCGATGGCGAGGTGCTCTACAAGGGCAAGGACGTCCACGCGCTCACCGGCAAGGACCGTCAGGAGTTCAAGCGCGAGGTGCAGATGGTCTTCCAGGATCCGTACGGCTCGCTCGACCCGCGCATGACGGTGGCCGACATCGTCGCCGAGGGCATCGACATCCACAAGCTGTGCTCCTCCAAGCAGGAGCGGCAGGACAAGGTCTACCGCTGCCTGGAGATGGTGGGCCTGAACCGCGAGCACGCCAACCGCTTCGTGCACGAGTTCTCCGGCGGCCAGCGCCAGCGCATCGGCATCGCCCGCGCGCTCGCCGTGGACCCCGAGTTCATCGTGCTGGACGAGCCCATCTCGGCGCTCGACGTGTCCATCCAGGCGCAGGTGGTCAACCTGCTCATCGAGCTCCAGCGCGACATGGGCCTCACCTACCTGTTCGTGGCGCACGACCTGTCCATGGTCAAGCACATCTCCGACCGCATCGCCGTGCTGTACCTGGGCACGCTGGTCGAGCTGGCGCCCTCAGAGGAGCTGTTCGCCAACCCGCTGCATCCCTACACGCAGGCGCTGCTCTCCGCGATCCCCATTCCCGATCCCGAGGTGGAGCGCGAGCGCGAGACCAAGAAGATCAAGCTCGAGGGCGACGTGCCGAGCCCCATCAACACCCCGCCCGGCTGCCGCTTCAAGGGCCGCTGCCGCTACCACAAGGACACCTGCGACACGCAGCCCCCGCTCGTCGAGGTGAAGCCCGGGCACTTCGTCGCCTGTCACAGCGCGCTGGCACTGGCGCAAAGCGGGCTCGACAGCCGTTTAGGCATCGCATGAGCGGACGGCGCGGCAACGGCCGGGCGCAGGGCATCCGGAGTCGGCAGCGCGCGGCGGCTCCCGGCGCCGACGCCCGCGCCGCCTCTGGCGCAGGTCCCGCCGCTCCCGGCCCTGCGGGCATGGGCGGGCGACTGCGCCTTGGCGTCATCGATGTCGCCAAGGCGTGCGCGGCGGGCCTCATCGCGGGCGCCGCGGTCGGGGTCCTCGGGTTTCTCGGCGGAATGCTGCTCGGCACCGCCGACCTCCCCTCGGGTATCGAGGGGGCGAAGAACGCGCTCTTCGTCATCGCGGCACTGCTGCTCTTCGTACTGGCGGGCATGCTCCTCATCAAGGGCAAGAAGGCCGAGACCTTCGAGGCCGATGAGAACGGCTGGCGGCGGCACTTCGCCGTCATCGGCGTCAAGGCGGCGCTGGGCGGTGCGGCCGTAGGCGTGGCAGCACTTGCCATCGCCCTGGACTACGTGCAGTTCCTGCTGCGCTGAGCGGGCGGGGCGGCTTCCAGCTCCCCGGCCACCGTCTCTTTGTCGGGCGCTGGCAAGGCGGCCGTTTCATCTGAGCCGGGCGGTGCCACGATGCATCGCCCGGCTCTGGCGTTCCGCAGCGCCTCGCCCCGGGAACCTCTTGTCGAGAAGATCGCGCCGGGCACCTCAAACGGTGCTCGCTGACGATGAGCAGGCGGTTCCCCTCGCCGCCGAGCTCCTTGTCGATAGCATCGATGACGTGAACGAAGCGAAACACCGCGCCCCGCATCGCAGCGCGCAAGTCAGGGCGCGCATACCGGCCAGTTTCGACGGCTGCTCGCCGGGACGTGCATCCCGGAGCGCATGCGATGCGCTTGGCCCACAAGATGCAGCCCCTGCCCGCTCGCCAACGCGCGGACGCGTTCGAGAGTGGACGAGCTGAGAGGGACGTGTTCTTCCAACGCATCCCGTTGCCCGAGGACTACAGGGATGACAACGTCACGTACTTGAGCGCGTCCGCTGCATCCATCGCGTTCACCGGGCAGTGCCGCAGGAAGCGCTCGTCATTCGTGACGAGCGCTTCGGCATGGCAGCGCGAAGCGGCCGCCGCGACGAGTGCATCCTCGAAATCATGCACCTGGTTGCGGAACTTCCCCGCGAGCCACACGTCCGAGACGTCCACCGCGACGGGCGTTGCGATCTCCTGCATGTTCTGGACGCACGTCCAAGCGAAGAGCTCAGCCGAGCGAGCCGCCTCCTCTGTAAGCTCCCCCTGCACCTCGCGGCTCTGGCGCTTCAATGCGCTCGAGAGCGCATAGTAGACGTCCTTCAAGCTGCTCACGGCGAATGCCAGAGTTACACCACGCTCGAACGCGGCGTCGAGCAGAACATGGGCGCGCATATGCTGCTCTCGACCTCCATCAAAGGCGTCGATCCAGATATTCGTATCGATGAGGAGCGTCGGTGGATTCTTCATAGCAAGTAGCCCTTCTCACGGAAATGCTCCTCCCTGAGAAGATCGGTGTACTCCCGGTCGGACAGTCCCTTCCGACCTGGATCCACCCCGGTTATGCCCAGCACAGCCCGAACGCTTTGCCCCTGCGAAAGGCATGAATGATATGCCTCTGCCTTACGCCGTCGCTCGGCGAGCTCATCCGCAGAAGCCTTCGCCGAATCCGGATCGAGCGCCGCGCGGAGCTTCTCAGGCTCTCCTTGGTAGCGCACGGCGAGAGACCACAGCATGCGGACAGCCTGCGTGGGCGTGAGCCCCGCCGCCGCAAGAGCGGCATCGCCCGTCGCCTTCAAGTCTGCATCGATGCGCGCGTTTACCTGGGATTGGGCAGATTTGTGCTTGGCCTTTGCCGCATACTCCGCCCGCGGGCGCGCCGGACGCGCAGAGCGTGCTGCCCGGGAACCCGCCTTGGCCTTGGCCTTCGCGCCTGCATCCACTTTCGAGCTTGCGCTCGCCACGCTCTTCCGCACCGGCTTCTTTACCGCGACGCTTGTTTGAGCCATGAGCGCCTCCTCGGATTGCTTTCTGCCATGGTAACGTATCAGGTATTGACTGTAAAGTGTGTAAAGCAACCATTGAATACAGGGTCGCGGGAGCAGCCGGCTACGGTGGCAGAGGGAGGCTTGCCAAGCGCCGCCCATGCCGTGAGACGGTGGATGCCGGCGGAAGCGTCGCTGGCGTCGCACTACGCCAGCAGCGCCACCTCGGGCATACGCGAAGCATCGAATGTCTTGATCTGATAGGTTGTCTCCAGATTCAGCCAAAACTCCGGAGTGGTCCCGAGCACGCGGGAAAGCGGCCATGTCATCTCGACGGTGATGGAACGCTTTCCGTTTACAATCTCTGAAATCGCAGACTCAGGCTTGCCGATGGCCTTTGCGAGATGATGTCGACCGATACCCATGAGCTCGAGAAACTCTTTCTTCAAGATCTCGCCTGGCGTCGATATGTACTCAGTGATAATCACAAAACTCAGCCTCCCCCGCCTCCCGTCCTGTCAAAACACTCGGTGTTCACCCTCCTGCCATCAACGTTGCATCGCGCAACGCCCTCCCAAGGAACTCCTCGTCGAAGGGTATGGCGCCGGTGAACTGCACGTCGGCGTCCGTCGCCACTACGATGTAGTTTTCATCGCTCGCCCAGGCATCCTCCTCCACGGGGATCACGTGCACGTGCTCGAACACCTGCGTGAGCGTCGCCGCGATGTCGCGCAGCGCGGTGGCATCGCCGTCTCGTGCGACCACGTTCGTCGCGTACACGCCGTCCGGCGTGAGGCATGTGTGCGCCGCTTGCACGGCCTCGACGGTCGCAAGCGCACGTACCGGCTCGTCGCCGATGAAGGTATCGTTCACGATGGCGTCGTAGCGCAGGGCGTCTGGCTTTGCCCCTACCGTCGATATCATATCCGCCTCGAGATCCGCGATCCGGGTAGCGCGCTCCTCCAGAAACGCGCGGCCATCCGCCTCGATGACATGAAGACGCCCGCCTACGCACCGCTCGAGCTCATCCAAGAAGAACCACCGGCGGGCTGCAGCCACCACCGCCGGGTCGATCTCCACCACGTCCATCGAAAGCCCGACATGGCTCGTGAGCGCGTGCTTCGGCCACGAGAACCCGCCGCCGCCGAGCGCGAGCACGCGCTCCACGCCGTGCCCAGTCGCCGCGCGCAAGGCGCCCTCCGCCGCGAACACCGCATCGAACGCCTTGATGTAGGCGAAGACCGGCTCGGACCGGCGCGCGCCCACATAGGATGCCGACTGGTAGACCCCGCCCTGGCTGAGCACGCGCACGCGCACGCCCTCCGGATCTCGCAGCGTCCGCACGAACGCCCATCCGCCGGCGGTACGCACGATCCGCGGCGCCCTGCGAGCAGCGACCGCGATGAGAGCCAGCACGCCCGCTGCAGCGAGCATCGGCGCCCAAGAGATGCAGGGCGCGTGCCGCGCATCCGCGAGCGCGGGGAGACCCGATATCGGGCGGTCCGATGCCGCGCGTTCCGCTGCCGCGGGGCCCACCGGCACACGACCCACCGACGCGCGCCCGGCCACGAAGAGGCCGCTACGGCGCGGCGCGCTACGCCTGCTCATCGTCCGCTTCCGTCCCCGTAGCGCCCGACGGACCCGCTGCTAGCGACCGCTGCTGGTAGAGACCGTGGTCGACGAAGCCGAGGCGCCGGTAGTAGGCGCGCGTCCCCACCGCGCTGATGACGTTGATGCGCTCGTAGCCCTCGGCCGCCGCGATCGCGCAGGCGCACTCCACGAGGCGGCGCCCGAGCCCATGGTGCTGGGCCGCCGAGCCCTCCTCCCCCACGCGCTCGGCCATGCCGTACACGTGGACCTCGCGGATCATGGCATCGCCGGGCGCGATGGGGCAGGTGGCGGGTTGCGCCTCGCGGCGATCCATCTCGCGGGCGAGCACCTCAATCGCGCCGGGCCTCGGCAGCGAGAGCCGCAGGAATCCCGCGATACGCCCCTCGGGCGTCACCCACTGCAGAAACCGCTCGCGGGTGGAAGCAGTCTCGTAGGGGACCACGTCGAGAGACAGTTGCGCGAGGTCCACCCGATCGGTCGCGACCTCGCGGAACCGGATCTCCTGCACGCCTGCGACACCCCGTGCCTCACCGGGGCCCGCTAGCAGCGGCGCACCCTCCCCAAGCCGATTCGTATCCGCGCCCGTCGCCAGTACCTCACCTTCGAGCCGACTCTCGCTCGCGCCCGACGCCCCGTCCGCGCGCAGGCGCTCCTCCACCAGCTGGCGCAGGTTGGGCTTCTTGTTGCCGGCCTTGATATCGCCCGAGGAGAAGTCCCGGATCATACGCGACACGCGGCAGAACGCGGGTGTGGCGCGCACGTCGGCGCAGAGCACGTCGACGAGCTCCTCCTCGGTGTAGGGGCGCCACGCACCCGATGCGTACTGCTCGTTGAGCGCAGCGCCCTCGATGAGCGCGCAGGGGTAGAGCTTGACCTCGTCCGGCTGGTAGGAGCGGTCGCTCACCAGGCGCTCGTAATCGAGCTTATCAGCCTCGGGTGTCGCGCCCAGGAGGTTCACCATGGCATGGGCGTGGATCTTGAACCCGAACAACCGGAGCAGGTCGAACGCGTGGGCGATCTGCGTGGTCTCCGTCCGGCGGCGGTTGGCGTCCAGAATGCGCTGATCGGTCGATTGCACGCCCATCTGGATCTTGGTGGCGCCCATACGGCGGATCTGCAGCAGGCGCCCGGGCGTGATGGCGTCGGGGCGCGTCTCGATCACGAGCCCCACCACGCGGTGGCGGGCGCCCTCGTTGAGGCGCTGCTCGGCCTCGAGCTCGGCGAACGTGGCGCGCTGCCAGGCCGCCGCGCGCACCCAGGCATCGTCATGCGCGTAGACCCGGGCGAACGCCTCGTTGTAGGTGAGCTCGCGCGCCTCGAGGGCGCGCTGGGCCGCATCGAGCGCTGCACGGCGCCCCGACGACCAGGAATCCGGCAAGAGGCCGAGCGCGCGGTAGCGGGCGCGGCGCTCGCGCACGCCCGGAGGAATTGACGCATCGGCATCGGCGTTAGTCTCGGTCCGTCGGCGCGGCCGCTCCCCTATCTCGCAAGCGGACGGCCGCGCCCCCGACGACGTCGCGATGCCCTGTGACTCGCAACAGCGCTGCGGCCGCGCCCCCGCATCCTCCGCGAACCCGCGCAGGGCCGGATTGGCCGCGACGTCGGCCACCGCGTCGTCGTTGAGCGCGCGGAACAGCTCACGCATGAACCAGACCTGGTAATCCAGCGGATAATCGCTCCACGTGCCGCCGAGCACGATGAGCTCGATCTTGTCGGTCGCGTGCCCCATCTGGGAGAGCGCCGTGAGCCGTGCCGAGACCTGCAGGTATGGGTCGAAGCAGTTCTGCTCGGCTCGGGCGCAGGCGGGCTCGTCGTGCAGGTAGCTCTTGGGGCAGCGGATATCGTTGGGACAGAAGATGCACGCACCCGAGCACGGCCACGGCTTGGTGATGACTGTGATGGTCGCCACGCCCGATGCCGAGCGCCGCGGCTTCATGCGCAGCACCTCGATAAGCGCCCGCTCCAGCTCGGGCGTCACGTTCCACGAGCGCCAGCGGGCGGGATCTTCCGCCTTGACATGCTGGTAGCGGGGCAGCAGGCGCCGCTTGGCGAACGCGCGCTTGTCGCCGCCGGCGCGCTTGGCTGCCGCATGGATGAGCTTGACCAGAACGCGGTCGTTCACCGCGTCCCCCGCGCGCAGGCGCTCGATAACCTGTGTGATGATCTCGTCCATAGCTCGGCATTCTACCGTATCGGGATGCCCGACGGACGCCTCCGCTTGCTGCATAGAGATTCCCGCCCGCGAGAACGTCCGAAACGCGCGATGGACGCGCGAGCGCGGCCGCCTGAGACCTTGGCGTACCGTGAGATCGTTTTCACCACAATTGGGAGGCGGATCGTCGAGTATATCCGGCGCCAACTGATTCAGGGTGAGGCCTTTGACCTCGCATTTTCATGTTTCCGTTCATGAGGTCTACTCAGCGGGATGCGCTTCAATTATGGTGAAAACGCATCTTTGCTCCCATAGAGCCGAAAATCGAAGCTTCTTCAGGAGGGGACCCGTGGACCCAGCAGGCGCCCGCGCGCTCATCGCGCTCAACAACACCTTCTACCGCGAGCACGCCGCATCGTTCTCCGCCACGCGTCAGGCGCCCTGGCAGGGGTGGGGGCGCGTGGCCGATGAGCTGCGCCGCATCGAGCCCACGGGTCCCGCCGGCGCGCTCGCGGTTCTCGATCTCGCCTGCGGAAACATGCGCCTCGCGCGGTTCCTCGCGGAGGCGCTGCTCGGCACGCCCCTCGTCTACCACGGCGTCGACGATTGCGCAGAGCTCGCCGGCACCTGCTGCGACGATGCGCGCGAGGCGGAGGCCGGCGCGGCATCCACGCAGACATTCGACAGTGGAGCACGAACGAGATGGGCGGCGTCTCCAACACGGCCGCACAGCGCCCCCGCCGACACGAGTATCACCGGAAGGAATGCGTGCGCTGACGGCAGCACCGCAACCGCGCAGCCCGACTACAGCCCCGTGAGCGCACCTCGCGAAGATCTCATCCCCCCGAATCGCAAGCACGATACGCTTTCCCCGGCATCGGTGTGCTTCCACCGCCTCGACATCCTCTCCGCGGCCCTCAGCCGGGGCACCGACGCGCTCGAGAGGCTCGGTCTGGCACCCTGCGACGGGGGATGCTGCTTCGGCTTCATGCACCACGTCCCCGGCTTCCGCCTGCGCGCGGACATCGTCCGCTGCCTGCTCGGCGCCCTGCGTCCCGGCGGCATCGCGGCCCTCTCGTTCTGGCAGTTCATGGACGATGAACGCCTTGCCGCCAAAGCCCGCGCCGCGACGGAGCGCGCCCTAGTCGCCGGCATCGTGGCGGCGTCCGGCGAGGCGGCAAAGGGCGCACTCGCGCAGGCGGCAGCAGCGCCCCGGCAAGCTGTGGCAGGCGCACCCGGGCAGGCGACGACGGGCACACCTGTGCGGGCGGCGGACGCATCCACGAAGGCCGCCCTCCCCGTACTTGAAGACGACGACTACCTGCTCGGCTGGCAGGATGACCCTGGAGCGTGGCGCTACTGCCACCACTTCCCCGAGGAGGAGATCGACGCCCTTGTCGCCGGCCTTGGCGGATATGCGCGCGAAATCTGCCGTTTCTCCGCAGACGGGCGCAGCGGGCACCTCAACCGCTATCTTATCCTGCGGCGCGTCTAGCCGCGGACCCCTGCGGGCGTCGAGGGAGTCGCGCCGCATGCGGGCGGGCGATGCGCCGTCGAGCTGGGGCACACGCTCCGATCTAGAAAGGGAGCCCATGGGACTCACGCATATGCGCAAGCCGAAGAACTTCGTGCTCGAGGAGCGCCTGGAGCGCTACGCCGCCGCCATCGAGCAGCGGCCCGAGGCGCTCGCCGGCCGCTGGGCCGAGGCGTGCTTCCCCGGCATCGGCGCGCCCGCACAGGCCGCCGCCGAGCCGCCCTCCCTCCCCCGCTTCGAGCGCGTGCACCTCGACCTCGGCTGCGGCAAGGGGACCTTCCTCGTCGAGAGCGCGCGACGCAACCCTGAGACCCTCTACCTAGGGATGGACTTCGAACCGGTCTGCATCGCCTACGCGGCCCAGCGCGTCATCGAGGAGGGGCTCGCCAACGCGCTCGTCATCCCGCGCGGCGCCGGCGCCCTGCCGCGGCTCTTCGGCGCCGGCGAGCTCGCCGAGATCACCCTGAACTTCCCCACGCCCTACCCCAAACGCCGCTACGCCGACCGGCGCCTCACCAGCGTCGACCACCTCCTCGGCTACCGGTGTCTGCTCGCGCCGGAAGGGCGCGTGGTGCTGCGCACCGACAGCCAGCCCCTGCGCGACTTCTCGCTCGGGCAGTTCGAGGCGGCGGGCTATCGCCTCTCCTGGGTGTCCGATGACGTGCGCGCCGAGCATCCCGGGTTCCCCGCGACCGAGTACGAGCAGCGCCTCGCCGATCGGGGCGCCCGCGTGTACGGCATCTGCGCGACGCCGGGCGCGGCGCCCTCGGACGAGCAGATCGCGCGGGGCCGCGCCGTCGAGCAGAGCCTCATGGCCTATCTTCCCGACGACCTCGAGGGCCTCGCCTACGTGCCGCTCGGCATGGAGGCGGCCGTCACCAACCTCATCAACCGGCGCCGTCACGAGGCGCTTCGAGCGAGGCGAGCGCGCTAGAAAACCCGACACGTCCCGCAAGCTGTGCCCGACTCCCTCATCCGGCCATGGCGCGGCGGCCCGGCCCGCCGCGCGACATCGTGTCCGCGCGGTCTGCCATAATGGGATGCGATCAACCAGCTGAGGGGAGCCCTGCGCATGTCCGAGAGCACCGTAGCCGCATCGTCCGCCGCGTCCGATCGGGCGCCCGCGCCCACCGGAGCAGGCACGCCGTCCACGAGCGCGCCTCACGGCGGCCGCGCCTCGGCGAGCTCGTTCGCCGCAGGCGGCAGCGCTCCCGCGGCCCCCGGATCGCTCGGCGCGCTCTCGCCCAGCTGGCGCCTGCCGGAAGACGGATCGGAACCCGAGCCGTGGCTCACGGCGGACGAGGCCTTCGAGCGCTTCCTCACCTGGTGCGAGGAGCGCGGCATCGAGCTGTGGGCGCACCAGGAGGAGGCCCTCATGGACCTCGCCGCCGGCGACCACGTGATCCTCGGCACGCCCACCGGCTCGGGCAAGTCGCTCGTGGCGCTCGGCATGCTCTTCTTCGGCATGGCGCAGGGGCGACGCGCCTACTACACCGCGCCCATCAAGGCGCTGGTCTCCGAGAAGTTCTTCGACCTGGTGGAGGTGCTGGGGCGCGACAACGTCGGTATGATCACGGGCGACACGCACATCAACACCGAGGCGCCCGTCATCTGCTGCACGGCCGAGATCCTCGCCAACCAGGCGCTGCGCGAGGGCGACGAGGCGGACGTGGGCGTGGTCGCCATGGATGAGTTCCACTACTTCGCCGACCCCGACCGCGGCTGGGCCTGGCAGGTTCCGCTGCTCGCCCTGCCGCGCACGCAGTTCATGCTCATGAGCGCCACGCTCGGTGACATGACGCAGATCGCCGCCGCCCTGTGCGAGCGGACGGGCACCGAGGTGGATCTGGTTACGGATGCGCCGCGCCCGGTGCCGCTCGCGTTCGAGTACGTCGACACGCCGCTCGAGGGCACGGTCGAGCTGGCGCTGCGCCGCGGAGAGGCGCCCCTCTACATCGTGCACTTCAGCCAGGACGCCGCGCTCGCCACCGCCAGCTCGCTCGCCAACTTCGGCATCGCCACCAAGGAGCAGCGCGAGGCCATCAAGGAGGCGGCACGCGGCACGCGCTTCACCACGGCGTTCGGCAAGATCCTGCACCGGCTCATCGGCTGCGGCGTGGGCGTGCACCACGCCGGCATGCTGCCGCGCTACCGCCTCTTGGTGGAACGGCTCGCCCAGCAGGGACTGCTGCCCGTCATCTGCGGCACCGACACGCTCGGCGTCGGCATCAACGTGCCCATCCACACCGTGGTGCTCACCGCGCTCACCAAGTTCGACGGCCACCGCATGCGGCGCCTGCGAGCCCGCGAGTTCCACCAGATCGCCGGACGCGCGGGGCGGGCCGGGTTCGACACCGAGGGCATGGTGATCGCCGAGGCGCCCGAGCACGAGATCGAGAACGCCAAGCTCGTGGCCAAGGCCGGCGGCGACCCCAAGAAGCTCCGCAAGATCAAGCGCAAGAAGCCGCCCGAGGGGTTCGTCACTTGGAACAAGGGCACGTTCGAGCGCCTGTGCGAGGCACAGCCCGAGCCGCTCAAACCCCGGCTGCGCGTCACGCACTCCATGGTGCTCTCGATGGTGGAGCGCGGCGGCGACGCCCGCGAGCGCGTGCGTGCGCTCATCGCCGCGAGCCTGCAGACACCCGAGGAGAAGCTCAAGCTGGAGGCGCGGGCGGACGAGATCTTCGCCACGCTCATCGACTCGGGCGTGGTGGTGCGCCGGCTCGTCGCGACGGATGCGGAGGGCGCCGATACCCCGTGGGAGCCCACCGGTGACGCGACCACAGCCGGCCCCGGCGCCGGGGACGCGGACGTCCCTGACCTCGCAGCACTCGAAGCGTCCGCCGCCTTCGACCTCACCGCGTCGGCGCCTGCCGGCTGCTCGTGGGACTACGCCCTCACGGTCGACCTGCCCGAGGACTTCGCCCTCGACCAGCCCCTCTCCCCCTTCCTGCTCGCCGCGCTCGAGCTGCTCGATCCCGAGAGCGACTCCTACACCCTCGACCTCATCTCGATGGTCGAGGCCACGCTCGAGGACCCCAAGCAGGTGCTGCGCGCCCAGGAGCGCGCGGCGCGCGATGCAGCCATGGCCGCCATGAAGGCCGAGGGCGTGGATTACGAGGAGCGTCTGGAGCGCATCGCCGAGGTCACCTATCCCAAGCCGCTTGAGGATCTGCTCGACGCGGCGTTCTCCCGCTACTGCGAGAAGGTGCCCTGGGCCAACGACTACGCGCTCAGCCCCAAATCGGTCCTGCGCGACATGCTGGAGGGGGCGTCCGACTTCAAGGGGTACGTCCAGCGCTACAAGATCGCCCGTTCCGAGGGCATCCTGCTGCGCTACCTCGCCGAGGCGTTCCGCTCGCTCGACCGCACGGTGCCGGTTTCCAAGCGCACACCCGAGCTCGAGGACATCATCTCCTGGCTCGGCTTCATGGTGCGCTCAGTCGACTCCAGCCTGGTGGACGAGTGGGAGGCAGCGGGCGACCCCGCCGCCTTCGACATGGCGCCTCCCACCGCAGCCGACGCCGTGGTCGCCGACCGGCGCGGCGTGACCCTGCTGGTGCGCAACGCGCTCTTCAGGCGCGTCACGCTTGCGGCGCGCGACAAGGCGCGCGAGCTCGGCGAGCTGGATGCGGACTGGGGCATGGGCGAGGTGCGCTGGCAGCGGGCGCTCGACGCCTTCCACGAGGCGCACGAGGAGATCCTCACCACCGGGGACGCGCGCTCCACGGCGTTCCTCGTCCTCGACGAGGCGGACGAGCAGGCCGATCACGTCTGGCACGTCCACCAGATCTTCCTCGACTCCGATGACGACCGCGACTTCGGCATCATGGCAGATGTCGACCTCGACGCCACGCAGGAGCAGGGCGAAGCCGTCTTCAAGAACTACCGCGTCGGCTTCATCGAGGATCTGCTAGCGGTCGAGTGAGTATAATGCAGTGTCTGCAACATGATCCAAGTCGCCAGAACACATGAGGAGGCTCATGATGAAAACGGTTTCCGTCGCAGCTGCCATCATTCGTCGTGATGATCAGATCCTCGCCGCCCAACGGGGCTACGGGGAGTTCAAGGGTGGATGGGAGTTTCCCGGCGGCAAGCTGGAGCCCGGAGAGACGGCCGAAGCCGCCTGTGTTCGAGAAATACAAGAGGAGCTCCACGTTACCGTTGGGCATCTGGAGCGCCTGTGCGCCGTTGAATATGACTACACTTCGTTCCATCTTTCGATGGAATGCTTTCTCTGCTCTATAGAATCCGGAACCATTGATGACAGCGAGCACGAAGACCTGAGATGGCTCGACAAAGAGCATCTCTGGGATGTCGCCTGGCTCCCTGCCGACGTGCACGTAGTTCGCGCCATCGAATCTAAGATGTGATCGAGTCCTCGCACCCTGCTCGTGAATCCTCGTCTTCGTGTAGGTCCGCAACCATGAATTCATAGATATCCCTACGAACCGGTACATCCAGACGGTAGGTTATCTCCACCGCCTTTTTATGCGCGCCGGGCATGATGATGGGCTTGAATGAGCCCGTTGGATACATCTCGCCGAGAAAGTAGAATTCCTTGCTTCCCTCATCATTCTTGTTCTTGCGCATGAACAGATATGTTCGCATGCCGTTGTGAGGCCAATTCTGGAGCCTCTGGATCTCAGGGGAAGACAGATCACGCGGCTGCTTTGAGATCGCTATGAGCTCTTTATCCGAAACGAAGCGATCCTCGTACCTGATCGAATCGCTAATGCAAGAATCTTTGTCGTAGTTGATAAATACGGGAAAGGTTTTCGTCTCCGCATCGTATTTATATCCGCCGATATTCTGCCCATTGACGTTCCTGCGCCATCCCAGCAGGCGGCACGCCTCTTCGTAGGTATATTTCGCATTCAGCACGAACCCGGTGTCCTTATACCGGCCTTCATAACGCTCTTCATATCGAGAAATCCCGAAGTCAAGCAGCTCCAAAATCTGACGCTTGAATTTCTGGTTCTCCAACATGGAAGAAAACTGCTTGGTCAAGCGGCAGCCATACTCATCTTTGATAATCAAGGGGACGAAGTCTTTGCGAGCATCGAAATCCCCATGCAAGACGTTGACTACAGACGAGATAACCGTCGCATGCGTAACAACACCATGCTTTCGACGCGCATTCGAAATCATCTCGTCCACACCTTCATGAGGATGCGCTATGAGCTCCTTGAGTACGAAAAGATCTTCAAACCGCTTGCCGTTTGCAAGCTTCTGGGACAGGAATTTGAGAACCCCGCACTCCGAATCGGAGAAGACCGTATGGTATTCCTTCTCATACTTAGATAGAAACGCATGATATGACCCATATTTCTTGAAATAGAGAAGGGGGTCGATCGCTTTGTTCCGATCAAAATCCATCAACGCAGGAATTCGCCCCAGCATCTGGCGCAGACGGCCGTACTCCTCCTTGAGAAACCTCGTTGCCTGGAAATCCCCACCATCGATCGCACGGTAAATGCGGGCTTCGGCGATGCGCTCAAAACTCACGGTCGATGCACCGGGGATCACCGAGCTTCCTTCTTTCACGATCGTCCGGAGCGTATCCTTGTTGTACGTCTTGTCCCCTGAAAGTGCGATGGGAACGAAATAATTCTTTTGGTAGTTCCCGATGAAATCGAGCACGAGCGTGTAGTCTTTCCCAGGGTCCTTCCGCAATCCGCGTCCGAGTTGTTGGACGAATACGATCGCGGATTCGGTTTTCCTCAGCATGATGATCTGGTTGACCGATGGGATATCGATGCCCTCGTTAAAGATGTCGACGGTAAAAATGTATTCAAGCTCCCCTTGTTCAAGACGACGAATCCCCTCATCGCGCTCGAAATCAGAGTTTGCCCCGCTCAATGCAAGCGTTCGATAACCCAGTGCATTGAATCGCTCTGATAGGGCGGCAGCCTCATCGTTCCTGTTGCAGAAAATGAGCCCTTTCCGCCTTCGCTTGTCGACGGTATACTCTTCGATTTTTTGAATGATATGCCGAACGCGTTCCGATGACACCAGCTTTGAAAAGAGTGAGATGTCGTTCTCTTCCTGATAATCTATCGAAAGATCGGCGATCCCATAATAATGGAAGGGCACGAGCATGTCGTTTGCCAGCGCATCCTGCAGCGTGATCTGATAGGCGATCACATGGTTGAATAGCGCGAAGACATCGTATCCGTCCGTACGATTCGGCGTCGCCGTCATCCCCAAGCAGAACGATGGCTTGAAATGAGACAGGATTCTCTGGTAGCTTTCCGAGCCCGTCCGATGCGCCTCGTCCACCACTATGTAGTCAAACGTATTCGGATCTATCCTGTCCAGATACCTCACGATGGTTGAGCACATTGCGAACAAACATGTCGCCGATGTCCCATCAGACTCTGGAGCGTACATTCCAAACGTATATATTCCGCCCAGCAGCCTCTTATAGCTTTCAAGCGATGCCCGCAGTATTCGCCTGCGATGAGCGAGAAACAATACGCGGCCCGGTCGCTCCCTCAGCACGTCGAACGCTGAGAGATAGGTCTTCCCCGTTCCCGTCGCGGACACGAGCAACGCGCGAGGCTCCTTTCGGCGATGAAGCACCGCCAACGCTTCAAGAGCCTGCTCCTGCATCTTGTTGGGACGCAGCGTGCCCTTCAGACCGTCCGACATCGCGTCTGCAGGCTCTGCGATCGAATGAAAGGCGGCGCGGACGGAACTCGTTTTATTCCCCGCAATCCAGTAGCTCTCGTACTGCTTAACCCATCCTTCAGATAGCGCGACCGTCTGATCGCCCCTCCAAAGCGCATCAAACTCCTGCTCGATCAACCGCAAGACCTCACCGCGCTCATAGGAGCGAAACAGGACGTTCCACTCCTTGTTACAGGTGAGCGCCATCTGCGTTAGATTCGAGCTGCCTATGATCACCGTGCTGGTATCAGAATCACGGAACAAGTAACCCTTCGCATGTAGGTTGCCTTGGTATACGTGAACGTCGATGTTGTCGTATTCCATCAGCTTCCGGAAGGATGCGGGACTATTGAAATTCAAATAGGTCGATGTGAGAATCCTGCCCTTGATACCCGCCCGTTTCGCCTCGGCCAGAATTTGAACCAGGCATGATAGACCGCTTTCTGCAATAAATGCGACGCAAAAATCGAATGACGAGCACCGGGCGAACTGGCGTCGAAAGACCGCGAGCAGATTCTCCCCCGTCTCTATCGAATTGGCTATCAGGGAAGCTCGGGAACCGTCCTCGCTTTCCTGCGCCGCATCGACAAATGACGTTCTCAAGCCCTTCATGAATGCTTGCTGCGCCGCATCAGCACCCTGGTTGCCCATGTCCATATCCTCTCAAGCAAAACCCTCTTTCCAGGATACGACAACGTGCATCAAAACCAACCAAATCAGCCACACGGAGCCCCTCTATACTCTGCGCAGCAAAACCCATCTACAGCAGGGACCTGGACGCTCATTCATCTATAAGCCGCGCTGAACGCAGCGATCGATCGCAGGCCCTCCATAGAGGATCAGCTGCTAGCGTGCGATGCCCAGCTCGACGGTGTAGAGGGGCTTGTAGAGGGCGCCTTCGGGGGTGAGGGTGCTCTTGAAGAGGGTGGCGCGCGTCGCGCGGACGGGCGCGGGGAAGACGAGCGCCGGCAAGGCGCCGTGCGGGATGCGGACGCGGCGCGCCAAGGTGATGTGCGGTCGGAACGGCTTTGGATCGTAGCCGATGCCGCGCTCATCCAGCCCCGCGCGAACCGCGCGGGCGAGCTCGGCGAGGGGCTCGGAGGGACGGATATCCAAGAACAGCGTCGTTGAGCGCGTCCGGCCGAACGTGCCCAGGCCCATCGGATCCAGCGTGGGAGCAGCGCAGCGCACCGCCGCCTCATCCAGCGCCGCCAGCGCACCGCGCGCGTGCGCCTCGTCGACATCTCCCAGAAACGCCAAGGTGAGATGGTAGTTTTCGAAGGGGACGAAGCGGCCCTCCACCGAGCGCGCAAGGCCGCGGGCGAGACACGCGACCTCGTCGCGTAGATCGTCGGGCAACTCGAGGGCGATGAATGCGCGCATGCGGCCTCCTTTTCACGGTGATGGGGCAAGGGGGAAGCGGCGCGGAGCCGCTGCAGCCCCTCACGGTCTTTCCGCGATGATACCCGCTCCCGCCCCATATCCGCCCGTTCGCCGAGGCGCGCATAGACCGACGGCGAGCTGGGAATACCTGCAACCACGTAGCCGACCCCGTGAAGGAGCGACCACCATGAAATGCCCGGTTTGCAAGGACGTCACCCTGCTGATGAGCGAGAAGAACGGCGTCGAGATCGACTACTGCCCCGAATGCCGGGGCATCTGGCTCGATCGCGGCGAGCTCGACAAGATCATCGACCGCGCCCGCTGGGCGCGCGATTCCTACGATGACGAGCCGCACCATGCCCATGAGAACGATCGCGATCATCGCGAGCGCGCCCGCATGCAGGACGCCGGCCTGCGCGGTACCCGCAAGAAGAAGAAGGAGAGCCCGCTCTCTGCGCTCTCCGACATCATGGAGATCTTCGGCGGCGAGTGAGCCGCGCAACGCCAAGGCAAGATGGTGCCCCGCATCGCGCGTGAACCGCCTCATGAACTGCCTCCCGCTTCTTGGACATGGAGATGAAGTCAGAGAGATGGGAGGCTTTCCCATGTCGTTTGACCTGCGATGCAGACACGAACGAAGGGCCTGTCCGGGTAAAGCTCCCGGAACAGGCCCTTCGAAAGTCACCTAGCGGTTACCGCGCCTGCGTCCGAACGCGGCACACGTTCGATACGAAGCCCCGCGGCACGCTGGAAAGATAGCTGGCTGGGTGTGCAGCCTAGCCGCGGAAGCCACCGCGGTTGCCACCGAAGCCGCCACGGTCGTTGCCGCGGCCACCGAAACCGCCGCGCGAACCGCCGCGGTCGCCGAAGCCCCCGCGGTTGCCGCCGAAGCCGCCACGGTTGCCGCGGTCGCCACCACGGCCGCCGAAGCCGCCGCGCGAACCGCCGCGGTCGCCACCACGGCCGCCGCCGAAGCCACCGCGATCACCACGGCCGCCCCGATCGCCGAAGCCGCCACGCCCGCCACGGTCGCCGCCACGGCCGCCACGGTCACCGCCGCGCGGGCCGCGATCGTCACGGCCGCCGCGCGGACCGCGGTCCTCGTCGAGGCCCATGGCCACGAGCGGATCGATCACGTTGTCCAGCAGAGAGAGCAGCTCGAGGGCGTTGTCGGCCGAGAGCTGCGGGATGTACTTCTTGCGCTTCTTGCTCTGGGCCTGGGCGAGCTCCATGGCGTCCTCGCTAGCGAACACCACCACGTGGCGCATGTCCTCGTCCTCGGGCTCGATGCGGCCCACGATGTCGTGCTTCTCGGCCTCGGCCAGGATGCCGTTGAGCTCGCGCAGGCGCATGCCCATGAGCTCGGACATCTCCTTCTGCTCCATGCGGGGCTTGAGCTCCAGGAGCTTGAGGGCGCGCATGAGGTTCTCGTTGCGCTCGCGGTCGATCTCAGCCTCCTGCTCCATCTGGCTGCGGCGGTTGCGCATCAGGCGCGCGGCGCGGTTGAGCTTGTCGAGCAGCTGGGCGTCCAGATCCTCGGGGATCTCGCGCTCGGCGCCCTCCTCGGAAGCCTCGGCATCCGCGGACCCGGTCTCGTCGGCAGCGGGAGCGGTCTCGTCGGCCGCGGGGGCGGCGTCCTCGACGACCTCCTCGGCCACGGTCTCGGTCATCTCGTTCATGATCTCGTCGTTCGTCTCTTCAATCTCGGACATGGGTCCCATCCTTTCGCGCCTTCCGGCGCCAACTCGGCGCGGCCATCGCGCCCCTATCGGCCTTCCGGCCCTTCAAAACCGTCTTCCGACGGTGCACGGATGCGCCATCAGCGCATCGTGCGCACACCAGTGTAGGCGCTACGTGCGAAAACCCCGTCCAAAACCTCATCGCACACGAAAGGCGCACGGAAATGGATCCTTTGTCTATGGACGCTGCCCTACGTCGTCTGGAGCCTCGACAGCGCGCGGCGGATTCCGACGACCACCGGATACACCGCGAACGCCAGGGGGAACATCGCTGCGGACGCCGCCGCGAGGACGGGCGCCAGCGCCTCGGGGCACCACCATGCCTGCGAAAGCATCTCGACGAGCTGGCCCAGCAGCACCACCATGTAGGTGCACCCCGCATAGCGCAGGAGCGTACCCTTGAGACCTGTGAACTCGCTCTCCCGCTCGGCATCGCAAACGCCGCGTCGCTCCGCACCCTGTCCGCTCATACCGATCACCCTGCCTCACGTTGCCGCCGGCCAACCGAACGCACCGGATACCCGTCAAGGTACCCGGTGCGATGCAACCCTTTGTGAGGCGCAGGTCAGGAGTTGGTAAAGGGGTCCGAACACGTCCTTCGGGCCCTCCGCGCGCCGGGGCGCAGGCGGCCGAGCCGCCCGCACCTAATCGGACACGGCTTGCCGGCGCCGGCGCGAACGTCGACGCAGCGCGATGGCGCCGCCCGCGCCGAGGACGGTGAGGCCGAAGCACGCCCCCACGGCGATGTCGGCGAACACGCCGTTGTCCACCTCGTGCGCCGTCTCGCCGGCACCCGCCTCGAGCGCGCGGTCGATGCGACCGTCGCCGTCGTAGTCGATCTCGAGGCGGGTGGCGTCCGACACCTCGCCCGTCGTCGCCATGCGGGTGCGCGCCGTGACCTCAACGCCGTCGAACGAGCGGAAATCGGTGTAGACGCCCGTCTCGTCCAGGAAGCCCGCGGTGTAGGCCATGGTGCCCTCGCCCGTGCCGGTGAGCTGGATCTCGTAGGCGGGGCCCTCCTTCAGGCGCAGCACCTTGATGCCGTCCTCCTCCACCACGTTGCCGTTCTCATCCAGTTCGTCCTCGAACGTGATGGTGCCGAAGCTCGTGCGGGTGTTGCGCGTCGCCTCGGCCGAGGAGAGCGTCTCGCCCTCATAGGTCACCGTCACGTCCACCGGGCAGGCGATGCGGTGGTAGGTCTGGCGCACTCCGTTGATCTCGTTGGCGATGTCGGCGAAGAAGCCCTCCAGCTCGCCGGCGCCCGCCAACTCGTAGTAGCAGCCCTCGCTGGCGATGCGCGACAGAAGCTCGTTGCCCGCGGCATCGGAGCCGATGCCCACCGCGTAGATGAGGAAGTCCTGCTGCTTGAGCTCGTCCGCGTACGCCACCAGCTCATCGCCCGTGCGCCCGCGGTTGGGCTCGCCGTCGGACATGAGCACCACGATCTTGCGCGCCGCCGTGCTCGTCGCCATCATCGAGGAGGCCGTGGTGAGTCCCGCGTCGATGTTGGTGTTGCCGTTCGCCTCGATCTCCGCGATCTGCGCGGAGAGGAGGCCGTCGCTCTCGCTGAGCTGCTGGACCACCTCGGCGTCGTCCGCATAGGTGATCACGCCCGCGCGCGCCTCGCCCTCGATCGCCACGTCCACGAAGCGATCGGCCGCCTCCTTGAGCTGGTCGATCGGCTCGCCCGACATGCTGCTCGAGACGTCGAGCACGAGCGCGACGTCGCGCGTGCCCGGCAGCGTCTGAGCGCCCGCGGCCATCTTCTCGGAGCGACCGAAGGACGTATGGGCCTCGTAGGTATCGGCTCCGAAGGGCATCGCGAGCACGTAGGCGGTGAACGCAGTCGCATCGGCCCCCTCGTCCTCGATCGAGAGACGATACAAGCCGTAGCCGGGAATCTCCATGGGCAGGGGATCGGTGCCCTTCGAGGAGAGGCTCCATGTCTCCGGCGCATCCTCGTCCTGAACCGTGAGGTCGAACTCGAACCCGAAGATGTCCGCGCTCGTTCGCGAGCCGGTGACGCTGTAGGTGCCGTAGGGCTCGTCGTTGATGTCATACACCTGCAGAGCCGCATCGCGGGAGACGGCAGAGAACCCGCTGAGCGCGCCGATGCCCGCCGCCTCGAACGCCGCGGAGACGCGCGCCGCCTGCTCCTCGGTCATGCGCCCCTCATCCACGAGGATGGCCGCTGCGTTCTCGACGATGGCGCGGTACTGCGCGAACGTGCAGTTGGCGGGCGCCTGCATGAACGAGAGGTACACCAGGTGCGCCAGCTGCTCGGTGGTCAGCGCCTCGCCGTCGAGCGCGTCGTCCTCGCACATGCGGTAGAACGCATGGGAGACGACCGTTGAGTTGTTGTGCACGTGCCCGTTGTCATCGTTTTCGCCGCGATCCGTCGGATCGCCCCAGGCCTCATCGCCCACCCGCTCCGGATACACCTGACCCCAGCTGTCGGAAGGGTCCGCCACGTTTCGGAACTGCGCGATCTCCCAATCGCCACTCCCGTCGAGCAGGCCGTTATCAAAGTAGTCTTCCGCGATCGACCCCATGACGTCCGAGGTCGCCTCCATGAGGGCGCCGGATTCGCCTTCATATGCCATGCCGCTCATGCTGCTCTCCACCGAATGCGTGAGCTCGTGCATGACGGTAGCCTTGTCCACATCGCTCAACTTGTGGCCGACCACCAGCATGGTCGCATGCCCCATAGGCGTCACCGAATAGGCATTGTTCGAATTGTCCCCTCCCTCGCTCGTGATAGTGGCGTTGCCCACCACGTGAACCTGCGACCCCAAGTTGTCGAATCCCTGACGGCCCAGCACGTCGTGGTAGAAGGCAAGATCGTCTTGAATCCAAGCGTAGTAGGTGGTGGCTTGCTGCAAGCCTCCGCGGAAGAGCTCGTCTTCCTTCCCCGTCGCAAGAGCCAAGCCTCCCCCATCGCCCTCAGCGACGGGCGTGATGGCACTCAGGCGCGCCCGCTCCGCCACAGTCTCCCCAGCCTGATCGATAAGCTGGAAGAAATTGCCTTCGATCGATCTGTCTTGGTAAACCGTGCCGTCGTCCCCGGTGAAATAGATCAAATCGCCCTGTCGCGTGAAGCTGTAATCACGTCCGTTCTCGTCGGTACCCGCCGTATATTCGAACGAGGGCTCCGCGCGGTCGGCATCGTACCCGTAGATATTGAACTCCTCGTCGCGCAAGCGGTACGTTTCCTCGCCCGACGGCTGGACCTCCACGTCAACGTCGGAACCCGTGGCGTCCTCTCCCGATATGGTTTCGAAGTATCTCAGGTCAAGACTTGCAACGACCTCCCCCGTCTGGCCATCGATGAAGACGCGCTGCGCGTCATCGGCTGCATAGGCGTCGCAGTGCCATGCGAGAGTCGGCGCGGTATTCAACGAGTAGACGCACAGCTGGGGCGAGCCCGAAAGCGTCCACACGCCGGCGCGGGTCATGATCTCGGCAGCCTCATCCTGGCCGATGGCGGGATCGGTGTCCACGCCCTCGATCGCGGCGAGGTTGCTCGTGGCGCCCGCCGCGCCTCCGTCCGAGCCGGCGCCCACCGCGACGCTGCGCCCGTAGACGGGGATGCCCTCATAGAGCTGGCCGAAGCGGTAGAAGGTGACGCCATCGTCTTCCTCGGTCTGGCAGGCGCCCAGATCGTCGGCGCCGGCAAGGCCGAGCGAGGTGGCGATGTCGGCCGCCACGGTGCGGGCAGCCTCCTCCGAATCGATCTTCTCATCGGTGAAGCCCGCATTGAACTGGACGAACGTCCCGTCCGTCACGCCTGCCACCGCCGTGGCGCCGTCCCCGCCGCCCGGGTCGCCGCCAGATGCCCCGCCCGGAGCGGCGGCGCCGCCGATGACGCCGAGGTTCCAAAGGACCACGACCACTATCGCCGCGGCGACCGCAACGGCAGCGAGCAGGGCGACCACGATCGGCCAGCGGCGCCGGCGCACCGGGGCACCGCAGCTTCCGCAATGCTTGGCGCCCTTTTCCAGCGGGGCGCCGCAGTTCCTGCACTTACGCATGGTTACCACCCGCTTCCGTCACGCGTCGCGTCGCTCGGCGGCGCATCAGGGCCGCGACGAGCAGGACGAGGGCCGCCGCCAGGATGAGGAGCCCCCACCACAGCCATCCCCCGTAGGCGCCGAGGACGCCGGCGAGCGCCGCCAGGGCGTCTCCCGAGCCGTCGGCCGCGCCGAGAACCAGATGCCCGGCGAGCACAGCCCCCGCGATGATCAGGGCGATGCAGGCGGGTGCCAGCGCGCCGCGCACCGGATGCGCTCCCGCGCTCCCCTTCCGCGTCGCGAGGCGCAGGGCGCCCACGGCACCGAGCGCCTCCAATCCCGCGAGCACGAGGCCGATCACGTAGAACGCTGCTCCGCCGAGCGCGACGGCCGGGGCGGCGAGCAGCGCGATGTCTGTCTTGAAGGAGCCATACGTCCCGAACGCCTGGACCAACGTGGCGACGGCGCCGGCGGCGAGCAGCGCGCCCGCGCACCCTGCCAGCACCCGCGGCGCCGCATCGGCGCGCGCGGTGCGCAGCGGGGCGGCCGGCGACGCGCCGGATGCGCCGGACGCCGCCTCCACAGGCGACCCACCGGATGCGCTGGAAGTCAACCCTGCAGACGACGCGCCGGATGCGCCGCCGGACATCGCTCTCGCCGGTACCCTGCCTACCGTGCCGGACGCCGCACCCGCTGACGTGAACGCATGACCGCAGCCGCCGCAGAACGCGGCGCCGTCCTCGACCTGCCGACCGCACTGGGGACAGAACATGCAACCACCCCGTTTCTTCCTCCTGCTGCCATAGTAGCGCAACGCCGAGACGCGAAAGGGAGACGGGCAGCGAGTCGCTGAGAGGAAACGGGGAGCGGTCAGGATCCGCCGCCCCCAACTGGGATCGCGGGCGCCACCTCGACACGGGCAACCCGCGCCGCAGGAGGCGCCCCGTCATCCTGGAATCGTTTTCACCACAATTGAAAAAGGACTCCTCGAGGAATCGGCAATACGTGGTTTGCAAAAGCGCTGGTAGAAGCTTCAAGCTTCTCACGTCTACTTTGCAAAACCCGTTTCAATTGTGGTGAAAACGCGTGAGATGCCCTGTTAGCCTTGGCGGTAGTGCGCGAAGAAGTCGGCCAGATCGGTGAGCGCCTCGTGCAGGACCTCCATGCGCGGCAGGTACACGATGCGGAAGTGGTCGGGCTTGCCCCAGTTGAAGCCGCCGCCGCGCGTGATGAGGATGCGCTTCTCGTGCAGGAGGTCGAGGGCGAACTGCTCGTCGTCGGTGATGTTGAACCGCTCGACGTCCATCTTGGGGAAGATGTAGAACGCCGCCTTGGGCTTGACCGCGCTGATGCCCGGGATCTCGTTGAGCGCCTTGTAGACGAACTCGCGCTGCTCGTAGATGCGCCCGCCCGGCTCAACGTAGCGCTCCACGCTCTGGTAGCCGCCGAGCGCCGTCTGCACGATGGACTGCGCCGGCACGTTGGAGCACAGGCGCATGTTGGAGAGCATGTTGATGCCGTAGATGAAGTCCCTCATGCAGCGCTTGTTGCCCGAGAGCACCATCCAGCCGATGCGGTAGCCCGCGATCATGTGGCTCTTGGAGAGGCCCGAGAACGTCACGCAAGGCAGGTCGGGCGCGAGCGAGGCGATCGAGATGTGCTTGATGCCGTCCATGCACAGGCGGTCGTAGATCTCATCGGAGAAGATCATGAGCTGGTGGCGCCGGGCGATCTCGACGATCTGCTCCAGCACCTCGCGCGGGTAGACGGCGCCGGTGGGGTTGTTGGGGTTGATGATGACGATGGCCTTGGTCGCCGGGGTGATCTTGGACTCGATGTCGGCGAGGTCGGGGTTCCACTCGGCCTCCTCGTCGCAGACGTAGTGCACGGGCGTGCCGCCGGCGAGCGTGGCGCAAGCCGTCCACAGCGGGTAGTCGGGACTCGGGATGAGGATCTCGTCGCCGGTGTCGAGCAGCGCGTTCATGCACAGCTGGATGAGCTCCGAAACGCCGTTGCCCGTGTAGATACCGTCCATGGATACGTTGGGCAGGCCTTTGATCTGCGAATACTGCATGATGGCCTTGCGCGCGGAGAACAGGCCGCGCGAGTCGGAGTATCCCTCGCAGTCGGGCAGCTGCTGGCGCATGTCGGTCACGACCTCGTCAGGCGTGCGGAACCCGAAGGGGGCCGGGTTGCCGATGTTGAGCTTCAAGATGCGCAGGCCCTCGTCCTCCATGCGGGCCGCCTCGTCGGCCACGGGGCCGCGGACATCGTAAAGGACGTTGTCGAGCTTGGTGGATTTGGTGAAGGTGCGCATGGGGGTGCTCCTTTGCGTGGTGGAGGGGGTCGGGTGCGCGGCGCGGGCGCCGGAGGCGCCGGGATCCGTGGCAGCCGGGCGATCGCCCGATGCGGGCGATCCCGGGGCGCCGGAGGCGGAAACGGCGGCGCGGGAAGCGGTCTCAGGCCGCACGGCGGCTCGCGCCGCAGCAGTCAGCCCGGCGGAAGCGGAGGCGGCCACAGGTGCATCGGGCGCCGGGGCATCCGCCCCGAAAGAGGCGACCGCGTGGGCACTCCGGGGCGCCTCGCCCGTGGCGAGCCATCCCTCGTCGACCTCGAGCAGCTCGGCGAGCAGGCGCATCACCCGCGGACGCGGCAGGGTCTTGCCGCTCACGTACTGGCTCACCTGGCTCTTGCCGAGCTTCTCGCCCCGCACGGCGGCCGCGCGGACGAGCCCGGCCTGCTTCATGCCGGAGGCCGCCATGGCGCGCGCGAGGCGCTCGGCGAACCGATCGTGTTCCGCATGGCGCTCCACGGCACTCCCCTCGTCGATGCGGCAACGGAACGGATGAGATCATCCGTCAAAATTGAACTTTGAACTCAATGCGTGAAAGTTCAATTTGTTGCAGTATAGTCCGTGCTGCCCCGAACAACAAGTTCAATTTTGAACCGTCCACCAAACGGAAACGGGGCCGCGGAATCCCACCGATTCCGCGGCCCCGCCATATGCAGTCCCGCAATATGCAGCCCAACTGTCCACCCAGCCCGCAGCCCGCAGAGCGGGCGCGCGTCGAGCGCCAGCCCTTACGCCTCGATGGCGGCGGCTGCGGCCTGCTCCTGCTCGTAGGCCTCCTTGTCGGCGCGCTTCACGAAGGGCAGCCAGAGGAAGAACGGGATGACGATGTTGGTGACGATGGTGAGGATCACATACGGGATGCCGCCCTCCATGAACGCCATCACGCCGAACGGCAGGCCGAAGATATAGGCCACGCCGTTGGGATGCGGGGCCAGGCCCAGCCAGATGGCCAGGTACGCCACGCCCAGGGCCACCACGCCGTTGAACAGGAACGGGACGATGAACTTGAAGTTGAGCATGAGCGGCATGCCGAAGTTGAGCGGCTCGCCGATGCCGAAGATGGCCGGCACGATGCCCAGCTTGCCGAACGCCTTCATCTGCTGGGACTTGCACAGGAACAGCATGATGATGCACAGCGCGATCTGGCAGCCGCCGAAGTAGAAGATGCTCACGAACGCGTTGCCCACGATGTTGGGCAGCTCCTGGCCGGCGCCGTAGGCGGCGAGGTTCGCCGCATCCATGGCGAGCCACACGGGCGAGACGAACGGGTTGATGACGTTCTGGCCATGGATGCCGAAGAACCACAGCAGCTGCATGAGGAACACGACGATGAGCACGGTCCAGATGTTGCCGCCCAGCTGCGTGAGCGGGATCTGGAGCAGGGTGTAGACCGCCTGGTGCATGCACCCGATGGCCGTGAGCGAGAAGACGTAGTTGACGCCCAGGAACAGCACGGCGCAGATGACGAACGGGATGAAGCCGGCGAACACGTTGGAGACCATGGGCGGCACGCCCTCGGGCATCTCGATCGTGAGATTGTGCTTGCGGCAGTACACGTACACGGCGGTGCACACGCAGGCGACGATGATCGCGCTGAACGCGCCCGACGATCCGAGCCACGTGGTGGGGATCATCACGCTCTCATCGGCGCCGGTCCCCAGCGGGGTAATCATCATGAAGCACATGAACGCCATGATAGCGGTGGTGATGCCATTGTCGCCCTCCAGGTACTTGGTGGTCATGCTGCGCGCGATGAGCACCGTCATGTACACGGCGAGCAGCCCCATGGTCATGGTGTTGCCCATGGTGAACACGGCGGCCAGCCCGCTCGACTGGAAGAACTCCGTGACCGGGCCCAGCGGCACCACCGCGAGCAGCAGCGAGAACGAGCCCACCACCGTCACGGGCAGCGTGCCCATCAAGCCCTCGGACAGACCCATGAGGAAGCGGTTGCCCGCGATCTTCCCCACAGCCGGGGTGATCTTGTCGAAGAACCCCTGCACGCATCGGCGGGTTCGGCTCGGATACCAACGAGGAGCTCATGACCCGCTGGCTGCAGTTCGCCATCTTCCCGCCGCTCATGCGCAACCACTCGCAGAGCCGCCGTGCCCAGGAGCTGGACACCTTCAAGCACACCGACACCCTGCGTCGCATCGTGGAGCTGCGCTATGCGCTCGTGCCGTATCTCTACAGCGAGTTCGTGAAGGCGGTGCTCGCCGACGACCTGTACTTCAAGCCGCTCTCGTTCGTCTACGCTGACGACGCGCGCGCCGCGCGCATCGAGGACCAGCTGATGGTGGGCGAGTCGATCATGATCGCGCCGGTATGCGAGCGCAACGCCCGCGGCCGCAACGTCTACCTACCTGAGCCGATGCGCATGATCCGCTACCGCGCGCTCGACGACTACGACGTGGTCGACCTCGCCGCTGGCGACCACTACGTCGACGTGGCGCTGGACGAGATGATCCTCTTCATCCGCCCGGGACATCTGGTGCCGCTGGCGCGCCCCGCGCAGACCACGCGCGACATGAACTTCAGCCACCTGTACCTGTGGGCGAACCCCGCCGGCGCCGACGAGCTGAGCTACGAGCTCTACGATGACGACGGCTACACCACCGATATCGACGAGCCCGAGCACTTCCACACCATCACCTGGACGGCACAGGGCCCCGCCTGCGCCACCCGCACGGTCGAGATGATGGCCTGAGAATGAAAACAAGGGGCGCCACCCCGATGATGATCGAAGCGGCGCCCCTGACACGCCTCCCCCTTCGCGAGCCGGACGTCTGCAGGCGTCCGGCTCGTTTGCCCTCGGGAGTTCGTCCTCGGGCAAGGGCGGCTCATCGTCTGCCGCAGCGCGATGGCCGGCACGCGACGGCCGCCCGCTGCGGCATGGCGGGCAGACGGCTACTCCTTGCCGTTCCAGCAGTAGGTGCAGACGTTCGCCGGGTCGATGCCGATGGCCTCGAGCATGCCGGGCAGGCTCTGGTAGCCCAGGCTGTCGAAGCCGAGCTGATCGCAGATGCGCTTGAGCATGCACTTGCCGCGCTCGGTCGAGCTGTCGGCGTACTCGTCCAGGTGCTCGGCGCCCGCCGGCCCCTCCAGCTCGTCCACCACGCGCCGGGCGATGAGGTCCATATCGGACTTGCCGCGCGAGAAGCTGAGGTACGGGCAGCTGAACATGATGGGCGGGCAGGCGGAGCGCATGTGCACCTCGGCCGCACCCGTCTGGTAGAGGAAGTCCACGGTGTTGCCCAGCTGCGTGCCGCGCACGATGGAATCGTCCACCAGAAGCAGCCGCTTGTCGCGGATGAGCTCGGGCACGGGGATCTGCTTCATCTCGGCGATGCGGTCGCGCACCGCCTGGTTGGAGGGCATGAACGAGCGCGACCAGGTGGGCGTGTACTTGATGAAGGGCCGCGCGAAGGTGGCGCCGCACTCGTTGGCGTAGCCGATGGCGTGCGGCAGGCCCGAATCGGGCACGCCGGCCACGTAGTCTACCTCGGGCAGCGTCCCGGCCATGGCCTCGTCGCGCGCCATGATGTGGCCGTTGCGGTAGCGCATGACCTCGACGTTCACGCCCTCGTAGTTGGAGTTGGGATAGCCGTAGTACACCCAGAGGAACGCGCAGATCTTCATCTTGTCGCCCGGCGCCACCACCGTCTCAAAGCCCTCGGGCGCGATGCGCACCACCTCGCCGGGACCGAGCTCGTAGGCGTCCTCGTAGCCCAGCTTGTGGTAGACGAACGACTCGAGCGAGATGCACCAGCCCGCGCCCTCGACGTCGCGGCCGATGAGCACGGGAAGGCGCCCCATGCGGTCGCGCGCGGCGAACACCACGCCGTCCTCGGTCATGACGAGCAGTGTGAGCGAGCCGGTGACCACCTTCTGCGCGAAGACGATGCCCTCCACCAGATCGTCCTTCTGGTTGATGAGGGCAGCCACCAGCTCGGTGTGGTTGACCGCGCCCGAGCTCATGGCCATGAACTGCGTATGGCCGTCGGAGAGGTAGCGCTCGATCAGCTCCTCGGCGTTGTTGATGGCGCCCACCGTGGTGAGGGCGAACGTGCCCAGATGCGAGCGCACCAGAAGCGGCTGGGGATCGGTATCGGAGATGCAGCCTATGCCGCTCGTCCCGTGGAACCGCTCGATATCCTTGTCGAACCGCGAGCGGAACGGCGTGTTCTCGATGGAATGGATCTCCTTGTTGAAGCCGCCCGTCCCATCGCAGAACACCATGCCCGCGCGGCGCGTGCCCAGATGCGAGTGGTAATCGACGCCGAAGAAGACATCCAGCACCACGTCGCGCTCGGACACCGCCCCGAAAAAGCCCCCCATGCAAGCTCCCCTCATCCGTTTGCCGGTAGCTCCTAACAGTATAGGGGCATGCCTCGCTGTGACGGCCGTGAAACCCGCTGCCCTACGCGTCCTTTGCGGCGTCATCGCGGGCAGCGCGGCGCGCCTCGTCGAAGGCCGCCTTCATGGTGGGATTGCCGCGCGTGAGGCGCCGGATGGTGAGATCCTGCGCCTTGTCGTTGGCCAAGCGCAGGTTGTTCTCCGAGGAGATGAGGTTCTCCTTCACCTTCTGCAGGTGGGTGATGGTCTTGTCGATCTCGTCGATGGCGGTGGCAAACCGGTCGCTGGCGATGCGGTAGTTGCGCGCGAACTTCCCCTGGAAGTCCTCAAGCTTGGCCTCGAAGTTGGTCACGTCGACGTTCTGCTGGCGCATGAGCGCGAGCTCCTGCTTGTAGGCCAGCGCGTTCATCGCGGCGTTGCGCAAAAGCGTGATCATGGGGATGAAGAACTGCGGGCGGATGACGTACATCTTGGGATAGCGGTAGCTCACGTCCACGATGCCCGCGTTGTAGAGCTCACTCTCCGGCTCCAGGAGCGAGACGAGCACCGCGTACTCGCACCCCTTCGCCGCGCGGTCGTGATCGAGCTTCTTGAAGAAGTCCTCGTTCTTGTGCTTGGAGGCGGTGGCGTCGTTCTCGTTCTTCATCTCGAACATGATGGAGATGACCTCGTTGCCCGCTTCATCGGTCTCTCGGAAGATGTAGTCGCCCTTGGTGCCGCCGGAGGCGTCGTTGTCCTTCTCGAAGTACGCCTGCGGGAACGCCGTCATGCGCAGGCGGTTGAACTCCGTCTCGCAGTGCTGCTCGAGCGTCTCGCCCACCATCTTGGTGGAGAGACGCGCCTTCATGTCGCGCAGGCGCTCGATCTCCTCGTCCTTGTAGCGGATGAGCGCCTCGGAGCTCTTCTTGGCCTGCTCGAGCTCCAGGGCGTGCGCCGCCTGCTCCTGCTCGCGCTGGGCGGCGGCCACGGCGCGCTCCTGCGCCAGCTCGGCGAGAGCCCGGTCACGCTGGCGCTCCACGTCCGCGAGGGCCCGCGCCTGCTCCAGCTTGGCGGCCGACTCCCGCTCGCGCAGCCGCGCGCGCAGGTCCTCCGCCTCGGCCCGCGCGCCGTCCAGCTCCTTCTGCAGACGCTCCCGCAGCTCGGCGCGCTGGCGCTCGGCCTCCTCGCGCGAGCGGGCCGCCTCCTGCGCCGCGCGCTCGCTCGCCTCGGCGGCTGCCTTGTCGAGCGCCATGGCCTGCTGGCTCGCGGCGGCATCGAGCTGCGCCTTTAGGGCGGAGATCTCCGCATCGCGCGCGGAGAGATCGGCGGCGAGCTGCTGGCGCGTCTGGGCGCCGGCGAGCTCGGCGGCATCCTGCTGGCGGGCGAGCTCGGCCTTCAGGCGGTCGACCTCGCGCACGAGCTCCGCCGTGCGCTGCTGGGCCTGCTCGCGCTGGGCGGAGGCCTCGCTCTGCGCGGCGGCGCGGGCCTCCGCGGCGGCCTGCTCGCGCGCGAGCTTCTGCTCGTTGCCCGCTGCAGCGACGCGCGCCTCCAGCTCGGCGATGCGAGCGTCGCGCGCAGCCGTCTCCTGCTGCAAGCGGCCCTGGACCTCCTGGCGGGCGAGCTCCACCGCCTGATCCTTCTCGCGCGCCATCATCTGCTGGCGCTCGCTCACCTCGCGCGCGAACTCTTGGTCGCGCACCTGCTTGACGAGATCGGCGTAGCCCGTCTCATCGACCGCGAACACCGTCCCGCACTTGGGGCATTTGATCTCGTTCATACCCGCGCCTCCCGTCCGTCTGGATGCGGCACCTGCTTCGTATACGAGATATGGTAGCGTCTCGTGCGGACAAAAAGGTCGGATGCGCCCCGCGCCGACCGTCCCGCGTTCGCAAATCCTACCGCGACGGAGACGGGCCCAGGTACGCGCGCAGGGTCTCGAGCGAATCCTCGGCGTCGCGCCGGCCGAGCTCGTAGACGCCCTCCAGCAGCGCGGGATCCTTGACCGCCGTGGGCAGATGGATGGGCTCGCTCGGGCGCAGGGTGAACACCCGGCCCGCGCGCTCGGCCTCATGCAGGCGGTCGAGCTGGGCGTTGTAGCGCTCGTGGCGGTTGGCGAGAAGCTCCACCAGCCTGGGGTAGCGCCTCAGCACCACGCGCAGGAGCGGCATGAGGCTGTTGGGCTCCTTGCGGTAGCGCGCGTCCTGGGTGCAGACCACCACGCAGCGATCGTAGCCCTGCGCGAGCATCCACTCGAAGGGGATGGAATCGGCCGTGCCACCGTCCAAGAGCTCCCGCCCCTCGAGGTGCACGGGATGCGAGAGCGCCGGAATGGACGCGGAGGCGCGGATCCACTCGACGTCCTCGACGCCGCCTGTCACCAGGTCATGGTAGACGGCCTCGCCGGTCAAGATGTCGTTGGCCACCACGGTGAAGCGCATGGGATTCGCCTGGAAGGTCTCGGTGTCGAACACGTCCAACTCCCAGGGCAGCTTGGTGTAGGCGAAATCCCTGCTGAAGAAATCGTCCCCGCGCAGCATGTTGCGGAAGCTCGCGTAGCGGGGGTTGCCGCAGAAGCGCTTGTTGTAGCGGATCGTCCGGCCGATCTGGCGCGACTTGAAGTTGCATCCGAACGTCGCCCCCGCGGAGACCCCCACCGTATGGGTCGCCGTGAGGCCGTGCTCCATCCAGACGTCGAGCACGCCGGCCGTGTACATCCCGCGGAAGCCGCCGCCCTCGAGCACCACGCCCACCGTGGGCGCGCCCGGGGCGACCTCGGGAACCGGAGCGCCGGGCTCGTAGACCCGTTCATATCGCTGTGCCATGCCAAACCCTCTTTCTCGGTTACGGCATTATAGCGCCCCGCGATAGCGTCCCGCGGCGCGCCGCCGCGGGCGGAGCCCCTCGGCGGACCGACCGGACGCCTGATACAATCGGGGTGCCGCCGGGCGCCCATGCCCGGCGGCACCGGAAGCCGATCGCCCGAGGAGGACCGCATGGATACATCCGCCATCATCGAAACCGTGATGCAGGCCGTCAAGGAGGCGCCCGATAAGATCAACGACCTCCTGCGGGACCCCCAGGGCGCCATCGAGGCGATCACCGGCCAGCCGCTCGGCGACGGCCAGCTCACGCAGATCGTCGCGGCGGTACAGGACAAGCTCGCCGCCGGCGAGATCGACCTCTCCGGCATCGACCTCACCAAGATCGATCTCTCGGCCCTCGGGGGCCTGGGCGGCCTTCTGGGAGGCTCCCCACTCGGCAGCATCGCGGGCGCCCTGGGCGGCCTGTTCGGCAAGCGCTAGACGCCGCGCGTCTCAGGAACCAGGTCCTCCAGCCAGTTGAGGGGGTTGGGATCGGTGTCGTGGCGCAGGTACACCACCACCGAGCCCTCCCCCGCCAGATCGGCCACGCGCGTGACCGTCCAGTTGGACGGATCGAAGACCCGGTTGCCATCATCGGTGATGACCACGAGGTCGGCCTCGTCCACGCCGAGCGCGTCGAGGATGTTGAGCGCGTTGGACCACTTCTCGCCCACGATGTCCACGATGTCGGCGGCGACGAACCCGTCGGCGTCTGCCCCGCCATCCGTTTCGCCCTCGGTTCCATCCGCGTCGCCGGGGACGGTCGCATCCCCGTCATCGCCCGTCGACGGCTCCTCATCAGAGGGGTCGGCGCCATTTTGCCCGGCGT
The DNA here is from genome assembly GCA_963931435.1 of uncultured Coriobacteriaceae bacterium. Lineage (GTDB taxonomy): Bacteria > Actinomycetota > Coriobacteriia > Coriobacteriales > Coriobacteriaceae > Coprousia. The sequence continues at coordinate 1,687,715 of OZ007012.1, forward strand.
CCGAACCGGATCCCTCCATCTGCATCCCGCCCTGCACCGGCGCGCTGACCGGCCCTTCGAGCACACCGGAGGCCAGAAGGATCACCGCCGCCAGCAGCGCGATCGAGAGCGCGCCCAGGACGGCGAGGGCGATGTGGCTTCGGCGCAGCCCCCGCTCGAGGCGCTCCAGCGCATCGTCGCGCCCGGAGACGGGCTCCAGGGGCGTCGCCTTGACGGGGATGGACCGCGTGCCCATCGCGCGCGTGAGGTCGGGGCGGCAGGCAGCCATGCCCGCGGTGTCCCCGTCGCTGGCAGCAGGCGCGCCGGCGGAGGGAGCTGCGGTTGACGGTGCGACGGCAGGCTCAACGCCGGTGGGCATATCGGCAGCGGATACGCCGGATGCCGGCGCGTCCGTCCCTCGCGGCATCCGGATGGTGCCGGCGGCATCCTCTACGGGCATCTTGTCCATGAGCTCCTCCTAGTGACGGCAGGGTTCCTATCTCTCGGCCCGCATTATACCCAGCAGGCAATGGCAACGCCCCCGGCCGCGTCAACCGGAGCCGGGACGGGAGGATCAGGCGATGCGCACGCCGTCGGCTCCGTCGATGGCCAAGTCGGCCTCGAAGAAGGCCCGGAGCGCCTGCGTGGCGAGGGCGACGTCGCGCGCGCCCGCGGTCTCGTAGGAGGAGTGCATGGCCAGCTGCGCGCAGCCCACGTCCACCGCATGCATGCTCGCCTGGATGTTGGAGAGGTTGCCGAGCGTCGAGCCGCCCGCCATGTCGCTGCGGTTGGCGAACGTCTGATAGGGCACGCCCGCACGCTCCAGCACAGCGATGAAGGCCGCGCGGCTGAACGCGTCGGTGCAGTAGTGCTGGTTGGCGGCCTCCTTGATGACGATGCCCCCGTTCATGCGGCAGCGGTTCGCGGCATCGTACTTGTCGGCGCGGTTGGGGTGCACGGCATGGGCGTTGTCGCAGCTCACGAGCATCGAGCGCGAGAGGGCGCGGCGGTACGCCTCGCGATCGAGCCCCTGGGCCGCGACGAGGCGGCCGAGCGTGTCCGGCAGGAAGGTGGACATGGCGCCCTGCTTGGTGTTGGAGCCGACCTCCTCGTTGTCGAAGAGGCACCAGACGTTGACGCGCTCAGCCTCGGGCGCGCCGGCCGCCAGAAACGCGGTGAGCGAGGTGTAGGCGCACATGAGGTCGTCGAGCTTGGGGCTCGAGACGAACTCGCTCGCCGCGCCCCACACCCGGCCCTCCTGGCGGTTGACCAGGAACAGATCGCGGGCGAGCACATCCTCGGGCGCGACGCCGGCGGCGCGGGCGATGCGGGCCTCGAAGGCGCCCTCGCCGAGCGCACCGGCCGAGACGAGCGGGCGGATGTCGCGGGCGCGGTTGGGCGCGAAGCCGTCGTTCATGGCGCGGTCGAGGTGGATGGCGAGACTCGGGATGATGGCGAGATCCTCATCCGACGCCACGAGGCGGCTCTCGACCCCCTCTGCCGTGCGCACCATGACGCGGCCGGCAACCGAGAGCGGCCGGTCGAACCAGGTGTAGTCGATCATGCCGCCATAGGCCTCGACGTCGAGCACGCGCGTGCCCTCAGCACCCTCGGTATCGGCCACGGCCTTGAGCTTGAACGTCGGTGAGTCGCCGTGAGCGGCGGCGAGCTGGAAATGGAAGCCGTCTGAGGCGGGCGCCCCCTCGAGCGCCTCGGCGCCCTCCGGAACCCCGGCGCCCACCGCGAAGGCGATGACGCTGGAGTTGTTGCGCACCGTGTAGGCACGGGTGCCCGGCGCCACGCGCCAGGCCGCCCCCTCGGGCAGGTAGGTGAAGCCCGCCTCGTCGAGACGCCGGCGCGCCTCGGCCGCCGTGTGGAACATGCTCGGGCACGCCGCGATGAAATCGACGAGGCCCTGGGCCTGCTCGCGCTCCTCGGGCGCGAGCGCGGCGCTGCTCGTTTCGATCATATCAGCCTTCTTCCTCGTTTTTCGGTCCGCCCCGGCCGGGGCGAGCCGCCTACACCAGCTTGCCGGCCACGTGATCGAGCGCGTGCTGGACGATCTCGGCGGTCCAGCCGGAGAGGCGCTTGGTGCGGCTCACCAGGTTGCCGCCCGAGAGCACCTGATAGGTGACCGTGATCATCTTGAAGCGGCGCACCTCGCTGACCTCCTCGAGCGAAAGACACCCCTCCTGGGCCGTGTAGGGCTGGGCGCCCATCTTGAGCTTGGGATTGAGCATGACCTGGATGCGACCGCCGTCCTCGTAGGCGATGATGGCCTTGGCCACGCCGATCTGGTTGGCCGCGAGGCACACGCAGTCCTCTAGCGAGGCGAGGGTGTCGCGCAAGTCCTCCATCACCGGCGCGTCGTCGGCGCTGGCGGGCTCGGCGGGGCGGGAGAGGAACGCGCGGTCCTTGACGATCTCTTTGATCATGACGATCCTTTCTGGGTCATCAGCCGCCCGCGCGGGGCGGGCGGCGGTGCGAACGTGCGGAGAACAGCATAGCGCAAACGCGCCGAGCGGGACCGGGCGGCACGCCGCAGGACGCGGGCGCAGGAGGCGGAGGTTGCACCCTGCCGCTATCCGGCCCGTCTGCGCCGGCGCCGGGGCGCTCCCGGCCCCGCGAGCGCCCTGCCGCCGCATGCGTCCGCCGAGGCGCAGGGACCGGCGCCGAGGCGCCCTTACGCGCGGTAGAACGCCGCGAAGTCCTCCGTCATGCGCGCGAGCGTGGGCTCGTCCACATAGCACATGTGGCCACAGCCGTAGCGGCGGAACCAGATCTTATCGCGCAGCTCGGCGGGCAGGTAGAGCTGGGCGATGGTGTGCTCGACGTTCCACCACGGCGTGGCCGCGTCGAAGCGCCCACCCATGATCATGAGCTTGGTGGTGGGGCTGCGGCGCAGAGCCACCGCGATGTCGAGCGCCACGTTGGGCGCCGCCACGGTGGTCTCGTCCACGCCGGGCTCGTCGTGCACCCAGTTCCAGCCGATGCCGATCTCGCCCCACACGCTCAGGCGGTAGCCGGCCGGCCCCTGGTAGCCCACCTCGTCGTGCAGGAAGGCGCGGAACGCCGCGTACCACGCCGACTCGATGGCGTGGCTCGCCGGATCGTCGCAGGCGAAGTAGAACGAGGCGTTCTGGAGCGGCAGGAGCTGCGTGCCGGCGAAGCGCATGTCGAGCCGACCGCACACCCTGCCCTCGCAGGCCAGGAGGTCGCGGCGAAACTCCTCGAGCGACACGCGGCAGTTGCGCGCGAGCAGGTAGTCCTCGGGAAGCCCGATGAACTCCGAGAGGCGCCGCGCCACGGCGCGCTGGCGCTCCGGATCGATGCGGTCGCCCTGCAGGAGCGCCGAGGCGAACTCATCGCCCGCGAAGGCGCAGGCCTCGTCGAACCACGCGTCCTCGTCCACGCCCTGGCCGGCGAGGCCGAAGTACTGCGCCGTCGCCGCGAACGAGGGCATCATCCCGACGTAGTACAGATCGTTGCCGGGCAGGTTCTGCGTCCAGTCGAACAGCGCCGAGATCATCACCACGCCCGCCACGGGCACGCCCGCCTCGCCCAGGTAGCGCATGAGCACGGAGTTGCGCATGGTGCCGTAGCTCTCGCCCACCAGGTAGAGCGGGGAGCCCCAGCGGCCGTTCTCCTCGAGCCACTGGCAGATCGCGCGGCAGAACGCCCGCGCGTCGCCCTCGAGCCCGTACACGCGCGCCTTGTCATAGCCGGGCGCCACGAACGACCAGCCCGTGCCCAGCGCGTCGAGGAACACCAGGTCGCTCTCGGGCAGAAGCGACCCGGGATTGTCCTCGACCTCGTAGCGCGCCGCGTCCACGAACCCGCAGCCGTTGGGCACCACGCGCTTGGGTCCGATGCCGCCGAAGTTGATGGGCACCGAGGCCGAGCCCGGGCCGCCGTTGAAGCAGAAGCTCACCGGGCGCTGCCGGGGATCGGCGGGGGCGCCGTCGATGTCCCGGGCGATGTAGGAGACATGGAACATCTCGCCCTCGAGGGCGCCCTCGGCGTCCATCACGTCCAGATGCGCGGCGCGGGCGGTGTAGGTGACGCGGCGCCCGGCCGCCTCCCAGGTGAGCGGGGCAGAGGAGGCCGGGGCGGGCACGCGCGGAGCGGCCTCGGCGGTGCAATCGATATCTGCCATGGCGGCGATTCCTTTCTCGCAGCGGGGCGCCTTACGCGACGCCCAGCATGTCGCAGAGCGTGAGCATGTAGATCTCGGCCGCGTGGACCACGTCGATCACGTCCACGTCCTCGTTGTAGCCGTGGATGCCGTCGTTGTTGCAGGGGCCGAACTGGATGGTGGGGCACCCCAGGCGCCGGTAGTGCGCCGCATCGCTCGAGGCCCACTGGTAGGCGGGCAGGCACTCCTCGCCCCAGACCTCCTCGATGTTCTTCTTGAGGCTCGTCACGAGGGTGGAGGTGTCGGAGGTGACGTTGCCCTCGGCGATCCAGTCGTAGGTGCACTCGATGCCCGTCACGCCCGCCTCGGCGATGACCTTGTCCACCGCGGCGACCACGGCGTCATGGTCGGTGCCGAACGGCAGGCGGATGTCCACCTGGGCCGAGGCGCGGTCGGGCACCTGGTTGATCTTGCCACCGCCCTCGATGATGCCGACGTTGCAGGAGATGTGGTCCACCACGTTGCCCACGCCGGGCGCGGGGATGGTGCGCTCGGCGATGATGCGCGAGTTGGCGACGGCGCGCTCGTGCTCAGGCAGGAAGCCGCCCGGTACGGAGATGATCTCGTCGATGTGGGTGAGCACGCGGGCCAGCTTGACGATCGCGTTGTCGCCCTTGTAGTTGTTGGTGGAACCGTGGCCGGGCGTGCCGTGGGCGGTGAGCGTGAGGTGCAGGATGCCCTTCTGGCCGATCTCGATCGTCTCGTGGCCGGTGGGCTCGCCCACCATCACCGCGTCGGCGCCGTCGGCATAGCCGTTCTCGCAGAACCACTTGGTGCCCGAGCCGGCGATCTCCTCGTCGCACACCACGTGCAGGCGGATGTCGCCCTTGAGCTCGGCGCCCGACTCGCGCAGGAGCTTCATGCTGAACAGCAGCACCGCCAGGCCGCACTTCATGTCCGAGGTGCCGCGCCCCAGGATCTTGCCGTCGCGGATCTCGGCACCGAAGGGATCGAAGTCCCAACCCGAGAGCTCTCCCACCGGCACCACGTCCACGTGCCCGTTCAGCACCACGCGGAAGCCCTCCGGGTCGCCCATCTGCGCGAAGACCACCGGGTAGTCCTCGCCCTCATCCGTCACGATGCGCTCCGAGGCGATGCCCGCCTCCTCGAGGTAGCGCTGCACGAAGTCGAGCGCCGGGGTCTGGTCGTCGATGGGGCTCTGGTTCTTGATGCGCACCAGGTCCTGGCACAGCGCGATGAGCTCGTCCTTGCGCGCGAGCACCGCCTCGTGCAGCTGCTCTTTGGTGATGTCCATATCCTGTCCGCCGTCCTTTCCCGCGGGGTATCCCCCGCTTGCCTCATGCCGAGGCGGCCCGCCGCGCACCTCGCGCCGAACCGCCCCTCGTTTCCCATCGTTTCCGCACGCGGCGCAGCTCAGGCGCTCACCACGTCGTGATAGCGGAAGCACGCCACGCGATGCCCCGGCTCCACCTCCTCGAGCGCGGGCCGCTCGGCGCGGCAGCGCTCGGTGGCGTACGGGCAGCGGCCCGCCAGCGGGCAGCCGGCCTGCTCGCCCACCGGGCTCGCGATCTCGCCCGTGAGCTTGATCTCCTCGGTCTTCTGAAACGGGCTCTCGGGCGGGACCGCCGAGAGCAACGCCTGCGTGTAGGGGTGCATCGGCTTCTCGTACACGCGCCGGGCCGGGCACAGCTCGACCACGCGCCCCAGGTACATGATGGCGATGCGATCCGAGATGTGCTTGATGACCGAGAGGTCGTGGCTGATGAACAGGTACGTGAGACCGCGGTCGCGCTGCAGGCGCCGGAAGAGGTTGAGCACCTGCGCCTGGATGGACACGTCGAGCGCCGAGACCGGCTCGTCGCACACGATGATCTTCGGATCGAGCACCAGAGCGCGCGCCACGTTGATGCGCTGGCGCTGCCCGCCCGAGAACTCGTGCGGATAGCGCTCCATGTGCTGCACGTCGAGTCCGACCTCCTTCATAAGGTCGAACACGATCTTCTCGCGCTCCTTGCGGTCGGGCACGAGGTTGTAGATGCGCAGCGGCTCCTCGATGGCGCGCGCCGCGGTGACGCGGGGGTCGAGCGAGGAGTACGAATCCTGGAACACCATCTGGATGTTCTTGCGCATGGCCTTGAGCTCGGCGCCCTTGAGGCCGTTGATGTCGCGCCCCTCGTAGCGGATCTCGCCGGAGGTGGCGCGGTGCAGCTGGACCACGCAGCGTCCGAGCGTCGACTTGCCGCATCCCGATTCGCCGATGATGCCGAGCGTCTCGCCCTCGTAGACGTCCAGCGAGACGTCTGAGAGCGCATGCAGGGTCTTGGGCTTCTCGAAGAGCCCCTCGCCGCGCAGCTTGAAATCCTTGCACAGGTGGCGGATGGAGAGGATGGGCTCGCGTCCCCCCTCGGCCGCGGTCTCCGCCTGCGCGGCCGCGGCGCGCATCTCGTTCGCCTCGCTCATCGGTTCACCTCTCCTCTCACCAGGCTGCCCTTGCCGTCCTGACGGTGGCAGGCCACGAAGTGCCCCGGCGCCACCTCGGTGAGCGGCGGGGCCTCGCGCTCGCAGATATCGGTCGCGTACGGGCAGCGGTTGCAGAAGTTGCAGCACGTGCCCGTGAGGCGCAGATCGGGTGGCACGCCCGGGATGGTCTTGAGGTCGGCGTCCTCGTCATCGCTCAGCTTGGGCATGGAGTCCAGCAGGCCCCAGGTGTAGGGGTGCAGCGGGTTGGCATAGAGCTCACCGGTCGAGGCGTGTTCCACCGTACGGCCCGCGTACATGACCATGACGTCGTCGGCCATCTTCCAAACGATCCCTAAGTTGTGCGTGATGAGCAGGATCGCCGTGTCGAACTGCTCCTGCAGGCCCTTGAGCAGGTCGAGCACCTGCGACTGCACCGTCACGTCGAGGGCCGTGGTGGGCTCGTCGGCGATGATGAACTTGGGGTGCAGGCTCATGGCCATCGCGATGATGACGCGCTGGCACATGCCGCCCGACAGCTCATAGGGATAGGAGTCCATGCGGCGCTCGGGCTCGGGGATGCCCACCAGGCGCAGCATCTCGATGGCGCGCTCGCGCGCCTCCTCCTTGGAGACGTCCTCGTGGGCGCGGATGAGCTCGATCATCTGGCTGCCGACCTTGAACACAGGGTCGAGCGAGGTCATGGGGTCCTGGTAGATCATGGCGATGTCCTTGCCGCGGATCTCCAGGAGCTCGCCCATGCTCACCTCGAGCATGTCCTTGCCGTCGAAGGTGATGCTGCCGCCCTCGATCCGCCCGGTCTTGGGCAGCAGGCGGATGATCGACGAGGCCGAGACGCTCTTGCCCGAGCCGGACTCGCCCACGATGCCGAGGGTCCTGCCGCGATCGAGCGTGAAGCTCACGCCGTCGACGGCCTTGGACACGCCGGCCGAGGTATGGAAATACGTTTTGAGGTCGCGCACCTCCAAGAGGTGCTCGCTTGTGGCCATGAGGCGCCCTCCCTACTGCTTCTGCTTGGGGTCGAACACGTCGCGGATGCCGTCGCCCAGCAGGTTGAAGCCCAGAACCGTGAGCAGGATGAAGCAACCGGAGATGGTGGCGATGTGCGGCGAGGTGCGCAGGCAGGCGCGACCGCCGGACAGGATGTTGCCCCACGAGGCCGTGGGCGGGGTGATGCCCATGCCCAGGAATGAGAGCGCCGCCTCGGAGATGATGGCGCTCGCCACGTTGAGCGTGAAGTACACGATGATGGGCGAGATGGCGTTCGGCAGGATGTGCATGAACAGGATGCGCGCGGGGCTGGCGCCGAGCACGCGTTCGGCGTTGCAGTACTCCTCGTTCTTGACGATGTGCACCTGCCCGCGCACGACGCGCGCGAAGTAGGGTATGTTGCCGATGCCCAACGCGATGACGACGTTGATGGCGCCCTGTCCCAGAATGGTCATGAGGATGAGCGCGAGCAGCACGAACGGGAACGACATCATGCCGTCCATGATGCGCATGACGATCGAATCGAAGAGCCCGCCGAAGAAGCCCGCGACGAGCCCCAGAAGCACGCCGATCACGGCGCCCATGAGCGCGCCGAACACGGCGACGAAGATCGAGGTGCGCGCACCGAAGATGATGCGCGAGAGCATGTCGCGTCCGTAGTTGTCCGTCCCGAAGATGTGGCCGGGGCTTGCGGGCGGCAGGTAGGCGTTGGCCATGTCGATCTGGTTGGGATCGTAGGGGGCCAGCTGCTGGGCGAAGATCGCCATGAGCACCATGACCACCACGATGACGAGGCCCACGACGGCCATCTTGTTGCGGGCGAGCTTGTGCCAGGCGTTGTTGGCACGGCGCTCACGGCGCACCATTTCCATCTGCGCCTCGAGCGAGAGCGCCTTGGGCGCGTTCTGAGATTTCGCCATTAGCTCTGGCCACCTCCCTCATAGCTGACGCGCGGATTGATGATCGTGTACACGATATCCACGACGAGGTTGACGATGACGAACACGACGGCGGTGAAGAGCACCGTGCCCTGGATGAGCGAGTAGTCGCGCCCGTTGACGGCGTTGACGATGAGCGTGCCGAGTCCCGGCCACGAGAAGATGTTCTCGGTCAGGATGGCGCCGGTGAACGCCGAGGCGATCTGGAGGCCCAGCACCGTGACGATGGGCGGCAGGGCGTTCTTGAAGGCGTGCTTCCAGATGACGAGCGTCTCGCGCACGCCGCGGGAGCGCAGCGACTTGATGTAGTCGGCGCCGATGGTGTCGAGCATGCTGGAGCGCGCGATGCGGGCGAGCGTGGAGGCCGGGATGGTGGCGAGGCAGAACACCGGCAGGATCATGTGGCTCACCACATCCCAGACGCCGTTTGCCATCGACCCCATGCCCATGGCCGGTAGAAGCCCCAGGTTGACGCTGAACGTGAGCACCAGCATGAGGCCCAGCCAGAAGATCGGCATCGATACGCCGATGAGCGCGATCACCATGAACACGTAGTCGAGCCAGGTGTTCTGGTGCAGGGCCGACTCGACCCCGATGGGGACGCCCACGAGCGCCGCGATGACGAGACCCGTGAGCGTGATGGAGAGCGTGGCCGGCAGGCGGCTCAGGATGAGCGGCATCACCTCGCTGTTATACGACGTGGACCAGCCGAAATCGCCCTGGAGCACGCCGAGCAGGTAGTCGATGTACTGCTTCCACATGGGCTGGTTGAGGCCCAGCTTCTCGCGCAGCTCGGCCACGGCGTCGGGCGACGCCTGGGGGCCCAGCATGGTCACGGCAGGGTCGCCGGGGACCATGCGGGTGAGGATGAAGGTCGCGGTGATGACCACGAACAGCACGGGGATCGCCTGCAGCACCCTCTTGAGAATCGTCTTCGCCACGAATCCCGTCCTTTCAAGCCGTCAAGGGCGCCTTATGCGCTCTTCGAGATGTTTACCTCGGAGTTCACCACGTAGATGAGGTTGTCGGCGCGCTGCACGAACCCCTGGACGTTCTTGGTGAGGCCCGTCTTCGCGTTGGCGGTGGAGTAGACGATCATGGGATCCTGCTCCACGATGATGCGCAGCGCCTGCTTGTACAGGTCGGCGCGGACGTCTTGGTCGGTCGCCTCGAGCGCCTGCTGCAGCAGGTCGTCGACCTCGGCGTTGCTGAACCCGGCGCCGTTGCCCGAACCGCCGATCTCGCTGGTGCTGAACAGCTTGTTCAGGAAGAAGTACGGATCGGGGTACCAGGTCCAGGACATGCAGTACATGTCGGCGGTGCCGGACGCGGCGGTCTCGGAGAGCGTGCCCCAGTCGTTCTGGTGGATGGTGAGGTCGATGTTGAGGCCGTCCTTCAGCTGCTGCTGGATGACGGTGGCGGTGTCGAGGCCCGACTGGGTGTTGCTGGTGTAGAACTGCAGCTCGAGCCCGTCCGGGTAGCCGGCCTCGGCGAGGAGCTCCTTGGCGCCCTCGGGATCGTAGGCGGGCACCAGCTCCTCGACGCTCGGATCATAGCCCCAGCTGTCGGAGGGCAGCGGCACCGAGTGCACCTCGCCGCCACCGTAGGGGTAGGCCGCGGCCACGATGTCGTCGCGATTGATGCACATGAGGATCGCCTTGCGCACGCGCTGGTCGGCGGTGGGGCCGTTCACCTGGTTCATGTACACGTAGGAGAAGTTCATGCCCGGGCCGACCTGCGCGACGTAGTCGGCGTTGCCCTGCACGGTCTGGAGCGACTCGCCGCCCAGATCGGTCACCATGTCGACGTCGCCGGTGAACAGGGCGTTGGCCTGCTGGGTGGTGTCGTTGATGACCTTCCACACCACGCCATCGAGGTTGGGGCGCTCGCCCCAGTAGCCGTCGTGGCGGGTGAGCTCGGTCTGCTGGTCGCGCGTGAACTGCACCATGGCGAAGGGGCCGGTGCCCACCAGATGCTCGCCGAAGCTGTCGCCCCAGCCCTCGACCTCCTCCTGCGGCAGGATCACGTTGCCGGCGTCGGTAAGCGCCGTCAGAAACGCCGCGTTGGGGCTCTTGAGCACGCACTCGACCTGGGTGTCGGAGATGACGTTGCAGTGGTCGAGCATGTCGAGACGGTTCATGGCCGACTCGGTGGCGGAGCGCTCCAGCGACCATTTCACGTCCTCGGCGGTCATGGCGCGGCCGTCCTGGTACTCGCCGGCTTGGAACTTGGCGTCGTCGCGCAAATTGAAGGTGTAGGTCATGCCGTCATCGGAGATGGTCCAATCGGTGGCGAGGCACGGCACGATCTCCGAGAGGTCCATCGAGTACTGCACGAGCGGATCGCACACGCTGTTGATGATCTGCGACTCGTAGATGCCGGTGTACTTCACGGGATCCAAGTAGGCCGGCGAGGCGGCGAGCGAGATGTTGAGGGTGCCGCCCGTGGAGCCGCCTGCAGCGGAGCCGGATCCGGAGCCCTCGGCCGAGCAGCCCGCGACGGCCGCCGCGCCGGCGAGCGCGAGCGCGCCCACGAAGCTGCGGCGCGAGATGGTCTTGGCGGTCAAGAGGTTGTTCATGTGTCGTTCTTCCTATCCTTCATAAGTCTGTTGCGCGGCGCGCGGATGGCGCGTCGCCCTGCCCATGCACGCGCCGTCTTACCACGCGCGATAGTTGATGAAGCCGTCCCACGGGTCGACGTGGTCCACGGGGAGCGTGTCCCACAGCTGAAGCACGTCCTCGGGGACGAAGCGGCGCTCGACCACCACGTCGCCGCCCCAGGCGCGCCACCAGTCGCGGCTGATGATGAGGTAGCCGTCCTTGCACTCGGAGGCGCCCCAGCTGTTCTCGACGCGCCAGGCGACCGGCTCGCCGGCCTCGTCGAGCTCGACGCCCTGGAACGCCATGCAGTGCGAGAGCCCGGTACCGTTGAGGTCGAGCGCGTCGGCGCGGCTGATGGAGAGATCGATGTCGAAGAGCCCCTCGAGGTCGACGGAGTCGCAGGCGAGCACACCCGCGAAGTCACCCGTGCCGCGCAGGGTGCGCTTGCCCACGTCGCACATCATGTACGCGGGCACCCCGCCCTTGAGCGAGGCGATGACCGCCTGCTCCAGAACGGGCATCTCCATGTTGAGCAGGCGCAGCGGCCGGCCGCCGATGACGGCGTCGAACCAGTCGACCCCGTAGAGGTGGCCGAAGGGGCGCGTGGCACCCGGCATGCTCACGAGCTCGACGTAGTCGCCTGCGTCGAAGCGCACGTAGCGGTCGAGGAACTCCCTGGGCGTCACGCCGTGGTCGCGCAGGATGCGGCGGCCGTCGGCGCAGGCCTCCACCTTGGAGGCGTCCACGTCGGCGCCCTCCCCCACAACGCAATCGAAGTCGAACCGCAGCGGCGGCTCGCCCAGGCAGCAGCAGAGCATGCGGTGCACGTCGGCGAGCATGGCGGCCTTCTCCTGCTCGAGCTCCTCGGACGTGGCGCCCTCGGCGAAGCGGCGGCGCAGCACGGCGGCGTCGTGGATGAGCAGCTCGCCCAAGGTCTCGTTCAGGTACTTGGTGTCGCGCGTACAGGCGGTGTCGGGCATGGCCTCCTTGGGCACGATGCCCCACTTCTCCAAGATGCTCGCGCAGAACATGAACTGCCCGCCGTCGGCGGCGGTGTGCAGCGTGAGGTGGTAGACGAGCCGGTCGCTCGCCGGGCGGTCCGCCGTCTGGATGATGCGCTCCAGGAAGGAGTTGGACTTCTCGAGCTTCTCGTAGAAGGTCGTGTAGGCCTGGGAGAACTCGAAGTCGTCCACGTCCAGAATGCCGAGCGTGCGGCTGCGCAGCACGTTCAGGGTCGAGAACATCCAGCAGCGCCCCGACTTGTCCTGGTGCGTCACGGTCTTGGCCGTCTTGAGGGCGACCCCGTAGGTGTCGTGATAGGCGCGGCAGGCGCGCGGGTCGCGCGCCGCCCCGGCGATGCCTGCCGAGGTCACGGCGTCGCGCGCGATGCGGTTCGCGCGGCACTGGGAGAACGCCTCGGTCAGGGCGTTCATCTGCTCTACATCTACTTGCTCGTTCATACGGCTTGCCTCGCTCCCTTGCTCATCCATGAGTGCATATCGTTCAACTATACGAAGAACCCGGCGCGCAGGGCCATGCGAGCCCCGCTTTAATGTGCCGGAAACACGGATTTATTCATCATAGCGCCCTGGATGCGAACGCGTAAAGCGCGGCGGCGCCGGACGGGAGACCCCGCCCGGCGCCGCCGGCAAGCAAAGGATGCGCGTCGCGCGCAGCCCTTAGGCGTCCTTGGAGATGTTGACCTCGGAGTTGACGACGTACACCAGCATGTCCGCGCGCTGCACGTAGCCGTGGACGTTCTGGGTGAGACCGGTGCAGACGTCCTCGGAGCCGTAGACGACCATGGGGTCCTTCTCCACGATCTTGCGCAGGGCCTCATGGTAGATCTTGGCGCGCTCCTCCTGGTCGCTGACCTCGAGCGCCTGCTGCAGAAGGCTGTCCACCTCGGGATCGTTGAACCCGGCGCCGTTGCCCAGCGCGCCGATCTCGCTCGAGCTGAACAGCTTGTTCAGGAAGAAGTACGGATCGGGGTACCAGCTCCACGACATCGCGTACATATCGGCCTGGCCGGAGGCCGCGGTCTCGGAGAACGCGCCCCAGTCGAGCGTCTTGAGCTCGATGTCGATGTTCAGGTTCTCCTTGAGCTGGCGCTGCACCACCGTGGCGACGTCGACGCGCTGCTGCGAGTTGCTCGTGTAGTAGGTGAGCGACATGCCGTCCGGATAGCCGGCCTCGGCGAGGAGCTCCTTGGCGCCCTCGGGGTCGTAGGCGGGCACCAGCTCCTCGACGCTCGCATCGTAGCCCCAGCTCCCCTTGGGCAGGGGCACGGTCGCCTCGGAGCCGCCGCCATAAGGAAAGGCCGCCGCGACGAGGTCCTCGCGGTTGATGGCCATGAGGATCGCCTTGCGCACGCGCTGGTCGGCGGTGGGGCCGTTCACCTGGTTCATGTAGATGTAGGCGAAGTTCAGGCCGTCGAGCTCCTGGACCACGTAGTTGGAATCGTTCATGACCGTCTGGAGCGACTCGCCCTTGAGGTCGGTCACCATGTCGGCGTCGCCGGTGAACAGCGCGTTGGCTGCCTGCGTCGTGTCGGTGATGACCTTCCAGACCACGCCGTCGAGGTTGGGACGGTCGCCCCAGTAGCCGTCGAAGCGCACGAGCTCGGTCTGCTGGTCGCGCGTGAACTGCTTGAGCGAGAACGGGCCCGAGCCCACCAGGTGCTCGCCGAAGCTGTCGCCCCAGCCCTCGACCTCCTCCTGCGGCACGATGGCGTTGCCGGCGTCGGTGAGCGCGGTGAGGAAGGAGGCGTTGGGGCTCTTGAGCACGCACTCGATCTGCGTGTCGGAGATGACGTTGCAGTGGTCGAGCATGTCGAGGCGGTTCATGGCCGAATCGTTGGCCGAGCGCTCCAGGGAGTACTTGACGTCCTCAGCGGTCAGGGCGCGGCCGTCCTGATACTCGCCGGGCTGGAACTTGACGTCGTCGCGCAGGTTGAACGTGTAGGTGACGCCGTCATCGGACACGGTCCAGTCGGTGGCGAGGCTCGGCACGATCTCGGTCAGGTCCATGGAGTACTGGACCACCGTGTCGCAGACGTTGTTGATGATCTGCGACTCGTACACGCCGGTGTAGCGGGCCGGGTCGAGGTAGGCCGGAGAGGATGCGAGCGAGATGTTGAGGGTGCCGCCCGTGGCGCCGCCCGCAGCGGAGCCGGAGCCGCCGCCCTCGGCCGAGCAGCCGGCGGCCGTGACGGCCGCGCCGGCGAGCCCCATCATCAGGGCGCCGTTGAGAAAGCCCCTCCGGGAGAGGCAGGCGGGGTTGAAGTTTTCCATAATGCTCTCCTTAGCAGACGAGCCGCCGCGTCCGGCGGGCGCCGGGCGCGTACGGGTTGCACATCCCAGTGACTATACGCAGCGCCCCGGAGCCGGGCGCCGCGGGAGCCGAAGTATTCATGGTACGGAAACACGCCGGTCGGCGAACGGACATAGAACGCACGCGTGCGGTCGCGCGGGGTGCTTGGGGTATATAGTTATGCCGTCATCAGCACGACCGCAGGCGCGCCGCGCCCTTTGGAAAGGAGCCCGTTTCATGTTGTTCCGTCAAATGCTCGAGATCTACGACCTGATCGACAAGCCCCAGGCGAGCGGCGAGGAGGTCGCGACGTTCCTGCGCGAGCGCGGCGCCGAGGACGTCACCGTCGAGACCGTCTCCGGCGAGCGCGGCTCGACCGACTGCATCAAGATCGTGATCCCCGGCGTGCACGGCAAGAGCCAGGGCGGCGACGCGCCCACGCTCGGCGTGGTGGGGCGCCTCGGCGGCCTCGGCGCGCGTCCCGAGATGATCGGCGCCGTGTCCGACGGCGACGGCGCCATCGCGGCGCTCACCTGCGCGCTCAAGCTCGTCGAGATGCACGCCGCCGGCGACGTGCTCGAGGGCGACGTCATCGTCGCCACCCACATCTGCCCCGATGCGCCCACGCTCCCGCACGAGCCGGTGCCGTTCATGGACTCGCCCATCGACATGGAGACCATGAACCGCATGGAGGTCGACCCGCGCATGGACGCCATCGTCTCCATCGACACCACCAAGGGCAACCGCATCATCAACGTGAACGGCATCGCCATCTCGCCGACGGTCATGCAGGGCTACATCCTGCCCGTCGCGAACGACCTCATGGACGTCATGACCCGCGTCACCGGCAAGATGCCGCAGGTCTTCGCGCTGTCGCAGCAGGACATCACCCCGTACGGCAACGACCTCTACCACCTGAACTCGATCCTGCAGCCCGCCACCGCCACCGCGGCGCCCGTGGTGGGCGTGGCGATCGCCACCGAGCAGATGGTGGCCGGCTGCGCCACGGGCGCCACGCACGGCACCGACGTCGAGGAGGCGGCGCGCTTTGCGCTCGAGGTGGCCAAGCTCTTCGGGCCGCGCGCCTGCGCGTTCTACGATGAGGGCGAGTTCGCGCACCTCACCGAGCTCTACGGCACCTGTGAGCGCTACCAGGGCATGGGCGACGCCTGCTAGGCTCCGGTCCGCATCCCGCACCCCTGCCGATGGCGCCCGCGCGCGAGCCGCGACGGGCGCCATCTTTTATTTCGAACCACCTGAGAGGAGCAAAGATGAGAAAGATCGCGGGCGTGACCATCGGGCAGGCGCCGCGCACCGACATGACGGACGATCTGGAGGCGCGCCTGGCGCCCGGGCTCGAGCTGGTGCAGTTCGGCGCGCTCGACGCGCTCACCCTCGACGAGGTCGAGCGCGACCTCTCCCCCGCCCCGGGAGAGGAGGTCCTGGTCTCGCGCATGCGCGACGGGCGCCAGGCGACCATGGGCGCCGGACGGCTCATGCCGCTCATCGAGCGGCGCATCCGCGACGCTGAGGAGGCGGGCTGCGACGCCGTGATCCTGCTGTGCACCGGCGCCTTCCCGCCGCTCGCCCACCGCGTGCCCCTCGTGTTCCCGCAGAGGCTCTTCAACAGCGTCGCCCGCGAGCTCGCCGGAGGGCGACCGGTCGCCGTCATGGTGCCCGAGGCGGCGCAGGTCGAGGACGCCCGCGCGCGCTGGGCGCAGATCGGCCTCGAGACCGTGATCGAGCACGCCTCGCCCTATGCCGGCGCCGCCGGGGTCGAAGCGGCCGCGGCACGGTTGCGCGGGGCGGACGCGGCGTTCCTCTGCCTCGACTGCATGGGCTACACCACCCGGATGCGGGCGCTCGCGCGGGAGGCCTCCGGCCTGGACGTGCTGCTGCCCCGCACCCTCGTGGCGAGCGTCGTCTCCGAGCTCATGGGCTGAGGGCGCCCGGCACCTCTCCGCGACGGCAGCCGCCGCGCTTCCAGCGAGCGGCTCAGGCGAGCTCCTCGGCGATGTAGCGCCCCGTGACGCTCTCGGAGCAGGCCGCAACCTGCTCCGGCGTGCCCGCGCACACCACGCGGCCGCCCGCGTCGCCTCCGCCAGGGCCCATGTCGATCACCCAGTCGGCATTGGCGATCATGTCGAGGTCGTGTTCGATCACCACCACCGTGGCGCCGTTGGCGATGAGCCGCTCCAGCACGCCGAGCAGCACCTCCACGTCGAGCGGATGCAGGCCGATCGTAGGCTCGTCAAACACGAAGAGGGCGTCTGCCTGGTCGCGCGTGAGCTCGCTCGCGAGCTTGAGGCGCTGGGCCTCGCCGCCCGAGAGCGCCGGCGTGGCCTCGCCGAGCGTGAGGTAGCCGAGCCCCAGGTCGGAGAGGGTCTGCAGCTTGCCGAGCACGCTTTTGAGCGTAAGGCCGCCGAGCGCCTCGCGCGCCTGATCCACCGTGTACGACATGAGCTCGGGCAGGCTGAGGTCGCCCGCGAGCTTGATGTCGAGCGCCTCGCGGCGGTAGCGCCCGCCCTGGCAGTCGGGGCAGGGAATGTCCACGTCGGGCAAAAACTGCACGTCGAGCGAGATCTGACCCGTGCCGTCGCAGGTGGGGCACCTGAGGCTCCCCGTGTTGTACGAGAACGCGCCCGCCTTGAGGCCGCGCTCGCGCGCCGTGGGCGTCTTGGCAAAGGCGCGGCGCAGGTCGTCGAGGACGCCCGAATAGGTGGCCACCGTCGAGCGCACGTTGGCACCGATGGGCGTGGCGTCGATGAGGTGCACGCGTCTGAGGTCGCCGGGGTCCACGCTGCGCACGTGGCCGGGCAGCGCCTCCCCCGCAATCGCCGCGCGAAGTCCCGGGACGAGGCTCTCGAGCACGAGCGTCGTCTTGCCCGAGCCCGACACGCCCGTCACCGCCGTGAGTCTGCCGCGCGGCACCTCGACCGCCAGCGGCTTGACGGTGTGGATAGCCCCGGTCTCGAGCCGCACCGCACCGTGGGCAAAGACCTCGTCCGCCGCGACGCGCTCGCGCACCCGCACGCGGCGCGCGCCCGAGAGGAAGGGCCCGATGCGCGTGGCCGGGCTCTGCTCGACCTCCTCCACGCTCCCCTGCGCGATGACCGAGCCTCCCGCCGTACCCGAGCCGGGACCGATCTCTACCAGATGGTCCGCATGGCGGAGCACCCGCACGTCGTGGTCCACCAACACCACGGAGTTGCCATCGCCCAGGAGGTCGTCCATCACACCGAGCAGGCCCTCCACGTTGGAGGGATGCAGGCCGATCGAGGGCTCGTCCAGCACGTAGAGCACGCCGCAGGTGCGGTTGCGCACGGCGCGGGCGAGCTGCACGCGCTGGCGCTCGCCCGTGGAGAGCGTGGAGCTGGCGCGGTCGAGCGAGAGGTAGCCCAGGCCCAGCTGCTTGAGCCGCTCGATGGGCTCGGCCATCTCGGAGACGATGCTCTGGGCCATAGGGCGCATGGCCTCAGGGCAGAGGGCGGGCACGCCGGGCACCCAGGCAGCGAGCTCGTCGAGCGTCATGCGGGTGGCCTCGCCGAGGTTCATGCCGTCGATGATGGGACCGCGGGCGCGCGCGTTAAGGCGCGTGCCGTGGCAGTCGGGGCAGACGTCCTCTTTGAGGAACTTTGCCAGGCGCGCGAGACCCTTCTCGTCCTTGACCTTGGAGAGCGCGTTCTCCACCGTGTAGACCGCGTTGAAGTAGGTGAAGTCCATCTCGCCCACGTCACCGGTCTTGGAGCTTTGATAGAACATGTGGTGCTTCTCGGCCGGGCCATGAAAGACGATCTCGCGCTCCTCAGGCGTGAGGTCGCGGAACGGTACATCGGTGCGGACGCCCATCTCGCGGGCGATGTCGCGCATGAGCTTCCACATGAGCTGCTGCCACGAGGCAACGGCGCCCTCCTCGATGGAGAGCGACTCGTCCGGCACGAGCGTGGACTCGTCCACCGTGCGCACGATGCCCGTGCCGCCGCAGGTGGTGCAGGCACCCGCGCTGTTGAAGGCGAGGTCCTCGGCGCCGGGGCCGTAGAACTCCTGGCCGCAGGAGGGGCAGGTGGTGGGGCGCATGAGGGCGACGTCCATGGAGGGCGGCACATGGGTGCCGCAGTGAGGGCACTGGTGGCTGCCAAGGCGCGAGAACATGAGGCGCAGGTAGTTGAGGAGCTCGGTGGAGGTGCCAAAGGTGGAGTGCACCCCAGGGATGCCCGGGCGCTGGCGCAGAGCGAGCGCCGCCGGCACATGGCGCACCTCGTCGACGGTGGCGCGGCCGACCTGTCCGATGCGCCGGCGCGTGTAGGTGGAGAGCGCGTCGAGGTAGCGGCGGCTGCCCTCGGCGTAGAGGGTGCCGAGCGCGAGCGAGCTCTTGCCCGAGCCCGAAACGCCCGCGATGCCCACGAGGCACCCGAGGGGGATGTCGACGTCGATGTTCTTGAGGTTGTGGACGCGCGCGCCGTGGACCTCGATGTGCGTCGGCGCCATGTAGGCGTGCGCCGGGACCGGAGTCGCGGCGGCATCCGGAAGGAATCCTTGCACGCCCGGTCCTTCGCCGCTCAACGTGGCGTCCCGCTCGATGCTCCGCTCCATCGCGTCTCCTCTCCCCTTGCTGTATCCGCCGCCTACGGTACCACGACGCGAGCCGCACCGCAGCGGTGGCCGCACGACGTGCGCAACGCCGTTTCAGAATCCCCTACGTGGAACCCCCTGCCGTATGCTCCAGCCCGGCGCCCCGACCGCTTGCCCGCATCAAACGCCCCAAACGCTCATCGGGCAACCCACCGCCGATCGAACCGCGCCATCGCGCCCGCCATCGTTCCCGCATGGAAACAAAAAGCCCCTTGACCCGCCGCGCGCGAGGACTATGATGCCGATCATCGAAGGCAAACCCCCGTCGGGGAGGACGCTATGGAGAACTTCATCGGATTGGGTCTGGGCGTCTGCATCGCGCTGATGGGCGCCTATATGATCGCGACGGGCGACCCGCGTCTGCTGCACAGCTACCACTACGCCACCACGCCGGTCGCCGAACTGCCTGCGCTCGCGCGCGAGACGGGCGCCGGGCTGGTGGGATGCGGGCTGAGCGTCGCCTTCATCGTGCCGACGTTTCTGCCCGATCTATTCACCGTCCTGGGCGTGGTCATGCTCGTGCTGAGCATCGCCGGGATGCTCGCCTCGATCGTGCGCCACAACGGCGGCCTCATGACGTTCTCCAGCAGGCCCGGTGCATCCCGAGGCATTCTGCCCGGCTGGGGCATGCGCGGGCGCGTGGCCGTGTGCGCCCTCATCGGGGCGGTGTGCGCGCTCATCGCCATCGTGCCCGGCATCCAGATGATCGCCTCCGGCGACGTGGGCGCGCTCCACGACTACCACTACGTCAACGTCGCGCCGGCCGACCTGCCCCGGCTCGCCGCGGCCGAGGGCGTGTGCCTGATCGCGCTCGGCGTCGCCATCGTGGTGGGCATGGTCGGCGGCGCGGGCATGATGGGACAGCGTCCCGCGCCCCTCTGGAGCAAGGTGGCCACGGGACTCTGCCTGGCGCTCCTCTGCGGCGGCCTCGCCGGGATGCTCGGCGCCATCATCTACTTCAACGGCTCGCTCATGGGCTAGACGGGGCGACGCCCCCGCCCCGGAGCTTTTCTCGCCCGGGAGCGGGGGCGCCTGGAACCTCGGCGCCGCGAACCGACGCGCCGACATCTGCCGCTCGGTCGCCCCTACGCGTCGAAGACCTCGGCGCACTCCTTCAGGAAGTCGATGACCGAGAGGTTCTGCGGGCAGGCGCCCTCGCACTGGCCGCAGGCGATGCAGTCGCTCGCGCGCCCGGCGTCCGGGGCGCTGACGGCGCGCTCGTAGTCGTGCTTGCCGCCTTCGATATCTCCCCAGATGAGCTGCTTGTTGCGCGCCGCGAAGATGTCGGGGATGGGGATGCGCTGCGGGCAGCCCTCCGTGCAGTAGTGGCATCCCGTGCAGGGGATGGAATCCGTGTCGGCGATGATTCTCTGGGCCTGCGCGATCACGGCGCGCTCCTCGTCGGTCAGCGGCTTGAAGTCGCGCATGTAGGACACGTTGTCCTCGACCTGCTCGAGGTTGGACATGCCCGAGAGCACCGTGATGATGCCGTCGAGCGAAGCGGCGAAGCGGATCGCCCACGAGGCGAGCGACGCCTCGGGCTCGGCGTCATGCAGCAGGTCGGCCACGGCGGGCATGGGGTTGGCGAGCGTGCCGCCCTTGACGGGCTCCATGATCACCACGGGCTTGCCGTGCTTGCGGGCCATCTCCCAGTTGGCGCGCGACTGCTGGCGCGGGTCCTCCCAGTCGGCGTAGTTGATCTGCAGCTGCACGAAGTCGACGTCCGGGTGCGCGGTCAGCAGCTCGTCGAGCAGCTCGGGCGAATCATGGAACGAGAATCCCCAGTGCTTGATGAGGCCCTTCTCCTTCTGCTCGCGCACGAAGTCCCACGCGCCGTACTCGTCGTATTTGGCGCGGTTGCCCGCCTGCAGGGCATGGAGCAGGTAGTAGTCGAAGTACCCCGCCCCCGTGCGCTCCAGGCTGGTGAAGAACTGCTGGCGCGCCGCCTCGGCATCGGGCGCCTGCATCCAGGCGTTCAGCTTGGTGGCGATGGTGAAGCTCTCGCGCGGATAGCGATCCACGAGCGCAGCCTTGAGCGCCGCCTCCGAGGCGCCGTTGTCGTAGACGAACGCCGTGTCGAAGTACGTGAGCCCGGCGTCCATGAAGCGGTCGACCATGGCCTTGGTCTGCTCGATGTCGATCGAGCCGTCATCCAGCTTGGGCAGGCGCATGAAGCCGAAACCCAGCTTTGGCGTGTTCTCTCCCAGATAGCGTTCCATCTCTCCCCTTTCGATCGGCGCAATCGGACGCCTCGCGCGACGATTCCGCGCGCCGCGGCGCCCGATCCCCTTATTCCCTTGGAGCTCGCTCAAGATATACCGGGATGGCGGATTTATTACCCTCGGGCGCGGGCAGGCGGATACGCGGGCATCTCCCCGGCGCCAGCGGGTACACTCAACAGCAGCGCTCGGACCCAGCCGGCTGCACGGCACGGATCGCCGGTCCGCATTCCGGGCCCGCCCCCAGCAGTCCGCTACGCGCCGTGACGCTGCGTGCGCCGGAGGCGGTCGCCCGCTGACCGCCCGTCCGCCGCACCGCAGCTCGCCGCGGCGCCTTGAGTCACTACCCCGCCGCGCCGGTCGGCGCCGGCGCCAAGGAGGTTTTCCATGCACGAGATCTTCAACGCGACCCTCTCCATCGTCAACCACCCCCTGTTCCGCGACGCGTTCTGGGCGGTCGTGCTCGCCATCGCCACGTCCGTCATCGCCAAGCTCGCGGTGCGCGCCGTCTCGCACATGCTGCACAGCGATTCGAACCCGCTGCCCACCTCGAGCATCATCATCAACATCGTCCGGGCGATCGTGTGGATCATCGGCGGATCGATCATCCTCGACAGCTGCTTCAACGTGAACACCAGCTCGCTCATCACCGCCCTCGGCGTCGGCGGCATCGCCGTCTCCCTGGGGTTCCAGGACACGCTCGCCAACCTCATCGGCGGGGTGCAGGTCACGTTCATGGGGATCGTGAAACCCGGCGACAACATCGAGGTGGGCAGCGAATCCGGCGTGGTGCAGGACGTCTCATGGCGGCACACCACCATCCGCGACGCGCTCGGCCAGACCATCATCGTCCCCAACTCCATCATCTCAACCACCGCCCTCGTACACCTGCTGCCCGCGAACCGGGCCACCGTGCCGTTCGCCATCCCCCGCGCGCAGCTGGGCGAGACCGGCGGCGACGCGATCGACGCCCTCTCCGAGCGCATCGTCGCCTGCGCGCGCGAGGCGGCCGGCGGCGTCTCGCCCGTGGTGGACGGGCCGCGCGTGTTCTTTTCGGAAATCACGGAGCTGGGTATCAAGGGCAAGGTCATCCTGCAGGTTGAAGACGCCGGCGCGACGGCGCGGGCAGCAGATGCCATCGTGCGCGCCATCGCGCGCGACCTGAGCTGAGGGCGGCCCGGCACGCGGGACGCTTCGTGCTGCCCGCCGTGTGCCGGGTGCCCACCGGACCGCACGCGGAGCGCTTCGCGCCGTCCGCCTGTTTCCATTCCGTTGCGCGCGCCCATGTAACGCGTGGGACATATCGCTCGGGTACAAAGAGGGGGCGAGAGCGGAAGGCGTCCGCGCGGCTCGACCACGAGCCGTCCGCAGCGGTTCGCCCGCTGCGACTCGGAAACGCTGCTGGGCGCGGTTCATCCGCAAGGAACCGGCCATGTGCCTGCGGGAAGTTCCGAGCGAGCGGGCCGGTCGTGCGATATGGCGACCGCTCGGGTACGCACCTGGTGCCCGGAACGCTTCGCAGCGCGTCTCCCGTCCCCCTGGGCCGAAGACGCACCGGCTCTAGAACGCAAGAAGCTCGTCCCACCATCCGGATCACCCACGAAAGGCGGAAACGATGAACGAATTTGAGATCGAGGTCCACTCGCACGCGGTTTGCTGCGCCACCGCCGACGGCACCATCTTGGCCGAGGTGACGTTCCCCGATGCCGAACCGGGAGTGGTGGATATCAACCATACGTTCGTGGACGAGCGCCTGCGCGGCCAGGGCATCGCCAGCAAGCTGCTGCGCCAGGTAGCCCAGGAGCTCAAGGAGACCGGGCGGCGCGCAAAGCCCACGTGCAGCTACGCCGTCAGCTGGTTCGAGAAGCATCCCGAGTGGAGCGAGGTGCTCGCCTAGTCCGCGGCTCCGATGCCATGAGCCGGTAACGTACAATTTCTTGCGCACTTTGACAGCGGAATAGCGTCCAGATAGGAAGGAGGGCACGGCCCGCCCCGGTATGATTCGAGAACAGACGTTGGGTCTCCACGACGCTGCAGTCCAGACCAAACGCGAGCATGATGGCATTGTCGCGCCCGGGCAGGCTCTTGCTCTTGAAGATGTCGTACACGAAGGTGCCGTTGACGCCCGAGCGGCGTGCCAGCTCGGAGCGGTTGAGCCCGCGATCCTCCAGCTGCGCGGCCAGGTAATCGGGAAGCGCGCGGTCGATGGTCTCGCCTTGGTCCAGATAGGCCTCGGGCGATGCCGCCGCACGCAGGCGCTCAAGCAAGTCTTCGGTCAATCGTTCCTCTGACAGCGCCATGAGCATCCCCTGCCGCATCCATACGCCCAGCGGTCACGCGCTCGCGGCGCCGCGCCCCTGCGTCGCCCCGTTTGCATCGTTCACCTGGATCAGAACATCACCCGACACGGTGAAGTCCTCCCCCTCAACCCCATAGGAACAGGTTATATCGACGCGTGCAAGCGTATCCCCCAGCTCTTCCTCATCCGCCCAAAACCCATCCCAGCGACCGGACCACGAGGTGGGACCGAGCGCAAGCCAGTCTACCCCGGCGCGTTCAAGCAAGGTGTTCGCCCGGTCCAGAAACTCCTGCTCGCTCGAGAGCACCGTAGCCGATGCGTTCGAGTAGCTGGTAAACCCGGCTGCATAGACCACATCCTGCTCGTCGGGGCGTTCGATGGTGCACACCATCGTCTCATTCGCCGCCGGAGACTCGATCACGCGGCTCACCGTCAGCCCAGAGACAAAACCCTGCGCCAGGTCGAATACGCGCACCTCTTCCTCGTACTCTTCGGTGTTCGAGCTCCACGAGCTGTCGGTGCTCTGATCGCGTGACAGGAAGTAGTGCCCGTCGTAGGACCCTTCCGTCTTATCGGTGAACGTAGCCACCACGAGCGAGCTGCCCCGCAGGGCGAGGTACACCCGGCTCGCCGTGTGCGGGCCCGCTAGAAGATAGCTGTCGCTAAATCCGCCGTCGACCGTGCCCGTCGCCGCATAAAGGCCGATGCCCTGGTCTTCATAGGTGTCGTCATCGTCAAGCAGGTAGATGCAGCAGATCCGCTCGACACCGTCATCGTCGTAGGTGCCCCACCATACCGCACCCTGCCCGGCGTCTTCATCGAATGCGGAGGTGTTCACCTCAACGCGCGCCGTGTTGCCCTCATGCGCCGTTGAGGTGAACCAGGTGCCCGTGAGCTCGGTGTCCGCGATGCCGAAGGCGTCCTCTACCGCCGACCGCACCGGGTCGCGTGTCACGTCGTCCCCATCCTGGACGTCGCGACCGTCTGACACTCCGCCCTCATCGGACGCGGGAACCCCATCAGGCGTCTCGACAACCTGCAGGGGCGCGAACACCCCCGCAAATGCGCACACCGCCACCGCGACGACCACGAAGACGACCGCTATGCCGGCGATGAAAGCGGCACGCTTGCTCACAGGCGGTCGCGCCGTGCCGCCGGGGCCATCGCCCCGCTGTTCGGAGACGGAAACGAGCTCGCTGCCGCACCGCGGGCAGAAACGCGCGCCGTCCACGATCTGGGAACCGCATTGCGGGCATCTCATGACTTGCCTCTCTTCCCCTTCTGTGCGGCAGGGCTGTAAACGGGCGGGCACCCCAGCGAGATACCCGCCCCCTTGCGTCTTCGCACTGAATATCGTCAAAACCCCCAAACCCGGTCAAGTTTTTTCGATATTCAGCGCCATGCGCCGCATGCCGCCATGCGCCGCGCGTGCTAGAGAGACGCGACCACCTGATCACCCATGGCAGCCGTGCCCAGCACGTGATCTTTCGGCGTCCGGGCATCCGCGATGTCGCGCGTGCGCCAGCCCTCGTCGAGCACCGCCGTCACCGCGGCGCGCACCGCATCGGCCGCCTCTCCCATGTCGAAGCTGTAGCGCAGCATCATCTCCACCGAGAGGATCTGCGCGAGCGGGTTCGCGATACCCTGGCCCGCGATATCCGGGGCGCTGCCGTGGCTCGGCTCGTAGAGCGCCACACCGTCGCCCAGGCTCGCGCTGGCCAGCATGCCGAGCGAACCGGTGATCTGGGCGGCCTCATCGGAGAGGATATCGCCGAACATGTTCTCGGTCACCACCACGTCAAAGGTCGCCGGACGGTTGATGAGCTGCATGGCGGCGTTGTCCACGAGCACGTCCTCGAGCTCCACGTCGGGGTACTCCGCCTCGCCGATGCGGTGGACGATCTCGCGCCACATGCGGCTCGTCTCGAGCACGTTGGCCTTGTCAACGCTCGACACCTTGCCGCGGCGCTTGCGTGCTGCCTCGAACGCCTGCCGGGCGATGCGCTCGATCTCATACTCGCGGTACTCGAGCGTGTCGTAGGCGCGCTGGCCCGGTGCTCCGTCCGTCCCGGCGCCCGGCTCATCGTAGAAGCGCTCACGGCGACCGAAGTACAGGCCACCCGTGAGTTCGCGCACGATCATCATGTCCACGCCATCGATGACCTCGGGGCGCAGCGTCGAGGCGTCCGCCAGTGCCGCGAAGATCTGCACGGGGCGCAGGTTGGTGTAAAGCCCAAGTTCCTTGCGAATCTTGAGGAGCCCCTGTTCGGGGCGCGGAGCCGCGGGGTCGGTCGTGTCCCACTTGGGGCCGCCGACCGAGGCCAGAAGCACCGCGTCGGCCGCCCGGGCCGCCTCGAGCGTCTCGTCGGGCAGAGGGTTGCCCGCGGCATCGATGGCCGCGCCGCCGATGAGTGCGTCCTCACAGGCGAACGCTACGCCGTAGCGCCTGCCCACGGCATCGAGCACCTTCTTGCCCTCGGCGATGATCTCCGGTCCGATGCCGTCTCCCGGCAGGCAGCAGATCTGATAGGTCTTCTTCACGTTGCAACTCCAATCTAGCGAGCTGGGGCCCGCGGCAAACGGGTTATCGAGCGGCATCTTGCGTTCCGCCCGCCAGCTTCCTACGCGTGCGCTCGACCAGACCGCCCGCCTCGATGATCTCGGCGATGAACGGCGGGAAGGGCTCGGCCGTGAAGGTCGCGCCGGTATCGAGATTGGTGATGGTGCCGGTCTCGGTATCCACCGCCACGCGCGCGCCATCGGCGATGGCATCGACGGCCTCGGGGCACTCGAGGATCGCAAGCCCGACGTTGATGGCGTTGCGGTAGAAGATGCGCGCGAAGCTCTTGGCGATCACGCAGGAGACACCGGCCGCCTTGAGCGCCACCGGCGCGTGCTCGCGGCTTGAACCGCACCCGAAGTTCTCCTCGGCGACCACGATATCGCCGGGCTTTACGCGCTGGGCGAACGTGGGATCCAGGTCCTCCATGGCGTGCGCAGCCAGGTGCGCGTGGTCAGAGCTGTTGAGATACCGGGCGGGGATGATGACGTCGGTATCGACATCGCGCCCATAGCGGAAAACCGTTCCTTCAAACTGCATGGCTGTGGCTCCTTACTGGATCTCGCTCGGCAGGGCAAGGTGACCGGCGACGGCGGACGCCGCGGCGACCGCCGGGCTCGCCAGGTAGACCTCGGAGGTCGGGTCGCCCATGCGTCCCACGAAGTTTCGGTTGGTGGTCGAGACGCAGCGCTCCCCCGCCGCGAGGATGCCCATGTAGCCGCCGAGGCACGGGCCGCAGGTGGGCGTGGAGAAAACGCAGCCGGCGTCGATGAAGATGTCGGCCAGGCCCTCGGCCATGCACTGCTTGAAGACGGCCTGCGTGGCGGGAATCACGATGCAGCGCACGTTCTCGTTCACGCGGCGGCCGGCGAGCACCGCTGCGGCGGCACGCATGTCCTCGATGCGCCCGTTGGTGCAGCTGCCGATGACCGCCTGGTCGATCTGGATGTGGCGGCTCTCCTCGACGGGATGGGTGTTGCTCGGCAGGTGCGGCCAGGAGACGCACGGCTTGATGTCGGCCGCGTCGATGCGGATCACGCGGACGTACTCGGCGTCCGCATCAGCGTGGTACTCGACGTACGGGCGCTCGCAGCGGCCCTCGAGCCAGGCGCGGGCGACGTCATCCACCTCGATGATGCCGGCCTTGCCACCGGCCTCGATCGCCATGTTGGAGATGCACATGCGCCCCTCCATGGAGAGGTTGCGGATGGTTGAGCCGGTGAACTCCATCGCCTGGTAGAGCGCGCCGTCCACGCCGATGAGCCCGATGATGTGGAGGATGATGTCCTTGGCGGTGGCGCCGTCCGCGAGCTCGCCCTCGATCTCGAACTTGATGGTCGGGGGCACCTTGAACCACGCGCGGCCCGTGGCGAGGCCCACGCCGGCGTCGGTGGAGCCCACGCCCGTGGAGAACGCGCCGAGCGCGCCGTAGGTGCAGGTGTGGCTGTCGGCGCCGATCACGAGGTCGCCCGGCACCACGACGCCCTGCTCGGGCAGAAGCGCGTGCTCGATGCCCGCGCACCCCTGCTCCCAGTAGTGGCGGATCTTCTGTTCGTGGGCGAAGTCGCGCATCTTCTTCGTCTGCTCGGCGCTCTTGATGTCCTTGTTCGGCGCGTAATGGTCCGGCACGAGGCACACGCGGTCGCGGTCGAACACCTCGGTCGCGCCGAGCTCGCGGAACACGTCGATGGCGATGGGCGCCGTGATGTCGTTGGCGAGCACGAGGTCGAGGTCGCACTCGACGAGCTGACCGGGGCGCACCTCCTCCAGCCCGGCGTGCGCAGCCAGGATCTTCTCGGCGACGGTCATCGGTCGTGGCATGTCGATTCCTCCTGATACTCTCTGCAGAGGGTTTGGGTCGTTCCTGCTTCGCTCGTCCTCGGTCGCTTCGCTCGCTGCGGAATCGCTCAGCAGCAACGACCCAAACCCTCCGACATCGTTTCCAATCCCAATACCCTCGAAGCTCCAGTACAACAAATTATATATTGGTGTCCACGCGGCCTCTGAACCCGAATTCGGATCAGACGGCGCGAGACTTCGCCGGCCTAAACCCGTCATGCGGCGGCGCGGCCTCGCATATCGTCTCGCGCGCAGTTCGCGCAGCGCTGTCTGAGCACGGGATGATATGCGGGGCTGCGCCGCCGCCTCGGCGGGCACCGGCCGCCAGAGGACTACTTCTCCTGATCCGAGATGAGGCGGTTCAGCGCGTTCAGGTAGGCCTTTGTGGACGAAACGATGATGTCGCCGTCGGAGCCGCGACCGATGTACACCTCGCCGTTCTCGGCCGTCACGCGCACCGTCACCTCGCCGAGCGCGTCGATGCCGCGCGTCACGGCCTTCACGCTGAACTCGTTGAGGTCGTTCGCCACCGCCACGATCTTATCGACCGCCTTATACGCCGCATCGATGGGGCCGGTGCCGTAAGCGCATTCGGTGAACGTCTCGCCGCCCATGTTCGTGAGCGTGATGGTCGCCGTCGGGGTGAGCGGGAAGCCGCAGGAGACCTGCACGGCGTCGAGGTTCCACACGGCCGTGCTCACGCGCTCGCGCTCGTGGACGATAGACTCCAGGTCCTCGTCGTACACTTCCTTCTTCTTGTCTGCGACTTCGAGGAATGCCTGGTAGATTCCCTCAAACTCGTCGTCCGAGAACGTGAAGCCCAGCTCGCCCATGCGGTGGCGGAGCGCCGCGTGGCCGGAGCGCGCCGTGAGGATGATCTGCGAGCCGCCGGCGCCCACGTCCGCCGGGTCGATGATCTCGTAGGTGTCGCGCGCCTTGAGTACGCCATCCTGGTGAATGCCCGAGGAGTGCGCGAATGCGTTCGCGCCCACGATGGCCTTATTGGCCTGCACCGTCATGCCGGTGATGGAGCTCACGAGCTTCGAGGCGCGCGTAAGCTCCTGCGTCACGATATCGGTATGCGCATCGAGCTCCTGCCCGTGCATGCGGATGGCCATGACGACCTCCTCGAGCGCGGTGTTGCCGGCGCGCTCGCCGAGGCCGTTGATGGTGCACTCCACCTGCGTGGCGCCGTTGCGCACCGCCTCGATGGCGAGCGCCGTGGCCATGCCCAAGTCGTTGTGGGTGTGCACGGAGATGGTGACGTCCTCGATGCCGCCCACGCGCTCGCGCAGGTCGGCGATGCGCGCACCGAAGGCCCACGGCATGTTGTAACCGGTCGTGTCGGGGATGTTCACCACCGTGGCACCCGCCTTCACGGCCGCCTCGACGATCCGCACGAGGAAGTCCTGGTCCGCGCGGCCGGCGTCCTCGGCGTAGAACTCGACGTCGTCCACGAAGTTGCGGGCAAGCTTCACCGCGCGGACGGCGCGCTCGATGGCCTCGTCCTCCGTGAGGTGCAGCTTGTCGCGCAGGTGGCTCGGGCTCACGCCCAGGCCGGTATGGATGCGCGGGCGCTTGGCGGTGCGCAGCGCCTCGGCCGCGACCTCGATGTCCTTGTCCACCGCGCGCGTAAGGCCGCAGACGGTGCAGGCGTCGCCGGCGATGCGGCCGATCTCCTCGACGCTCTTGAAGTCGCCCGGGCTCGAGATGGGGAAGCCCGCCTCGATGACATCGACGTTCATGCGGATGAGCTGCCGCGCGATGACGAGCTTCTCCTCGGTGTTCATGCTCGCGCCGGGCGACTGCTCGCCGTCGCGGAGCGTGGTGTCGAAGATGTGGATTTTCCGGGTCATGGTTCCTCCTGTTCTGGGCGGTTTGCCGCTCGGTTGCCTTGCAGGAGGACGCGCCGTGTATCTCGGCTGAATAGGGAAGCACCCCAAACGCGACACGCCCTGCAAAGCGGGACTGGTACGCGTTGGGGTGCTTCAAAGATTTTGGCGAGATGACCGGCAGACGAAGAACCCTAGCGCGTAGCAGCGCCCCGTAGTAGCTCGTCTAGGGTTAGCAGCACGATGGCGGCCGCGGAGGCCGTGCGTGCAAGCATGTCGCTTGAAGCCATCATACGTGCGTCCCTTTCCCGGCTGGTGCCCCTTCGGCACCGCGTTGGTACAAAGTGTAGCAAAGTCGGCGGCGCAGGGCGAGCACAATCCCGCGAGCGGTGCGCTCCCCCTGTGCGGGCGCGCGGGCAGGCTGAACCCGTCGCGGTCGCGCGATGTGGGCTCGCCCTCCTGTGCGGGCGCGCGGGCGGTGCCGGCCATGCGTTTGAGCGAACCCGGCTGCTGCCTCATACGCGGGGTTCGGCGGGAGCCGGCTCGCACGGCGGCCGCCGCAAACGCCCCGACCTGAGCGCGGGGACCCCGCCCCGCCGGCTCGGCCTTAACGAGGGGACCCCGCCCCGCCGGCTCGGCGCAACACCCCGGCCGCGAGCAGCACAATCGCGCCCGCGACGGCAAACACGCCCGCTGCGGAGGCACCGTCTCCCGTCTTCGGCAGACCGTTTGTCGTGGAGGGATCTTCCGGCTCGTTCCCACCGTCCGACTCGCCCGGATCAGACGGCTCCGGAGCGGGCGGCTCTGTCGAGGAAGTCTTCGTCCACTGGGCAAAAAGCACATCGTCTCCCTCGGTCAGCGTATAGGCGTCGCCCGCGGCGTAGGCGGTGCCTGAGCCGTCGGCCTGGGTGTTCCACCCGGTGAACGTGTAGCCAGGCCTCTCGAAGCCGTTCGCCGCCACCTCCACGGCCTCGCCCACGTGGCCCGCGGAGGACGTCATCTCGCCCGAACCACCGTTGGCATCGTAGGAGAGCTCGTCAGCGATGGGTATCGATACGCGCTGCCACAAGCCGATGAAGGTCACATCACCCGTGATGATTCCCTGCTGTGCGTCGTAACCGCCTTCCGCGCGGTACCCTTGGAACTCCCAGGACTCGCCCGGCGCCACTGCAACGCTCGTCTGCGCCGGGTCCTGCGGCGTCACCTCGTCGCCGTAGCGATACGTCTGGTCGTCGGTCGGCAGGAGCGCCGTCACGGCCTCCGGCAGCGCGTCGTCGCCCTCGCTCGAGGTGAACCGATAGGTGACGCGGTAGCCCTTCGGCACGTTCGTGGCCCGCGCGAAGACGGTGAACGTCGAGTCCGCCCAGATCTCAAACTCGCCGTCGCCCGAGATCACTCCCGGGTCCGCCGCAGCCGAGTCGTCGGCCGTGTAGGTCTTGTTGTTGTAGCTGTAACCAGGGGCGGTGTCCAGCTGGACGAGCCGGTAGTGCCCCTGCGCAAGCGACGAGAAGCGCAGCTGCCCCTGCTCGTCGGTGCGCGCGGTGAGCGCGGTGTCCGCGTACCGCCCGTCGCCCTCCGGGTCCGCCTGCAGCTTGAACGCTGCCCCGGGGATGGGCGCGCCGCCCTCTTTGTCCACGAGCGTCAGCACGACCGAGCCGCTGCTCGCCAACGCCTCGCCCGCCCCGTTGACAATGGTGAGGTTGCCGGACTCGTTGCCGCCCTTGCTCACATAGTACGAGCTGCCCTTGGTGATGCAGTCCGCCTCCCAGCTCGCGTAGTTCCTGAAGGTCTTCTCCCCCTCCACGTAGGGATACGTCGAATCGAACTCGGTGTAGTAGCTCACGACGTTGCCGCCCGTGGCGCCTCCCGGCCCAAACAGCTCCTGATGCGCGCGGATCTTGTCGTCGGCCTGCGTACCCAGGAAGTCGTTGAACATGATGCCGTTGTTGTCCTGCGGGTCCCCCAGGTCGCCGAAGTTCATCATGAGGGTCTGCGTTGGCAGGCCGTCCGCGTCGGCCTCGGTGTAGACGCCCCACTGGAGGTCCTCCGAGAGGATGCGCGCCTTGAACTCCTCCTTGGTCTCTCCGGGCTCCTGCGTGAGCATGAAGATGCGCACGCGGTCACTGTCGGCGCTCACACGGTCGATGAGCAGACGGTTGGTGCCGCTCCGCTGAGCGTACAGCGATCCCTCGGCATAGTTCGAGTCAGGCCCGGCCACCGCGACGGTGTTCACCACCGCATAGATCTTCATGCTGGAGAGGTCGATCTGCCCGTGCTCGGGAATCACGTCCTCCACGTAGAAGTTCCGCCACGTGGTCACCGTTCGGGGGTTGTGCGCGTTGCGCGTCTGGTAGAGGTCGATGTTGCCAAAGGGGTTCACCTCGATTGACGTGGTCGCGCGCGTATGGCTGTCGTTGGTCCACCCCTGCTTCCAGAGCTGGTTCCAGTCGGGCTCGCCCAGCGAGGCGGGCGGCTCCTCGCCGGGGTCCTTCTCGGTGAACACGATGTCCGCCGTCTGGTTGCCCAGGGTGAGCGTCTTGGTGACCGGGCTTCCGGGCTCCGCCCCCACGTCGTTGGCCGTGAGCGCCGGGGTGGTCACGCTGCCCGCGACGATCGTCTCGCCGGCGGCCCCCTCCCTCATGGTCACGGTCACGTGGTCGGGAGCACCGTCGACCACGGCAACGAGCTCGCCGGCGGCGTTGCGCACCTCGAGCGTGCTCTCACCCGTGATCTCAAAGAGCTCGCCCAGGTTGGTCGGGAACTCGTAGGTGTCACCCAGGGCGAACGGGGTGCCGTACGAGGCGATCTCAAAGTCAAACGTCAGCGACGAGGCCTCTCCCTGCGTCACCTCGTCCGGTACGACCAAGCGCGTGATACTCCCGTAGGTGGCATCCGTGATGTCAGCCGCAACGGCAGCGGTCGGCCGCCCAAGGCACACCGTCACCATCGTCATCAGTACGGCGAGCACTATCGCCAGCCGCCTTATCCTCATCGTTTTCATCGTACCTCCTGTGTAAAGTGCCATGTTTCATCCGCCGCCGCCCATCCCGGCAGCGCGTGGTCATCGCATCCCGTGCAATCAGCGACGCGCAGTCGGGTCCCGGCCCGAGGAGCGCCCGCTGCGACGGGAGAGCACGATGCCCGCCACGATGACGACGACCGCAATGCACACCAGCAGCGCAATAATCGCCAGAGAGCTATCGCCCGTCTGGACGAGGTCCCCATGGGGCCGGTCCGTCTCGTCGACTGCCTGCTGGCCGCCCTGGTCGGGATCGTCCGTGTCATCTCCACCCGGCGTCGGCGCGTCGGCATCGATCCACATGAGCTCGAACGGCCCGAACTGGGCCCACGGCACCTCGAAAATCAAGCCATCGGCCGTCTTGGTGACCTGAAGCGCATGCGCCGAGGTGGCCGCGATCTCGGCGTCGAGGTCGGCGGAGGCCATGTCGAGCGTGTAATCGCGCGTGAGGCCGTCGAAGTACACCACCGCGATGTCATCCTCGGCGGACAGGCTCCCGAAGTACGGCACGAACACGGTCACGGCGGAGCCGTCTGCCGTGGCGACCCACACGTTGCCGTCGTTCATGTCCACGAGATCGAGATATTTGAAGCGGTGCTGGACGGCATCGCTCGAGGCGAAGGCGCCGCCCGCCGCCGCGCGGGCCTTGGCGTCGAGCACGCCCTCGCGCTCAGACTCGCCGAGCACGCCGGGGATGAAGTCGTCCCACAGAAGGCCTATGCGTGCGCCTGCGCCCACCGGCAGGTCGGCGTTGCCGTTCTTGATGAACGTGGTACCGGCGGCGACGTGCGCGTGCGCCACGGTGTTGTCACAATCGTCCGCATGCGTGCCGTTGGCCGCGAAATCGCCTTCCAGGGCGCCCGAGAGCGTCCCTGCGGGAGCCGCATACGCCGGCAGGACGAAGGAGCCCAACGCGGAGGTGAGGGCGCGCTGCAGCCGCTGAAGGGAGGTCTCGCCCCCATAGACGCCCTTAAAGTGCGAGGAATCGAGTGTATCGGCCGCAGCGTCGTCGGTGACGTCGCGCACCTGCATCATCACGTCGGATCCGTCCTGCCGCGTGACCACGTGATCGGCCGGGAGCGTGAGCAGCCTGCCGTTCACGGTCACCACGGGATCGCCCTCGAGCGGCGCCACGAGCAGGTAGTAGTACCCGGCGCGCGCCGAAGCGGTCACGAGCGCGGGGTCGGTCGCCACGGTGCCGTACGCCCACCGGAAGGGCAGCCCCTGCGTCGCGACATCCCATGCGGCGTTATCGACCGTTACCTGCGCGCTTTCCCAGTCCACGTTGGTCCACACCGGCTCGGGCAGGGCGTTACCCACGCTCGTGGCGGTGGCATCGGTGCCCAGGCCGCCCTCGTAGGCCACGAGGTCGATAGCATGCGGGGTGAGCGCGGTCGACACCGGCCCCTCGTCTTCGCCCGTCTCGCCATCGTCCTCCTGCACGGTGATGACCCAGGGGATGCGCACCTCTTGGAGCTCCGCGAGCTCGTTGCCCACCGACGTGGGGATGGTGAGCGTGAGCGTCATGACAGCCTCAGCGGGCTCGGCCACCGTCGCCACGAGCACCGGGTCCTCGCCGGCGAAGACCTCGTGCGGCGACGCCAGTTCCACGGCGCTGAACGCGCCGGACCCCGTGAACCCCACGGAAAGCTCCAGTTCCGAGAGGACGGCGCGGGCATCGGCGGAGAGCCCCGCGGTATCGGCCTTGATGAACAGGCGCGTCTCTGCCGAGATGTTGGTGAAGGAGAGGTCGACCGTCTGGGTGACCGAATCGCCCGGGGCGAGCCCCTTGAACGATGCGAACAGGTCGCTCCCGCCGGCCTCATAGCCGCCCGTCACCGTGAGCTCGTTGGCGGCGCCGTCGTAGGCGATGGCAGGCGCGCCCTCGGCCGCGCGGGCCGGCGTGGCAACGAGCGCCAGGGCGAGCAGCGCCGCAAAGAGCGCCGCCGGCACTGCATGCGTCGCTTTGCGCACTGCGGCTCCGACGCCCGCCAACACATCAGAGAAGCGAAGGTTCATGGCTTACTCCTCCCCTTCTGCGGTCGTTGCCGTGGAGCCGGCGGAGGCGTCGTTGAGGGTGACGACGACGTTGCCATCCGCGTTTGTTTGGAGCGAGGCGTTTCCGTTGGCGTCGGTCACAACCGTCACGCCCCAGGCTTCCCGGAGCACATCGGCGGGTTCGTACTGGATGGATTGCACGGTGATATCGACCACGAGCTTGCGGCCGTCGGCGTACTTTGCGCGTTGCTCGTCGGTTTGCTCGATTCTGTTGATGAGGTTTCTGGTAGTCCCAACCGTCTCCATCAAATCTTTTGGCTGGAGCGGCGTCTTCCAGTAGTAGAGGCCGTCGGTGCCCTGGGCCCAACCATCACCTGCAGGCAAGCCACCTTCGATGGTGTAGTCGGTGCCCGCCTTGGGCTCCTCCCATAGCTGGTTGCCGTTCGCATCGACCCAGTAGATGTTCACCTGGGCGCGCACGTAGGCGGGAACGGTGCCCTCGTTGGTGACGTATACGTTCTGCTTGACCGTATACGGGTCGTTGAACTCCTCGTTCACCACGACCTGGACCTCGCCCATGCCGAAGGCGTTCTCCTTCTCGTCATGTTGGACGAGCCACGCGATGGTGCCGCCCACCGCAAGCGCACCCAGCACACAAGCGAGCGCGATCGTCACAATCCCGCGCGTCCCGAAACGCCGCTTCGGCATACGCCGGCGCGGAGACCGTCCACCAGACGCGCCGCCTCCCGGCGCAACGTGCCGACGCGGCGCCGTCGGACGAGCCGAGCGCACAGGGCCACGGCGACCGTCACCATGCGGCCTCGGTGCAAAATGCGAGCCGTTGGTCGCCATCGCTACTCACCCGCCCCTTCTGTGAACACGTTGTGCTTGGTCGCCTCATCGGAGAACCAATCGTCATTGGTGAGCGTGTTATTCGCTCGAACAGCCGAGGTCACGCCGTCGCGGTTGTACGTCGATACCGCGCTGTCAAACTCCACGGTCACCTCTCCGCCTGAGACCCAGTCGGACTGGTTGCCGTCTACCGCTGTATCGGCATCGAGCTCCCAATGCTCGAGCTCTGCGCTATAGCGCCACGCCCAGCCCGCGTCCTCGGTCACCGTATAGCTGCCGAAGGGGACGTTGATGGTCGCCGTGCCGGTGTAGGTGCCGTTCTCGGACTCTTCGGGCATCTGGATGCTCACGGCGCGCGTGTCCGTGCCGTTCGATACGGTGAACGAGAAGGTCTGACCGGCCGCACGGGGATCCATCACGGTCTTGGTGATGGTGATGCGCCCGGTGAACGTGAAGAGCGCGTCACCGGCCACAAGCTCTACGGTGCCGCCATTTGGCAGGTCGGCCGTTTCGTCCGCGCTTCGCGTCGTGTCCGTCGCCACCGGCGAGCCCATCTGGCTGCCCGGCGTGTAGAGCTCGACGGGGATGCCCGTTTGCGGGGTCATCGTCCCCGTGACGGTACCGTCTGTTCCGAGTGCGTAGGCGACCTCTTCGATATGGATTTTCATCCAGGGTTGGTTATAGCTCTCTTGCAGCGTCACCGTTGCCTTGGAGAGTGTGTTGGTCGTATCGTCGAGCTCGAGCTGCGCCTCGATGCCTGTGTAGGGGACACCCGCGCTGTCGGTCGCCGCAAGCGTGACCGTCACCGGATAGAGATCCATCACGCCGTTTACCATGTTCTGATTCGCCGGCTGATTAACGAAGTTGTTCTCGCCCGCTCCCCAACGTGCGGCCGTTCCGTCACGTTTGACCCATTGCCACATCACGAACTGCTCGTAGGTGGTCGCGCCCTCCGCTGCGTTCTTCTGCGCAATCGAGGCGGCAATCTGGGTGAACGCCTGCGTGTCGATGGGAACTGCCTGCGTCTCGGTCGAGGTCGTCCCGTCGGGCTGCGTAACATCAACCTGCTGCTCGGTCACAAACGTCCGATCGTCATCCGCTCCGACCGAAGCGGTGTAGATCACGTTGCCCTCGGTGTCGTGGTAGCGAATCTGGTTGACCTTCTCGTAGATGGCCGTATAGGTCGTTCCGTCAAAGCGCTCCTTACCCGTAAGCCGATACTGGTTCTGGGTAGTGAACGTATCGTAGGTGCCACCAGATTCGTTGTAGTTCTTCGACCAGCCCTTGAACTCGTAGCCCGGGACTTCGTCGGCCTCGAGCCAGAGCCCGCTCTCGTCGCCCGCATGCTTCACGGCACGGCGGAACGTATTGGTATCGCTCGGGTCATCGATATTCGATTGCACCGTGACGTTGCCAGAGCGATAGACCGGCCACAGGTGCATGGTGCCCGTCACCAAGTCTTTGCCGGGCGTAAGGATCGCCAGGTCATCGGCATAGTCAGCCGGCCCGCTCTCGGCAGTACCTTCAGTCCAGCCCACCACAAACGCTTCCTCGTGGCCGGAGAAGGACGGCGTGCCCGTGGGCGAGGGCAGGACGTTCCCGACCTCGGTCGAGAAGGACTGCGTCGCGTCATCGCCGCTACCGTCATTCATGTGGTAGGTCACCATGACCGGCACCGGGCTGTAGTTGGCGATGAACTCGTAGCTGTGGCCCGCCGCGATCACGATGGCCGCATTAGAGGTTAGCGTACCCTCGCCCTTCGCGAACTCACTCGCTGGGATGGTTTGCACCAGCACATCGTCCTCGTAAACCGAGAGGGATGAGAAGGTGTACGTATCATCACCGTTCTCTTGATCGACCCAAATCGCCTGATCGTTGTCCACCGTGACCGTGACCGTGCCATTGCGCGCCTTGTCATAGGACACTTTCTCGGTAGTGGTTCCATCGACCGTGGCCTTCGAGTCGTTGTTGAAGGTCACCTCAACAGTACCAACAAAAGATTCAATCGGCTTGTCAGTAATAACTGGATCCTGCGGGATGTTGTAGATCGACTCGTCCACGCCCGCCTCGGCGATATTCGTGGTGGTGTTCACCTTGAACTGCGTGTACACCGGATAGAGGTCCATCGGGCGCGTGCAGATCTCGTCGCCCGTCATGAGGTAGGGCGCCACCAGCTCCGGCGTCTTGGCAAGGTAGGCCTCGGTGGCGTCATCCATCTGGTCAACGATACGACCCTGAACAGCCGTCGCCTCCGTGTCGCTCATGTCGAGCCAGCCGAGGAAGATATAACCCTGCCGCGCCATGCTCTTGTCTGTAGGCGATACCGCGCTCGTGCTCTTCAGGCTCGATTCCACGCCGCAATAGTGGTACTTATAGACATTGGTTTCGGCATTCTCGAGGAACACCGGCTGCTCGTACGTACGCTCGACCGTCGTCGTAGCTGTGCCGTCATCGCTGCCAGGCACCGCATGGAAGTTCACGCGGGCGGTGACGTGCGCCTCGTACCAGTATTGGGAGGACCCTCCTCCTATATTGAAGTTGCCACTTCTCGCGCAGTGGCCGCGCTTCTTTACCCGTAGACGCGAATATGGGATAAAGGGCGCGAACGGGGCGGAGGGCGCGCGCTCCTCCTTGGGGTACGGCCCCTGTCGAGAGAATCGCGCCTCCGGCCCGCGGGTGGACGCGGATTAGGCAGAATGGCGTTCGGCGCCGGATCTCCCAGGAGGTTGCGCCCGCGGATTCCGAAGGAAAACCTTCGTCCCGCCGAGAGGACGGAGGGGAAAGATGCTCTACATCGGGATCGACGTCGCGAAGAGGTCGCACGTGGCGGCCGCGATGGGCGACGGCGGGGAGGTCGCCGTCGAGCCGTTCGAGTTCAGAAACACGCAGAAGGGGTTCGAGCGTCTGCTCGAGCGCCTTGCCAGACGGGGCGTCTCTGCCGAGGGGTCGCTGGTCGGCATGGAGGCCACGGGGCACTACTGGGTGGCGCTCTTCGACTTCCTCGCCGCCAACGGCTTCGAGGTCGCCGTCATCAACCCCATCCAGACCGACGCGTGGCGCAGGGTCGACACCGTGCGGCCGGCGAAGACCGACGGCATCGACGCCCTGCTCATCGCGGACCTCCTGCGTTGCAAGCGCTTCGAACCCTCGGCGCTCGGGGACGAGGCGACCGAGGAGCTCAGGCAGCTCGCCCGGTACCGCTTCGAGCTCGTGCAGGAGCTCACCGCCCTCAAGAACCGGGCGACGGCGATTCTCGACCGGGTGTTCCCGGAGTACGAGCGGCTCTTCGCGGACAAGTTCGGCCCGACGTCGTCGGCGCTGCTCAAGGAGTGCGCCACGCCCGCCGACGTGCTGGCGGCGGACCCCGAGGCGCTCGCCGGGCTGCTCGCCGAGGCCAGCCGCGGCAGGCTCGGGCGCGAGAGGGCCGACGAGGTCGTCGAGGCCGCCCGCTCCTCGGTCGGCGTGTCCTTCGGCTCCCGGGCGCTCGCCTTCGAGCTCAGGGTGCTCGTCGAGCGCATGGAGTTCACCCGCGGGCAGATCTCGGAGCTGGAGGCGGAGATTGCCCGCGCGCTGTCCGAGACCGCCGGCAGGCACCTGACGAGCATACCGGGCGTCGGGCCCGCGCTCGCGGCGCTCATCGCCGGCGAGGTCGGCGACGCCGCGCGCTTCGAGACGCCCTCCAAGCTCGTCGCGTACGCGGGCATGGACGCGACCAGGCGCGTCTCGGGAGAGAGCCTCGACAGCCCCGGGCACCTCTCCAAGCGCGGCTCGTCGTACCTCAGGTGGGCGCTCATGCAGGGCGCCGACCGGGCAAGGAGGTTCGACCCGTACTTCGGGGAGTGCTACGCGCGCAAGATCTCGCAGGGCAAGCACCACTACGTGGCCCTCACGACGGTCGCCCGCAAGCTCGCCGCCGTCTGCCTCGCCCTCATGAAGGAGGACAGGGACTGGTCGCCCGACCCGCCGGCCGGGCATCTCCCCGGTCACCTCTCGCAGAAGAGGTGACCGTTCGCGCCCTTTATCCCATATCCGGTTTTCAAGGTTCCTATCAAAAGTCTCCGGAATTACCCTTGACTCCTAATAGCAGGTCTCTCTGGTTCGTCCATTCGAACCCCGCATGAGTCTCATGTCCGTGCAAAGGATTATCTATGTCTCTACTATCGTCATACGTCCACCCATGGAAGTAGTACGAACCGTCCGGGCTCTGATCGGTCACGAACTCGCCCGACTCGATGACGACGTCAGAGTTGTCGTAGTAGGCTTTCGGGCCTGTCGGGAAGTCAGTCGTCACGAAATAATGCTGATTTCCACCCGAATACTCATGATGGGCTATGACCCGCACCGGCTCGACGATTGCGCCCGAGAAGCCGTCGTTTTCACCCTGGCATCCAATGAGCCCCGACCATCTGGCAATCGTTGCTTCAGATTCGGTAGTCTGCGTCCAGTGCAAGAAGTCGCGATCTTCGGTATCTGGCCCGGGAATCGAGGAAAACGCCTGGTTGTAGGTATGCCAGACCGCGGCGTACTTCTCCCACGCATCGCTATGCGCCTCGTTCGGCGCCCAGTAGTCCACGCGGTACTCGAAGCGGGCCTTGTAGATGAGGTTCTGGGTGAGGTCGGCGTCGGTCTGGCTCACGTTGAAGGTGAAGCAGTCAGTATTGGCGGCGGGATTGCCCTCCTGCGCCC
Source organism: uncultured Coriobacteriaceae bacterium (assembly GCA_963931435.1). Classification (GTDB taxonomy): domain Bacteria; phylum Actinomycetota; class Coriobacteriia; order Coriobacteriales; family Coriobacteriaceae; genus Coprousia. The sequence goes on from OZ007012.1 coordinate 1,728,104, forward strand.
CGCGACTCACGCGGAGCCAGTTGGCGGGATTCGCGTCCTCGTCGGCCTCCTCAGCCGTTGTCGCCTCGCCCGCGTACTGGTACCAGCCGAGGAAGCGGACGGCCCGGTCCTCGCCGAGCAGCGAGCTCCCTTCGGCGGGCTGCACGCTCAGGATGAGGTCGCCCGTCGAGCTGTCAGTGCACGTCACAGCTGTGCCGTAGCCAGAGCGCATTGTCAGATCATCGCTGTCATGACCCTCATAGATGACCGAGACGTTCTCATACTGCGAGTAGACCGGGTAGAGGTTCGCCGGCGCGGTCACGGTGTAGAGGGCGCCCGGCTCCCAGAACGCACCTTGCTCCTTCAGGCTCGCGAGCTCTGCGGAATCGATGGATGCGTAGCCGGAATTCTCGCCTTCCGTATTCGCCACCGTCGTCCAGCCGATGAGGTTGCCCGTGGTCGTCGCGTTCGTGGTAACGCTCTCCGGCAGAATGATCGTCGCGTTGTAGTCGTACCAGTCGTTGGTGGTATCCGAATCGCTCTCGCCGCTCGTGTTGACGATTCCACCGTCCACGTCGTGCAGCAGCACCTGGGCCTGGGCGTAGGCAACGTAGAGGTCGTTGTCGGCATATTCGCCCGTCTGCGGGTTGTCCGGCGTAGCGGGATACTTGACCGTCAGCGTATCGGGCTCGCCGTCGCCGCCTTTGTCCCTCTGCACGAGGTATGTATCGCTCAGCAGTCCCACTCCATCGGTCTTGAGCGTGCTGTTCGGCGTGGTGAAGAGGTTATGGTCCTCGGCGATGTCGTTCACCTGCACGCCGCGCGAGCCGTACCAGCCCATGAAGCGGAAGCCCTGGTTTTGCTCGTCCGCCGCCCAGCTGCTGCCTTCCGGCGCCGTATCGTTCATCTGGTAGGTAAGCCCGATCTCCTCATCGCCCGCAAGGTAGCCCTGCACCGCGAAGTCATACGGATCGGACGTTTGCCAATCCCAATGCCCGTCGGGCAGGCCGCCATCGTTCTCAGAGAGCGTCGTCGTCCCGATGGTCACCGAGCCCGAACCCGGGAAATCCATCGTGGCCTTGATGGAGCCGCCGTGCACGGGGATGCCGCGCGTGTAGTCCATGACCCACTTGTTGTAGTGGTTCTCGTTCCACTCGTCCCCGCTGGCATCCGGCGTGAAGGGATAGCCCACGTTTCGCAGCGTCCCGCCCGCGAAGTCGAAGCCGCAGCCCTCCCAGAAGTCGCGGTCGGTGTAGCTATCGTCGCGCGGGCCGTAGGCGTCACCGTCGGTGGGGCCGTGTGTGTCCGTGGTCCAGTTCTGGTAGACGGGAATCTCGTTATCCGTGGCGCTCGCCGAACGCTCGAAGTACGTCTGGTCGAGCGTCACATTGCCGCCACCCACCGACACGATGCCGCCCATGTACTTATCGGTCTCGATGATGGGGATGCCCAGCAGCGCGATGTTGTACTGGTAGGAGTGGAGATTGCCGGCGTAGCTCACGCGCTGGATGAGGTTCTCGCCTGCGCCGTCGGCGCGCACGATGCCCGCGATGCCGCCGGGGTAGGCGCGGCTCACGCCCAGGCCGAGCCCCACGCCGAAGTAGATGGCCGCCTTGCCGTAAACGTCCGCCGTGGAGTAGCAGTCGATGATCTTGGAGCCCGTGTCCTCGTTCTGCATGCAGCCCACGATGCCGCCCACGAAGACCTCGGAGTAGTTGGCCACCGAGACCGCCGTCTCGTAGGTACCTTTTACCTCGGCGTATGTGCGGGTCTTGGCACCGTCGTCGCCCTCCACCCACTTGTCCGTCACGCGGCAGTACTCGATGATCGCGTCGTTGGCCTGCCCCACCAGTCCGCCCATGTAGAGCGGCTGGCCGCCGAGCGCCGCCACGCCCGCCGTGGAGTTGGTGACCACGCGACCGGAACGCATCTCGCAGTTGTAGAGCGCGCAGCCGTTGGCCACGCCCGCGATGGTGCCGCCGGAGATACCCGCGTTGGTGATGAGGTTGAGTACGTTGTTGGCCGGGACGATGCTCGTGGTGCAGTCCTCGGCCAGGATGTTGAGGAAGAACGTGTCCTGCGCATAGCCCGCCACGAGGCCGCCGCGGTAGGTGGAGCCCACGTAGCAGTCCTTGAAGTTGATGTTCTTGATGGTGGCGTCGTTCACCCAGCCGAAGAAGCCGTTGTCCATCTGGAGCTGGAGACCGTCGCGCTCGTTCGTGAAGTTGCTGAGCGTGTGACCGTTACCGTCGAAGGTACCCGAGAAGCGCTGGTCCTCGGAACCCACGGTGTAGGCGTGGGTGTCGTTGTTGACCCGGCCCCAATCGACCCCGGAGAAATCGATGTCGGAATCGAGCACCACAAGGTAGCCGTCGAAGGTATGCTCACGCGAGGCCTGTGCGAAATAGTACCAGCCCGACGCCGCCTCATGGCTGTTCGGGTTATTGGGGAACGCATTGTAGATGCGATAGTACCCCGTGCCGCGAGTGTTGCCCTCCGCGCTCTTATCGACCCACTCGAAGCCGGGCTTATCTTCCACGCCCTCCAGCCGGTTCTGATAGTACTCGCCCGGCGCCAGAGGCTCCGCCGCCCATGCCGCAGACGATGCTGCCGCAACCCCAGCGAACACGACCAACAGTGCGGCCATCACGGAAAGGATCGCCCGTAGGCGAGCTGCGTATATGGTGCGTTTCATCTTCATCTGCCCTACTCCCCTGCTTCCTCGGAATCGGGCCATCCCTGGGCCGTGAGCGCCGTGGTGCCAGCCGCCTGGTTGTCGGCTTGCACGCCCTGCGCGTCGATGGTCAGCTCAAAGCTGCCGTCGGAACCCGTGAGCGTGTAGTAATCGCCCGTGAACTCGAGCGCGCTCATGAGCTCGGCGGTGGTGCTCGCCTCCCCCTCGGCGGTGACGACGCTGTTGTAGTAGTACCAGCCGTCGGCGGGGTTGTAGGTCCACGCGTTGGCACCCTCGCCGATATTTATGGTGTAGTCCACGTGCGCGTCCACCGCCGCGCCCGTGCTTACGTGGCCGTCGGCGGTCTGGGCGACCATGACGGGACGCACGCGCACGAACAGGTCGTTGGCGCCTACGTTCTCGATGCGCACGATGCGGCTGATCCGACCCTGGTCGGCGCGGACCGCTTGACCCTCCTCCACGGGCACCTCGCCCTGGGCGGTCGCTTCGGTCTCCTGGATGCGCAGGCGCACGTTGCCGAAGGTGAGCACGTTGTCCGCCGTCGCGCGCTGCGTGGTAAACGCAAGTGTGCCGAACGCCCCCACCAGCGCGAGGACGGCCAGCACCATGAGCGACAGCGCCCGGCGACGGCGGGGCTCACGCGATGTTTGTGCTTCGTGTCGAGCTGCCATGTGAACTTCCTTCTTGAGCGGTGCGGCGGGCACGAGCTCCCGCTTGTGCAGAGCGGTACCGGCAACCGCGGGCGCGGAGCCCAAGATGCCGGCACCGGTCTGCACGCGCCCCCGGCACCCAGCCCGCAGCAAACGACTGCCGCAGGCTGGATGCCATGCTCGGGCGCAGAGCCCCGGTGGTATCGGGGTTATGCGGAGGCCTTGAGACCCTCGGCCCACGCGATCGCGGCGTTGAGGGCAGCGGTCGCAGAGCCCTCGCCATCGCCCTCGACACCGGCCTTGGAGCCGTAGATGAAGGCGTAGACGGTCACGTTGGGGGTCTCGACGATGTGCTCGCCGTTGCCATCGGGGATGGTGATGGTCTCGAAGAGCTCACCGGTGTAGACGTTGGTTCCCGGTGTCGCCTCTGCGGCGGACAGGGTCTGCGGAGTGCTGTTGGGGCTGTCGCCCACGTACATGAAGAGGCCGTCGACGTAGGTATCTTCTTCCGGAGCGCCGGCACCCTTGCTCGGAGTCGGGGTCACAACCTGGCTTCCGTTATCGCCCTCGATGTTGTTATCCGTCACGGCCTTCCACTGGTGCTCAATGGTGAAGTACGGGCCGTACTGGGCAACGCTCTCCTCACTCTCAACCGCGTTGTTCTTCACGTAGATGAAGACGTACGGATCCACGCTGCCCGCCGCGACGCCCACGTTGGGGTTCTTGGCAACCGGGTCGCCGGGGATGAACTGCTTGTTGTTCACCCACTCGGTCTCGGTGAGGAAGCCGTCGGGTTCCGTGCTGCTGGGATCTTCCTTCTCATCCTCATCATCGGGCGTACCCGGATTATCCGGATTCGGCTCCTTCGACGGCTTATCGAACGTGCCCACGGTAAATGTGTTGGTAGCCTGATCTTGAGCGGTCATCCACGCGATGGTGCCGCCCACGACGAGCGCCACCAGCAGCACGGCGAGTGCCCCGATGAGGAGAGGTTTCTTGTTTCTTTTCATCTGCATATCCTTCCTTTCCTAAGGATTCTCGCCTGCGTGCTCGGTACGCCGCAGGCCCTACCGCCTTAGATGCCTGCCGGCGGCGGGCGCGCTCTCCTCGGCATCCCGACCGGCAAGCACGATCAGGGCGACCACGATGACCACCCCAGCGATAACCACGAATGCCCCGGTGGGCGACGTGACGAACGCGCTCACGTACCCAAGCACGGGGATGCACGCCACCGGAACCCCGATGACGCGCGAGAAGGGGACCGGCTCCGCATCGTGCAGCAGCGAGCCGTCCGCCGCCTTGTTGTTGATACCTTGCGTGCGGATGAGATGCGCATCCGCGTCTACCTCGTATGCCTGGTGCGTTGCCACCTGCCCCGCGCCGTTCTCGAACGTCACCGCGTCACCGGGCTGGATGTCCGCCGGGTCGACGTCTTGCACATAGATGAGCGACCCTACGGGATACTGGGGTTCCATGCTCGCCGAGAGCACAGCGAACGGCGTCAAGCCAACAAGGCGCACCCCGACGAACGCAATCGCGAGCGCTGCAAGCGCCACGATGAGCACCCATGACACGATGTTCACGATTGGCTTCATGCCTCCCCCTCGCCGGAACGCACCGCCCTGTTCGAAACATCTTGTGAGGGGGGGGTACGTTTCCGATATAAGAAATGATATGGAAGCCTGCCCCTCCCCGTCAATAATGGATTTGCGCCGTTTTCCGGCCGCGGCAGTGCGGCGGCAAGCGTCAGCGCGTCACCCGTCGCATAGACGAAGCGCGCATCCACCCGCGCGCTCAACGCGACGCGTCGCGCCGAGTATGGGAGGCGTCTGTCCACGGGAGCCGGACGAACCGGCTCGGAAGCGAAGGAGGAGCATATGCCCGAAAAGAGGAAGATGTCGGCGGCGGGATCTGTGCGAGGCTTGTGCGCCACGGGGGGCGCCGTAGGGCTGGTGCCCGGCACGGGGCCGTCTGCCGCGCGATGGCCGCGGAGCTGGGCAGGGTCTCCTCGGCCGTGTTGAACGAGGTCGCCGCGCATCGCTTCGCAGTCCGCCGGGGGTGGGACGGGGCAAGCCCGCCGGGCAGAGAGCGGCGCCCCTGTGCCAAGCCTATACCTGTGATGGCGCTGGTCCGTCGGCGTCCTTGCAGGCGTGGCGCACGCTGCCAAGCCCATACCGGCGAGGACGATGCGGGGAAGGAGGCGTTGTTGCCCCCTTCCCCGCGTTCGCCTACGTGTGTTTATAATTACCCCTAGGGTGAATATACATTCGTTAGTCGATTTCGGCGAGCTCCATTTGGCGATCGAAGAAGCCCTGGTTCATGACCGTGTTGCGAACGTTGTCCCAGGTTTCAGGTGTGGAGTAGACGGAGGAACCGAGGGTCGTCACCACGTCCGCGCTCATCTGCGCCACGCCGGACTCGAAGGTCTGGCGCTGGAACACGTAGCGTTCTGCGTCGTGTGCGGCATCGAACTCGTCGCGCAGGCTCACGCTAACCGTCTGCACATCCGGGCACGTCGCGAACACGGCCGCCACGTTGTATGCGACGGCGCAGTCGACGGCGTCACTCTCGTAGCGCTCGGAGATGCCCTCGTAGGACACGTTGAGCGTCGAGGCGTTGGATGCGGCGAACGAGACAGACGCCGCGTTGCCGCCCAGCGGGAGCTCCGCGAGGAGCTGCACTGGGTCGCCTCCCTGGGCAGCCGTCGTCTGCAGCGCCTCCACCGGGCTACCCTGGACCTCGTCGAGGAGGGCGACCGACGCCTCGTACTCAAGCGGCTCGTCCTGGTCGAGGTATTCGCGGCCGGGCGCCGGCACAGTCCTGGACGCGACGTCTTGCGTGGCGGAGCTGTCCGCGCCCTGGCTGCCGTCCGCCTGCGCGGCAGGCTCGGTCGACGGCGCCGCATCGCGCTGTTCCTCGCGCCACTGCTGCTCTGCGCGGGCCTCCGCTGCATCCTCGGCCCGGTCGAGCGCCGGCTCGAGCGCAAAGTTCCACACGAGCGCAAGGAGGATGAACGCCGCGAGCACGCCGCCGACGATTGCCGTGATCTTTCCCCGCGACCGCTTCGACGCGCTCGCCTCAGGCGCGGCGGCCGTTGGCGTGTCCGCAGGCTCCGCACCCTCGGCAACCATAGCCGCAGAGCGCCCCGCCGCCGCATCAACATCCGCCGCCGCGACGTCCTCCACGCCTGCGAACTCCTCGATGCTCGGCACGCTCGCCTTCGTCTTCTCGAGCGCCTCCGCCTCGTCCATACCGCCCGCGACGTAGTCCTCGTAGCGTGCCACGAGGTTGCCGTAGATCTCTTCCTTCAGCTCGATGTTCTCAGAAGTGAGCACCCGGCCTTCAAAGAGGTGCTCGACATATATGCGAAGCTCGTTCATCGGTCTCCCCCGTCCTGTTTCAGCAGCCTGTCGATAATCCGGCGCACACGCACCCAGCGCTCCGTCGCCTCGTCGAGCTCAAGCTCGCCGCTCGGTGTCACGCGATAATACTTGCGCCGCGCCCCCTGCGTCTCGTCGCCCCAGTAGCTTTCCACATAGCCCTGCCCTTCCAGGCGCTTGAGGCTCGTGTACAGCGACGGCTCCTTCATCTCGTATTCGCCGTTGCTGGCCGAGGCGATATCCTTGAGAATCTCGTAGCCGTAGCTGTCCCCATCCTTGAGGGTGCAGAGGATGATCGCATCGATGTTCCCCCGGATCAGGTCGCTTACCGCATCTCGTGTGGACATACCGTCACCTCCCTGGTGCCAGCCCTGCGGGCGTCATGCCGCCCGTCGTTAGCGCCACTGTAACACATACTACTATGTGTGTCGATATACTTTTTGAGAAATGTATCTTACGCGTCACGCCCGCCGCCGCTTCAAACAAAAAAGCCGGCTCCCGAAGGAACCGGCTTTGCACAGCTGAAATGAGCTACGGAGCAACCCGCAGCCGCTGCGTGCCTACTCCGCCATGAAGTTGCGCGTCACGGACGAGTCGACCTTGACGCCGGGGCCCATGGTGGAGGAAAGGGAGATGCTCTTCACATAGCGGCCCTTGGCGGAAGCCGGCTTGACGCGCAGCAGCTCGGTGTAGAGCGCGGCGTAGTTCTCGACGAGCTTCTCGGCATCGAAGGAGACCTTGCCCACCGGCACGTGGCAGATGCCGTAGCGGTCGGCACGGTACTCGACGCGACCGGCCTTGAGCTCGGAGACCATCTTGGCGACGTCCATGGTCACGGTGCCCAGCTTGGGGTTGGGCATGAGGCCACGGGGACCGAGGATCTTACCGATGCGGCCGACCTTGGCCATCATGTTCGGGGTGGCGATGGCGGCATCGAAGTTGATCTCGCCGGCCTGGATCTGGGCCACGAGGTCATCGGAGCCGATCACATCGGCGCCGGCCTCCTCGGCCTCGCGCGCCTTCTCGCCCTCGGCGAAGACGGCCACACGGACCGACTTGCCCGTGCCGTGCGGCAGCGAGATGGAGCCGCGGATGTTCTGATCGGCCTTGCGGGTATCGACGCCCAGACGGAAATGGGCCTCGACGGTCTCGTCAAACTTGGCCGGAGCGACCTCCTTGACGAGCTTGACTGCCTCGAGCGGGGTGTAGAGCTTGAACTTCTCGACCTTCTCCGCAGCGGCGCGGAAGTTCTTTCCATGCTTCGGCATGTTGCTACCTCCTGTGGTCAACGGGCGCTCGGCCCTCCCACATCGACGCGTGCCCTATTGCACGCTTGAGCGCCGCCGCCCGGATGGCGACGGCGCGGGAACACGAATCTACTCGGCGATGGTCACACCCATGGAGCGGGCGGTGCCGGCGATGATCTTCTTGGCGGCCTCGATGTCGTTGGCGTTGAGGTCCGGCATCTTGGTCTCAGCGATCTGGGTCAGCTGCTCCTGGCTGAGCTGGCCGACCTTGTCGCGCTGCGGGACAGCCGAGCCGCTCTTGAGGCCGAGGGCCTTCTTGATGAGATGGGCCGCCGGCGGAGTGTGGGTCTCGAAGGTGAAGGAGCGATCCTCGTAGACGAAGATCTCGACGGGGATGATATCGCCCATCTTGTCCTGCGTGGCAGCGTTGAACGCCTGGCAGAACTGCATGATGTTCACCTGAGCGGCACCGAGCGCCGGGCCCACGGGAGGAGCCGGGTTGGCCTGGCCGGCCGGAATCTGGAGCTTGATGACGGTTGCAATCTTCTTTTCAGCCATCTTCAAAACCTTCCTGAAAAGCGTTGGATCAAACTATCGTAGGCGTGTCGGCGCTAGAAGCACGCACGGGGATGAGCGGTCCCCGGCGAAACGCCCGCACGCGAACGGACGCGCTAGGCGACCACCGCGATCTGGTCGAAACCGAGCTCGACGGGGGTCTCGCGGCCGAAGATCATCAACGTGACCTTGACCTTGCCGGCCTCGGCGTTGATCTCGGCGATGGTGCCGTCGAAATCCGCGAGCGGGCCGGAGGTGACGCGCACCGACATGCCCACCTCGAGGCCGACGGATGTGCGCTTGGGGGTCTCGCCCTTCTTGGAGCGACGCATCATCTTGTTGTACTCGTCGCGCGAGAGAGGAGCGGGCTTGCCGTTGGCGCCCAGGAAACCGGTGACACCGGGCGTGTTGCGCACGCAGGTCCAGGCATCGTCATCCATCTCCATACGGACCAGTACATAGCCCGGGAAGATCTTGACGTCCTTGGCCTTGCGCTCGCCACCCTCTTTGATCTCGGTCACCGTCTCGGTGGGAATCTCGATATCGAAGATGCGGTCCTGCATGCCCATGGTCTCGATGCGGTGCTCGAGATCGGTCTTGACGCTCTTCTCGTAGCCGGAATAGGTGTGAACGACATACCAGCGCTTGGACATGGTTACCCCCTCAGACCCGAGAACAGCGCGAGACCCTCGCCGATCACCATGTCGAGCGCGGCGATGACCACGCCGACGACGATGAGCGAGATGCACACGGCGACGGAGTAGTTGAAGAGCTCCTTCTTGCTGGGCCAGGTCACGCGGCGCATCTCCGTGCGGACGCTGCCGAGATACTTCTTGATGCGACCGAAGAAGCCGGGCTTGGCGTTCTTCTTGGCCTTGGTGGCCTTGGCAGCCTTGGAGCCGGACTTAGCAGACTTATCGGTCGCGGAGGCCTTAGCCTTCTTGATGCCCTTGGAGGGGGCAGGGGTCTTGGGAGACTCCTCGCGACCCTTCTTGGTGCTCTTCTTATTCGCCATGATGGCTACCTCCGACAAACCTGCTTAAACATGGTAAAACCGTAAGCCCCAAGGATCGGGGCTTACGGATTGATTACTGGCACGCCAGGAAGGACTCGAACCCTCAACACTCGGTTTTGGAGACCGATGCTCTACCAATTGAACTACTGGCGTAAGCTACAAGAGACTAGCGGGTCTCTTTGTGCACGGTGTGACGACGGCACCAGGGGCAATACTTCTTGATCTCCATACGATCAGGCATGGTGGCCTTATTCTTGGTCGTCGTGTAGTTGCGACGCTTGCACTCGGTGCATGCAAGGGTTACGAGAGTACGCATGAAACTAATTACCTCCAAATACCGCCCCGTACGGGCACGGTGGAATACATTAGCATCTCGTAGATGCATCTGTCAACGGTTGGCCGTACCGGCCGTGTCGTCTGCAAAAACGACACATAACCCGGCAAATCAACGGAGGGACGTTCCGGCAGAATCAACGGACCTTGGGCTGCTCTTGTACGGCCCACTCCGGATCCAGGCCCCTCGGATCGCATCGCCGTCGCGATGCGACGCGACAGAAAAACCCGGCTCCCCGTATGGGAAGCCGGGTCCTTACGCGTCAACCAGAGTAGCTAGGCTGTACTACTCGATGATGGTGCTGACGACGCCCGAGCCAACGGTGTGGCCGCCCTCGCGGATAGCGAAGCGCAGGCCCTCCTCCATGGCGATCGGGTGGATGAGGTCGCCCTCGATGGTGATGTGGTCACCGGGCATGGCCATCTCGGTGCCCTCGGGCAGCTTGACGGTGCCGGTCACATCGGTGGTGCGGAAATAGAACTGGGGACGATAGCCGTTGAAGAACGGGGTGTGACGGCCACCCTCCTCCTTGGTGAGGACGTAGACCTCGCCGGTGAACTTGGTGTGCGGGTGCACCGAGCCGGGCTTGCAGAGAACCTGGCCGCGCTCGATGTCCTCACGCTTGATGCCACGGAGCAGGATGCCGACGTTGTCGCCAGCCTCGCAGAAGTCCATGGTCTTACGGAACATCTCGATGCCGGTGGCGACGGAGGACTGGGTCTCCTTGATGCCGACGATCTCGACGGGCTCGTTGAGCTTGAGCACGCCGCGCTCGACACGACCGGTAGCAACGGTACCACGGCCGGAGATGGTCATGGTGTCCTCGATGGCCATCAGGAAGGGCTTGGCGTCGTCGCGCTCGGGGGTCGGGATGTACTCGTCAACGGCGTTCATGAGCTCGCGGACGGAATCCATCCACTTCTCCTCGCCGTTGAGGGCGCCGAGAGCGGAACCGCGAATGATGGGGATGTCGTCTCCCGGGAAGTCGTACTCGGAGAGGAGCTCGCGGGTCTCCATCTCGACGAGGTCGATGAGCTCCTCGTCGTCAACCATGTCGCACTTGTTCAGGAAGACGACGATGTAGGGCACGCCGACCTGACGGGCGAGCAGGATGTGCTCGCGGGTCTGGGCCATGGGGCCGTCGGTGGCAGCGATGACCAGGATGGCGCCGTCCATCTGAGCGGCACCGGAGATCATGTTCTTGATGTAGTCAGCGTGGCCGGGGCAGTCGACGTGAGCGTAGTGACGGTTGGCCGTCTCGTACTCGACGTGAGCGACGGAGATGGTGATGCCGCGCTCGCGCTCCTCGGGAGCCTTGTCGATGTTCTCGAATGCGGTGAAGTCAGCCTTGCAGCCCTCGGTCTCGGAGAGAACCTTGGTGATGGCGGCGGTCAGCGTGGTCTTACCGTGGTCCACGTGGCCGATGGTGCCGATGTTGACATGCGGCTTAGTGCGCTCGAACTTTTCCTTGGCCATTTAGCCCTCCTCCTTCAAAGGTCGTCCCCGGCGGGGACAATGCCTTCTTAACCCAAGTGGCTCCCCCGGAGACGGGAAAGCCACCGTGTTACCTTGGTAGCGGTGACTGGATTCGAACCAGTGACGCCACGGGTATGAACCGTGTGCTCTAACCAGCTGAGCTACACCGCCGTACTGGAGCCTGCGACCGGACTTGAACCGGTGACCTCCTCGTTACCAACGAGGTGCTCTACCGACTGAGCTACACAGGCACTTGCTGGTGGGAGCGCAAGGATTCGAACCTTGGTAGGCAGAGCCAACGGGTTTACAGCCCGTCCCCATTAACCACTCGGGCACACTCCCTTTAAGCAAGCCCCGCAAAGCCCCTGTCCGTTGGGCGCAAGCGCCTTGCGAGCAAAGGAATAGTACGACGTGGGCCCCGCGCCTGTCAACCACTTTGTTCAAATACACGCCACCGGGCGTATCCCTAAGCTCTGAACTGGGCATATATCACCGCTTTAGCGTGGTGAGCTTGTGAAGGCGCCCCGAATGATGCCTGACGTGCTGCTGCGACCGCACACTCGCCCTACATCTAAACCGTTTACCGGCGGCGGGCGTCAGCCGTCCCTCTATCGTGGGCGCGGCGCTACACTGGGCTCATCCCGCAGATTGGAGTTATTCATGCATGCTCAGGCGCCCTCCCTCTCTTGGCTCACCGACCCCACCGTCTTTGAGGTCAACCGGCTTCCCGCTCATTCCGACCACCGCTGGACAACCGGGAGCGTCGCAGCGTCCCGCTCGCTTGATGGTGCATGGCGCTTTGCCTATGCCGCACGTATCGACGAGCGACCGCAAGGCTTCTGGCGCGAGAACGCCGATCTTTCGGCATTCGCCAGCATCCAGGTGCCCGCCCATATCGAGCTCGAAGGCTACGGGCAGATCCAGTACGTCAATACCCAGTATCCGTGGGACGGTCTCTTTGAGCTGCGTCCGCCCGCCATTGACCCGGATCGTACCGCCGTCGGCTGCTATGTGCGCGATTTCGAACTCGACCCCGCATGGGAGAACATGCGCGTGTGCATCTCCTTCCAAGGGGTCGAGCGCGCCTTCTATCTATGGTGCAACGGTCGGTTTGTCGGCTATGCCGAGGACAGCTTCACACCGTCGGACTTTGACCTTACCCCCTACCTCCGCCCGGGGACGAACCGTCTGGCGGTGGAGGTATTCCAGCACTCAAGCGCCTCGTGGCTCGAAGACCAAGATATGTTCCGGTTCTTCGGCATCTTCCGCTCTGTGGTACTCTACGCCAAGCCGCGCCTGCACGTCGAGGACGTTTGGCTGCGCGCACGGCTCGACACAGACAACACCACGGGCGTACTCACGCCGCGCATCACCATAAGCTCCACCGACGATACCGAAACACTTGAGCGCTGCATCGTCCAGATGCGCGTACGCGATGCCGCGGATAACGAGCTCTACGCGGGCACCCCCGATACCAAAAATGTCGTGGACGAGGAGGGCGCCCCGGTGGCGGGCACGCAAATCCTTGAGGTTGCCGAGCCCCTGCGCATCGACTCCGTCGTTCCTTGGAGCCATGAACGCCCGGCGCTCTACACCGTCGACATCGCGCTAGTCGACTTCTACAGCGGACACGAGGTGGAGCGCGCAACGGTGCGCACGGGCTTTCGCCGCGCAGAGATTGAGGATGGGGTCCTGCGTCTCAACGGCGAGCGCCTGGTCTTCTGCGGCGTGAACCGCCATGAGTGGAGCGCCGAGCACGGCCGCGCCATCGGCCGCGACGACATGCTCCGCGCGATGGAGGCCTTCCGCCGCAACAACATCAACGCCGTGCGCACCTGCCACTACCCCGATCAGACGCCGTGGTACGACCTCTGCGACGAGAACGGCATCTATATGATCGACGAGGCGAACCTCGAGACCCACGGCAGTTGGCAGAAGCTCGGGCGCGTGGAGCCTAGCTGGAACGTGCCGGGCAGCCTCGCCGCGTGGACGCCCGCCGTCCTCGACCGGGCGCGCTCGATGTTCGAGCGCGACAAGAACCACCCCGCCGTCATCATGTGGAGCTGCGGCAACGAATCGTACGCCGGCGACGCCATCCTCGCCATGAGCCGCTTCTTCCACGAGGCGGACCCGAGCCGGCCCGTTCATTACGAGGGTATCTACTGGGCGCGCGGCCGTGCGGGCTACGACCCCACATGGGAGGAGACCTCGGATGTAGAGAGCCGCATGTACGCCACACCCGCCGACGTCCGCGCGTATTTGGAAAGCGCGCCCAAGAAGCCCTTCATACTCTGCGAGTACATGCACGATATGGGCAACAGCCTGGGCGGCATGGAAAGCTATATGCGCCTCGCCGACGAATTTCCGCAGTTCCAAGGTGGGTTTATCTGGGACTATATGGACCAGGCGCTCTGGCAGCGCGACGCCCTCGACAGGCGCGTCCTCGGATACGGCAGTGATTTCTACGAGCGGCCGAGCGACTACGCCTTCAGCGGAGACGGCATCGTCTTTGCAGACGGAACGCCAAAACCCGCCATGCAGGACGTGCGCTACTGGTATGCAGACTCCGCACGGCGCGCCGCCCATGATGCGGCACGTAACGCAGCGGAGGCTGAAAACGCCCGCGCAATCGCCACCCGTGCCGCGGTACGCCATGAACGGGCAGCGCAGGCAGCCGACCTCACAATCGTGCAGGGCGACGTAAACCTCGGTGTGACGGCTGGCGGACTCTCCGCCCTCTTCTCGTGGGCAGAACATGGCCCGGTCAGCCTCTGCACGAACGGGTGCGAATGGCTGTGGCGGGCACCGCGTCCCGCGTTCTGGCGCGCTTCAACCGACAACGACCGCGGCTGCGGGTTCCCCGCTAAAAGCGCCGCATGGCTTGCCGCGGAGGCGTTTTGCCGCTGCGTCGACCAACGGGTGGAGGAGCTCGGACCGCGACGGGTCATTGTGGCATATCGTTTTGCCGCCGATGCCGCTCCCGGAGCAGAGGTGGTTTTGCGCTATACCGTCGAGGCGGGCATGGACATGCTTGTTGAGGCGACCTACACCGGGGCAGAGGGACTGCCGGAATTGCCGTGCTTTGGCGTACGCCTCATTACTCCGGCACCGGTTAGCGATGTTGCATGGACGGGCCTCTCGGGCGAAACGTACCCCGACCGCTGGCGCGGCGGCACCTTTGGCCGCCATCATGAGGAGCCGCATGTTCCCATCTACCTCGTACCGCAAGAATGCGGCTGCCACGTACGTACGCAGGAGCTTTCGCTCTCTTATCGCGATGCGGCGGGGCGCAGCGCGAGTTCGCTTGCGCTGGAAATGGAGAACGCATCCTTTGCCTTCTCCGCATTGCCCGTGAGCGCGCTTGAGCTCGAAAACGCCGCACATCCCGAGGAACTACCGGCAACGGGGCGCACGCACCTGTGTCTCTATGCAGCAATGCGCGGCGTGGGCGGCATCGACAGCTGGGGCTCGGACGTTGAGGAGCCATACCGCATCGACGCTGCAGGGACGTATCGTGTGGCGGTGCGCATCCTCGGCTGAGCGCCCGCGCGCCGGCAAAAAGCCCGGGGGCTCCCAAGGGAGCTCCCGGGCTCGTCATGCGGGGGAGCCAGCGACAGGAATCGAACCCGCAACCCAGTGATTACAAATCACTTGCTCTACCGTTGAGCCACGCTGGCGTGAGCATTTAGGATACTCAAAGCGTGCATGCCGCGCAAGCGCGACGGACATCACGAGCGTAGGCTATCGCGCAACGCCGCTAGCTTTGAAAGAGAGTCCCCGCCAAGCCGGCTGCCCAAGGTGAGCTTGATGTCGGGCGCGGCCTCCGCCTCCGCCACATCGGCGTCGACCTGGTTGACCTCGCCCACAAACATGCGTGCCGAGATGCGTGTGACACCCTTGCCCATAACCGTTGCCTGGATGGTGCCGTCGCTCGTGACCACCGAACAGGCGCGGCCGTGCTCGCGCGCGTCGGTGCACAGGCGCTGGATGATGGTGTCGGCGGACACTCCCGTAGGCGAGAACTCGATGCGCACGCCCGCCTGCGGCAGATTGGGACGGTCGGGGTTGACGTTGCCCGCGCCGTCGAACACGATGACCGGCTCGTAGCGCCCCTGCGCGAAGGCGGCGACATCGGCGATCAGCGCCGTGCGCGCTGCGTCATACACGTCGCGCGAGTACGGATCGTCCGAGCGGTCGAAGATAAGCCGCTGGTAGCGCGCGTCGGCATGAATGACGTTATAGCCATCGACTACAAGGAGCTCCTTCTGCCCACGCGCATTGGTGCCGCGCGCCGGCTCAGCCACCTCGCCAAACGCCGCCGAAAAGGCGTTACCGACCCCAAAAGTGCTGGCAGAAACGAGGGGCTTTGCCGAGCCCTCGCCAAAACGCTTTGCCTTTGCCTTCGCCCGGTTCTTCTTGGACATGGGCTACTCCCCCACCTTGGACGCAGCGACCGCTCGACCCTGATTGGAGACCGCGGCGCCGGCGTCGCCGAGCTCGGCGATGTTCACACGGAGCCATTCGTAGGCGAGCGCCGTGGTTGCCTGCGCCACGTTCAGGCTCTCGGTCACCCCGCGCTGCGGCAAGCGCGTGAGGTCATCACAGGTCTCGAGTACCAGACGCGAGATGCCTTCGCCCTCCGACCCCATAACAAGCGCGATACGCCCGGTAAGCGGCGTCTCCCAGCACGATCCTTCTGCATGCTCGCTCGCACCGACCGCCCAAAAGCCCGCGTCTTTCAGATCTTCGAGCGCACGGGCGATGTTGGGGACGCGCGCGATAGGCAGGTGCATGACGGCTCCGGCGGAGGTTTTGTAGGTGGCAACCGTCACCTCGGCGGCGCGCTTGTTGGCAATAACCACGCCCGCGGCGCCCACGACCTCGGCGGAGCGTACAATGGCGCCAAAGTTGCCGGCATCGGTCACGTGATCGAGCACGACCACAAGCGCGGGCCCTTCGCCGGCACGGGCAACGATATCGGCAAGCTCGGCGTACGGGAAGTCGCCAACTTCGAGCACAATGCCCTGGTGCGCGCCGTGCGCGGAGATGGCGTCAAGCTCGGCACGGGGACGGGTAATAACGGGCACGCCGGCCGCATGCAAGTAGTCAACGAGCTGCACCAGCGCGGCGTCTTTGCCCTCGCCCTCGGCCACAAGCGCGCGCTTGACGGGGAAGCCGGCACGCAGGGCCTCCGTTACCGCGCGGCGTCCCTCTATGAAGTCACCTGTGGCGCGAATGACCGGGCGCTTGGCCGCATGCCGAGCGCCCCCTCCCCTTGCGGCATCCCGCTTCCGAGCGTCATCTGTTCCAAACGCGCCACCACGATCGCGAGAATCTTTGCCTCCGCCGAGCGCCTTCTCGCTATCGCCCTGCTGACGCATACCGCGCCCGCCGCGCATGTCACGACCACCGGGCCGCTGACCGCGCCCACCTTGCTGCCTGCCCATGAATCTCCTCACGCTTCTCTGTTTCTTACTGCAGTATAAACCGGCATGCATCAACACAAAGCAACTGCGAAAAGTCAGATGCCATGCGTTTGCCTCAAGCGCTCGTCATTCCTACTGGAAAAGCGGCACGCGGCCCAGCAGGAAATCATCAACGGGAAACTCATCCGACCCGATCACGAGCGCATAGGTTCCCGGATAGCGCTGAACAAACTCTCCAAGCCCCTTCAAGCTCTTGACGCGCCCGCTTTTCACCTCGATCGCTGTTCTCCGTCGGCCTTTCGTCACCACGAAATCGACCTCATAGGAGCCATCGCGCCACCACGTCACCGTAAAGCCCTCGCGGCGGGCCCGCGCAAGCAGATACGCCCCCACCGCTGTTTCGACCAAGTGGCCCCGATACTCGCTGTTCTCGCGCAAGCGTTCGCTCCGTTCGCCAGAAGCGGTAACCATGAGCGCGGTATCATGGGCAAGCAGTCGAGGCGAGCTCGCACGCTCCTTTATCCCTTTTCATCGTACTTGGGAAGACCGCTCAACAAACCGGCGCGTGAAAGCAGCTCGAGATAGTGCGCTATCGTGTCGGTGTTCCCGCGATCGTCAAGCTGACCGAGCAGCTTGCGATAGGATAATTCTTGCGCTGAATAGACTGCGCCCACCTCGAAGAGCGCACGAAGCAGTGCCGGCTTGCGCACCACTTCCATCTCGAGTACATCCTGAGTGAGCGTTGGCTCAACGATCGCCTGTCTCATATATGCCAGCCAACGATTTCATTTTTGATAGGATAACCTGTCAAATCTTCGTTTTTGTAATTTTGCTAGGTTATGATGGCGATGTTTTTGCTTGAGGACAATAACCGCAAATTTCTGCGCTGCGTCCAAAAGCAAATAGCCGATCGCATACCTAGCAGCTTCAATAAAACACATCACTGAGGGACCTCGTCATGCAACGAGGAACTGTGCAAGCACAGTCAGCACAGTTTCCCATTCACTTTCACGCACAAACTTCATCGTGTACTTGAGATATCGGACGAAAAGCGCCTTCACATACGAAAACCGCCCCTCGCAAAGGGGCGGTTCCCGGAAATCATAGGTTTCCGCAATCGGCAAACTCAGCCTGCGTTGGGCAAAAGCTGCGCTATGCGTTGCGCGAAGCTACACGTGCTTGATGCGGCTGCCCGCGGCGGTGTCCTCAATCACGAGGCCCATGTCGCGCAGCTGGTCGCGAATAGCGTCGGCCACGTCCCAGTTCTTGGCGGCGCGGGCCTCGGCGCGGGCTGTGAGGATCTGCTCGGCGGCCTCGGCAACGTCGTCGCCCGTGTAGGCGCAAAGCCCCCCGGCAACGCCGAGGAGCCCCACCGGCAGCTCCTCCTCGGGCTCGGGAAACTCGATGCCCAAGATTTTGAACGCACCGGCGATACTCGCCGCTGCACCCGTTGCCGCGTCCGCATCGACCGCGGAACCCGCCTGGTCAAGGTAGGTGTTGGCGTCGGTCACCAGCTGGAAGTACGCCGCGAGCGCGCCCGCGGTGTTGAAGTCGTCGTTCATCTGGCGCTCGAACTCCGCCTTTGCGGCATCGACCGCTGCCCCGAGCGAAGCGGCGAGCTCAGCGGCTGCCGCGCCTTCGGCATGGTGCGCAGCCCACACCAGGTTTTTGACGGTGCCGGCAATGCGTGCCAGCGAGTTCTCTGCACCGGCAAGGCGCTCCCAGGAGAAATCGAGCGGGCTGCGGTAATGCGTCTGCAGCATGAGTAGGCGAAGCGCCGCCGCGGAGTGCTTCTCGAGCACTTCCTCGAGCGTGAAGAAGTTGCCGAGCGACTTGGACATCTTCTCACCGTCAACAAGCAACATCCCCGTATGCATCCACGTATTGGCAAAACCCTCGTGCCAAGCACACGTGGCCTGAGCGCACTCGTTCTCGTGATGCGGGAAGGCGAGGTCCGACCCACCGCCGTGGATGTCGATCGGGCAGCCCAGATAGCGGTGGACCATGGCGGCACACTCGGTGTGCCAGCCCGGGCGCCCCTCGCCCCACGGGCTCTTCCAGCTCGGCTCACCGGGTTTGGCGGCCTTCCAAAGGGCAAAGTCCAGCGGGTCGCGCTTGGCCTCGCCCGCGGCGATGCGCGCGCCCACCATAAGATCATCGATCTTGCGGCCCGACACCTCGCCATAGGCGGGGTCGCTTCGCACGGCAAAGTACACGTCGCCGTTATCGGCCGCGTAGGCATATCCGCCCTCGATGAGCGTCTTGATCATGCCGATCATAGGGCCGATCTCTTTGGTGGCACGCGGGCGCACATCGGGGTCCATCACGTTAGCCGCATGCATGACGTTGATGAACTTCTTCGAGAACTCCTCGGCTACCTCGGCGGCGGTACGTCCCTGTTCGTTCGCGCGATTGATGATCTTGTCGTCCACGTCGGTCAGGTTCTGGGCAAACGTCACTTCAAAGCCCGACGTGATGAGCCAGCGGCGAATCACGTCAAAGGAGATGAACGTGCGCGCGTTGCCAATGTGGATGTTGTCATAGACCGTCGGGCCGCACACGTACATACGAACCTTGCCCTCTTCGATGGGGGCGAACTCCTCTTTTTTGCGCGTGGCCGAGTTGTAGATAAGCATGAGATCTCCTCGCGTTGCCTCGCCCGTGATGCTCGCGCAGGTTTGCCGCGGCGGCAGGGCGCGATACTGCTCGATTATACGCGACCGGGCCCGGAAAGACCGGGCCCGGTGCGCAAGAGTGAACAATCTGACGTTCTGAGAGATAGCGTCTAGTCGCTGTTTGCTCGCCAGAGGTCGACGAGCTCCTTAGCTGCCGCATACGGGTCATCGGCACCCGCCACGGCGGATACCACAAAGAAGCCCTCCACGCCGGTCGCCGCAAGCGCGGGGATGTCCGCGGCTTTGACGCCGCCGCCCACCACGATGGGGCGCGGGCTCACCTGGTGGAGCTCGGCGAGCTCGGCCAGACTACGGGTGATTACGCGTCCGTCGTCGTCAAGCCCGCAGTCGGGCTTGGTGGCCGTCTCGTGCAGGGGGCCCACACCAAAGTAGTCCACCGCCGAGACATCGGCCGTCTCGATATAGTGACGCATCTCATGCGCGGCGGCAGAGAGCCCCACCACCGCATCCTCGCCGAGGAACTTCCGGCAAATCTCGGGCGGAATATCGGACTGCCCCACATGAACACCGTCCACCTTGATGCCCATCTCGCGCGCGGCGAGCGCCACATCGAGTCGGTCATCAATGAGCAGAGGCACGGTGTCGGACTTGTCGGCAGCGGCAATGGCGTCTGCCACGCGGCGCGCGCAGTCGATCATCTCGCGCGCGCCCGCCACCTTGGAACGCACCTGGATGATGGTGAAGCCGGCGTCGAGCGCTTGAGCCACCACCTCTTCCACAGGGCGACCGCAGGTGTTCTCGGGTCCTAATACCAGATATGCCGAGATATCAAGGTTGTCACGTATGCTCATAGCGCACTCCCCTATGCCTTGCAGGCGCACGCGCCGGCGCCGTTCGCCGCGGCCTCATCGGAGCCCGCGCCGTCCAGAATCTCGTCCACCACGCGCACCTTGCGCTCCATCATGTTCTCAAAGCCGGGGCGAATATCGGCCTTGAGCACCACCTCGGTGCGGATACCGCGCTCCGCAAGCACAAAGGTCGCGTCGCGCACGGTGCGCATCACGTCGTCCCACTCGCCCTCGATCTCGGTGAACATGGAGTTGGTGCGGCAGGAAAGACCGCTCTCGCGAATGACGCGGATAACCTCCGCCACATACTCCTTCAGCTCGTCGCCCACGCCCACCGGCGCGATGGCCACGGCAACCAGCGTGTTCATTTACGCCTCCTCGATCTCAAAGGTATGGTGCGCAATGTCCTCGGGCGTAGCAAGGTAGAGCTCATCCAAAAACGCCACCTGGAAGCTTGCCGGCGCGTTTACCCGTGCACCGGCACGCTCACCTGCAACGTTGTAGACGCCCACCGCCGCAAGCGCCGCCGCAAGCGGGGTCTCCGCACATGCGGCATACACGGCGCAAACGCCGCCCAAGCTGCAGCCGGAGCCTGTGATCTTGGCCATGAAGTGCGAGCCACCGTGGCTCAAGACCACGGTCTCACCATCGGTCACCAGGTCAGTCTCGCCCGAAACCGCCACAGCGCCACCCGTGTAGCGCGCAATAGCGACTGCGGCGGCGCGGGCCGCGTCAACCTCCTGCGTGGAATCGACGCCGCGCACGGCCGCGCCCGCATCAGCGCGCTCGAGCCCCCACACGTCAGCCAGGGTAATCACCTCGGACGCATTGCCGCGCACGATAGTGGGCTTATAGGGCTTGAAGTCGGCAAGAAGCTGAGTGCGGAGCTTACCCATGCCCACGGCGACAGGATCGACCACCCACGGCTTGTTGAGCTCGTGCAGGCGCTTGGCCGTAGCGGGCAGGGTATCTGCGTAAACGGGCAGGAGCGTGCCTACGTTGATGTACATGGCACCGCCCAGCTCGGCCATCGCCTCGCCCTCGTCGGGCAGATAGACCATAGCCGCCGAACCACCCACGGCGATCTGGGCGTTCGCCACAAAGTTGATGGTCACCGTGTTGGTGATAGACGGCGCCACCGGGCACGTCTCGCGTACCTTCTGCGCCGCGCGCGCCACCTGTGCTTCCAGCGTTTCTTTCTCGATCATCGAAGATCCTTTCCGGAGCAACGAAAAAGGCGCCCACCCGAGGCTTCACGCGTTGCCCTCTGCTGATGCCCGCAGACGGCAACGCCCTCAGGGAGCGCCTTGTGTTCGCGTCCATGCTCCCTACGACAGCATTACCTGACAGGTTCGAAGGGTTGGGCAGAGCGCCCTCTCAACTCGGCATGCGCCTTTGCGCGCCGGGTACCCCTGCATCGATGTCTATGATAGTGCGCGCAGCGTCATCTGGGCGCGGCAATCAAAACGTTTTACGCGTTTTGGTACCTCGCGTTTTGGCCTCGTCCCCAAATGTGCAGCTATGCGTGGTCAAGCAGGCATACGGCCCAGGCGCCAATTCCGGCGCCCTCGCCCTCCCAGCCGAGGCGCTCGGTAGTAGTGGCCTTCACGCCCACATGCTCGACGGAAACCCCAAGGGCGCGCGCCAGGTTCTCGCGCATCGCCTCGCGATGCGGGCCAATCTTGGGCTCTTGAGCGGCGATGGTGCAGTCCGCATCCACAAAGGTATAACCGCGCTCGCGGGCATAGGCCATCACACGGCCGAGCAACACGAGCGAATCCGCTCCCTCATAAGCCGGATCATCGTCGGGAAAGAGCTTGCCGATGTCGCCCCCGCGGCACGCACCCAGGATCGCATCGGCAAGGGCATGGGCGAGCACGTCGGCATCGGAGTGGCCGAGAAGCCCCTTGTTGTGTGGAATGTCGACGCCGCCGATGATGCAGCGGCGGCCCTCCACCAAACGATGCACGTCGTATCCGTGTCCTATGCTCAGCACGGCAATCCTCCTTTTAGCTTCCGCGCGCGCAGCACCGCCTCGGCGAGCACGCGATCCTCGGGCACCGTGACCTTGAAGTTGTCGCGCGGCCCCGCGATGCAGCGCACCCGCCCGCCCGCGCGCTCCACGAGCGAGGCGTCGTCGGTGCCCGTGAAGCCCTCGGCGTCCGCCACGGCGAACGCGCGGCGCATCATGGCGACGGAGAAGACCTGCGGCGTCTGCACGCACCAGTAGCGCCCGCGGTCGGGCGTGTCCTCCACGACGCCGTCGGTGTCGGCGATCTTGAGCGTGTCGATGGCGGGCTGGCCGCACACCGCGCCGTCGAGCTCCGGGTCGGCGAGCAGGGCCGCGACCACCTCGTCGATGACCGCCGGGGTGATGAGCGGGCGCGCGCCGTCGTGCACGGCGACGTAGGCGCACGATGCGGGCGCGGCCGCGACGCCGGCGCGCGTGGAATCCTGCCGCGTAACCCCCGCTGTAGCGAAGCCCACCGGCGTGGTGAAGCCAAAGGGTTCGACGGCGCGCTCGCGCATCTCCGCGCGGTGCGCGTCGGGACACACGACCACGATGTGCGCGATGCTGCGCGCGCGATCGAACGCCTCGATGGTCCAAGAGAGCAGGGGGCGGCCCGCCAGCTCGATCATCTGCTTGCCGCCGGGCGCGCCGAAGCGGGTGCCGGAGCCCCCCGCCACGATGACGGCGCACACCGCGGGGGCGTCCGCGGCGAAGGCGTCCCGGCGCCCGTCCCGCGTATCGTGCGCAGCACCCGGCGCCGCGGCGGGCGCGGCGCCCGTGCGGAAGGCATCGCGCGCGCGAGCCGGGACCTCGACCGAATCCACGCCCTGCATCCGCATCCCCTCCATCAGGCCTGGGCGCCGCGGCGGCCCTGGATGCGGTAGAGCGAGTCCGCCAGGATGGTGGGGTTGTTCACGCCGAAGTCGACCAGGCGCTCCGGATCCTTGCGGATGTCGTCCATGAGGTCCTGGAGCGACCCGTACTCGTCCACGATGCGCTCGGCCACGCCGTCGCGCACCACCGAGACCTGGGAGAGGGTGCGCAGCCCGAGCGGCGTCATGACCGAGTCCTCGTCCAGGTCGTCGAAGCCCAGCGCGCTCGCCACCTTCTGCGGGTTGGTGAGCTCCTGCGGCGTCATCTCGGCGAGATGCGCGCGGATGCGCAGTGCGTTCTCCTCCGAGGAATCGCTCGCGTAGTCGCGGATCATGAGGTTGTACTCGGTGTCGATGTTCTCGCCCGCGAGCTGCTCCAGCTGCATGCGCACGATCTTGCCCTGCGTGCCCAGCTTGACGATACATGCCTTGAGCGCGTCCTTGGCCTGCTGCAGGATCTCGAAGCCGGAGATGATGTCGGTGATGTCGGCGAGGGTGACGTAGTCGTCGAGCTCGAGCGCGGTGAGGCGCACGAGCGCGCGGTCGAGCTGGGTGCGCGTGGTCTGCAGGGTGGAGACCAGCTGGTTGACCGAGCTCATGATCTCGGGCACCGTCTGGATCTGGTAGCTCTTGCCGTGCACGTAGACGTTTACCACCGCGCGACGCGCCGAGACCGAGATGACGATGGCGTCGGTGAGCACGCTCATGCGCGCGGCGGTGCGGTGGCGCATGCCGGTCTCGCTCGTGGCGAGCGAGGGATCGGGGTTGAGGTGGAAGTTGGCGCGCAGGATCTGCGTCACGTCGTCATCGATGACGATGGCGCCGTCCATCTTGGAGAGCTCGAACAGGCGGTTCGAGGTGAACGAGATGTTGAGCGGGAACCCGTCGTTGCCGGCGGCGAGCACGTGCTCGGTGTCACCCACGCAGATGAGGGCGCCCAAGTGCCCGGCGATGATCATGTCGAGGGCCGTGCGGATCGGCTGCCCCGGCGCCGTCAGCCGGATCGCCTGGTTCATGCGCTTCTGGATCTCTTCCTTGTTCACGTGCTCCCCCGCCCTCTCGCTCGATACGCCCGCCCTCAGCCTGCGCGCAAAGGGCGCGCCTTACGGGAAAGGGCCCGCGCGGCACCATCCCGGCCTGGGCGGGACGGGCCGCGCATCGCATGCTCATGGTTTGCACTAGTTTCTCACGGAAAAGCACCCTGCGTCGAGCGCTAAACCAGAAGGTAACGAAAAAAAGCTCGCATGAAGGGGCCAGGGTGTCGCGAAGGCCCCGGCGCCGCCGGATGAGACGGGCGGGCAGCCGCAGCCCCTGCCGCGACGGCCCGCCCGCCGATTGCTCGTTGTTTGCTGTGGCAGCGCATCCGCCTACCGCGTGCCGGCCCCTGCCTGTCGGGCGCCACCTGAGCCCGAGCCAGCGCCGGCGAGCGCCGGGGCGCCGCCGCCGGAACGCGGCGCGGACTCGAAGCTCGCCCCGAGGGCGCCGGTCGCGCGGGGCGCGGGGATCTCGCCCGTGCCGTGGCTGAACACGAACGCGCCGTCCACCACGTCGCAGACGACGGTGTCGCCCGCGCGCCACTCGCCGGCGAGCAACTCCTCGGAGAGCGGGTCCTCGATGAGGCGCTGGATGGCGCGACGCAGGGGGCGCGCGCCGTTGGTGAGGTCGGTGCCCTCGGCCACGATCTTGGCGACGGCCGCCTCGGTGAGCGTGATGTTCATGCCGTTGGCGATGAGGCGCTGGCGCAGGTCGTCGACGAGCAGCTCGGCGATCTGGGTCAGACTCTCGCCCGTGAGCTTCTGGAACACCACGATGTCGTCCACGCGGTTCAGGAACTCGGGGCGGAACAGGCGCTTGAGCTCGCCCATCGCGCGGCTTTTGATCTCGGAGGAGGACAGGCCGGCCTCGCCCGTGGTGCCGAAGCCCACCGTGGAGGTGGCGGCGATCTCGCGGGCGCCCACGTTGGAGGTCATGATGACCACCGTGTTGCGGAAATCGACCGTCTTGCCCTGGCCGTCGGTAAGGCGCCCCTCATCGAGCACCTGCAGCAGGATGTTGAAGATGTCGGGGTGGGCCTTCTCGATCTCGTCGAACAGCACCACCGAGTAGGGATGCCGGCGCACGGCCTTGGTGAGCTGGCCGCCCTCCTCGTGGCCCACGTAGCCCGGAGGGCTGCCGATGAGCTTGGAGACCTCGTACTCGCTCGCGAACTCGCTCATGTCGAAGGAGATGAGCGCGTCCTTGCTGCCGAAGAGGTACTCGGCGAGCGTCTTGGCGAGCTCGGTCTTGCCCGTGCCCGTGGGGCCCAGGAAGATGAACGAGCCGCCCGGGCGGCGCGGGTCCTTGAGCGGCGAGCGGCTGCGGCGGATGGCCTTGGCCACGGCGGCCACGGCCTCGTCCTGGCCGATGATGCGCGTCTTGAGGACGTTCTCGCACATGAGCAAGCGGCGGCTCTCGTCCTCGGTGAGCGAGCTCACGGGCACGCCCGAGGTGGCCGAGACGATGTCGGCGATCCTGTCGACGTCGATGGGGATGGGCGCGGCGTCCATCTCGGCCGTCCAGGCGGCGCGGGCCTCGGAGAGCTCGATCTCGGCCGCCTTCTCCTCCTCGGTGAGCTCGGCGGCGCGGTTCATGTCGTCGGCCTCGCCGGCGGCGTCGATCTGACGCTTGAGGTCGGCCACGCGGGCCTCGGCGGCGCGCACCGGCTCGGGCGCGCGGTTCTGGGCGATGCGCGCGCGGGCGCCGGCCTCGTCGATGAGGTCGATCGCCTTGTCGGGCAGGTAGCGGTCCTGGATGTAGCGGGCCGAGAGCGTCACGGCCGCCTCGACGGCAGCCGGCGTGTAGCGCACGTGATGGTGCTCCTCGTAGCGCGGCACGAGCGCCTTCAGGATCTTGACGGCGTCCTCGATGGAGGGCTCCTCCAGATCGATCGACTGGAAGCGCCGCTCGAACGCCGGATCCTTGGTGAGGTACTTGCGGAACTCCTCGGCGGTGGTGGCTCCGATGATCTGGAACGCGCCGCGCGCGAGCACGGGCTTGAGCATCGAGCTCGCGTCGATGGAGCCCTCGGCCGAGCCGGCGCCGATGAGCGTGTGCATCTCGTCGATGAACAGGATCGCGTCATCGGCCTCGGTGCACTCGCGGATGACGCCCTTCAGGCGCTCCTCGAACTCGCCGCGGTACTTGGCGCCCGCCACGAGGCCGGGCAGGTCGAGCGACCAGATGTTCTTGTTCATGAGGTTCTCGGGCACGTTGCCGGCGGCGATCTCCTGCGCAAGCCCCTCGACGATGGCGGTCTTGCCCACACCCGGGTCGCCGAGGATGAGCGGGTTGTTCTTGGTGCGGCGCGAGAGGATCTCCATCATGCGGGCGATCTCGCGCTCGCGCCCGATAACCGGATCGAGCTTGCCGGCGCGCGCCTCGTCGGTGAGGTTGGTGGCGAACTGCTTGAGGATGGAGCCGTCCTCCTCGTCCTTGGCTCCCTGCGTCATGCCCGAGAAGAACGGCAGGCCCGCGCCGGGACGGCCGGCGCCGGCGCCGGCCAGAGGGCGCTTGCCGCCCTGGTCCTTGGCGGTGAGCTTCTCCACCGCCTGCCGCACCGACTTGGGGCTCACGCCCAGGCGGTTGAGCAGGTCGACGCCGCGGCAGGCGGCGTCGTCCACCATCGCCAGCAGCAGGTGCTCGGTGGAGACGTAGGTCTGGTTGTTCTCGCGCGCCAAGCGGAAGCTCTTCTCCATCAGCGTGATGACGGAGGGGGTGAACGCCAGCTTGCCGGCGCCGGGGCGCGCGGACGACGCCGCGCCGGAGCCGCTCGCCGACGCGGCGCCCTCGGCATCGGCGGGGGCGTCCTGCGCGGGACGCGCAGCGGACGGGTCCGGCGCAGGGGCTCCCGCGGGATCCGCACCCCCGGCAGCGGACATGTCCGCGTGACCGGCGCCGGCGGTTCCCGACGCGGCAGCGAAGTCGCCGGCCGCGGGGGCATCCCCCGGCGCGGCGCCCGGAGCGTCGGAGGCGGACGCGGACTCCCCGAGCTGCTCCAGAATCTCCTCGTAGCTGATATCGAGCGAGCGCAGCGCCTCGGCGGCGATGCCCTCCTTCTCCTTGGCGAGCGCCAGCAGCAAGTGCTCGGTGCCCACGCTCTTGGAGGAGAGCGCGACGGCCTCCTGCTTGGCCATCGACATCACGCGGCGCGCGCGATCGGTGAATCTATCCAACATGCTGCAACACCTTCTTCATGCACGTGGCGCGCCCGGCGCGCGGCACGGGCGCTTTGCAAGATAGCCTTGGTTTACCGCAGACTGTGTACCCAGAGTTGGGGAATCATAACCCAACCGCACCCTCCATGGCAACTGCGCAAACGCCGCCGCAGCGGCAGGGAGGCGCCGCGGCCGCGCGACGCGGCGGCACCTCTGCCGGTCCGGCCGTGCGGCGCGGCGGCGCCCGAGGCCGCCCCGAAAGCCAAGGGCGCGCCCGAAGGCGGCGACCAACGCGTGAAGGCCGGAATCGGGCCCTACGCTCGTCCGGACCGGCGCGCGTTCATGATGAGCATCTGCAGGCGGTTCTCCACGTTCGCGAAGCTCACGTCGGGGTCGTAGTCGAGCGGCAGGATCTGCGCGTCGGGATAGCGCTCCTTGAGCGCGCGCACCAGGCCGCGGCCCACCACGTGGTTGGGCAGGCAGCCGAAGGGCTGCAGGATCACGAACGCCCGGCAGCCGCGCGCGGCGTGCTCCAGAATCTCTGCGGGGATGAGCACGCCCTCGCCCGCGTCGAAGGTGTGGTGGAGCACGTCGTCCGAGGCCTTAACGAGATCGGGCATGCGCGTGGGCGGCTCATAGAGCGGGTGCGCGCGGGCGATGCGGTCGCAGCGGTCGTGCGCGATGTCGAAGAGCCGGTCGGCCGTGGCGTACCACGCGCGCTCGGCGAGGGGCAGGTCCACGTGGTACTCGCGCACCTGGGCGTGCTTGTAGAAGTAGCTCTTGCGGATGACGTCGGTCATGCGCGCCTCGATGACCTCCAAGCCATTGGCCTCGAGGTAGCGCTCGATCTCGTGGTTGGCGCCGGGGTGGAAGTTCAGCAGGTACTCGCCCACGATGAGCACCGTCGGCCGCGGATGGGAGCGGTCGTAGGGCACCTCGCCCATGATCTCGATCGCCCGACGGAAGCCCTCCTCGGCGCCGCGCAGGCCGTGCGCCTCGATCCCGTGCATCACTTCGTCGAGCGCCTGCTCAAAGGCCTGATCGGCCGAGCCGGGTGTGAGCTCGTAAGGGCGGATGCGCCGCAGCAGCGCCTCGAGCGCGTCGATCATGGGCAGGCCCCAGGCAATCTCCATGCTCGCGGCGAGCGAGAGCGTAAAGCCCGGGTGCACGCCGTGCGCGTCCGCGTCGTCGTTGTCGAGGATCGGCACCTGCGAGAAGCCCGCGTCATCGAGCGCCTTGCGCAAGAGCGGCAGGTAGTGCGTGAGGCGGCAGTCGCCGATGTACTTGCCCGTGATGATGGCCACCTCGTCGGGATTGTAGCGCCCGCTCGTGAGCGCCTCGAGCGACTCGCCGATTGTGATCTGCGCGGGGAAGCAGATGTCGTTGTGCACGTAGCGCTTGCCGAGGCGGATGGCCTCCTCGCGCCCCACGGGCAGGGGGTCGGTCCGCACGCCCTCGCGACGGAGCGCCGCCGTCATGAGCCGGCAGAACGCATGGCTCGTGTTGGGCACGAGCACCACCTTGGTCCGGCGCATCTCGCGCGTGTACTTGACCTCGTAGGGGTCGGGCAGCGGGCGCGGGCCGAGAGCCGCTGCGGGGCGGCCGGCCTCGGCGCGGCGCCGACGCTCGGTGGTCTCGATAAACGAGCGCACGCGGATCTTGAGCGGACCGGTGGCGTCGGACTCGTCGATCTTCAAGATGAGCGGCGCCTTGCTGCTCGTCTCGCGGAGCATACGCGAGATCTCGTCCGAGAGGTAGGCATCGTGCCCGCAACCGAAGCTTACGAGCTGCACGTACTCCAGCTCGGGCGTGGCCGCGGTGATGAGCGCGGCGGAGAGCATGCGCGCGTGGAAGTTGTTGACGATGTCGAGCCGGCTCCGGGAGAGGTCCTGCTCGCGCACGCCGGGCAGGGCGTCGGGCGTGAGCACGGCGATGCCCTGGCTCGAGAAGAGCTTGGGGACACCGTGGTTGACGAGCGGGTCGTTGTGGTAGGGCCGCGACGCGATGACGACGGCGTAGCCCCCACGGCGGCGCACCTCGGCGAGCACCTCCTCGCCGCGGCGGGCGAGCGCCCCGGCAAAGGAGCACTGCGCCTCGTCGGCCTGCCGGATGGCGCGCGCCGCCTGCTCGGCCGTGACGCCGTAGGTCTCGCTCAGATACGCGCCGAGCTGGCGGTCGCGGTCGCGCACGGTGTACCAGTGGAAGAGCGGCGCGTCGAAGGGGATGCCGAAGCGGCGCTCAGGGTCATCGGAGTTTTTGAGCACGTAGGGGTAGCCCTTCACCACGGCGCACATCCACTCGCTCGTCTTTGCCGTGTTCTCGGTGGGGACGGTGGTGATGATGGGCATGAAGATGCGGTCGACGTGTACATCCGCAAGGTCGCGGATGTGCCCGTGGACGAGCTTTGCCGGGAAGCACACCGTGTCGGACGTGACGTGCGCGAGTCCCCGCTCAAAGGTGCGGCGCGTGGAAGGGCGCGAGATGCGCACGGCGAAGCCGAGCGAACGGAACAGCGTCGACCAGAAGGGCATCTGGTCCCAGAACTCGAGCACGCGCGGGATGCCGACGGTCTCGCCGCGGGCCGGGGCCACGGGCTCGCATGGCCAGTTCTTGAAGAGGAGCCGCTCGCGCTCGTCAAAGAGGTTGGCGGCGGGCTCGGGACGGCGCTCTTCCACCGCAGGGCCGGTGGGCGCGGCGGAGGCGCCGTCGGCGCGGGCAGACGCTGAGCGAGTGAGCGCGACGGGGCGGGAGTTTGCGGCAGGATGTGCCTCGCCCGCAGACGCGACGGACCCGGATGCGGCAGCAGCACTGGCTCCGGCACCCGAAGTGGGTGCGCCGGCGCCCTCCCCCGCGAGCGCACCGGCCGGCGCATCGGCGGCGGCCTCGGGCACCTCGCGGATGAGCTCCATCCAGCTGATCTCCTCGCCGCGCGGGCAGCGGTTTCCCGTCACGTAGAGGGCGCCGTCGCTGAACGCCACCACGGAGCGCGCGCAGCGGTTGCCGCACCGGCGGCAGGTCACGCCCGCGTGCTCCGTGTGCGCAAAGCCCTCAAGCGCATTGAGCCCGATAAAGCTCGACGCCCCCTCCGCCCCGCGGCGCTCCTCAGACTCCTCCGCATGCTCCTGCGCAAGGAGCGCCACCCCGATGGCCCCCATGAGGCCGGGGTGCGGCGCGCGGGTGACGCTCCGGCCCAGGAACTGCTCGAAGGCGCGCAGCACCGCGTCGTTGCGGAAGGTGCCGCCCTGCACCACGATGCGCTCGCCGAGCGCGTCCAGGTTGGCCACGCGGATGACCTTGGTGAAGACGTTCTCGATGATCGAGCGGCAGAGGCCGGCCATGATGTCGTCCGGCCCCTTGCCGCGGCGCTGCTCGGAGACCACGCTCGAGTTCATGAAGACGGTGCAGCGGCTGCCGAGCGCGGCGGGGTCGGTCGAGCGGAACGCCGCCGAGGCGATATCCTCCACCGCCACGCCGAGGTTGGCCGCAAAGCCTTCCAAAAAGGAGCCGCAGCCAGCCGAGCAGGCCTCGTTGACCACGATATCGGTGAGGACGCCGTGGTCGAGCCAGATGGCCTTCATGTCCTGCCCGCCGATGTCGAGCACGAAGGTCGCATCGGGCACGCACATCGCCGCGGCACGGGCATGCGCCACCGTCTCGACCGTGTGGTAGTCGGCGTGGAACGCACGCGCAAAGAGCTGCTCACCGTAGCCGGTGGTGCCCACGGCATCGATGACGAGCGCGACGCCCGCCTCGTCCCAGCGGCGCTTGAGGTCCATGAGTCCCGCACGGGCCACGTCGAGCGGCTTGCCCTCGTTGGAGGCATAGAAGGAGTCGAGAAGCTCGCCCGCGGCGTCGATGAGGGCGAACTTGGTGGTGGTCGACCCGGAGTCGATGCCCAGGATCGCGTGGACGGTGTCGCCGCGCTCGAAGGCGGCAGGCCCCGGCGCGGGCACCTCGGCGGGATGGCGACGCACGAAATCGGTTCGCTCCTCCTCCGAGGCAAAGAAGGGCTGCACGGCGGGCGAGCCGTCGTCTACGGGATGCTCGGCCAAGTCGCGCAGGACCGCGATGCCCGCCGCGAGGTCGATGGCGTCAGCGTGAGCCGCGGGCTGCTCGGGCGCGCCGCCGGGCGAAGCGGTGGATGCTACCGGTGCGGACTGCGCGCCCTCCGCACGGTCGCCGGTGCCGTCGGGCCGCGCGCCGTCGGCGCCGTCAGCCGCACGGCCGGCACCGTCGGCACCCTCCCCCGCGTGCTCGGCAAAGAGCCGGTCGAGCGAGAGCGCGGCGCCGCGGGCGATGATCACCTGCGGATCGGCGGGCACCACGGCCTCGCCGGGCGCGAGCTCCAGCTGCTCGGTGAACACGCGCACGAGCGTGGGGTGGTAGGCAAGCGTGCCGCCCTCGAAGATGACGGGCGCCTCGATGTCTATGCCCTGCGCCAGGCCGCCAATGGTCTGGCGCGCCACGGCATGCAGGGCCGAGAGCGCGAGGTCGGCGCGCGAGACCCCCTGGTTGAGCAGGGGCTGGATGTCGGTCTTGGCATACACGCCGCACCGACCCGAGACCTCGTACACGCGCGTGCCCGCGGCGGCGAGCTCCTCGAACCCCTCGGGCGAGACGCCGAGGAGCTTGGCCATCTCGTCGATGAACGCACCGGTGCCGCCCGCGCAGCTGCCGTTCATGCGCATGTCCGAGACCTGAGGCTCGGCGTCCGGCCCCTCGGCATGGAAGAAGAGCATCTTGGCATCCTGGCCGCCGAGCTCGACGGCGCAGCGGACCTGCGGGTAGAGCTCGCAGATGGCGATGGCGTTGGCCACGACCTCCTGAACGTAGTCGGCGCCGAGGGCGCGGGCGATGTCGCGCGCGCCCGAGCCGGTCACCGCCACGCGCGCCGGCACGCCGGGGAAGCGCCGCCGGACCTCTTCGAGCGCCTCGGCCGCGCTTGCCGCCTGCCGCGCCCCGTGGCGCTTGTAGCGCCAGTAGAGGACGTCGTGCGTGACGGCATCGAGCACCACGACCTTGGTGGTGGTCGAGCCGATGTCGAGTCCTACGCTGATCGCACGGGGCACCCGCCGCCGCACCGCTCCCGCAGCCGCATCGCGCGCCCCCGCATCCGTCCGCTGGTCCGCGCGTACCGTATCTACCGTCGTCCGTCCGCGCGCCGCGGAATCCCCCTCCGCGCACGCGGCCTGCTCGACGCATGCATCCATATCTGCACCTGCATATCTTCATGACCCCGCGCCTCCCAGGGACGCGGGCGACCAAGCTCGTACGGTTGGCGTCTATACCCCTAACCGGAGCCCGCAATCAGCTCGCCGCCGATTTATGTGGTACCTCACGATATTTCTACGGTACCTCATTGTTGACGATTCGTCATGGATTCCCGCCCCCGCGCCCCGGGCAGCACGCGCCTGCTGGCGACGAGCTGCACGATGAAGCCGGCCGCCGACGCGATCCAGAGCAGCAGGTAGCCCCCTGCCGCGAGCACCATGCCGCCGAGCGCCGAACCCGCTCCCCCGCTCGCGAAGACCGCGAAGCCGATGAGGCCCGTGCACAGGCCCGCCTGCGCGGGATCGGCCTCCATCGAGAGCGTGACGAGCGTGGGCTGCACCAGGATGTACCCGAGGCCCAGGCAGGCCGCGGCCACGAGGGCCGGCGCCCACGATCCGGTGAGCGCCGCGAGCGCGAGCGCCGCCGCCGCGACGGCGCCGGACGCCTCGCCCACCGCGATCACGCGACCGAGCCCGCGCGCACCTAGACGGCCCGACACGGTGCCGCCGACGAGGCAGAACACGCCGTAGAGCATCATCACCAGCCCGCCCTGCGTCGAGGTGAGCCCGCAGCGCTCGGAGAGGAAGGTCCCCATGAGGCCGTAGACGCCCAAGAAGAGAAGGCCCGTGCTGCACGCCAGCAGGAACACCGCGCGCTGCGGACCGAAGAAGATGCGGAGCGCGTCGCGGAAGAAGGAGAGCACGGGGTTGCGCCCGGCCGCGTCGGGCGCGGGCGCGCTCGCCGCATCGGATACGGCGACGGGCGCGGCGTCGGGGCGCGCGGCATCCGCCTGCGGCGCGACTGGCCGGGTGCCCTGCGTCGCGGCCGAGGCGCACCTTGCGCCCCCAAGCGCCGCGCGGGCCCGCGCCCCCTCCGCGGCGCCGCCGGGCCTGCCGGGCTCGCGCAGGGTGAACAGCCCGAGCCACGCCGCGAAGGCGAGCACGCCGAACGCGGCGAACGCGGCGCGCCACCCCACGAGGTCGGTCAGGATGCCGCCGAGCCCCGCAGAGAGGCCCTGGCCGGTGAACGTGATGCCCATGAGGATGCCCACGGCGCCGGCACGCCGATCGGGGCCGACCACGTCGCCCACGAACGCCTGCGAGACCGAGATGATGCCCGCCGCGAAGCATCCCGTCACCACGCGCGCCGCCACGAGGAGCGCGAGGCTCGGGACCACCGCGCACAGAAGCGTGCCCGCGCAGAGGCCGAGCACGATCACGCGCAGCAGACGCAGGCGCCCCACGCCGTCGCCCAGCCGGCCGCACACCGGCTGCAGCGCGCCATACGGCACCAGGTACGCCGTCAGCACCACGGCCGCGACCGTCGGCGCGACCGCCAGGGTCTGGGCGATGGCCGGCAACGCCGGCGAGACGAACCAGTTGTCCGCCGCGGACACCAGCCCGCAAAAGCCGAGCGTCACAACCACATGCAGCTGCCGTGCGCTCAGAGCATGCTCCCCCTCAGCCACGCTCGCCCCTCTCTCACGCAGAACATGACCCATTGTAACCCCGTCCCCCTTGGAGCCATCCACGCGAGGAGCGCGCGAGGCGGGGAAACGGGGGCGGACCCGTGCTCTCAAACGCGAGAGCACGGGTCCGCCCCGATCACTCTAAATGGGTTGGCCGAGCCCCGTTGGCTTCGCCCCGTCCCCGACCAACCCCTAGCAGAGCTTGGCACCCGCGGGGACGGCGTCGTCGAGCATGAGCAGGTTCAGGCGCTCGACCGCGTCCTCGCCCGCGCCCTCGGTATGCACCGCGCTGATGAGCATGCCGCACGAATCGATGCCCATCATCTTGCGCGGCGGAAGGTTCACGATGGCGACGCAGGTCCTGCCCACCAGGTCCTCAGGCTCGTAGAACGCGTGGATGCCCGAAAGGATCGTGCGGTCGGTGCCGGTGCCGTCATCGAGCGTGAAGCGCAGGAGCTTCTTGCTCTTCTTGACCGCCTCGCAGGCCTTGACCTTGACCACGCGGAAATCGCTCTTGCAGAACGTGTCGAAGTCCACCATATCCTCGAAGAGGGGATCCACGGCGACCTTGCTATAGTCGAGCGTGGGGAGCTTGTTGATGGAGCTCGCCGACGTGGCGGGCGCGTCGGCGGCGCCGTCCTCGTCCGCCGCGACCCCCTCGGCTACCTGGGCCGCGCGGGCGCGCGCGGCGCCGGAGGCGGAGCCCTTCTCGGGGCGCATGTGCGGGAACAGCAGCACGTCGCGGATGGACGCGTTGTCGGTCAGCAGCATCACCACGCGGTCGATGCCGATGCCGATGCCGCCGGCGGGCGGCATGCCGTACTCGAGGGCGCGCACGTAGTCCTCGTCGTACTCCATGGCCTCGTCGTCGCCGCCGGCCTTCTCCTCCATCTGGCGGGCGAAGCGCTCGGCCTGGTCGACCGGGTCGTTGAGCTCGGAGAACGCGTTGGCGTACTCGTGGCCGGCGATGACGAGCTCGAAGCGGTGCGTGATGCGCGGGTCGTCCTCGAAGCGCTTGGCCAGCGGGCTCACCTCGACGGGGTAGTCGACCACGAAGGTGGGGTTGACGATGGAGGGCTCGCCGATCTCGTCGTAGAGCTCGGCGATGAGCTTGCCGGCGCCCCACTCGGGCTTGACCTCGATGCCGGCGCGCTCGGCGTGGGCGCGCAGCTCCTCGATCGGCGTGTCGAGCGTGACCGTGCAGCCGAGTGCATCGGAGACGATCTCGGTCATGGGACGGCTCGGCCACGTGCCGGACAGGTCGATGGTCTGGCCCTGGTACTCGATCTGCTCTGGGTTGCCCACGGCGGCATTTGCCGCCTTGATGACGCCCTCGGCAAGCGCCTTCATACCCTCCAGGTCGCTGAACGCGCGGTAGGCCTCCATGGTGGTGAACTCGGGGTTGTGCGTAAGGTCCATGCCCTCGTTGCGGAAGATGCGCCCGATCTCGAACACGCGCTCGAAGCCGCCCACGAGCAGGCGCTTAAGGTGCAGCTCGGTGGCGATGCGCAGATAGCATTCCTGGTTGAGCGCGTTGAAGTGCGTGATGAAGGGCTTGGCCGTGGCGCCGCCCTGGATGGTCTGCAGGATGGGCGTCTCCACCTCCATGTAGCCGTCGGACTCCATGTAGCGGCGGAACGCCGAGAGGATGGCGGAGCGCTTGCGGAACGTCTCACGCACGTCCTCGTTGACGATCAGGTCCACGTAGCGCTGGCGGTAGCGCGTCTCCTTGTCCGAGAGGCCGTGGAACTTCTCAGGCAGCGGACGCACCGCCTTGGCGAGCAGCGTCACCTCGTCCGGCGCGATGGAGAGCTGGCCGCGCTTGGTGCGCACCACGCGCCCCGCCACGCCCACGATGTCGCCCAGATCGAGCTCGCCGATGCGCGCCCAGGCCTCCTCGGACATGTCGTTCACGCGGCAGAAGAGCTGGATCTCGCCCGTGGCGTCGCGCACCACGACGAAGGCGATCTTGCCCTGGCCGCGCCGCGCCATGACGCGGCCGCCGATCTTCACCACGTGGTCGGTGTCGACGCCGGCCTCAAGCTCGGCATGGGCGCGCTCGATGTCGGCGACGTAGTCCGTCACGTCCGCGTGCTCGGGATAGGGGTTGGAGCCCGCCTCCATGAGGGCCGCGCGCTTGGCGAGGCGGTGCGCCCGCTCGTCGTTCAGGGTGTCCGGCGCGGACGGCGCCGGGGACTCGTTTACGGTATCAGACATGCCTGCTCCTCGATACGGTTCCGATGGTGGTGTTCATGCTCAGGAGGCCGGTCGCCGGCCCCCGAGGCGCCGTGCCGCGCGCTACGGGGCGGCACCGTGGCGCGCGGCCGCCCGCGCAGGCGGGGCGGCATCCGGCGCGCCAGACAAAAACGCTCCCCAGGGCCTCAGATCCTCGGGGAGCGATGCATCCGTGCGCGGACCTGCGGCCTCAGCGCGTGATCTTGGTGATGGTGTAGACGCGGCTCTTGCCGGAGGGGGTCACGACCTCGACCGTCTCGCCCTCGGCATGGCCGATGATGGCGCGGCCCACCGGGCTCTCGTTGGAGATCTTGTGCGCCAGCGAATCGGTCTCGGTGGTGCCGACCAGGGTGACCTCGGTGGCGACGCCGTCGCCGTCCACCAGCGACACCGTGCAGCCGATGGAGATGATCAGGTTGTGGTCGAGGGTCTCGGCATCCTTGGCGTTTGCCAGAATGGACTGGATCTCCGCGATGCGCGCGGCGTTCTTGGCCTGATCCTCCTTGGCATCATCGTACTCGGAGTTCTCCGAAAGGTCGCCGAAATCACGCGCCGTCTTGATGCGCTCGACGATCTCCTTGGCATAGTCACCCTCGCGCCAGGCAAGCTCGTCCAAAAGCTTCTGACGACCCTCGGCGGTCAGTACGATCTCGCTTGCTGCCATTGACTGTCTCCTTGCTGTTTTGTCGCTCTTATGAACAGAAAGCGACCGGCGCTCCCAGAGGGCAGCCGGTCGCCGTGTATCCACGCTTGCGGGCGGGGGTTACTCGGAAATGGGGCCCTCGTTCTCCGCCTTCTTTTTCTTGGCCTCCGCCAGCTGCTCTTCCAGCTCGCGAATCTTGGCGTCCTCCTCGGACTCCTCGATCTCGGTGGCCTCGGTGGCCTCGGAGGAGCTGTCATCACCCTGCATGCCCTCGCGCAGGTTCTTGACCGTGGAACCCAGCGCCTTGCCGAGCTTCGGCAGGTTCTTGGGACCGAAGATCAGAAGGACGACGATGAGGATGATGATAAGTTCGGAACCCCTTGGTAAACCCATGTTTCCCTCCGGCTATACGTCAGACAAACTCGAAAGAGTATACCGCGTGGGCGCGGTATGAACAACGCCATATTCTACACGCCGCGCCCCGGGACGCGCGCACACGGGCAAAACTACAGAAAACCGCACATCAGGGCTCGCGCATGCGATGGTAAGCGAGGTGTAAGGCGCTCGTCTTTCGTCCTCCGCGCGGGCGAGGCGCCCCTCCGGCGGCCGGAATAGCAAAGCAGGCCAGAGCGGATAACCACTCTGGCCTGCGCCTTTTCAATGGTCGGGTTGACTGGATTTGAACCAGCGACCCCCGCGTCCCGAACGCGGTGCTCTACCAAACTGAGCCACAACCCGAAGCGGAAAGCATTGTAGCACGCCCGTCCGTCATGCGCTAGCCCGCAGCGACAAACGGTCCCGACTTCTCCATCTTTGCCGCATGCGACCACCAGCCGCGCTCGGCTGCGGCCGCGACGATGGCCTCGGCGGCCATCTGGGTGGTGGTGATGGCGAAGACGCACGCGCCCGAGCCGCAGACGTCGGCGGCGCGCACCTCGCTCTGCGTACGGATCCAATCGAGAATCTGTCCCATCTCGGGGTTGAGCTCGCGCGACGCCGGCGCCAGGTTGTTCGCCACATGCGCGAAGATCTGCGTCTCATCATGCACGCGCAAAGCATCCACCAAGGGCTCCAGCGCGGGCAGCTCGGGCGGCGCGGCATCGAAGCGGCGGTAGGCCTCCGCGGTGGAGACGCCCCCCGTCCGGGGCTTGACGAGCGCCACGGGCGTGCCGGTGAGCGGGCGGAAGAGCTCGTGCACGCGGTCACCCGCGCCCACGCACCACGCGGGCGGGCCGTAGAGGAAGAACGGAACGTCGGCGCCGATGGAGCGCGCCACGGCGTCGATGCGCGGATCCGCGGCGTCGAGGCCCCAGAAGTGGCAGATGCCCAGGATCGTCGCGGCGGCATCGGTCGAGGGGCCACCGAGACCCGCCTGCAGGGGGATGTTCTTGTCGATGAGGATGGCGAAATCCGGCGCGCGCCCGAACGCCTCGCCCATCGCGACCGCCGCCCGCCAAGCCGAGTTCTGCTCCTGGGGGAAATCAGCGGGAGGCACCGTGTTGACCGAGAGGTGGTCAGCCGGGGCGATGGCGATCACGTCCGAGAGGTCGATGGCGGTCATGACCGAGTCGACGCGATGGTAGCCGCGCTCGTCCTTCTGGTCGTGCACGCCCAGGTACAGGTTGATCTTCGCCGGCGCGGAGATGAGCAGGAACCGGCGACGCTCGCTAGTGCTCATCGAGCTGGCTCTCCACGGGGATGAAGATGCGCTCGCCCGAGGCGGGATCGAACAGCTCGACGGTGCCGGTGAGCACGTCGACGTACTGGTAGGACAGGCGCGAGGTGCGCCCGCGGCGCTCGTTCACCTCGACCACGAAGACGGACGGGTGCACCGTCTTGATGGTCCCCATGCGCTCGACCACGCGGGTGCGGCCCATGTTTGCCTTGACGCGCACGCGCTCCCCCACCATGCCCGCAAGCTTCTCTTGGATCTCTTCAACGTGATTGACCGGCATCTCTTCCATCAGCCAAGCCTCCTGAAAAAGGCAGAATAAGCCCAACGTAAACAAACGCATGGATTATAGCAGCCTGTGCGGGAAAATGCACGTCGGGCACTCGCCTTATGCGTCGCGGACGGCGAGGCGTCAGAGCTCGCAGGTGTCGAGCACGATGGTGAAGGGACCGTCGTTCACGAGCTCCACCTGCATGTGCGCGCCGAACTCGCCCGTGGCGACGCTGCCGAGGTCGCGCTCGACGAGCGCGCAGAACGAGCGGTAGAGCTCGGTCGCGGCATCGGGCGGGGCGGCATCGGTGAACGAGGGACGCCGACCGCGCCGGCAGTTGGCATAGAGCGTGAACTGCGACACCACGAGCACCGCGCCGCCCGTCTGGACGAGTGAGAGGTTGGTCTTGCCGGCCTCGTCCTCGCAGATGCGCAGGTCGCGGATCTTCGCCCACAGGCGCTCGGCATCGGCGCGCGTGTCGTCGGCGCCCACGCCGAGCAGGATCAGGTACCCCCGGCCGATCGCGCCCACGACCGACCCCTCGACCGAGACGCTCGCCCGCGTCACGCGCTGAACAACTGCCCGCATGGGGCCGCCTCCTCTCCTTGGTCCCGCAAGCCCGCCGCGCGCGGATCACGCCTCGGCGGCCAGCTTGGCACAGAGATCCTGCAGCGCATGGAAGCGGTGGCTGATGGCGTTCTTCTCCTCGGGAACGAGCTCGGCCATCGTCTTGCCCGGCGTGTCCGCGGGCAGGAACAGCGGGTCGTAGCCGAACCCGTGCTCGCCGCGCCCCTCGAAGCCGACCATGCCCTCGCAGGCGCCCTCGCCCAGAAGCTCCGTGCCGTCAGCGCGCACGAGGGCGACCACGCTCATGAAGCGCGCCGTCCGCTCCGCTGCCGGCACCGCGGCGAGCTCGCGCAGGAGCTTGGCGTTGTTGGCCGCGTCGTCCCCGTGCACGCCGGCGTAGCGCGCCGAGTAGACGCCGGGCGCGCCGTCGAGCGCGTCCACCACGAGGCCCGAATCGTCGGCGACGGCGGCAAAGCCCGTCTCCGCCACCGCCGCGTGCGCCTTGATGAGGGCGTTCTCGGCGAAGGTCGAGCCCGTCTCCTCCGGATCCTCGAAATCGCCGAGCTGCCCGAGCGCCACGAAGCGCGTGCCCGGCAGCGCGGCGCCCAGGATCGCCTCGATCTCCACCAGCTTATGGGCGTTGCCCGTTGCGACCACGATGGTCGCGGCCGGATCGAGCTCGGATGCGTTGATCTTCTCGAGCGCCATGCGCCCTCCTCCCCGCGCGGGGCCCTGTGCCCCGGCGCCCACTAGTCGTCGTCGCGGAAGGCCGTGACCTCGTTCTGCAGCGCGATGAGCCGCTTGATGCCCGCCTCGCCGAGGTCAAGCAGGGTGTTGAGGCGCGCGCGGTCGAACGGCGTCTGCTCGCCCGTGCCTTGGATCTCGACCATCTCGCCGGCATCGGTGGCGACGAGGTTCATGTCGACCTCGGCATGGCTGTCCTCGCGATAGTCCAGATCGAGCAGGCAGGCGCCGTCGACCACGCCCATCGAGACGGCCGCGACCTGGCCGGTGAGCGGCAGGCGGGGGATCTTGCCCGCCTCGACCCACGCCATGAGGGCGTCGTGCAGCGCCACCCAGGCGCCGGTGACGCTCGCTGTGCGCGTGCCGCCATCGGCCTGGATGACGTCGCAGTCGACGGTGACCGTGTACTCGCCGAGCGCGCGCATGTTAGTTACGGTGCGCAGGCTGCGGCCGATGAGGCGCTCGATCTCCTGGCTGCGGCCCTTGCGCTGGCCCACCTCGCGCTTGGTGCGGCGGTTGGTCGAGGCGGGCAGCATCGCGTACTCGGCGGTGACCCAGCCTTGGCGGCTGACGCGGCGCCACGCGGGCACGCCCTCCTCGATGGTCGCGGCGCACAGCACCTTGGTGTCGCCGAACTCCACGAGGCACGAGCCGAGGGCGTGCTTGAGCACCTCGCGCGTGAGCTTGACGGGGCGCATGGCATCGGCGGCGCGGCCGCCGGCGCGGCGGATCTCCATGTAATCCATGGTCTCTCTTCCTTTCTAGACCAGGTAGCGGGCCCGCAGGGTGTCCCGCGCGTCATCGTCCAGACCGAGGGCGTCTTTGAGGTAGCCCTCGACCGATCCGTATGCCTCCTTGATCGCCGCGACGCCGGCCGCCAGGAAGCGCGCGTCGACGCCCTCGAGGACCTCCATCGGCGGGCATGTCGCGGGATCGATTCCCAGGATTCGGTTGGTCGCCAGGTAGTCGGCCTCGACCAGATCCCAGGGCACGCCCAGCGCCACCTCGGTGAACACGCTCGCCATGCCGCAGCGGTCCTTGCCGGCCGAGCAGTGCCAGAGCACCGCCCCCTCCTCGGCCGCGAGCATCTCCTGGAAGAACGCCGTGTAGGCGGCGACCCCCATCTCGTCGAGCACGATATGCGGGTACATGCCGATCATGAGCTGCGCGGGCTCGACCTCGCCCGCCATGACGCGCGCGAACAGCTCCTCCATTCCCTCGTCCTCGCGCGAGACGCCCGCCGCCGGCTCCTGGAACACCGGCAGGTGCACGAAGCGCACACCCGGGAACGCGTCCACCGGGTCGGGATGCTCCGAGCACTCGATATCGGTGCGCAGGTCGAGGTCGAGGGCGAGATGGTACTCGTCGCGCAGGCGGGCGCGGTCGGCCTCGGTGGCCGCGAAGAGCTGGCCCGAGCGCAGCAGGCGCCTAGGCGCGATGCGCCGGCCATCCGCCGCGGGCAGGCCACCCAGGTCGCGCGTGTTGCGCAGGCCCTCGAAATCGATCTTGCCGTTGTTGGGATGCGCCTCTGGGGCGGTATCCGAAATGGTCATGGAAATCTCCCTCACGATACGTTCCGCCCTACCTTATCAGACCCACCGCGCCCGCTTTGTACGGGGTCGGTAAAGTGCGCGCGCGGATGGGCAATATCCATATTTGGAGAGCCGCCACGCGGGGTGGGGCGGCCATGCGCTACAGTGGGGTTGCTGCACCGTGCCGTCGTCTCGGGAGGAACCATGTCTGCACGCACCATGGCCATCTGCTCGATCATCATGGGCGGATGCGCCGTCCTCATCGCCTTCGCGCCGCTGCTGCCGCTGCAGGCGGCGGGCGCCGTGATCGGGGGCGTGGGTGTCTGGTGGGCGCGGCGCGCCCAGCGGGCCGACTACCGTCTGGACACCCTCTGCCTGGCCGGGAAGATCTCCTCCATAACCGGCATCGTCGTGTGCCTGCTCGGGCCGGTGCTGTTCCTCGTGGGCACCGTGATCAAGGCGATCGACTAGGCATGGGGAGCAAGAAACCCTCCGCCCGGGCGCGCCAACGGGCGAACTTCGCCGCCGAGCTCGGCGCGCGCTCCCTAGACGACCTCTTCGAGCACGCGGAGTCGCGCGAACGCGAGCTCGCGGACCGGCGCGATGCGGCGCGCTACGAGAAGGCATGCGCCTC
The DNA here is from genome assembly GCA_963931435.1 of uncultured Coriobacteriaceae bacterium. Taxonomy (GTDB): domain Bacteria; phylum Actinomycetota; class Coriobacteriia; order Coriobacteriales; family Coriobacteriaceae; genus Coprousia. The sequence goes on from OZ007012.1 coordinate 1,770,458, forward strand.
CAAGAACCGCTACGCCTCCAAAGCCGAGGCACTTGAGGCCATCGTGCTCTGCGCCGAGCATGGGCGGCGCGGCCTGAGCTGCTACAAGTGCAGCTACTGCGGCGGCTGGCACCTCACGAGCCATCCCTGGAAGGATTGAGGAGCCTGAGCGGGCATCGCCCCGGAATCTGGATACGACGGGCGACGGCCACCAGGTTGTCGGAATCTATACGGCAATGGCCTGTGGAGGGCGCCTTTGGCGACAACGCCCCAAACCGAGGGAAGCCCGGTGAGGAGACACGCCCGCCCAGGACCGCACGTTCGCAACGTCCACGACGCCCGCGACGCGCATGCCTCCTCGTCCGCGCTCAGGAGGGCACCACCACGTCGTAGCGTACCGCCTTGCCCGCGATGCGGTAGGCGGGCTTTGCCCCGGCGAGATCCGGCCCCTTGGCGGGACGCTTGATGACCACCTTGCGCGGACGGGACGCGAGCGCCGCGGCGAGCAGCTCCTCCTGGTTCTCACAGGGGCGCTCAAGGCGGTGCAGCAGCTGGAACTTCTTTTTGACCGCGGCCGACTTGCGCCGCTCGGGGAACATGGGGTCCAGATAGACCACGTCTATCTGCGGGAGCGCCGCGGCCTCGACGCCCAGGGCGGTCGCGCTGCCGACGGTCGCGGCAGCCGCGCCCACCTCCTCGGCGCCGGCGGCGTAGGTGTTGAGCAGGGCGATGCTGTCGCCCTCGATGAGACGCATGCGCGCTGTGATCGACGCGAGCTCCGGGTCGCCAGCCGCGCGGCGCAGGGCGTCGCGCAGAAGCGCCGCGATCACCGGGTCAGCCTCGCACAGCACCACATCGAACCCCGCTGCAGCCAGCAGGAACGAGTCCTCCCCCAGCCCCGCCGTCGCGTCGAAGACCGTGACCGGATGGTCGGCGCCCTTGATGCGCGCCGCACGTACCAGGAGCTCGCCCTGCAGCCGACCCGGCTTGATGCGCGGGCGCATCGCCGAGAAATCGGCGACGAACTCCATCCCGTCGCCCGCGAGCACGAGGCCGCGCGCATCGCGCACGAGTTCCAGCCCGGCGCGTGCGGCGCAGTCGGCCGCCGCCTTGAAATCGTCTTGCGCCATGCGCCCCGTCCGCTCCCGCTACACCAGCAGATAGGATTCCCGACGCTGGGCGCACTTGAGGCCGAAGGCAGCCCGCGCGGCGGCAAGGGCCGCGCCGCCCGCGATGGCGCGGGCGCCCACCGGGCACGCCGCGATGCAGCGCATGCAGGAGATGCAGAGATCGGCATCGGTCGACGTGGGATCGTCCTCCGCGATCGCACCGGTCGGGCACTGGTGCGCGCAGGCGCCGCACGCGATGCAGCGCTTCGCATCGGCCTCGGGGTGGAAGGGGACGCCTCCGAAATCGCGATACGGTTGCTCGCCGGGAATCTCCGCAAGCGCCGCGGCGGGGGCGCTGGGGGCATCCGCGAGCTTGGAGAGGACCGTCTGGGCCAGCGCGTCGACGCGGGCGAGGTCCTCGTCATCGGGCCTGCCCTCGGCGACGTTGACCATGAGCGAATGGTGCGCGACGATAGCGCCGGCCGCGACCGGCACGAACCCCTGCGTCGACACCGTGTCGGCGAGCTCCAGGAACGTGTCGTCGACCGCACGGTTGCCATAGGTCACGAGCAGTACCGCCGGGGTGTCGGAGCCCTGGCAGCACGCGAAGCGCCGGATCGCCGGCACCGGGACGCGCCCACCGTACGAGGGCACCGCGAACACGGCCAGATCGTCCGGCGCGAAAACCGTCGCCTCCGACGCCGACCCCATCGATTCGAACGCGCGAGGGGTGATGTCGACCACCGTGCCGGGCAAGCCGCACGCCTGCACGAAGCGCTCCGCAACCGCGCGCGTGGTGCCCGCGCCGGTGAACACCAAAGCCCTTACCGCATTGAGATGCATGTGCCTCATCCCCCATCCATCGCGCGCCGATGCCGCGCCTGAGTTCGTATTGTTAAGCATAATCCATCTTGCGGACATCCGTCCGGAGGGGAGGGCTTCTCGCCCTGACTCAGAAGGAGCCTGGACGAAGCACCGTCCTAAAATTGAAAAGGCCCGCATCCGCGGGGAGCACTTTTCAGGAGAACTCGCAGTCGGTTCAGCGTCGGGATCATCCCCGCATCCGCGGGGAGCGCACGTGGGAGTGCTCCATCCTGCCTCTCTTTCTTTGAAGAGGGGCACGGGACACAAGAAGACGGCCCCTTTTGCCTTTACGGACAAAAGGAGCCGCTCAGGGGAAGCCTGCCGGCACCGCTTTTTGAGTGAATTGGCCTAACCGGGCAGAGCCGGAACGCGTGGAAAACGCCTCGGGAGCATGTCGGCGATACCACCCCCCAGCCGGGGCGCTGGCCAGGGGCTATGTGGGCCGGGGCGGTGCGCCCCGGCCCGCGTCTCCCCACGAAGACCGTGTGCTATGCGCCCGCTGTGCGCTGGGAGATGCTCCAGCCGAGGCTCTCTGCCTAGATGCGGACGAGGCAGGCGTAGAGGCCGCCCGCCGCCATGAGCGCGGCGTGCGCGCCCCGCTCGGCCACGCAGCCGTCGTCGAGCACCACGACGGGGCGCTCAGCGAGATCGCGCGCACGAACCCTGCGGCCCCGGGGGCGGGGCTCGTCTACGAGGGGGCGGCGAGGATGCTGCTCGGCTCCCTCGTCGGCACCGCGGCCGCGGCCCTGCCCGAGGACCGCCGGGCGCGGGTCGGGATCCTCGCCGCCATGGAGCTCGCGAACTCACGTTGGCGCGATGGCGCGAGCCAGGAGGAGGCGGCATCGGTCGCCGGCATGGGAGTTACCAGGTTCAAAAGCCTCTTCAAGCAGGCGACCGCAGGCACATCCGGTAATCGGAACCCCTCGGATGCCGCGGCGCGCCACACTTTGCTCGCCCTATCGCACCAGCCCTTCCCCTCAGGCACAACCCGCTACAAGAACAGCGCGCTCACGTGGTAGACGACGCACCCCAATAGCAGAGAGCAGCAGATGTAGAAGAGCGCCGTGATGACAGTCCACTTGGTCGAGTGCACCTCACCCCAGGTCGCCGACACGCTCGCCGCGCACGGCATGTTGAACGTGAACGCGAAGATGAACGCGAGCGCCTCGGGAGCCGAGATGGCCTGCGCCATGACCTCGCCGATGTTCGACGCCGCGACGGCGGCGCCGGTCATGACGCCCACGAGCACGGCGTTGGGCGTCGCGGCACCCGTGAAGAGCCCCGAGAGCACCCCGAGCGCGGACTCCTTGAGCACGAGGGCGCACAACCACGCGGTGAACGTCTGCCAACCCATGCCGAAGAAGCGCGTGACCGGCTCGATGGCGGCACCGAGCGCGTAGAGCACCGACCCCTCGACGCTGCCGGTCGCGGTGTAGGTAAGCGCCCAAATCGCGAAGGCGAAGAGGGCGACGACCCGGATGGCTCGCACGAACATCTGTCGACTCTTGAGCAGGGCGCCGCGCGCGACGTTGCCCAGATGCGGCCGATGGTACGGCGGAAGCTCCATGACCATGCCCGCACGCTCGCCCTCCGCCACCAAGCGCGGGCCGAACACCCTGCCCACGAGCCACATGATGAGAATCGTCACGGCGAAGATGCCCACGATCACGAGCGGCGCGCCGGCCACGCCGAAGAACGCCACGGCGAGCACCGGAACCACGCCCCAGGTCGAGCCGCACGGGATGGCCCAGGCCATCATCACCGTGAGCATGCGCTGGCCCCACGAGTCGATGACGCGCGAACCCGACACGCCGCCCATCGTGCAGCCGAGGCACATGAGGAAGGGCATGAGCGACTTGCCCTGCAACCCGAAGCGCGCCATGGTGTGGTCGAACACGTAGGAGATGCGCGCCATGTAGCCCGCCTCCTCGTAGAGGCCGAACACGAGGTTGATGCCGAAGACGTAGCCCACCATCATGGTGCCGAAGCACAAACTGTTGAACACCACGCCCGCGAGGAAGCTGCCCAGAACATCGGGGGCGCCCGCCTGCGCGAGCGCGCCCGCCACGACCTGCCCGAGCGACGAGATGGCGCCGCCGAGCATCATGATGGGAATAGCCGGCACGAACGCCAGGATGAACCCGAGCAAGATCATGCCGATGGTGATGGGCTTCGACCAGCGCGAGCCCGTGACCACGCGATCGAAGCGCGAAAGCGCGTGCGGGCGCGCGGGCGCCTCCACCGCTCCGTCGAGCAGCCCCTCGATCCAGGCGAACTTCGCTGCGGCCGTGCCCTGGATCGTGTCGGGGGCGGCAGCGATCCCCTCGCGCAGGCGCGCGCCATCCACGACGGAACGCTCGCGCACCGTGCGTGCAAGCGCGTCAAGCAGCGCGCCGTATCCCTCGGGGCGCGAGGCGACGAGCGGCACCACAGGAACGCCCAGCCGCCGCGCGATAAGGACGGCGTCGATCCGCTTGCCCTGGTTCTCGGCGACGTCCATGAGGTTGAGGGCGAGCAGGCACGGCTGCTCCGGGCACGCCGCAACGAAGTCGGCGAGCATGTAGAGGCTGCGCTCGAGCTGCGACGCGTCGGCCATCACGAGCACGATGTCGGCAGCGCCCGATGCGAGGTAGTCGCGCGTCACCTCCTCTTCGGGCGAGTTGGCCGCGAGCCCGTACGAGCCGGGGAGGTCGACGACCTGGAACGCCGTGCCGCCGCGCTCGAACGTCCCCTCCTTCCGCTCCACGGTCTTGCCGGGCCAGTTGCCCACATGCTGGCGCGCCCCCGTGAGCCCGTTGAAGAGCGTCGACTTGCCCGAGTTGGGCTGGCCGAGCAGCGCGACCGTGACGCCGCCCGCCGCCTTGCGGGCGGCGGGCGCCTTCGCGCCTCCCGCCGCGGGGCAGGAAGCCGCACATCTCTCGCAGCTCATGCGACCACCTCCACCTCGATGCGCATGCAGTCGCCGCGATCGAGCGCCACGTCGCTGTCGCGCACGTGCACGAGCACGGGCCGGTTCTTGACGTTTTGCAGGACCTCGACGGCGCATCCCTCCGTCAGCCCGATGGCCGTGACGCGCGAGACGAACCGGTCGTCGCCGGATACGGATGCGATACGGGCAGAAAGCCCCGTCGCCACATCGCATAGTCTCATGGAATCGCTCCTTTCCTTGAACGGGCATGACGCCCGCGGCCACCAAAGTAAGCCTGGAACGTATGCCCCCTCAACTCCGCGATGTAGGTTCAGCTCCAAATCTCATCAAGTTAGATAAAATAAACTTTTGAGACGAATGGGGCTGGACTACGTGAACGGAAGATAGCCTATGGGAAACGCACCCTTCACCGATACGGAGAGCAACCGGGGGACGCGCCTGCGCGTCGCCTCCGGCGTCGAGCTCGTCCAAGACGCCGACGGCGTCTACGAGCTGGTGCTGTCGCACCCGGTCGGGAGCGGGTGCATGCGAGGCCGACCCCTGTCGCGCGACCTGTTCGTCGCCAACGTCGACTTCGCGTGCGAGCGGTGCCCCAACGTCCCAGAGGCCCCGTCCGTCCCCCTCCCCGCGCTCTCGCTGGGCAAATGGCTGACGATAAACCTGTGCCACGAGGGCCGCTGCGAGGTCGACGTCCCGAGCGGGGGTCTGGCGACGGTCTCGGCCGGCGAGGTGTGCATCAGCTGCTCGCAGGAGCGCCCCGCCGAGTTCCGGTACCCCTCGGGACGCTACCGGGGCGTCGAGGTGTTCGTGAACACGCGTATCGCTCGATCGCCGCTTTTCTCGCTGCTCGATGACGAGGATGCCGTCGAGGCCATCGCGCGACAGGCGGGCAGCGCCGCCGTGCTCAGCGGCGACGGCGAGCTCAACGGGCATATGAGGCGCATCGCCGCCCTCGTCGAAGCACCCGACAGGGCTCTGGCCACCTACGAGGTTCTCGGCTTGCTGCTTGGCCTCCAACGTCGCGACCTCTCCTGCGCCAGACCCCGCTTCATCCTCACACGCACCCAGATGCGCATCGTTGCCGCCGTGCACGACGAGCTCGAGAGCTCTCTCGACTGCGCCCACGACGCCCGCGTGCTAGCGTCGGCGTTCGGTGTGAGCGCGGCGACACTCAACCAGTACTTCTCGCGGGCATACGGGAGCACTGTCGCGGGGTACCTCCGCAAGCGGCGCATGGAGGTCGCCGCCGCCCTGCTTGCCAGGGGAATGCGCGTCGCCGAAGCCGCCGTGCGCGTCGGCTACGCGAACCCGAGCAAGTTCTCCTCCGCGTTCAAGAGGGAATACGGAACCGCACCGAGCGAGTGGAGGCGGCGTCGATTCGGCGAGAGGGAGGGCGTTCACGAAGTCAAGGGGGAGTTCTAGGAACGCTGACGCGCGGCGGCTTGCCGGCGGCATGGTCACCGAGCCGAATCATTTTTGACCCCGGGATACTCAAGCCCGTTCGGGCAGGGACCGAACGGGCTTGAGCGACCTTCAATCCCCGTCGGTCAACAAGGCCCTCATCCGCCTCCTTGCGCGCGCAAGGCTGTACTTCACCGCCCGCTCGGAGCACTCCTCGCGCAGGGCGATCTCCCTGACCGGGAGGCGCACGACGGTATGGGACTTCTCGTTCCCCTGCACCTTCTACGAAGGCGTCGAGCTGTTCCTTCATCGGAGCAGCCTTGCCCGCCCGCCCGAGTTCTTCGCCGCGTGCGGCGTCGACTTGAACGAAATCGCCGCACATCTGAGGGCTGGACGCATAAGGAACTGGACGAGGGCAGCAGCGCCGGAGGAATCCCGGCTGTTTCGCGAGCTTATACCAGGAGCGGGAGATTTCGAGCATGCGCGACTCCGCCTCACGATACCCTTGCTTCTGCTCCGCATCGCAGGCCCTGGGGCGCCGCGCCGGGAGAGCGAGTCTGCCATCTACTCGAGTAATCTCGGCAAAACCGGCGGGCTCGCACTCCACCCGCGCAACGTTCGCGACCGTCGCCTAAAGCGGCCTGGCTCTCGCACGGGCAGCGCTTTCGCCTGTGCGGTCGTTGTTTGCGAAGCCGACCGAACCTTGCGCGCGCTACACCCTCCTGCTCGATATTCTTCTTTCGGACATGCGGTTCCAAGCTCTCCAAGAGTATACTAAGGCTAACATTTAGTGCCGGCGCGAGTCATCTCGTTCACACGGAAGGAGCGCATCATGGCAGATTTCATCATCGTCGCAGCCGTCATCGTCATAGTCGCCGTAATCGCCGTGCGCTATGTGCGTCGAGTTGGCTCCGGCGGTTGCGCCTGCGGCTGCAGCGACAGCGAGCGCGCACCAAAACCAAAGCGGGTCGAAGTCGCGGACACCGACGAGGCGCACTATCCGTATGCCGCGGAGCTCATTATTGGGGGCATGAGCTGCGAGGGGTGCGCGCGCAACGTCGAGAACGCGCTCAACGCGCTCGAGGGCACCTGGGCGCGCGTCGATCTTGGCCGCAATACAGCGCACATTCTGTCGAAGACGCCCATTGACCGCGAAGTCTGCGCACAGGCTGTCCGAGACGCCGGCTATTCTGTGCGCGACCTGTAGGATGGGAGAACCATGCCACTCGTCCTCACATTCATTGCCCTCAGCCTTCTCGGATCGCTGCTCATGTTCGCCGGCGACATGCTGCTCTACTTCACCCCCGGTGTCTACGACATGGACGGTACGCTCAAGCCGTACCTGCACATCATGCGCGATATTCCCGCTGCGCGCGTGCGCGTGGGAGGGGCGCTGGGACCCGTCGCAGCCTTCCTCTACGTGCTCGGTTTTCTGGCACTTCCCCTTATGGCGCGCGGCGACCTCGCCTGGCTCGTCTGGCTTGCGGCAGCGCTCCTTACCTTCGCACTCATCTGCGGCGGCGCCTACCACGCGCAGTACGCCTACCTCTCCATCATCGCCAAGGCGGGGCACGAGGATCTCTACGAGGAAGTCTCCGCCAACATCATGCTTCTCATGCGCCTGGCAACGACCCCCATGTACGCCGGGTTCATCCTGTTCGCCATCGCCATCGTGCTCGGGCAGACCGTCTTCCCCGTCTGGTTTGTCGTCTTCACGCCCATCGTGACGAACTTTTTAGGTCTCGTGTGGATGCGCGTGCCGCAGCCAGCGCGGTGCATTCTCTTCGGCGGGTGGAGCAATCTCGTGTTCACGATCATGTTCACTGCAATGCTCATCTGCCTGCTCGCCTAATCACCACCGGACCTATACTATATGTAGACCGCCACGATCGTCTGCGGATCGCTTGTCGGCGGTCCTCCCTCGCCGCATCGAACGCCAGCCGCCCGCCGGGAAAGCGCTCCGCCATGGATGCGACCAGCCGCCGCATTCTTTCGAATTCTTGACAGCAAGTTCTTCCCAATTCGCAAATCACACCACTCCCCTCCTCAGAGTGAGCTACAGTTAACTTGTAATTGTTTACCAAGGCGTACTGTTGTGCGCGGAGAGGAGTTTCGCATGAGTGCTCTGGGCTTTCTCAAGGGGACGCACGGTCTGCTTCTGGGTGCCGGCGTACTGATCGGGTCTGTTGGCGCCAAGGTGCTTACGAGCGACAGGGCGAAACGCGTCTACGTCGAAGCCGTCGCGGCTGGGCTGCGCGCGCAGCAGGCCTGTGAAGACACCGTCGAACGCGCACGCGCCGAGATGGACGACATCGTCGCCGAAGCCGCGTATCTCAATGAAAGCGTCTACGGCGTCGAGGACGAAGAAGACGGCGCGTCGGATACCGCCGCAGAGACCGTCCCCGCTAAGGCGTAGGCGCGCCCGTGCGATACGTCATCGAACACGAGGTGCCGGGACGGCTGCGTCTTACGTTTGCCGATCACCTTGGCGCGTCCGACGCCCTCGCCCTCGAGGCCTCGCTCTCTTCGTGGACAGGCGTCGAGCGCGTGCGCTCCTACCCGCGCATTCGCTCGGTCGCCATCTGGTACCGCGACGCCCTTGCAAGAACCGCCCTGCTCGATCGGCTGAACGAGCTCAGCCGCGTCCAGCTCGATGCGGCGCGCGCCCAGGCGCCCACGGCGCTCGAGCCCGCGGTCCCGTCCGCCGCGCGCAGCATCATCCGCCTAGTGGGCAACCACCTCATTCGCCGCTGGCTCCTCCCACCCGCACTGAGGGCGGTATGGGCCGGCCTTCACTACCTCGGTTTTCTGCGCACCGGCCTCACCTCGCTCATGCGGCACCGCCTCGATGTGCCGGTACTCGACGCCACGGCCATCGGCCTATCGTTTGTCAAGCGCGACCCCAAAACCGCGGCGAGCACCATGTTCCTCCTCGACTTGGGAGAGGTCCTCGAGGACGCCACCCGTGAACGCTCAGAGCACGAACTCATTCGCTCCCTCATGACCATTCCCCAAAACGCCCGGCGCCTCGAGGACGGCGAGGAGGTCACCGTGCCCGCCCAGAGTCTCCGCATGGGCGACCTCGTCGTGGCGCGCACCGGCATGCCCGTGTGCGTCGACGGCGTGGTGGTACGCGGTGCGGCCATGGTCAACCAGGCGGCACTCACCGGCGAGCCGCTTGCCGTCGAGCGCATGGCCGGCGACGACGTCTTCGCCGGCACCGCGGTTGAAGAGGGCGAGATCGTCATCCGCGTGGGCGCCGAGCCCGCATCGACCAAGCTCCGCTCCATCGTGAATCTCGTTGAAGCCTCCGAGCAGCTCAAAAGCGAGATCCAGACGCGCCGCGAGCACCTCGCGGACCGCTTCGTGCCGTGGAACTTCCTGCTTGCGGGGCTTGTGGCGGCGACCACGAAAAGCCTTGCCAAGACATCGGCCGCCCTCATGGTCGACTACTCCTGCGCCCTCAGGCTCACGTCGTCCATCAGCGTGCTCGCCGCCATGAGCCAGAGCGCGCACGAGGGCATGGCCGTCAAGGGTGCCAAGCATTTCGAGGCCATCGCCGCCGCCGACACCATCGTGTTCGATAAGACGGGAACGCTCACCGAGGCGACGCCCCGGGTCGCGCGCGTGCTCGCCCTCGTGCCCGATTGGACCGAGGACGAGGTGCTGCGCGCCTCGGCCTGCCTGGAGGAACATTTCCCGCATCCCGTGGCGCGCGCCGTGGTGGCGGCCGCCGCCGCGCGCGGCCTCGAGCATCGCGAACGCCATGCCGAGGTCGCCTATATCGTGGCGCACGGCATCGCATCGGCGCTCGATGGCAAGCGCATCGTCATCGGTAGTCGCCACTTCGTGATGGAGGACGAGCACGTCGAAGTCGCCCCCGAGGCAGAGGCGCGCATCAACGGCGACCTCGAAGGCCTCTCACCGCTCTACCTCGCCCAAGACGGAAAGCTGGTGGGCGTGCTCGGCATCGAAGATCCCTTAAAGGCAGGAGTGCCCGAGGCAATTGCGGCACTTCGCTCGCAGGGCATCGGCCACATCATCATGCTCACCGGCGATAACGAGCGCACCGCCGCACGCATCGCCGCCGAGGCGGGCATCACCGAGTACCAGGCTGACCTGCTCCCCGAGGACAAGCATGCCTACGTGGAGGCGCTCGTGGCTCGCGGGCAACGCGTCGTCATGGTGGGTGACGGCGTTAACGACGCGCCGGCGCTCTCCGCCGCCGATGTGGGCATCGCCATGGGCACGGGCACCGCCATCGCGCAGGAGGTCGCCGACGTCACGCTCGCCGCGGGCGGGCTCGACGCCATCGTGCGCCTGCACGCGCTCAGCCGCTCCCTCATGGGGCGCCTCGACCGCTCGTTCACCGCGGTTATGGGCATCAACTCGGCGCTTCTCGCTGCGGGAATCGTCGGCATCATCCGACCCCAGACCTCGGCGCTCCTGCACAACGGCACCACCATCGCGCTGGCCGCAGAAAGCGCTCGACGTCTCTAGGAGGCATCAATCGGTCCGCTGTGGGGCCTGTCGTTGGGAAGTGGAGGCATGGAACGGTTCACCGTCGAGCAAGACGGCTTCTTCGGATTCCTCCACTTGCCGGAGCGGCACGTCGAAGCGTACTCCGGCAAGGCACTCATCGTGCTCGGCGGCAGCGAGAAAGCCTTCGCGCAGACGCTCGCGTTTCTCGCCCGGTGGTAACGGATGCTTCTACAGCGACGCCTCGTAAGCGTCAATCATCAAGCTCGCCGCTAGGCCGAATACCGCCCCTAGCAGCCTTACCGAACGCGCGGCTTCCATCCCAGTAGAAGCGCGGAGTTGACGATAACGAGCACCGAGCCCGCGTTGTGCACGAGGGCGCCCACCACGGGGTTCAGGACGCCCGAGATGGCGAGCGCGATCGCGATGAAGTTGAGCGTCATCGAGAACGTGAGGTTGATCTTGATGGTCGTCATCATGCGGCGGGAGAGGCGCAGGAGGTGCGGCAGCTCGGCGATGTCATCGTTCACGAGCGCGATGTCCGCCGCGTCAACGGCGATATCGCTGCCGACGCCTCCCATGGCGATGCCCACAAGCGCGCGCTTGAGCGCAGGCGCGTCGTTGACGCCGTCGCCGACCATACAAACGCCCTTGCCCGCGCGCTCCGAGTCATCGATGAAGGAGAGCTTGTCCTCGGGCAGGCAGGCGGCCTTGTAGGTGGTGATGCCGAGTTCGGCAGCCACGTGGGCGGCCGCCGCCTCGTGGTCCCCCGTGAGGAGCACCGGCTCCACGCCCGTCTCCCACACTGCCGAAAGCATAGCGGTGGCGTTCTCGCGCACGCGGTCGGCGAGTGCGATGAACCCCGCTGCCGTGTCGCCCCAGCCGAGATAGGTGATCGTTGCCCCCTCGGCGCGCGTAGCGTCCACGCGCCTCCCCAGCGCGTCCGGTATAGCCAGACCGTGCTCCGCCAGCAGCGCAGCGCTGCCGGCGTACACCGTGCGCCCGCCCACCTCGGCCACTACGCCGCGACCGGGCACCATGGCAAAGGACGTTGGGTCCTTCGGTGCCGCTCCGGCGTGCTCCTCTCGACCTGGCGGGCGAGGTTGGTGCGCGCGTCGACGAGCGTGAGCAGGACGCCCTCGATGCGGAGGGAGGGGTTGATGTGCCGCCGCACGCGGCCCACGGTCTTGACGAGCTGGGTCATCCCCTTCGCCGGGAGGTACTGGGCCTGCACCGGGACGACCACCCCGTCCGCCGCCGTGAGCGCGTTGATGGTCATCATCCCGAGCGACGGCGGGCAGTCGATGATCGCGAAGTCGTACCCGCGCATCGCGAGGGCGACGCCCACGCTCGCCGCCGCCGTGGTCTTGCCCGTCCCTCCCTTCTGGTTCGCTATCGCCAGGACCTTGCACGGGCACATGGCTCCCACGCTCCTTCCGATTGTCTTTGGACTCAGATACGGCAACGCCGTCCGAGCGAGGAGGCCGAGGCCCCCGACCGCCCGGTGCAGCGGGGAACGGGCGCATCCCCTCGCCGTCCGCACCGCCCGTTCCCCCGGCAGAGGGGGCGCGCGGCGCCTCTGCCGCGCCAACCGCACGCGAGGGGTCGCCGACGGCCCCGCCGCCCGGCGCGCTCTCTCCATACGCCCCATCGATCCAGCCTCCTCGGTCGCGCAAAAACAAAGGAGTCCCGGCGACCGCTCGCCGGGGCTCCCCCTGATACATATGAGACGCAATCGGACGCGCGGCATCGTTTTGTCATCACCGCACCGTGCGTCGAGATGAAAACAGGCTATCTACCTGCCGTTTCTTTCCCTGTGTTATCCATATTCTCCTATTCCCACTCAGTAATCGAATCGTACATTTCTATAGCCTCTCGTCTACGTGGTGTACCGCCGTTTCCCCATTTACCAAAAACAGTCGGTTCTCGAGCGACCGAGTTGAACTCAGAAGTGAACTCAACATGTCCACCTCTTCTCCTATATCCCAGCAAGACTGTTCTCATCGAGCAGGAAGTCGAACACGCTCATCGTGACCACACCCCGCTCATCGTGCAGGGGCTTCACCACGTCGCGCACGAGCACAACCTTCCTGAAGCTGTCGCTGATGCCGAGCAGGGATGCCTTCTCCTGGGCCGCCTTCTCGGGCGTCCTCATCTCCAGCGCCGACTGGATATAGACGCGGTCGGAACCCCTGTTGGCGACGAAGTCGACCTCAAGCTGCTTGCGAACGTCCCTGCCCTCCTCGCGGACGCGCTTCTCGACCACGCCAACGTCCACCGAGTACCCGCGCGCTCGGAGCTCGTTGTAGACCACGTTCTCCATGATGTGGCTCTCCTCGACCTGACGAAAGCCGAGCCGCGCGTTTCGGAGCCCCACGTCCTCGAAGTAGTATTTCAGGGGGCTGCCGATGTAGCCCCTCCCCTTCACGTCGTGGCGCCGCGCCTCCTCGATGACGAAGGCGTCCTCGAGGTAGCCTATATAGCTGGAAATCGTGTTCGAGGAGATCTTGGAGTGGAGCACGCTTTTGAACGTGTTCTCAAGTTTGCTCGGGTTCGTGAGCGTCCCGATGCCGGAGGCGAGCACGTTCACGAGGTCATCAAGCTCATCCCGCTTCCTGATCTCGTACCTCTCCACGACGTCCCTCAGATACGTCTCCTCGAAAAGCCGCTCGAGGTAACGCGCCTTCTGCTCGTCTGTGCGCATCGAGGGTACGAGCGGCATACCTCCGTACACCGTGTACTCGGCCCAACCCTGGTAGCGGTCGCCGTCAAAGTCCTGCATGAACTCGGAGAAGGACAGCGGCCGCACGCGGACCTCGTCCCCACGCCCCCGGAACTCCGTCATGACGTCATGCGAGAGGAGCTTCGAGTTGCTCCCCGTCACGTACACGTCGACGTTTCGCATGCGCAGAAGCCCGTTGAGCACGCCGTAGAGCCGGGGCGGAGCGTCCGGGTTCTTGAGCTCCTCGCGCGAGATGGCGTACTGGGCCTCGTCGAGAAAAACGTAGTACTGCTCATGTCTGTTCGCGATCTTTGAGCGTAGGTGAGCGAACAACGCAGCGGAGTCGCGGAGGGCGGCATTCTCCTCGACGTCAAGCGCGACCTCGATGATGTGGTCGTCGTCGACGCCCTCCGAGCGCAGGTAGTCGCCGAAGAGGTTAAAAAGCAGATATGTCTTCCCGCAGCGGCGTATGCCCGTAACCACCTTGACCATGCCGTTGTGCATGCGATCGATAAGCCTGTTGAGATATCGGTCCCGCCTGATTTCCATGCGTACCTCACCTTATTTCCCGATTAGCATCTATTGAACAATTTTGCCGCATGCGGCATTTTTTCTCAATAGAGGCCATTGAAACGGGAGAAGGTGATTCTGAAGCCCAAGCTTGTAAGGCGATACCTCTACTCACCCCAGAGTGTGGCTTGGGCAACTTCTTGTCGAAGTGCATGCACTTGCTAATGGCCTTGGCATCCCATGCATCTGGAGACGGCGGCTGAGCGCCTCGCTCTCAACCGAATTGGTGCCGAATCGCAGCCTCATATACGTCCATCGATCAACGGCAACCACATGCAAGCCCTTGGTCTATTCAGGACAATTTCCGGACATGTCCATATTGTTGTCCAGATTAGTGTCCAGAATCGGGCTGCCCACCCCTAAGCAGCCCGACTTGAGCGGAAATCTCCGTCCGGACGGCGTCAGCAAGCTCCCCGCACCACTTCATCTCCTCGATCAGATTCCTATGCACACATATTATTGGCCCAAATTGGAACGAGCTTCATGCAGGAGCGACCCGCCATAAAACGTGCCGGCTACAACTGCTTAAGGATGTCCATCGCATCGTCAATATCGCTGGCACCCGCAAGCGTCATCATTGTCGGCATACCCGGCCCAATTCCGCCCGTCGCGCGTTTGTCGACGCATAGCTTCTTTGGATCGTTCAGCTCATCAACATGCTTACGTATGCCAAGCACGAGGTGTCCACTCTTTCTAGCTTGGATACTGAGCGCCTGCCGCCGCGCTCCAACTCGATAACCAACGTAATACTTCTTGACATACTCATCCCAAGTCGGGAATTCCTCAGCAATACGCGTCCGCAGAGTTTCGAAGAGGTCATGGGCAGGTCCTCCGGGGGCAAGCCATGCATGATGCTCCTCGATAGTCCAATGCGCGCCGCCCATGCGCTTTGCGGGACGATACTTGTCGAGGGTCGCCTCGTCGAGCGTCGGCCTCGGCCAGATTGCGAGTGCGTCTAGCATGAGTCTGTCGGCCCTGCGCTCAATGGCCGCCACATCCCAAACCGGCTCCCCGGCGAACATGCTGTTCAGGTAGAGTGGACTGCAAAGAAGACCGTCGTCTGGCTTGTTGAGTTTGTCTGCATAAGGCTTGTTCGAGTACTCCTGGTTGTACCCAGTGAGCGTCAGGTTGCCAAGCGAGTTGCAGTACCGCTCATGGAGCTGCTCCCAGTTGTCCCCAAGTGCAGCCTGCCACTCAGGCACGCTGTTAATGGTCTGCGGAAGAACGTGCTCAACCTGGTAGGCACAACCTGAAATGGGCTCCTTCGAATGGTGCCAGTTTTCGATGCGCTCAAGGTAGTAGATGCACTTGTCGCGAAAGCGGTTGTAGCAGTCGCGCGCCTTGAACTGCTCTTCGAAGTAGACGTCTGTCGGGAAGTATGCGGTCTTGTTCTCGTCTTGGAGCAGCAGGTTCGCGGTGATGTACTCCACGATGTCCTGCGACTCAAGCTGCTTGGCGAGGTTGGAGAAGTAGTGGTTGAGGCCCGTGGTAAGCCTTCCGCAAACGGAGCGCCTGAACAGGAAGGATTCGAGCATCCTGATGAGCCCGATGAATTCGTCCTTCGTCAGGTTGTCGGCGTCGTACTGAGCGTAGAGCTCCATCAGCAGCAGTCGAGCGGCATTGATGCCCAGCCTGTTGAAGCTGCGGAACGCCGCTGCCAGCTCAGGGTCCTTCTCGCGGTCGAGGAAGATCTTCGTGTAGTGGTCAGCGCCGTCCTTGAGGTCGATGAGTACGTTCTCTACCTTGAGCTGCGGGTTGTCGCTAATGTAGAGCTTGAACTCATCATACACCTCGTCAAACTTCGGCTGTCTATTAGGAATCTTGAGCCAGAGCCAGTTCCAGAAGAACTCGTTGATGACGCGCTCGTTGCCCATGCCGAACATCTGCTCCATGGGATGCCAGTAGGACTCGTACAGGCGCGCCTGCTCTTTGCTCGGGAGTGACATGAGCATGAAGTTGCGGATGAGGTCGATGGCGGTGAGCGGCTTTCCCTTCGAGTTCATCGACTCAAAGATGAGCTGCGCGTTGTCGCCCTCACCGAGCTTCGTGTCGACGATGAGCAGCATCTTGAGACCGACCCAGAGCTGCTGTGCGTCGAATCCCTTCTCGTGCATCTTGTCCTTGAAATACTGGTAGTTGTCAACGATAAGCTGGGAGGGCCGCTCAGGTTGAGCCACGTCGCCTACGATGCTGAACAGCGTCATCTGGTCGTCCTGCGAGAGCACCAGCTTGTAGCGGGCGTCGCCCTTCTGCTCGTCGTTGAACAGGTACATGCGGCGGATGCCGCCGATGGTGGTCTCAAGGAACTCGGCGCGCGCCTCGTCCTCTTTCAGGTACTCGATGAACGCGGAAAGCAACAGCGTGAGTGTCGTCATGCGTTGCTGGCCGTCTATGAGCAGGTATCTGTTCACGCCGGTCAGGGTGCCACCGGCCTCAGGTGCGTACAGCATGGAGCCGATGAAGTGCGTGTGCCCGAATTTGCCGGCGCGCATGATATCTACCCAGAGCGTCTCGCAGTCCTTGGTCGTCCAAGAGTAAAGGCGCTGGTATACGGGGATGACGAACTGGGCGTTCGCTGTACCCAAGAAGGGGAGGAATTGCGCGTCGTTTGCGTTCATCTGACTTGCTCCATATCGAACAAAAGCCCAAACTCTATGGCGCCCGTCTATCGAAACTCTAACAAGGCGCCATCCAGGCAGCCACCATGTAAACAATTCTACTCCGGCACGTGCGGCGCACGGCAACAACAATGCGAGGCCAAACCCCGCTTCCGTGCAGGACACAAGGGCACCAAAGTGATCCCTATTGAGCGATTTTGCCGCATGGGGCAATTCTCCTCAGTATAGGCTCCCTCACAGCCTTTGTATCATTCTTCTCACTTTGATGCTTCAAACTCTACCAGCAATGATGCTCCCTGCGTTCTGCATCAGCATCGTCGCCGCCTGGTTCGTCTGATGTCCGAGCAATACCCATGATGAATAAACATCTGCAACATGTCTGCCAACGTGATAGCATTGCTTTATTGTGAAAAGCCAGAGGGCTTTTAGCGGTCGCGGGCGCCTGCGCCTTCGGCCGCATTTTTCTTTCGGCATCCAGAGGCTCTTGCCTGTTCTGCCTTCGGACCGAGCAGATAAGAGTAACTTCCTAGTAGTCCACTTCCGGCAAGGCGCTCGCTTGTTCCAACCCGAACGTCCGCCCCTCCCCGATCAGCTCTGTCACGTTCTCGTGCACGATACCGCTACGGTGCTGGATGGGGTCGTTGCGCGTAATGACGAACTTCGGCCAGTTGTCCTGTATCTGCTCGAGCGGGCGGTACTCGCGGTCCTCGGTCGAGAGGCTGTTCATGATGGTCATCGCCACCTGCACGTAGGCGTACTCCATCTCGGGCGAGCGCATGACGAAGTCGCACTCGAGCTTGCCGATACGCCCCACGCTCACCTCGTAACCCAAGCTCCGCGCGTAGCTGTACACGATATTCTCCAGCACGGGCCCGTAGTTGATGCGGTTGTCCGTGTTGAGCGCGAAGTAGAAGCTCAGGTCGGCGAGATAGTACTTCTGCTCGCCTCGAAGCGACCTGCGCGACTTCATATCGAAGCGCTCGCAACGTCGTATGATCTTGGCGTCCTCGAGTATCCGAAGGTAGCGGTCCAGCGTCTCGCGCTTAATATGGACACCCAGGTTTGCAAGGTCGTCAAGGATATTAGTCAGGCTTGTCGTTGCCCCAAAATTGTTCGTGATGTACTTTCTGACCGTTTCGAACACGGGCATGTTACGAACTTGGACCCTGCGACGGACGTCCTTCTCCAGAATCTCCTCGACAACGGACTTGACGTAAGCTCGCTTATCGACGAGCGCCTCGTATCCGAGCGCCTTGGGAAAGCCGCCCTCCAAGATGTAAGCATCGAGCTCTACCACGGGATTGGGATTGACCGACTTGCCGAGAAAAACCTTCATGTCCTCGTATTCCTTGAAGGTGAGCGTCTGCATCTCGAACTCGATGTAGCGACCGGTCAGCTTGGTCATGAGCTCGCCCGAAAGCAGGTAGCTGTTAGAGCCGGTGATGAAGATGGACCAACCCCCATCGGTGCGAAAGGCGTTCACGACCTCCTCATAGCCCTTCACATTCTGCACCTCGTCGATGAATAGATATTTCAAGCCATCGGGTGCATCGGCGGAAGCACTATCGATCGCTGCCTCAAGCTCGTCGGCAGTCTTGACCTTCCGCAGCTTGCGACTGTCGAGATCGAGGTAGACGATGGAAGCCGAGCTGATGCCACTCTCGACGAGCTCTTGGGCAACGGTTTGCATAAGACAGGACTTTCCGCAGCGCCGCACGCCGGTGATGACCTTTATGATCTCGTCATCATGATAGAAGCCCCTAATCTTCCTGAGATAGTTCTCACGCCTGAATAGCTCCACTTCCCACCTCCATCGTCGTTCTTTGCTTCGTTCGTACCCAAGTTAGAGGGTATTTAGCACATAATTTCAATGAATACCCCCTAACTTGAACAGTTAGGCAATGGGAGCCCAAAAGAGACCAGCAAGTTTGGCAAAGCGGCTCTTCATAAAAACGGAGCCATGGGGTTGCCATGGCTCCGAGAGGTGGTATTATACGTATATACGAACATATATTCGCTATTCCCACTCAGTAATTGTCGGCGCAGGTGAGAGGGCCGCTTCTGCTTCGCCGTTTACCACCATACTTACCCTATTCCACATGCGCTCAAGATGGATTCACGCGGTCACCGTCCCCATCACCCCTCCCCCCTTGCGAATCATGGCGCAGGAGCGCCCCCCCCCCGATATTAGAATCCCTGTTCCCCGATGAGCCAACGGGCCAGATCGAGCACCCTGATGCCGTCAATCGTGTAGTCGTCGTGTCGTGTCCTCGCGATAAGAACCTTGGGGTAGGCATCTCGTATCGCACGCAGAGGAGCGAGCTCGCGCTCGAGCGTCTCGGGTGCGTCTACGTTATCGCTCACCTGAATGTAGACCTGCTCCGACCCTCGCTTGACGACGAAGTCGACCCCCTTCTGGTAGAGCTTTCCCACGTAGGTCTCGTATCCGCGGCGAATGAGCTCCAAGAACACCGAGTTCTCGTACATGCGGCCCCAATCCATGTTGCGCGTGCCGAGCACCGCGTAGCGCATACCCGTGTCGCACACGTAGTGCTTCGCCTGCGTGCTCAGGTACTTCTTGCCCTTGATGTCATAGCGCTTGGCCTCGTAGAAGACGAAGGCGTCCCTCAGGTGCGAGATGTAGCGCCCAACCGTGACGTGGTTGGTCGACACTTTGTTTGCGTCGAGGGTGTTGGCGATGCTGTTCGGCGAGTTAAGGTTTCCGGTGTTGTCCATCATGTACTCGGCGAGCCGCTCGAGCACCAGCGTGTCGGGCAGACGGAACTTCTGAACGAGATCTCGCGTAAGGATGGTCCTGTAGACGTCCCTGATGTAGCCGTATGACTCTGCCATGTCACGATACTCATAGGATCCAGCGAGACCCCCGCGCTCGATATAGCGGTCCAGCTCTTCGTCGATGGCCCCCTGTTCGCCGAAGTATGCGCGGAACTCACCGAAACTGAACGGCAGAACATGAATCTCGCGGTGCCTGCCGGTGAAGAGCGTGGCAAGGTCGGAACTCAGAAGGAACGCATTCGACCCGGTAAGATAGATGTCCCACCCTCCCCGGGCATGAATGCTGTTGATTGCCCTCTCGAAGCCCTCGCACCGTTGCACCTCATCGATGAACAGACGGTTTCGCACACCATCCTTGTGGGATTTGGCAATCCTGTCGTGTAGAGCGTGATATTCGAGGAGCTCTTCGTTGTCGAGGTCGAGCAGATCGATGTAGAGGCTGTTTGACAAAGGGTCCCGCTTCTTGAGCTCGGCGGAGAACGCCTTCATAAGCTCGGACTTGCCCGAGCGGCGAACGCCGGTTATGACCTTGATGTCGCCTGTCCCCTCCACGGAGCGGAGTCGCTCGAGGTACGATGCGCGCTCGACCCAAGGCATACGAGTTCCAATCTCACCGGTTTCGAAACAACCATAATATTAAAGTTTCGAAACCGCTGACGCAACGTCTCGCACGATAGAGGCGGTCGACGAGGAGGGCAACTAATTGCAGCACCTCATCTACCGCACAGTGCCGCAATTCATAGTGCGGGACTGCGGTGGTAACCCTTGCAGCGGTGATGACCTCCGGCATCGGAGCGGGGCCCATCGTCACGGCTCTCGTCGGGTCGAACTTCTCGGGATTGGACGGCGCCGCGCTGGCGAGCGCGTGCCTCGCATACTAGAGACGTCTATGCCGAAAGCAACATGGCAAGACCCATTATTTCCACAGGTAGACCTGGCAATTTGCTTGCGAATACCACACGAAATCACAACAACGACATGAACGAAAAGACACGAGAAAAAACGAGGGGGACCGCTCTCGGCCTCCCTCGCGAAGAGCCTCAACTATTCCCACTCGCGATCAAATCGCTCCTTTCCATGGCCTCTCGTCCACATGATGCAACGGTCGTCTCCCCATTCTCACCGGAATCAGGTGATTTCAGGGCACCCATGTTGAACTCAAAAATGAACTCAACACCTCTATCGGTCGGCGGCTTCCGAGCAGCTTGCATCCCTGAGGAGAGCAGGCGCCTCCGGCATGACCGATACCTGCTAGATGCGCACGATATAACCGTCCTTGCGCGGGGCGGCCGCGCCCTCGGGTCCCGCGGCGTATCCCAAGGCGATGGCGCCCACGCCGCGCAGCGTCTCGGGCAGGCCCCACTCCCCGAGGAGCGCCTTACCCTCCGCGCTGTCGAAGATCTCGCGCTCGCGATGGATCCAGCAGCTGGAGAGCCCCAGGGCGTGCGCCGCGAGCATGAGGTTCTCCAGCACGCAGGAACCGTCCTCAACGAAGGTGCTGCGCCCGCCGTCGGCGAGCACGACCACGATGACCGGGGCGCCGTAGTACGGGTCGGCGTCCCTGCCCATGACGGCGGCGTTGAGCTGGCGCAGGCGCTCGCGGGTCTCGGGGTCGGTCACCGCCACGATCACCGGAGACTGGTGGCCGCCGCCGGTGGGCGCGAAGGTGCCCGCCTCGAGCACCTGATCGAGCAGCTCCTCCGGCACGGGCTCCGCCGTGTACGATCGCACGCTGCGACGCGTCTTGATGAGGTCGATGAGGTCGTTTGCCATGATGTCATGCCCTTTCTCCCGCCGGCACCACCTATACAGAAAAACCGGGGTTATGTTTCAAAAAGTGTGTCCGTATCGGCATTGTATTCCCAGGTAATGCATTGAAAACAGGGTCTAGAAGTTGATGGAGACCAACTCCTTAGTGTTTCAAAAAGTGTGCCCGATTTGCTCTTGACATCCCAGCTCAGGCAACCTTTTTCGCAAGAAAAGTTGCCTTGAGATGGGATTGGGTCGTGGGTAATCCAAAATGTTTGGTATGCGGCGCTGCGATGAAGAAGAACGGCACCACGAAAGCGGGAACCCAGAGGTGGCGCTGTCCTAAATGTGGAGCATCTTTAACCCGCGCTATCGATACCAAAGCCAAGACCCTAAAAAGGTTTCTCAAGTGGCTGCTCTCAAAAGACTCGACAAGCGACCTAAGGGTAGGCCGTGCTACGTTCTGGAGAAAGACTTCCTGGATATGGGAGATCTGGCCCATCACCCCGTATACCGGAGAGATACACGATGTAGTCTACCTCGACGGCATCTGGATGAGACGAGATGCTGTGGTACTTATCGCATGGGCCGACGGACATGTTTTGGCGTGGTACCTCGCTCAGAGAGAATGTACATCAGCGTGGACTGCCCTTATGGCACGCATCCTCGCGCCTAAGATGGTTGTCTCTGATGGCTCCCCCGGTTTAGCGAAGGCGGTCTCTCTTGTATGGAAAGATACCCGCATACAGCGCTGCACCTTTCATGCGGCTAGCCAGGTGAGACGCTATACCACCTTAAAGCCCAAGCTCGAGGCAGGCCTCGAGCTGCTCGGGATCGCTAACCAGCTTACGCGCACCCGTGACCCTGAAGCAGCCATACAGTGGCTTGTGGACTACAACGCTTGGTGTGTGAGGTGGGCTGATTTCCTTAAGGAGCTCACCTTTAAGGAAGGTAGGCGTATCTATACACACGAGAGACTCAGACGAGCTCGGAAGTCTCTCAACAAGCTCGTCCGAGAGGGGACGCTCTTTACCTTCATCGAGATGCAAGAGATCTATGGAGGCGTTTGGCCTGCCACCAACAATGCCTTAGAAAGCGTAAATGCACGCCTGCGCGAGATGCTCAGGAACCACCGCGGAATGCCTCTGCTCCACCGCATTAAAGCTGTTTTCTGGTGGTGCTATCTCCATACGGAGGCACCGCTCTCCGCTTCTGAGATATTGCGCGTCATGCCAACAGATACAGAAGTGGACGGCCTCTTTGCTTATGCTCAAAGGAAGACCAGACAGGAAGATGGTGCTCCAGAAGAATACGGAACAGGGATCGATTGGAGCGAGTTTCACATGCCAACAAGGTTCAGGAGATAAACCTCAGCAGACACACCTTTTGAAACATAACCCAAAAACCACGATTCCGTCACTCAAACCCTTACGTTGATCGAGCTCCGCGGAATCTCGCCCGCATTAAGGAGCCTTTTTTATTTAACCCATCATGGTGATAACGGATTGGACGGCCCGACGCGACCGCCGCGGCAAAGCAGGAGGCGCCCCGGCATGAAGGAGGGCCCCTGAAAACCAGGGGCCCTTCTCTTCACGATAGATCGAGCGCGTCCAGCGGTGGCACATGCCCCGCCCGAGCGTTTACAGGTGGTTGGCTACCTCGAACGCGTCCCAAATGGCGTACATGATGTTGTTCACATGTTTAGCATCGCCGAGCTCATAGATCTCAGGAATGTCAAACTTAATCTCGTCGTAGAGTTTGTTCTCCTCACGATAACCCACGCAAAGGATCACGCTGTCGGCCGGAATCACACGCTCACCGTCGGCAGTTGCCACAGTCAGCTTGCCATCAGCAAAGCCCTTGGCCTGCACGGAGCAGACGCACTCAATGCCGTTAAACGGTACGAGACGCTCGAGCATCTCCTTGTTCGCGCTACAGAGCGGGCCGTTGACCGCAAGGATCTTTGGCATAGCCTCAACGATCGTAACCTTTTTGCCCTGTTGCGCGAGCCAGAGACCCGTCTCGCAGCCCACAAGGCCGCCGCCCACAATCACCGTTGAGGTACCCGGATCCTTCTCGCCCATCAGCACCTGCTCGGCGGTATAGGTGTGATCATCGTCACCCAGTGAGAACACCTTGGGCGACGAACCCGTGGCCACAATAACGGTGTCCCACGAGGAATCCTTGGCCTCATCGGCTGTAACCGCATGGTTGAGATGTACAGGCACGCCGAGCTTCTCAAGCTCGACCCCGTACCAGGCTGCCAGCGCACGGTCATCTTCCTTAAAGTCAGGGGCACCACCCGGGATAAGGTTTCCGCCCAGATAGCCGCGTGCCTCAAAGAGCTCCGGCTTATGCCCGCGGATGGCCAGCACACGCGCAGCCTCGCAGCCGGCCGGGCCGCCGCCGATGACCAGCACGTGCTTCGGTTCGCCGACAAGCGGCTCATAGGCCATGTCGCGCTCGCGGGCGGCCTGCGGGTTCACCGCGCAGTTAATGAGCGAATACTCCTGCACGCGGCCCATGCAGCCCTCCTGGCAGGAGATGCACGGGCGGATCTCCTTCTCGCGACCGGTGCGGATCTTGTTGACGATCTCCGGGTCGGCCAGGGTCGGGCGACCGAGCGAGATCATGTCGCACTCGCCCGCCTCGATGGACTCGGCGGCCATATCGGGGTTATCCATGCGGCCGGCGAGGATCACCGGGATGTTGACTACGTCCTTGACCATCTTACCGTACTCGCGGTAGAGGCCCTTCTTCTGATACATCGGCGGATGGTTCCACCACCAGGCGTCGTAGCAGCCCGCATCGGTGTCGAGCGCCAGATAGCCGTACTTCTCGAGGAGCTTCGCGGCCTCGAGGCCCTCCTCGATATCGCGGCCGCGCTCCTCGAACTCCTCGCCCGGCAGCGCTCCCTCGCGCCAGTCCTTGATCATGGACTTGAGCGAGAAGCGCATGATCACCGGGTAATCGTCGCCGCAGCGCGCATGGATCTCGTCGATGATCTCCTTCGCGAAGCGCAGGCGGTTCTCAAGGCTACCGCCGTACTCGTCATCGCGGTGGTTAAAGAAGCTGATCGCAAACTGGTCGAGCAGGTAGCCCTCGTGGACGGCATGGATCTCGATTCCGTCGAAGCCGGCGCGCTTCGCGTTGTAGGCGCCATCGCCGAAGGACTTCACGATAGAATGGATCTCATCGACGGTCAGCGGGCGGCACATCTTGTCGAGCCAGCGATGCGGGATCTCGCTCGGCGCCACCGGCGGGAACTCGCCCAGGTTGGTGGGGATGGTGACGCGTCCAAAGCCGGCCGACATCTGCAGGAAGATCTTCGAGCCGTAGGCGTGCACGCGCTCGGTGAGCTCACGCGAGGTGCGAACGAAGTGCACCGGGTTGTACGTCGAGTTGGGGGTGTTCGGCATGCTCGGCTTCTCGACCTCGCAGTCGGAGAACGTCACACCGGTGATGATGAGGCCGATGCCTCCCTTGGCTCGCGCTGTGTAGTAGTCGATGCCGCGCTGGTTCCAGCCGCCCTCGAAGTCGCCGAGCCCCAGCGGGCCCATCGGCGCCATGGCATAGCGGTTGGGGATCTCCACATTGCCGATCTCCATCGGCGTGAACAGGATGTCATGGTTCATAGGCGCCCCTCCTCTATTGGGTTGTCGCTGTATCCTTCTCGTAGTATGGCACCGCGAGGGTGCCCCGCCGTTTCAAATCGGGTAACGGTCGCGTCCGCCGGCGGCGCGGGCGCAGGGGCGCGGGTGCGCCCCTACAGGTTCTTCCCGTTCGACGCTATGACGTCCCGGTACCAGAAATAGGAATCCTTGCAGATGCGATCGCGCGTCCCCTCGCCGGCGTCGTCGACGTCGACGTAGATAAAGCCGTAGCGCTTCTCTATGTTGCCGGTCGAGAGGGCCATGAGATCGATGGCCGACCACGGCAGATACCCCAGCACGGGCACGTCGTCCTCCTCGACCGCCGCCTCGAGCGCCCGCACGTGCGCGCGCAGGTACGCGATGCGGTGGGGATCGTGCACGCCGCCGTCGGGCGCCACCTCGTCGCGCGCACCCAGACCGTTCTCGACGATCATGAGCGGCAGCTGGTAGCGGTCATAGAACAGGTTGAGCATGATGCGCAGGCCCGTCGGGTCGATCTGCCAGCCGTATTCCGAAGTCTCGAGGTAGGGATTCCTGAGTCCGGCAACGAGGTTCCCCGCGGTCTCCTCGGCGTCCGGATCCTCGCCGGCGCAATAGGAGTTGTAATAGCTGAAAGCAAAGAAATCCGGCTTTCCCGCCGCGATGGCCTCGGCATCCCCGTCCCGCACGTCCAGGCAGACGCCCTTCTCCTTGAACAGACGGTGCGCGTAGCGGGGATACGCTCCCCGCACCAGGACGTCTCCCGCAAAGAAGTTCCGTTCCTGATTGACCCGGAGGGTCATGAGGACGTTCTCGGGCTTGCACGTGATGGGGTAGTTGAGCATCGCCCCGATCATGCAGCCGATCTGAAGGTCCGGGTCGATGGCATGGGCGAGCTCGACCGCCCGGCCATGCGCCACGAACTGGTGGTGCAGCGCCTGGTAGCGCAGCTGGTCGGTGTTCTGTGGTGAAAACGGCGTCGAGAAGATGCCGCCGCCCGTCATGATGCCGAAGGGCAGCTGCAGGACGTTGATCTCGTTGAACGTGATCCAGTAGCGAACCTTTTGATGGTAGCGCTCGAACAAGGTCCGGCAATACGCGAGGTAAAGGTCGATCATCTCGCGATTCGCCCATCCGCCCTTATGAGCTCGGGCGAATGGCGGCTCGTAGTGCGAGATCGTCACCACCGGCTGGATGCCGTGAGCCAGCAGCTCGTCGAACACCGCGTCGTAGAAGGCCAGGCCCTCCTCGTTGGGCTCGGCCTCCTCCCCCGTGGGGAAGATCCGCGTCCAGGCGATCGACATGCGGAACGCCTTGAGCCCCATGCCCGCCATGAGCTCGATGTCCTCGCGAAAGCGATGGTAGAAATCCGAGGCCTCGTGGGAGCTGTAGTAACGGCCCGGCAGCACGCCGTCGGTCTCCTCGCGGTGTCCGCCCGCGCCCTGGGCCATCACATCGATGACGCTGACGCCCTTTCCGCCCTCATCCCAGCCGCCTTCCACCTGGTTGGCCGCCGTGGACGCTCCCCACAGAAACGCTTGATCCATGCTCGACCCCTTCCTCGCGATAGCTCGCTATGCCAAGTCCTCGCCGTTCGACGCGATGACCTTCTTGTACCAATAGAACGAGTCCTTGCGCGAGCGCGCGCACGAGCCCTCGCCCCTATCATCCATGTCGACGTAGACCATGCCGTAGCGCTTCTTCATCTCGCCCGTGCCCGCCGACACCAGGTCGATGCAGCCCCAGGGCGTGTAGCCTATAAGGTCGACGCCGTCCTCCTCGACGGCCTTCTTCATCTCGGCGATATGGTCGCGCAGGTAGTCGATGCGGTAGTCGTCGTGGATCGAGCCGTCCTCGGCCACCTCGTCGCGCGCACCCAGGCCGTTCTCGACGATGAAGAGCGGCTTCTGGTAGCGGTCCCAGAGCTGGTTCAGGCAGATGCGCAGACCCAAGGGGTCGATCGGCCAGTTCCACGCGCTCATCTTGAGGTAGGGGTTCTCAGCCATCCCCACACCGTTGCCGCCGACCTTGTGCGCGTCGGGGCGAGAGCTCACCACGCCGGAGTTGTAGTACGAGAACCCGATGTAATCCACCGTGCCCTCGCGCAGGACCTCGTCGTCGCCGGGCTCCGTCTCAAGCGTGATCCCCTCGCGCTCGAGGTGCTTCACGGCATAGCTCGGGTAGTAGCCGCGGCACTGCACGTCGGCGTAGAACCACTTGAGCTCGCGACAGGCCTGCATCTCCAGCCACACGTCGGCGGGGTTGCAGGTCTCGGGGTACGTGAGGATCATGGCGTCCATCATGCCGATCCTGTTCTCGGGATCGATCTCGTGCCCGCGCTTGACCGCCTTGGCGCTCGCCAGGAAGAGGTGGTAGGCCGCCTGCTGGTAGCGCGCCTCGGTGAGGTCGTGCACGCCGATCATGTGCCAGTCGCGCAGAAGGTTGATCTCGTTGAAGGTCATCCAGTAGCGCACCTTGCCGCGATAGCGCGTGAAGAGGGTCTCGGCATAGCGCACGTACGCATCGATCATCCGGCGCGAGACCCAGCCGTCCAGGCGCTCGGAGAGCGAGAGCGGCACGTCGAAGTGGCAGATGGTCACGACCGGCTGGATGCCGTGGGACAGGAGCTCATCGAAGATCTGCTCGTAGAAGGCGAGGCCTTCCTCGTTGGGCTCGGCATCGTCGCCGTTGGGGAAGATGCGCGTCCAGCTCATCGACATGCGGAAGCACTTGAAGCCCATCTCGGCCATGAGTGCGATGTCCTCGCGCCAGTGATGGTAGAAGTCGACGGCGCGATGGCTCGGGTAGTAGGTGTCGGGGTCGATGGCGGCGGTGAGGTCGGACGAGACGTCGTCGCGCCCGTTCAGGCGGACGAGGTTCCCCTCCTTGTCGCGAAACGTCATCTGCCGCGGGTGGTCAAGCGCACCCGCCGTGATCACATCGGACGTGGCGAGGCCGCGGCCGCCCTCGTCATAGCCACCCTCGAACTGGTTGGCGGCGGTGGCGCCGCCCCATAAGAAGCTCTCTGGAAACATGGTGCTTATGCAACTCCTTCGATATTCAGCTTTGGATCCTCGCCCCTGCGCCCGGCGTACGCCGCGTAGGCACCCACCAGGTTGGAGGCGTTGCGGAATCGGCAGGTCACGATCTCGGCATGCTTGAAGGGAAACGGAAGGGCCTCGTACAGACGGTCGTTGGCGCGCCTCAGCCGCTCAACGAAGAACGGGTTCGCGCTGATACCGCCGCCGATGGCGATTCGCTCGGGATCGAGCAGCATCTGGAATCCGTAGAGCACCTGCGCCACGCGGCCCAGGCATCCCTCGAACACCTCCACGGCCCGGGGATCGCCGGCCTCGACGAGGGCGAGCGCCTCCTCGCCGGCATCGATGTCCCGGCCGCACGCCTCGCCGATGGCCCGGGCCAGGTGCCCGACGCCCCCGACGTTGCCGAGGAAGGCGCCAGGGCCGTCCTCCGCGTCACCGGCATAGGCGAGGCTCACCTCGCCGGCCGTGCCGTGCGCGCCGTAGTGCACCCGGCCGTCCACGATGACGCCGCAGCCGATGCCCGTGCCGAAGGTGAGCGCCAAGCCGCAGCGCACGCCGCGCAGGCTGCCGAAGGCGAACTCCGCAAGCGCCGCCGAGCGGGCATCGTTCTCAGCCTCGATGGGGGCGCCGAGCCGCTCCTCCCAGGCATCGAGCGAAGCGCCGTCATTGTAGGCGCTGAGCGCCCCGCCGCCGATGATCACGCGCGCATCCTGGTCGACGGTGCCCGGGATGGAGATCGCGATGCCATCGGGGGTCGCGCCCCCGAGGAGCCCCGCCGCGGCCCGGGCCAGGGCGTCCAGGAAATGCTCCTGGGAGTCTTGGGGCGTGGGCACCTTGCCGAGACCCTCGAGCCGGCACCTCGTCACCAGGCCGTACTTTATGAATGTCCCGCCCACGTCGAACACCACGACGCGCTCGTCTTCCGCCATCTCGAATCTCCCTCCCTTGGCATCAGCCAACGATCGATATGCCGGGGGCCGCGCCGCCAACACGGTCGACGGGCGGCCCCTCCGCCCCGGATACGGGGCTTCCTTTCAGTACCTTTGCGTTTAAGCCTGCTCGGCCTTGGCGGTCCCGGCCTTCTCCGCCGCCTCCGCGGCGCGCTCCTCCTCGAGCGCCTTCTTATCCGCGATGCGGAAGAACGGGAAGTAGATGACCGTGTTGATGGCGATCAGCACGAACACCAGCGGGAACAGGCTGAAGTCACCCGTGCCCAGGAAGGTGCGCAGGAACACCGGCGTGGAGAACGGCACGATGTCGGCCGCCGGGTTCCAGCCGAAGGGCAGCAAGATGGCGTACGCGCAGGCCACGAGGCCCATGACCACACCGCTCAGGACCATCGGGACGAAAAACGTCGCGTTCATCATAAGCGGCATGCCGAAGATGAGCGGCTCGTTGATGTTGAAGAGGTTGGGCACGAAGGCGACCTTGAGCATCTTCTTGTAGCGCTCGGATTTGGCGGTGAGCATCGAGATGCACAGGCCCAGCGTGCAGCCGTTGCCGCCGAAGTTGGAGTAGGCCATGGTGATGGCGACCACGAAGTACGAAAGGGGCTTGCCGGCGGCGAAGTCCGCCATGTTGGTGGCGAGCATGATGGAGTAGAGCGGCGAGAAGGCGCTGAACACCGTGTTGGGATGGATGCCGAAGAACCACATGACGTTGGCGACAAGGCCCATGATGAGGATGACCGGCACCGAGAGGCCGACGGACAGGAACACCCCGCCGATGGTCTGCTGGAAGAAGTCGACGAAGTTGCCGTACGGGGTCAGCGCGAAGCCGAAGCGGATGGCGAACGCGATGACCGAGATGATGATGGCGATGAACATGGGCTCGAGGGACTCGGAGACCATCGGCGGTACGCCGGCGGGCATCTTGAAGGTAAGGTTCTTGTTCGAGAGCACCACGAACACCTTGCTGACCAGAAGCGCGATGATCAGCGCGCAGATGACGCCGTTTCCTCCCAGGTAACTGAGGTTGAACGCGGACACCGGGCCGTCGGGGCCCTCGACCGTCTGCGGCAGCACGATGAGGAAGCTCATCAGCGAGAGCAGGCCGCAGGACATGGAGTTCGCGCCCTTGCGCTTGGCATAGGCGTAGGCGATCGTGAACGAGACGTAGAGCGCCAGGATGGTCAGACCGGCATTCATGACCGCCTCGAAGTGCGGCTTGAGGCCGATCTCGGCGATCCACTCGTTATAGCCGCCGATGGGGATGTTGCTCAGGATGGCGAAGATGAAGACGCCGAAGGTGATGGGGCTGATGCGCATGAAGCCCTCGGCAACGGCCTGCAGCGGGTCGCTCTCGCTCATACGCTGAGCGATGGGCGATATGTAGCGCGTCAGGAACGATTGGATCTGATCGAGCATAGAGTACCTCCATTTTTGCATAGTCGATCCCCTGCCACGTGGCGCGGTACCGTCCACCTGGCTTCTTTCCGCAAGGGAAGCGATTGGTTTGTCGCTGGGTGCCGTTAGGCCGAGACGCCGTCCAGGCGCTTGTACAGGTCGATGAACTCCTCGGCCAGGATACCGAAGGATTCAGCGCTCATGAGCTGATCCTCGGCATGGGTGATCATGATGGTCATATGCACCGGGTTGCCCCCGGCCTCGCGCTGGACGAGCGCGGTGTGGGCGTCGTGCCCGCGCGAGAACGCCTCGCGCCCCGCCGCCATCTTCTCGCCGACCGCCTGGTAGTCGCCCTTCTTCGCGGCCTGCACCGCCTCAAGGTAGCAGCTGCGGGCCTCGCCGACCGCCGCGATGATCTGGAAGCTGTCGGCAGCGAGCTCTTCAAATTCAGTCACCGAGAACCTCCTTCACGTGGGACAGCACGCCGGCGCCGTCCATCATGCCGTACATCACCGAATCGATGGGCTCCACCGGGCAGCTCACTTGGGCGGCCACCTTCTCCGTCTGGAAGCGAACCTGCGGGCCGAGCAGGACGATGTCGGCGTCGGCGCCCTTGTCGGGCACATCGGCGACCGGCATGGCCTGGATGTCGATGTCGTAACCCTGGGCGGCCGCAGCCTCCTTGATCTTGAGCACGAGCATGCTCGTCGAAGCGCCCGAGGCGCAGGCAAGAATGATCTTACGCATGGAAATCCTCCTCCTTGTTACGGCGCAGAAGCGCGCACATGGTTTCAAACGTTTGCGAATCAAGCAGCGTCCGGATCGCTGCAGAGTCGATGAAGATGGCGGCCAGGGCCTCGTAGAACGCGCCGAGGGCGTCGTGGTCGTCGCGGGGCATCAGAAGCAGGAACACCGCGCGCACCTCCCGATCGTCCCACGTGATCGGGGTGTCGAGCAGGCCGATGGCCACGCGCGTGCGATCGCTCGCGGGGTGCAGGGGATGGGGCAGCGCGACCTGGTTTCCGAAGGCGGTTGGGCCGGCGGCCTCGCGATCCCACACCTGCTGTTCGAGATCCTCGTCCACCCCTTCGAGCATGCGCGCCTCACCGCACAGGAAGGAGATGACCTCCTTCTTGCTGGAGAGCATGAGGTGCGGGAAGAACAGACCCTGGTCGAGGTAGCGCGCGGGATCGGCATCGGATTCGGTCTCGAGCGCACCGCGCACGCGCTCGATATCGGAGACATCCATGAAGTACTGGATCTCGCACACCGGCACCGGGACGGAGCATCCCAGCGGCACGGTGGTGAATACGTAGTCGATCTTGGAGAAGTCCTGGGAGGCCACCTGGGCGGCGTCGCACACCTCGACGCTCTCGAGATAAGGGCCGAACTCCCTGCGGAACCGGTACTCGAGCAGCTTGGCGCTCCCCCGTCCGGAAGCGCAGACCGCCAGGACGCGCTTCTTGGGCTGGTCGGTGCGCTTGTGGTCGAGCGCGAGCGCGAACGCGAGCGCGATGTAGCCCAGCTCGTCATCGGAGAGGCGCGACCCGTAGCGCTTGGTGAGCACGTCCGAGGCGCTGATCGCCATGGCATATGCCAGCGGGAAGCGCGCCTTGGTGTCCTCGAGGATGGGGTTCGACACCGCCAGATGGTACTCGAGGCGCACCGAGAGCGGCACGATGTGACGCGCCAGGTTCATGCGCAGCTCGAGATCATCCCTGAAATCGAAGCGATAGGCGTGGTAGACGATCTCGAGCATCTCAGAGACGAGGTTCCACACTTCCTCGGTGATGATGCCGTCGCCGTCATGATCCGGATCCGCGGTGAACAACCGCTTCCCGGCGAGATGGATGGCTATGTAGGCGATCTCCTCATCGGGGAGCTCGCATGAGAACGCCCGCCCGATTGCCTCGGCGATGCTGACGGCGACCTCCCATGCGTGCGTGCCCTGGATCTCCTCGAGCTGAGAGGTCTCCATGGGGACATAGTCGCCCTCTTGGATGCGGACGAGCGCCACGGCGATATGGACCAGCAGGTTCTGATAGGCCAGCGAGTTGATCTGGTAGTCCTCGCGCCTGGTGACCTCGTTGACGGTCTGGGATATGGTCTCGAGCATCGCCTTGTCGAGATGCCCGTCCAACAGGTTGCGCACGCCATCTCCGCCGCTGGCGTCCATAGCCGCCGCGGCGAGGCACAGGCGGCGCGCTATCTCAGGGCCCTCGACGCGGATGCCGTAATGCGGGCGGCGAGCAAGCGAGAGGCCGTACGCCCCGATGCGCCGCTCGACCTCGCGGAGGTCCGTTGAGATGCTGGTACGCGAGATGTAGTAGGCCTCGGAAAGCTCGTCGAGCGTGATCCACCCGTCGCGCTGGAGGAGGTCCTCCATGAGGCAGGCGATCCGGCCCTGAGGCGTCTCGAGGGGAGTAGCGGACACCTCGGCCTGACGATCCTTCCATGCCTTGAACGCCACGGCATCCTGGACACCCAGTATGTAACCGCCCTGGGAGCGGTTCCAGGTGATGCGAGCCGCGCCGTCAAGGGAGACGTTGACGCGCTTGATGTAGGATCGAGCCGTACGCTCGCGCACCTGGCACTCCTCTGCAAGGGCATCGAGGGATACAGGCCCATGATTTTCGATATAGTCAACGATGCTGTAGTCGCTTGCCATCATCGATGGGCCTCCTTTCCCTTGCCCTTGGCTCCATTGTACCGGGCGCTCTGACCGTTTCCACCGGCTGATGTGACGCGTCAAGCGGCAAGACGCCGTACGGAAAATGGCGCCAGTGGCCATCTACCCGCTCAAGCTACGACGATGTGCTCCTTGAAGAAGGCGCACTCCTCGTCGTTCACGCGGCGAGCCACCTCGTCGCGCACGTTCAGATGGAACACGTGCGCGCGGTCCTCCCGCTCGTCGTGAAGCTTGCACTCGACGCCGAGCGCCTTCAGGTGCTCGGCAAGCGCTAGGTTGTCCTTGCGCAAAAAATCACGTGGCGCCGTGAGGATATACGACGGCGGGAACCCAGCCCCGATGGCGGCGGGAACGTCGAGCTCGGCTTCGGGTCGCGTCTGACCATGCAGGTAGAACTCCTCCACGGGGCTCCCCACGTCCGCGAGCTGCTCGCGCAGGTCGTAGGTGCCGCAGTTGAGACCGCAGGCGCGCACGTTGAGCCCCGCGGGGACCGTAAAGGGCGCTATGTCGGCGTAGGCTGGGTTGGTGGCGGCGGCGATCACCTGGCTCGCAATCTGCGCCCCGGCGGAGTCGCCGACGACGAACAGGTTGTCGGGGTCCCCGCCGTACTCCCCCACGTGCTCGACCGTCCAGGCCAGCGCCGCGCAGGCATCGACGGGAGCCGCCGGGTAAGGATGCTCCGGTGCCAGGCGGTAGGAGAAGTTGACGACGCAGAAGCCACGTGTCGCCAGATCCATGCAGTAGAAGCGGTAGCGCTCCTTGTCACCGTAGACCCATGCCCCGCCATGCACGCTCACGATGACGGGGAGCGATGCGGGAGCCTCGGCGGGAGCGTATACGTCGAGCACGTTCCAGGTGGCGTCGGGGCCATAGGCGATGTCGTACGTGCACGTCAAGCCCTCCGGCACCGCGAGCCCCCGGTCGCGCTCGTCATCCCCCTCGGTGAACACGCGGCGGATATCGCTCGGATCCCCGCTCCTCCGGTTCAGCTCTGGCTCTGCCATGGTAATCCTCCTCAAACGCTGGTCATCCTTGTGTCTTCACCCATGAATTGTACGGGGATCCCGCCGAAGGTTCCACGGCTTCATCTGCCGCGGCTCCCGGCAGATCGCTGTATGCAAGCGCGGCGATCCCGCTCGCCTCCAGGATGGACAGCCACGACTGCACGGTTTTGTGGTCGGCATCGATGGAGTTGCCAATGTCCGACGCGTTGAAAAGCTGCCCCAACCTGGCGGCGCATGCGACCATGAAGTTATAGAACTTAGCCTCGTCTTTGACATTGATGAGGTCGCGTACGTCTCGTTCTAAGTAAGCAGAGACGTAGTCTGAATAGAAGGAATCCCAACTAACGGATTGATCCTGCAGCTCTGGCATAGAGCCTCTGTGGATGATCTCCCAGACGTCAATATTGGATGGCTTCTCGCAAGACTTGATTTGGCTGGGAACGTATGGATGCGGTCTGTTTGAGCGACCAATCAGTTCTCGGAGACTTAAGGGCGACAGCTCTACAATTCTAATTCGCCCGGCAAGCGATTCGCTTACTCCCTTCATGAGATGATAGGTCTGAGAGTCCTATAGCACGATGCGTCCCTTCTCGTCAGATTGATCAACTATCCATTTGATAGGCGAGAGGAGCTCGGGCACGCGTTGAACCTCATCAGTAGTCGAATCCTGTATTCCCATGGCCTCTCGTCCACGTGGTGTATCGGTGTCCCCCTATTCGCCGGAATCTGGCAATTTTCGAGCACTCGAGTTGAGCTCAATATGAACTCAACGCCGATGTTCGCTCGACAGCTTCCGAGCGGCTTGCATTCCCACCGAGGAGGACGGACGCCTCTGGCAAGACCAGATCCTACTAGATGCGCACAACATAGCCGTCCTTGCGCGGGGCGGCCGCGCCCTCGGGTCCCGCGGCGTATCCCAAGGCGATGGCGCCCACGCCGCGCAGCGTCTCGGGCAGGCCCCACTCCCCGAGGAGCGCCTTACCCTCCGCGCTGTCGAAGATCTCGCGCTCGCGATGGATCCAGCAGCTGGAGAGCCCCAGGGCGTGCGCCGCGAGCATGAGGTTCTCCAGCACGCAGGAACCGTCCTCAACGAAGGTGCTGCGCCCGCCGTCGGCGAGCACGACCACGATGACCGGGGCGCCGTAGTACGGGTCGGCGTCCCTGCCCATGACGGCGGCGTTGAGCTGGCGCAGGCGCTCGCGGGTCTCGGGGTCGGTCACCGCCACGATCACCGGAGACTGGTGGCCGCCGCCGGTGGGCGCGAAGGTGCCCGCCTCGAGCACCTGATCGAGCAGCTCCTCCGGCACGGGCTCCGCCGTGTACGATCGCACGCTGCGACGCGTCTTGATGAGGTCGATGAGGTCGTTTGCCATGATGTCATGCCCTTTCTCCCGCCGGCACCACCTATACAGAAAAACCGCCCGTCTGCCGAGGGCAGGCGAGCGGCGAAAAGATGATGGCATCCGGAAAAATCCGCTAAGATTTTCGAGACCCATTATGGCCTCGAAGCCAACGCTGTCAAGAGACGGTGACGATCTGACCTTCCTTGCTTGACATTCCCAACCCTTCAAGAAGATTTCGGCGTGCCGCGACGACCTCGGATCGCGCCAGGCAATCCTTCCCCTGGCTGACCAGCCCGCAATAATCGCGGGGTCGGCAATCGCTGCACTCTATCTTTCGTTGACGTTCAGCTCGAGGACGTCCGGGCGCGCATAATGCCCGACCACGTCATGCTCCATCTTGCAGGATACGGTCAGGCTCATATCGAGCTCCGCGTAAATGACAGCCTCCTCATCCCAGACCGGTTCCGTCACATAGTGCCCGCGCGGGTCGACAATGCAGCTTCCGCCCCTGCAGACATATTCCGGAAACCGCGACGCGACATCTCCCTCATGCAGGTCTGAGGGATACGAGCCGCGCCTGATGACCATGTCCGCGTTGACGAAGAAGCACTTGCCCTCTATCGCTATCTGCCGAATGGTGG
Organism: uncultured Coriobacteriaceae bacterium; assembly: GCA_963931435.1. Taxonomy (GTDB): domain Bacteria; phylum Actinomycetota; class Coriobacteriia; order Coriobacteriales; family Coriobacteriaceae; genus Coprousia. Next base: position 1,806,372 of record OZ007012.1, read on the forward strand.
CCTGCCACTCCGGGTTGTCGTTGGTGTTGGGCGAGATGTAGATCGTGATGCCCTTTTGGTACAGAGCCACGCGAGCGAGCGGCATGTAACTTTCCCAGCAAATCAAGCTGCCGATCGGCCCCAACGGCGTTGAGGTGACGGGGAAGTACCCCTTGTCGGCATCCTCCCATACAACCCGCTCGGAACCCGTGGACATATCCCGCGCCTGGACGCGGTGACGCCGGCCCTCTCGAGGGCGGCCTTCAGCCGCCTCGCGCCGTACCCGCCGCGCGGCGCCTCGAACGCGCCGAGCGCGTCCGGCTCGATCGGGTCGGGCGCCTTCGGGCGCGGCGGATGCGCGGGCATCCGGTAACACGTGGAGCGGGGCACGCCCAGGATCCCGCGCCGCGCCGATGCCGGGTGGCGGCGGGCGTCGGCCGCTACCACCGTCACTTTCGCGCGGATGCCGGCGCCGCTTGTCTTGGGACATCGACCTCCATCCTGAGGCGGGCGTTCCCCCGCTCCGGCTCGATGGGGCGGTTCTGCCCGGGCGCCCGGTTGTCCGCGGCGGCGGTGGAGCCGCACGCGTGGACGAGGCGGATCCAGCGGTCGAGCGTCGACCTGCCGAGGTCGTGCCCGCGCATCACCTCGGCGCGCGGCTTGCCGGAGTCCACCAGGGCGACCATCTGCCTCCTGAACTCCTCGGTGAACTGCCTGGGGCGCTTCGGATCCCGCATGGGGCCCCTTTCCTCGAAGGGCCCTCAGACTCTCATCGATGTGTCCAATTAAGTATAGCCACATCACATCGGGGCGCCTCCTCTCTCGCGACGAGACACGGCGAGAGGTGCACCACGCAGGCGAGGCTGCCGAAGCTGCCGTACGCCACGACGCCGCCGACCTCGACGAGGCCGCGGCGCTCGAGCTCACGCAGGTACGGCTCCCGCTCGGCGGGGACGAACGCCCAGTCGTCACCGGGTAGGACGTAGTCCGGCAGGTTCACCGTGAGATCGCACCAGAGGCCGTCGTCGGCGTCTGCGGGGACCGCCTCGTAGAGCTGGACGGCGGGGCGTCCGTTGTCGGCGTAGCGGTCGGCGACGGGGACGAGCGCGGGTATGTCGGGCAGCTCGATGACGTGGATAGGGACGTTCTCTCGCATCGCGGGTCTCCTTTCCGTTTGGTTGCGAAGACCTGCCCGTCATCAGCGCGATGCGCGGGATACCTAGGAAGCCGGTAGGCATTGGCGAGCTGCGCTCCTCGCTCGTCCCAGCGGGGCTCCGTGAGGAGCATCCCGCACGATCGAAGTGCCGAAATCGCCCGATCGACCGTCTTTACGCACTTGCCAATCTCACGGGCAATCTCTGACTTTGTGAGCGGGTTGCCCCCGTGCCGAGCGACGCGGGCAATCACGTCAGCCTCCGTCTTTGTCAGCCGTCCTCCATTCCCGACGCTCATGGCAGCACTCCCCACGGCGTTTCCAGTCCCTAGTTCAGTCACGCCCATGTCTCACGGAACGGAAGAGCAGCGCACTGACGAACAGCAGCGCGATCCCGATGCCAACAAAATGGCGAGCCGCGGTACCAGACGCATCGCCCGTATTTGGCAGTGAAGGACTCGGCTCATCGGGGCCCGTCGGAGGGGTCCCGGGCACGTGCGTGTTGGTGACGACGAAGCCGTCGGACGCGTCGCCGGAGATCGAGGACGTGTACCCGTCGACACTGTCCTCCGTGATGGTGTAGGTGCCATCCTTCGGCAGATCGCTGAACGTCCAGCGCCACCCGTTCTCGCCGCTCAGCACAGCTGAGTCGATTTCGCTATCGCCATTGAACAGATGAACCGTCACGGAGCCGGGGCGGGAGCCATCTGCGTCGTCCTGGTCGGCCCAGACCTTGACGACGGGGACGTCGATCGTGCCGGGGCCCGTCGGAGGGGTCCCGGGCACGTGCGTGTTGGTGACGACGAAGCCGTCGGACGCGCCGCCGGAGATCGAGGACGTGTACCCGTCGACACTGTCCTCTGTGATGGTGTAAGAGGGGTCGTCCGTTGGCAAATCGCTGAACGTCCAGCTCCACCCGTTCTCGTCGCTCAGCACAGCGGAGTCGATTTCGCTATCGCCATTGAACAGATGAACCGTCACGGAGCCGGGGCGGGAGCCGTCCGCATTCCCCCCGTCATCCCAGACCTTGGTGACTTTAACCTGGGTCACCTTGTCGTCTCCCCCGATAACCCCTCCATTAGAGCCGATGCCACCACCGCGGACCGCAGTGTTGCCTGTGATAAAAAGCTTGGCGCGACTGCGTGCAAGTTCCTCGCCGTCCCGGCTGTCAGAAACGGCCTTCAATGCCAGAGATGACTTCTGCCCGGCATGCAGGTCCGCGCCATCAACCACAACGGGATTAGCTGCGTCATAGCGTGGGGTGCTCGTGTCAGTTTGGGGGTGGCTATTCGCAGCGGGCAGATAGACAGCCCCGTCCCTCACCCATGTCAGCGCTCCGCCGCCAAGCAGTCGCTCGGTAAGGCAAAGCTGGTAGCGCTCGTCCTCTCCGTTCATCTTCGTGAAGACAACGTCGTCACCGGCTGCTTTACGGTCTCCGTCATCTTTTGCAGCATTGTCAAGGACGGCGATACCTCTGGTCGAGCTAATAACGCCCGAACCGGTAGCACAGAAATAAAGCCCGCCACCATGTACGGCACTGTTTTCCGTCACCAGTGCGTTGTTAACTCGAATTGTCCCGTAGTAAGAGCTGTTGCCCTCGCTGTACACGCCGCCACCCGTGTTGCTGGCGACGTTGCCTGAAATCTTGCCTGCATTTAGAACGACACCATTGGTGTAGGAGTAGACACCGCCGCCGTAGGTCGCGTGATTGTCCGAGATCTCCCCGCCATCCATCTTGAATGCAGTCCCGTATTCGTTTTGGCCATTTTGGAGATTGCCGTCAACAACGCATACCCCGCCGCCGTTGCCAGCCGTTGTGTTCCCGGAGATCTTTCCTCCGGTCAGTGAGTACTCAGCGTTGTTCTCGACGTGTACCGCGCCGCTCGGGTCATAGCCTGTCGCGCTGTGTTGGTTCCTCTCGCTTGTATTGCCAGAGATCTCTCCGCCAGACTGAGTAAGCGAGGCTCGATTTTCTTTTCCGGCATCGTCGCTCACGAGAAATACAGCCGCGCCGCGCACTCCCTTGTTGTTTGATATCTTTCCACCGGAAAGGCTCCCGTGTGCCCCGTCACACAAGTAGATGCCGCCCGTGCTGCGTAGGTAGTCTGCCTGGCTTGCGTCGTTGTTGGAGATCGAGCCTGACGTCATAACGAATTGTGCGCCTTGGACACGTACAGCCCCGGCAGAAGCGACTCCAGAAGTTTCTGTACCAGTACCGATAACGTTCTCGCTGATCTCTCCCCCGGAAATCGTGATTGAGGCGTCTGCACCGCGGACGTCGATGACGCCGGTACCGGTTTTGCTACAGGTGAATTTCCGAACGGCAGATCCCTGCCCAAGCTCCAAGGAGCCTTCCACCTCAACTGCGCTACCGGTGCCATATTTTCCGAATAGGACCAAATCAGAGCCATCGGCACCTCGAAGGGTGAGGGACGAGCCTTCGGGGACACTTATCAAGTTGAAGGACTTTTCTTGGAGCTGCGGGTCCGCAAACAGGAAAACGTCACCCTCCCCATTTGCCTGGAGCGTGATGGATTTGTCTTCAGGAATTGTTAGGGTGGCGCCTAGCCCGATGTTACCATCGAGCGGAATGGTGGCGCCGCTCTCTGCACTGTCAATCTGTTTTTGCAGATTCTCCCCATCGGAATAATTCCCATCAGCAACAGAGGGCTCTTTGAAAATGTAGACACTCGAAGTGGGGAGCCCGTCGGCGAAGGTTACGTCATCGGGACTAGTCTCTAACACGATGCGTGTCGCCGTCTCGGGAAATGCCTGGGAACCCACGCTCTTGATGCCGGAGCCTACGATAAACTCCTCGACGTCCGTGCTGTCAAAGGCACCCTTCCCGAGCGACGTCACCGAATCGGGAATACAGAGCGGGTCTTTTAGCTGCGCGCCAAAGCAGCCGTAGTCACCAATGGACTCGAGCGTGTCGGGCAGGTCGACCTGTGTCAGATCGGTCCAGACGAATCCCCAGTCACCGATCTTGGTGAGCCCGGGATTCAAAGCGGTCACCTTCGCGGTGACATAGGAGAACGCACGGCTGGGAATGACGGTGAGCCCCGAAAGATCGAGCGTTCCCTCCAGGCTCTTGCACTGGTAGAACGCATATGAACCGAGAGAGGTCACCTTGGAGAGATCGACGGGACCAGTGAGGGCGGTGCACTCGTTGAATGCATACGAGCCAATGGTGGTCACCGATGAAAGAGAGGGCACCTCGGTGAGTGCCGTGCATCCGGAGAACGCGCCATTCCCGATTGACTCAATGGTTCCCGTTGTCGTTACGCTTTGAAGTGCTGTGCAGCCCTGAAACATGTACATCGGAATCGCGGACATCGACTCTGGCAATGTGATGCTTGTGAGTGAGGTGCACCTGGCGAAGTAGCTGACCCCGCTATCCGAGAAGGTGACGTCGTTGGGCAGGTTGATGTTGGTTAGGGCTTTGGCGTCAGAAAACGCGGCGTTCGCATTGATCTTCTCGAGCGTCGAAGGGAGCACGATGGTCGTGAGGTTCTTGCAGCCATAGACCATGCTCCCCGCCTCGCTGCTCAGTTCCTTCACGCCCTCCCCGAACGTGATCGTCTGCAGGTTCTGCATGGACTGGAACGTTGCTCCGAACGTCTCCACCGAGCCGGGAATGGTAATCTCCGTGACGCCCTCAAAGCACCTGAAGCTCCCATTGATCTGCGTGAGCGTGTCGGGGAGCGTAACAGCCGTGACGTGGGGAAGCTTGGAGAAGGAATACAGATTCATAGACGTAACGGTGTAGGTCCCGCCGTCAATGGTGAAGGTCGCCGGAATCTCGACCTTACTGTCCTCAGCCGGGTCGGACATTTCATCGATGGCGACGGTCCCTGTCTCGTCATCGAGTTCGAGCGTGTATGTAATGCCCCCAGCCTCTGTTTGTGTTTCTTCCGCCAAAGCAGGCGAAGCGATCACGAGCATCGTGCTGAGCGCAATCACTTCTGCAACAAGAACGGCAAGGATCCGCGTCATCCAGGAGGGGCGGCGGATTTCACCGCGTTTCATACTCATCTGCTCTTTCCTTTCCTCAATCGAGCGGGATTCTCTTCGCATCGCAGCACGAGATGAGAACCGACCGGACTCACCCTTTATTTCGATATGGTGCGCTTGTCCCGACACACGAGCTCGTCGAGCGACTTGCCGAAGACGTCGCAAATCTGCTCTGCCCGGTCAAACGAAATCGAGCGGAAGCCATATACCCAGCCCTTCACGGCACTTGCAGACACTCCTAGCTTCTCAGCCAGAATCTCCTGAGTGATCCCTGCATCCACAATCCAGCTTCGGATTCGACGACCGACATCCTCCCCGTTCATCAATCGACCTCTTCCGACGAGTACATGTCCATTCGTCAATAACATGACGTAATTACGTCTGGCTGTATTAAACCACTTCTGACATGGCCGGCTCGTCCCGATGTCCGCGCGGCCCCCTATCATCGATGTCGCCAGACATATCGAACGAAAGCGGGCCGCGCATGGACCACATTATACCGGCGATCCCGGAGGACGCCGCCCTGGAGTGTTGATGTGCAATAAGAAATGGTCCGAATGAGCACCGGTTTTTGAGCACCGCGCGCATCTGGAAATGAGCAGTTTCAACATGAGGGCCGCGCCCCCTTAGGACCAGGGGCGCGGCCCTCGCCGTATGGTTGTTCCGGGCGCGTGCTTTGGCGAGACCGCCCGGAAGGGATGGAGGAGATGACCGCGCCCCTGGACGTAAGGAATGATATACGCTCGATGGACGCGAGGGGGGGGGTGCCGAGGGCGGAGATAGCGCGAAGGCTCCGCCTCAGCCGCAACACCGTCGCCCGCTACGCCGACATGGAGGACATGTCGCCGGAGCCGCCGATGCCGGCGCACAGGGCGCGCCCCGCGATAGACCCGCATACCGGCTGGATCGACGACCTGCTCGAGGTCGACCTCGGGGCGCCGCGCAAGCAGCGCCACACCGCCAAAAGGATCCACGACCGCCTCGTCGAGGAGCGGGGCTATAAGGGCTCCTATTCGTCCGTGCGGCGCCATGCGCGCAGATGGAGGCTCGATTGCGCGGCGGGTGCGGGTGACGGCCACCTCGAGCTCGAGTGGGCGCCCGGCACCGCGCAGGCGACGCCCGAGGACAACCCGTTCCAGATGGCGGAGGACCTCAGGCGCCTCAGGCGCGAGAACGAGCGGCTCAAGAGGGAGAACGAGATACCTTTGAAAGCGAGCGCCTTCTTCGCCGGCAGGCAGCTGTAGGCGCCCGGGCGGAGGGGGCCAAGTTCGCTTTCATCCTTCTCAACGAAGGCTCCTGGAGCGTGTCCGAGATGTGCGCCGCGCTGAAGGTCACCCGCCGGGGCCACCACGCGTGGAGGAAGAGGCCGCCCAGCGCGCACGACCTGCGCGATGCCGAGCTCGCGGCGAAGATCTCCGAGATATACGGGGCGAGCCGGGGAAACTGCGGGGCGCCGAAGGTCTTCGCCGAGCTCAAGAGGGCCGGCGAGCGGACCTCGCGCGAGCGCGTCGCGCGCCTCATGCGCGGCAACGGCTGGGCCGGGACGGCGCGCGGCTGCGCCGGGAGGCCGAAGGGCGCGGCCAAACCGGCCGCGCCGCAGGCGAACGCGGCTCCCGACCCGGTGAAGCGCGACTTCAGCGCGGACGGGCCGGACAGGCTGCGGTTCGCGGACATCACCTACGTGAGGACGCACCAGGGATGGCCCTGCCTGGCCGTCGTGATGGACGTGTGGTCGAGGATGATCGTCGGCTGGTCGATGTCGGCGAGCATGGCGGCCGAGCTCGCCGACGACGCGCTCAGGATGGCCATAGCGCGCAGGAGGCCCGGCAAGGGCTGCGTGCACCATTCCGACCACGGCCCGCAGCACGTGTCGCTGCAGCTCGGCAGGACCATGCGGGGCGCGAGGATCGTGCCCTCGATGGGCTCGATATCGTCGCCGTGGGGCAACGCGGCCATGGAGTCGCTCATGGGGCCCATCGAGTCCGAGCGCGTGCACGCCCGCGCGTTCGAGACGCGGGATCAGGCGGCATTGGAGATATTCGACTACATCGAGTGCTTCTGCAACCGGGTGCGGATCCACTCGGCGCTGGGGCACCTCAGCCCCGAGGAGTTCGAGGCGAGGCATATGGAGGGCGCCGTCAAGATGGCGGCGTAAGGATGTAAACGGAATCGGGGCAAATTCAGCTATGATTTATCGCGTCCAAGTTTTGGGGTGCAGTTCACATCAGACCCCGGCCCCCTTTTTCTCCCGCTCCCCGAGAGAGGTTCTCCAGGCGACGGGCACGCGCGCCGGTCGGCTAGAATCGAGCTCGACGCCCCACGAGAGGAAGACGACGTGCGCGGAAGGACGGGACGAGGCGTGTACGAGAAGGCGGAGCAACATACCCAGGGGTCGCTGCCCCCGGCGGAGGGAGCTCCCTCCCCGCTCTTCCGGGAGAGGGCCCTCTTGCCGCTCATGAACACGCCCTTCGCCCCCGGAGAGTGCCTGAAGGCGGTCGAGTCCATGGAGGAGGGGGCCCAGCGCAACATCGCCTGGGCCGAATACTTTTACTTCTCCGGCCAGCCGGAGAAGGCCATCGGGAAGGCGAGGCCCTACCTCGCCTCGGGCGATGCGGGGGCGCGCCTCTCCGCCTGCCTGATCTGCTCCTACGCCTACCTGCATTTCAGCCAGGACGACCAGGCGCTGGCCGGCTTCGCGCAGATCGAGCGCGCCCTCCACGACATGGTGGACGGCTCGCCGCAGGCGCAGGCCGAGTCGGCCTTCGTGGCGGCGGCGGCGTCGATACTGCTCCACCTGCCACTCCCCCAGGGCATGCCGAACATGGAGGAGATGCTACCGCTACTCCCCCAGGGCCTGCGCGCCTTCGCCCTCTATCTGAGGGCACACTCCCTGTATCTGGAGAAGCAGTACGGACTCAGCGCGGGCATCGCGGAAGCGGCCCTCACGATGGGCGGGAACCGGTTCCCCATCCCCGCCATCTACCTGCACCTGGTCGCCGTGATGGACTACATGAGCCTCAAGGACCGCGACCACGCACACGACCACCTCATGCGCGCCTGGGCCCTCGCACGTCCGGACGACCTCATCGAGGGCTTCGGCGAGCACCACGGCCTTCTCGGCGGCATGCTCGAATCTGCCATCAAGCCCGCCTGGCCCGCCGAGTTCAAGCGCATCATCGAGATCACCTACCGGTTCTCCGCCGGATGGCGACGCGTCCACAACCCCGTGACGGGCGAGGAGGTGGCGGACAACCTCACCACCACGGAGTTCGCCTCCGCGATGCTCGCCGCCCGCGGCTGGACCAACCAGGAGATTGCCGACCACCTGGGCGTCTCCATCAACACCGCCAAGCGGCACCTCTCCCATGCCATGGAGAAGCTCGGCGTGGGGAGCCGCAAGGGGCTCGAGCGCTACATGCTGCGTTAAGCAGCGCAAGCCGCGCTAACGCTCACGGAACCTGAGCGGCGCAACCGAATCTCCCTCCCCACGGCATCACCCGTTTCGCACCCCTAAATGGGTGATGGTGCCTCAAAAGCCCCTACGAGATAATCGAAGAAAGCGTCGGGGGGTCCGCATTCCTCGGGAAGAGGCTCCTCGCGCCCGAGCGAATACCGACAGCATTCCCCAGAAAAAAGGGCGAAGTACAGGAGGTAAACCATGATGCGCAACCTTCGTAACCGGGTATTTGCGATGCTGCTGCTCTTGGTGTTAGCAAGTAGCCTGACACCGTCCGTTGCGGCGGCGGATGATATGACGGTCCAACGAGGGATGGATGGTTCTTCATCGGTGAACAATCTGCCTCGCAGCACGAAAACCATTTATCTCACCCCATTGACAGGCGATGACGCGAACTCCGGCGAGAATGCAGATAATCCGGTAAAGACGATTGAAAAAGCCGCGGAGCTTGCCGGAGAGGGCGGAACGGTCATAATCGGCAGCACGGTCACCATCGACAAAAAGACTGATCTGAGCAACCTCACACTTGTGCGCTCTGAAGATATGGCGGGCACGCTGCTCCACGTAATCAGCGATCTGACCCTTACCAATGTCATTGTAGACGGGAACAATACCGACAACGTCATGCCCCTCGCAAACGTGCGAGGAGAAAAGGGAAGCTACGGCAACCTCGTCATGAATGATGGCACGGTGTTCATGAACAGCCACGGGACTCCCATCAGGGTGTTCTATGACGGCAAGTTCACCATGAACGGCGGGGAGATCAAAAACAACGAGGTGACCAGCTGGTCGGGCTATGCAGGAGCCATCGACCTCGACCAATGCGAAGTCTACCTTAACGGAGGAGAAATCAAGAATAACTCGTCGTCTATCGCCGGCGCGGTACGCGTAGGCGGCCACGGCGGATACTGCACGCTTGACGGCACCAAAATCTACGGCAATACCGGTGGGCACGGGGGAGCGTTCTTCGTCCAGGGGATGTTGAACCAGACAGACGCTCCGTCCGCTGATGCGAACCTCATCATCAAAAGCGGCGAAGTCACCGGCAATACGGCCACAACGTACGGCGGCGCCATCTGTGCAATCTACAACGGATACGAAACGAACATCAGCATCTCCGGCGGCGTCATTAAAGATAACGCCTGTACTAAAAACCCAACGGCGTCTGCGGTCTATCTGGCAACGACTACAACTGCGACGGGAACATGCGACTTCGCGGTTTCCGGATCGCCCACCATCGAGGGCAGCATCTATCTCATGCAGGCACCCAACAAGGTATCGACCATTCATGTGACCGGTGAGTTCACACCCACTTCACCCTTGCAGCTGTACTCCACGGCACTCGACGAAAGCACCCCTTCCGTGAAATACGACGAGGGTGTACCGGTCAACCCCCAGAGCTTTGCATCTGAGCACGAGGGCTGGGGCTTCAGCGCGGATGGCGATGGGTTGGTATGGTGCAAGCTTAAGACTGTATCTTTCGCGAGCTCCGACGGGAACGTCATATACGACAGCGTCTACGCAAACGCCGACGGTCTTGTGAATGCAGCAGACGCTCCCTCTCCTACTGCACAGGAGGGCTATTCGCTTGTCGGATGGAAGCTTAAGGGCACTGCAGATAACGACCTTTGGGACTTCTCGCACGATAAGGTTACCGAAGACAACATGGTGCTCACTGCGGTATGGGGGCTTGATGCGCCCAAGCTGACCGTTGACGCAAAGACCACGAAACTCCACGAAGGCTCTGAAGGTACGTTCGAGCTCGTTGCGGAACCCACCCATCAAGCGAGCAACGTCACTTACACCTTCGCCTGGAAGCGAGACGGCGTCGCGATACCGGGAGCAACTGACGCAACGCTCACCACCGATGAGCCGGGCACCTACTCCGTGGCAGTAACCGCCAGCGATGGGACTCTCACCTCCGGCGTCGCAGAGAGCGAGGAAGTAGTTTGCACGATTGAGCCCCACGCTTTGGTGCACCATGACGCTGTAAACCCGACCTGCACGAAACCGGGCAACACGGAGTACTGGACCTGTGAGGTATGCGGCAAGATCTTCTCCGACGACGCGGGAGAGCATGAAATCACCCCCGATGACACCGTAATCCCGGAAACCGGCCACAACTGGGGCGAGGACGGTCACTGCACGGTATGCGACGCCCTCGACCCCGACTTCACCCCTGCCATCATCGCTGGTGCCGACGCCACCTGGCAGAAGGGCAGCAGCAAGGGCCTCTCCTTCACCTCGAACGCCGCTTACGGCGACTTCCTGAAGGTGCAGGTGGATGGTAAGGACGTGGACGCCGCCAACTGCACCGTCGAGGAAGGCAGCACCGTCGTCACCTTGAAGGCTTCCTACCTGGAGACCCTCTCCGTCGGCAAGCACGCGCTCGGCATCGTGTCCCAGACCGGTACGGCCGAGACCGAGTTCACCATCGCCGCCGCGGCCCAGGAGACGCTCGCCTCGACGGGAGACGCCTCCATGCCGCTGGCGACACCGCTCCTCGTCCTCGCCTCTGCCCTCGTCGGCGCGGGCGCGCTCGTCCTGAGGAGGTCGCGTTCGTAGGCACCGAGCGCTCCATATAGTCCCTTGCGCGCCGCCGCACCGCAGAAGCTCTGCGGGGCGGCGGCGTTTCTCGTCGTATGCGGCGGAAAGGTCCGGGGCCCCTTTAGAAGACGTCGAATCGGGGCAGCTCACTGCCGCTAGACTCGGACTCTACCAGCGGTAGAGCCCGCCCTACCGACGGTCGGTTGAGCGCCGGGACGCTACGCGCGACGATGTGCTCGCCCGGAAGCCAGACGAAAGGACCGCCATGAACAACCAGAGCCTCGGGACCATGATCCGCGCCCTCCGCACCGAGAGGGGCATGACGCAGCTCGACCTCGCCCGCCAGATGGGCGTCACCGACAAGGCGGTCTCGAAGTGGGGGACTGAGGGGGTATAAGCACCAAGGAGCGCTTCGCAACAAAACGCATCATTCCCGCAGGTAGAATACCGTTTTTCTAACTGGTGCGCACAACGCAAGAAAACGCTGCGAAACGCTCCTTCCAGGCTCCTTCGTACCGGAATTCGTACCACCCAGAAGTCCCAGAAAGACGGTTCCAGAAGGAAAAGGAGATTCCAAATGGCAACCGACTGGAACGCCCTCACCGCAGAGGAGGACCGCGCCTACTTCATGGCAGAACTGGTCGAGATTTCCCCACAGAGCTTCACCCTAGAGGAGAAGCAGAGAATCCTGCGCAACATGATCGAGAGGTCCACAGCTATCGAGAACGCGATGCGCGACGACTTCGCACGCCTCGACGAGGTGACCCAAACCCGCCTGATAGACGCGCTCGCCGAGGCGGGCCCGAGAGACCGCGACTGGTGGTACCGGATGCTCGTGGCAGGCCCCAGGCGCCGCGAAGGCATAACCATCTAAGACAAGGCGGCCCCGCATCCCGAGAGATGCGGGGCCGCACCATGTCGATCCCAAAGCAAGGGGCCCGGGGCTTTTCAACGTTTTCCATGCGCCGGAGGGCCCCTGCATGGCCTGCAGGCGTGTGGGAAATGTTGAAAAGCCGTACGCCGGGCCCTGACCTACCGTCAAAGCAGGATCTCGTTCACGCGCGCCTGTACCGCGTCGTACAGCGAACCCAGGCGCGACCTGCGCTCCTCGCCGTTGCCGTACTCGCCGCGTATGACCGCCCGCGCCAGGGCGTCGATGTCGGCCTCTCCCGACCCGCCGTCGAAGCCCCCGGCGCCCAGCATCTCGTTCACGCGCACCTGGACCTCCGCGTAGCGGTCGCCCAGCGCGGCCTTGCGCGCCGCCCCGTTGCCGAACTCGCCCGCGATCACCCGGCACGCGAGCTCGTCCACGTCGTCGGCCGCCGGCGCCTGGGTCGCGCCCCCGCCGGAGCCCCCGGCCAGGATGCGGTTCACCTCCGCCTGCACCTCCGAGTAGCGGCACCCCAGTGCCGCGCGCCGCGCGTCCCCGTTGCCGAACTCGCCGGCGATGACGCGCCGCGCGAGCTCAGAGACCGTGCCACCGGGCGCGGCGGAAGTCGTCCCGCCGGACGCCGCCCCATCCGTGATCGCGGCCTTCAGCGCCGCCCACTTGGACGCGGCCACGTAGGGCGCGGGGCAGAGCTTGCCCGTCACGTCGTAGTGGCGGATGACCCCGGAGGCGCCGATGCCGTACTTGGCCATGAGCTTCCTCACGAGCCAGCCCAGCTTCTCGACCTCGGTCGCGCTGAAGTCCTCGCCGGCCGACACGACCTCGATGCCGATCGCACGGCAGTTCATCTGCCAGTCGCCGGCGTGCCAGGCGGTGTCGCCCTCGGCCACGCTCTGGTAGATCTCCGGCGTGATGTCGTCGACGAAGTAGTGTGCGCTCGCGCCCTGGCCCTCGTTCCGCGAGAAGTACGTCGCGTTGTTGCGCGCCGACGCTAGGGTGGCGGTGAAGTGCACCACGATGCGGTCGATTGCGCGCGAGCGTCCGCGCGTCATGTGGTCCGATCCGCACTGCTTGAAGAGGATGCTATACGCCATCGGGCACCTCCTCGAAGCCGCCGTCCTCGCCCTCGTCGGGCTCCCAGTCGTCGGGCGCGGCCGCCTCGACGCCCTCGCCGCGCAGCGCCTCCCAGCGCTCCTCCTCGCTCGCGAACTCGCGCCCGTCACTCATCGGAACCACCGCCCGACGGCAGCGTCGCGCCCAGCTCCGCCATCACCGGCGACAGCACCGCCATCACCAACGCCACCACCACGGCGCGCCACGTCGGCTCCAGCACCGCGCAGCCAACCAGCATGTCGACGTTGGCCACCACCACGCCCAGCACGCCCTGCACGATCGTCCGCGCCAAGCGCCACGGCCACTCGTTGCTCGTCAGGAACTCCTCCATCTAACGGCCCTCCTTCATGTTCTCGATCTCCGCCTTCACGACAGACACGTCCCGCTCCAGGGCGTAGGTGCGCTCCATCAGGCAGTTGTGCTTCTCCACCTGCCTGGCCAGGTTGTCGATCTTGACCTCCATGACCGCGCGGCTGCGGCCGTTCGAGACGACCACCCCGACGAGCGTCAGCACGCCCGTCACGAGCGCCGCGATCACCGACTCCATGCGCGCCTCCTCCCCGGACGGGAACGCCCCGCCCTCTGGGAGAAGTGTCATGCGCAGTCACAAAATGCCCATCTAGCTGGTGAAATGGCGTAATGTTGCGTTCTGTTTCTTCACAAAGGAGTTCACAAGAGCATGTAGGCGATAAGAGGGGGCGGCAGATGTACCAGAGCATCGAATATCAAAATGGATACGACGAATCCCTCGCCCGGGCAGTCGCTGCGCTGAATGAGGGAATAGCAGACGAGAAGAAAATCATCGGTCTGCTGCAGAAGCATTGGGATCTCTCTTTGATGGATGCGCGCATGTATCTTGCGCGTGAGCGTACGGAGGGTTATCCGATGCGCGAGCTATCTGCATACCTTGCCGAATACATGGGCTGGGACTTCGAAGACGCACAGGACTATGCGTGCTCCGATGAGGTAGCTGAGGCGCTCAGGACCATAGACAAGCCCTGGGGCCTCAGCGGAGAAAAGCCCTACGAGAAGGTCAGGAAGGCGCTGAACAGCAGAGCCTAGCCCTTCACCGTCAGATACCCCGGAGCCACCGGCGGGTCGTCGATCCGGCAGTAGTCCTCGTCCCGGCCTCCGCCGTCGTACGTCGTCCCCGCGCCGCCCACCAGTGCCTCGCAGCCGTAGAACATGCCTGACCCCTCGCACCCCGCGGGCAGCGACCAGTCCGCATCCGCCCAGATTGTCGCCAGGTTCGAGCAGCCCGAGAAGCAGTAGAACAGGTCCGTGAGCCCCTCGGTCGGAAATCCAGACAGGTCGAGCTCGGTGAGCCCGTCGCAGTTCGAGAACGCGTAGCGCATCTCCCGGACCTCCGGCAGGTTGGAGAGCCCGACGACCTCGGTCATCTCCCCGTCGGTGTAGAACCAGTACGACAGGTTCGCGTACGTAAGCCCCGACAGGTCCTCGGAGAACGTCGCCTTCAGCACGTCCACCCCGGCATCGTCCCAGGCGCGCGACCCGATCGCCCGGTAGCGCGCCGTCGCGCACATCCGCGAGCTCAACGTAACCTCGCGTCCCTCCTCGGGCTCGGGATCCAGCGTCAGCACGAGCTCGCCGTCGGCGTACAGGTGGCACGCCACCCATTCGCGCTCATCGGCCGCGGGATCCGTCAAGATCCCGTCCTCGCCGAAACCCAGGTGGCCGTCGACGTCCTCGCCGTAGTCGGGCGAATAGCCCATCCCGCCCACCAGGCGGTTGCACCCGTAGAGGCCAAGGTTGCCCGTCTGCTCGCCGGTAGGCTCCCATCTGGCAGCGTACACGCTCTCCAGCGAAGGGCAGCTCGAGAACACCTGATCGAAGATCAGCGCGCCCTCCAGCGCCTCGAACCCCCGCACCTCGGTCATCTGCTGCAGACTTTGGAACAGGTGCGACGCGTTGGTCAGGCCGCCGCTCGCAAAGTCCGAGTCTATCAGCGCCCGCAGCACCTCGCTGCGCCGCGTTCGCCAGGGGATGTCGCTCGAGGACGAGAAGCCCTCGGCCGGGATCTCCCATCCCTCCAAGATCACCGCTCCCTCCACGTCGGAGGACCGACCGTCGCGGTAGTTCAGCTCGAGCGTCCCGTCAGAGAGCAACAGCGCACGCATCTTGACCCCCGTGTCCCATGTGAGCGCGCGGATCGCCGCCGGCATCTCGGCGGGGGTGTAGGTCGTCGTCGACCCGTTCTGCGTGCGGATCGCGTCGGCAAGAAGCTCGAACACGACCTCGGAGAGGATCCCGGTGCCCGCTTCAGGCGCGGCGACGAGCCCCGCGCCCTCGCGCGTCCCGTCCATCTCCAGCACCCGCGAGCTCATCTCCAGCGGCATGTAGTGCACTTGCTGCCCGTTCTGCTCGCGGATCGCGTTGGCGATCTCGGTCAGAAGCGCCTTGGAAACCGTTCCCACAGCCATCTAGAACTCCATCTCGGAAAGATCGTCCAGGTCCTCGATCGCCTGGTCCACATAGGCCTTCGTCGCGTACGCGGAAAGGTCGGGCGCGCTGCCCGGCGCCCCGTCCGCGCCCGGCTCTCCCTGCGGCCCGGGCTCTCCGGCCTCGCCCTTGAGGCCCGAGAAGGCAAACGCGAACGTCCGCGCCCCCGGCGCACCGCCCATCGTCACGGTGACCGCGGGCGTCCCCGTGGACCCGTCCACCGTGGCGGTCGCCCCCACGATGTCGGCATCGGCCCCGTTCGCGCCGTCTGCGCCGTCGGCACCCGCCGGCCCGCGCAGCGCCTCCAGCTGCTCCGCCGTGAAGTCCGAGTACTCGAACGCGTCGCCGGGGTCGCCCTTGTCGCCCTTCGGTCCCGCGAGGTCGGCCGAGCTCGTCCCGCTCGCGCTCGTCACGGTGAGCACCGTGCCGTCCCACGAGTGGGTGCAGCTCGTGCCGTGCCTGATCACGCGCGCCTCCGCGTGCTGGTAGTCCCAGATCTGGATCTTGATGCCCTCATCCTCGGGATAGCTGACGAAGAACACCTGCGGGCTGATGCCGTCCGCACCGTCGGCCCCGTCCGCCCCGGCCGGCCCGCGCAGGGCCTCCAGCTGCTCGGGCGTGAAGTCGGAGTACTCGAACGCGTCGCCCGTATCGCCCTTCTCGCCGCGCAGCGCCGCCACCTGCTCCTCGGTGAGGTCGTCGAACGTGAGCGCATCGCCCTTCTGCCCGTGCGCGAGCGTCGCGGTCGTGGTGCCGGAAGCGTCCGTCACAGTGATGAGCGCGCCGGCCTCGGTCTGCTCCACCTTCGCCGTCGGGCTCACGCCGTCCTGGCCGTCGGCACCGTCCTGCCCGTCGGCGCCCGCGGCGCCCGGCTCGCCGTCGAAGTCGCCGCGCTCCGCCGCCGCGAGCAGCCCCTCCTTCGCCTCGGTCGCCGCCGTGGCCGCAGCCGTAGCGGCGGCGATCGCGGCGGACGCCCCCTCGGCGGTCGACGCCGCCTGCTGCGCCTTCTCGACGGCGGCGTCGATCAGCTCGTCGGCCTCCTCGAACTTCCGGATCGCCTCCAGAAACATCGAGTACCCGTCTCCGCCCGAGCCCTCGACGCCGCCGAGCGCAGCCGCCACGCGCACGGCGAACGGCGCGGAAGAGATCGCCTCGTCACCGCCGCAGACCACCACCTGCGCGTCGACCGTGCCCTCCGCGCACGCCATCGATGCGGGCCAGAACACGCGGAGCCGGCCGTGCTCGGCGTCCACCGCCTCGAACGGCTCGCATCCGCGCGCCCGCGCCTCGCGGTGGCGCCACAGCAGGTATGCCGTCGCGCCCGTGAGGTCGACCGCCTCGCCGCCGCGCACCACGGAAAGTTCCATGCCGCGCCCCCGCGCGTCGGCGGGCGATGCCAGAAGCGGCTTCGGCAGCGGCGCGTCGGCGCCGTCCCACGTCACCTCGTACAGCCCGTCGCCCGAAAGCGCGAACGTCTCCTCGTCAGCCATGTCAGAACTCCATCTCGCTCAGATCCTCCAGGGAGGAGACCGCCCCCGCGGCGGCGGCTGCGGCCTCGCCGGCGGCGGAAGCCGCCTCCTCGACCGTGGCCACGCGCGCCGCCACGTCGGCGGACGCCGACCACGACGTGCGCTCCACGGCCCCCAGCGCAAGCCGGCGCTCGATCCCGCCCGCGCCGAGCTCCCGTATGCGCCGCACGCATCGCGCCGTGAAGCGCCATGGCGGCACCCGCGCGTCGTCGCACACCGCGACGTCGTCTCCCAGCCGCACGAAGCCGCAGCCGCAGACACGAGCCGCCTCGGCCTCGTAGGCCACGCGGGGACGGCTCACTCGTGCAAGCTCCGCCTCCGTGAGCGCCTTCAGCTCGGAGGCGTCCTCGCAGTCGGCGAACACCACGCATCCGAACCGGTGCGCCCTGCCGCCGGAACCGTCGGGCCGCCCCCATGCCAGGCGCGCCTCGTCGCTGCCCACCCAGTTCACGCCGTTGTTCACGGCGCCGAAGGTAAGCCGCCTGGTGTAGCCGCCGGTATGCTCGCCGCTCTCGTCCAGGACCGGCAGCCCGCGCCCGAAGCCGTAGAGCGCCGTGAACACCTCGTCCTCCAGCACCGTGCGCGTGCAGGCCATGAGCCCCTTGCCGCGCGTGAGCCGCGCGCCCCGCCAGCCCCCGCGCCGCGCGGGCAGCGACACCGTGCGCCCGGCGACGCGCCCGCCCTCCACGGCGATCGAGCACTCGAGCTCGCCGCCCCAGACCTCCTCGACGCGCCTCAGCGCGGCGAGCGCGTTCACGTGGTAGAGCAGGCAGCCGTGCCGCGCGTCGCCCGCGCCCACGTCGCCCGCGGTCCAGCGCGTGTGGGCCAGCACGGCGGCGAGCGCCTCGGCGGCGGTCTTCGCGGACAGTCGCTCCTCCTCGATGAAGTCGCCCAGAAGCTCGCTTATAGAGGACTCGGCGTACACGCGCACGGGGCCCGCAAGCGGCTCGTCGGTGCGCACCACCACGTGCTCGCGCCAGGCGCCATCCTCCGGGTCGCGCCACAGCAGGCGAGACCCCTTCTCGGGCGCCACCATACAGTCGAACTCGATCGTGTCCTCGCCGCCCAGCTCCTCGGTGTGCGTGAGCGAGGCAACGGCTGGAAGGATCCCCAGCGGACCGTCGAAGCGGTCGAAGAGGTAGATCGCCGGAACCATCTACAGCCACCTCTCCGTCCACGCCACCTCGTGCGCCGAGCACCCGGAGAACGTCAGGACGTGCGCGCCGGGAGAGAGCGAGAAGAACGCGCTCTCCACGCCCACGTCGGCGGAGGCGTCCTCGCCGTCCACCGTCACGGACTCGGAGGCGAAGTCCATCACCACCTCGTCCCCGGCGGAGAGGTCCCGCTCGACCAGCACGTAGCGGCCGGCGTCGTCCGCCACCTTCACGGCGGAGCCGGCCGTCGCCGTCAGCGTCATCACAGGCAGCGTCGGCCAGGTACCCAGCACCTCGAGCTCCGTCCCCGCGCAGGAGCGCCCCGCGCCGTACGCCACCGGGTCGTAGCACGTGAAATCCACGGCGCACGAGCCGCCCTCGAAAAGGTTGTCCCAGTCCGAGACGCCCGTCACCACCGCGTCGCGCCACGTGAGCGCGCCCTCGCCGGGGACGACAAGGTCCCCGCCGCCGGGCGCGCAGAGCCATGCGCGCAGCAGCGCCCGCAGGCGCGACAGCTCGCCCGCCGTCATCTGCGACCCCGCGTCCAGGTGCAGCCGCAGCCGCACCTCGCGCGGCGGCAGCTCGCAGCCCAGAAGCAGCGCGCCGGGCCTGCCGGGCACCGCGAGCGCGCGCGGCTCCAGGGCGTGCGCCGCCGGCTCCACAAGCTCCGCCTGCACGTACGGGGAGAAGTCGCGCCCCGCGTAGGAGAACCCGCTCACAGCCGCCCCCGGGCGCGCCCGTACGCGGTGGCGCGCCGCTGCTGCTCGCGCCCCAGCCGGTCGGTCTCGGAGGCGCGGTACCGGCCATCGTCCCGCGCATCGCGCCGAGCCGGCCCCTTTATATGATCGTCGCGACCGCGGTCACCGCGCCCGCGTCCATGCCCGTTACCCAACATGCCTCACCACCGTGCAGATCAAGGTGAACCCCCACAGCCACCGCCCGGACCCGTCGCGCCCGCGCGGACCGGAGCCGTCGGAGTCCGCCGAGGCGATCCTCACCCCGTCGACGTCGATCGGCCACGCCGCCCCGCGCAGCGCCCGCTCGGCAGCCAGGCAAACGGCCTCCGCGGCACCGGCCTCCTCTCGGCACGCGAGCACATCGACGTCCACGCGCCCGCGCTCGCCGCCGTCAGCCAGGCGCGCCTCCCGCGCGAAGGCCCCCTGGGAAACCACGATCGGCTCGGCGCAAAACCCCGCCGAGGGCGGGGCGCAGAACACGCCCGCGAAGCCCAGCGCACAGAGCATCGACGCCACCGCGCCCGCGACCTCTCCGCAGGGAGCCATCAGCCCACCTCCAGTTCCCAGTGGTGCACGTGCCCGCGCACCACGCAGCGGCGCCTGCACGACCGCACGAACACGCTCGGCCCCGCGCCCACGAGCACGCGCGAGCCCGCGGGCACCTCGAAGGCGCCCGCCGAGCTCACCGCGTCAACGAAGATCCGCCCCGCGCCGCCGTCCGCGCTGCGGTGGGCGTCGTCCACGGCGGACTCCGTGCGCTCGAAGCGCACGTGCCTCACCAGCACGGACGGCCCGTACGTCCCGTCACCCGCCGCCGGCCACACGATCATGTCGTCGGGAAGGAGCCTCCTCGGTATCGGCCTTAAGAATCGCAACTACCTCACCCCGCTCCAGCAAAGCCCTGTTCCCGCCAGTTCCGCGAGCGCGGCCTCCCGCGCCACCTCGGCGCCGGTCGTCCCGTCGTCGCGGTAGTTCGTCACGGAGAATGAGCCGATCGAGAAGCCGCCCACGCGCCCCTCGCCGTACTCGGCGAAGGCGTCGGCCGCCGCGCACACCGCGCGGCGCCACGCGTCCGCGTCGCCCTCTTCCCAGCGGGGGTCGGGCTCGCGCCGCCCGGTCAGGCCGCAAACGCAGCGCACCGCCGCCGGCAGCGCCTCCGCGAACGCCTCGGCGGCAAGCATCCCGCCGTAGCCGTCCTGGTAGAACGCATAGGAGACGGGCGCGGGGCCGCAGCCCGCCGCGCCCGTCAGCCCCTCGCTCACGCCAGCGGCGCGCAGGAGACGTGCACGCCGTCCAGCTTGTTGTCCAGGAGCTCCACGATGCCGTACTTGCGGTACTTCATCATGTAGCTGTCCAGGTTCTCCAGCTCGTCCGGGGAAAACACGCGGCTCGCCACGTGCTTGTCGAACTTGATCACCGCCGAGCGCTCCACCACCATGAAGTTGATCGGCGCGCCCGCGCCCACGAGCTCGTAGTAGCTCGAGAGGCTGCCCGATGCCGGGCTCGAGACGGGCGTGTACTGCTCGCCGCTCTTCGTGTAGTAGGTCTTGCCAGAGACCACGGAGGTGTCCTCGGTGAGCTGGTAGGTCCCCTCGGCGCGCGAGTACCCGAACTGGTCCCCGTCGCCGGAGTTGAGCGCGATCGCGCTGTAGAAGCGCGTCTGCGGCACCTCCACGATGCGGCTGAAGCGCTCGAGCACGCGGTTGCTGCGCGCCGGGTTCGCGAGCGAGAAGTCGTCCAGCACGCCCTTGAGCGTCGGCGTGATGAAGAGGATGCGGCTCCCGGTCGTCACCTCCGCCTCGTCCATCGCGTTCGTCGCGGCGCGCAGGCTCGCCAGCACGTCCTCGGCCTCCGCGTCGGCGAAGTCCTCCGTCGCGGGCGTGACGCCCGCGTGCCCCGCGATCTCGGAGAACGTGAAGGCGTCCGCCTCCGGCGCCACCTGCGTGCGCTGCAGCTCGGAGCCCGCCGCCACGAAGCAGTCGAGGACTCCCGCCTCCTCCACGTCCATCACGTCTGCGAGCAGCTTGATGCCGCGGTCGTAGTTGAACGTCTTGGTCTCGAACTCGTAGGTGATACTGCCGGTCTTGTAGCCCACGTTGCGCGTGTAGTCGCCGAGCCCCGTCACCTCGATCTTCGGGACCATGATCTCCTTGGCGTTGCGCCCGGCGCGCGCCATGCGGCGGGGGCTGTTCAGGCACGTCGAGCACGCGGCCCTCTTGTAGACCTCGTCCAGGACGGCGGTGTAGTTCTTGGTGTACGCGATGCTGTTTGCCATCTGCTACTCCTCGCTCTCGGGAAGGCCGGCGATCTTGCGCCAGCGGCTCATCTGCGTGGACTCGTCGGCCCCGGCGGCGCCGGCGCTCGGGAGCCCCGTCGCGCCGGTCGGCGCCGGAGCGGGGGACGCCGAGAAGAGCCAGGGCTCCGCGGCCTTCAGCTTCTCTATGTCGCCGTCGTGGTCGGGCAGGAGCGCGCGGGCGGCCTTGACGTTGCGCGCCCCGGCGAGCTGAAGCTCGAAGCCGACGCGCTCCTCGTCGCCCTTCCGGCGCAGCTCGTCCATCTCGGCGCGCAGCTTCTCCGCGCCCTCGGCGGTCTTCGCGGCCTCCGCGATCTCGCCCTCGAGCTCCGCGATGCGGGCGTCGCGCTCCACGAGCGCCGCCTCGTAGTCCTTGTGGGCCCGGGCGACCGCGTCGCCGCCGTTGTCCGCAACGTCCGCGCCCTGGAGCCCAGCCGTCACCGCTGTCTGCGCCGTCTGGTCGCCCTGCGCCTGCGGCTCACCCGCGCCCTGCGCCTGCGCGGCCGCGCCATCGTTCTCGCCACCCATGAAAAGGCCCGCCTTTCTCCTCGGGCGGGCAAAGAAAAAGCCCGCGCCCATCAGATGGGTACAGGCTATGAGGCGGTCACAAGATGCAGGGCAATGCCAGAATTCGTAGATTCTAATTGAGGGCGTTTACTACTCCGTTCGCTTTACAACTCGAAGGACCTTGCAAACCCCGCTCCTTATGAGCTCCTTCTCGTAACGATTCATTGAGGCGAAGTAGGCGACCATAATAAAGAGAGCACAATAGACTATGATGCTTAGTGCTAATGTCCCCCAATCGCGGATTGAAAGTCCTCCAACCATTTTGACTGACGCAACAACGAGCATCAGAAGGACGAGCGGTAGCGCCAGTCGGATCATCTCCTTCCAATACGTCTTTATGTTTAGCCCGACTTTCGCGTAATACCAATTCATGATGAGTCCACTAACCACAAAAACGCAGAGTCCGGTTGCGATAGCCGCTCCAATAGCCCCTAGGAGCTGAACCAAGATGATCGACAAAGCGATATTCGCGATTGCCGAAACGACATACAGGACAGCCCGAACACCGTACTTGTTCATGACCTTAAGGATGGTGAGGCCGGTGTTTTGCATGACGTCAATCGTATATGGAGCCATGATGACCAGAGCAATAAGATAGGCATCTTCATAGCCATCGCCCGCCCAGAGCAGGATGAATTCTCTCCCAAAAATAGCAAATCCGCTCAGCACCAGAAATAGTAGATAGAACGCAAGTCGTCCGACGCGCCTGAAGAGAAAATCGATACCTTGGTAATCCTTTTCATGGTACATCAAACTTATCTTGGGCAAAAACACAGATGACACCGCATAGCCCAGAGACATATAGCAATTGAAGATTTGCGATCCCACTGCATATATCGCGACTGTTGCCGTACTGTAGAAATAGGCAATCACAAGCTGGTTTGTTTTCCAGAAGATTTGATCGGCTACAACTCCGAGCAGAATGCTCGATGAGAATAGGAGCAGGTTTTTCTGGAGATCGCGGTCAAGAAACCTGAGCTTCGAGCGCATCCCCAAACGCGTCTTTGCATAATGCGCTTGGAGCCTCCAGACGGCACAATTCAGCAGAAGCTGGATAGCGGTTATTGCCGCGGCATGGGGGAATATGTTTACGAGCGCAATCACAAGAACAGGTTGCAGTATTGCGCTGCCGAGAAGGATGCCGTTCATTAGCACAAAGCGCTCGTGAGCGCTGAGAACTGCGTTTGAAATCGTATTCTGCATTGTAACAAGCAGATTGACAGCGAGGATGGCGAGCATCAGTACGCTTTCGTCGAGCTCGTGAGCCGTCAAAGAACCCTGATAAACGATTCTGAATACCACGCCCATTACTAGTGTTGCCAACAAAATAAGAGGAGAGGCTATTCGGTAAAACCTCTTCGCGATGCCCAGAGTGTTATCCATGCCCTCCGCATCGCCCTCAGCATAAAATTTACAGTAATATCGCGTGATTCCAGATGAAAGAGTCGTTCCCGCGATGCTTAGATATGCAATGACTGAGCCGACCATCTGGTAGAGGCCGTATTCGGAACTGCCGATTCCGTTCAGCAAAAGAGGAACATAAAGTAAGCCGATGATTGCTTGGGACGCCGAATAGATCATCGAAATGATGGCGCCCGCACGCCTTTGGTTGACTGCCATTTCTACCGCCAATAACTTATATGGATACGCTTAATTGATAAACTGCACGACTTGTTGTTCGTAGAGCTCGTCCTCATGTGTCGATACTTGAGTTCCGCCTTTGGCCTCGAGCGTATACTTGCCCTCAATTGCCACCTGCCTACGCGAGCCGCGCTTCATCCACTCGTACTCCATGTCGAGATTGCCGCTGTCGATAGCCCTCACGCCGTTCAGACTCAAGTCGTAGGCAAGAACAGTTGCAGTCGGACCAAGGGCAATAAGAACCAGATCGCAAGAATCGGCATGAGCGAGAACTGATTCCAAAATATCTGGGTACTTTGCCCAGGCATCTACTGAAGGGCAGACTATGCGGTTGATGCATGTAGCTCCGCTGAGCAGGTCGTTTCCAGCGCCAAATCTGGTCTCAGCCCCCTCTACTATCAGAACCCGCTTTTCATTCCAAAGAGACTGCCATGCAGACAAGAAGAGGCTGGATTGGCTTTTGTCTTTCCGATTGATATAATAGCGGGAAATTTGCGCATCAAGATATTGATATCCTGGGTCAAGTAGAGGATAGACGGTTCCTCTAATCTCGCTGCAATGATACAGCCAGAATTTGGAAGACCGCAGCGACAGACCTCTCACCGAATGCAAAGCATAAGGAATCGCAACGCGGTGGGAAGCGTTTTCATGTGAATTCAGAATTGAGGAAAGTCGTGACTGCAATAGACGATCAAAACGTTGAAAAGCGAGCGATTTTCCAGCGATGAGATTGAATTCTCCGTCTCCGTACCTACTGATCGATATGGGCTCGGTGGACAATAGTTTTAGTGATGAGTAAGTGTCAAGCACATTGGGACATTCGCCCTTAACGCGCATAACCACCTCTCGGGCAATGCGCAAGCCCGTCTTAGCTTTTTCAATCATAGTCAAACATATTCCTTGAATAGCATCTGCAAGTTCGCCCTTCAGACAGCCGCGTTTTAGGACACCGACGAAGCCCTGTCAGAAGACTGAGCATTCTCCAACCAGCAGCGGACTGGGTTTAGCAATGAAAGAAAACGCTCATAGGGATATTGACGGGGTTTCAGTTGCCCGGACTTTATTGCCGCGATCGCCTCGTCGACACTCCGCGCGAATGCGATATAAGGCACGTCGGAGATCCACTCGTAGACAGCCCCGACCTTCCCGTTGCTGTTGTTGAGAGCGACGCACGGGGTGCCCGTGATCGCCGCGAACACCATCCCATGCAGGCGGTCGGTGACTACAAGGCGGGCATGGGAGAACTCGCGGAGCTTGTTTGAGACCTCTTGCTCGCGCCCGCCGATAGTGATGCTCCGTGGCACCACCGTGTCGATCTTCCTCACAGGCAGCCCAGGGTACGCGCCCTCAACCGCCGTCATGAGGGAGACGGCCTGGCCGTCGTCCAGCACGCGCTCCTTGTCGCCTCGCATGCAGAGCAGGACGCAGTCGCGCTCTGCATCAGCCCGAGGTACATTCAAACTCAGCACCACATCGGGCACGAGCTCCGCCTTCGCCCCTGGGAAGTGATCACGTACGAAAGCAAAGCTCCTGCGCTCGCGACAGCAGATCGTGAGATCGGGATGCGAGATGTACGCGCGGGCGGACTCCTCGAAGAACGCCCGCCCTTCCTCAGACTCCAGATCGAACGTCACCGTCTGCGGGAACACCATGACCCTGTGGTCTGAAAACGCTTCTAGTATGCGACGGAAACGGTGTTCCTCATTGGGCCACAGCTCCCCCAGGAACCCTCCCCCATGAACCAAGATGACTTGGTTCATGGGGGAAAGCCTCGCGAAAGCCTTCTCGAAGCCGTCGACCTGGTTGGCGGTCGCCTCGAAATAGGAGCCCCTGCCGAACCAGCGGTCAAGCAGTCTCTGCTCGGCTAGCGCGATAGCCTGGTCTCCGATGTTGCCGTGCTCGGGAGTGTCGATGAGCAGGAAAGGCCGACCGACTCCCGCCCTTTTATATCTCGCTAGCACCATCCTCGAGACGAGCCATCTTCTCAGCTTGCCAACAACATGTCTAAGCGCGCTCATCGCGCACCCCCTTTCAGCCTCAATGCAACAGATGGAAATCGCCTCATCAGCACGGTTTTCAGTAGCAGAGCAAGTCCGTAACGAGGGGAGACCTCTACCTGTAGGGCTTTGTCTACGGCAGCAGAAACTGCGTGAGAATATTCACCCAGCTCCCCCCGGTATTCCGATTCCAAAGCCCTGCATCGTGCAAGCAGATGATAGGCGTTGATGGCATCGATGCGGCCGCTACCCAAATTGGAGAAATGCGTCAGCCTCTGCGACAGAGCTTCTAGCCCGTCGAGCTTCTTCTCGGAGAAGGGTGAGTGCATGATGCTTCCCTCGCGCTGAACGTAGGCATATAAGGAATCCTTGAGACTCGCATAGGACGAAACGCGCTCAACAAGGTAGGGAGTCGTGAACTCATCTTCGTTTAGTCTTCCGACCGGAAACCTGATCCTCTCGAAAAGAGCGCTTCGATACAACTTATTCCAAGCCATAATCGATGTGCCTTTGTAGTCCAGGAATCTTTCAAGGGCCTCGGGTTGGCGAAACAACTCGTACTCGCCAGTAGGATTCGACCACGCTACCGTAGCGCCGTCTTCAACGCTGTCGAAAGCGCATTCGACGATTTCAGCACCGCTGTTCAAAGCTACGCCGAGCATGGTCTCTATGCAATGAGGGGAAATGTAGTCGTCTGAATCAAGAAAGAACACCCATGCCCCATTAATAACTGAGAGCCCGGCATTCCTCGCGTCAGAAAGACCACCGTTTACTTTATGGACTACCGTAAACCGCGCATCGGCAGAAGACACCTCGTCGCAAATCCTTCCCGAGCTGTCAGTCGAGCCGTCATCAACCAAAATGACTTCGATGTTGTGATGGGTCTGCGCGGAAATGCTCTCGAGGCATCTTCGTAAGTATCCGTCGACGTTATAGACGGGGACGATTATCGATACGAGGTCGTTATTCTGCACGCCTTACCTCCAAATAGCGCTCAGATTGCTCGAATTGGGAAGCCCATGCCAAGCCACACATGACGGCAAAGGCCATTGCTGAAAGAGCCGAATTGAGAACATGGCCTGCCGAAATCGACAGGGCGAAAGCCATAAGAAGAGCGAACCGATAATGGCGGGTATCTTCGGAAAGACTCAAGAACAGAAAGCGAAGGTAATACGCCAGCAGGAAAGCCGTACCAAGCACCCCGAATTGGAAGAATAGGTCGAGCGGATCCATCTCAATGAGACCGAAGGGCGCGAGGCTTTCACCGTAACGCATCCCGACACCGAAAATAAACCATGCGGGATTGGCCTCGGTGGAAGATAAGAAATCAACAGCGACGGGGATTCTCTCAAGCCGGCCGCTGGAAAAGAAGTCCAAGAACGAATTGCTTGAGCTCGAGAAGTACATCCAGCGATTGAGGATGGAGCCGACAGCATCTGAAACGAATGGTGCAGCGACGAGAGCAGAGAAACCAATCGCCAAGACTATCGCAATTCTCTTTATGAAGGTTATTTCGCTTCGCATCACCCAGTATGCGATGCTAACGCATGCAAGCAGATACCCGCTTTTCATGCCAAGCAAAACGATACAAATGCCTATCAACAGCAGCTTGGCGAGATTTAGAAAAGAAGCCTTTCTTAAAACCCTACCGAAGCAAAAAAAGAACAAGATTGAAAGGATGAAGCAAAGGTCGTTTTGAGCATAGAAGAACCCCTTGTAGCCGACATCCTCTCCTCCGTAAGTCTGAAAACCAATTCCAAGAACAAGAGGAAGAAGCACGGCAAGGGGAAATAAAACCGACCACGCATCGATTAGCTGCTCGAGATCGCGCCGCCCGAGTTTCCCCTCCGCGCATTCTTTTATAAATGCCTCGATACACAAAACAGGAAGCATGGTCTTTATTGCCAAAGACAGGAAGGAGGAGTCGATGAGATCGAAAGCGTGTGGGAGCACAAAGAGCATGACTATTACGACAAAAACGGTGAGGCTGCGCTTGGGTATAACGCCTTTGAGGATCACAAAACAGCAATAGGCGATGATGCAGATGCGGTACACCATCCCCAAAGACAGCACCCCATCGTTTCCACCACCGTTAATCATCCCGTTAAGGGAATCGACGAGGGGAAGCGGCAAAAACAGGAGATAGAATAACCTCGACTCGACAAGACTCTTTCCACTTTTTATGTTGGTGAATGAACGCCCGTCGTTACAGGCGAATGTGGAGGGTATCACGCGAGAACCTCCGAATAGAGCTTTTTCCAAGAACTGACAAGAACGGGGAGCGCGTACTCTTTTTCGACTTTACGACGTCCCGATTCGCCCATCGCGCGGCAAGTTTCAGGGTCATCAAGTAAGGCGCAAATCGCTTTGGCAAGCGCACTTCCGTCCCCGGTCGGGAACACGATTCCATCTACGCCATCATCGACTACTTCGTGCATGAACCCACCGTCGCTACAGATAACCGGAAGCCCATAGGACATCGCCTCGAGGAGCACGATGCCGAACGATTCTTCTTTTGAAGGAAGAACGAGCATGGTGGCCTCCCTGAGCAAAGAGTCTTTTTTCTGTTGGTCGGCCCATCCAACGAATTCACAGCTGTGGGAAACGCCAAGCTTCCTCGCGAAGGCGGCGCAATGTTCGACTTCACCATCTCCTGCAAAAACAAAGCCCGCGTCAGCGTGCTTCGAAAGCACTCCAGGGATGGATGAGATCAGTAGGTATGTCCCCTTTCGTTCGCCAAGCTGTCCAAGAAAGAGGATGCTTTTGCCACGTCGGCCGTCAGCGCCAACTGCGCTGCAATTTTCTATCTGCTCAGGCATGTTAACCGCGTTAGGAACAACTGCATAACGCATGTCCGGAAGAAGGCTCATCCACCATCGTTTCCATCCCGGAGTCAGCACAACGATCAAGTCTGCTAATCCGAGACTGGCAAGAAGGTACTGCTTGATACGACGGGGACAGCGTGCAAAGAAACTTTGCACGCTGCTCCCGTGTGATTGAACAATCACACGGGAGCAGGAATGGGCCTTGATCCAGCGAATCAAAATCGCTGTACGGTACACACTGGCATTTTCTGACATATGAATGTGAACGCAATCGCAAGATCCGGCCGCAATAGATGCCCTGATCCGTTTGAAGCCATGCAAGAAGGTACGAATCCGGTGCGTTTTCGAAGAAGTCGGAACTATATCCATCCCGTACTGATTACCGAGAGCGGAGTTTTTGAGACATAGCATCACCGTACGGATGCCACCGGGTCTAGACTCATCTGGACCAAGTTGGATAGCCTTCACAAGAACAGCCTCATCTCTCATGGGTGTTGATAAACGGCTTGAATCCCCATTGGGAAACAAGCTTCGAAAGCGTTTCTTCAATAGTGCAGGGTTCCGGTTCGAAGCGGGCGAAGGCGCGGTGTCGCGCCTCCTCAATCGCCTCCAGGAGCTGACCCATGTCATAGCAGGGAACGATGTAGCCGCCTTCGGCGAACGCTGCGACAATCTCGAGCTGGTGGTCATCCACGTGCTCGCCGTAAGACACCCTCCGGGGGACCGCGACGACTTTCGCGCCCAGGGATAGAGCCGAGCGTATGGTTCCGACTCCGCCGTGGACAACCGCGACGTCGGCAGCGGCGAGCATTTCGCGGTACCTGCTCGAATCGAGGAAGGCGGAGCCGTCGCAATGCGAGGGGGCCTTCGAGTTCCCGTATTGGACGAACGCTTGGAAGCCCGCTGCGCTCGAAGCTTCATCGAGCGCATCTATCAACCTGTCGAAGGGGAACTTCTGGGTTCCCACCGCCGCAAATACCCTCACGACAGCATCCCCCTGTAAATCGTGCCGGGAACGGCTTCGACAAGAGACTCCCATTGCACGAAGAACGCGTCGGCGAACCTTTTCGCCACCTTACCCGTCATGGACAGCGACGATGTCCTCGCCTGGCTCTCGATGTAGACGACCTTCGAACCGAACAGGCCTCCGAGAAGGACCGCCGGGACGGTCGCCAGAGCGCCCGTGGAAACAACGATGTCGGGGCGCTCCGTCAAGAGGCATCTGGCCGTGCGCGCGAAAGCCCTCGCCATGAGAACGGAGATGGCGGGGTCGGATCTCTTCATCTGGGGAAGCGCGTAAACCTTTTCTCCTGCCAGGGACTCCATACCGGCTGCCTTCTCAGTTATGAAGAAATGCGGGTATGCCTCACGCATGCGGCGAAGTCGGAGGATCTCCTCGAGATGCCCGCCCGAGGAGGCTGCGAAGCATACTTTCGGAGCCCTTCTGCCGTCGCCGGTTCGGGGCATTTCGACATACATGTCCCTCGTTTCCAAGGCTCCCATCAGTACGCCCCCTTCCCGTCGAACATGGAGTGGAGCGTCCCGAACACGAGGGAGAGGTCGTGCGTAAGAGAGCTCTTCTCGATGTATTCCAGGTCGGCATCCACCATCCCCTCGAACGTGGAGTCGGAGCGCTCGCCGGCCTGCCACGCCCCGCCGCATCCGGGCTTGACCGTGAGTCGGCGCATGGCACGGCTGTCATACTGCATGACCTCGCTGGGCAGCGCGGGGCGCGGCCCGATGAGCGTCATCTGCCCGACGAAGACGTTCAGGAGCTGCGGCAGCTCGTCGATTGAATGCTTCCTGATAAAGTGGCCGACGCCGGGGATGATCCTCGGGTCGTCCTTGATCTTGAAGAGCGGGCCGTCCGCCTCGTTCCTGTCCCTCAGCTCGGCGAGCATCTCGTCGGCATGCGGGACCATGGAGCGGAACTTCCACATGCGGAACAGGCGGAAGGAGCCGTCCTTGCGCAGCCTGCCCGCGCGCACCTGAGAGTAGAGCGGGCCCGCGCCCGGGCTCTTGATGCAGATGATTGCCGAAAGCACAACGCTGGGGGCGAGGAGCAAGGCTATCGCTGCCCCTGACGCGACGATATCGAAGGCCCGCTTGGCGAAGCGGTACCCGTGCCGGGACAGGTCGGGCCTCACGCCGGAATCGGCGCAGCGAAGCACCTCGATGGCCTCGGCATCGGTGTAGTCGCAGTCAATCCAGCTCTCACGCTCCTGCGCCCCATCTTGCTTGGCGCTTCCTTGCCTCATAGCGCAACAGCACGCCCGCGGCGCGTCGACCCTTCCGTTGTCGCTACCGAGCGCATGAGCGCCCCCCCCCGCGCGTTTTCAGCGGGGAAATCCCGTATGTCTTCTGTCATTTCTTCCAAAACACCCGACCCGTGTGCTCAAAATCCGACATGCGCCCGCTAGCTCTTGAACGGAACGTCAAGCGGCATCTGCTCCGTGAACGCCCCGTCCCAACCCAGGGAGACCTCGCAGCGCCTGCGGTGGCGGTCCACCTTGCGGATCCGCGGCTCCTGACCGACCAGGGGGCCCTCCTGCACGTGCAGGACGCCGTCCACGATCACGGCGGTGGAGCTGCGCAGGACGTGGCCTTCGTCCATGCAGCGTTCGAACCACTCCTGGGCGTCCGGCGCGAGCGGCATCCACGAGCGCCCGTCCGCGCCGGCGAGCTCAGCCTGCACGGAGAGCTTTGAGAGCGCCTTGTACAGCCCCGACGGATCAGCCGTCACGGCGAACGCGTAGCCCCGGTAGGCGGTCACGCGCTGCAGCTCCCACACGCCGGCGCGCTTGAACCAGTGCTCCTTGCGCAGCGGGAAGCAATCGATGAGGACGTCCCTCGGCACGGCGCGCAGCAGCTTGGAGCACGTCACCTCCTCCGAGCCCTCGCGCACCTTCAGCAGGTACCAGCGCACGCGCCCACGGGGCACGCGGCGCCCGCAGGGGAGCCCTCCGGCGAGCGTGCCGGCGGGGCGAACCGCGCGCGGGCGCGTGCGCTCTGCAACCATCTCGGCCATGTCGCCGACCCTCCCTCCATCGGCCCTCCCGCGCCAAGCGCGCGAAAAGGTACACCTTTTGAAACGGTGGGTTTTCGCAGGTCGGACGGCTTGTCGAGATGTGAAGAGCTGGGGTTTTGTCGGAGTAAATGCGGGAGGGGTATGTATAATGGTGATGTTTTTGGATGCGTCAAAAGGTGTACTTTTATGACGCAATGGAAAACTGCGGTTTACCAGCGCAAACACAGCTGCATGACTACTATTCCGACGCCCTTTTCGCCCGGTCCTCCCGCAGCCATTTGTCGAACGTCGAGATCGACACCTTGAGGCGCGATGCCGCCTCCGACCTGGTGATATGCCCGTCCAGGTACGCCTTCCGCGTGGATTTGTACGTTCCGGGCCGCCTCTTCTTCGGCCGTCCGAATTTGACCCCGCGCGCCTTCGCCGCCGCGATCCCCTCGGCCTGCCGCTGGTGTATGCTCTCGCGCTCCACCTGTGCCACGTAGGAGAGCAGCTGCAGCACGATGTCGCCTATGAGCACGCCCGTGATCCCGTCGCGCTCCCGGCGCGTGTCCAGCAGCGGCATGTCGAGCACCACCACGGCGGCCCCGCGCGCCTTGGTGATGTCGCGCCACTGCTCGATGATCTCCTCGTAGCTGCGCCCGAACCTGTCGATCGACTTCACCACGAGCACGTCGCCCTGCTCGAGCGCCTCCTTCATGGCGATCCACTGCGGCCGCTCGAAGTCCTTTCCCGACGCCTTGTCCGCGAAGATGTCCTCCCGGGCCACCCCGAACTCCCGCAGCGCGTCCATCTGCCGATCCAGGTTCTGCTCCCGCGTCGACACCCGCGCGTACCCGTACGTCCTCGCCATGGAAACCCCGCCTTCCCGCCCGCGCGCCACCCGCCCCGACCTGCGCGGGCGCAAGCAGGCAGGGACTCACGCGCCAACGTTAAAAGGCGGTCGCAAACCGCCCGGCATACCTGGGTTCCCAACGCGCTGGTAGAATGGGCCGGTAACGGAACGGAGGCCCCAGTGGACAACGAAGCCCAAACGACCCAGATCCAAGACGACAACGCAAACATCGGCGCAGCCGAGGCGCACCCCAAGCCGATGCTCACCGTCGACCAGCAGATAGCCCACATGAAAGCGAAGGGCATAACCTTCGACCTCGTCTCCGAGGCAGAGGCCGCAGCCCACCTGCGCGCCAAGTGCCAGTTCTTCCGCGTCTACGCCTACCGCCGCAACTTCGACCGCCACGTCGGCGGCGACCGCGACGGGCAGTACGTCGGTCTCGACTTCGGGCATCTCCGCGTCCTGTCGAACCTCGACCGCAAGCTGCGCGACACCCTGCTCCCCATGGCGCTCGACCTGGAGCACTTCGCCAAGGTGCGCCTGCTCGCCGCCGCCGAGGACGCCGGCGAGGACGGCTACGCCGTCATGCGCGGCTACATGGCATCCGTCACGGACAGGCAGAGATCCCATCTGGGGCGCGAGCTCGACCGCCGCGAGGACGATCCCTATGCCGGCGATGTCGTGCGCAAGTACCGGCACGACATGCCGCTCTGGGCGTTCTGCGAGGTCGTCTCGTTCGGCGCCTTCCTCGGCGTCCTGAGGTTCTGCGCCGACCGCTGGGGCGACGTGGAGCTCTCGGACCTCCATTACCACCTCAAGTGGGTAAAGTCGATCCGCAACGCTTCCGCGCACGGCTCATGCGCAGTCAACGACCTCTCCGAGCGCCCGTCGCGCCGCTGGCGAGCGCCCGACGCCGTCACGAGGGCGCTCGCCTCGTGCGGCGTCCCGAAGCGCTTGCGCGCAAAGCGGCTCAGGAGCCCGCGCATGGCCCAGATGTGCACGCTGCTGTACCTCTACGACCGGACCGTCCCCGAGGGCACCGTGCGCACCGACCGCGAGCGCGCGCTGGCCGACCTGTTCGGCTACCTTCACGGCGAGGGCGCCTGCCTCCCGAGCGAGAACCCGGCAGTTTCCTCGCTCGCCTTCGCCGAGCGCTTGACACGCGGCCTCGGTCTGATAGACTGACTCGCATACAGCAAAACCTCCTCGGAGGTTTTTACGGGGCGGGAGTGCGCAAGCGTTTCTGCCCCGGTTTTCATTTGCCACAGAATAGCCCTCGGGCTTTGTAAGGCGGGGTCGCGCAAGCGGTTCCGCCTAGTTTTTATTGACGAGAGATCCCACACCCCACAGCCACCCGCTGCCCGTCGAGGGCCGCACCGCAGCCCATCCGCCTGCGCTCCGTTGCGCGCACGGCTCGGACCCGCCCCGCCCTGCGCGGAGAGCGCCACTCACGGCCATGCCCGCCGCTCCGGCTGTGTATGCTCCGCGGCTCGGGCCAGCCAGCTCCGCCTGCGTGTTGCTCCCGGCTCAGGTCAGCCGGCTGCGCCGTCTGCCCTTCGCGGCGGTCGCACACTC
Source organism: uncultured Coriobacteriaceae bacterium (assembly GCA_963931435.1). Classification (GTDB taxonomy): domain Bacteria; phylum Actinomycetota; class Coriobacteriia; order Coriobacteriales; family Coriobacteriaceae; genus Coprousia. Next base: position 1,840,165 of record OZ007012.1, read on the forward strand.
CGGCTGCGCCGTCTGCCCCTCGCAGCGCTGCGCATACACAGCCTCCGCTCTGGGCATGGCCTGCCGGGGGTTCGACATGCGCAGGTCGGGTCGGTTCCTCGCGGCGGCGCGCACTCCGCTACGGCGGCCGGGCTGCTACGTTTTTCTTCACGTTCGCAGGTGGCTGTGGGGTGTGGGATCCGTTCGCGTCTCTCACTGAGGGGGCTGCAGGCGCCTCACGCTGACGCACGGCCGCTGCGGGGCCGAGAGCGCGTCGCCCGCAGGCAGCGATGCCCACGCGCCCGCGAGCGAGCCGGACTCCGTCCCGAGCGACACCATGCCTCGCAAGAGCGCCCCGAAGCCCCTGACGGGGCCTCGGGGCTTGCCCAACCGGAGGTCTGATACCCGCCGCCCAAGCCGGGGAGCCGGGGCGCATGCGCCGGGTCGCAGCCGCCGTCCGCACCGGCGCCGCGATCATCCGGCCGCGGCTCGGGCACCTGTCCGCCCCCACGGGCGCCTCGTCTGCGCCTCCGCGCCCGCCGGAGCGGCCGCGTCCCTCGCCTCGGACATCATCTCATCCGCGCCGGCGCGCCCGTCGCCCGCTCCTCGCGGCGGCGCCCGCGCCCCGGCACCCCGTCCTGGGCTGCGTTGCCGCCCTTCGAACCCTCACGGCACGCAGCGGACCCGCCAGGCGCCCCTCCGCGCCTCGCGGCAGCCTCGTCCTCGCCGTACCACTTGGCCCGGTACTCCCACGGCTCCAGCAGGCCCGCCGCGACCTCGTCCATGTCCTGGCGCTTCTCCGCCGTCGTGTCCGTGATGATGCTGTCGTCGAACGTCACGCGCACGAGACCCTCGCCGGGGAGCTCCACACCCAGGCGACGCTCAGCCGCCATGAGCGCCCGGCAGATCCCCGCGATCGCGCCCTCGAGCGCACGCTCGTGTCTCCTGATGTTGCGCATCAGCGCCGAGTTGTCCGCCGACACCTCCGTGGCCGTCTTCACGTACCCGACGTTCTCCAGGTCGAAGTAGTTGATGCCGAACCCGCAGAGGTCCCCGAGCGTCTGCAGCGCGACCCTGAACGCCCGCGCCTGCGCCTCGGTGCGCAGCGTCGGCGCGAACTCGTGGATCGTGTCCTCGGTGCTCATGACCTTCCTGAACACGGTGCAGTCCTGCCGCCCGAAGGGGATGGACACGCGCCCGCCCTTCCCGTCGCGCTCCGTGTCGAACATCACGTCAGAGAGGAACACGCGCATCTTGCCGTTGTCGATCTCCGACATCATCGCGTCGTAGCAGAGGTCGACCGCCTGGATCGCGTCCACCGCGTCCGCGAACACGCTCTGCCCGTAGGGCGACATGTCCACCCGCGTGTTGTCGATGGCCGGCTTCACGATCGAGAAGGTCGGCCAGACGCTCCCCGTGTCGTACACCGGGCACACGCCCTCCGGCTCGACGCGATTGCCGTCCCGGTCGAAGCAGGCGGTCACGATCCTATACGTGCCCTCGCTTGCATCGTCGGTCAGGCGAGAAGGACCCGCCGCCGAAGCCCCTCCGGATGATTCGCTTGGCGAGAAGAACGCGTCGGCAGCACCCTTCAGGTGCAGCTGCACCTGGTCGATGGCACGTCCCCTCCAGAACGCCCGCGTCACGAACGCGCACTCGGTCACGCCCTCCTCGTCCCACGTGAGCGGCACGACCATCCGCGCGTCGTAGCGCCGCACGCGAACCTCGCCCGCGCCCGCGTCCACCCAGAGCGCCCAGGCGCCCGTCCCCAGGCCGAACGCCCTCACCACGCACTCCTGCGCCGAGGCCAGAAATCCCGTCCGCGCCATCCACGCCGCGAGCCAGTCCGTGCACGCCTGCTCGGAGCACGCCACCTGCGTCCGGTCGTTCAAGAGCAGAGACCCCCACTCCCGGCACACCCGCATGGCGGGGTGGATCGAGCGCCGGTGCACCTCGTACACCCGCCCCACGCCGTCGGTATCCCTATAGTCGTAGAAGTCCCCGAGCGCCCGCATCCACCGGTCCCAGGCGCGAATATGAGGCTCCATATCCTCCAGCGGCAGCGAGAACCCGAGCGACCTCAGCCACTCCCTCACATGCTCCGGCACCCAGTACTCGTCATCCAGCCCCTGCACAGCGCACCTCCCGAACGGTTCCATCAATCGCCGCTCAGGTTAAGCGCCCGTCCCAAACTCCCACGGCCCATGCCGCTATCCGCGTCACAGGCATCCATACCCGTGCATAAATGCACGGGTATGCGGCCACCCCCGCTATCGCCACTTCCGGTGTTCGCGCTCCTGCCAATGCGTCCTGCATAAGCAGGCGGCTCGCGCCAAGGTCGCTCGCTCGTCGCGCCGCCTGCAGTCGGCGCTCTTGTTCCGCAAGCCAGCGCACTCCGCCGCGCACGGGCGCTACCCACAGGCAAGCCCACAGCGCGGCTCCATGCGCCGTCTTGCTCCACGCTCCGGCAGCCCGCAAGCGGTCTGCCTCCGCAGCTGCGGGTGCCTGCTGCGCAGTCACCCTCCGCACCGCTCCAAGCCCGCTACGGTCGCTGCGCTCCCTCCGCGGTCTTTCCGCGGGCTCCGCAAGCCCCGTTCCGGGTCTTGCTCCGCAGGGGGAGGAGATGAGCGAGAAGAACGCCAGAAATTCAGTTGGCAACTGAGTGGTCGTCGAGCTCGAGCGACTACCATATCGAATGAAGGTCGAGAAGATCGGAGGCACCATGGGACTCTTCGGCAAGCTATTCAAGGGATCGGAAGACCCTTACGACAAGTACACGTACGACTGGCTGAAAAAGTCTCCAGAGGAGGAGCTGGACGAAGAGCGCGAGAAGATTAGGCTTCGGCATTGCTCTGGTGACGAGCGGGCAATGCACTATCTCGACGTAATAGATCGAGAGAAAAACCGTCGTTACAAGGCCTCACATCCTGACAGCGAGCCGGGATATCCCGTACACAGGGAGCACGGCTGGTATCTTCCCAACGATGATTAGGGGACGAGAAGAACGCTCGCACCGCTATCCCCTCAGCACGTCGTCCATCATCGCGTAGCGCACCGCGTCGATCGAGTGGTCGTTGCCGTCCGGGATCTCGTCCACCCACGTGCCGTCGCGGTCGCGCTCGTACTCCTTGAGCCGGAACTCCTCGTAGGCCAAGGGCGCCCGCTCCGGGTCGATGCAGATCTCGCGCAGCCCCGCCAGCCACTCGTAGCTGAGCCTGCGCATGTTCGACTTCCGCGCAGGGCGCACCCGCAGCCCCGCCTCGCGCCGCCACACCGCCATCGACTGCTTGCCGTCGGGCGTGTCGTCGCACCAGATGAGCTCGTCGTGGAGATACGCGTCCTCGCCGGGCCCGTCGGCGTAAGTGAGCGCATCTGTCACCATCGCCGCCGTCTCCGAGGGCGTCTTCCGGTTCGCCGAGAGCTCGCCGAAGACCGTGAGCCTGCGCTCGCCGGGCTCCCACCCGCAGCGCACGAAGCGCCACGGGTCCGGGAACCAGCCCCAGTCCACGCCGTTTCGCGTGCGCGAGAAGCCCCGGCACGCCGCGTCGGACAGGCGCACGCTCACCACGTTGTTGAACACCGAGCCCCCGGTCCCCGTGACCTCGCCCAGGTACTCGTTTCGCCACGCCCGCTCGTCGACGCTGCGCAGGTACTCGGCCTCCTCGATGAAGGGCGCGCCCAGCCACTCCGGGTGGCTCTCGACGACGTCCAGGTACGAGCTTCGTCGCACCAGCGTGTCCGCCCGCCGCTCGCGCTCCAGCTCCTCGCGGTTCACCCAGCTCCACAGCGTCCGCGGCGGGTTGTAGCTGTAGAAGATCCAGAAGTCCTCGCCGCCTCGGCGCAGCGAGTTCAGGATCGACCGCACCGCGTCGATCCCGTCGAACTGGTCGAGCTCCTCGAACCACACCACCGCGCAGTACCCGCGCGTGAACTTCACGCCCTTGAGCTTCAGCGGGTCGTCGGCGCCGCGGAACACGATCCGCTGCCCCGTGGGCAGGTACGTGATCTCCATCGGCGAGATGCGCGCCCGGAACCACCCCTCGAGCCCCAGCTCCGCGATCGCCCACGTCATCTGCTGGAACACCGAGTCGCGCAGCGTGTTGCTGAACCGCCGCACGACGACGGCGTTCGCCTCCGGGTGCGCCAGGAGGAGAAGGACGATGCACACGGAGATGAAGCTCGACTTCGTGGAGCCGCGCCCGCCGTGCAGCCAGTAGTGCGTGTGCCCGTGGGCCATCACGTCGCCGAGCACGTCGTGGAAGGCCGGAATCACGAGCGAGGAGGCGTCAACCATCGGCGCCGTCCCCGTCGAGGCCGGGCAGCCTCTCCTGCACCGGCTGGGCCACCACGCCGAGCACGATCCTGGGCGCCGCGTCCGCCTTGGCGTCGTCGCCCTTGCGCTCCGCCTTGCCGAACTCGTCGGGGTACTTGCGCTCGAGCAGCCACGCGGCGGCCGTCCAGTACTGGTTTCTCGCAAGCGCCGCCGAGCGGATGGTCGTGAGCAGCGTCCGCTTGAACGCGCTCTCCTCCTTTTTTAGCCCCTCGCTTAACGCGCGCTGCAACTTCGTCTTCGGGTCGCCGATCCAGCGGTAGAACGTCGACTCGTGGATGCCCAGCGCGGCTATGATGTCCCCGTTGGAGAGGCCGTCCGCCTTGAGCGCAATAGCCTCGTCCACCATCTCCTGCGTCAGCTTCGGACGCCTCGCCATGCAATCACCCCCGTGAAAGTCGATAGAACGTCTCACGGTGGATTCTCGGGGCACGTCACAAAAGAAAAGGTAGAATCTAAGCACGCCTATTGCTTGTTAGCTCCATGATGGAGTTTGGCCTCTGCCTTTTTGACTATGTTCAAGGAGGTGGTTGCATGAACGGCTTTATTTCTGTTCTGCCAGACTTTTTGCCATTGGTGGCTGCGTGGCTAGGCGGCGGTGGCCGAGCAATCATCATGGGCTTTCAGGGTTCTAGCCACATCCGGTTCGAATCCGGACACCGCCGCCATATCACTTCCGCTCCCGCTTACCCTTCAGCCCGTACTTCCTGCACAGCCGTGAGTTACGCTGCCGCATCATGTCTCGCTCGCGCCGCACGTCGTCGATGTCCGCCGCCTCCTCGGCGGCGACCCGCTCGCGCTCAAGCTGCTCGTTGAAGGCGCGCTCCTGCGCCAGGTGGTACTCCTCGGTGCACCGCCGGCACATGCCGGTCTGTCGGTTGATCTTAACGCCCACCGCACCGCAGGAGGGGCACACCGTCTGCACCGCCAGCGAGCAATGGATTCGGCTCGCCCGCATCTCCACCGCCCGCACGGAGTGGCGCACCCCGCAGCGCCGTTCAATCTCGGCGGCGGCAAATGCCGCGCCCCTGAAGCTCACCTCGCGCAGCACGTCGTCTTGCTCCTCGGTCCACCAGCTCATCTCCGCCTCCTCCCGGTCCGTCTCACGCGCCGCCCGCGTGCGCCATCGCTCCGAAAACCTGCGCTTGAGACGCAGGACAAGCCCGCTGCCAGCGCAAACGCCGTCCGTCTCAACGTCTCAAGCAGAACGGCGCCAGAGCGCCTCGCGCGTATGTGCGCGCGCACGCCCGCGCGCGATGCCCTTGCAACCCTCATTCCGGTCAAGACACCAAGACAGGAGGGGCGGGCGACCACCCTCACCAGCCGGTACGGCCGTCTCAATCCCCGTCTCAACATGGCGCGCCCCCTTGAGACGCGATGCCGGCACCGCCCTCGCCCGTGGTCCCGGCAGACCGGTCGAGAAACGCCTCCAGCGCCTCGTTGTCGATGCAGACGCAGTAGACGCGCCCGGCGTTGCGGAACCTCTTCTGCCGTGTGTAGCGGTGCCCCGAGTCGCGCACGAGGATGCCCTCCTCGTCCATGCGCCGCAGCGTCTTGGCGCGGTCGAAGTTCGCGCCCGCGAGCGCCCGCTCCAGCACGCTCGAGAACACGTACCAGCGAAACCCCGCCGCGCACGACTTCTCCTCGATAGCGCCCCAGCGCTCCAGCCGGTCGTTCTCGCAGTAGTCGTCGAAGTGGATGCGGTTTCCCGCCAGCCATTCCGCGACGAACTGGATGGCGCGGGTGTCGGTGTCGCCCTCCGCTCCCGTCGCGTTGCCGAGCGCCCACGCCGCCATCCCCATCGCCCCGTCCAGGCAGGCCGCCCACTCCGAACCGGGGGCGAGCACGTAGTACTCGGCGAGCGCGTCGGCGAGCGCAAGCAGCGCGATGTTGTCCGCCTGGGGGTGGCCGGAGGCGATGTCGCCCACGCCGTCACGCACGAGGGAGAACAGGTCAGCGTAGAACGCCGGTTCGTTTCTCTTCAGCACCTCCACGTACGCCCGCCCCGCCGTCCCGTGCTGCCTGGCGACGAGCCGATGCATCGCCTGGGCCGCCCGCACGTCGGCGAAGGGTTCGCCCGAGAGCTCCAGCGTTCGGTTCGAGGCGCCCTGCTGCGTCGAGTCTCCCACGATGGGAATCTCACCCGTGGCGATCGTGAGCGAGCGCCAGCTGCCCGCCCGCATCATCGAGCGGTCGGAGTTGAGCGCCCCGCGCTCGTGCCCGAGCGAGAGCGAGTAGAGGAGGTCCTCCACGATCTGGCGCTTCGACGCCTGGCCGCCGGGTGCCCCCTTGCTCTGAAGCTCGTCGATGATCACGGGTATGTCGTGCAGGAGGGCAGCCGCCCTCACGATGCTCTTCGGAGTGTCCGCGAACGTGCGGAAGTAGGAGTCCGACCCCTCGGTCGGGTCGCCCCACACCGAACCCGCCGCCTTCAAAGTCGGAGTTTTGCCGGAGCGCGAGCGGCCCCAGACGTAAACGATGAAGGTCTGCACGCCGAGAAGCGCCACGAGCGGCGAGGCGAAGCTCGCCGCCAGGACGCAGCGGAACAGGGGCGATGCGGTACGCGCCGGCGCGATGCCCGCGACCCACTCGGCGAGCGTGCCGGCCGGCTCCATGAAGGGGCGCGCCTTCAGCGCCTCGTCGGGAGAAGGGTCGAAACGCATTTCGCCTTCGTCGTAGGGCATGAACGCGCCGAGCGGGCCGTCCGCCCAGCCCAGATGCGTCACGCTCCGGGCCCGTGGCCGCTCGCCGCCGAGCCTGCGCTCGCAGTCGGTGAGGTAGCGCACCACGTCCTTGGAATTCGTGCTCGATATGTTCGCCCCGAGCGGCGCCAGCGCCCCGATGATGCGCGTCTGGTTCAGCAGCACGTCGCGGTCGAGCGCCCGCTCGCGCACCCCTCCTGCCACCGCCACGCGCACGAGCGCGCGCACGTCTCCCGTGTCGACGTCCTCCAAGTCGCACGCGATCCAGGGCGCGGTCGCCGTCACGGTGTAGCGCAGCTCCCCGGCGGCGTCCGCCGCCCAGAGCCTTCCCCGGTCGTCCACGTGCCAGCCCTCGACCGAGGGCGCCACGTCTGTGGTCTCCCTCGGCGCGATGCCATCGTCGGGTACCCCTTGCTGCTCGCGCCGCTTTGCAGTCGAATATGCGTTCTTATTTTGAGGGCGAGAGGGCAGTTCCGCCCGCCGGCCCCTCGGCCTGTAGACGTCCGTGCATCCCGCGATCGCGCGCTCGATGGTCTGCGCGCCGTACGTCGTTCCGCCGCGCCGGCTGTCCCACTTGTCGCGCATGAGGCCGCTCCTGCGGAAGATCCGGTCCATGCGCGCGGCGTCGCCCGCGCACCAGAACGCCAGGTGGCTGCAGAGCGCCATGTCGGCGGCGGAATGGTCGCCGCCCTGTGCTGAGCAGTCACCGGCGAGAAGGGCGCGGATGTCGTCACCGCTCCTGCTCGCGAGCATCCGCTCGACGAGCTCGTCGTCGCCCATGTCGCCTGGGGAAGCCCCGCGCGTCACGTCGTCCAGGCGCGGCTGCGCCGCGGCCTCCGGCTCGATCCACGTCCGGTACGCCCGCTCGACGACGGCGGGATTCTCCGAGATGGCATCGTGCCCCTCGAAGAGCGCCCCGGTAACGGTGAAGTACCGGTCGCGGTCGTACATCTCGACCACCCGACCTCCCGGCTGGCCCTTGCGCGAGCGCTGCGCCCAATCGGGTTTGCTTCCGCGGAAGATGAGGTGGAGCCCGTCCCCGGAAGGGGACACCTCGGTGTACGTCCCGGCCTGCTCGACGACCCAGCGGTACTCGGCGTCCAGCGTCCCGTCGACGATCACGTGGTCGAGGTCGAGCCCCGTGTACGCCCGGTCGGGCCCGAACACGAACCCCACGCCGTCGCAGCGCCACCGCCCGACGGCCGCCACGGCCTCGTCGAAGGTCGCCCACGTCGCCGGGTCGGTGCTCTTGGCCATGCGCCCGTTCGCCGCGCACACCGGGATCTTCGTCGCCTTGCCGCCGCGCTCCTCGCGCCGCCAGCACACCCAGCGCGCCTCCGCCCGCAGCTCAGCGGGCACGTTTTCTAGCGATGCCATGGAGAAGCACCGCCCGTCGCCGTATGCGCTACACTGTCTCCCCGAAGAATCCCGCCAGGAATCTTCATCGCGGCGGGCGTGGCTGCAACCGCGCTCGCCGCCCCTTCGGGGCCGTATCCGACCGGTCCTCCGCATCCGGGCTCGCCTGCAAGCGCCCCCGCACCGGCACCCGGCCGCCACCGCTCAGCGGGCGCGCGCGTCGTCGCCATGCCCCACCATCCCCTTCGCCGTGTTCGGGAACACCAGATCCCTGCAGATGTAGATCCGCCCGTCAACCTTGTCCGCCGGAATCCGCCCGGCGGCGATGCTCCGACGTATAGAGTTCACGTGCTCTCCGGTCGCGTCGGCAAGCTGCTTCGGCGTCATCAGCAGCGGCAGCTCGTGGAAGCTCCTGACCATGACCCCTCCCTTCCTGCGGCAAAGCCGCGCCCTCGCGAGGGCTCCCTTGCGGCCCCCGTCCGTACGCGCTACATTACCACGCTTAGAATCACATTGCGATACAAACTCGCCCAATGATTGTAAAACTAGTTGTCTGGTGATTCTCAATGTTGTAATATGATTCCGACGGATACTACAGGAGGCATCTCTACGTATCGGGCCTCCATGGGACGCACGCATCCGAGGAGGGCCGAGCCGTGCCTAACAGCCTGCAAAATCTCAGGAAGGAGGCGGGATACCGCACGGCAAAGGACTTCGCCGAGGCGGTGGACATACCCGCACCCACCTACACCCGCTACGAGCAGGAGCCCGCCAAGATCCCCATCGAGCGCGCCTGGATCATCGCCGACTTCCTCGGCTGCACCATCGACGCCGTCGTCGGCCGCACGCCCATCAAGCCCAGCGAGATGCGCGGCCCCGTGCAGCGCGCCTACGACGCCCTGTCCGACAAGAACAAGGGCCTGCTCGACGACTACCTCGACTACATCCAGTACAAGGACGGCAAGGAGCAGGCGCGCGACCGCGCGCAGGACCAGCGCCGCTACGAGGAGCTCGTCCAGCAGTACAGCCGCCAGTTCTACGAGTCCATGGGCTCGGGCGAAGCCGATTTCATCGACCTGGTGTCGCTCGGCGATGCCGACGCCCTGCGCGCGCGGTTCCTCGAGTTCGTGGAGACGCGCCTCGCCGACGAGCGCGACCGTGAGATCGCCGACGCCCTCGACATGGCGGAGAGCGTAGGGCGCCGCAACGTCCGCGACAACGGCTGGGAGTTCGAGGTGGCGGGCGAGCGCTTCCTCATACGCGACACGAAGCCCAAGGAGCCCCTGTCGATCGAGCTCGCCTGCTACAAGCTCTCCAACATGCTCTCCGCGCAGTACGAGGAGCGAGACCGCGAGGTTCTGGAGGGCATCACGTCCGCCTACGACGGCATGCGCCGACGCCGCAACGCCTTCGCCCACGGCCTCGGCGGCTCGTTCGACAACAACCGCGGCTAACAGGAAGGAGGCATCGCACAAACAGATACGGGCCCGCAGGAGCTGGTACCTCCCACGAGCCCAAAGACAGTCCCAACCAATCGCTAACAAGGAAAGGACCGGTGACATTATATGCCATCGACCGACCATGCGGCTACAGGTGCCGCCATCTGCGCATACCGCGCGGCAATGCCCATCAGCCATCAAACCGCCGCCCGCCTCCTCGAGAGGAGGTGCTAAACATGGCCAAGGTAATCGGTGAGGGCACCATCGTCCAGCTCGAGAAGGACAAGCCAAAGTCCAAGTGCCGCAAGTGGCAGCTGCGCGTCCCCGTGGGCCTCGACCCGCGCACGGGCAAGTACAAGACCCGTACGCGCCGCGTCAAGGACATGACCTACACCCAGGCCAAGAAGGCCCTGCGCGACTTCATCGAGGAGATCGAGGACGACAAGGTCTGGAGGCGCACCGGCACCACCTTCGAGGAGTGCGCCGCCGACTTCATGGAGCGGCGCGACCTGTCCGGCGAGTTCTCGCAGAACACCCAGCTGCGCTACCGCCGCTGCTTCAAGGCCGTCTCCCGCCACATCGGCAAGGCCGAAGTCGCCCTCATCACGCCCGAGATGATCGAGGACATGTACGCGGCGATGCGCCAGGGCGACACGCTTTCGGGAAAGCCGTCGAGCGGGGCCTACCTGAACCAGATCAACAAGGCCCTCGACCTCATGTTCCGCGACCTCGTTGAGCGCGAGGTCATCGTGCGCAACCCCATCGACAAGGTGGCGACGCCAAAGGTTGACACCAAGGAGAAGCGGGCCCTCACGCCGGCTCGCATGCGGCAGCTCGTCGACCAGCTCGAGGTCGAAACCTCGTGCGACATCGGCTACTTCCTGGCCATCACGATGGGGCTCCGCCGCGGCGAGATCTGCGCCCTGTCGTGGCGAGACATCGACTTCGACAACAAGGTGCTGACCGTCAACCACAACTTCGACGCGTTCCGCAACCTCAAGGAGGCAAAGACCCACGCCGGCATGAGGAATCTCCCCATGCCCGAGTTCGTCTGCAATGCGCTGCTGCGCCGCAAGAAAGCCCAGCAGGAGTACTTTCTCACGCGCAACTACCTTCACCGAGGGCTCAAGAAGGGCTGGAGCGAGCAGACCGAGGACACGCCCGTCGTCCTCGACTTCTACGCCCAGCGCGTGCATCCAGACACCTTCGGCAAATGGTGGGAGCGCGACCGCAAGCTCCTCGGCTTGGACGGCTGGTGCCTCCACGAGCTGCGCCACTCCTACCTCTCGATGCTCGCCCAGCAGGGCGTACACCCCAAGGTGATGCAGGAGCTCGCCGGCCACGCCAGCGCCACCATCACCATGGACATCTACACCCATGTGAACATGGACCAGAAGCGCGAGGCCGCCGACGTCATGGAGGACGCCTTCCAGAGCATCGGCGCCGAGGAGGAGTTCATGGCGAAGCACGCCGAGGACGCCCCGAAGGGCCGCCCCTACAAGGTTCGTCACGTCCGTCCGTCACGCCGCACGAAAGCACCAGAACAAGCCCCGGTACAAACCGAGGAACGATTCGTACCAGATTCGTACCAGCAGCCCGACCGCCCCAAGTTCCAAGTAATCACCACCACCCCTGACCTGCGAGTTTCAGAGGCAATCTAACAAGCTCAACCGACGAACCGTCTCCAATTGGGAGCGCGACCTCTCCATCCCGGACGTGAGCTCACTGCCCAGGCTCGCGGGGCTCCTCGGCGTCTCCGTGGAGGAGCTGCTCCAGGCAAAGGGCGTCGCCCGGGAGGGGGGGGGACGTGGCCGACGACCGCAAGGCGCAGGCGCGCGCCCTCGCCCTGCTCGTCCTCAGGGCCGTCGCGCTCGCGACGGGCGTGGGGGTGACGGTGCTCACGTTCCTCGACGAGGTGGAGCCGAGAGACGCCCTCGGGCTGCTCGGCATCGGCCTCGCGTGCCTCGCCGCCTCGCAGATCTCGGAGCACGGAGAGTAGTCGCGGGACCCACGTTCCGGACGGTGAGGGCGGCGAAGTGGCCGCCCTCGGGGTCGTGAATCTGAATCTACCCCGATTTCGTTTACACCCCTACGCCGCCTTCAGGCGGCGATCGTCCTCGGGCCGGTTGGCCCGCTCGAACTCCTCGGGGCTGAGGTACCCCAGCGCCGAGTGGGTCCTTGCCCTGTTGCAGGAGCACTCGATGTACTCGAAGATCTCGAGCGCCGCCCGCTCTCGGCTCTCGAAGGTGCGCGCGTGCACGCACTCGGCCTCGATGACGCCCATGAGCGACTCCATCGCCGCGTTGTCCCAGGGCGACGATATCGAGCCCATCGACGGCTCGATCCCGGCCTCGCGCATGGTCTTCCCGAGCAGCAGCGAGGCGTGCTGCGACCCGTGGTCGCTGTGGTGCACGCAGCCCTTGCCGGGCCTCCTGCGCGCTATGGCCATCCTGAGCGCGTCGTCGGCGAGCTCGGCCGCCATGCTCGCCGACATCGACCAGCCGACGATCATCCTCGACCACACGTCCATCACGACGGCCAGGCAGGGCCATCCCTGGTGCGTCCTCACGTAGGTGATGTCCGCGAACCGCAGCCTGTCCGGCCCGTCCGCGCTGAAGTCGCGCTTCACCGGGTCGGGAGCCGCGTTCGCCTGCGGCGCGGCCGGTTTGGCCGCGCCCTTCGGCCTCCTGGCGCAGCCGCGCGCCGTCCCGGCCCGGCCGCTCTCGCGCATGATGCGCGCCGCGCGCTTGCGGGAGGTGCGCGCGCCCGCCTTTCCGAACTCCCGGAGCACCTTCGGGGCGCCGTAGGTGCCGCGGCTGGCGGCGTATATCTCCGAGATCTTCCCGGCGAGCTCGGCGTCCCTCTCGTCGTGCGCGCTGGGCGGCCTCTTCCTCCACGCGTAGTAGCCCTGGCGGGTGACCTTCAGCGCGGCGCACATCTCGGACACGCTCCAGGAGCCTTCGTTGAGAAGGATGAAAGCGAACTTGGCCCCCTCCGCCCGGGCCCCTACAGCTGCCTGCCGGCGAAGAAGGCGCTCGCTTTTAAAAGCATCTCGCTCTCGCGCCTGAGCCGCTCGTTCTCCCTCTTGAGCCTGCGGTTCTCCTCGGCGACCTGGAAGGGGTTGGCCGATGGGTCGGAGCCCGCGGCGTCGGCCCTCTTGGCCCAGTCGGATACGCTGCCCGGGTCGACCCCGAGCTCCCTGCCGATCTCCGCGTAGGTGCCGCCCCTCTCGCGGTAGGGCTGCACCGCCCTCTGCTTGAACTCCGCCGTGTACTTCGGCGACGCGTGCCCCATATCTGCCTCCGTTCCCCCGTTCCCGCACATCATGCGGGAACGGAACTCGATGTGTCAACGGAAACGGGGGAGATTCAACGTGACTGATATGCCGCGAGAGAGCGCGGGGCCCTGCCCGCCCGCACGAGGAGGTCCCGGGAAATCAACTAAGTGTAGTGACAGAGCCTTGGAGAAAATCAGGCGGAAGGTGCTATTCCCACTCAGTAATCAATTCGTGCATCTCCATGGCCTCTCGTCTACGTGGTGCACCGCCGTCTCCTCATTTACTGGAATCAGGCGGTTTTCGGATACCCAAATTGAACTCAAAATGAACTCAACGTCACTTTATCAGTTGGGGGTTTTCACGTCGCCAATTCAGCAGTGCATATTGTGAAACCTGTTTCTACAGAGCGCATTATCAACAGAAGATAAACGAACGCCAAAAGCGCCGACCAAAGCCCAGAAACTGACCCCTTTGCCAACCTTTGTCAATGCACGCCTCTATATCAGCTTCAAAGGAACGACGGCCCTCAGCTCAAGGGAGTAAAATACAGCCGACAACATGAAGTCGGCCATGATGCAACATTACCTCAGGCGGGTGTTCGAGCTTGAACAATGAGTTAATAGATGCGTTCGTCGGGAACTACGGACCCATCATTACCCTAATCGTCGTGATTACCGTCTCCCTTATCAGTATTCTAAGGCTTGGAATAAAGTTCGACATCAACCAGTTTCTTTCCATGAGAAAGAAACGTCATCTTGCGCTGGCTCGAAACTACTGTCCCCACATGCGCTTTACGGTGACAAACAATGATATAGAAATTCAATCCCTCTTTTACTCTCCAAGCGGAACATTAAACTGGATCTGCAGACAGTGCGGCGCTACAGTGGCCATCGTTCCCGACAATGAAGAGATGCGGGAAATAGCAACCTACTTTATCAACAATCCAAAGGAATACAGAAGACGAATGAACCGCTATCAAAGGCATATGAAAAAGGCCCTGTAGCCGCTCTCAGATATTCCCAAATAAGGATGGCGGACTCTTCTGACATCCAAAGCAATAGCTCTGCCCTACTAGGCTGGTTTATCTATTTTGAAATTGCAATATAGGGAAAAATCGTCAAGCGCCAACTGGAATCCATAAGGCACGGTCTTTTACTTAACGCTGAACCCGCGCTTCCAGTCGAGGTACTCCTCCTCGGAGATCTCCCCGGAGTCCCGCCTCGCGCGCATCGCCGCCCACGCCCTGACCGCCGCGTCGAGCTTCTGGGCGCCGGGCGCGGCGGGGTCGACGACGACCCGGGCGCCGGCGGCGTCCGCCTCGGGCCTCGCGCCGAAGCCCTCCTCGAGCCTGAAGAGGACCTCGAGCGCGTCACGCGCCGTCTCGACCCCGTAGTCGGTGAGGACGGCCGGGTCGACGCCGAGCGCCCGGGCGAGCGCCTCCAGGTGCTGCGGCCTCGGGGCGCGAAGGCCGAGCTCGTAGTTCCGCACGGCGGACTCGGTCACGCCCGCCATCTCGGCGAGCTCCCTCTGCAGGAGGCCGCGCCTCGTCCTGAGCTCGCGTATCCTGCTTCCGTCCGTCATGTCTCCCCTGTCTCTCTCGTATATCTGATATACGTACATCTCACAGGATAACGCATAAGGATATGAAGGATTGTCATGTTGACCGTTCGATTTTGTGCTGCTAGTATCCGAACTGACAGCACATTTTCGTGCTGTCGCGAGATTGGAGAGAGATGGAGAGCAGAACCATCGGCGCGGACGAGGTCGCCGAGGCCCTCGGCATGTCGCGCGCCTACGCCTACAAGCTCATCCGCCGGCTCAACAAGGAGATGGAGGAGCGGGGGTGCATCACCGTGCCCGGGCGGGTCAGCCGCGCGTACTTCGAGAAGCGCCTGTTCGGAGGCGAGGGGGATTCCGATGTCGGTGACGAGGGATAAGCGGAACGGCACCTGGTACGTCCAGGCCTGGTACAAGACCTACGACGGCAAGCGCGCCCACAAGGTGAAGCGCGGCTTCAAGACCAAGCCCGAGGCGCTCACGTGGGAGCGCGACTTCTACGCCGTGCAGGCGGGCGACATGGACATGAAGCTCGTCGACTTCCTCGAGCTCTACAAGAAGGACATGGGGCCGCGCCTGCGCCTGAGCACCTGGAAGACCAAGGAGTCCATCATCAGGAAGCGCATCCTCCCCTGCCTGGGCGAGAAGCGCATGAACCAGATCGCCCCGGTCGACATCGTGCGGTGGCAGAACGAGCTGATGTCCCTCGAGAAGCCGGGCGGGGGCGGGTTCTCCGCAACCTACCTCAAGACCGTCAACAACCAGCTCTGCGCGCTCTTCAACCACGCCGTGCGCTTCTTCGGCCTCTCGTCGAACCCGTGCCGCAGGGCGGAGTCCATGGGCTCGAAGTCCGCCGGCGAGATGAGGTTCTGGACCAAGGACCAGTACCTCAGGTTCTCCGACGAGGTCATGGACAAGCCGCTCTCCTTCCACGCCTTCGGGACGCTCTACTGGTGCGGCGTGCGCGAGGGAGAGCTGCTCGCCCTGAAGCCGCGGAGGTTCGACTTCGAGCGGGGGACCCTCACCGTCGCGGAGTCCTACCAGCGCATCGACGGGCAGGACGTCCTAACCGACCCGAAGACCCCCAAGTCGAAGCGCGTCATCGCCATGCCCGGCTTCTACGCTGAGGAGATGGAGGCGTTCCTCTCCCTCCTCGACCTCGACCCCGACGAGCGTATCTTCCCCGTGACCAAGTACTTCCTCAGCCACGAGATGGCGCGCGGCAGCAAGGCGGCGGGCCTCGAGCCGATCCGCGTCCACGACCTCAGGCACAGCCACGTGTCGCTGCTCATCGACATGGGCTTCACCGCGCTCGCCATCGCGGACCGCATGGGCCACGAGGCGGCCGACATCACCTACCGCTACGCCCACCTGTTCCCCAGCGTCCAGGCCGACATGGCCCGCGCCCTGGACGGGGCGAGAAGGGAGAACTGACATGCCCTGCCCCAACTCCGCCCGCGAGAGGAGCGTCACCATCGGCTTCCGCGTCACGCCCGAGCAGGCCAGACGCATCGACCTCATGGCGCGCACGTCGGGCATGACCAAGCAGGACTACCTCTACAAGCGGGCCCTCGGGGAGGAGGTCGTCGTCAGGCCCGACGTGCGCGTCTACAAGATGCTCCGCGACGAGATGGCGCGCGTGTACCGCGAGCTCAGGCGCATACGGTCCGCCGGAGAGGTCGACGAGGGGCTCGCTTGGACGGTCGACTTCCTCGCGCGGGAGTTCTCCGCCATGCGCGGCGAGGCGGAGCCCTCGGACGTCGAGCGGGAGGACGCCCTCATCTTCGGCATGTCGCGGAGGTGAGGGGACGACGTGAAATCATGAAGCGAAGCCCACCCTGCCCGGAGAAATGGGGTACACTGATCTTGACCAAAAAGCACATCGTGCTTTTATCGCTCCGGGGCGCCTGCGTGCCGGAGCGATTTTTGTATCGATGGAGGCCCGATGAAAGCAGACGCGACCGCGCCGATAATGGGCGCCCACGCCCAGGTGTCCTATCTGAGAGACGAGAAGAACGTGTCGTTCAGGCTAATGAGCGAGGAGGACGCGGCCGCCTTCCTCGAGGAGAGGAGCTTCTTCTTCAAGCTCAAGGCCTTCGCCAAGGACTTCGAGAAGTACGCCTGCAAGCCCGGGGAGAAGGGGCGCTACGTCAACCTCGACTTCGGCCACCTCGTGGAGCTCTCGAAGCTGGACAAGGCCCTGCGCTCGCTCGTCCTCGACCTCGCGCTCGACATCGAGCACTACCTCAAAGTGAGGATCAACGCCGCCGCCATGCACGCGGGCGCGGACCCGTTCGAGGTCGTCGGCACGTTCCTGGAGAGCTCCGCCGCGTCAGTCGTCTCCGAGCAGACGAAGGCGCTCGACAGGGGCGTCGGTGCGGGCGCGGTCCGGCTGGCCGCCTCGACACTCGGGGGCTGCAACCTCGAGAGCCGCCCCGCCATCGTCTCGGCCGCCAACGAGGCCACGGCGACGCTGTCGGAGGTGACCAAGGGAAGAGACCCGCGGCACGTCGAGCACGCTATCGCCGGGATGGCCGGCTCCCCGTACTCCGGGGCCCTCGTCAGAAAGTACGCAGACGGGCCGATTCCCCTCTGGACCCTTCTCGAGCTGGTCTCCTTCGGGCCGCTCACGAGGCTCTACCGCCACTGCTTCGGCAAGGCGGGCGCCATCGACGACCCCGAGGAGAGGGAGATGTTCTCCGCGTACAGGGGCCTGCTCAAGTGCACCCAGCAGCTCAGGAACGCCGCGGCGCACAACGACTGCCTCCTGAACGGCCTCGCCTCCCACGAGAAGAAGAGCGGCGCCTACCCCAAGATCCGCAAGGCGCTCGCCGAGGGCTACGGGATGGATCCCGACGTCGTCGCCCAGGTCGGGTCCGTGAGGGTCGCGATGGACCTTGCCGCCGTCCTCATCTGCTATGACGCATACGTCCCGAGGGGAGGCAGCCGGTCGAGAGCGGGTCTCGCCCTCTCGGCTGCAAGGGACCGCTTCGCGGAGCACGCCCCCTGGTTCGACAAGACCTACGCGGTGAAGTCCTTCCTCGATTACGCGAACGCGCTCTTCCTTACCTTCGCCATGATTCTTGATACATAGCAACGCCCCAAACCGCACCGCCACAAAATGAAGCGCGCGGATCGTTTCTGGAAATGATTGTGAGGGTACGATTAGCGAAAGGGCCGATAGGTAGGACAGGTAGAGAACGGTTGTTTTACTAGCAAAAGGGATCCGATGAAAGTAATCGATCTTCATTGCCACACCATTGCAGCAAAAACAGGTGATGCACCAACTCGCGCAGTTACGCCGGAATTATTTGCCGAGCAACTATCCGCCGCCGGAGTTGAGATTGCGGCAGTGACCAACCACAACCTCTTTAATATTGATCAATATCGCGACTTGGTTTTCGCCTCAAAGGGCATAGCACAGGTTTGGCCCGGCGCAGAGCTCGATGTAACCCGAGATGACGAGCATTGGCACATGATCGTTGTATGCGATCCAAACAAAGCAGAAGTATTTTCCACTGAACTAGCTAGGCTGGTCGGAAGCAAAAAGCCCGATGACGTCATGTTGGACTTCGACTCAGTCTGGGAAACCTTCCTTCCCATTGGGGCGCTATTCATATCCCATGCTCACAAGAGCCCTGGCATCTCCGACACAGAGATGGAGAAAATCATCGCAAATGCGGGTGCAGACAAATGGCGCCTCTTCTTTGAGCCCGCTAATTTGCTCTCGGTCGGAATCATGGCCAACCACGGACTCAACATGATTATCGGCAGCGACGTCCAAGAGTGGGGCTCTTACTCTCAATCGTACTGCGAGGACAGGCAATGCGTTCTTCGACTCGACATCGAGAGCTTCGGACAGTTTTGTCTCCTGGCTCAAAGAGATGAGGCGGTGGTTGAAACCCTCCTTGGCTCGAAAGGACCCACAATCATGCACGCTTCCCCGCACAGTAGCGTGCATTTCGATCTCCCCATCTACCAGGACATTAACGTTATATTTGGTCAAAAGGGAACGGGAAAGACCGAGATTATCAAATCCATTTACAAGGAGTATCAGCGCCAAGGGACGAATTGCAGCACGTATTTCGGCGGGCAAAAAACGTCGGACTTCGACAAACTCTTAGCGACTTCAGACATGAAACGCGATCCATCAATGTTCGGACGCTCCAATTGCGAAAATGAGATTAAAGCGATTACCGAGTGGACCGACGAGACACCCACCGCCATAGAAAAGTACCTGATGTGGTACACCACGCGAGGTAACAACAAAAAGAAGCGCCGCTTTAGACTGTCAGAGGCGCAGGATCTTCCAGTGCCGTCGTCGACCGGTTACGAAAAGACAAAGGAAGACTCTCGGATTATCGAAGAATTCCTCCCCCAGTATTCCGGGCAAGGGCTTTGCTCATATCTCGACGTAGATGACGCAAAAGAGCTCGAAAGGCTCTTGCACGCCCTTTCAGCAAACGTGCTCGAGAAGAAGACTGAGCTGTACGTTGACGCTGAATCGGCGCGGATGACGAACGCCGCCCTGGAGGCAATCAAGACTCTCATCGATAGGAAATCTGACACACTATCAAAACCTGGCAAATGCGGGCTAGACTCTTTTGTGTCAAGACGAATCGAATTACTCTCGCTGGTTGATTCGGTGCTTAAGAACCTCGCCCCAAAAACGATTGAACAACCTGATTACCTTGGCAAGCTAGAAGACAAGGGAACTCTAGAGCTCGTCAGCCAATGGCGGTATCTCACACGTAACAAAGATTCAAAAGCGACGGAATACGTCGATTCCGGAGCAAAAATCTCCGATTTAAAAAAGTGGAGAAACGCTCTGGAAGCCATCAAAGACAAGGTGTTTGAAGAAGGGCTTCCGGATGCCATTGCGGAATTCTCTACTATCGTCGAAGAGAGCGGAATTACCTCTCTTGATAAATTCATCGGAACGAACAAATTCGTTAGAATCAAAGGTCAAACAACTTCATACAGTCCATCCGACGGAGAAAAGGGCATTCTTCTCCTTGAGAGGCAGCTCAATGCCGACGCCGACGTCTATCTCCTCGATGAACCCGAAAACGGTATGAGCAATCTCTATATCGATAGCGTAGTCAGACCCATCCTTACCAATCTCGCAAGGGGAAGAAAGACGGTAATCATCGCCACCCACAACGCAAACCTCGCGGTCAGGACCCTTCCATACCAGTCGATCTATAGAGAGCACGTAGAGGGAGATACCTACCGGACCTATCTCGGAAACCCATTTTCGAATCGACTAAAGGATATCGAAGGCGCCGCAGATGACCTCAAATGGGCCACATACAGCCTGAAAACCCTTGAAGGCGGCGAGGATGCCTTTTACAGCAGAAAGACGATCTATGAAGCGGGAGAATAAGATGAGATACACCATGACCGTCAGGACAAACGAAGCAGGAGAGGACGTGTTCAGACTCTCTTCGGAAAATGGAGACGACTTTGATGTTAGGCTTACCGATGCGGAAGACGCCATAGCCCTCAAGCACATGTTCTCCGAGATTCTGAGCTCGTTGCTCCGAGACAAAGAGGTCAGCGTGTCTTATGAGGACACGGAAGACTATAAAAATGGGATGTACAAAGAAGTCTGTAAAGAGTACGTCGGCGTGCTCGCTTCAGAAATTGAA
This sequence comes from uncultured Coriobacteriaceae bacterium, assembly GCA_963931435.1. Lineage (GTDB taxonomy): Bacteria > Actinomycetota > Coriobacteriia > Coriobacteriales > Coriobacteriaceae > Coprousia. Next base: position 1,860,456 of record OZ007012.1, read on the forward strand.
AGCGCCAAGACCCGTCTTATAACCGAGGGATTCATCAAGGCGGATCCATCAAATCAAACGGTCCAATAGCAACTGAAGCCGAGCGAACGAGAATAACCAGACGGTCAGATAGCCATCATCTGAATAAGAACAGCAGTTCAAACCTATGATAAGCCGTTCTGCAAAGCGGCTAGAGTAGATAAGAGCAGCGGCTAGCGCCTCAGACATACTGACGGCGCCGGTATTTTTATGCAAACCCAGACAACAACCCAATAACGACGAGCCGAGGCCGGCGGATGCCGGTTATTCCTCGTGCGCGCAGCCTGTCACGGGCCCTGCTTTCCCTGCAAGGGCCGCGATGCTTTTCCGGCTTCTTTCGGGCTCGGCCGCCCCCGCTCAGAGCGGTGCCGGCGAAGCTCGCCCGAAACAACCGGTCGGCGGCGCCTCCCTGCCGGAAAACCAGCGGCTTCGCCTTCGCTTCCCCCCTTGCGGCGCGCGGGATCCCGCGCGCCCTCCGCTCCCGCTCCGGGCGGTCGGCAGCTAACGAGGCATAGCCGGTTACGGAAGGAACGTGAGGACGATGAGGGAGAGCCTAGAGGTCGGCCGTGTTCTCCACGAGGCCGAAGCGGGCCCCGAGCGTCACGAGCGCGTCCCCGTCGAGGTACCGCAGGGGCCCGCCGGAGGGGACGTCCCGCGCCTCGTCCACGCCGGTGACCGAAGCGTTCCAGTCGCACCCCGGGCAGTAGAACGCAATCTCCCCCGGGCGGCGGGAGTACCAGAATGGACGGATCCCTACCGCCCGTGGAACAGAGCTGTCCAAGGGACGAATCTTCGTTCTTGAAATAAGTCGCCCCCAGTCGAACGGCTATGCTGCAAGCTCCTGATACTTCTCATATTCCATGAGCGCAACATCCAACACATCTATCGCTGCCTCGAAATAGCCAAATGAACGTTCCGCTTCCTTCCGTTTGTGCTCGTCCTCAGGCAGGTAGCTTCCGATGCAAAATCCTTCCAGCAAAAGCTCAGAACGATCTCAACGCGCCTCATGCATGAATCGTACTTATCGATGACATCCAACGTTCCCTTATCCTCGCTTGCCATCATCGCATTCTCCTTTCGAGCGGCTGAACAACGACTCCGAGTGTCCTCGGTCTCGCAAGCATAAACTCTCGTCCGGACAAAAGACCGGCAGCACCCACGAGCGCTGATGGGGATGGGAATCTCCCGTGATTTACCCCCTCAATCCAACTCGCACGCCCGTTGAGCCCCACCGAACGGACACGTAAGCGCGCGTGACCCGGCTGCGTCAGCTCCGAATTCGATTGTATGGGTGCGGGGAATAATCGTCTGTACTGTCTGTACTATTTACCTGCACGTATAGCGAGGTTTGAGTTCATTTTTCTCATTGAGTTCAAATTGAGTTCCACTTGCCGCACCGGAGCTCCCGTGCGCGGCCCGCTCGGTTATGCACGTTGCCCCGCGCGCCCCAGGGCCCTCCCGGGGCGTCCGCGCCGTCGCGTCGCGGCGCGCACCGTGCCGCCGCGTATCGTTTCATTTTCTTCAGATTTGGCTGTTTACCAGTGCATATATAGGACGAAGGGCCTTCCGTCACGCTTGACGGAAGGCCCTTTTCCACGGTTCTCTGAGTTCCGGCGTGCCGGCGGCTTGCTCGCTATCGGTGGACGAGATGATACAGAATAGTACGAGCTTTATCATACGGAAAGCCCGAAAATACGAACATATGTACGATGATTTACTCCCACTCCGTAGACAAACGCATCGGATAACACATTTTCGCTGGTAATAGCACCTATCGCGCGCCGTCGGGAGCCGTTCCCGGCGGTTCCTCGCCATCGGTTGTCCCCACGGCGGTACCACGCCCGAAGGCACCGGGGCGCTCCTCCACGAAGCGCCGGACGAAGCGCAGAACCGGCATGGCGTACCCCTCAAACCGGGCCGGGCTGTTAAACGTCAGGACACCGGCGGAGCGGGCGGAGAGCAGCCAGAGCACGAGCGCGCGGGTAGCGCCGTCCTCCACGCCCTCGCGCTCGAAGAGGTCTTGCAGCATCGCCCAGCCGCCGAGCGTCAGGGAGGACAGGCAGCGCGCGGCGTGCTCCTCGAACGGCAGGCGCGCCAAGTCCTCGTCGGCCACAACGCCGCCATGGGCGCGCGCAGCGCTGATGAAGGATTCCACCGGGTCGCTACTCGTCAACGGAACCACCGCCGAAAGCCGCGTCCAGCCTTGCAGCAACCTGATAGTTCGCATTGTCGAACAAGTGCCCGTAGGTGCCAAGGGTCGTCTTTACGTCCTCGTGCCCGAGCCGGTCCCGTATCGCCAAGGCGTTCTCCCCCAGCGAAATCAAAAGGGCCACATGAGAATGGCGCAGGTCGTGAACGCGGATGCGCGGAACACCCGCGAGCCTCGCGTGCTCCTCGATGATTGAGGCCATGACGCTCTTGGTCGCGGGTGCGCCGTCCGACGAGTACACGAAGCGCGAAGGGCACTCGCGCGCCTGAACCTCGCGCCAGCGGCGCAGGTACGAGGCAGTGAGGGAATCGAGCGCCACGGTGCGGAGGCTCGCCGGGGTCTTGGGCGGCGTTATCTCCCAGCTGGAAGCGTTGCAGTAGAACATCGAACCCGTGACCGAGAGCGAGGGCGCGGGAGTGTCGATATTGACGGAGCCGTCCCACGTCAGCGCCTGAAACTCGCCGATGCGAAGCCCCGTCATATAGAGCGCCCACAGCGACGTGAACCCGAACAGGCCGTAGTAGCCCGACGTGTCGAACGTGGCCGCGACCCGCTCGAACTCCTCGCGCGTCCAGAACCCCACGACGGTCTTTGCCTTCCTCACATTCCCCACCTTCCTCGCCACGTTCTCGCCAAGAAGCCCGATGCGCACCGCCAAGTCGAGGGACATGGCGAACGCGCCGAACACGAGGCGCACGTAGCCGTTCGAATACCTCTCCTGCAAACCGTTCTGCCAGCGCTTCAGCATCGGTGCGTCTATGTCGCGCAGCCTCACGCCCTCGAACACCGCGAAGTGTTTGCGCATCAGGGCCGACCACGTGGAATAGGTCGATGCCCTGACGCGCCCCCGGTACTCCGGGAGCCAGTAGACCCGGAGGAACTCACCGTAGGCCATCGAGCTGTCGGCCCTCCGGGAGCCTCGCCGGTTCTCGGCCATGAACGCGTCGTAAGCGGCCTTGCACTCGGCCTGAGTGGCGAACCCCAGGCGCTTGACGCGGACGCAGTTGCCGGCCGCGTCGGTGCCGAGGGAGGCCACGTAGTACCACGTGCCGCGCGCCGGGTCCCTATCCTATCTCTAACGCCGCGCCTAGAAGCCCAACACCTCCCCTTCGATTTCGGCGGCATCCTCGGCGTTTGGAAAGAGGTCCGCCAGCGTGGCGGCAGTCTCCTCGTGTGTCATATCGTCCGGCCAGCCGAACGCAGAAGCCAGCTCGTCGTAAATGTCCTCGTCAGTGACCATGTTGAACCTCCTAAACCTCTTAAACGTAGTGAACTGAATCTCGGTCGAAATCAATTGCAATCCTGAACAGGATGGCAACGACGAAATTTCGGTTCACCTTCCCTTGGCCCGCCAAAGCCTCTTGAATTTCCTGCTTCACCGAATCAAGCCGAGCGATAAGCGAGGGTGAAGCGTTAAAAGAAGTCCGATAGCGAATATCAGGGCAAGACAAGGTTTCGTCTGTCACGCCGAACTCAGAAGCAGCAGCGTTCTTGTAATACTCAAAATCTACCAGCCCTTTCTTGCGCACGATTTCGTAAACCTCGAGCGCGTAAGCAATCTTGGTGGCGAACGTGACCCGAACGACAGCACCGCCCAAAACCCGCTTTCGGTGAATGCGCCCCACCTCGTCACTTGTGTAAGCCACCTCGCGGCGGCAATCCATGATGTATTTCTTCGTACTACTAGCAGTTGGCATGTTGTACCTCCTTAGGTTTGATATAAGCTCGCTTCTGTCTTACACCCTTGTATGTAGGTCATTATATATCATACCGACCTACATACAAGGGTATAAAACTCATATTTTTTCAGCATGAGGAAAAAGGTGAGGCTTCGGTAGTTTGTGTGACAAGGGGCTAGCCTAGGCAGCAACGCTCTTCGCTCCCTTCACGCCCTTCTTCCTCGCCTTCACCGGGCGACCCGGGAGCTGGGGCTGGCAGTCGCCGCACCTGAGCATGAGCAGGGCCACGAGGTTGTCGGTGTTGCGGAAGCCGTAGCCCATCCTCACCGCCACCTTGATCTTGTTGTTGATGGCCTCTACGCGCCCGTTGCTGATGCCGAGCTCGACTGCGGCGATGATGTCGTCGCGCCGGCGGCGCACCTTCTTCTCCACGGCGACGACCTTGGCGATCTTGCAGTAGGCGGCCCTGTGCATCCAGTCGTCGAGCAGCTCGGCGGCCTCGGAGCCGTCGGCTGCCCGGAAGACGGCCCGCAGGTCCTCCTTGAGCTCCCAGGCCCTGACCAGCCGCGAGCCGGCCCTCTTCTTGAGCGCCTCGAGCCTCGCCCTCTGGCCGTCGGTGAGGTCCTCGGGGTTCTTCACGAGCGCGTAGCGGCTGCCCTTGATGGAGGCCGCCTCCTCCTCGAGCGCCCTGACCTCCTCGGGCGGCAGCTCGCCTTTGGCAGGCCTGCCGCGCTTGCCCTCGGGCCTGGGCCTGGCGGCCCTGGCGGCGGCCCTGGCGGCGTTCCACTCCTCGCAGCGCACGGCGTCGAGCGCGTCGTTCATCCACTGGACCACGTGGAAGGGGTCCATGACCCACCTCGCGTTGGGGCAGCGGCGCTTGACCAGCTGCCTTATCCACCTCGCGCCGTCGGCGGTCACCACCTCTATGGCGCGCCTCTGCTCGCGCGTGAGCTCGTCGAGGAACAGGTTGAGCACGTCCTTGCCGGTGCCCTCGTGCGCCCAGATGAGGCAGCCGCGGTCGTGGTCGACGACCACCGTGACGTACTTGTGGCCCTTCTTGTACGACGTCTCGTCGATGCCGATGCGGCGCACGCCGTCGAACCTCGAGGCGCCGCGCGCGGCCTCCAGCTCGGCGTAGACGCGCCTGCACACGCCGCCCACGCTGTGCCACTCGACGCGGGCGAGCTCGGAGACCGCCGAGGCGGTGCAGCGGACCGCCAGCCACGCCACCCAGTCCTCGAAGTCGCGCGTGAAGCGCGCCCCGTGCCGCGCCCAGGGGACGGCCTCGGTGCGCACGCCGTGCTCCGGGCAGCGCACCCTGCAGGGCGCGTACTCCAGGTAGCAGGCCGAGCGCGCCAGGTCCATCGCCCTCCACAGCCTGGGGGCCCCGCGGTTCGCCATGTCGTAGAAGTCGCAGGCCCTGCCGCATACGGGGCAGCGGCGCTGCTCGCGCTTGTAGGGCCGGACGCTCACGACGATGCGCTCGGCCTCGATGCGCGCGCCCAGGACGACCGTGCGGGCCAGACCGAGGGCGAGAAGTAGTAGACTCTTCATGCGTCACACCTCTTCGGTTGTCTGAATTTGGCTTAGCAATCATAGGCGGATGACGCGGAAACGGCCCCTCCCGGGGCCGTTTCAGTTCCAGATCGTTGTTTTCGCCCGCTGAGCTGGGCCTATGCCGGAATCTCTCCCACAGAAACCACCGAAGAGCCAAAAAGGTTCAAAACTGCGAAAAAACGCGAACGGGAACCAAACACGGCAAAGCCGTTTTCCACGCTTTCCATAGCCTACGGGTTAGGCCCGTAGGCTATGGAAAGCGTGGAAAACGGCTTGCGGAAAAGATACGGTGAGTTAAACGCGGTTCGGTTCCATATCGGCACCACGACGGGGACGGAAAACAGAAACGCCCCTGATGAACAAGGGCGTTCGGGATTCTAAATCGTCACTCCCACTCAATCGTCGCGGGAGGCTTGCTCGTGATGTCGTACGCCACGCGGTTCACGCCCGGGACCTCGGCCACGATGCGTCCGCTGATACGCGCGAGCACCTCGTAGGGCAGCTTCGCCCAGTCGGCGGTCATCGCGTCACTCGACTCGACGGCACGCAGGATGATGGGGCGCTGGTAGGTGCGCTCGTCGCCCATCACGCCCACGCTCTTGATGTCGGGCAGCACCGCGAAGTACTGCCACACGGCGCGCTCGATCTCCGGGCCGCCTGCCGTCTCGCGCGCATGCTCGCCGTTGCGCTCGCCGCTGAGCTCGTACATGTGCTCGTTGTAGGCATCGAGCTCCTCGCGCACGATCGCGTCGGCATTCTTGAGGATCTCGAGCTTCTCGGGCGTCACGTCACCGATGATGCGGATGGCCAGGCCCGGACCCGGGAACGGCTGGCGGTGCACGATGTGGTCGGGCAGCCCCAGCGCGGTGCCGAGCGCGCGCACCTCGTCCTTGAAGAAGTGGTCCAAGGGCTCGATCAGATCGAAATGCACGCCTTCGGGGAACGGGATCAGGTTGTGATGGCTCTTGATCGTGCTGGCCTTGCCGCCCGTCTTGCGCGCGCCGCTCTCGATGATGTCGGGGTAGATGGTCCCCTGCGCGAGGAACTGCACGGGGCGCCCGTCCTCCTCCAGCTGCTGGGCGACGGCGAAGAACTCCTTCCAGAACTGCGTGCCGATGATCCGGCGCTTCTCCTCCGGATCGGTCACGCCCGCGAGCAGTGCGGCGTAGCGCTCCTCGGCGTGCACGTGGATGAAGTCGACGTCGAACTGCTTGGTGAAGACCTCCTCGACCTGCTCGGGCTCGCCCTTGCGCAGCAGGCCGTGGTTGATGAACACGCAGGTCATCTGGCGTCCGATGGCGCGCGCGCCGAGCGCCGCCACCACGCTCGAGTCCACGCCGCCCGAGAGCGCCAGGATCACGCGGGAATCGCCCACGGCATCGCGGATCTCGGCGACCTTCTGCTCCACGAGGTTGTCCATGGTCCAGGTGGGCTCGAGACCGCAGATGTCGAACAGGAAGTTGGAGAGGATCTTCTGGCCGCAGGCGGTGTGGCGTACCTCGGGGTGGAACTGCGTCGAATAGAGCTTGCGCTCGGGGCACGCCATGGCGGCGACGGGGCACACCTCGGTGCGCGCGGTGACCACGAAGCCCTCGGGCACCCGGCTCACGGCGTCACGATGGCTCATCCACACGGTCTGCTCCATCGGCGTGCCCTCGAAGAGCGCCGAGCCGTTGTCGCAGGCAAGCGTCGCCGGGCCGTACTCGCCCACCTCGCTGTGGGCGACCTCGCCGCCGAGCGTCACGGCCATGATCTGGTGCCCGTAGCAAAAGCCGAGCACGGGCAGACCCAAATCGAAGATCGCCGGATCGATGGAGGGCGCGTCCTCGGCGTAGACGCTCGCCGGGCCGCCCGAGAGGATGAGCGCCGCGGGCTCCATCGCACGGACCTCGTCGGCGGTGATGTCGCACGGAACGATCTCGGAGTACACGTGCAGGTCGCGCACGCGGCGGGCAATGAGCTGGCCGTACTGCGCGCCGAAATCGAAAACGAGCACCTTCTGCTCGGTTGCAGCGGCGTTGTTCTGCGACATGGGTCTCCTCTCGTCTGCATCCTGCGCGGATGCGCTCTCGAACTCCCCTATCATACACGCCCGCGCCGCCTGTCAGCGGGCGTTTTGCCGCATGCACGAGAGCAACAGGGCCGGGGGCGCCGAGTCAGATGCTGCGCGCACGCGAGGATACCCGGGGGCCCGAGCCCAGGCGGAACGGCGAGACGAGGACGGCAGCGGGACGAACCCCGCACATCCTGCCAACGACGCCGCGCGGCACGGGGTGGGCGGCACCCTGCAGGCTCCGTGGGGCGCGGCCGCGATGGATTCCGGGCCGCATCCGTCCGACGGCGCATGCGCAGGCACCGCGAGATGGACCTCACGGGAAGTCCACAGCCGCCGTGCAGGGCGCCGGACAGGGCGGCGGATGCCGTACAATGAACAGCAGGCAAACGACACGGCACCTGCACGGAAACGCGCGCCGCGCGGCATGAGTACCGCCGGGAAAGTCCGGCCGGTGCAACGGCAGGCATGACGGCATCCGCATGCGGACGAGCGGGCCGCGCGGAGGAGCGCACGAGGGGAAGCGCATGAAGCACATACTCATCATCGCGACGGGCGGCACCATCGCCTCGACCGAGGACGGCAACGGCCTCTCGCCAGCCCTCTCGGGCGAGGAGCTCGCCGCCTACGTGCCCGAGATCCAGGGCCTCTGCACCTGGGACATCGTCCAGCCGATGAACATCGACAGCACCAACATGCAGCCCGCCGACTGGCTGTGCATCCGCGACGTCATCGCCGCAGAGTACAACACCCACGACGGCTTTCTGGTCCTGCACGGCACCGACACCATGGCCTACACCGCGGCGGCGCTCTCCTACCTCATCCAGGACAGCCCCAAGCCCATCGCCCTCACCGGTTCGCAGCGCCCCATGACGAGCTCGTTCACCGACGCCAAGCTCAACGTCTACCAGAGCATGCTCTGGCTCACCGACGACCGCTCGCGCGACGTGGCCATCGTCTTCGGCGGGCTGGCCATCGCCGGCACCCGCGCGCGCAAGCAGCGCACGCTGAGCACCAACGCCTTCATCAGCGTGAACTACCCCCCGCTCGCCTACATCCGCAACGACCGCATCCTGCGCAGCGGCTCCCTGGCCGCGCCGAGCAGCCTGCCGGCCGCCACCACGCGCTGGTACCGCGACCTCGATCCGTGCGTGGCGGTGCTCAAGCTGACGCCGGGCCTGAGCCCGCACCTGTTCGAGACCCTCAAGAGCGAGTACGACGGCATCATCCTGGAGACGTTCGGCCTGGGCGGCGTGCCCGACTACCTCGGCGACGACCGCTCGTTCAAGGAGGCCATCTTCGATTGGGTCGATTCGGGCCGCATCGTCGTCATGACGACGCAGGTGCCCGAGGAGGGGCTCGATCTGGGGGTGTACGAGGTGGGCCGCGCCTACGCCGACCATCCGGGGATCCTGCGCGGCGACGACATGACCACCGAGGCGCTCGTGGCCAAGACCATGTGGGTGCTCGGCCAGGCGCGCGACGCCGAGGCCGTCGAGCGGCTGTTCTACCGTCCCATCAACTTCGACCGCACCGCCATCGCGTAACCAAGGCGGGGCGAACCCCGCGTGAGGACGCTGCCGACCCGACGGCCCCTCCCCCATCGTCTTCCCGGGCAGCAGCAACGAGCAGGGGGAATCTCCCCCTGCGGCGCGCGAGCGCGGGCGCCGTCTGGACGCCGGAATTCTAGCGCAGCAGCTCCGCCGGATGCACGTCGAGACCCGCCGCCAAGCGGTCCAGCTGGCGCAGGGTGATATTGGCTTGTCCCGTCTCGATGCGGTTGAGGTAGGGGCGGCTGATGTTCACCATCAAGCAGAACTCGGTCTTGGTGAGTCCCTCCTGCTGGCGCAGCTCGCGCACGCGCCGGCCGACCGTCTGTTCAATCCGCTCTTCCATAGCCCGAGTGTGCAGAATCGCGCAGGTAGGGACGTAAACTATAGGCTACGTCCGACGTAATGAGCACAGTTGCTTTATGGAATGAAAGATATCAGAATTCGCAGTTCAGCTGCAGTGCATGTAGGGTGTTATTTAAATCTACACGATGCTGGGGCGAAAACTGCGCGTCATCCCCTGCCAACATCCTGCCCAAGCCGCATCGTCCAGGCGCCGTCGATCCGAACAACCCCTGCGGAGCGCCGCCCGCCCCGCACCCGACGCCCGGCCGCCCGGCCCTGGAATCACGGGGCCGCACGCGGCGCCGTGACCGCCATGCCGATACCGCCTCCCCCTTGGACGGGAAGCCGAGCGCGTCCTGCTGGAAGGGAGGGGTTCCCATCGCGCAGCAGCAGCGGCCTCCCATCGAATGGGCGGACCGAACACGATAAGCAGCAATTCAAGGGGTGGCGCGTCCCACGGCAGCCGATCGGGCGCCGGGGGACGCCGCCTCAGCCTACACGTTGAAGCGGAAGTGCACCACGTCGCCGTCGGCCATGACGTAGTCCTTGCCCTCCATGCGCAGCTTGCCGGCCGCGCGGGCGCCCTGCTCGCCCCCGAGCTCGATGTAGTCGTCGTAGGCGATGACCTCGGCCTTGATGAACCCGCGTTCGAAATCGGAGTGGATGACGCCGGCGGCCTGCGGAGCGGTGGCACCGGCGCGTACCGTCCACGCCTTGACCTCCATCTCGCCGGCTGTGAAGAACGACTGGAGCCCCAGCAGGCGGTAGGCAGCGCGGGCGAGCACCTCCAGGCCGGGGCGCTCGAGTCCCAGCGTCTCCAGATACTCGGCAGCCTCCTCGGGGTCGAGCTCCGAGAGCTCGGCCTCGACCTTGGCGCAGATGGGGATCGGCGCCACGCCGTCGATGGGCGCGAGCTCCTCGCCCAACATGTCCTCGTCCACGTTCGCGACGTAGAGGATCGGCTTCATGGTGAGCAGGAACAGCCCCTTGGCGGCAGCGCGCTCCTCGGGCGTCATCTCCATGGTGGCCGCGCGGTTGCCCTCGTTCAGCCACGCCAGCAGGCGGCGCGCCACCTCGAACTTGGGCGCCAGCTCGCGGTCGCGCTTGGCCTCCTTCTCCAGCTTGGGCAGCTGCTTCTCGAGCGAGCCCATGTCGGCCAGAATCAGCTCGGTCATGATGGTGTCGGCGTCGGCTGCCGGATCGACGAACGCGCCCACGCGCCCCACCTCGCGCATGACGTTGGGATCCTTGAAGTAGCGCACCACCTCGCAGATGGCATCGGTCTCGCGGATGTTGGCGAGGAACTGGTTGCCCAGGCCCTCCCCCTCGTTGGCGCCCTTGACCAGGCCCGCGATATCCACGAACTCGACCGTTGCGGGCACGATGCGGCCCGGATGCACGATATCGGCCAGCGCCTGAAGGCGGTCGTCGGGCACGTTCACCACGCCCACGTTGGGATCGATGGTGGCGAAGGGATAGTTGGCCGCAAGTCCGCCCTTCTTGGTGAGCGCGGTGAAGAGCGTGGACTTTCCCACGTTGGGCAGGCCGACGATTCCGATGGATAGCGCCACGAGGGCTTCCTTTCTCACAAAAGGGCGGCGCCGCACCAAAGGCGACGCCGCCCCACCCGTACGCATTCGGTAGGTATTATACGGCAGCCGCCGCGGGCGCGCCCGCGCTCCGGCGGCACCGACAGGACCCTAGTAGTTGAACCCGCTGCCGCCGAACGTACGCGCGTTGTACGCTACCGCGAGCGCGTTGGTGTTCTTGATGACGATGTGCATCGCGACGAACGGGCCGATGAAGCACAGCACGATGCCGAAGATGTCCCACATGAGCACCGTGGTGCCGTTCTCCTGGAACATGAGGCCGTAGCGCGGCGCGTTGCGCTGCAGGCGGTTGCCGATCTTGTACAGCCACCACAGGTTGTAGATGCCGCACGTGAAGAACGACAACAGGATGTAAGCGGCCAGCCCCCCCGTCTTCTCGCCATCGCCGTCGCACATCATGTTGAGGTCGCGCGCGATGGAGTACACGAACCAGTACCCGTAGAAGCCGCAGGTCACGATCGAGAGCACGATGTAGGCGATGAGGCTGCGGTCGGTCTTGACCGGCGACTTGGGCCCCAGGGAGCCGGACTGTATGGGTCCGGTCGACCAGGTCTCCTGCGGCGGCTGCTGCGGGGTGACGGGCGTCTGCGGCGCGTAACTCTGCTGCGCCGCACCTCCCGCGGGCGCCGCGCCGGCAAGACGCGTTCCGCACTTGTTGCAGAACTGGGTGCCATCGGCTATCTGGTTTCCGCAATTAGGACAAAACATGGCAAGCCCCCAAGCTTCGCGATCCATCCTTCATAGCGTCTCCACATTAGTAAGACGCTCGAAGCCTGTCAAGCGATGCGCGGCGCGGCGACGGCTTGAAACAATCAGAGTCCCAGGGCCGCGCGCAGGGCGCGCAGCGTCCCCAACCAGCCAGGAGACGCCACGTTGACCACGTCGCCCTCCCCCGCCGCGTCCACAAGCAGGGCGAGGTCGTGCGGCGTCGCCAGGCGCCACGCCCAGAGCGCGATACACGCGACCAGGCCCGCCGCCATGAGCGCCGTGCACGCCCACCGCACCGCGCGGCGCGTCGCCAACCCGTGCGCCACCGCCGCGGCGATCACCAGCGGCACGAGCCAGAACAGGGGGTGGTAGGCGAACGCCCGGTCGAAGTGGAGCTGCAACGCCTCCAGCCAGGCGCGCGTCATACCGCATCCAGGGCACGAGACGCCCGTGGCGAACTTGATGGGACAGCCGATCCCCAGAAGGGCGAGCACCAGCGCCGCCGCGCCCACGACCGCGACGAGCGAGGCGCACTCGCGCGCGAAGCGCCCCAACATGTCCGCGCGCCCCGCGACGCCCCGCTCCGAGGTCCCCTGCATGCGGCCGCCGGACGCGTCCCCGGGACGCGCCAGACGGGGCGAGGGCTCACTCATCGGCCAGCTTCTCCACGCGGTCGAGCACGGCGTCGAGCTTCTTCTTGGCCTCGGCCTTCGCCTTGGCCGCATCCGCCCGCGCCCGGGCCGCCTCGACGGCGCGCTTCTCGGCCTCGGCATCGGGTACCACCAGGTCGGACGCGTCGTGCTCGACCAGATGCAGCGCGTGCTCGGGGCAGACCTCGGCGCACAGGCCGCAGCCCACGCAGTAGGTCGCCTCCACGGTGAAGCGCCCCGCCCCCACCAGATCACAGGCGTAGAGCGGGCAGGCGCGCACGCAGTCCCCGCACATGGTGCACTTGGAGAAGTCGCATTCCGGCGTGCTCACGCGGATGTTCTTCGCGAGCTTGGGATGCGCCTGCAGCGTCGAGAGCATGAGTTGGCGTCCCTGCGTGAGAATGCGGCGGCGCTTCTGCGACGTGGTGCCCGTCGCCTGGGAGAGCGTGCGCTCGAGCGCCGTGATACGGCTCGTGTGCTCCTTCAGGCGCTGGCTCACCGTGGCGACGGCTGCCGCAGCCGGGTTGAACTTGGAGACCGCGAGCCCCGTGGTGCGCTTGATGTTGTCGATGAACTCCTTGCGCTCGAACTCGCGGCGCTTCTCGCACTTGAGCGCGGAGGCGTCCACCTCGAGCCCCATGCCGGTGCCGGCCCACTCCTCGGCCGTGGCGATGGCCTCTCCCATCATGTCCTCGCCGCCGGTGTTGCGGCACTTGTCGCAGATGCCGAGCGGCAGGTAGACGCTCACGTTGGGATAGTCGGCCATGATGGAGAACCAGGTCTCGGCGGTCACGTCGCCCACGCAGGCGATGACCACCTCGTTCTCGCGCGGGAGGCGCTTCAGGGCGCGGGTGCAGGTGACGTAGGCGGTGTTGTGCGCCGCCGCGGCCGCCGCGATGGCGTCGTAGAGCTTCTTGGGCGCCAGGCGCGGCGAGACGAACGCCTCGGTGGGGCATACCGGCACGCACAGGCCGCACTTGCGGCAGCTGTCGAGGATGTTGATCTCGCCGTCGTCCACCTCGATGGCGTGCACCGGGCAGGCCTGCTCGCAGCGACGGCAGGTGCTCTTCTCGGACTTGCAGGCCAGGCACGGCAGCGTGTTGGCACGCGGCCGCTCCTTGTAGTCGGCGGGGTTCCACTCCTTCACCGGGGCGCCCGTGGCCGTCCCCAGAAGCGAGTCGGTCACGCCGCCCAACGGGTCCTTCAAGCTGCTCAGACCCTTGCTGATGTCGATGATGTCGTCGAGTAGATCGTGGCTCTGCGCCATGCTGCCTCCCCGTGGTCGCCGCCTGACGCTCTATTGTACGGCAAGCAGCCCGGGCGGTCGCACCCCACGGCCCGGACACACGGGCGCAACAGATGCTCCGGCGCGACGTGGCACGGAACCGGGGGCAATCCGCGAGCGCACCAACCTTTATCCGCCCTGTGCGCGGGGCTTAAACGCAGGGAGGCCCCGGAGGGCTTCCGGGGTAAACAATCCGCAGGCGCTTCAGCGCCGAGGACGTTTGCCACGGAACCCTCCGGGGCCTCCCGGACGGAGCTTTAAGGCCTGCGCGCCTTAGTACATGCCGCCACCCTGCTGGTTGGCGGTAGCAGCCGCGATGGCATCCTCAAGCTGCGTGTTCTTCGGCACGTCGGTGACGGTGGCCTCGGTGATGAGGATGAGGCTGGCCACGGAGGCGGCGTTCTGCAGCGTGGTGCGGGTGACCTTGACCGGGTCGAGCACGCCCATCTCGATCATGTCGCCCCACTCACCGGTGGCGGAGTTTAGGCCCTGGCCAGCCGGCAGGCCGGCGACCTTGTCCACCACGACGGCACCCTCGTAGCCGGCGTTCTTGGCGATGGTTGCCACGGGCGCGTTCAGCGCCTTCTTGACGATGTCGATGCCGATCTGCTCCTCGGGATCGGAGACCTCGATCTTGTCGAGCGCAGGCGCGGCGTCCATGAAGGCCACGCCGCCGCCGGCGACGATGCCCTCCTCGACCGCGGCACGGGTCGCCTGCAGGGCGTCCTCGACGCGATGCTTGATCTCCTTGAGCTCGGACTCGGTGGCAGCGCCCACCTTGATGACGGCCACGCCACCGGAGAGCTTGGCCAGACGCTCCTGGAGCTTCTCGCGGTCGAACTCGGAATCGGTGTGCTCCAGCTCGGCCTTGATCTGCGCCACGCGGGCCTCGATGGCCTCCTTGGTGCCTGCGCCGCCCACGATGGTGGTGTTGTCCTTGGTGACGGTCACGGTCTTGGCGGTGCCGAGCATGTCAGCCGTGATGTCGGCGATCTTGATGCCCAGCTCGTCGAGCGCGGCCTGGCCGCCGGTGAGGGTGGCGATGTCCTCGAGCATGCGCTTGCGGCGGTCGCCGTAGCCCGGGGCCTTGACGGCGCAGACGCTGAGAGCGCCACGGATCTTGTTGAGCACGAGCGTGGGCAGGGCCTCACCCTCGATGTCCTCGGCGATGATGAGCAGGCTCTTGCCGGCGCGGCTCACGGCCTCGAGCACGGGCATGATGTCCTGCACGTTGGAGATCTTCTGGTCGGTGATGAGGATGTAGGGATCCTTGAGCGAGCACTCCATACGATCGTTGTCGGTCACGAAGTACGCGGAGACGTAGCCCTTGTCGAACTGCATGCCCTCGACGGTGTCAATCTCGATGTCGAAGGTCTGGCCGTCCTCGACGGTGATGACGCCGTCCTTGCCCACGACGTCCATGGCGTCGGAGATCTTGGCACCCACGTTGGGGTCGCCGGCCGAGATGGTGCCGACCGAAGCGATCTGCTCCTTGGTCTCAACGGGCTGAGCCTGCTCCTTCATGGCGTCGACGGCGGCGCGGACGGCCTTGTCGATGCCGCGGCGGATGGCCAGCGGGTTGGCGCCAGCGGCCACGTTCTTGAGGCCGTCGTTGACGATGACCTGCGCCAGCAGCGTGGCGGTGGTGGTGCCGTCACCCACGGTGTCGTTGGTCTTGGTGGCGACCTCCTTCACCAGCTGGGCGCCCATGTTCTCGATCTTGTCCTCGAGCTCGATCTCCTTGGCGACGGAGACGCCGTCGTTGGTGATGGTGGGAGCGCCGTAGGAGCGCTCGAGCGCCACGTAGCGGCCCTTGGGGCCCATGGTGACGGTGACCGCGTCGGCCAGCTTGTTCACGCCGCGGGCGAGCTTGGTGCGCGCCGCGGTATCGAAGGTGATGTCTTTAGCCATGATGTTGTTCCTCCTTGACAGGATGAGTTACCCGATTGGTCGCGTCGTGCGCGCTACTCGACGATGGCGTAGATGTCGTCGGCGCGGAGCAGCAGGTAGTCCTCGCCGTCGACCTTGACCTCGTTGCCACCGAACTTGCCGTAGATCACGCGGTCGCCCACGTGGACGTCCATCGGCATGCGCTCGCCGGCATCGTTGAGCTTGCCCGCGCCCACCGCGACGACCTCGCCGCGCTGCGGCTTCTCCTGGGCGTTGCTGGCGATGTAGAGGCCCGAGGCGGTCTTCTGCTCAGCGGCATCGGGCTTGACCAGAATGCGATCTCCAAGCGGCTTGAGACTCATAGGTGATTCCTCCTTCGCTGGTTGCCGGGCGCGGGGCGCCCGCGGCATCCATGCCTTTACGTACGCAGAGAATAGTACCCATGAATCGAGACTTATACAACGGTGATGCAAAAAATCTTAATTACCGGCACTTAGATTTTCTGCACCGTCCACACCCAAGCGCCGCAGCAGCTCGGCGCGCGCCCGCGCGGCGCGCGGCACCATGGGCACCAGGAGCCGCTCGTCGAGCCAGAGCAGGGCGCGCTCGCGCGAACCGTGGAGGAGCTCGTACTCGGCGAGCAGCAGGCAGGCCTCCACACGGTTGAGATGGTTCTCCGCCCGCGCCACGATATCGCGCATGAAGGCGGCGGCGTCCGGCGTCCACGACGCGTGCGAGACGAAGCTGACCTCCAATGCGCGGATCAGCATGTCGGCGCGCTCGGCGGCGGCACCGCGCAAGTGGCCTCGGCGGGCACGCAGCTCGACCAGGGCCCTGTCGCGACCGGAGGCGTCCCCCTTCTCATGCAGACAGACGGCCTGGATGTCGAGCCAGCGGATCCACTGGAAGCTCCTGGCGCGAAAGCGTGCACGGGAGAGGTGCTCGAGCGCGGCGTCCACGTCGCACGCGGAGTACGCGCAGAACGCCAGCTCCAGGTTCACGACCGCCTGCGTGCTGCGCCGGTGCCAGCGCGCCGCGAAGCGCTCCATCACCGCGCGGTACTTGGCCGCGTCGCAGTCCTCGGAGAGAATCTTCTCCAGACCCTGGAACCGGCGGCCGATCCGCACGTTCTGCATCACGCCCACCGCGATGATGAGCGCCAGCAGGGCGAAGTAGGGCGCGGTCCACCCCCGGAAGGCGCAGTAGATGGCGGCCGCGCCCAGAAGGACGGCGATCGCGATGGTCGCGGCCCGCGTGCGCCCGAACCACGCGGCGTAGGCGTCGAAGGCCTCCTGCGCGGAGAGCGAGGCGTAATCGGATGCCGTCCGCCGAGCGTTCGCGAGCGCCTCCGTCGGTGCGGAGCCCGCCATCCGCCCGTCGCGCATCGAGGGTCCGCCGTTCATTCCGTCCATCGTGTTTCCCTTCTCGCCGGGCGCCCGCGTTGCGTATGCCGCCCTCTACAATGGATAGTATCCGCCATCGTGCGGACACAAGGCTCGTCGACGCGCATGCGACGTGCAACCAACACGGGGAAAGGATCTCCATGAAGCGGGCAACTGCGGCTGAAAACGGGACGAGGGCTGCTGCGATCACGGGGGCGACTTCCCCGGAGCAGGCAGCAGCTGCGACCGGGAATGGAACGGGGGCCGCTACAGTCACGGGGAGAATCCACATGGAGCAGATGGCTGAGGCTGAGAACGGGGAGGGGTCCGCTGCGGCGTCTGCGCGCCGCGACGCAGCGATACGGCCCGACGCGCCCGCGTCAAATGGCAATCCCACAAGGCGCGGCGCGGACGCCACCCGGCGCATCAAGGAGCTGGGCGCCCAGATCGAGGACTATGTGATCGAGCAGCGCCGGTACTTCCACCAGCATCCCGAGCTCAGCCTGCAGGAGTTCCACACCACCGAGGCCATCGCGCGCGAGCTCGACGCCCTGGGCATCCCCTTCACCCGCCCGCTCGAGACCGGCCTCGTCGCCACCATCCGCGGCGGCGCGCCCGGTGCCTATGATGCCTCGGGCACGCCGCGCCGGCGCCTGCTCCTGCGCGCCGACATCGACGCGCTCCCCGTCACCGAGCGCACCGGGGAGCCCTTCGCGAGCGAGAACCCGGGCGTCATGCACGCCTGCGGCCACGACTGCCACATCGCCATGATGCTCGGCGCGGTGCGTCTGCTCGCGAGCCTGCGCGACGAGCTCGCCGGCGAGGTGCGCGTGGTGTTCCAGCCCTCGGAGGAGAACGGGAAGGGCGCCAAGATGATGATCGCCGCCGGCGCGACCGACGGCGTCGACGGCGCGCTCGCCCTGCACATCTGGAGCGAGGTGGATGCGGGCACCGTCTCGTGCGAGCCCGGGCCGCGCATGGCCAACACCGATTGGTTCCGCATCGACGTTGAGGGAACCTCGTGCCACGGGGCCATGCCGCAGCGGGGCGCCGACGCCGTGGTGGCCGCCGCCGAGATCCTGAACAACCTGCAGACGATCGTGAGCCGCGACATCAGCCCCTACGAGCCGGCCGTGGTGACGGTGGGCGAGCTCAAGGGCGGCACCGCGCGCAACGTCATCGCGGGCTCGGCGTATCTGGCGGGCACGGTGCGCACCTACAGCGAGAGCGCGCACCAGATGATGCCCCGCCTCATCGAGCGCATCGCGGTGCACACCGCCGCCGCGCTGGGCGCCGAGGCGCGCCTCAGCGACTACACGGTGGCCAACCTCAAGGTGGAGAACGACCCTGCGGCGAGCGAGCGCTGCCGCACCGCCGTGGTCAAGGTGCTCGGCGAGGAGGCCCAGGGCAGCTACCGCGGCACGCTCTCGGGGGAGGACTTCTCCGAGTACCTGCACCGCGTGCCCGGCGTGCTGGCGTTTCTGGGCACGCGCAACCCCGCCATCGGCGCCACGTTCGCCCAGCACTCCTGCTACTACAAGGTCGATGAGAGCGTCCTCATCAAGGGCAGCATGCTCATGGCGCAGTACGCCCTCGACTTCCTGGCCGTGTAAACGCCGCCTGCCGGCAGCACGGCCTTCGGGCCAGCTTGCCGGCCCTTGCACCGCCACGCACCGAGCCCGGCCGACTCCCGCGCTGCCACACCACCCGACCCAACCGGCTCCCGGCCCTGCGGCACCGTGGTACCGCATGCAGAAACCCTCCCCTCCCCCGACATCCGCCACCGGATCCGGAAGAGGAGAGGGTTCTTTCCCGCGAACAGCCGCCGTCTTCGCATCACGCTCCAGGCGGCGCGCGCCTCAGCACGCCGACGCCATCGGGACGCATCGTCCCGGGGCATCGTCCCGATGGCGCGCTACTCCTTGATGAGGAGCGTGCCCACCGCGCTCGCGCCCGCGACGATGAGCGTGAGGTAGGCACCGAACGCCGGCGCGAGGATCGCACCCAGGCCGGCGAGCGGGTTGGACCCGTAGCCGGAAGCGCTCGTGATGGCGCCCTCGATCGCGCCGTTCATCACGAATCCCACGATGATGCTGATGAGCGCCAGCACCGCCGTCGCCGCGAAGGCGACGAACAGGATGAAGTCGTTGCCCGTGAACATCTTGAGGCCGGCACCCGCGACGACGCCCACCAGGCACACCACCCAGAGCACGAACATGATCGTCATGACCGTGGTCGCCAGGTTGATCGAGCCGATGAAGCTCTGGTACTCGGCCATGTCGCTCAGCGAGGAGTACGAGGAGACCTGCTGGTTGAACACGTCGACGAGGCCGCGCAGGGCGTTGGAGACGCCGAACATGCCCGGCATGTTGACCGAGGTGCTCACCGTGCTCGTGACGACCGACTCGATCGACGAGGCGGACGTGCTCGACATCGCAAGGTCGAGGTACTTGCCGATGACCGGGAAGTCGAACCACGCCTGGAACATGAGGATGATGGTGAGCAGCGCCCCCACCACCATCACCGTGGCGCGCAGGCCGAACCCGTTGCTCGCCGCCGGGTGCGCCGCGACGGCGCCGAACGGGGAGGCGCCTCCCGCCGGTGCGCCCGCGGCGCCTCCTGTCGCGGCTCCCGCCGGGGCGACACCGGTGCCGCCCGCGGGCGCCGCCGCGCCGATCGGGGCACCGCACGCCCCGCAGAACGCCACGCCGTCCGGCTGCTGAGCGCCGCACTTAGGACAAAACATAGGAACCTCCCTGTTCCGGTTCACAGGTGCGCGGCCGGGACTTCAGGCGCGCACCCCATCGCACTCCCTCATTGTAGCGCGCGGGCTGGCGCCGGAAGCGTGCCGCCCTCGCGCACCCGACGCGCTACTGGGCCGCACGCACGCTCTCGCCGAAGGCCTCGGACAGGTACGCGCTGAACTCATCGGAGGCGAACACGTCCACCAGCGCCGCGATGCACTCGTCGTCGGCGAGCTCGGGGCGGGTGACGATGACGTTCACGTACTGTTCGCGGATCGCGGTGGAGTCGGCGTTCTCGGTCGCCACGGCGTCCTCGAGCTTGAGGCCCGCGTCGATGGCGTAGTTGCCGTTGATGATGGCGAAATCCACGTCGGCGAGCGTCGAGGGCAGCATGGCCGCCTCCTGCTCGATGATCTCGAGGTTGTGCGGGTTGTCGACGATGTCGTTCACCGTGGCGGTGATGCCGGCCTCCTCATCGAGCGTGATGAGGCCCAGGTCCTGCAGGAGCAGCAGGGCGCGCCCCTCGTTGGTGGGGTCGTTGGGGACCGAGATCGTGGCGCCGTCGGCGATGTTCTCCAAATCGCTCGACTTGCCCGGGAAGATCCCGAACGGCTCGTAGTGGATGGCTCCGACGTTCACCAGGTCGGTGCCGTTCTCCTCGTTGTAGTTATCGAGGTAGTTGATGTGCTGGAAGTAGTTCGCATCGAGGTCGCCCGAGGAGGTGTCCTCGTTGGGCTTGATATAGTCGGTGTACTCGCGCACGTCGAGCGTGATGCCCTGCTCCTCGAGGCGCGGCGCGGCGAAATCGCGCAGGATCTCGGCATGCGGGCTCGGCGAGGCGCCGATGACGATCGTGCCGTGCTCGTGCTTGGAGGACGTGCCCCCGCAGGCCGTGAGGGACACCGCGGCCAGCGCACCGGCGGCGGCGAGCAGCGAGCGACGGGAGAAGCTGAAGTTGGACATGATGAAAATCCTTTCTTGAGGGCGGGAGGGAGCGACCCCTCCCGCTAGCGGGTGAAACGATGGTCGACGCGGCGCGCGATGAGGTCGCACGCGCTCTGGATGAGCTGGACGAGGGCGATGAGGATGATGACGGCCGCGATCATGACGTCGGACTGGTAGCGGTAGTAGCCGTAGCGGATGGCGATGTCACCCAGACCGCCCGCGCCGATGGCGCCCGCCATGGCCGTGTAGCCGAGCACCGAGATGAGGACCACGGCCACGCCGCGCACGATCGAGGGCAGCGCCTCGGGCAGAAGCGCCGAGAACACGATGCGCGGCACCGAGGCGCCGCAGGCCTCCACGGCCTCGACGCTCTCGCGCGGGACCTCGGCGAGCGACTGCTCGACCATGCGCGCGATGAAGGGTGATGCGGAGAGCACGAGCGGCGGGATGGTGCCGAGGATCCCCGAACCCGTGCCCATGACGAGGCGCGTGAAGGGGATGATGAACACCATGAGCACGATGAACGGGAACGAGCGCATGATGTTCACGATCCACCCGAGCACCGCGTTGAGGGCCCGCAGCGGGCGCAGCGACCCGGGCGCCGTGAGATAGAGCACCACGCCGAGCACCAGGCCGATCACATAGGAGATCGCGGTGGGGACGAGCATCATCACGATGGTGCTGCCGGTGCCCTCCACGAGCAGCCCGCCGTACTCGGCGCAGAAGGCGGCGAAGGCATCAAGCATCCCAATCAACCCTTTCCAGCAGCACCTGGGCGGCATGCGAGCGCGGATCGGCGAACACCCGCTCCACGCTCCCCTGCTCGACCACGCGGCCATGCTCCAGCACCGCCACGTTCTTGCAGATCTTCTCGACCACGCTCATCGAGTGCGTGATGACGATGACGGTGACGCCCGTCTCGCGGTTGATCTCGCGCAGGAGCTTGAGGATCGTGTTGGTGCTCGCCGGATCGAGGGCGCTCGTCGCCTCGTCGCACAGGATGTACTCCGGCTCGCACGCCAGCGCCCGCGCGATCGCCACGCGCTGCTGCTGTCCACCGGAGAGCTGCGCGGGATAGGCCTGGGCCTTCTCGCGCAGGCCCACCATGTCGAGCAGCTCGAGGGCGCGCTCGCGGTTGGCCGGCGTGATGCGCCCGGTGGCCGCCTTGTAAGGGAAGCACACGTTGGCGAGCACCGTCTTCTGCGCGAGCAGGCCGAAGTTCTGGAAGATCATGGCCACACGCCGCCGGTAGCTGCGCAGCGCGGCGCCGGATAGACCGGTCACGTCCTGCCCATCGACGATGATCTGCCCGGAGGTCGGCTTCTCAAGCAGGTTGATGCAGCGCACCAACGTCGACTTGCCGGCGCCGCTCATGCCGATGATGCCCGTGATATCGCCGTCGGCGATGGTGAGCGAGACATCGTCGAGCGCATGGGGCGCGCCCGCGGCTGCCGCGTAGGTCTTGGTGAGGTTCTTGATTTCAATCACGGGAAAAACTCCGCTCGATGAGGTGGTCTCACATGAGGGCGCGGCCTTCTGCCGAAGACCGCGAAGGAGGCGCCCGGTCTTTACCTGCCCGCGATCTCGCGCGGCATGACAAAGTGCCCGGGCGAGGGCATCTGCATGACCATCATCATCGTGATATGTGCGGAAATCGTAATCATGGTGTTTAGGGTAGCAGCGCGCGGGGGCGGACGCAACCCGTGAATGTTAGAGCTTGGTTACGCCGGATGGCCCCTGCGCGCAGGCAGCGGCCCCAGCTCACCGAGGTCAAATGTGCCGCACGCGCGCCCGCCAGCGGAGACCGCAAACAGACAACGCCCTGACCTGCGCTTTTGATGGCGCGGCCAGGGCGTCTTGTACATGGTCGCCGATTTGGGCACATTTAACCGGCCCGAGCGTCGCGAAGCGACGGGGCTACTCGGCCGCCTCGTCCTTCTTCTGGCTGTCGACGTAGCGCTTCTTGCTCTCGTTGTAGGCCTCGAGCGTCACCACGTCCTCGATGCGCAGGTTGATGCCGGCGATCTCCAGGCCCGTCATCTCGGTCAGGCGCTCGGTGACGCGCTTCTTCACGTCCTCGAAGATGGCCGGAGCGTAGCAGCCGTACTCGATGATGACCGAGATGTTCACCACCACGCGGTTGTCGTCGGTCACCTCCACCGAGACACCCTTGGTGAGGTCCTTGGCGCCGAGCGTCTCCTGGACGAAGTGGATGAGGTTGCCCTTCATGCCGAGCACGTGGGGCACCTCGCGCGTGGCCATGGCCACGATCTTCTCGATCACGCCGTTGGAATAGGTGAGCGAGTCCTCGGTGTCCTCGTACTCATCCTCGTCGTAGGCCTCCTCCTCGGCGGGAGCGGCGGGAGCCTCATCGACCGCCTCGGCGGGCTTCTCGACGCCTTCCTCGGCGACCTGCTCGTTCAGCGTATCCTCTGCCATGGTGCATCCTCTCTCGTCGGTTGCGGCGCGCACGGCGCCGCGCACCCCGTTGTTGTACCCGCTAGCCCCGGTCGCCGAACAGGCGTCGGAAGAAGTTGACGATGCCGTTGTCGCCGTCGCGGATCTGCCCGATCATGGCGCCCACCATCACAAAGACCGCGATGACGATGGTGTCCCACAGGCCGATGATGAGGATGAGCAGCGCCAGCACGAGCCCGACGGTGCCGTAGGCGACGGTGAAGGGATGGCTGCGGGCATAGCTCCAGGCCGTGGAGCCGAGCCCCTTGACGAACCCGACGGCGGCGCGGGCGTCCTGCGAAGCGGCGGCATCGTGCACCGCCCCCGCCGCGGCGTCCCAGGCGGCACCGATGCGCTCGCCGGTGGACGCCTCCCGCCGATCATCGCTCTCGGCGGATTCGGTCTCGATGGATAGCTTGGGTGCCTTCGCCGCCTGAGCGGCGGCATCATCTTTGCGAACGCTCACGAGGCTCCTCCTTGGATCACCGTGGTCTTGCTGGGCAGAAACCGCACGCGCACCGAGACGCCCGGGCAGCCGAGCATCGTCTCGCAGGCGTCGCGCACGCGCGCCTCGACATGTCCGGCCAGCTGCTTGAGGCCCGTCTGCGTGAAGGCGATGGCCTCGATGGTGAGCTGCGCCCGCGCGCGGTCCGCACCGGCGATGCGGCAGGTCACGTGCTCCACCATGATGTCCGCCCCCTGGGCGGCGGCCCGCGCGCACGAGACGAGCGCGGCGGAACTCACCTGGATGTCGGGGTTGCCGTCCGCGTACACCGCATCGGGCTCGCGGCGCGCCACGAACGCGCGGATGACGGACACGAGCACCCCGATCGCCACGACCGCGAGGCTCACCAGCAGAGCAACCCGCACCGGGGCGTGCTCGAGCAGGCCCATGACGCGCGCGGTAGTTGACGGGTAGATCAAGCCAGCGACGCACCCCATGATCGCGAGGGACGCGACCAGGTAGACGAGGGCGCAGATCTTCTTCAGGACGCGCACGGGATCGTTCCTCCTCATCCGTCATGCCGGCTGCGGCCCGCACGGGGCCGTTCGCACGATTATACGCGAAGCCGGGCCCGCGCGAACGTGCGCGAGCCCGGCTTCAAGCGACTGCATAGCATCTCGATGGCGCCCTGCGCGGGCCGCAGGACCCGGGGCGCCGCGGCGCTACTCCTCCTCGAGGGCGGCGATGACCTCGTCGGTCATGTCCATGGTGTGGTAGACGTCCTGGACGTCGTCGAGCTCCTCCAGGCGGTCGATCAGGCGCTGGACCTTCTTGGCGTCGGCGCCGGAAACGGCCGTCGGGGTGGTCGGGACCATGGTGAGCTCGGAGCCCTTGACCTCGATGCCCTGATCCTCGATGCCCTTGGAGACGGCCATGAGCTCGCCGGGGTTGGTCCACACGATCCACTCGTCGCCGGCGTCCTCGTAGTCCTCGCCGCCGGCCTCGGCCACGGCCATCATGAACTCGTCCTCATCACCCGCGGCGCCGTTGGCCATCAGGTTCTCTTTCTTGTCGTTGGGGTCGACGATCTGCTTGGCGATGACGATCTGGCCCTTGCGCTCGAACTGGAACGCCACCGAGCCGGTGGTGCCGAGGCTGCCGCCGGAGTGGCTGAAGGCGGAGCGAACGTCGGCCGCGGTGCGGTTGCGGTTGTCGGTCAGGCACTCGACGTAGACGGCCACGCCCGCCGGACCGTAGCCCTCGTAGACGATGTTCTCGTAGACGGCGGCGTCGGCGCCGGCGCCGAACGCCTTGTCGATGGCGCTCTTGATCTTGTCCTTGGGCATCGACTGCGCCTTGGCCTTGGCCACGGCCGCGGCGAGCGAGGCGTTGTTGTCGGGGTTGGGGTCGTTGCCCAGGCGGGCGGCGACGGTGATGTTGCGCGAGAGCTTGGAGAACAGTGCCGAGCGCTTGGCGTCCTGCGCGCCCTTGCGGTGCTTGGTGGTTGCCCATTTGGAATGTCCGGACATGCGAGACCCCTTCTATCCGATACGAGCCGGACGGGGCGCGTGCCGCATCCAGCATCATAGGTTCATGAACTTTGCAATGATATACCGATTGCGCTGCGGGATAAAGTCTTTTCGCGCAGGCCATGCAATCCGCACGGCGCCGGGCGCCCGATCGCCGCTACGCCGCGGCGCGGCTGCCGGTGTAGTCGCGCTGCGGGCGCTTGAGGCGCCCGGCGACGACAAGGATGACGACGCCCGCGACCACGAGCGGCAGCGACAGGATCTGCCCCATGGTGACGACCCCGCCCAAGAGGTAGCCGAGCTGCGCGTCGGGCACGCGCACGAACTCGACCGCGATGCGCGCGAGGCCGTAGCCGATGAGGAAGACGCCCAGAAACGTCCCCTGCGGCGGCGTCGGCTTCTTGCGGCTCAGAAGGTAGAGCACCAGGAAGAGCACGATGCCCTCGAGCGCCGCCTCGTAGAGCTGGGAGGGATGACGCGGCACATCGCCCGCCGCGCCGCCGAACACCACGCCCCACGGCAGGTCGGTGGGCTTGCCCCACAGCTCCCCGTTGACGAAGTTGGCGCAGCGCCCCAGGCACAGCGCCAGCGGCGCCCCCACCACGGCGAGGTCGGCTATGGTCATGGGCGCGAGGCGCATGACGCGGCACGCAATGGCGCCGCCGATGATGCCGCCCACGAGCCCTCCGTGGAAGCTCATGCCGCCGTGGTTGGTCATGAGGATCTCCAGCGGGTGCTCCCAGTAGTAGCCGTCGCCGTAGAACACCACGTAGAACAGGCGCGCGCCGATGATGAGGCCGAACACCACCCCGAAGACCACCATCATGAGGTCGTCGGCCGAGATGTTGAGGCCCCAGCGCTTCTGCGTGCGGTACATGACGAGCCCCGTGATGGCGGCGCCCACCACGTAGGCGAGGCCGTACCAGTAGATGGTGATGGGCCCGGCCGAGAACGCCACCGGATCGAGCGCGTGGTAGAGATCGTTGAGCACCTGTCCTCCTTCTCCGGCGCCGTGCGGGCGCCGTATGGCAAGCGGCGACGCGAGCGCATCCCGCCCGCGTCGCCGCCCATCCGTCGTGTCCGCCGCGCCGCTTAGAACGGCGTGTACTCGTCGAACATGTCGCTCATGTCGCCGCCGGCCAGATCGTTGACCGCGACCACGCGCGTCACGCCCGGGACGTTCTCCTTCAGGATGCGCTCGATGCCCATCGAGAGCGTCAGCTGACTCATGGGGCAGCCGGCGCAGTGACCGGTGAGCTCGAGCGAGACCACGCCGTCCTCGTCGACGCTGTGGTACACCATGTCGCCGCCATCGGCCTGGAGGTTGGGGCGAATCTGGTCGAGCACCTTGACCAGGAGTTCTTCGTTCACTGCCATGGAGAGTTCCTTCCTATCGGGAGGCGCGGCGCGAGATACACCGCGCGGATGCGCCGGTTCAAGCAACCGTATAATACTACAGACGTGTACCCATTTATCCAAGGTTGCGCACGGCAGCCGAACGACGGTGCCCGGGTACCGCGCTTGTCGAGGGAACGCCACCAGGTAATGCTTGCCGAGAGACCGCATTGGGACGAGCGACCACAACGGCATCGAGCAATTGAGCCTCATCGACTGGCTCCTCAGGTAACGGGCGTTGCGATGTCCAGCCCGCGATGCGCCCCCGGAAGTGGGACCCCGGCGCGCACAGCGGCACCATGGCGCCCATGGGCAGGCGTGGCTCCGCAGGCGACGCTGGACTCGCCCCTCCCCAACGAAAGGCAACGGTAGAACTCGGTGGCGCGCGACGCCTCACGCGTCAAGCGGCCCGCGATAGAACCCGCCGAAGAACTGCTCGGTCCTGAGGGCGTTCACCACGGCGTGCTCGTCGCTCGCGCGTACGGTGTGCAGGATGTCGTCGAGCTCATAGGAGGACACCACCGTCGTGATCACCCAGTACGGCTCGCGGCTGTAGCCGCCGGTCGCCTCCACGCACGACGATCCGTGCCGAAACGCTCGGTGGTAGGCGGCGAGCACCTCGTCGGGCCGGCGCGTCGTGATCTGCAGCGTCAAGCGGTCGTAGCGATGGTAGAAGGTCTCGATGGTCTTAGTGGAGATGAACTGGAAGACGATCGAATAGGCTGCGGCCTCCCAGCCGAACAGCGCCCCGAAGATCCCGAGCACCACGCAGTTGGCCGCGAAGATGATGCCCCAGATACTCTTGCCGGTGCGGTTGGAGACCATGAGCGAGATGAAGTCGGTCCCCGCGGTCGAGGCGCCCGCGCGCAGGGCGATCGCCACCGAGAACCCGTAGAGGAAGCCCCCGAACACCACCTGCAGCATGTGGTCGTCCAGGATGGAATGAAACGGCACCACCTGCAAGAAGAACGATGAGAGCGCCACCTGGGCGAGCGAGAACACCACGAAGCGCCGGCTGATGCTCCGCCAGCAGATGAGCGCCACGGGGATGTTGAGAGCCACCATGCCCGCCGACGCAGGCAGCCACAGCCCCGCGAGCGCGCCCACGCGCTCGATGAGCAGGGCGATTCCCGTGAACCCGCTGGAGAGCAGACCCGCCGGCCTCACGAACGCCGAGATGGCATAGGCCTGCAGGAGGGCGGAGGCCACGACGGAGACGCCGGTCCACAGGCGCCGCACGAACGTCACGCGACGCAGGCGGCGCAGACGTTCCAGCTCGGCTTTGAGGTCGACGCTCTCCACGACATCTCTGAGGTGTGCCGGCGAGATCATCGCACGTCCCTCGCGCAGCAGCTCGCGGCGAGCGCCCGCCATGCCGTCGCGCACGGCCTCGGCGGTATCGAACGCCGCCTGCTCCCTCGTGTCCGCAGCGCCCGTGTCGCGGCGCACCTTGTGCTCGTCGTCCCCCATGGGCCGCCTCCCTGAAACGAAGCGGGGCGCGCCGACCATCAGGCGCGCCCCGCATCCGAGCCCGATCCCGCTCGGTCCCTATGCTAGGTCCTCGCCGTTCGTTGCGATGCACTTCTGGTACCACGCGAACGAGTCCTTGCGGTAGCGTTCTCCGCTGCCGTGGCCCTCGTCATCCAGATCGACGTAGATGAGGCCGTAGCGCTTCTTCATCTCCATCGAGCCGCATGAGACCAGATCGATGAATCCCCAGATAGTGTAACCGATGAGCTCCACCCCATCGATGACGGCCTCCTTCATCTGCTCGATATGGCTGCGCAGGTAGTCGATACGGTAGGCGTCGTGGACGGTTCCATTCTCGAACGCGTCGATGGCGCCCAGACCGGCCATCGGCTGAGGCCTTGCATCGGATCCCGTCCCGTTCCGGCGAACGCCAGCACGCAGCGCCCGGATGAACACCGACGCGCGGCGCCCCACCCGCAGGCCTCTCACGAGACGGAAGACCCTCCGCCACCGCCTGCTACCCCACGAGGCCCGCGGCCACGCCCGCGAAGGCGACGATGACCCCCACGATGGACTCGCCCCCGAGCACACCCGAGGCGATGACCGTCCCCGTCTCGTCGGCCGCGCCGCGCTCGACGCCGCGCGCCGCGCACACCCGGTCGTACACCGCGCGCAACACCGCGCCGAGCACCGTGGTGAGCGACATGTAGAAGGGCAGATAGACGCCGAGTCCGAGCATCATCGAGGGGATGCCCGCGATGTAGAGCGCCGCGCCCGCCACGAGGCCCGCGACGAAGCCGGGCACGCTCGGGATGCCTGACACCATGGTTGCGACCACGTTGGCCTGCGCGGAGACGAAGAGGGCGTCGGTGCCGAACGCATGCGGCCCGTAAGCGGCCAGCAGCGCGAGCATGACCGCCGCCGCGACGAAGGCTCCCAGCAGCGCGCCGATCGCCTGGCCCGCCCACAGGGCGCGCGGGCTCGTGCCGATGATCTGGCCCGTCTTGAAGTCGCTCATCACGTCGCCTGCCAGCCCGCATGCCACCGCGATGACGCCCGCGACGAAGAAGAGCTGCACCTGCGTGGCGGCAGAGAACGCCGCGACGAACAGCAGGACGATGAGGCCGAAGATCTCCATGGGGTCGATGCCCGACTGCCCCACCGACTGCGCGCTCATCACCGCCGTCACGAACGCGAGCGCCACCACCGCGACCGCCACGACCGGCCCCAGCCCGAGCGCGAAGCACACGATGAGCCCCGCCGAGGCGGCCATGAGGCCGAGCACGCCCGCGTCGAAGCGGGTGATGAGGCGCGAGACGAACCCAGGCGCGGCGAGCGCGGCTCCGGCGTCGGCGGCGGACTCGCTAGGACCGGCACCGGAAACCGGGGACGCGGCGCCCGCCCGGCCCAGCGCAAGACCCGCCCCATCAGCCGTCGGCGCCTTCCGCCCGGCCCGTGCGGCCGCACGGCGGACGAGGGGCACCGCGATGTCCTTTACCACCACGCCCGCGCCCGAGCCCATCATGAGCCCCATGCCGAGGCTGCTCGCGATGCCCTGCGCGGTGCCGACGTCCCAAAGCCCGACCGAGCTGCCGAGCGCCACCAGCCCGAGCCAGCCCGCGGCCGCGCCGATCGCCCAGTAGATGATCGAGCGGCGCCCAGCCAGAAAACCCACCGCCCAGCGCATGGGCGAGTTCTGGATGCCGAACGCGACGCCGGGCACGGCGATCTGGCCCGCCAAGGCGGGCATGGCCCCCACGACGTCGCGGACGATGCACCAGGCGCCCGCCACCGCCATGGATCCGAAGAGCTTCACGCCCGTCGAAGCTCCGGCGCGGCTCGCGAGCAGGGTCTCGGCCGCCGCGGTGCCGATGGGGTACTCCAGATCGGACTCCTCCACGAAATGGCGCTGGATGAGCGCGGTGCATACGAGCCCCAGAAGCGTCCCCGCGAGCGCAACGGCGAGCATCTCCCACCAGCTGGCGCCCTCAGCCAGCCCCAGGATCCAGATGCCCGGGATGGTGAACGCCAGACCCCCGGCCACCATGGAGCCGGCGGACATGATGACCTGCGTGATATTCGCCTCGTTCAAGCTGGTGCGACCCGTTGCGCGCAGCAACACGAGCGCGGTGATGGAGGTGAAGATCGTCGGCCAGGGAAGCGATCCCATCTTGAGGGCGGTGTAGACCGACGACGCGGTGATGATGATGCAGCCCACGCAGCCGATGGCGATTCCGGCCCACGAGAGCTGCCCGCGCCACGAGGCGCGCGAGCGAGCATGATCCATCTCTGTTCTCCTTCGTATATCCGCTCCCCCTCAGCGGGGAGTCGGGTTACGGCAAGCCGCTCCAGTATAGGGCATGTCGCAGAGGACATCGCGCGACGGCCCTGTAGTATGCTCGATACCGGCAGGACGCACGCGGGGCATCGGCCCGATGGCGCCCGCGCCACGGCGGATTCGAGAACCGGATCGGGAGAAGACGATGGAAGAAGAGCGCATTCTGGCCGTCAACGTGGGCAACACCACCACGCAGCTCGGCGTCTTCGGCTGCGATGGAACCGGGGCGCCGCGGCTGCTCCTCGCGCGCTCGTTCACCACGCCCGCGGGCATAACCCCGGACGAGGCGCGGCTGCTCGTGCAGCGCGTGGCCGCCGAGCAGGCCGGCGAAGGGGTCTCGTCGGGAATCCTGGCGAGCGTGGTGCCCGCGCTCTCCCCCAGCTGGATCGACGGCATCGAGACCGCCCTGCGCCGCCGCCCCCTCGTGGTGGGGCCGGGCCTCAGATCGGGCATCCGTCTCAAGTTCGACAACCCCGCCGAGGTGGGAGCGGACCGCATCGCCAACGCCGTCGCGGCGCGCGCGATCGCCGGCGCGCCCGCGTTGGCGGTCGATTTCGGAACCGTCACCACCGTCGAGGCCATCGACAAGGAGGGCGCGTTCGCCGGAGGCGCCATCGCGCCGGGCCTGGCGCTCAGCGCCCGGGCGATGAGCGAGGCCGCGGCGCGCCTGCACGCGATCGAGCTCGCCGTACCGCGCCGGGTCATCGGCACCGGCACCACCACGGCGCTGCAGACGGGCGTGGTGCTGGGCGAGGCGGCGCGCGCCGACGGTCTCATCGACGCCATGGCGCGCGAGCTGGGGGCAGACCCCTCGGACGCCCCCGTCGTCATCACCGGCGAGCACGCCGAGCTCATGCGGCCGCTCCTGCGGCACGCCTGCACGCTGGACGCCGCGCTCACCTTGCGCGGCCTGGCGCTTATCTGGCAGGAGAACGCCCGGCGCGCGGAGCGCGGGCGGTCATGAGCGCAAGCAGCCAGGGCATCGCCAGCGCGACCGGGTACGCGTAGCGGAAGTACGTGGTGGCGTTGCAGGGCCCCACGAGCGACACGAGCAGCACCATCCAGCACGGCACCAGCGCCGCCGCCAGCCAGGGCAGCCGGCGGCGCGCCGCATAGGCCGTCGCCAGCACGAGCGCCCAATCGTAGAGCGCCGCCTGCATGGTCAGGGTGAGCACCGGCAGGTACTGAAACGCCGCGCGATAGAGGGAGCACGCGGCGTCGAGCGCCACCGAGAGCGGGTTGCCCGCGGGCGCGAAGTCGAAGTACGAGCCGATGTCCGAGTAGGTGAGCGTGGTGGCCGTGTTGGCCATGGCGCGCCGGCTGAAGCTCGACGGGTAGGACCAGTTGAGCGAGCTGCCCGGATAGAAGTAACCGTAGTAGTTGGCAGCCGTTGCCGTGAGGTAGCAGGCCGGATCCTCCGCTAACCAGCGCGCCCAGAGCCCCAGGAAGGCGGCCAGGTCCTCGCTCGTGGCGTCGATGCGGTAGGTGGCCTTCACGGGGTCGGAGATGATGGGATCGTAGAGCCCGGCGATGGCATCGGCGTCGAGCACCTTGTCGACGATGGCGCGGTCCTCATCGGTCACCCGCTCGGGATTGTCGCGCATAAAGCGCGCCACCTGCTGGAACGGGATGGAGAGCGTCTCGCGCCGGCTCGTGGGCGTGATCGAGAGCGCCGGATAGACGACCTGCGAGAGGACGAGGCTCACCCCCAGGCACGCGGCAAGGGAGACGAGGGCGAAGCGCCGCCGCCCGCGCGCCAGGACGAGCGCCACCACGGTGCCGGCGGCGACGGCGACCACCATGCCGCTGCGCAGAAGCGTCACCCCCAAGGCGGAGACCGCGAGCAGCGCCACGTGGCCCGCCGGGAAGGAGGCGCTGCGCGGCGCGGACGCCCCGGCGGCATCGGAAGCCGCATCCGGCACGCTCGACACGCCGCACACCAGGTAGACCAGCTCGACGGCATACACCAGCAGCGCCGCCGCGAAGAGCACATCCTTGGTGACGAGCACCGAATAGTTGGAGAACGCCGGCACGAGCGCCGTGAACGCGAAGGCGGCGATGCGGGCGCGGCGCGCGGCACCCAAGGCCGCGAGCGCCCGGAACGCCCACGCGATGGCCAGGATGTCGATCGACCACTGGATGAGCGCGTAGAGGAAGATGCCCAGGTTCTCGTTGCCGAGCGCGAGCCCCGCCTGCACGCACAAGCCCACGAGCGCCGTGTGCAGCGGCGGATGGTGCTGTGTGAGCAGGACGTCGGGGGCCAGCAGCTCGACCGACGAGCTCAGGTGGTTGGGCAGGTTGAACCACTGCAGGATCTGCGTGTCGGTGTCCCACATGAAGAGCGCCGGCGCGTAGCCGATGAGCACGGGCGCCCAGAGCACCGCGAGCGTGAGCAGCGGTCCCCGGAAGGGATGCTCGTCCATCGCCCAGCGCGTCCAGCGCCCGAAGGCGCCGCGGAGCGCATGCACGAAACCACCCGAGCCCTCGCCGTCGGCAGCGCGCCCGCCGCGCGACGGGGCACCCAGGCGCAAGCGATCGAAGAGGTCGAACAGCCAGCACACCGCGGCATGCGCCACAACGGTCCACGCCGCGCCGCAGGCGAGCGTGCGGAGGATGGCGGCGAGGTCGCCCGCCACCAGATCGACGGTGCCCACCGCATCGAAGCTCCACCCGAAGAGCATCGCCGCCGCGAAGAGCGCCGCGACGATCCAAGCGGCGACCCCGCCCGCAGCGAGGCAGCTGCGCGGCGCCCCGACCGCACAGGTGCGCGCCTCGAGCGCGCGGAACAGCAGCGCGAGCAGCACGGTGAGCCCGACGAGCATGACCGAGCGGTCGCGCAGCGGCAGCGAGCAGTAGAGCTCCGCCGCCGTGAACAGCGCCCCTTCCACGCGCCCGCACCGCGCGTACACCTCCGCGGCCGTCGGCCCCGCCACGTCGATGAGCATGCCGAACGCGCATAGAAACGCGACGGCCCATCTGCGAATCCGCTCGGTCACCAGCTCTCTCCCATCATCTTTTGGCTCCGATCGCCCCGCACCCCAGCGCGCGGGGCGATGCGAGCTCGCGAACACCCCTTACGCGTCGCGGCCCACGCCCTGGCCCAAGCGCTCGGCCACGGCGGCCACCGCGTCATCGGACACGGCGCCGCATGAGGCGCATCCGCCCGTCGGCGGCACGATGTCCTCGGGACGGATCACGCCGGCGCCCTCGGAGGCGCCGCGCGGATCGCGGGGGTCGGTGTCCTCGGCGTGGTAGGGGCGGAACCTGCTGTCGTCCATGTCCATGGCGAGCGGCTTGATATGCTCCATCTTGAAGCCCTTGCCCTGGCGCAGGTTCTCCTTGGCGACCGAGATCATGAGCTTGATGCGGTTGAGCTGGTTGACCTCGGAGGCGCCGGGGTCGTAGTCCACGGCGACGATGTTGCTCTCGGGCCAGCGGCGGCGGAGCTCCTTGATCACGCTCTTGCCCACCACGTGGTTGGGCAGGCACGCGAAGGGCTGCGTGCAGATGATGTTGGGCGCGCCGTGGTCGATCAGATCGAGCATCTCGGCCGTGAGCAGCCATCCCTCGCCCATGTTGTTGCACAGGGACAGCACCTGGCTGGCCTTGTCGGCGAGCGCGCTGATGGGCTCGGGCCGCTCGAAGCGGCGGCTCCGCTCCAGGATCTCGTCGGCGGGCTTGCGCATCCAGTCCACCAGGCCGATCAGGCTCCGCATGGCGGTGCGCATCTTGCCCGAGCTGCCCAGCTCGCCGCGATCGTTCTCCGCGCCGCTCATCGCGAACAGGAAGAAGTCCAGAAGGCCCGGTACCACGGCCTCGCAGCCCTCGTGCTCGATGACGTCGACCACGTGGTTGTTCGCCGTGGGGTGGAACTTGACGAGGATCTCGCCCACCACGCCCACGCGCGGCTTGGTGCCCTCGCCCTTGAGCGGCATGGTGTCGAACGCCTGCACCGCCTCGCGCACGAGCTTGGTGTAGCTGCGGCGCGTGAAGCGCGGCGCCAGCGCGCGGGCGCGGGCCATGAACTTCTCGTAGAGCGCGTTGGCCGCGCCCGGCTCGACCTCGTAGGGGCGGCAGCGATAGAGCATCTGCATCATCACGTCGCCGAACAGCACGCAGTACACGGCTGCCTTGAGCATCTGCGGGCTCAGCTTGAAGCCGGGGTTGTCCTCATCGAGCTTGACGGCGCTGATGGAGATGACGGGGATCTCGGGGTGGCCGGAGTCCTTGAGCGCCTTGCGGATGAGCGCGATGTAGTTGGTGGCGCGGCAGCCGCCGCCCGTCTGGCTGATGATGACGGCCGTCCGGGAGAGGTCGTACTTGCCGCTCTCGATGGCCTCCATGATCTGGCCCGTCACCAGGATGGACGGGTAGCAGATGTCGTTGTTCACGTACTTGAGGCCCGCCTCGACCGCTCCGCGGTCGGTGGAGGGCAGGAGCTCCAGGTTGTAGCCGCTCTCGCGGAACACCTCCTTGATGAGGTCGAAGTGGATGGGCGCCATCTGCGGACACAGGATGGTATAGCCCTCGCGGCGCATCTCCTCGGTGAACTTGACCTTGGGAAACGCCGCCGAGTTGGCGCGGCGCTGCGCCGAGAGCGCGTACTTGCGCGTGGCGAAGGCGGGCGCCTCGCCGTTCGGCGCCACCACGGCCGCCGAGCCCTGCTCGTAGGAGCGTCCGGCCGCCTCGGCCTCGGCCAGGCGCTCGGCCTCCTGGTCCTTGAGGGCGGCCATGAGCGAGCGGATGCGGATGCGCGCGGCGCCCAGGTTGGAGACCTCGTCGATCTTGAGCACCGTATAGATCTTGCCGGAGCCCTCGAGGATCTCCTGCACCTGGTCGGTGGTGAGGGCGTCGAGGCCGCAGCCGAACGAGTTAAGCTGGATGAGGTCGAGGTCGTTGCGCAGCGTCACGAGCTTGGCGGCGCGGTACAGGCGGCTGTGGTACATCCACTGGTCCACGACGCGGATGGGACGGTCGGGCTTGACGAGGTGCGCCACCGAGTCCTCGGTGAGCACCGCGAACCCGAAGCTCGCGATCAGCTCGGGCAGGGCGTGGTTGATCTCGGGGTCGTTGTGGTAGGGGCGCCCGGCCAGCACGATGCCGTGGCCGCCGTGCTCCTCGATCCAGTGGATGGTCTCCTCGCCCATGGTCTGGATGGCTTCATGGAACGAGGCATCCACCTCGTAGGCGTAGTTCACGGCCTCGTCGATCTCGTGGCGCGTGAGGCGCGGCCCCCGCACGCGTCCGCGACCGGCCTCGGCGTCGGCCACGCGGTCGCCGGCGAGCACCTCGAACAGGCGGCGCTTGAGCTCCACGCGGTTGTCGTAGGGCATGAACGGGTACATGAACTCGATGTTCTTCTCGGCCAGGTCGTCGATGTTGAGGCCGAGCGCCGTGGGGTAGCTCATGACGATGGGGCAGTTGTAGTTGTTGCCCGCCGCCGGATCCTCCTTGCGCTCCTTGCGGATGCAGGGCATCCAGATGAAGTCGACGTCCTTGGCGATGAGGTTCATGATGTGGCCGTGGCTGAGCTTGGCCGGATAGCACACGCTCTCGGACGGCATCGACTCGATGCCCGCCTCGTAGGTCTTCTTGGTGGAATCGTCCGAGAGCACCACCGCGAATCCGAGCTTGGTGAAGAACGCGTGCCAGAACGGATAGTCCTCGTACATGTTGAGCGCGCGGGGCAGGCCAACGGTGCCGCGCGGGGCGTCCTCAGGCGCCAGGCAGGGACGGTTGAACAGCAGGTCGTTCTTCTTCTTGAAGAGGTTGGGGGCCTCGGCCTTCTGCTTCTTGTGGCCGGCGCCCTTCTCGCAGCGGTTGCCTGTGATGAAGCGCCGGCCGCCGCCGAAGTCGCTGATGGTGAGCTGGCAGTTGTTGGAGCACCGGCCGCAGCGCGCGTGCGTCTGCTTGACGGTGAGGTTGGCGATCTCATCGGCCGAGAGCAGGCTGGAGACGCCGTCGGCGCCGGCGCGGTCGCGGGCCAAAAGCGCCGCGCCGTAGGCGCCCATGCAGCCGGCGATGTCGGGACGGATGGCGTCCACGCCGGTCAGAAGCTCGAAGGCGCGCAGCGTCGCATCCGACATGAACGTGCCGCCCTGGACGATCACCTGGGTGCCGATCTCACGCGGATCGCGCAGCTTGATGACCTTGAACAGCGCGTTCTTGATGACGGAGTAGGAGAGGCCCGCCGCGATGTCGCCCACGGTGGCGCCCTCCTTCTGCGCCTGCTTGACGCGGCTGTTCATGAAGACGGTGCAGCGGCTGCCCAGATCGACCGGGTTCCGGGCGCGGATGGCCTCGCGCGCGAACGCCTCGACATCCATGTTCATCGAGACCGCGAAGCTCTCGATGAAGCTACCGCAGCCCGAGGAACAGGCCTCGTTGAGCATGATGTGCTCAATCACGCCGTCGGCCACGCGCAGGCACTTCATGTCCTGGCCGCCGATATCGAGGATGAACTGCACGCCGGGCAGGAAGGCGCGGGCGCCGCGCAGGTGCGCGACCGTCTCGATCTCGCCCGAATCGGCCTTGAGGGCCTCGATGAGCAGCGCCTCGCCGTAGCCGGTGGTGGTCACGTGGCCGATAATCGCGCCGGCGGGCATGTGCGCGTAGAAATCGGCCATGATGGTCTTGGCGGTGCCCAGGATGTCGCCGTTGTTGCTACCGTACCAGGTGTGCAGCAGCTGGCCGTCCTCGCCCACCATCGCCGCCTTCATGGTGGTGGAGCCGGCGTCGATGCCGATGAACACACGCCGGCCGGTGTAGGTGGCCGGATCGCCCTTGGGCACGACCTCCTTGTCGTGGCGGGCGCGGAACGCCGCGTAGGCCTCCTCGTCGGCGAAGAGCGGATCCAGGCGCGCCACCTCGGAGCCCTGGGTGTCGCCGAGGGCGTCGATGGCGGCGATGAGCTCGTCGAACGTGGAGAGCTTATCGGATTCATGCGCCATCGCGGCGCCCGAGGCCACGAACAGGTGGGCGTTGTCGGGCACGATGCGGTGCTCCTCGTCGAGGTTCAGCGTGATGTAGAAGCGGCGGCGCAGCTCCGAGAGGTACTGCAGGGGGCCGCCCAGGAACGCCACGTTGCCGCGGATGGGCCGGCCGCACGCCAGGCCCGAGATGGTCTGCGTCACCACGGCCTGGAAGATGCTCGCCGCCACGTCCTCGGGGCGCGCGCCCTCGTTGAGCAGGGGCTGCACGTCGGTCTTGGCGAACACGCCGCAGCGGCTGGCGATGGGGTAGATGGTCTCGGCGCCCTTGGCGAGCTCGTTGAGGCCCGAGGCGTCGGTGTGCAAAAGCGTCGCCATCTGATCGATGAACGCGCCCGTGCCGCCGGCGCAGGTACCGTTCATGCGCTGCTCGATGCCCTGGTCGAAGTAGATGATCTTGGCGTCCTCGCCGCCGAGCTCGATGGCCACGTCGGTCTGGGGGATGAGCGTCTCGACGGCGCGCTTGCTGGCGATGACCTCCTGCACGAACTCGAGCCCGAGCCACTGGCTGAGCAAAAGACCGCCCGAACCGGTGATGGCGCAGGTCATGCGCGCCTCGGTCAGCACGCGCACGGCGCCGACGAACAGGTCGCGCGCGCAGGCGCGCACGTCGGTGTGGTGGCGCTGGTACTTGGCGTAGACGATCTCGTTGGCGTCGTTCAGCACCGCGAGCTTGACCGTGGTGGAGCCCACGTCGATACCCAGGTGCAGCGCGCCGTGCGCGCGCTCCGGATACCACAGCGCGCCCTCCGGCGCGGTAGCTGCGGGAGCGGCGGCATGCGCCTCCTCGGGCATCGGCGCCTCCTGCGCCGCCTCCACCTGGTCCTTCGGCTCGTCCTTCGCGCCGAAAACGGGAATCCTCACCATCAG
The DNA here is from genome assembly GCA_963931435.1 of uncultured Coriobacteriaceae bacterium. Taxonomy (GTDB): domain Bacteria; phylum Actinomycetota; class Coriobacteriia; order Coriobacteriales; family Coriobacteriaceae; genus Coprousia. Next base: position 1,898,574 of record OZ007012.1, read on the forward strand.
TTCTCCTCCTCTGGCTGTGCGGTGCCACCCTGGGCGCCGCGCACCTGCAGCCCCAGAAGCTTCATGCCGAACTCCGGCACGTTGATGTCGATCGGTTTGCTGTAAAGGTCGCCGGGGCGCACGAAGGCCACCACGGTCATGATGCGCGCCATGGTCTCCGGGCTCTCGACGAGCCCCGTCTCGAACCAGCGGCAGATGATGCCCATCTCGGCCGCCACGACGTAGGCGAGGTAGTAGTCGAAAAACGTCCCCAGGACGCCCGGGAAGATGCCCGTCTGCATGCGCCCGGCCACGGTCTCGCGCGCGATGGCCATGATGCGCTGGGCGAAGGCGGGGTCACCGCACGGGCCCAGGAGCGCGCCGATGATCGAGCCGTCGCGCTTGAGGTAGGCCAAAAGCTCCACCGAGCCGGGCGCGGGCTCCAGCTCGTCGATGTTGCGGTAGAGCCCGTCGAGGTCGGTGGCAGCGACGGATGCGATGCGCGCGCGAATCTCGGCGAGGATGCCCGCCTCCACCTGCTCCACCAGATCCGGGATATCGCGGTAGTGCGTGTAGAAGGTCCGTCGCGTGAGCCCGGCGCGGTCGGCGAGCGACCCCACGGTGATGCGAGTCAGGTCCTCGCCCTCGTTGATGAGCTCGGCCAGTGCCTCGCGCAGCAGATGCTGACTGCGCGCGCTGCGGCGGTCGAGCTTGGAAGCGCCCTCCGCGGCAGCCCGCCGTACAGTCGCCGCACGCGGAGCATCCGACGCCGAGCCCACGCCCGCATGATGCACGGTGCGGCCCGGCGCAGCGACACCGCGCGGCCGAGACCCCGTCGGCGCCGACGCGACGGGAGCCATCCCGCCCGCCGCTCGCTCCCCTTGCTGGGTAGATACCAAAGCGTCGTCCTTTCACGATACTTCACAGCACGTGCATTATTGCACAACGCGTGCAATAACCAAGCCCTCCCCCGAAGTATCAAGAAAGCCTTACAGAACGATCTACGCAGGCGCCTCGACACATCCGGAGCACCGTCTGCGAAGCCACCGTGATGAATAGCCTGTCATGCGTCCCATTAATTAAGATTTTTTACTCTTTCAAAAACTCTAATCAAGATACTCTATCCTCCATACACTGTGGCACGTTTCATCTTTGACCAGCTCCCACGATCGAACGAAAAGAAGTGGTGAACGTGCTAGCAAGAGACAAATCAAGCGATCCCGCCGACACCGCGACCCCGTCACGCCTCCAGGCAGCCCGCGAGCCCCATGCGCAGCCCGACCCCCGCGATCGGCAGCAGAGCACCCCTCAAGAGAAAACGGCTGAAGAAGCTGGCGAAGCCGCCCGCGCGCACCCCCTCCCATGGAAAGAGGCGCTCTCGCTCCTAATCGCGCTGCTTTGCGCGACAGCGCTGTCCCTGAATCCGGCAACATCGGCCCATGAGGCGATCATGGGCATCGATCCCGATGCCACCGGGATGCTCTACACCTGCTACGAGGTTCTGCTCTCGCTGGCGAGCACCCGAAACGCCGTCCTGCTGCTCGGATTCACGCTGCTGCTCGTACGCCCCGTACGGCGCGTGCTCTTCGAGCGCAGCGACGCCTTCCGACCCTCATCGCTGATACCGGCCATCGCCTTCGGCATCTGCATGACGTTCGGCCGCAGCTACGATCTCACCAACAGCGCCGCCCTCGCGCTGGGAAGCACCGCCAGGATCGTCTTGTCGCTCATCATGGCGACGGGCTGCATGTTGCTGGCCCTGGTGGCGATCAACGTCCTCTATCAAGCGCTTGACCGCCGCTCCATCGGATCCGTCCCCCGGCGCCTGGGCGCATACCTCGACCGGCATCCCTTCATCATCCCCCTTGTCGTGCTCCTGATCGCCTGGGCCCCCACGTTCATCGCGAGCATGCCGGGCATCATGATGGGCGACACCCCGGACCAGCTGCGGCAATGGTTCGGCATCGATACGACCACGAGCAACTACCTGCAGCTCATAGACCCAAACGTGCTGCTCAACGGCCATCATCCGGTCGTTCATACAGCCCTTCTGGGCTCTCTGGTCGAATTCGGCCAGAAGGTACTGGGCGATGAGAACCTCGGTCTGCTTCTCTATACGACGCTGCAGTTCGCCCTCACGGCAGCCGCCGTCGCCCACGCCCTCGCGGTGCTGGCACGCTTGAAGGTCCCAACATCGGCACGCATCGCGGTGCTCGCCTTCTTCGTCTTCGTTCCACTCGCCTCGCAGTACGCGGTCACCATCACGAAGGACACCTTGTTCGCCGATGCGCTGCTCATACTCGTCGCGCAGATGATGCTCCTCACGGCACAGAGCCCCCTCCCCTCATCTGGCGCCCCAGCACGCCAGGGACGTGCCCGGATAGGGAAAGGCGATTGGCTGCTCCTCATGGTGGGTGCCCTGGGCTGCGCCTTCCTGCGCAACGGAGGCCTCGTTTTCACGCTCGCCGCCTGCCTGGTCGTCACCATCCTCTGCTGGAAGCGCGCTCGGATGCGTGCCGCGGGCGCTCTCGCGGTGTGCAGCGTCGCCCTCGGAGCGTACCTTGCCTTCACCCTCGGCGTCATGCCCGCGCTCTCCATCACCCCGGGCAGCCCGCGCGAAGCCCTGTCCATCCCCTTCCAGCAGACGGCTCGGTTCGTCGCCAAGCACGACAGCGCCCATGCAGGCGTCGAGAACGGCACGGATGATGGACTGGTCACCGCCTACGAGCGGCAGGTGATCGACCAGGTTCTGGACTACGAGACCCTTGCCTCTCGCTACGATCCGAACACCTCGGACGCGGTGAAGAACCGGTTCAACGAGCAGGCGACCGATGCGGATATCGCCGCGTATCTACGCGTTTGGACGGAGATGTTTCTCAAGGACCCGGCTGCGTACCTCTCGGCCTCCTTCAACAACTACTACGGATACTTTTATCCCAGCGAGCAGGAAACGTGGATGTACCGCACCGCCTCGAGTGACGGCTACATGGAGAAGCTCCGGAAATCGGGCGATTTCGACCTCCGTCCCGCAAGCGGACCCGTGGTCGATTGGTGCCGTGACGCCACGAACCTCTACCGCACCGCGATCCAGCACATGCCGGTCCTCTCGCTCGTCCTCACCTCTGCCGCGTACACCTGGTCGCTGCTGCTCCTGAGCACCTACCTGCTGCGAGACCGCCGCTGGCGCGCCCTAGCGCTTCTGCTGCCGCTTTGGGGTGTTGTGGGGATGTGCCTGATCGGCCCCAGCAACGGCGCGACATACCTGCGCTACATCTATCCGTTGGCCGTAACGCTTCCTTTCGCCGCCGCCGCAAACGCCAGCATCGCCGCTGCACAGGCGAGCCAACGTACCGCAAACGCCGCCGAGAGCACGGCGCGGAGCGCATCGAACATCGACTACAACGTCGATAAGTTCGTCATCGGCCACTAGGCGCCATCGACAACCTTGCATTCAGCAACGAGAGCAACGTTCAAGCCATCTCATATCAAAGGAGCACCCATGTTCTGTCCTCACTGCGGAAAAGAAATCCCTGACGGCGTCGGGTTCTGCCCGGCATGCGGAACCGCACTCGCCGGCACACAGGCGCCCGCGCAGGTAGACACGATGGCGAAAAACGGGACGTCGAGCGACCCAGCTGACGGCTCCCCCGTCGACCCCAGCTCCGCCGCAGCCGCAAGCGACGCAGCGTCGGCGGTGCATGGCGAAGCGCCCGCAGATGCCTCTGGCGCCTTCAACATGCCCACCGACACCGGCATGCCAGATGTCGACGGTTCAGGCGCTAGCGACAGGAGCCAGCCCGGCGCAACCCAGTCCAATGCGCCGCGGCAGCCCAAGAAGAAGCGCACCCTGCTCGTCGCGGGGATCGCGGCGGCGGTGCTCGTCGTCGCCATCGCGATCGGTGCCGTCTGGTGGGTGACCACCGGGTCGACCCTGGGTGTCAACGAGGACAGCTTCAAGGAGGCGTTCGCGGAGAGCGACATCGTGAAGAACGGCTTCGCCGCCGCCGACTTCGTGGAGCCGAGCGCCTACCAGGTGACCGCGTTCTCGGTCGCCGAGCCCGAGCGCGTAGAGGACGCCACGCTCACCTCGGGCAGCGCCACCATCGAGAACGACAACTTCTCGACCCAGATGAACTTCACCGCCTCCTACACCTCCGAAGATGGCTACCAGTTCTCGGTGACGAGCCACGCCACCACGCCGACCACCGGCATCACCGTCGATAACGAGAACGGGCTGGGTACGGTGGAGAGCAAGCTCACCAGCGGTGACACCTGCGAGGTGACGCGGGAGGGCGATGCCGACACCTGGTTTGCCGACATCACCTACACCGATGTGTACACCTACCGCTTCAAAGACGACGCCTGGATGTTCTGGGACAGCGAGCGCACCAACGGAGAGGACGAGGTTACCGACGCCATCGTGGGCAGCTACAAGGTCTCATCGAGCGATGCCGACTGGGGCCTCACCTCGCTTTCCATCGACAGCTTCGACCCCGCCACGGGAAAGATGCAGATCTCCTACGCCGCCGCCAACGCCTCCGGCACCCTGACGGCCACGCTAGCCGTCAACGAGGGCGACCCCGATCACGACCAGGGCGTGATGGAGAACATGAACCAGTACACGTTCCACGGCGAAGGCGATGACGACGTGACGCTGGACGGCATCTTCCTAGCCACCGACGGAACCATCCAGATCAAGGCATGGCTGCCGAACAAGGCGGAGCTGACCGGTGCCATGGCGGATGCGACGGGCACCGATTCCCTCACGGTACACGACACCGCCACCTGCACGTGCGTCAAGCAATGACCCCGATGAGCACGAAGGAGACTCTCTGATGTTCTGCTCGCAATGCGGCAAGGAGATCGCCGACGGCGTGGCGTTCTGCCCCGCCTGCGACGCTCCCGTGAACGCCGGCGCGCCGGCCGCCGAGAATCCCGACCCGACCGGCGCTTCCACGGGCGCACCGGCTCCCGCGGACACCGACACCGCGGACGCCGTCCCCGACGCGACGTCCGCCGAGGGCGCGCCGCGGCGGCGCAAGACCGGCCTCATCGTCACCATCGCCATCCTCATCGTGCTGCTCGCCGGCGGCGGGGTGGGCGGCTACCTCTGGTGGCAGGGTGAGCAGGCGCGCATCGCCGAGGAGGCGCGCCAGAAGGCCGAGGAGCAGGCCGCGTGGGAGCGCGAGCACAAGCGCTACCCCGCGCCCGTGCAGATCGACTGCCCCGGGCTCGACACCGCGACCGGCACCAAGATCCCCCTGCGCGTGACGGGCACCGACTTCGAGGGCAACGCGGTCGACGAGACCTTCTACACCGATCAGACCGGCACGGGCGTCGAGCTCATGCGCGGCGACTACCAGTTCACCGTGTCCGCCTCGCCCATCGCCGCCGACGGCACCATCTACGATGCGGCCGCGACCGAGGAGGTCCCGCTCGGCGGCACGGTGCACGACGACGGCACCTTCGAGACGCAGAACCATGTCTACCTCACCCCGATCGATGCCGCCGACGTGACCGATGAGCAGATCGAGGCGGCATACGACGCGGCGGTCGCAGGCAGCTGCGAGGACGCAGACGCGCTCCGCGACGCCGCGGTGGCCCGGCGCGACGAGGCGGTCGAGGCTGCCAACAACCTGCATTTCGAGACGGCGAGCTACACCTTCGACCTGCCCCAAAGCTGGGTGGGGCGCGTGACCGTGGAGGTGTCCGGCGACGACGCCACGGTGTACTCCGCCGCCTATCCCACGCGCAAGCTCGCCACGTACCGGCTCGTCTCCACCGATACCATGTACAACGCCGGCGACATCGGCACCCAGGTGCTCCGCGCGGACCTGGGCGACGGCCAGAGCGTCGAGATCACCATCCCCAACTACCCCTATCTCATCGCATCCAATTTTCACCAGGGCTATGTGTCCGATGAAACATGGTTTACCGCCGACGACTCCGCCGAACTGCTCGACCTACAAACCGACGGCGCGCTCTCGCAGTTGCAGGCCGTCGATGCCTTCGACAACGACGACAACGCCACGCTCCTCGATGCGGGCGAAGCCATGCGCCAGGCGCTCGTCGCCGGCGTGCACGCCCGCTGACCGGCGTCCGTATCCGCAGCGTCGGAGCGATGGAACGGAGAGGCGACGACAAGAGAGGCAGATGGAGGGGCACCGCGCCCCGCTCGACAGGACGGACGCCAAGGGAGGTGAAAGGCCATGGAGGCAGCACGTCGGACCGGATCGCCGCATCCCGCGCCCCCAACAGGGGGAGGCGCGCCCAGGCCGCCGCTAGCCGCGCGCCTCGGCCGCCAGGGCCTTCAGCTCCTCGCGGCGGCGGGTGCTCAGCAGATGCTCGATGGAGAGCCCCTCGGCCTGGCAGCGCAGCAGCAGCCCGGCGCGCCAGCCCTCCGCCCCGATGGCGTCGTCGACCTCGTGCTTGAGCTTCGGCCAGGTCTCCAGCTCGCGCCGGACCTTGGCCGCGGCCGCGGCGGCCGGCTCTCCGGGATAGTGGCGGCCCGCCAACGCCCGCACCGTCTCCCCCGCCAGGAACGCCTGGCGCAGGGCGTTTCGCCGCGAGCGCGTGCGCTCGTTCTTGGCCGCCGTCTTGCACGCCTCGCTGCAGAAGCGCCGGTCGATCCCGCGGTGACCGACGAGCGAAAACGGCTTGCGGCACCGGGCGCAGTACCCGATGCGCGCCACGTCGAGCCGGCACGAGAAGTCGTACCACAGCCAGCCCAGATAGCTGGGGAACCGCAGGTGGCCGGTGTTCTCGTCGGCCGAGAACACGTCGACGCGAGCGTGCAGCAGATGCGCCGCAACCAGCGCGTGCACCACCGAGGCGACCGCGGGTTTGTCGTCCTCGTCCAGGGGCTCCTCGGCGCCCAGCAGGTTGTCGATGGAGGCGAACCCGTAATCAGCATCGGCATCGGCGCCGGCGCCGGCCGGCTCCTCGTCCGCCAGAGCGAAGCGCTCGCGCGCCGTGCGGTCGACCTCGTCGCCGAACTCGAGCACCTGGCTCATCATGAGGTAGTCGGAAAGCGACATCTCGCGCTCGAACGAGGCGACGATCACGTCGATGACGCTCCCCTGCTCCAGATCCTCGCGCAACAGGAAGGTGTAGGTGATGCGCCCGTCGCGCTCCTCGCGCCGCATGAACGCGGGATCGGCCAGATCGCGCGCGTAGGCGGTATCGAGCAGGCGGGATATGATGATGAGATCGAACTCGGCACCCGTCTTGGGGTTGCGCACATGGCGCTTCACCAGGTTGCCCAAAACCGCCGCGCCCTTGACGGGCATGCTGCCGTTCACGATCTCCTGCAGCACGAGGGCGAGGCTCGCCATGAGCGCCGCAGAGGTCCACGCGAACAGGGACTCGGTGATGGAGCCCTGCGGGAGGGGGCCGGCCGGCGCGGTGGAGGCATCGTCGGTGCTGAAGAGCGGCCCGCCGGCGCGGGCGAATTCAAGCAGCGCCTCGCGGAACACCTCGATGTGGCCCTGCTGCTGCGAGACGCACATCGAGAGCTCCAGCAGCCCCATGCCTTTGTCGTCGGCCTCCCGCTCCTGCGCGCGCTCGGCGCGCCACGCCGCCAGATCCCGCGCGGCCACGGGCTCGAAGCGAAAGGCCGTGCACGCATCCAGCTCGCAGGGGCCGCTCGCGTCGACGGGCTCGACCCGCCGGCAGGGCACCGCGCCCCGAGACGACCTGGTTTGTGCAAACGGATCCATCGCCACCACCCTTTCCCGGTCTAGCCATCATACAACGACCCGTCGCGCAAGGAGGTCCATCATGAAGTGCCCCGTCTGCGGGAGCATCCTGCCCAACTACTGCTCGTTCTGCTCGGTCTGCGGCGCGCCGCTGGAGGAAGCGGCGTCCGGCCCGGGCGCTGCCGCCGCACAGACCGAGGGCGCGCCGCCCGACCCCCTACTGCCCGCGGACCGCGCGGCGCGCCAGAGCCGGGACGCCGGCGCGCGCTCGCGGAAATCGCAGACACCGCCCTCTGCCGGACCCCCGCCGGATCCGCTGCAGTAGGATCCGGCGCTGCGACCACTCCGACGTTCCATCCACCCCTCGCCCTTGATTGGAGTCCCACCATGTTCTGCGGACGCTGCGGCAGCCCCATCGCCGACGATGCGCGCTTCTGTCCCAACTGCGGCGCCGACGTCGCCGAGACGGCCTCGGCCGGCGCCCCCTCCGCCACCTTCGCCCAAGCCCCCGATGCCGCACCCGGCGATCTGGGCGCGCAGGTCGCGCACTCGCGCCGACGCAGCCGCCACCAGATGCCGCTCATCCGCATGATTGTCCTGGCCCTGCTGGCGTTCGCCGTTACCGCCGCTGCCGCCATCTTCATCTACCAGGTGGTCATCCGCCCGCAGATCGAGGCGCAGGCCCAGCGCGAGGCCGAGGAGCAGCTCGCCGCCGAGCAGGCCGCCGAGGAGGAAGCGCAGACTGAGGAGCTGGCCGCCCAGCGCGCCGTCTACGACGGCATCCTCACCCAGTACCGCGATGCCCAGGCCGCCGGCTGGAGCGAGGCGCGAGACTCCGAGCTCGCGGACCTTGCCAACCTGGCCTTCATCATCACTATGCAGCAGGACATGAACGTCGGCGTGACCTGCGACCAGATCGCGGAGGGCACCTTGAGCTACGCCTACACCGATCTGGGCGAGGACGGCGTGCTCGACCTGGTGATCGCCGTCACTCAGGCGGATGGCTCCTACCAGGTTCTCGGTGCGTTCTCCACCGATGGCGACTCCGTCACCAGCCTGATGGACGGCGACCTGCTCGCGCGCAGCTACTGGGACGTGCTGGACGGCGGCCGCTTGCGCAACACCGGATCGGACGGGGCTTTCTCGGGCTCCGCCGCCTCCTACACCGTCGAGGACGGACGCCTGGTGCTGGAGCGCATGATCTCCAACCGGGACGGCGCCTTCACCGAGACCTTCGCAGACGGCTCCACCGCCCCGGCCGACCTCGACGCCTACAACGAGATCACCGGCGAGGCGGTCTGCCATACCCTGGAGTGGCAGCCGCTCGACGCGTTCGAGGCCGCATCCTGACTGCTCGCCGCGCCCTGGACGCCCCTGCCGGGCGCCCAGGGCGCAAAAAAGATATCCCCATCTCGCATAGATTTCGCGATAGTAAAATGCTCCTAGTGCGAGATCGTCTGAATCCACGGTGAGAGGGGTGCGATGCGCTGTCCCGGCTGCGGTACAGAGGTGCCTCAAGGGAGCCGTTTCTGCCCGGTGTGCGGAACGGCGCCATCCCCCGCACCCGAGCGGCCCGAAGCCGGGCGCATCGCCTTCGAGCGGGGCGACACCGCCGAGCTACCGGTCATCAACCTGCCCGAGGACGTGCTCCATCAGGGACCGCTGCGCACCCACATCTCCGAGAGCCGCGCCAAGAGCCGTCGGCACATGCCGCTGTTCCTGCTCGTCCTCATGAGCCTGCTGTTCGCGGTGACCGTGGCCGCGCTCATCGTCGCCACCTACGTCTTCTTCGAGCAAGTGGTGGCGCCCTTCCTGCAGCAGCGCGCCGCCGAGCTCGTCCAGATTCAGGAGGAGAGCGTCGAGCGCGAGGAGCCCGCGGACGGCGCGGCTGCCTACGTGGCGCCCTACGTCGCACCCGCGGCTCCCTCGGCCGCGGCCTCCGCTCCGGACGGCACCGCGCCCTCCAACCCGGCGGCCCCTGCCCCGGCACCAGTCGCCCTCGAGGACGACCCGGCCCACCAGGCCATCTTCAACGACATCCTGACCGCGTTCCACGACTCACAGGCGCTCGGCTGGGCCAACGCCCTGCAATCCGACCTCTCCGACCTGCGCTCACTGGGCGTCATCGTCGTCACGCAGGAGGAGTACAACGTCGGCATCACCTACAGCCAGCTCATGGGCGGTACCGTGAGCTACGCCTACGCCGATCTCAGCGGCGACGGCGAGCTGGACCTCGTGATCGCCGCCGTGCAGGACGACGGCACCTACCAGCTCATCGCCCTCTACGCCAGCGACAGCGCCGATCCCGCCCAGGCGGTCGCCACCTCGCTCATGAACGGGGCCACCGCCACGCGCGCGAGCTGGCGCGTCCGCGACGACCTCGCCATCGAGTGGGGCGGGGCGGACAGCGCCTGGTCGTACACCAGCAAGGTCTACGCACTGGAGCATGGCGCGCTCGTCGAGACGGAGTCGTTCGGCTACGACGACTACGGCTACTGGCGCGAGGACGCCGCCGGCGAGCGCTCCTACATCACGCTTGAAGAATACCAGGAGCTCACCACCACGCCCTCCGCCGACCTGGCGTGGCGTCCGCTCGAGGACTTCGTGGAGGTCGAACCGGAAGAGGATGACAACGGCACCGAGGCTGACCCATCAGATGAACCGTCCGGGACGGACCAGGAGGAGAGCGGCGGCACCGGCGCCGAAGCCCCAGGCGGACAGAACGGCGAAGAGCGCGTGGGCACCATCGAGAGCAAGAACTCAGACGGGCAGAGCAGTGGAAAGCGTGAGGGCGGCGCCGACATACCCATCGAAGGGTGAGCTGGAAACTCGCCCAAGGAAATCGATAGCTCGCCCACCAATGAGCAACCCTGACCGGAAGCCGCTCACGGCGCCTACCCGATACCGCTCGGATCGCACGACCCTTTCGCGCAGGATCGCACGCGGCCGAAAACCGGCCGAAGCCGCCGGCATGCCTTCCCTTGTTGCCGCGCCGCCGTCTGGCCGCGTGCTCTACTCGATGGTGGTGCGCTCGCGCTCGGCGCGGTCGCGGCGCAGCGTGCGCATGATGTGGTGCGGCACCGCGTGGAACGCGCAGTGCCCGATGATGTGGTTGGCGGCCTCCTTGGCCTCCGGGCACGCGTTGATCATGGCGTAGGAGTGCTTGAACCGCTCGAGCATGAGGATGTCGTTGCCGCCGTCTCCGTAGACGGCGCACTCGTCCTCGCTGATGCCGTAGTGGTGCGCCAGCCACGCCACGCCGGCGCCCTTGTTGGCATGGCGGTCGGAGATCTCGAACATCATGGGGTTAAACGGGGCGTTGACCAGCTTGGCGGCATGCTCGTCCAGATAGGCCTCCAGCTCGCGGCGCAAGCCCTCATCGGCCACGCGGCAGTTCACCTTGCAGACGTGCTTGCCCATGATGTCGGCCGTGGTCTGGTCGAAGTGCATGTCGTTGAAGGGCAAGGGCCCGCGCATGCCGCGCATGATGACGCGGCGCACGACGTTGTCGCGCTTGAACCCCGCCTGATGCTGCTCGCGCGTGCCGCGGATGAACATGCCGTCCGGCGTTGCGCAGTCGAACGCGATGGTGGGAAACGTCGTGAGCAGGCCCTCGAGCTCGGCCGGATCGATAGGGAACGTCTTGAGCAGGCGCCCCGTGCGGTCGCGCACGATGGTGCCGTTGGAGCCCAGCATGTCCACGGGCATGCCGTCGAAGCCGTGATCGGAGGTGGACTGCATGGCGCGGCCCGTGGCGATGGCTATGTGGCACCCGGCGTCGACCACCTCCTGCACGCAGCGCAGGATGGTCTTATCGGTGTTGTGGAACAGATTGAGGAAGGTGCCGTCCAAATCGCACGCGAACAGCTTGATCATGCAGGTTGTCCTCCTTTTGACGCATCGGATGCCTGGGGCGGGAGCCGGGCTCGGCATACGCGCGGGCGCGGGCCCCGCGGGCCGGAGCCGCTAGCCCAGAGCCACGTCGAGCACCATCATCACCATGAACCCCGCGATGACGCCCAGGGTGCCCACGTTGGAATGCTCGCCCAGATGCGCCTCGGGTATCAGCTCCTCAACCACGACGTAGATCATCGCGCCCGCGGCAAACGCCAGAAGCCAGGGCATGAACGGCGAGATCCAGCTGCTGGCCAGCACCACAAGGATACCAAAGATGGGTTCGACGATTCCCGAAAGCGAGCCTGCTGCAAAAGCCTTTACACGGCCGAACCCCTCGCGCGCGAGCGGCAGCGAGATGGCGGCGCCCTCGGGGAAGTTCTGCAGGCCGATGCCGATGGCCAGCGCGAACGCCATGCCCAGGTACGTGTCGCCCGCGGCACCCGCCGTCTGCGCGGCCATCGCGAAAAGAAGGCCCACGCTCATGCCCTCGGGGATGTTGTGCAGCGTCACGGCCGAGACCAGAAGCGTCGTGCGCTTCCAGCTGGAGGGCAGGCCCTCGGGCTGCTCCTCCTCAGCATGCAGGTGCGGCAGCAGCGTGTCGAGCGCGATGAGGAACGCCACGCCCAGAAGGAAGCCGCCCGCCGCCGGGATCCAGCCGATCTGCCCCAGCTCCTCGGCCTGCTCGATGGCCGGGTTGAGCAGCGACCACACGCTCGCCGCGATCATGACGCCGGCGGCGAACCCCAGGAAGATGTGGTGCGTGAGCTTGCCCTTCTCAGGATCCTTGCTGGTGAACAGCACCACCGCCGAGCCGGCCGTGGTCATGAGCCAGGTGAAGCCGCAACCGAGCGCCGCCCAGCTGAGCGCTTGGATGGTCTGCGCATCGAGCATCTCCATCAACTCCTTTTAATGCAGCTATCGCAAATACGGTGCGAGACGGGGATAGATCTCGTCCAGCATGTCGAACATCATGCCCATGCCCGCGATGCCGAACAGCCCCGCCACCTCGGGCACGAGGAATATGTCGGTGGTGCACTGGAGCGCGCCCGCCTCGTCGAGCGAGAGCTTGAGCCAGCGGTAGGAGCCGTTGAGGGCGTTCAAGGCATCCAGCAGCTCGCCGCGCGTGCCGGGCGCCGCCTCGCCCAGCGCGATCTCCAGGTGGGCGCCGCGATCGTTGATGCGGAAGATGCAGGTGGTGCGCGGCAGGCTGCGTCCCGTCCAGCCCACGCGCACGGTATCGATGAGGTTGTCGTCATCCTCGGGCGTGTCGCTGCGGTACTCGATGCCCGCCGCGCGCATCTCGTGCATGAGCGCCAGGGAGTTATCGTACACGGTGGCCTCCTTCGTCGTCGCCGGCGCGCGTCGGGCGCGCATCCTCTCAGGGTATCGGATTTCCTACCCCTGCACGGGGATTTCCGTAGGCAAGGCCTTCGACATTGCCACCTTTCCACATCGCACCCTCGTCCGTGTGGATTTACGCCTTTTGCGCCGCCATCAAGAGACGCAAACGTGCCATGGGGCGCGTTTTCACCACAATTGAAGGGCGAAACTCAAAGTAGCCATGAAACAGCCGGGTCTTTTTAGCAGGTCTTTTCTCTCGAATAATGACGCGTCTACTTTCAAGAAACCCGTTCGATTGTGGTGAAAACGCGCCCGAGTGAAAGCAGGTCTCCAAACGGACGGATCCCAGCACATGCCACCCCTGGTTTCCGCCGCCATGAGCTAAAACACCCCCTGACGCGTGGACCCCGCCTCCCGGTACGGGGGGGACGGGGTCCTGCTTGCGGTCAAGAAGCCCGAAGAGTCGACGCAGGAGGGGTCGAGCGGGCTACTCCGCCGGCTCGAGCACCACGAGGGCGTCCGCGATGAAGGGGTGCTGGGCCACGCGCGTGGCGCCGCCCTCCACCGTGACCGGCAGGTGCGCGATGCGCTTGCCCTCCAAGTCGATCGCCCGCGCCGTGTAGCCCGCAAGCTCCACCTTGAGCTTCACCGCCGTCGCGTGCGCCAGGTACACCAGGTAGCGAGGAGCCTCGCCCGGCGTGCGGCCCACGCGGATCTCTTCGCGCGCATCGTCCAGCACGTCCTGCGCCGGCTCGATCTCACGGGCGCCGAGCGCGTCGAGCAGGGCGGGCAGCGCGCCGAAATCCCACGCGCCGGGGAACTGCAGCGCCTCCTGCCAGCGGAAGGGCATGTCGAACCCCTCGCCCAGGACCGAGCCATGGCTCCGCGAGGTCTGCCAGTTCCAGATGCCGTGCGCCCCGTAGGTGACGCCCGCCGTGGCGCCTGCGAGCAAGCCCGCCCACGCGCTCGCGCGGCACTCCTGCGCGGTGAAGCGATGGTAGACGTTGCGGCTCGCGCCCATCATCTCGTAGCAGGGCTCGGCGTTGACCATGGGCTTCTTGGGATAGCTGGCGCGGAAGTCCTCCGGCAGCTTCCAGGCCTCGTCCTGCGCGCCGGCATTGTGCCCGGGCTGGTACATGTAGAAGTCGAGCCGGTCCACGAACTGGGCGGGGATGGTGCGATTGGCACGGTTGATGTGCATGGTGCGCAGGCGGCTGGGCGCGAGCTCGCACACGGTCGCAAGCGCCGCCTCGTAGTGCGCCAGGCACTCCTCGCCCTTCCAATCGGTGTCGCCCGTCACCACGTAGACGGGATCGAACTCGTCGAGTGCCTCGACCACGCGGCGCACGTGGGCGGAGACCTCCTCGAGCGGCATGGTGGTGGCCCCGGTGCGCTCGGCGATGGCCGCCCCCCAGGTGCCGGGCACGTAGTTGCACCACATGAGCACGAGCGCCGGGCGGATGCCGTGCTCGACGGCCATACGGCACATCTCGCGGGCGCGCTCCCAGTACGCCTCGTTGGGACGCGACCAATCGAAGACGGTGCCGTCCTCGCTCGCGTACGGGTAGATCCCCAGATCGGGGCGGCAGCGATCCCACTGCGGCAGCGTGTTGATCTGCAGCACGTTGATGCCCTGCTCGGCGCGGCGCGCCAGGTAGTAGTCCCAGTCATCGAGGGTGATGCTCGTGAAGGCGCTCCAGCAGGTATCGGCCACCCAGAACCAGGGCTTGCCGTCCCGCAGGAAGCCGTCCCCGCGCTCGTTCACCGTCAGCGTTCCCAGTGCCATGGTTGCTCCCATCTCGTGATTCTCGACAGACGCGGCAGCGCCCGCTTTTCCCGTTGTACCCGGCGCCGTGCCGTAGGCGTGATGTGAAAAGCGACCCCGCCGGCGAAGCCGACAGGGCCGCTCGAGGGCGCGCCGGCGCTTGGGCCGGTGCCGGACGCACCCGATGAGGGATCCTACGCGCCGATGAGCTCGGCCTCGTCCTCCTCGTCCATCTCAGCGAGCTCCTCCTTGGTGAAGCCGGTGAGGAAGACCACCACGGTGGCGATCACGAAGGAGATGGCCATGCCGGCGATGGCAAGAATCGTGTTCATCTGGCCACCCTGGAGGTAGTTGGTGAAGACCAGGAAGTTGGACGCGCCGCCGGCCAGGTAATAGGTCACGCCGACGATACCGGAGAACACCGCGCCGATGGCGCCGCCGATGAACATGCCGAGCATGGTGCGGCGGAAGCGCAGCAGGATGCCGAAGAGCGCGGGCTCGGTCACGCCGCCGGCGATGGCGGAGATGACGTAGCCGAGGGCGAGGCCCTTCTCGTCAGGGTTCTTCATGCGCAGGAACGCACCGAAGGCGCAGCCCCACACGGCGGCCATGGCGCAGTTGGTGGACACGAAGACGAACGGGTCGTAGCCGGCCGCGATGATCTGCACCTGGGCGAGCAGGATGACGGGCATATGCATGCCGGCCACCACGAACAGCTGCCAGAAGGCGCCGAGGATCGCCATGACGATGAACACCGCGATGCCGCCCATATCGGCCAGGCCGAAGAGCGCGTTGGCGATGACGTTGCCGATCTCGTTGCCAAGCGGCGCGAGGGCGATGAACGCGATCGGGATGGTCACGATCATGGTGCAGAACGGGGTGAACACCGTGGAGAGCACGTCGGGCATGACCTTGCGGAAGAACTTCTCGACGAAGTAGAGCACCGGCACCGAAAGGATGATCGGCAGCACGGTCTGCTGGTAGTTGGCCGCGGCGATCTGGAAGCCGTAGACCGAGATGATGCCGCTGCCGCCCTCGGCCGCCGCGCTCACCACGGAGGGCGCCATGAGCGCGCCGCCGAGCAGCATGCCCAGCACCGGGCTGGCGCCGATCTTCTTGGCGGCCGCATAGCCCAGGTAGATGGGGATGAACGTGAACGTCGCCTCATAGAGGGTGGTGTAGAGGAACGTGTAGGTTGGGTCGGTGTCGGAGAGCACGCCGAGCATGGTGGGCCCGAGCACCGCCGCGATGGTGCGGAACAGACCGCCGGCCATGAGCAGCGGGATGAGCTGGGTCATGGAACCGGAGAGGTAGTCCAAGATGATGCCCGGGATGGCCTTGAGGGTGATCTTCTCCTTGGGCGCGTCGAGGTTCTCCTTGACCTCGGCGCCGCGCGCCACGCCCGAGATGGCGATGAACTCGTCGAGCACCTTCGGCACGTTCTGGCCGATGATGACCTGGAGCTGGCTGCCCGAGAACTGTGCCCCGAGCACGCCCTTGACCTTCTTGATCTTCTCGATGTCGGCTAGGTTGTTGTCCTTGAGCGTGAGGCGCAGACGCGTCATGCAGTTGGTAGCGGTCGTGACGTTCGACGCACCGCCCACCAGATCCAAGACGCTCTGGGCTATCTGTTTGTTGTCGACTGCCATGGGGTCCCCTTCCCTTTGCATCGATGCCGCTCCGGCTGCCCAAAAAACGGAGCGGCTCCTTTTCAGTAAACACTGTGTTTACTGAACGTTTACACATTCATTGTACAGACTAACCCATCATTTTGCCTTTGCATCCGGTGAACGGTATGAAAACAGGGTTAAACGTTCTACCGCTCCTTCCATTCAAGCACGAAAACGGTGCGCTCGCCGGATACTGCTAGGAAGCTGCACCTCAGTTTGTATACTAAACATGTTTACTTCACGAGGAGAAAGGTCGCCGCCATGTCCGATTACGAACCGCGTTACATCCTCTATACCACGCTGGGCGATTTCGGCCCCTGGATCTCCAAGATCGTCCTGCCCCTGCCCGCCGAGGTGGGCGTGAACGACGTAGCCCCCGCAACCTTCAACGTGTTCTGCGCGCGCCACGAGCGCTCGGACGGCGCCGTGCTCATGCGCCAGGAGCACGGCGCCGACCACGCCGCCCCCTCACAGGGCTACGTGCCGGTGCGCGCTGCCTACCCCTGCACCCCCGCCGGGGCGCCGGCGGCGCGGAGCTCGCATGTGGCGCTCGAGCTTCCCGAGGTGCGCCTCACCAAGCGCATCGAGGGTGGCGTGCTGGGCTCGCGCTACGTGGAGAACCGGTTCCGCGTGACGCAGACCACCGAGCTCCCGGGCGACCCCGATGCCGTCTCGGGCCTGGTGTTCGACGTGTGCGGCGCCGACCTCACGCCGGCGCTCGCGCGCTGGCACGAGGCCCGCATGGCCGCTCCCGTGGACGGCATCCAGATGGAATACGGCTACTTCGAGCCCGATTTCTCGCCCGCGAAGCCCGGTCCCTTCGGTCCGGCGGCGCCCAAGCCCGAGAAGGCCCCGCTCATCATCTACCTGCACGGCGCCGGCGAGGGCGCGGGAGCCGATCCCGAAACCGCCCGCCAGGGCGGTCCGCGCTGCGCCGAGGGCCCCTCGCGCGCCTGGACCGGCAACCGCGTCACGGCGCTCTCGCAGGCCAGGATCCAGGGGTACTTCGACGGGCTCGCCTGGGTGCTCGTACCGCAGTGCCCGACGTTTTGGATGGACGACGGCGTCACGCAGATGGGCCGCTCCAACCGCTCCATCTACGTCCGCGCGCTCAAGGCGCTCATCGACGAGTTCGTCGCCGCGCACGCCGACCGCATCGATACGCACCGCATCGTGGTGGGCGGCCTGTCCAACGGCGGCTTCATGACGCTGCGCATGTGCCGCGACTACCCCGGCTTCTTCGCGGCGGGGCTGCCCTGCTGCGCGCCCTGGTACGACGCCACCGCCGAGGATGTCGCCGAGCTCGCCCGGACGCCGCTGTGGTTCACGCACAGCAAGGGTGACGAGCTGGTGAACGTGCATGAGACGGTGCTGCCGCTCTACGCCGCGCTCAAGGAGGCGGGCGCAACTGCGCACCTCACCTACTTCGACCATGTCGAGGATCTGACGGGCGCCTACCGCGAGGCTGACGGCACGCCCAAGAAGACCTTCAACCACGGCGTGTGGATCCATGTGTTCAACGACTTCTGCCGCACCGAGATCGACGGCACCAACGTGATGCTCGACGGCGAGCCGGTCGGCATGTGGGAGTGGGCGGCGCGGATGCGCGCATAGGCCGGCTCCTCTCGGGTCTCCGGGTTCCCCCTGCAGACGTCCTCACCGCTTCGCGGCTGCGGATTATCTGCGGAGGGATCCCGGAGACCCCACGCCGACCCCGTGCGCCTTGAAGGATTGGGGCGCATGGGTGTTCTTGTTGCAGCCGAACGCCCAACATACGGCCTACCTGGGGGATCAGATCCCAGTTCCTAGATATAGAAAGGTTCCGCTATGTCTTTGGCTGATGACGTCAAACCGCGGGTGATCGTGACGACCGATCTCGAGGTTGACGACATGAACTCGATCATCCATCTCGCGCTCTACCTCAACCTGCTCGATGTGGAGGCGATCGTCACCACCGCCTCGCAGTACCACTTCCTGGGCGACGGCACCCACACGCTCGGCGAGGTCACGCCACATTGGCGCACCAAGGGCGCGCGGTCCTACACCTGGGAGAAGGTGCCGCACGAACCCGATCCCGAGGCGGGCGCGCTCACGAGCTACCGCCCGTTCCCCCGAAACTGGATCCAGAACCTCTGGACCCACGAGTACGCCGAGGCATGGCCGCAGCTCAACGCCAACGCGCGGGCGGCCGGCGAGCCGCCGTTCCCCGCGCCCGAGGAGATGCTCGCGCGCACGTTCGAGGGCAACGTCGCCTTCGAGGGCGATGTGCGCGCCGACACGCCCGGCTCCGACGTCATCGAGCGCGCCATCCTGGACGACGACCCGCGCACGCTCTGGCTCCTCTCCTGGGGCGGCATGAACACCATCGTGCGGGCGCTCATCTCCATCGCCGAGGAGCATCGCGACGCCCCCGACTGGGAGGCGGTGCGCGCCCGCGTCTGCACCAAGGTGCGCGTGATGGGCGTCGCGCAGGGCGTCGGCCAGGACAACAGCTGGCTCGACCACGGCCGCGCGCTCTTCCCCGACCTCGTCTTCCTGCGCGCGCCCTTCGCCTACGGCGGCTACGTGGACGCCGTCGCCGCGCAACCCGATTCCATCGAGCTCTTCCGCGCGCCCTGGCCCGAGCAGCATCTCACCCGTGGCAACGGCTCCCTCATGGCCCGCTACATGCTCTACGGCGACGGCAAGGTGTACGAGAACGAACCCGAGCGGTTCCAGTTCGGGAAAACGGCGACGCTCGACTGGGGGCTCGACGGCATGGACCCCATCCGCTTCACGCCGGGCGATTTCATGGCCGAGGGCGATTCGATGACCTACATCCCGCTCATCCCGTTCGGCCTGCGCGGCGCCGCCGAGCACGGCTTCGACACGGTGCTGGGCCCGCTGTTCCCCGACGCGGTGCCGGACAGCCGGTCCGCGGACGGCGCCGCGCCCTGCACCTCCGCACCGGACGGCTCCTCCCAGGCATCCGTCACGCCTGATGACGGCTTCGACTTCTCCAGCCTGGGCAAGCCGGCTGCCGCGGGCGAGAACCCTAACCCGTATCTGCGCGCCTACCAGGAGGACTTCGCCGTTCGCGCTGCCTGGTGCGCGCATGGCCCCGAGGCATGCAACCATGCACCGCTCGTCAACGGCGTCTCCGCCGATGCGACCGTCCGGCCGGGCGAGGTCGCGGAGGTCTCCGCCCTTGTGAGCGATCCGGACGGCGACGCCGTGCGCTGCCGCTGGTTCGTCGACGCGCTCGTGAGCAGCTACCACGGCGCCAGCGACCTTTCCGCTTGGGAGGCCGTCACGGTGCTGCCCGGCGACGGAGACGCCGCGACGCCGCCTGCCGGCGCCTCCGCGGCAAGCGCGGCCTCCGTCACCGCCGCGTTCCCCGTCCCCGCTGACGTCCGAAGCGGCGACCGCATCATCCTCACCCTCGCCGCTCGCGACGAGGCCGCCCTCCCGGCCACCCGCTACGCGCAGGTCGCCCTCACCGTGGCATAGCGCAAGCGCGCTCGACTTCGGCAATGGTGGCGGCGTTCATAGCAACCTCCTGCGCGGTACCACGCACGCGATACCGCGTAAGAACACTTGTTATACCGTGAGCCCCAAGCGCTCGCGATACTCCTGCGGCACGTAGAACGGCTCATGCGGGTCGAAGCACTCGATCTGCAGGAACCAGTTGTCGCGCGCGGCGTGCTCGCTCAAAAAGTCGAGCCCCGCCGAGACGGTGCGCACTGAGGACATCTCGGCCTCGGTGATCTGGCGGCGCTTGTTTGGCCTCGTGCTGCAACGGGCTCGGCCCCTTGGTCTTCTGCAAGGGCGAGAGGCCCTCGGGCAGGCCCGCCACGGTGTCGCGCGGCGCCCAGCGGTCGGCCGAGACGGGCGAGCGGTCGCATGCGCGGACGCACGACATGAAGGCGCCGGCCCGCCGCGCCTCCATACGGGAAGAGACGGTGGGCCGGCGCGATGCTGGAGGCCTGCGCGACGCGCGGCCGTCACGTTAAGGCGCGCCCCTTACGCGGCGTCGGCGATGATCTGCTTCACCGCGTGGACGGCTCCGTAGATGTTGGCATCGTTGCCCAGCTCGGCGCGACGGATGACCGGCCGCGGGAAGGCGCTGGGCCCGAAGACCGCCGTGAGCTGCCCCAGAGCCACATCGAGCTGGCGCTCCATGGCTTCGGTGAGCAGTGGGTTGGCGCTGATGCCGCCGCTGATGGCGAAGGCGTCCGGGTCGATGATGGCCTGCAGGTTCACGAGCCAGTTGTCGAACTCCAGCGCATAGGCGTCGAGCGCGCGCCGCGCGTCCTCATCGCCCGCCTCGATCCACGCGAAGATCTTGCGGCCGTCGATGCTCCTGTCCTTCTCCATGCCCTTCTCGGCCAGCACGCGGTCGCGCAGAGCCTTCCAGCCCGCCGTGGTGGCGAACATGTCCAGCGGGTTCCAGACGTTGTGCAGGTTGTTGTTGGGGAAGCTCAGCTCAGCCGCGAAACCGTGGGCGCCCTGCAGCACGCGCCCGTTGATGATGATGCCGCCCGCGATGCCCGTGCCAATGCCGATGAGCACGCCGACGCGCGTACCCTTGAGGGCGCCGGCCGCGTATTCGCCGAGCGCGCCGAGCTTGCCATCGTTGCCCACGGCGCAGGGCATCTCGAACCGCTCGCGCAAGATCTTGCCCAGAGGGCAACCATCCATGTAGGTGAGGGCGCCGCCGCGGTGGATCACGCCGTCGGCATCGCCTTCCACGAAACCACCCGGTGCGCTCACGCCGATGCCCTCGATCTGGGCACGATACGGCTCGATGAGCCCGGCAAGCGCCTCGACCACCTCGTCGGGCGACGAGAAGCTGGTGGGGATGCTGCCGCGCTCCTCGATGAGGAACTCGTCGGTCACGAGGGCCCACTTGACCTCCGTGCCGCCGATGTCGATGCCGAAATACCGCTTCATCTCGTACTCCTTACCTCGATGTGCCCGTGCGGAAGCGGACGGCAGGCGCCCGCCCTTCTTTTCACGTTTCGAACATTATGCGGCAACGCGCAGGGGATGCGCCCCGTCGTTCGGCAGGCGCGGCGCATTCGCGGGCGCACGGCGCCTGCCCGGCCAACCGGCAGGCGCTCGACGGCGACGGGCGCTTCCTGATGGCGGGCATGCAGCCCAGGCGCCCACCGGCCCTACTCCGAAGAGGAGGCAGCGACCTTGACGTGCAGCAGCATGTACTGGCGGCTCGGCAGATCCACGCGCACCTTGCCCGTGTAGGTGCCGGGCAGGGTCCCCACCGTCATGTTCCAGGTATCCACCGCGTCGATGGTGTAGGTCTTGCCCTCGGGGAGCTCGAGGTCACGGTACGCCGGGCGGAAGAACCCGAAGTAGAGCACCACGTCATCCGTGCCCTCGGACCAGTCGTTGCCCAATGCGGTGAGCAGCACCGTCTTGCCCGATCCACGTGCGCCGGTGATGCGCATGAGCCGCGCCGGCGCCCAGGTCCATCCTCTATGCCCTCGCGGAAGTCGTCGATGATCGCACGGCGATCGATGAGCAGCGACGCATGAAGACGATGCAGCACAGCGCGCCGCAGGCCGCGACGAGCGCGCCCACCGGTGCGACGGCACCCACGCCGGCCGCCGTGACCACCATGCCGCCCGCAAGGGACCCGGCGCCGATGCCCAGGTTGAAGAGCCCGGAGAAAATCGACATCGCCACCGCCGCGCTGTCCGCATCGGTCACGCGGATCACCTCGGCTTGGAACGCCACGTTGAAGGCCGTCGCCGCGAGGCCCCAGAGCGCGCACACCGCGAACAGCGCGCCCACGCTCCCCGCAGCCGGGACGAGCAAAGCCAGCGCCAGCGCGATGCCCGCCGTCATGACCCGCGCGAACAAGGCGCGGTGTCCGTCGTAGAAGCGCGAGAACAGCAGGCTGCCCGCGATGCCCGCCCTGCGCAACACGGTTTTCGCCGTCTGCGCATCCAGAAGCGGAGGCGGCCCCAGAGGACGCCCGCGTCCGACGCACCATCTGGCGCCGCCCCGCCCCATCTTCGATTTGGGAACGCATTGTACACTTTGCGCTGAAAAGACGGCCTGAAATGTATATATGGTTCCCAAATCGAAAAAGGGCGGGATGGCGACAGATGCCGGCGCCCGCCCCGGGAAGGCGGCAGGCGCCGGCGCGGCGTCTGGGACGAAGCCGGCGCCGGTCCCGAGGAGGAGGCGCGCGCCGGCGCAGCGCCTATTCCGAGAAGGCGATGGCGGCGCGCACGGCGCGGCGCCAGCCGGCGATGCGCTCGGCGCGCTCCGTCGCATCCATCTGGGCGTCCCAGCTCGCTCGCGGCGCGCAGGAGCGCGCGACGTCGGCCGGATAGATGCCGAGGGCGATGCCCGCGGTCCACGCCGCGCCCAGACCGCTCATCTCGTCGTTGCCGGCGGCCACGAGCGGCACGAGCAGCATGTCGGAGAGGAACTGCATGAGATAGGCGTCGCGCGTGGGGCCGCCGTCGACGCGCAGCTCCGCCAAGTCGATCCCGGAATCGCGCTGCATGGCGTCCACTACGTCGAAGATCTGGAAGGCGATGCTCTCGTCGGCCGCGCGCACGAACTCGGCGCGCCCGGTGGTGCGCGTCATCCCGAGCACCGCGGCGCGGGCCTCGGCGTTCCAGTGAGGCGCGCCCAGGCCCGTGAAGGCCGGGACCAGGTACACGCGGCTCGCGGGATTGGCCGCGTAGGCGAGATCGGTCGCCTCGCCGGGCCCCTCGATCAGATGCATGTCGTCGCGCAGCCAAGTCTTGACGGCTCCCGCGTAGTTGATGTTGCCCTCGAGCACGTAGACGGTCTCGCCGCCCATGCGCCAGCCCAGCGAGCTGGAGAGCCCGCAAGTGGAGCGCTTGAGCCGGCCTCCGACGTTCATCATCACGCTCGATCCGGTGCCCATCGTGGCCTTGGCCTGGCCGCGCTCGTAGCAGCCCTGGCCGAAGAGCGCCGCGTGGGAGTCGCCGAGCACCCCGTGGATGGGCACGGGCGCGGGCAAAAAGCCCTCGAGGTCCGTGTACCCGAAGCAGGCGTCGGAATCGGTCACCGCGGGCAGCCACGCCGGATCGATGCCGAAAAGGCGGCACGCCCGCGTGGACCAGGCGAGCTTCTCGATATCGAACAGCTGCGTGCGGCTCGCGTTGGAGTAGTCGCAGCGGAACTCCGCGCCGTGCGTGAGAGTCCACACCACCCAGGAGTCCACGGTACCCAGGCGCAGATCGCCGGCGCGCGCCGCCTCGGCGGCCTCCGGCACGTGCCGCATGATCCAGGCCATCTTGGCGGCCGGGTAGTAGGGCGAGAGCGCCAGCCCCGTGCGCTCGCGAATGATCTCGGGCGCGCCCTCGATGCCGGCGATGGCATCGCAGATGTCCTGCGCGCGCGAGCACTGCCACACGACCGCGTCGCAGATCGGCACGCCCGTGCGGGCGTTCCAGGCGACGGTGGTCTCACGCTGGTTGGAGATGCCGATGCCGGCCACCTCGGCCGGGTCGACGCCCTGTTCCTCCACGACGGCGCGCGCCACAGCGACCACGTTGGCGGCGATCTCGGCCGGGTCGTGGCTCACCCACCCGCGCTCGTCCACCTTCTGCTCGTGACTGCGGTCGGCGCGATGGACGAGCCGGCCCTCCTCATCGACGAGCAGGGCCTTGGTGCCCTGCGTGGACTGGTCGATGCCGATGATGTAGCGACCCATGGCGCCTCCTCGGTTGATGGTATGGGTCATATGGGGACGGGGTCGCTTTGACCCATTCGGGTCAGGACGGTCCTGTCCCCCACACGAGTCATTACTTGCGCGCGGTCGCGGCGCGGGCCGCCTCGGCGATGCCCTCAGCGTTGAGACCGTAGTGGTCGAAGACCTCAGGCGAGGTGCCCGTCACCACGGGGGCGTCGGGCAGGGTGAGGCAACGCACCGGGCAGGGGCACTCCTCGCCCACCACCTGCGCCACCATGGAGCCCAAGCCGCCGGTGGGCGCGTGCTCCTCGACCGTCACCACGGCGCCGCAGGTGCGCGCGGCCTCCACAACGGCGGCGCGGTCGAGCGGCTTCACGCAGTACATGTCGATGACCGTGGCCTCCACGCCCTCGGCCGCGAGCAGCTCGGCGGCGTCGAGCGCGGGGCGCACCATCTCGCCACACGCGATGATGGACACGTCGCCGCCGCGGCGGACCCACGTGGCGCGGTCCATCTCGAAGGGGCAGTCCTCGGCCGTGTAGACGTCGGCCACGGCGTTGCGGCCCACGCGGATGTAGGCGCACTGGGTGTCGGCGAGCAGGGCCTCGGCGAGCTTCTTGGACTGCCACTCGTCGGAGGGCAGGTAGACGCGCATGCCCGGGATGGCGGCCATGGCGGCGATGTCCTGCGCGGAGTGGTGGCTCATGCCGAGCGCGCCGTAGGAGACGCCGCCCGAGACGCCGAGCAGCTTGACGTTGGTGCGCGAGTAGGCGCAGTCGACCTTGGTCTGCTCATAGCTGCGTGTGGTGATAAAGCACGCCGGGCTCGCGACCCAGGGCTTCTTGCCGCACGCGGCCATGCCGGCGGCCATGCCCACGGCGTCCTGCTCGGCGATGCCGGCCTCAACGGCCTGCGCGGGGTAGGTCTCGAAAAACGGCGTCATGGACGCGGAACCGCGCGAATCGGAGCACACCACCACGACGTCGCGGTCGCCCGAAGCGGCATGCTCCATGAGCACCTCGCAGATGACCTGCTTGTTGGCTTTCGTCTTCGCCATCGTTTAAGCCTCCTTCGCGCACGCGCACGCGGCAGCCGGAGCGTCCGCGGCGGCGGGGTTGACGGGATGATCGGCCGCAGGCGCCGGCGCGGCGGCACCCGAGCCGCCGGCGAGCGCCGCCACGGGGGCCGCGGCACCGGCGCGCTCGACCGAGAAGTCGAGCTCGGGCACGTAGGCCTCGCCCGCCGCCGCGGCCGCGGCGTGCGCCGCGAGGTCCGCCGTGATCTGCGCGTACTCCTCGTCATTGGGCAGATGGTGGTGCCAGCTCGCCTTGTTCTCCATGACGGGCGAACCCAGACCCTTCACCGTGTCCATGATGATCGCGGTGGGACGCCCCTTGGTGGCGGCTGCCTCGGCGAACGCCGCCTCAAGCGCGGCGAGGTCGTTGCCGTTCACGCACACGGTGTGCCACCCGAAGGCGGCCCAGCGCTCCTCCTGGCTGTCGGCGTGCATGACGTCCTCGGTGTTGCCGCTGATCTGCAGATGGTTGCGGTCGATCACGGCGCAGAGGTTGTCGAGCCCGTAGGTCGCGCCCGCCATGGCGGCCTCCCAGATGGAGCCCTCAGCGAGCTCGCCGTCGCCCATGACCACATACGTGCGGTACGCGCGGCCGTCCATCTTGGCGGCAAGCGCCATGCCCACACCTACGGGAAGCCCGTGTCCGAGCGAGCCCGAGTTCATCTCGATGCCGGGCAGCTTGTTGTTGGGATGGCCGATGTAGGGGCTCCCGAACTTGGAGAAGCGCGCCTTCACGTCATCGAGGTCGAGGTACCCATAGTGGCAGAGCACCGCGTAGTACGCCTCCATGGCATGGCCCTTGGAGAGCAGGAAGCGGTCGCGGTCGGGGTCCTCGAGCTTGTCGGGCCCCACGTTCATGATCTTGCCGTAGAGCAGCATGAGCGCGTCGGTCACGCTCATGTCGCCGCCGATATGCCCGCCGCCGCCCGCGACGATGATGTCGACGGCGTCTTGGCGCAGCTGCCAGCGCAGCTGCTCGAAGTTCTCAGTCATCTCAGTCCAATCTCGTATGCGTTGCATCAACCTGAGCGTGTTCGAGGTGCCTCGGGCGCGTTACTCGCCGCGGAGGTACGCGCGGACGTCCTCCTCGATGGGGTCGTACAGATCCGGCGCGATGCCCAGGTACTTGCAGGCCTCGTAGAGCACCGGCACCACGTTGGCGTGAATCGCCACGCAGTGGTGGATGTAGGGGCCCTCGACGATCTTCGCCTCGAGGCGCTTCAGGTTCTCGACCTCGACCCAGAGATAAGTGCCCATGCCCTTGGGGCCGTCGATGCCGCGGGCGTTGCCCAGAAGCAGCGAGTACTCGCCGTTGTCGCCGTCGAAGCGCGCAAGGGTGAGCTCGCCGTGCTTGGCCTCGGCCGTGAGCGCACCGGGATGGTCGAACGCGAGCGGATAGGTGAGGCGCGGCTTCTCGCAGGCCACCGAGCACGGCCAGGGGCCGCAGTGCTGCAGAAGCTCGCCGTTCTCGTTGTCCGGGTGACGCACGGTCCAGTCGGCGAACATGCCACGATGACGGCCGAGGTCGGCCGCCTCCACCATGAGCGCGGTGATGGCGCCGTGGATGTCGGTCTCGCACACGATGGGGATGCCCATCTCGTTCAGGATCGCGTTGGCCGCGCACGGCATGATGCCGAGCTCCGCCTGCAGCGCGTTCCAGCATTGGATGGCGCCGGCGTTGCAGCCGTACTTGTCGATGAGCGCCTTCATGCCGTTGGCGAGCGCCGCCACGGACTTCGTCTGCTCGTCGGTGATCTCGTTGGTGAAGTGCTCCGCGATGTAGGCGAGGGTCTCGGCCATGCCCGTCTCGTTGGCACGGGCGTCGCGCACCGCCTGCATGAGCTCGGTCATGGGGATGGGCGACAGCTGGATGTTGAACTTCTCGAGCAGCTCGCCCTCGTTGCACATGGTGGACCAGAAGTCGAAGGGACGCGTGGACATCTGCAGGATGCGCGTGTGGCGGAAGACCTTCACCACGTTGCACACCGCGAGGAAGTCCCACACGCCGCGCTCAAACTCGGGATCGGTGAGACGGCAGTTGGTCATGTAGGTGAACGGCACCTGGAAGCGGCGCAGCACCTTGCCCGTGGCGAAAAGGCCGCACTGCGAGTCGCGCAGGCGCGTGCCGTCCGGCTCGGGGCGCTCATCGCGCGGGCCCCACAGAAGCACCGGCTTGCCCAGCTCGCGCGCCAGACGGGCGCACAGGTACTCGGTGCCGAAGTTCGCGTGCATGAGCATGATGCCGTCGACGCCCTCGGCGCGGAACTTGTCCAAGATGGGTTGCACGTGGCTGTCGTCGAACAGCAGCCCCTCGTCGTTGATGTCGTCGATGTCGACGAAATCCACGCCCAGCTCGCGCAGACGGTCCGCCGCGAGGCCGCGGTACTTAATAGCATCGGGAGCGCTGAAGATGCTGCGGCGCGTGGGCACGAAACCAAGCTTGACCTTGTCCATGGAACCTTCCTCTCTCGTGAGGGCATACGCCTTATATGTTTACTAAATGTTTTACTCCACCGTTTAATCCTACAACAGACCTATATGGCAAACGGTGGTGAAACGGCGGTAAACGGTATGGAAACAAGCTGCCCCGCAGCCGCAAGGCCGCGGGGCATGTGCAAAGGGGGACCGTGTTGCAGCCCTCGGTCCGCGCAGCCCGCACATAAGGGGGGACATCCGGGCTGCGCGAGAACCTGGGGTACAGGCGGACGAGCCGCCACGCGGGAAGAAAGCCCTTACGCCTCAGCGGCCTCCGCGGCGCGCGCCTCGGCCTCCTCCTTCAGCGCCTGCTTGTCAGCGATGCGCACGAAGGGGATGAAGAGCAGGGCGATGGCCAGGATGGAGGCGACCACGATGATCACCAGGCCGATACCGCCGGTGAAGAAGTTGCTGATGGGCAGCGGCACCACGAAGGGCATGGAGATGGTGGGGTTGAAGGAGTTGCCCAGACCAAGGTAGAAGCCCACGAAGGCGCACAGCCACGCCACCGGCTTGAGCAGGATGTAGGGGATGAACATGTAGGGGTTCATCGCGATGGGCGTACCGAACATGATGGGCTCGGAGATGTTGAAGATGGCGGGCACGAGCGCGACGCGGGAGAGCGCCTTGTAGCGCTCGGACTTCGCGGTGAGCAGCGCCAGCTCCATGCCGAGGGCGTCAGAGGAGCCGATGGAGAACAGGATGATGAACTGCAGGTACGGAAGCGGCTCACCCGCAAGGAAGGCCTCGGTGTTGGCAAGGCCGCACGCGGCGATCACGGGCATGTAAACGCTCATGAGGACGCTGGGATGGATGCCGAAGAAGAACAGCACGTTGCACAGGGTGAAGTAGATGAGCACGGCCGCCGGCGAGGAGCCCAGGCCCATGATGGGCGCGGAGACGATGGCGTTCACCGCGGTGTAGATATCGCCCCACTCGGTGAGGGTCATGCCCCACTTGAGCAGCGTGAAGCCGGTGAAGATGACGATGGCGCACAGCATCGGCGACAGCGAGTCGGACACGAACTGCGGAACGCTATCGGGCAAGGGCAGCGCGATGTGCTTCATGAGGAAGTGCAACAGCGCGGGCACCGCGAGCGCGACCACGAGGGCCACGAACAGACCATTGCTGCCCATGAACGACGTGGGGAGGAACGTCGCGCCCTCCTCGGTACGACCGAGCGGGATGAGCAGCAGCGCCACGCCGATCGACGCCACCACGGAGGCCATGCCCCTGTTGCCAAGGACCTTGCCATAGGAGTAGGAGACCGAGGCGCACATGTAGAGCGCGCCCAGGTTCATGGTCACCACGAGTACGTCGTTGATGACGGCGGCGATTCCGGTCGTGTTCAGGAAGTCCTGCAGCGGCGCGATGGGCAGACCCACCAAGATGGAGAGCAGCGCCACGCCGAGCGTCACCGGCATGGTGGACATCATGCCGGTCATCAGGCCTTGGACCACCTTGAACGAGGTGAATTTCTGTGCGACAGGGCCCACGTACTTCTCAAGGAAGCCCTGCATGGTATCGAGAGCGCTCATGTCTCACCGATCCTTTCTCATACGTTCGAACCTCATGCGTTCGAACCTTCCTACCATTCGATGCGCGGGGCATTACGCGACTTGAGCCCCGCCCCGGACGCTACACGCGCTCGAGCACTGCGAGCCAGTCCCCCAGATCCGGCTTCTCGGGAAGCGTGAGGGTGCCCTCTTGGGCGCGAACCTCCTCCCCTTCTGCGTAGGTGCCTTCGCGCGGGTCGAACCAACGCGTCCGGTAGACAACGGCATCGTCGATACCGTCGATCTTGAGTGAGCGGCGCGCGGTGTCACCGTAGTAGGCGACGATGCGCGCGCGGTCCGCCGTCGCCGTGGCGAGCGGCGCCTTGTTGGCGAAAAGGTTGCCCCCATCGCCCGTGAGCAGAGGCGCGAGCTCCCAGAAGCGCACGTCCTCGTAGAAACGACGCATGTATCCCATCTGCGTGGCGCCGGGCGCATCCACGGCCTCGGCCCACGTGACGTTGAAGCGGTTGAAGATGGCGAAGAAGGGGTTCATCTCCTTCACCTTCTCCCATACGTTGTCCCAGATGCCCTGGGCGCCGTAGGTGAAGCCGCACCCGCCCAGCTGGATGGACATATACGCCACGCGGCGCAGCAGATCCGCCGTGCACAGGCGCGTGCCCATCTCCTCGAGCGTGGAACACATCTCATACATGGCCTCACCCTCGACGAAGGGCTTGCCCGGGTGCTTCGCGAAGAAGTCCGCGTAGTCCTCGGCCGTGATGAGGTAGTCGCCGTGCCCGGCCTGGTTCAAGGTGAAGTCGAACCAGTCCTCGTCCTGGTAGTAATCCGGGAAGGGACGCTCGTTGGTGTAGTGCGCGGTCTGCAGCGTGCCGTAGCCGTCGCGCTGCTCGATCTCGAGGGCCACCTCGCGCCAGCGATCGACGTGGCGCTGGTGCACCTCGGGCGTGAGGTCGTAACCGGCGGTCTCGCCCGCGAGCGTCCAGACCATGGGCAGGGCGCCGTAGCGCGCCAGGATATAGCGCGCGAGGTGCTTCTGGTGCGCGATGCCGCCTTCCCGGTTGATGGCGAAGCACCACGCCTGCCCCAGCGCGTTCACCAGGCCGGCGTCGGCGATATAGGCCATGCGGCGGTCGAGTTCCTGCTGGTAGAAGGCCACGTTGGGGAGGTCACGCTCACCATGCTCGCCGGGGTGCGCGCCCTCAACCCAGAAATGGTTCACGCCCGGCCCCATGTCGGAGCGCAGATTGGTCTGGTAGACGGTGTAGCCCTGTGCCACGCGCTTGTCGACCATGCCGCGGAACTGGCTCTGCATGCCGGGATGGTTGGACTCGTCCCAGCGCTCGCCCCACGAGGCCTCCCAGTGCGTGTCACCCAACCAGAAGAACGGCGTGCCGTCCGCGTAGGTGAAGTAGCGTCCATTATCGGACACCTTGATAAAGCCGTGCTGGTAGATGGCGAGGTCGCCCGCATAGGGCACCGCCTCAAGCGCACCGGTGCACCCGTTGAGCCCCGTGGCCTCGGGCGCCTCGAGCACGTACGCCCAGGTGCCGAGCTCGGTGGGGGCGAACGATACGCGCCACACGTTGCCGCCGTCCCAATAGGCCTCGCGGCGGATGACACGTCCGGAAGGCGCCGTGAACGCCGCCCAGATCTCCACCTCCAGAAACGGGTTCACATAGGTGCCCGCCGCCTCGAAGGTGAGGATGCCGGCGCGCCATGTCTCGAACGTGGGATTGGCAGAGGTCATGAGATGCTCCTTTCCAGGGTGCGGCCTATTCCAGCCCCGCGCGACGCGCATGGGCGACCGCGAGGTCAACGAGCACGGGTGCGTCCTCCTGACAGAGGAAACCCTGGCTCACCAGCTGGGCGGTGTCGTTCTCGCACAGCACGCGGTAGTGCGCGAGCGTGCCGTAGAGCTCGGTGAGCATCGCGGCGGAGAAGGTCTCTTGATGCCCGAAGAGCCCGTCGGTGTCGGCGGTCTTGTCCACCGTGCCCGATCCGGGCACCACGCGGCTCGTGTTGGAGTAGCGCGCCACGGGATGCTCGAGCAGGCAGGTGCGCAGGCCGCCCTTGGTATTGCCAAACGCATCCTTCACGTTCTCGCCGTGCGCGTCCACCGGGATGCGCGGGCAGTGCGCGGGCGCCGCACCGGTGCGCACCCACCGGAAGAGGTTGCGGAACGCCGCATGGAACAGCAGCTGCGAGGGATAGTCGTTGGGCTCGTCGTGAAGCCCCGTATAGACGGGCAGATGGTCGATGCGCTTGAGGTCGGGGTCATCTTGGTAGTAGTCCACATAGCTCCACTTGGTGTCATGGCTCGCGCCGGTCACCTCAAAGAGGCGGTACTTGAAGTCGGGCAGATCGCTGTCGGGCAGCATGCAGCGCCATGATTCGAAGCGCCCGTTCTCGCTCTCGGTCTGCACGGCGATGAAGGGCTCGCGGCAGCGCTCAACACGGCGCAGCTCCGGCGCGTAGGCGCGGGCGCTCTCATACTGGCTGACGGGGATCACCATGGAATGGATGCCCCCGCCCGAGAGGTAACCGTCGAACACCCGCGCCCCGCGCGCCACGTCCTCGCGGTAGGCGAAGCTGTTGAGATAACGGAAGAGATAGGCGCCTGACTGCGACCAGCCCGTGAGGCACACGCAATCGCGGCGGTAGGCGGCAAGCGGGTTGTCCGCGTCGTCGGAACGCAGCTTCCAGGCGAGGTCGGTGAGCATGTCCCAGAAGAGACCGGGCTCGTAGGCGATGTCGATGTCCGGCAGGGCGCCGCCACGCACGAGCTCGGCGGAGTCGAACAGAAACGGGGTCTCCGGCGTGGGGTTCGCCCATGAGAGCGCCGCGTAGCGACGTGCATCGAACTCCACGAGCTTGGCGATGGTGTTGGGCTTGCTGGTGATGCCCACGTAGATGTCGCCCGAACGCACGAACTCGCCGTGGCCCAAGATCCACATTCGCTCAATCTCCATGAACGAGGTGGGGTTGATGATCTCCACCACCACGTTGCCGCTCGCCTGCGCGGGATCGGCGGGGGCACGCACCACGATGCGGTTCACATACGGCGCATCCGGGGTGGCCACTTCCACCGCGCCCGTCTCGTCGGCGGAGCGATACACGTTCGCCGTGCCGTGCACATAGTATTCGCGCTCCACGTACCCGCGCGTGGAAAGATGGCAGTAGCG
This sequence comes from uncultured Coriobacteriaceae bacterium, assembly GCA_963931435.1. Classification (GTDB taxonomy): domain Bacteria; phylum Actinomycetota; class Coriobacteriia; order Coriobacteriales; family Coriobacteriaceae; genus Coprousia. The sequence continues at coordinate 1,930,850 of OZ007012.1, forward strand.
CTCCGCGCTGGAGAACGGATACGAATCCGGCGTGACGGGAATCTCTTCGATGGCGCTGATCATATGAACTCCATCCATGGACGTTTGCTGAGCTTGATTGTTGATTTTTCTTTTGGACACGCTTAATTGGAACAAAATGTTTAGCAAATCGGCTTAAACGGTTGAAGACTCCCCGTGAGCGGTCTCGCCGCGCCTTTATCGAATCAACCGCACTCGGTACAATGTCCACGGACACACGGAACACACCGCGAAGGAGCTGGTCGTCACATGGCCGTGACCGCAAAGGAAATCGCACAGCAACTGGGTCTTTCCGCCGCCTCGGTGTCGTTCGCCCTCAACGGACGGCCCGGCGTGTCCGCCGAGACGCGTGCCCGCGTGCTGGAAACCGCACGCGCCCTGGGATATGAGTTCCCCACCACCCGCGATGCGGAATCGGGCACCATCGTCTTCGTGTACTACAACCGTCACCAGATCTTCGACACCGCGTTCTTCTCGCAGATGGCGCGCGGCGCCAAAGAGGCTACCGAGGAGGCGGGCTACCGCTTCGCCACCACCGAGATCGCCTCGTTCCGCGATGTCTCGGTGCAGATTCAACATCTGGTGGAATCGCAACCCGCCGGCGTCCTTCTGCTCGCCACCGAGATGGGCGTGAACGACCTCATGCCGTTCGCGGCCCTCGACCTGCCCATCGTGCTGCTCGACACCTGCCATTCCTGCGGACTCGATCGCGTGCAGATCAACAACCACGAGGGCGCCCACATCGCGGTGGACTACCTCTTCAGCCGCTATGGCGAGATGCCCGGCTTCCTTGCCTGCGGCAACCGCATCGGCAACTTCCAGGACCGTGAGGACGGATACTATCTCGCCGCACAGCGCAACGGCGCCTCAGCGGGGCGCGCCGTCGTCCACGAGCTCGCTGCTGACATCGCCGGCGCCAAACAGGACATGCTCTCCCTCATCGACGCAGGCGAGCCACTCGCGCGCTCATATTTCTGCAGCTTCGACGCCATCGCGCAGGGCGCTATGCAAGCGTTTGCCGAACGCGGGTACCGCATCCCCGAAGATGTGGCCTTCATAGGGTTCGACAACGCGCCGGAATCCGCGCGCGCGGTGCCGCCTCTCACCACCATCAACGTGCCGGCCGCCTATATGGGCTCCATCGGCGCCCGGCGCCTCATCGAGACCTTGCGCGAGGGCGAGCACCATCCCCTCACCATCGAGGTGGGCGTGTCGCTCATCCCCCGGGCCTCGGCGTAGGGGCTAGGCGAGGGTCTTCACACTCTGGCGCTCGACGAAGTAGGTGTTCACCTGCGTCTTGCAGGTGTAGTTCTTCGGCGTCTCGATGTTGCCCAGAAGGCGGCGCACCGCGATCTCGCCCACCTCGTGCTTGAGCACGTGCACGGTGGTGAGCGGCGGGTTGGAGAAGGCGCCCAGCGCGAGGTCGTCGAAACCGATGATCGAGATGTCCTCGGGCACACGGAGGCCGTGCTCGACAAGCGCGCGCATAGCGCCCACGGCGATGAGGTCGTTATCGGCGAAAAACGCCGTGGGAAGCGCCGGACGATCGGGCGCGTCGAGCCACGCGCTCATGTCCTCGTAGGCCCCCTCGAGCGTGGTGCGCAGAGGGATGCGCCATGCGGGATCGCACGTGAGCCCCGCATCGTCGAGGGCGGCGCGCATGCCGTTCTCGCGCCCGCGGAAGTTCTTGATGCGGAACTCGCCCGCCAGATACCCGATCTTGCGGTGGCCATGCTCGATAAGGTAGCTCACCGCCTGGTAGGCGGAATCGTTGTTGGCGATCACCACGCTGTCGAAGGCGTAGCGGTTGCTCCAGCTGTCGAGTACCACAAGGTGCGCCGGGCAGTTCTGGAACAGGGCGTAATCCTCTTCGCCGAGCTCGGTGGCAAGCAGCACCACCGCCGCGGAAGGTGACGCGATGAGCGTCTCGACCTGGGGGCGCACCGCGTCGAGGTCGGAGAAATCGAGGCTTACGAACGTGGTGCCCATGTTGGAGCGGCGCGCCTGGCGCTCCACCCCCTCGATCACCGAGGGATGGAAGGTGCTGTCGTCGATGATCTTGCCGTTCTTGCGCGCGAGCACGAAGGTGATGGTATCGAGCTGCGAGGGTTGCTGGTAGCCGATGGACTTCGCCGCGTCGAGGATGATCTTGGCCGTCTGCTCGCTCACGCTGCGCTTGCGGTTGAGCGCGTTGGACACGGTGGCCGGGGAGAATCCGGTGATACGGCTGATCTCGCGCACGCTTGCTTTTGCCATAGTGGGCTCCCTAAACAGACGGTAAATGTTTTCTCATTTGTTTAGGTTATACCACGGCAGCGCTTCTTCAGTCGCGCTTCCGGCAAACGGCGTCCTCGCGCCCGCGCGCGTCGCGTTGCGCGCCGCCGCACACGAAACCACCATGGCGCGCGGCACCGTGCGCCCCCTCTGTGTCCCTCCGCTGCGTAACGCCGTGGGCGAGGCAGATGCCCGCACCGTGCTGCTACAATGGCCACAGCACCCACCTGCGACATGCGTCATCGACCACGTCGCTTGCGAATATGAGGGAGAACACCATGAGCCTGCGCAGCTCCGTCGCCGGCGCCTCGGCATCCATCGCCCGATTCGGTTTGCAGCGCGTGCTGCACCGCCGCGGAGGCAGCATTCCGGGCATGATCGCGCTCAAACTCGACCCCGACATCCTGCGTGAGCTCGCGCCCCTATTTCAATCTTCGGTTGTGGTGACCGGCACCAACGGCAAGACCACCACCACGAACCTTCTGGCCGACGCGCTCGCGGCAAATGGGACTTGCGTGGTAACCAACCGCGCGGGCAACAACATGGAGGCGGGCATCGCCGGCGCCATCTTGGAGGACCGCGCACGGGCGAAAGGTGCGCGCGACGCGACGGGCCCGCAGGCGGTGGGCTGCTTCGAGTGCGACGAGCTCTACACCGCGCGCGTACTGCCCAAGCTCAAGCCCAACTATCTGGTGCTCTTGAACCTCTTCCGCGACCAGCTGGACCGCTACGGCGAGATCGACCACACCCAGGACGTCATCGCCGGCGCGCTGGCCTCCTCGCCCGCCACCACGCTTGTCTACAACGCGGACGACCCCCTGTGCGCCTCTATCGCGCGCCGCGTGGAGAACCCCACCATCGCCTTCGGCTTCGCCGCAAGCGCCGCAGGCGCCGAGGAGCCCGACAAGGTCTCCGACAGCCGCTTCTGCGCGGTGTGCAACGCGCCGCTGGAGTATGACTACGTGCTCTACGGGCAGCTGGGCAGCTACCGTTGCCCCTCCTGCGGCTGGGCGCGGCCCGCGCTTGACATCGTCTGCGACCGCGTGGAGATGACGCCCGAGGGCCAGGACTTCGGCTTCCACTTCGCAAAGAGCGCGCAAGCGGAGGCACCAGCGCGTGACCGCCGCGACCTCTCACTTGGTTACCACGGCCTCTACATGGTTTACAACGCGATGGCCGCACTCGGCACCGCGAGCCTCATGGGCGCCGACCGCAGCCGCTTCCAGCAGGTGCTCGACGCCTACCATCCCGCGCGCGGACGTATGGAGAAACGCCTGGTCAAGGGCCGCCGCCTGCTGGTCAACCTGGCGAAGAACCCCGTGGGCTTCGACCGCATCATCCAGATCGTCCAGTCCACCGGCGCCAAGACCTGCGCGTTCTACATCAACGACAAGGACGCCGACGGACACGACATCTCGTGGATCTACGACGTCGACTTCGAGCGCCTGGCGTCCATGCGCGGCCTCACCGTCTTCGCCGGCGGCACGCGCGCCGAGGACCTGCAGGTGCGCCTGAAATACGCCGGCGTGCCCTCGACCGTCGTGCGCGGCGCCGAGGATGCCATCGACCAGGCAGCTGCCCGCGGCATCGACGCCGGCGAGACCATCTACATCGTGGGCAACTACACCGCGACGCTCGAGCTCACCGACGAACTCGACCGCCTGCCGGAGGGCGACGAGCCGCCCGCCGCGGACCGCGCCAGCACTGGCGATCGCGCCGACGCCGGCGCGTCTGACGCTGCCGACACCGCCCCAGAAGCGGCCGACGCCGCTCCCGTCGCCGACGCGGAGGCGCCGACCCTTCCCACCGCGGCGGAGGTCGCCTGGCAGAGCTGGTCCACCGTGGCACCCGGTGCGGTGGCACCCACCTATGCCGCGCTCGCCGAGAACCCCCTCACCATCTGCCACCTCTACCCGGCCGAGCTCAACCTCTACGGCGACACCGGCAACGTCGCCATCCTCGCGGCGCGCTGCGCCTGGCGCGGCATCCCCGTGCGCGTGACCACCCTGAACCGCGGCGAGGAGGCAGACCTCACGCAGGTGGACATCGCCGTCATCGGCGGCGGCGCGGACCGCGACCAGCTCGCCGTGCAGCACGAGCTCATGCGCCATCGCGACGCCGTCGACCGCTTCCTCAACCACGACCAGGGCGTCATGCTCGCCATCTGCGGCGGCTACCAGCTCCTGGGCCGCCACTACTACCTCGGTGACGAGAAGATCGAGGGTCTGGGCGTCATCGGCATCGAGACCCGTCGTGCCGAGGTGGCCACCGACCGCCTCATCGGCAACGTGGCCGTCACCTCGGATATCGTTGACGCGCCCATCATGGGATTCGAGAACCATGGTGGCCGCACGTTTTTGGATGCCGACGAGAAACCCCTCGGCACGAGCGTCGTGCCCGGCACCGGCAACAACGGTGAAGACGGGTTCGAGGGCATCGTGCACGGGGGCCTCGTGGGCACTTACTTCCACGGCCCCGTCCTCTCCAAGAACCCCGCGCTCGCCGACTGGCTCATCGCGCACGCGCTGCGCCGGCGCGGTATCGAGGATGCGCTCGTCCCGCTCGCCGATGCCGAGGAGGCCGGCGCACGACGCGCGTTCGAGAAGAAGCTCCCGCATCATTCATAGCGCGCCGCCGCGTCTTCTCAAGAATCCTGAGAAGTCATAGCCAAATTGAAGGAGCCGGCCCCGTGGACCGGCTCCCCTGAAGCTCGTTATGGTGCGCAGGCAAATTACTCGTTGTCGCCCGCGGTCATCTGCGTTGCCGAAAGGCCCGCGGCGGCATCCGCCTCGGTCGCCTCGCGCGCATCGGGCCAGACCCACTCGGTGAAGGCCGGGTGGTCGTAACCCTCCTCCACCGCGAAGCGGAAGGCCTCCTCGCGGAAGGCGTCCCAAGTCTCGGCCTGTGCGACGTGCGCGGAGGTACCGGCGCCGGCGTCCACCAGGCGCAGCGCCTCGGCGGCAAGCGCCCAGCGGTCCATGTCGTTCAGGCGCAGCATGTCGAACGGCGTGGTCGTGGAGCCCTTCTCCTCGTAGCCGTGCACGCACCACGCATCGTGGCCGGGGCGCGCCCAGATGAGGCGGCGGATGGTGCCCGCGTAGGCGTGGAAGCAGAAGAGCACGGGACGGGAGCCGTCGCCGAAGAACTCGACGAAGCGCTCATCGGTGATGGCGCGATCGTTCTCGCAGGCGTTTTGAATCTTGAGGAGGTCGACCACGTTCACGAACCAGACCTTGATACCCTGCTCGCGCAGGAGGTCGACCGCGGCGAGCGCCTCGAGCGTGGGCACGTCGCCGCAGGTGGCGATCACGAGGTCCGCCTCGGCGAGCGAGGTCGCCGTGGAGGCCCACTCCCACACCGCGAGGCCTTCCTCGAGTTCCGCCTTCGCGTCATCAACCGTGATGAACGTGGGCGCGGGCTGCTTGCCGCAGAAGATGGCGTTCACGCAGTCGGTCGAGGCGTAGGCACGCTCGGCCACGGCGAGCGCCATGTTGGCGTCGCAGGGGTAGTAGGCGTTGACGATGTGCGTGTCGTTGGCCTTGTTGAGGAGCAGGTCGATAAAGCCCGGGTCCTGATGGCTGAAGCCATTATGGTCCTGACGCCAGACATGGCTCGACAGCAGGATGTTGAGGCCGGCGATGGGTGCGCGCCACGGGATCTCGCGCTTGGTGGCCTCGAGCCACTTGCAATGCTGGTTCACCATGGAGTCGACCACATGCACGAAGCTCTCGTAGCTCGACCACACGCCGTGGCGGCCGGTGAGGACGTAGGCCTCGAGCATGCCCTCGCACTGGTGCTCGGAGAGCTGCTCGATCACCTTGCCCGAGGGGGCCAGCAGCTCGTCGTTGGCCTCGTCGGCGTAGGCGTCGCCTGCCTCCCACTGCTTCTTGGTGACCTGATAGGCGTCCTGCAGACGGTTCGAGGCGGTCTCATCGGGACCGAAGATGCGGAAGTTATCGGGGTTCGCGGCGAGCACGTCCGCCGTGTAGGCGCCGAAGACACGCGCCGCCTCGGTCTGACCGTAGCCGTGACCGCGCTCGGCCACCGGCACCTCGTGGGTGTGGATGTTGGGGAGGACGAGGTCCTCACGCACGCGGCCGCCGTTGGCGTTGGGGTTGGCGCCGATACGCAGATCGCCGGTGGGCATCCAGTCCGTCACCTCGGGGCGCACCTTGCCCTCAGGCGTGAAAAGCTCCTCGGGGCGGTAGGAGCGCAGCCACTCGCGCAGCACGCGGAAGTGCTCGTGGGTGTCCTTGGCGCTTGCCAGCGGCACCTGGTGCGCGCGCCAGGAGTCCTCGGTCTTCTTGCCGTCGATGTGCTTGGGGCAGGTCCAGCCCTTGGGCGTGCGGAACACGATCATCGGGTAGACCGGGCGCGTGACCTCCTCGCCGGCAGCCGCCTGCGCGGCGGCGTGCTCCTTGATGGCGCAGATTTTCCCGAAGACCTCCTCGAGCATCGCCGCGAAGCGAGCGTGGATGGGCGCATGGCTCTCGTCATCGAAGCCGGCGACGAAGATATGCGGCTCGTAACCCATGCCCTCGAAGAACTTGGTGAGCTCCTCGTCGCTGATGCGCGCCAGGATGGTGGGGTTGGCGATCTTGTAGCCGTTGAGGTGCAGGATCGGCAGCACGATGCCGTCGGTGGCGGGGTTCACGAGCTTGTTGGACTGCCAGCTCGTGGCGAGCGGGCCGGTCTCGGCCTCGCCGTCTCCCACCACGGCAACGGCGAGCAGGCTCGGGTTGTCGAGCACCGCGCCGTACGCGTGGGAGAGCGTGTAGCCGAGCTCGCCGCCCTCGTGGATGGAACCGGGGGTCTCGGGCGCAAAGTGGCTGGGGATGCCGCCGGGGTACGAGAACTGACGGAAAAACTTCTCCAGACCGGCCTCGTCATCGGTGATGTCGGGGCGAATCTCGCGGTAGGTGCCGTCGAGCAGGCTCTGCGCGGTGCCGGCCGGGCCGCCGTGACCGGGGCCCATGAGGAAGATCGTGTTCTGGCCGTGATCGGCGATGAGGCGGTTGACGTGGGCGAAGAGAAAGTTGATGCCCGGGGTGGTGCCCCAGTGGCCCACGAGGCGGTGCTTGACGTCGGCGCGGCCGAAGTCGCGCGGCTCGCCCGTCTTGGCATCGGGGTAGTCGGCGCGCATGAGCGGATTGGAGCGCAGGTAGATCTGGCCGACGGAGAGGTAGTTGGCGCAGCGCCAGTAACGCTCGACGCCCTCGAGCTCCTGCTCGGGGACGGCGCCGTCGAGGCGCTTCCAGGGGGTGCCGATCACGGGTTGGGGCATGGTGTTCTCCTATCTTCCAGCATCTGCGAACATCACGTTTCATCTAGCAAAACGTTTACTAAACTGAAGTATAGGTGATAAAACGTTTTATCACCTATGAGAAAACGTTTTATCTTTTTGTAAAGAACCTATAATCCGCCAACGGTAGATCCAATGCGATAAACGGTTTTACTAACACCCGGCCTACGTGAGCGTGCGCACCGAATCCTTTACCACGAGCTGGGGCTCCAGAAGCCGGGTTTCGGGCGCTCCCCCGTCACCCTCGAGCCTCCGCGCGAGCAGCGCGAACGCCTCCCGCGAGAGCAGCTCGACATCCTGCTCGACCGCCGTGAGGGCCGGCTCGAACAGCGAGTCGGCCGCCGAGTTGTCGTAGCTCACCACCGAGTAGTCGCGCGGCACGCGCCGCCCCTCCTCGTACAGGCGCTTGAGCAACCCGAGCGCGATGTTGTCCGAGCTCGCGAACACGGCCGTCGCATCCGTCTCGGCTATGCCGCCCGCGGCCTCGTAGGCGGCCGGAATGTAGTAGTCGGTATCGAACACCAGCTCGTCGCGGAACGGCACCTCGAACTCCTCCAGGGCGCGCGCGTAGCCCGCCAGGCGCTTGCGGCCGGTGTCGGTGCGCCGCGCGTTGACCAAGCAGGCGATGCTGCGGTGCCCGTGGCGCAGCAGGTGCCGCGTGGCCAGGTAGCCGCCCAGCTCGTTGTCGAAGAGCACCTTGTCGCAGGCAAGCTCGTCGATTACGCGGTCGATGAGCACGTAGGGGACGGTGAGCGCCTCCAGGTGGGCGGGCAGGTCCTCCTCGCCCGTGCGTTGGTTGCCCATGACCAGGAAGATCCCCTCGACCCCGCGGTTCTGCAGCAGGTCCACGAGCTCCACGTCATGCACGGCGAGGTCGTCGGAGGTGGTGATGAACAGCGCGTAGCCCTGCTCGCGGCAGCGCAGCTCGAGGTTGCGCGACAGGCGGGCGAACAGGCGGCTCTCGATGTTGGGCACGATGAGACCCAGCGTGCCCGAGCGCTGCGTCACCAGGCTGCGCGCGATCTGGTTGGGCACGTAGTGCTTGGCGCGGGCAATCTCCTTGATGCGGCGGCGGTTCTCCTCCGAGACGCGGCAGGGGCGGTTGTTGAGCACGAGCGAGACGGTCGCGATGGAGAGGCCCGCCTCCCGCGCGATCTCCTTCAGGGTCACCTTACCCGCCATATGCGTCCCCTCCCCGCGAAGCGGCGCCGTCAACGCAGCTCGCGGTAAACCGGGGCGCTCGTGCGTATCAAGCCCTTTCACCGCTAATGTTCCCGCAACCGCGCATGCCGGTCAAACGAAAAACCGCAGCAGCAGATGGTGCGGCGCGACGCACGCCCCTTGACGGAAGGCTATACTGGACAAAACCTCCGCTGCGATCCAAAGGTTCACCATGCCCAATCTGCGCGCCCTCATCGTCGAAGACGACGCCGATATCAACCAGATCGTCGCCACGCATCTTGCCCGATCGGGATGGAGCGCTACGCAGGCGTACTCCGGGAGCGAAGCTAGCCTGCTGCTTGCCCGCGAGGGCGCAACCGGCCCCGTTCCCTTCGATGTGGTCATCTGCGATCTCATGCTCCCCGGCGTCACCGGTGAGGAGCTCATCGGACTCATCAGGCAGCGCGACGCGCGCGCGCCCGTCATCGTCGCCTCCGCGCGCGGCGCAGCGTCCGATCGCGTAGACCTTCTTAAGCTGGGGGCCGATGATTACCTGGTGAAGCCGTTCGACTTGGACGAGCTTTCGGCACGCATCGACGTCCAGCTGCGCCATCGCGCGCAAACAGGCGCCCCCACCACGCCCGCCGCAGACGACGGCAGCGGGCGCGATGACGCACCCGCAGGCTCTCGCCCGCTGCGCTTCCGCGCCTGGGAGCTCGACCCCGATCAGCACTCCTTTACCGCGGGCGGAGCGCGCATCGAGCTCACGCGCATCGAGTTCAACCTCTTGGAGATCCTCATGCGCCAGCCCAAGCGCGTTTTCAGCAAGCAAGAGCTGTTTGAAAGCGCCTGGGGCGAGCCGTACGCCGCCGACGACAACACGCTCAACGTGCACATCTCCAATATACGCGCCAAGCTGCGCGCATCGGGAACAGATTCGTACCTAAAGACGGTCTGGGGTATGGGGTTCAAGCTCACTGAGGCATGAGCGCTGGTACGAACACGCATTCGCGCAGGTAGACGCGTCTTTAGACTTTCTTTAACCTTGCCGAAGCCTTTCTTAAATCCCGCTTCGCATACTAGATGCCAACGATCGGGCGAGAGCAACGGGCGCACGCGCGACCCCAGGAGCGCCGCGCAAGCACCAAACGCGGCTCCCGCCCCCCATCATCGATACGACAGGAGCCAGCATGAACTTCATTCAAACGCGACGCCTCACCAAGCGCTATGGGTCGTTCGTCGCCGTGAACGAGCTCGATATGCGCGTAGCCGCCGGTGACATCTACGGGTTCGTCGGCAAGAACGGGGCGGGCAAATCAACCACCATGAAGATGATCGCCGGCCTGGTGGCACCCACCTCCGGCGAGCTCTCGTTGTTCTCCCAGTGTCCGTACGCGCGCACGGAAAACGCGTCCGCCTCTCGCGCCGCGAGCTTCTCGACGTCCTTCTCGCGCATCGGCGCGCTTATCGAGGAGCCGGGCATCATCCCCACCCTCTCGGCAGAGGAGAACATGATGGCAAAGGCCCTCGCCGTAGGCGTCGCGCGTCCGCGCGCATGCGTGCGCGAGCTTATCGAGGTGGTAGGGCTGCAGCACACCGGTGCTCGCAAGGTCAAGAAGTTCTCCCAAGGCATGAAGCAGCGCCTTGGTCTGGCACTCGCCCTCATCGGATCGCCCGATCTACTGCTGCTCGACGAACCGTTCAACGGGATGGATCCCGAAACCACCCGCGACCTGCGCCAGATGCTCGTCGCCCTCAATCGCGAGCGCAACGTGACCATCGTGATATCGAGCCACGTGCTCGACCAGCTCATGCGCGTGGCCAACCGCTTCGGCGTGATCGCGCAGGGCTCGATGGTCAAGGAGTTCACCGACGAGGAGCTGCACGCCGCGTGCGGCAGCACCATCCGCGTCAAGACCGCGCAGCCCTCCCTTACGCTCGCCCTCTTAGAAGAGCGCCTGCCGCAGGCACGGTTCCGTGCCGAACCCGACGGCGCGATCCTGGTAGCCGGCGGAACCAGCATGCCCTCGGTGGAGGAAGTATCGGCCATCCTGCACGACACCGACCAAGCGATACGCGAGCTTTCCGTCATCGAACGCGATATCGAGGACTATTTCGTCGAGCTCATGGGCGATGGCAACACCGACCAACCCCGCGGAGAGGAAGCATGATGCCCGACTTCGTCTTGAACGCCGCCGTGATCGGCGCCATCGCGTACCTTCTCATCTCAAGCAAGAAAGGCAGGTAGCACCATGCTCAACACCATCGCCTCCGACCTGTACCGCATCACCCGCCCCCACGGCCTGCGTGGAACGTTCTGGCAGTACACCATCGCCATCGCCACGGTGTACGCAGCGGTGACGGCAACCTTCTTCTTCGTCAGGTCGTCGTTATTCTCCGACGAGTTCCAGACCTCTAGCACCTTCGTAACCACCATGACCACCTTCGAGACCCCCACATCCTGCCTCGCCAGCATGATCGGCTCGATCATCCCCATGTGTGTGTCGTTCATGGTGGTCGAGCAAGCGCTTGCCGACTTCAAGCAGGGGTTTGTCAAATCGGTCCTCACCGCGCGCCAGGGGCGCCTCTCCTACTTTGCCGGAAAGATCCTGTTTGCGGGAATCGTCTCCCTGCTGATGATCGCCGTCGCCAGCATCCTGGTGCTCGTCTGGATGGTCGTCATCGGGGCGACTTTCGCGCACGGCGACACCCTGGCGGGCGCCGTGAGCTGGTTTGCGGGCACGTGGCTCAATATCTGGGCCATCAGCGTGCTCTCGCTCATCCTCGTCTATGCGACCCGGGTGAACCCGGTGAGCTATATCGGGGCGTTCTGCTTCTGCGCAAGCGTGGTCCCGCAAACCCTGACCGGTCTCGCCCAGGCGTCCGATGGGCTGCTGCGCTTCCTCAGCCCCATCGCCCCCGTGCTCGAGACGCTCGCTGCCTGGATGCCCTCCACCGCGCTGAGTAACCTTGATTCCGGCGGTGGCGTCATCAACACGTCGATTGATATCTGGAACGCGTCGAACGGGGCTATCGTGGTAAACCCCGTGCTGCAGATCATCTTGACCGGCGTCATCTGGATCGTGATCGCCAGCGTGCTGGTGCTCGCCATCTGCCGCAAGCGCGACGTATAAACTGTCACCAGCAGGCGCCCCGCGCTCATCCGCGGGGCGTCCGAATGCGTGCGCCGCCCGCTGACGCGCGCCCGAAGCCGTCGCATCCCGAACCCCGCCCGAGAAAGGAAGCGCCCATGGGAACCGATGCCCTCATACTGCTCGTGCTGGTGCTCGGCATCTGCCTGGGCGCCGGTATCGGCATCGCATGCTATGCAACCGATCTGACCCGCATCGTCCGGTTCCTCCGCACGCGTGAGCCGGAAAGCTGCGCACGCGCCACGATCGGCGGCAGGGAGCCGGGCATCGTGGCGCTGGTCGAGGCGATCAACGACGAGCTCGATCGATCGGAGCGCATGCATGTGGAAGCCCTGCGGCATCAGCAGGAATTCCAACGCGATCTCTCGGCGCTGTCCCACGATATTCGCACGCCCCTCGCTGGCGCCAAGGGCTATCTGCAGCTCGCGTCCAACGAGGCGGACGCGGACGCGCTCAGGCACCAGCTGGACGCCGCCACGGCACGCATCGACGCCACGACGGAGCTGCTTGACCAGCTGTTCGCCTATACCAAATCGACCGATCCCGATCTCAAGCTCACCTTCGAGGAGATCGCTCTCAGGCCCCTGGTTGAAGAGATCCTGCTTGGCCAGTACCCCGCGTTCGAGGAACGCGGGTGGGAGCCCGCCGTATCGTTCGACGATCCCGCCGCCACTGTCGAGGCCGATCGGGCTGCACTCGGCCGGATCCTGCAGAATCTCGTGGTCAACGCCCTGCGCCACGGGTCGGGTGCACCCACCATCACCCAGACGTCGGCCGTTGACAGCGCGGGCGCGCGCCGCATCGTCCTCGTCGTATCCAATCCTGTCCTCGACCCCGCCGCCATCGATCCCGCACGCCTGTTTGACCGCTTCTACCAGGCGGACAGCGCCCGCGGAGCAGGTGGCAGCGGGCTGGGCCTTTCGGTAGCCGCCAACCTCGCCCGCGTCCAGGGCATCGCCCTTGCCGCCGAACTCGTCGAAGAGACGCTCAGCATCCGGATCACGTTGTAATCGCCTCCCGCCCGATGCACCTCCCACCCGGTGAGTCCCAACCGGTGCGAAATGTGGGCACCGAAGCTTGCGGCCGGGATTACAATGATGCCGTTACCGCAACCAATCACGCTTCCTATCTGCACGCATCCGCACACAAGAACTCGGGAGGAACCTTATGCTTCGCGTCGGACTTCTTACCAGCGGTGGCGACTGCCAGGCGCTCAACGCGACCATGCGCGGCATCGTGAAGACGCTCGTCAACAAAAGCGAGGAGCCGGTTGAGATCTACGGATTCGAAGACGGCTACCAAGGGCTCATCTACAGCCGGTTCCGCATCATGAGCCCCAAGGACTTCAGCGGCATCCTGACGCGCGGCGGCACCATCCTGGGCACGAGCCGCACGCCGTTCAAGTACCTCGACGTGCCCGAGGCCGACGGCGTCGACAAGGTCGCCGCCATGAAGCAGACCTACCACAAGCTCAATCTCGACTGCCTGTTCGCGCTCGGCGGCAACGGCTCGCTCAAGACCGCCAACCGCCTTTCGCAGGAGGGCCTGAACGTGATCGGCCTGCCCAAGACCATCGACAACGACACCTGGGGCACCGACATGACCTTCGGCTTCACGAGCGCTGTCGAGGTCGCGACCCAGTGCATCGACAACATCCACACCACCGCCTCCAGCCACGGCCGCGTGTTCGTGATTGAGATCATGGGGCACAAGGTCGGCTGGATTCCGCTGTATGCCGGCGTTGCAGGCGGAGCCGACGTCATCCTCATCCCTGAGATTCCCTACGATATGGATAACGTCATCAAGACCATCGAGAAGCGCATGGATTCCGGCAGCCGCTTTACCATTATCGCCGTTGCCGAAGGCGCCATCTCCAAAGAAGACGCCAAGCTCTCCAAGAAGGAATACAAGAAGAAGGTCGCCGAGCGCACGAGCCCCTCGATCGTCTACGACATCGCCAAGGAGATCGAGGCCAAGACCGGTCGCGAGACCCGCGTGGCCATCCCCGGCCACACCCAGCGCGGCGGAGCGCCCGACGCGCAGGACCGCATCTTCGCCACCCAGTGCGGCGTCGAGGCGGCGCTGGGGTGCCTTGAGGGCGTGTACGGCTACCTGATCGCGCAGGTGGACGGCCGGATGCGCCGCGTGCCGCTCGCCGATATCGCCGGTAAGCTCAAGTACGTCGACCCCGAGAGCGACCTGGTGCGCGAGGCCCGCGCCCTGGGCATCAGCTTCGGCGACTGATCGGCCTGATCGGACTGATCGCGACAGCAGCGGTGCGGGCATAACCTCGACCGCATCGGTTACGGTGCCCGGCCAAGAGCAGCTGCCGTATCGACGCGCCCGACACATAGCAACACATCATGGTGCGCGGCCTTCCCGGAACCAGCGGGAAGGCCGCTTGCCGTTACGGGGCGTTCCGTTGCGGAACGCGGCACCGGAAAACCGTCGCCGGCAAAACCGCAGCCGCCGAGATGCACCCCATCGGCCTCCGAAAACGTCCATGTATGTGAAACAATCAGCCAATAACCGCCGCACAGCTGCCCCGACGCTTGACCTCGAGCCGAGTCTAGGCGATATACCATGGTTACACCAAAAGGAGGCTGTCCCATGCGTATTGCAGAAGTAGCGAAAACATACGATATAACCCCTGACACCCTGCGGTATTACGAGCGCATCGGGCTCCTGCCACACATCCAGCGCAACGCCAGCGGTGTGCGCGAATACAGCGACAGCGACTGCGCGCGGATCGAGTTCATCAAGTGCATGCGGGGTGCCAATGTCTCCATCGAGGCGCTTCAGGCGTATATCAGCCTACTAGACGGCGGTGATGACACCATCGCCGAGCGCAAGGCGATCCTCGAGCAGCAACGGGATATCGCGCAGCAGCGTATCGCCGAGATGCAAGCGGGGCTCGACCGCCTCAACTACAAGATCGACAACTACGACGCCCTCATGAGCAAGGTCCGATAACCGGCGTCTCGCTGCGCGTTGGACCGGCCGCGCCAAACACCACCGCGCCGACCACGAGCGCGCAGAACCGTTCGATGGGCACCTCGCTGGCATGCCCGACCCAGAAGCTGATCGAACTCAGCATGCCGGACAGATAGAACTCGCGCAAGACATCCTGCTCAGACTCGGTAAGCCCGCGCTCGGGGATGATGAAGCGATCGAGCAGCGGCGCGATGATCTCTTTCAAACCGTCCTCAAACGCGGGATCGGCCGTCATAAGGCGCGGCAACACGGTGTTGAACCGCTGGGCCAGCCGCGCGATCACATCGGTGTGCTGCGACAGATCAAACGTGTCTCCTTGGAGCAGGCGCTCGTTCACCAAGGTGCGAATCTGCGCGAGCACCTCCTCCTCAATCCGCTCGAGTACGTCGTACACATCGCGAAAGTACAGGTAGAACGTAGCGCGGTTGTAGCCCGCACGATCGGTTATCGCCCGTACGGTAATTTTGTCGATTGGGCTCTCCAGATACAGCTCCCAAAAGGCGCGCGTCAAGTTGGCTCGCGTCTGCTCGGTTACCTGCGGCTGCTTGTTCATGCGCCATCCCCTCCCCCGCGTGCGGCATCGCTCGACAATTAGCGGCGCTCTGTCGAATCACCCCTCGCGCGGGTACGATGACCCCACTATACTGGGTAGACAACATGCTGTCGAGTGATTAATCATGCAAGGAGCGCGGGATGGCCTACATCGAATTCAACAACGTCGTCAAGACGTACGGCTCCGGGGACACCCTCATCCACGCCCTCGACGGCGCGACGTTCGAGGTGGAGCGCGGCGAGCTTGCCGTCATCCTGGGAGCGTCCGGCGCCGGTAAGACCACGGCGCTCAACATCCTGGGCGGCATGGACAGCGCCACCTCCGGCACCGTGGTGGTAGACGGCCGCGACATCTCCGCAGCGAGCGAGAAGGATCTCGTTGAGTACCGGCGCACCGATGTTGGGTTCGTGTTCCAGTTCTACAACCTGGTACCCAACCTCACCGCTCTGGAAAACGTGGAGCTTGCCAGCCAGATCTGCCCCGGCGCCCTCGATGCAGCAGAGACGCTGGCAAAAGTCGGCCTTCAGGCCCGCTTGGCCAACTTTCCCGCGCAGCTTTCGGGCGGCGAGCAGCAGCGCGTCTCCATCGCGCGCGCCATCGCCAAGAACCCCAAGCTGCTCCTGTGCGACGAGCCGACCGGCGCCCTCGACTACGTGACCGGCAAGCAGATCTTGCAGCTGCTGCAAGACACCTGCCGCCGCGACGGCATCACCGTCCTCATCATCACCCACAATTCGGCGCTCGCCCCCATGGCCGACCGCCTGATCCGCTTCAAGAGCGGTAAGGTGACGGAAATGAAGCTCAACCCGTCACCCACCCCCATCGCGGATATCGAGTGGTAAGGCGGCATCTAGCATGGCACACGACGAAACGCGTCCCACCCGATCCACTCCGCACGCACGCTCCGCGTTCGCGAAGGATGTCTTGCGCACCATCTCGCACAGCAAGAAGCGCTTCGTCTCCATCGCCATTATCTGCGCGCTCGGCGTCACCATGCTCACCGGCTTGGCGGTTGCCTGCATCGACCTGCGCGAATCTGCTGACGAGCTCTTCGACGAGCAGCATCTGTTCGACATCAGCGTCCAATCCACCTTGGGTCTTACCGACAACGACGTACGCGAGCTGGCGTCTATCGAAGGCGTTGCTTCGGCAGAAGGAACCTGGGAAGAAAGCACCTACACGCGGGTAAACGGCCACCGTGCCTCGGTCGATGTCAAGGCGCTCTCCGCCACCGGCATCAACGCCCCCTATGTGCTCGAGGGAACGCTCCCGCAAAGCGCCGATGAAGTCGCCGTTACCGCGCAGTACCTCAAGGATTCCGGCAAATCTATCGGCGATACCCTCACCATAGAAGATGTGGCGAATGAGGACGATGCGAGCGATAGCGCGATCGCCGATATCGATACCGCCGGAACATCGACCGAGATCTTCACGCGACGTACCTACACCATCACGGCCTCGGCCATCGATCCCACCAACATCACCGCACCCGAAGGCCCCGTGGCGTTTCGCGCGAGCACATCGGCCGATTACGCGTTCTTCGTCACCGATGATGCCGTGATTGACCAAAGCGTCTTTACCGCCATCTACCTGAAGGTAGAAGGCACCGATGAGCTCATGACCTATTCGGACGCCTACAGCGATGCCGTCGATGAGGTTGTCGCCCGCATCGACAAGATAACCCCGCAGCGCGAGCGCGCCCGCGCCGAAGAGATAAAAGCCGACGCGAACGCCCAGATCGATGACGCCGAGGCCGAAGCCGAGCAAGAGCTCTCCGACGCCGAGCAAGAACTCGACAACGCCCAGGCGGAGCTCGACGAGGGACGCGCCGAGGTGGCAGACGGGCAGCGAGAGCTCAACGACCAGCGCGCCGACGCCCTCGCACAGCTCGACGATGCCCAGGCAACGATCGACGCTGCGTGGGCCGAGATCGTCCAAGGCGAGGAAGAGGCACAAAGCGGTTTGGCTGGCATTAGCGAGGGACGTGCGCTCCTAGATCAGCAAGCCCAACAGCTTGATACCGTAGAATCAGGCAAGCAGCAAGCAGAAGATGGGGTTGCCCTCGCTCAGAGCTATTATGATGCCGCCCAGCAGCTAGGACAGGAAACCGTTGCTCTCTTTGGCTCCGAAGCGGTTAGCGCTGCATGGAATGATCTTGCCTCATGGACAGGGACCGAAGAGCCCGTTGCGCTCCAGCAAGCGTTCGTCGATGCCGCCTGCGCGCGCTCAAACGACATCGCCTTGCAGTATGAGGATATGAAACAGCAGCCCGGCATCAGCGATCTTCTGGACCAGCGCAACACCATAACCGCGAGAATCGAGCAGATAGATGGGCGACTCACGGCAATTTCCGATCGCACGGCGGAAATTGAAGCGCGCCTTGTGGAAATCGACACGGCGCTTACAAGCCCCACGATCGATGACAGCGAAAAGCAGGCTCTCGAATCGGAATCGCAACAGCTCTCCCAAGAGCAAACTGAACTGTCAAACGAGCAATCTGCTCTCGCAGCTGAACGGGGACAATTAGACGCAACGCTCGCGGCGCTCAATGCCCAGTTGGCCGATTTTGACAGCCTTGCCGCACTTGCAGAAGCATTGTCTCAATTGACCGCAGGGGAGACGAGCAAGATCTCCCAACTCGCCAGCGGGATGGGACGGGCAACTATGGGCCTTGCACAGGCGCAACAAGGCCTTGCCCTTGCCAATCGATATTACGAGCTGATCGGTGGTGCCGAAGGTGTCGCAGCCGCACGACAGAAAATCTCTGCCGCCCGCGCAGAGCTCGATGCCCTTGAAACTACCATCAACGACAATTTGGCCAAACTGCCTAGCGCAAAAAGCGACCTGGTTGTAGGACAGGCGGAGCTTGATGCGCAGCGCGCTGACGCGCTTGCTCAACTTGAAGATGCGCAGCGCCAGCTGGACGATGCGCTCGCCGAGATTGCCGACGGGCAAGCCGAGCTCGACGAAGGACGCGCCACCTTCGAGCAGGAGCGTGATGATGCCTACGCGCAGATCGCCGACGCTCGTGCCGAGGTCGACGATATCGGAAACGCCACGTGGTACGTGCAGGATCGCTCCAACCTGGGAGGATACGCCAGCGTCGATTCCGATACCGGTTCCATCGATGCTATCGCGCGCGTCATCCCGGTCATCTTCTTCATCGTTGCCGTGCTGGTGAGCCTCACCACCGCAACGCGCATGGTTGAAGAGGAGCGCACACTCATCGGCCTGTACAAGGCGCTTGGCTACTCGCGCGCACGCATCCTCTCCAAGTACCTGATCTACACGCTTTCTGCCGCCCTTATCGGCGGAATCATCGGAGACCTGCTGGGCTTCATCGCGTTGCCGATGTTCCTGTTCACCATCTTCAACGTCATGTATCAGCTCCCCATCCTATCGCTGCATTTCAACGCGTTCTACGCGTTTGGAAGCATCGCGCTTTTTGTGCTTGGCATCGTTGGCGCCACCTTCCTCACGTGCCGCGCCGATCTCAAAGAGACGCCCGCCGCGCTCATGCGCCCCAAAGCACCCCGCGCTGGATCCCGCATCTTCCTTGAGCACATCGGCCCTCTGTGGCATCGCATGGGCTTCCTCAACAAGGTCACGGCGCGCAACCTCTTCCGCTACAAGCGCCGGCTCCTTATGACCGTCTTTGGCATCATGGGCTGCACCGCCCTTCTTATCTGCGGATTCGCCATCAAAGACACCGTCGCCTCGTTCTCGCCGCGCCAGTATGGCATCACCGGCACCGATGTCGAGAACGCCCAGCAAACCGATACAGGCGTTTACCGCTACGGACTCATGGCGGTCGCCAACACGGACGACTATGATCAGGCGCAGTCCCTGCTCGAGAACGAGCCTCTGGTACGCGACATGCTGCCGGTCTACCTTGACACCGTCACCGTGCAAAACGGCGACGCCAAAAAGGACATGCAGCTCATCGTGGTGCCGGAGGGGCTGTCCATCGCAGACTACGTCAATCTGGTCAGCCCCGATGGCTCCACCGTCGAGCTGCCCGGTTCTGGCGTGGTGATCACCAACAACGCCGCCACGGTTCTCGGCTTCTCGGCCGGCGACGTCATCGAACTCAAGGACTCCTCCCTCAACCAGGCGGGCGCATACGTCGATGCCATCGCGACCAACTATCTGGGCAACGCGGTCTTTTGCACGCAGAGCGCCTATGAGGAGCTGCTCGGCGCACTCGAGCCGAATGGATTCCTCGTCCATCTTGATGGCACCGCGGCAGAGCAGATCGAGCTGACCGACCGTCTCTCTACCGAGGACGTTTTCCTCTCCGTTACCGGTACCGAGCAGCTGGCGCTCGACTTCTCCGAAAGCTTTACGCTCATTAACTCAGTGGTTTACGTGGTAATTCTCTTGGCAGCCGGCCTTGCGTTCGTGGTGCTGTTCACGCTCTCCACCGTCAACATCGCCGAGCGCGAGCGCGAGGTCGCCACCATCAAGGTGCTCGGATTCCGCCAAGGCGAGGTGCGGCGCTACATCAACAAGGAAACGCTGGTGCTCACCGCGATGGGCATCGCGTTGGGGATCCCCGTCGGCTGGGCGCTGGGCAAGAGCTTCGAGTTCATTCTCAAGATGCCCGACATCAACTTCGCCGTGGTGATCGAGCCGATCAGCTTTGTTATCTCCGCTGCGCTCACCATCGTGTTCGCGCTGGTGGTCAACCTCATCACCAACCGTATGCTCGATCGGGTCAATATGGTCGAAGCGCTGAAGAGCGCCGAGTAAGGAGGCCCTTGCACGCGCGCTGGGCACAAAAAGAGGCTCGAATGTAAGGTTTTGCTCTGGCAGACCAACGGTAGCAGGCTTTCGGTTACGGCGATCCTGCGCAAATGGTCTTGCTGGAAAGACTGTAGCGGTGCGTTCGAGGAAAAACCTCGCATTCGAAGCCATTTTTGAACGAAGCGCCCCCGGATGTCCCCATTACAGTTTGAGCCGTCCCGGAGGGCGGCTCTTTTTTCATTCCCCGATCTGGGAAATACCATGGTGCCAGGCCCCTCGGGGCCGCCGGCCCACCGCCCCGGATGGCCCTTTTTCCCTGCCCCGCGAGGGCCCGGGGGGTGCTGCCACCGGGGCGGAGAGGCCGCGGGAGACGACTGATAGAGAGATGCCGGGCGCGCGGCGCCACGGCCGGGTAATGTGGCTGTCGACCCCGCGGCGGAGTCGGACCGGCCGACCTGATTGGAGGATACACCATGGGAAGGCGCAAGAAGAAGGTCCCCGCCGCCGTGGTCGGCTTCGACGTCGGCAAGTCGTTCCACTGGGCCTTCGGCGTCGGCGCCGGCGGCGAGGCCGTCCTCAGCGAGCGGGTCGACAACCGGCCCGCGGCGATCGACCGCGTGCTCGCCGAGGCGGGCGCCGGCGCCCTCGTCGTCGTCGACCAGCGGCGCAACATCGGCGCGCTCGTGCTCTCCAGGGCGCGCGGCGCGGGGATGCGCGTCGCCTACCTGCCCGGGAAGGCGGAGAAGCAGGCCCGCGAGATGTTCCCGGCGACGGCCAAGACGGACGAGCTGGACGCGGAGGTGATCGCGCGGACGGCGCTCGGGATGCCCTGGACGCTGCGCGAGGTCCCCGAGGAGGACGAGCGGAGGGCGTCCCTCAGGATGCTCTCGTCGCAGCGCTCGTTCTGCATAAAGGGGCGCACCGAGTCGCTCAACCGGCTCCGGGCCGTGCTCCTCGAGGCCGACCCCGCCCTCGAGGCGGCGCTCGACCCGTCCAGGCGCTGGCAGCTCGAGGTGCTCGCCGCCCTCGGGTCGGCGCACGGCTGCGCGGCCGCGGGCGAGGAGCGCTACCGGCGGCTCGCCGGCGCGCGCGGCGGCAGGGAGGACACGCTCTGGGAGGCGCTCTCCGCCTCTGCTGCGTCGCGCCCGGAGGTCCGCGCCGAGGGGGCGCTCGTCTCCATGCTCGCGGGCCAGGTCCTCGCCCGCGACGCCGAGGTCGACGCCCTCGACGCGGCCATCGGGGAGCTGCTCGAGGGCGACGCGACCTACGAGGCCCTGCTCACGGTGCCCGGCGTCGGCCCCAGGACCGCCGCGGCGCTCGTGACCTCGGTCGACGTGGCGATGTTCCGCAGCCACGACGAGCTCGCCAGCTACTGCGGCATCGCGCCCGCCGACAGCCAGTCGGGCACGAGCGCAAGGTCGACGAGGCCGAAGCGGGGCGGGAGCAAGCCCCTCAAGAACCTGCTGATATTCTCGTGCAACTCCCTCATCGGGACGAAGAACGAGTTCGGCAGGTACTACGACGAGTGCCGGGGGCGCGGCATGCGGCACAACAAGGCGCTCAAGGCGGTCGCCCGCAAGCGCCTGAAGGTGATCTACGCCATCATGCGCGACCGGGTCCCCTACCGGGCGGCCTAGGCCCTCTCAAGACCATATGGGAGAGCGCCCGCCCCGCCGGGCGCGCCGCGGCATGCCGAGATTCCCTCGAGGGATTGACAAAACCATAGAGACACCCCCCGGGAGCGCTTCTTGCTATCCTGTGGCTCAAGGTGTTACGGAAGATCGTTGCCTGCAGCCAGATACAGCTGCCACCACTCCTCGCGCGTCAGATCGATATCCGCACCCGCGCATGCCGCGCGGATGTGCTCCGGCGAGGTAGATCCGCAAATCACCTGAATATGAGCGGGATGCCGCAAGATCCAAGCGGTCGCAATCGCCGTGGGCGTGGTCTCGTGAGCCAGGGCGATCTCGTCGAGCTTCGCGTTGAGCTCACCAAACGCATCGTTTCCCATGAAGCAGCCCTCGAAGATACCGAACTGATAGGGGCTCCACGCCTGCACGGTCATACGACGCAGGCGGGCATGCTCGATCACACCCGAACCGCGCTCGCATGCCGCATCATCAGGCATGTTGACATGCAGGCCGCTGCTGATGGCTTGGGCATGTCCCAGGCCAAACTGCAGCTGATTCACCTCGATGCGCTGGTTCAGAGCGTCCTGCAGCATCTCGACCTGCCAGGGACCCATGTTGCTCACGCCAACGTGAAGCGCCTTATCCGAAGAAACCATCTCGTCGATCGTCGCAGCGAACTCATCGAGATCAACCAGAGGATCGGGCCGATGCAGCAGGAAGAAGTCGACGTAATCGACACCGAGCGCGGCGAGCTCACCGTCCAGGGCGGCCATGAGGTGCTCGCGCGAGAAGTCGTAGCACACTCCGGAACGGATGCCGCCTTTTGTCTGGATCACGATGCTTTCGCGCGCGACGTTGAGATCACGCAGCGCCTGCCCCAGCATCTGCGAGCTCTTGCCAGCACCGTAGATATCAGCCGAATCGAAGAAGTTCACACCGCACTCCAGCGCCGTGCGCACCGATTCGTTCACATCCTCCTGCGTCTTGCCCCACGCAAAGCGCATCACGCCCAGCGCCACGCGCGAGGCCTCGACCCCCGACTGACCGATCGCTTGCGTCCTCATGCCGCTCCTCTCGTCCGGCGCGTCCACGCAGACGCGCACCGCCTACGAGCGGCATTGTCTCACAGAACGGGGCGCCGGCGGCACCACCGACGCCCCGCGCGCCATCCGATTCTGCACCGCCCGTGGGCGAGCAGGTTTTCTGATGTCCTACGCCGTAAGCAGCTTCGCTATCTGAACGGCATTGGTGGCAGCGCCCTTGCGAATCTGGTCGCCGCAGCACCAGAAGGTAACCCCGCGTGAGACATCGGGGTTGGAGATATCGCGGCGCAGGCGGCCAACCCAGATAAGATCCTGGTCGGAGGTATCGATGGGCATCGGGAAGCGCTCATGCGCGCTCTCCGCAGCGCGATCGTCCACCAGCTTCACGCCGGGGGCAGAAGCCAGCGCCGCACGCGCCTCGTCGAGCGAGATGGGGCGTTCGAACTCCAGCGTGATGCTTTCGGAATGCGAGCGCAAAACGGGCACGCGCACGCAGGTGCAGCACACGGCAAGCTCGGGAAGGTGCATGATCTTGCGGCCCTCGTTTTGCAGCTTCATCTCCTCGGAGGTGTACCCCTCCTCGTTGAAGCCACCGATCTGCGGGATGAGGTTGCTCACAAGCTGGGCGGCGAAGGCTCGGGGCTCGGGTATCTCCTCGCCTCGTCCCAGTGCGGCGATCTGCGCCTCAAGCTCAGCCATACCAGGCGCGCCGGCACCCGACGCCGCTTGGTACGTCGACACGATCATGCGCTTCACGCCCGCCAGCTGGTGCAGCGGCCAGGTGGGCACCAGCGCGATGATGGTCGCGCAATTGGGGTTGGCGATGATGCCCTGGTGCCACGAGACATCGGCAGCGTTGATCTCGGGGATAACGAGGGGCACCTGGGGATCCATGCGGAACGCGTGGGAATTATCGACCACCACGGCGCCCGCGTCGACCGCTGCCGGCAGGAGCGCCTTGGCGATGGCGTCATCTGCGGCGCCCAGCACGATATCGCATCCAGCAAAGACCTTCGGCGTCGCCTCCTCGATCACGATATCCTCGTCGCGGAAACGCATGGTCTTTCCCGCGCTGCGCGCGCTGGCAAATAGACGCAGGCTCTTGATGGGAAAATCCTGCTCATCCAGGCACTGGAGCATCTGCGTGCCCACTGCGCCCGTTGCACCCAGGATTCCAACCGTGTACTCCTTCATGGCGAGTCGACCTCCCCCTCGTCAGCTATCAGCAGTTTGTCGAGTGTACCGCGCCCGTGTTTCCAACATGAGAACAGATGATCAGCGTCCACGATTCCGCTGCGTCACAAGGATGCGCGCAGACACCAGACGATCCATGCCGGCCCCGCGCCGCGCTGGTGGCACGGGAGCCAAAAACGATTCCAAAAACGATTCCGCGTGCACATCTGCCACTTTTGACCCGTCTTAACG
The DNA here is from genome assembly GCA_963931435.1 of uncultured Coriobacteriaceae bacterium. Classification (GTDB taxonomy): domain Bacteria; phylum Actinomycetota; class Coriobacteriia; order Coriobacteriales; family Coriobacteriaceae; genus Coprousia. Next base: position 1,955,149 of record OZ007012.1, read on the forward strand.
TGGTAAAAGTGGCAGATGCGCACGCGGGAAAGGGTACCGACTCAACGGAACACCGAATCAGGAGGACGTGGCAGCGAGACACGGCGACGAGATGCGCTGGCGGGGCGCAATGGCGAGCTGCAGCGACGAGATGCGCTGGCGGAGCGCGGCAATGCGCCACGGTGTTACGCTGCGCCACCCGTTGCGGACAGCTCGTCACGCGTTGCGCGCGCTGCACCGCGTGTTACGGACGCGGCCGTGCGCTCTCCTCCGCACGCCTGAGGTCCTTGAGCTCCAGCAGGTGGTCGCCGTCGGAGAACGCGCGGTAGATGGCGCGGATGGCGCGCTCGAAGTCATCCTTGTGCACGCCCACGATGATGTTGATCTCGTCGGAACCCTGGGCGATCATGCGGATCGAGATGCCCTCCTGGCCGAGCGCCGCGAACAGGCTGCCCGAAACGCCGGGCCGCCCGATCATATTGCGGCCCACCGTGGAGATGAGCGCCAGGTCGTCCACGACCTTGATGGAATCGGGCGCGATCTCGGTCTTGATGTCGGCGACGATGGACCACACGCAGTCCTTGACGTCATCGCCCTGCACCACCACGGCGAACGAATCGATGCCGGAGGGGATGTGCTCCACCGAGACGTGGTAGCGCTCGAAGATGGAGAGCACGCGGCGGATGATGCCCACCTCGTTGGACATGTGGTCCTTGAGCACGTGCACGGCCACGAAGTTCTTCTTACCGGTCACGCCCGTGATGATGGGCTCGCCGGAGATGTAGTCCTCGCGGTCGGAGATGATGGTGCCCTTGTCCTGGGGACGGTTGGTGTTGAGCACGGCGATGGGGATGCCCGCCTCCATCACGGGGAAGACGGCCTCCTCATGCAGCACCGAGGCACCCATGTAGGAGAGCTCGCGCAGCTCGGAGTAGGTGACGCGGCTGATGGGCTGCGGACGCTCGACGATGCGCGGGTCGGCGGAGAGGAAGCCCGAGACGTCCGTCCAGTTCTCGTACAGATCGGCGCCCAGGCACTTGGCCAGGATGGAGCCGGAGATGTCGCCGCCGCCGCGATCAAGCAGCTTGATCTGCCCCTCGCGCGTGGCACCGTAGAAGCCCGGCATCACGAACCCGCCGGGGATGCCGCGCTCCTGCACGAGCTGCTCGGTGCGCGTCATGGAGAGGGTGCCGTCGTGATGGAACGCCACCACGTCGGCCGCATCGAGGAACGGCAGGTCGAGGCACTCGGCCATGAGGCGCGCGGTGAAGTACTCGCCGCGGCTCACCAGCTCCTCGGTGGTGTAGCCGCCCGCCTTGGCCCTCTCAGCGAAGGCGGCGAACTCCTCGCGGATGGGATAGGTGAGGCCCAGTTCGTCGGCGATGTCGAAGTAGCGCTGGCCGATATCGGCGAGCAGGTCGTCGCACGAGACGTGGTAGCGTACGTGCGCGGCAACGAGATAGAGCAGGTCCGTAACCTTGGCATCGCTCTTGTAGCGGCGCCCGCAGGCCGAGACGACGATGAAGCGACGCGCTGGATCGGCCCGCACGATGTCGCGGATCTTGAGGAAATGCTCGGCGTCGGCGACCGATGACCCCCCGAACTTGGCAATCTTAATCATGACGAAGCGGTTACCTTTCTCGTACCGAGCCTGCTGGGTCGAGCGGCTCTGATACCATGGGCGTACCTTCGCACACCCGGCATGAGGAGCAGCTACCATGGGTTTGTATCATAGTACACGTTCGCGCGCAGGTGCCGTCCCCAGTAAAGTCGCCATACGCGCCGGCATCGCACCGGATGGTGGGCTGTACGTAGCCGATGGTCTAGGCGAGGAGAAACTCGACGTAAGCACCCTGGTGGACAAGGGCTACCACGAGATCGCCCGCGCCGTGCTCGGTTTGTTACTACCTGATTACACGCCTGACGAGGTTGCCGCCTGCGTGGACGAGGCCTACGCCGGCACCTTCGCGAGCCCCGAGGTGACGCCGATCGTGACGCTCGGAGCCCGCGGCGTCGAGACGGCGGGCGAGGGCGCCGCGGCGGACGTCGCGACGGACCGGGACGCGCAGGCACCCGGCAGCGCGGGGACCGGTGCGCCCGGTGACGCGAGCGCCGTTGCGACACCCGGCTCCTACGTGCTCGAGCTCTTCCACGGACCCACGAGCGCCTTCAAGGATGTGGCGCTCCAGATGCTCCCCCGCCTCATGGCACGCGCCCAGAGCGCCGCGGCCGCGGACGGCACCGCCGAGCGCATCATGATCGTCACCGCCACCTCGGGCGACACGGGCAAGGCGGCGCTTGCCGGTTTCGCCGACGCCCCGGGCTGCGGCATCACCGTCTTCTACCCCGAGGGCAAGGTGAGCCGCGTCCAGGAGCTGCAGATGACCACGCAGGCCGGCGCCAACGTGAGCGTCGCGGCCGTGCGCGGCAACTTCGACGACGCGCAGAGCGCTGTCAAGCGCATGTTCGGCGACCGCGACCTCGCCGGGCGCCTGGCCGCACGGGGCATCGTGCTCAGCAGCGCCAACTCTATCAACGTCGGGCGCCTCGTTCCGCAGGTGGTGTACTACTTCGCCGCATACGCGCAACTCGTGCGCGCGGGCGCGATCGCGTGCGGCGACGCCGTCGAGTTCTGCGTGCCCACCGGCAACTTCGGCGACGTGCTCGCCGGCTACTATGCCAAGCTCCTGGGGCTGCCCGTGGCCAAGCTCATCGTGGCGAGCGACAAGAACAACGTGCTCTACGACTTCCTCACCACGGGCGTCTACGACCGCAACCGGCCGTTTTTCACCACCACCTCGCCCAGCATGGACATCCTCATCTCGTCGAACCTCGAGCGCATGCTCTACTACCTCTCGGGCGGCGACTGCGAGCTCATCGCGCGCCTCATGGCCGATCTCGCCGAGACCGGACGCTTCGAAGTAGGGAGCGAGCTCCTGGCCCGGATCCGGGAGGTCTTCGCCTGCGGCTGGGCGGACGAGGACCAGGTGGCCGCCGCGATCGCCGCATGCTGGCGCGACCACGGCTATCTGATCGACCCGCACACCGCCTGTGGCTACCACGTGCTGGAGAACCTCGCCCCTGCGGAAGGTGCTGCCGCGCGCGTGGTCCTCTCCACCGCGAGCCCCTACAAGTTCCCGCGCGCCGTGCTCGAGGCGCTCGGCGAGAAGGCTCCTGCCGACGATTTCGCCTGCATGCGCGCGCTTGAGGCCACAACCGGCACGACCGCCCCGACGCAGCTCGCCGCGCTGGAGGACGCGGAGGTGCGCCACACGGTGACCGTGGACATCGAGGACATGGGAGGCTTCGTCGAGGAGGCCTGCGGGAAGCTGTAGTGCGCTAGCGGTTGGACGGAGGGGAGGGGTGTTTCATCCGGCGCTTCGGACAGTCCTCGCTCGATCGGAGGCGCCACTGGCGCCTCCTCCTTGCTGCGGAACTCGCGGCGGACGAAACAACCTTCCCCTCCGCGCGCACTGGCTACGGATCCCCGGTAGAGCTTCCTCGCCGCCAGCTGAGAAAGAGAAAGGACCTAGAGCATGATCCGCATCACCGTTCCCGCAACGAGCGCGAACCTCGGCATCGGCTACGACACGCTGGGCATGGCGGTCTCGCTCTACGCGCAGATTCAGATGGACCGCGCCGACGCGCTCGCCATCACCGGCTGCCCCGAGGAGTTCCGCAACGCCGACAACATGGTCTACCAGGCCTTTATATACGCGCTCCAGACGTGGGGCGAGGAGGCCTTCCCCATCTCGATCGACATCCAGACCGAGGTGCCCGTCGCGCGCGGCCTCGGCTCGAGCTCCACGCTCGTGGTCGCCGGCATCATGGGGGCCGCCGCGCTCACCGGCCACACCATCACCCGCGAGGAGCTCGTGGCGCTCGCCACCGCCCTGGAGGGCCACCCCGACAACGTCGCCCCAGCCATCTTGGGCGCGGCGGTGTGCTCCTTCACCCCCGAGGGCGAGCTGCCGCGCTGCCTGCGCTACGACGTGTCGCCGCGGCTCCGGTTTGTGACCGTCATCCCGCCCTACGAGGTGCACACGTCCGAGGCGCGCAAGGTCGTGCCGCAGGAGGTGCCGCTCTCCACGGCCGTGTGGCAGATGGGGCGCATCGCCGGACTCACCCGGGGGCTCGAGACGGGCAACCTCGACCTCATCGCCGCCGCCAACGACGACCGCCTGCAGGAGCCGTACCGCCGCGGGCTCATCCCCGACTACGACGCCATCCGCGCAACCTGCCTCGCCGGCGGGGCCAAGACGCTCTGGATCTCGGGCTCGGGCTCGACCCTCATGGCCGTGACGGACGACACCATCGTGGCCAAGTTCTTGCAGGTGCGCCTGCGCGAGCAGTTTCCCGCGTGCGAGACGCACATCCTCACCTGCGACACCGAGGGCGCCCAGATCGAATACCTGTAGGGCCGGCAGCCTGTGCCGCCTCGCCCATACGGCCGCGCCTTTTCGCCGGCTCAGCTGCGGCGCCAGTAGGCGATGGCGATCTGGGTGCGGTTCTTGAGGTGGAGCTTGGAGAGAATCGTGCTGATATGGTTGCGGACGGTGCCTTCGCTCAGATACGCCGCCTGCGCAATCTCGCGGTTGTCGAGGCCGTCGGCGATGAGCTCGGCCACCTCGCGCTCGCGCTCTGTCAGGCAGGCGAAGGGGTCGATGGCAGGATTCGTGTGACGGGTAGTCGCCGCTGCCACCAATGACGCACTCGCCTGCGATGCCGACGTGTTCATGCACGATACGCGTGCGAGGACCTCACCCTCGAGCACGCTCTGCCCGCCCATGACGGCGCGCAGGGCCGGCGCGACCGCGGCGATGTCCTGCTTGATGAGGTAACCCCGTGCGCCGAGCGCAAGGGCGCGCACGATGTACTCGTCGTCCGAGAACGTGGTGAGAAAGACGATGCGCGCCGCCGGATCACGGCCGAGGATCTCCTGCGCGGCGGAAAGGCCGTCGCGCCCGGGCATCTGGATGTCCATGAGCACGATGTCCGGTGCCGCCTCCGCAAAGAGCCGCACCGCCGCATCACCGTCGGCACCCGTGCCGACGACCTCGATGTCCCCCTCGGCGCCCAAGATGATGCCGAGCGATTCGCATACGAGCGCATCGTCGTCGATGATCACGACCCTCATCATGCCTCCTGCCGTTTGGGGATGCTGGCGAATACGCGCCAGCCGCCTGCCAGCCCGCCCGCGCCGATGGGGCCGGCGCGAAACGTGCCGCCGAGCGCCTGCACGCGCTCCTCGAGCGAGACGAGGCCCATGCCACCGCGTGCCTCCGCCTGAGAGCCGGCGGTGAGGCTGGCGTCCGAGACCCCATCGTTCTCTATGGTCAGCTGCCAGAAACCGGGGTGCTCTGCCAGCGTGAGCGCAACGTCGCGGACATCGGCGTGGCGGGCAACGTTAGAGAGCGCCTCGCGCGTGACGGCTCGCAGGCATGCCGCCACCTGCGGCGGGGCGACCGTTGCCTCCAGCCGGCACCGCACAGAAAGCCCGCTCTCGGCTGCGATGCGCTCAATCTGCGCCGCAAGGTCGATATGGTCATCATGCAGGTCGTGCACGCTCGTGCGCACGGTGTCGAGCGCCTCGCTCAGGCTCTCCCCCACCGCCTCGAATGCGGAACGCACCCGCTCGTCCTGGGCAAACACCACCTGATAGGCCTGCGCCTGCAGGTGCGCGCGTGTGAGAAGATGGCCCACGTTGTCGTGAATCTCGCGCGCGATGCGCGAGCGCTCTTCCAGCACCGCGAGACGCACCTCGAGCTCGCGCTTGTCGCGCAGGTCGCGGTTCTGCATCTCGAGCGCCTGCGAGCGCGCCGCCAAATCGTCGCGCTCCCGCAGGTTGGCAGCACGCTGCGCCCGCGTGGCTCCGGTCCGCCAGGCGAGCAGGCAGGCTGCGGCGACAAAGCCTGTCATCAGAACCTTCGCCGCAACGGGCAAGCCCGGCGCGCGCCAGCTCGCCACAAGCGCCGCCGCAGGCATGGCCAGCAGCAGGCGGCGCGGGCAACACGCAAGGTCGTAGGCCGCCAGCGGCAGGGCGAAGAGCGCCTCGGGGACGGCAAGGGCCAGCATGCACACGCCTGCAGGAGCTGCTGCGGGCACGCGCGGCGCGAACGAGCGCAAATGACCCCGCGCCTCCTGCATCCCATCCATCCGAGCGGATACGCAAGCGGATGAAGGCGCCTTACTGCCAACGGCCCCGCACCGAAGTGGAGGCAGCACAGCATCTCTCCGACCTGCACCCGCGCCGTGCGGCCTCCGACATGCCTCGGCCAGAAACGTCGCCGTCGCACCCACGAGCAAGCAGGACACCGTAGCAGCACGCGGCGCAAACGCCACGCCTGCAACGACCACCGCAAACAGTAGGGCAACCTTGTCATACAACCTTTCCATAGCGTCAGTCTATCGCAGGCGCCCGCGCCCGCAAACCGTGACAAACGTCACTTCCCGCCCCGGCGGCGCTAGGCGATACTGCGACTAACCTGAACAGCCGTGCCCCACCCGAGGTACGGCGCTACAACCAAGGAGGGTACCCGTGGCCATCGTATCGGTACGCCAGCTCGTCAAGCGCTACGGCGACCTCGTCGCGCTCGACCACTTCGACCTCATCGTCGAGCGGGGCGAGGTCCTGGGGCTCCTCGGCCCCAACGGGTGCGGCAAGACCACCGCCATCAACTGCATGCTGTCGCTGCTCACCTACGACAGGGGTTCGATCGAGCTCTTTGGCGAGACGATGGCGCCCACGCGCTACGACCTCAAGCGGCGCATCGGCATCGTGCCGCAGCAGGTGGCCGTCTTCAACGAACTCACCGTGGAGGAGAACGTCGACGCCTTCTGCTCGCTCTATGTGAGTGACCGTGCACGGCGGCGCGCGCTCGTGGACCGCGCCATCACCTTCGTAGGGCTCGAGGACTTCCGCCGCTTCCGCCCGCAGAAGCTCTCCGGCGGCCTCCTGCGCCGCCTCAACATCGCGTGCGGCATCGCCCACGAGCCGGAGCTCATCTTCTTTGACGAGCCCACCGTCGCCGTGGACCCGCAAAGCAGAAACGCCATCCTCTCCGGCATCCTCGAGCTCGTGGACGCCGGCGCTACCGTGGTCTACACGAGCCACTACATGGAGGAGGTCGAGCAAATTTGCAGCCGCATCATGATCATGGACCGTGGGCGCGCCGTGGCCGAGGGCACGGTCGGCGAGCTCAAGGGCATGATCGGCATCGGTGAGAAGATCGTGGCCGAGGTGCCCGACCTGCCCGACGCCGCGCTCGACGCCGTGCGCTGCCTGCCCGCCACCGTATCGGCGAGCTACCGCGGGCGCGAGCTGCACGTCTCCTGCGCGCAGGGCGCGAGCCACCTTACCGAGGTGCTCGAGGCGCTCGCGGGATGCGGCGTGGCCCCCGTGCGCGTGTACTCCGAGCCGCCCACCTTGAACGACGTCTTCCTCGAGATAACCGGCAGCGAGCTCCGCGACCACGGGGCCGACTCCGCGCCCGCGGACGGACGGTGAGGGCCGTGTTCACCCAGATCTACTACAACGTACGCATGGCACTGCGCAGCACCGGCGTCGTCATCTGGTGCTTTGCGTTTCCCCTCATCATGGCGACCATCTTCATGACCATGTTCTCTGGCATGCAGTCGAACCAGAGCACCCACACCATCGCGCTTGGCGTTGTGGAGGATGCAAGCTGGCGTGAGGCGACGGGCCTCCGCACGATGCTCGAGGGCCTCACCCGCGCAGACGAGGGGGCGGACGGCGTGCCGTTGCTCGCCCTCACCGGCTACGCGGACCGCGATGCGGCCGAGGCCGCCGTGCTCGACGGGGCGGTGGATGCAGCGCTTATGGTGGACGGGGACGGTGCGCCGAGCCTGATCGTCTCGCCCGCGGACGCCGGCTCGACCGACCAAGCCATCATCCAGACCGTCCTCGACCGCTATCTGCAGGGCGAGGAGCTTGCCGGCAGCCTGGCCAAGCAGGACCCGGCGGCGCTTGCCGACCCCGCCGCCCGAGCCGCGCTCGCCCAAAACCTCTCCGGCGACGAGGCCTCCACCGCCGAGCTCAGCGTGCTGCGCGAGCCGCCGAGCGAGCTCAGCCGCTTCTACTACGCGCTCCTCGGCTACGCGTGCATCATGTGCTCCACCGTCGCCCAAACGCTTATCGACCGGACGCGCATCGCCGCCACGCCCGAGGGCACGCGCCGGCAGGCGGGCGCCCTGCCGCCCGGCCGCCAGCTCGCGGCGGCGCTCGTGGCGAGCTGGCTCATCGTCATGGCGAGCATGATGCTCGCCGTCGCCTACTTCTACTTCATCGCTGGTGTCTCCTTCGGCGGCAGGCTCTGGCTCACGCCGGTAGCCTGCGGGGTCTGTGCCCTCGTTTCGTGCTCGCTCGGTGCCTTTGTGGGGTCGCTCCCCGGGGTGCGCCCGGGAGTGAAGGACGCCCTCATCACCATCGCCTCCCTTGCACTCTCGCTCCCCGCGGGGCTCTTCGGCACGCCGGCGCTCGGGCTTGCCAACTGGCTCTCGCAGCACGCGCCGATCGTCCAGCTGCTCAACCCGACCGTCCAAGCGGGCGAGGCCATGCTCGCCCTCACGTTCTTCGACTCCCTTAAACCCTTCGCGTCCGCGTGCGGAGCGCTGCTCGTCATTGCCGCCGTGCTCGGTGCGGGTGCGTATATCTTTATGAGGAGGCAGCGCTATGCCCGTGCTTAAGATCGCCGTCCGGCTCATTTCCGAGCACCGTGCGCTCTTTGCCATCTACGTGCTGCTGTTCTCGGCGGTAGGGGCCTTTGCCGCCGGGAGCCTCGGTCCTGTGAGCACAACATATGAGGCAGCGCGGCCGGTGGTTGCCATCGTCGACCGCGACGGAAGCACCGTCTCCCGCGCGCTTGCCGAGCATGTAACCTCGGCAAGCGAGGTCACCGATCTTGCCGACAGCACGCGCGCCCTGCAGGAGGCCGCCGCCAAGAACTACGCGGACTACGTCCTCGTTATCCCCGCGGGGTATGGGGAGGAACTCATCGATGCGGCGCGCGCCGGCACCGCCGCGCCCGACCTCGAGTGCGTGGTGAGCTACACGAGCGCGAACGGCTCGCTCATGGACGAGCGGGTGCGGGGCTATGCCCAGGAGCTCTACGCCATGGCGGCGGCAAGCCCTTCCGCGAGCGCTGAGGAGCTGGTGGGGCTTGTCAACGCGGCGCAGGGAGCGGGCACCTCGGTCGAGGTCGTCGACACAGAGACCCCGGGGCTGCCCGTCACCTACCTCGTGTACTGCCAGTTCGCCCTCTACGCGCTCTTCGGCGGTATCGCTGCCATCGTGGGCGTGGGCCTTGCGGACCTGCGCCTGCCCGAGGTGCGCCAGCGCATCGGCGCCGCCCCAGTGGCGAGCTCCGCGTTCGACGGGCAGATCGCCGGTGCGATTGCGCTCTGCGGCATCGCCGTATGGGGCATCAACGCCGCGGTGGGGGTCGCGCTCTACGCCGGGGAGCTCGTACGCGTGCCCGCAGCACTCACCGCACTCATGCTCGTCATCCTCTTGGCACTCATGCTCGTAGGTATGGCGTTCGGTTTTTTGATTTGGCAGCTCGGCGTGCGGCGCGAGCTCGTGCATGCACTCGTCAACATCTCCGCCATGATCATCTCGTTTCTGGCGGGCACCTGGGTGCCGCTCGCCAATATGACGCCCGAGGTGCTGGCGGTGGCGCGGTTCACACCCGGGTACTGGGCCGTGAGCGCCATGGGCGAGTTGGTGCGCGCAACGGGCGTAACGGGCGAGCTCGTGGCGACGGTCGTCGGCAACGCAGGCATCGTGGCGCTCTTTGCGCTCGCCGTCGCCGCTGCCGGGCTCGCCGTGGGACGTGCCCGCCGCGCCGTCGCATAGGTCCCAAGCAAACTAAGCGACGTCTGGCTCACCCATGGGTCAGACGCTGCCTGCTTGTCGCGTCTGCCCAAGATGCAACGGTCGGGCTACGCTCCCAGCAGGGCGATAGGTATGACCAGAACGCCATCATCGCGTTGATAGGCCAGACTCCCCCTACCCACAATCACCGCAAGGAAGAGGGGCTCCGCGTTGCGGGCGGCAGGATTTGCCATAACCTTGTCGCGCAGCGTCAAGAGGCTTCGGGCGCCCTCATCGGCTTTGGTGTCGCTCAGTTTTATCTCGATACCGGCCCACCTTCCACCGTACTCGATGACGGCATCCACCTCGAGACCCTTGTCGTCGCGATAGTACGAGATGCCGTTTCCGAGACCGCCGTACGTACTAAGATAGACGCGCAGATCACGGAGTACAAGGTTCTCGAAGAGCATGCCGAGCGTCTGCGTGTCCTTGATCAGTGGAGCAGGCGTTGCGGAAAGCAGCGCCGCTGCCAAAGAGGGGTCGACGAAATAACGCTTGGGCTTGACGCGGACCCTTGCCTTGGCGCGCAGGGGTGGCTCCCAGCCGCATAGATCCTCCGTCAGGTGCAGACGCTTAAAGAACTCAAGGTACGAGACGATCGTGTCGTCGCTCGCCGTGCGACCATCCTCGCCGTACGCCATGTCCGCCCGGAGGGTCTTGTAGGTAACCGCTTGGCTCTCGTTCAATGCGAGTGCTCTGAGAATCCTCTCGGCAAGTTCAGGGGATTTCCCCTCTTCCACAACGTTCTCGTCAAGCACGGCTTGCAGATACTGATGTGCTGTTTCACAAGCGACATCGTCCTCAAAGCCAAGGTTGGCGGGCCAACCGCCTCTACAACACCAACGCGCGACGTCCGGAATGCCCGTCTCGCAGCGGGCAGGCATCAAGGGCCCGCCCTCGAGGAGACTCTTGAGACTCATGGCTGCATGTGCCTCCCCTGACTCCACAAGAGACATGGGACGCATGGTCAAGCGTGCGATGCGACCAGCACCGGAGTGCCTCACACGCTCACGCTTCTTTTTGCCCAGCGCGGTCGACCCGGTGAGGATGAGCAAGCCGCGCTTGTTTCCGCTGTCGTCCACGTAGCGTCGCGCGGCGTCCCAAACCTCCGGGACCTCTTGCCACTCGTCTACCAAATGGGGCGCTTCTCCCACAAGGGCGAGCGCAGGATCCATCTCAGCCGCCTCGCGCTCTTCCTTCCTATCGAGCTTCGTCACGCTCTGCGCACGTGAAAGCGCCGTCCAAGTCTTCCCGCACCACTTCGCGCCGGCTATCTCCACGCAGCCGAAAGCTCGCATCAATACATCGAGTCGGCCCTCGATGAGACGCGGACGGTATCCATCTGGTCTGAGCCTGCTATCTGCCATGAGCACCTCGAATCATCTGCGGTCCTATTCTTATATTGGATGCATTCGGTGTTTTACACCTTACTTATTATTGATTTTACACCGTTTTGACTAGGTATTTTACGCTACTTGCATTCGGGTTTTTATAGCACTACGTCAGTCAAGCTGCGTAGACAGCGCGCCCTGAACGCACGCTCTGCTAGCATAGGTGCAATCATCCTACGACAGGAGCAGCATGGCATCGTCTCGTTCGCACCATTCATCCCGCCCGGCGCGCGCCGGCTCGCACCGTCCGCAGGCCAAACATACCGCGCTCGACAACCACGCCAACGCCACGAGGCTCGATCCCACCGGTCCGACGGCGCTGGGCTTTACCCGGGCGGACTTCCCGCCCACCACGCGTGCCGACATGGATGCGCGCGGCTGGGATGCGTGCGATTTCGTCTACGTGTGCGGCGACGCCTATGTGGACCACCCGAGCTTCGGTGCCGCGATTATCGTGCGGCTTCTCGAGGCGCACGGCTACCGCGTGGGCGTGATCGCCCAGCCCGACTGGCGCGACCCCGCAAGCGTCGCGGCGCTCGGTGAGCCGCGTCTCGCCTTCCTCGTCTCGGCCGGCAACATGGACTCCATGGTCAACCACTACAGCGTGTCCAAGCACCGCCGCCATACGGATGCCTACACCCCCGGCGGGGAGGCCGGACACCGCCCCGACCACGCCGTCGCGGTCTACGGCAACCTCATCCGCCGCACGTACAAGACCACGCCCATCGTGCTCGGCGGCATCGAGGCGTCGCTCCGCCGCCTCGCCCACTATGACTACTGGTCGGACAAACTCAAACGCTCCATCTTGCTCGATTCCGGCGCGGACCTCATCTCCTACGGCATGGGCGAGCACTCCATCGTGGAGATTGCCGACGCGCTCGCGGCAGGCCTTCCCGTGAGTCAGATCACCTATATCGACGGCACGGTCTATCGCACCCGCTCGCTCGACGAGGTCTACGACTACACGCTCCTGCCCAGCTGGGACGAGGTCTCCACCGACAAGCTTGCCTACGCGCGAAGCTTTGCCGTGCAGTACGACAACATGGACCCCATCCGGGGCGGCCGCTTGGTGGAGGGCTATCCGCACGATGTCTACGTGGTGCAAAACCCGCCCGCGAAGCCCCTCACCCAGGAGGAGTTCGACGCGGTGTACGACCTCCCCTACACGCGCACCTACCACCCCGACTACGAGCCGGCCGGCGGCGTGCCGGCGCTTGCCGAGGTCAAGATGTCGCTCATCTCCAACCGTGGGTGCTTTGGCGAATGCTCGTTCTGCGCGCTGACCTTTCACCAGGGGCGCATCGTGCAGGCGCGCAGCCACGAGTCGCTGCTGGCCGAGGCGCGCAAGATCACCCAGGAGCCCGATTTCAAGGGCTACATCAACGACGTGGGCGGCCCCACGGCGAACTTCCGCCAGCCCGCGTGCAAAAACCAGCTCAAGCACGGCGCCTGCCTGCGGAAACGGTGTCTCTGGCCTCACGTGTGCCGCAGCATGAACGTCGACCACACTGACTACGTCGCGCTCCTGCGCGAACTGCGGGCACTCCCCGGTGTCAAGAAGGTCTTTGTGCGCAGCGGCATCCGCTTTGACTACGCGCTTGCCGACCCGGACGACACGTTCATCCGCGAGCTCTGCGAATACCATGTCTCCGGCCAGCTCAAGGTCGCGCCGGAACACGTCTCCGACGCCGTCCTCTCGGTCATGGGCAAGCCGAGCCGTAAGGTGTACGACCGGTTCGTCGAGAAATACCGCGCCGTCAACCAAGAACTCGACCGCGACCAGTACCTCGTCCCCTACCTTATGAGCAGCCACCCGGGCTCAACCATGAAAGAGGCGGTTGAGCTTGCCGAGTACGTACGCGACATGGGCTACATGCCCGAGCAAGTGCAGGACTTCTACCCCACACCGTCGACCATGTCGACCGCCATGTACTACACGGGCGTGGACCCGCGTACCATGAAGCCCGTCTATGTGCCGAGGTCGCCGCACGAAAAAGCGCTGCAGCGCGCGCTCATCCAATACCGCAAGCCCGAGAACTACGACCTGGTGCGCGAGGCGCTCGAGCGCGCGGGCCGCACAGATCTGATTGGCTACGGGCCCCAGTGCCTCATCCGGCCGGTGCGCCCGCACGGGGTCAAGAGCGGCAAGCACGCCAGCGGCGCGGGCGCCGGGCGCGGGGGCGCCGGCGGCGGACGCAGCGGGAGCGTGGGACGCGAGCACGCAGGCGTCGGGCGCGAGCCGGATGACAGACACGGGCGCGCAGATGACGGGCGCAAAGCGAGAGCCGACCGCAGATCGGGCGGCGACCGTGAGGCGGCCGACAACAGAGATGGAAACCGCTCCAGCAAGAGCACGGGTGCCCGCAACTACGACGGAGGAGCGCGCCGCAAACACGGTAACACAGGCAGAGGCAGCGCCGGAAAGCGCGGCAACGCGGGCGGCAGCGGCTCCGGAAAGCGCGGCGCCTACGCAGCCGGCCGCAACCGAGCGGGCCAAGGCCGCGAGGCCAACCGCGGCGGCCACCGTGGCTAGCAGCGCGGTCCGCTGCGCGCCTGCCAGGCCGCTGCGGACCGCCAGGCGCGCCCGCCGCCAGCCCCTACAGGCAGCGCTCGGCGATGACCTGCTTGAGCTTGTCGATGCCCAGCCCCGTCTCGGACGAGGTGACGATGACGTCCTCCGCCGGCATATCGAGCTGCCGGCGGATCGAGGCCGCCTGCTGGCCCTGCTTGGAGCGGCTGAGCTTGTCGGCCTTGGTGAGCGCCACCACGAACGGGAACCCGCCTTCCTGAAGGTACTCGATCATCTGCAGATCGAGCGCGCTCGGATCGTGCCGGATGTCCACGAGGGAGACCACCAGGTTGAAACTGCGCTCCAGATTGAAGAAATCGCCGATGAGCTTGGCCCAGCGGTCGCGCTCGGCTTTTGAGCGCCGCGCGAAACCGTAACCCGGGAGGTCGATGAAGTGCACCCCGTCGGCCTCGAAGAAGTTGATGTTCGAGGTCTTGCCCGGCGTGCTGGACACCTTGACGAGCCCCTTGCGCCCGAAGAGCTTGTTCATGATCGAGGACTTGCCCACGTTGGAACGGCCCACGAAGCTGACTTCCGGACAGGTCGAGGGCGGAATCTGCGACGCCTTGCCGTAGCTGGCGACGAAATGGGCGAGCTGGTAGTTGATGGTGTCAGCCATGATGGCACCTCGGGTTCAAACGGATGGTTGCGCGTCGGTGGCAGTATAAACGCTCCCACGGCCGCAACGCGAGCAGCACACCAATTCTCAAAACCGCCCCTAGGCGGACAACCCCATCTTGGCGCTCAGGCGCCGCACGATGGAGAGCGTGAGCGCGCTGGCGGAGCTGGCGTAGGTCTCCAGATCGAACTGCCGCGCCGAGAGCGCATCGTATGCCTCGTCGCAGTTGTCGGATATGGCGCGCAGCACCAGGCAGTCGACGCCATTCTTCGCGGCGACGTGCGCGACGGCGGCTCCCTCCATCTCCACGCAATCGGCGCCCGTCGCCTCGAGGGCGGCGGCGCGCATGCTGGCGCCCGAGACGAAGCGGTCGCCCGTGGCGATAATGCCGCGCAGGTAGCGCGCCGGCTCCTCGTCGAGCGCGAGGCGCCGGAACGGCGACGCGTCGGCCACGGCGCGATCATGGGCGGCGGCCTCGGCGCTGGCGGGCGCGGCGTCGACGTAACCGAAGGTCACGAGCGCCTCCTCGGCGATGTCGACGAGGAAATCGGACGAGGCGAACTCCTCCAGCCCCGGCGCGGACTCGGCCACGAGCGCCGTGTCGGTATCCAGGTAGCGCAGGCGCTCGCCGATCACCACGTCGCCCACATGCAGACAGGTGTTGAGCCCGCCGGCGATACCCGAGAAGATCACGGCGTTCGCACCGTGCGCGCTGATGAGGTGCTGCGTCGCGGCGGCGGCGTTGACGGTGCCCATGCCCGCCGTGGTTGCCACCACAGCGAACCCGAAATACGACCCCGAGACCACGGTGAGCCCCGCCTCGGCGGCCACGGTGCCGTGGTCGATGGCGCTGTAGATCTGGCGCACCTCTTTGTCGAGCGCACCGATGATGGCGATGGTGGGCGTCATGCATCCCTCCCCGGGTCGAGATCGTACGCGCAGCGCCTCCGCGAATCCTCGCAGCGCCCCGCAAAGCCTGCGTGCCGCCTCGGTTTTTCATCGGATCGCGGTGCGGTGCGCGCCAAACCTTCACTATAGTAATGGATAGCTGCACATCAACGCTTCGGGAAGGAGCAGCGCTATGGAAAACGTGCTCTTGGGCGCCCTGGAGGCGGGCGGCACCAAGATGGTCTGCGCGACGGGCTACGCCGATGGAACGATCGTCGAATCGGTCGAGATGCCCACGCTCGCGCCGGAGGAGACCATGGAGCAGGTGGTCGCCTGGTTCGCCGACAAGGACATCGCCGCGCTGGGCGTGGGCGCGTTCGGCCCCACCGCGGTCGATCCCGCATCGCCGCGCTACGGCCAGATCCTGGAGACCCCCAAGACGGCATGGCGCTACTTCGATCTGCTCGGCACCCTCGTGCGCGGGCTCGATATCCCCTGCGGCTACGACACCGACGTCAACGTCGCTTGCCTGGGCGAGGTCACCTTTGGATGCGCCCAGGGGCTTTCCGACGTCGTCTACCTCACCATCGGCACCGGCGTGGGCGCCGGCGTGCTCTCGGGCGGCAAGATGGTGCATGGCATGATGCACCCCGAGGCCGGGCACATCCGCCTCATCCGCGACCCGCGCGACCCCATGCCCGACAGCGCCTGCCCCTATCATGACAACTGCTTGGAGGGCCTGGTGGCCGGCCCCGCCATCGCCAAGCGCTGGAACGGCAAGCGCGGCGGCGAGATGGCCGGCGACGCCGAGGCCATGGACCTTCTGGCAGGCTATCTGGGCCAGGCGCTCGCAACCTACATCCTGTGCTACTCGCCGCAGAAGATCATCATCGGCGGCGGCGTGGCCGACCACACGCCGATCGTCGAGCTCTCCCGCGCCAAGACGGCCGAGTGGCTGAACGGCTACATCGTCACGCCCCAGATGGACGATCTGGAGCACTATATCGTCAACAACAGCCTCGAGGGCAAGCAGGGCGTCATGGGCTGCCTGGCACTTGCGCGGCAAGCGCTCATCGCCTAAGCAGCGAGCGCTCGTCGCTTAAGGACGTCTTCGCTTTAGCACATCGTCGGCGAGATGCACACCCATGCTACATCCCGCAGACGCGTTTCATTGACTCTGGATGCAGCACGTCGTCGTAGTCAAACCGTATCACGCCATCGCACACCGCGGTCAGACGCGCTTCACGCTGACGCTCGCGCATCATCTTCCGGACGGCACCCGCCACTGCGCGATCGCCCGCTCCCCATCCGCTCCCTCGCCCCGCGCCTATCGATGCATCCTCGCGCGACGAGGCGCCTGAGAACATCAGATACTTTTCCAGACCATCCATCTCATATACGATCAGACGCCCGTCTTCAAGCCTCCAACCGCCGTCGGCGTAGTACGAGCGCCGCGCGTCTACAACATCGGGCAGCTCGATCTGCAGATCGGGAGGCATAAAGCTATCCTCGATCATCACCGCTCGCGCCTTTGACTCTCCTCCGCTCCCACTGCGCGCATCAGCGTATCGCAAGACGCGCCGCGCCTTGACCACACCGCGAGAATGCCGCGCCTCATGCGCCAGCACATGAGCCAGCCGAGCGCGGTTCAATCTGTACCGACGCAGCGCACCGTCGACAATAGCGAGCCCATCTCCGAAGGATAGCTGACACATGCAATCTGCCACCGTCTTTTCGAGAGGTGTGATGCAGACGCCCATGCACATTGCCGACTTATCCAGTTGCATCGCATGACGCACGAACGGCCCCCGCCGACCCCCGTGCCCGCCCGGGGGAACGGCAATGTGAATCTCGCCCAAAAGATCGAGCGAAACCGGAAGCCCTAGCACACATGCTGCCGACACCGAGCAGAACACTAAGTCATCGCGGGCGCGGGCGAGCGTTCGAATGATCTGGTAGGGGCGCACCCAGGGTTTCAGCCCGTACCAGTAGGAGCTTCGACAAAACAGGCGCGGAAACGGCTCGCACAGCACCTGCGCCGCAGATGAGCCAATGACGATGTCGACGCTGTTACCTTTGTCCGCCTCAGTGGCGTGTATAAACGGATTCGTGGCGACGCGCGACGGCGCACACCAAGCGAGCGCTGCACCGTCCAGCGCGCTGGGCATTTGCGCGCAGCAAGCTAGACATCGTGAACGGCGCGTCCCGCGCGCATACCGTCAAGCACGGCGGCCCGCAGCTCGGGCATACGCGCCTTGTCCATCTGGGGAACGCCGGCGAGCGGATACTCGATTCCCAACTGCTCGTATTTCGCTACGCCCAGCGTATGGTACGGCAGCATCTCCAGCCCCACCACGTTGCGCCACGGAGCGATCAGCTGTCCGAGCGCCCTGCATTCGTCGTGCGTATCGGTGTAGCCCGGGACCACCACATGCCGAATGACCACGGGCACGCCGCGCCGAGCGAGCTCATCACCAAACGCCAGGATGCGCGCGGGATCGCGCCCGGTAAGCGCCCGATGCCCTGCGGGATCGGCATGCTTGATGTCCAGCAGCACCAGATCCGTCTCGTCCAGCACGCGCGCCGTGCGCTCGGGATGCTGGGGGTCGAAGGCGTATCCGCAGCTATCGAGGCAGGTATGCACGCGCCCGCGAGGCCGGGCGTGCATCTCGGAAAACAAGTCGGCCAAAAACTCCGGCTGCAGCAGCGGCTCGCCCCCCGACACGGTGATACCGCCATTGCGATAAAACTGCCGGTTGCTCTCGAACTCATCGACCAGCTGCTCAACGGTTACATCGGTGCCTGCTCCCGACCCCGCCGCCCAGGTATCGGGATTGTGGCAGTACAAACAACGCATGGGGCAGCCCTGGGTGAAGACGACAAAGCGGATCCCCGGCCCATCGACCGTACCCATCGTCTCGACCGAATGGATGCGCCCGCGCGCATAGCGCGTGGATCGCGTCGCACCTTGACCATCCAGCTCCAAGCGTGCCATGCGGTTCCCCCTATCACCTAGCGTCCGCAACCTCTACGATAGCTAAAGAGCAACGCAATCGCACGGGAGGCGCTCATGAACATCGAGAAAGCGGCGATCATCGGCAAGGGTGCCGTGGGCCTTATGTACGGAAGCCTCATCGCGGCCAACATCGGCGCGGACGCGGTCGAGTTCGCGATGGACGACGCTCGGTTCGAGCGCCATGCGGGCGAGGAGCCGCTGATCAACGGAGCGAGCTGCCGTATCGCGACCATACCGATGAGCGCTGGCGAACCCGTCGACCTGATCATCCTCGCCTGCAAGGCAACCGGCCTTGACGACGCCATCGCGAGCATGGCGCCGCTCGTGGGACCCCGGACCTGCATCGCATCCCTTATCAACGGTATAACGAGCGAACGCCGCATCGCCGCCCGCTACGGCTGGGAACGCACCGTCGTCGGCATCGCGCAGGGCATGGATGCGGTCTTTCTCGACGGCCGGGTCACGTTCACGCATACGGGAGAGATCCGCTTTGGCGCCGCCCGGGGCACGCTCCCCGGTGTCTGCGATGCCATCGCCGCGTTCTACCGCCGAGCAGGGATCGCGTATGTGGTGGAGTCCGATATCTGGCACCGCATGTGGGTCAAGCTGATGCTCAACTGCGGCATCAACCAGACCTGCATGGTATACGGCGGAACCTACGGAAGCGCCAGCGCGCTCGGCAGCGAGCAAAACCGCTCCTTCGTCGCCGCCATGCGCGAGGTGCTGGCCGTAGGACGCGCCGAGGGGGTCGACCTCACCGAGTCCGACCTCTCCAGCATGGCCGAGCTCATCGCCTCGCTCGACCCGCAGGGCATGCCCTCTATGGCACAGGACCGCATCAACCGCAAGCCTACCGAGGTCGATGAGTTCTCCGGCACCATCTGCCGGCTCGCCGATGTGCACAGCATTCTGGTACCCCAGAACCGATGGCTCCGGGAGCGCATCCGGGAGATTGAGGCTGACTGGTAGATCGTGCAGCGGCAGAAACATGCGGTAAGGGGCTGCGGACGTTTTCTTGGAGTTGTTTTCCTATACGGCCAGCCCCTGGCTTGTTCTGTATTCTACCGGGCTTTTCCATCCCAGCGACTGTTTGATCCTCGTATGGTTGCACCAGCGGATGTACTCGCCGGCGAGGCCGATGACCTCCTCGCACGTACGCTCCTCCCAATGCTCGGGATACACGGACTCGACTTTCATGCGGCCGAAGAACCCCTCGGCCGCGGCGTTGTCCGGGCTGCACCCCTTCGCGCTCATGGACCGGACCAGGCCGTACCGGCTCATCCGGTCCAGCCATCCCGGCCACCGGTAGTGGCATCCGCGGTCGCTGTGGACCACGGGACGCTCGTCGGTACGCAGCGTGGCGGCGGCCCGGTCCAGCATCGTGTTGGCCAGTTCCGCGTTCGGCGACGTCCCGACCGTGTGCGCTACTACCATGCCGTCGTAGCAGTCGATCATCGGGGAAAGGTAGACCTTGCCGTCACGGGCCTTGATCTCGGTGATGTCCGTGAGCCATTTCACGTTCGGCGCGGGAGCGGTGAAGTCCCGGTTGACGAGGTTGCCCGGCGCGGGCGTGACCTCGCCCTCGTATGAGCTGTAGCGCCGCCGTCCGGGGACATGGGCGACCAGCCCGTCCTCGCGCATGATCCCGCGAATCACCTTCTCCGACGTCCCGGTGCCCAGCGCCGCCTTGACCCGCCGATACCCGTATCGGCCCCTCGATTCGCGGAACACGTCCGCGACGCGGCGGCGCAGGGCCCCGTACTTATCGACCCCCGTTCTCGCGTGGTGGTAGTGGTAGCTGCTGGGCGCGATGCGCAGCAAGGAGACCATCGACTTCAGCGAATACCTCGGCCTCAGCCGGTCGATCAGCATTGTCTTCTCCCTGTTCGACAGGCGCCGCAGGTCGGCGCCTGGGTCTTTTTTTACGGCCCCGAACCGCCTCCCGCATCAACGCGTTCTCCAACTCCAGCTCCCGTATCCGCCGGCGCAGCTCATCCGGGTCGTCGCCCAGCAGTTCGTGTTCGGTTCCGGCCTGAGGCATGGCGTCCCTCCGTTTCGGCTCCAGCGCCGCCATTCCGCCGGCGCGGTACAGTCTCATCCAATGGTGCACCGCGCTGGTGCTGACGCCAAGTTCTGCGGCCGCCTGCTTCTGCTGCATGCCGGACAGGCACAGCTCCACCGCGCGACGCCGCGTCCCCAACGGTATGGGAGGCTTGGGAACGACGTCGGCATACCGTGGATCGGCATGCAGCCACCGCTCCAGGCACTGCCTGGTCGGATACCCCAGATGCTCCACAACCTGCTTCGTGGACATCGACGTCGTGAAATACAGCTCCACCGCCCGCTCGCGCTCCTCGCGACTGAACACGGCAACAATCCTTCCGCTCAGTCTCCAAGAAAACGTCCGCAGCCCCGTACCCCGGCAGGATGTTCAATGCGATCAGCACCTACCGCCCACGCGCCGCATACGTCAGAACCGACCCCCATCTCAAAATGATTCAAACAAAAACGCACCCCGGGCCTGCATGAAGCTCGGGGTGCATTCTTAATGGCTAAAGGCCTTGGCGTCGACGACTCAGCCTATCCGTTCTACATCGCCTCATGGAACGTACGGGAGATAACCTCGTCCTGCTGCTCCTTGGTGAGGTTGTGGAAGTTCACCGCATAGCCAGACACGCGGATGGTGAGCTGCGGGTACTTCTCGGGGTGCGCCTGGGCGTCGAGCAGCGTGTCGCGGTTGAACACGTTCACGTTGAGGTGATGGCCGCCCTTCTCGGCATACGCGTCGATCATGTTCACCAAGTTGTCCGCCTGAGCTTGGGGTACATCTTTGACCTGCATGAGAACTCCTTTCCGCACTATTTGATAGTGCAATCATACCATTTTATCGAGCCCCGCCTGCGCGGCGGGCGGCAGTGCATCTCGGCACCGCCGCAACCAGCCTTGTCGACGTTACTCGTTAGGCGCGCATGAGGCGCACGCAACCGGGTTCTCGATCTCGATATCGGCGGTCGAGAAATCGATATCGCCCAAATCGAGGTCACCGAAGAACACCTCGTCCTCCTTGCCGAGCGCGCCCGGGATAATCGAGAACGTGTTGGAGATGCCGTCCTGCGCGTCGCGGAACGGCAGCTTGGACACCGAGCTCAGGCTGGCGATCGCGCCGTGCGTGTCGCGCTGGTGCATGGGGTTGGCACCCGGGGCGAACGGCACGCCGGCCTTGCGGCCGTCCGGGGTGGCGCCGGTGTTCTTGCCGTACACCACGTTGGAGGTGATGGTCAGAACCGACGTGGTGGGCACCGAGTTGCGGTACGTGTCGTTCATGCGCACGTACTCCATGAACTCGTGCACGATGTCGTGGGCGATCTGGTCGACGCGGTCGTCGTCGTTACCGTACTTGGGGAACTCGCCTTCGATCTCGAAGTCCACGATCACGCCGTTCTCGTCGCGCACGGGATGGACCTGGGCGTACTTGATCGCGCTGAGCGAGTCGGCCACCACCGAGAGGCCGGCGATACCCGTGGCGAACCAGCGCTTGACGTGCTTGTCGTGCAGCGCCATCTGGATGGCCTCGTAGCAGTACTTGTCGTGCATGTAGTGGATGATGTTGAGGGCGTTCACGTACACGCCGGCGAGCCAGCGCATCATGTCGCGGAACTTGGCCATCACGTCATCGTAGTCGAGCACGTCGCCCACCACCGGACGGTACGCCGGGCCCACCTGCTTCTTGGAGATCTCGTCCACGCCGCCGTTGAGCGCGTAGAGCAGGCACTTGGCGAGGTTGGCGCGGGCGCCGAAGAACTGCATCTCCTTGCCCACGCGCATCGAGGACACGCAGCAGGCGATGGCGTAGTCGTCGCCATGGTACACGCGCATCACGTCGTCGTTCTCGTACTGGATGGACGAGCTGGCGATGGAGGTGCGGGCGCAGAACTCCTTGAACTTCTGCGGCAGGCGCGTCGACCACAGCACCGTGAGGTTGGGCTCCGGCGAGGTGCCCATGTTCTCCAGCGTGTGCAGGTAGCGGAAGCTCGTCTTGGTGACGAGCGTGCGACCGTCCACACCCATGCCGCCGATGGACTCGGTGACCCACTGCGGGTCGCCCGAGAACAGGTTCTGGTACTCCGGGGTGCGCGCGAACTTGACCATGCGGAGCTTCATGATGAAGTGGTCCACGAACTCCTGGATCTGCTCCTCGGTGAAGGTGCCGCGCTTGAGGTCGCGCTCAGCGTAGATGTCGATGAAGGTTGAGGTGCGGCCGATGGACATCGCGGCGCCGTTCTGCTCCTTCACGGCGGCGAGGTAGGCGAAGTACATCCACTGGATGGCCTCCTGCGTGTTGGTCGCCGGCTGGGAGATGTCGAAGCCGTAGAACTCGGCCATCATCTTGAGCTGGCCGAGCGCGCGGATCTGCTCGGAGAGCTCCTCGCGGTCGCGGATGTTGTCCTCGGTCATGACCACGGGGGTCGAGGCCTTCTGGGCCTCCTTGTCCTTGATGAGGTTGTCCACGCCGTAGAGCGCCACGCGGCGGTAGTCGCCGATGATGCGGCCGCGGCCGTAGCCGTCGGGCAGGCCCGTGATGATGTGGGCCGAGCGGCAGGCGCGCATCTCGGGCGTGTAGACGTCGAACACGCCGGCGTTGTGCGTCTTGCGGCGGTAGGTGTAGTTCTCCACCACGTCCGGATCGATCTCGTAGCCATGCTGCGCCGCAGCCTGCACCGAGATGCGGATGCCGCCGTTGACGTGCAGGGCGCGCTTAAGAGGCTTCTCGGTCTGAAGACCGACGATGGTCTCGCGCTCGGGGTGCGCCGGGTCGATGTAGCCGGCCGGGTGCGCCACGATGCCCGTGACCACCTTGGTGTCCATGTCGAGCACGCCGCCCTGCTCGCGCTCGTGGGTGAGCAGCGCCATGACGTCGGCCCACAGGTCGGTCGTGCGCTGGGTGGGGCCGGCGAGGAAGGACTCGTCGCCCTCGTAGGGGGTGTAGTTGCGCTGGATGAAGTCGCGGACGTCGACCTCGCCCGTCCAGGTGCCGGGCTCAAAGCCCTCCCAGGCTTCTTGCATCGCATCTGCCATGTGCTAAACCACGCTCCTTGTGCCCGGGCAGGTGCAAGGCTGCCGGGGCGGTCGTCCCGGCAAGAAGCGAGGAAGGGCACGGCGCCGGCAGGGAGCCGGTGCGGACAAGTGTTGACATACCCACAATTTTCGCAGCTCACCGGGAATGCTTGACTAGGGCGCAAGCATACCATACGACCCCGCGGGCACACGGGGCCGCACGGCCGAAAAACCGCGCTTCAAGCGATGCGCACAAGTTGGCGAAGGCTAACCGCCACGCCGCGTAACGACCGCTACTGTTACGTTTCGCTGCTTCGATAAGCTGCGTCGTTCCTCGCGGCGCATATCGCCGCGAGCATCATGCGCCACAGCTAGCAACGCGAGCCCCTGCGCCGTCTGCCGGCGGTTGGGTACCGTCTGCCGGCGCTGCCGCACAATCGGTGAACGGTCGTTGACATGACCTCAATGTGATATCACAATGCGATCAACGAGCGCCACGAGGGCGCCCGCTCGGGGAGCACCCCCCCCCGCCACCACATCAGGGGTAGCGCCGTCCGGGTGGACCGATCTGCCGCCCAGACGGCACGGGTCGCATCGCGCGACCGATAGCGAGAAAGGAACTCTCATGAGTGCCGAGAAGAAGATCAAGGCTGCGTCCGGCTGGGGCATGCTTGCCGTCGTCACCGTCGGCTTCATCGTCATCGTTGCCGCGTTTGTACTGAGCCTCGTCGGCTTCGCCGCCGCCGACGAGGCAGGTGTGGCCGCGAGCCCGCTCTGCGGCTGGGGCCTGGGACTCAGCATCGCCGCATTCTGCCTGATCTGGATTCCCGCCTCGGGCTTCTTCACGCTGCAGCCCGGTCAGGCGCGCGTGTGCATCCTCTTCGGCAACTACAAGGGCACCGTGCGCCAAGAGGGCTTCTTCTGGGCCAACCCGTTCTACAGCCGCTCCATGGGCACCAACGCCTCAGCCGAGGACGCCACCGCCGAGGTGCTGAGCAAATCGAGCCTGTCGCTCGGCAAGCAGATCAGCGTCGCCACCAAGGCGGCCTCGAACCTCTCCACCAAGGTCTCCGTGCGCGCCCGCACGCTCAACGGCGAGATCCTCAAGGTCAACGACAAGATGGGCAACCCCATCGAGATCGCCAACGTGGTGGTCTGGCACGTTAAGGACACCGCCAAGGCCCTCTTTGACGTGGACAACTACGAGCAGTTTGTGGCCACGCAGGCCGAGACGGCGCTTCGCCACGTGGCGAGCATCTACGCCTACGACCACGCCGAGGACAGCTCAGACTCCATGGACTCCATCACTCTGCGCTCCAACATCGAGGAGGTCTCGACCGCGCTCAAGCACGAGCTCACCCAGCGCCTGGCGCCCGCCGGCGTGGCGGTGGACGACGCGCGCCTCACGCACCTTGCCTACGCGCCCGAAATCGCCCAGGCGATGCTCCGCCGCCAACAGGCCGAAGCCGTCATCGCCGCCCGCAAGAAGATCGTCGAGGGCGCCGTCACCATGGTCGAGATGGCCGTGGACGAGCTGGGGCAGCACGGCAAGATCGAGCTCGACGAGGAGCGCAAAGCCCAGATGGCCTCGAACCTCATGGTGGTGCTCTGCGGCGAGTCCGAGGCGCACCCCATCGTCAACGCCGGCTCGCTGTACTAGGCGCTCGTCGCAGCGCCCGCGCCGGATCCCCGACGGCCCTGCGCGCACCCTGCGCGCCGTGACCAGCTTCTCACGTAAAACCTAGGCACCCGGTATCCCCGCGCGGGGCGGCACCGCGACTCCGCCGCCCCGCGTCCACGCAAGCAGGTGACCGCCATGGCACGCAAACAATACCCGCTCCGCATCGACCCCGACATCTGGGCGGCCGTCCAGCGCTGGGCCGATGACGAGATGCGCAGCGCCAACGGTCAGGTGGAGTGGATCCTGCGCGACGCGCTCAAGCGCGCCGGGCGCCTGCCCAAGAAAGGCGGCAACGAGACGCAAGGGCGGGACGGCAAGTAGCCGTGCCGCGCTCTCCCCAGCGCCATCCGAACCCCACCCTGCATCACCGGCAGAAAAAACATCGAATTTCAGCACCTAATTCAGCACCTAATGGAGAGGCGGCTGAGTAGACCCCCGACACACCGCAGCAAAACCGCAGGTCGAAGAAGACCCAGCCAGCCGTCTACTCGACCCCGCTCAGATTACGTGCTGAAATTCGACCATTTTTTCCAGTAACCCCTCTATCGACGGCGCATGATCGGCCCCATCCGGACTGCAGCCGCCGCAACGTACAAGGAGCAACCATGCCCAGCAGCAACCACATCAGCAGCGCCCCCGTGCTCGCCGTCAGTCATTTCGAGAAGCGCTACGGCGACAAGATCGCCGTGCGCGACCTCAGCCTCACCGTGGAGGCGGGCGACATCTACGGCTTCATCGGCCACAACGGCGCGGGAAAAACCACGCTCATCCGCTCCATCGCCGGCGTGCAACCGGCGGGAGCGGGAGCCATCCGCGTCTGCGGCATCGACGTGACCGCCGACCCCGTGGCCGCCAAGCGCACGCTTGCCTACGTGCCCGACAACCCTGATGTCTACGACTTCATGACGGGCCTACAATACCTCACCTATATCGCCGATATCTTCGAGGTGCCCGCCGCCGCGCGGCAGGCCCGCATCGCCGAGTTATCGGAGCGCCTGGAGCTCACGAGCGACCTAGGGGGTCAAATCGGCGGCTACAGCCACGGCATGCGCCAGAAGCTCGTGCTGATCGGGGCCCTGCTGCACGAGCCCCGGCTGCTGCTGCTCGACGAGCCCTTCGTGGGCCTCGACCCGCTCGCCTCCCACGAGCTCAAGCAGATCCTGCACGAGCTCGCCGCGCGCGGCGGGGCGGTGTTCTTCTCGTCGCACGTGCTCGAGGTGGTCGAGAAGCTCTGCAACAAGGTCGCCATCATCCGCAAGGGCGAGCTCGTCGCCGCCGGCCCCACCGCCGAGGTGCGCGGCAACGACTCACTCGAGGACGTGTTCCTGGAGCTCACGGACACGGCCGGCGATGCGGGCGCGCGGGCGTGAGGGAGGACGACTGAGATGCGCAACTTCCTCTTGCTCATGCGCGTGCAGCTCATGGCGCTCGCGCACTCCCTTTCGCCCCGCTCGCGCGCTGCGCGCCATCGCGTCGCCGGCGTGCTCATCGGCGTGAGCTACGCGGTGCTCGCGCTCATCTGCATCGGCTACCTCATCCTGACCGGCATCATGCTCGTGTCGATGGGCTTGGGGCCGGCCGTCCCCGCGTTCGCCGTGATGATGGGTTCGCTCGCCGGCGTGGTCTTCACCTTCCTCAAGGCCAACGGGACGCTCTTCGGCCTCAAGGACTTCGACCTGGTGATGGCGCTGCCCATCCCGCGGCGCACCGTGGTGGCCGCGCGCGTGGCCGCGCTCTATACGAGCGCGGCCTCCCTGGGCGCCGTGTTCGCCCTGCCGCTGTGGGGCGTCTACCTCGCACTCGTGAACGCGAGCGCCTGGACCGTCGCATGCTGCGTGGCGAGCCTCCTGCTCGCACCGGCCGCGCCCACCGCCCTCGCCACGTTCCTCGCCTTCGGCGTGGCCGCGCT
The DNA here is from genome assembly GCA_963931435.1 of uncultured Coriobacteriaceae bacterium. GTDB lineage: Bacteria > Actinomycetota > Coriobacteriia > Coriobacteriales > Coriobacteriaceae > Coprousia. The sequence goes on from OZ007012.1 coordinate 1,982,148, forward strand.
CTCCTCGCGCTTCCGGCACGCCAACATCGCCTACATCGTGTTCGCGCTCGCGGCGTTCGCGGCGGTCTTCGTCGGCGCCTACGCCTTCTCGCTCTCTGCCCAGGCCTCCGGGCACGAAGCGGCCATGCAGCAGCTCGAGGGCGGTCTCGCCGCCGTCAACGGCGCCATCGGCGCCGTCTGGCCGCCCGCTCAATGGGTTGCCCTCTCCTGCGCCGGGGGCTCCCCGATGGCGCTTCTCGGCTTCATCGCGGTATCGGTCGCCGTGCCCGCCCTGGCGCTCGAGATCATGCAGCGCTTCTACCTGAGCATCAACGCGGCGCTCGCTGCGGGCGGACGCGGGCGCGCGCTCACCGCCGGCGAGCTGCACGCGCGCAGCGGCCAGGGCTCCGCGCCTTTCAAGGCCCTCGTCCTCAAGGAGTACCGCACGCTCATCGGCGTGCCCTCCTACGCGTTCAACTGCCTGTTCGGCTACCTGCTCATGCTCATCATCGCCGTGGCGGTGGGCGTCATGGGAATTGAGGGCATCCTCCTTTCCGGCGTCGTCGACGGCGTCGAGGTCGATGCGACATCCATAGAGGGCGTCGTCGCCATTGTTTCCAACGTGCTTCCCTGGCTGTTCGTGTTCTGCGGCATCGCCAGCCCCAGCGCAGCCTGCTCGATCTCGATGGAGGGCAAGGCGGCTTGGATCTTCGCCACCGCTCCCCTGCCCCGACGCACCATCCTGGGCGCCAAGCTCGCCGCAAACGCGCTGCCCGTCGCGGCGACGCTCGCCGTGAGCACGGTCATCCTCGTCGCCTGCGGACGCGTCGACGCGCTGGGGGCGTTCTCGGTCCTCCTCACGGGCTTCGGTGCCTTCTACCTCATGGTGAACATCGGCCTCTCCATCGACGCGCGGCAGCCCAACTTCTCATGGTCCTCGCCTAACGAGGTGGTCAAGCGCAGCGCGCCCATCAACGTCACCGTCATCGGCGGGATGGTGCTCACGTTCGCGGGGATCGGGGCGGCGCTGGCTCTCTCCTTCACCTTCGGCCCCCTCGCCGGCGCCGCGTTCAACCTCGCCGTCGGCGCCGTGACGCTCGCGGCAGGGCACCTCGTCTTCTGCCGCACCTGCCGCACGGCCCAGCTCTACATCGCGCCGTAGCGCAGACGGGGCGCGGAGTCGGAACCGCATCGCCTCGGACTCGCGACCCGTCAATGCGCGCAGGGGCGCGGGGAGATCAGACTCCCCGCGCCCCTTTTTCTAATATGAGCTGAACATTGTCAAGAGGCAAAACCGGCCCGCCCCCTCCGGAGCTACCGGAGGCGGCGGGCCTACCTATCTTCACCCGGCGGCAGCGCCGCTTGAGGGCGTGTCTGTTCGACGCACGTTCGGCATTCTAATATCCGCGCGTGGCCTCGTCGGCTGCGCATTTCGTTGCTACGGCTGGGGGCCTCGGCCGAAGTCTTGATGGCGGGCGTGGCGCTGGGCGCTGCCCATAAAAAAGGCTCGAGTGGCCTCCCAACGGCCTCGAACGCGGCGCCTGCCGGGGTCGGACCTCCTGCTGCCGGGGCTACGAGGACGCCATCCTCGGTATCGCCCACACCCAGCACGCCATCTCGCGCGCCGTGGCGCAGTTGGCGACGACCGCCCTCTTGCCGGCCGCCGCCATCGCCTCCCTTCGGTCCTGGAGCCTGCGGTTGCACTTCGCCGCGTGCCGCCTGACCGCGGGGGAGGCCTCCTGCCCGCGCGCAAGCGGCTTGGGCTCGCGCGACGACATGGGCACGTGCCAGGCGGCCTCGACGAGCGCGGAGCGCACGTGGGCGTTGCCCGCCCGCGTGATCCCTCCCCTCGAATAGGTCTCCCCGCTCGAGTGCTCCGAGGGCACGAGCCCGCACCACGAGGCGAACGACGGGGCGCTCGGGAAGCGGGAGGGGTCGCCCATCTCGCAGGCGAGCAGGAACGCGGTGGCGACGTCGATGCCCTTCACGCACCTCAGCGCGTCGACGGTCGGCTTCCACTCGGGGCGGCCGGCCGACTCCGCGACCCTCGCCGCCAGGTCGTCGCGCGCCTCCTCGCAGCGCCTCACGCAGTCGCGGTAGTGCTCGTAGGCGGCCGCGTCGTCGGACTCGTCGAACTCGATCGCGTCGGCCCACCTCCAGTAGGCGCGCGTCCAGCTGCCCCGCCTGCGGCCGGCCGGGGTCGTCTCGTCGAAGACGTGCCCGTGGCGCAGCAGGAACTTCGACATCCGCTGCTTGGCCCGCTGCAGGTCGTCGCGGGCGTCGGCGAGGGCGCGGGAGAGGTCCCGGGCGGCCTCGGTGCGCCCGTCGGGGACCCATACCTCGACGACGTTGCGGGTGGCGAGCAGGCGCGCGAGGAACTCGGCGTCGCGGCGGTCGGTCTTGCGCCCCCGGTCGGCGGCGGGCCGCTGCATCTTGGAGACGGCCCCCACGCGGCAGTCGACGCCGAGAGCCCTCAGGGCGCGGCAGAGGTGGAAGCCGGTGACGCCGGACTCGTAGACCGCCCTGGGGGACTCGAAGCCGAGCGCCCACTCTGCGACCGCTGCGGGGTCGCGGCCGAACGAGGCGCGCTCGACCTCCCCGGTCATCGGGTTCAGGGCGCAGGCCTTTATGCTGCGGGCGTGGACGTCGAGGCCGACGGCTGTGACATAATCGGACATGGGGCCCTCCCTCTTCGCATGTGGCGCGCGGCCACGGTTGGTGGTACGACCATTGTCGCCCGACCCACGGAGCTGCGACAGGGGGAGGGCCCAATGTTCAGCTCATATCGTCTTGCGTCCGCGAGCGCACCCGACGCGAGACCGAGCCTGGATGGCGCCGGACGAACGTGTGAACGCAGCGTGTACGTGCAACGAAACGGGCTGCGCTCCTAGAGCTTGGCCTGCGCGGCCGCCGGGATATCGTCCCAGGCGACCTCCTCCCAGTTCCTCACGCCGCGCAGGGCGAGCGTCTCCAACTTGAGATAGGCCCCGTCGCGCAGCACGCGGCTCGTATCGAACCCGATGGTTCCGGTCTCTCCCGTCTGCGAGACGGCGGGTAGTTCGTAATGGTAGTCGAAGTCGTTGTTGTTCTCGGGCGCGTCCGTCACGCAGGCGTTGTCCACCTGCACGTACCAGACCTCGGGCGCCGTGAACACCTTCTCATAGCCCCATCTGAGGCCCACGGCCACCAACCCCAGGATGGCGACGGTCGCCACGATGGCCGCGGCGCGCCGTGCGCTGAATAGCTTCTGCATGCTGTCCTCCTCGCTCGATCCCCGATGCCTGACCACGTCGCCGCATCAGGCCGTCACGCGCTCGCGCACGGCATCGCGCACGATCGCCTTGCTCATCACGTAGGTCACGCAGAAGTACCCGCCATAGGCCACCACGAAGATCGCGCCCGTGATGCCCACCGTGCCGCCGATCGTGAGCCCGCCGAACAGCGCCACGAGCTCGATGATCACGCTGAGCGCCACGGCCGAGTGCGCGATGCCCATCACGAGCGGGAACAGGAAGAAGATCGTCTGCTGCACGAGCACCGAGCGCGCGATCTCGCCGGTTGAGGTGCCCAGCTCAGCCAGGATCCGGTAGTTGCGGCCGGCGTCGGCCACGCCCGAGAGCTGCTGGATGGTGAGGATCGCCGCGCACGCCACCACGAGCACGAATCCGATGTAGATGGCCAGGTAGCTGATGAGGCCGTTCATCGAGTCGACGCTCTCGTAAGTCTCCAGACGCGTGGCCTCCATGCCCCAGCCGCCCACGACGGCGCCCGACGCATCGGTCGCCTCGGCGTAGTAGCGATCCTGGGTCACCACGCGCTCGGCCTCCTCATCGGTCACGCCGTCCGCGAAATCGACCATGAGGTAGCCGTTGTAGAGCGGCAGGTCGAGCGCGTCCACCAGATCGTCCGGCAGCACGGCGATGCCGCTGTTCATACCAAACATCGCGTTTTGGAACGTCGAGGCGTCGACCGGCACCGCGTCCTGCACCGGTGCGAGCGCGCGCCCGCCGATCTCGAGCTCGATGCCCCGCTCCAGCACGGCGTCGTAGATCTTGTTGATGGAATCGCCCATGTCGGAGAGGATCGTGTAGCCATCCTCGCCCAGCTCGATCGGCTCAAGCCCGCGGAAGGCCAGGTAGCGGTTGTAGTCGCTCTCACGCATGACGCCGAGCCCGAGGGCGTTCTCCCCGGTGTCGTCGGAATCCGTCGTGCCGGCGGGGACCGGCATGTCCACCGCGGCCGCGAGCTCGCGCAGGCTCACCACGGGTTCCGCGCCGCCGACGGGCGTGGAATCGTACACGTCGACCTGCACCGAACCGCCGGCGATGGAAGCGAGTTCGTAGGGGTGCTCCTCGGGCGTGCCGGACGCAACGACATCCTTCGCCGAGAGCGCCATGAGGTCGACCGGCTCGGTGGCCACGGCGTAGCGCACAGGCTCGGCATCCGCATCGGCGGCGACCGCGCTCGAGGCGTTCATCTCGTCCACCACCTGCTCGCTGAAGTACATGAACGTGCGCGTGTAGTCGAACGGCGTGCCGCGCTCCACGCTCGTGTTCATGGTGTCGGCGAGCGACATGCCCGTGGTGACCGCGGTGATCGCCAGAAAGAGGATCATCGAGATCACGGCCATGGAGAACGAGACCGTGTTGACCTTGGCGGCGAGCTGCCTGAGCGTCACCATGTTGAGGCCGCGCCAATAGAAGCCGCGCACGCCCTGGAGCGCCTTGAGCAGGAAGCCCGAGAGCCCGAAGAAGAACAGGATGGTGCCGACCACGACGGTTGCCGTGGTGATGAGGAAGGCCGTCATACCCTCGGGCGAGCCGTCGTAGGGCAGGCCGTCGTTGAGCAGCCGCACGTAGGCGACCACGATCATCACCAGGCCCACGATGAAGATCGCCGCGGAGACCCACGGGTTGCGCACGGAGATCGTCTCGTTCTTGCGCCCCGCGCTCATGAGGTCGATCACGCGGGCGCGCGCAACCACGCGCAGGTTGAAGACGAGCGTCACCAGAAAGATCGCCACGAGGCACCCCACCGTGGTCATGAAGGCGCCCAGCGAGAAGAAGAAGTGGAAGTCGGCGATCTGCGTCTTGAAGAGCGACGCCGTGAAGAACACCATGAGCTGCGAGAGCGCCAGCCCCAGCGCCACGCCCAGCACGAGCGCCGCGCCCGAGACGAAAAGCGTCTCCAGCGCCATGATGCGCGCAACCTGCCCACGGCTCATGCCGAGCACCTGGTAGAGGCCGAATTCCTTCTTGCGCCGCTTCATGATGAAGTTGTTGGCGTACACCATGAGGAACCCCATCACGAACGCCAGGAACACGGTGAGGCCCGAGATGATCCTGCCCAGAAGGTCGCCCATGCCGGAGTTCTTGGATGCGACGCCAGCGAGGTCCACCTGGATCGAGATGGTGTTGAACGCGTAGAAGACGGTGACGGCGAGCGTGAGCGTGAGCAGGTAGACCAGGTAGTCCTTGCCCGCCCGACGCACGTTGCCCCAGGCGATCTTACAGAGCATCGGACCCGTCACCACCCATCATGGCGACGACCTCCATGATGCGTTCGAAGAACTCCGCGCGCGTCGAGCCGCCGCGCCTCAGCTCGGTGAAAATGCGCCCGTCGCGGATGAAGAGCACGCGGTGGGTGTAGCTGGCCGCGAAGCTGTCGTGCGTCACCATGAGCACCGTCGCCTGCGCCCGCTCGTTCATGGTCTCGAGGCTCTCCAGCAGAAGGCGCGCGTTCTTGGAGTCAAGCGCGCCCGTGGGCTCGTCGGCCATGATGACGGCGGGGTTGGTGACGAGCGCGCGGGCCGCGGCGACGCGCTGCTGCTGGCCGCCGGACATCTGGTAGGGGTACTTATCGAGGTTCTCGCGGATGCCGAGGCGCCCGGCGACCTCGTCCACGCGCCGCAGGACCTCCTTGGCCGGCACGCGGCTGATGGTGAGCGGCAGCGCGATGTTCTCGCGCGCGGTGAGGGTGTCGAGCAGGTTGGAATCCTGGAAGATGAAGCCGAGCTGCTCGCGGCGGAAGCGCGCGAGCTTCTGGCTCTTCATACGGGTCACGTCGGCGCCGTTGATGACCACCTGCCCCGAGGTGACGGCGTCGATGGTCGACACGCAGTTGAGCAGCGTCGACTTGCCCGATCCCGAGGCACCCATGATGCCCAGGAAATCCCCCTTGTTCACGGTGAACGAGACGTCGTTGAGCGCGCGGGTCACGTTTGAGCGCGTGCCGTAGACCTTCTCGATGTGGCGCACTTCGAGCACCGGTTGGTTGTCCATCATCTGTCCTCTCTGTAGCAAGGTATTTGCCGGGCACCGCGGGCGCGTCCGCCCGATGCGGGCGGGCGCGGGGGGTCAGCGGTTCACTTGGATCAGCATCCAGATCATGCCGATGGCGAGCAGCGCCATGACCACGAGCCAGAACACCATCTCGGCCGCCGACATGCCGACGCGCACGAGCGGGTTGCGCGACGGGCGCGCCTCGGGTCCGATGCGATAGGGATCGGGCATGGTCTGGGGACCGTCCTGACGCGGATAAGCCATGTCCACCACCTCCTGACCCTATCATGGCAGGGGCCGCGAGGGGGCGCCATCGATTTGGCTTACAGGTGGGTTGCAGTTCTGTAAGGTAGGAAACGCCGAGGCAGGACCCCGATCAGGAGCGCTTGGTGGCTCCAGGGGCGCGCCACGGCGCGAGGGACATGAGGGCGGCCGAGACAATGTCGCTCCCCGCCTCCGGCGCCATCACGTGCGCGTAGAGCGCCGCCACGTTGAGGAGCCCCGCATCGCAGGCGGCGACCACGACGCGCGCCGCCAGATCGACCATCGGCTCCGCAGGGGCCGCGGGCACGCCGGCGCGCTCGAGGGCCGCACGTGCCGCGTCCTCCTCGGGCAGGCGCGTGCGACCCGCCTCCGCCATGAGCAGCCTGAGCTCCTCGGCCGCCGCCTCGTGCATCTGCGGATTGGGCAACGCGCGCAGGTAGCACGCCACGGCCGCGTCGATGTCTCCCAGGCGCCAGAGGGCGAACGCCAGGCGGTAGTAGGTATAGGTGAACGAGGCGGGCAGCACGTCGACGGCGAGCGAGCGCTTGAGCACCTCGGCCGCACGGGCCGCCTCGCCCTGCGCCATGAGCGCGCTGGCGAGCTCCACGTGGGCGCGCGCCGAGGTGGGCCCCAGCTCCAGCGCCTCGCGCGCGTAGGTGGCGCCGTGCGCGGCGTCATCGTTGTCGATGCAGAGGCGGGCGAGCATGACGCGCGCCTCGAACGCGGAATCCGGCACGTATCGGTAGCGCGCCGCAGGATCGGGGTCGACCAGCGCCATCGCCAGGCGCGCCAGGTGGCTGCTGCAGTAGAGCGGGCGGCGCGCGGGCGCCTCCGGCGCGGGCGCCGCGGGGGCGGCCGGCGCGGGCGCCGCTGGGGCGCCCGGAGCGGGCTCGCCGTCGTCGATATCGGCCATGACCTCCATCACCGCCAGGAGGTCGGAGAGCTGCTGGGCCGCGGCGCGCTGGTCGGTGCGCGCCAGCTCGGCAGCGGCCTCCACGCGCGCGGCGAACGGATCGTCACCCAGGTGGAACACGTCGAGCTCCGCCACCGTGTCGGCGTGCAGCAGGCCCGCGAGCGCAGGCGGCAGGCGGCGCGTGTCGCGCTCGACGGAGACGCTGCGCACCGGCTCGGGATCGAACGGACCCGTCTCGGGCAGGGGCGCGAGCCCGCACGCGTCATCGAGCGCAAGCTCGATATGGGCGGGCGCCAGAAGGTCGCGCAGCGCCGTGACCCCCCAGGTGAGCGCGGGATCGGAGAGGGCGTCGGCGCGCAGGCGTTCGTGCAGCGCGGTCACGAACCCGGTGCGCCCGAGCGTCGCGGTGAGCACGGTGCGCGTGAGGGCGCGATCGGCGCACAGGCGCACGTCGGCGCGCAGCACGCCGGCGCCGGCGCCGAACAGCGCCGCGAAGAGCACCGCCGTGAGCCTGAGCGCATAGGCGCTCGCCGCGACCGCGGCATGGTCCGTGCATGCGGCGAGCCCGCCCGTCCCCAGGGCGCTCCCGGGCGCGGCGCGGCGCCACCGGGGCATGGCCTCGGCGACGGGCGCCCAGGCGACCACGGTCGCCGTGCCCTCCTCCGTGTTGACGGCGAATCGGTAGACCAGCCGATACGGCAGCACCAGATGCTCCAGGTGCGCGGCCAGGCGCGTACGCACATCCCATTCGCCGCCGCGCTGGGCCTCCACCCCGCGCAGGGCGAGCAGCGGGTTCTCCTTCCCGACCGTCGCCAGCAGGGCGGGGGCCTGTCGGGCGATGGAGCGCTGGATGCGCCAATCCTCGTCGGCGCAGCGCCCCTCGCTCGCCCCCGCGAGCGCGTCGAACCCCTGGTCGCGAGCCGCGCGGGCGATGAGCTCCAGCCGGTTGAGCGCGCCCTCCACGGCGACGAGCAGGCGCGCCTCGCCATCGTCCATGCGGGAGACGTCGCAGGAGATCCAGAACAGCCCCGTCGCCCCGAGCCGGCGCAGGCCCACCTCGTGGCGGGCGGTCAGGCGCCGGAACGCCACAGGATCGACGTCGGAGAGGATGCGTGCCGCGTAGCGCTCGAACCCCGACGTCCGCACACCCCGTGCCACCTCGTCCACGAGGGCGTCGATGGCATCGGCGACCGGGACCTCCGTGAACCCATCCAGCACCTCGCCCATGGTGCGCCCCGCCGCCCCCGTGCCGGCGGCGAGCCGTGGCAGGTAGCGGAACGCCAGATACGCGACGGCTAGAAACACCGTGTAGTCGACGGCCGTCCCCGTGTAGGCCTCACCCAGGTCGCAGGCCGGATCCACGAACGCGTAGCCCGCTTGCGAGCGGGTGAACTCGCTCACCGTCCGCAGCTCGCCGGACGCCGTGCGCAGGCGCACGCAGCCCGCATCGGGCTTGTTGTCCCACAGCGCCAGCCGGATCGCGGGCTCGTCCGCAGGGGGCTCCGCCAGGTAGCCGTCGCACGCGTAGGCGTAGCCGCCGTCGCGCAGCCAGGCGACCACGCGCCCCGTGCGCTTGCCGGTGAACGAGATCAGGTATCCCAGGCTGCCCTCGGGCGCGGGGATGCCGGCGCCCCAGCACACCGCGAACCGCGCGTCGGCGGGCGTCAGCGGCAGCGGGGCCAGATGGCGCGCCTTGCACATGAGGGGAAGTCTCACCTCGGATGTCGATGCCGTCTGCGCCATGCGAGCCCTCCTTCGCGGCGGTTGTGCTCCATCCATCTTACGTCACGCGGCGCCCTCTGCGGCACGGCAAGCGCGGCGCCCGCGCATCCGGCGGCGCATCCGGGGCGGGACCGGTGCCACTCACGCGGGGCGGCGCAGGACATCACGCCCGCCTCGCACGCGCATCTGCGGAGCAGCCACCAACGCCCCCGCCGCCGCATGCAAAACCGCCCGCAGGGCCTATCGAAGTCGAGCCACACGCGAGGCGGCGCCCTCCCCTTGCGCGGCGGGACCGATACCGGTATGGTTTCCCGCGGTGCAGGGCGGATGCGGGGCGACGGGCGCGCGGCGCCCCGAGCGGCATCGCGACGGCGAAGGGGGCCCGATGAAGACGGTGCGCGTGGCAGCAGGCATCATCTGCTCCGATGACAACGACGCGGTCCTGGCCGTGCAGCGCGGCTACGGCCCCCTGAAGGGGCTCTGGGAGTTCCCGGGCGGCAAGGTTGAGCGCGGCGAGACCGCCGAGGACGCCTGCCGGCGCGAGATCGCCGAGGAGCTCGAGGTGCGCATCACCAACCTGCGCAGCTTCTACACCGTCGAGTACGACTACCCCGATTTCCATCTCTCCATGGACTGCTTCCTCTGCTCGATCGACGAGGGCGAGCCCCGGCGCTCCGACCGCCAGCTCGACCTGCGCTGGATAGCGCGCACCACACTCGCCGACATCGCGTGGATGCCCGCCGACCGGGATCTGGTCGCCGCGCTCGCCGGAGCCCCGGACGCCGAGGCCGAGCAGGCGCTCATCAAGCGTCGCGCCGACAGCCGCCGCTCCATGCAGGGCAACAAGCGCAAGGACACCAAGCCCGAGCTGCTCGTGCGCCAGCGCCTGCGCGCAGCGGGCCTCACGGGCTACCGCCTCCAGTGGAAGAAGGCCCCGGGCCGTCCCGACATCGCCTTCCCCGGACGCAAGATCGCCATCTTCGTCAACGGGTGCTTCTGGCATCGCTGTCCGCACTGCCACCCCGCGACGCCCAAGCGCAACACCGCGTTCTGGGAGGCCAAGTTCCAGCGCAACGTCGAGCGCGACGAGCGCGCCCGGCGCGCGCTCGAGGAGGCGGGCTGGACGCCCATCACCATCTGGGAGTGCGAGCTCAAGCGCGACCGCATCGACGAGACCATGGAGCGCGTCATCGCCCAGGTGCGCGCCGCCGCGCCCGCACGCCCGCGATCCGTGCCCGCCCGCCCCCGTTCCCAAGCCACCGGGACCGAGGCGCCTGAGCCGGATGCGGAGTAGTCCGGGCGGATGCATCATGCCGGGCACACATCCTGGGCGGCCCCCATCCTCTCCGCGATATTTACTAACACACTGCTTTCCGCGGATGTACCTGCTGGTTCATGCTCTCTTCACGGATGCGTAAGCCATTCTTCACAACCTTCATGGATAGAAGGGCGCCGCATGGGACATAATGAGGTCAGCGCACCGGAATCGCAGCAACCGGCGCGTGTGGTACAGGCGGATGAGCGGGGAGACCCATGCATTCCTCCCAAGATGCAAGCCAAGCGCCCCACAGAGGCTTCACAGCCGGGCGCACGGGCAAACTCTCCTTCCCCCCGACACAGAGAACGGGCCTCCCTTGCTCTCCCGCATCGGCTGCACGGCGCTCGCCGGATCAGGCGCGCAACCTCAACGCCTCATTCCAATCGTTCATGGCCAGCTTGGATCTCGCCTCCGCCCACCTGGACGGCGCGTGCTAGCATAGGGGCCGCTATAACCCCCTACCGCCGGGAGGCGCCATGATCATCCAGCCCGCTGCCGCGGCCGCGCGCGAGGCCGGCTGCGTGCAGATCGAGCTGGAGACGAGCTGCTGGCGCGCGAGCGCCCACCGCTTCTACGAGCGCGAGGGCATGGTGTTCGACCACCGCTCCTACACGATGAAACTCTAGGGGCTCCCGGCCTGGTGGCGCCCTCCCGCGCGGCGGCGCCCGCCGGCGCGGTGGCACCTCAACAGCAGGGGACCCGAGGCGCCCCCGGGCGCTGCGAGCAGCACCCAAAAGGAGCCCCGGGCCCCCGGATCGACGAATCTGATTGGCGCGGCGCGCTACATCAGCTCGCAGACGCGCTGGGCGAACGCCACCGGGTCATCCGGCAGGATGCCCTCCACGAGCAGCGCCTGATCGTAGAGGATGCCTGCGTAGCGGGCCACCTTGTCGGCATCGCCCGCCTCCTGCGCCGCCACGAGCTTGGCAAACACCGGGCTCTTGGCGTTGAGCTCCAGCACGCGCTGCGTCTTGGGCATGCCCTCGACATCCGACTCGGGGCCGCGGCGCAGCACCTTCTCCATCTCCAGCGAGAGCGGCCCCTCGGTGGTGATGCATGCCGGCGCGTCGCCCTCGGCGACCAGGCGCGAGGACACCGCGACCTTCTCCACGCGCTCGCCGAGCGCCTCCTTCATGGCGTCGAAGAGGTCGCCGTGCTCGCGGGTCGCCTCCTCGGCCTCCTTCTTCTCGTCCTCCGAGGCGAGGTCGAGGTCGCCGGACGCCACGTTCTTGAGCTCCAGGTGACGATCCTCGAGCTCGGGCTCGGCGCCGTCGGCCTGGGCCTTCTCGGCCGCCTCGCGGGCCGCCTCGTCCTCGTAGACCTTGGGCATATCCTTCGCGACGTACTCGCGCATCGACTGGAACGTGAACTCGTCCACGTCCTGCGTGCACAGCAGCACGTCATAGCCGCGAGCGAGCACGCCGGTCACCACGGGCATCTTGGCCAGGCGCGCGCGGTCGTCGCCGGCGGCGAAGTAGATGGCCTTCTGCCCCTCAGGCATCGCCTGGGCGTACTCGGCGAGCGTGACCATCTTCTGCTCCTTGGCACTCCAGAAGAGCAACAAATCGGCCAGCTCGGAGGCCTTGGCGCCGTAGCTCGCGTAGATGCCGTACTTGAGGCCGCGCCCGAAGTTCTCGAAGAACTTCTCATAGGCCTCGCGGTCGTCGTCGCGCATGCTCTCGAGCTCGGAGGTCACGCGCTTCTCGATGCGGCGGGCGATGGCGCGCAGCTGGCGGTTCTGCTGCAGGGTCTCGCGGGAGATGTTGAGCGAGACGTCGGCCGAATCCACCACGCCGCGCACGAAGTTGTAGTAATCGGGCAGCAGGTCGGCGCACTTCTCCATGATCATGACGTTGGAGCTGTAGAGCGCCAGACCCTTCTCGTAGTCCTTGCTGTAGAGGTCGAACGGCGCGCGCCCGGGGATGAACAGCAGCGCGTCGTACTCGAGCGCGCCCTCGGCGTGGAAGCTCACGGTGCGGGCCGGATCCTCGAAGTCGTGGAAGGTGGACTTGTAGAACTCGTTGTAGTCCTCGTCCGAGACGTCCTCGCGGCGCTTCTTCCAGATCGGCGTCATGGAGTTGATGGTCTCGAGCTCCTCGTAGTCCTCGTACTCGGGCTTGTAGTCGTCGCCCGCGTCCTCGGGCTTGGGCTTCTGGCGGCTCTTGGTGACCATCATCTGGATGGGATAGCGCACGTAGTTGCTGTAGCGGCGGATGAGGTCCTTCAAGCCCCACTCGGAGAGGTAGCGATCGTAGTTCTCGCCCTCCTCGCCGTCCTTGCCCGGCACGTTCTCGCGCAGCGTCAGGATGACGTCGGTGCCGTGGTCGGCGCGCTCGGCCGGCTCGATGGTGTAACCCTCCAGGCCGTCGGACTCCCACACGTGGGCCTCGTCCTCACCGAAGGCGCGCGAGACGACGCGCACCTTGGAGGCCACCATGAACGCCGAGTAGAAGCCGACGCCGAACTGGCCGATGATGTCCACGGCGTCGCCCTGGCTCTCGGCGTTGGCCTCCTTGAACTCCTCCGAGCCGGAGTGGGCGATGGTGCCGAGGTTACGCTCCAGCTCGGCCTCGGTCATGCCGATGCCGTTGTCGGAGACGGTGATCGTGCGGGCGTCGCGATCGAACGCCACGCGGATGGCCAGATCGCCCTGCTCCACGTGCACGTCGTCATCGGTCAGGCTCTTGAAGTTGAGCTTGTCCACCGCGTCGGAGGCGTTGGAGATAAGCTCGCGCAGGAAGATTTCCTTGTTGGTGTAGATGGAGTTGATCATCAAATCGAGCAGCTTCTTGCTCTCTGTCTTGAACTGGCGCATGCGCTCAATCCCTCCCATGGTGCTCTTGTCCACCCGGACGCGCCGGGTGCGTTTTCGGTCGCCCACCATGGTACCCGCCTTGCCCACTCATAAAACCTCAGTGTGCAAGACTTAGATTATCTTCATGAAGCTGCGAAGGCCCCGGCCCGCGACGCGCTCAGCCCACGCCCGGAAACTGCACCTGCACCGGGAAGGTCACCGTGATGCGCGTGCCGCAGTTGAGCTGGCTCTCGAGGTCGATCGACGCGCCGTGGAACGCCGCCGCGTGCTTGACGATGGCGAGCCCGAGCCCCGTGCCGCCGCGCGCCTTGGAGCGGCTCTTGTCCACGCGGTAGAAGCGCTCGAACACCTTGTCCTGCTCCTCCGGCGCGATGCCGATGCCGGTGTCCTCCACGCGGATGAAGGGGTGCCCGCCCGTGTCGGCTCCGCACGAGAGCACCACCGATCCGCCCGGTTGGTTGTAGCGGATGGCGTTGGAGGCGAGGTTGTAGGCGAGCTCGTCGAGCAGGCGCGGAACGCCGAACACCATGGCGGGATGGGTGTCCAGAAACAGCGCGACGTCGGCCTTGAGCGCCACGTGCTCCAGGCGCTGCTGGACGTTGTCGAGCATGCGCGGCAGATCGACCGGCTCCATCGATCCCAGCACGTCGCCGGCGTTGCCGGATTTGGAGCGCTCGGCCTCATCGAGGTTGGAGAGGGTGAGGATGTCGTTCACCAGCGAGGTGAGCCGCCCCGCCTCGCGCCAGATGCGGCTGCCGAAATCCTTGACGTCGGCCTCGTCGATCGGCATGTCCGAGGCGATGAGCTCGGCGTAGCCCGAGATGGTGGTGAGCGGCGTCTTGAGCTCGTGCGTGATGTTGGCGGTGAACTCGCGCCGCATGCGGTCGTTGTCGGCGAGCACGCGCATCTGGCGCTTGAGCTCCTTGCGCTGGCTCTCGATGCGCTCGAGCATGGGGCGCATCTCGGAGTAGGCCTCCTCTATGTTGCGCTTGGGATGGTCGAGGTCGACGTCGAGCAGCGGGGCGATGATGGCGCGCGACTCGCGCCGCGCCGCGAAGAACGACACGACGATCACCACGGCCGCGATGACGAAGAGCGGCCCCACGAAGGATATGAGGATGGAGAGGAACCCCGCCTGCGCCTGCGCCACGCGCACCACGGTGCCGTCATCGAGGCGCACCGCCTCGTAGAGCATGACCTCGCCAAGCGTCGAGGAGGCGCGCTCCGCCGAGCCGTGGCCCTCCGCGAGCGCCTGGGCGATCTCGGGCCGGCTCAGGTGGTTCTCCATCGCGTCGACGGGCTCCTCGGTGTCGAAGAGCACCACGCCCGCCTTCGAGACGAGCGTCACGCGCGTGTTGTCGAGCCCCAAGGCGTCGAGCGTCTCGGCGTCGTTGCCGAAGTTGTTGTTGAGCGCGGCGGCCACGATCTCGGCCTCGTTGTGGAGCTCGGACTTGGTGACCTCGGAGAGGTTGGCCTGCAAGAAGAGGGTGCCGGCCACGGTGAACACCATGATCGCCAGAAGCGCCACGGAAAACACCGTGGCGAACACGCGCCGCGACAGCGAATGCTTGGCTCCGACCGGACTCATGCGCCCCACCCTGCGCGCGGGCTATTCCGCACGATCGGCGAACCGGTAGCCCACGCCGCGCACCGTCTCGATGCGGTCGGCATGGTCGCCCAGCTTCTGGCGGAGCGTCTGAACGTGCACATCCACCGTGCGCGAGCCGCCGTCGAAATCCCAGCCCCACACGCTCTGCAGCAGCGCCTCGCGGCTGAAAACCACGCCGGGCTTGCGCATGAGGTACTCCAGCAGGTCGAACTCGCGCAGGGTGAGCTTGACCTCGTGTCCGTCGACCATCACCTCGCGATGGCTCGGGCTGAGCACGATCCCGCCCGAGGAGAGGACGTCGGTGGTCTGCTTGGTCATGCCGCCGCGGCGCAGCAGCGCCCGGCAGCGGCTCGTGAGCTCCATGAGGCTGAACGGCTTGGTGAGGTAGTCGTCCGCGCCTCCGTCGAGCGCCACGACCTTGTCGAGCTCGGTGTCCTTGGCGGTGAGCATCATGATGGGCACGGTGGCCGTCTCCTGGTCGGCGCGCAGGCGGCGCAGGATCTCCAGGCCGTCGGTGTCGGGCAGCATGATGTCGAGGAGGATCGCGTCGGGGATGCGGCGGGCGAGAGCGGCCTTGAACTCGCTGTCGCACGAGAAACCCTCGGCCTCGATCCCCTGCTGGTGCAGGGCGTAGAGCGTGAGACCGCGGATGTTGTCGTCGTCCTCGACGTAGTAGATCATCGCTTCACCTTCGTCTGGTCGGGCGGTGCGCCGGCGCATCGCATCGATCCCATCTTACACCGCGGCGCCGCCGATACGCATCCCGGCCGCGGAGATCAGCCGAAGCGGCCCGTGAGGTAGTCGGCCGTCCGCTTGTCCTTGGGCGCGCGGAACAGCTCGCTGGTGGGCGCGTGCTCCACCAGCTCGCCCAGCAGGAAGAACGCCACCGAATCGGAGATGCGCGACGCCTGCTGCATGTTGTGCGTCACCACCACCAGGGTGTAGTCGCGCTTGAGCTCGAGCGCCAGCTGCTCCACCATCTGCGTGGAGACCGGGTCGAGCGCCGAGGTGGGCTCGTCCATGAGCAGCACCTGGGGCTTCACGGCGATGGCGCGGGCTATGCACAGGCGTTGCTGCTGGCCGCCCGAGAGCCCCAGCCCCGAGCTCTTGAGCTTGTCCTTGACCTCGTCCCAGAGCGCCGCGCGACGCAGGCTCTCCTCCACGATGCCCTCGAGCTCCGAGTGGCTCTTGATGCCGAGACCGCGCGGGCCGTAGGCGACGTTGTCGAAGATGCTCATGGGGAAGGGGTTGGGGCGCTGGAACACCATGCCCACCTGCTGGCGCAGGCTCGTGACGTTGTAGTCCTGGTAGATGTCCTCGCCGTCGAGGGTGATGGTGCCCTCGATGCGGCAGTCCTTGACCAGGTCGTTCATGCGGTTCAAGGTGCGCAGGAGCGTCGACTTGCCGCATCCGGAGGGACCGATGAACGAGGTCACCTCGCGGTCGCGGATGTCGATGGAGACGTCCTTGAGCGCGTGGAAATCTCCATAGTACAGATCGAGGTGCTCGACGGACATGCGCACCGGATGCGCGGGCGCGGCGGCGTCCTCGGCGGTCGCGGTGCCCATCTCGCGGGCGCGGGCCTGGGAGAGCGCGTCCGTCAAATCGATTTCGGTCCTATCCACCTGGCGTACCTCCTAAAGCGTTTCGCACAGGGGCCGAGATGCGGCCCATAGCTTGAAACATGGTACGCAGCGCACTTCATACCTCTGAAAAAGGGTTGTTAGGGATGTGTAAGGCGGATGGGAGCGAGTGGCACGCTGAGGCATTGCACCGCGGCGTCTTGAAGGGCATCGGGATCTCGCGCGGAGGCGACGCCCCTCCCGCCCCGGATCCTCACGTGCCCGATGGATCCACGGGCGACGGCAGGGCGACGGCCAGCATCTGGTCCGAATCCTTATGCGCCCGGTGGACCCTTACGCGCTTGCAGGGCCCTGCGCGGCCGTCGCGTCGGGCGCGGCGTCGGGCAGGTCGATGGTGAAGACGGTGCGCTCCGGGGTGGACGAGCAGCTGATGGCGCCGCCATGGGCGGTCACGATCTCGCGTGCGATGGCCAGTCCCAGCCCGGCGCCGCCGCGGTTGGTGGCGCGCGCCGCATCGAGCCGGTAGAACTTCTCGAAGATCACCTTGAGCTTGGGCTCGGGAATGGGATCGCCCTGGTTCTCGAAGCAGACGCGCACGATGCCGGCCGCCCCAGCCTGGCCCGGCCCGAGAGTGGAACCTAGGGCCTGGTCCGAGACGGAGCCCGGAGCGGCAGCACCCGGCCCCGCGTCGGAGCCCGGCGCCGGCGCAGCGGACGGCTCCAGGCGCTCCGCCGTGATGCGGATGGTCGAGCCCGCGTAACTGTAGGCGATGGCGTTCTTCATCACGTTGTTGAACACGCGCGCCATCTTGTCGCCGTCCACGAGCACCGTGAGCCCGGCGGGCACGTCGATCTCCACCTGCTTGCCCTGCTCGGTCAAGGTGGGATAGAACCCGTCGGCCACCTGCGCGAGCATGAAGCTCAGATCCACGTAGCCGCGGGTGAGCACAATATCATGGAAGTCGAACCGCGTGATGTCGAAGAACTCCTCGATGAGCTCATCCAGCCGGTGCGCCTTCTCCAGCGCGATGCCGCAGAAGCGCGCCCTCTGCTCGGCGGGCAGATCGGGGGCCTCGTTCAAGAGCGAGAGGTAGCCCACGACGCTTGCCAGCGGCGTCTTGAGGTCGTGCGCGAGATAGGTGACCAGGTCGTCTTTGCGGCTCGCCTCGTCGCGCAGGGCCTGGGCGTCCTGGCGCTGGCGCTCGCGCACGCGGTTGAAGGCGCTCTCGACCTCTAGGAAGTCCCCGTCCAGGTGCCCCCAGTTACCAGGGTGGTCGATCAGGCGGTCGACGAGGTGCCGGGCGATGGCGTGGTCGGCCTCGCGCTGGCCGCGCGCGAAGCCCGCGCGGTACATCTCGCGGCCCACGAACACCGAGGCGCTCACCGCGCAGGCCAGCAGAAACCCGCAGAACGTGAAGAACGCCCCCGTGTCGAACAGCAAGGGGCCGCGCGCGTACTCCGCCAGCATGGCGCCGATGAAGATGACGATCAGCCACGCGGCGCCCCCTAGGAGCATGCAGCGGCGCGCCTCCGCAAAGCGGTCGATGAGCACGTAGCCGACGAACAGCAGCACCAGGAAGGGGATGAGGTACTGCACGCCCACCACGACGATGAGCAGGACGAAGAGCATGATCATCGCCGCGAGGCGATTGTCCAGCACCCGGAGCAGGCGCTCCCAGGTCGAGATATCGTCCGCGGACCCCTCCGGGAAAGAGGGCGCGCCCTGATAGGGAGGGCGCGGCGCTCCGTTCGATCCGTCCACCATGTCGCCTCCGCTCCGCAGCCTGCCGGCTAGCCCTCGATCGTGTAGCCCACGCCCCAGATGTTCTTGATGAAGCGCGGGTTGGCCGCATCGTCGCCGATCTTCTCGCGCAGATGGCGGATATGCACCATGACGGTGTTGTTGGAGCCCGCCATGAACTCCTCATTCCACACCGCGCGGAACAGCTCCTCCACCGGCACCACGCGCCCGCGATGCTCCACGAGGTACAGCAGGATGGCGTACTCGAGCGGCGTGGTGCGCACCGGGCGCTCGTCCACCGTCACCTGGCGGGTGGCGCGGTTGATGGCGAGCCCGTTGACCTCCAGCTGATCGAGCTCCTCCTGCCCGCGCGTCCCATAACGGGTGTAGCGCCTGAGCTGCGCCTTGACGCGGGCCACGAGCTCCAGGGGCTTGAAGGGCTTGACCACGTAGTCGTCGGCGCCGAGCGTGAGGCCCTCGATCTTGTCGGCCTGTGCGTCGCGCGCCGTGAGCATGATGACGGGATAGGTGTGCTCGGCACGGATGGTGCGCAGAAGCTCGAACCCGTCGATATCGGGCAGCATGATGTCCAGCACCGCGAGGTCGAACTCCTGCATGAGGATGGCATGCGCCGCATCGGCGCCGCTATAGGCCAGCGTCACCTCGAAGCCCTCGTTCTTGAGGTAGATTCCCACCAGGTCGGCGATGGCGTGCTCGTCATCCACAACCAGTATGCGCGCGTCAGACATCAGTCTCCTTCCCGTTTCCCCTTTATACCCCATGCGCCGCACGGAACACGGACTCAGCGCGATACCTTAATCAGGCCTTAAGATGCGGGCTGCTATAATCCGCTTGTCAACCTGCGCATCAGCGCAGCGTCGTTTTGGAGCGTGACCCGCCATGAGCCTTCCCCCCTGCCGCCGAGCCGCCGGGCGCATCCGCCGTCAGCTCGCCGCGCTGTGCGTCCTCGCCGCCCTCGCGGGCGGCACCCTTCTGCCCGCCCCCGTCTTCGCCGAGGTGCACGGCGCCGACGTGGTCGCCGGCAAGACCATGGAGGAGCGCGGGCTCGCCGCCGAGGACATGCCCGACATCTCGGCGGCGTGCGCGCTGGTGATGGAGCCCGACGGCACGGTGCTCTATGAGCGCGCCGCCTACGACCACGTGAAGATCGCCTCCATCACCAAGGTCATGACCGCCATCGTCGCGCTGGAGAACGCCGAGCTGACCGACACGGTGACGGTCGACGAGGCGGCGGCGGGCGTGGGCGAGGCCACGAGCGGCCTTGCCCTGGGCGACACGCTGACGCTCGAGGACGCGCTGCGCGGCCTTCTGGTGCCCTCGGGCAACGACGCCGCCATGGCCATCGCCAGCTCGGTGGGCGCGATCATGGACCCCGACGCCTCCGACCCCTACCAAGTCTTCATCGACGCGATGAACGCCAAGGCGGCCGAGCTGGGCATGGCCGACACCCTGTTCACCAACCCGCACGGCCTCGATTTCGACGAATGGGCCCAAGGGCAGTATTCCTGCGCGCGCGACGTGGCCGTGATGTGCGCCCAGGCCATGCAAAACGAGACGTTCCGCGCCATCGTGGGCGCGGGCGACACCTCGATCACGGTCACGGGATCCGACGGGACCGCCCGCACGATCGCCCTGACCGATGTGAACGAGCTCGTGGGAGATGCCGGCAACATCGGCATCAAGACGGGCACCACCACGGACGCCGGCATGTGCTTCGCGGGCGCGTGGGACCGCGACGGCGTGGAGGTCTACACCGTCGTGCTGGGATGCCCCACCACCGAGCAGCGCTTCAGCGACAGCACCGCGCTCGCCGATTGGTACTACGCCCACCTCGTCACCCAGGACGCCGTGACCACCTCGCGCACCAACCTGATGGAGGCGCCCATCGTGGCAACCGCCCCGGACGCGGCCTGGACGGACAAGACCGTCGACGTGACCATCCCCGACGACCAGCGGCAGATCACCTTCTTCGATCTGGCGGGCGAGCTCTCCGTCTCGCTGGATGTCGAGACGTTCGACGGCGGCGTCGAGGCGGGCGACGCGGCGGGAACCCTCACCGTCCTGCAGGATGGCGACCCGATCGACGAGATCGACCTCGTGGCCGCCGAAGACGTGCCCGCGCCCAGTCCGTTCGAATGGGTCATGGTGCAGTTCGATCGCCTCGTCCGCTGGGTGAGCGGCCAGCCGACGCAGGCCGCCGGCGAGGAGCTCATCGAGTCGCCCGCCGTGGTGTAGGAGCCCGCATCCGCCGAACCCGAGCCTAGCGAGTCCCCTCAGCGGCACCCATGCGGAAGAGCCGCCGCGCGTTGGCGCCGGCGGCGCGGGCGATTGCGGCGGGGTCCTCGCCCGTGCGCGCCGCGCGGTCGCGGCAGAGGGCGTCGGCCGTGAAGGCGATCATCGCCGGCTCGCACTCCAGACCGCGGATGGGCTCGGGCGCCATGTAGGGGCAATCGGTCTCGAAGAGGACGCGGTCGAGCGGGCAG
The DNA here is from genome assembly GCA_963931435.1 of uncultured Coriobacteriaceae bacterium. Lineage (GTDB taxonomy): Bacteria > Actinomycetota > Coriobacteriia > Coriobacteriales > Coriobacteriaceae > Coprousia. The sequence goes on from OZ007012.1 coordinate 2,002,876, forward strand.
GCGGCGAAGGCCTCGCGCACCGGCTCGTTGCGCTTGAACGTTGCCGCTCCGCCGAAGGCGATGGAGCAGCCGCGCTCCAGGAAGCGCTCCATGGTGGCGCGGTCCTCGCCGAAGCAGTGCAGCACGCAGCCCGCGGAAGGCACGCCCTGCGCGTCGAGAACGCGCAGGGCGTCCGCGTGCGCCGTGCGCGCCGCGTCGCCGGCATCGTTGCGCAGGTGCAGCTCGACGGGCACGTCGCGCTCGACGGCGAGCGCGAGCTGGCGCGCCATGACCGCCATCTGCATGTCGTGCGGCGCAGCCTCGATGTCGTCATCAGCGTCGAAATGGTAGTCGAGTCCGATCTCGCCGACGCCCACGCAACGCGGGTCGGCGAGCGCCTCCTTGAGCACCGCATGGGTGGCGTCCGTGTAGTCGGGGGTGCCATAAGGGTGTGCTCCCACTAGGAACCGGAGGTTGGCGATCAGCTCGTCCAGCGCCTTTGCGAGCACCGGGGCACCGGGCGACGCTGAATCGGATTCCGTTGCGAAAGAGACACTGAACATCGACGGCGCCGAATCGGATTCCGCAGCGGGCGAGGCGCTGGACATCGGCGTCGGCGAGGCCCCCTGCGCCCCCGTAGGCATCGATCCGGAAACCAGCTCCTGCCGGCCAGAGGACGCCGGCACGGGCTCCCCATCTGAAGGGATCCGCCGTGCAGCCAGGGCACGCGCCCCGTCCAGCCATGCGTCCAACGCGGACCGGTAGGTCGCGAGATCCATCTCGTCGCCGAGCGGGTCGTAGAGCGTCACGAGCCCGCGCACGCCCGCCTGGGCAGCGCGGACGAGCACCTCGGCGGGATCCTTCGTCCAGAAGCAGGTGAGATGCGCATGCGTGTCGACGAGCGGGACCGGAGCCGGCGGCGCGGCGTAATCCCTGTCGCCGCGCTTGGTGCGCTTGGTGAAGACGAGCGGCCGGATGGCGCCCTCCCCCGTCGTCGGACGGAAAGCAGCCGTCGCCGCCTCGACCGTCATCGGCGCGCCCCCGCATCCTGCGGCAGAGCGCCGATCGCGGCGAGCGCGGCGGCGAGGCGCACGAACTCCTCCGGCGCGAGCGTCTCGGCCCGAGCCGTCGGCGCGATGCCCGTCTGCGCGAACGCCTCGTCGAGCGCCTCCTTGGCGAAGCCCGTGGCGCCCATGGAGTTGCGGATGGTCTTGCGGCGCTGGGCGAACGCGGCGTCGATCACGCGCGCCACCGCCTCGTACGGCAGCGCCGGGGCATCGGCGTGGCCGCGCGCCGCAGCGCCCGCCCCTCCCTGCCGGCCCGCGCCGGCTTCACCGTCCGCAGCCTCGACCGGCATCGAAGGCACCCCATCGGTGCGCTCGAGGCGCACCACCGCCGAGTCCACGTGCGGCGCCGGCAGAAAGCAGCGCGGAGGCACCTCGAACCGACCGGTCACCTTGGCGAAGAGCGCGAGCTTGGCGGTGTAGGCGCCATAGGCCTTGGTGCACGGGCGCGCCGCGATGCGGTCGGCGACCTCCTTCTGCACCATCACCACGGCGCGCTCGAGATCCGGCATGCGCTCGAAGAACTCGAGGATGATGGTCGCCGCCACGTTGTAGGGCAGGTTCGCCACGAAGACGGTGGGTGCGCCCCCCGCCGCCTCGGCGATGGCCGCGGGCGGCACCTTGAGGGCGTCGCCCATGATGAAGTGGAAGTTGGGGTGCGCCTGCGCGTGCGCGGCCAGCACCGGCTCCAGCTCGCCGTCCATCTCGATGGAGACCACGCGCGCCGCCTCCGCGACGAGCGCGAGCGTGAGCGTGCCGATGCCCGGACCCACCTCGAGCACGCGCTCGGACCCCGTGAGGCCGGCAAGCGCCATGATGCGCTCGATCACGTGGTTGTCGACGAGGAAGTTCTGGCCCAGCCGATGCTTGGTCGCCAGGCCGAACGCCTCGAGCAGCTCGCGCGTGGCCGTCGGATTCGCCAGCGGCGATGTAGTCATATGAGGTTCCTCTCACCCGAGATGCTGCCCACACGGATACCGAGGACCGCCGTGGCGCCCCAGATCGCCCTGAACGAGGAGGGGGTACGTCCCACGCGCGGCGTGGCCAAGCGGTGAGGTCGTCATCCTATCCCCTCTGACATCGTAGGGGACGGGGTCGCTTTATCCCCTATGGGTTGAACGGCCCCGTCCCCAAACGACCCATTTAGTCGGTCAGGCGCGGGAAGAGCGGCTCGCCCTTCTCCACGGGCTCGCCGCCGGCAAGCCCGCCCCACGCGCAGGCGGCCGCGAGGTCGCAGGTGGGCGCCGGATCGAGCGAGAGGCGGCGGCGCACCTCGGCCGAGATCGCCGGCATGAACGGATCGTAGAGCTCCGAGGCGATGCGGATGCACTCGAGCAGGCTCCAGATCACGAACGCCAGGTCGTCGGCGCGCGCCGGATCCTTGGCGAGCGCCCAAGGCGCCTGGTCCTCGATGTAGTGGTTGGCAGCCGAGACCATCTCCAGCACGTCGGCGGCCGCGTGGCTGTAGTCGAACGCGCGCATGTGCTCGGCATAGCGCTCGAACACGCCCTCGCACGCATCGTGCAGGGGCGAGGCGTCCGCGAAGTTCGCGGGGCGCTGCGGTGCCTTGCCATCGAAGTACTTGATGGACATGTTGAGCGTGCGGGAGACCAGGTTGCCCCAGCTGTTCGCGAGGTCGGCGTTATAGACCTGGCGCATGCGACCCCAGCTGATGGGCGAGTCCGTGCCGTGCACCACGTCGCTCATGAAGTAGTAGCGGTAGGCGTCCACGCCCAGCAGGTCCATGACCTCCTGGGGGGCGATCACGTTGCCGCGGCTCTTGCTCATCTTCTCGACCTTGCCGGTCTCCTCGTTGCGCACGGTGAGGAACCCGTGCACGAACACGTGCTCGGGCAGCGGCAGATCCGCCGCCATGAGCAGGGCCGGCCAGATGACGCAGTGGAACCGGATGATGTCCTTGCCGATGACGTGGGTCTGCGCGGGCCAGCGGAAGGCGAGCTCGTCGGCCGCCTCGGTCCCCTCGGCGCCATAGCCCACGGCGGTGAGGTAGTTGATGAGGGCATCCACCCACACGTAGGCCACGTGCTTCTCGTCGAACGGGAAGGGCACGCCCCAATCGAAGGTGGAGCGGCTGATCGAGAGGTCCTTGAGGCCGCCCTTCACGAACGAGACGACCTCGTTGCGGCGCGTCTCGGGCTGGATGAAATCGGGATGGGCCTTGTAGAAATCGAGCAGGGGCTGCTCGAAGGCCGAGAGCTTGAAGAACCAGCTCTCCTCCTGGATGCGCTCGAGCGGGCGATCGCAATCGGGGCAGAGCGGATGCTCCGGGTCGGCGGGCGCCTCCCCGGCGGCGCGGCGCTCCTCCTCATGATGGTGCACCTGCGTCTCGGTGAAGTAGGTCTCATCCGGGCGGCAGTACCAGCCGTCGTAGGCGTCCTTGTAGATGTAGCCGCGATCGAGCAGCACCTTGAGGAGCTTCTGCACGCCGGCGATGTGGCGCGGCTGGGTGGTGCGGATGAAGTCGTCGTTGGAGATCTCGAGGGTGCGCCACAGATCGGCGAAGGCGGGCTCCATCGAGTCGCACCAGGCCTGCGGCGAGTCGAAGCCGTTCTTCTCAGCCGCCTCGGCCACCTTCTCGCCGTGCTCATCCATGCCGGTGAGGAACTTCACGTCCGCTCCGCACGCGCGCCGGAAGCGCGCCTGCACATCGGCCAGGACCGTGCAGTACGCCGTGCCCAGGTGGGGCTTGGCGTTGACGTAGTAGATGGGCGTGGTGATGTAGTACGAAGGCTTGCTGTGCTCCATGTGCGACGTTCCTCTCCCTCATGACGGGCCGCGCGGCAGCGGGCGCCGCGCATATGGAACGTATGATACCGCAGCTCGCCGATCTGCGGATGCGGGGCCGCGGCGTTCGGCGGCGTCGCCCCTCCCGATGGGGGAGAGCGGCCTGACGGGACGCGGCCCTCTCCGGGGATGCAACCCCCGGCCCCGCGCGCCAGATCGCCGCGGGCCTCAGGCGTCTTGCGCCCGCCCGCCATCTTGCGCCCGCCCGCTAGGACCGCGCGTCGCCCTGCATCTCCAAGACGAGCGCGTAGACCTCGCGGCGACGGCGCGAATGCTGCTGGGAGAGGCGCTTGGCGATGGCCGAGGGGGGCTCGCCATCCTCGAGCGCGTCGCGGATGTCCGCGCGCAGGCGCTCGTAGGGATCGGCCGGCACGGCCCCGTCCCCGAAGGCTGCCTCGACCGCCTCGCGGGCGGCGAGCTCCTCGGGCGCGGGCGGGGCGACCACGATCACACACTCCCCCTTGAGCTCCCCCCGCGCGTGCACCAGCTCGGCGAGCTCGGGCGCCGGGGCCCGCAGCACCTCCTCGTGCAGCTTGGTGAGCTCGCGGCAGAGCGCCGCCTCGCGCGCAGGTAGCACCCGCGCGATGGTGGCGAGCGTCGCGGCCGCGCGATGGGGGGACTCGTAGAAGAGCAGCGCCCCCGGCACGCGTGAGAGCTGCGCGAGACGCCGCGTCCGCTCGCCCTCCTTGCGCGGCAGGAAGCCCTCGAAGAAGAAGTGCTCGCAGGGCATGCCCGAGGCCACGAGCGCCGTGACGCAGGCCACGGGACCGGGCACAACCTCGACGGCCACCCCCGCGTCGCGGGCGGCGTCCACGAGCACCTGACCGGGATCGGACACGCCCGGCATGCCGGCATCGGAGGCGAACGCCAGCCGCTCGCCCGCCTGCATGCGCGCCACCAGCTCCGGCGCGCGGTCGGCGATGACGTTTTCGTCGCAGCGGATGAGGGGGCGCGAGACGCCCGCGTAGCCGAGCAGGCGCCCCGTGACGCGCGTGTCCTCGCAGCACACGGCATCCACCTTGCGGAACGTCTCGACGGCCCGTGGGCTCAGATCGCCCAGGTTGCCGATGGGCGTCCCCACCACGTAGAGGCGCCCCTCGGGGGCATCATCGGCGGCGGCATGCGAGCGGCGCCCTTCAAACGACGCACCCGTTGAGAGCCGATCCGTCCGCACGTCCGCCTCCGACGCTCCCGCCTTCAACGCGCGCCCGTCCACCGCCTCCGGCATGGCGCGACCCAGCTCCCCTCCCATGCGCACCCGCTAGTCGATCATCGCGCGCTCGAGCGTGCCGAGCGCCACGCGGGCGTCCCATGCGGGGATACGCTTCTCGGTCTTCCAGGTCTGGAAGAACCAGCCGCGCGTCCCGGAGAACGAGGCGAGCTGGTTGGAGACGAACACGCGCTCATAGGCCAAGCGCCCCTCGGGCGTGATGCTCGCGTTGGAGAGCACCGCGGCGGCCGACCACTCGCCCACGAGCACCGGGAACCCCACCGATGCGGCCTCGGCGATGAGGCGCCGGTTGCGCGCGATGGCGTCCGAGAGCCCGTGCGGGCTGGTGATGTCGAGCGCCTTCTCGTCGCGATAGTGGTAGAGATGGATGTCCATGCACACGCCCGTGTACTTGTCGCCGCGCATGAAGTGACGCCACGCCCCCGGATCACCCGAGGCCGAGAACACCACCAGCTTATCCGGCGAGAGGTGCGCGCGCACGAGCGCGTAGGCGTCGCGATAGAAGTTGCGCAGGTAATGGCTGGGGATGCCCTCCGTCACGCTGAACAGCCCGGTGCGGCGGCTCATGACGGGGGAGTCCAGAAGCTCGATGCCTAGCAGGTTGTCGCGCGCGCCGTAGCGCGCCGCCAGGCGCTCCAGGACGCTCAGCGCCACATGGCGCCCGTTGGTGGAGGAGTGCCAGGCTGCCGTCGACTCGGGGGTGGAGGCGCCGGCGTTGGAGTCGCCCTGGCCGCCAGGCACCGTGGCCAGGTCCACCAGCACGCCCATGCCGTACTTCGCCGCCCACTCGAAGGCGCGGTCGATGTAGTCGATAACGGGGATGTAGGCCTCGGAATCGGTCTGCGAGCCGAACGCGTACCACGGCACCGGCAGGCGCACCGCGTTGAACCCGACCGCGGCCATACGGCGGAAATCGTCCTCGGAGATGAAGGTCTCGTAGTGCTGGCGCACGCGCTCGTTGTACGCCGTGGCGCCGAGCGCGAGCTGGAGCTCGGAGGCGTTGGAGGCGCCCGTCGCCGCGAAGAGCGAGGGCGTCACCCAGGGCTCGGGGATGAACCACCCCGAAAGGTTGACTCCGCGCATCCTCTTCGCCTGCTGCTCCGCCATCGCTCGCCCCTCTCGCGTGCCTCGCGCCCCGGTCGGCGGCGTGAGACACGCTATAAACCAAACGGACCCCCGTCCCAAAGGAGCGAGGGTCCATATCGTATCAATGGTGGTCAGAGAGGGAGTCGAACCCCCGACACGAGGATTTTCAGTCCTCTGCTCTACCAACTGAGCTATCTGACCGTGTCACTGGCCCCAAATGGAGCTTGTTTAATATACCAAATCGGCGCGTGCGGTCAAGGCCCTCCGCAAAAAAGTTTTGCGCACCGCGCGCCGAGGCGGCCCGCCTACTGATAGAGACCGTAGACCGTCAGATCCACGTCCTCGTAGATGCCGTTGGCGTAGACGGTCCAGGCGCTCTGGGCCTCGTTGGCGGCATCGGAGTACGTCTGGTAGGCCACATAGTAGGCTGTAAGCGCCTGGGCGTAGGTGGCCGAATCCGCCGTGAAGCTCTCGCCCGAGAGCGCCTGGTAGTAGGGGCCATCGGTGCGCGCCCAGGTCCCGGCCCCGGCGTCCCACTCGTCGCCCGCGAGATCGATGATGTAGCTCGCGTACTCCGCCGACGCGGTGTCCTCGTTGCCATCCTCGGGAGAGGCGGGCATGGTGGGCGCGGTGAGGCTGGCGGCGCCGGGCACGATCTGCTCGTAGAGCTTCTCGATGAGCAGGGACCCCTCGGTGATCTCGTGCACCTGGTCCTCGGTGGTGTCGTACTGCTTGGCGATGGCCGCGAAGTCATCGGTGCCGAGCGTGTCCTTCGCGTAGGCAGCGAGCTCGTCGTCGGTCGCCTCTATGCCGCGCGAGCGGGCCTCGGCGATCAGGATGCTCCGACGGGCGCAGGCGACAGTGACCTCGGCGGAGGGCGCGGGGTAGGTGCCGTCATCGTTCTCGATGTTGGAGAGGATGTAGGCGCTCTCCAGCGCCTCGCGCGCCGTGATCTGATGCGTGGCGCCGCCGTAGGTGTAGGAGGCGACGGGCGTATCGAGCTGGTCCTCCTCGAGGGTCGCCGAGCCCGTGCCATGCGGGATGAGGATGCCGGCGCCCACGACGTAGCCGATGATGCCCGCGGCCACGGCGACGATCACCAGGCAGGCGACGACGAGGCGGGGGTTGCTCAGCAGGCGCGCCAGGGCACCGGGCTCGGCGTCGCTCGCTTCGTCGAGGTCCGCAGCGTCGTCGGCGCCTTCGACGTCATCGGTGTCGTCGTCACCCGCGTCGCGCTCCCCGTCGTCAGCCGTCGCGTCGTCATCGAGCCCATCATCCGATTCCGGCTCGCCGGCAGCGAGGCTGTCGGCTTCCTCCCCATCGGAAGCGCCGTCTTCGGCGCCATCGGCGGCGCGCAGGGCGTCGGCGTCCACCTCGGGAGCGTCGCCGCCTGCGGTCCCCACCGCCACGGGCGAGGCATCCAGGTCGTCCGGCGTGTCCGAGCGCTCGATGATCTCGATGCCCTCGATGTATGCGCGCTCCTCCTCGTCGCGCTTGCGCATGAGGCCCATGGTTCACTCCTTAGTCGACAGCAGCACCAACATGGTCACAACGATACGCCCGCGCACGCGGCGTGGCGTCTTAATTCTTTCGGAAGATACGGGGTCGAACGAGGGAATCCCTACCCAAGATGTGCGATCACCGCGTCAGCGTAGGCCCGCGTACCCACCGCGCCCGCGACCGAGCCCGTCTGCGCGCGGCGCACATCGGCCGTGACGGCGACGCCCTCGGCGAGGGTGGCGCTCACGGCGGCGCGCACCCGCGCGGCCGCGTCCATCTCGCCCAAGTGGTCGAGCATCATGGCGGCGGAGAGGATCTCCGCGGTGGGGTTGGCGATGTCGCGCCCGGCGATGTCGGGCGCCGAGCCGTGCGTGGGCTCGAACACGGCGCAGCCCGAGCCGATGTTGGCCCCCGGCGCCATGCCGAGACCGCCCACCAGCCCGGCGGCGAGGTCGCTCACGATGTCACCGTAGAGGTTGGGCAGCACGAGCACGTCGAAGTCCTCGGGATGCGTCACGAGCCCCATGCAGGTCGCGTCGACGATCTTGTCCTCGAAGGCGATGTCGGGATAACCCGCCGCCACCTCGCGCGCCACGCGCAGAAACAGCCCGTCGGTGGCCTTCATGATGTTGGCCTTGTGCACCGCCGTGACCTTGCCCCGACCGTGGGCGCGGGCGTACTCGAACGCGTAGGCGACGATGCGGCGCGAGCCCTCCTCGGATATGGGCTTGATCGAGATGGCCGAGCCCGTGCGGAATGCCCTGCCGCCCGCCTCCTCGACGAGGCGCGCTAGCTCCTCGACCTCGGGCGTTCCCGGCTCGAACTCGATGCCGGCGTAGAGGTCCTCGGTGTTCTCGCGCACGATGACGAGATCGATGTCGCGGAAGCGCGACCCGTCGCCGGGCAGCGACACGCAGGGCCGCACGCAGGCATAGAGGTCGAACGCCTGGCGCAGCGCCACGTTGACGCTGCGGAAGCCCGTGCCCACCGGCGTGGTGACGGGCCCCTTGATGGCGACGCCGAGCTCGCGCACGGCGTCGAGCACGTGCTCGGGCAGGGGCGTGCCGTAGCGCTCCATCACGCCCGCGCCCGCGTCGAGCACCCGCCACGCGATCTGCGCGCCCGATGCCTCCACCACGCGTTGCATGGCCCGCGTGATCTCGGGGCCGATGCCGTCTCCGCGAATCAGGGCAACCTCATGCGCCATGGCTACTCCTCGTCGTCCCCATCCTCGTCGTCGGCCGCGACCGTGCGGGCGCGCCGCTTGGGATCGGTCAGCTTGAACCGCTTGACCAGGATGTCGTAGATCTCGCTCGAACGCGCCTTGAGATAGGCGCCCTTGCCGTTCTGCGCATCAAACCGCAGGCGGCCGGCAAGCTCCTCGGCCACCTCGCCGGCGATCTTGCCCTGGGCGAACGCGTAGAGGCTCCCCAGCATGTCGCGGTACTCCAGATCGCCGTGGTAGCACTGGATGGCCTCGTCCAGGATGGGCCAGACCTTCTTGGAGCGCGCGGCGGAGCTGGCGCCCCAGGCGCACAGCAGGTTGAACGCCGAGAGGCGCAGCGTCGAGGAGAGCTCGTCGAACAGCGCGGCCTCGGCGCCCTCGAACGCGGCGCCGATCTCCTTGGCATGCGTCGGCACCAGAAGCACGAGGGCGTCGAGCACCTCCCAGCGCGTCTGCGCCTCGGGCCGGTACAGCGCGTCCACGAGCTCGCCGATGTAGGGCGCGAGCACCGAGGCGTCCACGGCGGCCAGAAGCGCCACCACGCGCGCCGCGAACTGGCGCTTGCGCCGGCTCGAGCTGCCCAGATCCTCGATGAGGGCGGCCAGCGCCTCGTTGCTCTGCTCAACGAGCTCGAGCTGCTCGCGCTCCTCGTCGGTCATCTCATGTTCGGTTTGCGTGTCCATGACTCCCCTATCCGTTCCTCTTGGTTGTATGCGCGTGTCCGTCCTCGCGCGGAGCCGCCGGCCCCGCCACCGATATCAGGTCGGGCGCCTTCTCATGGTTGCGCCTGCGCCGCCGGCGCGCCTCGCCGGCACCCGTGCGCGCGGCCTCGCGGTGCGCGCGGTTGACGTTGAAGAACCGGTCGAGCACCTTCCATGGGCCGGTCGACTCGCCGAACCCCATCTTGAGGCCGGCGATGCAGCCCACCAGCAGCCCCAGGTCGATCGCGTAGAGCATGGGCAGCGCGGCAACCAGCAGCGAGACCACCACGCACACCGCCATCGCGCCCAGGTTGCCGAGCCAGTACCCCCGCGTGGTGACGACGCGCTCGCCTAGCGCGGTGCCGACGAGGAACCCGATGTAGATGCTGAAGACGAACAGCAGGGCGAAGACGATGATGAACGCCGGATCGGTCATGCGGCGCTACTCCTCGTGGTCATGGTGATGGCAGCAGCCGTGGCCCCCATGCCCGTGGCCATGGCCCTCGCCGTGGCAGCACTCGTGGTCGGCGCCGTGGTCGTGGCCGCAGCCGCACGCATGGCCCTCGTCCTCGCCGGCAGCCTCGGTGTAGAGCGACCAATCCAGCCCGGCGGCCTGGGCGTCGGCCTCCTCCTGGTAGAGCAGGGTGATGGCCTGCGTGCCCAGCTCTCCGCCGCCGATGGCGTCGAGCATGTCGTAGAGCGTGAAGGCGGTGTCCGAGCCCGGCAGGGCGATCTCCATCTCCTCGGCCTGGGCGAGAGCGAGCCCCAGGTCCTTGAGGAAGTGCTTGACCTTGAAGCCCGGCTTCCAATCGCCCGCAAGCGCCTTGGGCGCCAGGCTCTCCAGCGCGCCCGTGGCGCCGGTGCCGCCCAGGATCATCGCGCGCGTCTGCGCGAGGTCGAGCCCGCTCTGCTGCGCGAACGAGAGGGCATCGGCCATGCCTACCATCGCCGAGGCGAGCGAGATCTGGTTGGCGAGCTTGGCCGCCTGGCCCTTGCCCGCTCCGCCGAAGCAGAAGATCTGGGAGGAGAACGTCTCCAGGAGCGCGCGCACCGGCTCGATGTCGCGCTCGGTGGCGCCGGCGATGAGCGTGAGCGTGCCCGCAACGGCGCCCGCCTCGCCGCCCGTGACCGGGCAGTCGAACGCGTGGCGCTCGCTCACCTCGGCCGCGCCGGCGATGTCGCGCGCCAGCTCGGGCGAGCTCGTGGTGAGGTCGATGAGCGTCGCGCCGGGCTTGGAGGCGGAAAGCAGCCCATCGGAGGCCAGGTAGAGCTCCTCGACGTCCTCGGGATACCCCACCATGGTGAACACCACGTCGGCGCCGCGCACGGCCTCAGCGGGGCTCTCGGCCCACACCGCGCCGCGTTCGATGAGCCCCTGGGCCTTCTCGGACGTGCGGTTGTAGACGGTGAGCGGATAGCCGGCGTCCAGGATGTGGCCGGCGATGGGCGCGCCCATGATGCCGGTCCCGATGAACGCGACGGAAAGCTTCTTGTCTGCCATGTGATGACTCCTTTTATCATCGTGATGACTTGCTGTAAGAGAGCGGGACGAAGGGGACGGGCTCGCCTTCGGGAACCTCAGCGGTGCTGCCCCGCCATCCTGCGACGCGTGTGCCGGCGAGATGCCGCGGGAAGCCGCCTCAGCGGCGCACGCGCGCGGCGATGCGATCGGAGAGGGAGATCTTCTCGGCGCGGTTCTTGCCCCAGAAGATGAGGGCGACCATGCCCGGCCCCACGTGCGCGCCGATGGTGGGTCCCACCGACCCGCGGATGATGGTGAGGTCGGCGCAACCCTCCTCCTTGCGCACCGCTGCCTCCACCCAGTCGCCGTCCTTCTCGGCATCGGCCGTGACGATCGCGAGCGGGAGAGCCGGATCGAGCACGTAGTTGTCGTGGAACGCCTTGATGAGCGAGCGGAGCGCCTTCTTGCGCCCGCGGTTCACGCCCGTGAGCGAGAGCGAGCCCGCCAGGTCGAACGAGAGCGAGGCCTTCACATCGAGCTTGGTGGAGAGCTGCGCCGCCGCGGGCGGGATGCGCCCGCCGGCTGCGAGCGAGTCCAGGCTGTCGAGGGTGAAGTAGCCGTGCACGTAGCTCTTGGCCTCGTCCGCCCATGCCGCCAACTCGGCAGCGGAAAGCCCCGCAGAGCGCTGGCGCACGGCCTCGAGCGCCAGGAGCTCGCCGCACGAGCACGGCAGGCAGTTGTCCACGATGTAGAGCCCGAACCCGGGATGCTCGGCGCGCACCTGCTCGGCCGCCTGGCAGGCGAACTCGTAGCTCGACGAGAGCGACGAGGCGAAGCACAGGTAGACCGTGGGTGTGCCCTCGTTGGCGCACTGCGTGAAGTACTCCAGGTAGCGGCCCAGCGAGATGGCCGAGGTGGACGCCTTGGCCCCGTGGCGGATGGCGTCGTAGAACTCATGCGGGGTGATGGAGGTCCAGATGTCGTCGGTGTGCTCGACGCCGTCCAGGATATAGGGGAAGCCCAGGATGTCCACGTCCAGCGTCGCGGCGATCTCGGGCGTCAGGTCGGCGCAGGTATCGATCACGATGCGGTAGCGGTCCGCGTGACCGGAGGCGGAAGGCTCGCTCATCAACAACCCCTTTCACGCAAAGAGGCGGCCATCCGCATGGATGGCCGCCCGCCTTACCTCATGCTGCGAGGCCTATTCTACTCGTCGAGCGTCTCTATCTTGGGCTTGATGATGCCATATCCACCATTCTTTCGATGATAGACCACATTGATGAGGCCGGTCGCGGCGTTCTCGAACACGTAGAAATCGTGGCCCAGAAGATCGGTCTGGACGAGCGCCTGCTCCTCGGTCATCGGCGTAATGTCAATGATCTTCTCGCGCACGAGCTGATCGTCCTCCTCGGGCGGGATGATGAGGTCGGCCAGATCCTCCACGCGCTCCACCGGCGCCACCTCAGCGGCGCTCGCGCCCTGCTGCCGGTTGTCGATGACCTTGGTCTTGAACTTGCGCAGCTGGCGCGTCACCTTGTCGGCGGATTCATCGATGGCCGTGTACATATCGGCCCCGTGCTCAGCGACGCGGATGACCGATCCGCGCGCCCGCACCGTCACCTCGACCACCGCGGGCTCGGGATTCGAGGGGTTCTTCTCGTAACGCAGCACCACGTCGGCGGTCATGGGCTCGATGTCGAACACCTTGAGCGCTTCGCCGATCTTCTCCTCGACGCGCGCGCGCAGAGCATCGGTCACCGTGGTTTTGCGACCCGATACGATGATCTCCATGCCAGGCTCCTAATCTCCTCGGGGACATTGCGGTAGTAGGTTTGTACCCACCACCCGCCCCGGGCAATGCGCGGGACCGAGAAAAGATCGGCCGGCGGAACGGAGGTCAGTCGCCGATGCTGTTGAGATCGCCCGAAGGGGCCTCGTCATCTGCAGACGTGCTCGCGATCTGGACGCCCGAGACGGTCTGGTCGGACAGGCTGAGCGGCAGCTGGCCGTACCAGCTCGCGTGCACGGCGGCGAGGACGCCGTCGCTGGAGATGGCGTCGAACGCGTCGGAGACCGCGTCCAGGAGCTCGGTGGCGGAAGCGCTCACCGCGATGCCCTGCGAGCTCACCGCGCTGATGGTGCCCATGAACCCGACGCCCTCGTAGGCGCGCGCCAGATAGGCGCCGGCCGTGGCGTCGCAGGCCACGTAGTCGACCTCGCCGGAGGCGAGCGCATCGAAGCACGCGTTCACGTTGGCGTAGGTCTCCTGGTCGGAGACGATCCCCGCCTTCGCCAGGGCCTCCTGCGAGGCCGAGCTCTCCTGCACGCCGATGACCGCGGCAGCCAGATCGGCCGCGCTCGCGCGCGTCGCGTCGCCCTCGACCTTCCCGAAGATGGCCGTGGCGTCCTCCAGGCAGCTGCCCAGCACGGTGATGTCGCCGCCGGCGTCGCCGGTGGTCGCGCCCACGAAGATGTCCGCCTCGCCCTCGCTCAGCGGGTCATCGGGAGAGGAGGCGCTCACCAGGGCGAGGTCGAGCCCCATCTCGCGCGCGAGGGCGCGGGCGACGTCCACCTCGTAGCCCTCGACGCCTTCGCCGGTCACCATGGCCTGCGGGGCGTCGTTGGTGTTGAGGGCGACGGTCAGGGTGCCCGGGGTGACGAGTGCCGCGTCATCCACGGTCTGCTCGACGCTCTCAGGCTCCGCCTCGTCGAGGCCGGGCGTGAGCAGCGAGCATCCGCCGACGCCCGCCAGCGCGATCACCATGCACGCACCAAGGGCGATCTTCCTCAGCGCCATCATCTTCCCACCGTTTCCCATGCCGACCATCCTTCAAGCCCGCTCCCGTGCGCGCCCCGCGGGCGGTGCGCGCGCATCGTTACCAAGACCCCCAGCTGACCTGGTCTTTGACCCCACACCAGCGCACCGGGGCGTTTGCTCAGCCGCCGCGGCGGCATCACGACTGGCCCGCTCGCCCGCGGGGCCGATTGCCCCTGGTGTAAACGGACGGTGCGACTTACCTCTAGGACGCGCCATGATCGTGTCGCGCGCACGCGAGCACTTACGTGGATCCTTTCGACCGCGTCTGCCTTGGACTAGGATCTCATGCGATCCGCAACCACAGCCTGGGAGTTGAGGGCATTATACCAGTTCACGACCGCGCGGGCGCTACCACACGCGCGCGAGGGCCAGCACGTCCACCCGCGCCGCCCCCGCGCGCTCGAGCGCCGCGGCCGCGGCGCGGACGGTCGCGCCGGTGGTGATGACGTCATCCACCAGGACGAGCCGCAGGCCCCGCACCGACTCCACCACCTCGTAGGCCTCCCGCGCCCGCTCGGCGCGGGCGTGCCGACCCAGCAGGCGCTGGTCGGCGGCGCCATGCTTGAGCAGCGCGTCGATGACGGACACGCCGGAGAGTCCCGCGAGCTCGGCGGCCACGCGCTCCATGTGGTCGAACCCGCGCCGCACGAAGGCGCGCTCCGTCGCGGGCACGAACACGATGGCCTGCGCGAGCGTGAGGATCCCCGCATAGCGCTCGGGCGCCGCCCGCTCCGCATGGAGGGCCGTATCCCAGAGCATCTGCGCGATGAACGGGGCCAGCCGGCGCTCGCCGGCATCCTTGTACGCCCGGACGATGCGCGCCGCCGGCCCCTCGAACGTCGCGGTGGCCAGGCAGCGACCCACAAGGAGCGGCGCGTCGCGGCACTCGGTGCACAGGATGTCGCCGAACGGCGCCGCGCAGTGGATGCACGCATGCACCGGATCGATGAGCGGCAGCGCCTCGAGGCATGCGTCGCAGATGAGGGCTCCGGGCCGCTCGCAGCACGCGCAGCGAGTGGGCGAGAGGGCCTCCAGGAACGCGGATCCCAGGCGCCGCGCGGCGCGCGGGACGGCATCGGAAAGCGGGCGGGAGATATGGTCCATAGACGGCGCAACCCTTCCCGCGGACGACGAGGGAAGGGTTGGCAGCGATCTATCTGTACCCGCATCCGGGGCGCGCCATGCGCGCGGGCGGTGCCTTTAAGCCTCGGGGCCGGACGGTGCGCCCGGGGTCGCGCCGCCCTCGGCGCTCCCGCCGCGCGGCTTGCGCGGCCTGCGGCGGCGCCGGCGCTTCTGCTCCGGAGCCTCCTCGGCGCCCGCGCGCGGCGCATCCTGCCGCGGTGCGCGGGCTCCTCCGCCGTCGCCGGGGCGGCGGCGCGTCACCTTGACGTCGCCGTCCTGCACCTGGTCTGCCACGGAGGGCACCTGGGGCTTGGGGGCCTGTGCCGTATGGCGGCGCCGGCGCGCGGGGCGCGCCTCCTCGCCAGCCTCGGCGCGCGGGGCGGCGGCGCGCTCGGCGGGAGCCGCATCCCCCTCCACCACGTGATGGCGGCGCCGGCGACCCCCGCGCTGCTCCTCGGGAGCGGGAGCGCCCTCGGCGGGCGCGGTGGAGCGTTTGCGGCGACGGCGCTGCGGTGCGGCCGACGCGGCCTCGTCCGCCTTGGGCGAGGCGCCCTTCTGCTTGAAGCCGCGGCGCCCGCTGTCGGGCGCGCCCTGGGCGGGAGCGTCCGCATGCTGCTGCCGGCGGCGGCGCGGCGTCGGCCCCGAGGTGACGATGCGGTCGGCCGTGCGCAGGCCGTCGCCCACGTCCACGCCGTTCTCGCGATCGAGCTCCATGAGCGCCAGCGCGATATCGGCCGATTCGATCTTCTCCAGCACGTCGCGCGTCACGGTGTCGGGGCGGCAGGCGCACTTCTGCTCGGCGGCGCGCTTCTTGCAGGCGTCCGAGCAGGTCATGTCGGCCAGGTCCACGCGGAACACCTTGCCGTTCTCGAGGCGCAGCACGAGCTGCTCGCGCGGGGTGTCGTACTCCTGGATCTTGGCCTTGCCCAGCGGCGTGTCGATGACGGCCTTCTTCTTGGGCGCGCGGCTCTTGAAGTCCTTGTAGGCCTCGAACTCGTAGCGCAGGCAGCACATGAGGCGGCCGCACACGCCCGAGATCTTGGCCGAGTTGAGCGGCAGGTCCTGCTCCTTGGCCATGCGGATGCTCACGGGCTCGAACTGTCCACCGAACCGCGTGCAGCACAGCTCCTGCCCGCACTGGGCGTAGCCGCCCGCCAGGCGCGTCTCGTCGCGGACGCCGATCTGGCGCATGTCCACGCGCGTGTGCAGGCACGCCGAGAGATCCTTCACGAGCTGGCGGAAGTCGACGCGGTCCTCGGCCGCGAAATAGAACACGGCCTTCTCGCCGCCGAAGAGGTACTCGACGCCCACGGGCTTCATGTCGAGCCCGTTCTGCTTGACCAGGCGGCGGAAATCGGTCATGGACGCCTCGCCGCGATCGACCAGATCCTCGGCGCGATCCAGGTCGGCGTCGGTGGCGATGCGCAGCACCGGCTTCAAGGGGGCGGCGAGCTCGGAGGCGGCGACCTCGAAGGGATCGGCGGTCACCAGGCCGATCTCGGTGCCGCGCTCGGTCGAGCAGATGGCGTGATCGCCCTCGGCGATGTCGAGCCCCTGCGGATCGAACCACAGGTCACGCGCCGCGAAGGCGAACTTGACGGGAACAACTATCGGCATGACAGGGCCTTCCTGATATCGAAGAGCATGACCTCCAAGGTCAGCTGAGGGGAAACGTTTCTGGCCAGCGACCGCTCCGCGCACGCCACCGCGTCGAGCGCGCGCAGGGCGCCCGTCTCCGTGGTGGCGCGGACCAGGCGCTCGACGACGTCGCCCGCGTCCGCGTTGACCGGTGCCTCGCCGGCGCCCTCGAGACGCAGGAGCGCGTCGCGCAGAAGCAGCCGCGCGCTTGCCAGCACCTCCATCATACCCGAACGCTCGCGCACCGTGAGCTCGCGCTTCTGGCGGTCCTCGAGCTGCTTCAAGGCTCCACGCGACAGATAGTCCGCGTCGCGGTCGAGCACGGCTTTCTGCACCGATTTGACCTCGTCGAGCGGCGCGCGCACGGCGCCCACGAGCTCCTTGGCGGCGTTCAGCACGTCCAGCTCGTCGGCATGGGGCAGCGCGTCGAGGGCGCGCAGCATGACGCGGCGCGCCTCCTGGCGCGGCGCGCTGCGCAGGAACTCCACGGCGCGCGCCGGGCTGCCCGCCACGGCCGCCGCCATGCGGCAGCGGGCGGGCTCGGCCCCCGTCTCGCGCGCGACGGCTTCGGCGGCCGCAGCCGGCGCGATCATGCGGAACGGCACGCACTGGCAGCGCGAGACGATGGTGGGCAGGATGGTCTCGGTCGAGGTGCCCAGAAGGATGAACGTCACGCCCTCGGGCGGCTCCTCGAGGGTCTTGAGCAGGGCGTTGGCGGATTCGGGCCGCAGCCTCTCGGCGCGGTCGATGATGTAGACCTTGGCGCGCCCGCGTATGGGGGCGAGCGCGACATCGTCGATGAGGTCGCGCGTCTGACCGATGAGGTAGCCGGTGACGCTCTCGGGCGCGTAGCTGTGCACGTCCGGATGCGTGTGGCGCGCGACGCGCACGCACTCCTCGCAGGCACCGCATCCGCCCTTCGCGCACACGAGCGCCTGGGCGAGCGCCCACGCGGCGTCGAGTTTGCCCGAGCCGGGCGCCCCCACGAACAGGTAGGCGTGGCTGGCGCGGCCCTCGCTGATGGCGCGCTGCAGGAAGGCGCGCACGCGGGGCTGCGTATCGAGCTTGGAGAGCAGGGCGCGGGCACCGGGAGCGGCGGGCGCATCCTGCGGGACGGTATGGGACATGGGCGATCCTTCGGTAACGCGGCAGGCGCGTGCGACCATGATACCCCGTTTGGGACGGGGTGCGTCGGTCCGGCCGCCCGGGAACCCCGCACTGCGCGGCGGCGGCACTGTCAGCCGGAGCACCACACGGCATGCGAAGCCACCTCGGCGCCCCTGCGCCTCGCGGCACGCGAAGGCGAGGCTACGCCCCGCAGCAGGTGCCTACGCCCCGGCCAGCGCGAAACCCGCCGCGCGGACCTCCGCAGCCACCTGCGCGAAGACCTCTTCAATCGGGCGCGCCGCGTCGATGAGCTTCACGCGCTCGGGTTCGTCGGCGGCGATGGCCCGAAAGCCCTCGGCCACGCGGACCTGGTAGGCGAGCCCCTTGGCCTCCATGCGGTCCGGAGCGTCGTCGCGCGCGGCCGCGCGGCGGGCCCCCTCGACGGGATCGATGTCGAGCACGAGCGTGAGGCGCGGCCGGCAGTCCCCTGCGGCGAGCGCGTTGGCCGCCTCGGCGCGCTCGCGCGGCACGCATCCGCCGAACGCCTGGTAGGCCGTCGTGGAATCATAGAACCGGTCGCACACCACCACGGTGCCCGCCGCGAGCGCCGGCGCGATCACCTCGTGCACGAGCTGGGCACGGGCGGCCTCGTAGAGCAGAAGCTCACAGGTATCGCACATGGCCGCGTTGGCCGGATCGAGCAGGAGCGCCCGGATCTTCTCGGAGATCGCGACGCCGCCCGGCTCGCGCAGCGCGAGCACCGTATAGCCCGCCTGCTCCAGCGCTCTGGCGAGCAGCCGCGCCTGCGTGGACTTGCCGCATCCGTCGATTCCCTCAAGCGATATGAAGGGCGCAGGCGGGACCAGGGGCGCGGCGTCTTCGAGCCGCGCATCGCGTTTCGCGCCGAACATCAGCCTCGCCCTAGCCCTTCGTCGCGCGCTTCGCCGTCTTGGCGGGAGCCTTCTTGGCAGCAGCGCCCTTGGACGCGCCCGCCTTCTTCGCCGTCGCGCGCTTGGCACCGGGCTTCGCCGTCGCCTTGGCGCCGGCGCGCCCGCGGCCTCTGCCCGAAGCCGCCTTCTGCTCCTTGCCGGGGCAGTCCATGTTCACGCAGATGCGCCACGGACCGCGCGCCGTCTGCACGATCACGATGGGCGCGCCGCAGTGCTCGCACACCTCGCCCGTGGCCTCGAGCTTGCCGCGCGCCGGCAGCGGGTAGCTCGTGCCGCACTCCTCGTAGTTGGTGCAGCGGATGAAGCGCTTGCCGCTCTTCTCGCTCTTGTGCGCCACGAGCTCGCCAGCGCGCCCGGCCTCCTTGCAGGCGGCGCACTCGCCCACCACCAGATCGGGCTCGAAGTTGGTGGGGCACTTGGGGTTCACGCAGATCTCGTAAGCTTTCTGCCGGAAGGGCTGGCACTTGATGCGCGGCGCCCCGCACTCCGGGCACACGGCCGCCTCGCCCTCGAGCGGGCTCACCTTCACGCCGGAGGGCACCGGATAGGTCACGTCGCAGTCGGGCCAGCCCATGCAGCCGATGAAGCTGCCGCGCGTCTTGGCGGAGGTCTTCATCACGAGGTCCTTGCCGCACTTGGGGCAGGTGCCCACGCGTGCATCGGCCGTGACGGCGTCGGCGATACGGTCGCCGAGGTCGTCCTTGTGCTCGATGAGCGCGTCGAGCATGCCGGCCAGCAGCGCCCGCGAGTGCTCGACCACGTGGTCCTGGGTGTCGGCGCCCTCGGCCACGCGGGTCATGTCCTCGTCGAGCTCGGCGGTCATCTCGGGCGTGGTGATGCGCGGCGCGAACTCGTGCAACGCGTCCACGATCGCCATGCCCAGCTGGCTCGGCTCGATGGGGTCGTTCTTGAGGTAGCGCACCTGGTAGAGGCGCTCGATGATCGAGGCGCGCGTGGACTTGGTGCCGAGGCCCCGCTTCTCCATCTCCTGCACGAGGCGCCCCTGGCTGTAGCGCGCGGGCGGCTCGGTCTGCTTGGCCTCCAGCTTGAGATCGCGCACGTCCACGACGTCGCCCTCGGCGAGTGCCGGCAGCTGCTCGTCGCGCTTGAGGCCGTAGGGGTACGCCTCGCGGAACCCCGCCTCGACGAGCACGTCGCCCGAGGCGGTGAACGGCTCGCCCGCGACGTCGATGGTGAGCTTGGTGTTCTCGATGGTCGCCGGCCCCATGAGCGTCGCCAGGAAGCGCCGCGCGATGAGCAGGTAGAGCTTCTTCTGGCCGCCGTCGAGGCTCTCGGGGTCGCCCTGGCCCGTGGGATGGATGGGAGGATGGTCGGTGGTCTCGGTCTTGCCGCGCGTGGGCTTCATCGGAGCGGCGAGCACCTTCGAGGCCACGGGGCGCAGCGCCGGCACGTTGGACGCGAGCCCCTTGACCACGCCCGCCAGGTCGAGCGAGCGCGGGTAGACGGTGTTGTCGACGCGCGGGTAGGAGATGAAGCCCGCCATGTAGAGGCTCTCGGCGATGCGCATGGTGCGCGCCGGGGATATGCCCTCCGCGGCGGCGGCAGCCTGCAGGCTCGTCGTGTTGAATGGCGCGGGGGGCTGCTGCTTGCGGCTGCGCTTGGCGACGGCCGAGACGGTGCCCGTCGTCGCGCTCTTGACGTGATCGAAGGCCGCCTGCGCCGCATCGTGGTCCGTGAAGCGGGCCGTGGCGTGCGCGATCTTGAACTCGGCCTCGTCGCCGGCGCCCGCCGGACGCGCCAGGCCGCGGATCTGCCAGTAGTCCTCGGGCACGAACGCCATGCGCTCGCGCTCGCGCTCGACCACCAACGCGAGCGTGGGCGTCTGCACGCGCCCTGCCGAGCGCACGTTGCCGAAGCCGCCGAACCGCGCGAGCGTGAGGTAGCGCGTGAGCACGGCACCCCAGATGAGGTCGATGTACTGGCGGCTCTCACCGGCGTCGGCGAGGTTCTGGTCGAGCATCACGAGGTTGTCGAACGCCGCCGTCACCTCGCCCTTGATGAGCGCCGAGTAGCGCGCACGGTACGCGGGAAGGTCTGGCGCGACCTCGCGCACCATGGCGAGCGCATCCGAGCCGATGAGCTCGCCCTCGCGGTCGAAGTCGGTGGCGATGATGACCTCGTCCGCCTTCTTGGCGAGGTTCTTGAGGACGCGGATGATCTCCTTCTCGGCGGGCTTCTTGAGGATCGGCGCCCAGGTGAGATAGGGCAGGCTCTCGACCTTCCAGCCCTTGATGGAGATGCCGTTGGCGAGGTAGGGCTTGCGCTTGGTTGCGTACGGCGGGCGGGCGAGGCCGTCCGGCACGTCCGCCGGCAGCACCTCGCCCTCCTCGGTGACGCTGTACCAGCCCTGCTTCTTGTCGAACAGGATCTCATCGGGAAAATCGGGCGCCAGGATGTGGCCGGCCAGCCCCATCGACACCCACTCCTCCCCCGCCACCTCGAAGCGGTAGACCTGGGTGTTGTAGACCTTGTCCTGCTTGGGCTTGCCCGTGGCAAGCAGCTGCGCGATCTTCTGCGCGGCGATGTTCTTCTCTGCAACGACGAGCTTCAAAACCAGCACCTCACGTATAGGCGAGCCCGCACTCTATATATAGTGCGGGCGATCTTCTCGCGGGCTAGTATACGCGAGTTGCCCCCGCTCTGCGAAACGCACACGAAAACCGGCGGCGAACGGCAGCCGCCGCGCGCCGCGCCGCCCGTCGGCACAGCACGCGGCTCGGCGCGCGCATCGTAGGCACCGCTCCCCCAGCGCTGGGCGCGGGGCGGACGTACCGCAGGCTGCCCGGTCGCGCCGCAGGGCGATCAGGCGCAGGCTACTCCCAGGTCTTCCAGACGTCGGGCTGGTAGCCCAAGGTCGCCTTGCGACCGTTGCGCACGATGGGCTGGCGCAGCACCTGCTGGTTCTCCAGAAGCTTGTCGAACTTCTGGCTCTCGGCCAGGTAGGTGATGAGCGCCACGGTATCTTGGTCGTGGGCGTCCGGGTCGACGAGCGCCTCGATGCCGCCCACCGCCTGCATGACGCTCGTGAGCTCGCCCTTGCTCATGCCCTTCTCAGCCAAGTCGACGAACTGGAACTTGATGCGGCGCTCCTTGAAGAAGCGCTGCGCCTTCTTGGTGTCGAAGCTCTTCTTGGTACCGAAGATCTGGATGTTCATGACGCACCCCTTTCGCTAGGCGCGGGCCGCCTCGATCTGGTCGGCGAGCCAGGCGCACCACGCGTCCATGCCCTCGCCGGTGCGGGCGCTCACCATGAAGCGCGGCGCCGTGGGATTCAGATCGTCGAGCACGTCGTTGTAGGCCTGCAGATCGAAATCGAAGGCGGATGCCACGTCGACCTTGTTCAGGAGCTGCGCGCCCGCATGCTGGAAGATGCCCGGGTACTTGACGGGCTTGTCGTCTCCCTCGGGGACCGAGAGGATCATGACGGCGAGGTTCTCGCCCAGATCGAAATCGACGGGACAGACGAGGTTGCCCACGTTCTCGATGAAGATGATGTCGATGCTGTCGAGCCCCACGCCGGCGTCGAGCGCGTCGATGGCGCTCTGGATCATGTTGCCCTCGAGGTGACAGAGGCCGCCGGTGTTGATCTGCACCGCCGGGAGCCCCGCCTCCTTCATGGTCTGGGCGTCCACGTCCGAGGCGATGTCGCCCTCGATCACCGCGGCGCGGTAGCGGTCGCGCAGGCGCTCGACGGTCGAGAGGATGGTGGTGGTCTTGCCCGATCCTGGGCTCGAGAGCACGTTCACCACGAAGGTGCCCGATGCACGGAACCGCTCGCGCAGCTCAGCGGCGAGCCGCTCGTTGCGATTCAGGATGGGGGTCTCGATGTCGAGGGTCTTCTCTGCCATGGTTCCTCCTCAATGGGCGCGGGCAGGACTGCACACGGCGCCCGCAGCCGCTCCGAGCGCGGTCCGCCGCGGCCGGGATGCCGCGACCCGATCGTCGCGCCCGCTCAATCGGGCTGCTCGACCTCGATGGAGACGATGTCGAGCTCGCGGCCGTGCACGAGGCGCGTCTCGGCGCAGCCGCAGGCCGGGCAGCGCAGATGGAAGCGGTCGTGCGCGAAACGCGCGCCGCAGGCCGGGCAGACGCTCTCGGGGTGGATCTCCTCGACCGCGAGCTCGCAGCCGTCGGTCAGCGGATCCTCCTCGCAGAGCACTTCCCAGGCCAGGTCCATCGCCTCGGGCACCACCTCGCGCATGTCGCCGATGCGCAGGTTCACGCGGCAGACGCGCGTGGCGCCCGCATCGCGCGCCACGGGCACCACGCTCTCCAGGATGCCGCTGACGATGCTCATCTCGTGCATGCGGTGCCGCCCCGAGCTACTCGTCGTCGCTGAACAGGCTGATGCGGCGCTCGGTCAGGCCCTTCTTGCCATCGCGGGCGATCACCACGAAGCGCACGGCGAACAGCGAGATCTCGTAGAGCGAGAGCATCGCCGCATACATGAACATGAGCGTCACGGGGCTCGCATCGGGCGTCACGCACGCCGAGAGCACCAGAAGCCCCACGTAGACGTAGCGCCAGGCGCGGCGGAACGAGGCGTACGGCACGATGTGGAACACGGCCAGATAGAAGATGACCAGCGGCAGCTCGAACGCTATGCCGAAGCCGATCATGAGCAGGATCTCGGTGTTGAGGTAATCATCCAGCATGGCGAGCGGCGTAGCCACGGCCGAGGTCTCGCCCACCAGCCACTCGAAGGCCGCCGGCACCATGAGGAAGTAGCAGAACACCACGCCCACGAAGAACAGAACGGTGGCGATGAGCACCGTCGGCACCACCCAGCGGCGCTCGTTGGGCTTGAGCGCCGGCAGGAAGAACGCCAGGATCTGCCAGACGATCATCGGCGTGGCCATGACCACGGCGACCTTGATGGCGATGGAGAAGCGCAGCGAGAAGCCGCCGAGCGCGGTGGAGATATAGAAATCCTCGCCCACGAACGGCTTGATGGGATCGGAGAGGATGTCGATGATGGTGGGCGTGGCGAAGTACATGATGAGCGTGCCGATGACGAGCGTCACGGCCACGATGGTGAGGCGGCGCCTGAGCTCGCCCAGGTGGTCCATGAGCGGCATGCGCGCGGGTCCGATGGGCATCAGCGCTCACCTCCCTCGGTGGCCGGAGCCTCGCCGGCGGGGGCCTCCTCGGCCGGTGCCTCGGCCTCGGCCTCGTCGGCGCGGTGCCGGCGCGGGCGGCGGGCGTACAGATCGGCCGTGGTGCGCGGGGCGGGCGCCTCCTCGGCAGGAGCCTCGGGCGCGGCGGGGGCAGACTCGGCAGCAGGGACGCCGGCAGCAGCGGGCTCGGACGCGGGAGCAAGGCCGTCGACCGGCGCCTCGCCGGAGGCGGCGCCCTCCCCGGCGGCCTTCTCGGCGGCCAGGCGCGCACGGCGCTCGGCGAAGGTCTCCTTGCGGGCCGGCGCGGTCTCGGCGCCCTCGACGTCGGCGTCCTCGTCATCGGCCACAGCGGGCTTCTTGGGCGCCGCGTTCGCCGCGGCGGCCATGGGATCGAGCACCTCGGTCTGCACCACCGAGGTCATCTTGTCCTTGGTCTCGTTGAACTGGCGCAGGGCGCGCCCCAGCGTGCGCCCCATCTGCGGCAGCTTATCGGGACCGAACAGCAGAAAACCGAAGATCACGATGATCGCGAACTCGGTTGATCCGATTCCTAACACGAAGAAACCTCCCGTGTCGCCTCATATCGTCCATGCAACCGTATCAGTATACCGTCCA
The DNA here is from genome assembly GCA_963931435.1 of uncultured Coriobacteriaceae bacterium. GTDB lineage: Bacteria > Actinomycetota > Coriobacteriia > Coriobacteriales > Coriobacteriaceae > Coprousia. Next base: position 2,027,317 of record OZ007012.1, read on the forward strand.
GCGGCACCGGCGGCCCGATCGCTTACGAAGCCGTGATGGATATCTCCTGGTCGACCCCGAGCAGCTGGGCCACGCGCATCACGCCGGGCTGGGCGTTGACCACGCGCAGGGTCTTGCCGCGCTCGGCGGCATGGTGCGCGGCGCCCACGAGCACGCCCACGCCCGTCGAGTCGATGTAGGCCACCTGGGCGAAATCGAGCTCGATGTCGTCAGTGGGCTGTTCCAGCGCCATGTCGATCGCCTCGCGCAGCTTGGCGGCGTTGGAGATGTCGACCTCGCCGGCGACGTGGATGCCGTAGCGGTCAGGGGTGGGATCGGTGGTGATCGTCAGTTCCATGGGTGCTCCTTTTTCGCGTGTCGAAAGCAGTCGTCCGGGGTCACTGCAGGGCGTCGAGGCGCTCCTGCGCGTAGGATTTCACGTTGTAGGCGTCGCCGTCGCCCGCCGCCTCGATGGCGGTCTCATAGGCCTGGCGCGCGTCGTCGGTGCGGCCCGCCGCCTCATAGAACATGCCCAGGTTGGCCCAGGCCGGGGCGAAGCCCGCGTCCTGCTGGGTCAGCTGCTCGAGCGCGGCGATGGCGCCGGCGGTATCGCCGGTGTAGAACACGCAGATCGCGCGGTCCACGGTGACCGACTTGGCGTCGGGGTTGTCGGCGAGGTAGGTGTCGTAGTAGCCGATGGCGTCGCCGAGCAGCTCGCGGGCGCGCTCGGCGTCCTCGTCGGTGGTCGCGTGGCTGCGCACGGCGACGCCCCAGTCGAAGTAGCCGTTGGCCAGGTTGAGCAGGGCCGAGGGGTTGGACGGATCGGCGTCGTACTGCTCGCGCAGCGCCTGCGCGGCCGTGCCGTACTGGGCGTCGATGGTCTCCATGGTGTCGCCATCCGATGCGGAGGCGTCCGGGGAGGCCGCCCCGTCCGAGGCGCCCTGCGCCGACGCGCTGCCGCTCGCGGCCGCGTCATCGCCCGCCGACACGCCGGACGCACCCGGCCCCAGCACGAGCACGCCCACCACCACGGCGAGACACGCGATGACCGTGATCAGCACGATGGCGCGTGCCCGACCCGCCTGGTTGGATGAAAACGCCACGGTACCCCCTTATTCCGCGTCCGTCGACGTTGAGCCGCCGTCCACCACGTGGGCGGAGCCGTCCTCGTCGACCTCGACCTGCGGATGGCCCTCGGGCAGCTCGTAGGCACCCGAATCCTGCTGGCTCTGGAGCTGCTCCTGCTGCTGCTCGAGCGCTGCCAGGGCCGAGGAGGACCCCAGCAGGTACCCGATGATAACACCGAGCAGGAGCGCGATGATCGCGATCGCGAGCACCATCCAGAACGGCGGCGGGGTGCGCCCGCTCGTGGCCTCGCCCGCGGGCGCCGGCGCCGGCGCGGCCGCCTCATGCGATGCCGCCGGCGCGGCCCCTTCGGCCTCCACCGCATCGGCCCCTTCGGCCGGGACCCCGTCGGCCGGAGCCTGCGCAGGGGGCTCGATCCCCATCAGCTCCTGCTCGTCATCGAAGAAATCGTCGACCATGCGTCCCCCTCCTTACGCGCGCTCCTCGCGGGCGAGCTGCGCCGCGACGAGCTTGGTGGCGAGCACCAGGATGCCCAAGGCGGCGCCCAGCTCCTCCAACGAGGGATAGGTGGGGGCGATGCGCAGGTTGGTGTCGTGCGGGTCCTTGCCATAGGGCCAGGTGGCGCCCGCGGGCGTGAGCTTGACGCCCATCTCGGCGCAGAGCGCGGCGATGCGCTTGGCCGAGCCCTCGGGGCCGTCGAACGAGACGAAGTACCCGCCGTTGGGATCGGTCCAGGTGGCGCAGCCGGTACCGCCCAGACCCTCGTTCAGCTTCTGCTGCACGAGCGCGAAGCGCGGGCGCAGGAACGTGGCGTGCTTGGCCATATGGGCGCGCAGGGCCTCCATGTTGGGCAAAAAGCGCGCGTGCGCGAGCTGGTTGAGCTTGTTGGCGCTGATGAGACCGACCTGCAGGGTCTTGGAGATGTCGGCCATGTTGGCGAACGAGGATCCGAAGAACGCCACGCCCGCGCCCGGGAAGGTGATCTTGGACGTCGAGGCGAACTCCAGCACGCGGTCCTCGTTGCCCGCCTCGAGCGCGACGTCGTGGATGTTGAGCAGGCGGTCGCCCTCGGAGGTGAGGTCGTGCACGCAGTAGGCGTTATCCCACACGATGCGGAAATCGGGGGCGGCGCACTTCATGGTGGCCAGGCGGCGCACCGTCTCGTCCGAGTAGGTGACGCCCGTGGGGTTGGAGTACTTGGGCACGCAGAACATGCCCTTGACCTCGGGATCCTCGGCCACCAGGCGCTCGACCTCGTCCATGTCCGGGCCGGTCGGCGTCATGCGCACGGGGATGTTCTCGATGCCCAGGTCCTCGGTGAGGCCGAAATGCCGGTCGTAGCCGGGGACGGGGCACAGGAACTTCACGTGGTCCAGGCGGCACCAGGCGGTGTAGCCCGGCACGCCCTTGGCCCAGTAGTGCGTGAGCACCGACTGCATGATGTTCAGACTGGAGGAGCCCAGAACGATGGTCTGCCCCGCTGGCACGCCCAGAAAGGCGCCCGCCAGGCGGCGCGCCGAGGGGATGCCCTCGAAGCAGCCGTAGTTGGAGCAGTCCACGCCATGATCCATCAGATCCGAGGAGCTCGTGATCACGTCGAGCAGCGGACGCGAGATATCCACCTGCTCGGGGCTGGGCTTGCCGCGCGCCATATCGAGCTTGAGCCCCTTGGCGCGGACCTCGGCGACCTCGTCCTCGAGCGCGGCGATGGCGGCATCGAGCTCGGCGGCATCCATCTGCTGGTAGATAGTCGGCATGGCAGTCCCCCTTTGGCGCTCCGCGCACAGCACAACCGCGCCGCGCAGGAGGCGGCGACCCTCTGGATTCACGGCCGTATGCGGTATCGTATATCTGAGTTAGTATACGTTGCCCGGCGCGCGCGCCGCAAACGCGCACCGTTTCGCAACAGAACCTACTCAGGACCGGACGACAGGGGCCGCTCATGGCATACGAACCGTTTCAAGCAGAATCCTTCGGCGAGCTGCAGCGCCTGGTGGACGGCGCCTTCCGCGGGCGCGACGCGGTGGACCGGATAGACCTGGTGATGCAGGCCGAGCTGCTCGATCTGGAGCGCGACCTGCTCGAGATCGTCAACCTCCTGCCGCCCGGCGTCTACGAGCGCCAGCGCCTGTGCGACCAGCTCAACTCGGCGCTCGCCGCGCACGGCTGGGGCGCCCTCTACGGCACGGTTGAGTAGCGCGAAGACCCGCCGCGCCGCCATCGATCCCGCGAGGGCGGCGCGGCGGACCCGGATTGAAGGATGCCGATGATGATCGATGACGATGTGCGCAGGCTGGAAGCGCTCCAGGACGCCCGCAGGTCGCTCGAGTGCGCCCAGGGCGCCCTCGCCTTCGGGCTCGACACCGAGGAGGGCCAGCGCTTCCAGCAGATCCTGCATGAGATGATCCGCTACATCGACGCCGCCCTCACCCGCTGCATCCCGATCGGAGATGCGCCGGTCCCGGCCGACGGCGACCGAGAGATCCTCCAAGCCGGCTCCCCCGTCGGCGAGGCGCCGATCCTCTAGGCAGGCCGCCTGCGGGCGCAGGCGACGTTCATATAGGCGAGCCCCAGCACGGCGGACGAGACCGATCCGGCGAGGATCGCCGTCTTGGCTGCCAGGAGCTCGCCGGGCACCGTGGGGAACGCGAGGCCCGCGATGAGGATCGACATGGTGAACCCCACGCCGCCGAGGATCCCCACGCCGGCCACATGCCGCCACGCGACGCCCTGGGGCAGCTCGGCGACACCCATCTTCACCAGCGCGAACGTGACGCCGAAGATGCCCAGCGGCTTGCCGAGCAGCATGCCGAAGTAGACCCCCAGCGCCACGGGGTCGATCACGAGCGCCCCCAGGTCGACGCCCGCGAGGCGCACCTGCGCGTTCACGAACGCGAACACGGGCAGGATGGCGAAGTTCACAACGGTCGAGATGTCGTGCTCCAGGCGCTGCAGGGGCGGCGTCACCCGGTGCATGACGCGCTCGGCCCCGGCGACGGCGTGCGTGAAATCGTGCTGGCCCAGAATGTGCGCCTCGTCGTCGAACCGGTCGTCGAGGTCGGGCAGCTTCGAGCCCAGCCAGCCCACCAGCTGGCCCGCGTCGATATCCGAGCGCGCGGGGATGGTGAACGCCAGGATCACGCCGGCGAGCGTGGCGTGCACGCCCGAGCGGTACAGGCAGAACCACAGCACGAGTCCGAGCGCCAGATACGGTGCCAGACGGAACCGGCGCCAGGCGTTGAGCGCCGCGAGCGCCACCGTCACCAACGCGGCCGCCGCGAGCCAGCCCGGGTCGGGGGCCTGGCCGTAGAAGATGGCGATGGCCCCGATGGCGAGCAGGTCGTCGGCGATGGCGAGGGTGGAGAAGAACACCTTGAGCGCCGGCGGCACGCGGCTGCCCAGAAGCGACAGCACGCCCAGGGCGAAGGCGATGTCGGTCGCCATCGGGATGGCCCAGCCGTGCACGGCGCCGCCCCGGTTGATGAAGCCGTAGATGCACGCCGGCATCACCACGCCGCCCACGGCGGCGAGCATCGGCAGCAGGGCCTGACGCGGCTGGCGCAGCTCGCCCACCGTGACCTCGTACTTGAGCTCGATGCCCACCAGCAGGAAGAAGACCGCCATCAGAAAGTCGTTCACGAACGTCTCGAACGTGAGCGAGAGCTCCCAGCCGCCCGCGCCGATCACGACCGGCAGCTCGAACCATGCGTGCAGGGGCTCGTAGAGGGGCGTGTTGGCGCAGATCACGGCGGCGAGGGCTGCGGCGATCATCACCGCGGCCGAGATGGTGCCGTTGGAGGTGATGCGCTCCCACATGCTCTTGCGCTCCAGGCGGCGCCGGTCGCGCGCGGAGATGAGCGGGACATCTGGCGCGGCCGCCTTGCGCCCAGCCGCCTTCGCCGCCGCGCGCCTGATCGATGCCCGATGCTGCTTCGCCATGGTGTGCCCCGTGTCCCCTTCTCCTCATGCGCCCGCGAGTCCGCCGGATGGCCGCGCCGAGCGCCCCGACGGCGACGATCGCCCCGCGCTACGCCGGCCCCGGACGGCCGGGGTGCGCCCGGCCTCCTGCGGAGCGCGCCGTCCCATCGGGGCGCGCACGACCGATTCTTTCAAATCACGGCGAGGCACCCCCGGTGCCCCGCCGTCTCACGTACTTGGCTGTTGCTGCGCGCGCCCATCGCACGGGCGCCCATGCGCCGAGCGGATACCGGACGAATACGCAGCTCGAACGGAGGGGCCGCGCGCACCCGCCGCCTCCACCGGCAGCGCAGCGCGCGCCGCGGGCGCCCGCGCGGCGACGTGAGCGAGGCCCTCCCTCGTCAACGACGCAACGCCCGGCGCGGGAGCCCGGCCTCGGCCCGCTTGCAGGCTCCCTACTCGGCCGCAGCCAGGATGGGCGCCGCGACCTGCTTCTTGCGCGACAGCACGCCCGGGCACCAGACGCCCTCGGCCACGTCCTCGATCTTGAGGCCCTTCTGAGCCGCCTCGGTGTCGCCCTCCAGCAGCACCTGCGAGCCCTCCTCCATGATGTCGGTGATGCACAGCACGATGCCGTCGGCGCCCTTGGCCTTGCGGTAGGCGGCCATCTCGCGGCGGATCTCGTCGATCATGCTGAGCGCGCGGCTCTTGTCCACCGTCTCGTACTGGCCGATGAGCAGCTTCTTGGCGCCGACCTCGAACATCTTGATGTCGTTGCCCACCATCTGCTTGGCCGTGAACGAGCCGGACGGACGGGAGAGGAAGACCTCCATGCCGAACTTCACCGGATCCACACCCAGTTGCTCGCCCAGCTCGGCGGCGATGGCGCGGTCGACCTCGGTGGTGGTGGGGCTCTTGAGCATGAGGGTGTCGGTCATCATGGCAGCGAGCAGGAGGCGCGCCTGCGCGTCGGTGGGCTTGACGCCCAGCACGTCGAAGAGCCAGGTGACGATGGTGCAGCTGGAGCCCCAGGGGAACGCGATGTAGTGCAGCGGGGCGGCGGTGGTGAAGTTGCCGATGCGGTGGTGGTCAACCACGCCGATGATCTCGGCGTTCTCGAGCCCCTCGACCGACTGCGCGGTCTCGTTGTGGTCGCACAGCACCACCTTCTGCGCGGCCTTGCCGGCAGCCGGGGCCTTGATGGCCTTGAGCAGGCGCGGCTTCTCGATGCCGGCGTCGGCCAAGAGCTTGGCCGACTCGGCCGGCAGCGGGCCCAGGCAGCGGGCCTCGTAGGTGTCGCCGTTGTAGTTCAGCTGGTTGAGCAGCTGGGCCAGCACCACGGCCGACATGATGGCGTCGTTATCGGGGTTGAGGTGCCCGAACACGTAAACCTTGCTCATGTGAATCCCCTTTCGCGCACGGCTCGCGCAAAAGCCGCGCCACAACGGACTGATCGAACGTATCTATCTTAGCGAAAACGCCGCGCGCCTAGGCCCGCGCCGCGTCGGCCGCCTGCAGCGCCACATAGGCGGCACCGTAGATGCCGGCGTCGTTGCCTAGCGAGGCGATCTCGATGGGGGTGTCGCTGGTGACGGCGATGGCGTAGCGGCGGAAGCTCGCCTCCAGGCGGTCCATGAACAGATCGGAGGAGTTGGACGTGCCTCCTCCGAGCACGAACGCCTCGGGATCGAGGACCACGGAGACGAGGGCGAGCGCATGGCCCAGGTAGTCGCACATGGTGTCGATGGCCGCCCATGCCGCCTCGTCGCCCGCCGCAGCCGCCGCGAACACCGAGCGCGAATCGCTCGGGCCCGTGAGCGCCGCCGGCTCGCACCCGCGGCGCGCGCACTCGTCCTTGTAGCTCGTCACGATGCCCGTGGCCGAGGCGTACTGCTCCAGGTGCCCGCGGCCGCCGCAGCCGCACACGCGCTCCTCATCCGGGTTCATGCACATGTGGCCGAGCTCGCCGCCCGCGCCGCGCACGCCGGCCACCACGTGGCCGTCCACCACGATGCCGCCGCCCACGCCCGTGCCGATGGTCACGAACACGCAGGTGCGGCGCCCCTTGGCCGCACCCGCCCAGATCTCGCCCATGGCGGCGGCGTTGGCGTCGTTCACGAACTTGATGGCAGCCGACGGGCACAGCCGGGCGAGCGTGTCCTTGAGGCCGGGCGCGTTGATCTCGACGTTCGCCTGCAGGCGGATGACCTCGTCCTCGGGCACCGGGCACGGGATGGCCAGGCCGATGCCCGACACGTCGTCCGCCGTGGCGCCCGCAGCGGCGAGCACGTCCTCGATCCCCTCGGTGACGCTCGCGTAGCCCGCAGCATCCACCATGGGCCCCGTGGGCACGCTGCCCTTGCCCACAAGCTCGCCGTCCCCGTCGAAGATGCCGATCTTCACCGAGGTGCCCCCGATGTCCAGTCCGATGAAACGCTTGTCGGCGTTCGCCATGTCCGCTCCTCCTCGATCCTGTTTATAGACGATGAGCGGAACCCGGTCTGCGTCGGATTCCGCTCGAACCACCGTTGATACGATTGTGGCACAACCGCGCGGCGCTGGCGCCGCGCTTTGGGCGCACGGACCCCATCCGCCGGCCGGCGCAGGCCGCTCGCCGCCGGGCGCTGACCCCGAAAACGGGAACAGGCAACTTGCCGACGGGCGCCGACCCCGAACACGGATGGACGAACGCTACCGGGCGCCGGTCTGGACACGGGATGAGCAAGCCTCGCCCCGCGACGCGTATGGGGCGCAGTCGGACAAGCGCCTGCCGCCGACCGAGCACCTCCGCCTTCTCTGGCACGCGGACACTCCGCCGCCAAACGTATGCGGCGATTCCGAACGGGTACGCTACGCCGGCGCGCTGCAATCGCGTGCGGCCCCCGAACAAGACCGGACCCCCAACGCTTGCGAGGCCTCCGTTCCGTTCGCCCTGAAAGACGGCGCCAAGCCACCGGATCCCCTCAACGCCTGCGAAGTCTCCCAAAGGCGCCGCAGAGCCCAACGAGCATTTCCACCGACCCCTATACCTGCGGAGGCTCCCGTCCCAGTGTCCACGAAGGCAAAGTGAGGCCCGGAACCCCTACGCCTGCGAGGCCTCCCCCGTCGCCTCGGGCGCGGGCTCAGCCGGAGCGGGCGCCGCATCGAGGCGCGTGCCGCAGTTCATGCAGAAGGCGTCACCCGGATTGACCGGAGCGCCGCAGCTGGGGCACGTGGAGCCGCCCGCGGGCGCCTGCGCAGCCGGGGCGGACGCCTGCTGCGCCGCCGGGGCGGACGCCTGCTGCGCCGCCAACGCGGCCTGAATCTCGGCGATGGGCTTGCCGCAGCCACTGCAGAACAGGTCGGTCGCAGCGACGCGGCCGCCACAGAACGGGCAGGTGTAGACCTGGGCGGCGTAGGCCTCGGCCGCCGCCTCCTGATCGAGCGCGTCCAGCTCGGCCTGGATCTGCGCGCGCTCGGCGTCGATCGCGGCGATGCCGTCGTAGAGCGCCTCGCGGCCGGCACGCCACGCCGGATCGTCCTTCGTGGCGTCGTAGAGGTTGGCGCCCAGCTGGGCGGCCAGGTTCTGACGGCGCTTCAGGGCGTCGGACATCTGGGACTTGAGCTTGACCTGGCGCGCGGTGCGCCCGGTCGCGGCGACGCCGCGGTTGAACGAACCCTGGAGATCGTCGAGCAAACCCATGGGAAAACCTCCTTGCACACGCGTCGCGAGGACGCAAAGGGATGACCATCCATCCCAATCATGATACTTCTCTTGCCACATGGACGCCAACCATCGCGTTCGCGCGTAACCGTATCCTAAAACGCCGGTCCGAGCCGCCGGATCGAACCGCCGGGCCGCATTGCCGTACAGCGCACCCCGTCGCCGCACGGCGGACCGCCGCCCAAGCCCCACTCAACCCCAACCACAACCCAACGCCCGAGAGCCTCCAAACTACCCGGGCGCATCCAAGCCGCTCGATCCCATCCAAGCCGTTCAATCTAAATCAAGCCGTTCGATCTCAACCAAGCTGCTCGATCGCAACCAAGCTGCTCGATTGCAACGTGACCGCCAATGTACAGAAACCGGAGTAGGGAACAGTTTAGGGAATAGTTTAGGGAACAGTTTGCAAAATGCCTGGTAGATGACGGTGCGTTTTCGCGCCTTCAAGCCAAATCCGTGCGTCTTTCGGCTCTCAGCGCACTAGACTGTTCCCTACTCGACTTTCTGTACATCAGGAAAAGAATTAGGGGAAGGAGCGGGAGAGCCCTTGGGCGGACTGCCCGATGAGCCGCGCACTGCGCCACCCATGATCGGAGTTCCCAGGGGAAAGGGCAACGCCCCATCAACCGCGTGATAGCGCCGCCCACGAGCAGGCCCAAGGGAGTGGAAACGATCCATCAACCACGCGACAGCGCCGCCTGCAAGCAGAGCCCCCAAGGGGAAGAAAAACGCTCCGCCAGCGACGCTCTGCTCACTACCGCCCATGCAGAGCCCCTAGAGAGAAGAAGGGAAGGCTATGCAGACGGTCATCCGCGTAGAACGCCGAAAGCCCCTTTGGGGAGGGAGGGCGGTAGCATTTCCGTCATCGGCCACCGGGCATGGAGACGGTTAGGTCGCTGAGCCTAGAGGGAAGACAGCAGCATTTCCGTCATCGGCTACCAGACACGCGAGGGGGCTCCGGAGTGGGAAGATGGGCCGATTCATGTCGAGCTCGACACCATGTTCGCGAGCACGCGGGGGCCTGTCGCCCCTGTCGCGCATCACCGGCGTAAACAACCTATACGCACACAACCCATGGGCACACAGCGCCTAACGATCGATCGCCTCGCGGCGGCGCGCGCCGGCGCTCGCCAACACCCCGATGGCGAGGCCCGCAACCGCCGGCGCCACCCAGGCCAAACCGAGATCTGCCAAGGGCAGCGCATCGAAGGGCAGCCAGAGCCCCGGCGCGAGGGCATCGCGCAGGCTCATCGCCACGCTCACCACGCCCACCGCCGCCACGGCAACGGGCCAGGTGAGGGGCAGCGCGTCGCACGCGCGGTGCGCCATCCCCATGAGCACGAGCGCGATGGCGATGGGATAGAGCGCGTTCAGCAGCGGCACCGAGAACGCCAGGATCGCATCGAGCCCGAAGTTGGCGATGACGCATGAGAAGGCGGCGAACACCGCCGCCCACGCGCGATAGGGCACGCGCGGGAGCTCCTGGGCGAAATAGGTTCCGCAGCAGCTGATGAGGCCGGTGCAGACGTTGAGGCACGCGAGCAGGAAGATGGCCGCGACCACCACCGTGCCCGCCACGCCGAAATGCCGCGTCGCCGAGGCGGTGATGACCTCCGCCCCGTTGGTGGCGCCGGCCAGGGGCGCCGCCAGATCGTAGCCCACCGCGCAGAGGCCTCCGTAGATGGCCATCATGAGCACTCCCGCGACCACGCCCGCGCGGCACACCTCGCGCATGACGCCGCGCGCGTCCTCGACGCCGAGCGCCCGGATGTTCTCGGCGATCACGAGGCCGAAGGTGAGCGAGGCGAGCAGGTCCATGGTCTGGTAACCCGTGAGGAACCCCTGCATGGCCGGGTTGGCGTCATAGGGCGCCACCGGCGCGGGCGCAGCGAGGGCGTCGCCGCCCGCAAGGGAGACGAGGGCACCTCCCACCACCGCCACGATGAGCAGGATGAGCGCCGGGCCCGTGACGCGGCCCAGCAGGCGCGTCAGGCGCCCCGGATGCAGGGCAAGCGCGAAGGCGACGGCGAAAAACGCCACCGAGAACGCCACGCACGCCGCCTGGACGGGCACGCCGGAGGGCAGCAACGGCTCGAGCATCTCGAACGCCGTCGAGGCGGTGCGCGGAATGGCGAGGCACGGGCCGATGGCGAGGTAGACCGCGGCCACGAAGACGCGCGAGAACACCGGGTGCACGCGATCGGCCAGCTCGCGCACCGTGCCCGCAAGCGCCACCGCTACGATGCCCAGGACGGGCAGGCCCACGCCGGTGAGGAAGAAGCCCGCGATCGCCGGCAGCGAGGCCGATCCGGCCTGCACGCCCAGAAGCGGAGGCAGGATGAGGTTTCCCGCCCCGAAGAACATCGAGAACAGCGTCGCCCCCACCGCGAGGCTCGCCCGCGCGCTCAAGCGCTTTTCAGTCATACGCCCGCTCCCCTTCTTCCGAGCAACCGGTGCATTGCGTCAAGAACAAATCGCAACGCATCCTAGCCTCCGTATCGCGCGAGTATTCGCTCGCGATGCTCCATAAGATACTGCCGCATCCGCGGCATTGAAAAGGCCACGTAGCCCGTCGCCGTCGCCTCGATGATTTGACGAGCTATGAGAATGCGCCGATAGGTATTCGCGTCGCTTGTACGCCGTTCCATTCTTTTCGCGATATCGCCCGTTGAGGACGCCGCCTCATCCTCGCACATCGCCAGAAGATACTCGATCGCAGGCCTTGTCAAATCAGCAAGAGCAGTCTCCAAAACAGCATCCGCATATTCCTTGTCGGCCGTGCGCACCCCACGCTCAACGTCTTCCATCGTTATCTCACGTGAAACATCCACGTGACGGCGCGCTGTCCGCCAGATGTTATAGCCAACAAGTTGCGTGAGATATGCATAGCCCTCCGTGGCGACGGCGGCCGTTTCCAGCGCTTCCGCAGCGATACGCAAGCCCGATCGCTCAATGGAAGTTCGAAGTGCGTCTGGCACTTCGTCAATCGGAATATTCGCAAGCTCCTCGCTCTTCGCGCGACGCAGAAACGTCATCGATTTGTTGTTAAGCAAATCAAGCACGCCCGTGGTGGTCCCTGCAAACACAAATGCGATGTTCTGCCGCTCTCGAATCATTAGCTGAACACATGAATCCTCATCTGACACCACATGAATCACACGCCATCCGCGCGCAGCGGCAAGCTCACCCAATTCGGTGAGCAGCACCGTTTTGCCCGACCCGCGCGGACCAGTTATGCGCATGAGCCGCCCCGGAGATCCCGGACCCTCTAAGAGGCCGTCAGAGAAATCTTCCAAGACCGCCTCACGACCCATTAGAATAGGTGGAGCCATACCTACCGTGGGCTTGAATGGGTTAATGAGATTCATCGCGCGCCTCCTCGCCCCCATACGGTCCAATGTCCCGAGCATGACCATTGCAGAAATTGCAGAAAGGGCGCGCCTGACGGACCGCGCCCTTTCTCCGAAAAATCGAGCTCCGCCATGTCACAGGCGCTGTGTGCCTCGAACGCCCAACGCGACACGGCCCGTGACCCGTCCTCCCCTAGGCCGCCCAGGCGCCCGAGATCGCCCTGAAAGAGGAGGGGGACACCTAAGGGCGCCGACCGACAATTGAGGGGCGAGGTCGGGCGCCTGGGCGCCAAAGGCCGCCTTGGGTGCACCAGATCGCCTTGAAGGCGGAGGGTATGGGTCTTTGGGCCATGCCCGAACGCCTGAGGGGCAAGATGGCGTGCCCAAGGCGTCCGACTAGGAAAGTTTGACGATGGGGGCGAACCCCTTCATCAGCTTCTTCGTCTGCCCGCTCTTGTCGAACGTGACCTCGATCATGTCGCCCGAAGCCGAGATGACGGTGCCGGTGCCGAAGGTCTTGTGGCTCACCTTGTCGCCGGCGGCGAAGGTCTCGGCGGCCTTGGCGGCATCGGGCCGGCGCTGCTCGACCGCATGCCCCTCGGCTGCGGCGGAGGCGCGCCGACGCGCGACACCGCTGCCGAACGTCGCGGGCTTGCGCCCGGCGTCGGGGCTGATGCCGGTGTGACGCGAGACGCTGCCGCCCGTGGAGCGCGTGTAGGAGCCGAACACGTGCCCGCCGTACATGTCGGAACCCGTGCCCGATCCATAGGTGCCCCGCCGGTCGCCGCGCTTCTCCCAGCCGGTCCCCTCGAACCCGGAGGAGCCCACGCCGGTGAACTCGATGTCCGCGTCGGGGATCTCACCCACGAAGCGGCTGCGCGGGTTGGCTTGGGTGGTACCGTAGGTGCGCCGCGTCGCCGCGTAGGTGAGGAAGAGCCGCTGGCGGGCGCGTGTGATGGCCACGTACGCCAGGCGCCGCTCCTCCTCCAGCTTGGCGGGGTCGTCGGCGAAGCCGGCCACATGGGGGAAGATCCCCTCCTCGAGACCTGCCACGAACACCGCGGGGAACTCCAGGCCCTTGGCGGAGTGCACGGTCATCATGGTGATGGCGTGCGAGTCGCCGGCGAGCGCGTCCAGATCGCTGCGCAGCGCCAGCCACTCCAGCAAGGCGGGCAGGGCGGCGCAGGCCAGAGGACCGTAGGTGCGCTCGATCTCAGAAGCCGCTTGGGCCGCGGACACCGCGGGCGCGGACACCGCGTCCGCAGGCGCCGCGCCGGCAGGCGTCGCCGGCGCCTCCTGCGGCACGTCCGCGATCCCGGCGGCGCGCAGCTCCTCCAGGCTCTCGAGCGTGCCCTCGATATCCTCGTGCGTCTCCTCGAACTCCGCCGCGACCCCCAGGAACTCCTGGATGTTCTCAGCGCGGCCCTCCGCCTCGACGGTGCCCTCGGCGCGATACGCCTGCAGGATCCCCGTGCGGTCAACGATGGCCTCGACCACGCGCTGGAGCTCACCGTCCATGCGCCGACCTTCGCGCACGAGCGCCACGAAGTCGCCGAGCGCGGCGCGCACCTTGGCGGTGAAGCGACCCGTCTCGGCCGTCGCGATCTCGCACGCCTGGAAGAAGCTGCACCGGTTCTCGCGCGCGAGCTCCTCGATCTTGGCGATGGACGTGGAGCCGATGCCGCGGCGCGGCGTGTTGATGACGCGCTTGACGCTCATCTCGTCGGCCGGGTTCACGACCATCTTGAGGTAGGCCATGACGTCGCGGATCTCGGCGCGGTCGAAGAAGCGCGTGCCGCCCACGATCTTGTAGGGCACGCCCGCGCGCAGGAACATATCTTCCAGGATGCGCGACTGCGCGTTGGTGCGGTAGAAGACGGCGATATCGTCGTAGCTCATGCCCGTCTGGTGCAGCTTCTCGATCTCGCCGGCGATCCAGCGGCCCTCGTCGCGCTCGTCCGAGGCCTGGTAGGCCTGGATCTTCTCGCCATCGCCCGCCGCGGTGAAGAGGCGCTTCTCTTTGCGCTGCGAGTTGTGGCGCACCACGGCGTTGGCCGCATTGAGGATGTGCCCCGTCGAGCGGTAGTTCTGCTCGAGCTTGACCACCTTGGCCGCGGGGAAATCCTGCTCGAAGTCGAGGATGTTGGAGATGTCGGCGCCGCGCCAGGAGTAGATGGACTGGTCGTCGTCACCCACGACCATGAGGTTCTGGTACTTGGCGGCGAGCAGGTTGGCGATCTCGTACTGCACGTGGTTGGTGTCCTGGTACTCGTCCACCGAGATGTAGCGGAAGCGCTCCTGGTAGCGCTCGAGCACCTCGGGGCGTGTGCGCAGAAGCTCCAGCGCCCGCACGAGCAGGTCGTCGAAGTCCATGGCGTTGGCCGCGCGCAAACGGCGCTCGAGCTCCTGGTAGACCTGCGCGGCCTTGCGCTCGGGCGGCGTACTCGCACGCGCCTGGAGCTCGTCGGGGCCCACCATGGCGTTCTTGGCCGCGGATATGCGCGAGCGGATCATGTTGAGCGGGAACTGCTTCTGATCGATGTCGAGCGCCTGCATGATGTCGCGCACCATGCGGCGCGAATCGTCATCATCGTAGATGGTGAACTGGCCCGTGTAGCCCAGAAGGTCGGCGTCCTCGCGGAGCATGCGCACGCACATGGCGTGGAAGGTGCACACCCACATGCCGCGCGTGCCGCCGGGCAGAAGGGCGCCCAGGCGCTCGCGCATCTCGGCCGCGGCCTTGTTGGTGAAGGTGATGGCGAGGATCTGCCAGGGGCGCACGCCCAGGTCGGCGATCATGTGGGCGATGCGGTAGGTGAGCACGCGCGTCTTGCCCGAGCCAGCGCCGGCGAGCACCAGCAGCGGCCCCTCGGTGGTGAGGACCGCCTCCTTCTGCGCGGGGTTGAGCGAGTCGATGTCCACGACCGGGCGCGCCGGGGCGGCGGGGACGTCGTAGGCATCGGGGGGGACGAGCTCGGGCTCGGGCGCCGGGGCGGCGGAGGCCGCCGCGAACGGCTGGGCGGAGAGCGGCTTTTCCCAAGGCAGAGGCTTCGATACGGGCATGCTGGCTCCTGTTCGGGCGATCATGCGGCGCGCCTCGCGCGCGCCGGGGTTTTGAGCCTATCCAGTATACCGACCCGTGCGGACACCGAGACCGCACCCGCGCGATGCCCATATATCGTCGAAGGCGCCGGGGGAGGCACCGGGCCGCCGAGCGCCCGGCCCCGCGTTGGCCCGGCGTATGGGGCGGCCCGCGCGGGGAACAACAGCGGTAGCGCGACAGCGCGCCCGGGATGTCGCACGAGCTGATGCGCTGGACCGCTTGGCGTCCGCACCCGCGCGCCCGGTCCCGCGTACTCGGCCACGCGCACCCGGCCCCGTGCGCCGCCGACCGCCCGCCGGGCAGACAGCGGCCATGCCCGCACAGCCCGGTCCTCGCGCGCGCCGACACCGCAACGGCCTTCGAAGGAGGAGCCCATGACCGCATCGCCCACGCCCACCCCGCACAACGCCGCCCGAGCCGGCGACATAGCGCCCTTCGTCCTCATGCCCGGCGATCCGCTGCGCGCGCGGCACATCGCCCAGACCTACCTCGAGGACGCCCGCTGCGTGAACGAGGTGCGCAACATGCTCGCCTTCACGGGCACGTTCGCGGGGCGCTCCGTCACCGTCATGGGATCGGGCATGGGCATGCCCTCCATGGGCATCTACAGCTACGAGCTCTACCACTTCTACGGGGTCGATGCGATCGTCCGCGTGGGAACGGCCGGCGGCTACGCCGACGACCTCGCGCTGCGCGACGTGGTGGCCGCGCAGGCTGCCTGCACCAACTCGCGCTACGCCCACCAGTTCCACCTGCCGGGCACCTTCGCGCCCATCGCGAGCTACGAGCTGCTCGAGCGCGCCGTGGGCGCCGCCCGGGCGCGGGGCAAGCGCATCCGCGTGGGCAACGTGCTCTCCAGCGACACCTTCTACGAGCAGGATGAAGCCGCTCCGCGCGCGTGGCGGGACATGGGCGTCCTCGCGGTGGAGATGGAGACCGCGGCGCTCTACCTCAACGCCGCGCGCGCCGGAAAGCGTGCGCTCGCGCTACTGACCATATCGGACAAGATCTTCACGGGCGAGGCCCTGCCCGCCGAGGAGCGCGAGACGAGCTTCAACGACATGGTCGAGATCGCGCTCGACCTCGCCTGACGCGCGGAGCGCCCTTCTAGGCGAAGAGGCCCATCGGCCTCAGCACCAGAAAGTAGCCAAGCACGATGACGCCGAGCACGATGCGGTACACGCCGAACGCGATGAACGTGTGCTTGCGCACGAAGCCCATGAGCCACCTGATGGCCAGAAGCGACACCACGAAGGCCACGAGGCAGCCCACGCCCATGATGGCGAGCTCGTTGGCGCCAAACGTCCCGCCATCGAGCACCATGTACTTCACGAGCTTGAGCGCACTGGCGCCGAACATGACGGGGATCGCCAGGAAGAACGTGAACTTGGAGGCCACCGAGCGCGTGCATCCGAGCAGAAGGCCGCCGATGATGGTGGAGCCGGAGCGCGACGTGCCCGGGATGAGCGAGAGCACCTGGAAGCAGCCGATGCCAAAGGCGATCTTGAGCGGCAGATCCTCCACGCGGGTGATCGCGCCGAAGTCGCCGCCCTCGGTGGGCTCGACCGCCTCGGCGGGACGGGCGAAGTGCGCGCCGGCCGGACGGCCGCCCGGAACCACGCCCTCCTCCTCGACGCGGCGTGCGAGCACCCGCTTGCGCCACAGCTCGATCACGATGAAGGCGATGCCGTAGACGATGAGCGCCGCGGCGACCACCACGCCGTTGTAGAGGTGCTCCTCCATGAAGTCGTCGAGCGGGATGCCGATGAGCGCCGCCGGCAGGCAGGCGAGCACGATCTTGCCCCAGAGCGCCCAGGTGGCGCGCCGCCCCTCGCTGCCCTTGCGCGGGCTGAACGGGTTGAGCTCGTGGAAGAACAGCACGCACACCGCGAGGATGGCGCCCAGCTGGATCACCACGAGGAACATGTTCATGAACTCCTCGCTGACGTTCAGCTTCATGAACTCGTCCACCAGGATCATATGGCCCGTGCTGGAGATGGGCAGCCATTCGGTGATGCCCTCGACCAGGCCGAGGAATGCGGATTTGAGCAGCTCGATGAGGTCCAACGTATCTCCTCTTTCGCGATATGCGTGCGCCCGGCACCGGACGCGGCGAAGCGCGCCGCCGGATGGTGGGCGCCGCGCGACGACGGCAGGGCCCACGTTCCAGCATTATCGGCCCCGGCACCGCACGCTCAGGCCGCGAGCGGCCACGTTCACGGAAACATAAGAAGGTTTGGCAGCGGCCGGGGGTATAACCTCGGCATGATGCGGGACACCGAGGCGCTGTCTGCGCCGCGCGATGAAGGAGGCTCGTATGAACGAGGGTTATTCCAAGGTATTCGTAGCGCTTGACGGGACGGAGCAGCAGGATTTCGTGCTGGCGCGCGCCATCAAGGTCGCCGCCAACAACGGTGCCAAGCTCTACATCGGCCACGTCATCGACTCCACGGCGCTCGAATCGGCCGGCGCCTACCCGGTCGACCTCATCAACGGGCTGGAGGAGGCGTTCCGCTCCTCGATCGCCACGCAGGTCGAGGAGGCCAAGGAGAGCCCGGACATCGCCGACGTCGAGGTCATCATCAAGGCGGGGCGCATCCGCGAGACCCTGAAGGACGAGATGCTCGACGTGATCAAGCCCGATCTGGTGATGTGCGGCGCACGCGGCCTCTCCTCGATCAAGTACGCGTTGCTGGGCTCGATCTCCACGTTCCTGCTGCGCAGCAGCGAGTGCGACATCCTGGTGGTCAAGTAGCGACGCCGCGGCCGGACGGCGCGGTCCGTCGCCCTCCGGCCACCCACCCTGGCCCCACACCAGATTCAATCTCCTCCAGCCCCGCGCGCGGTGCCTGTGCGCGGGGCGCATTCTTGCGGCGCGTCAGTCGAAATAGCGGAACTTGTTGGTCGAGAAGCGCAGGGTCACCGCGAACCACTCACCGGGCCCGGAGGAGGCGGAGACGCCGACGCCTATCTTGTCGCACAGACGCTTCACCAGATAGAGCCCGATACCCGTCGAGCGCTTGCCCGTGCGCCCGTTCGCGCCGGTGAAGCCCTTGTCGAACACGCGCGGCAGATCGGCCTCCGAGACGCCGCAGCCGTTGTCGCGGACCTCGAGCTCAACGGCCTCGCTCGCGCGCCCCTGGTCCACCAGCCGCCCGGAGAACGTGATGGAGGCGCCTTCGGGACGCGCGTACTTCACGCTGTTCTGGATCAGCTGCCCCAGGATGAACTCGATCCACTTCTCGTCGGTGAACACCTCCAGTCCGAGGTCGCGCTGCACCGGTGCCACGTGCGCGGCGATGAGCGCCGGCGCGTTTGCCTTGAGGGCCGCCGCGACCAGGCCCGAGAGCTCGTGCTTGCGGATGAGGTAGTCGCGATCGACCGCCTCGGAGCGCGCATAGAAGAGCGCCTGGTCGATATAGCCCTCCACGCGGCGCAGCTCGTCATCGATGCTGATGAGCTTGGCGTACGCATCCGTCCCGCCGGGCGCCTCCGAGAGGTTCTCGACCATGAGGTGCGCCGCCGCGAGCGGCGACTTGGCCTCGTGCACCCAAGTCTCGATGTACTCGCGGTAATCCGCCGTCTGGCGGCGCTGCGACGCCACGTCGTCGTTGGCCGCTTTGGCGATCTGCCGCAGGGCGTCGTAAGCTATCTGGCCCTCGAGGAAGTCGGGGCGGTCGATCACCTCGGCCAGCCACTGGGCGTAGTCGGAACCCGCCGCGTATCCGGCGAGATCGCGCCAGAAGCGGCGGCGACGCAGATAGGCGGTCGCCGCCACCGCCACCTCGCCCGCGACGAGCACCGCGCACACGAGCACCGTCAGATCCGGGTTCGAACCGGCCGCGACCAGCAGGAAGCCCACGAGGGCGTCGATCGCGGCGGTGAGGACGACCTGCGGCAGGAGGGACCGGATGAAGCGCGCCGGCGTCATGACCGCACCGAATAGCCCTGGCCGCGATGCGTGACGAGGTAGCCGGTCACGCCGATCTTCTCCAGGGTCGCGCGCAGGCGGTTGATGTTGACGGTGAGCGTGTTGTCGTCGATGAAGGCGTCGGAATCCCAGAGGTCGCGCATGATGGCGGCACGGGGCACGATGGAGCCGGCGTGCTTGATGAGGAGCGTGAGGATGCGCAGCTCGTTCTTGGTGAGCTCCACCTGCCTGCCGTTCGCCGAGGCGGTTGAGCGCGTGAGGTCGAGCGTGACGCCCCCGTGCTCGAGCACGGCGCGGTCGGGTCCGCCCGTCGCGCGGCGCAGCAGCGCCTGGATGCGCGCGAGCAGCACGCGGGCGCGGTAGGGCTTGGCGATGAAGTCGTCGGCGCCCAGGTTCATGCTCATGACCTCGTCGATTTCGGTGGTGCGCGAGGTCAGCACGATGATGGGGACCTCCGACGCGGCGCGCAACTCGCGGCATACGAACTGGCCGTCGGTGTCGGGCAGGGTGAGATCGAGGAGCACCAGGTCGGGTCCGGCTGCGACGATGTCCTCGACCACATGGGAGAACTCCGTGCACGCCGCGACGCGATAGCCCTCGCGCTCCAGCACCTGCGCGAGCTCGGTGCGGATCGGGGCATCGTCTTCGACCACGTAGATGAGCGCCATGCCGTCCCCCTCTGCCAGCCAGGCCGCCTGGGCGCGCGCCCGACCGCCTGGCCATCGGACCTTCTGCCCGCCGGGCGCCGCCCGGCAGATACCCCCATTATGCCCGTTCCGGATCCGGGCGAAGCGCGCCGACCCTAGCACCCCGCGCGGGCGAGCAGCGTCTCGTAGCCGTCGCGCAACAGCGCGACCAGCTCGTCGGAGGCCGACGGCGCCTCCGCACCCGAGGCGGGGACCACGCCGTGCTCGTCGGAGACGAGCAGCCAGGCTGCGCCGCTGACGTCGTCGCAGGCATCGTCGGAGACTCCGCCGCAGCCCGGCGTCGCGTCCACGCGCCCGCGCACGGCGTCCCCGGGCGCCGAGGCGCCATCGACATCGGCAGCAGCGTCCCCGGCCTGCGCGGCGGCCAAGGCGCCATCGGCATCGGCGAGGGCACGCGCGGCGAGGCCCTCGTCGAACGACACCGCGAAGCCCTTGGTGCGTGCGAGCTGCACCGCGAGCGTCACGGCGCCCGCGAGCCGCTCGTCCGCGGCGGCCCCCACGACGAGCCCCTCCCCGGTCGCGGCGCACAGAACCTCGGGCGCGACACCCGTCTCCCGCGCCTCGATGCGGGCGGTGCAGGCGCGCGCGGCCAGCGCGGCGCGGGAGGTTTCCTCCAGGGGCGTGTAGGGCCCCACCGACATGGCGGCGCGACCCGCGTCATCGACCACGAGCATGAGCACGCCCTCGTCGGGGACCTCGACCGTGGTGTCATCGGCGAGCGACCACTCGACATGCTGCTTGGCCCACGAGATGAGCCCGCGCGCCACCGGCTCGTCCGCGACGCGCCGCTGCGAGAGGGCGCGCATGTGGCGGTTCAGCAGCGGAACCGTGCGCGCCCTCATGCGCCAGCGGCACACCAGCACCGGCTCGCCCAACTTGAACTCATCCGTCTCGGCCATCGCAGCCCCTCCTCGCACAAGGCGGGCGCCCGCACCGTCCGGCGACCATGCCGGAGCAGTACGCGGGCGCCCGCCGCCTGCTTGCTTGCTTCGTCTCCCCCTAGTGACGGAAGTGACGCGTGCCCGTGAAGATCATCGCGATGCCGTGATCGTCGCAGGCTTTGATGGACTCATCGTCGCGCACCGAGCCGCCGGGTTGGATGATCGCGGTCACCCCATGCTCGGCCAGCACGTCCACGTTGTCGCGGAACGGGAAGAACGCATCAGAGGCCGCAACGAACCCGCTGGGCTCGATGCCCATGTCCCGGCACGCGCTCTCGGCGCGCTGGCAGGCCATGAGCGCGGAATCGACGCGGTTGGGCTGGCCCGGCCCCATGCCGATGCCCATCTGGTCCTTCGCCACCAGGACGGCGTTGGACTTGACCGTCTTCACCACGCGCCAAGCGAAGAGCAGGTCGTTCATCTCCTTGTCGGTGGGCTTGCGGATGGTGGGGCAGGTGAACTCGGTGGGGTCCTCCTCCACCGTGTCCACGCGCTGCACGAGCATGCCACCGTCGATCGAGCGCACCTCGAGCTTGGCGTGGCCCTCGGCGCCGCCGGTGGCGAGCACGCGCAGGTTGGCACGCTTGGAGAGGCGCTCAAGCGCCTCGGGGGTGTAGCTCGGCGCGATGAGCACCTCGACGAACTGCTTGTTCTGATCGGCGAAATGCTGCACGAGCGAGAGCGGCACCTCGCGATTCACGGCGATGATGCCGCCGAAGGCGCTCTTGGGATCGCAGGCGAACGCGCGGTCGTAGGCCTCGGTCACGTCGGCGGCCACGGCGGATCCGCAGGGGTTCTGGTGCTTCAGGATCACGCAGGCCGGCTCGTCGAACTCGCGCACCGCGTTCCAGGCGGCATCGGCGTCGAGCAGGTTGTTGTAGGAGAGCTCCTTGCCCTGGATCTGCTGGGCGCCCACGAGGGGGTTCGCCGAGGAGCCATAGCGGCGGAACTCGTCGGCGAAGCGGTAGACGCCGGCAGCCTGGTGCGGGTTCTCGCCGTAGCGCAGCTTGTCCACCAGCTCGAGGTGCAGGTCGAACGCCTCGGGCATCTCGAAGTCGGCGGGATCCTCGACGCCGTCCTGCTTGTCGAGGTACTCGTTCAGCCACAGCGAGATGGCCGTGTCGTAGGCAGCCGTGCGCGTGTACACCTTGGCGGCGAGATGCCGACGGGTGTGCAACGTGGTGCACCCGGCATGCAGGTGCATCTCCTCGAGCACGCGCCCGTAGTCCTCCGGGTCGCACACCACGGTCACGGAATCGTTGTTCTTGGCCGCGGAGCGCAGCATGCTGGGGCCGCCGATGTCGATGTGCTCGATGGCGTCGGCGAAGGTGACCTCGGGGTTGGCAACGGTCTTCTCGAACTCGTACAGGTTCACGACGACCAGGTCGATGAGGCGGATGCCGTGCGCCGAGGCCTGCGCCATGTGCTCCTCGGAGTCGCGGCGCGCCAGCAGGGCGCCGTGGACCTTGGGATGCAGCGTCTTCACGCGACCGTCCATCATCTCGGGAAAGCCGGTGAACTCCTCGATCGGCGTGACGGGAATCCCCGCCTCCTCGATCGCGCGCGCCGTGCCCCCGGTGGAGATGATCTCGACCCCGAAATCATCGACGAGCGCCCGAGCGAAGTCGACCACGCCCGTCTTGTCGGTGACCGAGATCAGAGCGCGCTCGATCTTTCTGTCTACTCCCATTCCGCCCTCCTTGTACGTTCCGCGCGGAGCCGCCCCAGCGCGGCCGCGCAACAGAAATGCGCCTACTAATGTAGCGCAACCGGGCGAGCTTGGCGCTGACGTTGCCGCCGTCGGCGCAAGATGCCGCCGCCGGTGCGCCAGGCACGGGCGGGGGCACGCAGGGGCCTTCGCGCCCTCATGCCCGACGTCCCGCGCGCCGCGCTAGAAGGTCCCGCCTCCCCCGCCGCCGACGCCGCCTCCGCCGCCGACGGAGAACCCGCCGCCGAAACCATCGGAGGGGCCCGCCAGGCTCTCGGCGATGCTCGCATCGGCCAGGGCGCAGGCATCGCCCATGCTCTCATGGGGCGTGGTACCGCCGCGTGCAGAGGGCAGGTACCACCACAGCAACGGATAGGGGTAGGGATACGGGTAGGGATGCGCCGCGCCGTCTTCCACGGCGCGGGCTCCCCCACCGGGCACCTCGTCCTCCGTCCCACCGACGCCCGCCGATCGGGCGCCGGGCTCGGCACCCGCCGACTCGCCGACCGCCGCCGGCCAGCCGCCGCGCGCGCCCGCGCAGGCCGCCACCACCTCGTCTGGAACGCCCACCGCCGAGGCCATGACCAGCAGGCGCCCCGTCTCGGGCGCATCCTCCGGCAGGGGCTCGCCGCTCCGGGCGCGCGCCTCGATCCACCGGCGGAACGCCGTGCACCGGGCGCTCAGGTCTGCTCCAGCCGGCGTGAGCGGCCGGTAGGCGATCGCCGCCACCAGGGCCGCCGTGGTCAGGGCGGCGCTGATCACGAACGTCGGCAGCGCGGCGCCATCGGTGGCGGCGACCACCAGAAACGAGGCGATGAGGATGAGAGCGCCCACCACGGGCGCGCCGGCATGCAGCGCCTTGCAGGACCCGGTGAGGCCGCGCGCGGCCAGGACCGAGGCGACCTGCGCCTTGAAATCGTCCATGAGCGCACGAGAGCCCTCGGCATCGGCCTCGGCATCGTCAAGGAGCGCCGTGAAGCCCGCCTCGTCGCGCCCGTTGTGGAAGAGCACACGCAGCGCCGCCGCATCGATCGCATCGAGGTCGCGCGCATGCGGCTCGAGGAGGCGCAGCCGATGGCGCGCGAGACCCTCCTCCCCATCCGCGCCGTCCCCCGCGTCCGTCGCGGCGTCCCGGCGTCCACCGGCATCCGGCACGACGCCCAGCACGCCCTCATCGGTGAGCTTCATGAGCGTCACGATGAAGGGGCGCGCGCCCACATCGCCGCCGTCCAGGAAGGCGGCGACGACCGCCGGGTGGTCGCTCGAGGGCAGCTCGTCCAGATAGGTGCCGGCGTAGACGCCGCGCAGCGCGCGCCGGTGCACCATGCGGTAGATGACGACCGCGACGAGCAGCGCCGCCGAGAGCGCCACCCCGGCAACGCCGCCGACATCCCCCAGGACCTGCAGGCGCTCGCGCCGCGCCTCGGCCTCGGCTGCCCATGCGGCCTCCTCGTCAACGATCTGGTCCAGGCGCGCGACGTTCCCCGCGTCATCCGAGGGCGCGGCAGCCGGCACCCAGGAGCGCGGAAACGCCACGCGCGCCTCGGCGAACTCGCCGGATCGAACGCGGGGCACCGCGTACCAGACGCTCGGCGGCTCCGTGTTGAGCTGGAGGCCGCCGTCGAGCGTGCCGTGGCCCCACGCGCGGAAGTTCCCGCCCACGACGGCGGCCTCGGCAGGTGCTGCGCCGCCCGCCGTCGCGGCGGCGAAGGTCACCTCCATCCCGATGTCGCAGGCGTCCTCCTCCCACTCCGGGCCTACGAACTGCCAGTAGAGCTCCGCGGTATCGGCCCAGACCATGACGGCGCCGGTCAGCGTGTAGGAGAGGCAGAACGTCACCTCCTCACCGTCTGCATGAGGCGAGAACAACTTGACGAGGACCTGGTCGCCATCCTCCTCAGCGGTGAACACGCCCGTCGCGCCCTCGTCCGCCGCGCCGACGCGCTCCAGAGCGACCACGCCTCCATCAGATACGAGCTCCGCCTCGATCGAGGGAATCTCGACCCGCGAGCGACCGCCCTGCTCGTTTTTGGTGCTCGGGATGGTCCAGAACACGCCGTTCACATCATCATCGAAGGCGAAGGCTCGCTCCTCGCTCACCTTGAGGCGCCCGTCCTCCTCGACGACGGCCTCGATGCGCACGCGCGGCATGTCGTACGCCAGCGCGACGCGCGGGGCGGCGAGCAGGACCGCGAGACAGAGCGGCAGCGCGAACGCCAGCGCCGCGACGATGCGCTGCGCGATGCGGTGTTCCGCGGCGCGAAGCGGCGCGCCCGCCGTCCGCTCTCTCGACGTGATCCCTCCGCAAGAAGACTCCGTCATGGCACGTCCCTCCGTTTCGCCGGGGCCTCCCGTCGGCGCCATTGTACCGGCCCGTGCGGACATGAGGGTGCGCCCAGGCACCCGGCGCCCCGCCATCGGTCGCGGCGCGACGGCAAGCGGCCCGCTGCGGCAGGGCATCGCCACGCGTCGAGCGGGCCACGCCCCCTCCCGCCGCACCCGTGCAGCGGGCCCCGAGCAGCCGCCGCCGCAATTGCGATGAAACGTTGTAGTCGGCATGGGGGAATTATGAACGCGTTTGAAGGGGCGCGACGGGGTATACAGCCAATACCACGGCGCCGCGAAGGGCGCCGGACACAGCGGGGAAAGGATGGCGCCATGGCGCTCAACGAAAAGGTCACCAGCGTTCTCAACGATCAGATCAACGCCGAGTTCTATTCGGCTTACCTCTATCTCACCTTCGCCGATTACTACGAGGACCGCGGCCTCAAGGGCTTTGCCAACTGGTACGAGATCCAGGCCAAGGAGGAGATGGACCACGCGATGGCCATCCGCCGCTACCTGCTCGACAACGACTTCACCCCCACCATGGAGGCGATCGCCAAGCCCGACAAGACCTTCACGGCCGACATCGAGCCGCTCGAAGCGGGCCTCGCGCACGAGGAGTACGTCACGAGCCTCATCCACCACTGCTATGAGGTGGCCCATGAGGTGCACGACGTGCGCACCATGAAGTTCCTCGACTGGTTCGTGAGCGAGCAGGGCGAGGAGGAGACCAACGCCCGCGACATGATCACCAACATGAAGCTCTTCGGCTGCGACCCCAAGGGTCTGTACGACCTCGATCGCGAGTACCAGGCCCGCGCCTACACCCAGATGACGGCGCTGCCCCTGTAGCGCGTCCAAACCGTCCCCCTTCCCTGCGGCGGCTGACGCGACTCGCAGCCGCCGCCGATAGGTCCCCCTTTTCCTAAGGAGCCCCGTGGTTCTCACCGCGGGGCTCCTTGGTATTGCACTGTGGAAGGACGGTCCCGCACGACGCCTCTCGCCGTCCCCCGCGTGCCACACGGGCGAGCGGAGCCCGCGCCTTGGAGCCAGAGGGCGCGCGCACTATACTGCATGCCATGAGCAACCTGTCTGACACCTCCACCGCCCCGTCCGCTACAACGTGCCCAGCGGGAGCCGCATCGACCGGCGCGCCCCGTCCTTCGGACACAGCCCGGGGACAGAGCGCCTCGGCGGCAACCACCAACAAGAACGAGACGCGCGCAGACACCCGCGCCGGAGCGCCGGTGGTGGGCCGCTTCGCACCGTCGCCCTCGGGCCGCATGCACCTGGGCAACGTGTACGCCTCGCTCGTCGCCTGGCTGTCAGCACGCAGCGCCGGCGGACGCGTGGTCCTGCGCATTGAGGACCTCGACCCGCGCACGCAGAACGGTCCCTGGGCCGATCTCATCCTGGAGGATCTCCGCTGGCTCGGCCTCGAATGGGACGAGGGACCCTGGTACCAGCGCGATCGACTCGATATCTACCGGGGCCGCGTCGCGGAGCTGGACGCGCGCGGACTGCTGTACCCATGCTTCTGCTCGCGCGCCGAGCTCCATGCTGCGAGCGCGCCGCACGCCAGCGACGGAACCCCCATCTACCAGGGAACCTGCCGCGATCTCAGCGCGGAGGAGGTCGCCGAGCGCGCCCGGCTGCGGACTCCCGCCCTGCGCCTCCGCGTACCCGACGCGGACGATCCCGTCGGCACCATCACCGTCGCAGACCGCGTCTATGGGGCCGTGCACGAGGTCCTTGCGTGCGATTGCGGAGACTTTCTCGTGCGCCGCAGCGACGGGGTCTTCGCCTACCAGCTCGCCGTGGTGGTGGATGACGCCGCCATGGGGGTGACCGAAGTGGTCCGGGGGCGCGACCTGTTGGGCTCGGTGGCACGGCAGGTATATCTGCAAAGGCTCCTCGGGCTCCCCGAGCCCGCCTACGCGCATGTGCCCCTGCTGGTCGCCGAAGGGGGACGCCGCCTCTCCAAGCGCGACGGCGATCTGGACATGGGCGCCCTGCGCGAGCGCTTCGGCACGCCCGAGCGCCTGCTCGGCTGGCTGGCCTACCAGACCGGTCTTGCACCAGATGCCGAGCCGCGATCGGCGGAGCAGCTCGCCGAAATCTTCAGCTGGGACGCCGTCCGCGCCCACCGCGCCGACATCTGCCTCGATCCCGCCACGCTGCCGCGGTAGGACCGCGCCTACGGGTTCGAATCCCCGCACTGGGCAGCAAAAAGCCCGTCTCCCAAGGGAAAACGGGCTTGTGCTTTCGGCTGGCGGAGAGCTGGGGATATCCGCATGCGGCTGCGCCGCCTGCAAGCACTGCGGAAGCCTTGCGGCTTCCTTGCGACCCTTGCTGGCAAAGACGCTCACGCGCTTTGCTCAGCAAGGGGGGGTTATAGGACAAAATGTGTGTCTCGACAGAACATCTGTCCTAGTCCAGCCAGAAGGGGTACGGGTCCTTGTGGTGGAGCTCCTCCCAGACGACCCGGTCGCCCCACTCCGGGCCCCCGTCGTCGCGCTTGGGCCCCGCCGAGTAGGTCCTGTAGAGCAGGTCAACGTCGTCGTCGGTCGGCATGGCCGCAATGACCTCGCGCGCGGGCCTCGGCGACTCCGTGTGCAGGTAGCACCACCAGAAGACCGCCTTGACCCTGCGCATTGACGACAGGCCTCGGTGGTTGCGCAGGACGTCCCTGAGCTGCGCGTTGACCCCTCCCTCGATCGGGTTGTTGGTGCGCGGCAGCGGCCCCTCCGCGGTCAGTGCCGGGTCGAGGTAGGTGAAGAGGGTCCCCCGCGAGACGAGCCGCGAGAGCGACGAGCGGGCCCTCCTGAGCCTCTCGTGGGTGTAGACGAGCCGGCCGTCCTGCATGGACCTCTCCTCGAGGAAGTCCGCCCAGAACTCGCACCACTGCAGGTAGCGCTCGACCCACCAGTCGGCCTGGCGGAGGGTGTCCAGGTGCATGAGCTCGAGCGCGAGCGCGTAGAGCTCCCTGCCCGCCTGGAGCCTCGGCCTCGTCGTGGTGCAGCGCTTGACCTGGCAGAACGCGTGGAAGAGGCACCTCTGCACGCGCGTGCGGGGCCAGGAGCGGCGCCTCGCCCCCTCGAAGCCCGTCCCGCCGTCGCACACCACCACGTCCGGGGCCGGGATCGGCGCCATCAGGGCCTCCCAGGCCCTCGAGGTCTCGGCCTGGGCCATGTACCACGAGACGACGTGCTCGCCGTCGTAGGCGATCAGCACGACGAGGTCGCGGGCGAGCCATATCCCGTCGACGAAGAGCACCCGGTGCACCTCCCCGGTCGGCTCGGGCATGGGCCAGACGCGCCAGAACCCGGCGGTCCTCCTCCTGAACGTCCTGCCCTGGCCGGGCATCGAGAGCTGCGTGTCCTTGGAGGTGAGCCACGCCAGGAACTCCCCGAGCCTCGCCGCCGCGTCGTCGTAGGAGACCGTGTTCGAGGCCCCGCACGCCTTGCACCTCCATCGCTGGGACCCCGCGCTCGTCCTCCCGTTCCTCTTCATCGCAGCCCCGCATGAGGGGCACCTGACCGCCTTCATCCCCAGCTCCTCGGAAATCGGGATTTTAACGGCCTGATTTTCAGTCATCTACCTGCACTGATAATTTGCGGTGTGGTCCTTCCGCCATCCGGCGGATACCATGTCGGTACGCGGCGCGGTGACCCATCTACCTGCTGGCGCCCCTCGCGGGCCGCCCTCAAACCGACCTGTCCCGCGCCGCGCACCGGGCCCTCGGGCGGCCGCATGACCTGATAGGAGCCTGAGCGCTGCCGCGGACCCGAACACACCCGCATTGTAGCGCTCCCGCCAGTGCATTGTCTGCCCCGCCCGCAGGGCGCGCACGATCCGCGACGGGAGGGAGACGAGCATGAGGGTCAATCACGGCGACGTGCCCGAGGGGGCGGTCTTCGCGGGGGTGGACACGCACGCGGATGCGCACTGGCTGTGCGTGCTCGACGCGGTGGGGAGGCCCCTGCTGTCGGAGGCGTTCCCGGCGACGCCGGAGGGCTACGACGCGCTGGCCGCGGCGGTCGCCGGCGCCGGCGAGCCCATCGCGATCGGCGTCGAGGGCACCGCGACCTACGGGGCGGGGCTGGCGCGCAGGCTCTCCGAGCTCGGGCTGCCGGTCTGGGAGGTCCTGCAGCCGGAGAAGAGGAGGAGGCCGCGGGGCTCGAGGAAGAGCGACCCCGTCGACGCCGAGCGCGCGGCGCGCAAGGCGCTCTCGGGCGAGGGCCTCTCGGTCCCCAAGTCGCGCGACGGCTGGGTCGAGTCCGTGCGCGCGCTGCTGGCGGCGCGCGACCGGCTGGTGGCGTCGGCGACCGCCGCCGCCAACGCCGCCATCGCCATCGCCAGGTCCGCCCCCGAGGAGGTCGCCGGCCCCCTGAGGGGCATGCGCGCCGACCGCGCGATGCCCGCCGCGCTCGGGATGGGCGACCCGGGCGACCCGGTCGCGGCGTCGGCGCTGCGGGCCGTGCGGGCCCTCGCGGAGAGCTGGCGGGCGTCGCGCGCAGCCGCCGCGCGGCTCCTCGCGGAGATAGAGGGCCTCGTCCGCGGGGGCTGCCCCGCGCTGCTCTCCATGTACGGCTGCGGGCCCGTGAGCGCCGCCCGGCTCGCCGTCGCGGCCGGCGACAACCCGGAGAGGATGGCCTCCGAGGCCGCCTTCGCCGCCCTCTGCGGGGCCTCCCCCGTCGAGGCCTCGAGCGGCAGGACCGCGCGGCACCGCCTCAACCGGGGAGGCGACCGCAGGGCCAACAGCGCCCTCCACCAGATCGCCCGCCACAGGCTCGACCACGACCCGAGGACCGCGGCCTACGCGGCGAGGCGCAGGTCTGAGGGGCTTTCCGACAGGGAGATAATGCGATGCCTCAAGCGCTACATAGCCCGCGAGGCGTACCGGGCGCTCACGGGCCCGCGGAGCTCCGGCCCGCGCTTCGACGCGGGCGGGCTCAGGTCGGCGAGGAGGGCCGCGGGGATCAGCCAGGAGGCGGCCGGCGAGGCGCTCGGGGTCTCAAAGGGGCTCATCTCGCTCATCGAGCTCGGGAGGGGCGGGAGCCCGTCAATGCGCGAGCGGTACCGCTCCTGGGTCGAGGACGGGTTCCCGATTCCGGCTGATTAGCGGTTGACAAACAATAGGAGCGTCGGGGAAGGTGCGAATCCGGACACACTTTCTGTCCGAGTGGTTAAATTCGCCCCGCAGATTTAAACGCATGGAAAAGGGGCATCGACCTGCGTCGATGCCCCAGAAGCGGACACACATTTTGTCCTATAAGCCGCAAGGGGCCCTACGGGTTCGACTCCCCGCACTGGGCAGCAAAAAGCCCGTCTCCCAAGGGGAAACGGGCTTGTGCTTTCGGCTGGCGGAGAGCTGGGGATTCGAACCCCAGATTCCCTTTGGGGGAATACTCGCTTAGCAGGCGAGCACCTTCGGCCTCTCGGTCAGCTCTCCGTGAGCAGTCAAGAATGATACCGTACTTTCCCCTGCCGGGACAAGCCGGCCGAACAAGTTTTATCGCGCGCACACATCGGCGGGTTCGTGATCGACCGGCGCCCGATCGCCCGTCCGTGCACGCGGAATCGGCACCGGACCCTATGACGCGGCCGCGACGCAACGCGCATGCACCATGCAAAACAAAAACGGGGACCAGCGGCCCCCGTCTTGCGATCCTGTGGTGCGGCATGTAGGATTCGAACCTACGACCTTTTGATTCGTAGTCAAACGCTCTATCCAGCTGAGCTAATGCCGCAGCGCAAGGAATATAATCGCACCGGCTCCAGGGTTCGTCAAGCACTTTTTCAAAAAAAGATTCTGAGGGGCGCGACGGGCCACTGGCGGCATACAATGGCCCCAAGGCTCCGCTCGCGCGCGATGAGCACCACTCGGCCCTGGCGGATGATCCCGCCCACGTTGGCGATTCGTCCACATGCAGCGGGCGCCGGCGTGCCCGCGAGTCGCACATGCGGGAGGGCGTCAATCCATCCGCGCGCGACGGGCGCCACCAGCCGAGATGTGACACGGCGAGGACGCGGACGCCGTCCGCGCGCATCAGAAGCTTAATCGAAAGCGCCCAGAAGGAGCAACCATGTCCTACCCCGTCTTCGACCTGCACTGCGACACCGCCGACCGCCTGGCGTGGCACACGCTGCCGAGCACCCTCAAGGCCATCTTGGGCAGCGAGGCCTACGGCCCGGGCGATGAGAACGATCCCGCCGCCTCGAGCGAACTCGCGCGCAACCGCTGCAGCGTCTCGCTGGAAAGGATCGCTTCCACGCCCTGGGCGCAGTGCTTCGCCTGCTTCATCCCCGACGAACTCGAACCCGACCAGGCACGTGCCTTCTACGCGCACGTCAGCAGCTACCTGGAGCGCCAGATTGGACTCAACAGCGCCTCCGCGGTGCTCGTTGGCAGCGCAGCCGATATCCGGCCCGCGCTGGACGCGGACGGTCTTGTCGCCGTACGCACCATCGAGAACGCCCGCCTCTTCGCCTGCGATCTGGGCCTCGTGGACGAGCTCGCCGACGCCGGCGTGTTCATGTCATCGCTCAGCTGGAACGCGCCCGGACCCCTTGCGAGCGGGCATGATGCGGAGGAACAGGGCCTCACCCCGCTCGGCCTCCAGGCACTCGGGCGCATGGAGGCCGCACACATGGTGCTCGACGTGTCGCATCTCAACGACCGCTGCTTCGCCGAGGTCGAGCGGCGCGCGTCACGACCCTTCGTCGCCAGCCACTCCAACAGCCGCGCCGTCTGCGGCCACCCGCGCAACCTGACCGACGCTCAGTTCGCCCGCATCCGCGATCGCGGCGGAATCGTGGGGCTCAACTACTGCGACATCTTCCTCAGCGATGACGCCCCGGGACGGGCGCCCTCGTTCGACGACATCGCTCGCCATATCGACCACTGGCTTGAGCTGGACGGGGAGGACGTAATCGCGCTCGGCAGCGATTTCGACGGCTGCGACACCCCACCTTGCATCGCGACGGCCGCGCAGATGCCCGGTTTCCAGCAGCAGCTGGAGCAGCGGTTCGGCAGCGAGGTCACCCGCAAGCTCTGCTATGCAAACGCCCTCGCCTTCTTCGAGCGCTGGGGACGCTAGCGTCGCGTCCCGAGGTGCCGGGAGACGCCGCCCCCATCGTCGCCGGCGGCGAGGGCGCCCGCATGCCGGCGATAGGCCCATGAGGCGTCGTACACGCCATTCAGAAGCCCAGCGTCAGCAAGAGTCGCCCTCAACGCACACGAAGATGCGCCCCGTTTCCCAACGCACCGAGCACCGCCCCTATCCGCTCTTACACAACAAAGGGCCCTTGGCCCTCCCCTCAGAGACGATCGTGCAACGAGCGAAGCGCTCGTCTCTGAGGGGAGGGGCCAAGGGCCCGACGTTGCGTTCGGAAGCACCCGGCCTACGCGCCGATGACCTCCATGCCGCCCATGTAGGGGCGCAGGACCTCGGGTACGGTGATGGTGCCATCCGGGTTCTGGTAGTTCTCCATGATGGCCGCCATGGTGCGCCCGGTGGGCAGACCCGAGCCGTTGAGCGTGTGCACGAAGCGCGTGCCCTTGAAGTGCTCGGGGTCGCGATACTTGATCTGCGCGCGCCGCGCTTGGAAATCACCGCAGTTGGAGCAACTCGAGATTTCCTTGTAGCTGTTGTAACTGGGCAGCCACACCTCGATGTCGTAGGTCTGGCGCGCCGAGAAGCCCAGGTCGCCCGTGCACAGGCTGATCACGCGGTAGGGCAGCCCCAGCTGCTGCAGGAGGTACTCGGCCTCGGCCGTCATGCTCTCCAGCTCGGCGTCGGACTCCTCCGGCTTGGCGAACTTGACCATCTCGACCTTGGTGAACTGGTGCTGGCGGATGATGCCGCGCGTATCGCGCCCGGCGCTGCCCGCCTCCTCGCGGAAGCACGGGGTGCCCGCGGTGTAGCGCAGCGGCAGATCGGCGGCATCGAGCACCTCGCCGGAATGCAGGTTGGTGAGCACGACCTCGGCCGTGGGGATGAGGAACTGGTCATCGCCCACGTGGTAGGCGTCATCCTCGAACTTGGGCAGCTGGCCGGTGCCGAACATGATGTTGCGGTTCACCACGACCGGCATGCCGAACTCCTTGAATCCGCGCGCGATATGCGTGTTCAGGAAGAAGTTCTCGAGCGCGCGATCGAGCAGCGCACCGGCGCCGGCGAGCACCGTGAAGCGCCCCCCGGCGAGCTTGGCGCCGCGCTCGAAATCGAGGATGCCCAGATCGGTGCCCAGGTCCCAATGCGCCTTGGGCTCGAAGCCCTCGGCCGCGAAGTCGCGCGGGGTACCCCAGCGGCGCCGCTCGGGGTTCTCGGTCTCGTCCTTGCCGACGGGCGTGGCCTCATAGGGGAGGTTGGGCAGATGCGCCATGAAATCGTACTGGCGCGCCTCCAGATCGCTGCGGCGCTGGGCCAGGCCGTCGATCTTCTCGTTCACCTGGCGCACGGCCTCCTTGGCGGCCTCGGCCTCGTCGCGCTTGCCCTCGCGCATGAGCTGGCCGATCTTCTTGGACTCGGCGTTGCGCGTGGCCTGCAGCTCCTCGACCTCGGTGATGACGGCGCGGCGCTCGTCGTCGAGCGCGAAGAACAGCTCGCGGTCCCACGTGGTCTGGCGCGCCGCCATGGCGGCGTCGACGGCCTCCGGGTTCTCGCGAACGAACTTGATATCCAGCATGATGCCTCCGGTTTCCCTGACAGCGCGTGCAAAGGCTTTACACGCGCCTACGCTGTGGCAAGTATATACTTATACCGATGCAACCTCCGATGGAAAGACGAGAACCGCTTCGATGGATGAATTCTTCAGCTTTTTGTTTGGGACGCGCGAGGGCTTGGCCGTGCTGTTTTTCGGCGGCATCGTGATCATCGCTCTGGCCGCCGCGCTGCTCGAGAAGCGCACCCATAAGATCTACGTCGATCGGGGCCCTTCGACGGCAGATGACGAGGACGGCTGGGTCCTGTAGCGCCCTCCCGAGCATGAAAAGGGGTTGACCATGAACTGGAAGCGCACCTTCGGCACCGACGCCTCTGCAACCGACCCCTTCAACGCGCCCGACCCCATCATGCCGGGCGGCGAGCCCGACATGTCCCCCGCGCCGGACTCCGCGGGCGCATCGCGCGACTCCTTCGACGGCATCGAGCGCATCGCGCGGCGCAACGAGCGGCGCGAACCCGGCCACTTCCACCATCGCGCGCACCTGAGCTCCAAGAAGCGCGCTCCGAAGCCGAGCTCTGCAAACGACTCCCAGCCGATCGAATCGGCTTCGGGTCCAATCGATGCCGGCGCCTCCCAGACGGGCGCCACCCTCCATGGCGTGCAGGAGGGCTACCGTGCCCCCGCGGAGCCGCCGGAGGACTACCAGCCGCCCAAGCTCACCCGCAACGGCCGTCCCGCCGGCATGCCAGCACCCCAGCAGGGGCACCGCCGCCGCAACCGCATCGGCTGCATCATCGCCGCCATCATCTTCTTCTCGATCTCCGCGAACGTCTTGGGGCTCATCGCCTCGAGCTGCTCTGCCCTGATCGACGACATCTTCGAGGGGGATTCCGGATACGACGGCTACTCCGATACCGCCTACGACTCCTATGGGGATGATTACGACTACGACCTCGAGTACCAGATCGAGGACGAAAGCGAGGCCCTGGCGACCGAGCAGGTGGAGGACCTGCTCGCGCGCATCGCCGCTGGAGACGCTGAGCTCGTCGCGCGCGGCGTCGAGCAGGTCGAGGACACCTTCCAGAGCTACTACGAGCTCACGCCCGCCGAGATGGGCGTCGATGCGGAGGCGTTCGTGCGCTGGCAGTTCGCGCAGATGACCTACCAGGTGGAAAGCGTCTACGCCTATGTCGATCCGGCAAGCGATGGGTTCTCGCTCGAGGGCACCGTCTACGTCGACATCCAGATGCCCACGCTGAACGACCTGCTCTACGATCTGTCCGATTACATCTACTACGACTTGGGCTACGACTCCTACGACCACCCGCTCGAGGCGGGCGATCCCGAGCTGATCGCCGCCGAGCTGGAGCGGCTGAAGGCCGAGGTCGAGCCTTCGGACATCTATCGGAGCGCCGACTTCACGGGAACCGCCGCGCAGGACGGCTCGGACATCACCCTTGAGATGGACCTCACCGACCTCCAAGAGGAGATTCTCTCGTCCGCCTTGTAATACTACGAGAACGATGACGAAGCGGAGCTCGGAGCCCGGCGAACGGCGTAGGCGCCCGCGCCGTCCAGCAGGCGCCTACGCCGTCGCCAACGCGCGGTTGATGGCCGACGCCAGCACCATGCTCGCCGCCATCTTGGCGAGGTCGGGCACGATGAAGGGCAGCACCGCCGCCGCGAGCGCAGCGGGCAGATCCATTTCCGAAACCACCATGAGCTGCAGGGTGCCCAGCGCGTAGCAGATTGCCAGGAGCACCACCGCGCCCGCCACGGTGCGCAGGGCGGCCGGCAGCCGCCGGGCGCGCATGAGGGCGGCACCCGGCACCATGCTCACCACGAACCCCCAGATGAACCCACCCGTGGGGCCGAGCAGCACGCCGGCTCCCCCTTGAAAGCTGGAGAACACCGGCAGGCCCGCGCAGCCCAGAAGGACGTAGGCCGCCACGGTCATGAGCGCCTCGCGCGCCGGCATGATCTGCGGCAGAAGCATGATGACGAGCGTCTGCAGCGTGAAGGGGACCGGCCCGAACGGGATGGAGATCCACGCGCTGCACGCGAGCAGCGCGCAGCACAGCCCGCACCGGGCGACGGAACGAGACGACATGCCGATTCCCCCTCACCTCAGGCAGCCGGGGCGCAACGCGCCGGCACGCCTGAAACGCAGCGGACCGGCCGCACGCAGCCGGTCCGCGATCACCAATCTCTCCTGCCGAGGCGCTTCGCCGCGCCCCAAACGACGCGGCGGCGCCTGGATCCTGGAAACCTCACCGGAGCGCCCGGCCCCGCAAGACCCGCAGGCGCCCGGCGCGGCGGCCCCTCCTAAGCCTGCGGCGGCACGGGCGGGACGTTGCCCTGCTCGTTCGCCTCGCTGGCGGCGAGCATCTGCTCGAACATCGACGCGCTCGCCTTGAAATCGGCCGGCAGCACCACCGTGGAGCTCTTGCCGGTCTTGGCGAACTCCGTCATCATCTCGGTCCACTGCGTGTACATGAACAGCTGGTTGGCCTCGTCGTTGGTGACGCCCGTCTCCTGGATGGTCTCGAGCGAGTCCTTGATGCCCACCGCGATGGCCTTGCGCTGGTTGGCGATGCCCTCGCCCGCCTTCTCCATGGCCTCGGCCTCGGCGCGCGCCTCGGTGACGCGGCGGATGCGGTCGGCCTCGGCCAGATCCTGCGCGGCGGCCTTGGTGCGCTGGGCGGCGTTGATCTGGTTCATGGAGTCCTCGACCTCGGCCGGCAGCGCGATGCGCGTGATGAGCGTCGAGACGAGCGTGAAGCCGTAGGCGGCCATCTGCTCGGACACGGTGGCGTTGACGTCCTTGGCGATGTCGTCCTTCTTGGCGAAGACCTCGTCGAGCGTGTAGACCGGGATCGAGCTGCGCAGCGCGTCGGTGATGAAGTCGCGCATCTGCGCCACCGGCTGCTGCAGCATGTAGTAGCTCTTGTAGACGCCCGAATCGGCCGGGCCGACGCCCATGTCGTAGCTCACGTGGTACTGCGCGGAGACCTCGAGCCCGATGGTGACGTTGTCCTCGGTCTTGGCGTCGATGTCGAACCCGTTCTTCATGGTGCGCAGCGACACCGTCGCCGCCTTGCGGTCGATAAGCGGAATCTTGGCGTGCAGACCCGAGCCCACGATCTTGTTGAACCTGCCCAGGCGCTCGATGATGACGGCGTGCTGCTGCTTCACCACGAACAGCGCGTTCACCAGGATGAGCACGACGAGGACGATGAACACGATGAGGAATACCAGGAACCCAAACATGAAAGCGACCCCCTTCAGGCCAAGATGGTGCCTCAAGAATACCAGCCTTCTACCCCGATGCCATCAAGGGCATGCAAGGTTCCGGCCAAGAGACCGATACCGGGCGCCAGCGAGCAGGCGGCGGCAAGCGCCGCCCCGATCAGCCCTCGATGGCATCGATGGCCTGGATGAAGGCCGAGCGCACGCCCGCGCGCTCGAGCGCCGCGACGCCCCGGACGGTGGTGCCGCCCGGCGAGCACACGGCGTCCTTCATCACCCCGGGATGCTGGCCGGTAGCGAGCTGCAGCTTGGCGGTGCCGGCGACCATCTGGCTCACCATGCGGTAGGCGTCGGCGCGTGGGATGCCGTGCTTCACCGCGGCGTCTCCCAACGCCTCGATCACCATGGCGATGAACGCCGGTCCGCAGCCCCCCACCGTGCCGGCGACCGAGAGCAGACGGCTCTCGACCTCGACCACGGTTCCGACCGCCTCGAGGAGCCCCTGCATGAGCGCGCGCTCGTCGGGCGTGAGGGTGTGAACGCGCTCGCAGGCGATCACGCCCTCGCCGATGGCGACCGGCGTGTTGGGCACGGTCGAGAGATGATGCGCGCCCGGAAGCAGCGCCTCGTAGCGGGCGCAATCCCAGCCCGCCGCGACCGAGAGCACGGGCTTGGCGCCGAGCTCCGGCGCCAAGGGCCCGAGCACGTCCGCGATGAGGTGCGGCTTGATGGCGACGACCACCAGGTCGGCCGCCGCGACGACCTCGGCCGCATCATGCGCCGCCGCCATGCCGCGCACCGCGGTGCGCTCGACGAGCGCCTCGTAGTGCCCGGCGCAGGCGACCATGTCCCCCGCCTCGACCGCCCCGGTGGCGATCCAGCCATCCGCCAAGGCGCTCGCCATGTTGCCGAACCCGATGAAACCGATCTTGACGCCTTGCCTATCCATCATGCAACCCCTCTCATGCGGCCCCGCCCAGGGACCCCGAGACTCGGAAACCGGAAGCCCCCGGCCCGCGTGGGCGCCACCGACGCGCCCGCCCGGGCCGGGCGCCGCCTACTCGTCGAACCAGCGATCGCGGCGGTCGTCGCGGGTGCCGTTGATCTTGATCTTGCCCAGAAGGACCATGAGCAGCAGCGCGACGAACACCACGGGCAGCAGGCGCAGCGCGCCCACGAGCACCACGCCCAGAAACGAGAGCACCAGCGAGATGACCAGCGCCGCGGCGAGCACGGCGATGATGACCGGCAGGTACGACATGCCGACCTCCTACCAAGACGGGCGCCGATACCCCAGCGCGCTACGAAAAAGGCCCCGTCGCCGGGGCCTTCAACATTTGGTGGTGCGGGCGAAAGGACTTGAACCTTCATGGGGTTGCCCCCATATGGACCTGAACCATACGCGTCTGCCAATTCCGCCACGCCCGCGTTCATTTGGATCACCCAAATGCGGGATTCATCTTAACGCACGCGCCCCGACCGTGCAAGAACTATTTTGACGCGCCCGCTCACGCCAGGGCGTCGAGAACCTCCTGCTCGGCGGCAGCGCGCCCGATGCCCGTCAGGAACGGCACGCCGTTTACGTAGGGGCAGGCGAGGTCCCCCGGAGCCACGGTAGTCGCGATGAGCAGGTCGGCGTCGACGCAGGCGTCCTTGGCCTCGCTGAGCGCGCACTGCACGATCTCGTACGAGCCCTCCATGCCCTGGGCGTCGAGCAGGGCCGCGACCTTCTGCGCGACGACGGACGACGTGGCGACGCCCGCACCGCACGCCAGCACGATCTTCTTCATATAAACGCCTCCTCTTGGAGTTCGGGTATCCGGCTCCCTTAAGTTTACCCGCTCGGCCCGCGCACGGCCATACCCCGCGCCCCGCAGCCCCATGCCATGCCCGGCGCGCCCCGCCGCGCACGGCCCGCCAGCCGCGCCCTCGCTCGCCCGGCGCGCCCCGTTCGCCAAAACCTGATAGACTGGTCCTCACGGGGGCGTGGCGGAATTGGCATACGCAGGAGACTTAAAATCTTCGGCCTTCGGGATTGTGGGTTCGAGTCCCACCGCCCCTACCATGCATGCGAGAGCCGCGGCGTCCATCCCGCCGACGGCGTCTCACCAGCAAGCACCTCGCCCATCGTAGACACGGCGCCCGCGAGCAGGCTGTTCTCGCTCACGGTGAGCTCACCGTACCCGCCCGCGCGCATGAGCTCGCGGATGATCACGGCGCCGGCGAGCATCACCGGCGCGCGCTTGGGCTGGATGCCCGGCAGCTCAGCGATGGCCGCGGCAGGCAGCTTGCGCATGCGGTCGATCGCGCGCTCGACCTCGAGCGCGCTCA
This sequence comes from uncultured Coriobacteriaceae bacterium, assembly GCA_963931435.1. Taxonomy (GTDB): domain Bacteria; phylum Actinomycetota; class Coriobacteriia; order Coriobacteriales; family Coriobacteriaceae; genus Coprousia. The sequence goes on from OZ007012.1 coordinate 2,066,321, forward strand.
GGCTATGCAGATGGACGAACGAGGCGTCGTAGGGCACGAGCCCCTGCGTGAGCGCCACGAGCGTGGTGACGGTGCCCCCCACGGCGACCAGCCGATCGGGACGATCCGACAGGTCGCTCCAATAGGCGGCGAACTGCTCGGCAGCCCATCGGCCCGCGCGCAGGATGTCGGCGCCACGCGGCGGATCACCCGCCAGGAAGCGGTCCGTCACGCGCCGGCAGCCGATGTCGAGCGATGCCAGCCGGTCGAGTTCCAGGGCGCCCGGCGCATCCGCGGCCGCCGACCGGAAGCTCCCCACCACGATCTCGGTCGATCCGCCGCCCGAATCCGCCACCGCGATGCGCTCGCCCGCGAAGTCGCGCGCCACCCCGAGAAACGTGAGGCGCGCCTCCACCTCGCCGGGAATGACCTGGGGGTCGAGTCCCAGCGTGCGCAGGCGCTCCAGCAGGATGCCCGCGTTGCAGGCGTCGCGGGCGGCGCTCGTGAGCGTCGTGCACGCGCATTCCGCACCGAACGCGCGCGCCTCCGCCGCGAAGCCCGCGCACGCCTCGACGACGCGCTCGATGGCGTCCTCGGAAAAGAGGCCCGTCGCGTCGACGCCGCGCCCCAGATCGGTTATCTGTGTGCGCTTCTCGGTGCGCAGAACCTGCGCGCCGGCAACCTCGGCAAGCGCCAGACGCGAGGACACCGTGCCGAGGTCGATGGCAGCCACCTTGCGCGTCATCCGCTCCCGCGTGTCCGACGCCGCCGTACCCTGCGCCCTCTCGCTCGTCATCATGCGCCTCCGCCTTCATCTCGGGTTGTTTGCATCCACCCCATCTTACGCGAACGCGCGGCGGCGGGCCCGCCCCGCGCCAGCGGTCACTGCCCTGTGGAAACCACCTTCTGCCCGGCGGCCCCATCGAAGAAGAAGAGGACATCGAGGGCCTTGATGTACCAGGGAGCCTCGGCAGCAGCGGCCTTCTCGGCCGCCTCGACCTCGGCGGACGTCGTTGGTTCTTGGGAGGTGTCGGATGAGGGCGTGCCGTTATCGACCGCGTCGGCCGGGTCTGTTCCCGCGTCGGAGGCGTCTGCGTCTGAGGCATCCGCGTCGGCGGCGTCATCGGCGCCCGCATCGGAACCCTCCCCTTCCGCGTCGCCCGAGCTCTTTCCGGCATCCGCATCGGAGGCATCGTCGTCCAGACCGATGACGTCGATGGCCTGCTCGCCGGGCATCACCAGCCCCAGCTCCTCGCGCGCGGTCTCCTCGATTCCCTCGACCGAGAGGAGCTTGTCGACATCGTCTTGAAGGGACTCGTTGTATTGCTCGCGGATCGCCAGCTGGCGCTCCAGGATGTCACCCGTGCGGTATGCCACGTACAGGTCGCGCACGGGGAAGTAGACGCCCAGCACCACCGCGGCGCATACGGCCAGGTAGAAAGCCCAGCGGTAGGGCCCTGTCGTGAACCCGTGGATGGCGCGCACGACGCTGTTGTCGGCCGCGTAGCGCATCAGATCGGCGCCGCGCCCTGCACGGGCGCGCGCCGAGCTCCGCGAACGCGCCGGCGAGCCGTCGCGCGCTGCCTCATCGCGCGCAGAGGTGCGTCCGCCGCGCGCCGCGTCGGGCCTCTGCCTGCCGGTCGAGCGCAAAGGCTCCCCTGCGGCTTCGCGCCGGCCGCCCCGGGAGCGGAACGAAGGGCCCGCCGCAGCAGCCGCCGCGGCAGCGGGCGCCGCGGCGCTGAAGCCGGCGCGCGGGCGCGGTCGGGCGCCGAAGCCCGTGTCGGCGGCCCGCAAGCGCGCGCGGGAGAGGTCCCCCGTCGCGTCGGGATCGGACGCGCGGCGGCGAGCGGCGGAGCCGGAAGACGGATTGTTGCGAAGTAAGCTCATGGGCGCCTTATGCGGTTGAGGTGTGTATGCGCAAGCCCATTATGCCACGCGCGCCCGCGCCGGGACGCGAGCCCGCGCGCTTCGCACAATCGGCACGGGCCCGTCCCGGCGCCGCCCGCACCGCCGCCGCGACCCGGAACCGGATCGCGGCGGCAGGATCAAAACCCTCGCGGCAAACCGCTCTACCGCAGGTTGTAGAAGGCGCTCCTCCCAGCGTACTCCGCCGAGGTGAAGAGCCCGTCCTCGATGCGCAGCAGCTGGTTGTACTTGGCGATGCGGTCGCTCCGGCAGGGGGCGCCGGTCTTGATCTGGCCGGCGTTGGTCGCCACGGCAATGTCCGCGATCGTGGTGTCCTCGGTCTCTCCCGAGCGATGGCTCACGATGCACGCGTAGCCCGCGCGCTTGGCCATCTCGATCGCCTCGAGCGACTCGGTGAGCGTGCCGATCTGGTTGACCTTCACGAGGATGGCGTTGGCAGCACCCAGCTCGATGCCCTTCTTGAGGCGCTCGGTGTTGGTGACGAAGAGGTCGTCGCCCACCAGCTGCACCTTCTTGCCCAGGCGCTCGGTGAGCTTGACCCAGCCGTCCCAGTCCTCCTCGGCCAGGCCGTCCTCGATGGAGATGATGGGGTAGCGCTCCACCAGATCGGCCCAGTAGTCGATCATCTCGTCGGTCGTTAGCTCGCGGCCCTCGCCCGCCAGCACGTACACGCTGCGCTGGGCGTCGTAGAGCTCCGTGGTGGCGGGGTCCATCGCGATCATGAAATCGCCGCCGGGGGTGTAGCCCGCCGCCTCGATGGCGCGCACGATGTACTCGAGCGGCTCCTCGTTGGTGGCAAGGTCGGGGGCGAAGCCGCCCTCGTCGCCCACGCCCGTCGCGTGACCGGAGTCCTTCAGCACGGACTTGAGCGTGTGGTAGACCTCGGCGCACCAGCGCAGGCCCTCGGCGAAGGAGGGGGCGCCCACCGGCATGATCATGAACTCTTGGAAGTCGACGTTGTTGTCGGCGTGCACGCCGCCGTTCAGGATGTTCATCATGGGGGTGGGGAGGGTATGGGCGTTGACGCCGCCCAGGTAGCTGAAAAGCTCGAGGTCGGCAGACTGCGCCGCCGCGCGCGCAACGGCGAGCGAGACGCCCAGGATGGCGTTCGCCCCCAGGTTCCCCTTGTTGGGCGTGCCGTCGGCTGCGATCAGGGCGGCGTCGACGGCGCGCTGGTCGAAGGCGTCCATGCCGATGACGGCGTCGGCGCACTCCTTGTTGACGTGGTCGACGGCGCGGGTCACGCCCTTGCCCTGGTAGCGGCCCTTGTCACCGTCCCGCAGCTCGACCGCCTCGAAGGCGCCGGTCGAGGCGCCCGAGGGCACCATCGCGCGGCCGAACGAGCCGTCGTCGAGCACGACCTCGACCTCCACCGTGGGATTGCCGCGCGAATCGAGCACCTCGCGGCCGTAGACATCCAGAATCTCGCTCATCACGAGCTCCTTTCATACGGTTAGCCATACCGAACTTTTTATCGTATGCCCGTTTCCACAATTGCTATACGGCACGTCGGAAATGCACCGGTGCGCTTCAGACAACTCACCGAGGTTAAATGTGCGCAAAAGAGGGGACGTTGAATACACCCCTGATGGCGCTCGGAAAAAACGCTGGTAGCACAAGCGGCGCATCGGCGTCTACCCGATCGGATACGGGATGGACACATTTAACCTCGATGGATGATTCTTCACGGCGCTCAGGAGCGCTCGGCGCGCTTGACCTCGTCCCACAGCTCGTTGAGCTCGTCGGTCGAGAGGTCCTCGGCCGCCGCGCCGCGGCGCCACGCGAGGTCCTCCACACCCGCCCAGCGCCGCCGGAACTTTGCCGTGCTCCGGCGGAGCGCCCGCTCGGCGTCGATCCCCTCACGGCGCGCCACGTTCACGAGAGCGAAGAGCATATCGCCGAACTCCAGCTCGCGTGCGTCGCTGCCCGGCTCCTCGGCCTCGAACTCCGCGCGCTCGGAAGCGGCCTGCGCCCACACGTCCTCGACGGTCTCCCACTCGAAGCCCGCCTTGGCGGCCCGCTTGGAAACCTTCTGCGCCTGCATGAGCGCCGGAAAGGCCTTGGGCACGCTGTCGAGCAGGCCGACCGGACGCGAGGGGGCGGGCGCATCGGCGCGCGGCTCGGCGCCGCTGCCGGGAGCGCCGGAGCCAGCGGCTGCGTCGGCCTCCAACCCGGCCCCGGCACCAGACGCGCCCGCGTCCGCACCAGCAGCCGCGGACCCGGCCGTTGCATCCACGTCCACGGCGATGCCGGCCGCCGCGCGCTCCGCGCGCTTCACCTGGTCCCAGATGTCGAGCACCTCGTCCGCGCTTTGCGCGCCCGCCTGCGCGCCGAAGACGTGCGGGTGCCGGCGGACGAGCTTCTCGTTGAGCTCGCCCACCACGTCGGCGATGGTGAAGGCGCCCTCGTCGGCGGCGATCTGCGCATGCAGCATGACCTGCATGAGCACGTCGCCGAGCTCCTCGCGCAGGTGGGCGGCGTCGCCCGCCTCGATGCAGTCGACCGCCTCATAGGCCTCCTCGATCATGTTGGAGGCGATGCTCTCATGCGTCTGCTCGCGGTCCCATGGACAGCCATCGGGCTGGCGCAGGCGCCAGATGGTCTCGGTGAGCGCGTCGAAGGCGTCGCGCGCATCGGCGCGGGTCGAACGGTCGCGCATGCCTCACGCCTCCTCGAGGACCACGTGGCGGAACGCCTCCGCCACGGGCCCGCCGCTCTCGTAGATGCCGTAGCTGTGCGTGCCGTCCTTGGGGATGGAGACGCTGCCGGGGTTGAACGCCCAGATGTCCGGACGTCCGGGCACGGGCTCGGAAACCTTCACGTGCGTGTGCCCGTAGACGATGGCCGAGCCCTCCGGCAGCGCGGGCAGGTTGTCGACGCTGTTGTGGAACCCGGCGCCGAACACGTGCCCGTGCGTGCAGAACAGCTCGCGCCCGGCATCGTCGATGAGCGGTGCGTAATCGGCCATGCAGGGGAAGTCGAGCACCATCTGGTCGACCTCGGCGTCGCAGTTGCCGCGCACAGCGATAAGCGCGCCCTCCTCCGCCATGCGGTTGAGGATGGGGATGACCCGCTTGGGGGCATAGTCGCGCGGAAGATCGTTGCGCGGGCCGTGGTAGAGCAGGTCGCCCAGCAGCACGATACGGTCCGGCTGCTCGCGCTCGACCGCCCGGGCGAGGTGCTCCGCCCAATAGGCGGAACCGTGGATATCGGAAGCGATGAGAACCTTCATGGGAAGCCTTCCTCTAGCGATGCGCTCGCCACCGCAGCGGGCACTATGCCGCTGCGGATGCGGTGCCAAACGCCGCTATTGTACCCGCAACGGCCCCGCACGGGCGCGGGTGCCGGAGCCTCAGGCGCACTGTCGGCGAAAGGAGGTTCCCCACCATAGCGCAATCGAACTTGCACCGAAAAAGGCCCGGTCATGCGACCGGGCCTCATCAGCAGCTCGTAGAGACAATCGCTAATCGAGCGCCTCTTGGCGGACGTTTCTGGCGTAGAAGAAGTACGCCGCCACGATGATGGCGTTTACGATGGGCGCCCAGGGGAAGCCGCCGATAAGCACCGTGACCACCACCGCGACCACGTTGAGCACAAGCGCCAGCCAGTTGAGCCCCACAAACGGCGTCTCGACGCTGCGCGCCGGCTTGTTGGCGGCGCCGATGCCCCATACGCCGAGCGCGGCGTCCAAGAAGCATTGGACGATGACGCAGATAGCGAGCAGAAGGCCCGGTGAGGTGTTCGCAAACGCGATGGACATCGCCGCATACGCCGCCATGCCAAAGGCCGCGACCAACGTGATGAAGCTCATAATCTTGAGCATCTTCTGGTTCTGGGACATATCCCGCTCCCTTCGCTCATTCGCCGCGCTCATACATCCCCCCGCAGCGCCTGGTGTATCGCTTCAGGCCTTATACCCAAGGTGGCCGCGCGAACGCAACGCGAACCCGGTCTGCCTGGCAAACGGCTGCCCCGCAGGAACCGGTAGCGCGCTAGACAGTCGATGCCGCGGCGACAACCCGTTCGACCACCTCGCGGAGCGCCACGCCCTCCGTCCGGGCGATGCGGGCGCAGTCTGCAAACTCCGGCTTGACGCGGCTCGTGCCGTCCGGCAGCGTCGCGCGCTTAGCGCGCACCGGACCCCACGGGCTCGCAACCTCGATGTCCTCGCGTGCAAGCACCGTCCGGGCGCACGTCCAGCGACGGATGCCGATGGTGGTCGTATGGGTGAAGATGGCCCGCTCGACCGCGCCGAGCTCAGGTGTCGCCACGACGACCTGCAACTGCCACGCGGGGCGCTCCTTCTTGGTGAACACGGGTACCCAGTGGACCTCGCGTGCCCCCGCCTCGCGGATGCGCTCGGCGGCGAAGGCGAGCTCCTCCCCCGTCGCATCGTCGATATCGCATTCGAGGCGCACGACCTCCGCGGGCGCATCGGCGCCGAGGGTGGGCTCGGCTGCGGGGTCGCCCGCAAACGCGCCGTGGGTGGCCGCAGCGGCGGGCGCGCCGTCAGGCGCGAGCTCTTCGATCACCATGGCGCGCAGGATGCTCGGACGCTCGTAGGTGCGCTTGCCGGCGCCGAGGCCCGTGCGCACGACGCGGAACCGCTCCGGCAGCCGCCTCTCCGCCCCCGTCGCCGCGACGATGGCCGCACCCGTAGGAGTCACGAGCTCGCCCTCGACATCGCCGATCGAGAGCGGCAGCCCGTGCGCCTCCACGATATTGAGCGTGGCGGGGACGGGGACGGGGATGATGCCGTGCTGGCAGCGAATCGTACCCGTTCCGTCGACGAGGCGCGGCACGATGACGCGGGTTACGTCGAGGTCGTCGAGGCACACGGCGACCGCCACGATATCGACGATGGAATCGACGGCCCCCACCTCGTGGAAGTGCACCTCATCGAGCGGGACGGCGTGCGCCTTGGCCTCGGCATGCGCGATGACGTCCACCATGCGGTGGGCGAGCTCGCGCGCCCGCGGCGCCAGCTGGCCGGCATCGATGATGGCGTCGATGTCCGCGGGGCCGCGGTGCTCGTGATGATGGTGGTGATGGCCGTGCTCGTGAGCATGGTCGTGACCGTGGTCGCAGGTGCGCCCCTCATGGCAGTGCCCATGGTCGTGGTGGTGGTCGCAGGCGTGATCATGCCCGTGGCAGTGACCATGGTCGTGGTCGCGCCCATGGAGGTACGCCATATCGTGGTCGTGGTTCTCATGCGCCTCATCGAGCACCACATCGAAGTCGCAGCAGTCGATACCTGCCTTCTTGACGCGGCTTATGCGCACCTCGTAGCCATCCAACGGCAGGCTCGCGAGCGCATCGCGCAGGCGCGCCTCGTTGGCGCCCGCATCGAGCAGCGCCGCGACGGTCATATCGCCGCTGATGCCGTTCGTGCAATCCAGATAGAGCGTCTTTCCCATTCGTTTCCCTTCCTACCGCCCCTTGAGGCGGGTCGCCGACCCATGCGCCGCCGCCCGCCATGCATAGGCGGCAAGCGTAGCCCCTGAAGCCGGCTCTAAGTCAAGCGGGGCGCTCGCACGCCCCGCCATGCGATGCCTTTCGCATCGAGCTGAGTTGTACCCTCGCGACAAACCCTAGGCGCCGAGCTCCTGGTTGATCTGCGCGATGATGGCCTCGGTATCGAGGCTGGTGAACGCATCGGCGTCGATGACGCCGATCTTCTTGTCGGGATAGGTGAGCTTGACCACATCGAGCTTGAACTCGACCTGCGGGGTGAGCAGCAGCAGGTCGGCGTCCTTGCAGGACTCGTCGGAGCCCGCGACCGGGCCCGCCGTGACGCTCATCTCGAGACCGAGCTTATCGGCCGTCTCCTGAACCTTGGCAGCGAGCACCTGCGTAGAGGTGCCGGCGGCGCACAGCAGCTTGACGTTCTTCATTCAAACGGTCCTTTCTCTATTTCCCCAACGCCTCGAACATAAGGCGCTTGTAGGCCTCCACACCGGGCTGATCGAAGGGATTCACGCCCAGCAGACTGCCAGAAGCATAACATGCAAAGGCGAACCAGTAGAACAGCATGCCGAAGTGCTCCTCGTCGATACGGTCGATCTCGAGCGTGAGCACGGGCAGCACCTCGGCGTGCGCGGCGCGCGTGGCGTTAAAGCTCGCCTTGTTGATATCCCAGAAGTCCTTGCCGTCGAGATAGCCGAAGGCGTCCGCCACATCGGTGCCGCCGAGCACGAGGCTGTCGCCCGCACCGGGCTCCATAAGGTCGATGAAGGTCTCGAACAGCTGGTGCGTACCGTCCTGCGCGTACTGGCCCAGGCTGTGCATCTCCTCGGAGCACTCGAGCGCCGCCGGGAAGATGCCCTTGCCGTCCTTGCCCTCGCTCTCCGCATAGAGCTGCTCCCACCATTTGGAGAACCAGCGGAACCGCGGCTCGAAGAAGCCGAGGAGCTCGACGCGGTACCCGCGGTCCCACAGGATGTTGCGCAGGCACGCGTAGCGCCATGCGGAGTTCTCGAGACCATCTGTCTTCCGGAGCTGCTCCTGCATTCGCTTGGCACCCGCCGCAAGCGCCCGGATGTCCGCACCCGCCACCGCGAGCGGCAGCAGATGCACCTCGGTGAGCGCCGTGTAGCGACCGCCCACATTGGTCGCGAAGGGGACGAAGGTGTAGCCCTCGGCTCGACACAGCTCCTCGAGCGAAGACCCGATGGTGCCCGTGCAGACGATGCGGCGGGCAGCCTCCTCCTTGCCGTAGCGGCCGACGAGGTATTGACGGAGCAAGCGGAACGACGAGCCCGGCTCGAGCGTCTCGAAGTTCTTGGCGATGCAGTCGATAACCACATCGTGCCCCTCGAGCTCGGCGAGTACGCCGTTGAGCTCGTGGGCGGAGAGCGTGTTGCCGGCGTACACGATGCGCGCGCCGTCGGGGCGCAGCGCCTTGATGACGGCGCGGGCGGAGTTGTTCGAACCGCCGACGCCGATGATCACGAAGGTATCGGCGATGGCGCGCAGCTCCGCCGCAAGGCGCTCCGTGCGGTCAAGCACCGCGGGACCGGCCCACTCGTCGACCTCGAGCCAGCCCTGCGAGTCGGCATAGCGCTCCTCTCCCGCCTGGCAGCGCGCGAGCACGTGCGCATGCGCCTCGGCGTAGGCAGCGAGCTCTCCGGACGCGACGAACTTCTCCGTATAGGTGGTGTTCAAATCGAGCATGTGGCGCTCCTAACGATGGAAGAAGGGCGAGGGGCAGCCGTCGCCATCTGCGGCGTGGCGGTGGCGCCGGGACGCTGCGCCCCGGCGCCACCCGTCCTGCGGCGAGGCCGTCCGGACTCGAGAACCTCGCGCCCGGACGGCGCCGAAGCGGTGCTAGCAGCCGCAGGGATGCGCCGGGGCGTCGTCCCTGAACGTGCTGTTCTGCGACGGGTCCTTCATGCAAAGATGCGGCACGGCGCGGTTGTACGCATGCGGCAGCGCCAGGATGTTGGGGTTGCCGTCGGTGTACTTGCGCGTGGCGTCGGCGATGGCCTCCTCGAAGGTCGGGCGGGTCTTGAGGCCCATGGTACGGGCGATGCCGGGCTTCTGAGCGCCCACGATATAGGTGGCGGAGAGGTACTTCTCGGCCAGGTTGCCGCAGGTCATCATGCTGAAGCCGTGGAACGGATGGAACGCATGGGCGAAGCGGTACTTGCGGATGTACTCCTCGTTGGTGGCGAAGTACTCGCCGTACTCGATCATCTCGTCGAGCGTGTTCATCTTATCGGACTGCCAGAGCTCCCACTGCTCGCGCAGGTACGGCCAGCGCTCGTCGTGGAACCACCCGTTGCAGTAGCTCGCGATCACAAACACGCAGTGATCGGAGAGGATGCGCTTGTGGCGGATAACCTGCGCGGAGACCGCCTGCATCATCTGGATGGGGTTCGTGCCCATGCCGTCGCCGTAGTGGAAGTTCGTGGGCATGCCCATGACCACGATGTCGTACTTCTTCTCCGCCCAGTGCACGTACGTGCGCTTGTCGGCGAGCGCCCAGGAGATGGGCTGCATCTCTGCCGCATACCCGGAGAAGATGGCGATCTGGCGACTCCAGGTATCGAGCACCGCGTCGACGCAGAAGAACTTCTTGCCCATCTTCTCTTCCATGAACATACCCTGCTGGTCGAACTTGTCGCGCATGAGCGAGCTGGTCGACACGGGCACGAAGTCGGGACGGCTCATGACGCGCGGCACGTGGTGCGCGCTGATCGAGCGCCAGTGGGTGATGCCGGTGGCGCAGTGCTTGTAACCGCCCGAGTAGCCGCCGTAGGGATTGCCCTGCGTATGGCCGATGAGGATGGCGATGTCCGCATCGTAAACGTACTTGTTCATGATGACGTGGTCGCCCTGGGGCGTGAAGCCGAGGTCGACGAGGTGATCGTAGTCCTCGGAGTCATGGCTCGTGATCTGGCCCGTGCCCTCAAACTCGTTGTAGAGGTCGAGGCCCAAGATCAGCTTCGCCTCGGCGGTCGAGGTGCGCGGATGCAGGCCGTTGGAGAAGAGCAGAAGCACATCATCGTGCTTGACGCCGTGGGCGAAGAGCTCGTCCAGGCAGGCACGGATGGCGACCTTGCGGTGCGCGGTGGGCTGCGTGCCGCCCTTCACGATGTCGGGGATGACGATGACGACCTTCTTGCCCGGTCCGGCGTAGGAGGCGAGCGGCTCCATGCCGATGGGGTTGCGGATGGACTCGAGCGTCGCGTTGTAGAGGCTGTCCCAATCCTGCGGCAGGCACTCGGGGTCCTTCACGGTCTCGCCGGTGACGAAGACGTCCGTCGTATCGGGGAGCTCCGCCCCCAGCATGCCGTTGCCGTACTCGAAATCAAGATGCATGGTCGGTCCTTTCGGTTAGGGTCGCAGGGTCTAGCAGGCGTTCATGTACAGATCGACGATCTCGGCGTACTCCTCGGGATAGAAGCCGATCTCCCCCGTGAAGCGCGTGAGGGCGATGAGACCGCCGTCGATCTCGGGGATACCGGCGAGCATCTCGGCGTTATCCGCCTTGAGGCCGCCGCCGTAGACGACGTCCACGCAGGGCACGGTCTCCTTGATGAGGCGGGCGACCTTCTGGATATAGGGCGCGTCCGCCGGCGTCTTGCCGGGGCCGATGCTCCACACGGGCTCGTAGGCGACGCGCACGCAGGAGAGGTCCACACCCTCGAGGCCCTTGCGCACCTGCGTGGCGAGCACCTCGTCCCAGCGGTCGACCTCCTCCTCGCGCTCGCCCATGCAGAAGAGCACCTTCAACCCTGCGGCCTGGGCGGCCTTGACCTCACGGTTGAGGATGCGGTTCACGGCGGCCTCCACCGCCGCGGCGTCGGCACCCGCCTCGCCCATGATGGCGCGCAGGTTCATGCGCTCTTCGCAGTGGCCGATGAGCGCCCAAGTGCAGCCGAGCTGAGAGACGGCGTTGCCCGTGCGCAGCGTCGTGAACGCGCCGAAGTTGCCGCCCGGGGCGGTATCGGCCGTGTGCACGCCCTGGCACCCCACGCCGAGGGGCGACCCCGCCGCGCCGGCGACGGCGCCGATGAGGTGCGCCTCCGGCACAAAGGCGGCAAACTCCGCATCGGCGTAGCGCGCAGAGACGTCCTTAATAGACGACGTCACTGCCTCGCCCCAGGCGTCGGGGGAAGCCAAGCGGTTCACGCCTCCGTGCTCGGGCGTGATGTCAAAGCGCTTGAGATTCAAAAAGATGTGTTTCATACACGCTCCTTCAGACGGAGGGGCGGCCCCTATACCGGGCCCGCCCCCACCGGTATCGCTACAGGAAGCTCACGAAGCGCGGCAGCTCGCCCACGAGCGGGGCCGCCCACTCCTTAAACGCCGGGGTGACGCCGTTGCCGGCCTCGTTGATGAAGGCGTCGGGCAGGCAGCGCTCGATGAGGCGCACGCGCTCCACGTCGATGAGGTTCGTCTCGATGGCATACGCATCGCCCGGGACGCGCTGGATACCGACCATCTTCGCCGTCTCCCCCGCAAGTGCGGCGCGCACGGCGGCGCGGCCGACCTCCTCCGCCTCGTCGACGTCCACCTGGCTGCGCAGCGCCACCGAGGCGCGGCCGAGAAGGCCCGGCTTCTCGGAGCGCGCCTTGTAGCCGAGCTTCGCCACGATGAGGTTGGCGAGATGTGAGGACACGTCACCGAAGTAGGTCTCGCGCTCGACCTCCATGATGGGATCGACGATGGGATTGCCCTCGGCGTCGTGCAGGCCCTCGCTCGCCACGATGACGCCGCCGCGCTTGGTGTCGATCACGCGCTGGCAATCCGCCAGGAACGCCTCCTCGTCAAAGGGGCGCTCGGGCATGTAGATGAGGTCGGGGCCGCCCTGGCCGCAGGAGGCGGCAAGCGAGCTCGCCGCCGCGACCCAACCGGCGGACCGGCCCATGACCTCGACCACCACCAGGTGGATGGGCATGCTGTGCACGTCGGCGCACACCTCGCCCACGCTTTGCGCCACATAGCGGGCGGCGCTGCCGTAACCCGGGGCGTGGTCGATCTCGGCGATGTCGTTGTCCATGGTCTTGGGCACGCCGATGACCTGGATGTCGGCGCCGGCCTCGTTCACGGCCTCCTGCAAGAGGGCGCAGGTGTTCATGGTGCCGTTGCCGCCCGTGGGCATGACGATGTCGATGTTGTTCTTGATGAGGAGCTCCACCATGGCCGGATAGTGGCCGGCGAGCGCGTCGCGGCCCGTGCCGATGGCGGAACCCGGTGCGTCGCGCAGGCGCACGAGCTCGCTGTCGGGCATGGCGCCCAGATCGATGAGGGAGCCGTTCACAAGACCCGAGGGGCCGCCGTGCGCACCGTAGATGTGGGCGATCTCGGCATGCTGCTTGCCCTCGGCCACGATACCGTAAAGTGAGGCGTTGATGACCGCGGTCGGGCCGCCGCCGTGCATGACGAGGATGTTCTTACCTGCCATAAGCTACCGTCCTTCCTTCGCGTAGCGCTCCGCCATCTCGTCGAGCGTGGCGACCTTGACCAGAGGAGCCTTGCCGTAGCTGCCAAACTGCACGATGAGCGTGCCGACGGCCTCCTTGACACCCGCCTCGATGGCGGCCACGAGCTTTTCCTGCGCCTCGTCGGCGACGGTACCGTACATGACGAGGTCGTACACCGGCGGCAGGAAGGCGCGCGGGTCAAACTGGTCGCGCTTCTCATCGAGCAGCTGCCACACGCCCGCAAGCGAGCTCCCCTTGAGCTCGGGCTCGCGCTCGAAGAGCTCGCGCATGTTGCGCGTGACGGCGAGGCGGATGTCCGTATCGACGTTGATCTTGTTGATACCGGCAGGGATGGCCTCCAGAAGCTCGGCGATGGGGATTCCGTGCGCCTCGCCGATCTTGCCGCCGAGCTCGTTGATCTCGCGCACGATGTACTGCGGGACCGTGGAGGAGCCGTGGCTCACGAGCGCGCAGTCGAGGTCCTCGTGCGCCAGGCACTCGCGGATGGCGATGGGGATCTCGCGGCGGAGCTTGACGTCTTTGCCCTTGGAGGCGCCGTGCATGGTGCCGTAGGAGATGGCGAGCGCGTCGACGCCGGTATCGCGCACGAACTCCACCGCCGAGAGTGGGTTGGTGTAGGTGGACGAGGCGGCGAACACGTGGTCCTCCACGCCGGCGAGCACGCCGAGCTCGCCCTCGACGGACACGCCGCGGGCGTGCGCGTACTTCACGACCTCGCGCGTGAGCTCCTTGTTCTCATCGAACGGGAGCGAGGAGCCGTCGATCATGACCGACGTGTAGCCGCCGGCGATGGCCGCCTTGACGCTCTCCATATCGCGGCCGTGGTCGAGATGGAGCACCACCGGCACCGGCGAGCTCTCGCCGTACTTCTTAACCGCGTCGCCGATGTTCTTGGCGCCGCGGATCTTGTCCTCCACGGTGCCGTTGGCAAAGTCGGCGCGGCCGCCCATGAAGGCGTTGGCGAGGTCGGCGCCCTGCAGGATGACGGGGCTGCGGAACATCTCGTGCACCTCGATGGCCGCCTTGGCCTGGCAGACGGCGTTGACGTTGAACGCACCCTGCGCGTAGCCGCCGGCGCGCGCGGCATCGAGTACGGGCTTCAGGGGGACGAGTGGCATGGCTATCACAGCTCCTTTGCTAGTGCCGGATGCGGTCCGGCGCCGGTATTACTGAGGTTCGGGCCCATAGGTGCCCCGCGTTCCATCGAGCACGTTGGTGAGGTGCAGGATGCGCGCGCTCGACGGCTTGCCGTCGATGAGAGAGAGCAGCTCGTCGGCGCAGGCGACGCCCGCGTCGAAGTTCGGCAGGCGCATATAGAGATCGGGGTAGAAATTGCTCTCGCCGTTGTTGGCGAGCTCGGCGGTAAGGATGCCGCGCTCGCGGCAGCGGTAGCGGATGGGCTCGGTCCAGCCCGACCAGCTGGCGATGACGGCGTCGCCCCGCGTAAGGCCGGCCACCGCGCGGCGCAGGGTGTCGGCGAACTCCGCCGTCAGGCGGTCGCCCTCCGGCGTTGCGCCCACCGAATAACGGAGGTCCCACGTATCCAGGTTCTCGAGCGTGATGGGCGTCGTCACGATCTCGAGCTCGGTGGCGGGATGGGCGTCTAGGGCGTCCTCGAGGCCGCGGACGCGGTCGCGCTCCTGCGGCGTATCGATGTTGGGGCGCACGTAGAGAATCCGGGCGGGCTCGCGCTCCAGGACGCACTCGGTCAGCAGGCGCGCCCCGTCGCGGTAGTCGAAGTCCACCGTACTGTAGATGCGCGAGTTACCGGCGCAGTCGAACGTCACGAGCGGAACATGGTCGCGCTCGATGATGGCGGCGCTCGCCGCACTCGGCCCGGCGTTATCCTTGCCGAGGAAGATGACGCCGTCCACCCGGCCCTCCAGATAGGCGACCAGATAGTCGCTCATGCCCGCCGTCTTTACCTTATTGGTGCAGAGCAGAAGGTTATAGCCCACGTCTTCCAGACGGCTCTGGATGCCGCGGATCGTCTGGGAGAAGCGCGGTACGGCGAGGTTCTTCTTGGCCACCACGCCCACGCAGCCGGAGCGGCGCCGGCGAAGCGCCCGCGCGGCGCTGTTGGGGACGTAGTTGAGCTCGCGGGCGGCACGCAGCACCCGCTCGCGCGTCTCGGCGGCGATGGACTGGCCGGGGGTGTTGTTGATCACATACGAGACCGTTGCGGTGGTGACATCGGCGGCACGTGCGATGTCCTTGAGTGTCACGCGTTTCGCCATGTCGCCTCCCTGGCTCCGGTTTTTGGGCCGCGGACGCGCGCCATGCGCGGCAAGAGTCCGCTGCCGAACTTATACGTTTAAGTTACCACGTTGCAGATTTGATACTGGCGACTTCTTGTAATCAATGGGAAATAAACCGCCTGCCGCCCAAAACCAACCGTTTGGAGATTGGTACCCTGAGGCAAGATAAAGCGTTTATCCATAGCTTTACCTGCTCTTTTAATGCCTGCGAAACATAGTTGTTCAGCCCTTGACGGAAAACCTTCCCCCTATCCATTCCGCTCAAAGGCGTCTACTATGCTTGTTGAGAAGGTTCGTCCGGCTACTTATACGTTTAAGTACCCAAGCGAGCGACTCCGGCATCGGTTCTCACGGGAAAGGAGCTTGTCGCGATGCAGAACGAGAAGAAAGTGCCCATCTGGGCGAAGATACCCAACTGGGTGTGGGTATTGATTTCGTTGGCGTGCGCCGCCTTGCTGTGGTTCGCCGCCAACAGCGCCTGGCCGGCCGTTTTCGCCTCGCCCATCGAGGTGCTAGACGCCGCCGCCGAGCGCGCCGCGAGCGGGGTGCTCTGGGAGCACACCTGGGCGTCGCTGTCCCGCGTGCTCACGGGCTTCGGCATCGCCTTCATCGTCGCGATCCCCGTCGCGTTCCTGATGGCTTGGTACGACCCGTTCCGCCACATCGTCGAGCCCTGGATCCAGTTCATCCGTAACATCCCGCCGCTCGCCTACGTGTTCCTCATCATCGCCGCCCTCGGCATCGGCCAGGTCTCCAAGATCACCGTTATCTTCATCGCGGCGTTCCTGGTGCAGGTTGTAACCATCTATCAGGGCGTCAAGGGTGTCGACAACACCCTCATCAAGGCCGCCCGCGTCCTCGGCGCCAAGCAGAAGGACATCTTCTTCAAGGTCATCATCCCCGCCTCGACCCCGTTCATCCTGGTCGCTGCGCGCCTCGGCCTCTCCACGTCGCTCACGACGCTCATGGCCTCCGAGATCGTCGGCGGCGACCGCGGCCTCGGCATGATGATCCAGCAGGCTAGCGGTTACTACCAGATGGACGTCGTGCTGCTCGGCATCATCATGCTCGGCATCATCGGCATCCTGTTCGAGAAGATCGTTCGCTTCCTTGAAAGGAGGTTCACCGGATGGCAGGAGACCGTGCAGCAGTAAAGGTCCACATCGACCATGTGGTGAAGAAGTTCCAGACGCGTAAAGGTGAGATGACTGCGCTCAACGGCGTCGACCTCGACATCCACGAGAACGAGTTCATTACCGTCGTCGGTCCGTCAGGTTGCGGCAAGTCGACGCTTCTGAACATCATCGGCGGCCTCGAGTCCCCCACCGAGGGCCAGGTCACCGTCGACGGCAAGCCGGTTGACGGCCCGAGCCCCGAGCGCGGCATCGTGTTCCAGCAGTACGCGCTCTTCCCCTGGCTCACCGTCATCAAGAACGTCATGTTCGGCCTGAAGCTTCAGGGCAAGTCCAAGGAAGAGGCCGAGGAGATCGCCCACAAGTACCTCAAGATGGTCGAACTCGAGGACTTCGCCAACCACTATCCCAAGGAGCTCTCCGGCGGCATGAAGCAGCGCGTCGCCATCGCCCGCGCCTACGCCACCAACCCGCAGGTCCTGCTTATGGACGAGCCCTTCGGCGCCCTCGACGCCCAGACCCGCACCCAGCTCCAGCAGGAGCTTATCGAGACCTGGGAGAAGGAGCGCAAGACCTGCTTCTTCATCACCCACGACGTGGAAGAGGCCATCATCCTGGGCAACCGCTGCGTCATCATGAGCGCGCGCCCGGGCCGCGTGAAGGACATCATCGACATCGATATCCCCTATCCGCGCGACCAGGCCACCAAGATGAGCCCGCGCTTCCTGGAGCTCAAGAACGAGATCTGGGGACAGGTCTACCAGGAGTACCTCTCCGTCCGCAAGTAAGTCGGCCGCGGCGCGCCGCCTCGCGCCGCACCCTCCGGGCAATTTGCCCGGTAACGTCGGGAAAAAGCACCGTAGGGTGCGAGGTTGTACAAGAAAAAGGAGAACATCATGTCCAACCTGAACGAGTTCATGCTCAGCCGCCGCAGCGTGCTCGCCGGTCTCGGCGGCGTCGGCCTCGCCGCCGCGGGCCTCGCCGGCTGCTCCGGCAACGAGACTCCCGCGCAGGGCAGCGCCGGCAGCGCCGCCTCGGGCAGCGACTACGAGCCCGTGACGCTCCGCGTCGCCTACATGCCGAACCTCGGCTCCGCCTCCTCGCTCTTCACCGCCATCGACCAGGGCTACTTCGATGAGTACGGCATCACCGTCGAGCCCGCGCAGTTCCAGGGCGGCCCGGCCGAGATCACCGCTATGCAGTCCGGCGACATCGACATCGCCCAGATCGGCCACGGCGCGCACAGCCTCTGCATCGGCGGCGACGCCGTCGTGTTCGCCTTCGACCAGCTCTCGCAGGCCGACGCCGTCGTCTGCGACAAGTCGAAGGTCGCCTCCGCCGAGGAGCTCGCCGGCAAGACCGTCGGCGTTTCCTCCGGCACTTCCTCTGAGATCATCCTCCAGTTCGTGCTCCGCGACGCCGGCCTCACCATGGACGACATCAACCCCATCGAGATGGACGTCTCGGGCATGACCACCGCTCTGCTCTCCGGCCAGATCGACGCCGCCGCCACCTGGTCGCCCAACACCGTGACCATCAAGGAGCAGCTCGGCGACAACTACCTCGTCCTCGGCACCAACACCGACTACTCCGACGAGGTCGCCTTCCCCTCCAGCTTTGTCTGCCTGCCCGATTACGCTGAGGAGAACGCCGAGGTGCTCGCCCGCTTCGGCGCCGCCATCGACAAGGCCCAGAAGTACCGCGCCGAGAACATCGAGGAGGTCGCGAAGCTTCTCTCCTCCGAGCTCGACGTGCCCGAGGACACCATGGTCGCCGCCACCGGCGAGGGCGACTGGCAGGGCGCCGTCGACTGCCAGGGCGACACCGACACCATCCTCGGCTACTACACCGCGCAGCAGCAGGTCTTCCTCGACAACGGCACCGTCGAGGCCGAGGTCCCGGTCGAGGACTACGTCAAGACCGACATCATGGAGGAGGCCTACACCCTTTCGCAGGAGTAGGTTTGCTCGCTAAGCGCAGGCGCTGACCTGTAGCTTTACCACAAGCGGCCGGCCATGCGCGCGCATCGGCCGGCCGCTTTTTAGCGCCGCGGCGCGTGAAACACGTCGCGCACACGAGATTCGAGAAGGGACGCACCATGGCACACGATTACTATCACATTCCGGCGGACCAGCTGGGCGAGGGCGCCAAGATTCCGCTCGAGGTGCTCGGCGACTCGGGAGAGATCTTCTACGAGATGGCCCTCACGATGGTCGACGAGATCGAGGCGCATAACGCCCGCGGCGAGAAGACCGTCTTCATCTGCCCAGTAGGCCCTGTCGGCCAGTACCCCATCTTCGTCCGCTTGGTGAACGAGCGCAACGTCTCGCTCAAGAACTGCTGGTTCATCAACATGGACGAGTACCTGACCGACGATGACGAGTGGATCGACGCCGCCGACGCGCTCTCGTTCCGCGGCTTTATGGAGCGCACGGTCTACAGCAAGATTCGCCCGGAGCTCGTCGTTCCCGAAGAGCAGCGCATCTTCCCCGACCCCACAGACCCCGGCCGCGTCGGTCGCGTCATCGATGAGCTCGGCGGCGTCGACATCGCCTTCGGCGGCATCGGCATCACGGGGCATCTCGCGTTCAACGAGCCCGACCCCGAGCTCTCCGCGGAGGAGTTCGCCGCGCTCGACACCCGCGTGCTCTCCATCCATCCAGAGACCCGCGCCACCAACTGCATCGGCGACCTCGGCGGTGCGCTTGAGGACATGCCCCACCGTTGCGTCACCATCGGCATGAAGGAGATCCTGGGCGCCCGCAAGGTGCGTCTCGGCGTCTTCCGCGACTGGCACCGCGCCGTCGTCCGTCGCGCTGCCTACGGTGAGGTCACCGCCGCCTTCCCGGCGACGCTTCTGCAGAACCACCCGGATGCGAAGATCTTCGTGAACAACGTGGCCGCCCAGGCCGCGTACTAGGAGGCGGACATGGAAACCACGCGCGCGGAGGCGCCCGCGGGGGCGTCGCTCTACATCAAGGGCGCGACGGCGGTCCTTCCCGATGAGACCGTCGCCTGCGACATCGTCATCCGCGACGGGCGCATCGCGGGGCTGCCGCGCGTCTACGCCAACCCGGATGGCCTGCCCGAACTCGACGCCGCGGGCCTCACGGTGCTGCCCGGCTTCATCGACATCCACACGCACGGCGCCGCCAACGTGGACGTGAACGCCGCCGACGAGGAGGACCTGCGCACCATCGGCCGCTTCTTCGCCAGCCAGGGCGTCACCGGCTGGCTGTGCTCGGTGCTCACCGACACGCCCGAGCAGACGCTGTGGTGCATGGAGCAGGCGCGCAAGGTGATCGAGGGCGGTCCGTACGACGGCGCCGCGCTTCTGGGCATCCACTTGGAAGGCCCCTGCCTTTCCAGCGAGTACAAGGGCGCCATGCCCGAGCATCTGCTCATGCACGAGGCGTCCGCCGACCTGTTCCGCCAATATCAGGAGGCTTCGGGCGGGCACGTGCGCTACACCACGCTCGCGCCCGAGATCCCCGGCGTGCCGGAACTCATCCCCCAGCTCAACGCCATGGGCATCACCTGCGCCATCGGGCACAGCGGCGCCGGCTACGACCAGGCGATGGCCTGCGTGAAGGCGGGGGCGCGCTCGGCGACCCATCTGGGCAACGCCATGCGCCTGTTCCACCAGCACGACCCCGCCATCTGGGGCGTCGCTATCGAGAGCGATCTCTTTGTTGAGGCTATCTGCGACGGGCGCCACCTGCACCCCGGCACCGTGCGCCTGTACCTCGCCGCCAAGGGCTGGGACCGCGTAGTGGCCATCACCGACTCCATCATGGCCGCGGGCCTGCCGGACGGCAACTATAAGCTCGGCGTCAACGACGTGGTGGTTGAAGACGGCGACGCCAAGCTCGCCACCACCGGCGTGCGCGCGGGCTCGACGCTCACGCTTGCCCAGGCGCTGCGCAACATCGTGAAGTTCGCAGACACGGACATCGCCCACGCCTCCCGCCTGATGACCGCCAACCCCGCCCGCCTCATCGGCCTGCCCACCAAGGGGCATATCGCCGTTGGTTGCGACGCCGACCTCACCGTGGTCGATAGCAACCTGGAGGTGGCGCGCACCATCGTAGGCGGCCGCACGGTGTACGCACGCTAAACGACGAACATCAACGTTCTCCCGAAGACGCCAAGGGGCCTGCAGCATATCCGCTGCGGGCCCCTTTTTTCGCCGTTACGCCTTGCCGTTACGCCTCGCTCGTGATGTCGATGCCGAAGAACTCGTTGGAAAGGCTCGCGAGCGTGCCGTCGGCACGCAGGGCGTCGATGGCCTCGTTCATGGCCTCGCGCAGCGCCGCGGTCTCCTCGCCCTTGCGCAGCGGGAACGCCACGTGGGTTGACTCGCTGTTCTCCGCCGCGATCTTGAGCGGCGCATCCGGGTGCGCGTTCATGTAGTCGTAGAACACCACCTCGTCGTTGAGGGTGGCGTCGATACGGCCCTGCTGAAGGAGCTCGATCGTCTGGTTGAAATCGTCCACGCCGGTGTTGGTGGCGCCGAAGCTCTCGGCGAGCGTGGCGTAGCTCGAGCCGAGGGTGTTGGCCGTGCGCTTGCCCTCAAGGTCGTCGAGCGAGGCGATGTCGGAATCGTCCAAGGTGATGACGACGATCCGGTTGTAGGCGTACGGCTCGGTGAAGTCGTACTGCTCCTCGCGCTCGGGCGTGACGGATACGCCGTTGGCCATGGTATCGAAGCGCCCGGAATCGAGGCCCGCGAGCAAGCCGTCCCACTCACCCTCCGCGAAGCTCGCCTCAACGCCCAGCTCGGCGGCGATGGCGCGGGCGACCTCGATGTCGTAGCCGGTGAGGCTGCCGTCGGCGTCGTGGAAGGTCCACGGGCTCCAGGTGCCCTCGGTCGCGAAGACCATCTCGCCGCGGCCCTGGATCTCCTCAAGAAGGTTCCCGCCTTCCGACGCGTCCGCCGAGCCGGCGGGCGCCCCGTTGCCGCAGCCCGCGAGGCCCAGGCCCGTCACGATGGCGGCGCCCGTAGCGAGCATGAAGCCGCGACGCGTCATGGTGCTGTTGGTGCTGTTCATGGGTCTTCTCCCTTTCAAATCGATCGTGTTCGCATTGCTTTTCCGATTTGGGAACCATATGTACGTTCTCGGCCGGTTTTTCCCTTCGGAATGTACATACGGTTCCCAAATCGCACTTAGGTGGACGCGTCCGCCCTGCCCCCCCCGCGAAACGGGGCTGCCGGTGCGATGGACCGCGCGCGCCGCCGGCCACGCCGGGCGCGCCGGGCGCGGCGGCCACGGGCCCCGGCCGCGGCGGCAACGGGCCCCGGCCGCGGCGGCCGCACTGGCCGCGGAGCCCCTAGGCCGCGTCGGCCGTGCGCAGAAAGGCGCGCACGCGCTCGTTGGCCGGGTGCTCGAAAAACTCCCGCGCCGGCGCGTCGGCCACCACCACGCCGCCGTCCATGAAGACCACGCGGTCGGCGACGTTTTTGGCAAACGACATCTCGTGCGTCACCACGAGCATCGTCATGCCGTCCTCGGCAAGGCTCCGCATGCTGGCGAGCACCTCTCCGGTGAGCTCGGGATCGAGCGCCGAAGTGGGCTCGTCGAAGTAGATGATCTCGGGGTCGGTCGCCATGGCGCGGGCGATGGCGACGCGCTGTTGCTGGCCACCGGAAAGCGCCGCCGGGTAGGCGTCGCACCGATCATCCATGCCGACGCGCCTCAGGCAGGCGTGCGCCCGCTCCTCGGCCTCGGCGCGCGGCATGCGGCGCGCCACGATCAGCCCCTCGGTCACGTTGCCGAGCACGGTACGGTTGCGGAACAGGTTGTAGCCCTGGAACACGAATCCCGTGCGCCGGCGCACCGCGGCGATCTGCTTGTGCGCGGCGCTCGCTAGATCGAGCGCATGCCCGCCCAGCTCGAGCACGCCGGCGTCCGCACGCTCGAGGAGATTCGCGCAGCGCAGAAGCGTCGTCTTGCCCGATCCGGAAGGTCCGAGCACCGCCACCACCTCGCCCTTGGCAACGGTGAGGTCGATGCCGTGCAGCACCTCCGTGCCGCCGAAGGCCTTGCGCACGCCGGTCAACCGAAGCATCGGCTCCGGCGCCCGGTCCGCGTCCCCGCACGAACCGAGGGAGCGTCCGCTCGTCGTATCCGCCATGGTCTACCCCCTCTCCATGCCCTGCGCCGCGAGCTTGCGCTCGCCCAGGCGCTGCAGCCACGTGAGCACCGTCGAGAACAGCAGGTACACCAGCGCTACCTCGAGGTAGAGCGGCATGGTCACCCATTCGCGCGAGACGATCTCCTGCGTGGCGCGGAACATCTCGGCCACCATGATGTTGGCCGCGAGCGACGTGTCCTTGACGAGCGCGATGAGCTCGTTCGAAAGCGGCGGGAAAGCCGTGCGCAGCGCCTGCGGCAGCACGATGCGTCGCATGACCTGCAGATAGCTCATCCCCACGCAATAGCCCGCCTCGAGCTGCCCCACCGGGACGCTCTCGAGCGCGGCGCGCATGGTCTCGGCCGAGTAGGCACCCGTGTTGATGGAGAGCACGAGCACCGCCGTCGGCAGCGGGTCGAGCACGACGCCGAAATCGGGCAGGCCGAAGAACACCACGTAGAGCTGGACGAGCAGCGGCGTGCCGCGCACCACCCAGATGTAGAAGCGCGCGAGCTGCCGGAGCACCGGCACGCGGGCGTACTGGATGAGCGCGACCACCGTGGCGATGACGAGCGCGATGGCGAACGAGACGAACGCGAGCGGCAGCGTGTAGACGAGACCCGGGATGAGGATCTTGGGGAACGAGTCGATGAGCAGGCTGATGAGGTCGCTATCCATCGCGCCTCACCTCGTTCCATGCCGCGGGGGCACCCTGCGGCGCGACGGGGAAGCCGTCGTGAACGTCGGCCGCGCCGGCGGACGCCGCGGAGCCGCCCTGCGGCGCGGGCGCCTGCGCGGCCTCGGCATCCCGCGCGCTCCGACCCTCCGCAGCCGCGTCCGTCGCGCGCCCGTGCGCGGAGCGCGGTACGCACTCGCAGGCCACGCGGTGCAGCATGTGGTCGATCGCGTCGATGCCGCGCTGGCTGGCGTGCATCTCGTCGAGCAGCCGCTGCCGCTCGGAGAGCAGCACGCGCTTCGTCTCGCGAGCGCGGCCTTCCTCGCAGGAGGACTTGGCGCGCTGGACGCGCTCGGCGTCGCACGCGCAGTCGCACAGGCAGCGCTCGACATCGGTACTCAAGTCACCCATCTCATACTCCTTTCCTACCGAGTATGATAGGAGCGCTTCTCACCTATGTACAATATCTATATTGTATAAGACACCATGCTTAGAGAGCATGGTAAGGATCGAGTACGAGGTATCCGCAGGAGGGGCGGGGCGCCCTGCAACCGGCGGCATGCGCCCGCCCCTGCGCCGCCGGCCCCTCCGCGATGATCGCGGCACCCCGGTCGGAGCGGGGATGATACCATGGCTGCAGGCACGCACGACCCGAAAGGCGGTCCACCATGGGCGTCATCCTCCTCATCGCGGGGCTCGCGAGCGCCGCCTACGGCGTCAGCGTCATGCTCGTCAACTCGGGGTCGCCGTTCTATCTGATCTGGTACGCGCTCGCCCTCGTCCTCGCCGGCACGGGGATCCTCGCGCTCACGCACGCGCAGGTGCCCGCCATCCGCGCGCTCGCCCGCATCGTGGGCGCCTGCTTTGCCGTCGGCGTGCTCGTCGTGGGCGCGGCGAGCGCCTTCATCCTCTCAGCAGCCTGGAACGAGCCGGACGAGGACCTCGACTGCCTCATCGTGCTCGGCGCTCAGGTGCGTGCAGACGGCACGCCCGCCGAGTCGCTCCGCTACCGCCTGGAGAGCGCGCTGGCCTATCTGGACGAGCACCCCTCGACCAAGGTGGTCGTCTCGGGCGGACAGGGAGCCAACGAGCCCTGCCCCGAGGCGCACGCCATGCGCGCTTGGCTCGTCGAGCACGGCGTCGATGAGGACCGCATCCTGGTGGAGGACCGATCGACCACCACGGCCGAGAACATCGCCTACTCGAGCGAGTTCATCGATCCCGTGCATGACCGGGTGGGCATCGTCACCAACGACTTCCACGTCTTCCGCGCGCTCGCCATCGCGCGACGCGGCGGAATCGAGCGCGTCTGGGGCGTCCCGGCCAGGTCGCACCCGTGGTACCTGCCCAACAACCTCCTGCGCGAGTGCTTCGCCATCGCCAAGAACGCCCTTTTGGGCACGATGTAGGGACGCGCCGAGACGAGGCGCGTCGGCCGCCACCCTCGCGGGCACATAGACAGCCTGTCCGGGGGGGCCGCTGGCCCCGTACCCCGGCAGGGCCTGCTCAGCGTTCCCCCGCACCCCCTTCCAGGTCCTCGGAAACGCGGCGGGCGATCCGCTGGATCTCGGCGAACCTCCCCATGAGGTAGTCGTAGTTCTCACGCCGATGCGGCACCGTGCAGGCGCCGCAATCCTTGATGTCGCCGTGCTCGCCCACGTAGCGGAAGTTCCCGCCGCAGGCATCGCCCAGCGCGTAGAGCGGACAGAAGCAGAACAGGCAGTTCAGCTCCTCAGCGGGCATGTCGTGGCACGGATAGAACTCGCACGCGGCGTGGTTGAAGAACTTGTAGCGCTCCGTCTCCATACCGGCCCCTAGTTGCAGAACAGGTGCTTGCGCTTGCCGAAGTAGAGGTAGTTCACCACGATGAGCACCGCGCTCGCGAACATCGACCCCCAGGTGGAGGAATCGGCGAGGTCGCCGATTCCCAAGCCCGTGACCGCAGCGAGCGCTATGAGGTGGACGAGCGCAATGACGATGTTGGCGCCGATGAGGACGAGGTAGTGCAGAGGGCCGTCCTTCTTGAAGTGCGCGAGCTCCTGGCGCACGGCGATCGTCGCGACGGCGAGCAGGACGAGCACGACGCCGTAGATAACATCGACCGGCTTGAGCCCCTGGTAGAAGGCGTATACCAGCGCCGCGTCGTCGCCGTAGGTGGCGCCCGTGAGCGAGGCGATGCCCGCGCCGAAGTTGACAAGGGCGCCCAGGAACAGCGAGAACCAGATGAGGAACTTGTACCACCTCATGGGGAGGGCGGGCGCGGCGTACGGCACGGGCGGCTGACCGAAGGGCGCTTGGCCAGAAGCCTGGCCGGGAGCCGCGTTGAAGACGGGAACGGAAGGCGCCGGGGAACCCGCAGGCGCAACCGGGGACAGCGCTGGGCCCGCGATGCCCGCAGCTCCGGGTGCGGTGCCGGGAGCCACACCGCACGCGGACGCGGCCTCGGCCGTCGCGCCCGATGCGGCACCGGGCGCGGCGGCCGCCGGCACGCCGCCCGCAGGCGCCGTCAGGGCCGTTCCGCAGTGCGAGCAGAACGCGCTTCCATCGGGGTTCTGGGTTCCGCAACGAGGGCAAAACATGGGCGACCTCCTCAGCCGGCGCGCGGATATCGAGGCGCAGTGGTCGCGCCGCGGCGTCCGCAGGAAACGATACGCCCATCATACCCGCCCGCAGCCACGGCGCCGGCGGGAACGCGCGAATGGCGCGGGCCGCCGGAGCGCTGCGCGGTATACTCGACATGCATGACGCACGCTCGCGCATGCCCGCCAAGACATACGGAGGCCGCCTTGGAGCTTCGACATCTGCAGTACTTCCTCATGATCACGCGCGAGGGCACCATATCGGGCGCCGCGGCGGCGCTGCACCTCTCGCAGCCCTCGCTCTCGCGCCAGATGCAGGACCTGGAGCGCGAGCTGGGCTGCAAGCTGTTCGATCGCGGCAGCCGCCGCATCGAGCTCACCGAGGCGGGCATGCGCCTGCGCCGGCGCGCCGAGGAGATCGTCGACCTGGTGGGTCGCACCGAGACGGAGTTCCGCGTCTCGGCCGACAACCTGGCCGGCGAGGTGCGCATCGGCGGCGGGGAGACGCCGGGCATGGGGCTCGTGGCGCAGGCCATCGCCGGACTCCAGGGCGACTACCCCCTCATGCGCTTCAGCCTCTATAGCGGCAACGCCGAGGACGTGAGCGAGCGCCTCGACAACGGGCGCATCGACTTCGGCGTGTTCATCGGCCACGCGAACCTCGACCGCTACGAGGTCCTGCAGCTGCCGGCCCGCGATGTCTGGGGCGCGTTCATGCGCCGCGACGACCCCTTGGCGCAGCGCGAAGCGCTCACGCCCGACGATCTCATCGACCGGCCGCTCATCCTCTCGCGCCAGGCGGACCGCGAGATGCGCGACTGGTTCCGTTGCGACATCGCGAGCCTGGATGTCGTCGCCACCTACAACCTGCTCTACAACGCCTCGCTGCTGGCGCGGCACGGCGTGGGCTACGTCATCAGCCTCAAGGGCATCGTCGACCTCTCGCCCGAGAGCGACCTGGTGTTCCGACCGCTCGAGCCCGCCGCGACCGCCGACATCTTCATCGCCTGGAAGCGCTACCAGACCTTCTCGCCCGCCGCCGAGGTCTTCCTGAACAGGATCCAGGAGCTCTGGGGATAATCCCGCATGCGGCACCCCAAAGAACCGCATGGCCCATCCCCGGCCAGGGGCTGAAAGGGCGTACCTCTCACTAGGGAAACCCGCCATGCCTCGCGGTAAAACGATGCGGCCACATGGGCCGCATCGCGGAAGGCATCTCGGATCGCCCGTCCCAAGCGGCGATGCGCTCGCGCCAGAAGGACTCTGACCGGGACCTACGCCTGCGGGTACTGCGCATCGTCCACTGGCTCGAGCCACTCGTTGGAGCAGTTCTCGCCGGGCACGCCGTAGGCCAGGTGGCTCATCCAGCTGTCGGCGGCAGCGCCGTGCCAGTGCTTCACGCCCGCGGGGATGACCACCACGTCGCCGGACACGAGCAGCTGCGGCTCGCGGCCCCACTCCTGGTACCAGCCGCGACCGTCCGTCACGATCAGCACCTGGCCGCCGCCCTTGTCGGCGTGGTGGATGTGCCAGTTGTTGCGGCACCCCGGCTCGAAGGTCACGTTGGAAATGGCCACGCCCGCCTCGTCGGCCGAGGTGAGCGGGTTCAGGTACGACTGCCCGGTAAAGTACGCCGCGTACACGTCGTTGGCCTCGCCAAGGCCGAAGGTCGGCTTGAAGGTCGCGCCCTCGCCGCTGTCCGCCTCCTCGCCGTACACCTTGAGGAGCACGCGGAACGCCGCCCACGCGTTGGGCCAGCCGGCGTAGAACGCCTCATGCGTGAGGATCTCGGCCATCTCGTCGCGCGTGACGCCGTTGGTCTTGGCCGTCGCCATGTGGAACTCAAACGAGCTGTCCACCATGCCCTTGGCCACGAGCGTCACCACGGTGACGATGGAGCGCATCTTGAGCGAGAGCTTGTCCTCGCGCGCCCACACCTCGCCAAAGAGCACGTCGTCGTTGAGCTCGGCGAACTTGGGCGCCACCACACCCAGCTGGCTGCGTCCTGCGGTCTGCTTCACTGCCATGGGAAACTCCCTTCTGCTGCGGCGGTCCTGCCGCCCGCCGGCCTCCAAGGCGCCGGCCAACCTTGTTACCTATCTGAACGTCGCATCTGCGCGTCGTCCACACCTATGGGCACGCACGCTTGCCCCGCCGCGGGCTCACGCTACGCGCCAACCCCCCCACCTACCCAAAGCTCATGATGGTCATGAGCACGGGCACGATGGCAAACGACGCCAGCGTGGAGACAATCGTCCCCTGCGCAGGCAGCTCGCCATCCTGCCCGTAGGTCGCCGCGATGGGCCCGGCCATGGACCCCGTGGGCATGGCGAGCATCACCACGAAGACGCCGAGGGCGAGCGCGCTCGGCACCAGCGGCGCCAAGAGAACATAGACCGCGAGCGGCACCAGCAAAAAGCGCACGGCCGTAAAGCCCCAGAGACGCGGCTGCCTGAGCACCGTGGCAAGGTCCGCGTCGGCGATGGAGAGCCCCACGAGCATCATGGCCAGAGGCGAGGTGATGCCGCCTGCCATCTCGGCTGCCTGCATGATGGGCGCGGGAACGGGAACCTGCGCAAAGAAGACCACCATGGCCACGAGGCTCATCACCAGCGGTACGTTGACCATGTCCTTGAGCATGCCGCGGACGTCGATGGTGCGGCGGCGCGAACGTGCGCCCTCGGCCGAATCCCCGCCAGCGCCGACGTCCGCACCGGTGCCCGCATCGCGCTCCGCTCGGCTCCCGGAACGCAGCACCGCAACGCCAATGCTGTAGAGAAAGACGTTGGACAAGGCAATGAAGATGCTGCCCAGAAACACGCTCGCCCCGCCGAAGATGGAGTCGAGCACCGCGAAGCCGATGAAGCCCGTGTTGGTGAGCACGCCCATCCAGAGGTACAGGCCCCGCTCGCCGCGCGGAATGCGCAAAGCGAGGCTGGCGAGCGCGGCGCCCGCAAGCATCACGAAGAAGAGCGCGATGCCAAGCACCACCGACCACGTGATGGCATCGACACCGGTCGAGGAGTCGATCTCGCCCACCGAGGCCAGGATCGTGCACGGCAGGGTGATGTTGAAGATGAGCCCCGAGAGCTTGGGGCGGATATCGGCGGAGATGAATCCGCACCGCGCCGCCACGTAACCGAGTATGGTCACGATGATGAGCGAGAACATGCTCCCCAAGGTGCCGGCGATGTCCGCCATGTGCCCCTCCTTCTATAACGTCATCCCGTGTACGTTACAAGGCGCGCCCCATACCGAGCAGCGCTTTCCACGTGAGGCCCCTCGACCGGGCCCTCCTCGGCCGGCGTCTCCCCAACCGGGGCCTTTTCGGCAGAGCCATCCTCGTCCGAGGCGCCTCCCGCCTGGCAGCTCACCGCCACGCGAAGGGGAACCTCGCCCACGAGCCCCTCGAGCGCCGCCCACCCTCCGACAAGGCGTCCGAGGGTGACCTGATCGCCATAGCGGGCGGAGTTCTCCTCGTCCCCCACCAGCACCGAAAGCCATCCGCCTTCTGGACAGTAGTTGATGTCGCCGTCTCGCCAGCCGCTATGCATCTGCTCGGGCTCCACGGGGAGGGGCTCCGGAAGGGCACCGCACAACGCGACACCGGTGCCGCGCAGGGAGATATCGAGCGGCAGAAGCCGGGCGAACGCGCGGGCGGCCTCCGAACCGTTGAGCACGGCGGGCAGTATGACCGACCCGAAGACGAGCTCGATGCGTTGATTCCCTCCCGCTGCCATCGCGCACTCCCATCGACCTGACCGCCCCATGTCCTTTCCAGTATCATGCCTCGTTATAAGAATTACTACTGCTTATGACTTATAGTGTGATATAAGTTATCTGCATATTCTTAAGGTATTGGGGTTTCATGGAGCTGCGCACCCTGCGATATTTCCTCGCCGTCTGCCAAGAGGGAACCATGTCGAAGGCGGCAGAGATTCTTCACGTCACGCAGCCGGCGCTCTCACGCCAGATCGCCGCGCTCGAGCGCGAGCTGGGCACCCCGCTGCTGGAGCGCCACAGCCGAAGCGTCACGCCCACGGAACGTGGTCTCTACCTGCGACGCCGCGCTGAGGAGATCGTCGGCCTCGCCGACCAGACCACAGCGGACTTCGCCCAGCCCGACGACATCGTGGCGGGCACCGTGCGCATCGGCGCCGGCGAGAGCCAAGGCATGCGCGTCATCGCGCACGCAGCGCGCGCCTTCAGGGAGGCGCACCCCGGCGTGCGCTTCCAGCTGCACAGCGCGAACGCCATCGACCTGGTGGAACGCTTGGAGCATGGCGTGGATGACTTCGCCGTGCTCATGAACTTTTCCGACATCGACCGCTACGCGCACCTGCGTCTGAGCCCCACCGATGCCTGGGGCGTGTTCATGCGCGCAGACGACCCGCTCACCGCGCAGACCACCGTGGGCCCGGACGACCTGGGAGGCGCCCCGCTCATAATCCCCGAGCGCCTCTGGCACGACAACGAGCCGACGGGCGTCCTCGCCACATGGCTCGGCGCCGAGGCCACCGGGATCGAAGTCGCAGCAACCTACAATCTCAACTACAACGCCGCGGTCTTCGTGCGCGAGGGGGCAGGCCGCATGATCGGCTACGAGGGGCTCAACGACGTCGGTCCCGACACCGACCTGGCGTTCCGCCTACTCTTCCCACCCATCGTCGCCCCGATTCACCTCGCGTGGAAGCGCGACGTCGCCCTACCCCACGCCGCACGTCTCTTTTTGGAGCAAATGGAGGTCACAGAAAGCTGACGCGCGGGGCACTTCGCCGTCCGTTGATTCCAGCACCCTGCTAGAGCCCCGCCCCCATACACCTAGAAAAAACCAACCGCCTGGAGAACAGAGCGGGCAAACTGGCTGCCCTCGTCTTGCCCTAGTTTTACAGACACGCAGGGAGGTTGGCCGACAACGCTCCACGCGCCGCGCTTTAATATCACAGCACGCTCCTAGAGCAACCGCGCACATTGCAAGCTCCCCGCCCCCAACCGTGAGAAGCCGATTACTTCCTGCATCTGGAAACAAGCGTTTGGTCCGATGCTACAGCGAGCGCTCCAG
Source organism: uncultured Coriobacteriaceae bacterium (assembly GCA_963931435.1). GTDB lineage: Bacteria > Actinomycetota > Coriobacteriia > Coriobacteriales > Coriobacteriaceae > Coprousia. The sequence goes on from OZ007012.1 coordinate 2,097,021, forward strand.
CTCGTAGGCCTCCCGCGGATACTCCGACGCGCGCGTCATGGACGGCGTGCCACAACCGCGTCCGATCACACGGCCGCAGTCGCGCATGTTGAGGTAGCGACAGATGGCATCGTAGTGCGCCTCGAGCGGAGCGAAGGTCTCAGCATCGTCGTTCCACGCCACCGCGAGGAGCGCGGCCTTGAGGCGCTTGGCGGTGATGTGCGCATTCTCTGAGCAAAAGCGATCGACCACAGCCTTGAGCTGAGCCGTCATGCCGTAGTAGTAGACCGGTGTGGCAAAGACCACCATGTCGGCCGCGGGCAAACTCCTCAACCAGAATCGCCGTCGAGCCCTTGAGGTTGGGGCTCCCCTGCAAGATAACGATCCTCAAAACGGCCCCTTTCCATCTGCTGCACCGCGCCAACTGCATCCAGGATATGCGCCAGCCACGACCCCCTCCTTATGCGCCTACGCGTTGGGGTTGATAAGCTCGAGCGCCTCGAAATGCGCCGTGGCCGGATCGAACTCATAGACCGTGATCGCGCAGTTGCCGATGCGCCGCCCGTCGCCGCGCAGGCGCTGCTCGGCCTCGGGGCCCTGGGCGCGCAGGAACTGCGCGACCGCCGCCCCGTGCGAGGCCATGAGCACGCACTCGTGGCCGGGGCGCTGCATGAGCTCGGTGACGGTCGCGGCCATCCGCTCCCGAAACGCCAGCTCGCCCTCGCCACCAAACGGCACGTAGAAGTCGCCGTACGGCAGCGGCGGGTTGGTGTCCTCGGTCAGCCCCTCGAATGCGCCGAAGTTCCACTCCTTGAGGCCCTTGACGCGCTCGTAGGGCATATCGGGGCAGCCGAGCTCGCCGAGCACGACCTCGAGCGTGTCGACGGCACGCTCCGAGGTGGAGCTGTAGGCGTGGTCGAACGTAACGCCCCGCTCGGCCAAGCAGGCGCCGGCACGGTGCGCCTGCTCGATACCGAGCTCGGTGAGCGGCGAGTCGCACCAGCCCTGCTTGCGCTTGAGCACGTTGAAGAGGGTCTGGCCGTGTCGCATGAGGTAGAGCTTTGGCATGGTTGTTCCTTCCTCGCTGGGCCATTTGGGGACGGGGTCAAAGTGCACCACCCTAATGGGGCGGGCCAAGGTGACCTCGAGACGCCGCGTTACTTCTTGTTGAGGTCCGTCGTCCCCGCGAGCGGCTTCTCGCCGGGGCGCGCAAGGGGGCCCACGAGCTCATGGGCGCGGTACGGCTCCTCCAGATAGGCGATCTCCTCGGGGGTGAGCACCACGTCGAGCGCGGCCACCGCGTCGTCCACGCGCTCCGGCTTGGAGCAGCCCACGATGGGAGACTCCACCCCGCGCGCCATGTGCCACGCAAGCGCCGCGCGCGCCATGGGAACGCCATGGCGCTCGGCGAGCTCTGCCACGCGGGCGATGACCTGCATGTCGTTCTCGCGCGCGGCGTCGTACTTGTCGCGCATGGTGGCATCGGTGGTTGAGCGCTTGGAATCCGAATCCCACGTGGGGCGGCACAGATGCCCCGACGCGAGCGGGCTGTAGGGCGTGAGCGCCATGCCGTACTGGCGACAGACGGGGATCATCTCGCGCTCGTCCTCGCGGTAGAGCAGGTTGTAGTGGCACTGCATGCTCGTGAACGTGGTCCAGCCGTTCTGCTCGGCAACCACCTGCATGTTGTGGAGCTGGTAGGCGTACATCGCGCTTGCGCCGAGCGCGCGGACCTTGCCGGCGCGCACCAGGCCGTCGAGCGCCTCCATGGTCTCCTCGATGGGCGTGTCGTAGTCGAAGCGGTGGATGATGTAGAGGTCGAGGTAATCGGTTCCAAGGCGCTTCAGGGTGCCGTCGATCTCGCGGTTGATGGCCTCGCGGCTCAGATGCCCCTCGTTGAAGTAAACCTTGCTCGCCAGCACCACCTGATCGCGCGGTACGCCGAGCTCGCGCAGGACGGCGCCGATGTACTCCTCGCTCGTGCCGAAGGCGTAGGTGTTCGCCGTGTCGATGAAGTTGATGCCGAGGTCGAGCGCCCGCTTGATGACGGCGCGCGTGTCGTCGGGCCCGATGGTCCACTGATGGAAATCGGGCGACGCCTTGCCGAAGCTCATGCCGCCGAGGCACAGGCGCGACACCTTGATGCCCGAATGCCCGAGGGTCGCATACTGCATATCTGCCATGTCCAGCTCCCTTCTGTCGGCAGGCGGCTGCCGCGTCGTCGCGGCGCCGCGATCCGGCGCCGTTCATGCGCCGCGGCACCCGCCCGCTCCATCTGCTGCGTTACCGCCTACAGTATCCCCCGCCTCGATATCTCATACCATTGCTTATACTTCATACCTTGATATTACTTGCAAACATAATCATGCTCGCGTATCCGCCTGTCCGCGCGGGGACGTGCCCTCAAGGCTGTCGAACGTGACGGCGCTGCCCTAATGACGGATGAACGCCTGGTCGTGGTCGGGGAGGCCCGCCTCGTCGGTTATGTAGCGCTCGGCCGTCATATGCAGATCGTACTTGTCGCGCAGCTCCGCGATCTTTCCCATCATGGGCGAGGCGTGGTGCACGTCGAGCGCCTCCTGGTCGCGCCAGGCATCGATGAGCAAGATCGTCTCGGGATCGTCGAGCGGCTGGAAGTAGCGGTAGCGGACGTTGCCCTCCTCGGCGCGGATGGCGTCGGCGGTGCCGGACGCCTCCATCTCCTCGGCGAACTTGCGCGCCGCGCCGTTCTCGCCCATGTAATACAGATTCACCGTGATAGCCATGGTTCCATCCTTTCCGCCGTTTGAACCGGCATTTCCATCGTCCCGCGCGGGACGTCGTTACCCTTCCCCTACCGCGCCGCCGCGGCGCCGGCACGGCGTGCCTCCGCCATCGCCGGCGTGTCCGCGACCTCGCCTTTCTGCCATACATGCTCGCCCCAGATGATGCCGCGCACGCGGTCGCCCAGGTTCTCGAACACGGCGCGCAGGTCCTCGGCGGCACGCGCGAGGCCCGCGCGCCCGTCGTGCCCGGTGACAATGAGGTGCACGTCCTTGCCGCCGAGCCCCTGCCAGAGCGGCAGCAGGCGGTCGATCATGATCTTGACCTGCGCGCACGGCAGCGCGAAGTACACGGGGCTCGCCACGCAGAGCACATCCGCCGCCGCAATCTTGTCCAGCAGCGCCGGCATGTCGTCGGAAAGCACGCAGCGCTGCGTGGTCCAGCAGCCGTAGCAGGCGCGGCAGGGCGCGATGGCGAGGTCGCGCAAGGCGACCTCCTCCACCGTTGCGCCCGTCTCGCGCGCGCCGGCGGCGAACGCGTGGCAGAGAAGGTCGGAGTTACCGCCCGCACGCGGGGTCGAGGAGATGACCAGTACGTTTTTCGCCAATGCCGAACGCCTCCCTTATTCTTCCCGCGCGGCGGCAGGGGTCGCCGCAGCGTCCGCGGCAGCACCGGCCATCGCACCCTCAAGCGGCTCGAGCTCGCGGATCACCCGCGCCGGCACGCCCGCGACGACGCAGTTGTCCGGTACGTCGCGCGCCCAGGCGTCGCAGCGGACAGGGCGCCGCGCAGGCGCGCAGGCGCCTCCCGCGACCTTCTCTTACCCGCCAGCGCCCCTATGACCGTTCCCGCTTCGGCGAGAAGCGCGCCTGCGGCCGCCCACCGGGCGATGCGCAGCGCAAGGGGCGCCGATGCGTCCACGAAGACGAAGGGCGACCCCAAGGTGAGGTAGAGCCCCATATCGAGTCGCCACGCCGACCACGCGCCGTCCACCGTGTAGGCGGTCACCGAGCCCGCCGGCGCTTGCGCGCCACCTCGAACACGGGGCGCACGTCGGCCGCGGAAAGCCCGCTGCCGAACGTGCCGTCGTTGCCCCACGCCCAGGCGCCGAGCGCGATCTTGGAATAGGAGGTGGTTGCCATGTGCTGATCCTTTCGCTTCGTTGCTGTCTGCTGCGCCCGCATCGACCTCGCGCGGGCTCGGCATGCGTCCGACGCGGCCGGCGCGCCCGCTCGGCGCGAGCACCCGATGGCCCCGGCGGACCCGCCGCTGCGGGCTACTCCGCCTTGCGCGCGCGGGCGTAGCTCAAGCAGTCGGCGATCTTCTCGCCCGTGGAGATGTAGGCGTAGTTGGGCATCTCGAACAGAACGGGCGAGAGCTTGCAGAAATCCGGCTTGCCCTTCTCGTTGAGCACGGACTCGTCTGCATAGGTGTTTGCCACCGAGCAGATGAAGTTCTCGAAGTTGCCGCACTCGTAGATGTCCTCGACATGGCACTCCATGGTGAGCTTGGCGTCATCGATGATGGGTGCGCCGGCGGCGCCGGGCGTCCAGTCGAACACCGCGGCCTTGCTCTGCTTCGCGCCGCTCACGCTGCCGCAGAAATCCGCCCGATCGAGCCAGCTCTGATCGACCACGTTGAGGGTGAGCAGGCCCGTATCCTTGATCTTGCCGTTGATGAAATGGGGCTTTGCCAAGCTCACCATCAGACGGTCGTGACTGGGGATGCCCGTATGCGCCACAAGCGTCCAGGTGGGCTCGTCGCCGTCCATGGCGCCCACCACGACCACGGGAACGGGATACAGCGCGCTGATGTTGCCGATGTTCTGCTTCATGATGGTTCCCTTCTCTTCCATCCGTACCTGCATCACAAAGGGCGGAGCGCGGCAGATGGTGGTTCTCGTCGGTTGTGGGGATGACGAGTATCGCTGCGCTTCTTGGTCGTAATTTACGCTACGCAACGTAACTTGTAAAGCTATTTGGCAAGTTTTTTTCTCCTATTTGATTTTTTGGAAGACTCTTGTTACCATCTGGAGCCAACACCAACCACGAAAGCGAAGCAGCTATGTCAGAATTCATCCGCGCGCGCAGCGACAAGCAAAAAGAGCAGCGCATGACCGAGATCAAGCAGGCTACGGATACGCTCTTTGCCGCGCGCCCCTATCACGAGATAACCCTTGCCGCCATTGCCGAGCAGCTGGGCTGGTCGCGCGCCGCGCTCTATAAATACGTCACGACCAAGGAGGACATCTTCTTGGAAATCTGCGCCGACAAGCAGGACGCCTACACCGCCGACCTGCTCGCGGCCTATCCGGCAGGCAGCACCTACTCGCCGGCCGTGCTCGCCGAGGTGTGGACCGAGCAGCTGGTGAGCCATCGCGACTACTTCCGCTATTGCGACCTGCTGTTCACCATCATCGAAACCAACTGCACGGTCGAGCGGCTCGCCGCTTTCAAGACGCGCTACTACGCAGGACAGGACGCGCTGGTCGAGCGCTTTGCACGAAACCTCTCCGCCGACGCCGCATGCATTGGGCGGCTGCTGAACGCTGTTTACTACCACGCCGTGGGCATCACCGGTTGGTGCCAAGAGAACACGCTGGTCATGCAGGCCATCGACCTCGCAGGCCTGGAGCGTCGCACCGTCGATTTCCGCGACGAGATGCGCGATTTCATCGGGATGTGCCTCACGCACTACGCGGGCGCCTCCGCCGCCTCGGCGTAAAGGCGCCCCGGCTGCACCGCGCCCTCATCCAGGCCATATTCAGACAGGGGCGCAATCCGGGTCCATCCCTCTTTCGCCGTTACCCCATCTATCGAAAGGAAGCACCATGCCCGACACCGACCCCGCACGCACCGTCACCACCAACGAACGCGGCCAAGCCGTGCCCACCGGCACCGCAGCCGTCCCGCCCGAGGCGTTCGCCCCCCAGGACAAGACCACCGTCACCTGGCTCGGCGGCGCGGGCCTGCTCATCAACGCCCGCGGCACGCGCCTCATGATCGACCCCGTCCTCGAAGGGTTCGACATGCCCGTGGTCTTCGAGGCGCCCATCGCCCCGGCAGACGTCCCCGCACTCGACGCCCTGCTCCTGACCCATATCGACAACGACCACTTCAGCCGCCCGACCTGCCGCGACGTCGCCGCGGTGTGCCCGGCCTACCATGCGCCGCGGTATGTGGCCGAGGTGGCGCGCGAGGAGGGGCTCCCCGGCATCGGCCACGATATCGATGAGGCGTTCACCGTGGGCGACGTGACCTGCCGCCTCACCCCGGCGTGGCACAACTGGCAGAACGGCTCCAAGAAATGGAGCTACCGAGAGTGGAAGCGCGAGGACTACTGCGGATACTGGATGGATACGCCGGACGGCGCCATCTGGCTGCCGGGCGACTCGAAGCTCCTGCCCGAGCACCTGGAGATGCGCGAGCCCGCGCTCATCCTGCTCGACTTCTCGGATAACGAGTGGCACATCACCTTCGACGGCGCCGTCAAGCTCGCAAACACCTATCCCAGCGCGCGCCTTCTCTGCATCCACTGGGGCACCGTGGACGCGCCGGATTGGTCCACGTTCAACGGCGACCCGCGCGTCCTGGCGCAAGCCGTCGTCAACCCGGAGCGCGTGCTCGCCCCGCTGCCCGGCGAGCCGGTCACGCTGTAGAAGGCCGCACAGGCGCCGCGGCCACCACCGGCGCCGCCGATGCTACCCGGGCGCAGCCGCCGGACACCGCGGGCGCCACGACCGAACACGGTCGCGCCGCTCGGGCGCGGCGGCGCGACCCGCGCGAAAGGACCCCCATGAAGACCCTGTATCTCACCCGCCACGGCGAGACCCTGTTCAACGCGCAGCATCGCATACAGGGCTGGTGCGATGCGCCGCTCACCGAGCGCGGCCGTGCCCAGGCGCGCGCGATGGGCGCGACCCTGCGGGAGCGCGGCGTGGCGGGGCTCGAAGGCGCCCTTGCCGTCCTCAAAGGGGGTTGGGGCAATTGCACCACCTGCGTGTACGCCTTCGATGAGGAACAAGCCGGCACCGCCCTTGACGGGAGCGGCGCCGGCCCCTGGGTGCTGGTCGATGTCATCCGCCTCCCCTGACGGCAAGCCCGTCTGACAGAAATAGCCCGCCATCGTCGCAACGCGCGATGGCGGGCTGCGCGGATCCCGAATGGCCAAAGGCGCATCCGCCGCTAGATCCCGCCGCCCAGAAGGCCGCGGAGCACCTGCTCGGGGTCGGCCGAGCCGCCGCGTGGCACGAGCGCGGTGATCTTCTTCTGCACCTTGTACTCGGCCACCTGGTCCTCGAGCTCGCGCACGCGCGTCTGCAGGCGGTCGATCTCGGCCTCGCGCTTCTCGGCGCGCTCCTTCATGTCCAGGATGCGCACCACGCCCGCTAGGTTGATGCCCTCGTCGGTGAGCTGGTTGATGAGCTCCAGCCGCTCGATGTCGGCGCGGGAGTACAGGCGCGTGTTGCCACCCGAGCGCTTGGGGTTCACCAGGCCCTTCGACTCATAGACGCGCAGCGTCTGCGGGTGCATACCCGTAAGCTCCGCCGCCACGCTGATCATGTACAGGGGCTTGTCCCGCTCTGCCTGGCCCATCTCCACCAACTTCTTCCTCACACCGCCCGCGGGCGGCCGACCGCGCGGCGGGGCGCCCGATTGCGCCCCGCCGCGCATCCCGCTACATCTTAGCCCGATATCGGTTGACGCCGGCGCGGTAGTCGCGCGTGTCGACCGCCTTCAGCTGCTCGTACAGCTGGCGCTCGGCATCCGAGAGGGCGGTGGGCACCTTGACCTCGATGGTCACGAGCGCCGCGCCCGTGCGTCCGCGATGCTTCACATCGGGCGCGCCCTTGTCCTTGCAGCGGAACGTCTTACCCGACTGCGTTCCCGCCGGGATCTTCAGCCGCACCGTCGAGCCATCGGGCATGGGGACCTCGAGCGTGCAGCCCAGCGCCGCCTCGGCGACCGAGATGGGCACCGTCATGAGCACGTCGGCACCCTTGCGCTTGAACAGCGGGTGCTCCTCAACGTGCGTGGTAACCACCAAGTCGCCGCGCTCGCCGCCGTTCTGACCGAACTCGCCCTTGCGCTTGTAGCGCAGCTTGCCGCCGTCCACCGCGCCGGCCGGCACGGTGACGGTGATGGTCTCCTGCGCGCCGGTGGAGGGCACGCGGTAGGTCACGCGGCGCGTGGTGCCCCGGAAGGCGTCCTCCGCGGAGACATCGATGGTGAGCGAAACGTCGCTGCCCTTGATCGGCCGCGTCGCCGCGCGCGCACCGCCCATGCCGCCGAATCCGCTGGCCCAGTCGCCACCGAAGGCGCCATCGCCGTTGAAGATGCTGCTGAAGATGTCGCTCCAGCCGCCCGGCCCGCCCGTCGAGGTGTAGGTGTACGCCCCGCCCGGGCCGCCGGCGCCCGGCATGCCGCCGAACATGAGCATCTGGTCGTACTCTTTGCGCTTCTTCTCGTCCGAGAGCGTCTCGTACGCCTCGCTGATCTCCTTGAACTTGGCCTCGTCGCCGCCGGCGTCGGGATGGTACTTCTGCGCCAGCTTGCGGAAGGCCGTCTTGATATCCTTAGCGGAGGCGTCGCGCTGTACGCCGAGAACATCGTAGAACGTCCTGGCCTTGGTCTGTGGCATCGCCCTTGCCTCCTTTCGCGCGCCGTTCACGCGGCGCATCTCGTGTCTGATAAAAGGGCCTCGGAAGCTCCTGGCTCCCGAGGCCCCTCGCTACTCCTCAGCCGAGGCTTCGCTCGCCCCATCCTCTGGAGCCTCTTCGGGCTCCTCGGCTTGCGGCGCGGGCCGCTTGGCCCCGCCGTAGGTCACCGTCACCATGGCCGAGCGCAGGATGCGGTCCGCCATGCGGTAGCCCTTCTGGTACACGTCGTTCACCGTCTCATCGTACTGATCCGGGTCTTCGACGCGTCCCACAGCCTGGTGCTGGAGCGGGTCGAACGGCTCGCCCTTGGGGTCGATCGCCTCGACGCCCTCGTGCGCGAGCACGTCGAGCAGCTTGGTGTGCACCGCGTCCACGCCGTCCACGAACTGCTTGAGGTCGTCGGCCATGTCCTTGCTGCGGGCGTGGTCGATCGCGCGCTCGATGTCGTCGATCACGGGCAGGATCGCCGTGACGAGCTTCTCGGTCGCGCGCTCGCGCTCGGCCAGGCGCTCGGCGGCGGTGCGGCGGCGGAAGTTCTCCCAGTCAGCCTGCAGGCGCGCCACGCGATCCTGCGCCTCACGCACCTTGGCGTCGGCGCCGTCGCGCACCTCCTCGGCCTCAGCGAGCTTCCTGCGCACCTCGACGAGCTCGGATTGGGCCTGCTCGTACTTGAGCTTGAAGTCGTCGGCCGCGGCCTCTTCGCCGGCGCGGATGGCCGCCTCGACCATCTCCTCCTCGGTCATGCCCTCGGCGTCCTCGGCGCCGGCCGCATCGCCCTCAGCGGGCGTCTCGTCCGCAGGCTCGGCAGCCGCCTCGTCGCGGACCTCCTCGGCGTCCTCTACGGGTATCTTCACGTCCCTCTCCTCAGAGTCAGCGGAGGCGGCGGCTGCGGCTGCCGCTTCCGTGCGAGCTTTGCGGGCGCGCATGATTACTTCGCATCCTTGTCGTCATCGACGACCTCGTACTCGGCGTCGACCACGTCGTCATCGGAGCCGCCGGCCGGCGCGGCGCCATCCGTGGCGGCCTGCGCGTCGGCGTACACCATCTGCGCGAGCTTGTAGGCGACCTCCTGCAGCTTGTCACCGGCGGCCTTGATGGCGTCGATGTCGTTGCCGTCGAGCGCCTTCTTGGCGTCGGCGATGGCGCCCTCGGCCTCGGCCTTCACGTCGCCGGAGACCTTGTCGCCCAAATCGGCGAGGGTCTGCTCGGTGGAGTAGCACAGGCTGTCGGTCTGGTTGCGGACCTCGACCTCCTCCTTCTGGCGCTTGTCCTCCTCGGCGTGGGCCTCGGCGTCCTTGACCATGCGGTCGACCTCGTCATCGGAGAGCGCGGTGGAACCGGAGATGGTGATCTCCTGGCTCTTGCCGGTGGCCTTGTCCTTGGCCGAGACCTTCACGATGCCGTTGGCGTCGATGTCGAACGTGACCTCGATCTGCGGCACGCCGCGGCGGGCGGCCGGGATGCCGGTGAGCTGGAACTTGCCCAGGCTCTTGTTGTCACGCGCCAGCTCGCGCTCGCCCTGGAGCACGTTGATCTCGACGGAGGTCTGGTTGTCGGCCGCGGTGGAGTAGATCTCGGTCTTGGAGGTCGGGATCGTGGTGTTGCGGTCGATCATCTTGGTCATGATGCCGCCCATGGTCTCGACGCCGAGCGACAGCGGGGTGACGTCGAGCAGCAGGATGTCCGAAGGGCCGTCACCGGAGAGGATGGCGCCCTGCACAGCCGCGCCGGCCGCCACGACCTCGTCGGGGTTCACCGACATGTTGGGCTGCTTGCCCGTCATGGTCTTGACGAGCTCCTGCACGGCGGGCATACGGGTGGAGCCGCCGACGAGGATGACCTCGGTGAGGTCGGAGAGGCGCAGGTTGGCGTCGCGCAGCGCGTTGGTGACCGGCTGCTTGCAGCGCTCGAGCAGGTCGTGGGTGATGCGCTCGAACTCGGTGCGGGAGAGCGTGTAGTCGAGGTGCTTGGGGCCGGTGGCGTCAGCGGTGATGAAGGGCAGGTTGATGGTGGCCTGCTGGGCGGCGGAGAGCTCCTTCTTGGCGTTCTCGGCGGCCTCCTTCAGGCGCTGCAGGGCCATGGGGTCCTGGCGCAGGTCGATGCCGTTGTCCTGCCGGAACTTGTCGGCCAGCCAGTCGATGACGCGCTGGTCCCAGTCGTCGCCGCCCAGGTGGTTGTCACCGGAGGTGGAGAGCACCTCGAAGACGCCGTCGGCCAGATCCAGGATCGAGACGTCGAACGTGCCGCCGCCCAGGTCGAAGACCAGGATGCGCTGATCGGCGTTCTGCTTGTCCAGGCCGTAGGCCAGCGCCGCGGCGGTGGGCTCGTTGACGATGCGCTTGACGTTCAGGCCGGCGATCTTGCCGGCGTCCTTGGTGGCCTGGCGCTGGGCGTCGTTGAAGTAGGCCGGCACGGTAATGACGGCGTCGGTCACGGTCTCGCCCAGGTACTTCTCGGCGTCGGTCTTCATCTTCTGCAGGATCATGGCGCTGACCTGCTCGGGCGTGTAGTCCTGGCCGTCGATGGAGGCGACGGCGCGGCCGCCCTGGCCCTCCTTGACGGTGTAGGGCACGGTCTTGATCTCGTTGGCGACCTCGGAGTACTTGCGGCCCATGAAGCGCTTGATGGAGAACACGGTGTTCTTGGGGTTGGTCACGGCCTGGTTCTTGGCGGCCTTGCCCACCACGCGGTCGCCGTCAGCGCGGAAGCCCACGACGGACGGGGTGGTGCGGTCGCCCTCGGCGTTGACGATGATGGTGGGGTTGCCCCCCTCGAAAACGGCCATCGCCGAGTTGGTGGTACCCAGGTCGATACCGAGGATCTTGTTGCTCATAGGATGTCCCTCCTCTTGCCGCGTCGGCGCGCGCCGCCGCGGCTTGCACCGCATGCGCCCAGCCGGACGCGCCGCGGCTCGTTTTTCGTTCGCTCCTATCTTATCCCGCCATGCACTGCCCTATACGCCACGTTTAAGAAAATCTAAGTCAATTCATATAAGATTTCTTGCGCCGCCGGGAACCAAGGCGGCACTGAAGCCTGCTGCAGGGTTGCGCAACCGGAACGGCTCCCCGAACGGCCCAAGATGGTTGGTAACGATGGGAAGGAGCCATCCATGTTCTGTCCCAACTGCGGCGCGCGGCTCTCCGATGACGCGCGCTTCTGCCCGAACTGCGGAGCCCCGATACCGAGAGCGCTCCCGGGCACGTCCTGTACCGCGTCGACAGTCTGAACGTCGTGCCTTACAACAACTACACGGTCTATGAGGAAATGGTCGTCCAGGCGCCCCTGGGATTTTCCCTTCACCATAACCGTCAGCGCCAGCTAGCGCGCGAGGCCGCCCCGCGGTTCGCCGCGGCTGACTCGGCGAACGGTGTGAAATGGGCCATCTTGGGTCTTGCAAATACGGCGGCTCGGGGTATATTGAAGCCACCAGACTCGATGTCACTTCGCCTACGGCATCGGGCGCTACCAGAGGAGGAAACTATCATGGCTCATCCTGTAATTGATGCTGACGAGTGCATCGCCTGCGGCGTCTGCGTTGACGACTGCCCCCAGGGCGTTCTGGAGATCCAGGACGTCGCCACCGTGGTCGATGAGGATTCCTGCATCGCCTGCGGCGTCTGCCAGGAGAACTGCCCCGCTGGCGCCATCACCGAGATCGCCGAGGACTAGCAGCCTCCCAGCATCCGCGCAAGCGGACGCGAGCACAGCTTGCTCAGCCAGGGCTCCCTTCGGGGAGCCCTTTTTTGTGCCGCGGCGGGGCGACCCCGGCGCGGCGCCTAGGAGCTCGCAGCCGCCACGGCATCCTGCTCGTAGGGCAGCACCGGAGCAAGGTAGCCGCGCGCCCGCAGCGCGTCCTCGACCTCGTCGAGCACCTCGGGCGAGTCCGCGGCGATGCGATGGTAGTGGTAGCCGCTCGTCACGGTCATGAGCGGCGAGCTCTTGCCGGTCCGTATGCCCTCGAGGTAGCGCTCGACATCCCGGCGGCTGCGCACGTTGAGCGGCGCCGTGATCTTCCCGTACACGCGGTGGCTCACCGTCACGTCGAGGACCTCGGCCCCCAGGTCAACCACGCAGGTCAGCTCGTCTTCAAGCTCCTCAGCCGTGTGGAGCACCTTCAACAGGCGAACGGGCCGCGCATCGCCCGCGCCCTCGCGCAGCACGTAGCCGCGGTTGGTCGCCGCGATGTCGTGGCCGTCCGCGCGCAGCAAGGCGATATCCTGCACCACGACCTGCCGGCTCACGCCGACGGATCGTGCCAGCGCGCTCCCCGAGAGCGGCCGCGCCGACGCGCGCAGGGCCCCCAGGATGACGTCTCTGCGCTCGATCCCCGTCATATTGCAAACCTCCCGCATCGAACCGTTCCCGTGACATGCGATGGCGGGCGGACGGGCTCATGCCTCCAGCATGCGCAGGTGCTTGAGCGACACATCGAGGATCGGCGCCGAGTGCGTCAGCGCGCCCGAGGAGATGTAGTCGACGCCCAGGTCCGCCAGGGCCCGGATGTTGCCCGCGTCCACGTTGCCCGAGACCTCGGTCTTCGCCCGGCCCCCGATGAGCGCGATCGCCGCCGCCATGTCATCGTGGTCCATATTATCGAACATGATGATGTCCGCGCCCGCCTCGAGCGCCGCGCGCACCATATCCAGGTTCTCGCATTCGACCTCGACGGTGCAGGTGAACGGCGCCCGCTCCCGCGCCGCGCGCACCGCCGGGGCGCAGGGCGCCTCCCTCGCAGCCGGACGCGACCCCTCGTCCGCCTCTTTCAATGCATCCATAAGACTCCGTCCCTGCGCCTTGGGCGCCTCCGCCCGCGCGACAACGGATGACAGTATGGCATCTGATGCCTTTTCTGACAAGACATATGACAAGACAGTCAACGATGCCCAGTGCTCGGAGCGGATACCGGGGTGCGGAGCCACCGCAGGAGATCGGAAAGATGCTCCCAATGGGGCGCGAGGCGCTCTAATAGGGCGCGCCGAGCGGCGGAAGCTGCTTGAGATAGGCCCACACGCGCTGCTTGGACGCCGCATCGCCGAGCGCGGCCTCGAAACCGCCCAGCGCCAGCACGCGCCGACCCAGCACGTGCGCCACCAGCCCCGGCTGCAGCATGGCGACCTCGAACTGCTCGATCACGGCGAGTGCCTCGGCATAGGCCCCGCGCATGGCGTCCGCCGCCGCCTCATCCAGAAGGACCACCACCTCGGGATCGAGCGCCTCGAGCGCCTCGCGGAACAGCTCGGCCGGCAGCGGCTCTCCCGGAGCGGGCCGGGGGATGACCTGATCAAGGACGCCCGCATCGGATGCGGTGACAGGAAGATCGTTGTGCCCGCCCGCATCAAGCGTTGGCATGCCAAGGAGGTCAGAAGCCGCATCCTCCCGCGCCCCCGCGGCCCCCGCCGCACCCGCGAACGCGCCGGCGACCGCGCCGAGCGCGCAGAAATCCTCCGGCGGATAGCCCAGGCGCAGCAGCGCCGCGCGCAGGGCCGCGCCATCGGCACCGGAGAGCAGCGCCGCCCCGGCGCGCTCGGCCTCGGTGAGCTCGCCCTTGACCAGCACGATGGATGAGAACCCGTTGCCCTCGATGCGCACGCCGCGGGCAGCCAGGCTCTCCATCTCCTCCTGCGCGGCGGCAAGCAGCGCCTCGGTGCGTTCGCGCGACGATAGGGCCATGGGATCAGCCTCCTTCGATAACCGGCAAGCCTGATTGTACCCGGCCGGCGCGCCCGGCCCCACGGCGCCTGCGGCGCGGGAGCATGCGGGAGGCGCTCCGCCCACACGGCGACGGAGGCGACGCGCACCTCGGAAAGGCGTGCAACGCCGGCAAGCATGTGGGTATAAGCCACTGCGTAACGCAACTACGAGCGCCCGCGAGGGCGCATCCAAGGAGGATCCCATGGCCGCAATCACCACCGTCAACGCTGGCAACTTCGATTCGCTCGCTTCCGAGTCCCTGCCCGTGCTCGTCGACTTCTGGGCCCCGTGGTGCGGGCCCTGCCGCACGCTGTCTCCCATCGTGGACGAGCTCGCCGACGAGATGTCCGACCGCATGAAGGTCGCCAAGTGCAACGTGGACGAGAACCAAGACATCGCCATGAAGTTCGGCGTCATGTCCATCCCCACGCTCGTCGTCCTCAAGGGCGGCAAGGAGGTCGGCCGCACCGTGGGCGCCATGCCCAAGGCGCGCCTGGTGGCCGAGCTGGAGAAGTACCTGTAAGGTTATATCGGCGAGCCGGGAGATGCCCGGAAGGCCGAGAGCATCGGGGCGGCGGACCGTGGGCGGGCCGCCGCCTTCTTTGTGCAGGCGCGGTGGACGCCCTCGCCCGCGCATCCTCCATGAAAACGAGAGGTCCGCACCGGGCGCGCGCCGCGCATGCATACAATGGTCTATAACGACGATCCGGGGCCCGGCCGCGCAGGCGGGCCCGCAGCAGCAGACAGGGAGCAGACCATGCACGACGTAGGCATGAACATGAGCCAGCTCGCCATGAGCGTGAAGCAGGTCGATGACGCCATCGCGCTCGCGCGCGGCTGGGCGCACGATCTCTACCATGCAACCGATTCGTTCGCCATGGAGGGCATCTCCACCAAGCTCGCCGCAACCATGAGGGAGCTCGACGCCGCCCGCGACGCGCTCGCCGGGTACGAGCAGGCCATCGAAGCCGACCACAACGCCGTGGGCACCGTGCGCTTGGTGTAGACGATGAGCTGCTCCTGCACGGGTCCGCGCGACCTGGCGCGGTTCTCCATCGCGGTGCCCGAGGACCTGCTCGAGGCATTCGACGCGCACCTCGCCCGCACGGGCGGCGCCAACCGGTCCGAGGCCATCCGCGACCTCATGCGCGCCTCGCTCGTAGCCGATGAGCTGCGCACGCCCGAGGCCGAGGTGATCGGCTCGCTCACCATGATCTACGACCACCACACCGGCGACCTCACCCGCCGGCTGGACGAGATCCAGCACGATTACACCGCAGAAATCGTCTCGACCATGCACGTGCACCTCGACCACCACAACTGCCTGGAGATCCTCGCGCTCAAGGGACGCGGCGCGCGCGTGTACGAGCTCGCCGACCGGCTGCTCGCCCTGCGCGGCGTCGACCACGGCGAGCTCACCTGCGCCGCCACCGACACGAGCCTGGAGCGGTAGCGCGGCAGCAGGGAGCGCCGGCGGAGGGCCCGTGCACCCACGGCCGCGCCCGCCATGGGCCCCATGCAGGGCCTCGTCGCCATGGAGGGCCCGTGCATCCACGGCCGCGCCAACGCCCGCAGCGCATCCACGGCCGCGATGGCCGGCCGCCGCATGTCTACGGTCGCGCAGCGCGCGCTGGCACCGCAACGCCCCGCTGCGATCCCGATGCAACCGCGTCATGGCGTCCTCGCCGGTGGATGCCGGAGGCCGATGCTGGCGCGCCCAAGCGCCACTGCAGCGCGTCGCCGTTCCGCATCGTTCGCGCGAGGCATCAACGCCGCCGCAGGCGCTGATGTCCCAGCTGTTCGCACCCACCCCGGAGCCTCGCTCCGCCGCCAGCCCCTCGCATCCTCGCCGCCGCCGGTCCCCTCGCCCCATCGATGAGCCTTCGCCCCCGCGTCATGTTCCCCACCCCCTTTCTCCGATTTGGGAACCATATGTACATTCCTGGCCATAATTTGCAGCCAAAACGTACATATGGTTCCCAAATCGTAAAACCCGGATGAGTCGCGCCCGCCTCGCCCACGCCGGCTGCCATGCGGGCACCTCGTCAGCACTGACGCCATCGCCCGCGCCGCCGCGCGTCGCCCCACGGGCCCCAGGCAGCACCCGGTGCCATTCAGCGCCCGCCAGGCACCATCCACCGATTGGCAGATAACGCAGCAACGCCTTGAAGCTGCGCGTTCAGACACCTTTCAGACCGCGTTCAGAACCCACCGGGTCCCGAACCGGTATGCTTGATGCCCTCTCTCCCGCATCTCGCTCATCCAGGGAGGTCGAGGACCGCATGAGCGCAGTGGTCGAACAGCGAATCGAAAACCTGCTTTTGGAATCGGAGAAGGCAGGGTTGCTCGCCGCCCCCTCTACCCAGGCGCTGCGTCACGCGTTTGATCGGAGGCTCGGGGGAACGCTCTGCTCGCCCTTTCGCGGCCTCTATGCGCGCACCTGCTTCTGGAACGCCCTCGATCCGCGCGTCCAAACGATAACGCTCGCCGCCACCCTGCATACGATCAACCCGGACTGGGTCTTCGGGGCATTTACCGCAGCCGCCGTCTATGGGCTCGAGGTCCCGTTTCGCCATCTCAACCGCATATGCCTCATCACCGGCAGGCAAGGCTATTCCGGCTCACGACGAGGAATCCGCTGCATCCGCATGGACCATCCGGACCCCCGCATCATCCGCGGCATCCCCGTCACGCGCCTGCATCAAACGCTGCTTGAGAGCATGTGCCGCGCAACGTTTCCGGAATGCCTCGCGCTGCTGGACTCCGCACTGCGAATCCACGGCATCACCCTCGCCTATTTCAACGACTTCGTCGCGATCAACGGCACGAGGCGCCATGGCATCAAAGCAGTGCGGCGCGCCATCCACTACGCTGACGCCCGCAGCGAGAACGGAGGCGAGTCCATCGCCCGCGGCATCATGATCGAAGAGGGGTTCGCAACACCGGAGCTGCAGGTGACGTTCCGCGACCCCATCGAGAGATGGCGATCCTATCGCGTCGACTTCCTCTGGGAGCTTCCTGACGGACGGCGCGTCGCAGGCGAGCTTGACGGACGTGCCAAGACCAGTGACCCCGCGCTCATGCGGGGACGCGACCTGTCCCAGATCGAGCTCGAGGAACGCCGGCGCGAATCGCGGCTCACTGCGCTCGGATTGCAGGTTGCTCGTTTTTCACCCCGCGACGTCGCCCTGCGCGCGCCCCTTTGCCGGCTGCTTGAGGCCTACGGCATCCCACGCGTGCGTCGTCATCGGGCATAGCGGACAACCATCCCTTGGAAAGCCCTCCGATTGGCCGTCCACCCCGCTGGTCGCGCGCCCAGCCAACCGTCCACCCCGCCGGCAGCCCACCCCGGTTGGCCGCATGCCCGACCATCCGCCCCACACGCCGGCGGCCTATTTTCGATTGGGGAACCATATGTACATTTCCTCAGGAAAACAAGGGATAAAACGTACATATGGTTCCCCAATCGACAACAGCGTTGAAAGAGGCGGAGGCACGGCGAACTCACCCCGGTCGTCACCGGCACGAGCTCGATCTCGACGAGGTCGAGCACACGTTCTACGATGTCGCACCGCGCTATGTCGAGCTCATGCGCGACCTGCCGGTCGAGTACCTGGAGCTGAGCGCGCAGATCGCCAACATGGCGCGCAGCATGCTCTCCTACGAGCTCTCGTCCAACATCGAGGTTGCACTCGCCGACCACTTGCAGTTCGCCGTGCAGCGCATGCACGAGCACATCTACCTCTCCGCACCCCTTTCCTTCGATCTGCAGCAGAACTATCCGCTCGAGTACAAGATCGCCCAATGGGCGCTCGCGCTCACCAGCAAGACGCTCGACGTCCAGCTGCCCCGCAACGAGATCGCCGGCATCGCCATGTGCCTCATCAACGGCGCCTACAGCTCGGCGGGCGCCATGCCCAGCGATGACGCGGCGGCGCGCGACGCGCTGCTGGAGGACATCACGGGCATCGTCGAGGACGCCATAGGCGTGACCGTGGACCGCGAGGGATTCGGATTCGCGCGGTTCGCCACGCACGTGCAGTACCTTATCAACCGCGTCGCGACGGGCGACGCCATCTCCAGTGACAACTCGGGCATGTACGCCATGGTCGCAACCGAGAACGAGCGGGCTTCCGCCTGCGTGGACGCCATCGCAGCGCTGCTCAAAAGCGCCTATCCGCATGAACTCACCGAGGAGGAGAAGCTCTACCTGATCCTCCATATCAACCGCATCTGCACGCGACCGGATGACACGTCCGGACCGGAGAACGCCGGCGGACCGGGGACGCCCCTCTCCGCCGGCGCTCGAGGGGGACGCGCGCCGAGCGCGCAAGGATGACTATCCGGGGCCGGTGCGGCGCGCACACCGGTCAGGGCATAGGGTAAGGCCGGGCCGCCCCGCGGCACGGCGAGGACGCCATCAGGCGAGCGGCGAGGCGCCGAGACGGACGCGGCGCCGCTTCAGCCGATGGCAATCAGGCCGCCCCCGAGCGGCCCGACGAAAGGAGCAGCTGTGGCTGATAACAAGCAGATCGCAGCGAACGTGCTCGAAGCCGTGGGAGGCAAGAGCAACGTCAGTTTCGTGACCCATTGCATGACCCGCCTGCGCTTCACCTTGAAGGATCGCACCATCCCCGATGTCGACGCGGTCAAGAAGATCAACGGCGTCATCGGCGTGCAGGAGGCAGGCGGCCAGTTCCAGGTGATCATCGGCCAAAACGTGCCGAAGGTCTACGACGAGCTCTGCGCGCTGGGCGGTTTCGCCAAGCAGGACGCCATCCAGGAGAACCTGGACCCCAACCTGCCCAAGGAGAAGCTGACGCCCGCGCTCGTAGGCACCAAGATCTTGAACTACCTCTCCGGATCGATGATGCCGCTCATCCCCGTGCTCATGGTCGGAGGCTTGTTCAAGGTCATCGGCACCGTGGTAAGCCCCACCATGCTGAACCTCATGCCCGCTGAGAGCGATTTCGTCGTCCTCATGAACATGATGTACAACGCATGCTTCTACTTCCTGCCCATCTATCTCGGCTTCAACGCAGCGCGTCAACTCGGTGCAACGCCCGCGCTCGGCGCCCTCATGGGCGGCGTGCTCCTCGAGCCCACGTTCATGCAAATGGCAGCCGATGGCACTCCGTTCTCGGTTTACGGCATTCCCTGCACTCCTGAGACCTATTCCCAAACGGTCATCCCCATCCTGCTCTCGGTCGCTGTTATGAGCTTGTTTGAGAAGTTCTTCCGCAAACATGTACCCGAAGCCGTCTCGACCATCTTCGTGCCTCTGTTCACCATGGCACTGGCGCTGCCGTTCGCGCTGTGCCTGCTCGGCCCGCTCGGCCAGTGGATCGGCGATGTCATCGCCGCCATCCTGAATGCCGCCGGTTCTGCGGGTGGAATCTGGACCGTACTTGCCGCCGGCGTTCTTGCCGCATTCTGGCTTCCGATCATCATCACCGGCATGCATGGTCCCATCATCATGCTCGCTCTCGCCAATCTGATGGCCACCGGTTCGGACTCGTTCATCCTCGTCGCCACCAACCTGCGCGTCTGGGGCACCTACGCCATCTTCCTCGCCTGCGCCCTCAAGCTGCGCAACAAGCAGGAGCGGTCGCGCGCCTTCGGCTATTTCATCACCCAGATCGTCGGCGGTGTTGGTGAGCCTGGCATCTACGGCCTCATGCTGCGCTATCGCAAGACCTTCGTCGTCTCGATCGTGACCTCGTTCGCCACAGGTGTCCTCGGCGCGCTGCTGCACGTTACGCTCTACATCCCCAGCAGCTCCAACTTCCTGAGCATCCTCTCCTACCTTGGCGGCAGCACCGGAAACCTCATCAACGCCTGCATCACGGCGGCGTTCAGCTTCATCATCGCGTTCCTGGGTGTTTGGTTCTTCGGATTCTCCGAGGACGAGCTTGAGCATGGCCCGGTCTCGGAGCGGAGTTAACGTGCGAACGCGCTAGCGTTCCCTCCGATGCGTCCCCGGGGCGGGCTGCCCGGCGCACAACCGGCAGCTCGCCCGTTTTTTCATCGCAGCATGCACGACGAAGCCACGCATCATGCTGTGCTCCCTTGCCGCAATCCATCCTCAGCGAAAGGACTCCCATGGAACTCTCCGTTGGCATCGCATCGACCGACATCACGCCGCAGCGGCCCTGCCGCATGGGCGGCTACAACCGCTCCGAGCCATCGGACGGCGTGCTCGATCCCATCAAGCTATATGCGCTCGCCGCCCAGGTGGGGGATGTGCCGCTCATCCTGATCGTCATCGATTCCATCATGGTCTCTGAGGAATTCGCGCGCGCCGTGCAAGCAGGTGTGACGACACGCCTCGACGTCCCTGCCGAGAACATCACCATCTGCGCCATCCACACGCATTCGGCTCCCGCCTTCTTCAAGCTCGCATTCGAGAACGTGCCCGCCGAGGACGAACTCACCAGCGCGCTACTCGGCCGCGCCGTCGATACCGCTGCAGAGGCTTGGCGAGGGGGGGGTACCCGCCACGTGCTCGGCTGAGCGCGTGCAGATCGAGGGGCTCTACGGAAACCGCAACGTGCAGGATGGCCCGGCCGACAAGTCGTGCACGGTGCTCACGTTCCGCACGACAACCGGCGAAACCATCGGCAAGCTGCTCAACATCTCCACCCATCCCACCATCCTGAATGGGAAGAGCCGCGTCCTCTCGGCAGACCTGATCGGGCAGACGCGCCTGCGGCTCGAAGAGGCTTGGGGCTGCCCCGTCATGTGCACGAACGGGACCTGCGGCGACGTCTCGACGCGATTCTACCGTCAGGGCGAGGGGGTGCCGGAACTCACGCGTACCGCAGACGCCCTGGCCGAGCAGATCCTCGACGGGCTCTCCCCCGTCGCGCTGAAGGGGCCGGATCCTGCATGCGATCCCGTGCGCACCGGCGTCGTGCGCATGCCCACTCTCTTCGACGCGGAAACGGATCCCGATTGGCTCGCGGCCCGCGACGCCTGCCAGGCGATGCCGGAGGGACCGCGCCGCGCCTTCACCGAAAAGCGGCTTGAGCTCAAGCGCAGCCTCAGCCCCATCAAGATGACCCTCATCGCGCACATCGCCGTGGCGGGCAACCTGGTCTTCATCACCATGCCGTGCGATACATGCAGCGCACTCGGCCTCGACATAAAGCGCGCGTTCCCGCGCCACGAGGTCGTCATCATCGGATACGCCAACACGTACTGCAACTATCTGGTCCCCAAAGAGGACTATGGCAAGTATTTCGAGACCTTCAACGCGCGTACGGCGCGCGGCCAGGCCGATGAGTTCGTGCGCCGCGTCATCGCCGCGGCAACCGCCTTGCTCTAGCATAGAACCGGGCCGATCTTGCGGGCGGGCGCGCCACACGCGCCCGCCCGTCTCACTTGATCGACCCGTCTATACGTTCCGATCGCAAAGGATCGCCCATGCAGATCATCCCGCCCCTGATACGGCAGATCGCCATCATGTTCATCCTCATGGGCGTCGGTGCGCTGTTCCGCCGCAAAGGATGGCTGAGCGGCGGGGCGGCGCGCGACTTGGGCAAGCTGCTGCTCAACCTCGTGATGCCCGCCGTGATCATCAAATCGTTCTGGATCGGCTACACCCCCGAGCGTGCGGCGGGCCTGTCGGTCGCGCTCGCGCTCTCCGCCGCGCTTCTCGTGCTCGCCATGCTGGTCGCCCGCGCCGTTCAGCCGCGCGACGGCATCGCGCAGTTCTCCGTCGCGTTCTCCAATGCGGGCTTCATCGGCATCCCCCTCATCCAAGCGACGCTGGGCGAGGAGGCGGTATGCTATGTCGCGCCCTTCATCGCGCTGCTCAACGCACTGCAGTGGACCTATGGCCAATACCTGCTCACGGGATCGCGCGAGCACGTACGACCGCGGCAAGCCCTGCTGAACCCCATGGTCATCGCCCTCGTCTTGGGGCTCGCGCTCTTTTACACGCGGATGCCGAGCATCGCATTCGCCGGCACGCTGCTGGAAAGCGTTGGAGCGCTCAACTCTCCGCTCGCCATGATCATCCTGGGCTGCTATCTCGCTGAGAGCGATATCCGCGCGCTCGCGAAGCGGTGCAGCCTCTACCTCGTTTCGCTCGAGCGGCTCATCGTCATCCCCGCCCTCAGCGCGGGTCTGCTCGCCCTGATTCCCTGCTCGGTGGATATCAAGCTCGCCCTCCTCATCGCCGCCGCAACCCCCACCGGGGCCAATGTCGCGATCTTCGCCCAGCAGCAGGGGTGCGACCACCGCTACGCCTGCAGCATCGTGTGCGCGACGACGCTTGCCTCGCTCGTCACCATCCCGCTCGTGATCGCCGCCGCGTCCGCGCTGATGTAGCCGTCTGGAACGCAGTGGATCGCGGCATGGCTCCGCGCAGGCGGACGGGCTCGCCCGCAGCCTCTCGCGAGCCGTCGCCCATTCGCCTCGACCAGCGCATCATCGCCCCATTCCGCGACCTGCCGTGCGGCGCGGCGCCCGATGCGCTGCCGCACGACGGGCTCGCCCTCATCGCGGACGCCCTCCCTGCAGGCAGCGCATCCGTCTTGGTCCCCTACGCCTCCTCCAGGAGGAACACCGTCTGGGGCTGGATAGCGTCGAGAAGGATCATCTCCTCCGGCGCGACGCGGCCCACGTGGTTGCGCTGGCCGTCGTTGGGCATGTCGCGCAGCACGATCTGCAGCTCGGCGCGATAGTGCTTGAGGTTGTCGTTCACGATGACGATATCGCCGCGCCGGAACGACGCGTCCTCGTACGGCCTGGCGGGAATTTCCGCATCGCGATAGACCATCCGCGTCATGCGCGAGCGCAGCATGTAGTCGGTGCCATCACCCATGTCGGCATGGCTGGCGTACTCGAGGCAGATCGCGCGCTCCGTCGCCGTGATGTCACCATCGAGCTCGACGTGCAGGAGCGTGCGCCCCCTGGCACCGAAAAGGGCCGCCAGCCCGTCGGTCTGGCGCGGGGCGGCAGCGGACGGCGCGCCCGCAGCAGATGCACGCGCGGAGCCCGCCCCGAAGCCTGCCCGCGCGGCGTCGTCCGCATCACCCGCGATGCGCCGGACCACGCGCCCAACCTCGGCGAGCTCCTCGGACGTTGCCGGCTCGTTGCCGATCATGATCTCGTCTATGTCACCCAGAAGCAGCAGGTGGCGAATCTCCAGGTCGAGCGGCAGATCGCGATGGTCCTCCACCGTGGGCAGGCCGTCCTTCACCGGCCAGGGCCCGCGCGCCTCCGCATTCTGGCTGCTCACGAAGGCGCCCGTGTGCGCGCCGCACGCCTTCCAGAACGCGTTCATCCGCTGGTAGGCGGCCAGGCACTCCCCCGTGAAGCGCTGGGGGTAGAAGTTGTGGCTCACGCCCACGCGCGCGATCTGATCGGGGGTGAGCACGCGCTCCAGCGCCTCGCCCATCATGGCGCTGAACTCGATGCCGATGCCATAGGGGTTGTCGATGAGCGCCTGGTTGCGCTCATCGAAGAACGGCATGTCCATGCGCAGCACGTCGACGCCGATCCGCGCGAAGGGCTCCAGGTTACCCGCCGTCGCGCCCAGCCGCTCGAAGAGCATCGGGTTGGCGTCCACGGCGAGCTCCATTCCCAGCTCGTGGACGCGCGCCGCGAGGCGCCCGAAGCGCCCGGACAGCGCCGCGGCGTCCTCGTCCACCGAGAACATGCTCGTAAATACCTTGGTGAAACCCGCTTGCGCCGCGCGCTCGAGGTATGCGGAGAGCTCCTCGAACGACTCCTGCTCGGGATAGACCGAGACGCCCAGCTTGACCATGGCAACCTTCCTTTCAATCCGCGTGGTGCGGCGCCGGGGCAGATGGCGCGCGCCTTAGCCGCTGTGCGACCAGGTTGCAGCGCGACCCCTAATTGTCGCACGGCGCCCAGCCGCCGCACGGCCCCAGTTGGCGCATGGGCCCCAGCCACCGAGCGACTTCCATTATTCCCGGCGTCTTCCGGTGCAATTCTGGCCCCCAGCGTCGATTTGGGAACCATATATACATTTTCGCCCAATAATCAGCGGCAGAACGTATATATGGTTCCCCAATCGAAAAAAGGGCCGACCGGGCACATCGGGAGAGCATCGGCGAGACGCGTCGAGGGGGAGGGCGCCGGCGAGGGGGAGGGCGCAGCGCATCAGCGCGGCCGCGGCGCAAGCATCAACGGGCCGGCAGCGCAAGCATCGGCGGGCCGGGGCACAGGCCTCGCCATGGCCGGGCGCGCCAAAGCTGGTCGCCGCAAAAGATGCCATAATACCGGCATGAAGCAGATTCGCATACATATCACGGGCATCGTGCAGGGTGTCGGGTTCCGCCCGTTCGTGTACCGCGAAGCCGTGGCGCGGGGCATCGCCGGCTGGGTGCTCAACGCCGGAGATGGCGTGCACGTGGAGGCGCGAGCGAGCGAGGACGCGCTCGCCGCGTTCGTGCGCGCCCTGCGCGAGAACGCCCCGGCGGCGGCACGGGTGGACGAGGTCGTCGTGGAGGAGGAGCGCGAGGCGCCCGCCGCATCCGACTCGTCCGCGCCAGCGCAGGGCCCCGAAAACCGCCCAGAGACACCAGCTCGCACCTCCAACGTGATGGGCTCCCGCCAACCGGACGGACGGCAAGCCGAGAAGAGCGCCGGCGGCCCAGACGACGAGCCCGTTCGCCGCGCCGGGAGCGCGGGCGATGAACCCGCCTTCCGCATCATCGCCTCGGACGCGGGCACCGCCACGACCACCCTCGTCTCGCCCGATATCGCCACCTGCCCCGATTGCCTGCGCGAGCTGTTCGATCCAGCCGATCGGCGCTACCACTACCCGTTCATCAACTGCACCAACTGCGGGCCGCGCTTCACCATCATCCGGCAGCTGCCCTACGATCGCGCCGCGACCTCGATGGACGCGTTCCCGATGTGCCCCGCATGCGCCGCCGAGTACGCCGACCCGCTCGACCGCCGCTTCCACGCCCAGCCGGACGCCTGCTTTGAATGCGGGCCGCATCTCACCTGGCGCGAGATGGAGATCGGGGCAGGTGCAAGGGGACACGGTGCGAGCGGAGAGCTCACTCGTCCCGAGCGGGAAAACCAAAACGCTCGCCCGCAGAATGAGGGGTGTGGAGCGGAACGCGGGAGAGCCGCCGCGGTGGGATGGTTTGAGCCGCAGCGCGCCTACATGGGCGCTACGCGCGAGGAGAGCGACACCATCATCGCACGCTGCGCGGAATTGCTGGCCGGGGGCGGCATCGTCGCCGTCAAAGGGCTCGGCGGGTTCCACCTCGCCTGCAACGCAGCGGATGACGCCGCCGTGCGCGCCCTGCGCGCGGCCAAGCGGCGTAGCAACAAGCCGCTCGCCATCATGGTCGCCGACCTTGCGACGGCACGGGAGGCCTGCCGGATAGACGAGGCGGAGGAGGCGCTGCTCACCGGCACCATCCGCCCCATCGTGCTGCTGCGCCGAGGGGGCGCCCCGCTCGCCCCCTCGGTCGCGGGCGACCTGCCCGAGGTGGGCATCATGCTTCCCTACACGCCGCTGCAGCACCTGCTGCTCGCAGCCTGTGCCGCCCGCGGCGTGCGCGCGCTCGTCATGACGAGCGGCAACCGCTCCGGCGACCCCATCGAGACCGATGACGCGCAGGCCTGGGAGCATCTGGTGGAAAGCGGCATGGCGCAGGCCCTCCTGGGCAACGACCGCGCCATCCTGTCGCGTTTCGACGACTCGGTGGCGCGCGTCATCGACGGTGCCACGCGGCTCGTGCGCCGCGCCCGCGGCTACGCGCCGAGGCCGATCAATCTGCCATCCATCGATCGACGCGCACGCACCAAGGAGCACGGCGCCGTGGCAGCCGAGCCCGAGCCCCGCCCCGGGGAGCCGCCCGTCGTCCTCGCATGCGGCGCGCAGCAGAAGGCGACGCTCGCCCTGACGCGCGAGCTGCCGGATGGCGGCGCCCAGTGCCTGCTCTCGCCCCATATCGGTGACATCGAGAACGCCGCGGCGCTCGACGCGTGGCACGAGGCGCGCCGCCGGATGGAGGAGCTGTTCGACCTCGAGCCCGCCGCAATCGCCTGCGACCGGCACCCCGGCTATCTCTCCAGCCAATGGGCGCGCGCCGAGGCCGAGGAGCACGACCTGCCGATCATCGAGATCCAGCACCACCACGCGCACGTCGCGAGCGTCGTCGCCGAAGCGGCCGCGGCGGGCGAGATCGACCCGGCGCAACCGGTCATCGGCATCGCGCTCGACGGCACCGGCGCCGGGGACGACGGCGCCATCTGGGGCGGCGAGGTGCTCGTCGCCACGCTCACCGGGTTTGAGCGCGCGGCCCACCTAGCCACCTGGCCGCTGCCCGGCGGCGCGGCGGCGGTGCGCGACGCGCGCCGCAACGCCTTCGGCCTGCTCGCCCGCACCGGGCTCCTCGACCACCCCGGCGCGCGGCCGCTCGTGGACACGCTGGCCGCCGGCGACCGGCAGCTCATGGAGACGATGATCGCGCGCGGCATCAACTGCCCCCTCACGAGCAGCGCGGGACGCTTCCTCGACGCCGTCGCCGCGATTCTGGGCATCTCTTCGCAGGCGACCTACGAGGGGGAGCCCGCCATTGAGCTCGAGGCCGCGGCGACGCGCCTGGCGCCGCAGGAGCGCGCAGCCTTCCATGGGCTGGGCGAGGCGCTGGAGGTGCGCGGCGACCGCGCCCTCGACCCCGCGCCCATGTTGAACGAGCTGCTAGATCGCCTCGTCGCGGGCGAGCGTCCCGAAGGGCTCGCCTACGCCGTGCACGTCGCGGTCGCGACGGCCTTTGCCGAGTCCGCCGCCGCGATAGGGCGCCGGACGGGCATCGCCGACGTCGCCCTCTCGGGAGGCTGCTTCATGAACCGGCTCCTGCTCGGCATGATGCAGCGCGAACTGCGTGCACGGGGCCTGCGCCCGCTCGTCGCGCGCGAGGTGCCCGTCAACGACGGCTGCATCGCCTACGGCCAAGCCGCCATCGCCCGCGCGCTGCTTGCAACGCACCCGTAGCGTCCGCCCATGCCGGCGCGCCAGGGGACAATCGGGCGCCATCACGAATGGCGAGCCAGCATGAGCGATTCTACCGAAAGCGCGGCGGCAACAACCATGACGCCCGCAAGCAATGCGAAGGCCGAGGCGCCGCCAGCCGCCGTAGCCTCGGCGAGAGAGGCGGCGCCCGCCGACGCATCGGCCTGCGCGGCGCCCACCACCGCGGTGACCGCGCTCACCCCGATGGAGCCTCCTAGCTGCTGCAGCGTATTGAACACCGAGTTGCCGCCCGTGCGCTGTGCCTCAGGCAGCTGCGCCAAGCCGTTGGTCATGGTCGCGCTGAACGCAAGCCCCTGCCCCGTGCCGAACAGCACGTAGCACCCCATCAGAAGCGCGGGCGTGAGCTGCGCGGCGCACGCCGCATACAGCGCCGTCGCCGCCACGAGCAGCACCATGCCGACTGCGATGGGAACGCGGGCGCCATGCGCATCGAGCAAGCGGCCGCCCACAGGTGCGAACACCACGGCGCCCAAGCATCCCGGAAGCAGCAGCGTGCCGGCCACTATCTCATCCGCGCCCAACGCCAGCTGGGCGAAGTTGGGCACCAGATATGCGTACGCGAGAATGGCGAAGGCTATGAGCGCCACGACGCCAACCGAGCAGGAAAAGGCGCCGCAAGAGAACATGCGCACGTCGATGAGCGGTTCGGGGGTGCGCAGCGCATGCACGGCAAACGCCGCGATCAGCACCACTGCAAGCGCCAGGAGACCCTGCACCGATGCGCTCAGCCATCCTGTCTCGGAAGACTGGTTGACACCGAACACGAGCGCGAAGAACCCGCCGTCGACCAGCAAGAAACCCGCCATGTCAAAACGGCCGCGATCCAAGCCGGTCACCTGGCGGATGCAGACGGCACCGACGGCGAGCGCGCCCGCCACCAGCGGCACGAGCGCCAGGAACACCCACCGCCAGCCCGCAAGCCCGATGACGATCCCACCATAGGTAGGCCCCACCGCCGGCGCCAAACTGGTGATGAGCGAGGCGAACCCCATCATGAGGCCCATGCGGTCATAGGGCACCTGGTCCACCACCAGCGAAAACATGAGCGGAATGGCGACACCCGTACCCAGGCCCTGCACCACGCGGCCCGCAAGCAGCACGGCAAAGGCGGGCGCCAATCCGCAGGCAAGTGTGCCCGCCAGGAAGAGCGCCACAGCCGCCAAGAAGAGCCGCCGCAGGGGAAAGCGTCGCTTGAGATAGGGGAACAACGGAATCATGATGGCGAGCGTCAGCAGATATCCCGATGTAATCCATTGAATGGTCGCCGTCCCCACGCCGAATTCTTCCATAAGCGCCGGCAGGGCCACATTGAGCGCCGTCTCGAACACCACGGCGCAAAACGAAAGGTTCCCCGCCGCCGCGATCGCCGCCACCAGCCGGGCATCAAGCCGACGGACGACCTCATCCGCCGCCGCACCGGCGCCTGCCACCGTGTCTGGCCGCCCCACCCTTCTCTTCCATTTCATAGGTCCACCTCATCAGATATGCGAAAACGAACAAAGCCGGGACGCCCGCCCCATGGCAGGCACCCGGCTCTTGTCACCATGCGCGGAGGATGCGTCCGACACGCATGGGGTTGTCGTCAGGCCCCGCCGCCGGGAAAAGGGGAAACCGGCGGCGGGACGCTCTGCCCCGAGACCTCAGGGGCCGAGTCGAAAACTGGGCGGGTGCGGCAACCGTTCGCAAGCTGCAAAACCAGCGAGGGGCACCGAAGAGGCGCCTGTCCGCGGACCTCCCGAAAAGGCCCGTGGGCCAAAGAAGCGCCGCCGCCCGCATGCGCACGCAGCGGGGTTCGGACGCAATGCGCCACCCCGCCGGTACGCGCTTAGTCCAGATCCTCCCCGTTGGTCTCGATCACATGCTGATACCACGCGAACGAATCCTTCTTGAGGCGCTTCTGCGTCCCCTGGCCGAAGTCGTCGCGGTCCACGTAGACGTAGCCGTAGCGCTTGGACATCTCACCCGTGGACGAGCTCACGATGTCGATGGGACCCCAGCTGAGATAGGCGATCACGTCCACGCCGTCCATCACGCACTCGCGTAGCTGCTCGATGTGGCGGCGCAGGAAGTCGATGCGGTAGTCGTCGTGAATCGAGCCGTCTTTCTCCACCGTGTCCAGGGCGCCGAAGCCGTTCTCGGCGATCATGATGGGCACCTCGTAGCGGTCCCAGTACTGCGAGATCGAGTTGTAGAAGCCCAGCGGATCGACGCGCCACTCCCATGGCGTCGGCTCAAGGTTGGGGTTCTGCGAGCCATCGAACGGAGCGATGGTGTTCACGTCGGAGTCGACGATCTTGCTGTTGTAATAGGAGATCCCCAAGAACTCCATGGTGTTGTCGCGCAAGAGGATCTCGTCCTCGGGAAGGATATCCAAATCGTAGCCGCGCTCCGCGAAGTAGCGCAGGGCGTAACCCGGATAGGAGCCGCGCAGCTGCACGTCGGTGAAGAAATACTGCATGCGGTTCTTCTGCATGGTGAGCACGATGTCGCTGGGTCGGCAGGTGGCCGGATAGAAGGTGCCGTCGGCCATCATGGTGCCGATTTTGGTGGACGGCGCGATCTGCTTGGCCATCTGGCGCACCCGGGCGGCGGCGACCATCTGGTGGTGCACCGCGCGGTACATGAGCTCCTCCATGTCCTCAGCCTGATCGTCCACCAAGCCTAGCGACCCGAAGTTCACCGTTGGGATGAGGTTCACCTGGTTGAACACGATCCAGTACGGCACGCGGTCGCCGTAGCGCTCAAGCAGCACCCGGGCGTAGCGGCAGAAGAAGCGAATGACCTCGCGGTTGGCGAAGCCGCCGTACTCCGTCACCAGATGCACGGGGATGTCGTAGTGCGCCATGGTGATGACGGGCACCATGCCGTCCGCGATGATCTCGTCGATCAGGCGGTCGTAGAACGCGAGACCAGCCTCGCAGGGCTCCTCCTCATCGCCCTGGGGGAAGATGCGGCTCCAAGAGATAGAGGTGCGGAAAGCGCGCAGGCCCAGCTCCTGCATGAGCGCCAGATCCTCCTTGTAGGTGTGGTAGAAGTCGATGCCATAGCGCTTGGGAAAGTAGCTCTCGGTGTCGGCGATGAGGCGCTTGACCTCGGCGAGCGTGCCGCCGCCCTCCTTGCCCGTGCCCTTGCGGTCGAGGTTCTTGGAGTACACCGCCAAGTCGGAGGTGGAAAGGCCGCGCCCGTCCACGTCGTAGGCTCCCTCTGCCTGGCAGGCAGCGATGGCGCCGCCCCAGAGGAACCCTTCGGGGAACCCGGTTGGAACCTTGTTCATGCTGCCCTCCTAATCCAGGTCGACGCCGCGCGAGGCGATGACCTTCTGATACCAATAGAACGAGTCCTTGCGGATGCGCGCGCACTCCTTCGGATCGTCATCGGTGCGGTCCACGTAGATGAACCCGTAGCGCTTCTTGACGCCGTTGGAGGTGGAGAGCAGGTCGATGGCGCTCCACGGACAGTAAGCGATGACCTCGACGCCCTTGTCGATGGCACGCTTCATTGCGGCGATGTGCTGGCGCAGGTAGTCGATACGATAGTCGTCGTGGACCTTGCCGTCCTCGGTCAGGGTGTCATAGGCGCCCAAGCCGTTCTCGGTGATCATGAGCGGCTTGTTGTAGCGCGCGTAGAGATCGCGCAGCATGTACTCCATGCCCACCGGGTCGATGGCCCAGTCCCAATCGGTGGTGTCGAGCTCGGGGTTCTTGCACATCTCATAGAAGCCGGGGTGCGTTTCGAAGCCCGAGATCTCGCCCTTCTTGCCCGAACGGTTCACACCGCCCCAGCGAATCTCCTTCGAGCCGTCATCCGGGCAGGCACGGGCGCACTCGCTGGCGTAGTAGTTGAGCGCGAGGAAGTCCGAAGTCGCCGCCGGATCGCCGATGAGCTCCATGTCACCGGGCTCGATCACGGGTGCGAGACCATGCTCTTCCAAGTAGGTCTGGGCGCTCTTGGTGTAGATGCCCTTGAAATAGATGTCGGTGTAGTAAAGGTTGCGCAGGTCGTTGGCGTTCTGGGCGGCCATCACGTCTGCCGGCTTGCCCGTGAGCGGATACACCGGTGCGTAACCCAGCGCAGCGCCCACCTTGCCTCCCGGCACGAGCTCATGCACGAGCTTGCAGGCGATAGCATGTGCGAGGTTCATGTGGTGGTTGATCTGGTAGCGCTTCTGGTTGTCGTCGAGCACGTCCTCGGGGATGTAGCACTTCTGCGTCCAGTACTGGACGATGATGGATTGCTCGTTGATGGTGGTCCAGAGCTTCACCTGGTCCTTGAACTCGGCGATGATGAGGCGCGCGTAGGCCTCGAAATCCTCCACCACCTGACGCGAGAGCCAGCCGCCGTAGCGTTCCACGAGCGCCCAGGGCAGATCATAGTGGTAGAGCGTGATGATGGGCTCGATGCCCGCCTCCACGAGCGCATCCACCAAATCGTGGTAGAACTTGAGGCCCGCTTGGTTGACCTCGCCGGTGCCATCGGGAATCACGCGGCTCCAAGCGATGGAGAAGCGGTAGCAGGTGAAGCCCATCTCCTTCATGAGGGCGACATCCTCGCGGAAATGGTGGTAGTGGTCGCTGGCGACCTCCGCGGTGGCGAACCCGAAATCGCGATAGCTGTTCTTGTTGATCACGTCCTGCTGGCTGGGCTTCTTGCCGTCCTCGGTCGCCGCGCCCTCAACCTGGTAGGCGCTCGTGGCGGCACCCCAGAGGAACTCCTCCGGGAATGGCGTGCGATTGGTAGACATGGTCGCTCAAGCCTCCTTCTTGGTCGCGAGCTCGATGATGTCGATGAGCTGGGCGGCGATGCGCGTCTCCAGATCGTTGGTCATCAGGGTGTCCTGCGCGTGGGCGAACAGCACCGAGTAGGGATAGGTGTCGCCATCCGCCTCGCTCTGGATGACGCCGGTCTGCGCACGATGCGCCTCGGCGATCATGCCGCGGGCCTCCTCGAGTTGCGCGCGGCCGGCCTCGATGTCGCCCGCCTTGGCGCTCGCCAGCGCGTCGGCCACCTTGGCCCGCGCGTCGCCGGCATGCAGGATAATCTGCATCGACACGGTCTGGAGCTCGTCGATCTTGTCTTCCATGACCTTCTCCTTCCTTGGAAACCTGAGGCGCGCGGGCACGAGGCCCGAAGGCGGCGTCCGCGCGCGGGACGTTCTTCTCGAAGGCGCCCCTCAGCGGCGCCCCGCTTCGGGCGGATGACGCGGGTCCCACGCCGCCCGCCCGCAAAGGCGTCAACCTGGATGCACGGGACGGCGAGGCTTTCAGCCTGAACCACCTGCCCGAGAGCCTCCGGCAGCCTGGGCGCTAGGCCTCCAGCGCGGGCTCGCCCTCCGCCGCATCGGCATCGGCTGCAGCCTGCTCCTGGGCCAGCTGCTCGCGCTCCCACACCTTGAAGAACGGGAACCAGATGGCGATGAGGATCACGAACAGGATCGCCCACCACAGGATGGCGCGCATGTCCTGCGTCACCAGCACCGAGATGAAGGGCGCAGGGACCTGGCCCACCTGCAGGAGCTGAGCGGGGATGTTGAGCAGGCCCGTGGACATGAGCACCCACACGTACACCGTGGAGACAAACGTGCAGATCCACGCGGGGAGCATGAAGATGGGGTTGAAGACCACCGTGGAGTACATGATGGGCTCGTTGATGTTGAAGATCGAGGGGACGATGAAGATGCGCCCGAGGGTCTTGGCCTTGGTGCTCTTGGAGAAGCACATGAGCACGTTCAGACCCAGCGTGCAGCACATGCCACCCATGGTGATGAACGCCAGCGTGAAGGTGGACTCGCTCGTGACGATGTTGGTGGCGATGCCGCCGGCGGCCACGGCGTCGATGTTGGCCTGGATGCCCGCCAGGAAGATGGGCGTGGTCACCGAGCCGAAGAACCAGCTGGAGATGCCCATGGTATAGAAGATAGCCGGGATCATGGTGCACAGCAGGAAGCCGGGCAGGGTCTGGGCGATGGACGCGATGGGGTTGAAGACCGAGAGGATCGCGTTGTAGATATCGACATGGAACGTGTAGACGAGAACCATCTCGAGACCGAGGGCGATGAGGGTGGGGAGGATCGTGTTGATCCAACCGCTCACGAAGTCCGGGATGGAGCTGTCCTCCAGGAAGTGGAGCTTGGCCCACAGGTTGAAGATGATGGCGGTGTAGAGGCCGGCGATCATGCCCACGGCGATACCGGAGGCGCCGATGCCGTTCATGAGGGTGGCCAGACCGCCCTCGACGCCCTGATCAGTGGGGCACACGGCCATGAGCATCACGCATACGCCCACCAGGCCCGCGTTGATGACGTAGAACGGGCGGTTGAGCTGCTCCATGCACTGGTTGGCCATCATGAAGGCGATGATGAGCGAGATGCAACCGAACGAGAAGTTAGCGATGGGCGAGAGGTCGGGCAGCTGCGGGAAGAACGAAACGGCCACGTTGTACAGGTAGATGACCGAGCCCGTGAGGATGAAGGGGATGACCTTCTGCATGCACGACGAGACGGCGTTGGGCCACGGACGCGAGAACAGCGCCTCCATCTTGGGGGCGAAGCTGTCGCTCAGCCATTTCATGAATCCGTTCACGGAATACTCCTTTCTGGGGATGCAGATGCGGGGCGCTTACTTGCCCGCCTCGGCGACGACCTTCTGCGCGTACTCGATAAGGCGTTTGCCGTCGATCGTGGCGTAGATGTCCTCGGGGATGAGCACCACGGGTACGCCGTGCGGCTCGGCGAGGTTCTGGAATGCCTTGAGCTCGGTCTTGTAATGGGGCCCCAACATGAGGATGTCGATCTTGCCCAGGTAGGCGGCGACGTCGGTGTGGCTGCGTGCCTCGACGGTGATGTCGCCCCCCATCTTCTTGGCCTGCTTGCGGGCAGCGCTGGCCAGAAAACCGCTGGATATGCCGGCGCCGCAGCACAGAAGGATGTTCATGACGTTTCCCTTTCTTTGTTTCGGCGCGCCCCTCTGGCGCACCGCTTTCCACCTGGTCCGGATGGTCGCTAGATGTTCTCGGCGCACCACGCGACGAGCTCGTCCGCCTCCTCGGCGGCGGCATCGCCCGTGAGCTCGAAGGTCACGGTGTCGCCCGTGTGCACGCCCATGGACATGACGGCGATCATGCTCTTGGCGTTCACGGAGCGATCCCCGAAGGCCACCGTCACGTCAGATGCCAGCTCGCCGGCGCGGCGGGCGAGAAGCGCCGCCGGACGGGCATGCAGTCCGGCATCGTCGGTCACGGTGTACTCAAAGCGTCCAGTCGATCCCATGCGTATCACCTCCCCGCTCTCGTTCCTCGGCGTCTTCCAGATGCGCGGTGAACGTCGACCAGGTCTGGTCGGCGAGGATGTGATCGACTTGCTCGGCATCGGTGAAGAGGCTCGCGAGCACGCGCATGAGCGCGCTGACGTCCTCGGTGTCATCGGCCGAGAACCCCACGAGCACCACGAGCTGCACCTCGTTGCCGCGCGCGTCCCACACCACGGGGCGATCGAGCAGTCCCACGCAGGCGAGCGTGCTGGTGCAGCAGGCCTCGGCGGGATGTGGCATGGCAACGCGGTTGCCGAGCGCCGTGGAGAACGCTTCCTCGCGGCGGACCACCGAATCGGCAAAGTCATCCGGCAGCTCATAGCCGTAGACGTCGCTCATGAGATGGCAGAGCTCAGCGATGACCTCCTCTTTGGTCGAGGCGGTCAGATGCGGGGCGAACAGGCGCGGACGGAAGAACCGCAGCGCTCCCCGGCTCGCGGGCATCTTGAGGACGCGGTGCGCCCGCGTGAGGTCGTCATCGGTGGGGATGGGGTTGATGTGCACCACCGTCACCGGCAGCGGCATGGTTATGGGTACCGTGGTGAACACGCAGTCGATGCCGGAAAGGTCTCGTTTGGAAAGACCCCCCCCCGAGCAGGTTTCGACGTGCCCGATGAGATCGGAGAACTCACTGGTGAGCCGGTACTCGAGCAGGCGCGCGGTACCCTTGCCCGAAGAGCACACCAGAAGGACGTTCTTCTTCTGGCGCTCGCCGTCCTTGGCGCGCTCGATGGCGAGCGCGAAGGCCAGCGCGATGTAGCCCACCTCGTCGTCGAAGGGCTCCACCCCGCAGCGCCGCACCAGATGCACCGAGGCGTCGGCGGCCATGGCGTAGGCGAGCGGGCACGAGCGCTTGATGTCGTCGAGCAGCGGATTCTCCATCTGCGCATGGCGATCCAGGCGCAAGAGCAAAGGCTCGATGTGGCGTGCGAGGTTGAGGCGAAGCTCCAGGTCGTCGCGGAAGTCGAACCCGAAGGCGTAGTACACGGTGGCGACCATGAGCTCGGCGAGATCCCACACCTCGGGAGCGATGCTCGTGCCGCCCTCGCCGGCCGTGGCGTCCGATGCGGACGAGAGCCCGCCGGCGTCCAGATGCAGCGCGATATAGGCAACCTCGTCCTCGGGCAGGGTCACGCCCAGCTCGCGCTCGATGCGCACGGCGAGGGCGCGGGCCAGATCCAGAGAGCCGCAGCCCTCGCCCGGCTCCAGGTCGACGAGATCCAGGGGGCCGCGCGCATCAGCCTTGATGCGGATGACCGCGATGGAGATGTGCAGGACCAGACTCTGCTGCGAAAGCGAGTCGAACGGCCGCTCGCAGCGCGCCAGCTCGTCGGCCACGATGTCGGACACCGCGCGCATGAGGTCGTCCACCTTGATGGCGTCCGGACGCTCGGCGCCGCCCATCATGGCAGCCATCTCGTGCGTCCAGCACGAGCGCTTCGCGCTCTCCGGGCCCAGCACGCGGATGCCCTGATAGGGCTTCTCCTCCAGCGTGAGCCCGAACGTCCGGAGCCGCTCCTCCACCCGCTTCATGTCGTAGGAGATGGTGCGTCGCGAGACGTAGAGCGTCTGGGCGAAATCGTCGAGCTTCACCCATCCCGTCCGCGAAAGCAGGTCGTTCAGGATGTAGAAGACGCGCTGCTCGGGCGTGGAGGGAAAGCTCGATTCGACCAGACCGTCCATGCGCACCACGCGCTGGCGCCACCCCGCCGCGTCCGTCACGTGGAACCGGTAGCCGCGGTTGGGCGTGAGCTTGACGGAGGCGCAATCGGCCATGGCGGAGTTGAACTGCCGCACGTACTTGCGCACCGTGCGCGTGGAGACGCCCAGGTGGCGCGCGAGTTCATCCGGGGTGACCCCCGGGTGTTGCTCGATATACGATGCGAAGTTCCCGAACTGCATGTCGCCCTACCCTTGTCGGCGTCGATGCCCACACGAGACGGGGCACCCGCCCGGTTTCCCGGATAGATATGGCGCGCGAGGTCTTGCATGGGCCGACACTCGATGCCGGCCGCCCGCCGGTCTCCGGCGCGCCTTTCGCTATTCACCTTACGGGATGACGACGCAAACCACCATGAAACGCCCTTCCGCGCCCGACGGAAGCGGGTTGCATGGAAACCTCTTCCGTGCAATATTCTGCATGTTCTTGAATCTGCAATATCTTGCAGATATACTAAACTGCAAGATATTGCAGATTCGGGCCGATATGCCTGCAGGGGGAGGCACCATGACCCAAGACGCCGCCGATCGCCGCGACCCCGTGACCATCCCGCGCCAAGCAGGCATCTACGTGCGGCGCGCCCGTGAAGCGCAGGGCCTCACGCGCCGCCAGCTCGCCGAAGCCGCCCAGGTTTCCGAGCGCCTGCTCGCCGCGCTGGAGCTGGGCGACGCGCCGGGCATCGGCCTCGACAAGCTCCTCGCTGTCCTAGACGCCCTTGGACTCGGGCTGGAGGTGCGCGGCTGCCCCGAGGCCGTCGACCCCTGGGACGTACCCGCCAAGCCCCGACGAGCCACCGTGGCTGCGCCCCGGCCCGCACGCCCCAGCCCCGCGCCGCGCCGGCGCAAGCGGGCGGAGCAGCCCTCGGCGCTCGCCAGCTACCAAGATGTGCTCAACGACTTTCTCACCAACGATCTCGGCATCAAGCCCGCGCCCATCGGGCCGTTCTAGCCAAAGGAGGCGAACATGGCCGTCATCGAGCTGCGGACCCTGATATGCGGCAAGCCCGCGGGCACGCTCTGGCAGGACGAGACGGGCCTGCCGCATTTCCGCTACGACGAGGACTATCGCGGCATCCCCCTATCCCTCGCCATGCCCCTTTCGAACCGCCCCTATAACCAGCAAGTCATCCGGCCCTATCTCTTCGGCCTGCTCCCTGATAGCGAGACCCAGAGGCGCGCCATAGCAGAGGAGTTCGAGATCCGCCCCAACAACCCCGTCGCCATGCTCTCGTGCATCGGACTGGACTGCCCGGGCGGCGTGCAGTTCTGCCCTGAGGACCGCGTAGAGGAGGTGCTCCGACGCCCCGCGCATTACGAGCCCATCGACGACCACGCCATCGCCCTGCACCTGAAGAGCCTGCGGACCGACGAAGACGCCTCGTGGCTCGGCGAGGGCGAGCGCTGGTCGCTCGGCGGCAACCAGGGAAAGTTCGCCCTCGCCTGGCATGACGAACGCTGGTGCTCCGCGCAGGGGGCGGCACCCACCACGCACATCTTCAAGAACGGCGTCATCGGCTTCAAGCTGCAAGCCCTCAACGAATACGCCTGCATGAAGATCGCCGAGCGTGCCGGCGTAGCGTCCTCGCACGTCGACTACCGCTTCTTCGAAGACGAGCCCGCTCTCATCGTTAGGCGATACGACCGCGTCTTCTTGGAGAACGGCGCCACCGTGCGCGTCCACCAGGAGGACTGCTGCCAGGCGCTGGGCTACATGCCCGATCAGAAGTACACGGCAGATGGAGGACCGAGTGCGCGCGACCTCGTCGGACTACTCGCGCGTACCAACAGGGCGGATTTCAACGTCGCATCCTTCACGTACATGCTGTTCTTCAACTATCTGATCGGCGGCACCGACGCCCACGCCAAAAACTACTCCGTCATGCTGGCAGAGGGAGGCTCGGCAATCATCGCCCCGATGTACGACGTGGCCTCGGGGCTGGCGTACGATTCCATCCGGCGCAAGGGGCGTCTGGCGATGGACATCGGCGGCGAGAACCGGTTTGGACGCGTGGGCGCGGGCGCCCTCAAGCGCTATGCGGAGGCCGCCCAGCAAGCGGGCGCGCAGATAAGCTACGAGACCTGCCTCACCTTCATGACCGACCTCGCGCAGGAGATCCCCGTGAGCCTGGCCGAGGTGTTCGACGAGATGAGCGCGGCGAGCATGCCCGGCGCCGACGAGCTGCGCGAGCGCCTCGAGGGGCCCGTCGCCGAGAACTGCCGTCAGACGCTCGCCCTGCTGTAGCCCCACCGGAGCGGACGGAGACGGGCCCCGACGCGCGGCGCGCCGCGCCCGCTCCCACGGTGCCGCGCATGGGCAGCAGCCGCGGCGCGGCGCCGCGTTTGCGCAACTGAGACCCGCGCGGTACCATAGGCGCGATCAAAACGGCCGGTTGCACCGGCAAAAGGAGGACCACCATGTGCCTTGCTGTTCCCGGCAAGATCGTCTCTCTGGGCGAGGGCGCCCAGGCCACCATCGACATGATGGGCGTCACCCGCGACATCTCGGTGCGCCTCACACCCGAGGCGCAGGTGGATGACTACGTGCTGGTGCACGCCGGCTTCGCCATCCAGGTCATCGACGCCGAGGAAGCCGCCGAGACCATCCGCATCTTCCAGGAGCTCGACGAGCTCTCGGAGGAGGAGCTGCCCGCCGGGGGCGCCGGATGGGGCGCCGCAGAGGTCGCCTGACATGGCCGGCCGCGCCATCGATTTCAACCAGTTTCGCGATCCCGAGCTGGTGCGCGCCCTCATCGAGCGCATCCGCGCAGCCGCGGGCGATCGCGAACTCAACCTCATGGAGGTCTGCGGGACCCACACGGTGAGCATCGGGCGCTACGGCTTCCGCTCGCTCCTGCCCCCGAACCTCCACCTGCTCTCCGGCCCGGGGTGCCCCGTGTGCGTGACGGCCAACCGCGACATCGACCACGCCGTGGCCCTCGCGCGGTTGGACGGGGCGATCATCACCACCTTCGGCGATATGATCCGCGTCCCCGGATCCACCAGCTCGCTTGCAGCCGAGAAGGCGGCGGGGCGCGACGTGCGCGTGGTGTACTCGCCGCTCGACGCCCTCGATGTCGCCGCGGCCAACCCGGAGCGCCCCGTCATCTTCATGGGCGTGGGATTCGAGACCACCGCGCCCGCCATCGCGGCGTGCATCTTGGAGGCCGCGGCACGCGATCTGGGAAACTTCGCGGTCTTCTGCGTGCACAAGCTCACGCCAGCCGCGCTGACCGCCATCGCCCGCGACCCCGCCACCAAGATCGACGGCTTCATCCTGCCCGGGCACGTCTCAACCATCATCGGGCTTACGCCCTACGGGTTCTTGGCGCGCGATTTCCATATCCCCGGCGTGGTGACCGGATTCGAACCCGTCGACATCCTGGAGAGCATCGCCCTCTTGGTCGATATGGCCACGGGCGGCACCGCCGCCATCCGCAACGCCTACCCGCGCGGCGTGGCCGATGCGGGCAATCCCGTTGCGCGCCAGCTGATCGACCAGGTGTTCGAAACCTGCGACGCCGCGTGGCGCGGCCTGGGCGAGCTGCCCTCCTCGGGCCTCGCCATCCGCCCCGCGTTCGCGCGCTTCGACGCGGCACGGCGCTTCGCGGTGGAGATCGAACCGACCCGCGAGGCATCCGGCTGCCGCTGCGGAGACGTGCTGCGCGGCGTGATCCCCCCGACAGCCTGCCCGCTCTTCGGGCGCGTGTGCACGCCCGAGAACCCCGTGGGACCCTGCATGGTCTCAAGCGAGGGGAGCTGCGCCGCATACTACCGGTTCCGCGACTAGCCAAGGAGACCCCATGGCATCTGCGTACGATACCGTACAGCTCGGGCACGGCTCGGGCGGCAAGATGATGAAGCGCATCATCGACGAGGTGTTCTACACCGCCTTCGGCTCGCCGGAGCTGCTCGCGGGCAACGACGCGGGCGTGGCGGCGCTGCCCCCCACCGGGCGCATCGCCCTCTCCACCGACAGCTTCGTGGTGAGCCCGCGCTTCTTCCCGGGCGGCGACATCGGCCGGCTCGCGGTGTGCGGCACGGTGAACGACGTCGCCACCTCCGGCGCCCGCGTGCGCTACCTCTCCTGCGGCTTCATCCTCGAGGAGGGACTGCCCCTCGATGACCTGCGCCGCATCTGCGCCAGCATGGCCGAGGCCGCGCGCGAGGCGGGCGTCTCCATCATCACGGGCGACACCAAGGTAGTGGAGCGCGGCCACGCCGACGGCCTCTTCATCAACACCGCGGGAGTGGGCGAGGTGCCCGAGGGCGTGGCGCTCTCCGGCGCCGCCTGCCAGCCGGGCGACGCCGTGCTCGTCTCCGGCACGCTCGGCGACCACGGCATCGCCGTCATGAGCCAGCGCGAGGGGCTCTCCTTCTCGACCGCCATCCAGAGCGACGCGGCGCCGCTCAACCACCTCATCGAGGCCGTGCTCGCCGCCGCGCCGCACACGCGCTGCTTCCGCGACCCCACGCGCGGCGGCATCGCCAGCACGCTCAACGAGTTCGCCGACGCGAGCGGCGTCTCCATCGAGATCGCAGAGGACGCCGTGCCCGTGGCGCCCGAGGTGCGCGCCGCCTGCGAGATGCTCGGCTACGACGTGCTGCAGGTGGCCAACGAGGGCAAGATGGTCGCCGTGGTGCCCGCCGACGAGACCGAGGCGGCCCTCGCCGCGATGCGCGCCAGCCGCTACGGCGAGAACGCCGCCGTCATCGGCCGGGTGGGAGCGCCGCACGAGAGCGCGCACGCCCAGGTTCGCGTGCGCACCGCCTGGGGCGCCACCCGCGTGCTCGACATGCTGGTGGGCGAGCAGCTCCCCCGCATCTGCTAGGCGTTCGCCGCTGGGCGCCCAAACCCTCCCGGCGCCGGTGCGGCGCTCTGACGGCACCACGTCCACGACGATAACCTTGTATACAGAGAACGGATATACAAGGTTATTCGATAACCTTGTATTCGAGCGTTGGTTGGACAAGGTTTCCTACGGTGATGGGAGACCGTAGGTAACGTTTTGGAGACGCAGGGCGCCCGCACGCAGAGAGCCGCTATCCTAGACACGGCGCATGCCGCGCCCGACCCGCACCCGACAGATTGGCTTCCATGGCATCTTCGACATCCCCGACGTTCTCGCACGTCATCTTCGATCTCGACGGCACCCTGCTCGACACGCTGGAAGACCTCGCGTGCGCCTGCAACCACACGTGCGCGCACTTCGGCTGGCCGACGTTTCCGCTGGAGCGCTACCGCTACAAAGTGGGCAACGGCATGGAGAAGCTCGTGGAGCGTATCATGCCGGCCGAGTACGCGGGCGACGCGCGCGCGTTCGAGGCGGCGCTCACGACGTTTCGCGCCCATTACGCCGCTCACAAGGAGGACCACACCGCACCCTACCCCGGCGTGCTCGACGCGCTCGACGCCCTGCGCGCGCACGGCGTCGAGCTGGCGGTGCTCACCAACAAGGACCACGTCGCGGCGCAGCCGCTTGTCGAGCATTTCTTCGGCGATCGATTCTCCCTGGTGCAGGGCCACGTCGCGCCCTTCGCGCCCAAACCGGACCCCGCCATCACGCACCATGTGATGGAGCTCCTGGGAGCCCGGCCGCAGACCACGCTCTACGTGGGCGACAGCAACGTCGATGTCGAGACCGGCCACAACGCCGGACTCGCCGTCGCGGGCGCCGCCTGGGGCTTCCGCGGACGGGCCGAGCTGGAAGCGGCCGGAGCCGACTTCATCATCGAGGCGCCTGCCGAGCTCGTCCCGCTGGTGCACTAGGCGGTCATGGCGTTCAAGAGCTCCGTCGACGCGGACTCATCGGCCGACCAGGTGCCCTCGCCATCGTTCGTATAGGTGAAGGTGCATTCGGTGGTCTTGGGCTCGGCGGCCTCGGTGACGCTCATGAGGCTCTGGCCGGCGAGCTTCATGAGCGCATCCTGATCGGCGAGCGTCGCGGTGTCGACCGTCTCGAGCTGCGCGTAGAAATCGGTCTGGAACTGGGACATGATGTCCGTGAGCGATTTGCAGGTGATGGTGACCTTCGCGGTCGCGGTGTCGTCCTCGACGGTGACCTCGTCGATGGAGTAGTCGAAGCCGTCCAGATACGCCTTCGTGAACTCGGCCGTATCGACGCCGAGTGAGGCGAAATCATCTCCCGCGCTCGCCTCGATCTCCTCGACGAACTCGTCGCCACCGGCTTTGATGACATCGAGCTGGCTGGTCAGGTCCTCACG
The DNA here is from genome assembly GCA_963931435.1 of uncultured Coriobacteriaceae bacterium. Lineage (GTDB taxonomy): Bacteria > Actinomycetota > Coriobacteriia > Coriobacteriales > Coriobacteriaceae > Coprousia. The sequence goes on from OZ007012.1 coordinate 2,139,391, forward strand.
GATCATATCCTCAACCGACGGGCCGCCGCACGCGGCGAGCGCGACGAGGCACAGGGCGGCAAAGGCGATGAGCGGGGCAAGCAGGCGCTTTCTCATGGGTCCCCCCAAAACACGAGGTGCCCCGCCCCCTTGGTCGGGCGGGGCACCTCACCAACGTTGCCTTGAGTGTAGCTCAAACCGCGCGGCGCTGGCCAGGCGCAGGCCGCCTCGTCAGCCTCGACGGGGCAACGGGCAGGGCAGACGGTCGGAACGCCAGCACCCCTCCCGACAGGAGGCGGGGCCGCTCCGCGGCGCGAGCGCCTGCGCGCCCCGCCGCGCGGCCGATCCCGCCCGGTACCTCGGACGCGGAGGATCGAAGGACCTACTCCTTGGTGCCGTACTGCTCGTAGTAGGCGTCGAGCGCCGCCTTGGTCGCATCGTCGATCACCACGCGGCCGTCGACTTCGTGGTTGTAGAGCGCCTCGGTCACCTCGGCCATGCTCACGATGGAAGCCACGGGGAACCCGTACTTCTCCTCGATCTCGCGCTGCGCCGTCTTGACGCCGCCCTTGCCCACCTCCATGCGGTTGAGACTCACGATGAGGCCCTTGACCTCGACGTCGGCGGCCGCCATGAGCTTGGGGTAGGTCTCGTCGATGGACTTGCCTGAGGTGGTGACGTCCTCCACCATGACCACGCGGTCGCCGTCGGCGAGCTCGTATCCCAGCATGCCGCCCTTGTCGGCGCCGTGGTCCTTGACCTCCTTGCGGTCCGAGCAGTAGCGGACCTCCTTGCCGTACAGCTCGGCGAGCGCGATCGCGGTGACGACGGCGAGCGGGATGCCCTTGTACGCCGGCCCGAACACCACGTCGAAATCGAGGCCGAAGTTGTCATGGATGGCGCGCGCGTAGTACTCGCCCAGGCGCTTGAGCTGCGTGCCGGTCACATAGGCGCCCGCGTTCATGAAAAACGGGCTCTTGCGGCCGCTCTTCAGGGTGAAGTCGCCGAACTTGAGCACGTCGGACTCGACCATGAACTCGATGAACTCCTGCTTGTACGCCTCCATGGCGCCTCCCATCGGTTATGCGCCGGCGGCGCCTCCACGCGCGGCGCCGGCTTGCTATGCGATGTCTACAAGGGTATCAGACCCGGGCGCCGCGCGGCTGTCCAGCCAGGCGCAAACCTCGTCCCACGTTGGGATGGACGCCTGCGCGCCCGGCCGCGTGACGGTGCAGGTGCCCACCAGCGTGGCGCGGTAGATGGCCTCGGCCAGGGTGAAGCCCTGGGCGCGCAGGGCCGCGAGGGTGCCGATGAACGCGTCGCCGGCCGCCGTGGTGTCCGCCGCCTCGACCTCGTCGGCAGGAACGAGCAGCAGGTGGTCGCCGTTGAGCATCGCCGCGCCCGCCGCGCCCAGGGTGAGCATGGCCATGCCCCCCGTCTTGGCCTCCAGCGCGCGCAGCGCCGCCGCGCAGGACTCCTCGTCCACGGGCGCGATGCCGGTGAGCGCCGCGCACTCCGACTCGTTCGCGCACACCAGATCGACCTCGCCCCACGCCTCGGCGGGAAGATCGCAGGCAGGGGCGGGGTTGAACACCGTGAACCATCCCAGGCGGTGCGCGCGCGTGATCGCCGCGGCCGTGGCCTCGAGCGCGCATTCGCCTTGTGCGAGCAGCACGGTCCCCATCGCGGCGTCGGCGCGCGCGGCGAGCGCGTCGATGGCTGCCGCGGCGTCGGCCGCGGTGAGCACGGCGTTGGCGCCCGGCGAGACGATGATGCGGTTGTCGCCCGCCGAGCGCAGCACCACCGCCGCCCCTGTGGCGCATCCGGGCACGCGGCGGACCTGCTCCACATCGACGCCCGCGCCCTCCACCGTCTCGAGAAGCGCGGCGCCCAAGGGGTCGTCGCCCACGGCGCCCGCGAGATACGCCTCCGCCCCCATGCGCGCCGCGGCGACGGCCTGGTTGGCCCCCTTGCCGCCCGCGCCCATGACGAGCGCACCGCCCAGGATCGTCTCGCCGGCGGCGGGCATGCGCCCGCACGGGATCGAGAGGTCCATGTTCATGCTCCCGAATACCACCACGCACCTGTTCCGCCCCATGGCGACCCCCTCTATCTGCCTGCGCATCGGCCTGCCGGGGCGCCATGGCCGGACCCCGCGGCCCGCCCGATGGAACCAGCGGTTGAACCGCCCGCAGGCGGAACGCCCCCATGGTACCCCTGCGGCCGTCGAGAAGCCATGGTACGGCGGGTCGGCGGCGCCAAAACGCGAACGACGCGCCTCGCATGCGAAGCGATTCGTAAACGCACGTCCCTCATCCTCGCATCTTGCGGACGCGGCGGCGCCCGTGCGCTACACTGGAAGAAGACCATCTCGGGCCCGCGCCCGACGAACCGACGCGAATACCAAAGCGAGCGACACGATACATGAGCAACGCAACGCCCCGTCATCCCCACAGCAGCCCCTCCGGGCCCGGCCGTTCAAGCGGCAGCCGGACCCCGCGCCCCGGCAACCGTCCAACGCGCGCCGGGAGCCCGCGCTCCCGCGCCGGCGGGCGCCCGGCAGGCTCCGCTGCAGCCTCGGCAGGTGCCGCGCGCACGCACGGCACGCGACGCCGCGCGGCGTCCGCGGCGCCCGGCAGCACCCGTCCCGGCGCGCGCAGGCGAGCCTTCGCAGCAAGCGCCCCGGTCGAGCCCGTGCACAACCGCCGCATGCGCTACATCCCCGCCCTCGACGGCATCCGCACCCTCGCCGTCATCGCCGTCATCCTCTACCACCTGCACCTGCCCTGGGCGCAAGGCGGCCTTCTGGGCGTCACCATGTTCTTCGTGCTCTCGGGCTACCTCATCACCCGCCTGCTCATCGCTGAGTTCGACCAGTCCGGCACCATCGACCTCCTGGGCTTCTGGAAGCGGCGCATCCGGCGCCTCATGCCCGCCACGGTGACCGTGGTGGTGGTGACGGCGGCGCTGTGCACCGTCTTCAACCACGTCATGCTCACCAAGATGCGCTCCGACGTCCTGCCGTCGCTGCTGTTCTTCAACAACTGGTGGCAGGTCATCAACAACGTCTCGTACTTCAACGCGCTGGGCGACCCCTCGCCGCTCACCCACTTCTGGTCGCTTGCCATCGAGGAGCAGTTCTACCTGGTCTGGCCGCCCGTGCTGTTCGTCGCGCTCAAGCTCGGCGCGCATCACCGCTGGGTGCGCCGGTCGGTGCTCGCGCTGGCGGCAATCTCGGCCGGAGCCATGGCGCTGCTCTACAGCCCCGGCGCCGACCCCAGCCGCCTGTACTACGGCACCGACACGCGCGCGTTCTCGCTCCTGCTGGGCGCGTGGTTGGCGTTCATCCCCGAGCGCTCGCTCAGGCCCCGGCGCCTGCTCGCCGCGCTGGGCCTGGGGCGGGTTCTTCCGGCATCGGTGGTCAACGACGCCCGCAACGCGCAGATGAGCGACGCCGAGCTCGCCGCCGTGAACGCCGCCGCGCCGAGCACCTACGGCCAGCTCGCGTCCAGCGAGGCGTCGCACTCCAAGTCGGCTGCAGCCCGTCCCCACGCGCGCGGCGCCGAGGATGACGATGCGGCGGTCTCGTCGCCCGCCATGGACGTCATCGGCCTCGTGGGCCTCATCGGCCTGGCCCTCATGGTGGGGTTCACCAACGGCTACACCGCGTTCCAGTACCAGGGCGGAACGCTTCTGTGCTCCGTCCTCACCCTCATGGTCATCGCCGCCGCCATGCAGCCCGCGGGCCTTCTGGCTCGCGGGCTCGCGCTGAGGCCGCTCGTGTGGGTGGGGCAGCGCTCCTACAGCATCTACCTGTGGCACTATCCGCTGCTGCTCCTCATGAACCCCGTCTCCCGCGTCAGCGAGACGCCGTGGTGGATGATGATCCTCCAGGCGCTCGTGGTCCTCGCCGCCGCCGAGCTCTCCTACCGGTTCGTGGAGACGCCGTTCCGCCGCGGGGCCTTCGGCGCGTTCCTGCGGCGCGTCAGCCAGGTGGGGCTGAGCCCCAAGGCGCTCTTCCGCCTCAACCCCGTCGCGTTCTCGCTCACCGGCGCAATCCTCGTGGTGGCGCTCGGCGGGCTCGCCTTCGTGCCCGACACCTCCGCCCTTTCCGACGAGGGGGCCGCGCTGCTCGCTGGCGACGACGCCGGCCCGGTGACGGCGGGAGGCAGCGCCGCCGGGGCGACCGATGGCGCATCTGCCGGCGACGCATCGACCGGCGCCGATGGGAGCTCCACCGACGCAGGCGACACGGGCTCGGAGTTCCCCGAGGGCTCCTACGACGTGCTCATGATCGGCGACTCGGTCTCGGTGCGCGCGGTCGACGCCTTCCAAGCGGCCTTCCCGCACGGCTTCATCGACGCCGCCAAGAACCGCCAGTTCTCCGAGGGCGAGGTCGCGTACGAGAGCTATGTGTCGCAGAACCTCGCCGGCAAGATCGCCGTGTTCGCGCTTGGCACCAACGGCCTGGTGACCGACGAGATGATCGACAGCCTCATGGCGGACGTGGGCGATCGGCGCATCGCGGTGTTCGTCAACACGCGCAGCCCCCAGCCCTGGGTCGGCGACACCAACGCCGCCATCGGGCGCGCGCCGGAGCGCTACCCCAACGCCCGCGTCATCGACTGGTACGGCTACAGCGCCAACCGCGGCGACCTGTTCGACGGCGACGGCACGCACCTCTCGGCCTTGGGCGCGCAGGAGTACATCCAGCTCATCTACGACGCCGTCGCCGACGACCTGCCCATGCATCCCGAGGACCACGTGAACGACCCGGTCCCCACCGCCGTGCGCAACACCCTCGACGCCTTCAAGGGCGCCGCGGGCACGTTGGAGCTCGGCGCGATCGAGGCTCGCTAGCCACCATGCTCCGGCGGCGGCCGACGCCGCGCCCGACGCTGGCCGACGCCGCGTCGACTGGGATGTAATCATGAGCCAGCACCGCCGGCTCTACCGCGCGCTCGCCGAGCACAACACCGAGGAGGTCTCCTACCTCACCACGGCGCACCTGCACCTCATGACCGCCGAGCAGGCCGCCGTCCTCGCCGCCTTCCCGGACTACTTCGAGGAGTAGGCTGCATCGACGCCGGCGCAGCGCCGACGGGGCTCCAGCGCGGCCCGGTGCAGCACCGGCGCGGTTCCGATACCGTCCCCGGGGTGCCCGCGGTGGACCCGGCAGATCGGCGATGCTCGATTGGGGAACCCTATGTACACTTTTTCGCACATAGAGCGGCCAGAACGTACATAGGGTTCCCCAATCGCAAACAGGGGCAGGGGACGCCTAGAACCCCAGGATCTGGAGGACGAACATCACCGCGGTGAGCACGGTGATGAGCGCGATCGTGGCCCAGGTGAGGACGTTCCACACCCGCCCGTTAACGTAGGCGCCCATGATGCGGCGGTCGCGCGCGATGAACACCAGGAACACGAGCAGCACGGGCAGCAGCACGCCGTTGATGACCTGCGCCGACATCATGATCTCGAAGAGGTCGACCCCGGGCAGGATCACGAGCAGCGCCGAAACCATGATCACGGCGGTGATGATGCCGCGGTAGACGGGCGCCTCCTCCCAGCTGCGGTCGGCCCCGCGCTCCCACCCGAAGGCCTCGCAGATGGCGCTCGAGGTCACGCCCGGCAGCACGCACGCCGCCAGAAAGCTCGCCGCCACGAGCCCTGCCGCGAAGAGCACCGTCGACCACGGTCCCACGATGGGCTCGAGAGCGAGCGCCGCATCGGCGGCGTCCGCGACCTCGATCCCCGCCGGGAAGAGCACCGAGCCCGTCGTCACGATGATGAACCACGCGATGGCGCAGGCGATGATGGAGCCCGAGACGGTATCGACGCGTTGAAGCGGGATGCCCGCCTCGTCGACATTCTTGTCGACCACGTTGTTCTGCGCGAGGAAGATCATCCATGGCGCGATGGTGGTGCCGATGGTGGCAACCAGAAGCGAGACGTAGGCGGGTCTCGCCACCATGCGCGGCGTCACCGTGGCGGCCGCGACGGCGCCCCAATCGGGGCCCATCATGAAGGCGGCCACCACGTAGGTCGCGAACACGCAGCTCACCGCGAGCAGCACGCGCTCCACGCGCCTGAAGCTCCCCGACATGGTGAGCAGCCAGATTACGAGCGCCACGAGCGGCACCGAGATGGTCTTGGGCACGCCGAACAGGGCCAACCCGCTCGCCAGGCCGGCGAACTCCGAGATGGTCACCGCCGTGTTGGCGATGAGCAGCGCGCCCATGGCCAGCACGCTCTTGCGCACGCCGAACCGCTCGCGGATGAGCGAGGCGAACCCCTTGCCCGTCACGCAGCCGCAGCGCGCCGCCGTCTCCTGCACGACGATCAGCAGCACCGCCATCACCGGCAGGATCCACAGAGTCTGGTACCCGAAGCTGGCGCCCGCGCTCGAGTAGGTGGCGATGCCGCCGGCGTCGTTGCCGGCGAGCGCCGCGAGGAGCCCGGGGCCCATCGCACCCAGCACCGCCGCGAGCGTCACGCGCTCGCCCGTCCTTCGCGCCATCCTCACGCCACCACGAGAAAGACGCCGAGCGTCGCGGCGACCGCGTACAGCACGCAGGCGACGAGCACCGCCGAGACGTTGAGGGCGATGCCCGAGGTGTTGCGGTCGTGCTCATCGCGCCAGAAGAGGAGCTTGAGGTAGCCCACGGCGCACAGGAAGCAGGCGAGCACCACCGCGGCGGCCGCACCGAAGCACGTCGTGAGCACCTGCGCCGTCATCTGGGCGCCCACGTCCCACGCGCCGCCTGCGAACACCGGCTCGAGCGACCCCTCGGGGAAGGCCGCACCCAGCACGAGCTGCCCGCAGAGGTAGACCACGAGCGCGAGCACCGCGCCCACGCCGGCACAGCGCAAAAAGAACGCCAGATACGGCTTGCCCTCGCCCTCGTGCTCGTCGTATTCGAGGTAGAAGCCCCGCACGAACGACGTCATGCGGCTCGCGGTGATGAGCGCCACCGGCATCACGCCCATGGGGTAGATGAACCACGAGCTGCCGTCCACGCCCATCCACGTGAGCGCCGCCGCGATGATGCCCGACGCGATCGCCCAGACGAGCACCCAGTAGGAGCGCTGGGCGAACCAGGAGAGCGTGTGCATCGACTCGCCCGCCGCGCCGCCCTCGCCCGCGCCCACGCCGGCGATCTGGAGATCCTCCTCGTGCTCCTCGGCGATGACGTCGAGGGCGTCGTCCACCGTCACGATGCCCAGCACATGGCGCGCCTCGTCGCACACCGGGATGGCCACGAGGTTGTACTTGGTCATCTCGTCGGCCACCTCCTCCTGATCGAGGTCGGGGGCGACCCACACCACGTCGCGGTACGAGAGATCGGAAAGGCGCTCGTCGTGGTCGGCCACGATAAGCGTGCGCAGGCTGAGCACGCCCGTGAGCGCGCCCTGGCCGTCGAGCGTGTAGACATAGTAGACGCTCTCGAAGTCCTCATCCAGCCTGCGGATGGCCTCGATGGCGTCGGCGACGGTGGCCGTGGCCGGCAGCGCCACGAACTCGGAGGTCATGATGCGACCCGCGGTGTCCTCCTCGTAGCCGAGCAGGTTGCGGATGGCCTTCTCCTCCTTGACGCCCATGAGGCGCAGGAGCTTCTCGGCCTTCTCGTAATCGAGCTCCTCGATGAGCGCCGCGGCGTCATCGGGGTCCATGAGGGCGAGCATCGAGGAGGCATCGCGGTCGCTCATGCCCTCGAGCACCTCGGCTGCCAGCTCGTCGTCATCGAACTCGCCGATGGCCTCGGCCGCCTGCGCGGTGTCGAGCTGGGCGAACACCTGCCCGCGCAGGCGCGGATCGAGCTGCTCGATGATGTCGGCGATGTCGGCCGGATGGAGCTCGTCGAGCGTCTTGTGCGAGACGGAGAGCTTGATCTGCTGGGTGGAGCGTTCCAGGAGGTCCATGTACGACCAGGCGATGATCTCCTCCTTGAGCGGGCGGCCGAGCAAACGCGCCACCGCGACGCCCGCGCGCTCCAGTGCCGGGTGGATGGCGCGCAAGAGGCCGCGGGCCCCCACCTCGGCGCCCAGCAGGCGGAGCTGGCCGGCGCCGGTGGCGGAGAACTTGATGTCGTTGACGCGCACCACCTTCATGCCCTGCGTGTCCACGATCTGCTTGTTGAGGATGTCGCGCGCCAGCAGCAGCTCATCGGGCTGCAGGTAGGAGAAGCGCACGTCGGCGGCCGGAACGTTGAGATGCACGCCGGTCTCATCCATGCTGGCCACGTACTTGCGCCACGAGATCATGAACGGGGTGTGCCCCGGCCCTTGGAACGCCAACGAGGTGACATGCGGAAAGACCTCGCCCGTGGCGATACCCAGATCGTTGACCGCGCCCAGCCGCTCGCCGTTCACATCGAGCACCGGCAGCCTGAGCATCTCGGATAGATAGTTCATAGCACTCCCTCGCGGCGGCATGCGCCCGCCGTCCTTCATCGAGGCGCATCGCCTCAGCGGATCGAACACGCGCGACGCCGGAGCGCCGCACCGGATGGCACCCCATGCGCGCGTCCGATCGGGAGCACTCGCAGGGGCTACCGACTATGAGGTCGGGGTTTGGATTTCACCGCTCACCTTTCTTCGCAGCCCTGCGCGGGCGCGGCACCCTGGGCCCGCCCGCCGCCGCGGCGTCGCCGCGGCCCTGTCACTATACCACGCCCATAGGATGGATCAGGCGTCCGCGTCCGCGTCGTCCGACACCTCGGGCAGCACGGCGCCCTCCGGTATGGTCACGCGCGAGAGGTCGATCGCACCGGAGAGGTCCTCGTCCGAGGCGACGAGCTCGGAGAGCGAGACGATCCGGTATCCGGCGGCTTGGAGCTGGTCGATGAGGGTGGGAAGCGCCTCCACCAGCTGCTCGCCCGTCGAATCGTTGTCGGTGAGCAGCACGATGTTGCCCGGCTGGACGCTTCCGGTCACGGTGCTCACCACCGTGTCCGCACCGGGCAGCAGCCAGTCGCCCGAGTCGACGTTCCACGAGACCACCGCGCTCACCAGATCCATGGCCTCGCTCCAGTTCTCCTCCGTGAATGAGGCGTAGGGCGCGCGCAGCAGCGCGGGACGCGTCCCGCAGGCCGCCTCTATCGCGTCGAACCCCTTGGTGATCTGCGAGCGCACCTCGTCGGAGGAGAGGTCGGAGAGATCGGTGTCGCTGTAGGTGTTGGAGCCCAGCTCGAACCCGGCCTCGGCGATGGCGCGCACGGCCGCGGGATCGGCCTCCGCCGCATCGCCCGAGAGGAAGAACGTCGCGTCCACGCCCTTCTCGGCGAGGATGTCCACGATCTGCTCGGTGTAGGCACTCGGCCCCTCGTCGAAGGTGAGCGCGACGAGCTTCTCGTCATCCGCCGGAAGGACCGATACCTGGCGCACCACGCAATCCTGCGCCTGCTGCACCACGCCGCGATCCTGCGTCTTGCCGGACACCGCGCCCGTCCACACCTCCGAGCGCCCCGGAATCCCCCAGGTCTCCACGTAGCCCACGGCGCCCGTACCCTCGACGGTGAGCTTGGGGGCGATGGAGGTCGCCTGGACCTCGTGCTCCTCGTAGACGTCGACGCCGTCATCGATGGTCAGCTTCTCGCCGCCCTCCAGGCGGATCTCGCCCAGATCGTCCAGATCCACCGCCTTGCCGTCGAGCGTGACGGTGTAGCGGCTGCCCGCGCCGCGCTCCAGCACGCTGTCGTCCACCGCTAGGAGGTCGCCCGCCTCATAGGTGTCGGCCAGGGAGTTGTCGTCGATGAACTGCTGGATGGTCGCGTTGATGCGCACGCTCGCGGGCTCATCGTTGAACGTGATCTCCACGCTGCGGTTCATGTACCAGATGACGCTCGCGATGAAGAACAGCAGCGCGCAGCCCACCGCGATGAACGCGTAGGGGCGCCGCGCGTTGCCGCCGCTGGCGCGATAACCCTGTCTCCGCCGGCCGAAGCCCTGCGAATGATGCAGGTAGGTAGCACCGGGGCGCCGCTGCTTCTGGGCGCGCGGGAGCTGGTAGCCCCCCTTGGGGCTGCGCTGCGGGCGCGCCCGGCGCCGAGGGCGCTTGGTTGAGTAGGAGGTGGTGTGGTTCTGCAATGGGTCTCCTCCTCGGATATGGAAGCGGGCGGCGTCCGGCGCCGCCCGCGGTCTCGTCAGCTTGAGGCCTTCTTGAATTCGTCCTTGAACGCCTTGAACATGCCCTTGGTGCGGCCGAGCTGGCGGCCCAGGGCGCGCGTTCCCTTCTCCACGGCAGGGGCGGCGTGATCGTCCAGCTTCTTGGCGCCCTGCTTGACCTTGGCCCCCACCACCACGCTGGCCTCGGCGGCCTTGGCGGCGGCTCCTCCCTCGGGCTCGAGCGCGGCGGCCGCGTCATCGACCACCATGCAGCCGTCGCGATACCCCTTGAGGTAGCCGGCGGGCATCTGGACATCGCCCAGCAGCATGCTGGAGGTGGCGCCGCGCGTGATGACGTAGTATTCCACCCGGCGCGTCTTGGGATCGAACGCCGCATCGGTGCAGTAACCGAGCTTCTCGCCCGAGACGCAGCGCACGTCCATACCCGTCCAAATGAGGCACCGATCGAGGTCGAACCCCAAGCGCGCGGCGGCCGCCTTGTCGAAGGACGCCTTGACATCGGCGACCACGAGCACGCCCTCGTAGGCGCTGAGCGCATCGTAGGCGACGAACCGGTCGGCGAGCTTCACCATCCCTGCGATCTCCGGCGGCGTGACCATGAAGCCCACGAGGCTCCTGCCATCCGGCGTGAAGACCGGGAAGTGCATCTTGCCCAGCTTCTTAGGATCGCGGGGCGTGCCGTCCTTGTTGGTGCGCTTGCCTGCCGGCAGCGCGCGGTAAACCTTCTGCCCGATGAAATCGCCGACGAGCATCATGCCTGGGCGGGAGCCTCGGGGGCGGCGCCATCGGCGACCTCGACCTCGACGTCGACGGCCGGGGTGACGTTGCCGGAGGAGACGGCCTGGTTCAGCGTCTCGCGCAGCTGGTCCATGCGCTCACGGGCCAGATCGACCTTGGCGCGCAGCTCATCGGTCTTGGCATCCACCATGGGACCGAAGTCGTTCATGGTCGTGCGCACGCGCACGGTTCCCTGCTCGTACATGTCGCGCGCGCTGTCCCAGGCGTCGTTGGCCATGTCGGCCGCCATCGCCCGCGTCTCAGCGCCGGAGCGCGGCGCGACCAGGATGCCGATGATGGTGCCGGCCGCCGCACCGAGAGCCGTGCCGACGACGAAACTGAAGGTCTTGCCCATGTCGATCCCCTCCAAGTTGGAATCAGCTATACGTGGCTACCCATTATAGGCGAACTCAGGCCTCGCGCGCCGCAGCGCCGCCGAACACCGCTTGGTCCGCGTCGCCGTCCCCGGCCGCGGCGGAGGCGCCCTCCACGTCGATGGGGCCGGCGGACCCGTCCTCGGCGGGAGCCTCGGCGGCGGCGTCGACGTCCTCGCCCCGCAGGCCCAGGACCATGCGGCGCAGGCCCTCGACCGTCCCCGCGAAATCGGGTGCGGGCGCCTCGGGGTGCATGAACGCCCACTGCATCATGAACGCCGCCGAGGAGAGCGCGCCGATGGCGAGCGCGTCGTCGGGGCAGGAGAGCTCGATCTCGAATAGACGCGGATCCTCGGCGACCCCGCGCGTCTTGCCGCACGAGATGTCGCCGGCGAGGCCCGTCTCGTTCATGATCTCGACCGTCAGGTGCTCCAGCAGGTGGGCCACCTCGGTGTCGCCCATGCAGTCCTGGAACTTCTCACCGGCGTCGCCCAGGCACACGTGCTGCGCGATGGCAGGAGCCAGGTAGTACACGCGCGCCGTGGCCTCGATGTCCTCCGCGGTGCGCACCGGGCACCCGGGGTTCACGAGCACGCGGGCGCGCAGCGTGTCCTCGCCCACGGTGATCTTCATGATGTTGAACAGGTCAGCCATAGCTCTCCGATCCATTCCGGCGGCAGTTCCCGCTATTCTAGCGCCTGGGGCGCCTAGGCGCGCGCCCCTTCGGACTTCTTGTCCGCGGGGGCGCCGTCCTCCGACGCGGCCGACGCGCCGGCTGCGCTCCCGTCCGACCCCGCTTGAGGCACCTCGGGGGCGATGACGCGGATGAGCGATATGCGCTGGCCGCGCATCGACTGCACCTTGAACTTGTACCCCTCGACCTCGAATACCTCACCGATATCGGGCACGGAATCGCAGAAGTCCATGATCCAGCCGGCGATGGTCTCGTAGTCGTCGCTCTCCTCGATCGGCCAGCCCAGCTCGATGGCGTCGTCGCAGCTGAAACGGCCGTCCACCAGCCATTCGCGGCGCGAGAGACGCGTGAGGTACTTGTTGTCGGGGTCGAACTCGTCCTCGATCTCGCCCACGACCTCCTCCACGATGTCCTCGATTGTGATGATGCCGGCCGTTCCGCCGTACTCGTCCACCACCACGACCATCTGCTCGTGCGCCGTCTGCATCTCGGAGAGCAGCGGCAGGATGTCCTTGGTATCGGGCACGAACGTCGGATCGCGCAGCACCGGCGCCACCGCGCCCTTGCCCTTGCTTGAGAGCGCGAGCTCGATGAGATCCTTGATGTGCGCGATGCCCACCACGTTGTCCGGATCCTCGTGGTAGACGGGCACGCGCGAGTAGCCGGTCCTGCGCATGACATCGAGCACCTGCTCGACGGTGTCGGTGTCCTCGGCCATGGTCACGTCCACACGCGGCACCATGACCTCGCGCGCCACGGCGTCGCCCAGGTCGAAGATCTCGTGGATCATGCGCTTCTCCTCATCGCGCATGCCGTCCTGCTCGGAGACCATGTACTTGATCTCCTCCTCCGAGACGTTCTGGCGGTCGTCGGCGCTCTTGATGCCCAGAAGCGCGCTCACGCCGTTCGCGCTCGCCTGCGTGAGCCACACGAGCGGCTTGGCGATCTTGCGGAAGCCCGAGATGGGGCCGGCGACGGATTTCGCCATGCCCTCGGCGTCGGAGAGCCCGATGCGCTTGGGCACGAGCTCGCCGATGACGATGGAGAGATACGAGACGATGAGCGTGATGATGATGGGCGACGCCACGGGCGCCACGGCGGAGAGCGGCGCGATGCCGAACGACTCCACCCAGGCCGTGAGCGGCTCGGAGAGCGTGTTGGACGAGACGGTCGCGGAGAAGAAGCCCACGAGCGTGATGGCGACCTGGATGGTCGCGAGGAAGTTCGTCGAGTCGTTCGCGAGGTCGAGCGCGAGCGCGGCGCGGCGGTCGCCCTCCTCGGCGTCGTGCTCGAGGCTGGCGCGCTTGGCGGTGGTGAGCGCCATCTCGCTCATGGAGAAGAAGCCGTTCAGCAACGTGAGAAGGAACGTCGCGACGATGGAAAAGACGATCATGCCCATGGCTGTTAGATCAGACCTCCTAGACGAGGGCGGGAAATGGGGAAATCAAGGGTGGATGGGGCCGCGCCCGAACGGGGCGCAGGCGGGTCCGGCTCGGCGCGCCTCCGCATCCGGCGGACCCGGTGCCGCCCGGGAATGAGCTCCGGCGGGCGCGGGAGCCCCGGAGGCGGGGCGCTCAAACAGGTCAGATCACGTAGAGGATCACCGCCATGTAGATGAAGATGCTGCCGGCGAGCACCCACAGGTGCCACACGCTGTGCATATAGCGGATCTTCTTCATGAGGTAGAACAGGGTGCCGATGGTGTAGCACAAACCGCCCACCACGAGCAGCGCGAGCGCCACCGGATCGAGGGCGGCGATGAGCTCGAACAGGCGGAACACCACGAGCCAGCCCATGGCGAGGTAGATGAGGATGGTCACCCAGCGCGGCTGGCGCTGGCGGCCGATGATCTCGAACGAGATGCCCGCGAAGGCGAGCGCCCACACCACCACGAACATCGGAATGCCGCCCACATCAGCCAGCGTGATGAGGCAGAACGGCGTGTAGCTGCCGGCGATGAGCAGGTAGATGCTGCTGTGGTCGATGACGCGGAACACGCGCTTGGCGCGCGGCGCGGCGATGGCGTGGTAGAGGGTGGAGGCCAGGTACTCCAGGATGAGCGTCGAGCCGAACACGATGGCCGAGGCAACGTGCGTGGGCGCGGCACCGCCCTGGACGGCCTTGACGATGAGCAGCACGAGCCCGGCGATGCCCAAGAGCACGCCGATGCCATGCGTGATCGAGTTGGCGATCTCCTCGCCGAGCGTGTAGAGCGGCGTCTCGCGCACCGGGGCGGGTGGCTCGGCGTCGAAGCCTGCCGTCTCGTCGACCTCCGGTGAGGCCGGGGCGTCGGCATCTGTCGCCTCGGCCGAGGGCACGTCATCCGCATGCGCGGGCTCGTCGGGCAGCGACGCCATGAGCGCTTCCAGGTGCTCCAGGCTGGCGCGCGCACGGGCGAGATCGGCCTGCGCGGCGGCGCGGGCCTCGTGCCATTCGGTTGAGAAGCTGTCTTTATCGCCTGGGGCGCCCTCGACGTCCCCGGCCGGCTGCGCACCGTCCCGCGCGCACGCCTCATGGGGCGCGTCGGCCGCGCCCGAGGTACTTCGGGGCAGAGAGCTGTCGCCTGATGCGGACATATCGGTAGGCAATCCTCCAAAATAGACTGCTCATAACTATAGCAGAGTTCGCCTATTCCGCATACGGCATATTACACGGTGGCGGGTTGGTGCGCAGGTCGCTGACGATTTGATCTCCACGATCGCATGCGGCCGCATCCCGCGCTCGATCACCAGCCAGACTTTGGGATTAGCACAGTCAATAGTTGGGGATTAGCACAAGTCTGACTTTAGGATCAGCACGGCGGATGCGCCGACGAGCTCGGTGACGGGCAGCGCGGGCGCAAACGCGAACGGCGTCGAGAGGTCCGTGCCCCTCGACGCCGCTTCAGCGAATCGTCGGATTATGCGCGCGGTCGCCGCGTCAGCCAGCGCCCCGTCTCGGCACCTCGGCCTACTTGACCTCGATGAGCTCGTAGCTGCTCGTGCCGAGGCCGATCTTCTCGGCATGCTCAATCATGCTTCGCCAGTTGGTGTCGGGGTGAGTCAGGTTGAAGTGGTCGTGCTCGCAGCGCTCGGGAACTCCGCCTGCGGCCTCCAGCTTGGCGCGCATGTCGGTGAGCTCGGTGCCGGGCAGCTCCGGCGCGGCGAGGGCCATGTCGATGCACGCCTGGTCGATCGCCACCGGATCGAAGCTCGCGAACATGCCGAGGTCGCCCACGATGGGCGTGTCGTTCTCCCCGTGGCAGTCGCAGTTGGGCGAGATATCGATGGCGAGCGAGATGTGGAAGCTCGGGCGACCCTGCACGACGGCCTTGGTGTACTCGGCGATCTTGTAGTTGAGCACGTCCACCGCGGCGTCGTAGTCAGGCTCGATGGCGTCCTGGTTGCAGGCGCCGATGCAGCGGCCGCAACCCACGCAGCGGTCATGATCGATCGAGGCCACGTGCACCGTGCGCGTGGCGCCGTTCGCGAGCTCGCGCTCGCGCGTCCCCTCGAAGCCGATGGCGCCGTGCGCGCAGATGCGCTCGCAAGCTCGGCAGCCGATGCACTTCTCGGTGTGGACGCTCGGCTTGCCCGCGGCATGCTGTTCCATCTTGCCGGCACGGCTGCCGCCGCCCATGCCGAGATTCTTCATGCAGCCGCCGAAGCCCGCCTGCTCATGCCCCTTGAAGTGCGTGAGGCTGATCACGATGTCGGCGTCCATGAGGGCATGGCCGATCTTGGCCTCCTTCACGTACTCGCCGCCCTCGACCGGCACGAGCACCTCATCGGTGCCCTTGAGGCCGTCGGCGATGATCACGTGGCAGCCCGTGGCATAGGGCGTGAAGCCGTTCTGGTAGGCGCAGTCGATGTGCTCGAGCGCGTTCTTGCGGCTGCCCACGTAGAGGGTGTTGCAGTCGGTGAGGAAGGGCTTGCCGCCGAGCTCCTTGACCACATCGGCCACGGCGCGGGCGTAGTTGGGGCGCAGAAAGCTCAGGTTGCCGAGCTCGCCGAAGTGGATCTTGATGGCCACGAACTTGTTCTCAAAATCGATCTGCTCGATGCCGGCGCGCTTGATGAGGCGCTTGAGCTTGTCGAGCTGGCTCTCGCGCCCGTAGGTGCGCAGGTTGGTGAAATAGACCGGCGCCTTGGGCGCGGCTTCGGTGTTCTCCGCCATGATATGGACCCTCCCCTTGGTCACTTTGGCAATTCCACGCGATGCCCGCACGCGCAGGGCCCAGCCGCATGGACCGGGCGCGCCCGCAAGGCGGCATCGTCGCTATCGGCATTATGGCCGATGTGCCAGCTATGCGAAAATACTTATTCTTGATGCTTCCCATGCATGGAGAGCATGTCTTTCGCCCCAAAGCCTCAACCGATCTTTTCCGCAGGCGGGGTTCGTGGCATCGCAACGAAGGGGGCGTTATAATGAAGAGCTATCGAATCCGGCGCGATCCGCGCGCCGGCGCGGCTGCCGCAAGCCTCCGGCGCCGCGTTCCTACGGTTCGTTTGAGGAGCACACCCTATGGCTGAGCAACCAAATAGCGACGCGCATCCCGATCGATCGTCGCACGAGCCCGGCTCGACCGCCATGTTCCAGGCGCTCGGCGCCGTCAAGGCGGGCGCCCTGCACGAGCGCGATGCCAAGCCCCGGGCCAAAGCCGCCGCGGGCGCGTCGCACCCCGATGCGCACACCATCCCGGTGAGCATCGCGGCGATGCTCGTCACCATCGGCGTGGTCTACGGCGACATCGGCACCTCGCCCATGTACGTGACCAAGGCGCTCGTAGCCGGCAACGGCGGCATCATGAGCGTCACCGAGGAGTTCGTGCTGGGCGCCATCTCGCTCGTGCTGTGGACGGTGACGCTGCTCACCACCATCAAGTACGTGCTCGTCTCGCTCAAGGCCGACAACCACGGCGAGGGCGGCATCTTCGCCCTCTACTCCATCGTGCGCCGGTTCGGCAAGTGGCTCATCATCCCCGCCATGCTCGGCGGCTCGGCGCTTCTGGCCGACGGCGTGCTCACCCCCGCCGTCACCATCACCACAGCCGTCGAAGGCCTGCGCACCATCCCCGAGATGCACGCGCTCATAGGCGACGAGCAGATCAACGTGGTCATCATCGCCCTCATCATCGTCTGCATCCTGTTCGCGGTGCAGCGCGCCGGCACCTCCAAGATCGGCCGCGCGTTCGGCCCGGTCATGACGTTCTGGTTCCTGTTTTTGGGCGGCGTGGGCCTCGTCTCGCTGCTCACGGCGCCCCAGATGCTTCTGGCCATCAACCCGCTCTACGGCATCCGGTTCCTGTTCTCGCCCAACAACCACGCGGGCATCATGATCCTGGGCAGCTGCTTTCTGGCCACGACCGGTGCCGAGGCCCTCTACTCCGACATGGGCCACGTGGGCCGCAACAACATCTACGCCACCTGGCCGTTCGTCAAGGTCTGCCTCATCCTGAGCTACCTGGGCCAGGGCGCGTGGCTGCTCAACAACGCCGGCAACGCCGAGCTGGCGGGCCTGGCCGACCTCAACCCGTTCTTCCAGATGCTCCCCGGCATGCTGCGTCCGTTCGGCGTCATCCTCTCCACGGCGGCGGCCATCATCGCCAGCCAAGCGCTCATCACCGGCGCGTTCTCGCTCGTCTCCGAGGCGAGCCGCCTCGACCTCATGCCGCACCTCCAGGTGTTCTATCCGGCCGAGACCAAGGGCCAGCTCTACATCCCGCTCGTCAACAACGTGATGTGGGTGGGCTGCATCGCCGTCGTGCTGCTGTTCCAATCCTCGGCGCACATGGAGGCTGCCTACGGCCTGGCCATCACCATCACCATGCTGTGCACCACGGTGCTGCTGTTCATCTACCTGCATCGCGTGCGCAAGATCCACCTGCTGCCCTGGGTGTTCCTGGTGTTCTTCTTCGCACTCGAGAGCTTCTTCTTCGGCTCGTCGCTCACCAAGTTCTTCCATGGCGGCTACTTCACCATCCTGCTCGCCGCGCTCATCATGTCAATCATGCTGTGCTGGTACGCCGGCACCGCCGTCGAGCGCCGTCAGGCCACGCTGCTGCCCGTGCGCAACTACCTCGACCAGCTGGCGCGCCTGCGCGACGACGTGACCTACGACCTCATGTGCGACAACCTGGTCTACCTCACCAACGACACCAACACCAACTACCTCGACCGCGACATCCTCTACTCGATCCTCGACAAGCATCCCAAGCGCGCCAAGGCGTACTGGTTCATCAACGTCGAGGTCATGGACGAGCCCCGCACGTTCGCCTACTCGGTCGAGAGCTTCGGGACCGACTACGTGTTCCGCGTGCACCTGTTCCTGGGCTACAAGGTGGACCAGCGCGTCAACGCCTATCTGCGCCAGGTGGTTCAGGACCTCTCCGCCTCCGGCGAGCTGCCCCCGCAGCAGCATGAATACTCGGTGTACAAGAAGAGCGGCCCCATCGGCTCGTTCCAGTTCTGCATGCTGCGCAAGACGCTGGCCCCCGAGTCCGACGTGCACAACCGCGAGCGCACCGCCATCGGCCTCAAGTACGCCATCCGCAGCTTCGCAGGCTCGCCTGCGCAGTGGTACGGCCTGGAGAACTCCAGCGTGTTCGTGGAGTACGTGCCGCTGTTCACCAAATTCAAGAGCGTGAACAAGCTGCACCGCATCGCGCCGGACGAGCGGCCGTAGCGCCTGGGCGCGCCATCGACGCCATCGACTCGACCCCGAGCCCCTCTCCCCGAGGGGCTCTTTTTTTCATCCTGTTTCGCTCGAATGACGGACGCGGCCGCGTCGCACATCCCAACCGTGTACCCGGTCCCCGCGACTCGCCGACCATGTGCCGGTATCGGCCCCGCGTCCGCATCGGCCCTGCGCTGCGTCCGGCACCCGCTCCCCCTCCTGCGTCCATCAGCGCCCCCATGCCACGCCCGTCCGCGGGGTCGAAGCCTTATAGCCTTTTCAGGAACGCCCCGCTCGTCAACAGTTTTTTGACAAGAGGGCGCTACCATACAGGTTTGCGAAGGTTAAGCGCGCATCATCCTGCGGTAAGCGCGCGGCAAGGCCTCAACTGCACCTGTTTCGAGCACGAAGGATCCCATCCATGCTTGTCACCATCATCTCCGTCCTCGCCCTCGTCGCCAGCATCGTGCTGTGCCGCCGCGAGATCGTCCGCCAGCACGCCGAGACGCGGTGTGCTGCCTCCACGGGGCAGGCCGCTTCTCCGCACGGCGCCGACGCGCCCTCCCCCATCGAGGATGATCCCGTACGCGACATCGTGCGGCCGCGGCGCATGGGCGCCGACATCGCCTGGGCGGTCGTGTTCTGGGCCCTGCAGGCGTTCCTCATCGTTTGGTCCGCCCTAGGCCTCGTGCAGCAGGACCCCATCTCCGCCCTCGTCGTCAACGCCGTGCTCGCGTTCTGCGCCTGGGCGAGCTTCGCGCACGATCGCGTCGCGGCGGCGGTGCGCGAGTTCCAGGTCTCGCACAAGCGCCTGTCGCGTCCGCTGGTCGGGGCCGTCTCGCTCATCCTTCTGGCCGGCGTGTTCGCCATGCTCGCCCTCGAGCTACCCTCCAACCACTGCATCTGGCTCATCTGGCCGCTCTGCCTGCTGCTCGAGTGGTTCCTCATCACGGTGGTGCTCGCAGGCCTCTACTTCCTGTTCCAGCGCCACGGTGCCGCGCCGGCGGTGCTGTGCGCGGGGCTCTTCGTCCTGGGCATCGCCGAGTACTTCGTCATCACCTTCAAGAACCAGCCCATCCAGCCCGGCGACCTCACCGCCCTCTCCACGGCGGCGGCCGTGGCCGGCACGGGCTACACCTACTCCATCACGGCCTACTGCCTCTACGGCATGGCCGCGCTCGCGCTGGCGCTCCTGTGCTGCTCGCTCGCCTCGCTGCTCGTGCCCGTCGAGGAGGAGCGCCGCTTCACCGGCGGGCGCGCCGTCGCCGCCAATCTGCTGGTGGGCGTGCTGTGCCTGGCCGCGTTCGCCGTGCACGTGACCTGCATCGACTACTACAACCTCCTGCGCATCCAGGTGTACTCGTGGCGCCCCCTCGACAGCTACTACCACCAAGGCTACCTGCCCACGTTCATCTCGGCGGCGCAGACCATCCGCCCGCCCGTGCCCGAGGACTACGACTACGATGACGCCGCCGCGCTGCTCGAGGAGTACGCCGCCGCCTACGACGAGGATCCCGAGCTGGGCGCCTCGCCGGCGCGCGTCGAGGCGGAGGCGCAGTACGCCGAGGAGCGGCCCGCGGTCATCGCCATCATGAACGAGACGTTCTCCGACCTCTCCATCTACCAGAACCTGCACGCCGGCTACGAGGGCCCCGCGTACTTCAACAGCATCCCCGACGCGCTCGCGCGCGGTCCGCTGTACGTCTCGGCCTACGGCGGCGGCACCGCCAACAGCGAGTTCGAGTTCCTGACGGGCAACTCCATGGCCTATCTGGGGCCCGGCGTGTACCCCTACACGCTCTACGACCTCAGTGAGACCGAGAACCTCGCGCGGCAGTTCGACGAGGCGGGCTACACGACGACCGCCATGCATCCCAACCACGCCACCAACTGGAACCGCGAGAACGTCTACAGCGACTTCGGGTTCGACGACTTCCTCGACATTGACGATTTCGAGGGCTCCGAGACGCTGCGCGGCATGGTGACCGACGCCGCCACCTACGACAAGATCCTCGAGCTGCTGGATGCCGACGAGAACCCGCAGTTCATCTTCGACGTCACCATGCAGAACCACTCCGGCTACGACACGGGCCTCATCCCCTACAGCAAGCGCGTCTCCTACGAGATCGACGGGCGCATCGACACCGAGGTCAACGAGTACCTCTCGCTCATCGACGAGTCCGACCGCGCGCTGGAGGAGTTCCTGAACGAGCTGCGCCAGCTGGACCGCAAGGTGGTGGTGGTGTTCTTCGGCGACCACCAGCCGTTCTTCCCCGACCGCTACAACAACGCCTGGTTCAAGGGCGAGGACGACGCCGTGCACGCCGAGCGCCTCTGGCAGACGGACTACGTCATCTGGGCCAACTACGACGTGGCGGGCTGCGACCAGACGAGTGAGGAGCGCGACCTCTCCGCCAACTACCTCGCGGCCTACCTGATGCAGCTCATCGGCGCGCCGCTCACCGACTACCAGAAGGCGCAGCTGGTCATCTCCGAGAGCATGCCCGCCATCAACACCACCGGGTTCGCCAGCGGATCGTACAGCTGGTATCTCACGGGCGACGACCCCGCGACCGACGGGGGCTCCGGCGCCAGCGGTAGCGCGGGTGGCGACGGGTCCGATGGTGACGGCTCGGACGGCGAGGCGCTCGCGCGGGCGCATGCCGATCTGGAGACGCTCCAGTACTACAAGCTCTTCGGGGACGGCAAGGACATCTACACCCGCCACCAGCAGTCGGCGGGCAACGAGATCGACCCCAACGCCCGACAGGAGGACGAGGACGAGGTCGCAGAGGATGGAGACGGGCAGGGGCTCCAGTAGGGCTCCAACAGGATTCCTGCAGGGCTCCTGTAGCCCACCCTTACAAACGCAGCCCCCGAAAAGCAGGCAGACCCAAACGATGAAGGGGACCGGCTGGAAACGCTCTGAGACCTCATGGGGCCCCGCAGATTCATTTCAGTTCGAGCCGGCCTTCGGGCCGGCTCTTCTTGTATGGCGCCGGTTTCCCGCACCGCGCCGACACCGGCCCCGCGGCACCGCCGACCGATCGCCCCGGCTTCAGGGGAAGGCGGCGGAGCGCGTCCCTACCGCCCCTGCAGGCGAGCGGTTATGCGGTCGACGAGCTCCTCGGGGCAGCCTGCGACGTCGATCAGATAGGCGCGCGCTCCGCCGTAGCGCTCATGCAGATACGCCATCGTGCGCTCCATCTCGCGCGGGTCGGCCTCGAACAGGCAGCGCGGCACGCGCCGGCGCACGATGAGCGATACCACCGCGCGCTGCAGGCGCAGAAAGCCGCCCATGTAGCGCTGGGTCGCCGCGTAGTCGGCCACGATGGACGCCGCGTCGACGCCCGCGAGCTCAAGCAGGAGCATGGTGATCACGCCGGTGCGGTCCTTGCCCACGCGGCAGTGGTACAGCACGCATCCCGGCACATCGAGCGCCTCCATGAGGTGGCGGAAGCCCGCGGCATCGTTGTCGAGGAGGTCGCGGTAGGACGCGAACATGCTTTCCGGCAGCAGCCCCTGGAACCCGTTGGAGTTGAGCTGGTCCATCATGGGCACGTGCACGTAGTCCACATCGGGCTGCGGCCGCTTGGCGAAGGGGTCGGGCCAGATGCGCAGCTCGAAGTTGCTTCGCACGTCGATCACCCGGCGCAGGCCGTAGGAGCGCAGCATCCGCACGTCGCTTGGGCGCAGACGCGTCAGCGCTCCCGAGCGCAGATAGACATGGCGGGCGGTTCGGCCCATGCGGCCCTGATCGTCGCGGTAGGCGAACCCGCCAAGATCGCGCGTGTTGCGCGCGCCCTTGAGCGGCAGGGGCTGCGAGGTATAGAGCTCTGCTTCAGACATGAGACCGCTTTCGCCGGCATCGGCGCGCACCGCTTCCCCTTCGGATGCGCCTTCTTCCACTATAGAGGACGCGCGGCCCCTGCGCGTCCACGCATCGGCGAGCGCGAGAAACAATCAGGTGCCCACCTAGATGCCCAAGGCGGTGCAGGCCGCCTTCGCGATGCGCGCACGGTCCTCGGCGTCCGGATGATCGAGGGCCGCATCGAAGTTGGCGATCATGGCCTGGATGCGCTCATCGCCCGGATGCTCGGCCAGCATCGCCTCGTAGCGCTTGCGCACGCCCGGCCCCATCTTGCCCTGGCACATCGCGCCGCCCAGATAGACAGCGTCTCCGGACAGATGGGCCCTCACGCGATCCAGGATCTGATCGAAATACGCCGCGCTCCCGCCGAACCCGGCCGTGCCGAACAGGAACACGCGCCTGCCGCCCAAGCTGCCGAGGAACTCTGCCATCTCGGGCGCGCAGTCGCCCTTGTCGGTCCAGAACCCGGCGAGCACCGCGTCGGCCGTCGCGACGGACGCCCCGGAGAGTGCAGCCCCCTCAACGAGCGGCACCGCGCCGTTGAACACGAGCTCGACCCCACGGGCGGCGAGCTCCCCCGCCACCGCGTCGGCGACCGCCCGCGTGTTGCCGCCCTTGCTCGAAACCACCACCGCGCATTTCATCCCGCATCATCCCTTTGGTTGAATCCTGTATGCCTGCCGTGTTATACCCGCCTTGCCTGCCGCCGAGCGCCCTCTCATGCCTCCTTGATGCGCACGCCCAGGAAGCCCACCAGGTCCACAGCCTGCTCGGCATCGATCATGCACCCGCGCAACTCGTGGAAATCGCTCGAGACCATGAGCCCGCCGATATCGCAGGATGACAGATCGATGCCAGCGAGCGACGTCCGGATGAACTCCGCCCGGCTGAGGTCGCAGCGCTCGAGGCGCACATCACCCAAGCGCGCCTGATGCCAGGAGCTCTCAGCGAGAACGGTACCGGCGAGACGCAGGCCGTGTATCGAGGTCTCGGAAAGATCCGCATAGCGCATCTGGGAATCCGTCGCGGAGACCCCGGTCAGGCGGCTCTTGAGAAACGAGAGGCCCGGCGCCGAGCAGTCGCGGAAGTCCACGCGGTTGAGCCAGCAGCGCTCCATGGTGCAGGAGATGAACCGGCAGCCGCGGAACACCACGTCGGTCATGCCCGAGCGCGAGAAGTCGACGTTCTCGAACTGGCAGTCGCGAAACGCGAGCTGGCGGAACGTGGCGTCGCCGGCGTCGACGCCCTCAAGGGAAAGTCCGACGAACCCGCAGGTCGATATCTCGGGGTCCTCTCCCCCAAGCAGCTCGATCAGATCGGCCCGCGAGAGATGCGCCCCGATCTTCTCGCTTACGCGCGCGTAGCCGCGCGGCGCGCGGCCGGCCGTCCTTGATGGCATAAGGTCTCCTTCTCCTTGGGACGACCATGATAGCACGGCGCCGGGGGCGCGTCGCCCCGCCCCGCACGCGGTCATGCGGGCGCGAGCGCACCAGCATCGGTCCGGGCATGCCCAGCATGCCGCCCCCGCAAGCTGCACGCGGAACGGCGCTCCGCGTGTCGCCCCGCCCGGCAGGGCCGTACCGCCACGCGCCCAAACGGGTCATTTTGACCCCGTCCCCAAATGACCCACTATTCGGCGAACTGCGCGTTGTACAGCTCCGCGTAGGCGCCACCGGCCGCGATCAGCTCGTCGTGCGTCCCCCGCTCGATGATGCGGCCCGCGCGCATCATGAGGATGCAGCCGGCGTCGCGGATGGTGGAGAGCCGGTGCGCCACCACGAAGCTCGTCCGCCCCGCCATGAGGCGGTCGAACGCCTCCTGCACCTGGGCCTCGGTGCGCGTGTCGATGGAGCTCGTCGCCTCGTCCAGCAAAAGGATCGCCGGATCGGTGAGCATGACCCGCGCGATGCACAGGAGCTGCTTCTGACCCTGCGAGAACGTACCCCCGTCCTCGCCGATCACCGTGTCGTAGCCCTGCGGCAGCGCCCGGATGAACGAATCGGCGTGGGCGCGGCGGGCGGCGTCGACGATCTCCTCGCGCGCGGCATCCGGCCGACCGTAGGCGATGTTCTCCGCCACCGTTCCCTCGAAGAGCCAGGTGTCCTGCAGCACCATGCCGAACGAGGCCCGCAGGCTGCGGCGCGTGAGCGCGCGGATATCGTGCCCGTCGAGGACGATGCGCCCGGCATCGGCATCATAGAAGCGCAGGAGCAGGTTGATGAGGGTGGTCTTGCCGCAGCCGGTGGGGCCCACGAGCGCGATGCGCGCGCCGGGGCGGGCGTGCACGCAGATGTCGCGCAGGATGGGGCGGCCGGGCACGTAGGAGAAGTCGACGTGCTCGATGGACACGTCGCCCGCCGGATCGGCGAGCGCGACCGCGTCGGGCGCGTCGGGCTCCTCCTCCGGCGCGTCGATGAGCGCGAACACGCGCCGCGCCGAGGCCCATGCGGTCTGGATCTGCGTGATGACCCCGGTGATCTCGTTGAAAGGCTTGGTGTACTGGTTGGCGTAGGAGAGGAACGTCTGCACGCCGCCCACGGTGAGCGGCGCCGGCCACCCGGTGATGACGCAGATGCAGCCGATGACGCCCACCACCGCGTAGATGATGTTGTTGATGAAGCGCGTCCCGGGGTTGGAGAGCGAGCTCAAGAACTGCGCGCGCTCGCCCGCGACATACAGCTCGGCGTTGAGTCCCTCGAAGCGCTCCTGGGCGCGCTCGCCGTAGGCGAAGGCCGTCACAAGGCGCTGCTGCCCCACGTATTCCTCGATGTGCCCGCTGAGCTGGCCCTGGATGCGCTGCTGGGCGGCGAAGCTCTTGTTGGAGAAGCGCGCGATGGCCCAAGCCGCCAAGATGGAGAGCGGCGTCACGAGCACCACCACGAGGGCCATGGGCACCGAGAGCGCCAGCATGAACACGAGCGTTCCCACGATGGTCACGACGCCGCCGAACAGGTTGGTGAGCCCTTGCAGGAGACCGTCGCCCACCTGGTCCACATCGTTCACCATGCGGCTCACGAGATCGCCGTGCGCATGGGCGTCGATGAACGAGAGCGGCATGCAGCCGAGCCGCTCGTTCGCGTCGACGCGCAGGTCGCGCACGGTGACGCTGGAGAGACGGTTCACGCAGTAGCCCTGCACCCATTGCGTGATGGAAGCGATGATGATGAGCCCCACCAGGTAGCCGACGAGCACACCCAGGCGCTCGAAGTCCACCGCGCCGGGGCCGACGACGGCATCGATGCCCCAGCCGATGACGATGGGCACCGCGAGCTGCGCCACCACCGATACGGCGGAGAAGATAAACGATATGGCGAGAGCAATGCGATGGGGGCGCACGTAGGTCCACAGGCGCCGTGCCACCGCTCCGGCACCGAGGCGCTCCGCATCCAAGAAGCCAGGGCCTCCCGCGCCGCCCGGGCCGAGGTCGTCTCCCCCGCCGGCGATGCTCGAGGCGACGGTCGTCACCGATCCAGTGGACGCGTAGGGGTTACTCATGGCTGGACGCCCCCTTTCCATCAGCTTGTTCAGCGGCGGGATCGATCCCCAGCTCCTCGGGTCTCAGCTGGGACAGGCAGATCTCGCGGTACACCGCGCAGGCAGCGAGCAGCTCGTCGTGCGTCCCCAGCCCGACCACGGCGCCGCGGCGCATCACGCAGATCAGGTCGGCGTCGCGCACCGAGGAGACGCGCTGGCTCACGATGACCGTGGTGAGCGGCATCGCCCCGCGCGACCGGGCGGTCGCCGAGCGCTCCCGTATCGCGTGGCGCAGCGCCGCGTCGGTCTTGAAATCCAGCGCCGAGGCGGCATCGTCGAGCACGAGGATCTCCGGGTCGCCCACCAGGGCGCGCGCGATCGTGAGGCGCTGGCGCTGCCCGCCCGAGAAGTTCCTGCCGCCCGCCTCAACCGGAGCATCGAGCCCATCCGGCAGCGCGCGGACCACCTCGGCGGCCTGCGCGCACGCAAGCGCGCGCCACAGCTCATCATCCGTCGCGTCCGCGCAGCGCCACGCGAGGTTCGAGCGCACCGTGCCCGAGACCAGGGACGCGCGCTGGGGCACGAGCCCCACCACCTGCCGCAGCTGGCCGAGGGGCCAGGCGCGCACGTCCCGACCGAACACCTCGACCGACCCGGACTCGACGTCGTAGAGGCGCGGGATGAGCGAGACGAGGGTCGACTTGCCCGAACCCGTGCCGCCGATGACGCCCAGGGTCTGGCCGGGCGCCAGCGCGAAGCTCGCCCCCTCGACCGCCGGGCGCGCGGCGCCGGCGAACGTGAAGCGCACGCCGCTGAAACGCAGCGCCGGCACCGCGGCGGGCGCATCCGGCGCACCCGCCTCCCCCGGCCCAGGCAGCTCGACGGGCTCGACGCCCGCATCGGCGATGCTCGGCTCGCACGCCAGCACCGCGTTGATCCGCGAGGCGCTCGCGCTCGCCTTGGTGAACACCACCACCAGGTTGGCCACGTACACCACCGAGGTCAGCGTCTGCGTCATGTAGTTCACGAACGCCATCACCTCGCCCTGCGTGAGCACGCCGGTGTCCACCTTGCCGCCGCCCATCCACAGGATGCAGCACACCGCCAGGTTCATCACCAGAAACGTCACGGGATTGAGGACCGAGGAGAGCTTGCCCACCGCGATCGCCATCGAGGCCTGGGCGTCCGCCGCGTCGCGGAAGCGCTGCCGCTCGAACCCCTCGCGCGAGAACGCGCGGATGACGCGGATGCCCGAGAGGCCCTCGCGCGTGATGAGCCCGATGCGGTCGAGCCGCGCCTGGAGCTCTTTGAAATACGGGACGAGCCGCGCCATCACCCACCAGAACACCGCGGCCACGATGGGCATGGAGATCAGAAACACCATCCCCAGGGAGAAATCGATGGCGATCGCGGCGCAGATGGAGCCCACCGCCAGAAACGGCCAGCGGATGAGCTGGCGGATGGCGAGCGCCACGGCGAGCTGCACCTGGTTGACGTCGTTGGTGAGGCGCGTGATGAGCGAGGGCGTGCCGAACCGGTCCAGCTCGGCATACGAGAGGCGGTTGATATGCCGATAGAGGGCGCTGCGGATATCGGTGCCGATGCCCTGGGAGGCACGGCTCGCCATCTTCTGACACACGAGCGCGAACGCGATGCCCACGAGCGCGAACGCGCCCAGCAGCGCCCCGTAGCGCAGCACGGCGCCGATATCGTGCCTGAGCACGCCCTCGTCGATCATGCGGGCGATGACGAGCGGCGTCAGGATGTCGAACACGACCTCGATGAGCTTGCAGAGCGGACCCACGATCAGGTTCACGCGGAAGCGACCGAAGAACCGTCGGGCTAGTTGCAGCATGCGCGGCTCCTGCGCGGCGCGGACGAGCCTGCACCCCGGCCGGCCGCGCCATCCCCGGCCGGAGCGGATATCCAAACGCACCTATGATACGGCACCTTGGCGCCGTTGGCCGGCGCCTCAAACGAAGGTGGGCCGCTTCTTCTCACGGGCACACTGTACGAGGTACATGTCGATGAGGGTCTGATAGGGTGCGCCGGTCTCCGCGGCCAGCCCCTTGAAGTAGTCGATCGCCTCGACGCTCATCCTGATGGTGACCGGCTTCTTGAGCTTGCCTGCGTAGGGGTTGGCAACCGACGTCGAGAAATCGTACTCAGTCTGCATGGCGATACCTCCTGTACGCCTCCTCCTCGCGCGGGGTCGCCCTTCGCGCGGAGATGATCCTGATGACGCCCTCCCGCTCATGCACGGTGTGGCACGCGACGAGGAGACGCCCGCGCGAACCGAGCCCGAGGAGCACACATCGGTCCTCTTCGAAGGCATGGGCCTCGTCGAAGATCACGCGCGCATGGGCATCGAAAAACACCGTGCACGCCTCCTCGAGCGTCACGCTGTGCTTGGCGAAGTTCGTGTCCGCCTTGGCCTTGTCCCACGAGAACGAGAAGCCATCGGTATTGTCATTATACATACGTTATCCGCCTCCTCGTGTCTACCGTAGAGGGCGGATCTGAAGGGTGCCTGAAAGGAATCGGACGACATCTGGCACGGGCCTGACGCGAATTCGACTGAATCGAACCGCGCAGGTCAAAACCCCTGCGAAGGACTGGGCAGAGCCAAATTCGAACATGTTGGAGGGTGCGGATGCAGAAACAAAACACAGCGGAGGCGCGCATCACGACAGCCCGTGCGATGACGCGGGGCCACAGGGCGCACGAACAGAAAGACGCCCCGTGCACTCGATGGGAACGGGTGCCCGGCAGAGGCTCCTTATGGCTGCTTCCTCCCGGACCTGACCAGGTTCGGAACATATCGTCACCCGAACCCATCGAACGCGCAGGGCGCTTCTGGTAATGGTACCCGCTCGGCGCGATTCCTTCAACCCGGAAACGGCGTGGCGCGTTCAGCGCCGCAGCAGATAGGCGCGCAGGGCGGTCTCGCCGGCGCAGATGAGGTTCGCGCGCGCCTCGTCCGCAGCGAGCGCAGCATCGAGCGGCATGGGGCGCCGGCAGATGGGCAGCACCAGATCGATGCCGCACGCGTACACCGCATCGAGATCGTCGGCGCGTCCGCCGCAGACCGCGATGACCGGCATGCGAGGATCGATCGCCTTCGCGCGGTGGGCTATGCCCGCGGGCGCCTTGCCCGCAGCGGTCTGCGCGTCGAGCATCCCCTCGCCGGTGATGACCAGGTCCGCCGCGCGCGCCGCCTCGTCGAACCCCGCAAGGTCCAGCACGGTCTCGATCCCGGACGCGAGCCGTGCGCCCAGCGCGAGCGCGGCGGCCGCGAGCCCGCCGGCCGCACCCGCACCCGGCACGCCCGCCAAGGAGCGGGGACGCTTGCCCGGCGCCCCCACCTGCAGATCGCCCCCGTCGAGGGCGTCGCGCGCCGCCGTGAGCCGCGCCGCGTAGGCGGCCATCCAGCCATCCGCTTCGGCCAGCTCCCCCTCGTCAAGCCCCGCGAGACCCTTCTGCGGGCCGAACACGCGGACCGCGCCGCGCGCGCCCACGAGCGGGTTGCGCACATCGGCCAGGATCACGAGCTCGGCCCCTGCGAGAGTCCGCAGCGCCGGTGCGAGGTCGATGCGCGCCACGTCGCGCAAGCCGAAGAGCCCCGGCGCCACGGCGCCACCGGCCGCATCGAGCACCCGCGCGCCGAGTGCTTGCAGGAAACCCGCGCCGCCGTCGCTCGTCGCGCTGCCGCCCAGACCAAGGTAGATGCGGCGCGCGCCGTGCGCCACGGCGTCGCGCACCAGCTCTCCGACGCCCCGCGTCGAAGCGCCGAGAGCCGCACGCGCGGTGCGCGGCGAGCATCCGATGCCCGCCGCCTCGGCCATCTCGATGACCGCCCAGGCGCCGGACGCCCCGCCATCCGATGGCGCGGCATCCCCCAGCAGGTAGCGCGCCCGCACCGCGCAGCCAAAGGGACCGGTCACCTCGAGCTCGCACAGCGCGCCGCCGCGCGCCGCGCGCACCGCCTCCACGGTGCCCTCGCCGCCATCGGCGACGGGCATGCAGCGCGCCGACGCCTCCGGTGCGGCACGGCGGATGCCCTCGGCGACCCACCGCCCGGCCTGCACACTCGACGCCGAACCCTTGAACGAGTCGATGGCGACGAGCACGCGGGGCGCGGGGACGCCGCATCCTCCGTGCGCCGCATCCGGCGCGCCGCCGCAAGCATCCTGCGTGCAGGTGATGCCACCGCCCGCGCGGGAAGCAGCGCGCGATTCTCCTGAAAAACCCCGCTCGAGCGACGAATCCCGGCCCCCGGCCAACGCTACGCGAGGATAATCACCGTTTTGCGCGGGAGCCGTCGGCAGCCGCGCGGCGCGCAAGCGCGCGAAGAACGCACTCAGCTCGGCGGCGCAGGCGTCGGCGAGCACCCCGGAGGTGACGGCGAACGCGTGGTTGAGGCGCGCGTCCTCGTTCAGACGGTAGAGCGTCCCCAGCGCGCCGCCCTTGGGGTCGGGCGCGCCGTACACGCAGCGGTCGATGCGGGCGTTCACCATGAGACCGGCGCACATGCAGCAGGGCTCGAGCGTCACGTACACCGTGCAGCCCACGAGGCGCCAACGCCCCAGCTGGCGCGCTGCCTCGAGCAGCGCCGCGAACTCGGCGTGCGCCGAGGGATCCGCATCCTGCTCGCGCCGGTTGTGCGCCCGCGCGATGATCTCGCCCCGATGCACCACCACGGCGCCGATGGGTACCTCGCCCTCGGCCGCCGCCGCGCGCGCCTCGGCAAGCGCCGCGCGCATGAAGCGCTCGTCGGCGGCGTCCGCGCCCATGCTGCCGACCGACCCGACCCGCGGCATCCGCTACGCCACGCCTTCCGTATCGAGCTCCTCGGACAGCCCGCGCTTGCGCGCGAAGTGCAGGTACGCGCCGATGAGGTTCGCGGCGTTGCGGAACCGGCACGGCACGATCTCCGCGAGCGGGATGGGATACGGCAGGCTCTCCTTCAGGCGCTCGGCGGCGTCGCGCAGCCCCTGGATGAACAGCGGGTTCGCGCTCACGCCGCCGCCGATGGCGAAGCGCTCGGGATCGATGAGGAGCTGGAAGTTGTAGAACGCGCGCACGATCTTGTCGAGATGGTCGTCGAACACCGCGCGGGCGCGCTCGTCGCCCGCCTCCACGAGGGCGAGCGCCTCCTCGCCCGAGGTGATATCGCGCCCCACCGCCGCGCCGATCGCACGCGCGATGAACCCGACACCGCCGATATTGCCCAGATAGGCCATGTGACCAGCGGAGAGATCGTCTGCCAGCGCGACGCTGATCTCGCCCGCCATGAGATGGGAGCCGAGCAGCACCTCCCCATGGGTGATGACCGCGCCGCCCACGCCGGTTCCGAACGTGGTGACGATGCCCGTCTGGGCCCCGCGCAGGCTGCCCAGCCTGAGCTCCGCCAGCGCCGAGGACTTGGCATCGTTGAACGCCTCGACCGGCAGGCCGAAGCGCTCCTCCCAAGCGGCGATATCGGTACCATCGTTGTAGCGCAGCGCACCACCTGCATACATGTAGCGCTTATCCACGTCGATGATCCCGGGCAGCGAGAACGCCACGCCCCCCAGCTCGCCCAGCGCGGCGAGATCGGCCAGCTTGCCCTCGAGCGCCGCGAGGAAGCTCTTCTGCGCGTCCTGGGGCGTGGGGATCTTGCCCCGCTCGCCCAGGCGGCCATCCGCCACGACGCCGTACTTGATGAAGGTCCCGCCCACGTCGAACACCGCGATGCGCTGCGTTGCGCTCATGCTCGTCATCCTTTCCGCAAGCCGCCCCGTCGCGCGTGCCGGCGTGCACCGGACACGCAGCCGGATGCGATGCCCGGGGCCTCGTCCGTTCATTCGATGCTATCATTACTTGTCACGGAGAGATGGCAGAGCGGTTGAATGCGGCGGTCTTGAAAACCGTTAGGCGCACGAGCGTCTCGAGGGTTCGAATCCCTCTCTCTCCGCCCCCACCCTCGACAATTCATATCACGCATGCCCCGAGCCCCTGCCAGCAGACGGCAGTTTTTCTGCGCGCAGCCATCGCTTGCTCCCGTGCGCGGTACGGTCCCTGAGGCATAGCAGGTCGATTACAATCATGAATGCCCAGTTCATAACCCGTATTCGCGTCCTCTTTTCCTATTTGTCAAAGCGGGGTAGACCTGAGGCGGAACGTCGAAGAAAGGCAAAGGCGCCAAGCGGAACCCCATCCGCTTGGCGCCTGACATCCTGTCGCGTTCTATGGCCATGGCGCGATCGCCGCCCGCGCTGTCATCGCAGGCGAGAGCCTGCCCTGCTGTTGGGACGAGCGGACTCAACCGAACCGTCACCACGGGTGAACACCAGCCCGGTCGTGACAGCCGGACTCAGGCCGTTGCCCCGGATCTACACGTCCTCGCCGTCGTTAGCAGCGCTCCAATGGGCGCGCATGCCGGCGCCCACCGCCGCGATGCCGCCCAGCGCCATCGCGCCGAGGGCAGCGAGCGACACCGGGTCGCCCGTACCCGGCAGCTCGCTGGAGCTCGAGTCCTTGCCATCACCCTTGCCCGAGGAGGTCTTCTTGCTCTCCTCAAGCGCCTTGATGGCCCGCGCGAGGCGCGTGCGCGCCGCCGCGACGTCCTCCTCGGTGGCATCCGGGTTGCTCAGCACCGCGTTGGCAAGCGCCAGCGCCGTGTTGAACTCGTTGATCGCGCTCTGGGAGGCGCCCGTGGTGTCGACCTTCCCCGCCCGGCCGACCAGGGTCCGGAGCGCGCTCTTGTCCACCGCGTCCCCGTCGTCGCCGCCCGCCGGGATGGTCGCCGCGGCCGCGAGCTTGAAGTCGTGGTCGGTCTTCTCGGGGTCGTTACCGTTCACGTTATCGTCGTGACAGAGCGTATAGAGCGCGTTCTGCGCGAGCGTCGGCACCGGCTCGCCCATCAGGCTGATGCCCGAGACGACCCCCGCCAGCGCGGCGCCGAGGTCCATGCCCACATACTCGGGATTCCTCAAGAGGTCCAGCAGCCCCTGGACATTCGGAATCATCTTGGCGATGGTGCTGATGGCAATGCTGCTGACGAGGAACACATCGCCCTGCAGAAGCGTCTTCATGTTGATGGAGATGCTCGACGTTAAGGAGGTAAACTCCTCGCTGGCGAGCTCGGTATTCACGCAGGCCGCGATGATGGAGGTCAGAAGGTCCGGCGTCGAGGAGATGGCCGTCTCGACCCACGCCTCTGTGGTCTCGCAGCCGAGCAGATGGTCCTGGTACGCGTAGTCGACAAGACCGAGCAGCGAATGGGCGGTATCGTCGACTGGCGATTCCAATAGCGCCTTAACCAAGCTGTTGACGATCTGCATCATCGTCGCCACGCCCTCATCGCTGAGCGCCTTGGCGTCGATCTCGGCGTACAGTTCCTCGAGGAACGCGTTGAAGTGCTCTTGATCGATATAGAGCACGCAGGTGCTCGGCTCGATGGCAAGCGCCGAGGGCGTTTGAGCGAGCTGTGCCTCGACCTCGGCTTCGAGCTCCGGCGGCAACGAGAACGTCACAACCGTCTGCTCGTCGGTCTGCGTGTAGTTGGACGCCTCGATACGACCAGTCTCCGCGTTGTAGTAGATGACGACGTTCAGAATTGAGACGGGAAGCATGATGCCCGAATTGGGATCGCTGGAAAGCACCTGCGTGGTGATCAAGCTCCACAGCGCGTCGTTCAGGTTGTCTGCCGTCACGCCGGCGAACGCGTCGCCGCCGAGGGACGGCAGCAGGCTCGCCAAGATCGCCTTGATGCCCATCGGCGCATACTGGGCCAGCAGCGGCTCCACGAACATGCCGCCCAGCATCGTCTGGATCGAATCCACCGTGAGGGTGCGTTCTTTGGCGTAGTCCTCGATCGCGACCGCGCCGGCGGTGAGCGCGCAATCGTCGAGCGTCACCTGGCCGAGCGTGTGCGAGTCGACCGTCAGCGTACAGGAGAGGTTCTCTCCGTCCTGCGAGAACGCGAACGAGCCCATGCGCATACGCGAGGGGTAGGTCACGAGGGAGCCGGTCTCGATGTCGTAGATCGTCGCGTCGCCGTAGGTCGCGGCGGCGATGTCGTTGGCGTGCATGTGCCCGGTGAACACGGCCGAGATGCCCGCCTCGGCATAGGCGCGCGCCACGTTCTCGTAGTCGTCGACCAGGTACTCGCCAAAGATCACCGGCTCGTACCCAAAGTGCGGCACGATGCCGTGGTGCTGCATGGCCACCACCACGTCGCCGGCGGCGCGCGCCTGGCGGGCTTGGTCGCACACCCAGGCGAGCAGCTCGGCCGAGATGTGGCCGCTCGTCTCCTGCGCCAGCGTGCCGTCGCCGGCGTCGACGTTGTACTTGCAGGTGTCGACGACGATCAGCGTGAGACCGGGGCACGGGCGCGCCACGTAGGAGAGGCTGCCATCAGCCGTGCCGCCCAGATCGTAGACGGTCGTGTCGGTGTAGCCGCAGGCGGTCCAGATGTCGCTCTTGAAGGTGATGGGCGTGGTGCGCTCAGCATCCACAGCCGAGCCGCCCGAGAAGTCCTTGCCGTGGTGGTTGTTGAGGTCGTGGTTGCCGTTGATCACGTAGAACTGCGTGTCAACACCCGCAGCCTCCAGCTGGGCGCGCGCCTCCTCGAAGCGCTTGGCCACCTTCTGATGTCCTACCAGTTCACCATCCTTGGTGAGGTCGCCGGGGACGATCACCATGTTGGGCTTTGCGGCCACGATGTCGGCCAGCGCCTTGTCCAGGATGTCGGAGCTCTCGCGAAACATCTTGCGGTCGGAGTTCTCGGCCGTGGTGTAATCGGCGTTGTCGCCGTAGAGGGAGGGCGAGAAGTAATGGATGTCGCTCATGATGGCGAACGTGAAGTTCTCAGGGTAGACCGCCTGCGCCTCGGCAGCGCGCGCCTCGCGCGGCAGCGCCCCGGCCATGGCTGCCGTGCTGCCAGCGGCGATGGCGAGCTTCAAGAAGCTGCGGCGGCTGCAACCCGGCCGCATGGTGAACGATTCCATGTGCTCTCCAATCAATTCGACGTTTCGATGGCCTGCCGCGACGCCAGATGCCTGGCGCGAAACATCGGTGCTGGAGAACGCGAAGCGGATGCACTGCCGATATGCGCCCGGGTGGCGGCAAGCATGCGCCATCCAGTATGGAGAGCACGGGTCACGCGCGTGCAAGCCAACGGCCTTGGCTGCGCGAGCATCCGGTAAAGAGTGTCAGGAGACGGATCGCTTTGTTAGCGCTTCGTCAACAGCGTTGACAGGGGGATGGAAGGGTCCCTTGGAGCCATCTTCAACCCCCTCCTTGGCCCAATCCCGCCGCCTGGTTTTGCCGCCTGATCGCGAACCATCCCGAAACGAGGCTCCGCATCAACGGGCGCCCCGGCCTCGTTTATGCCGCAGGCCGCACGGGCGCCGAAGGCTTGATGCGGAGCGCGGCGATGATGCTCAGAACAGCCGCGGGCACGGCGACCAGATAGCCCGGAAAGACCGCGAGAGCCACGAACGCCCCGTACGCGATGCTAAGCATGCTGGGATCGTTCCAGAGCCCCAAAAAGAAAAACTGCCCGCTCAAAACCACGTTGAAGAGATAGGGGACCGCGTCGCAGAGCATCAGCACGGCAGCCACTACGGCTGCGACGCGAGCCGCCGTATGCGGGCGCTGCCGCATGTCGCGGGAGATTGCCCAGACCAGCAGGCCCGCTACCACGTAGCCCAGCGCCCTCAGCGCTATCCCAGGAATCGCTGGAATCACCATACCAGCCAGGCTCCAGAGATTAATATCGATCGAGAGCGCTACACCGGAAGGCGTATCCGTAGCATCTATGTAGGGCTGTGCATTGATGGCAGCATTCCCCGTGACCCCTCCCAAAAAGATCAGCAGGGCCGCGATGAGGGAGAGGACGAGGGCTGCTGTAGCCAGACCTGCGCCCTGCCTGGCAGGCGGCATCGGAGTGGCGCTAACGGACGGCATCGCCTGACGCTGCGCCGTCGCGGCGACGGAAGCCTGCTGCCACGTTCCCTGCGGAACGCCCGCCCGGGCAGCTTGACCACCCGCCGGCGCGGCGCCCTGACCCCCTTGCGGCGGCACCGGTCCCGCACCCGCCGTCCGCAACGATGCGCCGCACTGCGGGCAGAACTCGGAGCGATCATCGATCTCGGCGCCGCACGAAGGACAACGCATGGCAACCCCTTCCCTTGGGACAACGGTTGTCCCCATCGTAGCGCCCCGGATGCCGAGCCCCTGTTGATCAACAGACTAAGCGCCAAACAGAAACGTTCCCGCGAGCGACCGAAACGCAAGAGGTCCCATCGCACCCCAAGCCATCCCATCCCCTGCGAGCGACCGAAACGCAAGAAGCCCCCGACGCTTCCCAAGCGGACAATCCGCAGGCGCGCAGCGCCGAGGACGTCCGCGTGGGAAGCGTCGGGGGCTTCGTCAGGAGCGTGAGGGTGCTAGCAGATCTTCACGACCCAGCCCTCGGGTCCCTCGATCTCGCCGTCCTGGATGCCGGTGAGCGTCTCGCGCAGCTTCTGCATCACGGGGCCGACATGCTCCATGCCGCCCGCGCCGAACACGATCTCCTCGTCGCCGTTCACGACCTTGCCCACCGGGCTGATGACGGCGGCGGTGCCGCACATGCCGCACTCGGTGAACGCGCCGGAGGCGACCTCCTCGAACTTGACCGGACGCTCGACCACGGTCATGCCGAGCATGTCGCGCGCCACCTGCACGAGCGAGCGACGGGTAATGGAGGGGAGGATGGAGTTGGTGGCCGACTGCGGAACCACGATCGTGCCCTCCTGGTCGACGAACATGAAGTTGGCGCCGCCCGATTCCTCCACGTAGGTGTGGGTCTGCGGGTCGAGGTACATGTTGTCGGCGAAGCCCTCGTCATGCGCCTGGACGCTCGGGTAGAGGCTCATGGCGTAGTTGAGGCCGGCCTTGATGGCGCCGGTGCCGTGCGGCGCAGCGCGGTCGTACTCGGGCACCTTCACGGCCACGGGCTTGACGCCGCCCGAGTAGTACGGCCCCACGGGCGTCACGAGGATGCGGAACTGGTACTCGTCGGCCGGTGCCACGCCGATGACCTCGCCGGTCGCTACCATGAACGGGCGCACGTAGAGCGTGGCGCCCGAGCCGAAGGGCGGCACCCAGGCCTCGTTTGCCTTGACGACCATCTTGACGGCCTCGAGGAACTTGTCCTCGGGGAAGGGCGGCATCACGATGCGGCGCGCCGAATCGGCCATGCGGCTCGCGTTGAGGTCGGGACGGAAGCAGACGATGTCGCCGGACTTGGTGGTGTAGGCCTTGAGGCCCTCGAAGACCTCCTGGCAGTAGTGGAAGATGCCTGCGCACTCGGAGAGCGTGAGGGTGTGGTCGGTCGTGAGGCCGCCCTCCTCCCAGGCACCGTTCCTGTAGTTGCAGACATAGCTGTAATCGGTGGGCTGATAGGCGAACCCGAGGCTGCCCCAGTCGATGTCCTTCTTCTCTGCTGCCATGACGTACTCCTTCAAATACCTGCGAAAACAGCGCGGTGCGCACGGGGCGCGGGCGTGTTCTCGCAACGGTTTGCGTGTGCGCTATTGTAGCGCGCGCCACCAAGCGCGCAGATCAGTTAACCAGCGCGAAACGAACCGCACGGCGGGCAGCCGGACTAGGTGCCCCATTAATCCTAGTGATTCTATAGACATTTGCAGCGCGCAACCGTACCATAGGGTGCATTCACGCGGGCGGACGCTCGGCGCGTCGGGGCTGTCGGCGAGAACGGCCGCGCACCGCCCTACCACGAGGGGATCCGGCCATGAGCTTCATCACTACCATCCGCGAGGACATCAAGACCGTGCAGGAGAACGATCCGGCGGCGCAGAACGGCCTCGTGATCTTCATCTCCTACCCCGGTCTCCACGCCAAATGGATGCACACGCCCGAGCACTGGCTCTGGACGCACGGCTGCCGCAGCATCGCGCGCATCCTGAGTCAGGTCACCCGGTTCTTCACCGGCGTCGAGATCCACCCCGCCGCCCAGCTGGGACGGCGCCTGTTCATCGACCATGCCATGGGCGTGGTGATCGGCGAGACCACCATCGTGGGCGATGACTGCGTGCTCTACCAGGGCGTCACCCTGGGAGGCACCGGCAACGAGGACGGCAAGCGCCACCCCACGCTGGGCAACCGCGTGGTCGTGGGCACGGGCGCCAAGGTGCTGGGCAACATCCAGATCGGCGACGACGTGCGCATCGGCGGCAACTCCGTGGTGGTCAAGGACGTGCCGCCCGACTGCACCGTGGTGGGCATCCCCGGCCACATCGTGCGGCGCAACGGCTGCCGCGTGATGGAGGAGGCGAACGATCGCAGCAAGCATCGCGCGAGCATGCCCGACCCCCTCGAGGAGCAATCGATCTTGAACCGCCGCGCCATCAGGCAGAACATGAAGCGCATCGCCGAACTCGAGGCGCAGGTGGCGCAGCTGACGGAGCTCGTCGCGCAGCTCAGCGAAACCGAGGCGCCGCGTTAGCGAACGCGCCTCGGGACGGACGCGGCGGCGCCGGAGATGTATACTGGCCCGTGTCCGCTGCGCATCATCGCATGCATCCGCCGTGCCGGGGCCGCCCCGGCGCTCGTCTCGGGAGGTTATATGGCTCGTCTCAGCGTCGATTTCTTCTCCGCCGCGCTCATGCGCACCACCACGCTCGACGTGATCCTGCCCGTCGACAGCACCGGCGACGCCATGGGCGTCGACTGGCAGCGCCGCCATGAGGCCGGCGCGTGGGACCGCCGCGACTACCCGCGTCGACGGGG
Organism: uncultured Coriobacteriaceae bacterium; assembly: GCA_963931435.1. Lineage (GTDB taxonomy): Bacteria > Actinomycetota > Coriobacteriia > Coriobacteriales > Coriobacteriaceae > Coprousia. The sequence goes on from OZ007012.1 coordinate 2,178,128, forward strand.
TCCCTTCAAGACCCTCTACCTGCTGCACGGTATCACGGGCAACCACACCGACCTCGTCTCCGAGACGCGCATCCGCGCCTGGGCCGAGGAGCACAACTTCGCCGTGGTCATGCCGAGCGGCTACAACGCCTTCTACATCGACCAGCCCGAGTCGCACAACTACTACGGCCGCTTCATCGGCGAGGAGATTCTCGATGTGACGCGCCGGATGTTCCCGCTCTCCGATCGCCGCGAGGACACCTTCATCGGCGGCGTCTCCATGGGCGCCTACGGTGCGCTCCGCAACGGCCTCAGGTTCTGCGAGAACTTCGGCTCCATCGTCGCGCTCTCCACCGCCATGATCGTCGACGGATTCGACCAGATCATCTCCGACGACCTGTTCTTCCTGAGCCGCGAGTTCCTCACCTCGACGTTCGGCGACCTGAACCAGGTGGTCAACTCCGACAAGGACCCCGCGCGCCTCGCCGCCGACCTGGTGTACTGCGACCGCCCGCGTCCGCGCGTGTTCATGGCCTGCGGCAACCAGGACCCGCTCGCGCAGGCGAATCGCATGCTCGCCGATAAGCTGCGCGGCATTGGGCTCGATGTCCAGTATCATGAACTCAACGGGGGACATGACTGGAACCTGTGGAACCAAGCGCTTCCCCAGGCGATCGACTGGTTGCCGTTGGGGTAAAACGACAACAGCGCCGCGCGGTCGATGGGGCCGCCGCACATCGCACGCAAGCGAAGGAGGATCACGATGGCACTGCTGCGCGTCGACTTCTATTCTCGCTACCTTCAGCGGAACGTGATACTCACGGCCGTCATCCCCGTCGACAAGATGGATGGCGATAAGCTTGCCAAGCGGCGGCAGGGGCCGTATCGCACGGTGTACCTGCTGCACGGCCTGTTCAGCCGCGACTACGACTGGATCGACAAGACCCACGTGGTGCAGACCGCCGAGGCGCGCGACGTGGCCGTCATCATGCCTTCGGGCGAGGACGGGCTCTACCTCAACAAGCCCGAAATCAACGAATGGCACGGCAAGTTCATATCGGAAGAGCTCGTCGAGGTGACGCGGCGGCTCTTCCCGCTCTCGCGCAAGCGCGAGGACACCGCGCTCGCCGGCATCTCGATCGGCGCCTACACGGCGCTCATCAACGGGCTTCTGCGCCCCGACCGCTTCGGCTCGATCATCTCGCTTTCCGGTTCCTTCATGCGCGACCGCATCCTCGAGGCCGCCGAAGGCGATTCGAAGCGCAAGCGCCGTTATTACGAGCGCTTCTTCGGCGATCTGGATACGGTGATCGGGTCGGAGAAGGATTACGTCGCGCTCATCGAGCGCTTCGAGAAGGATCCGAGCCTGCCCAAGCCCAAGTTCTACGGCGCCTGCGGCGAGGCCGATAACCTGGCCAAGAACAACCGCGAGGTGGCCCACCTGCTCAAAAACGCCGGCTTCGACGTTACCTACTGGGAGCCCGAGATCGGCGGGCACGAGTGGCCGTTCTGGAACGCGTGGATCGACTGCGCACTCGACTGGTTCGCTCCGGGCGAGCTCAAACCCTCCACCGCCCACGTCGACTACACCGAGCTCACGAGCGCGCGGCCGCCGAGCGAGGGCAAACCGGTGCCCCTGCACGACGCGCCGGTGGTCTAGAGTGAAGCTCTCTGGCGGAACGGCACGACGAAACGAAATGACTTCCAGGGGAACGGCGGCAGCCGTTCCCTTCTGTTTTTCGCTGAGATCCGCGCCCCCGACGCGTCCAGGGCGCGCGTCCAGGCGTTTTCACCACAATTGAACGGCATCTCGCTCGATACACGCACGTAGGGCATGTACTGTTACCTGCGTTTTCTTTTGAGAGAGAGTCGTCTTTACTTCGGAAAAGCCCTTTCAATTGTGGTGAAAACAATCTCCTGCTGGGCTTTTATTTCCTAGATCGACGCGCGAGGGCGTAAATCAACCACTCAATGGCCAATGCGCCCAGATAGAAGAGGCACCATACGGCGAAGCTGATTAGCTTCGCCTCCAGCGTCTGCACGGCCCCGTGCCCATCCACCGACCTCGCGAACAGGAACACGCTGAAACCCGCAAAGAAAACGAACTGGATGATTTGAAACGTTCTCCATCCCTTGCCGATATGACATCTCCTCCGTCAAGCGGCTGCGCTGGCTCGCCACCCGCATCATAGTCCGCGCCGAAGAGCATGGCCGCCCCATTCCGCGCTGAAACGAGCCCGCAACGCACCAGACATGCCCAGCGCCGCTTCATGGCAGCGAAGAGTGGCGAAGCCCGTCCGATGAACCGCATTGATCCGGCACCCATGAAAACAGGGGGCGTCGGCTGAGCAGGCTGCCGATGAAGGAGCTCCCATCGATTCAGGAGAAAAGCTCATCCATCAAGCGACGCCGAGCATTCAGAAACGAGCGGGATCGGCCCTGAAGAGGAAAGTCGAGCAGATCGGATAGCGTGGAAACAACGGCTTCGAGCTTCCCTTCATCCCGCATCATGTCGTTGCTCACCTCGACGACGGTATAGCCCATGGCCTGCAAGGCGGCTCGCCTGTTCGTCGCCAGCTCAAACCCCCGCTCATCGCTGTGATACGCCTTGCCGCTCACCTCAAGATCGATCCCTTTTCCGCTCCAGCTCAGGTCTGCCACGCAACAAGAGGCTCCTGCGAGACCGCGCGCAGACAGCGAATAGGATATCCGGCGGTTGAGCTGCGGAAAAGGCCATCCCTCGCCACCGCGTTCTGGTGGAAGGCACAGCAAGAGGACCATCTTGGTCTCCAAGGGCGAGGCCGATCCGTCGCATGCGTACCGAGCAGCCTCTCGCGCAGCACCCAGCCCGTGCAGGCGCTTCATGCTCCCCAAAGCGCACCTCAGACGTTCTGCACCGATCAGCTGCGGACGTTTCCAAAGGCACGTCATGTTCCCGCTGCGATCCCGGCATGGCGTCCACGCCGCCTCGTTGCCGCTCGCGTCAAATGATCCGACCTTCGAACCGTCTTCTTCCGAGAAAGCGCATACGTCCTTGGGAGCAGCGTCCGCCTGACCCGCCGCCATCAAGCGGCTGAGCACCAACCGCGTCGCAGGCGTCGGGTGATGCAGCGCGTAGATACCGCAGAACTCATACATGAGCTGGCAAAGTGCCGTGAACCCTGCCTGACGCGCGACCTGCACGAGAGCCAGCGGGATCGATGCGACCGAAACCCCTCCCCCGATATCTTCGACGAGCTCCCGGGTAATCGCCCGGGGCATTCGCGCACGCTTCAAAAGCCCGTTCGAGTAGTCGCTGGCATCCGCATCGACGAGCACCTCGATGGGGAGAGACACTCCTTTCAATGCCCCGCACAGGCGCGTACGAGCTCGCGCAAGCGTCTCTGCGGCCAGGCGATTTGAACGAAAGAGCCCTTCGTCGTACCCCGCGCCAAGAGGAGGATGCGCCGTGAGTTCCTTCGGATCGAGCATGACGTCCCGTACGATCGGAGGTGTCCGGTGATATTCCATGGCAGATCGACCCGAAACGACCATAGCGTCCCATCCCTCCAGCTAACTCCACGGCAGCAACGCTTCAGCCCATCTTGAACCAGGCTTCCAACGGAAATCCGAAGCAGTCTGGCAAGAATCTGAGATGGATTCAGAAGAATCTAAACGTTTTCCAACGGGGCAGGTCGCAGGAGGTATTCGGGCAACGCATGCTGGCATCGTGCTCCGATCTCCAGTGGAAAAGACGGAGTATTTCCATATTCAGCTTGCCACGGCCCTCGTCCGCGTTGCATGGCACCGACGCGCCTGCGATACAGCCTCGGTCCCGCAGGCGCACAAGACGGCGACACGGGCCGCATCCCGGAGCACCAAGCGCCCAACGCTTCCCTAGGCACCGTGGACGAGCTTGAGACCGATCACGCAGCCCACGAGCCCGACGAGAAGCGCCACCTTGAGCCAGCTGAACGGCTCGACGCCCGTCGCCATGCTGTAGATGATGGTGAGGGTGGCGCCGATGCCCACCCAGACGGCATAGGCCGTGCCGAGCGGGATGCTCCGCACGGCATGGCTGAGACCCAGCATGCTCGCCGCGAGCGCGGCGATGAAGATGATGCTGGGGATGAGCTTGGTGAACCCTTCGGCGCGCTCGAGCGCCACGGCCCACACGGCCTCCATCGCGCCCGAAACGATCAAGATGGCCCAGTTCATGGGGCCTCCTTTCCGTCGATGCGCCGTCTTATCGATCCTGGTACGGCTGCCTTCGTCAGGAGCCCCATAAGGCTGACGCCACTATAGCAGGAAGACGGAAGCCGTTAAAGGGAGCGAAGCGGAAACACACCCGTCAGGCAGATGCGGGCGAAGAGCGCTTCGAACGACAGCAGACGGATGCTACGGGGTGCACAGGCAAAAGACATGGGGGGATCGGCTCCATAACCTTCCCCACCCATCTTGACCGAAGGGACCAGGGTCCATAGCGCCCTCGCGACCCAAACGAAAGAGTCTTTCGGAGCACGAGGCGTTTTCACCACAATTGAGCGGGGGTTCGCGAAGCACATCGAGAATGATGAGGGGCTTCTACCTGCAATTTCTTTTACGAAATACCCCGCTCTACTTTGGAAATCCCTTCTCGATTATGGTGAAAACGATCTCATGTTAATAAAGACCCGCTATTTCGCATAGCATATCCCATGTTGGCACCTTGTACCATGCCCGAAGGCTTGAACGGCAAGGTGGCGTGCTACAGCGGGCCGCCGGGACCAGAAAGAGCTAAGCAAACTGGGAGTTATAGAGCTCCGCATACGCGCCGCCGAGCGCGAGCAGCTCCTCGTGGTTGCCCTGCTCGATGATGTTGCCATGATCCATCACGAGGATGAGGTCGGCGTCCACGATGGTGCTCAGGCGGTGCGCGATCACAAAGCTCGTGCGCCCCTGCGTGAGAGCCTCCATCGCCTGCACGATGGCGCGCTCGGTGCGGGTGTCCACGCTCGAGGTCGCCTCGTCGAGGATGAGGATCGCGGGATTGGCGAGCAGCACGCGCGCGATGGTGAGGAGCTGCCGCTGGCCCTGGCTGATGTTCTCGGCGTCGTTCTCGAGCTTGGTGTCGTAACCCTGGGGCATCGTCCGTACGAAGAAGTCCACCTGCGCGGTCTTGGCCGCCTGGACGATCTCCTCGCGTGTGGCGCCCGGGGCGCCGTAGGCGATGTTCTCGGCGATGGTGCCCTCGCGCAGCCACGCGTCCTGCAGCACCATGCCGAAATGGCTGCGCAGCTCGGAGCGCGTCATGGCGTGCGCGTCCACCCCATCGAGCGTGATGCGTCCGCCGTCGATCTCGTAAAAGCGCATGAGCAGGTTGATGAGCGTCGTCTTGCCGGCGCCCGTGGCGCCCACGATGGCGATCTTTCGACCCGGCTCGGCAACGAAGTTGACGTCGCGCATGAGCGGGCGGTCGGGATCGTAGCCGAAGCGCACGTGCTCGAAGGCGACGCGGCCGCGCACCGGCTCGGCCACACGGGCGGGCTGCGCGGGATCGGGCTCGATCTCGGGCTCGTCGAGCACGCCGAAGACGCGCTCCACGGCGGCCAGCGCGCTCTGCAGCTGGTTGACGGTGAGCGAGAACTGCGTGAGGGGCTCGGAGGCGGTGTTGACGTACTGGAAGAACGCCTGCAGCGTACCGATGGTGAGCTCGCCGCGCATGAGGATGCCCGTGCCCATGAGCGCGAGCACCACCTGCGAGAGGCGCACGAGGCAGCGCACCATGGGCGCCACCACATTGGTGATGAAGTCGGTGCGGCGCATGGTGTCGGCAAGCTGCTGGGTCGCCTCGTGGATGCGCGCCGAGCTCGCCTGCTCCTGGTTGAACGCCTTGATGACGATGCGCCCGGAGTAGGCCTCCTCGACGTGCCCGTTCAAGATGCCCACGGCGCGCTGCTGCTCGGCCGCCAGAACGAGCGTGCGCTTGGCCACCAGGCGCGTCCCCGTGACGGCAATCGCCGCGAAGCAGAAGAACACGAGCGCGAGCGTGAGGTTGAGGCGCACCATCATGATGGCAGCACCCGTTACCGAGCCCACGGCCATGAGCATGGAGAGCAGGCCACGCTGCAGCACCTCCGACACCTTGTCGAGGTCGTTGGTGGCGCGGCTCATCACGTCGCCCGGCTTGTGGGCGTCGTAGAACTTGAGCGGCAAGACGTTGAGCTTCTCGGCGATGCGGTGGCGGAGCTTGAGGTTGAGGCGCTCGGCGAAGCTCGCCATGGTGAAGCTCTGCACGGTGTAGAACGCCCAGGCCACGGTCCAGATGCCCACGAAGGTCAGGAGCTCGCGACCGCCCGTGTCCCATCCGATGGTGAAGATCTGGCCCTTGGCGTGCGCCGCCTGGATGTTCGCCCAGAGCAGGTCGATGAGGTGCGCGCTGTAGGCCGGGGCCGAGATCTGCGCGACGGTGTAGCAGATGACGCACACCACGACCACGGCGAAGCGCCAGTGCTCCCCGCGCGAGACCTCCCAGAGGCGGCGAATCACGGCGACCGGGTCCTTGGGGACCTCGAGCTCCTCCTCGGCCTCGGGCTCCGGGGCGCCCGAGGGCGCGGGCTCGTGCGGGTCGGCGTAGCGGGCCGGGGTGGTGGAAGCGGCGACCGCGGCACCAGCGCCGGCCGCCGTGGCGGACCCGGCATCGACAGCGCCCTCGACCACGCGCTCGACTTCCTCGATCGCGGCGTCCTCGGTCAGAATCTTCTCGTTCGCCATGCTACTCGCCTCCCTTCAGAGCGCTCTCTTGCAAAGCGGCGTCCTGCAAACCCGCCACGGGCCGGCCCCCGACATCCCGCAGCGGCCCGTCCGGATCGACCGTTTCGGCGGCGCGCTCTGGCGCCGGCGCCTCATGCGCCGCTGCCGCCGGCTCGGGCTCCCCCGCGGTGCCGTCGGACGCCGGCTCGCCGCCCATCAGCGCCTCGAGCTCCTCGGCGCGCAGCTGCGAGCGGGCGATCTCGCGGTACGCCTCGCAGGTGCGCATGAGCTCCTCGTGCGTGCCCAGGCCCTGGATGCAGCCGTCCTTGAGCACCACGATCTGGTCGGCCGAGAGGATGGTGTTGATGCGCTGCGCGATGATGAGCACCGCCGCGTCCTTGACCTCGCTGGCGAGCGCATGGCGCAGGGCCGCGTCGGTCTTGAAGTCGAGCGCGCTGAACGAGTCGTCGAAGATGTAAAGGTCGGCGTGCTTCACGAGCGCGCGGGCGATGGACAGGCGCTGGCGCTGCCCGCCCGAGAAGTTGGTGCCGCCCTGGGCCACCCGGTGCGCCAGGCCCTCGGGAAGCTCGCGCACGAAGCCCGACTGCGCCACGTCGATAGCGTGCCAGAGCTCGGCGTCGGTGGCGTCGGGCGCGCCGTAGCGCAGGTTGTCGGCGATGGTCCCGCTGAAGAGCCAGGCCTTCTGCGGCACGTACGAGATGCGCTCGCGCAGGGCCTCCTGGGTGAGCTCGCGCACGTCGGTGCCGCAGAGGCGCACCGAGCCGTCCGTCACGTCGTGAAGACGCAGCGCGAGCTTGGCGATCGTGGACTTGCCCGAGCCGGTGGGTCCGATGATCGCCGTGGTGGTGCCGCGCCGGCAGACGAAGTTGATGTGGTGGAGCGTGTCCTCGTCGGCATCGGCGAAGCGGAAGGACGCGTTGCCGAAATGCGCCACGACCTCGCCCGGCATGGGCGCGGCGGCGCCAGAGGCAGAGGCACCCGTCCCGACGGCAGCCGTCCGCGCCGCGCCGTCACCAGCGGCGACCGCACCCTGCGCGCGCTCGGGCAGCTCGGTGAGCTCGCCGTCGGCGATGCTCGGCTTGAGGTCGATCACCTCGCGGCAGCGCTCGAGGCACACGAGGGCACGCGGCAGCATGAGCGCGCCGATCTGCGCCATCATAATCGAGAAGAGAATCATCATCGCGTACTCGACGCAGGCCGAGATGGAGGCGATCTCCATCGCCCACGCGCCCACGCGGTTGCCGCCGAGCCAGATGATGGCTACCTCGGCGATGTTCATGATGAAGAACGCCGAGCAATCGAAGGTCGCGAAGATCCAGTTGACCTTGATGGCGTTGGTGGCGTAGTCGCTGAACGCCTCGTCGAGGCTCTTGCGCTCGGAAGCCTCCTTGCCGAAGGCGCGGATCACGCGCACGCCCGTGATGCTCTCGCGCAGGCGGACGTTCATGCGGTCGATAAAACGCTGGAGCCGCTGGAAGATCTTGGCGGCGCGCAGCACCACGATGACGGCGATCACGGTCACCACGGCGGTAAAAGCCGTGAGCATGATGCCAATCTGCATGTCGATGGAGCAGGCGAGCGCGATGCCGATCGCCATGGAGAAGGGCACCGGCAGCATCATCTGGATGGTGATCGAGATGGCCATCTGGATCACGTTCACGTCGTTCAGGGTTCGGGTGATCATGGAGCCCGTGCCGAACTTCTCGAAATCGCTGCCCGAGAACGCAAGCGAAGCGTCGTAGACGGCGTTGCGGATGTCGCGCCCCACCTTGGTGGCGAGGTCGGCGCAGAAGTAGTTGCACGCGAAGGCGCCCGCGCCCGAGACCACGGCGGCCACGAGCATGAAGCCGCCCTGCGAGAGGATGTAGTCGAAGTCGCGGCTCGACACGCCGATGTTGATCATGTTGGCGAGGATCGTGGGCACGAGCAGCACGCCGGCGAGGTTGACGCCGAGCGCCACGAGCACGCCGAGCGTCTGAAGCTTGTAGGGCTTGAGGAAGCGCCAGAGCATCTTCATGCGGGAGAACTCCTTTGCAACGCGAAGGATGGGCGGGCGGATGGAACGGGTCGCGCGGCGGTGGCGCGAGCGCGGCGGGCGACGTGTCGGGCGCGGCCAAACGCAGCGGAAGACCGAGCCGCGGGCGCCACTAGGTGGGGACGGCCCCCTCCGGCACCGGAACCCGCGCGCCCGCGGCGCGGGGCCCGGCAGCCGGCTGCGCGGCTGCAGCGGGGCCCTCGGAGGGCGAAGCCGGCGCGCTGGCGTGGCACGCGCCGGATTCGGGCGTCGGAGCATCTCCCGGGCACGCTCCCCCGGGCGCCTCCGCCCCCTCGACGGCGGCGAGCTGCGCATCGAGGGCGTCGACGTAGCGGCGCACCAGGCGGATCAGCTCGTCCTGCTCGTCGGGTGCCAGAAACGAGAACGCCCGCTCCTCCGCCCGGATGGCGGGCACGATGTGGCGGCTCGAGAACGCCCGCCCGTCCGCCGTGAGGCATGCCTGCTTGCTCTTGCGGCTGCCCTCCATATACGGCAGGTCGACGAGCCCCTTGTCCTTGAGCGCCTTGAGGGCCGAGTTGATGGTCTGCTTGCTGTAGGACCACGATGCGGTGAGCTCGGCGAGCGGGAGCGCCCCGCCGGCGATTTCCAGATCGTAGAGCATCCAGTAGGCGCAATCGGATACCCCGCATCCGCGCGCGTAGACGTGGTAGAGCTTGTCGATCTCGTTGTACAGGTAATCGAGCGCGCGCGCCGACGTCCCGGCCGCGTGCACCGCACATGCCGACGCCGTCCGATGCGGCATCTGATCCGCCATAGATGCCCCCTCTCGCCCCCGCTGTTCCAGTCTCCGCACCACTTTAGTCCGATTTCAGATTAAAATCAACGACAAAGAAAGCCGCCGATGCACTGGGCGCCGGCGGCTCAATGGGACGGAGCTCCTTCGAAAAGGGTGCGCTACATCTCCCATCCTTCTTGGATGGACTCGTAGAACGTGGCGTCATCGAACAGATCGCGGATGCTCTTGCCGTCGCGCCACGGCAGGTCGATCAGCTCGGGCAGCGTGGAGACCAGCTCGGAGCAATCGGTGAAGCGACCCTTGTCGTTGAGCTTGGAGCAATCCTGGACGCGCCAGTACCCATCGGTATGGGTGATGTAGTACTGATCGTCATCGACGTCCATGAACACGCGCGTGGTGGAGCGCAGGTGACCCATCAGGCCTTCGAAATCGATTTCGATCGGCTCCTCTGCTTTGCGTCCCATGCAAGCCTCCTTACCGTCGGGGCGTCCCGTGCCGGACGCCGGCCGTCATTGCCAGATGTATCTAGTAAACCCATGTCGGGCGCCGGGCATACCGTCATTCTGGTGGGCGGCAGGGCATCGAGGGTGGACGGACGCGGCGGGACGCCTACCACGCGATGGGGAACCCGTCTCCAATGACCCCCTCTGTGGTGGCGACGATCCATTGGTAGGGATCGTCGACGCCTGCGAGCAGCTCGTTGGCGCGCGCCTGATCCTCGGTGTAGTCCTCGACGAGGTAGACGGCGTCCCGGCCATCCTGCCAATGCTCGATCAGGGGGTGCCAGGTGGCGTCCTCGATCGCCACACGGCGCCCGCCCTCCTGCCCGTCCTGCTCGGTACGCGCGAACGTGCAGGTGAACATGCCCGAGAGGATGCACTCGGGCGCATCATGGTAGCCGCTCAGGAGGTCGCCGAGGCCGAAGACCACGAGCGTCTGTCCGCCGTCGGCGCCCTCGAACCACTCCATGGGCTGGATCACGTGGGCATGGCTGCCGATCACCAGGTCAACGCCGGCATCGGCCAGCTCCTGGGCGCGGGTGCGCTGCGTCTCATCCGGCTCGTGCTCGTACTCGGTGCCCCAGTGCATGTACACCACCACGGCATCGGCGGCGCGGCGGGCGCGCTGCACGTCCTCGAGCATGGCCTCGCGATCGTAGGTCACGGCGTAGTAATCGTTGGGCAGATCGGATTGCTCGTAGCCGTTCTGCCCGTAGTTGTACGAGAGGAACGCGATGCGCAGCCCATTGCACTCAACCACGCGCGGGCGCTCGCGGTCCTCCTGGCTCGTGAAGCTGCCGACGGTCAGCAGCTCGCCGCTCTTGGACGCCCACACCTGCTGGGCGTGCTCGATGCTCGACGTCCAGGTGTCGTAGGCGTGGTTGGTGTTGGTGGACACCACGCGCCAGCCCGCATCGGCCACGGCGTCGGCCATCGAATCGGGCGTGTTGTAGCTGGGGTAGCCGTTGTAACCGTAGGCGTCCGGACCGCCCAGGGTGGTCTCCTGGTTTACGAACGCGATATCGTAGCTGCGGATCGCCGGCGCGATGTGCTCGTAGAAGCCGGTGAAGTCGTAGGCGTCGTCGCCCACCTCGCCGGCTGCGGCGTCGGCGAGTTCCAGCAGGTTCTCGTTGGCGAGGTTGTCGCCCACGGCCGAGAACGTGACGCGACCGTTTCCGGTGTCGGTGACGCGACCGACGTCGAGCACCACCGCGTCGGGCGCCTGCGCCGCGCGCACGCCCGCGTCCGCCACGGACGCCGCGTGCTCGCCGGCCGAGCGCACCAGCGCGCCGTCCGATGAGGCAGCCGGTCCTTGGAAGATCGCAAGGGGATTCCAGGCGCCCTGCACCGCATAGCCGATGCCGGCGACGCCCGCCACGACGACGAGCACGACGAGGGCCAGAGGCAGGACGCGCGCCGCCTGCGCCCTGAGGGCGCGCTGCCGGCGGCCGCCCCGGAAGGGCCCGCGGCTGATGTAGCCGAGCGAGCCGTTGTGCTGCACCGTCGAGCCGATGACCCGGTTGCGGCGCGGCCCCATGCGGCGGGCCTGGCGCGCCAAGCGCTCGGAGACCGTCGGATAGCCGTAGCGCGTGCGCTTGACCCGATGCGGGTCGGCGGGACGGCGGCGGGGATGGGCTGCGGGACGCGAGACGCCCGCTGAGGGGCGGACGGGACGCTTGCCGGCCGACCCGGCGGCACGGCCCGTCGGACCGGGGCGGCCCGTTCCCTTCTGAGGACGGCGCGGCGCGGAGCCGCCAGTCGATGTAACCCCCATGCTCCCACTCCCCTGTCGGCGGGGCGGAGATTCCGCAGCATCCGCACCCCGTGGGTTATAGCATAGCCCACGGGGTGCACGGTTTCATCCTCGCGCCCGCCGAGCGGTGGGGGCCGGGGCGCCAATCCCGCTTGGCGAACGCCTTCATGAGGATGCTCACGATGCCCGGCGCGCCGCCCCCGCCGGCTGCCGCTGCCTGCTCATCCAAGCCCCCGACATAGACGAGCAGCGCCGCGCCGAGCATGATGAGCAGGATGCCCGTGGGCACCTTGCGCGCAAGCATCTGCTGGTGCTCCTCGTAGCCACAGATGCCTTGCGGCGGGCCGGCGGGAACCTGCGGAACGGAGGCGTACTAGACGGACGCGGGCCCCGCTTACCCGGACACGCCCGCCCCCGACTCACCCGAGGCGGCCGCGGCGCGCGCTGTAAGATCGTCCGTCACGAGGTCGTCGAGGGTGCAGTCGAAGATCTGACACATCTTGAGGAGCTTGTCGAGCTCGGGCGTCGCGCGATGGCGGAGGCGCGCCTCCAACGGCTCAACGCGGGGCGCGGGCCGGATGCGACGTGCCGAGGCGCGGGCGCCCGCCGGATGCGGCAGCGGGGTGCGGGATCTGCCGGCACCTCCCATCTTGCAGGCGCATCGCGCCCCATTCTACCAACCGCCGGGCTGCATTTCGAACGCATTTCCGGCAACCAGAAGGCGCCTCTCGGTTGCCTTCCGCAGGTCAGGGTCTCAATTCTTCCAACCGACCGCCGAGACGCCCGCGTCCGCCAGCACGTAGGCGAGCGGACGCGAGCCGACGCGCCGCAGCAGCCCGCGTGCCTCGAGCCCCTTGAGCGCCGCGCGCGCCACCGCCGGGGACGCGCCCAGATAGTCGGCCACCTCGTCGGTGCGGATCTCCCGATACAGGTCGAACAGGTGCCGTTGCGCCGCGAAGAAGAGTACATCCCGTTCCCGGTCGGTCCAATCCCCCTCCTCCGTCCCGATCGCCGCGCGGACCGCGTCGATCTTGGTCCGCTTGTCCTCAAGATCGGCGATGAGCTCGTCCTGCGCCATAAGCAGAAGGTCGCACAGCATGAGGGCGAACGGCGTCGCCTCAGCATGGTTCAGCGGCCGCTCGACCGCATCGAACGCCTTGTAGTAGGCCGCCTTGTTCTGCGCGATCACGCGCGAGAGCGAGAGGGCCGTCGGCTGCGAAAGCACCTCGCTGAGCTGCAGGGCCAGCAGATAACGGCCCGTTCGGCCGTTGCCGTCGTAGAAGGGATGGACGTACTCGAACACGAAATGGCACAGTGCCGCGCAGAACACCTCGGGGATGTCGGCACGCGCGAGCGCGAGCATCTGGCGCAGGAGCGGCCGTATGCGCTCCGGTGCGGCGCCGGTATGGATGCGCTGCCCCCGTTCGTTGTAGAGATACACCTCGTCGGTGCGGAACAGCTCGTCGCCCAGCTGATCTTCTGCGGAGACGGTGCCCCCCACCACGCTATCGTAGATGGAGCGGATCTCCTCGAGCTTTGCGGGAAACACCGCCCCCGCATCGGTCAGCCCCAGGTACAGACGGGCAAACTCCACGAACGGCGCATGGACGGAATCATGCGCGAGCGCGGCATCGAGCGCGTCCTTGATCTGCCGGCGCGTGCTGCGCACACCCTCGATCTCGTTGCTGTAGACCACCTCGTCAGCGATGAGCGAGCGTACGTACGTTCCAAGCGCCACGCGGGGCAGCCCCCGCCAGAGGGCGGAGACGCGCCGCTCGCGGCGAAGCACCTGCTCATGCGCCACCGAAAGGGCGCGCGGCACCGCCAGGAACAGCTCGCCGCTTTCCAACTCGATACCCGTCCTGAACGTGGACTCCGCCTCGAGCCGCTCGCGTGCAATGCGCTCGGCACGCGAGAAGCGCTCCGCCGAGGCATCCTTGTAGAACAGCTTCTCGATGGTGTCATAGGCCTGCGGCATAAAGGCCTCCTTTCGCACGATACGGCTCAGTTTAGCAGAGTGTAAATGTACGAAATCGCTGTTTTGTGCATTTAGGTTGTCGCTACAGAGATGCTAAATGCTGAAAATGTCCGATTTGAGTGTTTGGAAGGCAAAGTAGGGGCGCTAAATGCACGGGACGGGCCGCGCGAGCGCTTTCAGCTCGCCACGAAACGTAGATGGCGACTCGGCGGCAGGCGCCGGGCCCGGCAGCCAGCCTATGCGCCCAGATCGAACGGGGCGTCCGCGTCGCCGTCGATGCCGTTCTCGACGGCATAGGCCATGAGCTCGTCGCGGCGCGCCTTCAGGGAGCGGATGGCGCCCGCGTAGCGAGCGGGGTCGATCTCGTCGAGCGCGGCGGCGGCCAGCGCTTTGCCGACGAAGACCGAGCCCGGGCGCTCGCCGGCGCGGCGGACGAGGCAGCGGTCGCACGGCTACTGCGCGCGTAGCGGGCAGGACCGCGTCGCGCCCGCCCGGCCGGCGCTACTCCTCGCTGGCAAACGCCTTCATCAGCACGCTCACCACGCCGCAGAGCAGCCCGCCCACAACCCAGGCGAGCCAGAACCACATGGCCGTGGTGCCCTCGGGGTTGAACTCGCCCCAGCGCCACGTGCCCGCCTGACCCATCGGTGCAAACAGCATCACCAGGCCGACGATGGTCGCGAGCAGCATGATGGCGCCGCACACCGAGCCGATCTTTTGATTGAGGCGGCGATTGGCGATGAGCGCGCTGCGCACCTCATCGTTGATCTGCGCCGTCATGATGTCCTCGAGCTCCAGGTCCTCGCCCACGCTGCGGTTGTACTCGGCAATGTTGGTGCGACCGAGGAGCATGCCCCAGTGGGTGATGTTCCACACGCCCAGCGCGATAAAGAACAGCAAGAAGAAGAGCGATATATTCTCCACCGTCTCCTCGAGCATCAGCATGCAGCCGATGCCGAGGATAATGCAGGCAATGCCGCTGAGGAGCCCTGCGGTAAACGCCTTGCGGGCGCGGGCGCGGTCGTCCTCGGTGTAGAAATCCTCCACGTAGGGGTGTGCCTTCTGAAAAGCCGTGTGTTCCATGCCGGCGGGGATGAGAAACGCGAGGCTGGCGAGCACGCCAAGAAGCACCGCGAGAATAAAGAGCCCGTCGCGTCCATTCCACGAGGCGAGGTCGACCGCGCCCTCGAGCAAAAAGCCAAGGGCGATGCCCAGGAGAATCGCCGCCACGCCCGTGGGGACCTTCCACGCCATCTTGCGCTGGTGCTCGTCGTAGCCGCAGATATCCTGCGGAGGCCCGGCGGGGACCTGGAGCACTGACGGGGTGGCGGAGGGGTCGGCGCCACCCGGGGCGGCGCGAGCGGTGAGGTCGCCCGTCACGAGGTCGTCGAGCGAGCAGTCGAAAATCTGGCAGAGCTTGAGCAGCTTGGGGAGTTCCGGCGTTGCCCGCTCGGCCTCCCACTTGGTGATGCTCTGGCGCGAGACGCCGAGCAGCATGGCAAGCTGCTCTTGGGTCATGTTGCGCTCGGCGCGGAGGTGCTGGAGGTTGTTGCGAAAGCTCATGGCTGGCCTTTCGGTCGGGCCGCGGGACGGTCTGGCGGGGCGCCGGGGCGCCGGGGCGCCGGGCGCGGGCGCTCGCACCATTGTGTCACGCAGCGGGGCGTTGGGTGCTAACGATTCTCATCTTGCGGGTGCCGAGCGGCCCGTTCCACCAACCGACGGGCTGCATTTTGGTGAGATTTGCGCAACTGCAAGGCGCCTTTGGGTTGCCTTTCGCAGGTCAGAGGTGGTGTACGGGCATGGCGAACCCCGACGACCGAAACCACGGCCCGGAACCGCACCGGCGCAAGGCGCGGCGGCCCGGAGCACGACGACCCGGAACCGCGACAGCCCTCGCCCGACGCCCTCCCGAGCAGGGATCGCCTACATCAGCCCCAGGCTCGGGTGGTCGATGCCATGCTCGATGGTGTATTCCATGAGCTCGCGGCGGCGCTCACGCAGCTCGGCCACCTCGTCGACATGCGCCGCAGCATCCAAGCGCTCGAGCGCCGCGGCGGCGAGGGCAAAGCGGTCCATGCCGTTCTCGTAGAGCATGCCGTAAGGCGTGGTCGTGGCACCCTGGTTGCGGAACCCGTGCACGTCAAAGCGGTCCGCCCCGGGGCGGCGGGCGAGTAGCCGAAGCAGCTGCCCCTCGTAGCCGTGGAAGCAGAAGAGCACCGGGGTCTCGCTGGGGAAGAGCTGCTCAAACGCCTCGGGCGTGAGCGCGCGAGCCGCGTCGCCCGGCGCCGCAAGCCGCAGCAGGTCCACCACGTTTACAAACCGCACGCGCACGTCGCGCTCGGCAAGCAGCCGCGCCGCCGTAAGGGCCTCGACGGTCACCACATCGCCCGCACTGGCCACCACCAGATCGGCCGGCTCGTCCGCCGCCGCGCTCGACGCCCACTCCCACACCGCGGCGCCGGCCACAAGCTCGTCGCGCGCCTCGGCCAGCGTGAGGTAAACGGGGCTCTCGTGCTTGCCCGCCACGATGGCGTTGACGCAGTCGGTCGAGGCGTAGCAGCGCTGCATGACGGCGAGCATCATGTTGGCATCTGCCGGATAGTAGAGGTGGACGAGGTCCTCGTCGCCCGCCGCCTTGTTGATGAGCAGGTCGGCAAAGCCGGGGTCCTGGTGCGAGAAGCCGTTGTGGTCTTGCCGCCACACGTGGCTCGTGAGCAGGATGTTCAGGCTCGAGAGCGGCACGCGCCACGGAGCGGTGCGGCGCGTCTCCTCGAGCCACTTGAGGTGCTGGCCCACCATTGAGCCCGCTACCTGGGCAAACGCCTCATAGGTGGCCCAGATGCCATGGCGGCCGGTGAGCACGTAGCCCTCGAGCATGCCCTCGCACTGGTGCTCCGAGAGTACCTCGACCACCTTGCCGGAGGGCACGAGGTCGAGCTCGGCCGGGTCGTCCGAGACCGCCGGGTCGCCCTCGTCGCAGATGCGCTCAATACCGCCGGCGTTCCACTGCTTGCCCGTGACCTCGAGCGAAGCGTCCATGCGGTTGGACGAGAGCTCGTCGGGGCTGAACAGCCGGAAGTTCTCGGGGTTTTCGCGCATGACCTCACGCGTGTAGGCGCCGCACATGCCGGCCAGGCCGACCTTGCGCTCGCCGCGCGTGCGGCTGGAGATGAGGAGCGCGTAGTCGCCCGGGTCGGGCAGGGCGAGGGGCTCGCGCAGGATGCCGCCGTTGGCGAGCGGGTTGACGCCAAGGCGCAGCTCGCCCGTGGGCATGATGGAGCGCACCTCGGGCGCCAGGGCGCCGCGCGCGTCAAAGAGCTCCTCGGGGCGGTACGAGCGCAGCCAGGCCTCGAGCCAGGCCAGGCGCTCGGTGGAGGCACCGATGCGCAGCGGCACCTCATGGATGGAGGTGGTGTCCTCAAAGGGGGTGCCGTCGGGCGCAGCCGGGGTGGTCCAGCCCTTGGGTGACTGGAAGATGATGAGCGGCCAGGCCGGTGCGGTGCGCGCGGGCTCGGCGGAAGCGGAGGGCGCGGTACCCGGCGCGGCGGGGTTGCGGCGGTCCGCGGGCCCCGGCTCGTCCGCCCCCGCCAGGGCGTCACCGGCGCCGGCGGCGGCCTCGGCCTTGATCTCGCAGATTCGCTCGTACACGTCCTCGAGCAGCTCGGCAAAGCGCGTGTGGAACGAGATGGGGTCCTCGTCGTCAAACCCCACGGTAAAGGTCACGGGGTCGTAGCCGAGCCCGCGGAAGTACATCTCGCGCTCGACGGGCGTGGCGGCCGCGATGAGCGAGGGCATGGTGATCTTGTAGCCGTTGAGGTGCAGAATCGGCAGCACAATGCCGTCAGTTGCGGGGTTCATGATGCGCGACATGCTCCACGCCGAGGCGATAGCCCCCTCCTCCGACTCTCCGTCGCCCACGATGGGCACGATGAGCTGGTCGGGGTTGTCAAACGCCGCGCCAAAGGCGTGCGAGAGCGTGTAACCCAGTTCGCCGCCCGTGTGGATGGAGCCGGGGAGCGCCGGGGTGGCGTTGGAGGGCATGCCGCCCGGAGCGGCGTAGTCGCGCATAAAGGTGGCGAGACCCTGCTCATCATCGGTAACGTAGGGGTAGCGCTCGGCATACGAGCCGTCTACGAGCGAGCTCACGGCCACCGCGTTACCGCCGTGACCGGGGCCGACCACCACGAGCGTCCGCTGGGCGTGCGCCGCGGCCAGGCGGTTGAGGTGCGCATACAGAAAGTTTAGCCCGGGGATGGTGCCCCAATGGCCCACCGGGCGCGGCTTGACGTCGCCAAGCTCGAGCGAACGGCGGAGCAGCGGGTTGGCGCGCAAGTAGATCTGCCCCAGAGACAGGTAGTTGGCGCAGCGCCAGTAGGCATCGAGGCCGCGGGCCGTCTCGGCGGAGACGGTGGCGCGCCCAGATGCCCAAGCTGCATCGGTTGCATGCTGCGTCGCCATGGCTCCCTCCCCTGCACGGCCGCGCACAATGATTCCCTCCATCATAGGCGAGCGCGCGGGGCGGGAGGGCGGCGGACCGGCGGACGGCAGCAAAGAACCAGTTCGTGCGAGGCGGGACACAATTACTGCACACGCCGAACGCCCGCCCATGGGTCAGATGGGGACGTGTTCCAAGTGACCCATTCTGAAGCGGGCCCGCCGCCAATGAGTCACTTGGAACACGTCCCCAAATGACCCATTATTCGACTGTGACGCTCTTGGCGAGGTTTCTGGGCTGGTCCACGTCGCAGCCGCGCATGATGGCCACCTCGCGGGCGAGGAGCTGGAGCGGCACCGTCGCCGTGATGGCGCTGAAGGCGTCGCGCACGGGCGGGATGTAGATCACGTGGTCGGCGATGGCGTGGATATCCTCGTCTCCCTCGGTGGCCACCGCAATGATCCGGGCGCCGCGGGCCTCGCACTCCTTCAAGTTGGAGACCGTCTTGTCGTAGACGGGGCTCTTGGTCGCCACCGCGATCACGGGGAAGCCCGGGTCGATGAGGGCGATGGGGCCGTGCTTCATCTCGCCGGCGGCGTAGGCCTCGGCGTGCAGGTAGCTGATCTCCTTGAGTTTGAGCGCGCCCTCGTAGCTGATGGCCGCGCCCATGCCGCGCCCCACGAACAGCGCCGAGTGGGCATCCTTGCAGGCGAGCGCCGCCGCATGGATCGCCGGCTCCTGGGTATCGAGGATCCACTGGATCTGCTCGGCGGTGTCGCCCAGTTCGCGGAAGAGCATGCGCACCTGGCCGGTGGTGAGCTTGCCCTTGACCTGCGCGAGCAGCAGCGCCAGCAACGTGAGCGAGACCACCTGGCCGATGAAGCTCTTGGTGGAGGCCACCGCGATCTCCTTGTTGGCCTTGGTGTAGATGACGCCGTCGCTCTCGCGCGCCACCGGCGAGCCCACCACGTTGGTGATGCCGAAGACCTTGGCGCCCTTGATGCGCGCGTCGCGGATGGCCGCGAGCGTGTCGGCCGTCTCACCGGACTGGCTCACCGCCACCACGAGCGTGGAGGGGGTGATGATGGGGTTGCGGTAGCGGAACTCGCTCGCCGCCTCGACCTCGCAGGGAATGCGCGCCCAAGCCTCGATGAGGTTCTTGGCGATGAGCCCCGCATGGTAGCTCGTGCCGCAGGCGATCACGTAGACGCGGTCGATGAGGTTGAGCTCCTCGTAGGAGAGCCCCAGCTCGTCGATATCGAGCTCGCCGCGGTTCATGCGCCCCACGAGCGTGTCGCGTACCACGCGCGGCTGCTCGTGGATCTCCTTGAGCATGAAGTCGGGGTAGCCGCCCTTCTCCGCCATGTCGATATCCCAATCGATATGGGTGACGGCGGGCTCGATCGGAGTGCCCTCGGCATCGGTGTAGGTGATGCCCTCGGGCGTGAGACGGGCGAACTGGTCGTCCTCGAGCACCACCACGTCGCGCGTGGCGTCGATGACGGCGATGACGTCGGAGGCCACGTAGCTGCCGCGCGCGCTGCGCCCGATGATGATGGGGCTGTCCTTGCGCGCCACGGCGATCACGCCCGGCTCGTCGGCGCACACCGCTGCCAGGCCGTAGGCGCCCACCACGTGCGTGCACGCCTCGCGCACGGCGGCCATGAGGTCGCGCGTGCCCGGGCGCGCCGGCGCGCCGGTGGCGGGATCTGCGGCGCGGCCCTCATAGGCCTCCTCGATGAGGTGGGCGAAGACCTCGGTGTCGGTATCGCTCTTGAACACGTGGCCGCGGCTCGCGAGCTCCTCGCGCAGCTCGGCGAAGTTCTCGATGATGCCGTTGTGCACCACGGCGATGCGGCCGTCGCAGCTGGTATGCGGATGCGCGTTGGGCACGCTGGGGCGTCCGTGCGTGGCCCAGCGCGTGTGGCCGATGCCGCACGTCGAGCACGTGTCGACATTCACGAGCTCGGACTCCAGGCCCGCAACCTTGCCCACGCGGCGGATCACGTCGAGCACGGTGCGCCCGCCCTCGGCGCGCTCCAGCGCGACGCCCGCCGAGTCATAGCCGCGGTACTCCAGGCGCTTGAGCCCGGTGACCAAGATGTCCTTCGCTGCGTCGGAACCGGTGTAACCAACGATGCCGCACATATGCATACCCCCTTGGGACGCGTTCGCAACCTGAGCGCCGCCGCAGGGCGCGGTCCGGGCGCAGGCGGGCGTTGTTGCCCGTCCCCATTGTACCGAAGCCCGTCTGCGACCCATCATCCTGCAGAAGAAAACCGTGTCCCCGTGCGCGCAAGAACATAGCTCTTGAAACGTTTTAATTTTGTCCCGGCCATGCTATCCTTTATCGAACGGCGGGCGCCGGAGGGCGCCCGAACCAAAAAAGCAGGCGAACGGGAGAAGCGATGCCCCAGGTCAAGATCATCGATGTCGCGCGCGAGGCCGGCGTTTCCCTAGGCACCGTCTCCAACGCCCTCAACCACCCCGAGAAGGTGCGCCCCGAGACGCGGCGCCTCATCCACGAGACCATCGAGCGCTTGGGCTACACGCCCAACCAGAGCGCCCGCATGCTCGCGGGAAGGCGGGCGCGCATCCTGGGCCTCCTGATCCCCCAGATGACCCATGGATTCTGCCTCCAGATCGCGAGCGGCGCCCAGAACGAGGCGCGCAAGCACGGCTACGGCCTCATCATCGCCAACTACCTGGCCGACGAGACCCTCGAAGGGCGCTATCTGGATTATTTCCGGGGCACGCAGCTGGCCGGCATCCTGGTGCACGCGCAGACCGACGTCGCAGACGACGCGGGGGGCGCCGGCGACACGCCCGTCGTCTACCTCGACACCGCGGGGACGGGGGCGGGGCGCTACGTGATAGCCGACTGCGTGGCGCAGGGGCGCCTCATCGCCGAGCATGCCATCTCCTGCGGCTGCCGGCACGTCTGCGTGATGGGGCGGGCGGGAACGGCGCGCCTCGCCGAGCGGCTCGCCGGCATACGGGCCGCCCTGGCGGCGCGGCCGGAGATCCGGCTCGAGGTGCTCGACGCCGGGGACTGGAACGAATCGGGCGATGGGTTCAGCCTGGGCAACCAGCTCGCGCGGCGCGCGCCCCAGGACCGCCCCGACTTCCTCATCGGCCTCACCGACGTGCTCGCCGCCGGGGCGATCGCCGGCATCCTGGCCGAGGGCCTCGCCGTGCCGGACGCCCTGCGGGTGGCCGGCTGCGACGGCAACCCCCTGGCCTGGGGCGGCGCGCCGGCGCTCACCACCTGCGCGCCGGCGGGCTACGAGGTGGGCCGCAAGGGCGTGCAGCTCCTGATCGAGCACTTCCAGGCGGCCGAGGCCGCCGCGAGCTCCGGACGCCCCGGACGCCCTGCGACCAAGGGAGAACCGGAGCGCCGCGTCGAGATCGTCCGGCCCTTCCTGCTGGCGCGCTCGAGCACGCGCGCGGACGCCGACTCCCTCGGTGCCGAGGCGGGCGCGCGATCCTCGCGCATACCCGAGACCAATCTGGGAGCGTATCTGTAGCGGAGCTAGATGCGCCCCTGCTCCTCCGCATCGAACGCCACGCCCTCGTCGGCGCTCGTCGCGTCGAACGAGGCGTCGAACGCGTCGTCGATGTCGGTTCCCAGAGGATCGATATCCAGCTCGTGGAGCTCTTCGTCCCAGCTCGCCGCATGGCGCGCCGCGCGCAGGCGGTCCGCCTGCGCGACCGCCATCACGCGCGTGTTCGAGATCACCCCGTTGAGCATCACGAACGGATGCCCGAATGCCGAGCGCACGGCGCGCACCGCGATCGAGACGCCCCACACCGCGTACATGCTCGCGAGCACGGCCGCGATGCCGTCCGCTCCGATGGAGACCTCGTCGCCGAGAAGCGCCACCGGGCTGCCCGAAGCCGGGAAGAGCGCGGCGACCCATGCCGGCAGCAACAGAAACGCCCAGAACAGAAGGCCGTAGCGCAGCACGTACGACCACCAGCGGGCGCTCGAGCCGTCCGGGCGCACCACGCGCAGGCGCACGACGGCATGGCCCGCCGTCTGGCCGCGCGTCACCATGGGAACGAGCATGAAGGCGATGCCCGTCGCCGCCACGAGGAGCCCCACGCGGCCGGCCGCCGTCGCGTCCGAGCCGGGCAGCGCCCAGACGAGGCCGGCGCGCGCCGCGGCCACCACCGTGCAATCGATGAGGAACGCCACGAGCCGGCGCGAGAAGGTGGTGTGGGCGGCACCGCGCTCGATGGCGTCCCGCTCGACCTCGTCCATGCTCGGCAGGAAGCGGCACAGCGGCAGCGCGACCAGGCTGCCTGCGAGGGCGCCCGCCGTGTTGGTGGCAAGATCGTCCACGTCGAAGAGGCGATAGGGGTGGAGGTAGATCCCGAACAGGCCCGTCGCCTGCGAGACCTCGAAGAACAGCGACAGCGCGAGGCCGGCGGCCGCCGCCTGCCACCAGGTGCGCCCGAACAGGTAGCGCAGGTAGACGCCGAAGGGCAGCGTCAGAAGCACGTTGAAGAGCGTGGTGTAGACAGCGGGGTTCCTGAGGAAGGCCCACCACGAGGCCGCCGAGAGCGGGTTCAGGCGCGCGAGCGCGGGCTCCATGACGCGCAGGGCGTAGAGCGGGTCGAGCTGCGGGGTCGCGGCGCTCGGATAGAACGCCGTACGATCCGCCGGCAGCGGCAGGATCACCATGAAGTAGGCGCAGATGAGGTAGAAGATGAACGAGAAGACGAGGACGGTCTTCCACGCCGAGATGCTGCCGAAGCGCCGGTACTGGTAGATGGCGTAGGGCAGCGAGAGCGCCGCGGCGAGCACCGGGAAGAGCACCGCCGCGACGATGACGTTGTTGAGATAGGACGCCACGGCTACGCGCCGGCGGACGCGGGAGCACACGTCCCGCCCTCCGACGCGTGCGCGCCCTCGAGCGCGGCGAGGGCGGCGGGCAGCTCGGCGAGCGAGGACAGCACCGCGTGGCAGAGCCCCGCGACCTCCGGCGCGAGCTCGATCACATCCGGCACGCCGAAGACCGCCATGCCCGCCGCAGCCGCCGAGCGGATGCCGTTGGGCGAGTCCTCGACCGCCGCGCACGCCACCGGGTCGACCCCGAGCTTGCGCGCGGCGAGCAGGTAGATGTCGGGCGCAGGCTTGCCGTGCTCCGTCTCGGTGCCGCAGGTTATCGCGTCGAAGAAGTCGCGCAGGCCCACGCGGGTGAGGTTGAGCTCGATCATGTCGCGGCCCGAAGACGAGGCGACGCCCAGCCGGTACCCGGCCTCCTTGAGCGCGCACACCGCAGCGACGGCGCCCTCCTTGGCCTCGAGCTCGGTGGCGGCCAGCTCGCGGCGCTTATCCCAGTGCAAGTCGAAAAGCCGACGCGCGAGGTCGGCGTCGCCGAGCGCGTCAGTGACCATTTTAAGCACGGTGGGCTCGTTGCGCCCTACGAAGCTCGTCATAAGCGCGCGCGGGATGTGCACGCCGAGGTCATCGCCGGCCAGGTCCCAGCCCTTGAAACCGAGCCGCTCGGTATCGACGAGCGTCCCGTCCATATCGAAGATGAGAGCATCGATGACGTGCGACATGCGCGATCCCCCCTCATGCCCGGCCCGCACCCGTTTGGCGCCGGCGCTTCTTGGGTATTGTGCCAGAACGGCGGTCCCGATACGATACCCGCAACCAATTGGACAGGACCTGGACGCTCCCGGGCGCCGGGACGGACCCGGGACCGGGCGGCACGCGACACCCTGAGGGAGGAAGGCCATGGACGACCAGCAACGACCCGCATGCGGGGACGGCGCCCCCTGCGCAGCGGAGGGTGCCGCCGGCATCCCGATCGCCCCGACCGTCCCGGCCACCACTCCGACGGCCCATGTGCGCGCCCTCTGGGGAGCCGCGCCCGCGGCGCTGCACGCGAAGCTCGATGCGCTCGCCGCGCTGCTCCGCGCGCTCGCCCCGGCGACGCTCGGCTTCTCCGGTGGCGTGGACAGCACCTTCTTGGCCACGGTGTGCCGCACGGTCATCCCCGGCGAGACTGTGCTCGTCCACCTCAACTCGCCGTTTGTTGCCACCCCGGAGCAGACCTCGTCCGCGGCGCTCTCCCAAAGTCTCGGCCTGCCCGTGGTGACTATCGACTTTGACCCGTTCACCTGCCCTGATGTTGCCGCCAACGAGCCGGACCGCTGCTACCGCTGCAAGCGCGCCGGATTCGAGCGCATCATCGCTGTCGCGCGCGCACACGGCTGCCGCACGGTGCTCGATGGCAGCAACGCCGACGACGCCGCCGCGACCGATCGCCCCGGCATGCGGGCGCTGCGCGAGCTCGGCGTGCGCTCCCCCCTCATGGAAACCGGCTGGACCAAGGCCGAGGAGCGCGCGGTGCTCCGCGCGTGGGGCATCGCCATCTGGAACATGCCCGCCGGCGCGTGCCTAGCTACCCGCGTGGCCACGGGCGAGCCGCTCACGCCCCAAAAGCTCGAGGTCATCCGCACGTGCGAGGACTACCTGCACAGCCTGGGCTGCACGCAGGTCCGCGCGCGCATCGCGGCGGGCACCGTGCGCATCGAGGCCGCGGCCGAGGACCTCGCCCTCATCGCCGACGCGGACGGCGCCCTCAAGGCGCCGGTCCTCGCCCGCCTCGGCGCGCTCGCCCGCGATGTCGCCCGCATCGGCCCTGCGGCCCGGCCCTACCGCCGTGGCAGCATGAACCTCTGACAGGCCCGCAGCCAGCACGGGCCGCATCTTCGCGCGGACACAAGAGGCGCCGCCGGGACCGATGCCCCGGCGGCGCCTGCCGCAGGATCCGGAGCCTTGCCCCGGACCCGTATGTGCGCTGCGCAGCGGTTACTTGCCACCCGCGGCGCGAGCCTCCTGGTACTCCTTCACCAAGCGCTCCTGCACGTCATGCGGGACCTGCTCGTAGCCGGCGGGCTCCATGGTAAAGTCGCCCGTCCCGCGCGACAGCGAGCGCAGGCGCGTGGCGTAATCGGTGAGCTCGGCGTAGGGCACGGTCGCCGTGACCACGGTGTTGCCGCGATCATCGGTATCCATGCCGGTCACGCGGCCGCGGCTCGCGGAGACATCGCCCATCACGGCGCCGGCGTAGCTCTCCGGGATGGTCACCGTGATGTCCTCCATGGGCTCGAGCACCACCGGCGAGGCGTCGGCGCAGGCCTTGGTGAGCGCGATGCGCGCGGCGGCGCGGAAAGCCATCTCGTTGGAATCGACCGGGTGGTACGAGCCGTCGTAGCAGGCCACGCGGATGCCCGTGAGCGGGAAGCCCGCGATGACGCCGCCCTTCATGGTCTCCTGCACGCCCTTGTCCACCGCCGGGATGAGCGCGCGCGGGATGTGCCCGCCCACGACCTCGTCCACGAACTCGTAGTCGCCTCCGTCCATGAGCGGCTCGACGCGCAGGTAGCAGTCGCCGAACTGGCCGGCGCCGCCGGTCTGCTTCTTGTGGCGGCCCTGGGCGCTCGCCACGCGGCGGATGGTCTCGCGATACGGAATCTTGATCGGCACGCTCTTGGCCTTGACCTTGGTGCGCTCCTCCAGGCGGTTGAGCAGCACGCTCACCTGCGCCTCGCCCACCGCCGAGATGATGGTCTGGCCCGTCTCCTCGTCGCGCTCGATGCGCATGGTGGGATCGGCGTCGCAGGCGCGCTCCACGAAGGTGTAGAGCTTCTCCTCGTCGCCGCGGTTCTCGGCCTCGATGGCGATGCGGTACTGGCTGTTGGGGAACTGGAACGCCGCCGCCTCCACCTTGCCGGTGACCGAGAGCGTGTCGCCCGTGTCGGCCGCGATCTTGGTGGTGACGATGATGTCGCCGGCCTCCGCCTTGCCCACCTCGGTGGTCTCGCGGCCGCACATCACGTAGAGGTGCGCCAAGCGCTCGGACTTGCGGGTGCGCGCGTTCACGAGCTCGATGCCCGGGGTGAGCGTGCCCGTGAGCACCTTGATGAAGGAGATGCGTCCCTGCGCCGGATCGTTCAGCGTCTTGAACACGAACGCGACGGGGCGCTCGTCGTCCGAGCTGATCTTCAAGGTGTCGCCGTCGACGAGCGGCATCTCGCCGTAGTCGGTGGGGCTGGGGAAGTAGGTGACGATGTCGTCCATGACCGAGTGGACGCCCAGCTCCTTGGTGCAGCTGCCCACGAAGACGGGCACGAACAGGCGCTGCGCGATGGCCTTTCCCAGAAGCCCCTCGACCTCGCCCTGGGTGAGCGGCTCGCCATCGAGGTACTTCTCCATCAGGTCGTCGTCGGCCTCGGCCACGAGCTCGCAGAGCGTCTCGCGCGCCTCATCGGCGGCGACGCGGTACTCCTCGGGGATGTCGAACTCCTCCTGCTTGGTGCCCTCGCAGTGGCGCGCCTTCATGCGCACGATGTCGATGACGCCCTCGAAGTCCTCGCCCGTGCCCCACGGCAGGGTCACGGCGCCCAGACGCATGCCGAACCGCTCGCGCAGCGCGGCCATGGTGGCGTCGTAGTCGGCGTTCTCCTTGTCGATGCGATTGATGAACACGGCGCGGGCCAGGCGCAGGTCCTCGGCCGCGTACCAGAGCTTGACCGTGGTGGGCTGCGGACCGTCCACGGCGTCGACCACGAACAGCGCCGTCTCGCAGACGGCCATCGCCGCGTAGGCGTCGCCGATGAAATCGGGATAGCAGGGCGCGTCGAGCACGTTCAGGCGCGCGTCCTTCCAATCGATCGGCGCGATGGAGGTTGAGATGGAAACGCCGCGCTTGACCTCCTCGGCATCGTAGTCAAGCGTCGGCTTGGTGCCCGCGTGGCCACCCAGGCGGGCGGTTTTGCCTGAAAGATGCAGCATCGCTTCTGCCAGGGAGGTCTTTCCTACCCCTCCCTGGCCAACCAAGACGACGTTCCTCACATTGCCGGTTTTAGGCGCACCCATGGCAGCCTCCTTCGAGGATAGTGGAGACGCACGGCGCGGCGGCGGACGCGGCGATGGACCGGTTCCGGCGTCGATGCCCGAGGGCCCGCCGAGGGTCTGCGCGCCGCCAAGCAAGCGCGCCCTGCGCGCACCAACTTGAACAGTGCTATCACCCTACCCCGACACGGGCGCGCGCAAGCCGGGTTTTCGGCATACGGGGACAACGGGGGCGCAAGCGCCCCCTTGGCACCTGCGCCCCCGCCCTGCACGCCGCGTGTCCAGACCCCGGATGCCTACGTCCCGGCGGGAGCCTCCCCGCCGCCCGTCGTCAGATCGACCTCGGGCATGAGCTCGATGGACATCACGCGCAGGATCTCCTCCATCTTGGCGAGGTCCTCCTCGGAGAACCGCTGCTTGATGCGTTCCATCACGTCATGGATGTACGAGGAGCTGATGTTGTAGTAGTCCAGGTACTTCTGGGTGGGGCGCAGGTGGTACTCGCGGCCGTCGACCTCGGACTGGGTCTTCTCCACGTAGCCCTTCTTGATGAGGCTGGCGATCTTGTAGGCCGCGTTCGAGGACGAGATGCGCATGAACTGCGCGAACTCGTGCACGGTGGGCGCGCCGAGCGCGTAGATGGCCTCCATGGCGAAGGCCTCGACAGTGGTGAGGCTCGCCTCGCGGTTCTGGAACCGCGCGAAGGTCTCTTGATAGAAATGGAGCTTGAACTTGTTGTACACGCTCGTGAACATCTCTTCCAACTGCTGATGCCGCTCAGTGCCCACGGATAACCTTCCTCGTTTCTCGGGGCGCCCGCGGCGCCCCGGTCCCTAGGCCTCCTCGGCCGACCCCAGCGCGAGCGTGAGGGTCGCCGTGCAAGCCACCGCGCCGTCCACGCGCGCCTCGGCCTCGATGAAGGCGAAGGCGCCGCGCGTCTTGGTGACGCGGCTCTCCAGCTCCAGCACGTCGCCGGGACGGACCTGGCGGCGGAACTTGGCGTCCTTGATGGCGGCGAAGAAGCCCAGACGCCCCTTGTTCTCGGGCAGCGAGAGCATGGCCACGGCCGCCACCTGCGCCAGCGCCTCGACGATGAGCACGCCCGGCAGCACGTGGTACTGCGGGAAGTGCCCGCAGAACACGGGGCTCGTGGCGCTCACGCACAGCCGGCCGTGCGCCCAGGACCCCTCCTCGCCATCGGTGATGCGGTCGACGAGGGCGAACGGGTAGCGATGGGGCAGGATCTGCGCGATCTGGTTGGAATCGAGCTCGAGGCGCCGGGTAGCAGGCTCCTCGGACGCGTCCACGGTCTGCTGCATGTCATCAGCCATGTTCTAACCCTCCCACTTCTTGAACAGGATGCAGGCGTTGTGCCCGCCAAAACCAAGCGAGTTGGACAGGGCGTAGGCCACCTCGGCGGCGCGGCCCTCGTTGGGAACGTAGTCGAGGTCGCACGCGGGGTCGGGCTCCACGTAGCCGATGGTGGGCGGCAGGAACTGGTCGCGCAGCGAAAGCGCGGTGAAGATGGCCTCGACCGCGCCGGCGGCACCGAGCAGGTGGCCGGTCATGGACTTGGTGGAGCTCACCGCCATGTGGTGGGCGTGCTCGCCGAACACCGTTTTGATGGCGAGGGTCTCGCCCTTGTCGTTGAGCGGGGTCGAGGTGCCGTGCGCGTTGATGTAGCCGACCTCCTCGGGCGCCACGCCGCCGGCATCTGCGAGCGCCTGGGCCATGGCGCGGGCGCCGCCCTCGCCCGTGGGCTCGGGCGCGGTGATGTGGTAGGCGTCGCAGGTGACGCCGTAGCCCACAACCTCGGCGATGATGTTCGCGCCGCGCGCCTCAGCGTGCTCGAGCTCCTCGAGCACCAGCATGCCGGCGCCTTCGCCCATGACGAACCCGGAGCGACGCGCGTCGAAGGGGATGGAGGCCGACGCCGGATCGTCGCCCACGTGGAGCGCGCGCATGGTGGTGAACCCGCCGATGGAAAGCGGCGTGATGGCCGCCTCGGTGCCGCCTGCGAGCATGACCTCGGCGTAGCCGTCGCGGATGTGGCGGAAGGCGTCGCCCACGGCGTTGGAGCCGCCGGCGCACGCGGTCACCGGGCAGGTGCACATGCCCTTGAGCCCGAAGGCGATGGCCACCTGGCCGGCCGCCATGTTGGAGATGCCCATGGGGATGTAGAAGGGGCTGCAGCGATCGAACCCGCGCTTGAGGCAGCTCGTCTGCTGCTTCTCGGTCTCCTCGACGCCGCCGATGCCCGAGGACACGATGACGCCGGCGCGCGTCATGTCGCACGCCTGCGGATCGATCGCGGCCTGGTCCCACGCCTCATGCGCGGCGGCGAGCGCCAGCTGCGTGAAGCGCGCCAGGTGCTTGGCCTCCTGCTTGGTGAAGTGGTCGGCGGGGTCGAACCCCTTGACCTCGCCCGCCAGGTGCACCTTCTGGCCGCTCGCGTCGAAGTGCGTGATGGGCGCGATGCCGCAGCGGCCCGCGCGCGCGGCCTCCCAGCTCTCGGTGGCCGTGAGGCCGATGGGCGTCACGGCGCCCACGCCCGTGATGACGACGCGGCGCTTTCCGTTGTTTTCCATGCGTTGCTCCTTTTGACTCAATGGGGAACGGGTCGTATTCGATCACGTTGCGCGGACGATGTGCTCCCAGGCGGTCGCGCGGGGCGCGGTGCCTCGTGCGACCGTCACATGGACATGCCGCCGTCGACGGCGATCACCTGCCCCGTGATGTAGGCGGCATCATCGGAGGCGAGGAACGCCACGGCGTGGGCGACGTCCTCGGGCGCGCCGAGATGGCCGGCGGGGATCTGGGCTTGCGCGGCCTCGCGCGCGGCATCCGTCATGGCCGCCGTCATGTCGGTCGCGATGAACCCGGGGGCCACGGCGTTGACGCGGATGCCCGCGCGCGCCGTCTCGCGGGCGATCGACTTGGTGAAGCCGATGAGCCCGGCCTTGCTCGCAGCGTAGTTTGCCTGGCCGGCGTTGCCCATGATGCCCACGACGCTCGCCATGTTGACGATGGCGCCGGCGCGGGCGCGCATCATGGGGCGCAGCGCCGCCTTGGTCATGAGGAAGGCGCCCTTGAGGTTGGTGGCGATCACGGCGTCGAAATCCTCCTCGCCCATGCGGGCGCAGAGCTTGTCGCGCGTGATGCCGGCGTTGTTGACGAGGATGTCCACCCCGCCCAGCTCCTTGGCGGCGGCGACGAGCTCCGCCGCGGATTCGGCCGAGGCCACGTCGCCCTGCAGGGCGCGCACCTCGACGCCGAGCCCTGCGGCCGCGGCGCGGGTCTCCTCGGCGGCAGCGGCGTTGCCCGCATACGAGAACACGACGTTCGCGCCGCGCGCCGCGAGCTCGAGCACGATGGCGCGCCCGATGCCGCGGCTGCCGCCGGTGACGATGGCCACCTTGCCGGCGAGGTTCTGTTGCACAAAGGGGGTTTCCATGGTTCTCCTTCTTGTCTTGCAGGGGTTGGCAGAGCACCGGAGCGGCGCCGCGAACCGGTTTGCAGACGGTTGGGTCGGGCGCGGCGCAAAAAGTCGTCATTTCAGCACCAACATGCCGAGTGTCCGAGTAGACCCGTCCTCTCATTCCGTGCGACCTGCGCTTTTGTTGGCCGCAGCTCGGGGTCTACGCGCCACGCCGCGTATTTGGTGCTGAAATCCGGCTTTTTCACCGGACCGCGCGCGGACGACTCTCCGAACGCCGTCGACAGACGACCCTAGCAGGCGGCGAGCGCCTCGATGTCGGCAACCGTCTCCACGGACGTGCAGGCGATGTCCTTGGCCGTCTTGCGCACCAGGCCCGAGAGGACCTTGCCCGGACCAATCTCGATCACGCGGTCGACGCCCAGCTCCGCAAGCCGGCGGATGGTGTCCTCCATGCGCACGGCGCTCTGCACCTGCCGCTCGAGCAGCGCCTTGATGGCATCGGCCTCGGTACCGGCGGCGCGCTCAGCCTCGCCCATCTCGCGACCCAGGGTGTTGAAGAGCACGGGCACGCGCATGTCACCGAACTCCGTGGTAGCGAAGTGCTCGCGCAGGGCGTCGCCCGCGGGCTTGAGCAGCGAGGTGTGGAACGGCCCGGAGACCTTGAGCGGGATGCAGCGGCGCGCTCCCGCTTCCTTGGCGGCGGCCGCCGCGGCCTCGACCGGCGCGCGGTCGCCCGCGATCACGATCTGGCCTGGGCAGTTGTAGTTGGAGACCTCGACGGTCTCGCCCTCCGGTGCGGCGGCGGCCGCCTCGGCCACGACGGCCTCCACGGCGTCGCGGTCGAGACCCAGGATGGAGATCATCGCGGTGTCGCGGCCGGCGGCGGCGCGGGCCATGGCGGCGCCGCGGAACGCCGCAAGCTCGACGGCCTCGACGGGCTCGAACACCCCGGCGGCGGCAAGGGCCGAGTACTCGCCCAGCGAGAGCCCCGCCACGTAGTCGGGCTCGATGCCTTGCTCGGCCAGCACGGCGGTGATGCCGCAGGCGAACGCCACCATCACGGGCTGGGTGTACTCAGTCTGGTTGATGAGGCCCTGGGCGTCCTCGAACATGACCTCCTTGAGGTCGAACGGAACCGCTGCTGCCGCTGCGTCGATCGCGCGGGCGAAGGCGGGAAAGGCCTCGTAGAGATCGCGCCCCATGCCCGCGTGCTGCGAGCCCTGGCCGGCGAACAGAAACGCGGTCGCCATTATGCGCACGCTCCCTTCAGGTTCTCGATCACGCTTGCGCAGCCGGACATCATGTCCTCGAAGATGGCACGGACCGGACGCACCTCGTGCACGAGGCCCGCCACCTGGCCGGACATGAAGCTGCCCGTGTCCACGTCGCCGTCGAACACGGCGCGACGCAGCGATCCGAGCGTGAGCGCCTCGAGCTCGTCGCGCTTGGTGTCGGTGCGCTCGAGCTCCAGGTACTTCTTGGTCATCTTGTTCTTGAGGCAGCGCACCGGCGCGCCCGCGGGACGGCCTGTCACCACGGTGTCGTTGACGCCGGCCGCGACGACCTTCTCCTTGTAGTTGGCATGGATGGGGCACTCCTCGCTCGCCAGCAGGCAGGTGCCCACCTGCACGCCGCAGGCGCCGAGGGCGAACGCGGCCGCCATGCCGCGGCCGTCGGCGATGCCGCCGGCAGCGATCACGGGCAGGTCAACGGTATCCACCACGGCCGGCACGAGGGCCATCGTGGTGGCCTCGCCCACGTGCCCGCCCGACTCGGTGCCCTCGGCGATGATGCCGTCGATGGGCAGGCGCGCCAGGCGCTTGGCGAGGATCGGTGCCGCCACCACGGGGAACACCTTGATGCCGGCCTCCTTCCAGGCCTCGATGTACTTGCCCGGGTTGCCGGCGCCGGTGGTGACTACCTGGACGCCCTCCTCGATGACCACGCGCGCGCACTCCTCGATGTGCGGGTTCATGAGCATGAGGTTCACGCCGAAGGGCTTGTCCGTGGCCTCCTTGGCCGCGCGGATCTGGGCGCGCAGGCTCTCGCCGTCCAGGCCGCCGCCGGCCACCAGGCCGAGGGCGCCGGCGTTGGAGCACGCCGCGGCGAAGGCGCCGGTGGCGATGTTGGCCATGCCGCCCTGGATGATGGGGAACTCCGTCCCGAGGATCTCGTTGAGCTTCTTCATGTCGTATCGCAATCCTTTCTGCCCCGCGTTCCGTTTCAGAGCGGGACCGTTCTTGCACGGTTCAGCGGCGGCCGCCGCGGTAGGGCGCCGGCGTCCGGCAACCCATCAGGCGAGCTCGACCAGACAGGCGGCCCAGGTGAGGCCGGCGCCGAACCCGGCGAGCACCACGCGTGCGCCGGGGCCGATCTCGCCGGCACGCACGAGCTCGTCCAGCAGCAGCGGGACGCTCGCCGCCGAGGTGTTGCCGGTGTGGTCGATGTTGCCCGCGCACTTGGCGGGATCAGCGCCCAGCTTGCGCACCGCGACGTCGACGATGCGCTTGTTGGCCTGGTGGAACACGAACCGGTCGACCTCGTCCACCCCGAGCCCCGCCTGATCCAGCACCTCGGCCGTGCAGGCGGGCAGGACCTCGGTGGCGAAGCGGAACACGGCCCGCCCGTCCATATGCAGATAGGAGGGCAGGACGCCGCCCGCGCCATCCGGGACGCCGGCACCCGGCGCGTACAGGGCCTCCGCGTTGCCGCGCGATCCCCAGACGGCATGCAGCGCGGGCCAGTCCTCGCGGGCCTCGAGCACCGCGGCGCCCGCGCCGTCGCCGAACAGCACGCAGGTGGTCCGGTCGGTGAAGTCCATCACGCGGGAGAGCTCCTCGGCGCCCACCACGAGCGCGTAGGGGCGCGTCGCGGCGTCGACGAGGCGCGAGGCCACGTGCAGGCCATAGACGAACCCGGCGCACGCCGCGTTGATATCCAAGCAGAGCGCGTCCTCGGGAAGCCCCAGGTCTGCCTGCAGAAGGCATGCCGCCGAGGGCGTCGCGTAGTCGGCGGTGAACGTCGCAACCAGGCAGACGCCCACCTCGTCCGGCGCGATGCCCGCCGCCTCGAGCGCGCGTCGCGCGGCGTCGCGGGCGAGCGCGCGATGGCTCTCGCCGGCCTCCGCCGCGCAGTAGCGGCGCGAGCGGATGCCGGTGCGCGTGGAGATCCACTCGTCCGAGGTGTCCACGATCTGCGCCATGTCATCGTTCGTGACCACGCGGCCCGGCAGCGCCGAGCCCGTGCCGATGATCTTCACGCCGCTCATGCGCGCCCCCGCTTCACCGCGCGGGAGCCCATGGCGCGGAACTTGCGATAGCGGTCGTCGGCGAGCGCGGCCGGGCGCATGCGCGTGAGCTCGGCGAGCTCGCGCTCGAGCTGGGTGTCCAGCACCTGCATGAGCGCCTGCGGGCACTCGTGCGCACCGCCCGCGGGCTCGGGGATGATGCCGTCGATCGCGCCCAGCTCCAGCAGGTCCTCCGCCGTGAGCTTCATGACCTCGCACGCCTCGTCGGAACGGGAGGAGTCTTTCCACAGGATGCTCGCGAAGCCCTCGGGCGAGAGCACCGAGTACACGGCGTTCTCCAACATGAGCACGCGGTTGCCCATCGCGAGCGCGAGCGCGCCGCCCGAGCCGCCCTCGCCCGTGATGACCGTGATGACCGGCACGGTGAGCGAGCTCATGAGCGTGAGCGAGCGGGCGATGGCCTCGCCCTGCCCGTGGGCCTCGGCCTCGAGGCCGGGATAGGCGCCCGGGGTGTCAACGAACGTGAAGATGGGGCGCCCGAACTTCTGCGCCGCGCGCATGATGCGCTGCGCCTTGCGGTAGCCCTCCGGCGAGGGCATGCCGAAGTTGCACGCCATGCGCTGCTCGATGTCGGCTCCCTTGCGATGGCCCAGCACGGTGACGGGGCGGCCGTGGAAGAGCGCCACGCCGCCCATGATGCTCGGATCGTCCTTGCACGAGCGGTCGCCGCGCTGCTCGAAGAAGTCGGTGAAGAGCGCCTCCACGATCTCGGCGACGCCGGGGCGTCCGGGGTGGCGCGCGATGGCCACGCGCTCGGCCGCGGTGAGCGCGGCGTTGTCGCGCGGGACGGATGCGCGGCAGGTCAGCTCGAGAGCCTCCGCCTCGCGGGCGTCCTCGGCATCCAGGGCCTGCGTGACCTCCGCGGTGAGCTCCTCGTTGTTGCTGCTATCGGGCATGCTCGGTGCCTCCCTTCCCATGCAGCGCCAGCAGGCGGATGATGACCGAGCGCAGGCGGGCGCGCGGCACGACGTCATCCAAGAAGCCGTGCTCCAACAGGTACTCGGCGCTCTGGAAGCCCTCGGGGAGCTTCTCGCCGATGGTCTGCTCGATCACGCGCGGGCCGGCGAAGCCCACGAGCGCGCCGGGCTCGGCGAGCATGATGTCGCCCAGGCTCGCGAAGCTCGCGGTGACGCCGCCCGTGGTGGGGTTGGTGAGCACCGAGATGAACAGCCCGCCGTCCTCGGAGAAGCGCTCCAGCGCCGCCGAGGTCTTGGCCATCTGCATGAGCGAGACGATGCCCTCCTGCATGCGGGCGCCGCCCGATGCGGAGAAGATGATGAGCGGCAGGCGCTGGCGGGCAGCTCGCTCGATGAGGCGGGTCAGGCGCTCGCCCACCACGGCGCCCATGCTGCCCATGAGGAAGCGCGTATCGAGCGCCGCGACGGCGCAGCGCACGCCGCCCACCTTGGCGAGCGCCGTGCAGACGGCGTCGCTCATTCCCGTCTTGGCGCGCAGCGCGCCGAGCTTGTCGCGGTAACCCGGGAACTCCAGAGGATCAGCCGAGACCAGGTTGGCGTCGAGCTCGCGGAACGACCCGTCATCGGAGATCATCCCGATGCGCTCGGCGGCGGGCAGCGGGAAATGGTGCCCGCAGAACGGGCAGACGCGCTGGTTGGCGATCAGATCGCCCTCGATGAGCTCGCGGCCGCACGATGGGCACGCGCGCTTCTCGATCGCGGCCGCCCCGCCGCGCTGGCGCATGTTCTTAAGCGCCACCAGGCGGTTGCGGCGCTCGGCAAGAAGCCCCATGGCCTCACGCCTCCTTCTCTACGCTCTGGCTCCACGCGAGGATGGTGTCCAGGTTCTGATCGATGAACGACGTGTCGTAGGCGCCGCGCACGAATTGCGGGTGGTACATGATCTGCTGCAGCACGTCGATGTTGGTGGTCGGACCCTCGACGATCATCTCCTCCAGCGCGCGGCGCATGCGGCGGATGGCCGCCAGGCGCGTCGGCGCCCACACCACGAGCTTTGCCACGAGCGAGTCGTAGTACGGCGGCAGGTCGCAACCCGAGTACAGGGCCGTGTCGACGCGCACGCCGCAGCCGCCCGGCAGGTGCAGGAAGCCGATGGTCCCCGGCGAGGGCATGAAGCCGCGCGCCGGATCCTCGGCGTTGATGCGGCACTCCATGGCATGGCCGTTGACGTGGATGTCCTCTTGCTTGAAGCTCAAGGGAAACCCCGCCGCCACGCGGATCTGCTCGCGCACCAGGTCGGTGGAGGTCACCATCTCGGTGATGGGGTGCTCCACCTGGATGCGGGTGTTCATCTCGATGAAGTAGAACTCACCGGACGGGTCGAGCACGAACTCGATGGTGCCGGCGTTGACGTAGCCGGCGGCGCGGGCGGCGGCAACAGCCGCCTCGCCCATGCGCGCGCGGAGCTCGGGCGTGAGCACGCGGGCCGGGGTCTCCTCGATCATCTTCTGACCGCGACGCTGGATGGAGCAGTCGCGCTCGCCCAGCTGCACCACGTTGCCCTGGGTGTCGGCCATGATCTGGAACTCGATGTGATGCGGGTTCAAGACGAGCTTCTCGAGGTACATCTCGTCATCGTTGAAGCAGGCGCGCGCCTCGGCCCGGGCCTCCTCGAACAGGTCGTCGAACTGCGCGGGGTCGAACACCTTGCGCATACCGCGCCCGCCGCCGCCGGCGGCGGCCTTGATGAGCACCGGGTAGCCGATCTCGTCGGCCACGGCGCGGGCCTCCTCGACGCTCGCCACCGAGCCATCCGAGCCCGGCACCACCGGCACGCCGGCGCTCTTCATGAGCTCGCGCGCGGCGGCCTTGTTGCCCATGGTGCGGATCACGTCGCCGGACGGGCCGATCCAGGCGATGCCCTCACGCGCGCAGCAGTCGGCGAACTCGGCGTTCTCGGAGAGGAAGCCGTAACCGGGGTGTATCGCGTCGCACCCGGCGGCGCGGGCGACGGTCAGGATCGCGTCCACGTTGAGGTAGCTCTGGGCCGAAGGCGCCGGCCCGATGCAGTAGGCATGCTCGGCGAGCTGCACGTGCAGGGCGTTGGCATCGGCCTCGGAGTACACCACCACCGGTTCGATATCCAGCTCGCGGCATGCGCGGAACACGCGCACGGCGATCTCGCCGCGGTTGGCGATGAGAATGCGTTTGAACATGTCGGTCGCCTCGCGCTAGTCTTCGCGGTAGCGGATGAGCGGGGCGCCGAACGAGACCAGCTCGCCGTCGGTGGCGATGATCTCCTCGATCACGCAGTCGCACGGTGCGGTGACCTCGCTCATCATCTTCATGGCCTCGAGCAGGCACACCGTGTCGCCGCTCTTCACGTGGTCGCCGGGCTGCACGTAGGGGTCCTTGTCGGGCGAGGGCGCCACGTAGAAGGTGCCCACCAGGGGCGCCGTGATGCACGGACCCTCGACCGCGGGCGCGGCGGGCGCCTCGACGGGCGCGGACTCGGGCGCGGCCGCCGCGGCGGGAGTGGCCGCCGGAGCGGCGGCAGGCGCCAGGGGAGCCGGCATCGGCATGAAGGGCGCCGGGGCGGCAGGGCGCGCCTCGCGCTCAAGCTCCAGCTCGGTGTCGCCGCAGACGAGCTTCATGCGCGCGATGCCGCCCTTCTCAAAGCGATCCATGAGGTCGTATATGTCTTGCTTCTTCAGTCCCATGTCCTCTCTCCTTCCCCGGCGCCCCGCAGCCGGCGCGGACGCGCTTCAATAAAAAATGGCACCGAGGGGCCTGCGCCCACTCGGTGCCCCGCGGCAGCCTCTGGGCTACGCGGCCTTCTCCTCCAGGTACGCGGCGATGTCGCCCACGGTCTTAAACTGATCGAGCGCGGAGTCGTCGATCTCGCAGTCGAAGGCCTCCTCGAGCGCCATCACGAGCTCCATGGCGGCCAGCGAATCGGCGCCGAGGTCCTCCTCAAGCGTGGCCTCGCGGGTGACCTTCTCGATGTCGCAACCGACGGTCTCGGACACAACCTCGCGCAGCTTCTCGAAATCCATGTTCAGTCCCTTCCGGACGATCCCGTCCTGATCTCGAGCGCCCGGTTGCGCGTTTGCGCAGCCCGAGCGTTCTTTCAAAAAACTTAGTTAAAGCATTTTAGTTAAAAGTTTTGAGATATTGACGGGAAGAACGGGATTCGCCGTTCTCCGCATCCTCTGCACAAATTGACGCTACCTTGGCTTTTATCAAGGCTTTTCCCGGCTTGAACCGACCCCTCCCCTTGGCAACGCGCCAACGCGATGCACGGGAACCATGCTGCCCGCGCCCCGCCCTCGAAATGGGCGACGGGTCGCAGCGGCACCCCGAACATCTGGGCGGGCATCCGCGCCTGCAGCGCACCACCCCGCTCGCCTGTCGAAGGAACGCCCGTGAGAGCCATCCAGCGCATCAACAACAACGCCGCCATCTGCGAGGATGGTGCCGGCCGCCACCGAGGCGCTCGAGCGCGAGCTGGGCACACCCGTCGACCGGCAATCGTTTGCCTACGCCCGCTTTACCACGCACATCCGCTACCTCTTAGACCGCGTGCAGAAGGGCGAGCCCATCGAGTCGGAGAACTCCGGGCTCTACGGCGTGCTCGGCGCGCAGTGGTCGGGCGGCCAGTACCAGGTCATCATCGGCCAGAACGTGCCCAAGGTCTACGCTGAGGCGGTGAAGCTCGGCGTTCCTGGAGACGGCGGCATCGACGAGAACCTCGATCCCGGCGTGCACGGACCCCTTACACCCAAGAACATCGGGCTCGCCGTGCTCAACTACGTCTCGAAGTCGATGGTGCAGATCATCCCCATCATGATGGCCTCGGCTTTCTGCCGCACCGTTGCCATGGTATGCGGCCCCAACATGCTCAACATCTGGGCTGTTGACAGCGATCTTTATAACCTGTTCAACACGTGGCTCTTCAACGCCGGCTTCTACTTCCTGCCCATCGCGCTTGGCTGGTCGGCGGCAAAGCAGCTTGGCGCCTCGCAGCAGGTCGGCATCCTCATGGGCGGCGTGCTCATCATGCCGGATTTCGTCAACGCCGTTACCGCGGCTGCCGAGGCAGGCACGACCACCATTTCAATCTATGGGCTTCCCGCCGCCGCAAACAACTACGCGCAAACCGTTTTGCCCATCATGCTGTGCATGCCGGTGCTGTGGCAAATTGAGAAGTTCCTGAAGCGGCTCATCCCCGACATGCTCGCAACGGTCTTTGTCCCCTTCCTCACGCTCGTCATCATGACCCCTATCGCGCTCGTGGTGCTGGCGCCGATCGGCGGCGCGGCGGGCGACCTTATCGGCGCGTTCATGTTCAACATGGGCGCGAGCGGCGGCATCATGGGCATCATCGCCGTCATCCTCATTGCCGCGCTCCTCATCTCTGCCGTGGTGACCTACCTCTTTGGCTTTACCAAGGAGCAGCTCGCTGAGGACGCGCGCGCCGCGGCGGCCGCCAACGCCTAGTCCATCTGCATGACGAAAACGACAGGTTTGTTTGCCCCACGGCAGATAAACCTGTCACTATGGTCATATCGCGTTTAAGGAGGTACCCATGAAGCAACTGCTCATCCGCGCCGACGATATCGGCTATTCCTACGCCGTCAACGTCGGCATCGCCCGCACCGTGCACGAGGGTCTCGTACGGTCGGTTGGCGTTATGCCCAACATGCCCGAGACGGCCCGGGGCGTCGAGTGGGTGCGCTACGCCGATATTGCCATCGGCCAGCACACCAACGTCTGCCTGGGGCGACCGTGCGCCGACCCCGCCCAGATTCCCAGCCTACTCGGGCCGGACGGCTGCTTTAAGAGCAGCCGCGAGTATCGCGCCAAGTACAAGGAGGGCGAGGACTTCGTAGACTTTGACGAGGCCGTAACCGAGATCGAGGCGCAACTTGCGCGCTTCCTCGAGGTCGTGGGGCGCGACCCCGACTACTTTGAGGCGCACGCCGTGATGAGCGACAACCTCAACCGTGCCATCGCCTACGTGGCCGAGCGGCACGGCTACAAGAACCAGCCCGCCTCGTTTGACCCCACCGCCACCGTTGTCTGCGGGTCGACGCCCGTGCGGATGGTCCTGCGCTCCATGACCCCCGGCTACGACCCCGCTGCCTGCATCAAGGAGACCGTCGAGGGCATGGCCGATGGCGAGACCGTCGTCTTCGTAGCCCACCCCGGCTACCTGGACCAGTTCATTCTTGAAAACTCGTCGCTCACCACCGACCGCACCAAGGAGGTCGACGCGCTCATCTCGCCCGAGCTGCGCGCCTGGCTCGAGGCGCAACCCGACCTCA
This sequence comes from uncultured Coriobacteriaceae bacterium, assembly GCA_963931435.1. Lineage (GTDB taxonomy): Bacteria > Actinomycetota > Coriobacteriia > Coriobacteriales > Coriobacteriaceae > Coprousia. Next base: position 2,218,162 of record OZ007012.1, read on the forward strand.
AGCTCATCGACTACCGCGACCTGTAGACGCCTGTCACGCGGAATCGCGGCTATCTTCAATTGCGCGTGGCGCGGCGCTGCGCAGTCCCATATTCTCTAAAATTGGCAGAGCTGGCCTGCCGCTTTTAAAGAACCGGCAGCTCCGCCATACCGCCGCTCCAACGTGGACCCTTATCGATCTCGCGGTGCAAAGCGCGGTCGAGCCGGCGAGGGATCTGGTATCGCCTCCACCGCACCCGCTGCGACCAACGCCTCCACGGCCCCCGAAAGGCGCCGGGTGATCCCCTTGTAGCCAAGCGCTCGCGCAAGCTCCGTCAAGGAGAGCGGTCCGTCCGCCGCGTTCAACGCATCCAGCACACGGGCCTCATACTCCTCGGCACGCCTCTTGGCGCGCCCCTCCGCGGCGCTCTTCTCCCTAAATGCGGGGTGCACAGGAAGCGTCACCGACAGGTATCCGCGGTTCTCATCCATCTCGAACACCGGATTGCCAGAACCGTTCTCAGCCAGCGCTTCGAATACCATGGGATAACCCGTGTTGCGCCCCTCGACGAGTCGCAGCTCCTTCAGGAAATCGCCGATGCGGCGGTTGCGATAGATGCGCGCGCGGAACCGATGGTTTTTGATGTCCTCGTCGGTGATGCTGCGATCGAATCCCGGATAGCTCGTCACCTCGAGTGACTCCGGCGTGATCCGCACCACGATGGGTTCGTTGATCTGGTAGGACCGGTGGTAGACCGCGTTGGAAAGGATCTCCTCGACCGCCTTGAACGGATAGTTGCTCACCACCTCTGACTCCGCCCGATCATCCCGCTTGAACGTCTTGCGCTTGATGACGTAGCTCTCGATATAGGCGAGCGCGTCGCGCAGTTGGCGTTGGATGGGGCCGGCAAACGCCATCTCGGTCATACCCTGACCCGTGGGATCGGGCATGTCGACCACCTCGATGCGAGCATAGCGGAAGAACCGTTCGGGGCGCTCGCAGAACATGAGGATACCGACGTTGCGAGGATGACGCGCCTCAGGCGGACCGGCAAGCAGCTGCAGGTCATCCGCCAGTTCCTCGACACCGAGCTGTGGTGCACGTTCCGCCAGAGAGCTGCCAACCTGCGCAAGATGCTCGCGCATAAGGCCGAGATCCAAGTCAGAAACCTCGGCAACGAGATTGGGGCGGTCATCGAACGGGATATCACTCGATGCGTAGAACAGCTCGCGCTCCTCCTGCGGAGAGGCCACGACGGTGCTGCTGAACTTGCGGATGTAGTAGCGCTTGTCACTCGAGCCTCTCGCCAAAACATCGCGCGACGCCTTGTAGGGCCTTCCAAATCCGCCGGGCGCCCAGATGACGATCAGGTACGCACCTTGATAGCGCACGGGTTCGACTATAGGGTTGTAGAGCGGTTCGATCTGGTGGCAGAGCCCCACAAGCCGCTTGAGAATATCATCCACTTCCGCCTGATCGATGCCTTTGAGGGGGAACACCGGAGAACCGTTCTTCTCCTCGACGCCGATGACGATGTAGCCGCCGCCGATGTTGTCGATATCATTGGCGAAAGCGCAGATGGTATGGATGATGGGGTTGGGATTGAACCCGGCCTTGAACTCGACACGCGTCGATTCAACTGTGCGCAGATTGATCAGATCGTCGAGGTTGACGGGAATCGCCATCTTGCACCTCTCTCTCCAACTCGGCTGCATCCATGTATCAGCGTACCCATGTCGAGAACTTGATGCAACAAAACGTCGAGAACTCGACAGAAGTTTTGTCGAGTTCTCGACGTTTCTCTTTGTCGAGGCGTCGAGTTCGTCGAGCCTCGCGCGGCGCGGCGGCCAATCAGAGCCCCAATCGCCATCGGGAGCGCGGCGCGCCGGGGGCCTCGGACGGCTCATGGCGCGCATCGCGCAGCGAGGCCGCAGGCCGCTAAGCGCCGGGAGCCGCCCGAGGACCGTCCCGGTGACCGGGAACCAGCCCGAGCCTGCTCGATACACAGGTACGAGCGACGATCGAAAGCCGAGATGCGGCGCCAGGAAAGCCGGCTACTCGGTGCGCAGGGCGGTGACCGGATCCTTCTTCGCCGCCATGCGGCTGGGCGCCAACCCCGCGACCCAGGAGAGCACCACCGAGATGACCACCAGCACCGCACCGGCGCCGACGGGCACCGCGGCGAGATTCTCCACCCCTGCGACCGCGAAGATGATCATGTTCACGGGGATGTCGAGCGCCACCGTCACGCCGATGCCCAAAAGCCCGCTCACCAACCCGATGATGAACGTCTCGGCCGTGAAGATGCGGCTCACGTCCTTCTTGCTCGCACCGATGGCGCGCAGGATGCCGATCTCCTTGGTGCGCTCGAGCACGCTGATGTAGGTGATGATGCCGATCATGATGGAGCTCACCACGAGCGAGATGGCCACGAACGCGATCAGGATGTAGGTGATGGCGTTCACGATACTCGTCACGCTCGACATGAGCATGCCCACGATATCGGTGTACTGGATCTCGGTGCCCTCGCCTGACGCGCGGATCTGCTCGTTGTAATCGTCGATGAGCCCGTCGATGGCCTCTTTGGCCTCGAAATCGACGGGGTAGATGCTGATCTTGGAAGGATCGTCGAGGCTCGTCTTGCCCAGCTTCTCCAGGTTGCCCTCGTAGGTAGCGTTGTCGGTCTGCTTGCTCATCTGCTCGGAGAACGCGACGGCGATGTCCTCGTCGCTCATGCCCTCCTCGCGCATGCCGTCGATGTAGCCCTGCAGCTGCGTGGCCTGGTCGCCGGACATCTGCGCGAGCATCGCCTCGATCTCGTCCATGGTGAGGCTCACGCCCACGTTGTCCGAGAACGGCAGCCCCGTGAACACGTCGGTGGTGGGGTCGTCCTCCTGTGCCTTGACCACCGCGCTGGCATCATCGAGTTCGATCACGTGCTCGGTGAGCTCGGGCGTATAGAGCACCATGCCCCAGTTGGAGAGGCTCGAGTCCTCGGTCTGCCGTGCGATGCCGACGACCTTGACCTCCTCGGCCGCGTTGACGACATCGGTCATGTAGGCCTCGTCATCGCTCATGTCGGCCCAGGTGCCATCGGCCTGCTCGGCGTACTTGTCGGCCTCGGGCACCAGCTTGAAGGCGAGGTTCAGCAGGTCGTCATAGCTGTAGCTTGTCTGCTCGGCCGCCTCGATCTTGTTGCCGGCCAGCACGTCGGTCATCATGCCGCGCAGCTCGCCCTGATCGAGCAGCCCCAGCGCGTAGAGCGTGTAGTCGCTCACGCGCCCGTTCTCGTCGGTGAGCAGGATGACCTCGTTCCACGCCTCGGGCAGGCGCCCCGCCTCGATCGTGAAGTCGCGCGACCATGCGTCGCGGTTGGGCCCCAGCTCGTTGAACACGTCGTAGGACGACCCCATCGACGAGACCATCTCGGACTGCGTGTCGCTCATGCTCATCCCCAGCGCATCCATGACGGTGGCCGGGTTCACCTGCACGGGACCCTCGGAGGTGTCGGACGCGTACAGGTTGATGGGGGTGTCGTAGCTGTACTTGATATCGGTCACCAAGCTGTCGATATCGCCGGGGTTGCTCTCCAGCCACTCCTTGATGGCGCGCATGTCGTTCTCGTTGGAGCCGGCCGCCGCGCCGGTGATCATGTCGGTCACCAGGTCGCGCGAGATCACCTCGCCGTCGGCCGCCTCGGTGGCGGCGCTCGCCGCCGAGCCCATCATCGAGCTCATCATGCTCGCCATATCCATGCTGGTGGCGTTGATGGTGAGCGGGTAGCTCCCCATCGTGGACTCCTCGGTCTCGGCGATGTAGTTCTGCGCACCGTCCGAAAGCGAGAGGATGAGCGCGATGCCGATGATGCCGATCGAGCCGGCGAACGCCGTGAGGAACGTCCGACCCTTCTTGGTCATGAGGTTGGTGAACGAGAGCGCGAGCGCCTGGCGGAATCCCATCGAGCGCTTGCCCTTCTTGGCGTCGGCGACGGCGTGGGCCTGGATCTGCTCGGGAGTGAGGCGCTCGCGCGCGGGATCCACCGGATCGGTGTCGCTCAGGATGAGGCCGTCCGAGATGCGCACGATGCGGTCGGAGTACTTCTCGGCGAGCTCGGGGTTGTGCGTGACCATGATCACCAGCCGGTCGCGCGAGAGCTCCTTCAAGATCTCCATGACCTCGACGGAGGTCTCGGTGTCGAGGGCGCCGGTGGGCTCGTCGGCCAGGATGATCTCGGGGTCGTTGACGATGGCGCGGGCAATGGCGACGCGCTGCATCTGCCCGCCCGAGAGCTGGTTGGGCTTCTTCTTGAGGTGATCGCCCAGGCCCACGCGGCACAGCGCCTCCTCGGCGCGGCGGCGCCGCTCCGCCTTGGGCGTCCCCGAGAGCACGAGCGCCATCTCGACGTTGGCGATGACCGTCTGATGCGGGATGAGGTTGTAGCTCTGGAAGACGAACCCGACGCTGTGGTTGCGGTAGGTGTCCCAATCGCGGTCGAGGTAGCTCTTGGTGGAGCGGCCGTTGATGACGAGGTCGCCCCGGGTGTACTGGTCGAGGCCGCCGATGATGTTCAGGAGCGTGGTCTTGCCGCAGCCGGACTGGCCGAGGATGCTCACGAACTCCTGGTCGCGAAACGCCACCGATATGCCCTTGAGCGCGTGGACGACGGTGTCGCCCGACGGATAGTCCTTGGTGATCCCCTTGAGTTCGAGCACGGCGGCGCCTTCCTATCTCAGTGCGCTATGCAGGCACCATACGGCCGGTGACCTGCAACGCGCGCGGCATGTGCATGATGGACATGGTACCCCGAATCCCCTGCCGCGATGGCACGCGTACATCGCATCCACACGCCATGCGGCGCCGCCTGCGCTATATTGGAGCCACCAGAACCCTTCCCATAAGAAAAGGTCCCGCATGCCCCACCGCACATCCCGCGCGCCGCATCCGCGCACGCCCAGCAACGCCGCCAGCCGCCGCGCCCGAAAGGCCTCCGCGGGCCCCTGTCCCATCATGCACGCATGCGGCGGGTGCGCATGGCTGGGCATGCCCTATACAAAGCAGCTCGCCCGCAAGCAGGAGATCGTCGACGCGCTGTTCGCGCCGCTCATCGCGCGCATGGGGTGGGGCATCGCCCCCGAGGCGGTGCTCGGGATGCGCGCCGCGCGCGTCGAGACGGATGCGCTCGAGCCGGGTCCCGCCGAGGTCGTCGCCGCGCGCACGGTGACCGCCGCCGAGGGCAAGCTGGCGGCGCCGCGCGCGTTTCGCTACAAGGCGGCGACGCCCTTCGCGCCCGGCGAGGGCCGCACGGTCCGGGCCGGGTTCTTCGCGGCGGGGACGCACCGCATCGTCCCCGCGCCCGATTGCGCGGTCGAGGCTCCCGGCGCGCGGCGGATCCTCAACGAGGTGGCCCGCATCGCCGGCGAGCTGGGAATCACCGCCTACAACGAGGACACGCGCCGCGGGCTTCTCCGCCACGCCGTGCTGCGCCTCGGCTGGCGCAGCGGCGAGGGACTGCTCACCGTGGTCGCCGCCAACCGCGACGTCCCGCGGATCGACGAGCTCGCCCATGCGGCCATGGCCCTCGACCCGCGCGTCACCGGCGTCTCCCTCAACGTGAACACCCGCCCCGGCAACGCCATCTGGGGGCCGCGCACCTACCACGTCGCCGGCGATGAGACCATGCGCGACGAGCTGCTGGGCTGCACGTTCGAGATCTCGCCCGGCGCGTTCTACCAGACCAACCCCGCCCAGACCGAGGTGCTCTACCAGCTGGCTGTCGACGGCATGGACCTGCAGGAGGGAGAGGTGCTGCTGGACGCCTACTGCGGCAGCGGAACCATCGGCATCGTCGCCGCGCGCGAAGCGGCCGACGCAGGCGGGCCCGTGCGGCTCGTGGGCGTGGAGCGCAACTCGTCCGGCATCGCCGACGCGCGGCGCAACGCCCGCCTCAACGGCTTCTCGGTGGTGGAAGACGACGCCCCGGACAGCGGGGAGCCCGGCGGCGCGCAGCCCCCGGTACGCTTCGTCGCCGAAGACGCCACCAGCTACCTGCGCCGGGCGGCGCAGGCGGGAGAGCAGGTGGATGTACTGTGCCTCGACCCGCCGCGCGCCGGATCGACCCCGGAGTTCCTCGACGCCGCAGGGGCGCTCGCGCCGCGGCGCATCGTCTACGTGAGCTGCAATCCCGTCACGCAGGTGCGTGACCTCGAGCATCTGGGCCGCGCGGGCTACGCGCTCGAGCGGATCGTACCCGTGGACATGTTCCCGCACACCGAGCACATCGAGACGGTCGCGGTGCTCGCGCGCGCCTGACGGGGCGCGCGTCAGCCCCGCACCAGCTCGGCGCCGGTGAGCGCCTGCATCCACGCGATGTAGACGCTCGGGTAGTGCCCCTCCAGCACGGTCACCGGGTTGATACTCGCAGCGCAGGCGCCGAGCACGGAGGTCACGCCGGCGGGCGTGGCGAGGTCGGCTGCCGTGGGCACCGCGCGGCGCACGCTCTCCACCAAGCTCGCGATGGCCTCGACCTGGCCGGGATCGAAGGTGCTCTCGCAGCCCATGACCTCGACGAACGCCTCCTGCATGCGCGCATAGCGCCCCTCGAACCCGTCATCCCCTTGCGCGGGCAGCATCAGGTCCTGGCCGTAGCGCTCGTACCCCCAAGCCCCCAAGGGCAGGGAGGGCATCAGGTCGGCGGGATGGATGATGTTGAACACGCTTGCATAGCGCGCATCGTGCGCGTCGGCGCGCACCGTCACGCGCGGAGCCGCGAACGTGTAGGCGCACACGACATCGCCCGCACCCAGCATCGCGGCGGACTCAACGTCCGTGATCTGCACGCCTTCCTGCGCCGCGGCGCGCACGTCGAGCTCCAGCGCGGCAGCGAGGTTCGCCACCGCCCCGCCCCGGCTGTGCCCCACAAGCACCAGCGAGACCTCACGACCGCGCTCATGGCTGTCCGCGATCCAGGGCTCGAGCGCGCGGCAGACCTCCTGCGCGGCCACGGTGTAGCCAGGGTGGTCGGCGCGCTCGACGGCCTCCGCCTCCGCGGCCTCGATGTCCTCCCGCTCCGGCGCGATACCGGCGCGCGCGGCATCCACGATGGCTTCCGCGGCGCTCGAGGCGCTGCCGCCCACCATGAAATCGAGGTTGCTCAGCCACTCCGACCCGTAGCTGCCGCGCACCGCGACCAGGATGAGATCGCGTTCGGCGCCATCGGACGCGACGAGCGCCTTGCGCGCGATGGTATAGGCGACCGTGTCCTCGTCCTGCGTGAACACGTTGAGCACCTGGTCCACCACCTCGCTGCGATAGCGGTAGGACTCGGTCGAGACCTCGCTGAAGCCCAGCTTGGCCAGCGCGTCCTCCATATAGGCGGGAGCGGAATACGACTCCTGGTAGTGGTTCGACTCGGCATAGGCCAGCGCCGAGATCACGCTCGCCACGCGCGCCAGCTCATGATTGTAGACGGCCTCGTCCTGCGAGAACCACGCGTCGTCCCAGGTGACGCTCGTCGAGACGTCGCCGCCGTCGAGGACGCTGTAGGCGATCTGCGCCTCGAAGCGCCCCGTGCGCGGCAGCTCGGAGGCGTACACCTCGCTGCTCGCCAGCACGCTCTCGAACGCCGGCGCGGGGTCGGCGCCGGTATCCATGCGCTTCTGCTGATAGCGGCACACGAGCACCGATGCCATGGCGAGGGTGAAGGTAGCGAGCACCAGGAGGGCGACCAGCGGCAGGCGTCTGAGCGCCGCGCGAAGTCCGGCTACCGGTCCCTGAACCATGGATGCACCTCGTCTCGGAGGATGATGGGCGATTTCATGGGCGGACGAGCCGCCTTCGACAGGATATCAGGGGACGGTAAGCGGATTATGGGGACCTCGTGGATGCCGCCTAACGGTTTTGTCAGGCGGGTGAGCGGAGGGCAGGGACGCTAGACGCCGGCCTCCACATCCTCCATCGAGAGCTTGCGCCCCACCACGTAGTACACGTGCTCCCCCGCACAGCGCCGGCAGTACACGTGCCCGTTGCGCTCGATGGCGCGCCCATCGTGGACGCGCTCGCCGCACATCTCGCAGGCAAGCGTCTTGCGCGACCCGTTCGGCAGGTCCTCGGGCCGAAGATCGGGCAGGTCCACCTCGTGCACCGTGAACAGGTCGCGATCGGGGATGTCTGCGAAAAAGGCACGCGGATCGGCCTCATGCGGGCAGTGCGGCGCGTCCGCGCGCTGCGAGACGCGAATCGCGCGCTCGGAGGCCATGTCGTAGAAGCTCGCCGACATGATGCCGTAGTCGTACCACTTGAGGCGGCGGCGCCCGAGATGGCAGTTGGCCACCACGGTCACCGCGTCGGCGAGGCACCGGTCGCACTCGACGAACGCGACCAGGTCGCGGTAGCTGTCGGCGTCATCGATATGGAAGTAGGTGAGCGCGAGGCGCGCCATGCGCGTGCCGATGACCTGTCCGGCGCACAGGTGCCCATGGAAGGCCACGGCGCGGTCGAGATCCTCGTCGAAGGTTCGGGTGAGCATAGCTCTCCTCTCTCTTTCTGATGCCGCGCCCCGCGTGGCTCCGCGCCCGGGAGAGAGCGGATGGAGCGAGGCGACGAACGCGGGCAGGGAAGGGACGGACCCGTCCCGGCGCACCGGGCGCATCCGGGCGCGATCGATCGGCCAAGCGCGGTGCGAGCGCCCGGGCGCGGTACGAGCGCGGGCGCCTACGCCAGCTCGGCGGCGAGGTCGGCCACGCCGGAGGCCGCGAGCGCCCCCACCAGGGTGGCGCGGTCGCGGTTCATGATGAGCTCCTGGGGGAAGTGGATCTCCTCCAGCAGTCCCTCGGCGTGCGGGAAGCGTCCGATGGCCGGCGCCACGTGCGCGTCGCTCGAGACCGTGATGCCCACACCCAGCTCGGCGCAGCGCTCGGCGATGGCGCGGCAGGTGTCGCGATGACGGCCGCCGCCGTCGAAGCTGTGGTTGTTGATCTCGATGAGCTTGCCCAGGCGCTTTGCCTGGCCCAGCACCTCGTCCAGATCGAAGGGGATGCCCGCGCGGCCCGCATGCCCCAGCACGAACACGTGCGGGTTCTCCAGGGCCGCGCAGTACATCGCAGTGGTCTGGGCGATGCTCGCACCCTGGGTGAAGGCGCCGTTGTGCACGCTCGCCACCACGTAGTCCAGCTCCTCGACCACGCGATCGAACAGCGGCAGGTCGAGCTTGTACGGGCGGTCCACGATGGAGAGCGGGCAGGCGATGTCCTGTCCGAAGAGCGCCCCGTCGAGCGACACGATATCCGCCTCCATGCCGCGCAGCACGACGACCCCGTCCCACACGCGTGGCCAGGCGCGCTGGTTCATGAAGAACTGGAAGTTGCGGATATGCTGCTCGGGGAAGAGCATGGCGCTGAAATGGTCCGCCGAGCCCAGAAGCTCCAGCCCCGCCGCGCGAGCTGCGGCCACGTTCTCGCCGATCGTCGAGTAGGCATGGCGCGAGAACAGCGTATGGGTGTGGATATCGGTCTTGATCTGGTAGGGCACAGCAGACCTCCTCGTTCGCGTGCGATGTCCCGCACACGGTAGCACATCGGCGGGGCGGGCGCGTCAGAATGCCGTCACGTTATCGAAAGACCTCACGCTGAGCCGGCGCGTTAGCGGTAACTCTCGGCGAGCCGCTTCCAAGCGGGCAGCGAGCGCTCGATCACCTCGGGCGCAACGCAGTGGCCCACGCGCACCCAGCCCGTGACGCCGAAGCTGTCCGACGGCACGGGCAAAAGCTCCAGGGCGCGGGCGCGCTCGCAGAACGCCTGGGCGTCCGGCTCGAGGGCGCGCACCCAGAGGTAGAAGGCGCCGTCCGGCTGGACATAGGTGTAGCCGTACTCATCGAGGGCGCGGGTGAGCAGATCGCGGTTGCGCGCGTAGGCCGCCACATCGGACGGCTCGTCCACGCAATCGGCCACGACCCTCTGGAACAGCGCCGGCGCGCACACGAACCCCAGCGCGCGGGCGGCGCCGGCCACGGCCGCCATCACGCGATCGGCGCCGGGCATGGTGTCGGGCACCAGCACCCAGCCCACGCGCTCGCCGGGCAGCGAGAGCGCCTTGCTGTAGGAGTAGCACACCACGGTGTGCTCGTAGACATCCGGCACCCAGGGAACCTCGGCACCGTAGGTGATCTCGCGATAGGGCTCGTCGGAAACGAGGACGATGGGCTGGGCCGCGGGCGCGTCCGCGGAGGGCGCGGCGGCGGCACGCTCCTCGTTGGCCGCGCGCAGCACCGCGGCGAGCGCGTCGAGCGTGGCGCGGGGGTACACGGCGCCCGTGGGGTTGTTGGGCGAATCGATGATCACCGCGGCCGTGCGCGGACCGATGGCCGCCGCGACCGCGGAAGCGTCCACCTGGAACGTCTGCGGGTCGGCGGGGACCTCGACGCAGACGGCGCCGGCTGCCTCGATCCACACGCGGTACTCCGGGAAGTACGGCGTGATGACGATCACCTCGTCACCCGGGCACGCCACCGCGCGGATCGTGCAGGAGACGGAGGCTGCCGCGCCCACGGTCATGAACACGTTGGACGCCGTGTAGGAGGTGCCGAACCGCCGGTTGAGCGAGGCGGCGACCGCCTCACGCGCGGCGGGCAGGCCCGGCGCGGGCGTGTAGCCGTGCAGCTCGGCGGGCGGGACCTCGGTCAGCGAGCGCTCGATGGAGGCGCGCACCGCCGCCGGGGCGGGGACGCTCGGGTTGCCCAGGCTGAAATCGAACACGTTGTCGGCGCCGATCTCGGCCTTGCGCTGGTTGGCGTAGGTGAAGATCTCGCGGATGACCGAGGGCTCCACCCCGTAGGCGTACATCGATTCGTTCAGCATGGACGCATCCCCTCTCATCTGATAGCCGATATGGCTGATATCCGGGGCGTGCGGCGTCGCCTACGCGGCGCCGTCCTCCCCATCCCCGTCCTCGGCGTGCGCCGAGGCGCGGGAGGCCTGCTCGCGCAGGGCTTCGTCCTCGGCGGCGATGGCCGCCTCGGCGTAGCGCGCGGCGTCCTCCTCAAGCTCCTCCTGCGTCATGCGCGGCGCGCAGGCGGTCCGGGCGCCCGCCGAGGCGTCGGCGCCCGTCGAGGCCGCATCGGCGCGGGAGGCCTCGCGCTCGAGATAGGCGTCCCACTCGTTGTCGAGCAGCGCCTCGACGGTCTCGCCCTCCACGGTCTCGCGCTCCAGCAGCACCTCGGCCATGAGGTCGAGCTGATCGCGGCGGGCCGAGAGGATCGCCTCGGCGCGGCGATGCGCCTCGCGCATGATGCGCTGCACCTCGGCGTCGATACGGCGGGCCGTCTCCTCGGAGTAGTCCTGGTGGTCGGCGTAGTCGCGCCCCAGGAACACCTGGTGCTGCGCCTCGCCGAAGACCTGCGTGCCCAGCTCCTCGCTCATCCCGAGGCGCGTCACCATCTCGCGCGCCATCTTGGTCGCGCGCTCGAGGTCGTTGCTGGCGCCGGAGGTGATGTCGTCGCACATGAGCTCCTCGGCAACGCGTCCGCCCAGAAAGACCGCCAGCTCGTCGAGCATCTCGTTCTTGGTCTTGAGGAAATGGTCCTCGGTGGGCAGCTGCATGGTGTAGCCGAGCGCCTGGCCGCGGCTCACGATCGAGATCTTGTGCACCGGATCGGAGTGCTCGAGGATGTGCCCCACGAGCGCGTGGCCGCTCTCGTGGTAGGCGATGGTGGTGCGCTCGCGCTCAGTCATGACGCGGCTCTTGCGCTGCGGGCCGGCGACCACGCGCTCCATGGACTCCTCGACCTCGGCCATCGAGATGAGGCTCTTCTTGCGGCGCGCGGCGAGCAGCGCGGACTCGTTCATGAGGTTCGCCAGGTCGGCACCCGTGAAGCCCACGGTGAGCTGTGCGAGCTTGTCGTAGCGCACGTCGTCGGCGAGCGGCTTGTTCCGCCCGTGCACCCTGAGGATCTGCTCGCGGCCCGCCACATCGGGGCGGTCGACGGTGATCTGCCTGTCGAAGCGCCCGGGGCGCAGCAGCGCCGGATCGAGGATGTCGGGGCGGTTGGTGGCGGCGATGAGGATCACGCTCTCCGTCTCCTCGAAGCCGTCCATCTCGACGAGCAGCTGGTTCAGGGTCTGCTCGCGCTCGTCGTGCCCGCCGCCCAGGCCCGCGCCGCGCTGACGGCCCACCGCGTCGATCTCGTCGATGAAGATGATCGAGGGCGCCTGGGCCTTGGCCTCCTTGAACAGGTCGCGCACGCGGGAGGCGCCCACGCCCACGAACATCTCCACGAAGTCCGAGCCCGAGATCGAGAAGAACGGCACGCCCGCCTCGCCGGCCACGGCCTTGGCCAGAAGCGTCTTGCCCGTGCCCGGAGGGCCCACCAGAAGCACGCCGCGCGGGATCTTGGCGCCCAGCTTGCGGTAGCGCTCGGGGTCGGTGAGGAAGTCGCGGATCTCCTCCAGCTCCTCGACCGCCTCGTCGATGCCGGCAACGTCCTTGAACTTGACCTTGGGACGCGTGGCCTCGGTGGTCGCGGCGTTGGTCTTGCCGAACTGCATCGCCTTGTTGTTGGCGCCCATCATCTGGCGCATGAAGTAGAACATGACGCCCAGGAGCAGCAGCGTGGGCACCACGCCGACGAGCACATCGCTCCAGAAGTCGGGGTTGGAGGTGTCGATCTCGTAGGAGGTGCCGGGGTGGGCCGCCATGAGCTCGTTGAGCGAGTCGGAGCCCACGTAGATCGAGGTGAAGCGCTCCAGATCATCCTCGCTGTAGGCGCCCTTCTCGTCCTTCTGGGCGTCCTCGGGCCAGAACGTTCCCGTGACGCCGCCCGAGGCCACCGTGTAGGTGAGCTCGTCCACGCGATCGGCCTCGACGGCCTCGACCAGCTGGTTGGTGGTGAGCTCAACGGGCGCGGGGCCGGACTCGAGCGGATGCACCATGTTGAATATCACGTACGCCACGAGCGCAGCGGCGACGAGCAGGTAGAGCCAGTTCGCCCGCGAGGGGGAGGGCTCTCCGCCCGGGCCGCCGCCGGCGGGGCGCTCGTCGAGCGGGAACATGCGGTCGACGAGGCCGCCCTCGTCCCGCCGCGCGCCGCGGCCGTCATGCCGCTGGGCGCCGGACCCGTCATGCGGCGAGGGCGCCTCGTCGCGCGGCGCGCCGGACGCGGGCCGCTCGGGCTCCGTGCCGCGGGCCCCATCATCTTCTGCGGCGCGCGCGATGCCTCGCGCCATGCGCGCGCCCGTTGCAAGCGAGAACACTATGAATAGACCTCCGGTTTGAGAATCCCCACATAGGGGAGGTTGCGGTAGTGCTCGGCGTAATCGAGCCCGTAGCCCACCACGAACGCGTCGGGGCAGTGCGCGCCCACGTATTTGGGATCGATGGCGGCCTGCTTGCCCTCGACGTCCTTCCACAGGAAGGTCGCCACCTCGAGCGAGGCCGGGCCGCGGCTGGACAGGTTCTTCATCAGGTACTTGAGCGTGAGGCCCGAATCGAGGATGTCCTCGACGATGAGCACGTCGCGCCCCTTGATGTCCATGTCCAGATCCTTGACGATGCGCACGATGCCCGAGCTCTTGGCGTTGGCGCCGTAGCTCGAGACCGCCATGAAGTCGATCGCGAGCGGCAGGTCGATGGCGCGCATGAGGTCGCCCATGAACACCACGGCGCCGCGGAGCACCGCGATGAGCACCAGGTCGCGGCCCTGGTAGTCGCGCGTGATCTCGGCACCCATCCGCTGGACGATCTCGGAGATGGCGGACTCGCTGAGGATGACGGACTCGATGTCGTTTTGCTGCGTGCCCATGCTTGCCCCTTCTCTTAGGCGTTGCCCTGTCGCGCCGGCTCGTGCGCCGTGCTCGCGGCGGTCGCAGGCAGGATAGTTAATACTACCAGTATACGCGTGGCGGGCGTGCACTTGAATCGCTCGTCGAGCCGCACGCCGCCCACCCAGGCCACCGCCCCGCCCGGCGCGGTGCGCACCACGGGCACCCGCGTGCGCTCCGAGACGGGGATGCGCTCGGCGCCCAGAAGATCCGAGAGCTTCTTGGAGCGGCCGTGCATCCCCAGCGGGCACATCACGTCGCCGGGCGCAGGGGCGTCCACCCACAGGCGGGCCGTGCGCGCCTCCGCCGGGAGCTCGGGCCCCGCCTCGGCGAGGCGGGCGAGGTCGCGCTCGGCATAGCCCAGCGCCGCCGCATCGAGGGCGACGACATGGCGCCCCTCCTCCTCGGCGGCGCGTGTGAGCTCGCGCGCCCGCGCCACCGGGTCGCACCCCGCCGGGATGCGCTCCAGGCGCGCCTCGAGAACCGCCTCGTTGGCGAGCGCCATGCGGCCCGGCACGGTCAGCCAGCCGGCCGCCAGCTCCTCATGCGCCGCGGGCGTGCGCAGCGCGAGAGCGCCGAACTCCATGCGCGCGTCGATGCCGCCCGGCAGCGTCACCGAGCCCTCGCCCGCCGCGACGCAGGCGAGCACCGCCTCGACGTGGCGCATCTCCAAGCGGGCCTCAGGATCGAGCTGGCCCACCGCCAGGCGCACCATGCGGCGCGCGAGCGCGATGTCCGCGGCGGCCAGGCGCCGGGCGTCGAGCACCACGAGCCCGTCCTGCTGGCGTCGTATGCACGAACGCAGCGCCGTGGCCGCCAGGCGCCCGAGCAGGGCGTCCTCGTCGCCCAGGATGTCGCAGGTCGAAGAGAGGGCGCGCACCACGTGCGGATTGCGCGAGGCCGCCAGCGGAACCACCCGATGGCGCACGAAGTTGCGCAGATAGGACGTGTCCTGGTTGGATGCGTCCTCGCGCCACGGGATGCCCGCGACCTCCAGGTAGCGGCAGAGCTCGTCGTGCGTGCAGTCGAGCAGCGGTCGGACGATGATGTTGCGGCGGCGCGGGATGCTGGAAAGCCCCGCCGGACCCGACCCCTTGATGGCGTTCATGAAGAACGTCTCGGCGCGGTCGCTCGCCGTGTGCGCCGTGAGGATGCGCGCCTGCGCGCGGCGCACGCCCGCGGCGCGGCACAGCTCGCCCACATAGCGGCGGGCGGCTCGGTAGCGCGCCTCGCGGGCGGCGGCCTCCAGGTTCTGGCCCGATATGCCCTCGAACGAGACGTGCTCCACACACAGCGGCAGGCCGTAGCGCTCGCACAGCTCCCGCACGAACGCCTCGTCGCCGTCGGATGCCGCGCCGCGCAGGTGATGGTTGACGTGCAGCACGTGCAGGCGCTCGCGGGCGATGCGCGCCCGGCCGCGGCCATCGGCCACATCCAGCCGCGACGTGCACGCCATCACGAGCAGCGCCGTGGAGTCCGCGCCTCCTGATACCATGAGGACGACGGGGGCCGCCGGTTCGGCGGCGCGGCCGGGACGCGTGGCGCCTGAACGATGTTGGGCGAAATGCTGCGCTACCGTCGACACGAGCGACCTCCTTACCTATGGGTTGACATTGTAGCTTTTGGAGCGGACATGGCGCGAACAGGCGAGGGCGCAGCGGGACGGGAGCCCGCGCGCGTGCTTCATCTTCATATCCTCGGCAGCGGCTCGAAGGGCAACTGCGCCCTCATCGAGGGTCCCGAGGGCCTCATCATGATCGACAACGGGTTCTCGCGCCGCGAGGTCGTCTCCCGCATGCACGAGCTCGATCTGGACGAGGGCGCGGTGCGCGCGCTCATCCTCACCCATGAGCACTCCGACCACGTCAAAGGGGTCACCGTCTGGTGCCGCCGGTTCGAAGGCGGGCTCTTCGCCAGCCTGGGCACGGCCGAGGCGCGCAGCTACCTGGCAGCGCTCCCCTTCACCTCGTTCGCGCCGGGCGCGACGCTCCATGTGGCGGGCGTGCGGATCGACACCTTCCCCACCTCGCACGACGTGGTCGATCCCGTGGGATTTCGCTTCTCCTGCGCGGGCGACGCGGTGGGATTCGCCACCGACACCGGCATCCTCACCCCCGGTGCGCGGGAGCTTCTGGCCGACGCGCGGATCCTCGCGCTGGAGAGCAACCATGACCTACCGATGCTGCGCACCGGATCCTATCCGCGCTACCTGCAGGACCGCATCGCATCCGAGCAGGGACATCTCTCCAACGCGCAGGCCGCCGAGGCCCTGGGCGCGCTCGTCACCGAGCGGACCGAGCAGGTGGTGGCGATGCACATCTCGCAGGAGAACAACCGCCCCAGCCTCGCCGTCCGCGCGCTCGCCGAGGCCGTGGGCGCCCAGCTCGACAACGATCTCGGCTCCTCGGCGACGCTCGTGCGCGGACAGGGCCTGCCCGAGCTCCGCATCCGCGCAGCGGGGCAGAACCGCCCCATCACCATCTGGTAGCCCGCGCCGTTGCACAAAAAACGGCCCGGAGCCGAAGCCCCGGGCCGCTCTCAGCCATCTGCCAAACGATGCACCCTGAAAGCTAGTCGATCGAGATCTTGGTGACGTTCTTCTTCTCGACGATCTTGGGCACGGTGACCGTCAGCACGCCGTCGGCGTAGCGGGCCGAGAGGCCCTCGCTCGCGGCGTCCTTGAGGTACACGCCGCGGGTCGCGCTGTAGGCGCAGAACTCCTTCTGCAGGTAGTTCTTGTCCTTCTCCTCTTCCTTCTCCTCGACCTTGACGGAGATGGAGAGACGGCCCTCGTTGAGCTCGACGTCGATGTCATCCTTGCTCACGCCCGTGAGGTAGGCCTTGACCTCGTAGCCGTCACCGGTGTCCTCGACATCCATCGGGAACGCCTTGGAGGCGAGCGACGTGTTGTCGAAGTTGAACATGTCGTCGAAGGCATCCATCAGCGCGCTCGTCGTGGGACGAAGACCGAACACCGAACGATAAGGAATCATGCTTGCCATGCTTACCACTCCCTTGTGGTTGCGCCCGCGCCCTCCTGCGGGGCCCGGGACTTCTTTGGACGCCTACGTTATGCCCGTCTGACGGCGAGTTATTCTCCTCAATTCAGATTTTTTGAGCGTCACAGTATCATCAAATCTAAGTCAATCGCGCTTAGATTTAACGGAAGGTGACCCATGCCGCTCCATCGGGCGCGCGGTATGCGCAGGCTGTGATGCCTGCGTGAACGGGTGCTACTTTTCGTTGACGGGGAAGAGGGCGCGCGGGCGCGCATACTACAATGGCAGCGACTGGCCGCTCATCCAAGGATGCCCCATGGATCACCGAGAGCAAACAGAGCAGACTCCCCCGCGCCGGGCGTACCGGCGAACCACGCCGCACGTGACCGTCGAACCTATCCAGGACGATCCCACCCGCTACGTGACGCGTGAGCGCTACACCACGCTAGAGGACGCGCCGCGCCGGCGCCACATGGGCACCGCCACCTCCGACCCCGAGTACCTGCCGCGCACCGAGCCGGGCGCCCGCCGCGCCACCGCGCCCGAGGGCGCACCGCACGCGAGCCTCCACTACGATCGCTACCTGCAGACGCCAAAACCAGGCCGCTCCATCTTCACCTCGCGCCACGACCGGGCGCGTCGCAGGACGCGACTCCTGCTCATCGCGTTGCTGGTTGCCGTCATCGTCGCCTTGGTGGCGTGGTTCCTCTTCCTGCGCTAAGCTCTGAGGCGAGCCGCGCGGTTGCGCGGTAGACGATGCCGGAATAGGGAGGCAGCGTATGGAGGAGTCGAGGTACATCTACGCCGACAACGCGGCGACCACGCCGCTCGCCTCCTGCGCCCTCGAGGCGATGACGCCCTATCTCACCGAGGCGTTCGGCAACCCGAGCGGCATCCACCGCGTCGCCCGTGCGGCCGCCGAGGCCCTGGAGGATGCTCGCTCGCGTATCGGGCGGGCGCTGGGCGCCGCCGAAGCGCGCGAGGTCTACCTCACGAGCGGCGGATCGGAGTCGGACACCTGGGTGCTCTGGGGCGCGGTGAGGCGCTTCCGCGACCGTTGGGGGGCGGCGCCGGTGCGCGTCATCACCACCGCGATCGAGCACCATGCCGTCCTCCACGCCTGCGACGCCCTGGCGCGCGAGGGGGTCGAGATCATCACCCTGCCTGTGGACGCGCTGGGGCGCGTGCAGCCCGCCGCGCTCGAGGAGGCGCTCGCGACGGCCGCGCGGGCGAACGGGGATGCCGGCGTCGCGGCGCCGCCCGCCGCCCTCGTCTCGATCATGCTCGCCAACAACGAGGTGGGCACCATCCAGCCCGTCGCCGAGCTGGCGCGCATCGCCCACGGCTGGGATGTCCCCATGCACACCGACGCCGTCCAGGCTGTCGGGCACCTGTCCGTCGATGTGCGGGCGCTCGGCGTCGACGCGCTCTCGCTCTCCGCCCACAAGTTCCACGGACCGCGCGGCACGGGCGCGCTCTACCTGCGCGAGGGGTTCTCCATCCCGCCGCTCATCCAGGGCGGCGCCCAGGAGCGCGGCATGCGCGCGGGCACCGAGAACGTCGCGGGCGCCGTGGGGATGGCCGCCGCGCTCGAGCGCGCCTGCGAGCGCATGGCCGAGAACGTCCCGCGCGTCGCCGCGGCGCGCGACCGCCTCGTCGCGCACGTCTGCAGCGCCGTGTCCGAGGTGCGCGCCACCGGCGATCCCGATGGCGCAGGGCGCCTGCCGGGGATCGCCTCGTTCGTCTGCCATGACGTCGACGGCGAGCTGTTGGTGGTCCTGCTCGACCACGCCGGTGTCGCCGCGGCCACGGGCTCCGCCTGCTCGACGGGCTCGACCGAACCCTCGCACGTCATCACCGCGCTCGGCATCACCGATCCGCGCTGGGCGCGGGGGTCGCTGCGCCTCTCGCTGGCCGATGACGTCACCGAGGACGACGTCGCCGCGCTGTGCGACCGCGTGCCCGCCGCCATCGAGCGCGCCCGCCTGCTCAGCGCCACCGTGTAGACGCGTCCACCGCCCGCACCCACCGCCCGCACCCGTCGCCCGCACCCATCGCCCGCGGCCGCAGCAGCCCGGGGCAGCCGCCGCGACGGCCCCGCGTGCAAGGAGGGCGCGACGGTCCGCCGCGCGCCCGCGCGGCGCCGAGGCGCGCGGCCCGAACCGCGCAGGGCGTGTGGAGCGAACGCGGAGACGCGGTCCGCGCTTGCCGCCCGCAGAGGCCGGCTGCTACAATGCCGCAGGTAAACACGCTTATATTTCGAACCAAGCAAAGAGGTACGCATCATGGCAGCAGCGCAACCCCGCCCCATCCGCATGGTGGCCGGCCTGGGCAACCCGGGTGAGGAGTACGCCCAGACGCGCCACAACGCCGGCTTCCAGACCGTCGACGAAATCGCCCGCCGCGCGGGCGTGAGCTACTGGAAGAACCAGCTCGGCGCCGAAGTCGCCCAGATAAAGGTGGCCGACGCGGAGGCTGAGGGCGGTGCGCGCGAGGTCGTCCTCGTCAAGCCCCAGAGCTTCATGAACACAAGCGGAGGCCCCATCTCCAAGCTGTGCGCGACCTACCGCGTCGCCCCCGAGGAGCTGCTCGTCGTCCATGACGAGCTCGACATCCCCGCCGGCGACGTCCGCGTCAAGGTGGGCGGCGGACACGCCGGCCACAACGGCCTGCGCTCCATCATCGACAAGCTCACGAGCCGCGACTTCAGCCGCATCCGCTTCGGCATCGGCGAGCCGCCCGGGCGCATGGCGGGCGCCGACTACGTGCTCAAGCAGCTGCGCGGGCGCGAGGCGGACGATTTCGCCGACACCGTCATGCGCGCGGCCGACGCCGTCGAGCTCGCGCTCGCGCGCGGCGTCGTCTACGCGCGCGACCACGTGAACGGCGCGGCGGCGCAGAACGGCAAGCATTAGCCGAGTCCGAAACGAGAAAAGGGGGCGCCGCAGCGCGCCCCCTCGTCGTCCATGTCGACGTACACGAACCCGTAGCGCTTCTTCATCTCGCCCGTGCCGGCGCTGACCAGGTCGATGCAACCCCAGGGCGTGTAGCCGATGAGGTCGACGCCGTCCTCGGCCACGTCCGAGATGGGGCAGGCGTTGACCGTGCACTCGTAACCCTGGCTCTGGGCGGCCGTGCGCATGTTGAGCACGAGCATGCTCGTGGACATCCCCGCCGCGCACGCCAGAATGATCTTCCTCATGTCCTTACCTCTCTTTCCGCGTCTGTATCAACGCTAGGAACCGCTCGAACTCCGGATGCTCGAGCAACTTCTGAACAGAAGCCGAATCTATGAAGAACGCCGCCAGGGTCTCGAAGAACTCCTCGAGCTCCTCGTGTCCCTCGGGCGCGATCGCGATCAGGAACACCGCGCGCACGCGCTGGCCGTCCCAGTCGATGGGCTCGTCGGTCATGCCCACCGCCACGAACGTCTCGTCCGCCACGGCGCGCATGGGGTGCGGCATGGCAACGCCCGCGCCGAACGCGGTGGGCGCGGCCTCCTCGCGCTCCCACACGAGCCGCTCGAAGTCATCGGGCAGATGGTGCGCCTGCGCCGCGCGACGGCACAGAAACGCGATGGCCTCCTGCTTGGTTGCGGCGGGCATGTGTAGGAGGCGCGCTTGCGCGACTCCACCCCCGCGTTTTCCGTCCGGCGCGGAAGCACGTTGAACGAGACGGGAACCAGATCCCCGCGGCCGCGCGGAGGCATGCGCGTAACAGCTTGGATGCCGGACGGGAGGGCTTGGGCAGCGGGTATACTTTGATGTGCTGTTTTGATTGCGCAGAGAGGGGTTTTATGTTCAAGATCCTGAAAAAGACGCAGTTCTCGGAGAAGGTCTTCGAATTCCGCGTCGAGGCGCCGAGGATGGCCAAGAAGGCGCACGCCGGCCAGTTCCTCATGGTGCGCGCCGATGAAACCGGTGAGCGCGTCCCGTTCACGTTCGCCAACTGGAACCCCGAGGAGGGCTGGATCGAGTTCATCTTCATGGTGGTGGGCAAGACCACCCAGTGCCTCTCCGAGCTCGAGGAGGGCGATTTCATCCGCGACATCACGGGGCCCTTGGGCAAGCCCACCGAGATCGAGGGCGACCGCGTGGCCGTGATCGGCGGCGGCGTGGGCCTCGCCATCGCCTACCCCGTGGCGCGCATGCTCTGCGAGCAGGGCAAGAAGGTCTACGTCATCATGGGCGCGCGCACCAAGGAGCTGCTCATCCTCACCGAGCAGTTCGCCGCGCTGCCGCTCGAGGGGCTCTTCATCACCACCGATGACGGATCCATGGGCGAGAAGGGCGTGGTCACCCTGCCGCTCGCGCGCCTGTGCGAGCAGGATGCCATCGACTCGGCGTTCGCCGTGGGCCCCGTGCCGATGATGAAGTTCTCGGCGCGCACCTGCCGCGAGCACAAGATCCCCATCATCGCCAGCCTGAACCCCATCATGGTCGACGGCACGGGCATGTGCGGCTGCTGCCGCGTCGAGGTGGGCGGGGAGACGCTGTTCGCCTGCGTCGACGGCCCCGATTTCAACGCCGACCTGGTCGACTGGGACGACCTGGCGCATCGCCAGGCGAGCTACAAGGCCGAGGAGGCCGCATCCATCAAGCATCACGAGGAGGCCTGCGCATGCCGGAAGTAACCAAGTACCGCCCCAACATCGGAGCGCCGCGCACACCCGCCAACGAGGAACCCGCCGAGGAGCGCGCCCGCGACTTCCGCCCCGTCGACACCGGCTACACCAAGGCCGACGCCATCGCCGAGGCCAACCGCTGCCTGGACTGCAAGAAGCCGCTGTGCATGGAGGGCTGCCCGGTGGGCGTGCACATCCCGCAGTTCATCGAGAAGATCCGCGCCGAGGACTGGGCCGGGGCGCTTGAGACCATCAAGGCCGACAACCTCCTGCCCTCCGTCTGCGGCCGCGTGTGCCCGCAGGAGAACCAGTGCGAGGGCAAGTGCATCCTGGGCAAGAAGGGCGATCCGGTGGCCATCGGTCAGCTGGAGCGCATGGTGGGCGACATGGCCGACGAGGTGGGCACGGCGCCCGTGTGCGCCCCCAAGTGCGGCAAGAAGGTCGCCGTGGTGGGCTCCGGCCCCTCGGGTATCGCCTGCGCCGGTGAGCTCGCGCGCATGGGCTTCGACGTCACCGTGTTCGAGGCGTTCTTTACGGGCGGTGGCGTGCTGACCTACGGCATCCCCGAGTTCCGCCTGCCCAAGGACATCGTCAAACGCGAGATCGACGGCCTCGAGCAGCTGGGGGTGCACTTCGAGTACAACTCCGTGGCCGGTCGCCTCTTCGACGCCGACGAGCTCTTCAACGAGGACGGGTTCGACGCGCTCTACCTCGCCGTGGGCGCGGGCCTGCCGCGCTTCCTGCACGTCCCGGGCGAGAACCTGCCCGGCGTGTACTGCGCCAACGAGTACCTCACGCGCACCAACCTCATGCGCGCCTACGAGTTCCCCGAGTACGACACGCCCATCCGTCGCGGCAAGAACGTCGTGGTGTTCGGCGGCGGCAACGTCGCCATGGATGCGGCGCGCACGGCGCTGCGCCTGGGCGCCGAGAAGGTCACGCTGGCCTATCGCCGCACCGAGGCCGAGATGCCCGCTCGCCGCGCCGAGATCCACCATGCCAAGGAGGAGGGCGTCGAGATCCTGGAGCTCGCCAACCCGCTGCGCTTCCTTCCCGGCCCGGACGGGTTCGTCTCGACCATCGAGCTGCAGCGCATGGAGCTCGGCGAGCCCGACGCCTCGGGTCGCCGGCGCCCCATCCCCGTCGATGGCTCCGAGTTCGCCATCCCCTGCGACGTGGCCATCACGGCCATCGGCACGCGCGCGAACCCCTTCGCCAAGCTCTGCGCCGACGTCGAGCTCAACCGCTGGGGCCTCATCGAGACCGATGAGAGCGGGCGCACCTCGAACCCGCGCGTATGGGCGGGCGGCGACATCGTCACCGGCGCCGCGACCGTGATCCTGGCCATGGGCGCCGGCAAGACCGCCGCGCACTCCATCGCCGAGACGCTGCTGGCCGAGTAACCGGCAAAGCGCGCAAGCGAGCAGCCGGCGGTTGCGCCCGTGCCGGGCACCCAGCGAACCCCGCCGCGCGCGCCGGCTTCCGCCAATCCCGCAGAGGCGAGCTCCAGGCACTCCGCCCGGAGCTCGCCTCGGCATATCACGCGGGCTCGTAATTGCGATTTGGGAACCATATGTACGTTCTAGGGCTCAAAACGCCTCCCAAATGTACATATGGTTCCCAAATCGAAAAAAGCAGCTGCTGATGGGACGCACACGCAAAGAAAAGGGCTCCCCCCAGCCGGAGAGCCCTGGATCGCGCTTTGCTTTGGATGGTTCCCGTAGCGCCCGACGGCGCGCGCACCGGATGGCGGGCGCCTACTCGATCACAGTCACGGGGACGCGGAGCGTCTCGTCGGCGCGCTCCGCGGCGCAGGCGGTCTCCTCCTCGTAGATGCCCAGCTCGCGTAGCTTGGCGCGGTAGGCCGCGGCGATCACGTCCACGCAGCCCTGACGTCCCAGCTTGGCGCGGTTGACCACGATGTCCTTGCCCGAATCCATGCGCCACCTGCCCGCCGAGTAGCGCTTGTAGAACTCCTCGCGGAAGCGCTGCATGCGCTTCACCAGGCGCACCCCCTGCTGGCGCGTGAGCCCGCGCTTGGCCCGCACGATCTCCACGCGGTCATCGAAGGGAGCCGTCACCAGCACGGCGATATGGTTGGGGTTGTGGCGCAGGATGTAGTCGGAAAGACGCCCCTCGAGGATGCAGCTCTCCGTCGAACCCAGATCGAGCACCACCTGGGCCATCTGCTCGAAGAGCTTGTCGGCGAGCGTGCGCGAATCGGCGCGATCGGGCAGAAACGCCGTGAACTCCGCCGCGAGCTGCTCGTCGTACTCGGCGATCTTGTCCACCGTCTCGCCCGCGCGCTGGCTCGCGCGGACCAGGATCTCCTTGTCGTACAGGGGGATGCCCAGCTCGGTTGCGAGCATCTTGCCCACCTCGTGCCCCTCGGCGCCGAAATCGCGCGCGATGGTGATCACCACCGGCTGCCCGGCGCGCGACGCGTTCTCGGCGGCCACGCGCGCCTCCATCTCGGCGCGGTTTCTCTTAAGCAGCGTCATGATGCCCATGATCCGATCCTTCCTTGAAGCGCGCAGCGCACCCGCGCGGCGCGCCCTGTCATGCCGCCCGTGCTAGGCGGCCACCACGCGCCGCTGGTAGGCGCGCACGATGAGCGAGATGCCGAAGTTGAGGATGAAGTACAGCGCGAACACGAACCCGTACAGCAAGAGCACCTGCGACAGGTTGCTCGTGTAGCCCATGACCACCTTGGCCGAGAACATGAACTCCATCACGTTGATGCCCGCCAGGTACGAGGAGTCCTTGATGACCGTCGTGCACTGCGAGAAGAGCGCCGGAATGATCGTCTTGAAGGTCTGCGGCAAGATGATGTAGCGCATGCTCGCGAAGAAGCCGAAGCCCTGGCTCTTGGCCGCCTCGAACTGGCTCTTGGGGATGGAGTTGAGGCCGCCGCGCACGATCTCGGCCATGACGGCGGAGGTGAAGAGCGTGAACGCCAGGACCGAGATGAAGATATCGGACCCCTTGACCGTGAAGTAGATGAAGAGGATCCACAGCAGGTTGGGCGTGCAGCGGAAGAGCTCGATATAGGCCGATACCAGCCACTTGAAGATGCTCAGCTTGCCCGTGCAGTACTGCTTGATGAGCGCGAGCACCGTGCCGAGCACAACAGAGCAGATGATGGCGAGAACCGAGATCTCGATCGTCTTCAAGAAGCCCGCCATGATGAACGAGACGTTCGCCGGAGTGAAGATTTCCATGGGTTACGCCTCCTTCGCGGGCTCGGGGGTTATGCCGGGGATCCTCTTGGCGCGCGGGCGGTTCTTGGACCGCTTCTCGAGCCACTGCACGAGCAGCGCCAGCGGGAAGCAGATGACGAAGTACAGCACGCAGGCCATGATGTAGCCCTGGAGATAGCCGTAGGTCGAGACGAAGTTGTCGGCGTTGTACATGAGGTCGCCGCCGGCGATGAGCGCGAGAACCGAGGTGTTCTTGACCAGGTTGAGCGCCTGGTTGCACAGCGGCGGCAAGATGACCTTGAAGGTTTGCGGCAGGATGATGAGCATGTAGGCCTGCGCACGGGTGAAGCCCTGGCTCTGCGCCGCCTCCATCTGGCCGCGCGGCACGCTCTCGATGCCGGTGCGGATGACCTCGGAGATGTAGGCCGCGTGGTAGAGGCCCACGCCGAGCGCGCCGATGGCAAACGACGACAGGCGCACCGGGCTTGGCGCGCCGAGGATGGCCTGCAGCACGCGCGGGCCGGCCATGTAGTAGAAGAACACCTGCACGGGCAGCGGCGTGTTCTGGAAGAACTCGACGTACACGCGGCTGATGGCGCGCAAGATGCGCGAGCGCGTGGTCGAGAAGACGCCCAGGATGCACCCGAGCACCAGCGAGATCGCCAGTCCGGCGATCGTCACCTGCAGGGTAAAGCCAAAACCCTGCCAGAAGCTATCCATAGAGGCGAATGTGATCTGCCATCGTCTAGGGTCGAAGAGACCGTCGAGCATAGCCCTTCCTTTCCAAAGTGCCCCGAGGAGCGGGGCGGCGCCGCATCGGGCGCCCTCGCTCGGACCGGCCGCGGGCGCGGTCCGGCTCCCCCGGGCACGGTCAAGCAGGAGGCGGGTGCGGCGCTACGTGGGCGCAGCACCCGCCTCGCACGCGTCAAAAACGCCTGGTCTTACGCGCTCTCGCCGAGCCAGGTGGTAATCTCCTCGTCCATCCAGCCGTTGCCGAGCAGCTCGGTCACCGTCTCGTCCACCACGTCGGAGAGATCGGAGCCCTTCTTGGTGGCCACGCCGTACTCCTGCGTACCGAACTTGATGTCGGGCTCGACGTACTCCTTCTGGTCGTTCATATAGGTGTTGAGCGTGGAGCGGTCCATGGCAAAGGCGTCGATGTTGCCGCTCTCGAGCGCCGAGTTGATGGACGGGTAGTCCGGGTACTCGTTAAAGGTCGGCGTGGCGTCGATACCCTCGTCCTCGAGCATCTGCAGGATGGCCTCCTTGGTGGTGGAACCCTGTGAGACGCCGATAATCTTGCCGTCGAGGTCGGCCATCGACTCGATGCCCGAGTTCTTCATGACCATGATGCCCACCGAGTCGGTGCGGTAGGGCTCGGAGAAGTCCCAGTCCTCCTCGCGCTCGGGGGTGATGGTGTAGGTCGCCACGACCACGTCGAGGGTGTCGTTGTCGATGAGCGGGCCGCGGGTCTTGGGCGTGACGGCGGTAAACTCGCACAGGCCCTGCTCTTTGGCCTCCTCGTACGTGGTGCCGAGCACCGCGGCCGCGAGCTGGTAGCACAGGTCGATCTCGAGCCCCTCGTACTCACCGGTCTCGGTGTTGAGGTAGCCGTAGCCCACAACATCCTGCTTAACGCCGCAGTTGAGCTTGCCGCGCGCCTTGATGGCCTCGACCTTGGACTCGCTGGAGGTGGAGCCGTTGCCGGCATCCTCACCCGAGCAGCCGGCGAGGACGCCCATGCTGCCGAGAGCGGCGGCGGAGAGACCGAAAACCTTCACGAACTGACGACGGGACAGAGACATAAGAGGTACCTCCTTTTGGTACGGGCGCCCACCGGGTGCGCCGGGGCGCGGGCGCCGTGCGAGCCGCCCGAGCGCAAGGCCGGGCGGGTTGGCCAAAACGACGCGCTAGTGCAGGATCTTGTTGAGGAAGTCCTTGCAGCGCGGGTTCTGCGGGTTGGTAAAGAAGTGCTCGGGCGTGCCCTCCTCCAGGATCTGACCGTCGTCCATAAAGATCACGCGGTCGGCCACCTGCTTGGCGAAGTTCATCTCGTGCGTCACGCAGATCATGGTGATGTTCTCCTGTGCGAGCTCGATCATGACGTCGAGCACCTCCTGGATCATCTCGGGGTCGAGCGCCGAGGTGGGCTCGTCGAACAGGATGATCGGCTGCTTGGTGCACATGGCGCGCGCGATGGCGACGCGCTGCTGCTGGCCGCCCGAGAGGTTCTGCGGGTACTCGCCCGCCTTCTGCTCGAGGCCGACGCGCCTGAGCGCGGCGAGTGCGGCCTCGGTCGCCTCGGCCTTGCTCTTCTTCTGCAGCTTGATGGGGGCGAGCGTCAGGTTGCCCAGCACCGTCATGTTGGGATAGAGGTTGAACTGCTGAAACACCATGGAGGAGTACTTGCGCGCCATCACGAGATGGTTCTTCTTGGTGAGCGGGGTGCCGTCGATGCGCACCTCGCCGGTGGTGGGCTCCTCAAGATAGTTGATACAGCGGATGAGCGTGGACTTCCCCGAGCCGGAGGGGCCGATGACCACGAGCTTCTCGCCCTTCGCGACCGTGAGGTTGATGTCCTTCAACACGTGCAGGTCGCCGAAGTACTTGTTCAACCCGTTGATCTCGATCATGTTCGCCATGTATCCGGTCCTTCCTGTCCGGGGCCGTCCGCGCGCGCAGACGATGCGGTCCGCAGCCCTGAGCACTGTGTGAATATGGTACGATGCTTTATACATGAGCATCGTTTGAGAACACTCCCGCAACCGAACGGTAATGTAATTACCAGCTCGAATATGCAACGAGATTAAAATTATACCCGAATCATGCTTTGAATAAACGCTTTATCATAATAAAGCGCCTGTGCCTGGCCCCTCCGGATGGCCGAAACCGATCCTGCGGGCGCAAGTGACCGGACACTCCGCGCCAAGACCCGACGGCGCACAAAAAGGGAGGACGTGCGCACGTCCTCCCCTCGGTATCGCATTTAGCGGCGCGGCCGGCTTACGCCAGACGGGCGCCGACCTCCTTGGCCGCCGCAGCCTTGTCGAAGTTGCCGCCGCATGCCTTGTTGAGCGCGCCCATCACGCGGCCCATGTCCTTGCGCGTGGTGGCGCCCAGCTCGGCGATGGTCTTCTCGATCAGCTCGACGAGGGCCGTGCCGGAGAGCTGCTCGGGCAGCAGGCTCTCCAAGATCTCAACCTGGGCGCGCAGGGTATCGGTGCGCTCCTGGTTGTTGCCGGCCTTCTCGGACATCTCAAGCGTCTCGCTCGTCTGCTTGATCAGGCGCTTGATCATGTTGTTCACGTCCTCCTCGGTGGCGTCGCGGCGCTCGTTCACCTCGACGTTCTTCACCTCGCCCATCACCTGGCGGATGATGGAGAGACGTGTCTTATCCTTCGCCTTCATGGCGGCGACCATCTGGTCGTGAAGCTCCTCGTTGGTCATGGTTCCTCCTGATGACGGGCCCCGCTCCAGCGGATGCGGGGCAGCCGGTTCAAACGATCGTGCTGGGCACGGCGCGCTCGGCGGTGGATGGACCGATGGGCGCGCACCGTGTTGTTGGTGTAGGCGTCATGCCGTAGGCGCAACGCCCCCACCCGCACCAAGCATCCTACTCGGCGGTGCCGTCCGACGCCGCCCCATCGCTCCCGCTCGACGCATCAGCGCCGTCATCGGACGCCGATTCGTCGTCGCCCGAAGCACCGTCATCGGACGCGGCGGCGTCCATGTCGACGTTGTAGGGCACGTCCTCCGGCATCGGGTTGATCGTGATGTCGGCGTCCTCGATGTACTGGTCGAGCCACGCGTTGTACGCGGTCTGCTGCTCGGTGGACTTTATCGTCTCGGCGAACTGGTCGCGCAGCGCCTCGGGAATCTGATCGATCGAGGTCACCTCGCCGTCCACGTGGAACAGGTCGGTGCACAGGATGATGTGGTAGCCGTAAGTGGTCTCCACGATGCCGCTCATCTGCCCGGGCTGCAGCTGCGAGAGGGCGTCCTGGTAGGCGGTGACGAACGTGGTGAGCTTGTCCCAACCCACGTCGCCGCCGGCCTCCGCCGAGCTGTCCTCCGAATACTCCTTGGCGGCGTCCTCGAACGTGATGTTGCCCGCGTTGAGCTTGTCCAGAATCTCCTGGGCCTTCCGATGGGCTTCCTCGCGCGTGGTGTCATCGGCATCCTCGTCCACCTTGATGAGGATGTGCGACGAGCGCCGGGCGTCGTTGTAGCTGGCGAGGTTCTCGTTCGCATAGGCGATGATCTCCTCGTCGGTGGGCTCCTCGACCGGCGCCACGGCGTCGCGGAGCTTCTCCTGAGCCAGACTCGACTCAAGCGAGCTGCGATAGCTCTCCTCGGTCATGCCCATGGACTCGAGCAGGCTCACGAACGTCTCCTCGCTTCCATAGTTGGCCACCGTGTCGTCCCAGGCCTGATCGATCTCCTCGTCCGAGACGGTGATGTCGTGCTCCTTCTCGGCCAGCTGCAGCAGGTAGGTGCGCGCGTAGCTCTCGATCAGGCTCTCGCGGTAGCTCTCGGGCGTCATGCCGTTGCTGGAGAGGTAGCTGGCCCAATCGGCATCGCTCTCATAGCCCATGGAGGAGCGGGTGGCCATGATCTGGCGCGTGATGGTGTCCTCGCCGATGGACTGTCCCTCGACCGTTGCCGCGACGCCGCCGGTGAGCTCGTAGCCCTCGGAACTCTGCTGCGTCTGGTTGAGCACGCCCGCGCAGGCCATGGTGGACACCGAGAGGACCATGGCCGCCACGCCGATGGCCACCAGGATGTACTTGGCGCCCTTGCCCATCTTCTCCTTGCGCTCGCGCTTCTTCTGGCGCGGGGTCTTGTCCGCGCCCTCGGACTCCGGAGCCGTGCGCGAGACTTTGTATTGATGCCGCTTCGCGGCGTTGCGATCTGTAGCCATGTTGTCGCCCTTCATCAAACGAGCGCGGCCCGCCGAAGCGGGCTCGCATGCATGCGGGTCCCATTTTCTCACAAGGAGGCGTTGCGGAACGTGTGCTCCTCGTGT
Source organism: uncultured Coriobacteriaceae bacterium (assembly GCA_963931435.1). GTDB lineage: Bacteria > Actinomycetota > Coriobacteriia > Coriobacteriales > Coriobacteriaceae > Coprousia. The sequence continues at coordinate 2,247,798 of OZ007012.1, forward strand.
TGCCAAGACAGCGCGCCGCCGGGAATCACTCAGCCGCAAGCGCCGCGATCAGGCCCTCGGGCGTCGTCTGGGCGAGTACGCGGCCCACGCGCTCGACGTCCATGAACACGTTCATGAGGTGCTGCAGGGCGCCCACCTGCTCAATGTCGTGCGTGAACCCCAGGCACACCACCAGCTCGGCGGGCACGGCGTCGCCCAGACCCGCCATGGGTTCGAACGTCACGGGCCGCACGGGGCGCACCACCGCGATGAAGGGGCGCGCGGTGTGCTCAGCGTCCGCATGGGGCAGCGCGATGCCGCAGGCGGCGGTCATGAGCCCCGTGGGATAGGCGCGCTCCCGCTCGGCCACGGCTGCGCGCCAACTCGGGCGCACGTAGCCCGTCGGCAGCAGCACGGCGTCCAGCCGGTCGAACAGATCGTCCACATCCACGCAGTCCCAATCCAGGAACGTGAGGTCGGGACGGAAGAGCCCGGTATCGAACATCGCCATCATCTCCTCATCCAACCGGCGCCGCGCGGGGCCGGCGCATCGGCGCCCTGGCGCTGCGCCCATCCATGCATCAGCGCGGAACGAGCGCGGCGCCCCTGCCGACCCGCTGCCGATCGCAGGCGAGCCGCCGCGCCCGCAAAGCACCCGACGAGGCCGGCCGTGGTATCGGCACCGGGCCCGCCGTCCATGCCGCAAACCGGCCGCGGGACGTCACGCCCCGCGCTCGACCGCCACGGTGAGGTTCTCGCGCACCCGCACGCGCCCCTCGGCGAGGAGCTGAACCACGTCGGGGTAGAGGCGGTGCTCGACCTCGTGGATGCGCTCCTCGAGCTCGTCGACCGTCCAGCCCTCCTCAACGCGAACGGGCTCCTGCGCGATGATCGGGCCCTGATCGTAGGCGGCGTTGGCGAAGTGCACCGTCACGCCGGTGACCTTGACGCCGCGCTCGTAGGCGTCGACGATGCCGTGCGCACCCTGGAAGCTCGGCAGCAGCGCCGGATGCAGGTTGACCACGCGGTTGGGCCACAGCGCGAGCAGCGGCTCGTGCACCATGCGCATGTAGCCCGCCATGATGATGTACTCGGCGCCCGCGCGCTTGAGCTCGGTGGCGATGACCTCGTCGGCGTCCCACGGATCGGCGTAGATCTCCTTGGAGAGCGCGAGCGTCTGGATGCCCGCGGCCGCCGCGCGCTTGAGGCCCGCGGCCGAGGGGCGGCTCGAGATGACGAGCACGATCTCGGCGTTGAGCGAGCCAGCGGCGATGCGGTCGATGAGCGCCTGGAGGTTGGTGCCCGAGCCCGAGATGAGCACGCCGATCTTGAGGGGCGGGAGCTTCTCGCCGGCCTCGCGCCCGGCCGCGCGGCGCTCCTCGATGGCGTTGCCGTCCTCGATGCCGGCGAAGGCGTCGCGCAGACGGGCGAGGCGCCGCTCGGCATCGGCGCGGGCCGCATCGTAGAAGGCGTCGCCCGTCTTCGCCGCGCCGGCCTCAGCGGGCGCGGCGCCCTCCGCCGGGGCCGCGTTCGCGGCGCCGTCCCGCAGCGCCGCGGCGCGGGCCGCGGCCATGGCGTCAGCGCGGGCGCGGTCGACTTCGCGCTCGGCCTCGGCCGTGAAGAACCCATCGCTCGGCAGCGCCTCGGGCGGCAGGTCCGCGGCCTCCACGAGCGCTTGGTAGGTCGCGGCGTCGGTGCCCGCTTCATCGGCCCGGGCCGCAGCCTCGGCGATGTCCGCGACGGCGGCCGGCACGCGCTCGGCGTCGTGCTCCCTAGCGCTCATCGGCGTACACCACCTTGCCGGAACCCGCCGCGCACGAACCCACGCGGAAGGGATGCTCTCCCGCCGCCTCGAGCGCGGCCACCACGGCCGCCTCGTCCGCAGGCGCGCAGATGAGCATGAGTCCCACGCCCATGTTGAAGGTCTTGCACGCCTCGTTCGGCGTGAGGCCTGCCTTGTCGGCGATGTAGGAGATGACGGGGGGCATGTCCCAGGCGAAGGTGCCGTCCGCCCGGCGATCCACCACGGCGTCCACGTCCGCGGCGAGCGCGCGGTTGAGGTTCTCGGTGATGCCGCCGCCCGTGATGTGCGCGATGGCGTGCACGGTTCCCGCCGGCAGGGCGGCGAGCGTCTCGAGCACCGGCTTCACGTAGATGCGCGTGGGTGCCAGCAGGGCGGCGGCGAGGCTGAGGCCGGGCGCGACCTCGGTCGCCTCGAGCTCGGCCTTCTTGGCCTGCGCCTCGGGCGTGCCGGGCACGACGCCGTCGACGCCGATGACCTTGCGCACGAGCGAGTAGCCGTTGGAGTGGATGCCCGTCGAGGGGAGGCCCAGGATGACGTCGCCCGCGCGGACGTTCGCCGGGTCGAGCATCTTGGGCCGGTCGACGACGCCCACCGTGAAGCCGGCGAGATCGTAGTCGTCCGGACGCATGACGCCGGGATGCTCGGCCATCTCGCCGCCCACGAGCGCACAGCCCGCGAGCTTGCAGCCGTCGGCCACGCCCTTGACGATCCGGGCCATGTGCTCGGCCTCGATATGGCCGATCGCGATGTAATCGAGGAAGAAGAGCGGTTCGGCGCCCGAGGCGAGGATGTCGTTCACGCACATGGCGACGAGGTCCTGGCCCACGGTCTCATGGCGGTCGAGGATCTGGGCGAGCACGAGCTTGGTGCCCACGCCGTCGGTGCCGCTGATGAGGATCGGATCGTCCATGTCCTTGAGCGCGGCGGCCGAGAAGAGCCCGCCGAACCCGCCGATGCCGCCGATGACCTCGGGGCGGTTGGTGGCGGCGACCATCTGCTTGATCGAGTCGACCGCGCGGCCGCCCTCGGCCGTGTCGACGCCGGCGTCTTCATAGGTCACATGCTTTGGTGTCTCGCTCATGAGCTTCCTTTCCTGCGGAAGGTTCAACCTGCCCAAGATGATAGCAGGCCGCGCGGACACCGCCCCTCGCGCGACGCGCCTCCAACCGCCGCACATCCCGCGCCCACCGGGCAAGCTGGCCTTGGGTCACTTGGGGACGTGTTCCAGATGACCCATTTGACCCCTCCCAAACGAGCCATGCGACGATAAGCCACACGGCGCCTTAGAGGTGCTCGGACTCCCAGGTGCGGTCGCGGTCCTTCTGCTCCACCACGTCGCGGGGCAGCGTGCGGCGAGCGTGGGCCGCCCACCTCACTGACGTGCCTCTCAGCTCTCGAGATATCTCCCAGAGTTATCTCTCTAATTTGAGAGATATTCTGAGAGATACATCTGAGAGCTGAGAGATGGTCGAGGAAATGCGTGCCCACGATTCAACAACACGCCCACTCACCAGGTCCAATACCCCCTATCGCGCACCCAAAGCATAGCGTCGGTTTCGGCTATGCGTGCCCGCAGTGGCATGCACAGCCCGCTCTTCGATAAGCTTTGGCAAGGCGTAACGAACCTTGGAGACAGGCGTGTCGAGCGCCTCTGCAAGCTCTTGTGCACTGTACGTCTCGCCGGCGTTCATATACGCAAGTATCGATCTGCGCAGCTCATCCGCCGCTCCCTTGCGTCGGGCTTCGTGCGGCGCATCTTCGGAAACCGCATAACCGCCCACAGTATCCCCCCGCAAAAGGCCCTGCGCCTGCAGCTTGGCGCACTCGTCGCGGATATCGTCAGAGTCCCAGCCGAGAACCGACCGGATCTCCGGAATTGCCATGGGCGCCTTCTGGCCGCGCAGAAGGGCGAGCATCGTCTCCTCGCGTTGACTGAGCATGCGGCCCGCGTGCTGCGCAATCCAAGCACGGTTACGCTCAAGCTCGGCTCCGTGGCGAGCAAAAATCACTTTGAACGAGTCGTACTTTGCAACAAAACGGGGCCGTCCCAACGAACGCGATTCCATCTCCTGAACCATAGCGCTGATTCCCGACCCTTGGCTCTCGGCCACATAACCCGAAGCATGCTCGAGCGGAACAGCGCCCATCAACGCCATGAGCTTGGCGTTTCTACAGCGCGACTCTCCGTCCTCCAGCGTGTCCAGCGTCTTGCCGCCCCACAGTCCACCCGGATTCGTCACCTCGATTCGGTCTGAGTAGATGTCGACGCTCACCGATTGGCCCAAGAACATCGGCGCATATTCCCGATGAATCACGGCATTTGCCAGTGCTTCGCGCAGCGCCTCCTCGGGGACCTCCCACTCGTCGCGTCGCCCGGCACCCACCACGTAGGATATCGTGCGGATGTTGCGCCCAATTGCCGCCAAGGCATCCTCAATGCACGCCGAAAGCGGGCCATCGCATATCTGCCGATCGAGGAACCGAGGCCCACCCGGCTCAGATTTTCTCGTACCAGGGTGCACGGCAACATCGATTACGAGCTTTGGGTAATATTGCTGCGGGTAAAGCCCCGTCGCCAGCAAACCCGCAAGCCTCACCGAGCCCTCGCGATTTGCGATGTTCAGGCGGTCGAGCTGCTGCTCGCGCGTTTCGGCACCCTTGAGGACACGCGGACTCTGCCGTCGACGCCCCTCTATTACCGCAGCCACCAGATCGCCATCCAAATCGCTAATCGTTGCCTCGGGAACTAAGCTGCCATCTGCGTCGCTCGGCACCAGCACGCTTTGCATCTCGTACAGCTCTGACGGAGAAAGGCGGATGTCCTTATCGTCCACGCGTTTGTAGCTACCGCCCTGTACACCGCGCGCCACGATGTAGCACGGCTTCTCTTGAATGTTCAGCTCTTGGATCTCGATAAGAAGAACCTGGGAGCCGTCCACCATGCCGCGCGAAAGCTCGTAGCGAGGCGGGTGTGCCACCACCGAGGCGCTTCCCCCGTCTCCAATGCCTGCGACAAACTGGTCACGAACGCGGTCCAGATTAAACTGAGGCGTTGGAGTAAACCCCTCCTGCTCGGCAAGGCCGCAGATGACGAGCCCACCCGCCGTGTTAGCGAATGAGCTGATGGTTTCCCAAACGTCATTGTTCAGGCCGCCGCCACATTTTTTAGCCTCAACCGAACTGTCATCGGTCCCCTGATCACGCAAGCGCGAAACGATTGCATCAAGCTGTTCCGCAGAAACCATGATGACAGTCCCTCCCGTCCATCTCTCTACATATCTCTCAGAATAGCATGTATCTCTCAGATTTATCTCTCTAATTTGAGAGATATTCTGAGAGATACATCTGAGAGGAGAGATGATGATTCGTTTGGGGGCGGGTCAAAATGGGTCATCTGGAACACGTCCCCAAATGGCCCATTTTGACCCCGTCCCAAACGAGCCATGCGACGATGAGCCACACGGCGCCTTAGAGGTGCTCGGACTCCCAGGTGCGGTCGCGGTCCTTCTGCTCCACCACGTCGCGGGGCAGCACCGTCGGCTGCGTGAGGTTGCAGGGGTCGTAGCCGGGCATGAACTTGTCGCGACCGAAGCTCTCGGGGATGGCCACCGGGTACACGCCGGTGAAGCACGCGGTGCAGTAGCCGCGCACACCGCCCTCGGGCGTCGTCCCGCACGGCGGCATGCAGGCGAGCAGACCCTGAACCGAGAGGAACGCAAGCGAATCGGCCCCGATGTAGGCGCGGATCTCCTCCACCGTCTTGTTGGCGCTGATGAGCTGGGCCTGCACGTCGGTGTCGATGCCGTAGAAGCACGGCCACACGACCTCCGGCGAGTTGATGCGCACGTGCACCTCGGCCGCGCCCGCCTGGCGCAGCATCCGCACGAGCTGCACCATGGTGGTGCCGCGCACGATGGAGTCGTCGATCACCACGAGGCGTTTGCCGGCGATGTTGTCGCGCAGCGGGTTGAGCTTCATGCGCACGCCCATCGCGCGGAGCTCCTGCGTGGGCTGGATGAAGGTGCGCGCCACGTAGCGGTTCTTGATGAGCCCCTCGCCAAAGGGGATGCCGCTCTCGTGCGCAAAGCCCTCCGCCGGCGGCAGGCCGCTGTCGGGCACGCCGATGACCATATCGGCCTCGATGGGCGCCTCGCGGGCGAGCTGACGGCCCATGTCGTAGCGGCAGGCGTAGACCGACTTGCCAGCCATGATGGAATCGGGCCGGGCGAAGTAGACCTGCTCGAAGATGCACTCGGCCGTCTCGCGCGCGACGGGCACGCCCTGTTCGGACACGAGGCCCTCGGCGCTGATGCGCAAGATCTCGCCGGGGCGGATGTCGCGCACGTAGACGGCGCCCACGATGTCGAGCGCGCAGGTCTCGGAGGCGACGACCCAGCCGGCAACGTTGGCGGGCACGGCGGCGCCTGCATCCGCACCGGCGGCGTTCGAATGGGTCAGATGGAACACGTCCCCAACCGCACCATCGTCGGCGGGCAGGTAGCCGAGGACGAGCGGGCGAATGCCAAAGGGGTCGCGGAAGGCGTAGAGCGCCTGCTCGTTGATGAGCGCCATGGCGTAGCCGCCGCGCACGAGCTCCATGGTCTTGCGGATGCCCTCGCGCAGATGGCGCGTGCGCTGGGTGAAGTAGCCGATGAGCTTGGCCGCGACCTCCGAGTCGGAGTTTGAGAGGAAGTTCACGCCGAGGTCGATGAGCTGGCGGCGCAGTTCATCGGTATTGACGAGGGTGCCGTTGTGGGCGAGCGCGATGATGACGTCGTTGATGGTCGAGAGGTGCGGCTGCGCGGCCTCCCAGCTCTTGGCGCCCGCGGTGCCGTAGCGCACGTGCCCCACCGCGAGCTGACCGGTGAGGCTGGCGAGGTCCGCGTCGCTGAACACCTGGTCGACGAGCCCCAGATCCTTGCGCACCATGACGGTTCCGCCGTCGCCCACCGCGATGCCCGCCGATTCCTGCCCGCGATGCTGGAGGGCCTTCAGACCGAAATACGTGAGGCGCGCGACGTCGCGCCCTGGGGCCCACACGCCGAAGACGCCGCATTCCTCGTGCAGGGTATCGTCGCAAAACGTCGTATCAGGCATGGTGTCCCCTCGTCGATCGGGTTGCAGGCAAAAATACCGACCTATTATGGCACCTTCTCGAAGCCCATGGGCGCGGCACGGCGGCGCCGGGCACTCGCTTCAGCAAATCATCTCGCGACAAGGAATAATAAGGCACCGTGCGTATCAGCGTGGCGCAGACGGGTATCCCAAAGAGATAGGGGCGCGAGATGGCGGCCCTCCATGGGAAGGAGCTCGCTATGAGCGCGACGTCACCGTCGGCAAACGGAACCATCGACTACGGGCTGCCGGGAAACGACCTCAACCCCAACACCCCCACCGCAGACGAGAAGAAGAAGATCCCGCTGGCCATCAAGGTGTACGGCCTGCTGTGCCTTCTCAGCGGCATCATCACGGCGCCGGTGCTTGCGCTGTTCATGTTCATCTGGGGATGGGCGCTCATCACCGATCCCGCCGACCTGAGCCTCAACCTCGACCCCTCGCTCACCCTTATCATCTTCACCATCGGCCTCATCATCGCCGTCGCCGATGCCATCGCGCTCGTGGCGTTCGGCGTCGCGCTGCTGCGCAACCGTCGCCGGCACGCTGCGCTCATATCGCACGTGCTCATCGCCACGACCATCCTCAACATGCTCGTCCTCGTGATGCTGCAGGGCATCGGGGCCGAGCTCATCCAGCCGGCCATCCAGCTCGTCATCCTGCTGGCGCTCTCCGTCACCGTCGATCCGGCCCTGGGGCAGGAGCGCGAGCTCAAGCGCCGCCTGCGCGACCTCGAGGACCGCGAGGCCGCCGAGGAGGGCATGCTCGGACGCGACCGCAAGGGGCGCGGCTACATCCAGCTCAACTTCTTCAACCTGTTCTGGGTCTTCATGGTCTGCAGCGTGCTGGGGCTCGTCATCGAGACCGTCTACCACATGGTCGTGGTCGATCCGGGCGTCTACCAGGACCGCGCCGGCGTGCTCTTTGGGCCGTTCTCGCCCATCTACGGGTTTGGCGCCGTGCTCATGACGATCGCGCTCAACCGGTTCTACAAGTCCAACCCGATCATCATCTTCGTGGTCTCGGCCGTGATCGGCGGGCTCTTCGAGGCCGCCGTGAGCTGGTTCATGCAGACGGGGTTCGGCGCGGTGGCGTGGAACTACACCGGCATGAAGATCTTCGGCATACCCGATCCCATCGCCATACTCATGCAGGGACGCACGTCTACGCCGTTCATGTGCATGTGGGGCGCGCTCGGGTTCGTGTGGATCAAGTTCTGCCTGCCGCGGCTCCTGAGCCTCATCAACCTCATCCCCTGGAAGATCCGCTACTCCCTCACCACGGTATGCGCGCTCGCCATGATCGTGAACGGCGTCATGACGCTCCAGGCGCTCGACTGCTGGTTCGAGCGGCTCTCGGGCATCACAGGCACCGCGCCGGTCGAGCGGTTCTACGCCGAGTATTTCGATAACGCCTACATGGAGCACCGGTTCCAGAGCATGACCATCACGCCCAAGAACTCCAGCCGCGTCGACAAGGGCGCGCTGGGCGAGGCGAAGGATGCGAGCGAATCCGGTGCGAAAGGCGAAAGCGAGAACTGAGGCCGCCGCGGCTTAAACTGTCGCCGGATTGGCTGAAACCGTCGCCTGATCGGGGCGGGACGACGTCTGCTGGCGCGCCCCGCCCCGCGCTAGAAAACCGTCCACACCCCAAGGCTGCGACAAGGCGGCGGCAAAGGCGGCGAAGACTGCAGCTGCACCGTACTCGCACGCGGCTGATGTCCGGACAGCCTCGATTCCGGACGGACCACGATGGTACAGAAAGCCGTGTAGGGAACAGTTTAGGGAACAGTTTAGTGCGCACGCCGCAAAATGCCTGGTAAACGAGGCGCTGAATCAGAGCCGAAAGCCCCGTTTGACGTGATCTGCGGCCTCCAGCGCACTAAACTGTTCCCTATCCACGTTTCTGTACAGAACGGTCGCCGTGCGAGACGGACCGGGGTTGGTCGACCGCCCGCAGCGATGATCGTCAGCCGGTCCATGCGCCGCGTCGGTCGGTCCGCAGCGGCAATCATCACCCGGACCGCACGCCGCGTCAGTCCGTGTTCCGCGCCGCTCCGCACACGACGCCGACCCGCGCTTCGCATAGCCGGCCATCAGGCGGCGTGCTCGGCCTCCGTCACGCACTCGTTCTTGAGGGTGCCCACGAGCTGCTGCAACGCATCGATGACATGCGGGCGGATGTCGCCGCCCACCAGCACCAGCATGATGTCGTCGCCCACCGAGAGCTCGCCCTCGTTGAGCCAGACGCGCACGTAGAAGATGCCCGGCAGCCCGCGCGCCGTCTCGATGGCGGCATCCACCTTGGCCTGGTCGAACCCGAAGGTCAAGCCGCCCACGCGACCATCCGCCTCGACGCCGCCGTCTATCCCGCGCACGTGCGCCTTGGGCGTCTCGCGCACCACGCCGTTGTGCGCGAGGTACATGCCGCAGCGCGCCGCCGAAGGATCCGCCTTCGCCTCGCGCATCCACTCGTCGATAGAGGGCATCTCATATGCCATGACTGCTCCCGTCTTCCGCGTATCGTGTTCACAACAAAAAAGGCGGCGGGTTTCGCGTGAAACGCCGCCGCCCGTCCCGTACGGTCTATGCGCCCGCAGGCGACACCGTGGGCGTCTCCTCCTCGATCGTGAGTACCATCACGGTTCGGTCCGCCGTGGGGATCTCGCTGCTGCATGTGATGAGCGAGAGCACCTGCGTCGCGGAGGCGATGCGCTCGGTCGCGTCCGACACCTGCGCCTTGGCATGCCCGAGCATGTCGTTCAGGTAATCCGTCAGCGTGAGCGCATCCGAGAAGTTCGCGCGCCGCGCATCGGTGTAGGTATCCTGCACCACCGAGGTCATGAGCGGCCGGCAGCGATACGTGGTCTCGGGCGTGATGTAGTACACGTCCCCGATGGCGTCGAACGCGTCCTGGCTGGTGGTGTCGTCAATCTCGTAGAACATGGTGCGGTTGTTCATGTGGTGTCCATAGAGCGTGGTCTGCTGGTCCACCATGCCCGGCGCCGTGTCGTCGGTGTCCAGGAAGATCGAGCCCGATGCGTTCGAGGTGCCGTCGAACAGCCGGTTGAGGTAGGTGCTGTTGTCATCCCCCTGCACGACGGGGTAGTTGATGCTCGTGCCCGGCACGTAGATCCACGCCACGACATCGGGGTTGATCTCCTGCAGAGCGGCGAAATCCACCACCGGGATGCCCGAGCCCTCGGAATCGCTCACCGGGGCGTACTCCTCCAGCTTGTCATAGGTCTCGACGGCCTGCTGGTAGCCCAGCATGGCGCTGAGGAAGATGCCTCCTGCAGCGAGCAGAAGCGCCACGCCCACCACGATGAGCGCGATGGGCAGGATGCGGCGTCGGCGCGGGGGCTTGCCGCCGTCCCCCGTCAACCCGGAGCGGCCGACCGCGCGAGGCGGAACCACGCCGCCGGAGGAGCCTCCTGCGGATGGCGCCGCATGCGAGCGGGGCGCTGCGGGCCGCACCCCCTGCGCCGTCATGGATGATGAGGCCACGCGCCCGTCTCGCGCGAACCGGCGCCCCTCCGAGGTTCCCGGCGCCGCGCTGGAAGGCGCTTGGGCAGTGGATTCCGGCCGGGCCGCGGGTCGGTCGGACGCGAAACGCGTGCCCGCAGAGCGCACCGAGGCGGAAGACGACGAACGGGAGACGAAGCGATGCGGGGACGCAGCGGACGATCCAGCCGATGCGGCAGGCGCAGCATGGGAACCGGATGGAGCCGCCGCCCGCATGTGGGATCCATGCGCGTCCGCCGTATGCCGCACTGGACCGGCGGCGTCGCCCGTGGTGTGACGCGCCGAGCCCGCAGCGCCGGTCGCGGCGCCTGGCGCCGACGCCACGTCACCGGGCTTCTTGAAGCGCTTGCCTTGATATTCAGCCATGGGCCCTCCGCTTATGCCTCGGCCATCTCCTGCTTCATCTTCACGATGGCATCACGGTACTCGGGCATGGTGGCTCCCAGGATCTGCGTGGCGTAGATGGCGGCGTTCTTGGCGCCGTTGATGGCGACGCACGCCACCGGCACGCCCGAGGGCATCTGCACCATGGAGAGCAGCGAGTCCATGCCGCCCAGGTCGCTCGTCTTCATGGGCACGCCCACCACGGGCAGCGGCGTGAACGCAGCCACCACGCCGCCCAGATGCGCGGCCTTGCCGGCGGCGGCGATGATCACCTTGATGCCGCGCTCGGCAGCCGAGCCGGCCCACTCGTGCACCTTGTCGGGCGTGCGGTGCGCGCTCGCGATCACCAGCTCATAGGGCACGCCGAGCGCATCCAGCTCGGCCGTGCACGCCTCCATGGTGGGGAGATCGGATTTGGAACCCATGATGATGCCCACAAGCGGGGTCTTCTCGGTATCTGCCATGTGCGCTCCTTGGTCTCGGTTGCGCCGCGCTCGCTGCACGACGCCTACCAGTATACCTGCGCCACGGGTCACCCACCGCAGAGACGCCCTCCCGACCGAAACGCTTACACGGCGGAAGCGGATGGTTGCGCGGCGCGCTCATCGAGGCCGCAACGGGAGATCGCCGTCAAGGGGCGAGGCACGCGAGGGGCACGACGAAAACGCCGTATGGGAGTTGGACCATTTTGAGTTTGGCAGTTGGACCGTTTTCTGTTTTGCAATTGGTCGCAGCCCGCAACGCGCGGGCGCCGATAGCAAACGCCCCCGTATCCGGCGACCGGATGCGGGGGCGCGATGGGGGCGGGGGGGGCGACGGCGCCGGCCGGGCCGCAGGCCGCGCGGGTTGCGAGGCCTACACCTCGTACTGGGGCAGATCCTGCAGGGCAATCACGTCCATGCCGGCATAGGCGGTGAACGGGTCGGCGGCGCCCACGCTCGCGGCGTCGGCCCCGCGCTCCTCGGCCTCGTGAGCCGCCTTGACGGCCTCGATGGCCGCGACGAACGCGCTCGCGCCCGAGAGCGACGTGGCGCAGGTGACCCCGCGACGCACCGCCTCGGTGCGCACCATGTAACCGTCGCCGCGCGCGCCCTGCCCGTAGGGCGTGTTGATGATGAACGAAATCTCGCCGTTGGCAATCATGTCGCCGATGTGCGGATGCCCGTCGGAGAACTTGTTGACCACCTCGCACTTGACGTTGCCGCCGCGCAGCACCTTGGCCGTGCCCTCGGTGGAGACGATGTCGAAGCCCAGGTAGCGCATCGTGCGCGCGATGGAGAGGATGTGACGCTTGTCGCGGTCGTTCACGCTGATGAACACCTTGCCGGCCTCGGGGCTCGGCAGCTTGTAGTCGATCGCGAGCTGCGTCTTGGCGTAGGCCTCGGGATAGCTCTTGGCGATGCCCATGACCTCGCCGGTCGACTTCATCTCGGGCCCGAGCACCACGTCGGCGCCGGGGAAGCGGCCCCACGGCATGACGGCTTCCTTCATGCAGAACCAGTCGAGCTCGCGGTCGTCGGCCGGCAGGTTGAGGTCGGCGATCGACTCGCCCGCCATGATGCACGCCGCCGCCTTGGCGAGCGGCACGCCCGTGGCCTTGGAGATGAACGGGACCGTACGGCTCGCGCGCGGGTTGGCCTCGATGACGTAGACGGTCTCGCCCTGGATGGCGTACTGCACGTTGACGAGGCCGCGCACGCCGAGCTCCAGCGCGATGCGACGCGTGGTGTCGCGGAGCTTGGCGATGAGCGAATCGGAGAAGCTGAACGGCGGGATGCACGTGGCGGAGTCGCCGGAATGGATGCCGGCCTCCTCGATGTGCTCCAGGATGCCGCCGATGTAGACCTCATCGCCGTCGCAGAGCGCGTCCACGTCGCACTCGATGGCTCCCTCGAGGAAGCGGTCGAGGTAGACGGGGTAGTCGGGGCTGATCTGCGTGGCCTCGGCCATGTACTCGCGCAGGTGCGGCGCGTCGTAGGCGATCATCATGCCGCGGCCGCCGAGCACGTAGCTGGGGCGCACGAGCAGCGGGAAGCCGATGTTCAGCGCGACCTGCTCGGCCTCCTCGAACGAGCGCGCCTCGCCCGCGGGCGGGTACATGATGCGCAGGCGGTCGAGCAGCGAGCTGAAGCGCTCGCGGTCCTCGGCGAGGTCGATGGCGCGGGGCTTGGTGCCCATGATGTTCACGCCGGCGTCCTCCAGGGCGCGGGCCAGCTTGAGCGGCGTCTGGCCGCCGAGCGTCACCACCACGCCGTCCGGGCGCTCGACGTCGATGATGTCCATGACGTCCTCATAGGTGAGCGGCTCGAAGTAGAGGCGATCCGAGGTGTCGTAGTCGGTGGAGACGGTCTCGGGGTTGCAGTTGACCATGATGGTCTCGAACCCGCGGCTCGCCAGCGCGTAGCTCGCGTGCACGCAGCAGTAATCGAACTCGATGCCCTGGCCGATGCGGTTGGGACCGGCGCCCAGGATCATGGCCTTCTTCTTGTGCGTGTGCGTGACCTCGTCGGCCGCGGCGCGCTTCTTGGCCTCGGGCTCGGGGCGCAGCATGCTCTCGTAGGTCTTGTAGTGGTACTCGGTGGCGCTGGCGAACTCGGCGGCGCAGGTGTCGACGGTCTTCATGCACGGCACCACGCCGAGGCCCTTGCGGTAGGCGCGCACGAACCGCTCGTCCGAGCCGGTGAGCGCGGCGATCTCGGCGTCGCTCGTGCCGTACTGCTTCAGGAGGCGCATGGCATCGGCGTCGATGTCCTCCACGCGCAGGCCGCGGATACTCTCCTGCACGGCGATCATGTCGCCGATGCGGGCGATGAACCACGGGTCGATGCCCGTGAGCTCGTGGATGCGCGCATGATCCCAGCCGCGGCGCAGGGCCTCGGCCAGATAGAACACGCGGTCCTCGGTGGGCGCGGCGACGCGGGGCGCCAGCTCCTCGTCCGAGAGGCGCTCGGCGTGCTCGTTGCCGCCGGCGGAGAGGCCCTGGTGGCCATCCTCCAGCGAGCGCATGGCCTTGCCGAAGGCCTCCTCGAACGTGCGGCCGATAGCCATGATCTCGCCCACGGCCTTCATGCGCGTGGTGAGGGTGGTGTCGGTGCCCTTGAACTTCTCGAACGCGAAGCGCGGCACCTTGACCACGCAGTAGTCGATCGAGGGCTCGAAGCAGGCCGGCGTGGCCTTGGTGATGTCGTTGACGATCTCGTCGAGGGTATAGCCCACGGCCAGGCGCGCGGCGGCCTTGGCGATGGGGAAGCCCGTCGCCTTGGAGGCGAGCGCCGAGGAGCGGCTCACGCGCGGGTTCATCTCGATGACGATCATGCGTCCGTTCTTGGGGTTGACGGCGAACTGCACGTTGGAGCCGCCGGTCTCCACGCCCACCTTCTCCAAAATGGCGAGCGACGCCACGCGCATGCGCTGGTACTCCAGATCGGAGAGCGTCTGCGCGGGCGCCACGGTGATGGAGTCGCCGGTGTGCACGCCCATGGGGTCGAGGTTCTCGATGGAGCACACGATGATGCCGTTGCCGGCGTGGTCGCGCATGACCTCCATCTCGTACTCTTTCCAGCCCTCGATGGACTCCTCCACCAGCACCTCGCCGGCCGGGGAGAGCTCGAGGCCCTGGCGCACGATCTCGCGCAGCTCCTCCTCGTTGTGGGCGATGCCGCCGCCGGCGCCGCCGAGCGTGAAGCTCGGGCGCAGCACGCAGGGGTAGCCCACGCGCTCCACGATGGCGAGCGCGTCATCGATGGAGTAGGCGTAGCCCGAGCGGGCCACCTCGAGGCCGATCTCGGCCATGGCCTCGTTGAAGAGCTTGCGGTCCTCGCCGCGCTCGATGGCGGCGAGATCGCAGCCGATCATCTCGACGCCGTACTTGTCGAGCACGCCCGATTTGGCCAGGTCCACCGCCGCGTTGAGGCCGGTCTGCCCGCCGAGGGTGGGCAGCAGGGCGTCGGGGCGCTCGCGCTTGATGACCTTCTCGATGAACTCCGGCGTGACCGGCTCCACATAGGTGCGGTCGGCCAGCCCCGGGTCCGTCATGATGGTGGCCGGGTTGGAGTTAACGAGGATGACCTCGTAGCCGTCCTCTTTGAGCACCTTGCAGGCCTGGGCGCCCGAGTAATCGAACTCGCACGCCTGGCCAATCACGATCGGCCCGGAGCCGATCACGAGAATTCGCTTGATATCTGTCCGCTTCGGCATGGTCTAGTTCTCCTCCTCTGCGAACTTCCACCCGGCGAGGCGGTCCTTCGAGATGTCGATGTTCAGGTAGTCCGCATCGCCGTCCATGAGCCGGGCGAACGCGGTGAACAGGTAGTGCGCGTCGGTGGGGCCGGGCGAGGCCTCGGGGTGGTATTGCACCGAGAAGCACGGCTGGTCGAGCAGCTGGATGCCTTCGGCGGTGCCGTCGTTGAGGTTGACGTGCGTGAGGCGGATGCGGCCGAAGCGCTCGTTCTCCACCACGGGGGCGACCCCGCGCTCCACCCAGAAGCGCAGGTCGGCTGTGGCGGGGGTGCCATCCGGGCCGAGCGGGTGCTCGGCGACGCCGCCCGAGAGCTCGGGCACGAGCGCGCCCAGGCTCGGGAACACGAGACCGAAGCCGTGGTTCTGCGCGGTGATCTCCACGCGACGGGTGAGCAGGTTCATGACCGGCTGGTTGCCGCCGCGGTGACCGAACTTGAGCTTCTCCATCTGGGCGCCGCAGGCGAGGCTGATCATCTGGTGCCCCAGGCAGATGCCGAAGATGGGCACCTTGCCGATCAGCTTCTGCACCTGCGCATAGGTCTCCTCCACGGCGTCCGGGTCACCGGGACCGTTGGAGAGGAACACGCCGTCCGGCGCGCCGCCGTCCTCGCCCATCGCGAGGACGTCCTCGGCCGGGGTGTTCCACGGCACCAGCGTGACCTCGCAGCCGGCACGGACGAGCCCCTCGAGGATGCCGCGCTTGATGCCGCAGTCGTAGGCCACCACGCGATGGCGCGCGGGAGCCGGATCGGCGGAGGCGAAGGAGTGCTGCGCGGGCAGGTCGGCGGCGCTATAGGAGCGCGCGGAGGCACGACTCACCGTCTCGACCAGGTTGGTGCCCACCAGATCGGGCGCCTCGTCCATGAGGCGGACGAGCTCCTCGGGCTCGAACACCTCGGTGGAGATGATGCCCTTCTGGGCTCCGTTGTCGCGCAGGTGGCGCACCAGCGCGCGGGTGTCGATGCCCTCGATGGCAACGATCCCCTCGCCCGCCAGGTAGTCGGGCAGGCTCTGGGCGCTGCGCCAATTGGAGGGCGTGTAGCACATGTCGTGCACGATCATGCCGCGCAGCGCCGGATGCGTGGGTGCGTCATCGGCGCCCAGGGCCGACTGCGTGTCGGCGGGATCGATGCCGTAGTTGCCGATCTGCGGGTAGGTCATGGTGACGATCTGGCCGGCGTACGAGGGATCGGTCAGCACCTCGAAATACCCCTCGAGCGAGGTGTTGAAGCACACCTCGCCCACCGCCGTGCCCGCGGCACCGCAGGCGCGGCCGTAGAACATCGTGCCGTCAGCCAGCATGAGGATGCCGGGCGCCGTGGATTTCTTTGTAGTACGGGAAAGCATGCGCTGCGCCAGCTCGCTGGGGGCAGCGCTGCGAGCCGCGCGGCTCGCGGGGGCGGGACGAACCTGGTCGTCCCCGGCAATGGTGTGCGCCATATGCACTCCTTCCCGGTCTCGCCGGACCGGATTAAAGGTGGATTGGGCCACACCCTATTGTAAACCCGTCAAGGAGGGCGCGGGCGCCAGAACAGCGCGCGCCCATGAAGATGACGGGAGTTGCCGCCGAAGCGGCCCCTCCCCGTTGCGTCAGCGTGAGGAACCGGGGCCGCCGGCACCATCGAGCGCTTCAAGGCGCGCACGGTTGCGGCGGACGTTCACACGCGTACGCCTGCATCGGCGCTCCCGCCCCATAGCCCACGCGGTTGCGACGGGCCCCTCAGCTGTCAGTAGCTCCAGCTATCGGACCAGAAGTACCAGCTGCCATCGATCCGTATCACCGAGGCGTCCGTGTCACCCGCCGTCTGGGACTCGGTGGTGCCCGCCGGCGTGCCGTACAGATCCTCCAGAAGCGTCATGGTTATGTCCATGTCTATCTCGTAGCCCGCATCGGCCTGGATGTCGAGGCCCAGGCTGTCGAGGCGGTAGTTGATGTCGTACAGATCGTCCTCGTCGAGCGCAGGGCCCGGGTACAGATCCAGATCGAGCTCCACGTAGTCCATAAGCCCACCGAGCGCGGAGAGCCCGCTGGAGACGCCGGAGATGTCCTCGGCAAGGTCGTCGCGCGAGGCGTAGCCCTCGTACGCCATCATGGCGCTCACCACGTCGGGATGCGACAGGTCGATGTACCGGTTGATGTAGTCCTCCGTCGCGGACGCATCCATGCCCTCGTCGAACACGCGCTGGGTCGCCTCGGTCAGCTGGTCGCACACCGCCTCGGGCGTGGCGTTGCCGCGCGCGCCGCAGAATGTGAAGAACAGCAGCGCCGCCAACGCGAGGACGAGCACGCCGACGCCCGCGACGATGCCCACCACGGCGCCCTTGCCCAAGCCCTTCTTGGGCGCCGGCCCGTTCCAGGGGTTCTGAGGGGCCTGTGCATCATAGCCGGGCTGGGCGGCCCCGGGCTGCGGAGCGGCCGCGCCGCCCGGCTGCGGCGGCATGCCGGCCGGGGCCGGCTGCGTCGGGGCCGCACCCGCAGGCGCCTCTCCGTCCGGCATGGGCGGCGCCGGCGGACGGGTCAGCTCGTTGCCGCAGTTCACGCAGAACCGCGCCTCATCAGGATTCGATGCACCGCATTTGGGACAAAACATCTCGCGCCCTTTCTCCCCCAGACGCCCGCCCGCTGCACGGTGGGCGCTCCTTATGCTCGCGTTCCACTATAACCGCTCGGCCGGACGCGCACGGCGCCGCACCCGCGAGCGCGCTCGAAAGCCCCGCCAAAGCGCGGCATCAAGATGCTCCATGTAAACGATCAGCTCCACCACACAAACGCCATGGCGACGTATTAAGCTGTTGGCTCGCACGCTGGTCCATAAGTCCGCGGAAGAAAGAAGGATCCATGTCCAACCAAATCACCAGCACCCGTATGCCCCAAGCGCCCCTTTACGAGCGCCAGGGGGAGTACATCCCGCGCATCGCCGCCGTGCACGACCTGTGCGGCTACGGCAAGTGCTCGCTCGGCGTCGCCATCCCCGTCCTCTCGGCGGCAGGGTGCGATGTGTGCCCCGTGCCCACTGGCCTTTTCTCCAGCCACACCGCCTTCCCGGGTTGGTACATGCATGATACGACCGACATCCTGCCCGACTACCTCGAGGCCTGGAAGGGCATCGACGTCGATATCGACGCCGTGTACTCGGGCTTTCTGGGCGCGCCGGCGCAGGTTGATCTCATCCGCAGCATCTACGCCACCTATCCTGAGGCCCTGCGCGTGGTCGACCCCGTCATGGCCGATCACGGCCAGGTATACGCCACCTACACCCCAGAGCTGTGCCAGGCCATGACCGAGCTGGCCGAGGGCGCCGACATCCTCACCCCCAACCTCACCGAGGCCGCCATCATCCTGGGCGAGCCCATCGGCGAAGCCTGGGGCGGCGAGAACATCTCCGACGAGGAAGCGCGCCGCATGGTGGACGGCCTGCTCGAGAAGGGCACCAAAACCGTGGTGCTCAAGGGCATCCAGCGCGGAGACGGCCAGATCCGCAACTTCGTGGGTGCACAGGACGGCACGTTCTTCGAGGTCCACAACGAGCTTCTGCCCTACATGCTGCACGGCACCGGCGACCTGTACTGCTCATGCCTGCTGGCCGCCATCATGGCCGGCCGCACCCTCACCGAGGCCGTGACGTTCGCAGGCGATTTCGTGCACGACGCCATGCGCGTGTCCGCCGCCCAGCCGCACTTCCAGGAGCGCGGCGTCAGCTTCGAGCCGCTGCTCGGCCGCGTCGCGGCGCTGCTCGACTAGCAAGGCGCCACCTGCGACGACGCCTTTAAACCGGGCATACTTCCTGTCCTATAAGCCGAAGCCGCCGCATCCCGTACCGTTGGGATGCGGCGGCTTCGGCTTCGATGCCGATGATCCCGGTTCCGCCGGCGCCGTTGCCAAGAGCGTCCTTCGCAACCCCGGCGCATCCGCAGGCTCCCCTCCGGCAGAAAGCGCCGTCGCGATTCCTGTAGAACCCACGTCGAGCCCCTGTCGGCCAAGCCCACCCCGGCACCGTCAGAGGCGCCCCGCCGAGCCGTACCTGCACCCGGGCGTTACTCCGCAGCCGCCTGATCGCCCTCCGCCGGAGCCTCGGGCTCAACGTCCTCGACCGAGTGCTCGGCCTCGCCGCCCGTGAGCGTCTCCGCACCGGTGAGCGCCTGCTCCAGGTAGCGATCTTCTGCCTGCGCGTCGGCATCATCCTGGCTGATCGCCGGATCCTCGATGAGGGAGGAGACCGAGTTCACCTGGTCCTGTATGCGCGAGGCGATGTCCTCGTCGATGCCGATGATGCGCAGCTCCCAGTCGATGTTGCTCGATTGCTCCGACTTGTGCTTGGTCCACACGAACGTGAACACCGTGCGCTCGGTGCCCTTGGCCGGCACGAGCCCGAACAGCTCGTCCCGCGCGATGTTGCCCTCGCTGTCCAGCACCGCGCTCACGTTGTAGACCACCTGGTTGATGTTGTCGTTCAGCAGCGCGTTGGTTGCGAGCGCCGCCGCCTGGAGCTGGCTGTTGGAGAAGAGTTCCAGCTCGTTCTCGGCTTCGCGGTCCACCACCGTCACCTCGACCACGCCGGTGCGCTCGTCGGCCTCGTCCACGGTGAACTCGGCGGGGAACTGCATGAAGCCGTTGCTCCACTCCAGTCCCCCTTCAAGGGCGCTGCCCACTGTGCGCTCGTTCACGGTCTCAGAGAGGTTCGCGGTGTTGAGGCGCCGGCTCACGCCGTACCAGATCTGCATGCCCAGCACCAAGACCAGCATGAGCAGCAGAAACGCGATCGACGCCCGCGAGATCTTGCGGTCCACGCGCGAGCCGGACGGGTCGTCGCCGGAAAGCGGATCGATCACGCGCTCGGGTTTGCGCTTCTTGCCCGGATCGAGCACGCCGGAATCGTCGAGCTCGGAGAAGAGCTCGGTCACTTCCTTTTCCGTGAGCTGGTGCTTCTTGGACATCGATCGCCTTCGGGCCTTAACGGCATGCGAACCGTAGCTTCAAACCATCATCGTGCAGAAACGCCGCCATTATACGAAACCGCGCCGCACGGCTTGTCCGGCGGCGCGAATCCCCATGCAAGAAGCAGAGCGGCGGCGCTTATGCGAGTTCGTGCGCGCGGGCACCCTCGAACTGCATGCGGTAGTAGCGCGCGTAGGTACCGCCGCGCGCCAGCAGCTCCTCATGCGTGCCGCGCTCCACCACCCGGCCCGCTTCGACCGTCGCGATCTCGTCGGCACCTTTGATGGTGGACAGGCGGTGTGCGATGATGATGGTGGTGCGATCGCGCGCCAGGCGCTCGAGCGATTCCTGAACGGCCTCCTCGCTCTCGTTATCGAGCGCGCTCGTCGCCTCGTCCAGAATCAGGATCTTGGGGTCTTTCAAGAACACGCGCGCGATGGCGATACGCTGCTTCTGCCCACCCGAAAGCCGGCTGCCGCGCTCGCCCACCACGGTGTCGTAGCCCTCGGGCAACCCCGAGACGAAGTCGTCGATATTGGCGCGGCGCGCCGCCTTGCGAATCTCATCGTCGCTCGCACCGGGGCGTCCGTAGGCGATGTTCTCGCGGATGGTCCCGTCGAACAAATACACGTCCTGCTGCACCAAGCCGATCGCCTCGCGCAGGCTCTTCTGCGTGACCGAACGCACGTCCTGACCGTCGATGGTGATCGAGCCCGACGCGACGTCGTAGAAGCGCGGCAGGAGCGCGCAGGTGGTGGACTTGCCGCCGCCCGACGGCCCTACCAGCGCGATGGTCTCGCCCGGCGCGATCGAGAGGTTCAGGTGGTCGATGACCGGGCGCTCGGCGCGACGGCCGTCCTCGGAAAGCTCGACATCGTCATAGTTGAAGCACACGTCGCGGTAGGCGATGGCACCGACCGTCACCTCGAGCGGGCGCGCGTCGGGCGCGTCCTCAACATCGGGCAGGCTCTGCATGACCTCGTCCATGCGGGCGAAACCGGCGATGGCCTTCTGCACCGTCTCGGTCGAGTTGACCAGCGTCTCGATGGGCGTGGTGAACAGGCTGATGTACAGGGCGAACGTGGCCATGTCCACCGCGGTCATCTGATGCTGTGCCACCAGGTAGCCGCCCAGAACCACGATGATGGTGTAGAGCGCTCCGGTCATGAGGGCGCTCGTGGCTTGGTACCCGCCCATCGCATGGTACTGGTCGACCTTGGAGCCCAGGTAGCGCTCATTGGAGCGGCGGAACTTGGCGCGCTCGGTCTCCTCGTTGGCAAACGACTTCACCACGCGCATACCGGCAAGCGAGTCCTGCAGCTGCGAGTTGACCTCCGAGATCTTGCGCCGGTTGTCGGCGAACACGGCGCGCATGCGGAAGTTCTGGCGCACCATGATCACCACGAACACCGCCGTGACCGCCATCATCACGCCCGCGAGCACCGGCGAGATAGTGAACAGGATCACGTAGGCGCCGATGATCTCGACACCGCAGATGATGATCCACTCCGGCACGTGATGCGCGGCCTCGCAGATATCAAACAAATCGTTGACCACGCGGCTCATCATGTCACCCGAACTCACGCGATCGAAGTAGCTGAACGAGAAGCGCTCGAACTGATCGAACAGATCCTCGCGCATGCGCGATTCCATGCGGGCACCCATGATGTGCCCCTGAGCCGATACGAAATAGCGGCAGGCGCACCGCACCAGGTACATCACCACAAGGCCCACGGCGATCATGCCCAGCGACGCCATGATTGCTTGGGAGCCCTGCGTGAAGAGGCCGCCCGTCAGAGAGCGCAGGATGCTGGGAAACGCCAGGTCGATTCCGGCGATAACGAGCGCGCAGACGGTATCGGCTGCGAACAGGCCGCGCTCGGGGCCGTAATAGGACAAGAATCGACGAAACAGGGACCGGGACTTGCTCATGGGGTACTCGCTCTTCTTCTTGGCGTTACTCAGGTGACAGCAACGCCCAAGTATACGACAGCCCGCCATCGTACTGGAGGGCGCATGCGCGAGAACACCCCAATTTACGCCGCCGTGTGTTTTTGTGTGCGCCTATGCCACAAATGAGGCCTCAAAACGGGGCAGAAGTGGCGCAGGCGTACACAAAGCCGTGATGGGGAGTTCTCGCGCATGCACCCTCTAGAACCTCCCGTCAAGAACAGGACATGGCACGCTGAGGCCCTAACCGAAAAAAGCCGGCTGCGGGAACACCGTCCCCGCATCCGGCTCGCACAACGCGGCGCGTTATCCCTGCCGCTCCTTGGACTGCTCCAGGTACTCCAGTCCCTCCTGCGTCGCCCGATACCTATTTGCTAGCTGACCGCCATGGTCATCAAACTGAGGATCGGAGACGATGTAGCCCTTGTGCCGCAGCCTTCTGAGCGCACGCTCCAAAGACACTTCGCTGCACTTGAGGCGGCCGCACAGCTCGCTTTTGCGGATGGTCACGCCATCGCGCAAAACGGTCTCGCGCGCGATAAGCTCGAGAACGCGTTCGTGCACGAACGCATGGCGTCCGTTAATGCGCGCGCTGATACCTTGGAGCGACGTTCCCGTGCCGGCGGAAGGCATCTCTTACTCACCCCGCTTCCTGGGGAGAGCGCGGATGCCGATGCTCAGGGCAGCCATACCCGCGGCCACAGATGCGGCGACCGCAAAAAGGGCGCCATCTCCGGTGGCGGCGAGGCCGTCACCCGGTGCCACGGGGGCAACATAGGTGTTGGCAAACACCGGGAACCCTTCCACGCCATCGTAGTCAACGGTAGCGTTCACCGTTCCATCGAGGTTGTCGACAACGGTGACCGTTGCCGTGAAGACGGTCTCGTCATAGGTAACGTTCTCGCTCTGGATTCCGGGCGTTGCGGCGTCATCATCCTGCGGCATCACCTCGGCGATCGTATAGGTGTGGGTCGCATCGCCCGTTGCGCCAAAGGTTACGGGGTCGGCGAAGACCACGGAGCCGTCGGCGCGGTTGGTCGTCGTCTGCAAGACGTTGCCGCTCTCGTCGCGCAGCTCGAAGGTGAACTCACCCTCCTCAAGGTCACGACCCTCAAGCGTCTTGATGGCCCCGAATACGATGGAACCGGGTTGAACGATGCGGTAGGTGTTGCAGAACACGATATCGGTCACCGCTCCGCCGTTCGCATCCGTAACCTGCCACGCCACGGAAAGCGTGCCGTCGCCGTCATCTGTCACCGTCGCGATGGCTGTGTAGACAGAGCCATCATAGGAGACGCCGCCCAGACCGTTGTTCTCCTCGGTGATGCGATACTCATAGGTCCCCGCCTGCGTGAAGGTGATCGCCGGGAAGCTGACCGTACCATCGGCGGCGTTGGTTGCAGTGAGCACGCTGAAACCGGGATCGACCTCATCCGGAGCGCTGACAGCGACCATGTCGAACGTGAACTCGCCCTCGGCAAGTGCCCGGCCGTCAAGCTCCTTGGTGATCGTCACCGCACCGGTTGCTTGGGGATCGGTTACCGAGGAATCAACCGGGCTGACATCGTAGGTATTGGTGATGGTGAACTGCTGGCCCGGCGTCAGCTCGTGAGCCAAGTTGCCATCCGTGCAGGACACATCCACCGTGCCGTCGCCGTTATCCGTCACCGTCACGAAGAACGCCTGAGCCGCCCCGTTGGTGATGCCCGGCTGGCTGCCCGTCTCGCTCACCAGGTACTGGAAGCGCTTGGTGCGCTGGGCGATGTACGATTCGACACCGTCACCCGCACTCGCGGATGCATCCCCGGCAGCGCCCGACGGCGTGCCCCACACGCTCTCGATGGAGAACTCGATGCTGCCAAAGTTCACGTTGCCCGCGGCATCATTGGTCGCGGTGGTGTTCTGGGGCAGCGGCACGTTGCCCGGTTCGCCTTCCACAACGGAGCCCTGGATGCTGAACTCGTAGGCGCCCGCGATAGATGCAAGCGTGGGCACGTTCTGGCCCGTGGAGTTGACCACCAGGCGCTTGGTGCCGCCCACGTTGAGCGAAACCGAGCCGCCCGCGACGCTGCCGTACGTGTTCTGGAACGCCAGGTGATCGGCGTCCTGCGGATAAGTCACCACGGGCGTCAGCGTGCCGTCCCCGTTATCGGTGACGGTCACCGTAATCTGGAAGCTGCCTGCGTTCACTGTCACGCCCGGAACCGACCCGCCGTTGGGGTCGAGCGGCGCGCCGGTGTCGGGATCGGTGTCCTCACGCACCGTGTACTGATAGGCATAGGTATCCTTGCCGTCAATCTTGCCCGCGTACGAGGCCGTGTTGCCGGCAATATCCTGCATAAGCTGGTCGGTGCTGTAGCTGATGGCGCTGAAGGTGATGTTCCCGGCAGCGTCGTTCGTACCGCTTGCCACCTTGGTGCCGTCGGCAGCGTACACGGAGAAGCCGAAGTCGTTACCCGCAAGCTGGCCGTTCACCAGCGTCTTGGTGGCCTTGATGGCACCCGTCCCCAGTGAACCCCGTGCGTCGTAATCGTTGTTGAACGTCACCTGCGCGGGGCCGGTTGCATCCTCACCGGTGCTGGTGTAGGTGTAGGTCGCATCGCTATGCGGATGATTGGCGTCGGCGGTTTGCACCGTCACCTGGGTAGTAGCGGTCAGCGTGCCCTGGCTGTTGTCTTCCACGGTGATTGCGACGTGGTAGACCGTGGCGTCATTGCTGTGACCACTGCCCTCCAAGGCGTCCGTCTCGGCAACGGTAAATCCGTAGGTGTCACCGTCGTGCTCTTGCGTAAAGGCGGCGTTGTCCAGCACGGAGATGGTTGTGGTTGCCACGCCGTTACCACTTGCATCGATGGTAAGATCGGCCGCATGCGTTGAGAACTGCTTGCCTTGGCCCTGAGTCCACGTTTGAGCGTCAAGGCCGAGCAGGGCAGCGGATTCCGCATCGTCCGGCGTGACCGTGAAGGTGAACGCGCCTTCCGCGATATCCTGGTTGGACATGTTCTTCACGATGGCAAGGCCGCCGGCATCGTTGTAATCGAGCTGCGCTCCGTAGGTGTTGACCAGCGGGTTACCCGTTACGCTGGTTACCGCTGCAGTGTAGCCGCCATGCTGGTTGTCCGTCACCAGAACGGTGACCTCGGCAGCAGCAGGCTCCTTCATGCCCGGGTTACCGGTATCGGCCTCTGTCACCGTATAGACATAGGTACCCGGTTTGCTGAACTCGATGGCGCCGAAGGTGAAGTCGGCATAGTTCCAGCCATCGGCCGTCGTCAGCGGCTGACCGTCATCGCCCGCGGCGATATCGGTGTAGCCGAGCGTCACCTGCGTCTCGTCGGGCAGCGGGATGGGGTCGATGGCCGTTTGGCCATCCGGCGCCGTGGCACTCGTGCCCGCGATGGTAAAGGTGAATGTATCGTCTTCATCCCATGCGCGGCCAGAGAGCACCTTGGTGAGATCGATGCTGCCTTCCGGCAGATCGACCGTTCCGCTTGCGCCATAGGTATTGGTGATGGTCACCACGCCGTTGGCCACCGCAGAATCGGCGTTATCCTGAACCGTTGCCTCCAACTTGCCATTGCCGTTGTCGGTCACCGCAACGGTGACCTCCTTGGGCGCGGTGTCATAGGTGAGGCCATCATGGCTCGTACCTTGCTCGGTCACCGTGAAGGTGTAGGTGCCCGGGACCTTAAAGATGATCTCACCAAATTCCGCCCGGTGATCGAGGGTATCGGCGGTCACCGTTGCAACCGTCCCATCCGCGGCGGGCATGATCACGTTGCCGTCATCGACCGCGTCGACCGTAGCGTCCGAAGCAGCAAGCTGGAAGCTGAACGAATCCGCCTCGTTGGTATCTGTTGTTGCCGGGTCATCCTCAATCCAAGAGCGGCCATCGATGACCTTCTCAACCGCAAGCACAGCGGTTCCCGTTGCCTCGAAGCGATTCACGATGGTTGGGTTATTACCCTCGATACCAGACTCTCCATCAGGATCGGAGCCGTCGGCAACGAGGCTGCCCGTGCCGTTGTCGCGCACCTTGACCGTGATCTGCTGGCCATTGGAGTCGTCCGCACCGTATTTCCAGCTGGTGTTCTCCGGGGCCGTGTTGGTCTCCGCCACCGTGAAGGTGTAGTCGCCGGGCTCGGTGAAGGTCAGCGGGCTGAACATCACCTTCTGCGTGGCCTTCTTGTTCGCCGTAGCGCTGAAGGGGTCGGTGGCGGTGGCCGTCGTCTTGTTGCCCTCGCCGAGGCCCTCGACGTTGGCGGCGTTGTCCGAAGTGAGCGTCAGCTCGAAGGTGAAGTCCTCGTCGGTGGCGTTGCCCTCGACCTGCTTGGTGACGGAGAGGTCGTCCACCACCGCGGCACCGGCCGTGTAACGGTTGGTGAAGGTCGCGGCGGTGTCGGTGTCGGCGGCGATGGCGTCGTCGTCGGTGTACTTGACGCTCCTCACCTCCAGCGCACCGTCGTTGTTGTCCTCGACCGTCACGGTCACGGTGTTCGGATCGTCGTTGTCATACGACCAGCCGTTGCCGTAATCGTCGGTCGTCTCGGTGATGGCGAAGGTGTAGACGCCGGCCTTCGAGAAGGTCAGCTCGCCGAAGCTCGTGGTCTCGGCATCCTGCTCGGCGCCGCCGGCAAGTGTCAGGTCTGCACCTGCAACCGTGGCGATGTTGCCCGTCAGGCCGCTCACGCCATCCTCCGGGCCCTTGTTGCTCTCGGCAAAGTCTAGCGCGAACTCGAAGTCCTCGGGAGCGTCCGCACCGGTGACGACCTTCTCGACGTTCAGCGTTGCCGTTGTTTCGGCTGCCTTATAGGTGTTGGTGAAGGCGGCAGTGTTGTCGGCGACCGTCGCGGCATCGCCGGACACCTCACCACCCTTGTCGTCGGTGAGCCTCGTCATGGTGGATTTCACAACGAGCTGGCCATCGTGATTGGGATCGGTCACCGTGACAGAAACCTGATACTTGGCCTTGGAAATGGTCACGCCGTTCGCATCATACCCGAGCTCCGTAATGGTGTAGATATACGGACTCGTGGTTACTGACGTATAGGTAATGTCGCCAAAGCTGCCCGTGGCGGTATCTCCACTTGCGGGTTTACCCAGCGTGATCTCCACATTGCCCTGAGCGTTCCCGGGCATCGGCGCGGTGGCGTCGCCATCGAGCTGGAACGTGTACGTTTCACCGTCCGCCCAATCGCGCCCAGCGAGCGTCTTGGAGACCTTGAGGTCATTCGCACCAACGAGCGTACCGGTAGGCTGATAGTTGTTGTAGAACCTTGCGGTGTTGTCAGCAGAAACGGAAGGCGTCTCTGGCGCAGAGCCGTCGGAATTCATCACGCGGGTCATCGTGGAAGAAACATCAAACGTACCGTTGAAGTTGTTCTCCTCAACCGTAACCGTTACCTCGTAGACAGCCTGCGAGTAGATGAGGCCGTTGACCTTCTCGCCCGCGTCAACGCCCGTGGGGCGCTGCTCGGTGATGCGATAGACGTAGGTACCAGCCTTGGTGAAGGTGATGCTGTCGAAGCTACCGGACTGGGCGTCCTTGGTGAGTTCGACCGTTGCATCGGCAGGCTTCGGCATGTCCGCGACATCAATGCCAGCGGTATTGCTTATCGCCTCGATTTGCATGGTGAACGTGTCGCCATCGCCCCAAGGACGGGTGGTCGGCAGGTTCTTCGCCACCTTGAGATAGGTGGATCCGGTCAGCGTGCCCGTGGCGGCGTAGCTGTTGGTGAACTGCAGGTTGCTGCTGGAATCATCGGCGAGGCTCGCCTCAAGCTGGCCCTGGCCGTTGTCCGTCACCTGGACGGTGAACTCCTTGGGATTGTCTGTATCGTAGGTGATGCCCTGCGTATTCTGCGGCACGTCTTCGGTCACGGTAAACGTGTAGAGGCCGGGCGCGTGGAAGGTGATGGCACCGTACTGCGCGGAGTAACCCGTGCCGTCGCCGCCCGTCTGAACCGGATTGCTCTGGTTGGTCACCGACAGATCCGTGGCGTTGTCCGGCAGCTCATACAGGCCGGCGGCATTGCTCGGAGCGCCGGCGGGCAGATCCGTCGCCTCCTTGAAGGCCAGATCGAACGTGAAGGCATCGGTAGCCAGCCAGTCACGGCCCGTGAGGACCTTGGCAACGCTCACCCTGTCATAAGCGCCGCTTGCCGCCGTATAGGTATTGGTGAACGCAGCGATGTCGTCATTGTTGGCATCGGTCTGGCTCGGAGCGTCGTCATTGTTATACGTCACGCTCGTGGCAACGAGTTTGCCTTCGGTCTTGTTGTCATCCACCACAACCGTGACCGTCGCCGTATGGCGATCGTACGTCATGCTGTTCTGCGGGTCAGCAGAAATCGCCTCGCCGTTATGCGCGGTCTCGGTGATCTCGAAGGTATAGGTACCGGGCTCGTTGAACGTGATGTCGCCGAACTTGGCGGTGTTCACGGAACCGTCGGCGGGCTTGTCCACCGTAGCGGTTGTATCCGCCGGCATCGTCACAGCATCCTCGGCACCGTCGTCCGTGCGGGCGATGGTGAAGCCGAAGGTCTCGCCTTCAGCCCAGTTTCGGCCACTGAACGAGCCATTCGCCCATGCCGCGCCCGGCAGGGTCTTCTGAACCTTGAGGGCGGTGTTGCCGGTCAGGGTCAGCGGGTCGGGGTTGTAGACGTTGGTGAACGTCAGAGGCTCGCTGGTATCCGCCAGTTTGGCGGTCATCGTGCCATCGAGCTTGTTCTCGCTAACCTCAACCACAACCGTGCGGTCGTAGTCGGTCGGACAATCGACACCGTTCACCGTGCTCTCATTCTCGGTCACGATGAACTGGTAGGTGCCGGCCTTGGTGAACGTGATGTTGCCGAAGCTCGCCGTGCGCGTAGTGTTGGGCGTACCCGCAGGTGACGTGTTGGTGATCGTGGCAGTCGTTCCGCTCATCGTGATCTGACCGGCATCGAGCGCCGCCTTGGTATCTGCATGGTTCACGTCAGCCGCAAGCGTGAAGCTGAACGTGTCGCCTTGCTGCCAACCGCGGCCGTCGATGCCCTTGCTCACCACAAGGTCGGTGGCACCCACAAGTGTTGCCGTACCCGGCGTATAGGTGTTGGTGAACGCAGCCGTGTTGTCAGCCACAACGGCATCATCGCCGGACGCCACGACACCTTGGTCGTTGACGGTACGCGTCATGGTTGCCGTGACACGCATCGTTCCGTCGTGCTGATCTTCTGCCGTGACGGTCACGGTGTACTTGGCGCCGGAGTAGGTCAGGCCGCCGGTAGTACCACTCTTCTCGGCAATCTCATAGGTGTATGTGCCGGGCACGGTGTAGGCGATATCGCCGAACGCACCGGCTACGGTCGCCTCGTCACCGTTTTTGGAAAGCTTCAGCTCTCTGGAAGCCGGCATCGGAATGTCCTTGACGGCCATGTTGTTCGGGCCGGTCTTGGCTGTGATCGTGAAGTCGAAGGACTCGCCATCGTTCCACGGACGGTTGGCCACCGTCTTGCTCACCTTGAGGTAGGTGTCGCCGTTAAGCTCGCCATTCGTGGTGTAGGTGTTCACGAAGTTGAGCTGCATCAGACTGTAAGTCTCGCCATCCTTGGTGATGGTGGTCTCCGGCTTGAGAACGACCTGACCGTTCTCATTCACCTGAACAACCTTGACCGTGATCACGTACTCCGATGTATCGTAAGTGACACTCGCTGCACCAGTATTATGCTCAGAGATCTTGTAGGTGTACGTGCCAACATGCTTATAGGTCACATCGCCTGTGTTGAACGTCGCCGTATTCTTGCCAACGGTCGGGTCTATCGTGAAGCTGTACGTCACCTTATTACCGTCAACCACCGGCTGGCTCATCGTTGCACCGGAGGTACCAGTTGGCGTAGGGATGTCGCTACCGGCAATCGGCGCATTACCGTTCGTGTGGTCGACAGCAGTCACCTCGACATCGAACTGAAGCGTATCGGAATCGATGAAGTTGCGCCCATTCAGCGTCTTGTTGATCTGACGGTTCTGCTTCACCTCGGCGCTGTAGACATTTTCGAAGTCGAGCTTATCCTTATCAACCTCTGTCCACTGATCGTCCGCACCGCGGACCTCGACCTTGGAAATCGAAGCACTCAGCGTTCCGGTGGCCTTGTCCTCGGTCACGGTGAAGGTCACGCGGTACTGCGTGCCGTCGTAGCTGATGCCGGGCACCACATCGGGCGCTCCCTTCCACGTGAGGGTATCGTCCTCGACCACGTAGTACTGGTATTCGCCCGCCTGGGTGAACGGAATCTCCAGATTGCTGAAGTCGAACGTGGAGGACAGGTCTTTCGTGCCGGTGTTCGTCACCTTGGCGACCGTATGATCGGTACCGCCGTAGTTCTGCGTGACGAAGGTCACACCATCAATCGGCGTATCGGGATCCGGCATCGGGGCGTTGCCCGCCGGCGCGAATGAGAAGGCGAACTGATCGTCCGTCATCTTGAACGTGCCGATCTGGTCGTCCACGGTCTTGGTGCCGCTCACCGCAACCTTGCCCGTAGTGGGCGTCGGCTTGTAGGTATTGATGAAGACGTTATCGGTCTCAGTTGTCGTACCGTATTCAACGTTCGCGACAAGCTGCCCCGTGTTGTTACCCTCATCGTCGAGGTCGGTCACCGTGATGGTCACCGTACCCGTGGTCGCATCGTAGGTCACACCGTTATACGTGTAGTTGCTGGCTTCCGTGGCATCAGCGGGACGGTTCTCCGTAATCTCGAAGGTGTATTTGCCCGCCTCGGTAAACGTCAGCTCACCAAAAGAACCGCCCTTAGCGACGCCGTTCTTGAGCTCACCGATCGAGACGGTTGCGCCCTTCTCGGCGTCAATACCGGTAATCTTGCCATCCTTGACAGCCTGCACGGTATCGCCGGTCGGCTTCAGCGTGAAGGTGAACTCCTCATCCGGCAACGAGTCGCGACCGGTGAGTGTCTTGCTCGCCGTCACGGTTTCCGTGGCATCCGCCGGATCGTATGCATTCGTCCACGAGATGGCATCCTTGGTCTCATCGCCAACCTGAATGGTCGGCTTGCCGCCTTGGACAGTCAGCTCACCCTTGTGGTTGTCTTCCACCACGTAGGTCACGGTGTACACCGTCTTGTCATGACCAACGCCGGCGGGGAGCCCCTGGTCGGACTCGGTCAGCGTATAGATATAGGTGCCGGGCGCGGTGAACGCAATCGTTCCGAGGTCGAAGGCGAAACTCGTTTCGCCAGCCGTAGGCTGAATGGTGATGGAGCCATTCGCCGCGCCGTCCGGCAGCGGCACGGGATCAACGGTCGCGTCGCCCTTGTACGTGCCCTCAACCGTAAACGTGAACGCATCGCCGGCCTGGAAGTCGCGACCCGTGATGGCCTTCACGGCACTCAGCGTTGCCGAACCCGTCGCCCGGTACTCATTGGTGAACACGACATCGGGGTTGCCTGCATCGGGCGTGACGGTCATGGTGCCGTCGCCGTCATCAGTCACGTGGAACGTCAGCGTGTGTGTGGCGTTGGTATAGGTGATACCGTCGAGCTGCCAGCCAGCCATGGCCTTCTGCTCTGCGGTGGCATCCTTGTATTGGGTAGCACCGTCATTGACGCCGGGGTTCGTGGCGGTATCCGGAATAATCTCAGAAACCGTAAACACGTAGTCGCCGGGCTTGGTGAAGGTGATGCCGGTCTTGTCATCGCCAAAATAGGCGGTGCCGGTCGTTCCCTGCGTCACGTCGCCCTTGGATACGGTAGTGGAACCGCTGGTAATCGTCACGGCGCCGTCGTTCACAGCCTGCGTGGTCGCCTCATCGCCGGCGGCCAGCGTGAAGTTAAACTCCGGTGCATAATCCCAGCTCAAGCCCGAAAGCGTCTTGCTCACCGGCAGGTTCTCCTGACCAGGCAGCGTCACCGGCTCAACCGTATAGGTATTCGTAAAGGTGTAAGTATCCGTCTTCTTGCATACGGTAGTACCCGACACGGCATCGTTGGCCTGGTCGCTCTTGAAGCCGGCGGCTGCGGTCTCCACGATCTTGTACGACGTCCCGGCAGGTACGCCGTTGATGACGACATGCTCGCCGTCCTTCAATGTGAACGTACCACCGTCGACAATCGTACCAGTGCGCACGGGGTCATCAGAGCCGTCTGTATACACCTCATAGGAGAAGGTACCCGCAACATCTTCGGTGTTGGCCTCGTCACCAAGGAGCAGCGTAAACGTGAACTTCTTGCTGGCGTCCTTGGTCCCATCGCCCCAATCAACGTCCTTGTGCACCTCGATGATGCCGGGGACGGCATGGGTCACACGGCCATTGTTGCCGAGCGCCACGGTCACAGCGCCCTCACCGCTCCAGCTCGGGCTGATGGCGTTGCTTGCAGTATCGGTGATGTTCTGGCTCTTTTGCGTTGTAAACGTGGACGGGCGCTCGGCATGCGGCGTGCCGGCCTTGATCAGAACGCGCCCGGTATCGGGGTCAGTCGTCGTGTTTTCAGCGGTGAGCGCGCTGCCCTGGATCGCAACGAACTCGTACTGCCAATCATTCTTACCATCGACGATGTAGCGGTTCACCCAGTAGTAGGTCGCATCTGGGTCAATCTCCCCGACCAGGTGCGAAGTGCCGTCCTTATAGTCCTGCAGGTTGTTGTTCGTAAGAACCGGCGTATCCTCGGCGAAGTAATAGAAGCTGTTCTCGGTGGACGGTTCAAACACGGCAGTGGTCTTGCCGTTGGCCTGATCAGCATAATCATTGGAGTAGAACTGGACCTGGCAGTCCGTCTGGCCCTTGTTCTTCTCCATGTACGCACCGAGCGCCGCATCGGGATCGGCAAGCGTGTTGAGCGCCTCGTCTTTCACACCGACGGTGTAAAACACACGAATGGGGTATGCCGGATCGGAGTCGGTGGTAATCACACCCTCCTCGATGCTCGCCTGATAATGGCGCATCGGCAGCAGGGTGTCGGGAATGACCACCTTGACCGTATCGCCAGTGGCAAGATCGTCGCTATGGGTGACTTTGATCTGAATACTGCTCAGCGCGCCGGCATTGGGATACACAGGATTTGGATTGGTGACAGTCTGTGTGAAGGTGTATGTGGTGACATTGCCCTCAGTCGAGGCGGTCTTCTGGTCATACTGAACGCCCGCGAATACGATGCTCTTGAAGTCCTTGACCTCGGTGTAGGCACCCGTTGTGTCCGTGAAGGTGATGGAACCCGAGCCGCCCTGTCCGGCCGCAAGCGGGGACTCCGCCTGGGACTCGATGCTCTGGCGGATCAGGTTGAAGATGTTGTTGAGCTCGTCGGTGTTGTTTGCGGCAAAGTAGAACTCGCCCTCATCCGAAGGCTCACCGAGGTTGATGGTCGGCGCATACGGGTTCGTCTTATCGACCGACGCATCGGGATACTTGCTCGACACGCCGTTAAGAGCCTGGTTGACTCCATAGGCGCTCGTATCGCTCGGATTCGCTCCCGCAAAGACGCCGATGTTGTAGATGACGGTGTTGTCGTCAGCCTTGATCTGGCTCGCCGCCTCGACAGCATTTCCATACACCACCATCGGGCTATCTGCCGGGTTGATCGATGTATGCGTGGGATAGCTTCCAGTAAAGACAATGACGACCTTCTTGGCCGATGCGCGACCACCATCCAGGACTTCGTCGACCTTCTCGAGACCCAAATCCAATGCAGACGTTGATCCCTGTTGACGCAACCCGTCAACAGCTTCGATAAGATCTGTCGTGCCCTGGCCCGTGCACTCCGTGAACTCTTTCACGATCTGGGTGGCGTTCTCCTCACCCATCGTCGTGTTGTTCATGTCGTTGCCGATGTTATCCGATGCGGCGCCACCATACTTCACGATGGACACCCGGTGGCGATTGGCCGGATCGGTAATGCCGTCATTGGCAGATGCGGTCTGATTGATGAAGTTGGTCGCAGCGTCTTTCAGCGCGTCCATCTTCTGCTGGCTCGTCGGGGTCCGCTCGAGGAATGCAACGCCCCCCTCCGTCGTGTCGCCTTCTGATTTCTTCGGGACAAAGACATCGCCCTCGTCGTTAACCCAGGCCGTGCCATTATGCGTCACCGCTTCGTATACGCCGTTATCGGTCTCGACGTAATACGTCTCACCCGGCTGCGGGCTATACTCTGCGCTGTACGCAAAGCTGTTCATCGTATCGTTCATGCCGTTCGACGTGTCAAGCACGAGCACGATGTCGAGGGGTTCGATCTCGGTTTCACCCTCGATGGTCATCGTAGAAGAGAGCGCAGAGAGTGCTACGAGAGCAGAGTTAGGATCGTCGTTGGTGACGGTGATCTTTTGATTGTTCTCATGGTTGGTGAGAACGGCCTGCGAGCCGAACACGGTCTTATCGGTCCAAACACGACCAACGTTCCTTGAAGAGAGGACATCTTTGCCGCCCGCCTCATCCGCCTCGGTAAGGTCGTTATACCAGTCATCTGCGGTGCTGGGATCTACCTCCCACGTAGCGTTGTTTACCGCACGACCAGTCACAAGGTTAAAGGCCTGCGCAATCGCTCCACCGGGATCGCTGAAGAAATCCGGCACATTATCGTCTGCGTAGGTATACGTCGCAAACGCACCGACAATCACCATAAAGGTCGCGAAGGCAGAAATCAGCGCTTTTTTGAAGCGCCCCCCCCGATACCTTAGCTTTGCTCGTAAAGCCCATAGCAGCCATCCCTCTCTCTGATGCGTGCAAGTTTCGATTTGCGCGCATTGCGCACACACCAAGCCCCCGAAAGAGCATGCAACAGCTGTATTCTATGGCCCCCTTATAATTTCGCCATAAATTTTATGAGTAGGCCCCTCCTGTTATTTTGTTGTTTGCCGAGCAATTTGGACGGTTTACCTTGTATTATCCGGTTACCGAAAAAGGAGAGTCGAATTGTAGCGAAATGCCTTGCATCTCATTATTGATGACTCCATCATTTGGTATTTCGCTCTCAACACATTTTGCATTCAACGCTTCAACAGCCAGCCGCCTGCACAGGAATGCAGGCGGCTGGCTGGCTTCGGCATGCGCACGGGCGGGCGTTAGTCGTCATCCTCCATCGCCTCGGAGGCAAGGCGATGCGCCATCACATCGCACGCCAACGCGCCCACCACGGTTTTGGCGTCTTCGATCTTGCCATCGAGCACGGCATCCACCAGCTCGTTTACCGGAACCAGATCGACGTTCAGGAATTCGTCATCGTCTGGATTGGCACCCTCAAAGGAAAGCTGCGTCGCCAGGTAGATGTTGATGAGCTCGTCAGAAAAGCCGCAACTGGTTGCGATGGTGGTGAGGTAGGCGATGCGCCCCGCTACGAAACCGGTCTCCTCCTTGAGCTCGCGCTTGGCACACTCCAGCGGATCCTCGCCTGGGTCAAGCTTGCCTGCGGGGATCTCGACCGTCACGCGATCCAGTGCCGTGCGATACTGGCGCACGAGCGCGATCTTGCCGTTCTCGGTCAGCGCCACGATGGCGGCAGCGCCGCAGTGGCGCACCACATCGCGCACCGACGTGTGACCGTTGGGCAGACGCACGTTCATGCGCTCGACGTTGAAAATCTTGCCCTGCCAGGCGATCTCGCTATCAAGGATCTCCTCGTGCAGGGCGGCGTCGTGCTCGCCCTCGTCCCCAGGCACCAGCGCAATCTCGCCCTCAAACAAGGATTCGCCCAGATCGGCCTCGTGAGCATCCATCTCGATCGCGTCATCCTCAGCCGCGTCTACCAGCTGCTCCACCTGATCGTCCGCCATGGCTCTCCTCTCTTGGTCGGGCAGCGCCGACCGCGCTACCCGTACAGCCTTCCCGGCAGTTTCCACTCGCAGGTATAGTACCCCTCCATGCAGCGTCTTAGCGCTGGTCGCATCCTATCTGCATCAGTCACGGCACTCGCACATGAGAGTCGTTTCAAAAAAATGCCTCGAATGTAAGGTTTGCCGGACGCATGCGCTGAGAGCGGTTGCCGCGCTGTAAATCATCTGCGAAAACAATGGCTGAAACCCCTTTAGTTCGTAGGGGTACGTGCAAAACCTTACATTCGAAGGTGTTTTCGCATGGCGCCGTACCCCGCGTGTCGTTTCATCACGCAAAAGGCGCCGCACGAACCTGTGCGGCGCCCCATGAAGACGATCTGATGCAAACGAGCGAATCTAAGGCCTAAGAATCTAAGGCCTAGGCGTCCCAGGCGTCACGACCATGCAGGGCGCGCAGGCCGATATCACGCCGCAGGGTCTTGCCCTCGAAGTCGATCTTCTCGCAAGCCTCGTAGGCCAGATCGCGTGCGGCCTCGAAGGTGTCGCCCAACGCGGTCACGTCGAGCACGCGCCCGCCCGCGGTCACGAGCTCGCCGTCCTCGTTCACGGCGGTGCCGGCATGATAGACGGTGACGCCCTCCATGGCCTCGGCATCCTCGATGCCGGCGATGACCTTGCCCTTCTCGTAGCTGCCCGGGTAGCCAGCCGAAGTGAGCACCACGCTCACGGCCCACGCGTCACGCCACGCGAGCTCCACCTGGTCGAGCGTCTGGTTGGCGCAGGCCAGCATGACCTCTACCAGATCGTTCTCAAGGCGCGGCAGCACCACCTGGGTCTCGGGATCGCCGAAACGCGCGTTGAACTCGAGCACCTTGGGGCCCTGGGACGTAAGCATGAAGCCGCCGTACAGGCAACCGCGGTAATCGATGCCCTCGGCTGCCAGCTCGGCTACCGTGGCATCCATGATGCGCTGCATCTCGGCCAGCTCGTCATCGGTCACGATGGGGACGGGGCTGTATACGCCCATGCCGCCCGTGTTGGGCCCGCGATCGCCCTCGAGGGCGCGCTTGTGGTCCTGCGAGGTGGCCATGGGGCACACGGTCTTGCCGTCGGTGAAGGCGAGCAGCGAGCACTCCGGACCGGTGAGGCACTCCTCCACCACCACGGTGGATCCGGCCTCGCCAAAGGCACCCGCGAAGCACTCGTGCACGGCATCGAGGGCCTCCTCGAGGGTGGCGGCCACCACCACGCCCTTGCCGGCTGCCAGACCGTCGGCCTTGACCACCACCGGCGCGCGCTGGCCGCGCACGTAGGCGGCAGCGGACTCTTCATCAGTGAACGTGCCATAGGCCGCCGTGGGGATGCCCGCACGGCTCATGAGCTCCTTGGAGAACTTCTTGGACCCCTCCATCTGCGCTCCGGCCGCACCCGGACCGAAGCACGGGATGCCTGCGGCGCGCACGGCGTCGGCCACGCCCGCGACGAGCGGAGCCTCGGGGCCGATGACCACGAGACCGCATCCGGTCTCGCGCGCGAAATCGGCAACCGCCACCGGATCGTTCTCATCGAGCGCGACGTTCTCGCCCACCGCGAGCGTGCCGCCGTTGCCCGGCGCCACGAACAGCTCCCCGCAGCGAGGGCTCTCGGCGAGCTTGGCAGCCAGCGCGTGCTCGCGCCCGCCGCTGCCCAGAAGCAGGATGTTGATGGCTGGAGACTCGGACATGGGGGATCCTCCTTAGAAATGCGGGGTGAGATAGGTTGAGATATCGTCTAGCTCGGGCGCGTGCAGCGCGGCCGGATAGTAGAACACGCCGATGGCGCCCTCTCCCACGTGCGTGGCGATGACCGGGCCGATGGTCGCCTCGGTGAGGCAACAGGTGTCCTCGCGCGCCTTGTCCAGCGCCTCGCCGATCTTGAGCGCGCGGTCGCGCGCGTTGGTGTGCAGCAGGTAGTAGACGAGCGGACCCTCCTCGTCCGCGGCCTCGGCGGTGCGCTTGGCCATGAACGAGATGGCGCCCTTGACGCCCTTCGCCTTGCTCTCGACCTCGATGGAGCCATCCTGCTCGAGGCCGATGACCAGCTTGATGTTGAGCAACGAGGTCACAAACCCCTGCGCCTTGGTGGCGCGGCCGCCCTTGACCAGGTTGTCGAGCGTGTTGGGCACGAAATGGATCGCGGCGCTCTTGCGGATGGCGCGCACGCGCTCGATGGCGTCCTCGATGCTGCCGCCGTTCTGGGCGATCACCGCCGCCTCGAGCACCATGGCGCCCTGCAAAACGGTCGCCGCGCCGCTGTCCACCACCTCCAGGCGCAAGCCTTCGGGCAGCTCGCCGGCGATGGCGCGGGCCTGCTCGATGGTGGCCGAAAGGGCGCGCGCGAGGTGGATGGAGAGGATCTGCGTGTATCCCTCCTCGAACAGCGCCTTGTAGACCTCCATGAAATCGGCCGGAGTGGGCTGGGAGGTGACCGGCAGCGTGTCGCAGCCCTCCATCATGCGCAGCAGCTCGGGCGTGGAGATATCCACCCCGTCGCGATAATCGACCCCTTTGAACACCACGTGGAGCGGCACCACGGCGACGCCGAACTTCTCCGCCAGATCATGCGGGATGTCTGCTGCGGAATCGGTCACCACGGCAAAACGGTTCATATCGAGCCTCCCTGGCTTGAGCGGTAAAAAAGGGAGACGATCTGCACCGCCTCCCTCAACAGGCTACTTGTCCCAGTCACGCACGATGGTCTGCTCGCGGTCCGGACCCACCGAGACGAAGGCGACCGGCACGCCGGCGAGCTCCTCGATGCGCGCCACGTACGCCCGGGCGCGCTCCGGCAGCTCGTCGAAGGTGCGGCATTGCGAGATGTCGCAGCTCCAGCCGGGCATCTCCTCGTAGACGGGCACCGCGTCGGCGAACGCGCTCTCGTGCTCGGGCACCGTGGTATAGCGCGCGCCGTCCACATCGTAGGCGACGCAGATCTTGATGGTATCGAACGCCGAGAGCACGTCCAGCTTGGTGAGCGCGAGGTGGGTGAGGCCGTTCACGCGGGCGCTGTACCTGGCAATGACGCCGTCGAACCAGCCACAGCGGCGCCGGCGCCCGGTGGTGACGCCGTACTCGTAACCCTGCTCGGTGAGGATGCGTCCCTCGGACGTCTCGTAGGCGAGCTCCGTGGGCATGGGGCCCGAGCCCACGCGGGTGATGTAGGCCTTCATGACGCCCAGCACGCGATCGACGTTCTTCATGCCCACGCCCGAGCCGGTGACGGCACCGCCCGCGGTGCAGTTGGACGAGGTCACGTACGGGTAGGTGCCGTAGTCGATATCGAGCAGCGTCGCCTGCGCGCCTTCGAAAAGGATGGTCTTGCCCGCGTCGACGAGCTCGTTCAGGAGCTTGCCGCTCTCGCAGATGTAGGGGCGCAGGCGCTCGGCCATGGGCAGGTAATCGGCGCAGATGGCGTCGACGGTGTAGGTGGGCAGGCCGAAGATCTTCTCCAGCTGCGGGTTCACGCGATCGAGCACGCGCGCGAGCTTGTCGCGGAACACCCCCTCGTCCAGCAGATCCTGCATGCGGATGCCGATGCGCGCCATCTTGTCCTGGTAGCACGGGCCGATGCCGCGGCGCGTGGTGCCGATGTTGTGGTCGCCCAGCAGCGCCTCGTAGGCGCCGTCGAGGTCCATGTGGTAGGGCATGATGACGTGCGCGTTGCCCGAGACCTTGAGGTTGGCCGTGGAGATGCCGTCCGCCTCGAACATGTCGATCTCCTCGAGCAGCACCGCGGGGTTCACCACGCAGCCGTTGCCGATGACCGAGACGCACTCCGGATACATGATGCCCGAGGGCACCTGGTGCAGACCGTACTTCTTATCGCCCACCACGATGGTGTGGCCGGCGTTGTTGCCGCCCTGGAAGCGCACGACGCTATCGTAGTTGCCCGCGATGAGGTCGCAGATCTTGCCCTTGCCCTCATCGCCCCATTGGGTCCCTACCAACACTGTCGACGGCATGATTTCTCCTCACCTCGCGCCCGCGCGCAAGCCGCTGGCGCATGGGCGTCCAAATGAAAAACGGAACCTATTATATCTCCCCGCTATCGGGCGCGTCACCCTTCCTCGTGCATGGAGTCCAGCTCGTAGAACTTGGTGGATGCCGGCACGAAGATGAGGTCGACGTCGCCGATGGGGCCCGAGCGGTTCTTGGCAACGATGATGCGCGTCACGCCCTCGTCGGGACGGTCGTCGCGCGCGGCCTCGGTCTCGTCAGCGGAGCGGTCCAGGAACATGACGATGTCGGCATCCTGCTCGATGGAGCCCGATTCGCGCAGGTCCGAGAGCTGCGGACGCTTGCCCGTGCGGCTCTCGACCGCACGGGAGAGCTGCGAGAGCGCGATGACGGGGACCTCGAGGTCCTTGGCCATGATCTTGAGGCCGCGGCTCATCTCGGAGACCTCGACGGTGCGGCTCTCGGCGCGCCTACCTGGCGGCGGGCTCACGAGCTGCAGGTAGTCGATGATGATGATCGCGTGCTCCTTGTTGTGCAGCATGCGGCGCGCCTTGGCGCGGATCTCGGTCACCGTGGTGCCCGGGGTGTCGTCGATGAGGATGTCGAGCTTGCTGAGCTCTTGCGTGGCCTCGTTGATGTTGGCCCACTGCTCCGGCGTGATGCGCCCGGTGCGGAAATCCGAGATGGAGAGCATCGCGTGCGCACAGATGAGGCGCTGGGCGATCTCCTTGCCGCTCATCTCAAGCGAGAAGAACCCCACCGTGAACCCCGCGGCGGCCGCGTTGAGCGCCAGGTTGAGCGCGAAGGAGGTCTTGCCCACCGCGGGGCGGGCGCCCACGATGATGAGCTGGCCCTCGCGGAAGCCCAGCAGCAGCCGGTCGAGCCCCTGGAAGCCGGTGGGGACGCCGTGCGCGGCGCCGCCCGCGGCGCAGACCTCGGCAGCCTCGTCGTAGGCCTCGATCATGAACTCGGTGAGCGAGCGGTACGAGCTCGAGACCTCGCGCTCCGTGACCGAGAGCAGCATGCTCTCCGCCCGCTCGACCACCTCCTTGGTGTCCAGCGGCGCATCGTAGGCGAGCGCGTTGATCTGGTTGGTCGCGCCGATGATCTCGCGCAGCATGGCGTCGCGCCGGACGATCTCGGCATGGTGCTGCCAGTTGACGAGCGACAGCGTGTTGCCCACCAGTTCCAAGATGTAGGCATCGCCGCCCACCGCCCCAAGCTTGTCCATGGAGGTGAGGTAGTCGACCACCGAGATGGAGTCGATGGGGATGTTGCGCTCGTTCATCTCCTGCATCGCAACGAACAGCGCGCGGTGCGCGGGGCGATAGAAGTCATCGGGGCGCAGCTGCGAGCAGGCGTCGCTCACAACCTCGGGGGAGAGCAGCATGGCGGCGAGCACCGTCGCCTCCGCCTCGGTGTTGTTGGGGAGTCCCTGGCGCGCCGGACGCGCTTCCTGCGGATCCATCAGATCCCATCCGTATTCGTCGGCCACCGGCACCTCACGCTCCTCATCTCTCCATCGCCTCTCGGGAGCACTCATACTACGCCATGTCAACCATCGCACCCGTATCAATTCGGCGTTTGGGGGCCGTTCCACGCTTTCCACCGCCATGGTAGAAAACCTCGTGGGCGGCACACTGCGCAAAGGATGGTTTTCAACGTTTTCCACAATTTTGCTGATTGCGGTTCCATGGTTTTCCACATGCGTGGCGCTCACCTGCAGTTATTCAATTTTAACCCTCTGTTTTCGGCTTGCTTACTCTATTTGATTTGTATGTTTTGTGAAAGCTCTGGTAAACAAGCCTCTTCTATACATTGCGCACGTCAGAAGGGCGCCTTTTTGATGCACCAGCGGGTGCGATTGTTGCATCGAAACCCGTCCCCACAAAGCGGGAGAAGCCGTATGCGCAGGATACGGTGTGGATTTCTCCCGGATGCGCGGCGTCTTCCCCTGCAAGCGAGAAGGATGCACCCCGGCTCGTGCGGTACCATCCCGGCGCCCCTTCGCGGGCGGCGGCGGTATCCCGCAGGCGCCGCGCCGATGAATAAGGAGTCGCTTCGTCGGGTGACACAAAAAAGAGGGCCGCCGAAGCGACCCTCTCCAACATCCCTGCGGATGCGCCGAAGCAGACACCTACTCGGCGCTCTCCTCGGCTGCAGCCTCCTCAGCGGGCTGCTCGGCCTCGTCCGCAGCGGCCTCCTCCTCGGCGGTCACGCCGACGAGCACCACCACGGTGGCGCGGATCTCACGGTACAGCGAGATCGCAACCTCGTGGGCACCGGCGACCTTGATGGGCTTACCAAGCTCAATGCGCTTGCGATCGATCTCGATGCCCAGCTGATCCTTGATCGCGTCGGCGATCATGGCAGCGGTGACCGAGCCGAACAGGATGCCCTCGTCGCCCACCTTGGCGTCGACGGTGACCTGCTTGCCCTCAAGGGTCTCCTTGAGGCTGTTGGCATCGGCCAGGCGCACGGCCTCGCGCTTGGCGATGTTGTTGCGACGCTCCTCGAGCTGCTTCAGGTTGCCCTTGGTGGCCGCAACGGCGAGCTTCTTGGGGAAGAGGTAGTTCTCGGCGTAGCCCTGGGCAACGTCGATGACGTCGCCTTCACCACCCTTGCCCTTGATCTCACCAAGAAGAATTACTTTCATGAGATCTCCTTTACGAAAGCGTAAGCGCCGCTAGCCGCGACGACGCTCGCCGCGGGAAGAGACCACGGGAACGGCGTAGGGAAGCAGAGCCATCTCGCGGGCGCGCTTGATGGCGTTCGCGATGTCATGCTGATGCTGCGTGCAAGCGCCAGTGACGCGACGGGGCTTGATCTTGCCGCGATCGGTCATGTACTTACGGAGAAGCTGAGTGTCCTTGTAATCGATGTACTCGGTGTTCTCCTTGCAGAACTGGCAGTACTTACGACGCGGCTGACGTGTTGAATAATCATTAGCCATGTCAAAATACCTTTCTTTTGGCATCCGGTGCGCCGGATGCCTTCCTCACCAGATGTTGGGCGGCGCGCCTAGAAGGGGATGTCCTCATCGTAGACATCCACCGCGGGCGGCGCCTGGACGGGTGCCTGGGGCTGCGGATGCGAAGCCGGAGCGGACGCGTAGCCGCCGCCCTGGCCGGCCGGGGCGTAACCGCCCTGACCCTGGTTCTGGCCGCGGCTCATGAACTCGATCTCATCGACGATGACCTCGAGCTTGCTGCGGCGCTGACCATCGCGCTCCCAGCTGCTGTAGCGCAGCTTGCCCTCGATGGCGACCTTGGAGCCCTTTGAAAGGTAGCGGCTCACGGCCTCGGCGCGCGTGCCGAACATGGTGCAGTCGACGAAGTTGGGATAGTCCTCCCACTCGCCCGTCTGCGGGTTGCGGCGACGATCGTTGACCGCCACGCCGAACGAGAGCACCTGCGTGCCACCGCTCGTCATGCGCAGCTCGGGATCGCGCGTGAGATTGCCGGAAATGTTCACTCGGTTGATGCTCATCTGTGCTCACTACCTCTCAAATGATGGGTCGCATGCGCCCAGCGCATGCGGAACCCTCTCCCTTACTCCATGTCGTCGCGACGCACGATCATGTGGCGCTCCACGGCATCGGTGATGCGCAGAACGCGGTCGAGCTCAGCGATCGAAGCAGGATCAGCGTGGAAGTTGATGAGGGTGTAATCACCTTCGGTGAGGTCGTTGATCTCGTAGGCCAGCCTGCGCTTGCCCCACTCGTCAACCTTGTCAACCTTGCCGTTGCCCTCGGCGATGGTGGTGTCGATGCGCTTCATCACCGCGAGACGGGTCTCGAGATCGAGTGCGGGATTGACAAAAAACAGCAGTTCATAAGCCTTCATGTTGTCACCTCCTCTGGACATACGGCTCCGGGTCGTGAAGGTGCGCCCGAAGCAGGAAAAGACCTAGCTACTATAGCGTTGCCGGCGGCCTCTCCACAACACGACGCCCTCAACCCTCATGACCTCCACAACTTTGCGTCCCCTCGCAGTGTGGCACGTGCGTCTGAACGCTCTCTGAACGGCTTTGGAACGATCCTGGTCGCGGATTGGGCTCTTTCTGTCCCTTATCTGAAAACCGGGGTTATAGGACAAAAAGTGTGTAAGCACTAATCCCAGTCCATCCGGTAGGGTTCGGAGTTATGGAGCTCGGACCAGACGATGGCATCGCCCCATCGCGGAATAGTCCCCTCCAGTTTTTGTCGCTCGTCGAGCCGCCCGTAGATGGCGGCGATCGAGCGGTCCGTCGGCATGACGCGCAGGATCTCGGCGGCGGGCAGGGGATCCGGCGAGTGCATATAGCACCACCAGAAGATCGCCTTGATCCTCCTCTCCACGGAGAGACCTCTGTGGTCCCTCAGCATGGCTCTGAGCTGCGCGTTGACCCCTCCTTCGATGCGGTTGTTGGTTGATGGGAGCGGCTCTGCGGAGGCAAGCGCTGGGTCGAGGTAGGTGAAGAGCGTCCCGGCGTTGACGAGCCTGACGAGCGAGCGCCTGGCCTTCACGAGCCGCTCGTGGGTCAGCGCCACCCTGCCGTCCTCCGAGCGCGTGGTCTCCGCCAGAAACCCGGCCCAGCGATCCGACCACGCGAGCAGCGCCTGCACCCAGCCGTCCGCCTCCTTGATGGTGGTGATCGCCAGCAGCGCCCTCGCGA
The DNA here is from genome assembly GCA_963931435.1 of uncultured Coriobacteriaceae bacterium. GTDB lineage: Bacteria > Actinomycetota > Coriobacteriia > Coriobacteriales > Coriobacteriaceae > Coprousia. The sequence continues at coordinate 2,292,132 of OZ007012.1, forward strand.
GCCCGTAGAGCTCGACCCCTGCCTGGGTCCTCGGCCTCGTCGTGGTATATCGTCTCACCTGGGAAAAGGCGTGGAAGACGCACCTCTGGTGCCTCGTCTTCGGCCAAGTTTTTCTCAGGGCCTTGGCAAAGCCGTCCCCGCCGTCGGAAACGACGACCTCTGGCGCCGCGATGCGCGACATCAGCGCCGCCCAGGCGCGGCTGTTCTCCGACCTGCATAAATGCCAGCCGAGCGCCTTCTCGTCGTCTGAGGCTATCAGCACGACGGCCTTCCTGCCCAGATGGATCCCGTCCACGTAGACGACCCTGCGAGGCCTCTCCACCTTGGGCGGCATCGGCCAGATCTCCCAGAACCTCCCGCACCTCCTGCGGAACGTCCTGCCGCCTCCCGGCATGTCCGCCTGCCTGGCGCGGGTCAAAAGCCAGCCGAGAAAGCCGTCGAGGAGCTTGGCCGCATTGTCAATCCTCTGGGTCGCGCTCGCGCCGCACGAGGTGCACCTCCACCGCGTCCTGCCCGCGGTCGTCTTGCCATTTTTCGCCATCTTCCTGCCGCATACAGGACAGTGCGGTGCGCTCATAGGGGGCCTCGCTGTCTTTGAGCAACTTGCTAGTCAAAAACAGCATGCTCTGCCTGCAGAAACCCCTGTACTCTTACACACATTTTGTCCAGGTGGGAAGTTGGCACAACGCAACTCGAAAGGCCAAGAACCGGTACGCTACCTGCACTGATAATGCAGGTTCTTACACACTTTTTGTCCTATAAGCAGAAAACCGCAGGCCGTGTCCGCATACGACCCGAGCACGCCGGCGCATCCGCCTCGCAGCGGGTCCTGAATCTCCATGCTCTTTTCGCAAAACGCGTTTCCTCAGCCTCGCGACCTCTCGGTTCGAGTCCCCGCGGCGGGCCCGCGGCATGTAAAAGGCGCCATCGCTGGCGCCTTCGATGATCCTGGAGCGGGCAACGGGACTCGAACCCGCGAGTGTCAGCTTGGGAAGCTGATGCCTGCATCGCCAAGTCCCTTCAAAAACAACCCGCTTGAGCTGGTACTTTACTGGATGTCGAAACTGAAAAACCTCGCGTTCGGAAAAAAGTTCGGAAAAAACAGGAAGGCTTTGCAAAAGAAACGCCGGCCCTCGCGTGAGGACCGGCGCCCGAGTCTCTGGAGCGGGCGACGGGATTCGAACCCGCGAATACCAGCATGGGAAGCTGGGGCCTTACCACTTGGCGACGCCCGCGCGCGTCTTTGCCGGAAGGACCGGCGCGGGGATAGTATACCGTGCCAGTTTTCGTGGGACAAGGCATCGCCGCGGAAACGAGCACGATCCGCACGAAAACGGCTCATGCGGCGACCGCCTCAACCCTGCCCATGTAGCGGTTCGAGAGTTCAGCGCTTGTCGACGGTATGTACCCGACATAGAGGTCGAGGGTGTACGACGGGGTCGCGTGGCCAAGGACGACCGAGATGGTCTTGATGTTCTCTCCGTAGGCGAGGTTGAGGGTAGCGAAGGTATGCCTGAGCGCATATGGCCTCGTACCATCGAATCCAATCTTCTCGATGAACTTGTGCCACTCGTTGATGAAGGAGCTATACGGCTTGATTGCATCGAGCTCCGCCACGACGGGGAGACCATCCACCGACCTGACGCCCATCTTCCTTAGCCTCATCCGCTTCAGGTCGAGCCACTCGCCGACTGCCTCGGCCGTGTAGTCGTCAAGCGGAACGGTCCGGCGCGATGTGCTCGTCTTCGTGTACTCCTCGACCTCGTTGCTGTCGCGCCGCACGGCCCCTGTGATTCGGGCCGAGGGCGCTCCGCGGAGGGAGAGCCCGCTCGGGCGCACACCCAGCATCTCCTCCGGCCTCATGCCGCTCGAAAAGAGGAGCAACACCTCGACCTTGAAGGAGCACAGGGGGAGCGCCTTGACCTCGGCGAGAAAACGGGCAGCCTCCTCCTCCGAAAGGGGGTCTATGAGCGGGCGGCCCTTCCTGAAGTTCTTCGAGAGGAATCGCGACTTCGCCACGTTGCGGTCGATAACCTCACGGTCGACAGCGTCGTTCAAAACCTCCCGGAGGAACTTGAGGACCTTGTGCTGGAGATCGGGCCCTCCAACCCGCAGGGGGCCGAACGGCTTCTTCACCCGATGGTTGCCCTCGCTCTCGAGCCTGCGCCTGTTTTCCTCGTACTCGCGGCGCTTCTCCAGCGCCCACTCCTTCGAGAGCCTTGGGACCGCGAGAATGCAGCGCTCGACGTCCTCAGAGCTCAGGAGCCGAAGCGCCACGTCGCCTATCGTCGCCTCGACGTACTGGGCGTAACGCTTCTCGCTCGTAAGCGTCTGTCTTGAAATCGCGCCCGAGCTTCTGAGCTCAATGTAGCGCTCTATATAGGAGATGAGCGGACTCTCTCCTGTAAGGGAAGAGCTCGGTGACTGCTTGGCCCTGACCTTGCCGAGAAGAACCTCAAGCCTCGCGTTCTGCTCGTCCTCGAAGTCGCGCACCTGGGCACGCAAATCATCCTTCTTGTTGAGCACGTAGACGGTCTTTGCAACTTTCTTTCGGCCCATGACCGCCTGGTATTCATCGGGGATCCTGATTGCGAGCTCGTAGCACGTCGTCTTGGGGTTTGCGCGCTTCCTGCGCGGCAGCCCCTTCCGCTTCCTCGCCTCGTCCACGTTATACGGCTTGTCACACCTCAGCCTCACCATAGGCCCTCCCGTTAGTCGCCCGCCTACTGGCGGTTCCCGTTCAGGTAGCGCAGGAGGCAGAGCTTCGGAATGACCCAGCGCGCGCCCATCCTGCTCCCCCTGAGCTCCCCGCTCGCGAGGAGCTTGCGGACGCCCGCCGGAGTCGTCTGGGTGAACGATGCGACCTGGGCGGGCGTCATGAGGTAGGGGAAGCCGGAGAGGGCGTCGACGTATATCCTCTCGGGGTCGGCCCCCGTGAGGAGCATCTCATCAGCCTGAACCGAGCACCTATGCGCCGGCATGGCGACCTCCAGAGCACGTCCCGGGCGCATCCGGCTCAACCCTGCGCCGATTCACATCCTCGCCCGAGAGCGGTCGGAACCCCAGGATGCGAAGGATACTCCCGCGCCCTTGACAGCCGTGGATCATTGGTCCCCTGCCCCTTTCTCAACGAAGTAGTCGTAGCCGGCGCGAGAGCCGCAATACGCACACGACTCCCCCGACTTCTGCCCCGGGTCCACGCGCGTGACCTCGTACCCGCCGTCGTTGCGGAACGTCCGGGCGCACCGCCCGCAGAGGGTCATGACGTCGGCCGTCCCCCTGAGGCCGAGGCTCGCGGCGATCGCCGCGTCCACGCGCCGCATGGTGCCCCGGTCGAGCGTTCCGAGCAGCCTCAGGAGCCGGGACTTATCGACGGTGCGGATCTGCTCGAGCATCGCCGTCGACCCCTTCGTGAGCACGCCCGCCGCCGGAAGCGCGACGTGCGTCGGTAGACCCGGCTTGCAGCGGCTCGTCACCGCCGCAACGATGACCGTCCTCGCGTGCCGGTTGCCGGCGTTGTTCTGGATTACGAGCACCGGTCGCACACCCCCTTGCTCGCAGCCCACCACGGGATCGAGGCCCGCGAGGTACATCTGGCCGCGCTGAATCCCATCCACGATTGACCACCTCCGTCCCCTTCTGTCTAAAGGTGTATGTACGGCCCTGGCGACATGGCCGCCGGGACCGGCAACGCCGCATAGCGCGGCTCCCATCCGCCCCCGAGGGCCCTCATCGCGTGGCGCGCTCATGCCCTTGCCGTTGCGGACGGGTATGCGGTTATCAAAGTTCATAGGGGGAACGCCCCCTTACCCTTACGGACAGGGGGCGCTCAGGAGGGGAAGCCCTCGGGGAGGATTTCTTTCATCCTTTTTCTTGCCCTCGCGAGGCTGTACTTGACGGCGCGCTCGGAGCACCCCTCGCGCCGGGCGATCTCCCTGACGGGGAGCTGCGCTACCGCGTGCATGAGGAGACGACGGAGCTGCACAGCGGGAAGCTGCGCCAAGCCCGCGACAAGCTCGTCCGTCCTGCACTTACTCAGGAGACCGAACCCTGGTTCCGACTCCGGACCGGTAGACGCGACGAACGGACCCATCGCGTCGAGGCTGAGCGTGTGCCGGGCCTCCCTGCGCTCGATTCGCCAGGTCTCGCGTTGCATGTCCTCAAGGGCGCCGGCGACCTCGCCCGTAACCTCAACGGAGACTCTCGCTCCGCCGGGGAAGGCCACGGTGACGGAGGCGCCGTGTGCGCCACGTCGGACGGAATTGAGATCGTAAAAATGCACCGTTTCGCCCCTCCTTCTTTGAAGAGGAGCTCGGGACACAAAGAAACAGCCCCTCTTGCCTTTAAGGACAAAAGGGGCTGTTCAAGGGAAATCTGCCTGGATTAAAAATGCTGCTCAAGCCACCGGATTACCATGAGAGGCAATGTCTGTGCTATGTTTCAGTAAGTCAGTAATAATCGCAGTTGAATGAACTTTTGAGCTGTCATCATCATTTCTCGCGTCATGACAATCAGCGAAGGACATGAGCTCCTCGGCAGATAGGCAGCATCGCAAATGTAGATAAAAACGCTCAGGCATTAATCTGTTTTCTAAACTGGCCTCAGAGGCTCTCATGGGCAAAGCGTGATAACCGAATCGGCTACACCGTCGAAGACCCCCTCGTGGTCAATCACGACGACGAGACGATTGCGCGCAAGGCGGGAGAGCAGGTCGCGCAGCGAGGCCTTGGCGGCGGGGTCGAGACCGGTCAATGGCTCGTCTAGGAGCAGCACGTCGGCGCCGCGCAGCAGGGCGCGGGCGATGGCCACTCGCTGTCGCTCCCCGCCCGAGAGGAGCGACCCTGCAGGCCCCACGGGCGTGGCGTCGCCCTCCGGGAGTCGTGCCGAGACGTCGCAGAGCCCCGACGCGGAGAGCGCAGCGCGATACGCCTTCTCGCTCGAGTCCTCGGTGCCGAGTAGGACGTTCTCGCGCAGGCTCGTGTTGAGCAGGAAGGGCCGCTGCCGCACGGCGGCACAGTGCGAACGCCAGGACTCCGGCGAGACGCTCCCAAGCGAAACGCCGTCGATGAGGACTTCGCCCTCCCAGCCGGAAAGTTCGCCGAGCAGGATTCTGAGCAGGGTTGACTTGCCGGAGCCGTTGGGACCCCTCACCACCACGAGCGACGGGCGCGAGAGTGTAGCTGTGAGCCCGCCGAGGAGCGGGCGACCGCCTTCGTAGCGGAAGGCGAGGTTCCTGAGCTCGATCGCGCGCGGAGCGGCTGTGAGCTCGACCCCGCCCCGCCGCGGCGGCTCCGGGAACGCCTCGGCGATGCGCCCGAGAGCCGCGAGCGCCGGCTGCACCGTGATGGCTGCGGAGACGGCCACGAGGAAGGGACTGTAGACGCGCGCCGCGAGCTGGACCGCAGCGACGACCCGGCCGACCGAGAGCGACCCCGCGAGCGCCGCGCAGGCGACGTAGACGAGCGAAGCGCTCGCCGTGGAGAGGAGCGACATCCCCTCGCCCGTGAGGGCCGCGAGGACGCTCCGGCGCACCGAGCTCGACCTGACGCGCTCGCTCGCATCACCGACCCTCGCGGCGACCGACCTCGCGGCATCCGGCGAGGAGCCGACCTCCTCGCGGCCGGAGACAGCTTCGGCTACCCTGCCCGTGAGGCCGGCGTTCGCCTCCAGGGCGGCGGCGACCGAGGCCCGGTATGCCCTCAGCGACCTTGCGGCGCACCAGGCGTAGGCGGGAACCGGGAGGAGCGCAAGGGCGAGCACGGCAGGGCTCATCGCCGCAACGGCGATGGCAGAGCCCGCCGCCTGGAGCACGCTGCTCGCGAAGGTGAAGCTGGTCTTGGAGAAGAGCGCCGAGACGCTTGAGGCCTCCGCCACACGCGCCGCTATGTAGCCATCGTCGCATCCGGCCATCCAGCCCGTTGACGCGTCGAGGACGCGGCGCAGGAGGTCCGCTCTGAGGTCGGCGGCCACGCCCTCGCCGGCGGTCGCGAGGACGCGCGCCGCGAGGACCGAGAGCGCGGAGCCCGCGGCGGCCGCGGCGACGAGCGCGCACGCGAGCACCGCGACGGGGGTAACGTCGCCGGCGGCGAGGCCCCGGTCGATGAGCTGCTGGGTAATGAGGGCGGGAGAGACGGCGACGGCGGAGTAGGCGACGAGCAGGGCGGCGGCGCCTGCGAGCGACGCTGCGCGCGAGCGGACGGCCGGGGCGATGAGGCGCAGGGCCCGAAGGTCAGGCATCGCCATCGGCCGCCACCTTCTCGCCGGAAAGACGCGTTGCCGCCCCGACGATCTCCCGGTAGCGGGGGTCGTTGCCGGCGAAGTCGCGCCACTCGGAGGAGATGGCGCGCTCGGCGGCCTGCTGGCGCAGGGTGCGGCGCAGGTCGCCTAGCTGGCGGGCCTTGTGGTCGACCCAGGCCTCGCCGGCGCGGGCGGGGTCGAGGCGGTCGGGCATGCGGTCCCAGAGCGGAGAGCCGGACGGATCCGACACCGCCTGAGTCGCGCTCGCGGCGTCGACCGCGCGTGCGAGGGCCGCGAGCGCGCCGTCCTTCTCGCCCGCGCGACGCAGGGCCTCGGCGACCTCGAGGGACATCGTAGTCGAGAAGAACGGGTTCACTGCGCGCATGTCGAGTGCGGCGTAGACCGCCTCCGCGGCATCGCCGGCCGTCCGCGCGAATGCGGCCTCGCCCCGCATCCCAACCTCCTGCATGAGCGAGGAGAGCACGAAGCTCGCCGCGCGCAGCCGCTCCGTCTGCAGGAGGTCGAGGGCCTCGTCGTCGCGGCCGAGCTTGCGCCAGGCCGAGGCCAGGAGCATCGTCGGCGCGCCCGCGTCCTGCCGGCGCACGAGCGGCTCCAGGAGGGACGCGGCCTCGTCGAAGCGCTCCGCCTGGAAGAGCGTCGTGGCCTTCTGCTGCTGCGCGAGGTAGAGGGTCGCCGGGTCCGCGGCAACCTCGAGCGCGCGGTCGATGAGGGCGAGCGCCTCGTCGGCGAGCGCAGCGGGGTCGGACAAGGGGTCGGGCGCGGCGCCGGTCCCGCCGTCGGTCGGGTCTCCGGGCGCGCCGTCCTTCTCGGGCGCCGGCGTGAACGGCGTGGCCATGCCGGCCGCCCACACCGTGAGGAGTGACGCCAGCATGAGCAGCAGGTTCGCGTCCGAGTAGTGCTCGGCGGCGAGCGCGCGCAGCCGCTCGTGCGCGGCGGCGAGGTCCTTCTCGCCCAGCGCGTAGACCTCGGCGTAGAGCGCGGCGGACTCCTCCTGGGTGAGCTCGTCGCGCCAGTCGAAGAGCTCGTCCAGGGTGAGCGAGAAGTACGCGGCGATGCGCGGCAGGAGGCTCACGTCCGGCAGGCTCTGGTCGAGCTCCCACTTCGATACGGCGGCCTTGGAGACACCCAGGTGGGAGGCCAGCGCCTCCTGCGTGACGCCCCTGCCACGGCGTTCCCGCGCGATCGTGCGGCCTATGTTGACGGTTGCGTTCATGATGCCCCCTGACGTGGTGGTTTGCGCTATCTCCAGTATGAGGTCAAGCGTTGGTAAACTCAAAGGAGCGTCGGTTGACTTCTCGCGAGTAAAATCAACGGATTTTCGACGTCAGGTCCGGATGCCGATGATTCACGATGATGCGGGGCTCGCTTCCGCCAAATCGCCCCGTCACATCCCGCCCCTTCCCGCGTGTAATAGATGAGAGGGAAAGCAGCTGCGGCCCCGAGGTACGCTACGAACCATGAGAGGAGGCTGCCTATGACAGGCTCGAAGAGCGCGCCCGACCGCGACCCCGAGCGGCTCGTACGCGACTACGCCGACCTCGTTCGACACGTGTGTTACATCTACCTGCTCTGCTACTAGGGCGACCGCACACGCGAGGTCGCTCGGATTGTCGGCACTACGAACGTGGTCGTGCACCAGCACCTGAGCCGCTCCCCCGTCGAGCCTCAAAGACGACCTGAGGATACCACGATGACTACTCCACTTGATAGCTACACTCGCTCTATGGATGCCCTTCGCTTCTCCGACGAGTCCAAGTCCCGCATGGTCGACCTCCTGAGGGAGGCAGCCACCCTCTCCCTGCAGCATTGCTTTGTCGAGGAGTGGCACAGCGACGAGTCCGCCATGCTGGGGCGCGATTTGTAAATCGAGAAATTATGCACGCCCGTCATTTCGAAGGTCGGGCTTGGGCCGTAATTGGCGGGCAGGCATGGCGTCCCCTCGCGGGGCCGGGCAGACCGTCCGCCGGGCCGGGGTGCCCGCCCCCCCCGCTCGGGTATCATGTTTCAAAAAGGCTTGGCGGCGTGCTCAGCCTGGTTCTGGAAAAGGGAGCCGCGTCATGGAGTATATCTGGATGTGGGGGCGTCATCGCCGAGATCCTCGTCGCCGCCTCCGTCGTACCTCTCAGCGGATGTGGCACGTGCCTTCTTGCTTGCCATCGCGCGAACATGGGCACGTACGCCTAGATGGCGCAAGGGGACAGCGCCCCCGTCGCCCCCTCGACCGAACAAGCGGCGGAACCTCGATGGTGATGCAATATGAAAAAAGCCTGGTCAATTGTCAGTCTGTTAATAATAATCCTATTGGGCATCACTTCAGTCATCTGCGTTAAGGGAGTCTTTGAAGGCCTTGCCTCCAGGCGGGTTGACGACTGGCTCTCGGATCAGCCGTCAATCTTCACCTCGCAGCTAACGGATGAGCAGAAGGACGGTCTTGTCACCGAGCTTCGGAGCTTGGCGGGCGAAGGCTCGTTTACCGCAATAAGCGTAGACAAGGAGTCCCTGCAGTCCGGGGCAGCCCTCTACACGTTCAGCGTTTTACCGGCGTCGGTCGACGGGGAGGCCGTCATCGACCCTCTCGTCATTCTCGGCACGACACTGATAGACGACACCCTTATAAGGGAAGTGAGCTCCGGCAGCCCGGACAGCTATGCCGGGTATGGGAACGACGTCTTCTCGCGAGTGTCCGCCCTGCCCAGCATTCGCTCCGGCATGTATCTCCGCGTCGACAGGATGGACGCCGGGAGCGACCTGGGAAGCTCCTGCGCGCTCCTCAGCCTTGAAGGCGGCGACTTTCAATCGCTGGTAGACAGGCTGTCGCTCGCTATTGGGGTAGCCCCCGAGACCCTGACCACGGAGATGTCGGGTTCGACCTCGGGGCTCGGCCTGATCTACCTGTTCTGCGCGGGGGCGTTTGCGCTCCTCTCGCTCATTCTTTGTCTGCTCATGGTAACGCACTCGCTGCTTGAGCTAAAGACGCTGGGAGTGCATCTGCTGCTCGGGTGGAGCAAGGCCGACTTCGCGAGCGAGCTGCTCTCCTCGCAAGCCCTCCAGGTCCTCGCTCTCATTCCTATCGGATTGGTTGGAGCGTTTGCCGCCTTGGACGGGTTCACGATTAACGCCGCCTTTGTGGGACTTGCCCTTGCCTCCGTGCTGCCCGCAGTCGTCGTGGCACTTATCGCCGCGGCGGTTGCGGTCGCTCCGCTCATCTCGGCGCGACCGGTCGAGGCCATCCACGGGCGATACTCGCGGAGGGGCTTCTACGGCCTGGCCGTTGCCGTCTACCTGGTGTGCCTGGTCGCCATCTTCGCCGGCTGCCTCTACATAGACCAGCCCCTCACCATGTACGCGGACCTTGCCCGGACACGCTCGGCGTGGCAGGAGTACGAAGGGTGGTACGTGGTAAGGGACTTCAGCATCGGGAGCGCCCAGTTTACCGGCAACCCAATGGAGCTTTCGGAGGACATGTACACGTGGTACGCCGAGTATGAGCACGATGACGGCGTCTACCTTGCGAACGCTATCAACTACAAGGAGTCGACCATCAGGGCGTATGCCGGCTCCGACACGACGCTCGAGCAGCTCCGGTATCTCGCGGCGTCCCCCTCCTACCTTGAGCTGATCGGGGTGGACGTGTCGGCAGATGTCATCGAGAAGGCCGAGCAGGGGACGCGCGTCTACCTCTTGCCCGAGTCACTTAGCGCGAGCGAGGCGAACGAGGTGAGGGACTTCCTCGTTGCCGCGCGGAGGCCCTCCGACTCGAACATCGTCACCCCCTTTATGGAGAATCCTGAGTACGAGTTCATCCCCTATGACGCCGATGCGGAGCTCTTCACGTGGAGCACGGACCCTGAAGAGCCGGTCACGTCGAGCGGGTTCGTCATTGCGATTGTGACCGCCGAGAACATGGTGCCCTTCGAGTCGGAGAGCCTCGTCGCCTCCGGCCTGGAGAACGCGTACGTGAAGCTCGACGAGCGCGCGGCATCGAGCCTGCTCGACGCCGACGGCATGGTCGGGATTGGCGGCTCGGTGGATGCCCGATTCGCCACGGTGGGGAACTACATCGACGGCCTGCGGAAGACCCTCGAGGAGCTCTTCGCGCTCTTCTCGGTAGTCCTGGTGGTCCTGGTGGTCACCGTCTCCGTCATGGTCGCATGCCTCGTCGACGTGGTCAACCGGGTGAGCGCCCGGGAGATCTCCGTGAAGTACGTCCTCGGCTTCGGGGTGTGGGACCTGTACCGCCGGGAGGTTCTGTTCGTGACCGTCACCGCCCTGCTGGGCGTTGGCGTGAGCGCCCTCTTCGGAAGCTCCGCCGGCGTGCTCGTCGGCGTTGCCCTGCTGGCCATTTCGAACCTCGTCATTGCGGTCGTGTCGCGCAAGGGGTCTGCGGCCGTCGTGCTGGAAACCGTCTCCAAGGAGTAGCGATGCAGTCGTACATTCAGATCGAGTCCCTCTCGAAGTCCTACGGGAAGCATCGCGTCCTCTCAGACCTCGACCTCTCCATCGGGAGGGGCGAGTCCGTCGCAATCACGGGGCCGTCGGGGTGCGGCAAGACGACGCTGCTGAACATCCTGGGGCTGCTCGAGACGTACGACTCGGGGAGCGTCCGCCTATCCGGAAGGAAGTACCCGGGGATAGGGACCAGGCAGGCGATGCTCCTGCGCCGCAACGAGATTAACTACCTCTTCCAGTCTTTTGCGCTCATCGACTCGAGGACGGTGCGAGACAACCTCATGCTCGCCCTGCACTACTCGAGGCTGTCCAAGAGGGAGAAGGGCGACGCCATCGAGGGGGCGCTGGAGAGGTTCTCGATCTCCGGCAAGCTCGACTCCGTCGTGAACGAGCTCTCGGGCGGCGAGAAGCAGCGCGTCGCGATTGCCCGCGCCATGCTCAAGCCTGGCAGCCTCATCCTCGCCGACGAGCCGACGGGCTCCCTGGACGCCCGCATGGCGGAGACCGTCATGGACTCGCTCGTCTCCGCCGCCCGGGAGGCGAGAAAGACGCTCGTGGTCGTGACGCACGACATGTCGATGGCGGCGAAGTGCGACCGCACGCTCAGCATGAGCGGTGGGAAGCTGGTCTGAGCTGGCCTTCCGACGGGTGACCCCGGCGACGGGGCCGCGAGAGCGCTCCCCCTGCGCCGACGTCCGAAGAAACCTCCCGACGAAAGTTGACGCCATATACCTTGCGTCGTATAGTGTGTATCACACAGTATACGACGAGAGACCTGCTATTAGGAGTCAAGGGTAATTCCGGAGACTTTTGATAGGAACCTTGAAAACCGGATATGGGATAAAGGGCGCGAACGGTCACCTCTTCTGCGAGAGGTGACCGGGGAGATGCCCGGCCGGCGGGTCGGGCGACCAGTCCCTGTCCTCCTTCATGAGGGCGAGGCAGACGGCGGCGAGCTTGCGGGCGACCGTCGTGAGGGCCACGTAGTGGTGCTTGCCCTGCGAGATCTTGCGCGCGTAGCACTCCCCGAAGTACGGGTCGAACCTCCTTGCCCGGTCGGCGCCCTGCATGAGCGCCCACCTGAGGTACGACGAGCCGCGCTTGGAGAGGTGCCCGGGGCTGTCGAGGCTCTCTCCCGAGACGCGCCTGGTCGCGTCCATGCCCGCGTACGCGACGAGCTTGGAGGGCGTCTCGAAGCGCGCGGCGTCGCCGACCTCGCCGGCGATGAGCGCCGCGAGCGCGGGCCCGACTCCCGGTATGCTCGTCAGGTGCCTGCCGGCGGTCTCGGACAGCGCGCGGGCGATCTCCGCCTCCAGCTCCGAGATCTGCCCGCGGGTGAACTCCATGCGCTCGACGAGCACCCTGAGCTCGAAGGCGAGCGCCCGGGAGCCGAAGGACACGCCGACCGAGGAGCGGGCGGCCTCGACGACCTCGTCGGCCCTCTCGCGCCCGAGCCTGCCGCGGCTGGCCTCGGCGAGCAGCCCGGCGAGCGCCTCGGGGTCCGCCGCCAGCACGTCGGCGGGCGTGGCGCACTCCTTGAGCAGCGCCGACGACGTCGGGCCGAACTTGTCCGCGAAGAGCCGCTCGTACTCCGGGAACACCCGGTCGAGGATCGCCGTCGCCCGGTTCTTGAGGGCGGTGAGCTCCTGCACGAGCTCGAAGCGGTATCGGGCGAGCTGCCTGAGCTCCTCGGTCGCCTCGTCCCCGAGCGCCGAGGGCTCGAAGCGCTTGCAACGCAGGAGGTCCGCGATGAGCAGGGCGTCGATGCCGTCGGTCTTCGCCGGCCGCACGGTGTCGACCCTGCGCCACGCGTCGGTCTGGATGGGGTTGATGACGGCGACCTCGAAGCCGTTGGCGGCGAGGAAGTCGAAGAGCGCCACCCAGTAGTGCCCCGTGGCCTCCATGCCGACCAGCGACCCCTCGGCAGAGACGCCCCGTCTGGCGAGGCGCTCGAGCAGACGCTCGAACCCCTTCTGCGTGTTTCTGAACTCGAACGGCTCGACGGCGACCTCCCCGCCGTCGCCCATCGCGGCCGCCACGTGCGACCTCTTCGCGACGTCGATCCCGATGTAGAGCATCTTTCCCCTCCGTCCTCTCGGCGGGACGAAGGTTTTCCTTCGGAATCCGCGGGCGCAACCTCCTGGGAGATCCGGCGCCGAACGCCATTCTGCCTAATCCGCGTCCACCCGCGGGCCGGAGGCGCGATTCTCTCGACAGGGGCCGTACCCCAAGGAGGAGCGCGCGCCCTCCGCCCCGTTCGCGCCCTTTATCCCATATTCGCGTCTACGGGTAAAGAAGCGCGGCCACTGCGCGAGAAGTGGCAACTTCAATATAGGAGGAGGTGTGCGGATGGAGGCCCAGATGAAGCGCGGCTTCCTGGAGGCCTGCGTGCTCGCGGCCGTCTCCGGCGATGAGTCCTATGGCTACCGGATCGTGAAGGACGTGCCGGAGAGCATGGGGCTCACGGAGTCCACGCTCTACCCGCTGCTCAAGCGCCTGGAGAGGGCCGGGTGCATCACGGCGCGCTCCGCCGAGCACAACGGGCGGCTGCGCCGCTACTACCGCATCACGGACGCCGGACGGGCGCGCATCGAGGAGTTTCTGGCCGAGTGGCCGTCCGTGCAGGAGATCTACCGCTACGTGGAGGGGGCGCACCATGACGCGCGATGAGTTTCTGGGCCGGCTGGGCGAGCTTCTGGCCTGCCTGCCGGCCGAGCAGGTCGAGGAGACCAGGCAGTTCTACGCGGAGGCCATCGCCGACCGCATGGAGGACGGCATGAGCGAGGAGGAGGCCGTGGCAGCCATGGGCGCGCCCGGCGAGGTGGCCGAGGCCACGCTCGACGACCTGCCCGCCGTGCCGCGCGCGATCGCCAGGACGCGCCGGCGCAGCACCGCGCTTTTGTGGACGCTCACCGTCGTGGGGTCGCCCGTGTGGGTGCCGCTGCTGATCGCCTTCGTCGCCGTGGCGCTCAGCGTCTACGTCTGCATCTGGGTGCTGGCCCTGTGCGTGTGGCTCGTCGCGGCCGCGCTCGGCGGCATGGGCGTGGCGGAGCTCCTGTTCGCCGCGGGCGGCGTCGCCATCGGGCACGTCCCCTACGTCCTCGCCTCGGCGGGCGTGGGGCTCGGCCTCATCGGCGTGGCGCTCCTCGCGGGGGCGGGCGCCTGGGCGGCCTCCAAGCAGATCGCGCGCCTCTCGGCGCTCTGGGCGAGAAAGGCCGTCTCGCCCTTCTGGAAGGACCGGGGCGATCAGGGCGACGAGGGCGCGGCGGCGCACCTCGCGGCCTAGAAAGGAGCGCGCATCATGACCAGCGCGAAGAGAATCTACCTCGCCGTGGCGGGCGGGCTCGTGGCCCTGGGCATCGTCCTGGCGGGCATCGGCTTCATCGCCTCCGGGTTCGACCCCGCGGTGTTCAACACCCAGATCGACCTGCGCGACGACGGGGCGGTCACCCTCGGCGGCGTCGAGGTGGACGACCCGACGGGGCTGCCTCTCATCGAGCAGCTCAGCCAGATAGGCGAGGTCGATGTCTCCGGCCTCGTCGAGCCCCTCGTCGCACCCGAGGCCCCGTGGCGCCCGCGAACCCGCAGGCATCCGACGCGTCCTAACCGCGCATCGCCCGGGTGCTCCGCCCGCCGTGCCGCGTGAAGCGGAGCACCCGAACTCCCATCAAACAACCCGAATCGACACCGACCTGCTCCCCGCTCCGCGCGGGAGCTCCCTGACGCATACCCAAACGCCATCGCACGAGAAAGGAACGCCATGGTCGCAGCCACGCCCCTTCGCCTCCGCGGGATCACGAAGGCGTACCGCGGAAGGACCGTCCTCGGCCCCATCGACCTCGACCTCGAGGCGGGGCGCGTCTACGGGCTCATCGGCGAGAACGGCGCCGGGAAGTCCACGCTCATCCGCATCGTCACGGGCATCACCCGTCCCAGTTCGGGTTCGATCGAGCTCTTTGGCGCATCCGACGCCCACGGCCTTGCCACCGCCCGGAGGCGCATGGGCTACCTGCCCGACGCGAGCTCCGCCTACCCGGACCTCTCCGCGCGGGCAAACCTTGAGGTCCGCTGCCTTGAGTGGGGCGTTCCCGCATCCGGGATAGACGGGCTGCTCGAGACGGTCGGGCTCGGGCGCGCCGGCAAAAAGCGGGTCCGCGCGTTCTCGATGGGCATGCGCCGCCGCCTCGACCTCGCCGTCGCGCTGCTGGGCGACCCCGAGCTCGTCGTTATGGACGAACCGGTGAACGGCCTCGACCCGACCGGGATCATCGAGGTGCGCGAGCTCATCCGCCGCGTGAACCGGGAGCGGGGGACGACGCTTCTCGTCTCGAGCCACATCCTGCCCGAGCTCGCCGAGGTGGCGACCGATTACGTCGTGGTGTCCCAGGGGCGCCTCGCGGGAACGGTCCCGGCGCGCGACGCGGCGGGTGCCGGCTCGCTCGAAGCGCTCTATGGGCAGCTCGTAGGCAGGGGCACCCGATGAGCGCCCTCACGCGGGCGGCCCGCGTCGAGGCGCGCAAGCTCCGCTTTTCGCGGGCGCTCCCCGCGCTCGCCGCCTGCGCCGCGCTGCTTGCCGCCCTGACCATGTCCTCCCCCGCCGCGTTCCCGGGCGGCCCGCTCCTCATGACGGCAGGGCCCGACCCTTCGCGGATCGGCGGGGCGATCGGCTTCATCGGCAACGTCATCGACCCCGCGGCGCCCGGCCTCTCGGCGGTGCGCACGTCGTTCGTCTACACCGCGCTATGGATCCCCGTGGCGATCGCCTTCGGGCTCGCGGCGTTCTCCGCGGACTTCGCGTGCGGCGCCGCGCGCGTCTCGCGGGCGCGGGGCGCCTCGCTCGCGGAGGCGGGAGCCGCGCGCATCCTCGTCGCGTGCTGCGCGATGGCGGCGCTCTACGCCGCGTCGTGCGGGGCGGCGCTCGCCTTCAAGGCCGCCCAGTACGGCGTCGCCATCGGTTCCGTCGAGCTTTCGGCCTTCACCGGGGCAGCTGCCGTCAACGCGCTCGGCCTCTGCGCGCTCGCCTCGTGGTCCGCCGCGCTTTACGCCATGTCCCGCGGTTCGTTTATCACCGTCGTGGCGCAGCTCGCCCTCGCCGCGCTCGTCCTGCTCGGCTACCCGAGCTCCTACGGGGCGGCGTCGGCGGCGGGGGCGGCGGCACCGATCCTCCCCTGGGCGCTCCACCCCGTCTTCTATCTGCTGAACGCCTCGGCGCTCTGCCTCGACGCCGCGCAGGCGGCGCTCGCCCTCGCCGCCTGTGCCGGAATGCTCGCCGGGGGCGTCGCGGCGGCCTCGGCCGCCTCTTCCCTCAAGGAGGTCTGACATGGCACGATCGAAACCCCTGGTCGCCCAGGCGCGTGTGGCGCTCGCGAGCGGGGCCCCGCTCGCCGTCATCGCCTGGGTCTCCGCCGCGGCGGCGCTCTACCTGCTCGCCGGCGCGGGCGCCTGGGCCGCGGGCTTCACCGCATCCGGCGAGGTCTTCGGCTTCTTGCCCGACCCCGCCTACGCCGCGGGGGTATCCGGTTGCGGCGCTGCGGAGGCGGTTGCCGCCGCTGCGCTCGCGCACGCGGCCGTGCTCCCCGTCGCGGCGGTCGCGGTCGCCTATCTCGTGCTGCGCGAGGGGTTCTCGAGCGGCGCCGCAGCCGTATCGTTCGCCCGTGGGGCGCGGCGCGGGGCATGGCTCGCCCGCAGCGCCGCCATCGTCTCCGCCGGCGTCGCCGTGCCCTTCGCCGCCATGAGCCTTGTCGCCGCGTGCGCGCTCGGGGCGGCGTCCGGCGCGGCGCCGGCGGCCGTCGCGGAGGAGCTCCTCCCGCGCCTCGCGGTCCCGGCGCTCGTCGCGGCGAGCCTCGCGTGCCTCTCCGTGGCGGCGTTCGTCCTGCTCGGCGTCGGGCCCGTCGCCGCGACGGCGGTGATCGTCCTCGCGGTAGCCGGCCTCATCGCCCAGATGTCGGGGGCGCCCGTCCCTACGCACATGGGCGCGCTGGCGGTCGCCTGCGGCATAGGGACCGCTTCGCAGCTTCCCGCGCAGGCGCTCCTCGCGGCGGTCGCCGCGGTGGCCGAGTTCGCGGTCGCCTGCTGCGCCCTTTGCGGGATGGCAACGCGGCGCCCCTCGAGCACGGGAAGGTGATGCTCATGGTTGGACGCACCCCTCTAGCCCGCGCGCGGCACGGCATCGCGCACGCGGCCGCCTTCATGGCGGCTTGGATCGCCACCCTGGCGCTTGCCACCATGCTCCTCCATCCCGCCATCACGACGCTGCTTCCCACGGCATCGGCGGCGATGCGCCTCGCCCTTGAGCTGCTCTCCCTCGCATCGGTAGCGGTGCCGACGGCGCTCTTCGCCCGCCTGCGCCCCGCGGCACGGCGCAGGGCGTCGCGAACGGGCGCCCTCGCAGCTACCCTGCTCGGGGCGGGCATGGGCCTTGCCTGGCTCGCCGCCGCGCTCGGGGCAAACGGTCTTGCGGGAACCCTCTCGCTCGGCGCGGGCGCCCCCGTGCCCCATCTCGCCATCTGGCTTGCAGCCTGCCTCGCCAACGCCGCCTTCCAGGAGCTCCTCGTCCGCGGATACGCCTTCGACGCCCTGCGAGCATCCCTCGGCGTCATCCCCGCCACGCTTATCACGACCGCGCTGTTCGTGGCGTTCCACCCCGGAGCGTTCGCAGATGGCCCGGCCGCCGTCCTCCAAATGGCCGCGGCGAGCCTGCTGCTCACCGAGCTTCGACTTCTCACAGGCAGGCTCGCCACCTCCACAGCCGCCCACTTCGCATGGAACGCCGCGGGCGGTATAGGGCTCGACGTCGTCGCGCTCGCCGACGACTATCCGCGCGCACTCACGCTTTCCGTCGAGGGTGGCACATCCCTCTCGGCGGGAGCCATGGGCATCGAGGGAAGCCCGTGGACGCTCCTTGTCACCGCGGCGATCTGTGTCGCACTGGCGCTTAAGCTGCAAAAGTCAGGAGGTGCGTAGCGCCCTGTATCACAGTTGCCGCTTGTGCTGGGCCGGCCTCTTCAAACACCCTCTACGCAGGCCCCCGCCCCGCAACCCATCCGACGGAGCGGGCGCCCCCTCTCTCGTGCGAGATGGTATACACGCAGAAATGCCGTCCTGCCCCTCCGAGACCCGCGGCTTCCCCCGCGCCCTCCCTCAGCAGGAAGGGGCATCTATTTCGGAGGTCCGGCGTCGTGCGGCGTGGCAATGCTCTTGACATCGGGAGCGAATCTGCAGGTGGCCCATGCCGGGCTAATTGTTGCGACGCCTCCTGAAATACCGAATGAGCGAGATGGCCGAAAGGGAGCTTGAGGTGACCATCAACGCGACTCCTCCGAAAAGCCATCCGTTAACCGTATCAAGGATTGATTCTATATGAGGCTTCGGTAGTTTGTGTGACAAGGGGCTAGCCTAGGCAGCAACGCTCTTCGCTCCCTTCACGCCCTTCTTCCTCGCCTTCACCGGGCGACCCGGGAGCTGGGGCTGGCAGTCGCCGCACCTGAGCATGAGCAGGGCCACGAGGTTGTCGGTGTTGCGGAAGCCGTAGCCCATCCTCACCGCCACCTTGATCTTGTTGTTGATGGCCTCTACGCGCCCGTTGCTGATGCCGAGCTCGACTGCGGCGATGATGTCGTCGCGCCGGCGGCGCACCTTCTTCTCCACGGCGACGACCTTGGCGATCTTGCAGTAGGCGGCCCTGTGCATCCAGTCGTCGAGCAGCTCGGCGGCCTCGGAGCCGTCGGCTGCCCGGAAGACGGCCCGCAGGTCCTCCTTGAGCTCCCAGGCCCTGACCAGCCGCGAGCCGGCCCTCTTCTTGAGCGCCTCGAGCCTCGCCCTCTGGCCGTCGGTGAGGTCCTCGGGGTTCTTCACGAGCGCGTAGCGGCTGCCCTTGATGGAGGCCGCCTCCTCCTCGAGCGCCCTGACCTCCTCGGGCGGCAGCTCGCCTTTGGCAGGCCTGCCGCGCTTGCCCTCGGGCCTGGGCCTGGCGGCCCTGGCGGCGGCCCTGGCGGCGTTCCACTCCTCGCAGCGCACGGCGTCGAGCGCGTCGTTCATCCACTGGACCACGTGGAAGGGGTCCATGACCCACCTCGCGTTGGGGCAGCGGCGCTTGACCAGCTGCCTTATCCACCTCGCGCCGTCGGCGGTCACCACCTCTATGGCGCGCCTCTGCTCGCGCGTGAGCTCGTCGAGGAACAGGTTGAGCACGTCCTTGCCGGTGCCCTCGTGCGCCCAGATGAGGCAGCCGCGGTCGTGGTCGACGACCACCGTGACGTACTTGTGGCCCTTCTTGTACGACGTCTCGTCGATGCCGATGCGGCGCACGCCGTCGAACCTCGAGGCGCCGCGCGCGGCCTCCAGCTCGGCGTAGACGCGCCTGCACACGCCGCCCACGCTGTGCCACTCGACGCGGGCGAGCTCGGAGACCGCCGAGGCGGTGCAGCGGACCGCCAGCCACGCCACCCAGTCCTCGAAGTCGCGCGTGAAGCGCGCCCCGTGCCGCGCCCAGGGGACGGCCTCGGTGCGCACGCCGTGCTCCGGGCAGCGCACCCTGCAGGGCGCGTACTCCAGGTAGCAGGCCGAGCGCGCCAGGTCCATCGCCCTCCACAGCCTGGGGGCCCCGCGGTTCGCCATGTCGTAGAAGTCGCAGGCCCTGCCGCATACGGGGCAGCGGCGCTGCTCGCGCTTGTAGGGCCGGACGCTCACGACGATGCGCTCGGCCTCGATGCGCGCGCCCAGGACGACCGTGCGGGCCAGACCGAGGGCGAGAAGTAGTAGACTCTTCATGCGTCACACCTCTTCGGTTGTCTGAATTTGGCTTAGCAATCATAGGCGGATGACGCGGAAACGGCCCCTCCCGGGGCCGTTTCAGTTCCAGATCGTTGTTTTCGCCCGCTGAGCTGGGCCTATGCCGGAATCTCTCCCACAGAAACCACCGAAGAGCCGAAAATGATCAGCATGTCCCAAGTCGTAACTATACGGCAATTGAGAAAGAGCGGCGAGAGCATCGCTTCCATAAGCCGGATCACCGGCGTCAGCCGCGACACCGTATACAAGTACCTCGCCCTTGACGACCTCTCCCCGAAGATGCCCGTTAAGCGCCCGGGCTCGTCGATGATGGACCAATACCGCAGCATAATCGAGGGTTGGCTCGACGAGGACGCCAGGTCATGGCGCAAGCAGCGCCACACTGCCGCGCGCATACACGCCCGCCTCAGGGACGAGTGCGGCTGCGGGGCGAGCGAGTCCACCGTCCGCCACTACGTCGCCCGCCTCAAGGCAGAGCGCAGGGAATCCAAGGAGGCGTTTCTCGATCTTGTATGGGCCCCCGGCGAGGCCCAGGCCGACTTCGGCGAAGCCGATTTCTACGTCGGCGGCGTGCGAAGGCGGATGCTGTACTTCGTCGTCACCTTCCCTTACTCGAACGTCGGTCTGGCGCAGGTGTTCCCCGGCCAGAACGCCGAGTGCGTCTGCCAGGGCCTGCGCAACATATTCGAGTACTGCGGCGGCGTCCCAACGCGCATAGTGTTCGACAACGCCACCGGCGTCGGCAGGAGGGCCTGCTCGACCGTAAGGACCACCGAGATGTTCGCGGCTTTCTCCGCCCATTACGGGTTCGACTACTCCTTCTGCAACCCGGACTCGGGCAACGAGAAGGGCAACGTGGAGAACAAGGTCGGCTTCATCCGCCGCAACCTGTTCGTGCCCGTTCCCCGCATCGGCGGCACCGACATATACAACCGCCACCTGCTCGACCGCTGCATGCGCCTTTCCGAGCAGAACCATTGGCGCAAGGGCGAGCCGGAGGCCCGTCTATTCGCGGAGGACCGCGCAGCCATGGCGGGCCTGCCGGAAAATCCGTTCGACGTCGTGCGCTACGTCAGGCCCAAGGCCGACAAGTACGGCAAGGTCCGCATCGAGGGCAAGCACCTCTACTCGTCCGACCCGGCGCTTGCGGGAACGACGCTGATAGTGGGGCTCGGCGCCACCGACGTGCGCATATACGACGAGGAGGGCACCTTCGTGTGCAGCCACGAGCGCGCCTACGGAGATGCGCCGTCGGACTCGTCGCAGCCTGCGAGCCAGATAGCGACGCTTTGCAGAAAGCCGGGTGGATGGGCGAACAGCAAGGTGAGGGCATGCATGCCCGACACGCTGAGGAGCCATCTCGACGGCAAGGACAAAAGCGACCTTCGGGCCAGCCTGAGGACCATGAGGGACGAGGTCGCCGTTCACGGATGGGACGCCACCGTCGCGGCCATGGAGATGGCGCTCGTTGCGACGGGCAGGGTGGATGCGGCGTCGGTCGCCGTCGCAGCGGCACGCTGCGCGGGAGGCGCCATCGCATATGACGAGCCCGTCGACCTGTCGGAGTACGACCGCGCGTTGGGGATCGGGGGCAGGTAATGGCTTTGAAGGCAGAGGAGGCAAGGGAGTTCAAGGTCAAGGCGAGGATGATGTACTTCTCCAACGAGGTGATCGACAGGTTCTGCGCCACGGCAACGCCGGGCCAGCTCGCCGCGGCGGCCGCGATGCTCGATGACGAGCAGGGCGTCAGGGAAAGGCGCAAGCGAGACAGGCTGTTCAGGAAGGCAAAGTTCCCGCAAGTCAAGTCATTCGAAGGCTACGACTTCTCCCAGGTGTCCTTCCCCGAAGGCTACACCGCGGAGGACCTGATGGGGCTGGGGTTCATAGACAGGGCCCAGGACTTCGTGTTCTATGGCCAGACCGGCCGCGGAAAGACCCATCTGGCGATCGCCATCGGCGTTGCCGCCGCGAGCTCCGGCAAGGCGGTCAGGTTCTTCACCACCGCGGAGCTCGTCATGGCCCTTACGATGGCAAGCTCTGCAGGCGCCTTGGATCAGTTCATGAGGGACCTGGCGAAGGCCGACCTTCTGATCTTGGATGAGTTCGGGTACGTGCCCCTGGACATTAACGGCGCAAGGCTGCTGTTCCAGGTGGTGTCAGCATGCTACGAGAAGCGAAGCGTGGTGTTCACCACCAACATCGAGTTCAGCAAATGAGGAACGATCCTGGGCGACGACAAGCTTGCCTCCGCGATGATCGACAGGGTGGTCCACCATGGAAGACTCGTCGAGTTCAACGGCACGAGCAAGAGGATGGACAAGGCCTTGATGCTCGGGAAGGCAGAAATCTGAGACATCGGCGGTTCTTTTGCCAGATTGTCGGAACCGGGCAGCCAAAATGTCGAGAAAACCGTTGCCAAACACAGCTAGAATTGCTTGGACGAAAGGAGACGCAATGGTACTCGACAGATACGCGCGATTTGCTGACAGCGCCGACGTGCTCTCTTGCCCCCTTTGCCACAGCGCCCTGAAGCTGCAGGAAGGGAGCCTCGTATGTCCGAAGAGGCACTGCTTCGATATCGCAAAGCAGGGGTACGTAAACCTTCTAGGGCCCTCCAGGCAGTCAGCCCACTACAGCAAAGAATCCTTTGAGAGCCGCATGGCAATCCTGGAGGCAGGGTATTACGACCACGTGAAAGAAGCCGTCCTCACCGCGGTAGGAAGGGCCCTTTCCCCAAGCGAGGGTCCTGCAGCTGTGAACGCGACGCCATTCCGCGTGCTCGACGCGGGATGCGGAGAAGGCTTCTATGCACGTGCAATCCGAGAAAACCTCTGTGTCGACGTGGTGGCGTTTGACCTCTCAAAAGACGCCATGCTGATGGCGGCCCGCCACGATTCCAGAAAGGCGGTCAAATGGCTGGTTGGCGACCTGACGAACATCCCCGTGCTGAAAGGCTCCATCAACTGCGTGGTGGACGTATTCGCTCCCTCGAACTACGACGAATTCAAGCGCGTTCTCACCCCAACCAGAAACGCCTCCGCGCCAGGAGTGCTGGTCAAAGTGGTTCCAGGCAGCAATCATCTTACGGAGCTGCGCCACCTTGCTGAAGGATCTTTGCGCAGCAAGGAATACTCAAACCAGCTGGTGACCGATTGCTTTGAGAAGCACTTCAAGATGACCGACCGCATCAAGGTGACGCGCACCTTCGAGATGTCCGAAAGGGACGTCCGCGTGTTCGCCGAGATGACGCCGCTGCTGTTCGGCATCGACGCGGAGTCCCTAAATCTATCGCGTGTGAAAAGCATCACCATCGAGGCTGAATTGCTGGTGGGCACCCCTCGCTCCCAAGGCCCTTCATGAGCTCAGCCAGCTCATCATCCTCTTAATTGCAGGGCTGAAGGACAGCCCTTGTCAACCGCCCCAGAAGAAATCTTCTATGGCTTAGGCGCCGGTGTTAGTGGTTTGGGCCGTTGGCGTCTTCAAGCTCCGGTGTTCAAGAACTTCGTATTTCCTGTTCCGCCGATTGAAGAGCAGAAAGCAATTGCTGGTCATCTTGATGTCAAATGCGCTCAGATTGACCAAGCTATCGAGAAGCAACGTGCCGTGGCCGAAAGGCTCGCAGATTACCGCAAGTCTATCATCTACCAGGCTGTGACTGGCAAGATCGACTGCAGGAAGGAGGCATAGCAAATATGCCTGCTGGAGACATCCATTTGGAGACTGAGTTCGAGAAGTATGTTGCTCGAAAACTCACCAACTTGACACAGCTTGATGGTGTTAAGTGGGTTAAGTCCGATAATGACAAAGGTTTTGACGCGGGGACTGCGCTGGTGTTCGACGACTTCATCGAGTACCAGCGTCGTATCGACCCTGAAAAGTTAGAGAGAATGCAGAAGCAGTCTCCTAACAACTGGCGCGAGAACCTCAAGCGCAACTTGATACTGTATTAAAAGATTTTCCTCTTTTCTGCCCTAAATGCAAATTGACGCATATCATTGATGTAGAAAAATTAGAGATTGTAATCAAAAATACAGAAAAACAAACTTTTATTATTTAGAAGAAAGGATATAAAAATGAAACGTTTACCTAAATATACGCCTGCGGAAGTACGGAATGATCCATACGGATTTACTTACAAAGAAATGTCGGAAGTTATTGGCGAGAATGAAGCAAAAGCCTTATATGAAGAATTATATAAGCAATTACCACGCAAAAAAATCTATCAATGTTGGTAAAAAATATTTGCAAAAGCAGTGATACTGAAAAGTATGTTTACGAACTGAAAGACAACAAATACATTGAAACGGTTTTTATCAAGCGGCGAGATGGTGGAACTGTTTGCGTGAGCACACAAGTCGGTTGTCCTGTTGGTTGTATTTTTTGTGAGTCCGGGCGAAATGGCTTTGTTCGTAATCTAACATCGTCAGAAATCGTACAACAGATTATATTGTTGCGTCGAAAAGTAAACCGTATCGTTTTTATGGGTATGGGAGAGCCTTTATTCAATTATGACAACTTGATAAAAGCAATCCATATTCTCCGAGATAGATATGGGCTCAACTTTCCAACCGACGGCATTACCATATCAACAGTTGGTCCGGTCGATCAATTAAAAAAATTGCGCGAGGAACATCTTAAAATTCAGTTGACAATATCTTTACACGCAGCAACACAATCTGCAAGAAATCGTATTATTCCTCACATGCGCATATATGCTATTGAAGATGTTGTTAAGCAAGCCTTATCCTATTCTGAAAGGCATAATCGCAAAATTGTCTTTGCGTATTTGCTTTTACCGGGTATAAATGACCGGCCCTCAGATGTAAGACAACTTGCAAAATGGGGCTCTTCGGTGGTTTCTGTGGGAGAGATTCCGGCATAGGCCCAGCTCAGCGGGCGAAAACAACGATCTGGAACTGAAACGGCCCCGGGAGGGGCCGTTTCCGCGTCATCCGCCTATGATTGCTAAGCCAAATTCAGACAACCGAAGAGGTGTGACGCATGAAGAGTCTACTACTTCTCGCCCTCGGTCTGGCCCGCACGGTCGTCCTGGGCGCGCGCATCGAGGCCGAGCGCATCGTCGTGAGCGTCCGGCCCTACAAGCGCGAGCAGCGCCGCTGCCCCGTATGCGGCAGGGCCTGCGACTTCTACGACATGGCGAACCGCGGGGCCCCCAGGCTGTGGAGGGCGATGGACCTGGCGCGCTCGGCCTGCTACCTGGAGTACGCGCCCTGCAGGGTGCGCTGCCCGGAGCACGGCGTGCGCACCGAGGCCGTCCCCTGGGCGCGGCACGGGGCGCGCTTCACGCGCGACTTCGAGGACTGGGTGGCGTGGCTGGCGGTCCGCTGCACCGCCTCGGCGGTCTCCGAGCTCGCCCGCGTCGAGTGGCACAGCGTGGGCGGCGTGTGCAGGCGCGTCTACGCCGAGCTGGAGGCCGCGCGCGGCGCCTCGAGGTTCGACGGCGTGCGCCGCATCGGCATCGACGAGACGTCGTACAAGAAGGGCCACAAGTACGTCACGGTGGTCGTCGACCACGACCGCGGCTGCCTCATCTGGGCGCACGAGGGCACCGGCAAGGACGTGCTCAACCTGTTCCTCGACGAGCTCACGCGCGAGCAGAGGCGCGCCATAGAGGTGGTGACCGCCGACGGCGCGAGGTGGATAAGGCAGCTGGTCAAGCGCCGCTGCCCCAACGCGAGGTGGGTCATGGACCCCTTCCACGTGGTCCAGTGGATGAACGACGCGCTCGACGCCGTGCGCTGCGAGGAGTGGAACGCCGCCAGGGCCGCCGCCAGGGCCGCCAGGCCCAGGCCCGAGGGCAAGCGCGGCAGGCCTGCCAAAGGCGAGCTGCCGCCCGAGGAGGTCAGGGCGCTCGAGGAGGAGGCGGCCTCCATCAAGGGCAGCCGCTACGCGCTCGTGAAGAACCCCGAGGACCTCACCGACGGCCAGAGGGCGAGGCTCGAGGCGCTCAAGAAGAGGGCCGGCTCGCGGCTGGTCAGGGCCTGGGAGCTCAAGGAGGACCTGCGGGCCGTCTTCCGGGCAGCCGACGGCTCCGAGGCCGCCGAGCTGCTCGACGACTGGATGCACAGGGCCGCCTACTGCAAGATCGCCAAGGTCGTCGCCGTGGAGAAGAAGGTGCGCCGCCGGCGCGACGACATCATCGCCGCAGTCGAGCTCGGCATCAGCAACGGGCGCGTAGAGGCCATCAACAACAAGATCAAGGTGACGGTGAGGATGGGCTACGGCTTCCGCAACACCGACAACCTCGTGGCCCTGCTCATGCTCAGGTGCGGCGACTGCCAGCCCCAGCTCCCGGGTCGCCCGGTGAAGGCGAGGAAGAAGGGCGTGAAGGGAGCGAAGAGCGTTGCTGCCTAGGCTAGCCCCTTGTCACACAAACTACCGAAGCCTCCAAAATGGTTTCGGGGCAAAAAAGTTATGATTAACGTGTTACAATACAACCCAACAAGCAATTCAAGAATTAAAGCACCACAGAAACGGGAAATAGTTGCATTCAAACATCAATTAGAGCAAGCAGGACTTGAAGTTACTATAAGAGTTTCTCATGGCAGAGAGATTAACGCGGCTTGTGGACAGTTAGCTAACACATATAATAAATTCAAAAAAAAATGATTAAAAGTGCCAGACGCATAGACGCAGAGCCGATAACGCATTAGGTCAAAAAACCTATGTGTTATCGGCTTTTTTAGAGGCTTCGGTAGTTTGTGTGACAAGGGGCTAGCCTAGGCAGCAACGCTCTTCGCTCCCTTCACGCCCTTCTTCCTCGCCTTCACCGGGCGACCCGGGAGCTGGGGCTGGCAGTCGCCGCACCTGAGCATGAGCAGGGCCACGAGGTTGTCGGTGTTGCGGAAGCCGTAGCCCATCCTCACCGTCACCTTGATCTTGTTGTTGATGGCCTCTACGCGCCCGTTGCTGATGCCGAGCTCGACTGCGGCGATGATGTCGTCGCGCCGGCGGCGCACCTTCTTCTCCACGGCGACGACCTTGGCGATCTTGCAGTAGGCGGCCCTGTGCATCCAGTCGTCGAGCAGCTCGGCGGCCTCGGAGCCGTCGGCTGCCCGGAAGACGGCCCGCAGGTCCTCCTTGAGCTCCCAGGCCCTGACCAGCCGCGAGCCGGCCCTCTTCTTGAGCGCCTCGAGCCTCGCCCTCTGGCCGTCGGTGAGGTCCTCGGGGTTCTTCACGAGCGCGTAGCGGCTGCCCTTGATGGAGGCCGCCTCCTCCTCGAGCGCCCTGACCTCCTCGGGCGGCAGCTCGCCTTTGGCAGGCCTGCCGCGCTTGCCCTCGGGCCTGGGCCTGGCGGCCCTGGCGGCGGCCCTGGCGGCGTTCCACTCCTCGCAGCGCACGGCGTCGAGCGCGTCGTTCATCCACTGGACCACGTGGAAGGGGTCCATGACCCACCTCGCGTTGGGGCAGCGGCGCTTGACCAGCTGCCTTATCCACCTCGCGCCGTCGGCGGTCACCACCTCTATGGCGCGCCTCTGCTCGCGCGTGAGCTCGTCGAGGAACAGGTTGAGCACGTCCTTGCCGGTGCCCTCGTGCGCCCAGATGAGGCAGCCGCGGTCGTGGTCGACGACCACCGTGACGTACTTGTGGCCCTTCTTGTACGACGTCTCGTCGATGCCGATGCGGCGCACGCCGTCGAACCTCGAGGCGCCGCGCGCGGCCTCCAGCTCGGCGTAGACGCGCCTGCACACGCCGCCCACGCTGTGCCACTCGACGCGGGCGAGCTCGGAGACCGCCGAGGCGGTGCAGCGGACCGCCAGCCACGCCACCCAGTCCTCGAAGTCGCGCGTGAAGCGCGCCCCGTGCCGCGCCCAGGGGACGGCCTCGGTGCGCACGCCGTGCTCCGGGCAGCGCACCCTGCAGGGCGCGTACTCCAGGTAGCAGGCCGAGCGCGCCAGGTCCATCGCCCTCCACAGCCTGGGGGCCCCGCGGTTCGCCATGTCGTAGAAGTCGCAGGCCCTGCCGCATACGGGGCAGCGGCGCTGCTCGCGCTTGTAGGGCCGGACGCTCACGACGATGCGCTCGGCCTCGATGCGCGCGCCCAGGACGACCGTGCGGGCCAGACCGAGGGCGAGAAGTAGTAGACTCTTCATGCGTCACACCTCTTCGGTTGTCTGAATTTGGCTTAGCAATCATAGGCGGATGACGCGGAAACGGCCCCTCCCGGGGCCGTTTCAGTTCCAGATCGTTGTTTTCGCCCGCTGAGCTGGGCCTATGCCGGAATCTCTCCCACAGAAACCACCGAAGAGCCTTCTATATCGACCCTTGTGTTCGACCACAATACAAAGAGGAAGCATAGGGATGCGAAGAAGAAGCTCAGGGCAACAAGCACTATCGATCGATCAGACGGCTTGGATAGGGCAGCAATTAACGCGAGGGCAATCGAAGTTGCTCCCAGGTACAGGGCGAGTATCATTTCCTACCGCCAATCTATAGCAGTGCTGCCCACCAATCATCGATTAGCCAGACTATACAGCATCTCTTCGCGCCGCTCTGCGAGGGCACGGGGCTCATGCACTTCCACCATCTCGTGGGTGTCCTGTCGCAGGACCGGGAGCGGCTGGGCCGTGCGGTGGGTCCGTGCTTGACCGCTGCGAACCTAGTTGCCATGTTCGCTGCCGGGATGCAGGCCGCACCTGCGCTCGAGCTCTGCCACGAGGGCGCCGTTGCCCGTCATCGAGACTATGGCGTCGCCGTCTTGGGGCGTCTCGGTGAAGACACGGGTGAGCGAGTTGGCCGTGCCCGCTAGGAGCGTTCTCACCATCGCTATCAGACGGTCCTCGCGGCGTCACCCTACTGCTTGGCGCGTCGCGACGCTGTGCGATGACGTTTATAATCGGGTCGATTGAGGATGTCCTGTTAGGTCGGCTGGCGCCGGGCGATACGGAGGAGAGATGGGCTACAGCAGGAGCGAACCGCACCGCCCGTGCCTGCGGTAGCACTCGTACGGGGGCTCCGAGGTGTGGTTCACGAACTTCCCGGAGAGCGAGGGCGGGTTCGACACGTTCGACGAGGACGTCGGCAGGGCCGTGGCCGACCTGAGGCGGCTCTCCGGCGCGGTGTCGCACAGGGCGGACGACGCGAGTGGGAAGGGGAGGGAGCAGAGGTGACCTCCGCCGTCGTGCTCGCGTTGGCGAGCGTCATGTCCCTTATCGCGGGCATCAAGATGATCGTGTTGAGGACGTGCTCCCCGCTCAAGGCCGTTCACCGGCGCGACCTCACGCCGGATGCCGAGCGGAGGCTCGCCCTCGTGTGCGGGCCGGCGCTTCTGGTGGTCGGCGTCTCGTTCGCGGCCTCGGCCTGGCTCGCCGCCTTCGCGGGCGATGCGGCGCGCGGCCCTCAGGCGGCCATCGGGGCCGTGGGCGTCGCGCTTCCCGCGCTCGTCATCCTCCTCGCCGTCAGACGCTACGGCGGATCGGCCGCGTCCTAGCCGCGCGCATCGCGCTTTGGGCCCTTATCGCCGGTGCCGTACCTCTCGGCGAGCCTCTTGAGCTCGCGCACGGCCTCCTCGTCCTTCTCGCCCATGTCGGACGCGTCGAAGGGGCAGTCGCCCCAGTCCGTGTACCAGACCTGCGTGCCGCCGAGGGGGTTCTTCTTCCAATAGGGCCAGTGCGGGACGTTCACGCTCTTCTCCTTTCGGGGCGTCAGGCGCCGGGCCGCAGGCCGCACCTGCGCACGAGCTCGGCCACGAGGGCGTCGTTGTCCTTAACCGAGACGATGGCGTCGCCGTCATAGGGCGCCTCGATGTAGACGCGGTCGAGCGAGTTGGCCGTGCCGGCCCAGAGACTCCGGGTGCGCCGGACGCCCCGCACGTGGGCGTAGGGGATCGCCGAGCGGGTCCCGGCGTACACGACGACGAGGCGGTCGCCGTAGAGCTCGACGCGGTTGCTGCGCACGGGCAGGGCCGCCAGGGCCACGAGGGCCGGGACGGGCAGGAGCGCGAGCCAGCCCCACGGGGACGAGGGCCCCGAGCTCACGAAGAGCGCGACGCACCCCATGGAGAGGCCGCCCGCGACGGCCGCCATGACCGCCACGAACCACGGGTCGGTCCTGCCGGGGAGCACCCGCTCCGGTGCCGCGCCCTTCTCGCCCATCGCGACCTCCCCTCCGACGCCCCTAGCGCTCCGCGCGCCGCCAGATGACGAAGCTGTAGGCGCCCACGACGAGCGTCGAGACGAGAACCGCCGCCATGCCGGCCCAGAAGGACACGTCGGGCGCCACGGTCGAGAGCGCCGCCGCGACGAGCATCACGACGCCCGCGGCCACGAAGACGGGGCCGGCAAAGCGGTGCGTGCGGCGCCAGTTGTCCTCGCTCGCGAGCGTCCAGGGCGTGCGGATGCCAAAGGTGTAGTTGGGTCGCACGCGCGGCAGGTAGTTGCCGAGCGCGATCATGAGGGCGCCGAGCGCGAAGAGGATTATCGTCGAGACGAGCGAGCCCCCCTCGGGTATGAGGCCAAAGGCGGTGAGCGGCGTCATCCACGAAACGACCGCCATGAAGAGGGTGAGCGCGGCGCTCATGCCCAGGTACACGCCGCGGAAGCGCTCGAAGTTGCGCCCCTTGGGGTCGAGGCGCGGCACGGCGAGCATGACGAGCGCGACGACGAGCGGCATGACCGCCATGACGAGCGTGCCCGTCTTGTCGCCCCAGCCGTCGACCGCACCGTCGGCGCCCCAGTGCGTGGGCACCGTCTGGGGCAGGGCGGGATAGGCCACCAGCGCGTACGCCAGCAGGTGGGCGGCCACCGCCGTGAACAGGACGACCCAGAAGGCGCGCTCGGCGCGCCCAAGCTCAACCTTCATCCGAAGCCTCCGTTTCCGTGAGCCCGAGGAACCATGAGATGAGGCCCTGCAGGACGGTGGTGTCCAGCCGGTAGAGGACGTTCCTGCCCCGGCGCTCCGCCTCCACGAGGCCCGCCTCGCGCAGGATCTCGAGGTGGTGCGAGAGGGTCGCCTTGTTCTGGGGGAAGTGCTCGCCGATCTCTCCCGCCGTCATGTCCCGCTCGCCGAGGAGCTCGAGGATGCGGCGGCGCGTGGGGTCCGAGAGCGCCTTGAACCCGTCGCCGACCATCTCGCCTCCCCTCGCCGCGGGCCTCCTCTTGGGGTGGAGTATACCCCCGACTGTTCGACGGATGTCGTACTATTCGACGTTCGTCGAACTTTTTTGAGATGGCGCCGCGCCGACGAGCGAAGGCGGGCCTCATTGCCCACTTGTGACACGCCCATAGCCTGTGACTACTGGTTTTCGGGTTCGGGGAGATCGCCGGCGTTACGGGGATGGGGAGCCTCAGGGTGTGAGGGGGACGCAGCGCTCCTTCAACAGTTGCGAGAGGCTCGCGGAGATCGACCCCTCCGGGCTCGATCCTCGTCTCTTGAGAACCTCGTCTACACCTTCGGCGGGCGCGGCTCGCTCACGCCGCACGTACCGGAGGGGCGGACGCGCCGCCGCGGGGGCTCGGGACGAGCCCGCCGCGCGGCGGCGCGAAGGAGGAGCCTACCCATCAGTCATCAAGGAAGAAGATCTCGTCCACGTGAAGCCCCAGCAGCCTTGCGATCTTCATCGCGAGCTCCAGCGTGGGGTTGTACTTGTCGTTCTCGACGGCGATGATCGTCTGGCGGCTCACGCCAAGCTCCTTCGCCATGTCCTCCTGGCGCAGCCCGGCCTGCTTCCTCAGCTGCTTTACTGTGTTCCTCATGGCGGCCTAGGCCCTTGCCAGGAGGTAGGCCCCGACCGACAGGGCGAGCGCGATGACGACGATCGCGACCACCGCCGCCCGCAGGAGCTTGTTGGGCTCCCGGTACTCCTCGTCCCCGGCGACCATCCTGCGCCTCATTGCCATCTGGGAGAATCCCTGGACGCACACCGCGAGGCACAGGATCAGGGCGGGCAGGGGGCTGTACTCGGAGCCGTTCGCGAGCGCCTGCCAGCAGTTGAACAGCGCCCACGCGCTCAGGGACAGCAGGGCCGCCCTGTACCCCCACTCCTCCGCATGAAGCTGGATGCTCCTCTCCATCTCGTCCATCTTCCTCATGTCACTTACCTCCCGTCGCTTAGTTGGGCTGGCCTTGCGATTGCTTCTACCTCCCTCCGCTTGTCGAAGTCGGCTTGAAATGTCAAAGCCTCTTTACATTTCTCGTTATACTGCAAGGCAGAAAAATGTCAAGAGTCTTTTACATTATGAATGACTTTTTTCGGGTTGGCGCAAAATGCCGGCCGCCCCCTCCCGACTGAACAGCTCGCTTCGACGAGGCGATCGCCGCGGACGAGTGGGGTCGCCGGAGCGATGGTGAGAGGGAACCGGCGGCAACTCGGGCCGATTCGGCGCCCATGACGGCGCGGGCGACGCAAAGAAAAAGCGGGCGCCGAGAGACGGCGCCCGCAAAGCCGCGCCCTTGGCGCGGACCGCCTAGTACAGCGGCGTCCCGTACCCGAGTATCGACGCGCTGCCGACGCGATAGCTCCTCCTCGCGCAGGAGTCGCTCGTGTTGCCCTCGATGGTGTGGACGGTCGAGCCGTCGCAGGACTCCACGATGCCCACGTGGTCGGCGCCGCCGTCCCCTCCCCAGTCGAAGAACACGATGTCACCCGGCTGCGGCTCGTACCCACGGTCATGCCATAGCTCCGCGGACTTGAACCACTGGACCCCAGCCGAGCAGGCGGCGAACTTCGGGATCACCCCGGCCTCGATGTAGCCGCACTCGTTGGCGCACCAGCTCACGAAGCACGCGCACCACTCGACGCGCCCGGAGAACCCGTACCATGACCAGTAGGGCCGCCCGCCGACGTTGCCGATCTGCGAGGCGGCCACCTGGACGATGTCTCCGCTGCCGCCGGTCACCCCGTAGAGGACCGACTGCCACATCGCGGCGTAGCGGTCGTCGAGCAGCTGCGCGAGCATGTCCGCCTGCTCCGCCGTGAAGCCGTAGGACGACGCCGCCTCGTCCGGGGACCTCGCGGAGAGCGTGACCACGAGCACGCGCCTGGTGACGGTCTCCGTTCCCTCCGCGACGGTGCCGTCCTCCCGCTCGACCTCGACGATCTCCTCGACCTGTCGCTCCTGCACCTCGTAGTCGATGGCGTTCATGTCCCAGAAGACCTCCTCGAGGGAGGCGAGGCGGCGCTCGTCGAGCGTGAGCACGTCCGCGGGGTCGTCCGGGTCCGCCGCGGTCCTCACCGACCACACCGCGAGCACCTCGCGCCAGGGGACCCTCGACCCCGCGAGGCTCAGCTCGTCGTGCGGGTTCTCCGCGGCGATCCGGTCTATGCGGGCCTGATGCTCCTCGTTCAGACCGGAGATCGCCTCCCGCAGCGTGGGGTTGCCGTCCCCCATGTCGCCGCCGGAGAAGAAGATGCCGAACGGCGAAGAGGCGATGAGGCCCGCCAGCGCGACGATCACCACGAGCCCGAGAGCGAGCGCGCCGAGGGACGAGAGGGCCGCCACCGCCGCGCGGGCCGAGGCCGCCGCCATCCGCGCGTAGCGGACCGACGCCCGGCGCGCGGCGCGGGCGGCCCGCCTGGAGGCGGAGCGCCTCGCCCGGCCGGCGGCGAGGGCCCTTGCGTGCTCTGTGGCGGAGGCCGCCCCCTTCGCCGCCTCCCTCCCACTTTGGGAAACGGGGACACCGCCTCGGTCGCCCCGCGCGAGGCGGGGCGCGCCGGATGGGGCCAGGGCTTCCCGGCGGCCGTCGCTGTGGACGCTGGCGGCACCAACGTCGCGGCACGCCGCTGTGGGGATCCGTGGGCCACGCCTCCCGACGGCTCGGGCGCGCGAGCGCTCTTCGCGCGCCTCGGCCACCTCCTTGGCATCCTTCCTCCCCAGCCTGCGGACGGTCCCCCGGGCCGAACGGCCTGCGAGCGCGGCGGCGCGTTTCCCGGCGGCGAGGGCCTCCCCCTCGGCGGCGCGGCGGGGGTCGGCTTCCCCGGCGCCGGCGTACGAGTCTTTCGGCCTCCCCACCAGACAAGCACTAATTCTTTTTGAGTGCCCCCTCACCGACCTATTCAGAATCTTTATGCTTCGAGACGTTGCTTTCATTTTTATTTTTCGTTCCATATAGGCCTCTTTCGTCATGGGAGGTCGATCCAAAGTGGCTTAACCTGGGCGCCTTCGTTTTCTAGTTATTCGTTAGCCCGTCTACCTGCTGAATTTCCCCTGTGATAGACTAAAATGCAGTGAATTAGTCTATGTTCTAGTCTATGGAGGCTCCCATGATCAGGTCCTTGTCGGAGATGCCCTCGCTCGTCCGCTCCCTGCTGGCCGACGTGGAGACCGAGGTCGTGGAGTACAAGGAGGCGAAGCGCAACTTCGACTTCGAGAAGCTCGGCAAGTACTTCTCGGCGCTCAGCAACGAGGCGAACCTCCGGAACGCGGAGTGCGGTTGGCTCCTGTTCGGGGTGACCGACAAGAGGGAGGTATGCGGCACCGCCTACCGCAAGGAGGAGCGTCGCCCGAGCGTCGGGCTCAGAAGCCTCAAGCACGAAATCGCGGAGAACCTCAACAACGGACTCACATTCGAGGAGGTCTACGAGTTCGACGTTGACGGGAAGCGCGTAGTCGCGTTCCAAATACCGCCTTGCGAGTTCGCCTCCCCGACGACCTGGCGTGGGATCCCATGGTCACGTGAGGACTCGTCGCTGAAGGAGATGCCACGGTTCAAACTTGAGGCGATCTGGGAACAGTCGCGCCCTGACTGGTCAAAGCGAGTGTCTTTCGAGGCGGAGCTTGATGATCTAGACCCCGAGGCTGTCAGGTTCGCCTGCGAGCGATATGTTGACAAGTACGCTGCCAAGCAGCCCGCCGTAAAGTCGCTTGAAAAGGAAGAGATGCTTCGCAAGATGGGGCTTCTCATACACGGGCGCGTCACGAATGCTGCGCTTGTGCTCCTCGGACGTCCCGAGTCGACCGCCTTCCTCGGCGGCGCAGCTCCAAGAATCACCTGGACGCTCTATGCCTCCGACGGGCGCGTGGAAGCCTACGAGCACTTCGACCCGCCGTTCATCCTCCAAGTGGATGAGGTGTTGGAGAGGATTAGGAACGAGCGCTACCGCTACTTCGACAGCCAGGTCACGCTGTTCCCCACGCTCGCCAACAAGTACGACCCCGAGGTCATTCGCGAGCTGCTGCACAACGCCATCGCCCACCAGGATTACCGCAACTCGGGCAAGATCAACGTCCTCGAGTACGAGGACCGCCTCGTGTTCAAAAATGAAGGCTCCTTCATCCCGGGAACCATCGAGAAGGCGATTGAGCCCGGCTACAAGCCGCCGTACTACCGGAATCGCCTGCTCGCGGACGCGATGGTCAAGACGGAGATGATCGACCAGAACGCCATAGGCATCAGGAACGTCTACGAGATCCAGCGTGGTAGGATGCTCCCCCTTCCTACCTACGACCTCTCGGAGCCGAACCGCGTCTCGGTCACCGTCTATGGCAGGGTCCTGAACGAGGCATACACTCAGCTCCTCGCCTCGGAGCCGGATATGGACCTCGAGACGGTCTTCATGCTCGATCTCGTGCAGAAGGGGAGCCCCGTTACGCGGGAACAGGCCAGGGCCCTCCGCAGCAGAGGCCTCGTCGAGGGCCGCTACCCGAAGCTCACGCTTTCGTCGAAAGTGGCGGGGATCATCGGAACCCACGAGGAGTACGTGAGACAGAAGGGGCTGGACACGAGCATCTGCAAGGAGCTCATCGTGAAGCTTCTCCGCACCCGCCCGTGCACGCGGGCCGAGGTCGTCTCCGCCATATCGCACGCGCTCCCCGAGGACATGGGAGACGAGCAGCGGAAGAAGCACGTAAGCTACCTGCTCCAGGAGCTTCGCAAGGAACACCGCATTCGACCCGATGGCGCGCGGGGGAACGCAAAGTGGGTGATAGACGAATAGACTAGAAGATAGACTAATAGTTTGCAATTCTAGTCTAGACAGCGAGCGCATGGCTCTGTATGTGCGCGCCGCCGCGGGCGGCGCGGGGCTCACTCCCCCGGCTTCGTGGTCATGAGCCGGTAGAGCTCGGTGTCCCTCGGGAACCGGTTCACGAACGGCACGAGGGCGCTGCCGTAGCGCAAAAGGCCGCAGCCCGCCTCGGCGTTCGTGATGTAGCCCATCTGCTCGCGGCTGATGTTGAGCAGCTCGGCGAGCTTCTGGCGGTCCGCCGCCGCCTGGTTGAGCATGACGATGAACTCGGAGTTCGAGAGCATCGTCGAGGCCAGCACGGAGTCGAGCAGGTACTCGACGTTCTGTGTGATGGCCGTCGGGAAGGCGTTGCGCTTGCGGAAGCGCCGCCACGCGCTGTTGAAGAACGCGCCGGAGTACTCGTTCTCGAACACGACGTGGAACTCGTCGATGAAGATGTGGGTGCGCCTGCCCGCGCGCCAGTTCTCGGTCACGCGGTTGAGCATCGCGTCGGTGATGACGAGCAGCCCCATCGTCTTGAGCTGTCGCCCCAGGTCCATGATGTCGTAGACGACCATGCGGTTCTGCGTGTCCACGTTCGTCGGGTGGGCGAACGCGTCGAGCGTGCCGGAGGTGAAGAGCTCGAGCGAGAGGGCCAGCCTGCGCGCCTCGGGCTCCGGCTGCGCGAGCAGCTTGTCGCGGAGCGTGACGAGCGTGGGGGGCTCGGCGCCGGCGCGGTAGTCCTCGTACACGAGCGACGTGCACCGGTCCACGATCGACTTCTCCTGCGGCCCCAGCCCGCCGCGGTCGAGCTGCTCGAAGAGCGACATGACGAACTCGCTCTTGTCGATGACGGGGTTCTCGCCCTCGCCGTAGCCCTCCACCATGTCGAGCGCGTTGATGTGGTGCGGGCTCCCCGCCGCGATGCGGATGACCTCGCCGCCGAGCGCCGTGACGAGGGAGGCGTACTCCCGCTCGGGGTCGCAGATCACGATGTCGTCCTCGGTGGAGAGGGCGATGAGCGCGATCAGCTCCTTGGTGGAGAAGCTCTTGCCGGACCCCGGGACGCCCAGCACGAAGGCGTTCGGGTTCAGGAGCCTGGCCTTGTCGCAGAGGATGAGGTTGCGCGACAGGGCGTTCTCGCCGAAGTACACGCCGCCCGGGTCCATGATCTCCTGGGCGCGGAACGGCATGAGGACGGCCAGGCTCTCCGTCGTGAGGGTGCGCAGGGGCCCCGCGCGCCGCACGCCCGCCGGCAGCGCCGTCGCCAGCCCGTCGAGCTGCTGGAAGCGCAGGACCCCCATCTGGCAGAGGTGCTTGCGCGCGACCGACATGATGGCGTCGGTGTCCGCGTCGAGCTGCTCCGGGGTGTCGGCCGTGTGGACGAGCGTGACCGAGGCGAGCATCATGCGCTGGTCGCGCGACACGAGGTCGTCGAGGAACTCGCGGCTCTCCTTGCGCTGCTGCTCCATGTCGTAGGGCACCGCGACGTTGTAGTTGAGGTTGCGGTTCTGGCGGCGGGTCCAGTTGGTGATGTTCGTCTCCACGCCGAGCAGGCGCCCCTCCACCTCCCGCACCGCCTCGTCCGTGGGCACCGGGACGACGTCGATGGAGAGCACGAGCGGGCGCCGCATGTCCGCGAGCTCGGAGAGGAAGGAGTCCTTCAGGTACGACGCGTACTCCCTGAGGTAGAGGGCCCGCGCCACGCGCCCGCCGATGCCGATGCGGTCGGCGGACGGCTCCAGGCTGTCGGGGACCACCGCGTCGAGCGGCGAGTGGCCCCTGCGCGCGCTCGCCGCCGGGTCGAAGTGGGCGCCCGCGGCGCGGCCGCCGCGGTAGAAGTCGGCGAGCACGGCCAGGCGCTCGGAGAGCCCGAGCTCCTCGAGCCGGGACCCCAGCCGGGCGAGGTGGGCCGCCATCTCCGTGCGGGCCCGGTCGAAGTACGCCCGCGCGTCCGCGACGGACCTCCTGGTCACGGAGACGGTGACGTAGAGCTCGCGCACCATCGAGTTGGCCCCGGTGGCCTTGTCCATGAGCATGTCGTTGTACTCCCGCCGGTACCGGTCGAGCGCGTCGCCCCGGTAGGGGATGAGCACGCGGCGCTCGAAGTCCCTGGGGTCGAGCCTGCGCACCACGACGGTGACCTTGGTCACCGCCTCGGCGTCGAACGAGTTGAGCAGCTCCGAGTACGCGAGGAACAGGGCCTCCTTGTCCTCCTTCGAGGTCGCGGCGTAGTTCACGTCGGCGACGCGCCAGGTGCGCGAGTAGCGGTCGCGGCCGACGAGGAACACCCCGTCGCGCCACACCCGCCTGACCGGCACCGCGTCCTCGGCCGACTTGGGCACGCTGATCCCCTCGCGCTCCTCGCGGCGGGCGCGGGCGAGCGTCCTTATCATCGGCCACCCCCCTTCCCCAGCAGGCTGGCGTAGAGGTCGCGGTGCTCTGGCAGGAGCACGCGGGGGCACAGCACCTCCGAGCGCAGCCACGCGAGCGCCGCCTGCTCGGCGCTCATGCCGTGCCACCTCACGAACCCGACGCCGACGAGCGGCGCGGCCGCCGCGATGCACGCCCACGACGTGGGCTCGAGGCCGAGCGACGGCTCGAGCGCCAGGAAGACGCCCACCGCCGCGGCGCATGCGAGCGCCGCGAAGGCGCACTGCCGGAGCGACAGCCCGAAGAACACGCCCTCCGTGTAGTCGCGTATCTCGCGGTTCACCTTGACTTCCATGCTTCCTTCCTTTCTGCCCCGGCCCCGGCTAGAGGCCCATCATCTCGCGCACCACGCGGTCGGCCATCCTGACCATCCCCACGAGCACGAGCATGTTGAACGCCAGCTCGCCGATGTACCCCCAGACCTGGGTGACCACCGGCAGCG
Source organism: uncultured Coriobacteriaceae bacterium (assembly GCA_963931435.1). GTDB lineage: Bacteria > Actinomycetota > Coriobacteriia > Coriobacteriales > Coriobacteriaceae > Coprousia. Next base: position 2,330,408 of record OZ007012.1, read on the forward strand.
AAGCGTCCGCGGCGGGCGGCGACGAGGCGAAGAGCGAGAACAGCACGCAGGCGAGCGCGACGATCGCGCCCTCCAGGCACACGGCCGCGTAGCTCCTCAGGAACGCCTTCCCGACCGACTGGGTCGGCTCCCCCGCGAACGTCGAGAGCGGCACCGGGGCGAGGGCGGTGTACATGTACAGCTTGAAGAACCTCCCGTAGACCGAGAGGATCATGACGAACGAGAGGACGGTGATGAGGACCCCTCCGAGCAGCGTGACGGCCCAGAGCGGGATGGAGCTCAGGAAGTCCACCCCCTCGATGGCCTCCACCATCTCGGCCGGCAGCGCCGTCTCGGCCGCGGCGTCGAACCCCACCGCCCCGAGGATGGTCGAGGCGAGGCCCTGCGCCACGCCGAGGAACGCCGTCATGAGCTCGAGCCCGTGCGTGACCGCCGCCTTGGCGAGGGCGAAGCGCACGAAGAGGGCGACGGCGCGCTCCGGGCGCCTCGCCTCCGCGAGCGTCCCGCACGTCCTCACGACGCCCGTGAGGAAGAACAGGACGAGCAGCGCGAGGCCGACGGCCTGGACGGCGCCGTGGATGCCGAGCACCGCGTCCCATATCCCGCCTCCCCTGAACTCCTCGGGGGACGTCGTGAGCAGGCCGACGATCTCGCCCATCTTCTCGTTCCAGGTGTCCAGCGCGCCCGAGAGGTTCTGGACGATCCAGTTGTCCGACTCCACGGCCGGCCTCCTTCCCGCGGTCCGGGGGCGGCCGCGCCGCCCCCTGCGCGCTACCCCGTGATGATGTTCAGGATCTCTCGCGCGAACGTGATGACCAGGCCTCCCGCGAGCGTCAGGAACCCGTTCGCGCGCTGCGAGGGGTCGTGCCCCTTGAGCGAGATGCCGACCTGCACGATGCCGAACCCGAGCAGGATGATGCCGATCGCGCGGATCAGGCTGAACACGAACTCCGACAGGTTGTTGACCGCGGAGATCGGGTCCGTCTCCGCGTAGGCGGCGGCCGGGGCGGCGAGCGCCAGCGCCGCCGCGCACCACGCCGCCGCGGCGGCCCCGCGGCGGAGGCCGCCCCTCTCCATCTTCCTCATGTCTGGTCTCCCTCCTCTTCGCGGAGCCCGAGCTCAACCTCGAGCTCCTCCTCGGATACGATCTCGTAGCCCCCCGCGGCCTGGGGGGCGCCTCGCGCCGCGGCCCCCGCCGGGGCGGCCTCGATCGCGGCGACGGAGAGCCGGTCCGCGCCGTGCTCGTAGGGCGCCGCGCCCCCGTCCGCGGTCATGGCGTGGCGCGGGTGGCGGGAGAAGTCGAGCTTGCCGTCGAGCATCGGCCGCTCGCCGCGCACGAACAGCAGCGCCCGGTCGTCGGGGAGCATGCGCACCTCGTCCGGCGTCATGAGCTCGCGCCCCGAGATCTGCCAGTTGGTCGAGTAGCTGCCGCCGCGGCCGGTCGAGCGCGCGTAGGTGTTGCTGTCGATGGTCTCCTTGCCCAGGAGCTCGCTCACGTACTTGTGCGTGGACTGCTCGTTGCCGCCCAGGTACAGGAACTCGTCGCAGTTGCCCACCACGGACTCCCACTGCTTCTCGAAGAGCGCCTTGAGCTGCGCCAGGTTCTGCACGATGATCGAGGCCGACACGTTGCGGCCCCGCATCGTGGAGAGGATCTTCTCGAAGTCGTCCGGCAGGCTCACGTTGGCGAACTCGTCCATCAGGAAGTGGACGTGGACCGGCAGGGAGCCGCCGCACCTGCTGTCCGCGAGCGAGAAGAGCTGCTGGAAGAGCTGCGTGTAGAGCATCGACACGAGGAAGTTGAAGCTCGTGTCGTTGTCGGGGATGACCGCGAAGAGCGCGACCCGGCGCGTGCCGAGCGACGCGAGGTCCATCTCGTCGGTCGCGGTGAGCGAGGCTATCGCGTCGAGGTTGAACTTCTCGAGCCGCGAGGCGAGCGTCACCTGGATGGACTTCAGCGTCTTCGCCGCCCCCGAGCGGTAGGAGCGGTAGTACTTGAGCGCGATGTGCCCGGGGTCCGCCGTCTCGAGCCGGTCGAAGATCTCGTCGAGCACCGACGAGAACTCGTCGTCGTCCTCGCGCACCTCGCCGGCGCGCAGCATCTCCATGAGGGTCGCGTAGTTGCGCTCCTCGGGCGGCGCCTCGTGAACGAGGTAGAGCATGAGGGCGAGGTGGAGCATGCCCGCAGCGGTGTCCCAGAACGGGTCCTGGCTCTGGGCCCCCTTCGGCGTCGTCGCCTTGAACAGGTTCGTGGTGAGGCGCTGGGCGTCGGCGTCGCCCCGCACGTACGCGAACGGGTTGTAGCAGTGCGACAGCTCCGGGCGCACGAGGTCGAGCACGCGCACCTCGAAGCCCTCCGCCTCCAGCAGCCCGCCGACCTCGCGGAGGATCTCGCCCTTGGGGTCGAGCACGACCATGGAGGAGGCCGCCTGCATGGCGTTCGGGAGCGAGTACCCGCGCGTCTTGCCGGACCCCGACCCGCCGCACACGAGCGTGTTGAGGTTGCGCCGGTGCCGGCGCCCGTCGAGCGACATGCGGAACCGCTCGGTGAGGAGGCGGTCGGAGAGGGGCTCGCCCCCGCGGTAGCGCCGGCACGCCGCGCGCGGCGCGCCCCACTCCGCGCTGCCGTGCTCCTCGCGCCGGCGCCAGTTCCTCCGCGAGGTCAGGTAGCACGCGCACGCGAGCGCCGCGAGGGCCGCGAGGACGACGGCCCCTCGCGCGGCCTGCCCGGTCGGCCTGACGGCGAGCGGGTCGGCGAGGGCGGCGGCGAGCCGGGCGGGGAGCCCCGCCCGGTCCCCCTCGAGCGCGGGGGCGAGCAGCGCCCCGGCCCACGCCGCCGCCGCGACGGCGGCCGCGGCCATGGCGGCCTCGTGCGGCTCGACCCTCCTCACCGCTCACCGCCCCGGTCCTGGCGGGACGGCGGCTCGAGCGAGCGCGCCATGGCCCCTCCCAGCTCGGCGGCGGCGGAGCGGGCCCTCGACAGGGCCTCCCTGACCGCGCGCGTCCGAGCCCTCGGGCGCGGGGCTCGGCAGGGCGCCCCCGCCGCTGATTCCGAACCTCTCCCCGAGCGCGGCCGCGGCGAGCTCCGCCTCGCCGCCGGCGGCGGGCTCACCGCGCAGGTCCATCGACGCTCGGCACGCCTCCCGCGCGAGGCAGGAGAACAGCTCGCCCGCGCCGAGCCCGCGCTCGACCATGATCTCTCCCGCCGCGGGGTCGTACCTCGCTCCCCCGGGGACCGGGGCGTCCGAGGGGGACACGGGCGCGGGGGAGCGGGCGACGAGAGCGGTGAGGACCTCCTCCGCCGAGAACTCCCGCGGGAGCCGCGGACGCGCCGTGGTCTGCGAGACGTCGAACACCTTGCGCGCGTCGTAGAGCACGCCGATGGTCCCGTCCTGGCGCACGAACTCCTTCGTCGGCTCGATGACCGAGATCGCGCGCTCGCCCTTCTTGATGCGGGCTCCCGCCCTTCGCCAGTAGCCGGCGTCCCCCAGCCGCGTCGCGTCCGGGTTCTGGGCGAGCACGAGCAGGGCGTTCGTCGCGGAGTGCCCGGGGAGCCTGCCCATGACGCGCGCGAGGGCGGCCCGCGCCGCGCCGTCGCCGTTCACGAGCAGGGCGGTGTCGTCCGCGAGGGCGAAGGCGGCCTCCCGCTCGGCCCTCTTCCTCGTCGCCCACTCCTCCCTGTCGAAGCCCTCGCTCCGCTCGGCCGCGTCACGCTTTCCCATCGCGCCGTAGACCGATTCCATGTCCATGCTTCCTCCTAACGTTGCCGGTTCCCCCTCGCCCTTGCCCGCGATGGGGCTTTCCCGGACGCGGACCGCTCTCGCTCGATCGCGCGCATCTCGGCCCTCACGGAGCGGCGCGGCGCCTCAGCGGAACCCCGCCCTGACCGCGGAGCGCTCCCTGATGAAGGCCCTGACCGATTCCCCGGGCCCTCCTGCGCTAAAGGGCCCTTGCCGGCCTCCCCGCGCTTCCCGAGCAGGTCGCCGACGACGTCGGACGCCTCGCGGGACGGGCGCGGCTCGCCGCGCGGGGGCGTCCCTTCGGGGGCGGGTGCCTCTGGCTCGACGGTTCCGAGCGACAGGCGCTCCGCGATGCGGTTGATCTTGCTCGCGTCCTCGGCCTTGACGATGAGGTCGGCGGGCCCGTCGACCTCCCCGCGCACGACCGCGTAGAGCACGCCGTAGCGGCGGGCCTCGCGGGCGAAGCCCTCGAGCTGCTCGCGGGGGAGCTGGAACACCCTGAGCTCGCGCCCCGTCCTGAGCATCGTCTGGAGGCGCGCCCGGCCCTTCGTCCTGCCGCCGCTCGCCGCGGCTGCCGCGAGCGCCGCGGCGACGTTGGCCGCCGCTGCCCCCGTCAGCCTGACGGCCGTCTCGCCGCCGGCGAGGGTGATCCTCACCACCTGCTCAGCGGCCTGGTCTGTCGCTTCCACGTCCCTCTCCTCTCTCCCGTTCCGTGTCGCCCGCGTCCAGCCTCCCCAGCTTCGAGGCGATCTCCCCCGTGCGCTTCTCTATGCGGTCGAGCGCGCGCAGGTCCCTACGCGCCTCCCGGGCGGCGTCGCCCGTGGGGTGCCGCGACCGGATGCGCTCGCGGCACGCGGCGACGTCGGCGAGGGTCTCCAGCCCCTCGCGCTCGATGAGCGAGATCTCCTCGTCGATGCGGTCAAGGTGCCGCAGGTCCTCCCTGAGCAGGAAGTGCGTGCGCGCGGCGTCGCCCCCGCCCGGCCGGTATCCCCCGAGGAGGTACCGGTACCTCCGGTAGAGCGCGACCACGCTCCCTCTGGGCGCCTTGGGCGGGCGCGGCGGAGGGGCGGGCCGCGGGCGCCTGACGGGCGGGCCGGGCCGGCGCGACGCGACGATTCTCTGGGCTATCGCCTCCTGCGTGTAGCCGGGGCCGAAGTTGCGCGCGAGCCTCACGAACCGCTCCTTGCCCGGGGGCCTCACCGATACGTCCTTGCCGACCTTCACCTCGTAGCCGATCGCGCCGAGGTTCCGGTAGAACTGCCTCAGGGAGGTCGCGCGGGCGATGGCCTCGTCGACGTCCTCCCTGATGAGGCCCCTCCATGTCGGCCTCCCGGCCCTCTCCGCCGCCCACTCCGCGTAGTGCCTGGTCCGTCCCGCCGCCGGGGACTCGACGACCGACAGCCCGCGCTCGCGGCAGAGGCGGTCTGACGCCTCCCGCATCTCGCGGTAGCAGCGGTTGTCGCGGTGGAACCTCCCGCCGTCGGCGAAGGAGACGGAGTTGATGACGAAGTGGTTGTGCAGGTGCCCCCTGTCCAGGTGCGTGGCGACCAGCACCTCGAAGCGGTCCCCCCAGAGCTCGCGGGCGAGGGAGACGCCGATCTCGTGGGCGGTCTGGGGGTCGGCCTCGCCCGGGGCGAAGGACTGGTACCCGTGGAAGGCGACGATGCCCCCGGTCTTGCCGAACTGCCTCTTCGTCGCGTTCATCTCCTCGGCGGCGGTCCCCGGAAGGCAGTTCACGCCGGTCACGTAGAGCATCCGCTCGGTCTTCGACGGATCCGCCGCGTAGGCTATCGCGCGGGCGGGGCCCTCCGTCTTGTCCGGGTTCTCCGCGTATCGGACGACCCTGCCGACGCTTCCCTCGACCTTCCATAGGGAGGTCGTCGCCATCATCGCCTCCCCGGGGACTTCACGGCCGCGACGATTTCGACGAGAGCCCGCTCGAGGCGGCGCGCCTCCGCGTCGTAGCGCCCGGCGTCCACCGCCCCGATGGCATGGGCCTTGCGGGCTATCTGGTTGAGATTCGTCCCTATCGAACGCAGCTCCCGCGCCATCTCCAGGTACGCCTCGGGCGGGCGCTCGGGCGGCACCGCCCCTGCGAGGACGGACCGCACGTACGCCTCCAGGGACCACCCCGTGCGCGCCACGTGTGCGCGGAGCGCGGCGTGCTCTCCTTCGCTCATTCGCACGGTCACCTTTCTGGTGCGCTCGGGGCCGCGTCGCCGCCTCGTCTTCGGGGGACAGGGGGACTCCCCTGGTTCCTGCCGGATGCCAGCATCCGGCGTTGCTTGCTGGTACGGCGGGCCGCAGGGCCCCGCCCCCGCGGCGGACCCGCCGAGAAGGGGGCTCACCGGGCCCTCCCGGCCGCCGCGCGGCCCCTGCCGAGCGCCGACATGAGCTCCTCGTTCACGTCCTTCCCGGACCGCGGCGGCTCGATGGCGACGCGGTACCGCTCGCAGAGCACCGTGGAGACGAGCGCCGCGGCGTTGAGGCCGGGCGCGTCGTTGTCCAGGTGGAGTCGGAGCGCCCTGATGCGCGGCCGGTCCGCCAGGTGCCGCTCGAGGGCGGGCGGCACGCATCCCTTCCGCACCCCGACCGACGCCGGCGGCACGCCTCCCAGCGAGAGGAGGTTGAGCGATCTCCAGTCCTCCCCGCGCATGGCAGCGAGCGTGGCGTAGGAGAGCGCGTCGATCGCCGCCTCGAACACGTGGAGCTCGCCGCCCCTGCCCGGGTCCAGGTGGAACGAGTAGCGCTTGTCGGAGCCGGGGGCCTCTCCCTTGAAGTTCCCGGAGCACCCGCGCAGCGCCGCGTAGCGCGGGCGTCCGTCCGGGCCGGTCCCGACGAACACCGCGTTGGCGTACCTGCCGCGGCGCGTGCCGTAGACGATCCCGCGGGAGACGCACTCGTCCAGGACCTCCCGGGCGATGCCGCGGCGCGCGAGGTACGCGACCGCCTCGGGCGTGGCGTCCGCGGGCGGCAGCTCGAAGGGCCTCCGAGCGGGCCGCGGGACGGCTCCGGCCGGGCGGCGGGGCGGGAGGGGCCGGGCGGCGGGCGCCTCGACGGCGTCCCCCGCGATGTCGCGCACCGCGTCGAGGAAGCTCAGCCCCCGCACCTTGATGAGGTAGTCGAGGGCCGACCTTCCGCCGAAGCCCCTGCTCCACCAATACCACTTGCCGTTCGAGATCTTGAGGCTGTCGTGCTCGCGCGTGCACCACGTCGAAGCTGACACGCGCACGAGCTCCCCCGGGTCGCGCTCCTGGAGGTAGGTGAGTAGGTCGATGCGCTTCGCTTGCGCCACGACCTCGGGGTCGATGTAGGGCATACGTTTCTCCTTAGATCTTGTGGGAACAATTCAGAAAAGATGGAGCATTGGGAGGGAATGTGGTCTTTTATTTCGATGAGGCAGGAAACAGCGGTTGCCTGACAAAAAGTGGGGAGGTTTCTTACCGTAGAGATGACCAGCCCCTCTATGTCTTGGCTGCGATCATGCCCGGTTACCGTGATTCAGGCCTGATGGATCGCTATCGCGAGTTCAAAGCAAGGTGGAGACCCGAGGGAGGAGAAGTCAAGGGGAGCGATCTGCTGACAAGACGCAGCAATGATGCCCTTGAGGACTTCATCGAAAGGTTCGTCGGGAAATGCCCCGTCTGGCCGTGTGTCTATTCGAAGGACTTCTACCTCGCAACCGCGCTCATGCAGTCAGCCCTAGGGCCGGGCGCGAAGTCGGTCTTCCCGTTCGAGTATTACAGCGAGGCGTCAGACCTCGCCCTGTTCGGGCGGGAGGCCATCGACGCGTACGCCGAATACTCGAACAGCCCGACAGAGGAGGCTGCGGAAAAGCTCGTTAGGAACCTTCTCGATGGAGGTGCTGTTCGAAAAGAGGGCATCCTCTGGACATATCTGGAGCAAGTAGTGGGCGCTGGATCGTTCTCGACCGCATTTGACCGAGGTATCGCTTCGGGAGACTATGAGAAGCCCGCGTATCAGAATCTCGTGAACCTCGCCGCCTTTGGCGAGCTGATGCTCGCTATCAAGCTGGATAGTGGTCTGAACAACAGGAAAATCGAAGCTGTTCACGATCACATCTTCGAGTTCGAAGGAGAGTACATCGCAGCGTTTCGTGAGGCTGGGGTCAACATCCGACTTGCATTTGGCGACAGCTCGAGCGACCTGGGAATCCAGCTCGCAGACAATATGGCCAGCACCGTATTCGGTGCCGCGAAGAGGGTGCTCAAGGCATTTAAGGACCGAAGGCCGTTGGCGACCGAAAACGATTGGGTATTCCGGCTGTGGTCGCGGCTGTTCATCGGAATCGGTCCAAACAGGTTCAAGCTCGTCGTGCCCCTTCAGGAACAGGCCCTTTTCTTCACCGTCGCTGAGATGTATCAGGATGACTTTCCGAAAGACCGGAGAAATGCGACCGTCTTCAATGGACTCTACGAAAAATGGCTTCGCCATGTCTGCAATGACCAGCTCAATCTTGTGGCCGAATTCGATGAAGAGGCGACCAGCTCTCTTCTGATACGCTAGGCGGTCACTAGTCCGCCCATTACAGTTTGAGTCGGCTTTCGGGCCGGCTCTTTTCCCGCGAAATGTTCACCTCGCCTCTGCGGCGAGCTCCCTCTTCTTTTCGACTGGTCTCTCCTGCCCTGAATCGGGCGGCACGACGTTATCCGGCCTGTCGAGGTCGAGCGCCGCGTCCAGCTCCGCCAGGCGTGCCGTCTTCCTTCGGAGCTCGTCCTCCCGCGGGAAGGGTCGCGCGGCCTCGTCCCTGGCCGCCGAGATCTGCCCGCGGACCTCTTCGAGCGCGGCTTGCGCCTCTGCGGCTCGCTGCGGTATCTGCCTGGCGGCGTTCTCGATGCGCGTCGCGTTGCCCGCAGGGTCGTCGCCGAGCGCCACCTCGTAGCGATCACGGCCGACGAGCGTCGCCTTGCGGGCCCGCTCGACCGCATCGTAGGAGACCTCGATCGCTAGGCCGCGGATGGACCCGGCGGAGACGCGCCCCTCGGCCTCCCGCCCCTCGAGCGCCGCGGCGATGGCCGCGCCCGCCTCCGCTCGGCTGGTGTACGTCGTCCCCATCACCTCCATCTCGAACGCGTCGGGCGCCGCCGCGACGGTCTTCGAGTCGCGCTCCCGCGCCTCGACGCGCCTGGCGAGGGCCTCCTCGCGGCGGGGGAGCTCCCCGCGCAGGCGGTCCTCGAGCTCGTAGCGCTGGGAGAGGTGCTCGGCCTTGAGGAGCTTGAGCCGCGACACCTCCACGTCGAGGTCCATGCGCTCCTTGATGAGCGGGTTGCCGGTGGCGAGCGCCTTGAGCTCGGCGTACGAGAGCGCCGTCTCGTCCACGTCCGACGCCGCCCTGACCGGCGACTTCGACGTCATGACCTGCCCGATGAACCGCTGCTTGCTCTCCACCAGCTGGAACAGGTAGGCGTCGAAGGTCCCCTCCGTGACGTAGCGGTACACTTCGACCTCGTCGTTGAGGTTGCCTTGGCGCGCGATGCGCCCGAGCCTCTGCTGGAGGTCGGCGGGCCGCCACGGGCAGTCGAGGTCGTGCAGCGCGACGAGGAGCCTCTGCACGTTCGTGCCCGCGCCCATCTTCTGGGTCGAGCCCATGAGAACGCGGACCTGGCCCGACCTGACGCGCGAGAACAGCTGCGCCTTCTGGGCCTCGGTCGGTGCGTCGTGTATGAAGGCGATCTCCTCCGGCGGGACCCCGCGGGAGACGAGCCGGCGCTTGAGGTCGTCGTACACGTTGAACGAGCCGTCGCCCTTGGGGGTCGATAGGTCGCAGAACACGAGCTGGGCGAGTCGCCTGTCGGCGGTTTCCTCCCAGATGCGCAGGACGTTGTCGACGCACGCGGCGACCTTCCCCCGCGGGTTCTCCGGCAGGGACCCGTCCACGAGCCTCTGGTCGAGGGCGAGCTTCCTCCCGTCGTTGGTTATCTTGAGCATGTTGTCCACCGATGGGTCGACCGACCCGTTCCGGACCCGGTCCGCCCGCTCGGAGAGGCCCGCCACGAGCTCGCGCTGGATCGCGCTCGGCTCGACGCGCACGTTCCGGTAGCTGACCTTAGGGACGGGCAGGCCCAGCGTGTCGGCTGTGCGGATGTCCGCCACCTGCCTGAACAGCGCCATGAGCTCGGGGAGGTTGTAGAACTTGGAGAAGCGCGTCTTCTGCCGGTACCCGGTCCCCTCGGGAGCGAGCTCGAGGGCCGTCACCGTCTCCCCGAAGGTCGACGCCCAGCAGTCGAAGTGTGATACGCCCATTCGCCTGAGCTCCCCGTACTGGAGGTAGCGCTGCATGGTGTAGAGCTCGACCATGGAGTTGGAGACGGGCGTCCCGGTGGCGAACACCACGCCCTTCCCGCCCGTGAGCTCGTCGAGGTAGCGGCACTTCGCGAACAGGTCCGACGACTTCTGCGCCTCCGCCTGGGCGACGCCGCCGACGTTGCGCATCTTCGTCGAGAAGAACAGGTTCTTGTAGTAGTGCGCCTCGTCGACGAAGAGCCGGTCTACCCCGAGCTCCTCGAAGTAGACGGTGTCGTCCTTTCGCTCGGCGCCCTCCAGCTTCCTCAGCTTCGCCTCGAGCTTCTTCTTCGCCGACTCCATCTGGCGCACGGTGAAGCGCTGGCCGGCCATGGCCCTCGCCGCGGCGATCCCCTCAGCCATGTCGGAGATCTGCTCCTTCAGGAAGGCCCGCTGTCGCTCGGGGGTGAGCGGGATCTTCTCGAGCTGGGTGTGCCCTATGATCACCGCGTCGTAGTCGCCCGTCGCTATGCGCGCGCAGAAGCGCCGGCGGTTCCTCTTCTCGAAGTCTCTCTTTGTAGCGACTAGGATGTTCGCCGCCGGGTAGAGGGTCAGGTACTCGCTTGCCCACTGCTCCGTCAGGTGGTTGGGCACCACGATGAGGGACTTTGTGCAGAGGCCGATGCGTCTGAGCTCCTGGGACGCCGCCGCCATCTCGAAGGTCTTGCCGGCTCCCACCTCGTGCGCGAGCAGCGTGTTGCCCCCGTAGACGATCCGCGCCACCGCGTCCTTCTGGTGGCGGCGGAGCCGTATCTCGGGGTTCATGCCGGGGAACTCGAGGCGCGAGCCGTCGAACGCTCGCGGACGGACGGCGTTGAAGAGCTCGTTGTAGCGCTTCGCCAGCCTGTCCCTCCGCGCGGGCTCCGAGAAGGCCCACTCCCTGAACGCCTCCTTGATCGCGTCCTGCTTGGCCATGGCGACCGCGGTCTCCTCGCGGTTGAGGACGGCGCGCTTCTTTCCGTCCGGCTCCTGCACGTAGTCGACCACGCGCGCGTCGCGCAGGTTGAGCGTCTCCTCGATAATGTGGTACGCGCTCATGCGCTTGGTCCCGTAGGTCGCGGTCGCGCGCACGTTGTACCGGTCCGTCCCCTTTCCGGACACCGCCCACTGCGCGGTCGCCTGGCAGTACTGGACGGTTATCGCGCGGCGGTGGTAGAAGGGCGTCTCGAGGAGGTCGAAGATGAAGGTCCTCACGTCGTCGGGAGGGACCCACGTCGCTCCGAGGCGGATTCCGATGTCCGCCGGCGGGATGTCGGGCGGGACGGCCGCGCGCAGCGCTTCGACGTTCGCCTCGAGGGAGCGGTCCGAGGCGGCGGCCTCCTCGGCGGCCGCGAGCTTTGCCCGGACGTTCCCCGAGAGGTACTCGTCCGCCGCCTGCCACTCGTCGGTCCCCGGCACGCGGAATATCTCGCCCCGCAACGCATCCGCGAGGTCCGCCGGCGCGGTCCCGGTGAGGGCGGCCATGTAGGGCAGGTCCACGCGCCCGCGCTCGGAGAGCGAGAGGGCGAGCGCTTCCTCCGGCCCCTCGGCGCTGGTGGGCCTCTCGTGGGGCCGTATCGTGCGCTTGCTGAACATGTCCGCCTTGCGCGCCAGGTTCCCGTCGTCGTCGAGGACCTCGAGGGCGCACAGCAGCGGATAGGACGAGTCCTGCCCGAACGCTGCGGAGTTCGCGCGCGAGCTGATGAGCCCGTGCGCGGCGGTGTAGGCGTCGTAGACCGCGTTCAGCGCCGACTGTAGCGTTGACACCTCCTCGTCGGGCGCCCCGAGGCGCTCGGCATCGATGAGGGCGCGGAGCGCGTCGCGGACCTTCGCCATCCCCTCGACGCGCGCGAGCGCGGTCCGGCCGAGCTCCTGCGGGTACATCTGGGCGCCGATCCGGTACCAGGCGAGCCCGCCGCGCAGCGTGAAGGAGTAGTTGCGCACCGCCGGGTCCGCCGGAATCGGTCCGTGCCCGTCCGGCTCTTCGCGCCGGCGGGCCGCCTCGAAGCGCGCGTCGAGGCGGGAGAGGGCCCGGGTGAGCAGGTCGGCGACGCTTTCGCCCCCGTCCGGCTCGCAGGTCGTCTCGTCGCCGTGTGCGCCGCGGCGGGCGGCCATCCTGCCGAGCACCATCTCCGGCCTGTCGGCGAAGTACTGGTTGAGCGGTATGCCGTCCTCCGTCGCGCCGAGGTGGATCCACTCGGGCTCCTCGACGGACGGCTCGCCCTTCTTGCGCAGGATGATGACGTCTGTGGTGACCGATGCTCCCGACCCGGAGAACGTCGTGTTGGGGAGCCTTGCCGCGCCGACCAGATCGGCGCGCTCGGCCAGGTAGCGCCTCACCGAGGGGCTTGCCTTGTCGAGCGTCCCCTTGGACGTGATGAGGGCGATCACCCCGCCGGGCCTCACGAGGTCGACGGCGCGGGCGAAGAAGTAGTCGTGGACCAGGAAGCCCCGGCCCCGGTACCTCGTGTCAGCGACCTGGTAGTCGCCGAATGGCACGTTCCCGACGACGGCGTCGAAGGAGTTATCCGCGAGGGCAGCGTCTTCGAGCCCCTGGGCCAGGACGGTGCTCCCCGGGTGCAGGAGGGCGGCTATGCGGGCGGTGGTCGGGTCGAGCTCCACTCCCGTGACGCGCGCTGCGGGGATCTCCCCCTCGACGGCCCCGATGAACGTGCCCGTTCCGCACGAGGGCTCGAGCACGTTCCCCTCGCCGACGCCCATCGACCGCAGCGCGGAGCAGACCGCCTCCGCTATCTCCGGCGGGGTGTAGTACGCGTTGAGGACCGACGCCCGCGCCGCGGAGAAGCCGTCCTCGCCGAGCAGCTCCCGAATCCGGTCCCGCTCGGCCTCCCACCGCGGAGATCCCTCGTCGAACACCTGTCCGAGGCCTCCCCATCCCGTGTAGCGGGAGAGGGTCTCCCGCTCCTCGGGCGAGAGCCTCCCGTCGTCGCCCGCGCGGTCCATTGCCTCGAGCGCGGCGATGTTCGCCCTCAGCCGGCCCGCCGGGGTGTCGGGTAGCGCTTCGGCGGGAGAGGGCTTCGCCGCCTTCTCGCCGGAGGGGGCGAAGAGGTCGAGCTCCTGCTGCCGCTCCGGGCTCGCCTGGGGCCGTGCCGCGCTCTTGCGCGGGACCATGCGTTGGGGTCGGCTCCCCCGCGCTTCGCTGCGGGCGGGTTCGGCGACCTCGGCGAGCTCCCCCATCCCCATGCGCTTCGGGAAGAGCGGGGCCGTCGGGTCGTAGAGCAGGACCGAGCCGCCCTCGATGGCCTCGACCTCGTAGTCCGCGGCGCCCACGCGGACGCGCGCGCCGAGCTCGATGGTCGTCCGGTAATGCGGAGGGGCCGGGGAATCGCCCCCGGCCCCTCCGAGCTCTCGGGCCCCGCCTAGACTTCGACGAGGTCCCTTCTCGCCATCTCCGCCGCCGACGCCCTCGCCGCCGTCATCAGGCCCGCCCATGCCACCGGGTCCGTCGAGCGGAGACGGTCGGATGCCCCCTCCGCCTCCGCTATCTTCGGGGCCGTCCTCTCCACCAGCTCCTCTGCCAGGCGCTGGGTTTCCGAGAGGTGGCTCGACAGACGTCCCGATGTGAGCAGGTTCTCGTAGAGCACCGGCCTGCTCCTCATGAGGAACTCCAGCCTCATCAGCGCGAACGCCCCCGTCGGCGAGGGGTCCGACATCGTCTCGAGGACCGGCAGGCTCACGGCGCCCTTCCTCTCGTAGCTCATTTCCATGGTCCGGCTCCTCCTCCTATATTGAAGTTGCCACTTCTCGCGCAGTGGCCGCGCTTCTTTACCCGTAGACGCGAATATGGGATAAAGGGCGCGAACGGGGCGGAGGGCGCGCGCTCCTCCTTGGGGTACGGCCCCTGTCGAGAGAATCGCGCCTCCGGCCCGCGGGTGGACGCGGATTAGGCAGAATGGCGTTCGGCGCCGGATCTCCCAGGAGGTTGCGCCCGCGGATTCCGAAGGAAAACCTTCGTCCCGCCGAGAGGACGGAGGGGAAAGATGCTCTACATCGGGATCGACGTCGCGAAGAGGTCGCACGTGGCGGCCGCGATGGGCGACGGCGGGGAGGTCGCCGTCGAGCCGTTCGAGTTCAGAAACACGCAGAAGGGGTTCGAGCGTCTGCTCGAGCGCCTTGCCAGACGGGGCGTCTCTGCCGAGGGGTCGCTGGTCGGCATGGAGGCCACGGGGCACTACTGGGTGGCGCTCTTCGACTTCCTCGCCGCCAACGGCTTCGAGGTCGCCGTCATCAACCCCATCCAGACCGACGCGTGGCGCAGGGTCGACACCGTGCGGCCGGCGAAGACCGACGGCATCGACGCCCTGCTCATCGCGGACCTCCTGCGTTGCAAGCGCTTCGAACCCTCGGCGCTCGGGGACGAGGCGACCGAGGAGCTCAGGCAGCTCGCCCGGTACCGCTTCGAGCTCGTGCAGGAGCTCACCGCCCTCAAGAACCGGGCGACGGCGATTCTCGACCGGGTGTTCCCGGAGTACGAGCGGCTCTTCGCGGACAAGTTCGGCCCGACGTCGTCGGCGCTGCTCAAGGAGTGCGCCACGCCCGCCGACGTGCTGGCGGCGGACCCCGAGGCGCTCGCCGGGCTGCTCGCCGAGGCCAGCCGCGGCAGGCTCGGGCGCGAGAGGGCCGACGAGGTCGTCGAGGCCGCCCGCTCCTCGGTCGGCGTGTCCTTCGGCTCCCGGGCGCTCGCCTTCGAGCTCAGGGTGCTCGTCGAGCGCATGGAGTTCACCCGCGGGCAGATCTCGGAGCTGGAGGCGGAGATCGCCCGCGCGCTGTCCGAGACCGCCGGCAGGCACCTGACGAGCATACCGGGAGTCGGGCCCGCGCTCGCGGCGCTCATCGCCGGCGAGGTCGGCGACGCCGCGCGCTTCGAGACGCCCTCCAAGCTCGTCGCGTACGCGGGCATGGACGCGACCAGGCGCGTCTCGGGAGAGAGCCTCGACAGCCCCGGGCACCTCTCCAAGCGCGGCTCGTCGTACCTCAGGTGGGCGCTCATGCAGGGCGCCGACCGGGCAAGGAGGTTCGACCCGTACTTCGGGGAGTGCTACGCGCGCAAGATCTCGCAGGGCAAGCACCACTACGTGGCCCTCACGACGGTCGCCCGCAAGCTCGCCGCCGTCTGCCTCGCCCTCATGAAGGAGGACAGGGACTGGTCGCCCGACCCGCCGGCCGGGCATCTCCCCGGTCACCTCTCGCAGAAGAGGTGACCGTTCGCGCCCTTTATCCCATATCCGGTTTTCAAGGTTCCTATCAAAAGTCTCCGGAATTACCCTTGACTCCTAATAGCAGGTCTCTCTCTTCGGTCCGTCCTGATTCTCTCCCGCCGAGGCCTCGGCTCCCAGGGTGCGATCGCCCTTTGCCGCGAGAGCCTCGCGGGACAGCGCGGAGAGCGGTCCGCGAGCCACCGCCGAGGTGGCCGCGCCGAGCAGGTTCACCTTCTCGACTGAGTCGAAGAGCCGGACGACGCTCCCGTCCGGCACGGGCGGCATCTTGCCCGGGCTCGCGACGACCCTCGAGGCCACGGCGTATGCGGCCGATGCGCGGGCACATGACCAGAGGGCGCCCGCAAGCGCGCCCGCCTCCGCTTCGTACGGCGCCATGTCGGCGCCGGCCGAGGCGGAGCAGGCGTCGGAGATCATGCTCATGAGGTCGCCGTCGGGGGAAAGCCCGTACTCCTCGGAAAGGGCGCGACGCGCGGCCTCCCCGTCGATGTCTCCCGCGGACCAGACGGGGACCTCGCGGGCCGACGACCCCGGATGGGTGTCGGAGATGTCGAAGTAGTACTTGAGCCTCCTCCCGCCGGATTCGGGGAACACGGCGATCCCGCGCGCGCCCCGGTTCACCCAGCGGCCGAAGAGCGAGTTCCAGCGCTCGAGTTCGAGGACGGCGGTCGCGTCGGGGCGCTGCGCGAAGACGAGCAGCTGCTCGTGGAAGGGGAGCTTGTAGTTCCTCGCCGCGGAGGCGAGGAAGCGCGCCCAGGACTCGCCGCTCTCCGTGACGCCGAGGGCCGTTTCCGCGTAGAGCCCCTCGATGAACCTCTTGGAAGCTGCCATCATCCTCCTCTCGCGCATGCCGGTATGTACGCTCCGTCGCGGCGTGGCGCCCCTCGGTCGAAGGGGCTACGCTTGCCGCGACGGAGGTGGTCTTATGAGGCTTTTCGCTCTACTGAGGGCGGTTGCCGCCCTGCTTTTCGCGGCGTTCGCGATCGCCGCGCTCGTCGGGCTCTACATCGCCCTCGACTCGGCCGGCGCCCCGTACGGCGCCTAGCGGGGCCCTTTCTCTTCGGCGCGGTCCGCGCTGCCCGCCGCCACGCAGCACGCGTAGGCGACGAGCGTGACCGTCGAGGAGAGGACCGCCGTGACGGCGCAGGCGATCACGATCTCCATCGCTTGCCTCCCTTCGCGCCGGCCCTGGCGCCGAGCCGGAATCCGGGCGCGGCCGGGGCCGCCTTGACGCGGCGGCGGGAGCCGAGGGCGATGGCGCCCCCGACGCAGGCCGCCGCGCCCGCGGCGCACGCCGCGGGGACGGCCCAGGACCAGTCGCCCGTCTGGGGCAGGCCGCCGGGCGTCGTCCCCGGGACGGTCCCCGGCAGGGCCTCGTCCTCCATGGTCACGGCCTGTGCGCTTGCCGTCTCCCCCACGGTGAAGGGGACGTCCTCGGCCAGCCCGTAGCCCTCGGGCGCCTCGACCTCGCGGAGGACGTAGTCGCCCGGGGCGAGCGCCTCGACGAGGTGGGGCTCGCCGTCGGAGACCCACTCCTCGACGACCTCCCCCTCGGCGTCCACGACCTGCATGGTCGCGCCCGCGAGGGGCTCGCCCGTGGCCGCGTCGACCTTCCCGGCCTCCACCCTGGTGGGCTCGTCGACCATCTCGACCCGGGTCACCGGGACGCCCTCGGCGACCTCGAACTCCACGTCGGAGGCGACCAGGTAGCCCTCGGGCGCCGCCTCCTCGTGGAGCGTGTAGGCGCCCGGGAGCAGCGTGAGCTCGTGGGGCTCCTCGCCGGAGACCCACTCCTCGACGAGCTCGCCGTCCGCGTCGTACACGCGGAGCGTCGCGCCGGGCAGCTCGTCCTCCCCGGTGACGGACTTCTTCGAGACCACGGTGCGGGGCAGGTCGTCGTTCGTGAGCGTTCCCAGGTCCACGGTCACGCCGTCGCGGTAGACCCTCACCTCGATGGGGCCGAGGAGCCGCTTGCCCTCGTTGGCCCCGCAGGGCAGCTCCTCGATCTCGTAGGTGTCGTAGGGCAGCGCCCCCTTGGAGTCGTCGGGCCCCGACGCCCCGAACCACACGCCGGCCGAGGCGTCCCAGGGGCCCTCGGCCGCCTGGTCGTTGGCGTTGGTCGAGGAGGTGTGCGGGTTCCACGAGGCCGCCGTGCTGGCGTACCCGTTGGCGTCGGTCACGACGACGTGGGACTCCCCGGTGGTCGCGCTGGTGATGCGGAACGGCACGCCCGCCATGCGGGAGAGGTCGCCGTCGGAGACCTTCACGAGCTCGAGGTCGCCGCGCTTGACCTGGTTGGCCACGGCGCGCTCCCCGGTGAGCTCGACCATCTCGCCGTCCTTCTCGATGGAGAACGGGACCTCGGCGTCGGTGCCGAGGTATCCCTCGGGCGCCTCCACCTCGCGCACGAGGTAGTCGCCGTAGGGCAGGGCGTCGGGCGCGGACTCCGCGGCCCCGCCCTCGGTCTCGAGCGCGAGCGCTACCTCCCCGGGCGCAACCTCCTCCCCGCCCACGAGCACGGAGCTCGCGGACGCGTTCACCACCTCGAAGACCGCCCCGTCCACCGAGGCCCCGCCCTGGGGCGCGTTCTCGCCGGTCTCGAGGTCCCTCTTCTCGACCCTCACCCCGCCGCGGGCGACGTCCTCGGCGAAGTCGGCCTCGTTGGTGACCTCCACGGTCGCGTTGTCCTCGGACGAGACCTTGAACAGGAACTCCTCGCCCGAGGCGAGGTAGCCCTCCGGGGCCTTCGCCTCGGTCACGAGCAGGACGCCGAGCGGCACGCCCGGCACCTCGGTCCCGTCGGCCGCCGTCATGGACGAGACCTCCGCGCGGCCGTCCTCGCCGGTGACCGCCACGGCGCCCATGTCGGGCTCGAGGCCCTCGAGGTCCTCCGGGCCGTCCACAGCGCCGGGGTCCACGGCGTAGTGCTCGACGAGGAGCTCCGCGCCGGCGAGCGACGCCCCGCCCTGAGGCGAGCCCTCCCCGGTCTCCGAGTCGTGCTTGCGCACCCCCACCGACGCCGCGGCGAGCGGCGCCTCGGGGTCGGGCGTCACGAGGACCTCGCGGCTCTCGTCCCACGTGCCGCTGCCGAGCTCCACGGCGTACTCGTTCGGGTCGAGCGAGAAGCCCTCGGGGGCCTTGGTCTCGCGCACCGTGTAGGTGCCGCTGGGCAGGTCCCCCGTGGGGCCCGCCGCGCCCGCCTCGTCGGTGACGAGGGTCGCCACCTGCGCGCCGGCGTCGTCGTAGACCGCGTACTCCGCCCCGGCGAGGCTGTAGCTCGGGTTGCCCTCCGTGGCGGCGGGCTGGGCCGACGTCTTCTGCAGCCGGATGCGCCCAGCGTCCTCGAGGCCGCGGTACACGTCGAAGCTCGCGTAGACTTTGCCGTGGCCGCCGTTCACGCCCCACACCTCGTCGAAGCGCTTCTGGCAGGTGCCGTAGAACTCCGACCACGCGTGGTAGATCGTCTGGTCCTCGCCCGCGATCGCCGAGTGGACGGTCGAGCCCGAGGCGTTGTAGAACACGATGATGTCGCCGGGGCGGACCGTGCCGGCGTCGAACGCCGCGTTGTAGCCCTCGGCGGAGTCGCCGTGGAACACCCAGCCGTCCTCGACGTACGCCTTGATCGCCGAGACGCCGCAGTAGCCGGGCGAGCCGCCGGGCCACTCGGTCCCGTAGACGTGCACCATCACCCAGCCGACGAACCCCGAGCAGTCCCACCCCGAGTCGTCCTTGCCGCCCCACACGTAGGGCGTCCCCAGGTACGACTCGATCTTGGGCTTCGCCTCCTCCCAGCTGACCTGGGAGACCGCCGGGGTGTCTGCGAGGGCGGCCCTCGGCATCGAGAGGGCGGACCCGAGCGCCAGCAGCAGCGCGAGCAGCGCGACCACGACCCGGCGTGGTGCGGCGACCGGCGGCGCCGTGCTTTCCTTTGCCATGCTTCCTCCTATCTCCCGCGGGCGCGGGACTCCCTGCCCGACGGGCGCCGCGGCGTCTTCCCGCGCCGCCCGCCGGGCCCTTTCGGCTTGAACGTGAAGGGCGGCAGCCGCACCGCGACGCGCCGCCCCCTCGGCCTCTTCATTCGCTTCCTCCGACCTGCCGGCATGGGAAGGGGCGACCGGAGGCCGCCCCTGAGACGTTTCCGCTGTTGTGACTACCGGCCGAAAAGGGAGAGTCCCCCTCTTTCGGCCGGTCCCCTTCGCGGGAAGGGGGTGGGGTGCGGGGAGGGGGAAACCGGGGAGGGGAGCCCCGCGCAACCGCCGGCGGCGGGCAACGGTGCGATCTCACCGCTCGCATCCGCGGCGCCTCTCCTGCCTCTCGAGGAGCTCGAGCGCGCGGACGATCCGCTCCTCCATGGCCTCCCGGCTCGTGCCCGGCTTGAAGAACCGGCCGAGCTTCGCCCTCGGCATCCTGAACTGCTCCGCCTGGTTCGGCTTCTCCTCGCACATGATCGAGAGGATCACGTCCCCCGACAGCCGCCCCTCCCTGGAGAAGGAGCGCATCTTGATGGCCTGCGCGTGGGACGGGGTGCACGCCTGCGCCTCGATCGCGTACCAGAGCGCCATCTGCTCCCTCTTCGGCAGGTAGCTCAGCTCGACGGCGGGGCGCATCCCCATGCGGCCCTCGTCCACGAGGTCGAGCAGCTCGGGCAGGAGCTCCGTGAGGCGGATGTAGCGGTGGACGGTGTTCCTGCTGTCCCCCGCGGCCGACCCGATGATCTCGAGCGTTTGCCTTCCGGGCGACTTCATCCCCGACGGGGATGAGGTGAGGTCCGTCCGCCTCCCCTGGCGCTTCATGGCCTCGAGCTTCATGCGGTAGGCGAACGCCTTCTCGCTCGGGAGCACCCGCTCCCTCTGCATGTTCGCGTCCACCATGGCGACGACCGCCTCGTCCTCGCCCATGTCCCGCACTATGGCGGGGATCTCCGAGAGCCCCGCGAGCTCCGCCGCGCGCTTGCGGCGGTGGCCGCTCACGAGCTCGTATCGGCCGTCCCCCTTCGGGCGCACCACGACGGGCGTGAGCACGCCGCGCTCGGCGACGCTGGAGGCCAGGTCGGCCATCTCCTCGTCGTCGCGAACCCGGAACGGGTGGTCGGGAAACGGGTCTATGGCGCCGAGGGGGAGCTCGGAGACCTTCTCGCGCGCCTCCTCGTCCCGCTCCTCCTGCGTGGTGAACAGGTCATCGACCGACGGGAGGCTGATGGGAATCTCTCGACTTCGGGCCAACCCCGCTCACCTCCCTCGCGAGGCGGGCGTAGGCCCGCGCGACCTTTCCCGAGGCGTCGTAGGCGAACACGCTCTTCCCGTGGGCGCTGCTCTCCGCCGCCTTGACGGCGACGGGGACGGTTGCCTCGTACACACGCAGGGCCTCCCCGTACGAGCCGCGGATGCTCCTCTCGACCTGGCGGGCGAGGTTGGTGCGCGCGTCGACGAGCGTGAGCAGGACGCCCTCGATGCGGAGGGAGGGGTTGATGTGCCGCCGCACGCGGCCCACGGTCTTGACGAGCTGGGTCATCCCCTTCGCCGGGAGGTACTGGGCCTGCACCGGGACGACCACCCCGTCCGCCGCCGTGAGCGCGTTGATGGTCATCATCCCGAGCGACGGCGGGCAGTCGATGATCGCGAAGTCGTACCCGCGCTTCGCGCGGTCGAGCCACGAGCGCATGGCGTGCTCGCGGCTCATGGCGTTCACGAGCGCCACCTCCGTCCCCGAGAGCTCGATGTTGGCGGGCATCAGGTCCACGCCCTCCGCATGGCTCAGGATGCCCGCGCGCCAGGGGAACGGCTCGTCGAGGACCGCTCGCTCGAGATGGGTGGCGAGCGTCACCTCGAGCTCGTCCGGGTTCCACCCGAGCGATGTGGTGAGGTCCCCCTGCGGGTCCGCGTCGACGAGCAGGACGCGCCTGCCGCGCATCGCGAGGGCGACGCCCAGGCTCGCCGCCGTCGTGGTCTTGCCCGTCCCTCCCTTCTGGTTCGCTATCGCCAGGACCTTGCACGGGCACATGGCTCCCACGCTCCTTCCGATTGTTTTGGGATTCAGGTACGGGAGGAACATCCGGACGAGAGAGCCGGCCTTCCTCCGCGATGCGCATATAAGCGAGCAGGCGCCGCGCAGAGCTTCAGCGCGGCTGCACTTCCACGTCTGTGGCGGAGGTGCCCGACGGTGGCTTGGCGAACGTGGGGTGCGCCTCGGTGTCGGCTTTGCGAGCCCCTTGTTTGCAGGCGTCAGCGTGCGGGGAGAGCGCCTTGCGCTCGGAACCGATTCGGAAAAAACGCGCGTTGTTCCGATTGCGCGAGAGTCCATGAAAAAACGCCCGTTGCGAAAACAGAGCGTTTTAACTGGTCTTATTTGATTATGGGTTGCTTTGGTTGCGTTTGCGTTCTCTTGCTCGCTCGATTGGGAAGCTGATGCCTTACCACTTGGCGATGCCCGCGTATGCTTGCCGATCAAATCGGCGTAAGGGGTAGTATAGCGTGCCCGTTTTCGCGGGACAAGGTATCGACGTGGAAACGGCCCCGATTCGCACGAATGATCTACTTCCAACCGCTTACCGCTGGCGCGTCGGGGCGGGTGCGTGCCACAACGTACAAGCCCAGGACCGTTGCCAGATAGAGGGACCGCGCGGTCGAGGCGCTATATCCCTCCCGAACCTTCTTGCCGGCGGCGACCGCCGCACCCAGCAGCTTTTTGGCACCCTTTCCGCCCGCGTGGGAACCGCCGGCCGAACGCGCCGCGCGCCTGCCCTCTGTAGCCTTGTCGGACACCGCGACCTCCCCGCCCCCAACTCATGTTGTCTTAGTTTGTGCCCATAGCCGCAACCCGCTCAACCATCCAAAATGGGGAGGGGGTTGTTTTGGATCATTTCAAGGCCCCTGTCCCTTTGTACCGGGCCCGATACAAAGGGACAGGGGCTTGGGACCGCCACCTGCTTGACATTCCCAAAACGACTCCATACAGTTAAGCGGTTTAAAATCGTGTGGACTTTTCTGGGCGCAAGTCACCTTTTCGCCACGCAACCGAGCTTCGGTCGCGTGGTTTTTCCTGCTTGTCAGCAGGGCAACCTCTCCTCCAAAAGCTCGGGACTTATGGAGCCGAGCCCCGCACAGAGCGGGACAACGGAAGGAGTAGATATGGAAAACGCAATCGATTCTCCGATGTCGTCTACGGGCGCATCGTCTCCGGGGCATCGCCAGGTGGTAGCGGCGCTGCAGGTCTTCGCCGGCGGCGCCTGCTACGGCGCGATGGCCACCACGTACAAGCTCGCCTACGCGGCGGGCTTCACCTCCGCGCAGGTGGTGGCGAGCCAGGCGTGGTTCGGCTGCCTGTTCTTCGTGCTCGCGACGGCCGTGAAGCTGGCGCGCGGCGGGCGCCTGGCCCGCCTTGCGGGCGCGCAGGCGCTCAAGCTCATGGGGCTCGGCGCCCTGACCTGCACCACCTCGATCCTGTACTGCCACGCCATGAGGGTGCTCCCCGCGCCCGTGGCGCTCACGCTGCTGTTCCAGTTCACCTGGATGGGGCTCGTCTGGCAGACCGTCATGACGCGGCGGGCGCCCAGGCCCCTCGAGGCCGCCTCGGCCGCGGTCATCGTGTTCGGCACCGCGTTCGCGAGCGGCGTCTACAAGACGGGACTCGCCGGCTACGACCCCGTCGCCCTCGCCTGCGCCCTCGGCGCGGCCGTGACCTGCTCTCTGTTCGTCACGCTCTCCGGCAAGGTCAGGGCGGGCTGCTCCAACGAGCAGCGAGGCGCCATCGTGTGCCTCGGCGCGGGCGCCATGTCGCTCACCGCGTGCCCCGGCTACCTCGTCTCCGGCGTCGTCTTCCAGGGCATCCTGCCCTTCGCCGCCGTAGCGGGCCTCTTCGGCCTCATGTGCCCGGTGCTGCTCTTCGGCCTGGGCTCCCCGCACCTGCCCGCCGGCCTCTCCACCGTCATGGCGGCCGCCGAGCTCCCCGCCGGCCTCCTCATCGCCATGGTCGTGCTCGGCGAGCCCCTCGGCGTCATCGAGTGGCTGGGCGTGGCAGTCATCCTCGCCGGCGTGTGCCTCGCGCAAGTGCCCGCGCTGAGAGGAGCCTGCGCACAGGGACCGGCAGCATAGTCGGCAGGGCTGGATCCGTAGCCCCATGGCTATGGGCTCGTCCCACACCGTGCCGTCCGCCACATGTCCAAGCGCCGTCCATCAGGGGCGGCGCCCGATAAGAAGGAGAGACCATGCCATTTCCCAAAGGATTCTTATGGGGCGGGGCAACCGCCGCAAACCAGTGCGAAGGAGCGTATGACGTTGACGGCCGCGGCCTTGCCAACGTAGACGTTATCCCGCACGGCCCCGAACGCAATGATGTGAGCCGCGGCATCAGACGCATGCTCGACTTTGAGCCGGGATACTATTACCCAGCTCAGACGGGTATCGATTTCTACCATCACTACGAGGAGGATATCGCGCTCTTTGCCGAGATGTGCTTTACGGTGTTTCGGCTCTCGATCGCGTGGTCTCGCATCTTTCCCCAAGGGGACGAAACCGAGCCCAACGAGGCGGGCCTTGCGTTTTACGAGCGCGTGTTTCGTTGTTGCCGCGCACACGGTATCGAGCCCCTTGTGACCATCACGCATTTTGATTGCCCGATTCATCTGGTCAAAGCGTACGGAGCTTGGCGCAACCGCAAGCTCATCGACTTCTACCGACGGCTCGTTACCGTGCTCTTTACGCGCTACAAGGGACTTGTGCACTGGTGGATCACGTTTAACGAGATGAACATGATTCTGCATCGGCCGTTCATGGGGGCGGGCATCGTGCTCGAGGAGGGCGAGAACCCGCTTGAAGCGGAATACCGCGCCGCCCACAACGAGCTTGTGGCGAGCGCTTGGGCCACCAAGATCGCCCACGAGATCGATCCGGAAAACAAGGTGGGTTGCATGCTCGCCGCGGGCAGTTACTACCCCTACAGCTGTCGTCCGGAGGACGTGCGCGCCGCCCAGGTAAAGAACCAAGAGAACTACTTTTTCGTGGACGTCCAGGCGCGCGGGGCCTATCCCGGCTACGCGCTGAAGATGCTGGAGCGCGAGGGGATCGACGTGGGCATGACCGAGGAGGATCGCCGCGTCCTTGCCGAAAACACCGTGGACTTTATCTCGTTCAGCTATTATTCGAGCCGCTGCATCGCCGCCGACCCCGCAACGGCAGGGGGCATTGCCGAGGGCAACGCCTTTGCAGGAGTGGAGAACCCCTATGTGCGCCAAAGCGACTGGGGCTGGATCATCGACCCACTCGGCTTTCGTATCACGATCAACGACCTCTGGGACCGCTATCAAAAGCCACTCTTTGTAGTAGAGAACGGGCTGGGAGCCCACGATGAGGTCAAGCCCGACGGCACCATCGACGACGACTATCGCATCGACTATCTCCGCGAGCACATCGAGGCCATGCGTGACGCCATTGACGAGGACGGCGTTGAGATGCTTGGCTACACCACGTGGGGTCCGATCGACCTGGTCTCCGCAGGCTCGGGAGAGATGGAGAAGCGCTACGGCTTTATCTATGTAGACCGCGACAACCAGGGGATGGGCACCCTTGCGCGCTCAAAAAAGAAAAGTTTCGACTGGTACCGCAAGGTCATTGCCACAAACGGCGCTGACCTTCGATAAGGCTGCTGCGGCCTCCGGACGTCCGGCCGGAGGCCGCAGCCGACGGGGACAATACGGTTATCTAAGAAAAATGAACGAGATCGGAATGCGGGAGGGGCGAACATCATGGAGCTGAAGGGGCTCGGCCGGGACTTCTCGGTATGCAAGGTGAAGGACTACTCGCTGGTAGACCTTGGCGCAGAGTACTGCTTCATCGGCAAAACGGATGAAGAGAACTCCCTGGTATGCGCCACGAGCGATGTTCCGTCAAACGTTGTTGAGCGCGACGACGGGTGGAGGGGCTTCCGCATCCAGGGGGTGCTGGATTTCTCCCTCATTGGGATATTGGCCGACATCGCGGGAATCCTGGCAGAAAACGGTATCTCGATCTTTGCCATCTCGACCTATAGCACCGACTACGTTTTGATGAAGAAAGAGAGCTACCAGAAGGCGCTGGGTATTCTCGAACGTGCGGGATACGAAATCGCTGAGTAAGGGGTTGGCCGGGGACGTGCTTCTTTCGACCCATGCAAAATGGGACGGGGTTGTTTTGGATCATTGCAACCCGCGCGGCACAAAGGGACAGGGGCTTTGTACCGCGCGCCGCTACTCGGCGGCGGCCGGGCGGGTCTTTACGCCAAAGCAGAAGTAGAAGATGTGGAAGGCCCACACGCAAAGCAGCACCAACTGGCTGGTCAGGGAGTTTGCCAAGATTCTTGGAGAACTGGTTGCCACAGAGTAGCAAGGGGGATGTGGGTCAGCTGGAGACGTGTTCCAATTGACCCATTCAGGGTGACCCGTCCCCATCTACCCGGCAACGCAGACCTCCTGAAATGGGTCAAAACGAACACGTCCCCAACTGACCCGTTTTCGACAAAGGCGGCGATTCGACGTACCATCACGCGTACGGCGCATAGTCACCGCTGACCAGCCGGACGGAAAACCAAAGAGACCCTTGTGCGCTCTTCTGCATCAGGGCCGACGGCCAACGTCTGTGGGATGGCGTCAAGTCCGATGATGTTCATCTCGCCTTCGATACCTTCCAGCGGCTCACCCGCCGCAGCGCCAGACGCTGTCACGTGGGGCGCACACCGGGAAAAAAGCGGCGCGCCGCCACCGAGGCGAGAACGCTCAGCGCGAGCGACGCTGCCACCGCGACGGCGAGCGACGTGATGCCGAGCACCATGAGCGCCCATCCCACCAGATGGATCGCATCCCAATGCAGCAGGTAGAACTGCATCTCAAGCGAAGAAGCCCGCTGGAACGGTTTGCTGGCGAGAAGCCGGCCGGCGGGCCCCGTCTGCGCAGCGAGCGTGTAGACCACGGGTAGCGTCAGCAGCACGAACGCCACACGGGGCAGGATACGGTCGCCGATCACCGCACACAGGGCGAATGCGCCGCACGCGAGCAGATCGGCTGCAGGCGCCACATGCAACGTCCCCGCGTCTTCCCGCCGCACGAAGATGACCCCGAGCGCGTACGCCATGCCGAACTCCGTCAGACGCACCACGGGGTTGGTATGGAGCGAGAACTTGAACAGACCGGGATCGGCCGCATGGCACAGCTCCAGATAGAGCCGGAGGCACAGCAGCGTCCCGAAGACGCAGAGCACCCCGCGCCGCGGACCGAGCATCCGCGTCAGGCGCTTGATGACCTGCGCGAGCACCGGGGCGGCGGCGTAGCATACCATGAGCGCGGAGAGGAACCACCCCGGCGCGTTGAAACCCAATGCGATGCGGTGCGACCACGCCTGCATCATAGCGAGGTGGAACGGCAGGCTGAGATAGGTGCCGGGGTCACCCCATGCAAGATGCCCCTCGAGGGCGATCACCGGGATGGCCACGATGAGAGCTGCAAGATAGAGCGGATAGAACTTGCGCACCTTGGACTCCAGATAGCGCACCGCGTCGCCGATGCTCGAGGTGAACCATCCATGCCGGTTGTATGCCACGAGAAACCCCGATGCCGCGAACATGAGCTCGCAACCGCGCGCGCCGAGGTCGAGCAGATGATCCTGTGGCAGCGCGTGCCAGAAGAACACGGCAACGACGGCTATGACCTTGAGCCCGGTCAGGGCGTACAGACGCGGGCGGCGTATCGTCCGCGCGTGACTACGATCCATGCAGCAAACCCTTCCCCCAGGGATTCACGCAAAGCATGGTAGCGCATGGGACGCCCTTGTGGCAGCGGATGGTTCCATCTGGGCGCGCTGTCTGCCATCTCTTCAACGTTGATCCGCTTGCAGCCGCGCGGGTACGTTCCGCATCGATGACGACATGCCGTGGCGCTTCGATGGGCTCTCGCACGGCGAGCGCAAGAAGCTCCAGGTCGCGGTCGCCCTCGGCCAGCGCCCCGACGCCCTCGTGATCGACGAGCCCACCAACCAGATCGACCTCCACTCCGTCAAGGCGCTGGAACGGGCGCTCGCCGCCTATCCCGGCGCGCTGCAGCTCGTGAGCCACGACCACGCCTTTCTCGGGCGGTGCACCGCGCGCATCCGGCGCGTCGCGGAGGGCCGCGTGAGGGAGGCACCTGCTCTCTGAGGCCGGTACCGGTGAAATTGTGAACGCACCCGTTACCACACTCCATATTGGGTACCATTACTAACCGTTCTCACGCAGGCAGCGATCCGCCCCGAGCGACGGAAGCGCTCATTGAGGAGGTGCCATAATGATACGAACCGATATCGAGACCATTGTTATGGCCGCCGGTGCCGTGCCATCCATCATCGTGCTGCGCGAGCGCCGCGGCGAGGGGGCCTCCGAGGCCCCGCTGCGCGCGCTCTCCATCCAGACCGGGTCCTTCGAGGCTGCAGCCATCAGCCGCGGCATCGACGGCTCGGGCAACGGGCGCCCCATCACGCACGATCTCATGATCGACGCCATCCACGCGCTTGACGCCAAGGTGGAACGCGTGGAGATAACCCAGGTCGATGCACCGGTGTTCTACGCGCGCGTGGTGCTCGGCCGCCAGGACGCCGAGGGCGCCGTGAGCGAGACGGCGCTCGACGCCCGCCCTTCAGATGCGCTCGCGCTGGCCGTGCGCGCCAACGCCCCCATCTACGTCGAAGATGACGTCATGAACCGCGCGGGCACCATCTCCTATCGCCAGCAGGCGGACAACGAGGATGAGTTCGAGCAGTTCGACCGCTTCGTGCACACGCTCTCGCCGGACGATTTCTAAGCTCGAATCGTCTTTTCCGACTCATCTTGTCTAATGCCCCGGCCATGAACCGAGAAGCCCCGGCCCCTTGGATGGAGAACCAAAGATCCAAGGAGCTGGGGCTTTTTCAAAGGCACTGCTGGATGTCGAGCATAATCCACCTCGTGTCTCGGAACCTCGCGCGCTGTACCGGCACACGGGCTGGCATGGCAGGCGAAGGCTCACCGTCGCCGGAGCGAAACGCCATGCTCCCCTCAGGTAACGCGACTATCCCCGCATGGGAAGCGACGATTCATTTTCACCACAATTGAAGACCGTTGAGCCGGGTAACCGTTTGATGCGCGAATAATTTACCAGCGGTTTTGTCAGCCACCCGCGACTATCTACTCGACAAAGCCCCGTTCGATTGTGGTGAAAAATGGGGCGAGGCCTTCATCGAGCCTCGCCCCGCTCACAAACACCGCCGCTGGACCCACCTACTCGTCGAGCAGATCCTCCAGCTGGTCGTCGTGCGCCCCGATGTCGACATGGTCCTCGGTGTCGCCGTTCTCATCGGTCGGCGCGGAGAGGTCGAGCGCGGTCTGGCCCTCGAGCACCGCCGGCGCCTTGGGCTTCTTCTTGGCGCTCGTCATGCGCGCCACGGCCGTCACGCGGTCGCCGTCGGCAACGCTCATCATCTTCACGCCCTGCGTGGCGCGGCCGGTCTGGCTGATCTCATCGGTCTTGACGCGGATGACCGTCGCGCCCTCCGTGATGATGAACAGCTCGTGCTGCGGTCCCACCGTCTTCATGGCGGCGAGCTTGCCCTTGCGCTCGGTCATCTGGATGGTGTAGACGCCCTGGCCGCCACGGTTCTGGCAGGGGTAGTCGGCAACCGGTGTGCGCTTGCCGTATCCGCGCTCGGTGATCACGAACAGGTCGCCGCGGCCGTTGGAGATCTCCATGCCTAGCACCTCGGCATCGCCCTTCATGCGGATGCCCAGCACACCGGAGGTGTCGCGCCCGGTCGCGCGCACCTGGTCCTCCTCGAACATGATGGCCTTGCCCTCGGTGGTGGCCATGATGATCTTGTCGCCCTCGCGCACGCGGCGCACGTCAAGCAGGGCGTCGCCAGCCTTGAGGTTGATGGCGATGATGCCGTCGCGGCGGCTGCGGTCGTAGGCGCTCATGACCGTCTTCTTGACCATGCCCTGCTTGGTCGCGAAGAGCAGGTACTCGTCATCCGGGAACTCGCGGCAGCTGATGACGCTCGCGATGCGCTCGCCTTCCTCGAAAGGCAGCAGGTTCACGATCGCGGTGCCGCGCGCCTGGCGCGTGCCCACGGGCAGCTCGTGCACCTTCAGGCGGTACACCTTGCCGCGATTGGAGAAGAACAGCACGTACTCATGGGTGGAGGCGATGAACATCTCCGAGATGACGTCGTCCTCCTTGAGGTTGACGCCGCTGACGCCCTTTCCACCGCGCTTCTGCGCGCGATAGGCCGCAACGGGGATTCGCTTCACGTAGCCGGTATGGGTGATGGTCACGACCATGTCCTCGTCGGCGATGAGGTCCTCCACATCGAGATCCTTCTCGGCGGCGCGGATCTCGGTGCGGCGCTTGTCGGCGTACTTCTTGGCGATCTCGCGCATCTCGTCCTTGATGACGCCGAGGATCTTCTCCTCATGCGCGAGCAGGTCCTCGTAGTAGGCGATCGCCTGGCGCAGGCCCGCGAGCTCCTCCTCGATCTTGTTGCGCTCCAAACCGGTCAGGCGGCGCAGGCGCATCTCGAGGATCGCGCTTGTCTGCTCGGGCGTGAACCCGAAGCGCGCGATGAGGCGGTCGCTCGCCTCGGTGTCGGTCTGCGAGGAGCGGATGATCTGGATGACCTCGTCGATATGGTCGAGCGCCAGCAGGTATCCCTCGAGGATGTGGGCGCGGGCTTGGGCTTTCTTGAGGTCGTAGCGCGTGCGGCGGGTCACCACGTCGACCTGGTGGTCGATGTAGTGGCGCAGCATCTGCGGAAGCGACAGGCACTGGGGCACGCCCTCCACAAGCGCCAGGTTGTTCACGCCGAAGGTGGTCTGCAGCGAGGTGAACTTGTAGAGGTTGTTGAGGACGACCTGCGGGATGACGCCCTTCTTGAGCTCGATGACGAGGCGGATGCCCTTCTGCGTGGACTCGTCGCGCATGTCGGAGATGCCCTCGATGCGCTTCTCGTTGACGAGCTGGGCGATCTTCTCCTGGAGGGTGCCCTTGTTGACCTGGTAGGGGATCTCGGTGAAGACAAGGCGGTTGCGGCCGGTCTTGGTGGACTCCACATGCGCCTTGGCGCGCACGGTGATCGAGCCGCGCCCGGTCTCGTAGGCCTGGCGGATGCCGTCGGAACCCATGATGACGGCGCCTGTGGGGAAATCCGGTCCCGGCATGATCTGCATGAGCTCGTCGACCGTCGCCTCGGGGTGGTCGATGAGGTAGCAGGTGGCCTCGACGGCCTCGCCGAGGTTGTGCGGCGGGATGTTGGTGGCCATGCCCACGGCGATGCCCGAGGAGCCGTTGACGAGCAGGTTGGGGAAGCGCGCCGGCAGCACCTGAGGCTCGGCGAGCGATTCGTCGTAGTTGGGCTGCCAGTCGACGGTGTCCTTCTGGAGGTCGCGCAAAAGCTCCATGGCCGGGCGCGCCAGGCGGCTCTCGGTGTAGCGCATGGCCGCGGCGCCGTCGCCGTCGATGTTGCCGAAGTTGCCATGGCCGTCGATGAGCGGGGTGCGCATGCTGAACCACTGCGCCAGGCGGACCATCGTGTCGTAGACCGCGGAATCGCCGTGCGGGTGGTACTTGCCGATGACCTCGCCGACCGTCCAGGCGCTCTTCTTGTGCGGGCGGTTGGGGTAGATGCCGCTCTCGTTCATGGCGTAGAGGATGCGGCGGTGCACCGGCTTCAGGCCGTCGCGCACGTCGGGCAGGGCGCGCGCCGTGATGACCGACATCGAATACTCGATGAAGCTCTGGCGCATCTCATGCCCGAACTCGCTGATCTGGAGCTGCCCGCCGTTGATGTCCTCGCCGGCCGACGCGCCGCGGTCGACGGTGCCGAAGGACTCCTCGAGCTCGCCGTCG
Organism: uncultured Coriobacteriaceae bacterium; assembly: GCA_963931435.1. GTDB lineage: Bacteria > Actinomycetota > Coriobacteriia > Coriobacteriales > Coriobacteriaceae > Coprousia. The sequence continues at coordinate 2,361,538 of OZ007012.1, forward strand.
TCCTCCGCCTCTTCATCGTCACCGGCGTCCTCGACGTAGACGTCGGCGCCCTCCTCGTCGGCCTCGGCGCGGGCCAGAAGCCGCTTGAGGTCGTCGGGCAGCCCCTCGGAGCCGCCCTCGCCCGGAGCGGGCGCGTTGTTCATATCGTCTGCCACGTAATCCTCCTACTCAGATCGTGGTCACAAGGTCTCTGGGAGCAGGCGCGCCCATCCCGCGGGATGAGAAGGGGCCAACCAGCCTCGTCCCCATGCGGCCCTCGTCCGTCCTTGGGGATGGATTGAAACGACCCCGTCCCCAAATGACCCGTCTCAGGTTGGACGCGGGTTTTCCAGATGCCGCAGGTCGGGGCGAAAGAGGAGGGCGCGCGCCTAGCGTGCGGCGCCCGACGATTGAACCCCGAGATGCGGTGCCTGGGAAAGACGCGTTAAGCATCGAGGTAGCGGGCGTCGTGCGCATGTTTCTCGATGTACTCCCGGCGGTACTCAACCTGATTGCCCATGAGCTCGCGCACGGCGCGGTCGGCGGCGATGGCGTCATCGATGGTCACCCGCTGCAGGATGCGCGTCTTGGGATCCATGGTGGTGGAGGCCAGCTGCTTGGGATCCATCTCGCCCAAACCCTTGTAGCGCTGGACGGTGTAGCCACGGCGCTTCTTGGTCACCTTGCCGTTGCCGGTCTCGTCGCCCTCGGCGTCGTCGGGGTTGAGACCCAGGCCCTTGATGGTGTCGCGCAGGATCTCCTCCTCCGGCTGGCGGCCGTTGGGATAGACGTAGTGGATCTTGTTGCGCACCTTGACGCCGAAGATCGGCGGGCACGCCACGTACACGTAGCCGGCGTCGATGAGCGGGCGCATGTACTTGTAGAAGAACGTGAGCAAGAGAATGCGGATATGCGCGCCGTCGACATCGGCATCGGTCATGATGATGATCTTGTGATAGCGCGCCTTGGTGATGTCGAAGTCGCCGCCGTCACCGGAGCCGGTGGTCACGCCGCAGCCGATCGCGGTGATGAGCGACTGGATGGTGTCGGAGGAGAACGCGCGGTGGTCGCCCACGCGCTCGACGTTCAGGATCTTGCCGCGCAGGGGCAGGATGGCCTGGATGTCGCGACGGCGGCCGTCCTTGGCCGAGCCGCCGGCCGAGTCGCCCTCAACGATGAAGAGCTCGGTCATCTCGGCATCGCGCACCGAGCAATCAGCAAGCTTGCCGGGAAGAGAGGCGGTCTCGAGCAGGCTCTTGCGGCGCGTGGCCTCGCGCGCCTTGCGGGCGGCGTTGCGGGCCTTGCTGGCCTGCTGGGCCTTCTTGACGATCTCGCGGCCGGCCTTGGGGTGCTCCTCGAGGTAGTCGGTGAGTCCGTCGTAGACCACCTTGCGCACCAGGCCGCGCATGAACGAGCTGCCCAGCTTGGCCTTGGTCTGGCCCTCGAACTGCGGGTCGGAGAGCTTGACCGAGATGACCGCCGCCAGGCCCTCGCGCACGTCATCGCCCGTGAGGTTGGCGTCCTTCTCCTTCAGGATGTTCTGCTTGCGCGCGTAGTCGTTGATCACGCTCGTGAGCGCCGTGCGGAAGCCCTCGAGGTGCATGCCGCCCTCGGGGGTGTAGATGTCGTTGGCGAAGCTCATCACGTTCTCGGAGTACGAGGTGTTCCACTGCAGCGCCACCTCGACCTCGCCCGTCTTGTCCACGGGCGCGCCGTCCTCGCTCTTGCCGGTGAGGTAGATGGGCCGCTTGAGCCCCTCGGGGATCTCCTTGCCCTCGTTCAGGAACTTCACGAAGTCGATGATGCCGCCCTCGTAGCAGAACTCGTCCACGCGGGGCGTGAGCTCGCGCTCGTCCTTGAGGACGATCTTGAGGTTGCGGTTCAGGAAGGCCGTCTCCTGCAGGCGGTTGCGCAGGACCTCGTAATCGTAGACGGTGGTCTCGAAGATCTCGTCATCGGGCCAGAAGGTGGTGGTGGTACCCGTCGCCTTGGACTTGCCCACCTCTTTCATCTTCTGCGTGGTCTTGCCGCGACTGAACTGCATCTCGTAGATCTTGCCGTCGCGCTTGACCTGGACGATCATCTTCTTCGAGAGGGCGTTCACCACCGAGACGCCCACGCCGTGCAGACCGCCGGAAACCTTGTAGGCTGAGTTGTCGAACTTGCCGCCGGCGTGCAGGATCGTCATGACCACCTCGAGGGTGGGGATCTTCTTCACGGGGTGCTTGTCGACGGGGATGCCGCGGCCGTTGTCCACCACGGTGATGGAGTTGTCGGCGTGCACCGTCACCTCGATCTTGGTGCAGAAGCCCGCCATCGCCTCGTCCACGGAGTTATCGACGATCTCCCACACCAGATGGTGCAGGCCGCTCGAGCTCGTCGAGCCGATGTACATGCCGGGGCGCTTGCGCACGGCTTCGAGACCCTCGAGGATCTTGATCTCGCTGCCGTCGTACTGTTCCTTTTTCGCCACGTGCTCTCCCTTGTACGAAAAACTCGTTTAGCCGATCTATTCTAGCGGAAAACACGTGGTCACTCTCCGTGGTTCAACCACCTCTACAAGGGCACCAGATTGCGTCTACGCCCCGTTCGCGGCGTCGCAACCCTTTTTCCACTCGAGGCTGGCTTTCATGGCCTTTTTGAGAGATTCGGCGAGCCTGCGGTCCGCGATGGGGCTCACCGCGTCGGCGAGCGCCTCCTCCTCGGCCTCCGTCAACGCCGCGCGGGGCGCCTGCGGGCACGGTGTGGCGGGCGCGGGCAGGTGACGGGCGGCGCGCTTGCCGGCCGGTGTGTAGCCCGCCTTGGAGGTGCGGAAACGGAAGCCCGCAATGTCCACGCCCAGGCGCGCCATGCGGGCGCGGATGATCTCGCGCAGCATCCCCATCTCCTGCGTCCACGTGGCCGCGTCGAGGTAGACCAGGAGCTCGTTGGAGTCGGGCAGGTAGCGCAGGCCGGTCACGTGGTCGCCCTCGCGGGTGCCCGCGCACACGGCGTTCCAAGCGCGGTACACCTCGCGCGAGCGCTCGGCGGCGCGAAGGCGCTCGCGCTCCTCCTCGCTCGCCGCATCCCAGATGCGGTGGCGCTCGCCATCCATGAAGCTGCGCACGTCCGCCGTGCGCGAAAGCCTGTCAGCTCTGCGCCTCGCCATCGCCTATGCCCACCACCTTCGCGCGCTCCAGCACCTCGGAAGAGAAATACCCCAGGTTGGTCGTGGTGATAACCGTCTGAACCCCGGTCTGCACGAGCTCCAGGAAGGCGGAGCGGCGGGACGCGTCGAGCTCGCTCATCACGTCGTCGAGCAGAAGCAGCGGCGGGCGGCCCAGGATGTCGCGCGTCACCTCGACCTCGGCCACCTTCCAGGCGAGCACGAGCGAGCGCTGCTGCCCCTGCGAGGCGAAGGCGCGGGCGTCGCGCCCGTCGATGGAGAAGCGGATCTCGTCACGATGCGGGCCCACGAGGGTGATGCCGCGGCGGAGCTCGTCGGCGAAGCAGGCGTCGAGCGCAGAGAGGAAAGCCTCCTTCCACGCAGAGACCCGCTCCGCACGGGCACCGCCGGACGCGGATCGATGCGCAGACGGAGCTGGAGCGGGCGCGTCGGGAGCCGCAGCGTCGACCGCACCCGTGGCATCGGCGGAGGTCGCCGCCCGCGAGGAGCCGTCGACGAGCTCCCCCGTCCGCGGAGCCTCCCCATCCCCGACCGCCGTGACGGACACCGGGCAGACGGTCGGCTCGTAGGCGATGTCGGCGCGCTCACCCGGCGCGATGCGGGCATATGCCTCGACGAAGCGCTCGCGCACGCGCGCGAGCAGGGCCATCCGGTGCACGAGAAGCGAGGCTCCGGCCTGCGCGAGCGAGTCGTTCCAGGCGCCGAGCATCTCGTGCGTGCACCACCGCTCCTTGAGCAGGGCGTTGCGCTGCTCGACCAGGCGCTCGTAGGAGCCGAGGAGCTGCGCGTACTGCTCGTTGAGCTGCACGCCGAACCCGTCGAGCGCCGCGCGGCGGACGCGGGCCGAGCGCTTGACCATGTCGAGGTCGTCGGGGCAGAACAGCACGCTCGGCACCACACCGCGCACCCCGGCGGCACGGCACTTCTTGCCGTTGCGGCTGAACGAGCGCTTGCCCTCGCGCACGGCGCAGCCGAGGTCGATGACCCGGCCCTCGCCCTCGAGGCGCAGCGAGAGCATGCAGCTCGTCTCGCCCTCCGCCACGAGCTCGGTCGGCGCGGGGCGTCTGAAGCTCGCGCCCGAAGTGAGGAGCTGCAGCGCCTCGACGAGGTTCGTCTTGCCCGCAGCGTTGCGACCCACGAGGATCGTCACGCCCTCATCGAGCTCGAGAGCGTACGACGCGAAGTTCCGGTAGTCGCGCACCGCGAGCTCCCGCGCAAGAATCATCTCGATACCTCGATCCGCCGGCTAGATGCGGACGGGCATCACCAGGTACAGATAGTTGATCTTGTCATACGACTTGAACACGCCGGGCGCCGCGTAGCTCTTGAGCTCCAGCGTGATCTCCTTCTCATGCCCTAGTACGTTCAGGCAGCCGAACAGGTAGCGGTAGTTGAACGCGATGACGCCGGATTGACCCGTCGCCTCGACGTCGAGCGTCTCCTGGGCTTGGTCTTGGTCGCCGGAGATCGATGATAGCGAAAGCGTGTTCGCCTCGGTGTCGATCTCGAGCTTGACGGCGGGGTTGGACTGCGCGATGACGGCCACGCGCTTGAGCGCGGCGTTGAACGCCTCGACGTCGATCTTGACGCTCGTCACGCACGAATCGGGGATGAGCTGCTTGTAGTTGGGGTAGGTCCCCTCCAGACGCCGCGAGACGTAGCAGGTGTTGCCCGCCTCGAACACCACCTGCGTGTCCGTGGACCCCACCAGGATCGAGGGCTCCTCATGCATGATGGAGAGGGCGTCGTTCATGGCCTCGGCGGGCACGTTGAGCTCGAAGCTTCCCTCGAGGCTGGAGGTCTCCACCTGCGTGTCGCACACCGCCAGGCGGAACGAGTCGGTGGCGACGAGACGGATGGTGTTGTTCTCGACCGTCATGTGGATGCCGCCGAGGATCGGGCGCGCCTTGTCGGTCGAGGTCACGCGCCACACGCGCGCTGCCATGTCCGAGAGGATGTTCACCGGCAGCTCCACCGCCGATTCGATCGCGTAGGAGGGGAACTCGGGGAAGTCGGCGGCGTCGAGAGTGTTCAGGCGCACGTGGGCCTTCATGCACGCGATGGCGATCTGCCGGTCCACCGTCTCGAAGTACACCGGGGCGTCGGGAAGCGTCTTGATGAGGTTCGAGAGCATCTTGCACGGGATCACCGTCTCGCCCTCCTCCTCCACATGCGCCGCGATGCGGTGACGGATGGAGGTGGTGTAGTTGGAGGTCTGGAACTCCAGCACCCCGTCACGGGCACGCACGAGTACGCCGGAGAGGATGGGGAGCGTCGAGGAGGAGGCGATGCCCTTCTGCACGGTCGCGATGGCTTCCGAGAGCGATGTCTGGCTTACGGTGAACTTCATGGCGCGCCTTTCTTTTACTTATATAAGTATTTCTCTTTAGTAATTGTAATAGGACGGTTGAGGTTGTGGATTACTCTTCTTTGGGCAGGATGGGGCCGGAAAAGTTTTCGACCGGGCGCTGTTGATAGCACTCCTTGTTTTCCACCTTGTGCGGCCCCTTCGATCTTTTCCACTGGGCGCCCGTGGTTTTCCACCGGTTGTGGGGAGCTTTCCCACCGGTTTTGCGGGCGCTCCGGTGCCCGTGCTAAGAGCGCAGGGTTATCTTGTTGCGCAGCTGCTGCAGGTCGTCCACGAACGAGCGATCCTCCTTCTTCTTGTTCTCCACCCATTTGATCGAGTTGATCACCGTCGAATGGTCGCGCCCGCCGAAGGCCGCGCCCACCGCGCTGTTGGTCATCTCGCACATGTCGAGCGCCAGGTACACGGCCACGTGCCGCGCGTTCTTGATGGCGGCGGTCCGCCGGGGGCCGATCAGGTCCGCGTGGCTCACGTGGTAGAAGTCCTCGACCACCTTCTGGACCGTCTCCACGTGGATCTTCTTGTGGGCGCTGTCGAAGTACTCGTTGGCGATGCGGTCGATGTCGTCGCCGGTGAGCTCGCGGCCCTCCTGCTCCAGCTCGAAGGACTCGCCCGCGCAGCGCTCGCAGAAGCTCTCCAGTTCGCGGATGTTGGTGCCCGAGACCTGCGCCATGTGGTTCATCTGCTCGTCGTTGAGCCGCCCCGCGCCGGAGCGCACCTGTGTGAGCAGCGAGTTCGAGGCGAGCTGGGGCGCCTCGCCTGCTGCGGCAGGCAGGATGGTGTGCTCGTAGTAGCGGCGCAGGATGGTGAGCTTCATCTCGTAGCTTGGTTCGGATACCAGGCAGAGCATCCCTGCGTTGAACCGGCTCGTCAGGCGCTCGTCCATCCCGAGGTTCTTCGGCGCGCGGTCCGAGGCGATCGCGACCTTCTTGTTGTTGCGGATGAACTCGTCCATGAGCTGGAAGAAGTTCTCGATCGACTGCGTCTTGCCGATGATGTTCTGGATGTCGTCGATGATGAGGATGTCGGCATTGTGGTAGTCGCGCATCGCGGCGGCCACCTTGCCCTCCTGCAAGCCGGTGATGTAGTCGTCGATGTAGGCCTGGGAGTTCGCGTACTTGACGCGCAGGTAGGGCTTCTCCTGCGCGAGCAGGTTCTTGATGGCGAGCAGGAGGTGCGTCTTGCCGAGGCCCGACTTGCCGTATATGAACAGCGACGTGTACGTGCCCGGCTCGTCGGCCATGGCGGCGAAGCGCAGGGCCGAGCTGTAGGCGTGCTTGTTCTCGTTGCCGCACACGAAGTTCTCGAACGTGAACTTGGACGAGCCGCTCGACTTGTCCTCCTCGACCGGCGCCGTGATGGGCGCGGCTACGGCGTGCTGGTGCGTCTGCACCGGCCGGCTGCCCGACATGGTGCTCATGAGGCGGGCGAGGGCGTCGGGGCTGATGGTGTTGGTGATGGTCACCCGCCCGTTCCCCTCGTCCTCACCGGCTGCGGGGAACTCGACGGGCGGGATCTTGAACTCGGGGGCCTCGGGTGCCGCCTGCGCCGCACCCGAGGCATGCTCCTCCCCTGTGCCCGTCGCGGGCGCGGTCGGGAAAGGGCGCCCCGCCGTCGAGGCGAAGGGGGTCGGAGCCGGCGAGGGGGCCGTCTGGCCGAACGGCGCCGTTGCGGGCGCCGCCGTCATCTGGGGCGTCGTCATCTGGGGCGCCGCTGCCTGGGCCGGCCGCCGTGCCGGGGCGGGCGCGGTTTCACGGGAAACGCCCGGTGCCCCCGGCTGCGCGGGCAGGGGCACCGTGACCGAGAGCGAGAGCGGCATGAACGCGATCTCCTCCAGATAGCGCTCGAGCGTCTCGCGGTGCTTCATCAGGTAGGAGTAGGCGAACCGCGACGGCGCCTCGATGGCGAGTGCGTCGTCGGTCAGCGAGATCGGCTCGCATTGGCGCAGCATGTTGATGAGGCGCGCGTCCAACCCGTCCCGCTCGCAGAACGAGATGGTGTCCTCCAATATCATCTGGGCTTCGTTGTCCATGGCTTACCCTCTCGGACGACGTGCTGTACGGCTAGTTCTGGCGGTGCGACTGGATCCAGCCGGCACCCAGATCAGTGAGGTAGTACTTCTGGCCCTGTTTGACCACGAACCCCTGCCTGCTCAGCGCGGTGAGCTCGCGCGACCACGTGGGGCCCGACTGCCCGTAGGCGTCTGCGAGCTCCGTGGGGCCGGCGTGGCCCTGCTCGATCAGGAAGCGCAGGGCGAGCAGGCCGCGCTCGCCGATGAGCGGTGCCCTTCCCGCCGTCCCGCTGGCGGACGCCGCGCCCGTCGGGGTCTGCGCTCCCGTCGGGGCCGGTGTCGGCATCTGGTTCGGGCCGAGTCCCATCACCAATTGGGGAACGTCGGTCGCGCCCGAAGGTGTGGGGTACGGAGCGGGCGCGCTCGCGATCGGCGCAGGCATCTCCGCCCCGGCCGCGCCACCGCCTGGGGCCGTCCAGCCCCCGGGCCAGCCCGCGCCGCCGTACGTCCCGCCCGCCCCGTGGGGGCCCGCTCCATAGGCGCCCGACGTGTAGGGGGTGGCCGCATAAGGGTTCGTGGCATAGGACGCTGCATAGGGGTTCGCGCCCCATGCACCCGCTACGGGATGGGCTCCCGCGGGATAGCCCGCTGTTGCTCCGCCGCCCTCCATGCCTCCATAGGGCTGGTAGCCCGTTGCTGGGTATCCCCCGGCGTAGGGTTGGGTGAGGTAGCCCGCACCTGTCACCCACGTGTCCGGCGCCGGCGTCGCCTGCTGCCCTCCGTCTGCGGGCTGCGGCCACCCATTGGGTTCGGCCGCCATGGAGGGGGAGAGAGGTGCGGCCCCGCCGCCCGCCGCTCCGGGTCCGATCGCAACGGCTCCGTACGGCGCCGCCCCGCGCGCAGCTGCTCTGTGGGCCATTTCGTCTCCCGGGAACGCCTCCATGCCGTTCGCGGGGTACCCTCCCGCCGCGCCTCCCGTGCCTTGCGCGCCTGCTGCCTGCATCTCGGCGGACCCGTCACTCGGGTCGGCGCTCCCCATCGCACGGGGTCTCCCGTCCTCGACCTCGGCTGCTCCGCCGGAGCTCGGCATCGCACCAGGTTTCGGCGCCCCCGAGCGCACCGCAGCGCCGCGCGCGCTGCTGCGACGGATCTCCTCAACCCGCTTGGGGTCCACGCTCACGGTCACCACGGTGCCGGCTCCCAGGTTGTCCTCGATCGACACGGCTCCGCCGGCCGCCTCAAGGTACTGCTGGACCATCGGAAAACCCGATCCCGTCCCGCGTATATAGCGCTTCATGCCCCGGTTCGCCGAGGTCACGCCGAACTCGAAGGCGCGTTCCTTGTCCTCGATACCCGGCCCCTGGTCCGCGAAGCGGATCGTGTTGCCTCCGTCCAAGATGGAGATGATGGGCTCCATGAAGTGCGCGTGGATGAAGTTCTCCACGATCTCGCGGATGACCATGAGCGAGATGCTGCCGCCCTGCTCCTTCATGCAGCGGTAGACCGTGTTGGTCACCTCTTCCAGGTAGGAGCGCACGGGGCCGGGGTCGATCACCACCACGCGCGGCGTCGAGAACAGGTCGTCGTAGATCGATATGCGCGTGGCGTAGCTCGCGATCTCGCGCGCCTCGCCCTCGTCTGCACCCTGTTCGGCCACGGTCACGGCGTCGGGGGACCCGGTTATATGGCGGTTGTCCGGCGCGGGATCGCCGGAATCCACGAAGGGGTAGAAGTCGTCTGCCATGGTCTCCGTCCATCATCGTTTTTCCCTCCTGAGCATACTCGCTCGCGGCTTTTCCCGCTGCAGCTTTCCACAACTTTTCAAAACTTGTTGAAAACTGAAGAAAAGCGATGAAAAGTTTTCCACGTTTTCCCATTGACCTGTGGAAAAGTGGATGAAAGATTCTGAAAGAGAATCCTACGCTTCGCTTTGTTTTCAGTACGCGCGGCGGGCGGTATGATGAGTTGTCGAGATTGCGCGGTGATTTGTTGACATTTCCGCACCATATTCCCTACAATCTGAAAGCTCACGTGCATGTATTGATTGCTTAACTGCAGCAGGAGGACACTGATCATGAAGCGTACGTATCAGCCCAACAAGCGCAAGCGTGCTAAGACCCACGGCTTCCGCGCCCGCATGGCCACCAAGGGCGGCCGCGCCGTACTCGCTCGTCGTCGCGCCAAGGGCCGCAAGCGTCTGACCGTCTAGTTCGCGCTGCGTGCGTTCGGCATGAGGATTCTTTCTTCTCGCTCTGATTTCGAGCGCGTGTATCGGTCGGGAAGGCGCTACAACCATCCCTTGATGCGAATGGTAATAAGCACTGCTTACGGCGAAGGCGATCCGGGGAGGGTCGCCTTCGCTGCACCGAAGCGCATAGGGTGCGCCGCCGTCCGCAACCGGTCCAAGCGCGTTCTGCGTGAGGCCGCGCGCGAGGTGGGCATGCCGCCCGCCGGGTGCGACGCCATCCTGTTCGCCACGCCCTCTACGGCGCGGGCCGCTCACGCCGAACTCGTCCAGGCGCTCGAGTCTCTCTGCAGGCGCGCTCGCCGCTGACCTTAGGGGGTTCGTATGCGCCGTGTGTGCCTGCTGCTCATCCGCTGGTACCAGAGGTGCCTCTCGCCCTTGCTGCCCGACGCATGCATCTATCACCCGACCTGCTCCCAGTACGCCGTCGAGGCCATCGAGCGCTACGGGGTGCTACGCGGGTGCTTTCTTGCTCTTCGGCGGATTCTCAGATGCAGTCCGCTGCACGAAGGTGGTTATGATCCCGTGCCCTGACGGCGCGCCCGATCGGAAGGATAGTATTCATGTGGGATTGGATCGTTAGCATTCTCGCCCAGATCCTGGCGTTCATCCAGGGGTTTGCCGTGGACTGGGGCCTCTCCATCATTATCCTGGTGCTGATCATTCGCCTGATCCTGACGCCTCTGCTCCTGAAGTCGACCAAATCGACGGCGCGCATGCAGGTGCTTCAGCCCAAGCTGCAGGAGCTGCAGGATCGCTACCGGGATGATCCCGAGCGCCTGAACGAGGCGATGCAGAAGTTCTATCTTGAGAACAAGTTCAACCCGCTCGGTGGCTGCCTGCCCCTGCTGATCCAGATGCCCGTCCTCATGGCGCTGTTCACCCTGTTGCGCGGGCTCGACCTCTATTTCCCCGAGTCGGCTGGTTCGTTCTCGTTCTACGGCATCCTGCCGAACCTCGCGACCTCGCCCCAGACGGCACTTGCCTCCGGTTTCGGCGCGGCCCTGCCGTACCTCATCTCCCTTGCGCTCTTCGCCATCCTCACGCTCATCCCGCAGCTGTACATGTCCCGCAACCAGACGGGACAGCAGGCATCCACGATGCGCATGACCTCCATCGTCATGGCCGTCATGATGCTGTTCATCGGCTGGGGCCTTCCCGCGGGCGTCCTGCTGTACTACGACGTCTCCACGCTGTGGCAGGTCGTCCAGCAGCTGTTCGTGACGCAGCGCATCATCGAGAAGGAGAAGGCCAAGGAGGAGGAGCGCCTTGCCAACGCTCCCATCGAGGTGGATGTCGTGCGTCGTGAGCGCAAGACTCGTCCTCACAAGAAGCACTAATTAGGTACCTTATTAATTAGGAGAGTATCTATGTCTGAGGTTTTGGAAGAGGTCTCCACGGTGGAAGACGCTGAGCTTTCCGGTCCCTACGCTCAGATCGCGGCTCATTATAAAGAGGGCGTCCAGCTGACGGATGAGGAGCTCGACACCCTTGTGGATGTCGCTCTCGGTATCCTGCGTGAGATCCTGGGCTTTTTCGATGCCTCGGATTCCCCCATCGATGAGTACGAGGGTGACGATGGTGAGGTCATCTTGGATGTTACCGCTCCTGACCTCGCTGTGCTGATCGGACGTCATGGCCGTACGCTCGAGTCCTTCCAGACGCTGTTCTCCCTTCTGGTGAGTCGTAAGCTCGGTTTCCGTTTTCCGGTCATCGTCGATATTGAGGGCTATCGCAGCCGCCGTCATGACAAGATCGTTGCCATGGCGGAGCGCGCCGCCCAGAAGGCGGTTCGCCAGAACGCTTCCGTTGACCTCCAGCCCATGACGGCCTACGAGCGTCGGCTCGTCCACATTGCTCTAAGGGACAACGTTTCCATCGAGACGCACTCAGAGGGTACGGATCCCGATCGCCATGTGGTTGTAACTCCTCTATAGGACGTCTTTCTTTATAGAAGCCGTTCGGTTTCTTCGGGTATGATGAGGGCATCTTCGGATGCCCTTTTTTGTGCCTCGATTTCTTGATTCGTAGATTTCTGTCTGAATGAGGTTTCCATGCTAGATTCGTCTTATGTTGATAAGCTCATCAAGCTCTCGAGATCTTTTGATATCGAGCTCTCTCCTCAGCAAGCTGAGCTAAGCCTCAAGCATCTCGATTTCGTTCTTGAGACCAATAAGAAGTTCAATCTTACAAGGATCACCTCTTTGGATGATGCTGTGATTCTTCATATCCTAGATTCTCTTTTCTTCAGTCCCTATGTTGCTCAAGCTCCCTTAGGACCAGTCCTTGATATGGGTACTGGTGCTGGGTTCCCAGGCATTCCCCTTGCTATTACGAGTGAGCGATCTTTCACTTTAGTTGACTCTGTGCGAAAGAAAGTCGACGCAGTTAAGTCTTTTGTAGCGCATCTTTATCTTTCTAACGTTTCATGCATCCATGCCCGTCTTGAGGATCTTGCTGTTCAACAGAATTCTCATTATGCATGCGTTGTTGCTCGTGCCGTTGCATCCCTTCCTGTTCTGATTGAGTATGCATCTCCTTTTTTGTACAAGGGAGGTCTTCTTGTTTTAAGCAAGGGAGTCCCTTCGGACGATGAGTCTTCCTCTGGAATGAAGGCTGCAGACATTTGTGGACTGACTTTTGTGGAAAGGTCTGATTTTGATCTCCCTGATGGGTTAGGTCATCGTTCCTTCTTCATTTATCGTAAGACCGGGTCCCCTTCCGTATCTCTGCCTCGTCAGGCAGGTGCTGCCAAGAAACATCCCCTTGCTTGATTCAATGATCCTCCTCTGTCTTCATTCAATGTTTCACGTGGAACATCTTTGTCCTTGCATCGTTGTTTCACGTGAAACATAATGAACAAGAGAAGTTTCGCAATGTTCCACGTGAAACAATCTGCTCAGTAAACAAAGAGAAAACGAACCAAAGGAGGAGACGTGGGATTTCGCGATGTAAAGCGATCTAAGAGTGTGAAAGAGACGCGTGTTATCGCAATAATTAATCAAAAAGGTGGTGTGGGGAAGTCCACAACAGCAGTAAACCTATCCGCAGCTTTAGGTCAAGAGAACAAGAAGGTGCTTCTCATCGACTTCGATCCGCAAGGGAATAGCACAAGCGGATTCGGAATCGAGAAGGAAGAGCTAGACGCCTGTATCTACGATGCTCTGCTGAACGACTATCCCTTTGAGGAGCTTATCCATGAAACGGGGTCAAAGAAGGTATTTGTAGTCCCGGCAACAATACAGCTTGCGGGAGCAGAGATCGAATTGGTTTCTGCTATGGCGCGTGAAACACGACTAAAAGAGCTACTTGATAGTGTGAAAGACGAGTTTGATTTCATTTTCATCGATTGCCCGCCTTCATTGGGGCTTCTCACGATTAATGCATTGACAGCGGCTGATAGTGTTCTCATCCCGATTCAGTGCGAGTATTACGCACTGGAGGGAGTAACGAAACTGCTAGAGTCAATGCGAATGGTGAAAGGAAGGCTCAATAAGCAGCTAGATACGTATGGAGTGCTGCTTACCATGTATGACTCGCGTACTTCTCTTTCCAATCAGGTCGTTGATGAGGTGAAGGCGTACTTTGGAGACAAGACATTCAAAACGCTTATCCCACGCACCGTGAAGCTGTCCGAGGCACCCTCATTTGGTATGTCAATCATAGAGTATGCACCCAACAACAAGGGTGCAAAGGCATATATGAGTCTTGCTAAAGAGGTGATCCGTCGTGCCTAGTCCAAAGAAGAAGGCATTGGGAAGAGGCTTGAATGCACTCGTCGGTGAGGCGCAGTATGAGACGGGCGGGTCTCAACAGGAATCGAAGCTCCCTATTGAGGATATCGTCCCCAACCCAAACCAGCCTCGAACGCATTTTAACGAGACTGAGCTGAGAGAGTTAAGTGAGTCGATTCTCGAGCATGGTGTGCTTCAGCCGCTTCTTGTGCGGAAGCATGGCAATAGCTATGAGATCATAGCAGGTGAACGCCGTTATCAGGCCTCGAAGCTTGCTGGCTTGACCGAAGTGCCGGTTATCATCAAAGAGGTTGATGATAACGAGATGCTTGCGATGGCGCTGATCGAGAATCTGCAACGCTCCGATCTGAATCCTTTGGAAGAGGCTCGAGGGTATAAGCAACTCATTGATGCGAGTGGTATGACACAGGATGCGTTGTCAAAAGCCGTTTCAAAATCACGATCGGCCATAACCAACTCGCTAAGGCTTCTGGACCTGCCTGAGGAAGTTCAGAAGATGATTTTCGAGGGCAAGCTAACGGCTGGACATGCTCGGGCGATTCTCGCTGTACCGTATGAGGATGCCAGGATCAAGCTTGCTGAGAAGGTTGTCGCGGAGGGTTTGTCGGTGCGAGCGACTGAAAACCTTGCCCCGTTGTTTTCAGTCGGAGAGACGTCAAAAGCTCCAAGACCGGTTACTCCGCAGTCATTCAAGCGAGCAGCGCGAGTGCTGAGGCAGCAGTTCAATACGAACGTCAAGGTCCGCTCTTCACGCGGAAAGAATAAGATAGAGATAGAGTTCAAGGATGAAGACGAACTTAACGAGATTCTTCATCAGATCATTCATGAGAGTGAGGATCTATGAAAAAGTCGCTATCCCTTGGAATCACCTTAAGCGTGATGGTGGTTACCAGTGCAGTGGTGGGTTACAAGATTGCGACGGATGAAGAGCTACGCGATAAGATCATCAGGAGTATCCAGGACGTATTCGCTGTTTCAAAGAGCAAGATCAGCGGTATGTCTGAGGATGTGGCCATGAGGACAGCTCAGTTGACAAGAAACCCCAAGGTGAATCAGGAGTGGGTCTCCCAGCAATGGGATGCGTTGGGACTATAGGGATTAAAGAGTAATGGTTGAGATGGCCGGTGAATTCAACGACAAACTATTGAAAGAGCTGAAGAGCTGGAGACCGGAAGACGAGAAGGATGGGGAGTTGAAGTGTCGGAGGGGTATAGGGTCACGGAGTTGAAGGCTCTTGGGGATACGGAGCCAAGAAGGGTCAGGGAATCCAGTGCTATAATAAATAGTAGTTACGATATATAATAAGGTACCTAACTAATAGTTAACCTCAAACAAAAATTACAACGCAAATTTGAGAAGAAACGGCGCTCCAGGTGGAGCGCCGTTTCACATGAAACGCGTCAACGGGATCCAGGTATAACCTTGGTCCGAGTATGACCCTGTGGAAGCAAAGTTAACGCTTCTGACTGGTGAGACGCTGTTTGAGCTGGCCGCAGGCGGCGTCGATATCGGCGCCACGGCTGAGGCGTATGGTCGTCTCCACCCCCCTGTTTTGCAGGCGGCGCTGAAGATCCTCGACCTTCTTCATCGGAGAGGGCTTGAATGGACTGTCAGGAATGTCGTTCAGCTGGATGAGATTGACGTGACACAGTGTTCCCCCGCAGAAGTCGCACAGGGCGCGCATCTCGGGTTCTGTGTCGTTGACGCCCTCGATCATGGCGAACTCATAGGTCGGGCGGCGTCCCGTTGCCTCGGTGTACTGCTGGAGCGCTTCATGGAGACGTAGGAGCGTGTACTTCTTGACGCCGGGCATGAGCTGGTTGCGCGTCGACTGCACGGCGGAATGCAGCGAGATAGCGAGAGTGAACTGCTCGGGGATCTTCGAAAAGGCGCGGATACCTGGGATGATGCCGCAGGTGGAGACGGTGAGGTGACGCGCGCCGATGTTCAGACCGTGCTCGGAGTTGAGCTGACGCAGAGCTTGCAGGGTAGCGTCGTAGTTGGCGAAGGGCTCGCCCTGTCCCATGAAGACGACGCTCGTGACGCGTTCACCCAGATCGCGGGCGACATGTACGACCTGGTCGACGATCTCTTGCGCGGTGAGGGATCGCGTGAGGCCGGCGAGACCCGTCGCGCAGAACGCGCATCCCATGCCGCATCCGGCTTGTGTCGAGACGCAGACGGCCAGGCGGTTGCGGCTGGGCATGCCGACCGTTTCCACGGCGACGCCGTCAGGGAAGCGGAGCAGGTACTTGCGAGAGCCGTCACGGGAGATCTGTCGGGCGACTTCCTCAGGAGCGGCGAGTTGGAAGCGCTCTGCCAGCTGTTCGCGCAGCGCCTTGGGGAGGTTGGTCATCTCGTCGAACGAAAGCGCCTGCTTGTCGAAGAGCCACTCGCACAACTGCTTGGCACGAAAAGCGGGCTGACCCATCTCGGCGACAAGAGATGAGATGTCATCTGGGGTGAGGGAACGGATGTCGCGTGTGCGCGTCGTGTGTTCCATAGAGGCCTTCCTTTAGGATACGGGTGTCCGGAACAATCTATACCAAAGGGCACGTACAATAGGGTATCGTGCGCGAAAACGCGCGCTACGATGAAAAAACCACCGGGAGAGGGGCGGTTACCATGGCGGTTGAAGACCGTGGCAGCATGCGGATTGCGGTGCTCGCAGGGGGAATCTCCGACGAGCGCGAGATATCGTTCGGCTCGGGCAAGAACGTCTGTCATGCGCTGCAGGAAGCTGGATACGGCCAGGTCGAGCTGCTGGATCCGGCCGCAGACGATTTCATGGCGCGCCTGGGTTCCGGCTCCTATGACGCGGCGTTCATCGCGCTCCATGGTCGCGGCGGCGAGGACGGCATGGTGCAGAGCGTTCTCACCTATTTCGGGATCCCCTACACGGGTTCTGGAGTGATCGCGAGCGCGTGCGCCGCGGACAAGGACGTCTCCAAGGCTCTTTACGAGCGCGCGGGCATCCCCATCGCCCGAGGGCTTGTGGTGGGTCGCGATGAGGATGTGGATGGCGAGGCGATCGTGTCCGATCTGGGCGGTTCGTGTTTCGTCAAGCCGGCGGTCAACGGTTCGAGCTACGGTGCCTCGCTGGTGCATGCCGCTGACGAGCTCGCGGGTGCGCTCGAGCTGGCGTTCGAGCACGGGGACAAGGCGCTCATCGAGGAGCGCCTCGTGGGCACCGAGGTGACGGTGGGCGTGTTCGAGGGCGCTGAGCTCATGGCGCTGCCGGTGGTGGAGATTCGCAAGCAGGAGAACGCGGAGTTCTACGATCTCGACGTCAAATATATTGACCCCTCGCTGGTGCATCGGATTCCCGCTGAAATAGATCCAGACGCCTACGCCCGCGTCCAGGAGCTGGCATGCCGCGCGCACCAGGCGCTGGGATGCAGCGGGTTCTCGCGCAGCGACTTCATCGTCACGGAGCGCGGGCCGGTGATCCTCGAGACGAACACCATCCCGGGCATGACCGATACCTCGCTGTATCCCGATGAGGTGCGCCATGCGGGGATGCGCTTCAGCGACGTGTGCGATCGTCTGGTTGAGCTGGCGCTCGAGCGCGCGGGCGCGTAGGCGCCGGCGAGAAGGGGGAAGCGATGCGGGAGGATGCCCTGCTGCCGCGTACGCCGCGGTTCGTCGCCGAGGCCTATGCCACGCTCGCCGAGCGCGCGAAGACGCGTGACTTCGGTCTGCTGGAAGAGGACGTGGTCATCCTCGATACCGAGACCACGGGGCTGTCGGTGCGCGAGAACGAGCTGATCGAGATCTCGGCGGCGCGGCTATCTGGTGGTCGCATCGTGGACCGCATCGACACCTTCGTCAAGCCCTCGGGGTTGATTCCCCCCGAGATCGTCGAGCTCACGCACATCACCAACGCGCAGGTGGCCCATGCGCCGTCTGCGCGCGAAGCCGTGGCCGAGCTCGCGGCGTTCGTGCAGGGCGCCCCGGTGGTGGCGCACAACGCCGGGTTCGACCGCTCCTTCATCGAGGCAGTGCCCGGAGGGCGCGAGGTGAGCGAGATCTGGATCGATTCGCTCGCCCTGTCGCGCATAGCGCTCCCCCGCCTCGCCTCGCACAAGCTTTCCTTCCTGGCCGAGGTGTTCGGGGCATCGGCCGTCTCGCATCGCGCCGGCGACGATGTGGACGCCCTCGCGGGTATCTGGCGGGTGCTCCTCACGGCGCTCTCGGATCTGCCCGCAGGCCTTCTCCAGCGCCTGGCGGACATGCATCCGGATGTGGCGTGGGCGTACCGCCCCCTCTTCTCCTATCTGGCACAGGAGCGCCCCGAGGAGCCGTTCTCACTGGTCGCGGAGCGCGCCCGCGTGCTCGCATCCGATGATGCGCCCGATCGCGTGGATGCCGACGAGCTGGACCATCTGGACATGCCCTCCGCGGGGCAGATCGAGGATGCCTTCGCGCCGGGCGGCTTGGTGAGCCGGATGTATGCGGACTATGAGCCGCGACCCGAGCAGGTCGCGATGGCCGTCGAGGTGCGCGACGCGCTCGCGCGCGCCGAGCATCGCGTGATAGAGGCAGGTACCGGCGTGGGCAAGTCGGTCGCCTATCTGGTGCCGCTCGTCGCCGCCGCCCGCCGCAACCGCGTGACGGTGGGCATCGCCACCAAATCCAACAACCTTGCCGACCAGCTCATCTACCATGAGCTGCCCCGCTTGGCGCACGAGCTGCCGGATGGGCTGTCGTTCTGCGCGCTCAAGGGGTATGACCACTACCCCTGTCTGCGCAAGCTGGAGCGTATGAGCCGCAGTGCGACCGAGATCGTCACTACGCGCGATCCGGCGGACACCCTCACCGCCATCGCGGTCATCTACGCGTTCGCCTGCCAATCGCCCGAGGGCGACCTCGATGCGTTGGGGATCCGCTGGAAGAGCGTCGACCGCTCGTCGCTCACCACCGCCTCGCGCGAGTGCGCACGCAGCCTGTGCCCGTTCTATCCCGATGCGTGCCTGGTGCATGGGGCCCGCCGCCGCGCCGCGAAGGCGGATGTGGTCGTGACCAACCACTCCCTGCTGTTCCGCAACGTGCAAGCCGATGGAAAGATCCTGCCCCCGATCCGCACCTGGGTCGTCGACGAGGCCCACGCGATCGAGGCGGAGGCGCGCAGGCAGTGGGCCCAGGTGGTTTCGGCGGACGAGGTGCGCCTGCTGCTGGAGCGCCTGGGGGGCGACAAGACGGGCGCGCTGGGGCGTCTCGCCTCGGAGCTCGCCTCGTCGGATGCCGCGACGCTCTATCTCGGGCTCGTCGCCAAGGCCGTCTCATCGGCCCGCCGCGCCGCGTTCGTGGTCGGCGACGTGTTCGATGAGCTGCGGTCGTTCGCCAAGGCGGCGCAGGGGCGTGGCGGCGACCCCCAGGGCCTCTGGCTCGGCCCCGACGTCCGCGCCACGAGCGAGTGGACGAGCGTGGTGCTCGCGGGTCGGACCGCCCAAGATGCCCTCGAACAGCTGGACAAGAACCTGAAGTCACTGGTGGAGGCGGTTTCCCAGGAGAGCGCGCGCCTCGTGCTCGATGCCGCCGACATCGAGCGGCGCCTCGCCGAGCAGCTGGCCGCCCTCGCACTCGTCCTCGATGCCTCCGATGAGCGCTACGTGTTCTCGGTGCGGGTGAACACGCGCATCAAGGCGGGTGGGGAGGCTCTTTGCGCCGAACCGCTCGACATCGGCGCGGCGTTCGCGCAGGATTGGTATCCCGAGATGCACTCGCTCGTGTTCACCTCGGCCACGCTGGCGGTTTCCGGGTCGTTCGATCACTTCTGCCACGCGGTGGGGCTCGATCGGCTCGATGCAGGGGCGTATCGGGCGCTGCATCTCGATTCGAGCTACGATTTCGATCGCAACATGGCGGTCGTCGTGGCCTCGGATGTGCCCGATCCGCGGCGCCGAGACCTCTATCTCGACCGGATGGAGCAGCTGATCGTCGACGTGCACCGCGCGATGGGCGGTTCGGTGCTCACCCTGTTCACCAACCGGCGCGACATGGAGGAGCTGTTCGATCGCGTCGAGCCGCAGCTGGCGCGCGGGGGCCTGGAGCTGCGATGCCAGAGGCGCCAGACCTCGGCCAAGCAGCTGCGCGACCACTTCATAGCCGAGAAGGGATCGTCGCTCTTCGCGCTCAAGGCGTTCTGGGAGGGGTTCGATGCGTCGGGTGACACGCTGCGGTGCGTGATCATACCCAAGCTGCCCTTCGCCCGCCCCACCGATCCCGTGGCCTGCGAGCGCGACGCGCGCGAAAAGGGAGCCTGGGGTCGCTACGTGCTGCCCGAGGCGGTCATCGAGCTCAAACAGGCTGCGGGGCGCCTGATCCGGTCGTCATCGGACACGGGCGTGCTTGTGCTGGCCGATTCGCGCCTGGTGAGCAAGGGCTACGGCAAGAAGTTCCTCTCGTCGCTCCCCACCGCCTCCTACCAGCGCATCGAGACGGCGCAGGTGGGTCGGTACCTGGAGCTCTGGCGCAAGAGCCATCACGGCGCGTAGCGGGCGGGCGCGGCACCCGCTTCCGCCCCATGACGCTCGAGGGCACCCGTCCCCTGATCCCCGGGGCCCGGCGTCGATGGTTGGCCCCGGCTCGCCCTCTCCCGCGTCCGCCCCGGCCCGCGCGGACGCGCGTCCTCGCTTCGTTAGCGTAAGGCTCAGTTGCGAAGCAGGTTCTCGCTGTAGTCGGTGAACTCCTGAACCAGGGAGTCCGGCGCCGTGATGCGCATAAGTCCTCCAAAGGAGAGCACCTGGTCGAAGAGCCAGGGGCGTGCGGAGACCCTGAGGGTGATGCTCCAGACGCCTTCCCCCTCGCCGCACCGCACCTCCTCGATGCCCGCCCAAGCGGGAGGTTCCTCGGTCGCATCGAGTTCCAGATGGACGGTTTCGCCTGCGCGCGCCAACGATTGCGCGGGGGCGGGTGCATCTTCCGCGTCCCCTTCCGCATCCGACGCGGCTCCCGATGGGTGCTGGGTTCCTGCGGGGGCCCTATCCAGCAGGATGACGGAGGCGATGCGCTCCAGCCGGTAGCGGTGGACGTGATTCTTTGCGACGTTCCGCGCGATGAGGTAGCCGCACCCGTCGAGGATCTCGGTGCGCAGGGGAGCCACCGTGCGCTCAGCCGGTTCCGTCTCAGCCTGAGCACGATAGAGGATGCGGCATGCGCGCCCGGTGTCGAGCGCCTCCGCGAGCAGGGGGTAGTGTGCTCCCAACGCTGCGTTCGGCGCAAGCGGGATAGCCGGAGCACTCCCAGCGCCGTCGGGTAGCAGAGCCGCTGCGAGCCGTTCACGCGCCGCGGCATCAAGGTTGAGGTCGTTGAAGAGCGATGCCAGGACGGCGCCCTCGCCCGCGCTGAGGCGCAGGGGCACGAGCTGAGCGTCCGCCCCCTCGAGAACGATGTCACCATGGTCGCGCCAAGCGCGCACCCGCGCCCCCGTGGAGCGGTCGGAGAGCGTCGAGATGAGATTGAGGCATTCATCGAGCTCGCTGTCCGTACAGGCCAGCTCGTCGCGCGCCTCCTGCTCGGTGATGATGCAGCCCTCGACGGATGAGAGGATCTCGAGCAGATGTATCGCCCGCTCGACGCGCTCGTCGCTTCTGCGCGGCTGCGTGACCTTGCGCGGCGATCGCTTAGCGCTCATGGGCATCCACCGCCTTCCGTATCCGGTTGCCCCATGCCTGGACGAGGGGTTTGGGAGTGCGGGGACGCATGCCGTCCCGCGCATGCTGGAGCGCGAAGGCGGACGCCTTGTCCAGGTTGCGCGCTGTGGTGGTCCATGTCCATGCTCCATCTTCCGTGCGGTCGATGCGCCCGCGCCCCATGGTGATGGAGAGGATTTCCTGCTCGGTGCGGGCGGAGGGGAAGGCGAAGGACACCTCGACTGCCTCCTCGTCTGCGAGGTCGAAGGGGAGGAACAGCTGGTCTGCGAGCGCGAAGTCGGAGGGGATGCGATACGGCTCCCCCAGCGCGCGTATGCGCTCGATCCTCTCGAGGCGGAAGGTGCGCACCGTGCTCGTCTTGTCATCCAGGCCGGTGAGATAGGGTTGGCCCTGCTCGGTGAAGACCCCGTACACGGCAACGCTGCGCTCGGAGGCCTCGCCGCGCGCGTTGGTGTAGGAGAACACGAGGCGCCGGCGCTGCGAGAGGGCCGTCCACACCGCGTCGGCCACGGGGTCGGCGGCCGCGTCCTCGCGTCCCGCGCGCTCGGGCAGCTCCCCCTTGAGCGCGGCGAGCGCCTCGACCGCTTTGGCACGCACGGCGCGCAGGGGCTTGGCAAGAGGTGTCGCATGGTCGCGCAGATAGTCGTCAATCGCGCGGATGAGCACCCGCGCGTCTGCCTCCTCCACGATGCCGCCCGCAGCGAACGTTCGTTCACGGTCGATGGCCCAGGAGCTCTCCTCGGTCTCCGAGGTGCCGACCGGGTGGATCTCCTCGATGATGATGCCCCGCTGGGCGAGCTTGGTGCGGTCGCGTCGGAACTTGCGCAGGTCCGAGGCGGGGTTGGAAGATCCGTAACCCAGGTCGGAATCGCTGACGATGCGGGAGGTCGGGACGGGTCCGCGCGCAGCGTTGAGGATGAAGAGGAGGTTGAGCAGGCGCTGCGCGGTGGGGTCCACGCGCGACGGTGCCGGGGTCTCCTCTGGATCTTCATCGGATGGCATGGTGAACCCCTCCTTCGCAAGGTCGCTGGCCGCTGCAGGTGCACTTGGAGGTCATTCTAGTCGATATGGAGAAGGCGGGAATATCCCCGGTACCCGCCTCCGGTGTTCGGCGCGATAGCTGCAGAAACAGATAACACGCGCTATACTTTCGACATAATACGAGCACTATCCGCCTTCGCGCTCGCGCGGGCGGATCAATCGCGATACCAGGGATACGGAGCACTCATGGCTACTACCCGTCGATATATCAACCACCTCCTTCAGAACACGGGCATAACGCCCGCATGCAGCGAGGAGGAGCGCGCCGCCGCCGAGGACATCGCTCATATCTTCGCGCGCCACGGGTTTGAACCTGAGGTTCAGGAGTTCAGCGCGTCGGGTTCGAAGAAGATCGTCACCGCCGTCCTGGGCATCGCGGCTTTCCTGGGCGCGATCTTCATAGGCATCGGCGGGGTGCTGGGCATCGTCGGCCTCATCCTCGCCGTCGTCGCGGCGGTGCTCTACACCATGGAACGCATGGGGCGCCCCCTGCTCTCCAGTCTGGGTTCCGGCGGCCTCTCGCAGAACGTCATCGCGTACCACAAGGCGACCGGCCCCTTGGCCTCCCCGCGCAACCGCCCCGTGGTGGTGGTCGCCCATTATGATTCGCCGCGCGCCGACATCCTTTCGCAGATGCCCTACGCCCTGTACCGGCCCCTTCTCGCCAAGCTGCTCCCGGCTGCTATGATCGCTCCCGCGGTCATCGCCGTCCTGCGCCTGTTCCCGTTCCCCGGCGCCGCGAAGACGGTGCTCTGGTTGCTCGCGGTGGTCGCGGCGCTGGTGCCGCTGGCCAACGCGGTCGCCATCATCATGAACCGCTTCATCCTCCCGTACACGACGGGGTCGGTGTGCAACAAGTCCTCCGTCGCCGCCATGCTGGGCGTCATGAACGCCGTCGCGCCCTTCCAGGGCGAGAACGAGTTCCCGGCGGACGTCCCCTTCGAGGAGTACTTCGCTGAGCAGCGGCGCATCGCTGAGGAGCTCGCCGCGCAGGCGGCTGCCGCGGCTGCGTCCGAGCAGGAGGCGGCGCCCGTCGATCTCGATTGGGAAGAGGGAGCGGATGAATCCGGCGAGGAACCGGAGGCAGCGACTGAAGAGGCGGCTCTTGAGCAGGATGACGTCGCTCTCGGTCAGGATGGGGCCGACGCGGCGGATGTCGAGCCGGACGAGACCGTTTCCGCTCCCGTCGCCGATCCGGGTGCGACGCAGGCGATGGACATGGCTGCCATCATGGGGGACACGGCTGTCGTCGGCGCCGCTGCCGGCGCTGCGGAGAGCGTGGCAGATGCCGTTGCCGCGTCTGTTGATGAGGCCGAGCAAGACGAGGCTCTCGACGTGCGGGACATCGCGTCCGGCGCCCCTGACGGCGAGGAAGCCCCCGAGTCCGACTCCGCGCCCGTCGAGGAGGACGCGGCGCCGAGCATCGTAAACGCCGCCGGCAACTACCGCTATGGTGTCGAGACCCTGCGCTCCCTCGGCATGGTTTCGGATGCCTGCGTCATCGAGTACGACATGTCCGAGCCGGAGCCCGCACCTGCCGCGCCGGCCCCGATGGGCGCCGCCGCGACGTCGGCCGACCCGCTTGACGACGAGTGGGTGGCTTCGATGGACGAGGATGCCTCCGCCCTTGAGTATGAGGAGGAGCCCACCGCCGAGGAGTTCGCGGATGAAGGGGGCTTCGAAGAGGATTACGAGGAGCCCTACGGCGAGGCGTATGAGGACGAGGGGCTCGAGTTCAGCCGTCGAGGGATGCCCCTTCCGCAGGTGAGCATGGCGACGCAGAACACCCTCGCCTCCACTCTTTCGGCGGTGGGCGAGGGCGCCGCGCGCTTCTTCGGCAACGCGTTCAAGCGCGGCAAGAGCGCTCTGAGCGAGATCGAACATGCCGCCCGCGACGCGGCCGCGAAGCGCGCATCCGCGCGTGAAGAGGCGCGCGATGCGGAGAAGAGCGCCGTCGAGGAGTCCGAACCCCTGACCGTCGATGCCGCCCTGCTCGACCAGACCCAGGTTGCCGCACCGGTGGATGAGACCGAGATCGCCGACGAGAAAGAGACCGCGTCCGAGGATGTTGAGCTCTCCGCGGAGAGCGCTGCGGGCGCCGTCGCGGACAAGGATGCTGCAGAGGACGGCGCCACCGCCTCCGAGGAGGATGTCGAGATCGACGCAGGCTCCACGCAGGTGTTCACCGCTTCCGAGGATGTCGAGGACCTCGGCGCGACGGTCGCCTCCCAGGCGCCGTCTGCGCCCCTCCCGGGTGAGACGGTCGCGGTTCCCGCGCTGTCCTCCCAGCAGGCCGCGCTCAACGAGCGTGCCTCGGCGTCCCGCCCCATCGAGACGGTCGATTCCCTCATGGCGCAGATCACGGCATCGCGTCCGGCGTCGAGCACTCCGGTAGCATCCGCTCCCGCGGCCCAGGCGCCCGCCGCGCCCGCGCGTCGCGCGCCTGTTGTGGTGCCCGATCCCGCCCAGCCCTCTCTGTACCAGCCCGCGGTCTCCAACCGCGCATCGCTGTTCGACCTGCCCGATCCATCCGGTCCGGGTGACCCCCTTGCACCCGCCCCGACACCGGCTCCTGCTCCCTCGTCGTTCGAGGGCCGCTCGGCGGCTACTGCGGGCTTCTCGGTCATCAGCTCCCCGGAGCCGGCGCCCCCGGCCTCCTCTGTCGAGGCCTTCGGCACCATCTCGGCGAACGCACCGGTCGCTTCCAGTTACCATGCGGAATCCAAGCGCCGCGGCGGTCTCTTCCATCGCAAGAAGAAGAGCGAGCCCTCGATGAGCGAGTACCTGGGTGTCGAGGACGACTTCGATGCCAAGAACTCCGGTCGCTCCATCGGTTCGTGGGACAACTTCGATGACTACGATGACGATTGGAAGGGCGGCGCCACCGGCGCCCCGGGCATCGATGACGAGCAGCTGCGCGATGCCATCACCTCGATGGACGATGACGAGCTGCTGGGTCACGACATCTGGTTCGTAGCGACGGGCGCTTCGGAGTACGAGCATGCGGGCATGCAAGCGTTTCTCAACACCCATCGCGACAAGCTGCGCGGCGTCTTCCTCATCAACCTCGAGTGCGTGGGCGCGGGCCAGATCGCCATGCTCGCTACCGAGGGCGAGCGCCGGGTGCTCAAGGGCGACAAGCGCATCATGAACCTGGCGCGCCGCGTCTCCGCCGCGTTCCACAACGAGTTCGGTGCCGTGGAGATGCCCTATCTCTCGACCGATTCCTATGCCGCGATGTCCATGAGCCTGCGCTCCCTCACCATCGCCGGCGTCGATGGCCCCCGCCTTGCCTGCGCGCGCACCGACGAGGATCAGGCGTTCAACGTCCACGTGGACAACATCGGCCGGGTCGCTGACGTGGTGACCGAGGTTATCCGTCGGTCGTAGCGCCACATTGGGGAAGATGCGAGCAAGCGAAGGGAGGTGACGGCGTCGATGTTCAAGTTCATCAGGCAGCACTGGATCGCCTACCTCATCGGCGCCGTCGTGGCCATCGCACTCGGTCTCGGCGCGTCGTATCTCGTATATATAAAGGGGTCCACGCCTGCGAGCATCCGCGAGGAGCAGGTGGCCGATGAGGCCTCTCGAGAGAACACCGCAACCGATGCGGACGGCATGAACGTGCTCGAAGGGGATGCTCCCGAAGGCACCGCAGCCGCAGACGGGACCCTTTCGGGGGATGCCGTCACCGAGTAGGAACTTCATATCCGGCTTCTTCCCTCTCGACCATCAAGAGCAAAAAACCACCAGGGTGCGCTCCAGCGTGCCCTCCCACGGCTGCGTGCAGGTCACGAGCGTGAGCACGCGTCGTGCCCGGGCTGCCGCGACGCGCCAGTCGCTCCTTCGCGCTTCCGCGCGCTCCGCGAGCTGCAGTGCGAAGGAGCCCACGTCATCGGAGTCGGGAAAGGAGAAGCGCTGCACCCCCTCATCGTCGGCGGAGATGACGAGTGCGCAAAGTGGCGAGAACGTCGCCACGCCCCCTGGGGTGTGCCAGCGCGCACATCCGAGTTCCGCGAAGAGGCGGGGTTCGTATCTCTGCCACAGGCTCCCGAACATGGAGCCCGTCCAACCCATGCGGTGCCCATAGACCATCACGTGCTCCCCCTCTGCGTTCGAACGCTCGTCCATGACGAGCGAGCCCGCCGAGGATGGCGTGCCATCGATGCGATGCCCGAGGTAGTAGCTCACCTCTTGGGCGGTTTCCGCAGCTGCCACGGGATACGAGATCGGCGTCCCCTCGACTTCGAGCCATGCTGCAGCACTTGGGGTGTCTCCCAGCCATCCCACGTCCGGCTCGCCATCCCCATCGCCCGCGGGGGCAGGTTGGGCAAGGGATCGATAGAACTGCTCGTCATCATCCGCTCGCAAGCGGCCGACGAGACCGAGCATGAGCGCGAACACCGCCCCCATCAGCACGATCATGCTGAAGGCCCCCGCCGCCCGCCAGAAGCGGGAGCTCTGGCGGGCGGCGCGGCGGGCAGGGTTACCGCGAGGCACGGCGGACCCTTCTGCGCAGGGCGATTCCAGCGCCTGCGGCGACGGCGGCGAGGCCGGTGAAGGCCACCGCCGTGGGCAGGGAGCCTGTTTGCGCAAGCCGGTGCGCGGCGTCCTGGACGGTGACGGTCTGGTCGGTATCGTCCAGATCTTCGTGTACGGCAACGATCTGCTCCATCTGCTCGGCGTCCTCCTCTGAGGCCAGAGCGATCTGGACGCAGGCGACGATGCTCGTGTTCGTGAAGGATGAGGCGTCCATGGCGTAGTGCAGATCGACGACCTCCTGCTCGGCAGAGGGGGAGATGGTCGTCGAGGTGGTCACGACCTTACCTTCTTCATCCGTGAGGGGCGCACCCGTCTCGGCATCGCGAAGCAGCCCGATGACGGTGAGCTCCACGCCGGGCTCCAACCCATCAAGCTCGACATGGTCGATAAGATCCAGCTCGCCTGGCAGCGCGGTGTGCATGCCGTCCGCTTGGTTGGTGAGCACGGTGTCGATGGTGGGAGATGCCGCCACGGGCCTCTGGAGCACGCGGTCCCGATCATGGTCTTCAAGCTTCTCGGTCTCGACCAGGGAGCCGCCGTTGCGGTATAGGTCGAGCTGGGCCTCGTTTACCAGCGTGATCGAAGGAGCGTACGCCTCCGTGGCCCGCATGTGCACCACGAGCGGGCTTCCCGACGCATCTTCCTGCGTCTGGCCTGCTTGCATCTGAGCGGGCTCGACGTCGTCATGCTCCGCCTTCAGATCATCTCGGTCCCAACCGTCTGACCGCGTGGTGAACGCGTCATCGACGCGGCCGAACTCCAACCGTATGCCCGCGATGCGCTCACCCTCGGCGAGGGTGAGCTCGGAGACGCTGAGCTCAGTCGCCTTTGAGAGATCGACGTCGCGCTGCCACAGCCTCCAGCCGTCATAGGAGAGAACGCGTCCATCGTCCCCAAGGCGCTCCTGCGTGTCGGGGTGGGTCAACCAGGGGTTCTCATGCCCGTCCTGGAGAGTCGCGTTCGCTGCGGGCTCATCCGCTTGGGATCCTTCTTCCTCTGCAGAATCTTGTCCGGCGGTCGTCGCATACCAGACGTTGACCTTTCCATCGAAGTCGCCCGTCGCTACGGGTGTGGTGATGCCCGTGCAGATGGTCGAGGCGAGAGCGCTCTCATCAAACATGTCGGTCAGCGTGAACTCGTCGACCCAGATACGGGAAGTCGAGCGCATATCGATGAAGTAGTCGAAGGACCCATCGTCGCCCATGCGCGCCGCGGCGCGGTTCGAGCCGCCATCCGCCTCGAGGGCATCGGGCTGCGCGTAGGGGCGGGTGGGCTCGGCGATCTCTTGGCGCTTATCGACCTCACCGGAGACCTCTATGGGCTCATCGTAGAGGACGAAGCGCTGGGGTTCAGCGGTCTCCTCAACGGTGATGGACAGGGTGTTGGCAAGATCGTAGGTCCGCGGCGCGAGAACCTCGACAAGGCGATATGATCCCGCAGCAAGTCTCTCGATCCGATGGTCGCCCTCGTCGGTGGTCCAAGAGGCGATCTCGTTGACCTGGTCATCGAGAAGCGCGAGCTCTGCACCGACGACCGCCTGCTCGCTCGCGGCGTCCCGTTTCGACAGATCCACCTTGGTGAAGTCGTTGGAGAGGGGGACGACGTGCAGGGACGCACCCTCGATTAGGCCCTGATCGTCCACGGTGAAGGTCTGGACGGAGTCATCGACGATGTATCCCTCGGGAGCATCCGTCTCGCGGATGCGGTAGGTTCCCGGTGCGAGATGGTCGACGCGCGCATGCCCCTCGGCATCCGTTGCCAGATTCTCGACATGCGCGTCCGGTTTCAAAACCGTCTGTTCGCAGAAGGTTCCATCTTGGATGGCGCCCGCGACCGAGGTGTTTGCACCCAGATCGAGCGGTCCCAGGTCCTCGCCGTCAACGACGAGGGTCCAAGATCCGGCATCGATGTCGAGGGCCTGGAAGACATCCTCGTCCTCGGAATGGGGAAGCGAGATCTTCCGGGCGTCCAAGGGCTCGGTGGTGACGGTGATCGTATCCGCTGTGCCCAAAAGGCCTGCTTGGTGGGATAGATGGTGCGCGCATCCCGCTTCGAACGCGATTTCATCATCTCCTAAGGGCACGGTCTTGCCAGCAGCGTCTTCGAGCAGCATCCGGTAGGTGCCGGCATCGAGCGTGGTGGCGTGGTCACCCAAGATGTAGCGCTCGCTCCCGTTTTCCACCGAGAGATGCCAGCCATCTGGAAGATTCGCTTGGATGGTGGCGTGGGTCGCGCGGTGCTCAAGCGAGACCTCGGCAGCCTCGGATGCCCGTACGGTGAGCGCGGCCTTGCCAGGCTGCGGCTCGGCGGAGATCTCATCGTCAGCGCGCCAGAGAGCGAAGCGGGCTTCGCCCAAGGGCTCACCTGTCTGGGCGTCGGTCTTCTCGGTCAGGATGGTCGTTGGCTCGTTTGAGGCGGATACCTCGGCGGTCACGAGGGGCGTATGCGCGTCGGCGTACGTGAGTGTGAAGGGATGCGGGGTCGTATCGAGTGCGTGGCCCGCCGGCGCCTTGGTCTCGACGAAGGCGTAGGAGGCCGCGCCGGATCCGAGATAGAGCTTGCCGGTTCGGGCGCGTCCCTCGTCATCGGTGGTGACGTGATCCACGACCTCGCCGACGCAGGCGAGCAGGCGTCCGTCGATGCCCACCACATCCTCCTGGGCCATGACATCAAACTCGGCTCCAGCGAGTTTGCCGGCGCAGGATCCGGTGCCTCCGTCGTGCTCGGAACAGGTCTTCACGATGGTCGCCATGCCCATGGCCTGGTGGTCGGGAACGTTGATGACGGTCACCGTCGGGACGCTCGCATCATCAGGCAAATTGACAAGGATGTCTTCATCCTCAGCGAGGTAAGGGGGTACCGAGGCGACCTCACGCAGATAGTAGGTCCCCGGCACGAGCGCCTGCGCGAGCGTGACCATTCCCGAATCGTCGGTGGTGAACGCGGAGAGCTCCTGATGGTTCGGGTACCAGACCTCTTGGGTTACGGGCCGCTTGTCTTTATCGAGGAGCTGGAAAGTGAATCCCGCAACGGGCAGAACCTCGCCGGTCTCGGCATCCGTCTTGACGATCTGGATGCGGCTGCCCACGAAGTCGTTGTCCACGATGTAGTGGAGTGTGGCGCCATCCACCATCTCCTCAGGGGTGATATGCCAATCGGGCGCGGTCTGGTAGCCGTCCGGGGTGGTTTCGGCTACCTCGCGGACGATGTAGCCCGCGCGGTCGTAGGGAAGCGCCCCGCCGATGCCTTCGGGCGCCTCGCCCGTTCCGTACCAAGCCCCCTCGGTGCTCGCACGCCCCGCGTCATCGGTGGTGAGGGTGGCGATCACCTCGTCGGTCGTCTCTGAGATGATCTGGAACTGGACGCCTGCCGTGGGATGCTGCACGCCAGACCCTTCAGCGCCCGAATCATGGTATTTCACGATGTCGAGATCGAAGGCGACGGGCATCTCTGCGTACCCATCCGATACCTCGAGCTCGAAAACGCCGCTTTCAGGCAGCTCTCCGGCCTCAACGGTGTAGGTTTGCGTGCCCTGGATGACGCGGTATCCCTCGGGTGCCGCCTTCTCCGTCACGGTGCAGGTGCCGAGCGGCAACCCCTCGACGGAAGCCCTGCCCTGTGCGTCGGTGGTCGCCTCGTGCGAGACGCCGTTCGCATCGACCACGGTGAAGACGGCGCCTTCGAGCGAGAGCCCCGGCTGGGCTTCTCCACCCGTCGCGGCATCGGTCTTGCAAATGGTGAGGGTCACCGTCCCCGGGGCGTCGGGCAGATTGACGTATGCTCCATCACCGGTGTTGAAGGGGATGCGGTCCGGGTTGGCCACGAAGCCCTGGGGAGCCTGCTTCTCGATGGCGTAGTATGCGGTGTCCGGCTGCAGTCGCAGCTGCGCCCGTCCCTCATCATCGGTCGTGATGGTCGCGACGAGCGCGTCATCGGCTGCGGTGCGTATCTCGTAGACGGCGCCGGTGTAGGCATAGGAGGCGTTGCCATCCGAGACGGTCGCATTGGAAGAGGTCTTGGTGAACGTGATCGTCACCTTGGGATGGTAGACGAAGGTCACGATGGTCTGGGACCTCTCGCCGGTGCCGATGTTGGCGTTGTAGCCGGTGTCGATCATGTAGACATCGAACTCGTCCTGATCGGGAACCTCGTCCTGGCGCGCGCTCATCTTGGCGGCGACATGCCCTGCGGGGTCGCTTGGCGCAGGTCCACCGCTCCATGCGTAGCCGAGGAAGTTGGGGGCGTACCACTGCTTGAACGCTTGGCTGCAGCCGAAGAGGGCCCGTCCGCCATCGCACCACATGCGGTCGGCGACCAAGATGTGCGTGTAGGCCTGAAGCTCGGCGTCGGTGACCGTTGAGCCGTCCCAATCCGTTTGGGGCCACATGCTGCGGTCGAACCCCGGACCGCCGTAGCCGAACCACAGGATGGTGCGGACGTCCTCAACGGTCCAATCCGCATTGGAGGAGGGAAGCTCGAGGTTGCTCTTGGTGTACCACCCCGAATACGGCGTCCAAGCCTGGGGGTTGGAGCAGTACGCCACCTGCCCGTCGACCCAGAAGTAGTTCGTGGAACCCCCGCCTCCGTAAGGGATGGCGCTGGCGGTCTCGAGGTACACCGATGAACCCGGTGTGATGCCGAACGCCCTGCGTGCGAACGAGATGGGCACCACGAGCACGATGGAGACAACGAGCGCAAGGAACCATGGGACCCCGCTTCGCAGGGCAAGGGCAATGTGATGGCACTTCGCCCGAGGCCGCCCTGGAGGATCGGAGGCAGCGCGGTTTCGCGTGGATGGTCTGATGATGTTCATGATGCTCTCCTCTCTCGAACGGGAGGAAAAGCGTATCGAGCAGATCTGAACGTCGTCGGAAGGATATCGGTCGAAATCCAACACCCGTCTGAAGAGGATTGGGATAAATCCAACCGGGCTGCTCGCGCCATGTGTCGGACCTGTTCTGCGACCAGTCGGCATGGAGAGGCGGATGGAAAACTCCATCGCGAACCCACATCTTCGCCGCGTGATCTTCTTTCAAAAAAAGTCTTGACGCACCTATGCGGGGCAGGCTATTATATCCGAGTGCGATGGACCTGTAGCTCAGTTGGTTAGAGCGTCCGGCTGATAACCGGGAGGTCACAAGTTCGAATCTTGTCAGGTCCACCATTTCTTTCGCAATAAACACCCCAGCGAGAGCCGAGTCGCCGCTGGGGTGTTTATTACTACATCTGGGGGTTTAGCTCAGCTGGGAGAGCGCGGGCTTTGCAAGCCTGAGGCCAGGGGTTCGATCCCCCTAACCTCCACCCCGATCAGTCAACCTCGCTACGGCGAGGTTTCTTCATATGCAAGGGGCGTGCGCGGGGATCGAACCCCGTTCGGGGTCGGATCCCGAGCAAACGCGTGAGCGTTTGCCGGGAGCCGCCGCAAGGCGCTGGAAGCGCCGCAGCGCCCCCCCAACCCTCTGCTACCATGGGGTGCGCAACCGGTTGGAAAGGAGCGGCCATGACGCGCGAGGAGGCGCTGACCGTGCTCGGGTTGGACGCCGGCGTCACCGCCGACGAGGTGCGTCTGGCCTATCGCGAGCTCGCCCAGATGCTCCATCCCGATAAGTTCGGCGCAAACAAGAAGCTGCGCGCCCGGGCCGAGACGCAGATGGCGCGCATCAACGAGGCTCGTGACGTGCTGCTCAAATCCGCGCATACCACCTCGTCACGCGCCGGCTCGGGGTCCACCCGTGCCCGTGCGCCACGTGGACGAGCCTCATCGAAGGCCGCCGGATCCCGTGCGCCGCGCACCCCCTCCCAGATTGCCTTCGAGGCCGAGGCGCGCGCCCGCGCAGCCGAGGCGGCGCGGTTGATGGTGTCGTCGCAGGCGCGCACACTGCGCGAGCGACGCGGCGGCATGGTGACCATGAGCGTCATCGCGGCGCTGGTGATGCTTTTCACCGCGCGCATGGGCGGCCTCATCGGAACGCTCGCCTTCTCCGTCTCGTCGATGCTCACCGTATGGGGGATCGTCGACATCTTCACGCTGAGCAACCAGGCCAAGGTGCTGCAGGAACGCGCCTGCGAGCTGATGCGCCAGCGCGACGCCGCGCAGCGGATCGCGGACGAGGCGTCGCAGCTATAGTGCTCCTTCCCCGCCTTCCACGTGCTAGAATGGCCGTGCCCGATGGAATCTGAAAGGATCGCGACATGAGCAACCAGCAGCAGAACCGCGGCTCCGTGTCGCCGGAGCTCGACGAGATGGTTTGCGACCTCATCGGCTTCATGCTCGACGAGCTCGCCGAGGGGCGCGATCCGGGCGTCGCGGTGTGCGTCGAGGACGCGGCGCAGGGCCGCGCCGAAGCGGTCTTCACAGATGACGGCGAGGAGGCCTGCTTGGAGGCCGCGCGTGATTTCATCGTGAAGCGCCGTCGGGGAAGCGCCTCGGAGGATCTCGGGGAGATCGACCGCTACGCCTATGCCTGCACCGGTGCGGTGCAGCTCGAGGGCGCCTATCAGGATGCGGTGCTGGTGAGCTTCTACGAGCGCGCCCTTCCGGTTGGATACTCCGCCTACGTGGCGTTCGACAACGCCGGCGCCGGCGATGATTTTGTATGGAGCGACCCCGCGCCCGCCGGAGAAGAGCAACCGCTCATCTAAAAATGTTTTACAATTTCATACGTTTGTGCAAGTTGAGAAACGGGGATTTTCCATGCGTGTCGAGAACATCCGCAACATCGCCATCATCGCCCACGTCGACCATGGCAAGACCACGCTCGTAGACAAGCTGCTGCGCGCCACCGACGCGTTTCGCGCCAACCAGCAGGTCCAGGAGCGCGTGCTCGACTCCAACGATCAGGAGCGCGAGCGCGGCATCACCATCCTGGCCAAGAACTGCTCCATCGAGTACAAGGGCGTCAAGATCAACGTCATCGACACGCCCGGCCATGCCGATTTCGGCGGCGAGGTCGAGCGCGTGCTCAAGATGGCCGACGGCGCCCTCCTGCTCGTCGACGCGTTCGAGGGGCCGATGCCGCAGACGCGGTTCGTGCTCTCGCACGCCATCGCCTGCGGCCTGCAGATCATGATCGTCATCAACAAGATCGACCGCCCCGGCGCCGAGCCCGACCGCGCCTACAACGACTGCCTGGACCTCATGGCGGATCTCGGCGCCAGCGATGAGCAGCTCGAGTTCGCCATGGAACACGTGGTCTACGCGAGCGCCGTCAACGGCTACGCCCGCCTCGACCCGTTGGCCGATGGCGACAACATGTACCCGCTGCTCGACATGATCGTGCACGAGATGCCCGCCCCCGAGGTTGACGAGAGCGCGCCGCTCGCGATGCAGTGCGTG